>NZ_JBQFIS010000001.1:2100000-2685000 GCF_056535645.1 Ruegeria sp. BK1 | reverse complement strand
AGGTGTAGTTCAATCTTATCGGATTGATTGGGCTGCTGAGTGGTTCCTGGAAATAGCCCTCCATCAGACCGTACCCTAAACCGACACAGGTGGACTGGTAGAGCATACCAAGGCGCTTGAGAGAACGATGTTGAAGGAACTCGGCAAAATACCTCCGTAAGTTCGCGAGAAGGAGGCCCGGTTCCTAGGCAACTAGGGGCTGGGGGCACAAACCAGGGGGTGGCGACTGTTTATTAAAAACACAGGGCTCTGCGAAGTCGCAAGACGACGTATAGGGTCTGACGCCTGCCCGGTGCCTGAAGGTTAAAAGGAGAGGTGAGAGCCTTGAATTGAAGCCCAGGTAAACGGCGGCCGTAACTATAACGGTCCTAAGGTAGCGAAATTCCTTGTCGGGTAAGTTCCGACCTGCACGAATGGCGTAACGACTTCCCCGCTGTCTCCAACATCGACTCAGCGAAATTGAATTGCCTGTCAAGATGCAGGCTTCCCGCGGTTAGACGGAAAGACCCCGTGCACCTTTACTACAGCTTCGCACTGGCATCAGGATTGTGATGTGCAGGATAGGTGGTAGGCTTTGAAGCAGGAACGCAAGTACCTGTGGAGCCTCCCTTGAGATACCACCCTTCGCACTCTTGATGTCTAACCGCGGTCCGTTATCCGGATCCGGGACCCTGCGTGGCGGGTAGTTTGACTGGGGCGGTCGCCTCCTAAAGCGTAACGGAGGCGCGCGAAGGTTGGCTCAGAGCGGTCGGAAATCGCTCGTTGAGTGCAATGGCAGAAGCCAGCCTGACTGCAAGACTGACAAGTCGAGCAGAGTCGAAAGACGGCCATAGTGATCCGGTGGTCCCGAGTGGAAGGGCCATCGCTCAACGGATAAAAGGTACGCCGGGGATAACAGGCTGATACTGCCCAAGAGTCCATATCGACGGCAGTGTTTGGCACCTCGATGTCGGCTCATCTCATCCTGGGGCTGGAGCAGGTCCCAAGGGTACGGCTGTTCGCCGTTTAAAGAGGTACGTGAGCTGGGTTTAGAACGTCGTGAGACAGTTCGGTCCCTATCTGCCGTGGGTGTAGGAGACTTGAGAGGAGTTGCCCCTAGTACGAGAGGACCGGGGTGAACGATCCACTGGTGGACCAGTTGTCGTGCCAACGGCAGTGCTGGGTAGCTATGATCGGACAGGATAACCGCTGAAGGCATCTAAGCGGGAAGCCCCCCTCAAAACAAGGTCTCCCTGAGGGCCGTGGAAGACCACCACGTCAATAGGCCGGAGATGTAAGCGCAGTAATGCGTTCAGTTGACCGGTACTAATCGCCCGATAGGCTTGATTTGATCCAGTAATGGAAAGACAAGACCAAAGCATACACCAATCTTGACAAAGGACAGCGTCGCAGCGCCAAGCCGCGATGTTGGTTGATTAAATAACCGTGCGGGAACGCGCCTTTTGTAAACAAAAGACGCTGCCTCCCGCATGGTCGCTTTCTTGCACAGCAAGAAAGTCGACCGAGGGCTTTTCCTCGGTTTGGTGGTCATAGCGCAAGTGAAACACCCGGTCCCATCCCGAACCCGGAAGTTAAGCACTGCCGCGCCAATGGTACTTGGGCTTAAGCCCCGGGAGAGTAGGTCACCGCCAAACCTAGAAAAAGCCCAATTCTCTCTAACACGATGAAAACAAATCTGACTCTGACGCGGGATGGAGCAGCCCGGTAGCTCGTCAGGCTCATAACCTGAAGGTCGCAGGTTCAAATCCTGCTCCCGCAACCAGCGTCAGAAATCCCCTACACAGCCCGGTCAGACTAAAATTGATCCCCCGGATCAAGTGCTTAACGTCGCCACCGCGTCAGGCTCAAAACCTCAAAGCAAGTGCGCCAAAGCATACTCCAGAAACCAACACGGTTAACAAAATGCCGAACATGCCGCCTCACGGCGACTTTAGTTCATTCTGGGCCAACCCAATCATCGCTGCCACGGCACCCTGGAGTTCGATCTGAACGCCGTCCCTCTCATGCAGGACCGTGACCCGTTCGATAAGGACCCGGATGATATCCAAAGCTCCTGTGAGGATCGACGGGTCCGATAACGCATGTGCAAGACTAGCAACATTGGAGCGATAGAGCTCGGACAGGTTCGGGTGTAGTCGCACCGGTGAAAACGCAGGCTCGGAGAGCGGCGCGTTCACATCACCCCCGCGGGAAGAGCCATAGACAGACTTAACGGACTGGGCCAGTGGTCGCGAGGACAAAAAAAGAGAATTTGACCACCCTGATGGGTCACTTGAGATCGCGGTTACGCGGTGCCTCTGACGGGACGGTCATTATCGATGTTGAAGATCATTCCGTCCAATAGTTCCTCCAGATCGGGGCGTGCTGCCGGACCGTTTGAGATGTCTACAAGCATCAAACTGCCATCTGGTCGGATTGCGAATGTCCCAGGCTCGGCAAACATATCCGAGGTTTCCGCCTCGGACAGGGGTTCAGAGACATACAGGCCCAGATCGCGCATTTGCGGGACTGTAAGCCCATAACATAGATCGAAATTCCATCCGAACTCATCGCGGTCTGCCAAAGCCTTGTCCAGAGAATCGGCCGAGACCACAATGACATTCATCCGATCGGTCCAATCGGCCAGCCGTGCATTTAACTTGTTCAAATAGCGTTTGCAGCGAGGACAATGCCGACCGCGATAGACAAACAACATTGTCCAACGATCGGTTGCTGTGCCAATCGCCCGTGTACCGCCATCCACATGCGCAAAACTGGTCGGAGTAACCTGTTTGCCAACATTTGGTTTTGTCATTTTATTTTCCCCCTCACATTTTGCGCCTTGTCAGATTCACCCCAGCGAAAACGGTGGCCTTCCTGCCCGGTTTTAGGCGCCTTCAAACAGGATTTCCTTCTTTCTGTCGGCATCCTGCTGGCATAAGGCAAAATCGTCTTCATGCAGAAACCCCTGTGGAGCGGGCGCAATTTCGAAATGTCCGAATTCATCCTGGCCTGAAACCAGCGCGACCAGAGTACGCGCGCCATTCTTTTGTTTCATCGACGGTTTGATGAACCGAAGGGCGGCGCCGATCCGGCGATCATTGGTTTGGTTGGGGCCCGAAGCGTGAAACAGATGGCCGTGGTGGATCGAGGCCTGACCAGCGTGCAACGCGGCGGCAACCGTGTCAGCCTCGTCGACATTCACCGCTATCTCCTGTCCGCGCGACAGCAGGTTGTTCTCATCGAAAGTGTCCACATGAGGGACGATACGGTTCTGGTGGCTGCCGGGAACAAACCGCATACAGCCGCTTTGCTCGGACGCCTCTGAGAGGGCCACCCAACATGTGACTTCCTGCGCATCGTCCAAACCCCAATATGTCAGGTCCTGATGCCACGAGACAATTTTGGGCGACCGCGCTTCTTTAACGAATAGGGCGCCGCTCCAGACCATGAGATCGGGGCCCAGAACAGGCGAGACTGCAGCAATCACATTAGGATGGCGCAATAACGCATCAAAAGAGGGTATCAGCCGATCGGGATAGGAATACAGCAGTTTCAGTCGCTGGCTGTCGCCCGAAACTGCGTCTTCGGCCCTTTCGAAGTCGTCGCGCAACCTTTGCGCTTCGCTTGGGGTCAGAATATCCAGCGGCGAAACATATCCGTTCTTTTCATAGTCACCGCGTATGTCGAGAGTTTCGTTTCGCATTGTCATCCTGTTCTGTCTCGGATCACTTGACCAAATATCATTCCTTCAACCAAGTAAATTTGTCCAAAGCGGGTTCCCGCAGGCCGCATTTGCATGGCGTATCCCAAGACACCGGTCGCATTCAGACGGCCGAAACCAGGGCGATCCCAACCACCGCCAGCAACGAGGCCGCCATTGCCAGGTTTATCCGACGGTGCCACGTCTCGCTGATATCCAAACTGCCAAGTTTCGCCCCGGCGCTGAGCCAGATCAGGTGCACGGGCACCCAGATCAGGTTGAATAGGATGATCTTGATCACTGCCTCCCAGATCGGGGCGTCGGGCAAAAAGGCGAACCCGGAAAACAGCGCAGTGCTGACGACATAGGCTTTAGGGTTGATGAATTGCAGCGTCAGCCCGTTCAGAAACCCAAGCGGCGTCGCAGCAGGCGCAAATCCCACACGCGACCCGGCACTTGCGATGCGCCATGCCAGAAACACCAGATAGCTCACCGACGCGATCAGCAACACTGTCCTCAGGAAGGGCAAAGCCAAGGCCACAGCGGCAACGCCCGAGATCACCAGCAGCATGTTGATGAACCCGCCCAGCATCAACCCGGCGACAAACGCAAAGCCAGCGCGAAACCCAAAGGCCGAACCGATCCCCGCCGTTGTCAGCACGCCGGGACCAGGTGTGATCAGCAGGAAAAAGACCGCAACGATGAACTCGATCATGCGCCGGCGTGGCCTGCTAGAAGTTCTGGCATTCCGGCACCGGGGTCAAAACCGATCCGTCTTGCAGATGTTGCAGCAGGTTATCGACGGTCAGGTCGCCCATGGCGGCGCGGGTTTCAACCGTCGCGCTTCCGGCGTGTGGCAGCAATACGACATTCGGCAGATCGCGTAGCGCTTGCGGCACGTGTGGCTCTTTTTCGAACACGTCCAATCCGGCCCAGCCCAGATCGCCCTGTTGCAGCGCCTCGATAAGGGCCGTTTCGTCCACAACCGAGCCTCGGCTGACGTTAATCAGCGTGCCTGCCGGGCCCAAGGCTTTCAGCACCTCGGCATTGACCAACTTGTTCGTCGCGGGCCCACCCGGCGTGATGCAGATCAAAACGTCCACATGCGCGGCCATATCCACCAAGGAGCCGAAATACTGATAAGGTACATCCTTTTGGCTGCGTGAATGGTAAGAGATTTCGGGCGACCAAGGGGCCAGCTTGTCCGCAATCGCCTGACCGATGCGGCCCAGGCCCAGAATACCGATCTTTTGACGATCAGCCGAACGGGTCAGGGGCGCGTTGCCTTCAGCCTCCCACCGACCAGACCGGACATAGGCATCGTCGCGCACAAGCTCGCGGTAGCAGGACAGCATCAGCAGAACGGCGGTTGTGGCGACCTCGTCATTCAGCACATTGGGGGTGTGGGTTACGACAATACCCAGCTGCGCGGCAGCCTTGGCATCAACCGCGTCATAGCCGACGCCATAGACGCTGATCGCCTTGAGGCTTGGCAAAGACCTCATCAGATCGGTCGGGATACCGGCATGCCCGTTTGTGATGACATGGGTGATGTCTGCGGCCTCGTATTGATCCAACTGATGAATTTTGAAGGCCGGAGACAGGCGGGATTGCATCCGCTCGGTGATATTTCCGATTTGCAGGAGGTCGGGCATCGTGGCGCACCTTTTTATTTGTGAATGGGCGGGGTTTGCGCCCCGCCGAGAGGTGTCAGTGATTATCGCGCGGGGTGAATTTGCGGGCGATGTCGCGGTAGTTTTCAGCCCCTTTCAGGATCATCCCGCGATCCAGCTGATCCACCTTTTCGCGGAAGATTTCCTGCCACGGTGACTGGTGAGGTGGCATTTCATAGCCGCCATTGGTTTCCAATGCGCGGGCGCGCTCGTTCAATTCGTCCAGCGGCACCAGCATGTCGGCCGTGCCCTTGCCCAAGTCAATGCGCAGACGATCACCGTTCTGGACCAGAGCCAAGCCGCCACCAGCCGCCGCCTCGGGCGCCGCATTCAGGATCGAGGGGCTGCCCGAAGTGCCCGACTGCCGCCCGTCGCCGATGCAGGGAAGCGCTTCGATACCCTGTTTCAACAGGTAGGACGGCGGTCGCATATTCACCACCTCGGCCGCGCCCGGATATCCCTTGGGGCCAGCCCCGCGCATGATCAGGATACAATTGGCGTCGATATTCTCGGATGGGTCGTCAATGCGGTGGTGGAAATCCTCGGGGCCATCAAAGACGACCGCGCGCCCTTCGAATGCGTTGGGGTCCTCGGGGTTTGACAGATAGGCTTTGTGAAAGGCGGGCGAAATGACCGAGGTCTTCATGATCGCACTCTCGAACAAATTGCCCGACAGATTGATGAACCCGGCCTGTTCCTTGATCGGAGCGCTGACCGGCTTGATGACGTCATCGTTCAACGACCGGCGCGCCGCGCAGTTTTCGCCCATCGTCTTGCCATTGGCCGTCACCGCATTGGGATGCGGCAGCATGTCGGCGGCGATCAATTCACCAATGACGGCGGGAACACCGCCCGCATGTTGGTAATCTTCGCCCAGATACTCACCTGCTGGCTGAAGGTTGACCAGCAGCGGCACGTCATGGCCCAAATTTTGCCAGTCGTCATTGTCCAGCGGCACACCCAGATGGCGGGCAACCGCGTTCAGGTGGATCGGAGCGTTGGTCGAGCCGCCAATGGCCGAGTTCACGACGATGGCGTTTTCAAAGGCTTCGCGGGTCATGACATCGCTGGGGCGCAGATCCTCCCATACCATTTCGACGATCCGACGCCCGGTTTCATAGCTGATCTGGCCACGTTCACGATAAGGGGCCGGGATGGCTGCTGATCCTGGCAATTGCATCCCCAGCGCCTCGGCCAGAGAATTCATCGTTGTCGCAGTGCCCATGGTGTTGCAATAGCCAACGGACGGGGCGGCAGCGGCGGCGATATCCATGAACTCATCGGTGTCGATATTGCCCGCCGCCAAGTCTTCGCGCGCGGACCAGATCACGGTGCCGGATCCGGCGCGCTTGCCCTTCCACCAACCGTTCAGCATTGGGCCGACCGACAGTGCAATCGCGGGGATGTTTACCGTCGCCGCCGCCATCAGCAGCGCCGGAGTGGTCTTGTCACAGCCGATATTCAGAACCACACCATCCAACGGATACCCATAGAGGCTCTCCACCAGCGACAGATAGGCCAGGTTACGATCCAGCGATGCTGTGGGCCGCTTGCCCGTCTCTTGAATCGGGTGAACAGGGATTTCGATACAGGTGCCGCCGGCCGCAATGATGCCGTCGCGGACACGTTTGGACAGCTCGATATGGTGCCGGTTGCAAGGGCTCAGGTCGCTACCGGTCTGGGCGATCCCGATGATAGGCTTGCCGGATTGAAGCTCTTCCCGCGTTAGGCCGTAATTCAGGTACCGCTCAAGATACAGCGCTGTCATCTCGAGGTTTTCGGAGTTCATAAACCATTTGCGCGATCGCAGGTCTTCTTTGTTTATCTTTTTTGTCATCGGCCGAATTCCCTGTCCTTTTGATCGGTTTGGTTTGTGGTCATCGCGATTTCTCCGCGCAAAATACCGCAAACCGAATTGCGTGCCCGGTGCCAGCGCTTTCGCAGCTAGGCACTATCGGGTTGGTTTGATTTGAACCCTTTCGAAACTTTCCATGATTTCGAGATTATGAAGACGAATCGAAAATGGATTTTCAATCTTAATAGTGCCAAAAAGACCTCAAAGTAAGAATTATTAGCGCTATCATTTGCCGCGCCGGGAAATGTGACAATAGAGCGCCGGGCAGGCGCTCCAAAAGGAACTGGCGAATGAAGCAAGGATCAATCGCGGCCCAGCTTGGGGTCAGGGTGCTGGGCTCTATTCGTCAGACAATCTGGAACAGCTGACCGGAATGGTACGGCCCTTGGAGGAAAACTAATTGTTTTTGGTAGATTCGGCGGCCCAGACCGTCACCGGGAAAAGTGCAAAAATCGCCACGTGCTCTGATCACCGTGCGGCTGTTTTGACAACTTGATTGAAGAAAAGGATGAAGCCGCATTGGATCACGTGGCTTTGTCTAAGAAACTAAAGCAACGGAACGGGGGCGTATCACGTGAAAAAGATACTGATCATAGGTGGCGGCGGAATGTTGGGCCAGAAACTGGCGCAGCGCATCCGGACCGAGCAGGTTTTTGGTTCTGACGTCGAACTTACGCTGTTCGATCAATCCTTTCCGCCCAACGGGGTCGTTGGCACGCAGATAGCAGGCGATATTGCTGCGATGGGCACAGCACAGGATTTGGCGGCCCGTCGGCCTGATTTGGTGTTTCACCTCGCAGCTATTGTGTCAGGTCAGGCGGAAACGGATTTCGCCTTGGGTTGGGATGTCAATCTGATGGCCACATGGGCGCTACTGAACGCTCTGAAAGTTGAACATGACGCATCTGAAGGGGAATACCGGCCCAGGTTTGTATTTGCCTCTTCCATCGCCGTATTTGGGGCGCCCTTCCCGGACAAGATCGACGACGAATTCCTGTCGGCACCTTTGACCAGCTATGGCGCGCAGAAAGCGGCGTCCGAGTTGTTGATTACGGATTTCAGCCGCAAAGGTTATATCGACGGCCTGTCGCTGCGCCTGCCGACCCTGTGCGTGCGCCCCGGCAAGGCCAATGCTGCGGCCTCATCGTTCTTCTCGGGCATTATCCGTGAGCCGCTGAACGGTGCCGAGGCGATCCTGCCGGTCGCCGATACCGTTCGCCACTGGCACGCCAGCCCTCGGTCAGCGGCCCAGTTCCTGACCCATGCTGCCGATCTGGAAATCCGACTTTTGCAGGGCCGCCATGCGCTGAATATGCCCGGCATCAGTTGCACGGTCGCCGAACAGATCGAGGCGCTGCGCAATGTGGCAGGGCAGGAGGCCGTGGACAGGATCAAACACGTGCCGGACCCGGCCATCGAAGCCATTGTCAAGAACTGGCCACGCGATTTTCAAACCGACCGCGCGCTGAATCTTGGTTTCAGGGCCGAATCCAGTTTTGAAGAGATCATCCGAATTTATCTGGAAGATGACCTGAATTTCTAAGCGTCCAGCGTTTCGCCGGTCAGGTGCCGTTTCAGGTGGTCGTGTATTTTCTGTTGGGTCAGCTTCGGGTCGCCTGAAAGCGCAGCCTCAAGAATATTGGCGTGATGTTCGATATTCATCGAAATGAATTCGAACCGGCGATCCGCGACCATCAATTGTTGCCGGAATTGCGCATAGACGCGTCCATGCATTTGTTTCAGCGTCTCTGATCCGCAGGCTGAAATCAGAGTTTCATGAAACTCTTTCTCGGCGGCGAACCAGATATCGATCAGGTCACTCGGATCGTCCTTGTCGCGGATGCGCCTTTCGATGTGACTTAGTTTGTGATGAGCTGCGGTTAGGCGTGCCTCCCAATCGACGCCGCCGTTTTGGATCGACAATGCGGTTCCCTCTGCTTCCAGCAGAATGCGGACATGGGTCAGTTCGATCAACTTCTGGGGCGCGCGTTGCGGCACGCGGAACCCGCGTTGTTCCTGAAAATCTGCAAGGCCCACAGCAGCAAGCCGGAACAGGGCTTCACGGACCGAACTGGCTGAGCACTTGTATTCTTTTCGCAAGTCTTCCGCCCGAAGCTTGGCCCCGTGTTCGAATCCGTTCGAGATCAGCCGCACCTTAAGATCTTGATAAATATCGACTTCAGCGGTCATCGAAAGAGTTGTCCTGAACGTTACCCTTCGCTCTTCCTATCCCTAATTTCGTTTTTGGGCAATAATCTCGAAATTACGCTCAATTTCACATTTTACTTGTCGCATGCGATTCGGCGTCCTAACGTCAGGCAGCGTCGTTCAAGAGAGGGCTTAGAAACCTTCAGCACGCCACGCTCAACGTCTGGGAGGACAATATGAAATTATTGACGACCGCGGCCGCTGTGGCCGTAGCCACGACCATGGCCGCGACATTCGCCGCTGCCGAAACCACAAAACTGCGCATTCAAACCCATTTCTCGCCGGAACAGCTGTCGGGCAAGATGGCGGCCAAGTTCATCGAGGACATCACCGAAATGTCCAACGGTGAGATCGAGGTCGAGATGTTCTATTCCTCGTCCGTCGTCAAATCGGTCGAGACATTCGACGCCGCCGCAACGGGCATTCTGGATTGCGATATGACGGGTGGCGGCTATCAGACCGGTAAGAACCCCGCATTCCAATTCGCAGGCGATCTGCTGGGTGGCTATCAGAACCCCTATCAGCAGATGGCATGGCTGCTGCATGGCGGTGGCCGCGATGCGCTGAACGAGCTGTATAACGGCTATGACATGGAATTCGTCGGCTGGTGGATTCCGGGACCGGAATCGCTGTCCTCGACCAAACCGATCGCAACGGTCGAAGACTTCAAGGATTGGAAATTCCGTTCGCCTCCGGGTCTGGCCACGAAAGTGTTCGCCGAGCTGGGTGCCTCGCCCATCGTGATGGACTTTAACGAGATCTTCACGGCGCTGGAAACCGGCATCATCGACGGTGCCGACGCGGCGAACCTGACCAACAACGTGGGTCTGGGTCTGTATGAGATCGCGGGTCACACCAACTTCCCGGGCTTCCACTCGATGCCAGCGGATCACCTGGCCTGCCGCAAGGATGTCTGGGAATCCATGCCCGCGCATCATCGCAAGATCATCGAGGTCGCGATGGACAGCCTGGCCCTGCACAACGCCACGATCAACGAGGTGCAGAACGCGCAAACCGCCAAAGACCTGCGCGCCCAGGGTATCCAGCTGTATGAATGGACCCCGGAAGACCTGGCCGCTTACCGCGATGCCGTTCAGGTTGGCTGGACCGAGTTCGCCACCACGCCCGAAGCCAAGGCGCTGTTGGAAAGCCACATTGCGTTCCTGAAAGACATGGGTGCGATGAAATAATCGGCGTCATGCTGAGACGATCCTTCGGAAAGGCTGCGATCCGTGGCCTTTCCGGACCTTTCTCAGGGACGTATGTCGAATGAAAATCACCAAGATCATTAGTCACGTCCTGCGCTACGACATGCCCGAGGTTTTGGGCTATTCGCAGCAATATTACGACAAGCGCAGCGCGCATCTGGTCGAAGTTCAGACCGACGAAGGCGTTACCGGATGGGGCGAGTGTTTCGGCCCCGGTACGGTCGCTCTTGCCAACAAAACCATTGTCGAACAGGTGATCCAGCCCATGGTGCTGGGATCGGATCCGATGGACCGCGACGTGATCTGGCACAAGGTCTACAACCTTCTGCGAGATCATGGGCAGGGTGGCATGCCCCTTCAGGCCCTTTCGGGTTTGGATATCGCTCTTTGGGATATCGCTGGCAAAGTGGCGGGCCTGCCGCTGCACAAGCTGATTGGTGGGGCGCATCGCAGCTCGGTCCCCTGTTATGGCTACGGTATGATGCTGCGCGATGAACCCGTCGATGATCTGGCGCGCCGCTTTACGGACGAGGCAGCCGCGATCAAAGAGATGGGCTTTGTCGCCACCAAGATGAAAACCGGCTTTGGCCCCGAACCAGACGTCAAGCTATGTCAGGCCGTGCGGCGCGGTGTCGGCGACGATTTCCGGTTCATGGTCGATGCCAACCACGCCTATACCACGTCGGATGCGTTCTATGTGGGACGCGCTCTGGACGAGCTTGGAGCCTATTGGTTTGAAGAGCCTGTCGCGCCCGAGGATACCGACGGATACCGCGAGTTGCGCAAAGGGCTGAAAACCAACATCGCTGGGGGCGAGGCGGTGTTCAATCGGTGGTCGTGGCGCACTCTGCTGGAAAGCCGTGGCTTGGATATCGCCCAGCCCGAGGTTTGCGCCTTGGGTGGCGTATCCGAGTATCTGCGGATTCTGGCCTTGTGCCACGCCCATTTCACTCCGGTCGTCAATCACGTCTGGGGCAGCGCAATTGCCGTTTCCACAAACCTGCATCTGCTGGCGGCAATGCCTCCGATGCCGGGCGGCCTGCACCCGTGGGAGCCGATGCTGGAGTTTGACACCACGGACAACAAATTCCGGGACGATCTGCTGACCGTTCCTTTGGACATTCAGGGTCAGGTCAAAGCTAACGCAGGCCGTGTCGCGGTTCCGACCGGGCCGGGCATCGGCGTCGAGCCCGACCGCGACTTCATAGATCACTTCCGGGCCAGGACATAACGACAGGGGGCAGGAAATGCAGAAATCCACGGGCGGAATTATTGAATGGCTGATACCCTTGGCCTTTGTCGGAACGGCCAGTTGGCTGGTCTGGCACCTGCCTGCCTTTCTGCTGGATTGGCTGCCCTACACTTCGGAATCATTGAAGTCTCAGGTGCAGGAGATTTACCTGCGCGCCGACATCACGCCAAATGCCGCTGGCATCTTCGGCGGACATATCGACATTTTTGACATGCTCGCGCTGATCCTGACTCCGATACTTGCGGTGATCGGTGCCCGAACCGTGCGCCCGGCTGCAATGGAGTATGGCGGGCTCAGCGCCATCGACCGATTTGCCCTGTTCATTGGGCGCGTCACCATGATGATGATCGCCATCATGACCATTGTGATGCTTTACGAGGTCTTCCTGCGTTACATTCTGGAAAAACCCACCGAATGGGCCAACGAGATGACCCTGTGGTTCGCCAGCTTCGTCTTCCTGATGTCTGGCTACTACGGGATGCAGCAGCGCAGCCACATCCGTATTTTCCTGCTATACGACGCCGTGCCACGATGGCTGCAACGGGTGTTCGACACGATCTCGACCGTTCTGATCGTGCTTTTCGCCTTCTTCCTTGTCTATGGCAGCTACAAACAGGTCTTCGTCAACAAGTTGTATAAATGGGAGCTGTTCGGCTCGGCTTTCAACCCGCCGATCCCGGCGACCCTGCAACCAATGGTGCTGATCGTCATTACGCTGGTGGCGTTTCAGGCGGTCGTGAACCTGATCTCGGATTGGAACAAGGAACCCGAGATTCACACTGACGAACCTGATGAAGAAGAGATTGAAATGCTGAAAAAAGCAGTGGGGCAAGACTGATGGATATTGGAACAATCTCACTGATCCTGATGGTCGCACTTATCGTCTTGCTGGCCATCGGGATGCCGCTGGGTCTGGCCTCGGCCTCGCTGGCGGTTCTTGTATTGGTGCTGAAATTCGAGCCCAACCTGCTGCTCAACCCATTTTCCTTTGGCGACGGGCTGCTGACCGGCAGGCCGGGGACGGGGCCGCTCTATATTCTGGCACAGAAAATATACGGGCTCTTAACGGATTACGTGCTCATATCCGTGCCCTTGTTCATCTTCATGGCCTCTCTGCTGGAACGCTCGGGGATCGCCAAGGACATGTATTCCTCGCTCAATATCTGGTTGTCGCGGACGCGGGGCGGGATTGCCATCGTCACCTCGATCATGGCGGTGATCATGGCGGCGATGTCGGGGATTATCGGGGGTGAGGTCGTTCTGCTGGGCCTGATCGCCCTGCCGCAGATGTTGCGGCTGGGGTATAACCAGAACCTCGCCATCGGTGTGATCTGTGCGTCGGGCTCGTTGGGGACGATGATCCCGCCGTCAATCGTGTTGATCATCTATGGTCTGATCACCGAAACCTCGATCAAGTCGCTGTTCACCGCGTCCTTCATCCCCGGCTTCATGCTGGCGTCGATGATCATCCTCTACATCATCATCCGCACCCGGCTGAAACCCGATGATGCCCCCTTGCCTGAACCCGACCCGAACGACCCCGAGCCGACCGAAAAGCGCAAGCTGTTCGCCGCGTTCATGTGTATCGTCGTTGCCGGATTTTCCACCGTTCTGTTCATCCGGGCCGCGTTCTTCGAACTGTCAGGATCGAATGCCGCCAGTCAGGGTGAGCCCGCGCGGTTCGGGACGGCGGATTACCTGCCCTGGTTCGCAGGCATAACCATTGTTGTGCTGCTGCTGATCTTCTTCGTCTTCGGCAAAGAGCGCGCGCGCGTTGGCTGGCATATGGGCAAAGGGCTGGTCGCACCGATGGTTGTGATCGGCGTGGTTCTGGGTTCGATCTACGGCGGCATCACCGGTATCACCGAGGCTGCCGGAATGGGCGCGTTCGCTGTTCTGATCATCGCCATCCTGCGCGGAGAAGGCTCGTTCGAGCTGGTCTGGGACAGTCTTATGCGCACTCTGAAATCCACCGGTACGATCATCTGGGTCACGATTGGTGCCGCATCGCTGGCGGGGGCCTATACCATCGCGGGCGGACCGCAATATGTGGCTGATCTGATCGTGGGTCAGGAATTGCCACCGATGCTGGTCATTCTGGTGATGATGCTGATCCTGCTGTTCATGGGCGCGTTCATGGATTGGGTCGGGATCGTCTTGCTGATCATCCCGGTCTTCCTGCCCATCGTGCTGCGCCTGCCCATCGAAGAGATCGGCCTGATCGGCCAGCTGCAGCCAAATCACGTAGCGATCTGGTTCGGCGTGGTGTTCTGTATGAACATGCAGGTCAGCTTCCTGTCGCCGCCCTTTGGACCGGCCGCGTTCTATCTGAAATCGGTGGCCCCGCCGCATATCAGCCTGACTGATATCTTCCGCGGCTTCCTGCCCTTTATCGGCATCCAGATTCTGGCGCTTTCGGTGCTGCTGATCTGGCCCAATATCATCGCAATCCTGTTGTGAGGATCGACCCATGCTGACGCAAGAGCAAATCTCACGTTTTGAAACCGATGGCTATCTGGTCGTGCCAGACGTTATTCCGCCTGACATTCTGAACCGGGTGATCGACGAATACTCGACCCTGCTGGATGGGCTTTATGCGGACTGGTTCGCGCAAGGTCTGGTGCCCAGCCCCGAGGGTCTGGATTTCTGGGGCAAGCTGCTGGCCGCTTACGAGGCCCGGTGCGACTATTTCCAGCCCATGGATATTTCTCTGCCCGGCGACCGGATCATGGCCGATACGCCTTTTCACATCGGACCCGCCGTGTTCGAGATGATGACCGCCAAGCCGCTTTTGGACGTGGTCGAGCAACTGATCGGCTCGGAACTGACCAGCAACCCCATTCAGCACGTGCGCCTGAAACCTCCGGCGCGGAAGCTGGCAAATGATGAAATCCGCGCGCATATTACTGCAACGGACTGGCATCAGGACCGGGCTGTTGCGCTGGAGGATGCGGACCAGACCGACATGGTCACTGTTTGGATCGCGGTGAACGATGCGACGGTCGAAAACGGCTGTTTGCAAGTGCAGGCCAAAGCCCCGGATCAGGACATCCTGCCCCATTGCGCGCGCACCCAGACCGGGATCGCGGACGGGTTTGTGGATGAGACGACCGCTGTCCCCCTGCCGGTCACAGCCGGAGGCATCGTCCTGTTTCACCCTCTGACCCCGCATGCCTCGCTGGTCAACACCACGGATCAATTCCGCTGGTCCTTCGACATACGCTACAGCGCGACGGGGCAACCCACAGGGCGCGGGCATTTCCCGGATTTCGTGGCCCGGTCCCGCGTCAACCCTGACCGCGAATTGCACGACTGGCGTGTCTGTCGCTCGAACTGGGAGGCCGCCCGCGCGCGTCTGGCCACCCAGCCGCATATCGACATTCATCGGTGGGACTCGACCTCTCCGTTCTGCGCATGAGGGAAACCGGACATGACATCTGTTCTGGCAGATAACGGCTCCACGCCGTGCGCAACAGGAGCAGCGCAGTGAAACGTATCCTCGTCGTTGGCGGCGGGCTGATCGGCATTCGCCATATCCAAGCCGTTAAGCAACATCCGGGCTGTCATCTTGTGGGGCTTGCTGACCCGGACATGTCGATCCGTGTGGACGCAACCCGGTTCGCCAGTATGGATGACGTTCAGGACGATGTGGACGGCGTTATCATCGCCACCCCTACGCATCTGCACGCCGCGCATGGCATGGCGGCGGCAGCACGCGGATGGCATATGCTAATCGAAAAACCCGTTGCCGGCACCGTGGCCGAGGCGCAGGCGCTGGCCCGTGCCCTTGAACAGGCTCAGGTCCGCAGTCTGGTCGGCCACCATCGCCGCTATCACCAAGTCCTTCAACATCTTAAGGCCAAGATCGCCGAGGGCGTCATCGGGCGGGTCATCAATGTCTCGCTTTTATGGGCGATGCGAAAGCCGGACGCTTATTTCGAACAGAACTGGCGCACCTCGGGCGGCAGCCCGGTGATGATCAATCTTGTCCACGACATCGACGTTTTACGCTTTGTCATCGGCGAGATTAGCGAGATTGCCGCCTTGCGAGGCGCTTCACTGCGCGGGACGGACAGGATTGAAAGCGGCGCGGTGGCGCTTGCGTTTGAAAACGGGGCGACGGGAACCATCAGCTTCGCCGATACCGCGCCCAGCCCCTGGGGGTTTGAGGCCGGGATCGGCGAGAATCCCAATATCGGCACCACCCATCAGGACATGATGTGGATCACCGGCACAAGAGGGGCCATCAGTTTCCCGTCGCTGACTCTGTGGCAGGGCAAGGATTGGGGCACCCCGTCAGAGCGCGTGGAGTTCGACAAACCGGCCCAAAGCTGCGCGCCGCTGGACGCGCAGTTGGATCATTTTCTCGACGTGATGGACGGGGTCGCTCCGCTGATCGATGTGGCCGACGCCGCGCGTACCCTTGCGGTCGCCACCCGGATTGAAGAGGCGTTGGCGAAACAGAGTGCGGGCTTGCCGGTGCAGGCCTGAACACGCGCTCGCAAAGGATGGGCGCAGAGACACTTAAGACGAATTGATGGAAAGGAATTCGCATGAGCAAACCTTCTGTTGGATTTATTGGCCTCGGGCTGATGGGCGGGGCCATGGTCAACCGGTTGCTGGACATGGGCTATGCGGTCACGGTTCTGGGCAACCGCGATCGCACCCATCTGGATGCTGCGATCGCCCGCGGCGCGGTTGAGGCACAAAACGCAAAAGATCTGGCCGCTGCCAGTGACATCGTGATGCTGTGCATGGGCACTTCGGATCAGGTCGAGGCGCGGATGCGCGGGGAAAACGGCGTGATTGCGGGTTTGAAGCCCGGCGGCATTGTGGTGGACTTTGGCACCTCGCTGCCCGGCAGCACGCGGACCCTCGCGGATGAGGTCTCTGCCGCCGGGAGCAGCTATCTGGACGCACCGCTGGGGCGCACGCCCTCACACGCGCTGGAGGGCAAGCTGAACATCATGGCCTCGGGGGATCAGGCCGCTTTCGACACCGCAAAACCTGTGCTCGAAGATCTGGGTGAGAACGTGTTCCACCTTGGAGCCGTCGGCTCGGGGCACACGATCAAGCTGATCAACAACTTCTTCGGCATGACCGTGGCCAATGCCATGGCCGAGGCTTTCGCCATGGCCGATGTGGCTGGGGTGGATCGCAAGCAGTTGTACGATGTGATGGCTGCGGGGCCACTGCATTCGGGGATGATGGATTTCGTCACCGCCTACGGCGTTAATCAGGACCCGAATCAACTGGCCTTTGCGATCAAGAACGCTGCTAAGGATATCGGGTATTACGACCAAATGGCGCGCGATGCGGGTGTCAGTAGTGTGATGTCACAGGGCACCTTGGCCGCGTTGAACGATGCGCGCGACACTGGTCAGGCGGACGATATGGTCAGCCAGATGGTCGACTATTACGTCAACCGGTTCAAACCCTAGGCGATGGCCGTCGCCGCCCGATCGACCGCAGATTTGCCGCGTCTGGGCATCGTGTTGATGCTTCTGGCGTGGCTGCTGTTTTCCTTTGTCGATTTGGGGGCGAAATGGCTGGCCGTCGCCGGATTTCCGGCCTTTCAACTGGCGTTTATGCGCTATGCGGGCCATTTTGTGATCTCGCTGGGTGTCATCGCAAAGGGGGGCTTCCAGCCCAGCCGGTTTCATACCGATCATCCGTGGCAACTGATCAGCCGGGCTCTGCTGCTGATTTCGGCCACGGTGTTCAACTTCTACGCCCTTCGGTTCCTGCCGCTGACAGCGGTGTCTGCGATCATGTTCTCAAGCCCGGTGATCGTGTGTTTCCTGTCGGTCTTTGTCCTGAAGGAAACCGTGGGGCCGTGGCGGTGGTTTGCCATCCTTCTGGGCTTTGTTGGCGTCCTGGTGATCGTCCGCCCCTTTGGCGCGGTGTTCCACCCCACCATGTTACTGATCGTCTATAACGCGACGGCACTGGCGCTGTATTCGATCATGACCCGACGGCTGTCCGGGGTCGTGTCGGTTGATACGATGCAGTTCTATCTGGGCCTCACCGGAACAGTTGTCCTGTTGCCTTTTGCGGTGTGGTTCTGGATCCAGCCCGAAAACCTGTGGAGCATGATCGTGCTGATCGGACTGGGCGTCTTCGGATGGGGCGGCCACCAATTGCTGACAAACGCGCATCGCTTTGGCACCGCCAACCAGTTAATGCCCTTTACCTATTCCTTCCTGATCTACATGGCGATCTGGGGTTATCTGTTCTTCAATACCGTGCCGGACGCCAGCACGCTGACTGGGGCTGCGCTGATCATGGGCGCCGGGCTGATCATCTGGAAACGGGAGAAGCGATAGCGGCCCTTATCCCCGCACCGCAGCCAACACATCTTGCGCTCCTATGATCTGCAACAGCGCTTTGTCCGGCTCATCCTGCTGGGTCGCCCGCGCGATGTCTGCTGCCAAGGGATCGTTCAACGCGCGTCCTTTGGCGGTCTCTGACACACAATAGGCAATCCACGCCCGCACCCCTTCGGCCACCGCTTCTGATCCGGTCTCGCGCAGGGTGGGGATGAACCTGTAAGGCAGTTTCTGGCTGCCATCCATCGCGATCTGATCCAGTCGGTGGGCGAGTTCGGGGTTCTCGAACCGGGCAATCAAGGCGGCGGCATAGTTTGGGACCTGATCCTGTACCTCGTCTGGCAGCGTTCTTCCGGCATCGGCCATCAAATCCTGTACAAGCGGACGCAGAACAGGGTCGCGGATCGCCTCATGCACATAGGTTAGCTCACGTCCCAACCCCGCGTAGGCCAGCAGCGAATGCGCACCGTTCAGCATTCGCAATTTGCGCAATTCGTGCGGAGCGACGTCCTTGACGAATTGCACGCCCGGCCAGTCGGGGCGCGGGCCTGCGAAGTTGTCTTCGATCACCCATTCCGAGAACGCTTCGGTCGGGACGGCCATGGGATCGCCGCTGATGGCGCGCACCGCATCCGTGGTCGCCGGAGTGATCCGGTCAACCATCGCGTTTGGAAAGCTCAGCCTGTCCCAGTTCAGATCCAGCCCTGCGGCCGCGGCGAAATCAGCAACGGCCGTTTTCAGGGCGTCGCCGTTGCCCACCCGATTGTCACAACTCAGCACCGATACCGGGCTATTGCGCCCCGCAAGCCCGAAGGCCAGAAATCCGATCAGGGTCGACGGGCCTTGCCCTGTAAGATCAGAGGCGATGGCCGGATCGTCCAACTGCAACCGACCTGCGCTGTCCAGATGATAGCCCTTCTCGGTCACTGTGGCCGAGATGATATCTGCCTCAGCCATGGCCTGGAAAATCGCGTCTCGGTCATCGGGTAGGGTCAGAACATCGCGCAGAACCCGGATGCGCCGGACACCTTGACCCTGCACGCACAGGTCATAGTCAAACCCTTGCTGCGCCAACCCGTCCCGGATCGCTGTAGACCGCAAGCTGACTCCGACCAAATCCCAGCCCTGCGCCTGATCGGTGTAGTCCAGCAAATGCGCACGAGCGAAGTTGCCGAGGCCGAAATGCAGTATCAGCCCCATACTATAGCTCCAGCCCGTAGACCTGCCGCGCGAGATCAGTGGTCAAAAGTTGCGCCAGCCGTTTGGCGTCGACCATCCCGAAATATCCACGCTCGATTTGCTGGGACAGATGCAGCGCCACGCCGCGCCGCCACATGTCGTGGCGCGCCGGGATCGACAGAAAGGCGCGGGTGTCGTCGTTGAACCCGGCCAAATTGAAGTAACCTGCCGTTTCCACCACCTGATCGAAATAGCGCGCGATCCCCGCAGGGCTGTCATGGAACCACCACGGCGGGCCAATGCGCAGACAGGGCCAGTGACCCGCCATCGGGGCGAGCTCTCGGGCATAGGTGCCTTCGTCCAGTGTGAACAGGATTATGCGGAGCTTTGGCGAATTGCCAACACGGTTCAGCAGCGCGTCCAGTCCATGCACCCAATCCATCGCGATGGGAATGTCTGCCCCTTTGTCACGCCCGAAGCCCTGCATCACAGCGCGGTTGGTGTTGCGTCTGCTGCCCGCGTGGATTTGCATGGTCAGCCCGTCCTCGACCGACATCTGCGCCATTTCGATCAGCATATGACCATAGAACCGCCGTGCATCCTCGGCGCTGCCTGCGCCCTGCCGCAACCGTTGATAGATCGGGTAGGGATCGTCCAGCCATTCGGTCTGCACTTTCTCGATCCCGTGGTCGGTGGCCGTGCAACCCAGTTCGATGAACGTGGCACGCCGCTGGCGCAGGGCTTCAATATAACCGCTGAAGCTACCGACATCACAACCGGTCATCGCACCCAGTGCAGTCAGGTTCTGGACGAAATCCGGGTCCGCTCCATCCAGAACCCCGTCGGGGCGGAAAGTTGGAACAACGCGCCCGCTCCAACCGCTGTCGCGGATCGCCTTGTGATGAGCCAGATCATCCAGAACCGAGTCCGTGGTGGCTAGAACCTCGATCCCGAACCGTTGGAAGAGCGCCCTTGGCCGGAACGCGGGCTGCACCAGACGGTCGGCAATCTGATCATAGATCGCATCGGCGGTGTCCGGCGACAGATCTTGAGAAATCCCCAGAGTTTCGCGCAGAACATAGCTGATCCAGATCCGCGACGGCGTGCCCAGAAACAGGTCCCAATGGGCGGCGAAGGTGCGAAACACCTGACGCGGATCCGCATCGCGTCCCGCAGGGCCCACCCCCAGTTGCTCTAGCGGAACGCCTTGGGAATAGAGCATGCGGAACACATAGTGATCGGGCACCACCAACAGCTCGGCCGGGTTGGGAAAGGCTGCATCCTGCGCGAACCAGCTTGGGTCGCAATGACCGTGCGGGGACACTATGGGCAGGTCTTTGATGCCCAGATACAGGTCTTCTGCCATGCCCTTTAAATTGCCTGTCAATTTCCCCTCCGTGCTTTGCCCAAGGAACAGTTAACACATTTTTTACGGCTTGCATCTTTCGGGTACAAAGCCTCAGACTGATCCCAGGAACCGGGGGGAAGAATGAACATTGCGCTGATTGGTTTGGGGATGGTTGCGGGCACCCATGTTGCTGCGATCTCCGCATCGGACTGCGGCCTGAAACTGGCTGGCGTTCTGGGTCGCGACCCTGGAAAAACCGCGCAATTTGCGAACCGGCATGGCACGCGGGCCTATGCATCGGTTCAGGAGATCGCCAATGATCCATTCGTCGATTTCGCAATCATCGCCACCCCACCGGACCAGCGCTTGTCACTTGTGCAAACCCTTGTAGCGGCAGGTAAACCTATTCTCATGGAAAAGCCGGTTGAGCGGGATTTACAAGCCGCCACCCGGATCGTCGAACTGTGCGAAACTGCCGGGGTGCCGTTGGGCATCGTGTTTCAACACCGCGCACGAGCGGCCTCGGCTGCGCTGAAGGCGGCCTTGGAGGCAGGCGAGCTGGGCTCAATCGCGACGGTCGATATCTGTGTGCCGTGGTGGCGTGACCAAAGCTACTATGACGCGCCGGGGCGCGGCACCTATGCGCGCGATGGCGGTGGTGTGATGATCTCGCAGGCGATCCATACGTTGGATCTGGCTATGTGGCTGCTGGGACCGATCACCTCGGTTCAGGCCATGATGCGGCAGACGCCTCTGCATGATCTGGAGGCCGAGGATTGGGCCGGTGCTTTGTTCGAAACTGAAAGCGGTGCCATCGGAAATTTGATGGCCACCACCGCCGCATTTCCGGGCATGGCCGAGACCATCACGATCCAAGGCACCCGCGCCAAGGCGCATCTGGGCGCAGGCGTGTTGACGATCACCGCGATGGATGGAACTCAGACAACCTTCGGCGAAACGGCAACGACCGGAGGTGGCGCCGATCCGATGGCCTTTACCCATGAATGGCACCAATCGGTGATCGAAGATTTTGCCGAAGCGATCCGCACGGGACGCCCGCCCATGGCCACGGGCCGCAGCGCGCTTTTGACCCATGCGGTCATTGATGCGATGCAAATCGCCAGCGAAACCGGCCTGAAAACGAGAGTATCCGCATGAGCCTGACCTGCGTCGCCCTTGGGCTGGATCACCGCCATATCTATGGCATGACTGAAAACATGCGCAAAGCGGGGGTTGTCTGTGTCGGCTATTGGACGGAGGGAGACCCCGTCACTCTGCCCGGTTATGTGAAACGGTTCCCCGACATCCCCCGGTTTGACCGCCTGGAGGACGCGCTTGGCTGGGGTGCCGATCTGGCCCTGGTCTCGGCCGTTCCGGCAGACCGCGCGGCGCTGACGGTCAAGGCCATGCAAAACGGCATGGATGTTATGACCGACAAGCCCGGGTGTACATCCTTCGAACAGTTGGATCAGATAAAAGGGGCCGTGGCCGAGACCGGGCGCATCTGGTCGGTCAATTTCTCGGAACGGTTCGAAACCGCCGTTAGCACCCGCGCCAGCGAGTTGGTTTCGGCAGGGGCTATCGGGCGTGTCGTGCAGACCATCGGGTTGGGCCCGCACCGCCTGAACAAACCCACCCGACCGGACTGGTTCTTCAAACGCGATCGGTACGGGGGGATTTTGGCTGATATCGCCTCGCACCAGATTGATCAGTTTCTGCACTATACTGGGTCGGATACGGCCCAGATCACCAACGCATTTGTCGCCAACTATGCCAATCCCGACGACCCCGAGTTGCAGGATTTCGGAGAGCTTAGCCTGCGCAGCGCCCATGCCACTGGCTATATCCGGGTGGATTGGTACACGCCCGATGCGCTGCCCAATTGGGGTGATGGGCGGCTGACGATCTTGGGAACCGAGGGGTATATCGAACTGCGTAAATATGTGGACGTAGGCGGCGCACCCGGTACAGATCACCTGATTCTGGTCAATGGTGAGCGGTGTGAAAAGATCGACGCCTCAGGCGCTGGCCTGCCGTATTTCGCGCGTCTGGCCCATGATATCCAACACCGCACCGAAACCGCGATGACGCAGGCGCATTGCTTCACGGTCATGGAACTGGCGCTGCGGGCGCAGGAAATGGCAGAGGCGTCATGATCAATGTCGCAATCCTCGGCGCGGGTATCGGAGCGCAACATCTGGCGGCGCTGTCTCAGCTTGGCGATAGGTTCCGCGCGGCCGCCGTTGTCGATAAGGATGCAGCCCGGATTGAACAGATCAGGGGCGATGCTGATTTCGCGGCGCTCACCGAGATTCAGGATGCACTGGATGATCCCTCCATCGACCTTATTGATATCTGCCTGCCGCCGCATCTGCATGTGCCGATCACGCTGGCCGCGCTGAAGGCCGGAAAGCACGTGGTGTGCGAGAAACCTCTGGCCACCTCGATGCGGGATGTGGACCAGATCATCGAAACGGCGCGAAACACGGGCAAGCAGGTGTTCCCGGTCTTTCAATACCGCTGGGGTCCGGCCCTGTCGCAACTCCGCCACTTGCAGAACGAAGGTCTGACCGGCGCCGTCCAGACCGCCGCGCTTGAAACGCACTGGTCGCGCGGGGCCGATTACTACGCTGTCCGCTGGCGCGGAACGTGGGAGGGCGAGCGCGGTGGGGCTGTGCTGGGCCATGCGATCCACAACCACGACCTGCTGACACATATCGCGGGTGACATTGCGTCGGTTTCGGCGATGGTGACAACGCGGGTCAACCCGATCGAAACCGAAGACTGCGCGGCCATCTGCTTTGCCATGACATCGGGCGCGTTGTGCACCAGCAACATCACTCTGGGCGCGGCAACGGACGAAACACGCCTGCGGATCGTGTTTGAACACCTGACCGCAACCTCGGGCACCGAACCTTACGCGCCGGGTCAGGCGAAATGGACCTTCACGGCCCGCGACCCCGCCCGGCAGAAAGACATCGACACCGTGCTTAGCCGCGCACCGACGGAACCCGCCGGATTTGAGGGGTTTTTCGCAGAAATCAGCAAAGCCCTGCGCGGGCAGCCGAACACGGCGGTGACGCTTGCCGAAGGTGCGGCCTCGGTCAGTCTTGTCACCGCGATCTACCATGCGGCACGCAGTGGGCAGCGAGTGGCACTGCCCATCACACCCGATCACCCGCTTTATGAAGGATGGCTGCCATGAAACAATGCTGGCGCTGGTTTGGCCCAGAAGACCCGATTGCCCTGTCCGATCTGCATCAGGTGGGCGTTCAGGGCATCGTCACCGCCTTGCACCACATCCCGCCCGGTCAGCCTTGGGACGTCCCGGCTATTGCCGACCGGCAAGCCATGCTGGCCGAGGCTGGCTTTGAATGGGACGTCGTCGAAAGCCTGCCCGTTTCCGAGACGATCAAAACACAGACGACGGACATGGCAGCGCATCTTGAGGCCTATAAATTCAGCCTGCGCGCGCTGGCGTCTCGCGGGATTGAGGTGGTGTGCTACAACTTCATGCCGATCCTCGATTGGACCCGCACCGCCCTGCGCGCGCCGCAACCCCATGGCGGCTCTTCCATGCTGTTCGATCTGACTGATTTTGCTACGTTCGACATCCACATCCTGAAACGTCCCGGCGCGTCCGAGAATTATTCCGAACTTGTCCAGCACGCGGCCTCCAAACGGTTCGCCGAAATGTCCGACACGGCCAAATCCCGGCTGCAACACAATGTCACCGCCGGGCTACCGGGTGCCAATGACCAGTGGAGCGTCGAGGATGTCCGCGCCCTGCTGGACACCTACCGCGACATCGACCGCACCCGGTTGCGCGCACACCTTGTCGACTTTTTGGCCGAGGTTGCCCCGGTCGCGCAGGAGCATGGTCTGCGCCTGTGCTGTCACCCGGACGATCCGCCATTTTCTCTGCTCGGGCTACCGCGCGTGATGTCCAGCGTGGATGACTACGGTGCCGTTCTGGACGCGGTTGACCTGCCAGCAAATGGCGCGACGCTGTGTACCGGATCGCTGGGCGTGGCGGCCAGTTTCGACGGGCCGGAATTTGTCCGCAGGCATGGCAGCAAAATCCACTTCGCGCATCTGCGAAACACGAAACGAATTGCAGGATCGGACGCAGAAAAACCCGATTTCTACGAGGCCGCGCATCTGGAAGGCGACACCGACATGGCGGGCACCGTGCGGGAATTGATGGCCGAGCAGAAACGAAGAAAACAAGCAGGCCAAAGCGATTGGCAAATTCCGATGCGCCCGGATCATGGGCAGGAGTTGCTGTCTGACCGGGGCGGCCACAGCACGCCGGGTTACCCTTTGATTGGCCGGATGCGCGGCTTGGCCGAACTGCGCGGCCTGATGGCAGCCTTTACCTGATCGGTGCTGCATTTAAGTGCTTGCCTGACGGCAGTAATCCCCTTTTACTGATCGCACCTAACCGGGCAGCGGGGTGTCTTTGGGACGCGCCCGACGTCTTTTGCAAGACGCGTGAAACCCCCGCGAAAACCGATGCAGGAACGCATCTTTTTCACAGCATCAGCCCGCTCCGACAGGGCTGAAAAACGGGAGGTTTCCGAATGAAAACCGCAGGCGTAATCGGTCTTGGGGATATGGGCAGCGGGCTGGCCAAGAACCTGATCAAGAATGGCTTTGAAACCTCGGGCTTTGACCTGAGCGAAACACGCATGGCCGCATTTGCCGATATGGGTGGGTTGGCAAAGGACAGCGTGGGTCAGGTGGGTCGTCACGCCGCCAGCGTGTTTGTCATGGTCATGAACGGCGATCAGGCCCGCGCGGTCATTCTGGGCGAGGATGGGCTGGTGGCCAACATGACCAAGGGCGGAACCGTGATCCTGTCGGCGACGATCACACCCGCCGAGGCGCGCGGCATTGCGCAGGACATGGAAGGGTCAGGCATTCACCTGATCGACACACCCGTTTCGGGCGGGTTTCCCGGCGCGCAGAATGGCACGTTGACGATGATGGCGGCCGCCGCGCCCGAGGTTCTGGACCAGAACGCCGAGGTGATGCAGGCCGTTTCCGGCACCATTCACCGGGTGGGGGAACATGCTGGCGACGGACAGACCGTCAAAGCCTGTCTGCAATCGCTGATCGGCTCGATCTTTTCGGCCACGTTCGAGGCTGCGGCCCTTGCTGCCAAGGCTGGTGTCAGCGGTCAGGCCCTGCTGGACGTGTTCGCGTCCTCCAGCGCAGGCTGCGGCGTGGTGAACACGGCGCTTGAAAACATCATTGATCGCAAGTTTGTCGCCACCGGCAGCCATATCGCCACCATGCACAAGGACCTGACCATATCGCTGGCCGTGGCCGGAGAGCTTGGGGTTCCGATGCAGACCGCCGCGTCCGCGATGCAGATCTTTCACGCCGGGAAAACGAAATACCCCGATGGCGACAACTGGATCTGCACAAAGGTGATCGAAGAGATCATCGGCGCCGAACTGCATCGCTAAAGGAGGCCCGTCATGAAATTAGGAGTTATTTGCGACGGGATTTCCCGCGATCTGAAACATGCGGTCGATGTCATGGATGAATTCGGTCTGGACTATGCTGAACTTCAATTCGTCGGCGATACCGAAGTGGGCGATCACAGCCCGCAGGAGATTGCCGAGATTGATGCGCTGTTGCGGGACCGGGGCAAACCCGTCTCATGCCTGTCGCGTCATATCTTCGCGGGCATGACAGCCGCGAACCGGCCCGGAGACGCGCTGCATGTCAAACATATGGACGCGCTGAAGCGGGTGATCGACATGGCGCATATCGTCGGCTCTCCGCTGGTACGGATCATGACCCAAAGGAAAGAACAGATTCTGTGGGGCAAAAACGGGGCCGAGAAATGGAACGTTGCCCATGGTGTCTGGGATACGATGCCGCCCCTGATCGCGCCTGCCGTAGAACTGGCTAAAGCCGAGGGCGTGACGCTGGTTGTCGAGACCGGGAACGGTACGCTGGTGAACTCGAACTACACCGCGCGCAAGCTGATTGACGATCTTGACGCCAAAGATGTGCTGAAGGTCCTGTGGGACCCCGGCAACAACTGCTGGTGTCATGAACTGGCCTATCCCGACGGGTATGACGAGCTGCGCGGTGGCTATCTGGGCCATATCCACATCAAGGACGTCAAGGTGGACACGCCACGCGCAACACTCGAAGTGCGCCGGATGGGCGAGGGTCAGCTGGCCGATCTGTTCGCCCCGATTGCCGCTGCTCTCCGCACGGATGGCTATGGCGGCGTGGTGTCCTTCGAAAGTGTCTATCACCCCGGCAATGGCAATTTCGAGGACGGGTTCCGTTTGTGCGTGGACCGGTTCAAAGAAGTGTTTGCGTAACGCGCGCACCTGTGCCCGCGTGACTTACGCGGGCACTTCCATATGTTCGGCGTTCAGCTTGTCCCAATCAAACTCGACCCCGATGCCCGGCGTATTCGGGGCCACCGCCAGACAGTTTTCAACGACCAGAGGGCGGGTCGTGTACTGGTCGATGGGAAAAGAATGAACCTCAAGCCAACCCGCGTTGGGTTGCGCGGACACAAGACTTACGTGCAGCTCCTGCATTCCGTGACTGCAAACCGGGATATTGTGCTTGGCGCTCAGCGCCGCGACCCGCAGCCAGCCGGTGATGCCGCCGCAATTCGACGCGTCGGGTTGGATGAAGCTTAGTTTGGCGTCGTCAAAGGCGTATTCGAACTCATGGATGGTGTGCAGGTTTTCCCCCATGGCCAACGGAACGCCCGTGGCGTCAGCGATACGGCCATAGCCTTTGTAGTCATCGGGAATCGTGGGTTCTTCGAACCACAGGATATCGTGCTCGGCAAAGCCCTTGGCGGCGGTGATCGCCTGATCCACTGTCATCGAATAATTGGCGTCGACCATAAAGAAGCGATCTGGCCCCAACATCTCGCGCACAGCTTTTGCGCGAGCCAGATCATCGGCCAGATCAGGCTGGCCGACCTTGATCTTCACTCCGTTGAACCCGCGTGACAGATAGCCCTCGGTCTGGCGCAACAACTTGTCGAGCGAGAAGTTCAGGTCGATCCCACCCGCATAAGCCTTGCAGCGGTCCGCTGTACCCCCGGCCATTTGCCAAAGCGGTGTGCCGGTGCGTTTGCCGCGCAGATCCCACAGCGCAATATCGACGGCCGAAATCGCAAATGAGGCGATGCCGCCCCGCGCCACGTAGTGCACATGCCACTGCATGGCGTCATACAGGTCTTCTATCCGGTCGGCGTCCTGTCCGACCAGAAAAGGAGCCAAGTCATTTTGAATCATTGCCAGAATGGCATGGCCGCCCTTGCCTCCGGTATAGGTGTAACCGACTCCTTCGCCCCCATCATCAGTTCGAATCGTGACAGTGATCAGCTGGAAAAACGTGTGATCGCCGTGCTTTGCGTCCACCAGCACCTCGGTCAACGGAACATTGAACAATCGCGCCGAGAGGTTTTCGATACGTGCCACGGTCCAAGGCCTCTTTTGATGTGTCGATGTTTGGAAACTGTAAGAGGGTAAATGGAAAAAGAAAGCCCAAGATCAGCGGTAAGTAAGCCCTAGTGTCGTTTTGAAAAATGACATTCGGTTTGAAAAAGATGGGCGAGGCGCTATTTCCGTGCCTTGTCAGTGTCCGGATATTCAACCCATTTAGTTGGTCACCGCGACAGGTTCAGTTTCGAGGAAAGCCCACCGAATGTTTAAAGCAATGGATGAAAGTTACCTGACTTAAATCATTTGCGTAATATGTTCTGAAAAAGTGGTGAGCCGTGGAGGATTTGGACCTGAGATCCGCTACCGAGGCGTTGTAGAAGCGTATCTTAGTTCTTTTGTACCGTGACCATTCGAACAGCATTGAAGCCCATTCCGACCCGTCTGCACATTTTGACGTTCGGGACTGGTTACACAAAGTCTGGAGTGTGCGGAAATCAAACCTTTTCTTAGCTCTCGTTGATTGGCGAGGAGACTATTCCCGGCATTGACTATCCTGTGGACACAAAAATCTCTATAAAACGATGTTGTTGTTTGTCGTTTTGTAAAAGATGAAAACACGATGCGTTCAAGTATACGAAGCTTTTTGATCGTTCTGACCTGCTTTGTTGGGCTAACAGCTCCCCGCGTTTTGCATGCTTGTACGGTGTGTGTAGAGCTTCCAAAAGCCTCTATTGCTGATCACGTCCTTGCCGCCGAGATCATCGTATTGGCTGGCCCCACGTCAGGGAACCCATTCAAGTTCTCAATTAGACGAGTCTTAAAGGGCTCGGACGACAGGTTAAAAGAAATTCCCGAAATTCCATTTCTGGTTGATAGCGTAACGAGGCGCGCGTTCCGCTCTGATCCAACGAATACAGTTCTTTTCACATATGGAGCAACGCGCACAGACAGAGCCGGGCGCAGTTTTTCGAGGGGATGGAAACGCATATTCACGATGACCCCAGAGCGAAAAGAGTTTATCGGGAAACTTCGCTCCGTCGGTCAGCTTTGGACTTATGGAGAAACGGATAGCTCTGACCGAATTTCGTTCTTCTCTGACTATCTGTGGCACTCTGATCACGTATTACACAGCACTGCCTTGGTTGAAATTGGTCGAGCACCCTACGACTTGGTGCGTCCGATAGGAGACAGGGTTTCAACGAACCAGATCTTGGAAGAGCTCAATAGACTGGATCGCTTTGTCTACAGGCCCACCGTCATACGCCTGCTTGGCCTGCAAAGCGACACGCATGCCCGCTCAATCGTACGTCAGCGATACATCAAAGCACTAAATAACGGGGGCCTAAATGCATTTGAATGGGCGCTTGCTGGCATAGAGGCAGATGGAGCATTGGCAATCAAATCGATTGATCTGGTACTTCAAGGTAATCAAATGACGGATGATGACAAATGGGCGTTCGTCCGGGCTTTAACAGAGGCTGGATCGTCTCAGCCGAGGTTCAGAGGTGAGATTATCGCAATCCTATTAACGGTTCTGGAAAGAGATCGTACCCTCGCGGCTCGGATTGCTTTCGCTACGCGAAATTGGGGAAAGACCCCACTGCACCAACAGTTCAAGGCCATTGCCGATCACGAACTAACAGACCCGGCAACAGAGTTTGTTCTAAATATGGTTCTGGATCAGGAAGTGGCGGTTGAGTAACCCAACTTGATGTTTTTCAAAATCTTATAGCTGTTCGCTATGCGGATATGGGCCTCGCCTCTTTCCGGACCATTGAAAACCTTACAAACTGGATGACAAAACGATCCAAACCATGTGGCGCATTGCCATGCGGCCGTAGAACACAACACCAGAAACCGTGTTACATTGTTTCTGTTAGACAAACCCCGATGGCAGAAGACCAGAGATCACTCACACACAACATTGTAGAAAGGAAAAAAGTGGTGAGCCGTGCAGGATTCGAACCTGCGACCCACTGATTAAAAGTCACCCGCCGATACTTATTGAGTTGGCGCGCGGTGGTGCATAAATAATTTAAAAACAAATGGTTGTGTGTTTTTTCAAACAAAAATCAGTTGGTTGACATCGCATATTGATGCAACTTAGTGTTGTGGTGTGTTTGAAAAATCGTTTGAAAATCGACACGGAGAACAGCATGACCGCGACACTGAATTTCGACAGCGTGCCACAAGTGCGTGCGGCGGCGAAAACCAAGCCCGCATCAGGCACAATCTGGTTTTCGCATGATGGGGACAAATACCCGTGTCTTTATCTCGGCGTTGGTAAGCGCGCGGCCACTTGGTACTTTAAGGGGCGATTGAACGGCAAATCGAGACAGAAGTCGCTTGAGGCCACCTTCCCGGAAACATCCGCTGTGCAGGCATTCGCGAAGATCGGCGCGCTGGCGGTACATCACGGCAGCGAAACGACCTCCGAGATCAAGAATGTGCGGGACGCTTGGAAGGAGTATCGATCCGGCGCAACGGCGAAGCAGAGCACGCTTGATGACCAAGAGAGCAAACTCGAACGGTATGCCGAGGCGATCCTGAACAAGTCGCCTACTTCGGTCACGCTGCTCGACGTCCGGCGCTGCCTTCTTTCGATCCCGTCCGTATCAACGCGTCACCATGTCAAAGCCGCGATCAACAATGCCTACTCGATCTTGGACATTCCATCGCCGATCACGCGCGGCAAGCTCAAAGCGAAGCAGCTAGGTAAGGTTCGGAAACGCCCGACCTTCTGGAAGCAGATATGTGACGCCAACCCAGAGATCGACCGTAGGGATTGGTCGCCCATGTGGCAGGCGATCATGGCGGTGAAAAACCCGCTGCGGCGCACGGCTTGGATCGTGATGTTTTTCACCGGCATCCGCTCCGACGATGTGCGCTCGTTGCAGTGGGATCAGATCGACCTAACGCGCAAGACGATCCGACTCGACGATATGAAGAACGGCGAGACCCGCACCTTGCCTATCTGCGACACGGTGGTTGCGGCCCTATCAGCAATCCGCTCGAACTACAGGTATGTGTTCCCGACCACCTCCACGAAGACCGGCGAGACGATCTACATCGACCACCTCGACACGCTTTTGCACCCGACTCTCAGAGCGGATACTGGCAAGTTGGACAAGAAGGGAAACCCGATCCTCAAGCCCGTCCCTGTATTGCGCCAGCACGACACCCGCCACCATTTCACGTCAGCTTGTGGCCCAGCGCGTGTCCCGTCCTATGCAGCCGCCTTCTTGCGCGGCGACATCACGTCAGACAATCGCGATGATGACATGGTGATGGAGTATCAGGAGGATCTGGACCTCCACGAGTTGGTGGCAGACATTGAAAAAGTGATTGTTCAGCGGATTAAAACGACACCTTCTTTCATGGTTGAGTGAGGCATTGGCGGGCGATACGTTGTTACTGCACCACAACGTGGAGCACGACAGTCAAACCCATTAGCCCGCCGTGACGGGCGATCTAATGGGGCGAAGGCCGCAATAACCGTCATGGCGCAGCACGCGCCCTTTCAGGCCATCTGTTTGGATTAGACAGATAGAAAGGATGGTGTTGCCATGTCCGTGAGCGAACTTCGCGCGCTCGAAGCGCGCATCGAAGAATTAGAGTTTCGACTGAATCTTCCCAAAATAATGACACCTAAACAGGTGTGCGAATTCCTTCAAGTATCCGAACGCACCTTCTACGATTGGAAGAGCGGCGGTGATGCGCCACCTGCAATGTATTGGTCGGAGCGCACCGTGCGTTACGACCGTGACGTTGTAATGAAATGGGCGAAGCAAAAAGAAGTGGGGCAGGTATAAAACCTGCCCCATTGGTGCACGCCGTATCGTCGACGAAGGAGATACGACGATCATAAGTCATTTTGACAGACGGCTAAACCAATGATGCAGGTCCAACTTGAGATGATATGGATCAGATTGAACAGCTAAGACAGATCACCGAATTGGTTGGAGCAGGTTATTCCAAACTAAAGTGGAAGGACGGTAAAAAAGCCTACTACCCGACCGACGAAGACATCACCGATGCGGTCATTGAGGCGCATTTGAGCAACTCTCAACCCATCGGAATAAACATGAATGTAGGGGATGAAAAATCATATTTCGGCGTCTTTGACCTTGATGATCATAGAAACCAACTAAGCGATTCCATCATGCTCAAGCGGTTGGGATTCATTGCTTCCGCATTGCACCAAATGGACATTCCCTACTTTTCGGTACGTTCAGGCGGCGGTCGCGGATACCACATCTGGATCGCTTACGAGAACGCGGCTCGAATGGACACTATCCGGCAACGGATGCGCGACGTTCTAGACGTGGCAAACAGCATTCTTGGGAAGTCGCCGTGGGCGCACGAAAAGTTCGTGCCAGACGACGGTCAAGGTAAGGGGATGTTCCACGACACAGGCAAAGTGGCGGTTCGCAATCCCAGCCCCGACAAGCCAGACATTACCAAAGTCGAACACTACATCGAACTGCTACCTAAGGGCGGCAAGCGGCCAGTCGTGGCGTTGCCTCTTGCGTTGGAAAGTATCGCCCTAACACCCACCGAGATAGACGAAACCGGTGCGATGCTGTTCGAGCAGGGCAGCAAGATAGTCATGCGGAAAGCGAAACCTCGCAAGACCGGTCCCAAAACCTCGCAGCGCACTAACTCGATTGCAGTAGCGGAAGCATTGAAGGCGTTCATGAAGTCCAGACGTGGCGGTGGCTACAAGGCATGGTGCGATGCAGGTTTCAACCTTTATGGCGCGTTCGGCGAAGATGGCCGCGAACATTGGCTGACCTATTCCAAAGAAACTGATGGCTTCGTGTCCGAGAAAGACGTTCTCGACAAATGGGGCGAGATTGCAAAGTCAGGAAGATGTGGGCCCGAGCCTTTTTGGGCGTATGCTCGCGCTGGCGGTTACACAGGTGGCATTCCAGACGGCGTAAACATCCACAGCAAAAGTGACCCGACCAAACTCATTCTCGAAGACGTGGTGGGATCGATCAAACTATTCCGTGACGCCGATGGCACATCTTACGCCCGCGTAGGCCCACGGCGAGTTTTGCGGATAGATTCGACCGAATTTGGAGACTGGTTGCGGCGCGAAACCTACTCATGCGGTGTCACGGCCAGTCAGGATCAGATCAATCTCGTCGTTGGGCTGGCTCGGGCGCACGCCGTAGAGAATGTTGAGGACGTACATCTACGCGTCGCACGGCATGGTGGTCGCATCTACATCGATCTCTGCGACGCTGACGATCGAGTTTTGGTTATATCTGCTGACAGCATTACTCTCATCGAAGGAGATGAAGAATGTCCTGTGCTGTTCCGGCGGTCGAGACAGCAACCAATCGAAATTTCGGACGGATCGCTACAAGATATCCGCGCTATGGTGAACATGGATGACGACCAGTTCATCGTCTTCATGGCATGCGCGGTAAAGATGTTCTTTCCTGATACACCGTCGCCTATTGTCAACCTCATCGGCGAATATGGATCGGCTAAGACATCTACGACCCGGGTGTTGCGGTCTCTAATCGATCCGGTTTCCGCGATGGTTGCTCCAGGCGGTGAGAAGCCCGAAGACGTTCTAATCCGTGCTTGGCACAACTATGTTCTGACGCTCGAGAACATGTCTGATCTGTCCAAGTTGTCCGACACGCTTTGCGGCATCACAACTGGTATGGGATTTGAAGTCAGGCAACTCTTCACCAATGGAGACTTGTTTTCGATTTGGGTTCGCCGACCTGTAATTGTGAACGGAATCGACCCATCAAAATACGCTGCCGACTTAATCTCAAGGATGGTGGAAATTGAACTGACTAAACCCGAAAAACGCATGCTCGAATCCGAGTTTGAACAGCGCCTCTCAGAATCTGCGCCGCGCATGTTCATGGGCGCAGTCGGCCTTGTAAAAGAGGTCCTGAAAGTATTGCCAACAATTGACCCGCACGAGTTTTCGGAAAACGTGCGGTTGGCCGAATTTGGGGCAATCGGTGAGGCGACGGCGCGTGTATTGGGTAAGGAAGACGGGTGGTTCATAGATACAATGGTCGAGGCGCAAAACATCGCTCAGGAAGAAGCGGCGGATGACTCGATTACAATGCAAGCGTTGGAGGCGATGCAGGAGCCTATCATCCGGCGTGGCAAGTTTTGGGGAACACCGCAAGAGTTGCTGATTGAATTGCGTCAGTCGGCAGAATCCTGTGACTTAAACCTAGCGCGGTTGCCCATGACTGCGGCGACGTTGAGCAGGGAATTGAACCAACTAAAACCCGCCCTGCGAAAGCGCGGATGGGAGATCGACAAGAAGTCTCGCAAGTGGTTGTTGATCCCGCCGCCTGAGGCGACGCTCGAAGAGATCATGGAAATGACACGATAATCGCCTCTTCCGCCGGTTCGCTACCCGAGTGGATTGCATGGAACGCGTGGATTGCAGGATGGTTCAGGCACAAGAAGAATTTAGTTGGTTGGTTGGCGTGTTCGAACCGACCAACCAACTAATTTTTCCTGATAGGATAACCTGCGTGTATTACCTGCGATCCCTGCATTCCTAAGCTGGCAATACGAGGCTGGGCAGCCTGACATCCCCAGAATTCTCCGCCTATGCCTATCGCGGCGGTCGCAAATGCGACAGAAAATTCAGACCCACTGAATGGCAATCAATACGGCTCAGCAAAGAAACATCATGGCAAAAAGGACATGCTGTGTCTTACTTCAAGTTTTCAAACACTTTTTCAAACGCTCGCTGATTTCATGGGTCAAATCAGATATATGAGAGTGTTTAGAAGCCCGGCAGCAACAGCGTCGCCTTGACAAAACTAAATGCCAGATTCACATAGAAGGTACGACCGGCAGCGCAGTGGTTCGTCACCTTGCCTGCTCGTGTGAGCGTCGGTCGTCTCTTACCGATACCACTGTGCTTCGCTGGGCCATATTCGGACACGGGCGCAGCTTTCGATGTTAGAGGCAGAAATTACATCTGCGATGCCTTTTCGCCAACCGGTAGAATTGTCCCCCAGCATGAACTGTTTGCAGTACAAAAATATGTCTGCCAACTGAACCAATCGACTGTGGTGCGACCGCGCAAAATGCACCGTATCGATTATGTTCTCAATGTCTCTGCCGCGCTGCCAGTGAGTCCCACCAGAACGATATCGCGACAAAGAAGCAACTGATGAACCAATGTTTGGTTCATCGTAGTCGCCGAACAACATTCCAACCGTTCCCAGACTTTTGAAGAGGCTGTCGGCTTGCTCGATCAAATACATAAAGGCAATCTCGTCTGGTGGCGTCGACGAGTGAGTTATGTTGCCTGGAATAATTCGAACGTAGATGCGGTGTATTTCTTCACGCCCGATTATCGCCAGCAGTTGTGAGAGGATATCCAATCTTTCAGGAAAAGCCCGCCCCTTAAAGTTTCCCCGACCGCCACAAATTTCTTTGCCGTGAAACTCCGTTTCTTTGGTAAGAATCTTTGAGCCGAATGCTGACTGTGACACGTCATTCACGAGAGCCTCGATTACAGGCACAGCATCACCTGATACGCAGACACCTCCGAGCCAAAAACTATTTTGTTCCGGTGGATGATATTTGACTTCATCGTAGTAAAGCAAATGCATTAAATTTTCGCATTCTGGAGAGGTGGCATTAGATCCCATATATCCTGCACCGTGGGTTATTGGTACCTAAAAAATCCTTTGTTTACCTTATTCTACCGGTCGGATTGGTAAGGTCGAACCTTTATATTGATTGGTGAGCGTCGCGGCGCATCGCTCCCTATCTGACTTGTCCAGATGAGCGCGGTGTTGTCCTGACGCCGCGCTCATTTAGTCAGAAAGGATACACTATGACCGAAGCGACAACCGCCGCCCTGCAAACCTTAATCAAGCAGGTCGAAACACTCACCACCACCGTCTCAGATCAGGCAAAACGTCTCGACGATCTGCACGCCTTCAATACGCGCGTACTCGACGAGAAGAAGGACATGCAGCGTCAACTCACGGCGCAACAGGCAACGCCTTCTGTCTACAAGGATGATGAAAACGACCGCAAAATGCGGGCCGCCAACTTCAATCAAGACGCCAAAGGCAACTGGTATCTGAAAGGGACACGACCGAAACACGCCATCTCCCGCGAGGATGCGCGCGATCCGGTAAAATACCGTGAAGCCAAGGCCGCAGCGGAGAGGGACGGCACAACTGTGATGGTCATCGATGATGGCGACGGTGATCCCACGATCCGCAACACTGGTCAGGCCGGCAGTATCCAAAGCAAGGTATTCACCTTTGATGATGACTTCGAACGCGTGCGCTATGTTCGTGCTGACATGGACAAGGGCAGTGGCCTCGTCCACCGCCGCCTGCAAGCTGAGCAGGAAGGCTTCACTTACAAGACATTCCGCACGCTCGACGATCTGCCACCGCATGCTCGGACCAAATTCGAACTCATGGAAAGGGCGGCCAATGCAGACGGCAACACCTGAAGACCGAGCCTGCCTACAGTTTGCTCTGCATGTCACAATCGGCATCATGCCGGATACCGAGTGTTATGTCCTGCGAGACGGACAACATTACATCATCGAGGGAGATCCAGTAGTTAAGCTTGATCCGTCACGCCGCGTCGATGACGCGGTTGTTGTCACTCTTGGTCAGGCGATGAAATTCCATCTGGCGGGCCTCGGTTTTGGCCAGATGCGCAATGACCTCATTCAGTCGGGCGTCGATAAACAGTTCGCAGATCGCGTTCATTATCATTTGGTCGATGTCTCCAAGGAAGAATGGAAGCGCGTCAAAGAGCGCGTTGATTGGTATCGCGACGATAACGCCTCACCGATTTACGCTGAAACCGAGAATTCAGGAGCCTCCTGAAAATGCGCGGCGGCAACAAGAACTCAGGGCGGCGCGCCATCATCGACATGCGCCCGGACCGGAATGAAATCATCAAGGACATCGTGCTTAGTCGCCGGTCGCTGTCTGACATCGCTCGGCGGATCGGCTGCAACTACTCGACAGTGCAGCGGTATCGGGATGACAAGATCACCGAAGAAATGCGCCGGGAAATTCTGGCGCAAGAACGCATCAAAGAAATCGAAACCAATACTGAGATCGTCAATCAGGATCGCTTGGACGTCGCTATGACATATGAGTCTTTGGCAAAGCGCGTGGAACGGCTGATCACCAAGGCGGAGCGAAACGAGGACGAATCTTTTGCGCTGGCGGCGATGGAAGGATTGCGCCGTGTCTTGCGCGATATTGCCCAAGTTCAGGGCAAACTTGCGACCAACCTGACGGTCAATGTCTCACTGGCCGAAAGCAAGGAATGGGTCACGCTGCGTCAAATCTTGGCCGAAGTATGTACTGAGGTTCCCGCCGCTCGCGAACCGCTGCTGCGTCGGATGCGCCACCATGTGCTGTCTGTAACGAAGGAGGACACAGTCCTATGACGCGCCACTCAAAATTCCTGGGCTGGGATCACTATGCAAAGCTGACCGCCGCACGTTCAAAAGCCGCATCGCAGGCCGGACATCCTGAATGGGCCGAATTGCCCTCAACGCGCCACCAAGCTGAAAATCAAGGCAAGAAAGTATATTTCACGGGCCTTGAGTGCAAGCATGGGCATGTCACGCCGCGGGGCGTCAACAAGGGGTGCGCGGGCTGCTACACGGCGAGGTATCATGCCGTTTGATGCCCTCCATGACTGGTGCGGCCTCGTCGAACGCGACCTCGATGCAGGTGCAGAAATGCTGCATTTCTTACAACAAGAGGTGCCGAACGCTAAGTCTGTCGACCCTTGGCAATTGGAGGCAATCACATCGACCGCGCCAACGGTTGCCATGCGTGTGTGCCGACAGGCGGGCAAGTCTTGCGTATTGGCGACGCGCGGCGTGCGCGAGTTAAAGCGCGGTGGTACAACGATCTGTCTTGCGCCCGCAGAACGACAGACGCGCGAGATCACACGGAAAGCAACGATGTACCTGCGCGCCACCGATTTGGTGGTAGAGCGAGCGACGCAATCCGAGATCGAGACATCAAACGGTGGGCGTTTCATCGCTGTTCCAGCGTCTGGTGCAACCATACGCGGATACACCGCTGATCTGATCATGGTCGATGAGATGGCCTATCTGCCGGGACACAACGGCGGAGAGGACATCGTGGTCGCACTGCTGCCGATGCTCAAGGACAACGGCCAGACGTTCTACGCCTCCACGCCCGCAGGCAAGCACAACATGTTCGCAGAGCTGTTCACAGAGAGGCGGGAAGGCATTCACTGCATCGTCGTGCCCGGAACATCCATTCCCCGCCTTGCTGCCCGCGTAGATCGCCTGCGCTCGCAATTATCCGCCACGCGCTTCCGGCAAGAAGTGGAAGTCGAGATGCTTGCTGACGGTCTTTCGTATTTTGATTTGTCCATCATCGAAAACGCCACCAGCAGTGAGAGTGCGATATGGCCAAGGATTTGAACCTGATCCACATGCCGGACGGTCGCATCGTAAACGAGACGAACATGGATCCCGCTATTCCACGCGTGACCGGATATGAGCGATACTGGATAGGCGCGGATTTGGGGCAGGCGAATGATTACTCTGCTGTCTGCGTCGTCAAGGATCGACGCCTTCCGACTTCCGACGGATCGAAGGTCGTCCTCGGGCAGCGCGAGCGCACTGTCGTTTATGCGGACCGGTTTCGCGGCTTGTCCTACGTCGATGTCGTCGACCATCTCATCCAACTGCGCAACGCGTCGCCATTTGGTGGCAAGTCCGAACTCGTCATCGACGGCACGTCCATCGGGCGCGTGGTATCGGACATGCTTCGGGAACAGGGCGTGGATCACAGTGCTATCCAGATGACGGGTGGTCAGGATTGGTCCCGCAAAGGCCGCTACGTGAACGCCAGCAAGACGTTGATGGTGGAAAACCTGGCTGTGCTGTTTGCCTCTGGCGATCTGACCTTCGCGCGTGATCTGCCGCTGCGGCCGGAGATCGAAGAAGACCTTGCTTCCTTTACGACGCAGACGACGGCGGCGGGCAATCAGATCATCACGCAGTCACGGTCAGCAGCTGGACACGGCGATCTCGGCATTGCGCTGATCGTCGGCGCGTTCGCATCCCAGTATCTCAAACCTCAGAAGATACTCGTCAGCACGCTGCGCGGGTGGTGCTAACGCGGTAAAGCAGAATCCCGTCAAGAATACAGACGTTGGGTGGGAAGACTATGCGCCGACGACGCGAGATGCTGCATCCCTGATTGCTTGGCCAAGATCATCGCCAATCAGTTCGAACTTATTCAGAACATGTATGTTGTCGTCTTTGATATGGAGCTGACCTTCATTTCCCCTGTTACCTCTATGCTGCCCTTTGGAATAGAGTGGGTTGTGAAGCACTTCATCACTGTTCATTACCCAGAGAACAATTTCATCTCGGAAGACTGCGACCCAGATAAAGACATCGCAGCATTGTGGTTTCAGCTGCTGAAAGTTCATCAGGAACTTTTTTGTGGTACTTCTCGCCAAGGCCTTGATGTACAGTGGCTCCTCGCTCGCACTGTCGACTGCGCGCGATGCCTTCACCTCGATCTTGATGCCGTCAAGCCAAAGATCGTATTCACCGGTAAAGTGCGGGTCAATCTTCTTGGAAGCCTTCTTGAGCGCGGAGCATTTTCCTTGGACATATGTTTGAGCGAACTTCTCGCCAAAACCTCTAGGTGCAGAAATTTCAAAAATCCAAAGATTTGGATTCTCGCTTACATACTCCGTTCGAATCTCCATGTACTTGTCGAATGTGAGTCCGCCAACTTCTATCAGGTTGCATATTAGGTGCTCGTACTCATTAAACGGGAAAATCGCTTCGTCTTCTTCTACGATTCGGAGAATTCTTTCTAACTCTACAGAGTCTCCCTCGAAAGAATCGCATATCTTAGCTCTTAACTCGGAAAGCTCCACCGTCAGTCCTCTCTATTTCATAGTATTTGATCAATTGATCTTCTGTGAAATCTTCTCGTTCCCGCAGAAATTCCACTGGTAGCGGTAGTCTTTCCAAGTCCGCACGAAGAATTTTGTGTGTATTAAATAGCTTTGAAAACAGCCAATCATAGAAATCAGTGTTGAATAACTTGACAAGTTTATCGGGCGCGATTGGGAACTCCGGAGAGGGTACTATCATGTTAACGCTGTTCAAAAAATACGAACCGTCCTTGTCATGATAAAACACAAGGCGTGAAGAAATGAACCTGTATAGAATCTTGCTTTTGGATTCGAACAAATCGAGGGGCGCCACCTGTTGGTAGAGAGACATATCCGATGGAATAAATGTCGTTGGATCGTCTGCTCGCCCTCTATGGACATCTACGCCTTTGTACACGGGAATTGAGTTCTCGCTGGGCTCTTCGTTGCAAAACTTCTTGTTGTTACCAGTGACGATTCCCAATCCCCATCTAGCGCCCCCGGTTAAAGTTATATGTGGCCTATCAAAAACCTTGGCAATTACCGCAGCATCCTCAGGGCTGCACTCGAAGTTGATAATGCTTGCCGGATTATCCACAAAGGTCTTTTGCTTGCGAAAGAACTTACGTTCATTCATGTGGCAAAGCACACGGCTTTCAGCAGGTGCTGACTTTTTTACGCAGAACGATTGCGCTTTGGTCAAAAGGCCTTTGAATGGTTTGCCAAAGTCGCGAACACTCACCAAAGAGTACTTAAGCGAGTGCCGTCGTGCGTCTTGAAAAGTTGCTATTTTGAAGAACGATTCCGGCATTAAAAAAGATAGAAAACCATGCTCTCGAAGATTCTTCATTGCAGCGAAGAAAAAGAGAGAGCTTGTGTCTAGGCTGCGACCGGCACCAAACGTTTTCCCGTATCTCTGCTTTTCCAGTTTTTGGATTTTCTTGCCCCATGGGGGGTTGGTCAAAATCACATCGAATTGCTGCGCAGGTGTTGTGCTGTTGGTCGAAACTTCGAGGAAGTCAGCACAGATTATGTTTTCTGGTTCAACACCTGTCTCATGCAGAACTCTCTGCTTTGCTATTTCGACTGCTACTGGATCTGTATCATACCCGAACACGTTTTTGGGCGCGAACCCGTGTCGAATTGCGGCAATGATGAAGTTTCCGCTGCCGCAACAGGGATCACAGAACTTTTCATCCTCCTTTGGGGTCGGAACATCTGAGAACATTGCTTCGCAGATGCTATCCGGTGTGTAGTAGATGCCTTCTTTGTTTCGATAGGCATTCGAAAGGCTGTTTTGGTATTTGTCGGACAAGTCGGAGAGGTTTGAGCTGACTTTTAAAGCTCCAAGCGTTTTTTCAACCAAAGCTTCATGGTTGTGATCATCTACTAGTGACTTGTTAGCTCTCTTTGTCAGTTTGATTTTGCCGGCTATGTTTTTCTTAAAGTGGTCAAATGAAGCTTGGGAAACACCAGTGGCAGGATCATATTCAAGGTATCCCGTTTTGATCCAGTTTCTTACAGAAGCTTCGGAAACGCTCAGTGTGTTGGCAACTTCCGAGATCGAAATTGCGGCCGAGTGACAATCATCGAACAATGTAGCCTGTTGCGCCAAGGTTTCCCCCTTTTTTGCCTACTCTATATGGCGACTTGGATGATTGGAAGCACAAGATAGATCGTTTTTCGGTTGGTTACTGCTCTAAGCAGTCGCCAATGTCAAAAAGGCGGCTGCACCCTCTCCATAGTGGAGGTGCCGTACCTTATGCACTGTCGAATTGGAAGCATGACGCGCTCAACCGCTCGACGGGGAGGTCCCAAGATAACCGACCATCGTTTCGCCCGCGTTGCTGTTGAGCGCATGACCGACCTTTCGCAGGTCGCATTGACGCACGACTGCGGACGCTTGGCGACCTGCGACCAAGTAGAACCGTTCTTCATCATTCACATCGAGGAGGCTTCTGCCGTCTCCGAAAGACTTGGCGTTGAGTACCTGGCTGAGTGCTTCCCAAAGGATGAGTCCATCGCCTTTCTTGCGGTGGCTCTTTGGCTTCTTTGAGAACAGTTTCCACAGGTCATCCTCGATCGCGATCTCAGTCATCAGGCGGCCCCTTTGGTTGCTGCGGGCGTCTTGCGATGTGTTCGCGCAGGACACGGCGGTAGTGAGAGTCATCCACACGGAACGGCTGCATGGCATTCTCGACGACCTTCGCGATCCGCTCTTCGGCTTGCTCGACATCGACAGGGGTGTCGGTGCGTCGCTTGCGGATCGTGACAATGATCTCGGTGTCGGTGACGCGGATCGGGTCTTCGGTCCAGCCTTCATCTTTCAATTCGGTCGGAAGGTCGAACTTCTCGGATTCCGCCTCCTTGATCTCGTCCCGCTGCTCAGCCGCCTCAGCTTTTGCGAGTGCTTCAACGGAAGGTAGCAGCGTTAGGTCGATCTCGCCGGTTTCGGCAAACCGCTCTTTCGCTGCCTGCTGCTCCTCAAGGCGCTGTTGTGCGCGGAGCTTCTCATGTCGGAGGGCAATCAACCGTTGCTCCGCGCGAAAAATCTGCTCATCGAGTTTTGCGACTTCGCACTCGGTCTCGTAGATGGCGGGCTGGAACGGGTCGTCCAAACGGTAGTTGGTTGTACCGTCGGCAAGGCGCTTGAGTACGTCGGAGGCGGTCGCGCCGTCCGGGTGGAAGAGCAATCCGTCCACCACGGTCCTCATGACGTTACCCGTTGTCTTGAAACGGCAACGCCACGCACGTTCTTGCTTCTAAAGAGAAGGCGGGAGTGGGCACCCTCATGGACAAACTTGATCTCAGTCGCAACCCTCACGGCGTTTAGTAAGGTCGCTTGTTCGAATGAAACCTCCCTTTCCGTGTGCGTCTGAATGCGCAACTCGGTATCCGGGCGGTCGTCAAAAACCCCTCCGGTGATGCGATCCGGGGAGATTGTCATCAGCCCTTCGTTGTCGCGGACCGGTTTGAAGGAGAAATGACCGACAACCTGCGCCCGCCAATCCTCGTCAATCGGATCAAAGTCTTCCCATTCGAACGGGTCAAGTAGCTTACCGAGGTCGGCGGCGGGACGGTATTGCTGACTAAGGGCAAGGCGGTTTCCGTTTGCCCATCGGAGGTGCAGAGCATCGTTTGTGGTCGAATGATAAGACGGTGCCGCTTCGAACGCCTTGATCATTCGCAACTGCTTGAGCGTAAGCGTGCATGCTAGTGCGGACTTACCCACATCATACTCGACAACTGTTTTGTTGTCGGTTGCAATAGCCTTGCCGTCCAGCAGATGGGCGTACTCGATTTTCCACCATTCTTGGCCGTGGTGCTTCGCGTTGCCGATGAACCGAGACGTCAGTTCGATACCGTCAAGGAATCGTTTGGGAAGCGCTCTCCAGTCGTCCGCTTGAGGGGCATCGATACACAACAGGTCGCCTCCGAACGGTTCAAGCGGCAAAGTGAACGCTCTGCTAATGCCCGGCTCGATTTTCGCGGCGTGCTTCACTGGTCGCCCCCTTTCACGGCCAACTTAAAGCACTGATGTGGCACGATTTTGGCGCGACTTTGGCAACAATGGACGAGTCGTGGGTGCGATTAAATGCGAGGTGGACACAAAATGTTTGAAAAACGCGTCTGTTTGAAAAACGTTTGAAAAAACCGAAAACCGCCAAGCTTTCGCCCGGCGGTTTTTCGTTTCCGATCAATCGGTTGAAGTGGTGAGCCGTGCAGGATTCGAACCTGCGACCCACTGATTAAAAGTCAGTTGCTCTACCAACTGAGCTAACGGCCCACTCTTTTGTCTGGATCCTTCGATCCGTGGCGCTCTCTAAGGCATTTTCCCGATCGGGTGCAAGTCCTTATTTCACGCATCGTTTCGCCTGTAATTTCTTACGTTCCGGCGACCCGATAGGCGGCCTAATTAGGCAGGGGACGCTGGGGGGTCAACCCCTTTTTTCAGGAATCTGCGCGATAGGGTGGATTCATTTCAAAGGCAGGGTTATATGCCCGCCATGCAACGAATACTGACTTCGGGTTTGCCCTTCATGAAGATGCACGGGCTGGGCAATGACTTTGTCATTGTGGATGCGCGTGCGCAAAGCATTGACCTAACACCAGCCCTGGCAAAGGGAATCGGGCACCGTCAGTTTGGCGTTGGCTTTGATCAGTTGGCAGTCATCGAAAACGGCGAATCGGATGCGCATCTGGTGTTCTACAACGCGGACGGGTCGACTTCGGCCGCGTGCGGCAATGCCACGCGCTGCATCGCCCGCTTCCTGATGGAGGAAACCGGCAAGCCTGAGCTGACCCTGACGACGGAATGCGGCACGCTTTATGCGCGCGACGCGGGCAACGGGCTGACCTCGGTCAATATGGGCCCGCCGCAGCTGGAGTGGCACCAGATCCCGCTGGCCGAAGAGGTTGATACGCTGGAACTGCCCATCGAAGGCGGGCCTTCGGCGACCGGAATGGGCAACCCGCACTGCACCTTTTTTGTGGACAATGCCGAGGCAATCCCGCTGGAAGAATTCGGATCGCGCTACGAATATCACCCGCTTTATCCCGAACGCACAAACGTTCAGGTGGCGCAGATCATCGGCCCCGATCACATCCGTATGCGCGTGTGGGAGCGCGGCGTGGGCATCACGCTGGCCTCTGGCTCGTCCTCCTGTGCCACAGCGGTGGCGGCTGCACGGCGCGGCTTGACCGGGCGCAAGGTGCAGATCGAACTGGACGGTGGCACGATCTGGATCGACTGGCGCGAGGATGGCGTCTGGATGACCGGCCCCACGGCCCATGTCTTCTCGGGAACGCTGACCCCTGAGTTTCTGGGGATGCTGGGATGAGCGCGCCCAAGTTCACCACTCTGGGCTGCCGCTTGAACGCCTATGAGACCGAGGCGATGAAAGAACTGTCACAACAGGCAGGCCTGTCGAACGCCGTGGTGGTGAACACCTGCGCCGTGACGGCCGAGGCCGTGCGCAAAGCCCGGCAGGAAATCCGCAAGCTGCGCCGGGAAAACCCCGATGCGCGCCTGATCGTCACCGGCTGCGCCGCCCAGACCGAACCTGAAACCTTCGCCAAAATGGACGAGGTCGACGCGGTCATCGGCAATACCGAGAAGATGCAGCCCGACACCTGGAAAGGCATGGCCGCTGATTTCATCGGTCAGACCGAGGCGGTACAGGTCGATGACATCATGTCCGTGACCGAGACTGCAGGTCACCTGATCGATGGCTTTGGCACCCGATCCCGCGCCTATGTGCAGGTCCAGAACGGCTGTGATCATCGTTGCACCTTCTGCATCATTCCCTACGGGCGTGGCAACTCGCGCAGCGTCCCTGCGGGCGTGGTGGTGGACCAAATCAAGCGGCTGGTGGACCGGGGCTATAACGAGGTCGTGCTGACCGGCGTCGACCTGACCTCATGGGGCGCTGACCTGCCTGCTCAGCCGAAGCTAGGTGATCTGGTGATGCGTATCCTCAAGCTGGTTCCCGACCTGCCGCGCCTGCGGATCAGCTCGATCGACTCGATCGAGGTCGATGAAAACCTTATGCAGGCTATCGCGACGGAACCGCGCCTGATGCCGCATTTGCACCTGTCGCTGCAACATGGCGACGATCTGATCCTGAAACGCATGAAACGCCGCCACCTGCGCGACGACGCCATCCGCTTCACCGAAGAGGCCCGCAAGCTGCGCCCCGACATGACCTTTGGCGCGGATATCATCGCTGGCTTCCCGACCGAGACCGAGGCGCATTTCGAGAACTCGCTGAAGCTCGTCACCGACTGCGATCTGACCTGGTTGCACGTCTTCCCTTTTTCCAAACGCGAAGGCACCCCGGCAGCGCGCATTCCGCAGCAGATCAACGGCAATATCATCAAATCCCGTGCCGCCCGCCTGCGCGCCGCTGGCGATGCGCAGGTCGCCAAGCACCTGACCGCCCAACTGGGTAAAACCCATCACATTCTGATGGAGAACCCGCATATGGGCCGTACCGAGCAATTCACCGAAGTCACCTTCACCACCCCCCAACCCGAGGGCCAGATCGTCACCGCCACGATCACCGGTCACACGAGCAGCCAACTCAAAGCCTGATCCGTCCTTCATCTGGCCATAAATATCTCGGGGATGAATTGGCCGTAGGCCAAGAAGGGGCTGGCCCCTTCACCTCGCCTGCAACAAAAAACCCCCGCAGCCTTCCGGCGCGGAGGTTTTTAATTTCAGCGATGCAAAAACCTTAGTCTTTGCGCTTACCTTTGACACCGGCCCACAGGCGTTTGTTCACCAGGTACAGCAGCACCGACAGAACCGACAGGAAGATCACGCCGACAAAACCGGAATACTTGCGCTCCATCATCTTGGGCTCAGCCGTCCACATCAGGAAGGCCGCAATATCCTCGGACATGGCTTCGACCGTGGCGGGGTGGCCATCGGCGAATTCAACCTGATCATCCGACATAGGAGGTGCCATTGAAATCCATCCACCGGGGAAAGCCTTGTTCTCATAGAGAATGGTGCCGGCCTCTTCTTTTTCCTCACCGGTATAACCGTCCAGCAGCGAGGCGATGTATTCCGCACCACCCATGCCTTTGAACAGCTGGTTGATCCCCAGACCGTATGGGCCGTGGAATCCGGCACGTGCTTTGGCCATCAGGCTCAGGTCCGGTGCACCAACGCCATTGTTGGCCGGGAAGTGGTCGGTCGGGATGGCCGCGCGGAAATCATCCAGCTCGGGATCGAACACTTCGAAGTTCTCTGCCGAATAGGCGATCACTTCTTCTTCCGAGTATCCCAGCGCTTCCAGATCACGCAGAGGTACATATTGCAGGCCGTGGCAGGCCGCGCAGACCTCGGTATAGATCTGAAGACCGCGCTGCAGCTGGTTCTGATCCCAGGTGCCAAACGGCCCTTCGAACGAGAAGTGGAAATCCTCGATATGCTGCTCGCCGCCACCTGCCGCGAAAGACGCAGCAGGGGTAAGGGCCAAGGCAAACGCGGCACCGATTGCAAGTTTCTTGAACATGTTTCCGGTCCCTCTTCTTACTCGGCCGGCGTGGCGTCGGCGTCAGCCTTGCCATAATGCGCGTTGAAGTCTTCTTCGATCGTCTCCGGCTGTGCATCGGGCTTTTCGATTACACCCAGGATCGGCAGGATCACGAAGAAATAGGCGAACCAGTAGGCGGACGCGATCAGCGAGAAGGTCGCATAGGGCTCCTCGGCGGGCATCGCACCCAGCCACATCAGGGCAAAGAAGTCGACGATCAGCAGGTAGAACCACCATTTGAACATCGGACGGTATTTGCCCGAACGCACGCTGGAAGTGTCCAGCCACGGTGCCAGAGCCATCGCCAGGATCGCACCGAACATCGCAATCACACCAAAGAACTTGGCATCGATGATGCCGCCGGTGATGAAGCTTGCGAACTGAACAACCCAAACCTCACCGGTGAAGGCCCGCAGGATCGCGTAGAACGGCAGGAAATACCATTCAGGCACGATATGTGCAGGTGTGACCAGCGGGTTGGCCTCGATATAGTTATCGGGGTGGCCCAGATAGTTCGGCATGAAGCCTACAACCGCCCAGAACACGACGAGGATCACGGCCAGCGCAAACAGATCCTTGATCACAAAATAGGGCCAGAAGGGCAGCGTGTCTTTCTCGGCATCGGCTTTCGACGTGCGGCGAACCTCAACACCCGTGGGGTTGTTGTTGCCGGTGGTGTGGAAGGCCCAGATATGCACGATGACCAGCGCCGCAATCACGAACGGCAGCAGATAGTGCAGCGAGAAGAAGCGGTTCAGCGTAGCGTTGTCCACCGCGGGTCCGCCCAGCAGCCAGGTCTGGATCGCGTCGCCAACGAAGGGGATCGCACCAAACAGGCCGGTGATCACGGTTGCACCCCAGAAGGACATCTGACCCCAGGGCAGAACATAGCCCATGAAGGCAGTACCCATCATCATCAGGTAGATCAGCATCCCGATGATCCACGTTATCTCACGCGGGGCTTTGTAAGAGCCGTAGAACAGGCCACGGAAGATGTGGATGTAGACCGCAACAAAGAACAGCGATGCGCCATTCATGTGCAGATAGCGCAGCATATAGCCGCCATTCACGTTGCGCATGATGTGCTCGATGCTGGCAAAGGCCAGATCAACATGCGGGGTGTAGTGCATCACCAGAACGATACCGGTGACGATTTGCAGCGCCAGGCAGAACGCCAGGACGATGCCCCAGATCCACCACCAGTTCAGGTTCTTGGGGGTGGGGATCATGATGGTGTCGTAAATCAGGCCGACGATGGGCAGGCGGCTGTTCAGCCATTTCTCGCCGTTTGTCTTCGGCTCGTAATGATCGTGGGGAATTCCGGACATCTGGGTCTCCCTTAGCCGAGTTTAATGGTGCTGTTGTCTGTCCATTCCGCAGGCGGAACAGGCAGGTTTTCAGGCGCGGGGCCTTTACGGATTCGGCCAGCCAAGTCGTAGTGCGAACCGTGGCAGGGGCAGAACCAGCCGCCAAAGTCACCGGCATCACCCAGCGGCACACAGCCCAGGTGCGTACATACGCCCATCTGAACCAGCCAGGCACCGGGGGCTTCGCCCTCGGGCGAGGGCATGACGCGGTTTTCGTCGGTCGCGGGCGCATCAGCCGGTTGGTTGAAGTTGCGCGCCAGCGGATCGGGCAGCGCATCCAGACCTTCGGCGTCCTGCTCTTTGGCCTCTTGGATCTCGGCACCGGTGCGGTGACGGATAAAGACGGGTTTACCCAGCCATTTCACAGTCAGCTGCGTCCCCGGCTCAACGCCGCTCACGTCCACACGGATCGAGGACAGCGCCTGAACGTCTGCCGAGGGATTCATTTGGTTGATCAGGGGCCATACGGCTGCACCCGTCGCAACGACACCTGCGCCGCCAGCGACGTAGTAGAGGAAATCTCTGCGGGTGCCTTCGTGGTCTTCTGCGTGGGACACGAGGTTTTCTCCGATTCCGGCGCCCGGAGGATACCGGGCAAACATGCATCAGCACCGCATCAAAGCGGCGTCTCATCGCGGCTATCTATCCGGGAGAAATCGGTTCGTCCAGCGGTCATAGGCGCGCACTACGCCGCATCTGGGCATTCATGTCACAACGTCAGGGTATTTTTTCAAGGTCCGGGCCGGTTTGACCGGAAAAATCCACCTTTGCTCGCCCACGTCTGCTTGGGGTGATTCGGTTTGCTTTGGGCACGCCCGTCACCCTGATGGGTCTCAGTATTCTGGCCGGAGATTTCAGGTGAAATCACCCATAATTTTCCTGATTTTGGCCATGAAAATTTCAACTTTCGCCAGATTTGACCCAGCTAAATATATGAGTTCAAATTAGATATTTCAGAATGCCCGGGTGAGACGCGATTTCGATTGCACTTCAAAGATGAATGCAAGAAGGCGCGGGCAAGGACAATTCTCAGCAGGACGCATCCCATGCCCAAATTTCCCCTGATCACGTTTGTTTTCGCTCTGTCGCTGTCCTCGCAGGTCAGCGCCGCCGGGGACGCAGCCAAAGGAAAGGCGCTTTATAACCGGTGTTCCTCGTGCCACGCGATCATCAAGGGTGATGAGGTTCTGGTCAAAGGTGGAATCACCGGACCGAATCTATTTGGCGTGGTCGGGCGCGTTGCGGGTACAGAAACTGACTACTTGAATGGAAGCGAACGCCTGCCTATTGGCATGTTCACCGATGATATGATCCGCGCCGGACAAGAGGGGCTTGTCTGGACCGAAGACAACATTGCCGCCTATTCAAAAGATCCGATCCGCTTCATCAAAGACTACCTGGACGACGAAACCGCCCGCCCCAACATGAGCGTGCAGCTGAAAAGAGGTGCCGAAGATATCGCCGCCTATCTGGCCACCTTCAGCAACTGACCCTAGCGCTGGCCGCGCATCAGCGTGGCCAGCTTTGCCAAGTCCACCCCGATTCCACCGCCGACCTGATCCGCCGCCGCGAAGCGCACAGCATCGGGTTTGTTCTGATTCAGCTTCCAGGTGCCCTGAATATCATCCACCTGTATCCGACAGGGCACGATCATGCGCATCATCCGGTCCAGCGCCTCGGGCGTCATCTTGTCTGTTGTCCAGGGTGGTTTGGGCAACAGCCGCTGCTCATAAAAGGCCGACTGGCGGTCCAAAAGGCCCTGCAACTCATCGTGCGGCCGCAGTTCCAGCATTCCCGTCAGATGGACCGCAACATAATTCCACGTCGGCACCTGATCTTCGACCCCGTACCAATCGGGGGAGACATAGCCGTCCGGCCCGGTGACGGCGATTTTCGCCGCGCGTGGGACTGTCAGCGCGCGGACAATCGGGTTCGACCGCACCAGGTGCAATTCAGCGACCATGCCATCTTCGCTCAGCAGGAAAGGCACATGACTGATCAACGGAACATCTGTGGTGGACAACGCCAATACGCCAAAGGCCCGCGCTCGGGCAAATTCGACACTTAGGGCCTGATCTTCAGAGCGGAAAGCCGGGTTTGGGTGCATATCAAATCTCCTAGCGGAACGCCTTGCAGATTCGCAGCGATCTTGGCAAGGTCCGCGTCGTTCTCAGGGCGGGGTGAAATTCCCCACCGGCGGTATGCGGGCGCTGACCCGTAAGCCCGCGAGCGGCCTCGGTGCACGAGGTGACAAGCAGATCTGGTGAGAGGCCAGAGCCGACGGTCAAAGTCCGGATGAAAGAGAACGTGCAGCGTGCCAACCGGCGCGGCTGCTCGTGATCGCCTTGGGTGACGTGTCTGTTTTGCTAAGGAGATCACAAATGACACACACCCGCTATGCTTTCGTCAAAGCCAACTGGCATTCCGATATCGTCGATCAGGCGCTGGAAGGGTTCCAACAGGTCATCCCAGCCGACCAGATCGACGTCTACGATGTCCCAGGCGCGTTCGAAATGCCCCTGCTGGCGCGCGATCTAGCGCAAACCGGGCGCTACGAGGCCGTCGCCTGTGCCGCTTTTGTGGTGGATGGTGGTATCTACCGGCATGATTTCGTGGCAAAGGCGGTGGTCGACGGGTTGATGCGCGCGGGGATGGACACGGGCGTGCCGGTCCTGTCGGTCTCGCTGACCCCGCACCAGTATCAGGAAACCGACCATCACAACGCCATCTACCGCGCCCATTTCGTCGAAAAAGGCCGCGAGGCCGCCCAGGCGGCTCTGACAATCACAAAAACCCGCGCCTCAATCGTACAAGCGGCCTGATCGTTCTTCTGTTCGAAAATACCTCGGGGGAGTCGCGCCCGCGCGACGGGGGCAGCGCCCCCTTCCCCCGCTTTCCGCATGCAAATCCGCTTGAGGCCAAAGACACTCCCCGCTAATCACAATTTCCAAAGGAGCACGCCCCATGTCGATGAACAGCTTTGGACACCTCTTCCGCGTCACCACTTGGGGTGAAAGTCATGGCCCCGCCTTGGGCTCCACGGTGGATGGTTGCCCTCCGGGTGTCGCCATCGACGAAGCCATGATCCAGCACTGGCTGGACAAGCGCAAACCCGGGCAGAACAAGTTCACCACCCAGCGCCGTGAGCCCGATCAGGTTAAAATCCTATCGGGCGTGTTCGAAGGCCAAACCACCGGCACGCCCGTTCAGCTGATGATCGAGAACACCGATCAACGCTCGAAAGACTACGGCGATATCATCGACAAGTTCCGTCCGGGCCACGCTGATATCACCTATTGGCAGAAATACGGCATCCGCGACTATCGCGGAGGCGGGCGTAGCTCGGCGCGCGAAACCGCATCTCGTGTTGCCGCTGGAGGATTGGCGCGCGAGGCCATCAAACAGATCGCGCCAAATGTGCAGATCACCGGCTATATGACCCAGATCGGCCCACACAAAATCGACCGCGCCAACTTCGACTGGTCGCAGATCGAACAGAACCCGTTCTGGACACCCGACGCCCAAGCCGCCGACGACTGGGCCGCCTATCTGGATGATCTGCGCAAATCCGGCAACTCGGTTGGCGCTGTGGTCGAAGTCGTCGCGCGCGGCGTCCCCGCAGGGATCGGCGCTCCGATTTATGGCAAGTTAGACACTGATCTGGCAGCCGCAATGATGTCGATCAATGCCGTCAAAGGTGTCGAGATAGGCGAAGGCATGGCCGCCGCCGAACTGACAGGTGAGGCCAACGCCGATGAGATTTTCATGGGTCAGAACGGCCCGCAGTACAGCTCCAACCACGCGGGCGGAATTCTGGGCGGTATCTCGACCGGACAGGACATCGTGGTGCGGTTTGCGGTAAAGCCGACCTCATCCATCCTGACCACGCGCAAGACGATCACCAAATCGGGTGAGGAAACCGAGATCATCACCAAAGGCCGCCACGACCCCTGCGTCGGCATCCGTGCCGTGCCTGTGGGCGAAGCGATGATGGCCTGCGTGATTCTGGACCACTTGCTGCTTCATCGCGGCCAGATCGGAGAAAACCGTGGACATATCGGCTGACCTGCGCAGCCGCTTGCGCGCTGTCGTGGCGCAACGCATGGAAACGGACCCCGCCCATGATCTGGCCCATCTGGACCGTGTCTGGGTAAATGCTCGGGCCATTTCCGATGCTCAGACTGACATGACTGTTCTGCTTGCTGCCAGCTATCTGCACGATCTGGTCAACTTGCCAAAAGATGACCCGGATCGCCATCTGGCCTCGCGCAAGTCCGCATCGGATTCAGAGCCTATTCTGAGCGGTTTCGGCTTTAGCTGCGCCCAGATCGACGCCACCAAACACGCGATCGAGGCGCATAGCTTCTCGGCCAATATCCCGCCCGAGACGCCCGAGGCTCGCATCCTGCGAGATGCCGACAGGCTGGATGCGCTGGGCGCCATCGGGATTGCACGGAACTTCTCGGTGTCGGGTGCCTTGGGGCGCACGCTCTATGATGCAGCCGACCCCTTTGCGGCTGATCGCGCGCTGGATGATCTGCACTATTCGCTCGACCATTGGAAAGTGAAGCTGCTGAGTCTGTCTGATGACATGCTGACTGAAACCGGGCGGCAGATCGCAAAAGCAAGGACCGCGCGTATGATCCGTTTTCTGCACGAATTCGCCGAGGAAATCGGCAGTGACCTGCCGCGGACGTGGATAAACGGCGACGCGACCGGTTGATCTTTGCCCGTTAAAGGCGCAGGGTCCGGCCCATGGCAAAATCCTTAACATCGCATCGACCCGCCCTGGCGGTGGGTCTGAAGCTGGGCGCATTGTTCCTGTTCACGGCTATGGCCGCATTGGTTAAAGCGCTGTCGGATACGTTCCCGCCGGGCGAGATGGTCTTTTTCCGCTCGCTCTTTGCCATCCCTGTGATCATTGGCTGGCTGCTTTGGCGTGGAGAGCTGGCGCAAGGGTTGATCACCCGAAAGCCGATGGGCCACGTCTGGCGCGGTGTTCTGGGAACTTCGGCCATGGGGCTGACCTTTACGGGGCTGGCCCTGCTGCCTCTGCCCGAGGTCACGGCCTTTGGCTACGCCACGCCGATCTTCACGCTGATTCTGGCGGCCGTCATTCTGGGTGAGCGCATTCGCATGATCCGTATCGGCGCGGTCAGTCTGGGGCTGCTGGGCGTTCTGATCATGATCTGGCCTCGGCTGGGCGGCAACAACATGGAAAGCACGGCAAGCCTCGGCGCGCTATGCGTTCTGGTTGCCACGATGGCGCGAGGATTCGTGCAAATCCATATCCGACAACTGGTTCAGGTCGATCACCCCGCCGCCGTGGCCTTTTACTTTTCTGTCACGGCAACGCTGCTGTCCGCCTTGACGGCATTTTGGGGATGGACCGCGCCCACGCTTGAACAGACCCTAATATTGGCTCTTGTGGGGCTGACAGGAGGGGTTGCACAGATATTGGTCACGACGTCCTACAAGTTCGCGCAAGCCTCGATGCTGGCACCTTATGACTATACCACGATGCTGTTTGCGGTGGTCATCGGCTATGTCTGGTTCGACGAGCTGCCGACTTTGGTCATGCTGGGTGGGGCAGCGTTGGTTATCGCGGGAAATGTGGTGGTGATCCTGCGCGAACGGCAACTGGGGCTGGAGCGTGCAAAAGCGCGTTCAGTCACGGATCCCAAGGGCTGATCTTTACCTTTCGCGAACTTCACCTAGGTTGGGCGCAACACAAGGAAAGGTTCCCACCATGAGTGATGCGCAGGATCACAAGGAAAAGATGCAGAAGGTGCAGGCCCAGCACCGCAAGAAAGTCTCCGAGGCCTTAGACCCCGAGCGCGGGCTGGTCCTGATCAATACCGGCAAGGGCAAGGGTAAATCCTCGGCTGCGTTTGGTGTGGTCATCCGGGCGCTGGGCTGGGGCCAGAAAGTTGCCGTTGTGCAGTTCATCAAGGGTAAGTGGAAAACGGGTGAGCGGCGTTTCTTTGAAGAACGCGATCTGGTCACATGGCACACAATGGGCGAGGGCTTTACCTGGGACACGCAGGACCGAGAGCGTGACATCGCCGCGGCGAACGCCGCCTTTGGCAAGGCGTGTGACCTGATGGCCAGCGGGCACTATGACCTGGTGGTTTTGGACGAGATCAACATTGCCCTTCGGTACGAGTATCTGTCGGTCGAGCAGGTCATTGATGGGCTGAATGCACGCTCGGACAAAACCAGCGTGTTTCTTACGGGCCGCGACGCGCCGCAGGCGCTGCGTGACTATGCAGATCTTGTCACCGAAATGACGGAAGAGAAACACCCGTTCCAAGCTGGTATCAAAGCCCAGCGCGGCGTGGATTTTTAAGTGTTGGAATGACAGAGCGCCCCTGATCATAAGTCTGGGGCGCTCTGATCCCATTAAATTGCGCGAGACTTTGGGTCCAGCGTGATCGACCACAGCTCGGTATCGGCGCGGTCCATCAGACGCACTGTCATCTGCTCGGTGGCTCCGTCGATATCCACCAATCCAAAGAACTGCAGACCGGCGCTGGGGGGTAGATTGACACCTTGTCCCTCGGCCGGGGCTTTGACGAATTTGACCTCGGGGCCGAAGGTTCCATCCAATGCGTTCGGCCCAAAAGTTCCGGCATGCAGCGGGCCCGAGACGAATTCCCAGAACGGCTCAAAATCCTGGAATTGCGCTTTGTTAGGGTCGTAATAGTGCGCGGCGGTATAGTGAACGTCAGCGGTGAACCAGACCATATTGGTGATCCCGGCGGTTTTGATAAATTGCAGCAGTTCGGCAATCTCCAACTCGCGCCCTTTGGCGGGGCCGCTATTGCCGTTTGCGATGGCTTCGGCCCCGGCTTGTTCCCGCCAGTTGTCCCAGACGATCAGACCGATTGGCATGTCGGATGCGATAACCTTCCACGTCGCCTCGGACGCGGCCAGTTCCCGTTTCAGCCAAGCCAGTTGCTCGGCCCCCAGAATGCGGGACTGATCAGTGATCTCATCCTCCATCGAGGCCCCGTTCGGCCCGCGATAGCTGCGTAGGTCCAAAAAGAACACGTCCAGCATTGGGCCATATGCGATCTTGCGATACACCCGCCCCGGCTCGGCCGGGGTGATGCGCAGCGGTGTCATTTCGTGGAAGGCACGGGCAGCGCGGGATTGCAGCACGTGCACCGATTTCTCAGAATAGCGGTCGTCCGAGATCAGGTCTTTCGCATCCGACCAGTTGTTCACGACCTCATGGTCATCCCACTGAAAAAAGGTCGGGCAGACGGCGTTCATAGAGCGCACATGCTCGTCCATCAAGTTGTATTTCCACTGACCACGGAATTCGTCCAGCGTTTCAGCCACTTTGCGTTTCTCGTCGATCAGGGTGGTGTTTTTCCAGATCAGTTGATCGTCCTTCACGACCTCATCCTGCATCGGACCATCGGCATAGATCGTGTCGCCCGAGTGAATGAAGAAATCGGGCTTGTGCTGCGCCATGGTGGCGTAGGTGCGCATCCCTTCGTCGTCGATGCCCCAACCCTGCCCAGCGGTATCGCCCGACCAGGCAAAGCGGATATTCCGGCGTGAGGTCGGTGCAGTGCGAAATTGGCCAATAATAGGCTCTGATATGGCGCTAATGTCGTGTAGATCCGCTGCGGTAAACCGATAGAAGATGTCCTGATCCGACGGCAACCCGTCGACCAACCGCTTGACGGCCAAGTCGCTGTTGGGGATTGCATCCATAGGGGTCAGTTTGCGCGCATCGGTAAAGCTCTCGGTGGTCGAGACCTCCATCATCACGCGAGCCGGTCGATCGGTGCGAGTCCAGATCATACCCGAGGTGGTGTCAACATCACCCGACTGAACGCCGTGGGTGAAAACCGGGCGCGAGGATGCGCGGCTGATGGCTGGCATAGACAGTGATGCGGCGAAGGCGGTGCTGCCAGCCAGAAAGGCTCGGCGATTGGGGCGTAGGATTCGGGTCATTTGGGCTCTCCTGTCTGGTGGTCCTTAGGGACCACGCGATTGGTGAGCGGCAGTGAGCCGCCTGTTTGTAAAACAAGCGGCTCAGTTTTTTGAAAGTATCACGATGATATTGTGACACTTGTGGACAAGGTGCTTAGGCCGTGACGTCCTGTTCCGGCGCGTTGAGTGCGATCACCACAACAACTGCCGCACCGTTCACCCAGTAGAATACCGCATCCAGGCCGGAAAATCCAAGCAGGCTGGGCGCAGCAAGGAAGGTCAACCCGACCAGAAGATCGACTGTCAGGTGCAGTTTATAGGGCAGCACACGCCAAATCCCCAGATGGTGATCTGTCAGCACGGTCAGCACAAATGCGGCGACGCCGGTCACGACCGACAGCCACAGCGCCAGCGGGTTGGATTGGCCTAGACCCAGTATGAATGGCAAGGTCATCAGCGCAATGGCAACGGGGTAATCCAGATAGGCGTGAATGTTGCGGGTCACGAAACGGGCAGACATGGAAGGTTCCTTTCCTTAGCTTGGTATGAGTCCAAGTTAGATCAGTAACCCCGAACGTATCAGTCCGGATCGTTCGCGTGATATTGCAGATCGTCCAAAATACCGTCGCTTCAGTGCATGGCTCGATAAGCCGCCGGGGACAGACCGACCTGCTTCTTGAACACGCGCGAGAATGCGGCTTCGGACGCATAGCCCACTTCTGCAGCTGCATCCGCGACGTTCCAGCGGCTTTCTGTCAGACCATGGCAGGCAATCTGCATGCGCCAGTCAGTCAGGTATTGCATGGGAGTTGTACCCATTTTTTCGGCGAATAATTGGGCAAAGGCCGTGCGTGACATCCCGGCTTCGCGGGCCAGCAACTCGACGCTCCAGTCCTGCGCCGGAGACTGGTGGAAAGCTGTCAGCGCGCGTGACACGCGGGGATCAGCAAATCCGGCCAAGGCAGATTCGCTGGGGCTTTGATGTTCCAGATGGGCGCGGATGGCCTGGGCAAACAGCACTTCGGATAGTTTCAGCGCGATCAAATCGCCGCCAATGCGGGCGCCGCTGACCTCGGACCCGATCATGCGCAGGGTCGATTCGATCCAGGCTCCGGCCTCTTCGCCGTAGTTCTCGATCAGGATATAGGGGGGCAGCCGGTCGATTAGCATATGTCCCGTGCCCTGCCGCCCCGGCGGGCCGGTGAACGAGAAATGCCCGCAGATCAGCTGCGTATCCCGGCTTTTGTCCTCGCCGCCATAGACCAGAACGCCGTCGCCTTGGTAGCCGGATTTTTCCAGCACCTCTTCCAAAGGCAAAGCGTCCAGCGGTTTAACCTCATTGCAGAGCAGAGCATGCGCGGACCCGTGCGGGATCAGGATCAGGTCGCCTTGCCGTAGCCGCAGTGTTTCGCCGGTGGTCGAGACATGCACCTTCAGCTCGCCCCGCTGTACAAAGTGAAATCGGGCCACGTTTTCGAAGGCTGGCACCTGGACGCCAAAGGGCGGCGTGAACGATGTGCGGAAGTAGAACGTGCCTTTTAGGGACAGGCGCGTGAGGATATCGCTGAGCAGGTCTAACATATGCTTAACCTAAACGATTATGCGCATACATCCATGGGTTCGAACGATCTGCAATAAATCCCGCACGTTTGGCAAAAGAAAACCCCCGCGGATCCGCGGGGGTTCGTTAGAATTGGTTGTTTGGGATCAGGCGCGGACCAACGCCTCATAGTCCGAGGCGATCTCGCGGGTGAGGTCGCCTACCTCGAACGTATAATCGCCAATTTGCCCGACCGGAGTGACCTCGGCCGCTGTACCGGTCAGCCAGCATTGTTCGAATTCGGCCATTTCCTCGGGCTTGATGCGGCGTTCGTGGACAGTGATGCCCTTGTCTTTCAGCATCTGAATGACGGTCTGGCGGGTGATGCCGTTCAAAAAGCAGTCGGCTAGAGGGGTGTGAACCTCACCATCTTTGACGAAGAAGACATTGGCGCCGGTAGCCTCGGCCACATAGCCGTTGTAGTCCATGAACAAGGCATCCGAGCATCCCTTGGCCTCGGCTTTGTGCTTGGAGATGGTGCAGATCATGTAGAGACCCGCCGCTTTTGCGTGAACCGGGATGGTTTCGGGGCTGGGGCGTTTCCATTCTGCGATATCCAGCTTCGCACCCTGCATCTTGGCGTCGCCGTAATATGCGCCCCAAGGCCAGACAGCCACGGCCATCCGCACCGGGTTCTTGGCTGATGCGACGCCCATATCCTCACCCGAGCCGCGCCAGACCAGAACGCGCACATAGGCGTCCTGCAGTCCGCTGGCTTTCAGGGTTTCTTCCTTGGCGGCCTCGATATCGTCCACCGAATACGGCATTGGCATGTCCAGAGCCTCGGCCGAGGCGATCAGACGCTCGGAATGTTCGCGGCTTTTGAAGATTTTGCCGCCATAGGCGCGTTCGCCCTCAAAGACCGAAGACGCATAGTGCATCGCATGGGTCAGGATGTGTACATTGGCCTCGCGCCAGGGCACCAGTTTGCCATCCAACCAGATGACACCATCACGATCATCATATCCCGACATGCGAAACCTCCTGAACCGGGCTGAAATTTCCGATTGTTGCGTTATTTAAGTCCGAAGCGGACATAATGTTGCGCAAAAACTGCGATTCGATACCTGTCTGCCCTTGGAATGTCAATAACGCTGACATAAACTCGACCCAAGTAACGAATGAGGCACAAGATGTCCGACACCCGTCCCGCCCAGGTCTTTGGCGGAGAAAGCCTGCTGTTTCTGACGGATGAGCAGTTACGGCAAGGGATTGAGGCGATGTTTTTCGCGTATCGCGGGTTTACGGCGGACCCTGATCGTATCCTGTCCGAACTGGCCTATGGTCGCGCGCATCACCGGGCCATTCATTTCATCAACCGGGCTCCGGGAACCACGGTGAACAATCTGCTGGCCATATTGGGCGTGACAAAACAGTCTCTGAACCGGGTGTTGCGAACCTTGATTGACGACGGGTTGGTCGAAAGTCGGGTGGGAACCGTGGACAAACGTGAAAGGCACCTATTTCTGACAGAGAGAGGCCGAGAATTGGAGACTACCTTGTCCGAGGCGCAGCGCGTTCGGATGCGGGCGGCGTACAAGGAAGCGGGCCCCGAGGCTGTTTCAGGGTTTCGTAAAGTGCTTGAAGCGATGATGGATGCTGATATGCGTCATGCATACAGGAAATTGCGGGATACCACCTCATGAGCGATATGGACGCGCATCTGCTGATCGTTGACGATGACGAACGCATTCGGGATCTGCTCAAGAAGTTTCTGATGCGGAACGGGTTTCTGGTGACATCGGCCCGTGATGCAGCCCACGCGCGGCGGGTGTTGTCGGGGTTGGATTTCGACATGATCGTGCTGGATGTGATGATGCCGGGCGAAGATGGTGTCAGCCTAACGAAGGCGCTGCGCGAAACCCATTCGACGCCGATCCTGTTGCTTACCGCGCGCGGCGAGACCGAGCATCGGATCGCGGGGCTTGAGGCTGGGGCCGATGACTATTTGGCCAAGCCGTTCGAACCCAAGGAATTGTTGCTACGGATCAACGCGATCCTGCGTCGGATGCCCGAGACACCTGCGCAAGAGACGGTTAGCAAGATCCTGAACCTCGGACCCATCCGCTATGATGTTGAGAAGAGCGAGATGTGGCAGGGCGAAGAACCTGTGCGTCTGACGGCTACGGAAAGTCAGTTGATGAAGATTTTCTCGGCCCAACCGGGTGAGCCGATCAGCCGGTCGAAGCTGGTTGAAGATTTGGGCCGCGACAAAGGCCAGGCGCAGGAGCGCGCGGTGGACGTACAGATCACCCGTTTGCGGCGCAAGATCGAACAGGACCCCAAGCAGCCGCGGTATTTGCAAACTGTGCGCGGTGCAGGGTACATGTTGGCCCCGGACTAAGGGCCGCTGCGCGGCGATTTTTTGCCTTCGGCGAGGATATTTTTGGCCAGATGAAGATGGGATCCTGATGAAGACTGCGCTTTTGACTCATGCGGATTGTCTTGGACATGTGACGCCGGACGGCCACCCTGAGCGGGTCGCGCGATTGGAACATATTCTGCATGCCTTGGAGCCGCTGGATTTGGATCGCAAGACTGCGCCTTTGGCAGCAGATGATGATCTGCGGCGTATTCATCCGGACAGCTATATTGAAGACATTCGGCGCAGCGCACCTGTGGAAGGGTTTCGGCAGATCGACGGTGATACGTTCATGTCGCCGGGGTCGGTGAGCGCTGGATATCGCGCGGCGGGGGCGGCTGTTCGGGCGGTGGATTTGGTGCTGGGTGGTGAGGCGCCGAATGCGTTTTGCGCGGTGCGGCCTCCGGGGCATCATGCTGAGACGGACACCGCCATGGGGTTTTGCTTGTTCGGCAATGCGGCGCTGGCGGCGAAACATGCGCTGGATCACCACGGGCTGCGTCGCGTGGCCGTTGTGGATTTCGACGTGCATCACGGCAATGGGACGCAGGATCTGCTGTGGGACGAAAAGCGCGCGTTGGTCATTTCCAGCCAGCAGATGCCCTTGTGGCCGGGATCTGGACGCCCCGATGAAACCGGTGCTTATGACACGGTGCTGAATATCCCTCTGGCACCTGGTAAGGGTGGGGCCGAGATGCGTGCAGCCTATGAACGGTTGGCCTTCCCGCGTCTGCGTGCCTTTGAGCCGGAGCTGATCATTATTTCGGCCGGGTTCGATGCGCATCAGGATGATCCGCTGGCCGAATTGAACTGGTCCACCGGGGATTTTGCCTGGCTCACGTCAGAGCTGTGCCAGATCGCGGCAGAGCTGTGTGAGGGTCGTATCGTCTCGACTCTGGAGGGCGGGTATGATCTGAAAGCCTTGGCCGAGGCCACCCGTGCCCATGTGGAAGAATTGATGAAGGCAGCCCAATGACCGAGACACCCGTTGACCAGATGACATTCGAACAGGCCATGAAAGAGCTGGAGGCCGTGGTTGGTCAGCTTGAGCGTGGAGATGTTGCATTGGACCAATCCATTGCTCTGTACGAACGCGGGGCGCAGCTGAAGAAACGCTGCGAGGATGAGTTGAAGCGGGCCGAGGAAAAAGTGGCGGCGATCACGCTGGATGCCGAAGGTCAGCCGACCGGGACCACGCCTGTCGAAGGTCAGTAAATGTTTCGAGACAGATTGGCGCAGGATGCGGCGTTTATTCAGGACCACTTCAATACGGTTCTGGGGGCGCTGGACAATCTGGATGTGACCCGGGCGATGGCTTATGCCACCGAGGGCGGGAAAAGGCTGCGCGGGTTTCTGGTGTTAGAGAGCGCTCGGTTGCATGGTGTTGAGACTGAACGAGCCATTTGGCCCGCGACGGCTATCGAAGCGCTGCACGCGTATTCGCTGGTCCATGATGATCTGCCTTGTATGGATGATGATGATCTGCGCCGGGGGCGGCCCACGGTTCATGTGAAATGGGATGAGGGTACGGCCGTTCTGGCCGGGGACGCGCTGCAGACGCTGGCGTTTGAGCTTTGCGGGAACGCGCAGGTTGGCGAGGCCGCAATTCGCGCAGATTTGACCCTAACGCTGGCGAAAGCAAGCGGTGCGCAAGGTATGGTGCTGGGGCAGGCGCTGGATATCGCGGCGGAAACGGCGGAGGCTCCGCTGACGCTGGAACAGATCACGCGGTTGCAGGCAGGTAAGACCGGGGCGCTGATCGAATGGTCTGCCTGTGCGGGCGCGCGGTTGGCGCAGGCGGATGCGGACCCGCTGCGCCACTATGCCCGCGCGCTGGGCCTTGCCTTTCAGATCGCGGATGACATCTTGGATGTTGAGGGCGATGCCGAAAAGGCCGGAAAGCGTCTGCAAAAGGATGCAAAGGCGGGCAAGGCCACCTTTGTCTCGCTGCTGGGGCTGGACGCCGCCAAGGCCCGCGCGGCGGAGCTGGTGGATCAGGCCTGTACTGCGCTGGATGGCTATGGAACTGCCGCTGAAACCTTGAAGGACGCCGCCCGCTTCGTTATTGCCCGGGACAGCTAAGCCAGGAACGCGCCATATGTCTGTCCGCCCGAATACGCCCCTGCTGGATCTTGTGAGCCGCCCTGCGGACCTCAAGCAGTTCTCGGATTCGCAGCTGCGGCAGGTCGCGGATGAGCTGCGAGCTGAGACCGTCTCGGCCGTTTCCGTCACCGGCGGGCATTTGGGCGCTGGTTTGGGTGTCGTCGAGCTGACCACCGCGCTGCACGCCGTCTTTGACACCCCGCGCGACAAGATCATCTGGGATGTGGGGCATCAGTGCTATCCTCACAAAATCCTGACCGAACGGCGCGACCGGATCCGCACACTGCGCATGAAAGACGGCCTCAGCGGCTTTACCAAACGCAGCGAAAGCCCCTATGACCCGTTCGGGGCTGCCCATTCCAGTACCTCGATCAGTGCCGCGCTTGGGTTTTCCGTCGCGCGCGATTTGGGCGGTGTCACGCCAGAAGGGTTGGGCGATGCGATTGCTGTGATCGGCGATGGGTCGATGTCCGCAGGCATGGCGTTCGAGGCGATGAACAACGCGGGCCACCTGAAAAAACGCCTGATCGTAATCCTGAACGACAATGAGATGAGCATTGCGCCCCCGGTTGGTGCGCTGTCCAGCTATCTGTCGCGGATTTATACCGAGGCCCCGTTCCACGATCTGAAAGCCGCCGCCAAAGGCGCGGTGTCCCTGCTGCCGGAACCCTTCCGCGAGGGGGCGAAACGCGCCAAAGAAATGCTTAAGGGCATGGCCATGGGCGGCACGTTTTTCGAGGAGCTGGGATTCTCGTACATCGGTCCCATCGACGGGCATGACATCGACCAGTTGCTGCCGGTGTTGCGTACCGTCAAGGCACGGGCGACCGGGCCGATCCTGATCCACGTGCTGACCAAAAAGGGCAAGGGCTATGCCCCCGCCGAGCAAGCCCGCGACAAGGGGCATGCAACCGCGAAATTCGACGTAGTGACGGGCAAACAGCACAAAGCGCCATCAAACGCGCCGTCCTATACCTCGGTCTTTGGCAAGACGTTGGTGGAAGAGGCCGAGCGCGACGACAAGATCGTGGCTGTGACTGCGGCGATGCCAGATGGCACCGGGCTGAACCTGTTTGCAGAACGCTACCCCTCACGTTGTTTCGACGTGGCGATTGCTGAACAGCACGGCGTGACCTTTGCCGCCGCGCTGGCTGCGGGCGGGATGAAGCCGTTCTGCGCGATGTATTCGACTTTCCTGCAGCGCGGTTATGATCAGGTTGTGCATGACGTGGCCATTCAACGCCTGCCGGTCCGGTTCGCCATCGACCGCGCGGGGCTTGTGGGGGCCGATGGCGCGACGCATGCGGGCTCGTTCGACATCGCTTATCTGTCCAACCTGCCGGGCATGGTGGTGATGGCCGCCGCCGATGAGGCCGAGCTGATGCACATGGTCGCCACCGCCGCTGCGCATAACGAAGGCCCCATCGCGTTCCGCTATCCGCGGGGTGAGGGTGTAGGCGTCGACCTTCCCGAGCGCGGGGAAGTTCTGGAAATTGGCAAAGGTCGCATCATCCAAACCGGCGCGCGGGTTGCGCTGCTGTCCTTCGGCACCCGTCTGGCCGAAGTTCAAAAAGCGGCCGAGGCGCTTACCGCTAAGGGTATCACGCCGACGATCGCCGATGCGCGTTTTGCCAAACCGCTGGACCGCGACCTGATTCTGGATCTGGTCGCCAATCACGAGGCGCTGATCACCATTGAAGAAGGGGCGATTGGCGGCTTTGGCAGCCACGTGGCGCAATTGTTGGCGGATGAAGGCGTGTTTGATGCGGGTCTGAAATACCGTTCGATGGTGCTGCCTGACATCTTCATCGATCAGGCCAGCCCTGCGGATATGTACGCGGTAGCTGGTATGAATGCCGAGCAGATCGAGGCCAAAGTACTGTCGGTTCTGGGCGTGGCCACAATCGGCGAAAAGCGCGCCTGATCTCTGTTTTCGCAGAAAATGGTGCCTATAGATGGCACTGAACAAAGTAGTCACCAAGCGTCAAATCCAATGAGCCTCCTTCTCGGATCAACTGACGTTTCCTGTAACTCGCGAGGCGTCTTCAATGATGCCACTACAAGCTCACTTCGGTGTCTCGCCAAAGTAACCCCCAAAAAATGCGATCATCGCTAACAACACACCAACCAATATCACGATCACAAGCAGTGCTCCGCTACCTTTGGCAAAATATCCCAGTGAGACTAGGCCAACCACGAAGATGCCGACCAGAAAGTAGAGTACTGTATTGTCCATCTTTACCCCCAAATGAGTTGTTTACACTCAACAAGTACATGCTCGAAAAAAAACGATCCAAAGACCGCTATAGATGACGTCAAACGGCTTTCGGTGACTGTCGAATGCCGCTCAGCGTGGCGAACAAGACCGGTACCAGGATCATTGTGAGCATCGTACCCACCGTCAAACCGCCCATGATCGTTACAGCAAGACCCACCCAAAACACGTCTGGCAGTAGCGGTATCACACCCAAAACTGTAGTGGCGGCGGCCAGTACGACAGGGCGCAGTCTTGAGGCTCCGGCATTCAAAACGGCGTCGTAGCCCGGCTGACCTTCGGCCAAGTTATCGTTGATCTGATCGATCAGAACGATTGCGTTTTTGATCATCATGCCCGCCAGGCTCATGCCCCCGAGCAATGCAACGAATCCAAACGGTGTGTTTGTAAGGAGCAGGCTCGGAACAATACCTATCAGCACAAAAGGTACTGTCAGGAAAATGACCAACGGTCTGCGGTATGAGTTAAATAGCCCAACGACAATCAGTGCCATGATCGAAAACGCGGGGATCATACCCGGAATCAAAGACGCTTGCGCAGACACTGTGTCCTCGTGCTCTCCACCCCATTCCATGCTGTAGCCCGGTGGCAAGTCAGCCTCCAGAGCTTCGAATTCGGCAAGAACTGCGGCGCGATAACTTGGCAGAGTTACGCTATCGATTGGATTGGCTTGCACAGTCAGAACACGGCGCCGGTCGCGACGATTGATCGTTGGATCTTCGGGCTGAATATTCACGCCGCGTACAACCTGTGCCAATGGGACAGGCTCAACAGAAAACGGTGACTGAAGTTGCAACAGTTCAAAGTTGTCGACGGCTGCCACATCTTCTGCGCCAGGCCGAACGATGATTGGCAGCAACTCGTCACCTTCGCGGTAGAGGCCGACCGAACGCCCGTCAAATGCTCGTTTTGTCGTGTTTCCAAGATCTTCATACGTGATACCGGTCCACCGTGCTCGGTCCTGGTCATAGTCTGGGACAGTTTTCAGGACACGGTTGCGCCAATCGGTGCGCGCCACTTTCGTCCATTGATGCTGATCCAGTATCGCAACTGCTCTGTCACCAATTTCGCGCAGAGTCTCAGGATCAGCATCCGATGGGCCGATGATGCGGTTCTCGAATGCCCAGGTGTTGCTGGGTCCCACACCGAATTGACGTGTGAAAGAGGTCGCCTCAGGCATGTTGGCTGATATCCAAAGCGATATCTCTTTGGTCATCTCGGGAATGTCGCGGTAATCCTCGACATTAACAATGACTTGCGCGTAGGACGGGTTGGTTCCCTCGGGGTCGACTGGCAGGTAGAAACGGGGCGGGCCAGCTCCGATAAAGCTGGCGATGCCGGTCACACGATCGTCCATTTCAACCTTTTCTTCGATCCGTGAGATCGCTTCTGACACGGCTTCAATCCGAGTTCCCTCGGGAGCGTAATAGTCGATCATGTATTTGGTCATCGACGAGGTCGGGAAGAACAGCTGTGTGACAGAGCCAAAACCAACCCCGGCAATGACCAAAGCACCCAAAGCCACCCCGATCGTCAGATAACGCACGCGGATCGCCGCAGCCAGAAAGCGGCGGTAAATCGCATAGAAACCGGTGTCAAAGGTCTCGCTTGCTCCACCCTTTGGCTCCGGTAGCATGGCAACGCATTGAAGTGGTGTTACCGTCATCGACAGCAACCAACTGACCAGCAACGCGATCCCAACAACTGAGAAGAGTGTTCGGCAGTACTCCCCTGCGCTCTCGACAGATGCAAAGATCGGGTAGAAAGCCATGACCGCGACAAACGTGGCCCCAAGCAACGACATAGCGGGACGCGTTGCGGCCTCAATCGCGGCCTTTGCACGGTCCATTCCTTGCGACATCCGGACCATGGCGCCGTCCGCTACCACGATCGAGTTATCTACCATCATGCCGAGCGCAATGATCAATGCACCCAAGGACATGCGCTGAAGATCTATGCCAAGTGCTGCCAAGGGTATGAAGGTGGTAAGGATTGTTAGAATCAGCCCGCTGCCGATGATGATCCCCATCCGAACACCCATCGCCAAAGTTAAAACGACCAGGACGATTGCGACGGCTTGGGCAAGGCTCACCAGAAAACTGCTGACCGCAAGGTTTACGTCATCGGATTGCCAATGAACCCGTTCAACCTCGATGCCCATCGGCAGGCTTGCGATCAGTTCTGATACTCTCGCATCTACCGCCTCACCAACACTGACAACGTTGACCCCAGACTGGAAGGATATGGCCAAACCAATAGATGGGAGGGCGTTATAACGCATCATAGTTATCGGTGGGTCAATGTAGCCTTCTTTAACCTCAACGATGTCGCCCAGCCTTAGCAACTCTGGCCCACGACGTTGACCGCTTTGAGCCTGATCCAGACCACTTGGTCGGACGACTAAATCTGCGATGTCAGTTGGGCTTGTGAAGGTTCCGCTGGGCGCAATGCGCATGCGGTAGTCACCGACGTTTACCCGCCCTGCATCCACGATCGCATTCTGGGTCTGTAACGTGTTGAGAATTGTCTGAGCCGAAACTCCCAATGCGGCCAAGGCTTCTTCCCGTGTTTCCAGATAAATGACCCTGTCGCGTTCGCCCCAAAGATCGACGCGGCCGACACCGTCGATCAGCGAGAGCTCTCGCTTGAAGTCTTCGGCATACCCATCAAGCTTCTGAGCAGAGAACCCATCGGACGTCATAGCCAGCAGTAGACCGAAGACATCACCGAAATCATCGTTGATGGCAGGACGACCTGCGCCCGGGGGCAGGTCTGTTTCCACGTCTCTGACTTTCCGACGTAGTGTGTCCCAGATTTGCGGTAGCTGGTCCGACCAATAGTTCGGGCGAATTTCGACTTTAATCGTCGACACACCCGCCCTGCTTTCGCTCGAGATGTAATCAATCTCCTTAATTTCCTGGAGTTTCAGCTCGATCCGTTCTGTGATCTCTTGCTCAACTTCTTCAGGGCTGGCGCCGGGATAGAGGGTGGTCACAACCGCAGTTTTGATAGTGAACTCGGGGTCTTCTAGCTGCCCCAGACTAAAGAAAGCCGAAATGCCGCCCAACGTAAGCATGACTACCGTGAACCAAACGAATTTGGCGTTGCGGATGGAGAACGCCGCGAGACCCATTACTCTGTATCCTCGGAAAGTCGTGAAACTTTTTGGCCTTCTCGCAAAGAGTTCGCTCCGGCAGTGACGACCACATCACCAAATTCCAGACCTTCACTAACGGCCACCCCTTGCGACCGGGGCGTGCCAAGCGAAACCTTCCTTGCCGTTACGGTTTCTGAGCTGGCATCGAATACCCAGACATGCGGATCTGTTTCCCCTTCAGGCACGAAAACCGCGCTGGCAGGAACCATGATCGCATCGAATGGTTCGTGCCCTTCCTTTGGCTGGCCACGGACGCGCCCTGCCATACCCGGAAGAACAAGTGCGTCTTCCGGTTGATCCATAATCAACGTGACAGGGAAGGTTCGGGTCGTCGCCGAAGCCTCGGATCCAATCTCGCTGATTTCCGCCGGTAGAACCACATCCCCCAGAGCATCAAAAGTAACGGTGATGTCTTCAATGTGAGGGATCAGGGCGATGTATCGTTCGGGGATATCGATCACCACTTCGATGCGTTCGGCATCCAAAATGCGCAGCACCGGAGTCTGAGCGGCGACTTCTTCGAAATCTTCAATGTATTTGCCGACAACACGACCATCGAACGGTGCCGCCAAATTCGTATAGGTTAAATCCAGAGTGGCTCTGTCCAGAGCGCCTTGAACAGAATTGATGGCCGCCTTAGCGGATGTCTCGCCAGCGATAAATCGGTCGAGTGTAGCCTGAGCAGCAACGTCCTTTTCGACCAGCGATCGTTGCCGATCTGTTTGCAACTTGGCGTTCTCAAACGTTGCCTGTGCGCTTGCTAGTTCGGCGGTAAGCCGGTCTACTTCAGCCTGGTATGGAGCTGGATCCAAGGCTGCCATAATGGCGCCCTTCGTTACAAGGTCCCCAACCTGAACATCGACGCCAACAACATTGCCCGGTACGCGAAAGGCCAAAGAGACTTCGCGCGCAGCCCTGGCTGTTCCGACAAAATATCGGTCATGCAAACTGGAGAGGTCGGAAATCTCGATGGCTCTGACAGGTCGAATAAGTGTTTGGGTCGCATCTTCTTCCTTCTCCCAGCAGCCGGTAAGCAACACGAAGGCAAATAGCCAACCAAAAGTTCTCTTCATATCCCCCTCCCGTGCCGCCCGCGTTCCTCACTTCGTCGCTGTGAAGGTGGCCTAACTTGCGGATTTTGCGCCTAAAGCTGGCACAATTGTACGCGCTTACCAAACAAAGTCAAAAATACGAATTTGTTTAGTGGTGGCGGAGAGAAACCCGAGTACACTTTGGCAAACTGACAAGACAATTTATCAGTACGATGTCGCCTCGACGCTGCCGTTTGTCATATCGGTGGCACAGAAGGCCGTGTTTCGAGTTAGTGTAACTGCGTTAAAAGGTAAACGTGCGGAGGGCAAACTGTGATTGATTAAAGTCCAGGCCGTCGTCCGGACCTACGTGTGGAGCTGAAATGTCCCCCTTTCGTGAACCGCTGCCATTGCTGCTTATTTGCTAATGGCAGCTTTGTCCGCAAAGCAACCGCTCATGCCGAGTGAAGCGAATAACCGCTTTGAGCCCTATTTACTCGGGCCTAACCTTCAGAAACGCGGCAGCGATGGTATCAGCTGAACCCAATTCGGTAGGTCACACAAAACGCATAGAGTGCCATACGGTGACTGTTGGCTGCACTGAGCCCAAAGCGGAATGTTTTAACTTTTTGTCGTGAAAAAAGTCAGTTCAGTGTTAGTTTGATACCGCGACATCCAATAGATGTATTCCATGCTGGACAATCGAACTTAAGCCCAGCCCAATAATCTATGCCCTAGTCTAAACTGAGTCAGCTACTTACGGTGCCAAGATGCGGTTTTCTTCCCTCGCCCAGAAACTCTTGTCGTTAAAAATCTGACTTTTTTGAGCCTCAATGTGTATTATTCTCGACATGAGATGCCTTGTACTCCTGTGGGACGGACAATGATTAAAGAAATAAAACCCATGCGCTTGCTTTCTGTACTTAGTGTGATGGTTCTATTCACAACCGGAGCGGTTGCTCAGACAATCGAACGGATAACAAAAAATAACGAAATCCGCTTTGGTTTTCGAATAGATGCTGCGCCACTATCTTACGTCAACGACCAAGGTCGGCCGTTTGGCTTGTCACCCTTGATTTGCGATCAGGTCGCACAGCGTCTCGCGAAGAAACTGGAATTGAATGAATTGAACGTCCAGTTCATTCCGGTCGACTCCAAGGATCGTTTCGACAAAGTTGCCTCGGGAGAAATAGATATGCTCTGTGGGGCTGCGACCATAACACTTTCCCGTCGCGAAGCTGTTGATTTCTCGCTTCCAATATATGTCGATGGCACGTCCATATTATTACCAATTGAAGCCGAGGGCACTATGAGTGCGCTGGCGGGGAAGAAGGTTGGTATGAGAAGCAGCACAACAACAGAAGCATCCGTTCTCAATTCCTTTGAAGCGGAGGGTATCGAAGCAAATATGGTGCGGTTCGGTTCACACCCAGACGGTATCAAGGCGCTAAGAGATGGCGAAATCGATGCGTATTTTGCGGATCAGTCGATTTTGTTGGTCAACTACATTGCTGCCGGACTAAAGGGCAAATTCAAGTTGTCCCAAGAAATACTAACCATAGAAAAGCAAGGATTGGCGATACCGAAAGGAGACTATGATTTTCGATTGCTAATAGATCGCATTTTGTCAGAGATGTACGCTCAAGGCACAATGGAAGAGATTTTTCGCATTGCTTTGCCAGGGATCGAGCCCAGCGAAGCATTGAAGGCTCTTTATGTTATCGCCCCTACCAATCCTTGAGACGCATTGCATGAAACAGTTTTGCTAAGTGTAAATATCCTTTTGTAATTTATGCTGGTTTGTTCGCAAAGCGGAAGTTGGTACGAACTTCAGCGAAGGTACGCACCAAGCTTAAAGGCGACACTAGTTGTGGACGCAGCATCGGTTGATATGGCCGGAGAGCAGACGTTTGCTGCGGGTGCGCATTTCGAGTTGGGCATAACCTGAAGCATCCTTCCAAGCCAACATAATGACGTTTGACTTGGCGAACATGACCAAAAAGTCGAAGGGACCAATATAGGCGAGCGAAGCCTAAAAATGTTAAACTTGCGGCGGTTTTAGTTAAACCGTTTCAGCTGGATTGCCTACACTGCTGCAAAGCAAGGGAGGACGTTATGAACGACGATGCTGAAATCTCTGGCGGTTACAGTAGCGATCCAGCCCGTTCCTACTCCCTGAAGGCAGAGGCCTATACGGATCACTCGTGGTTCGATGCGGATCTGAAATCGGTAATCGCTCGGACTTGGCAATGGGTTTGTCATGTTGAGAAGACCCGCGAGCCGGGCGCTTATTGCACCGTGGAAATCGCGGGCAATCCGATTGCGATTGTACGCGGCAAGGAAGGAATTCTGCGGGCCTTTTATAATGTCTGCAAGCACCGCGCGCACGAGCTTCTGTCAGGAGAAGGCAACACGACGCGGATCATGTGTCCCTATCATGCTTGGGTCTACAAGCTGGACGGGCAGTTGGCGCGCGCGCCGCATACTGAGAGCCTTGTTGATTTCAACCCGGGTGAAATTTGCCTTGATGAAGTGCAGGTCGAAGAATTCTGCGGCTTTGTTTTCGTTAACCTCGATCCGAATGCGCGACCCCTCGCTGAACAATCCGGGAACCTTGAAACGGAGGTGCGCCATTGGGCACCTGATGTGGATCAGCTGACATTCGGCCATCGGCTGACCTATGATATCAAGTCGAACTGGAAAAACGTCGTCGACAATTTCCTTGAGTGCTATCACTGCCCGACCGCGCACAAGGACTTCTGCGATCTGGTGGATATGGACACCTATAAGGTGACGACCCACGGTATTTATTCCAGCCATATGGCGGACGCGGGTCAAAACGCGAATAGCGCCTATGACGTTTCCAATGCGACAGTTAAGACTCATGCCGTTTGGTGGCTTTACCCGACAACGTGCCTGATGCGTTATCCCGGACGCTCCAGCATGATTGTGTTGAACATCATTCCCGTGAACCCGGATCGGACACTGGAAACCTACGACTTTTTCCTTGAAACGCCTGAGCCTGACGAGATGGAGTTAGATGCGATCCGATACTTGGACGAAGTGCTTCAGGTCGAAGACATCAACCTCGTGGAAAGTGTGCAGCGTGGGATGAATACGCCGGCGTTCACGCAAGGGCGGATTGTTCATGATCCCGATGGCTCGGGCAAATCGGAACACGCGGTTCACCATTTCCACGGGCTTGTTCTGGACGCCTACGAAAAAGGTGCCGCGTGACGCGGCCGAATATTCTGGTGATCATGGCGGACCAACTGGCGCCGCATTTCACCGGGGCATACGGACATAAGATCGCCAAGACTCCGCATTTGGACGCGTTGGCTGCGCGCGGGATGCGCTTTGATGCAGCTTATTGCAACTCGCCGCTCTGCGCCCCGTCGCGCTTTGCCTTTATGTCAGGGCAGAACATCAGCCGGATTGCGGCATATGACAACGCGTCTGAATTCAAAGCGTCAGTGCCCACTTTTGCACATTATCTGAAATCGCTCAGCTATCGCACGTGCCTGTCCGGCAAGATGCACTTTGTCGGTCCCGATCAGATGCACGGGTTTGAGGATCGCGTGACCACCGATATCTACCCCGCGGACTTTGCCTGGACCCCGGATTGGGAAGCTCCTGACGAGCGGATCGATAAGTGGTATCACAACATGCAGACCGTTAAAGAAAGCGGTATGGCGCATGCGACATTCCAGATCGATTTTGATGACGAGGTCGCTTTTGCCGCCAAACGCTGGCTGATCAATGCCGCAAGGGACAAGGCGCTCGGGCTGGATGCGCCTTTTGCTATGGTGGCGAGTTTCATCCATCCGCACGATCCGTATGTGGCGCGTCCCGAATGGTGGAACCTTTACTCCGATGATAACATCGACATGCCGGCGTTTGTGCCAAAGCTTGAGGATCAAGATCCGTTTTCTCGGCGTTTGCTGGACGGGATCGAAGCCTCGTATGTGCCCTTGACGGAAGAGGAAGTGTGCCGTGCCCGCCGGGCATATCTCGCCAATGTCAGCTATTTTGACAGCAAGATAGGTGAGCTTGTTCAGACCCTCGAGGAAATTGGAGAACTGGACAACACTATTGTCATAGTCACTGCTGATCACGGCGATATGCTGGGCGAGCGTGGCCTCTGGTACAAGATGAACTTCTTTGAACATTCAGCCCGGGTGCCCATGGTCATGGCCGGGCCGGGCGTTGCTGTCGGGACAGCGCGTAATGCTGTTTCGCTCGTGGATCTTTTGCCAACGTTTATCGAACTTGCCGGCGGCGACCTGTCAATGCTCGGTGAACCGATAGACGGGCGCAGTTTGGTCCCCTTGATGCGTGGCGAGGACGACCCGGTTGACGAAGCAATTGGTGAATACTGCGCAGAGATGACGGGCTATCCCGTGATAATGATCCGGCGCGGGGTGTTGAAATACATTCATTGTGACAGTGATCCAGCTCAGCTTTATGATCTCAGCGTAGATCCCTTGGAAATGCGCAATGTCGCGGCAGATGCGGAATATGCCGATGCGGCGTCAAACTTTGCGGCGGAGGTTGCCGCGCGTTGGGATGGCAAAGCACTGCGCAAACAGATCATCGCAACGCAAAAATCTCGTCGGGCCCTGCACGCTGCGATGGAAGCAGGTGCAAGCGAAAGTTGGGACTACAACCCGCCGAGCGACGCCAGCCAGCAATACGTGCGAAACCATATGGATTGGACCGCAGCCGCAAATCGCTACCGCTATCCCCCTTTGAAGGACCAGAATTGATGAAGCTTGACGGAAAAATCGCGCTGGTGACTGGCGCACGCGGCGGCATAGGACGCGCGATTGTGGCGCGGTTCATAAAGGAAGGTGCGACGGTCTACGCTGCCGATCTCACACCCCATGGATCGCTCAATGCCCATGACGACGATGGCAGCATCTTTTTGAAACTTGATGTAACGCAAGAGGCCGATGCTATCGCCGCAATGCAAGCAGTGCGACGTGGACAGGGAAAACTGGATATTCTGGTGAACGCCGCAGGGATCGAAATCGAAAAGACCGTGGAGGAAACCACGCTTGAGGAATGGAATCAGAGCTTTGCTGTGAACTCGACGGGGACATTCCTGACTTCAAAATACGCACTGCCGCTGATGCGTGAAGCTGCGAAGTCGGGCAGCAGCGCCAGCCTGATCAATTTCGGTTCGTATGACGGGTTCATCGCCGATCCCGGCCTTGCTGCCTATTGCGCCACGAAGGGCGCGGTGCATGCGCTGACTCGCGCCATGGCTTGCGATCATGGTCCCGAAGGCATCCGCGTCAATGCGATCTGCCCAGGCTACATCGATACACCGATGCTACAGAGTTTTTTCAACGGTGATGGTTCTGGCGGGGGTGGCGGCAATATTGAAACACTGCAAAAGGCCGTGCGAGACGTGCATCCGATGCGCACCTATGGCACACCCACGGACATTGCCAATCTGGTTAATTGGCTGGCCTCAGATGAAGCGCGCTATGCCTCCGGTCAGCTTTGGGTGCTCGATGGCGGGCTGTCGGCGCAAGTTCAGCAGATGAAACTCTGATGCCAAAGTCCGTTATCATCACCTGCGCACCCACGGGCGGTATCCATACCCCTTCCATGTCGCCGCACCTGCCGGTTACCCCTGCTGAGATTGCCACCGCCAGCATTGAAGCCGCCCAAGCCGGTGCATCGATCATCCACCTGCACGCGCGCCATCCAGAGACTGGCAAACCTGATCCTCGTCCCGAACTGTTTGCTCAGTTTTTGCCGGTCATAAAGCAGTCTACTGACGCTGTGATAAACGTCTCGACAGGTGGCGGGCTGGGGATGTCGATGGATGACCGGCTTTTGGCGGCAACGTCTGCCAGCCCGGAGATGGCTAGCTTGAATATGGGGTCGATGAATTTTGGCATCTTCCCGATGCTGCAAAAGTACACCGAATTTCAATTCGACTGGGAACGCCCGTTTCTTGAGATGACCGAAGATTTCATCTTTCCCAACACGTTCAAAACGATCCGCTATGCGATCGAAAAGCTCGGCGGCGATCACGGCACCAAATTCGAGTTCGAATGCTATGACCTGGGCCACCTATACAACGTCAAATGGTTCGTAGATCAGGGCATTATCAAGCCGCCATTCTTTATACAGATGGTCTTTGGCATCTTGGGCGGAGTTGCTGCGGATCCCGATCATCTGGTTCATATGCACAACACCGCTAACAAACTGTTTGGGCCCGAGAATTACGAATGGTCAGTGCTGGCGGCAGGGCGGCATCAGATGCCTTTTGCCACCCTAAGCGCGATGCGCGGCGGAAACCTGCGCGTCGGGCTGGAGGACAGCCTCTTTATCGGCAAAGGCGAGCTTGCGACGTCAAATGCGCAGCAGGTCATTCGCATCCGCAGCATCATCGAAAATCTGGGTCTGACAGTTGCTACTCCAGAAGAGGCGCGCGCGCGTCTGGCGCTAAAGGGCGGCGATCAGGTTGGGTTCTAGGGAGGGACCTATGCAAACGAAAATGCTGATAAACGGCGAGCTGGTCGAAGGCACAGGCGAGGCACTCGATGTCCTGAACCCAGCGACAGGCGAGGTGCTCGAGGCGGTACGCGAGGCAAGCCCGGAGCAGATTAAGGCGGCGACCCGCAGCTCTGCAGAAGCGTTTGACGCATTCGCGAGAACCCCTCCGGCAGAGCGCGCGGCGTTGCTGCTGCAGATCGCTGATGTGATCGAAGCGCATAGCCAAGAACTGGCCGAGCTGGAAAGCTTGGATGTCGGCAAACCGTGGCCATCTGCGCACGATGACGAGATGCCGCTGACCATCGACGTCTTTCGTTTCTTCGCAGGCGCTGCTCGCACCATGACGGGGTCTGCGACCGGCGAGTACGTTGCAGGCCACACATCCATGATCCGCCGTGATCCAGTCGGGCCTGTGGCTGCAATTGCGCCGTGGAACTATCCGTTGATGATGGCGTCATGGAAGCTGGCCGCGCCGGTTGCGACAGGCTGTCCTTTAGTACTGAAACCCTCTGAACTGACGCCGCTGTCTACGCTGCGTCTGGCGGAGCTATTACAGGATGTCCTTCCCAAGGGCGTTCTGAACGTGATCCACGGACGCGGCCCGTCCGTTGGTGACGCGTTGATCAACAGCCCAGAGATGGAGGCGATAACGATCACGGGGTCACCAGCTACCGGCATGGCGGCCATGCGCGCGGCTTCTCAGCAAATCCGTCACGTGCATCTTGAACTGGGAGGGAAGGCCCCGGTCATAGTATTCGAAGACGCAGATCTTGATGCCGTAGCCGAGACGATTCGATATGGCAGCTATTTCAACGCCGGTCAGGACTGCGCGCAACCCTGCCGCATCATGGTGGCTGATGGTGTTTATGACCAGATCGTAGCTGCAATTCAGGATCAGGTTGACCAGATCCAGATCGGTGCGCCTAAGGCCAAAGGCACGGAAATGGGGCCGCTTGTGTCCGCTTCTCAACGCGACCGTGTCGCTGGTTTTGTTAACCGCGCGCGCAACGCTGCGGAGATCGTCTCAGGTGGCGCCGCAGGCGACGGCGACGGATTCTTCTACAAGCCCACAGTCATCGCCAACGTAGACAACGACGCGGAGGTTGCCTGTAATGAAATCTTTGGTCCTGTTGTCACCGTTTCCCGGTTCTCGGATGCGGAAGAGGCATTGAAGATCGCAAATTCAGCCAGCTATGGTTTGGCATCCTCGGTTTGGACCCGCGATGTGGGACGCGCCATGAATATGACTTCTAAGCTGCGATATGGCTTCACATGGGTGAACACCCACGGCGTTGCCACGCCCGAAATGCCGTGGGCCGCGATCAAAGGCTCGGGTACAGGCAGCGACATGTCAGTTTACGCCTTGGATGCCTATACCGCGATCCGGCACGTGATGGTGGCACACTGATGCGGTTGGCGGGCAAGTGCGCTTTTGTGACGGGCGGCAGGCAAGGCATCGGCCGCGGTATCGTAGACGCGTTTTTGAGCGAGGGCGCGACCGTTACGACTTGCGGACGTGGGCCTCGACCCGGCGGACTGCCTGAAGATGTCGTTTGGCATGAGCTCAACGTGTCAGATCCTGCGGCAGTGAACATCATCGCCGAGGCGACGGACATTCTGGTCAACAATGCGGGTGTGCAGGTCGAGAAAACTGTGGTTGATACCACGGATGCCGACTGGGAACTGGTGATGGGCGTAAATGCACGTGGCGTTTTTAACTGCTGCCGCGCGTTTGTCCCGCTTATGCCCAAAGGCGGATCGATTATTAACATCGGCTCGATTTCTGGCAACGTCGCGGACCCGTCCATGGCGCTTTACAATGCGTCAAAAGCGTTCGTGCACGGGCTGACGCGTTCCATCGCCGTGGATCACGGACCAGACATTCGTTGCAACGCAATTTGTCCTGGCTGGATCGAAACCGGAATGCTCGATGCAGGGTTTGATCTTGCTGACGACCCTGCAAAAGCGAAGCAGGACGCACTGGCCCGTCACGCTGTTCGCCGGTTCGGTAAGCCTGACGATATTGCCGCCATGGCGGTTTGGTTGGCCTCGAACGAAGCTGCATTCGCGACAGGTCAGCTCTTTGTAATTGACGGCGGTATGACCGCTGCGTCACCGCTTTACCCGGGGCTTTTCTGATGGACGAGATTGTACATACAGCCGTCTTGGGTGCTGGCGTCATTGGCGCGAGTTGGACCGCGCTTTTTCTTGCAGCGGGGCGCTGCGTGACGGTGTTCGATCCTGATCCGAACGCGGAAACCAACGTGCGAAAGTACATTGAAAGGGCGTGGCCCGCCTTGGACGAATTAGGGCTAACCGCGCGCGCCACGCCTGACGCATTGCGCTTTGTTGCGCGCGCGGGTGAAGCGGTGCAAACTGCCCAGTTCGTGCAGGAAAACGTGCCAGAACGGCTGACGCTCAAACACGCAACCTACCGAGAGATAGAGCCCCTGCTGCAACCCGGCGTGATTGTCTCAAGCTCGACCTCCGGTCTGACGTTGGAGGCGTTACAAAAAGGTTGGAAAGACCCAAGCCCTTTAATCCTTGGTCACCCATTCAATCCACCGCACCTGATCCCCTTGGTCGAACTTACGGCTAACTCAGAAACAGGGGCGGGAGTGTTAGACCGGACTGAAGCCTTCTACGTCGACATCGGCAAGGTGACCATCCGCATCAACAAGGGGATGCCAGGACATGTTGCCAACCGTCTGCAAGCGGCCATCTGGCGTGAGGCGGTACACATGGTTGTCAAAGGCGTGGCGAGCGTCGAAGACATCGACAAAGCCATGTGGGCCGGGCCGGGACTGCGATGGGCTGCCATGGGGCCGACAACCCTGTTTCACCTTGGCGCCGGTGAGGGCGGGTTACAGGGTTTTTGCGACCATTTCAAAGACACGTTTAACGGATGGTGGGACGATCTGGGCGATCCGCGACTAGACGACTATACCGTAAAACTGTTGGTCGACGGCATGGTTAAAGCATCCGAGGGCAAAACCACGGCGGAGCTATCCGCGAAGCGGGACAAAATGCTTACGGCGATGCAGATCGCGACGCGTCCGCATCGCTCTTGAGATCCGGCTTGTACATCGGCCAGGCGCGGAACTCGAAAGGGACGCGACCTTCGATCCGATCTGCGCTTGGTGTTAAACCGAACCGTTGATTATAGGCGCGGCTGAAATGAACCTGACTGTTGAACCCGGATGCGGCCGCGATCTCACTGAATTTCAATTCGGTTTGGGTAACCAGTCCGCGGGCCCGGTCCAAGCGAATGTCGCGATAATAGGCGACAGGTGATTTGTACACGTACTGATCGAACAATCGGCTGAGCTGACGTTGTGAGACACCCAGTCTTTCCGCGATCTCAGGTATCGACAGCGTCGTTTCGAGGTGGGCTTCCATTAAGTCGATTGCCGCTCGCACAACGCCAGACGTGACATAGCCCATTGGCTCGACGACTTTGGGGTTCTGCGAACGCCCTTCGCCTCGAACCTCGTGATGAAACAGATACCGCGCCGTCGCATTCGCAATGCTCTCGCCGGCCACCGCATGCACTAACCGCAGCCCCGCATCAGTAGACGCCGTGCCCCCGCAACACGTGAATATGCGGTCATCTTGCACGAACATATTCTCAGACACGTCCGTATCCGGGGCGATTTCGATGAATGCATCGATATGTTCGTAATGAACCGTCGCTGTCTTTCCCTTCAGCATACCTGCGTTTGCAAGTATGATCGCGCCTGTGTCCAATCCACCGATGATCGCGCCCGACCGCCACCACTTTTGAAACAAATTGCGAAGCTCGTGCGACGTGTAGCGCTCGGGCGTCCAGCTTGAACTAACAAGAACGAGCCAAGGGTTGCTTTCATTGACGTCTTTAACGGGGGCGGTTTCAATCAGCATCCCATTGCTGGCCTCGATCCCGCCGCCGTTTTCTGAGACAAGGGTCCACGAAAACTTATTTCTCCCCGACAAGTAGTTGGCCACGCGAAACGGATCAATGAACGACGTTGTCGCCGACGCATTGAAATGTGGAGTCACGAGAGCGATTATTTCATGCTGGGTTATGATTGGACTGGACATGTCTGATTTTGTCAAAACGCGTCTGAATTTGTCAAATGAACTGCGCTTATGTTGCGGCCGCAGCGAATGTCGCCTTGGGGGGCCGCATCTCTGCATCGACGGTAAATGCCAGATGTCAGCAAATGGTCGACAGCAGAAATTCCCGCACTTCATTTGACTATCCGCTTTGTCCGCGAAACGGTCATTTGGGCAAACCGCAACTAACGACGGCAGCGAGCCCATTTTGACCGCTGCCGCGCGATGTCCCAATGACAGCAATGCGGACTAAGCAGACCTTAGGAAATCGAGCGATACATGCATAATCGTTTCCCATGCGTCTGTTCCTGGCAGAGGTACGTGATTTCTACCTTCCACGATTCTCAACTGTGCATCTCGCAGCAAAGAGGCCAGCAAGCTAGATTGGCTTACTGGATTGACGGAGTCTTCAGTTGTGTGAACTACGAGGACCGGCACCCGTACTTGGTCGAGGATGTTTGATACGTCGAAGGTGTCTATCGAACGCCTGAGTTCGATCGCTGTGTCCGGTGATGCAGAGGCCAACTGCATCTTGCACATGTCATCAATCTGTACCGCCGATGCTTCGGGCATAAATAACGTCGCATAAGCCTTGCCAAATGCACCGCTTGGCTTGCCCCAACCTTCTGATATGAGGTCAAGAAAGGTATCCGCCTGAACAGAGTTGGGTTCGGGCTCACGGACGGCGCGGCCCTGAACAAAACCACCGTACAGAACCATTCGGCTTACGCGCTCAGGATAGGCGGCCGCGAATGCCAGCGACACAGGCACCCCCTGTGAAGTCGCCCAGATCGGAAAGCGTTCGAGTCCAGCGTCGTCGGCCACAGCAAGCATGTCTTCGACCAGCCGTTCAAGCGTGAAGTCCGTCGCGGAGGCTCCCGAAAGCCCGGTCCCCCTCTGATCGTATCGCGTAAGAGAAAAATGTGCGCCAAGGCGATCAAGCGTCGGTCGCCTGACTTCACTCTCCCAATCCATATTCAGATGCGTCAGGAATTGCCCGGCCCTCATCAAAGGTGGACCTTCGCCGCTAGTAGCGTAGGCGATGACAGTGCCATCCGCGGATCGAGCAGCTTTGCTGATCTGGCGATCAGAGCGTGGTTTAGGTGTATCAGGGCTTGTCCGCGCGACGCTGGAGACTTCAACAGAGAACCGATACCCCCGCTTACTCAGCGTTTCGAGCATGCGGTTCGCACGATCGTTGTCGCCGATGGCCCGTCTGACCGCATTTATCCTGGTTGAAATAGTTGAATCTGAGACAATCCTGCCATCCCAGACATTTTCGACAAGATCGTCGCGCGAGACCACTATTTCTGGATTCCGCAAGAAGTATTCCAACACGCCGAAAACCTGCGGCTCAAGACGTACGGATTTACCTGACTTCCAAAACATCTGCCGATCAGTATCGACCGCGCAATCTCCGAAAGTGACCCTCATAGACTAAGCATGACTCAATGTGGGCAATCCGAGAAGGCCTAATTTTTCTCAAGAAAATCTGGATGCTCTCTTCAAGTATTCGCCCGCCTGCGAAGGCACAGTGTTCACGTCACACAAGGAACAAACACATGCCAACCCCTAGTTCTCTAATGCCTGACCTTCGCCAAATCGGATCTGATTGTGCATTCGGTCGCAGCCAGCAGTGCGATTACATATTTGCCGCCGTCCGTTCAGTGTTCATTCGACTTCGCCATTTTGCCAAAAAAACCCAAGACAACAGAACGCAATAATAGGTTAGTATGTCGTTCCCCGCGTTTTGGTTGATGCAGCAATCAAAATTTGAACGAAACGAGGCGACGGAAGCGGACAGTCCCATTCAAAAAGTGCTCGACTTGGCCTACTTATTCTCTGTGATTGACTACTCCGCATGGCCCGGCTTGGACGGGTTTGCAAAATTCATCGGTTTGCATTCTAAAACGCTGCAAAGAGAACTTACAAGACACGACACCACAGGGGCAGAACTCGTAGGCAGCGCGAAAATGCGTCAGGCGGAGCAATGGTTGACCGAGGGGCGCCTTTCCATAACAAAGATTGGAAAGAACTTGGGCTACAAAAACCTAAGTGCGTTTACACGAACGTGTCGCCGTTGGTTTGGATCGTCGCCTTGCCGGTTAAGGCACGACCTAGATGGTCGATGATTTGCCCGTGAAGTATGTCCGCTTTGCCAGCAAAACCTGAGAACAACAAATTACGATTTGATTATACAAAATGTTGGAGTATCCTTTTTCGAAGCACCCACATATAGATTGGCTGTTTAGGAGGGGACGGTGAAAGTTCTTAGATCAGCGGTAGCAACTGTACTGACTGCAACGCTGGTGACTTGCCCCAATTTAGGCGCAGCAGACCAAGTCTCGGAGCAGATAGAAGCGCTGCTACGGTCAAATACGAATGCGAGTGGCACAGTTTCTAACAGTAAGAGTTTGGACGCAGGAATCCTTGTGCCTCGTTTCTATACAGACAGAGAATTTGCGCCAGCTTGGACAAGTTTTGAATTGGTCGACGAACTATTTCAGGAGTTGGATGGAGCAATTGATCAGGGCTTTACGCCGAGTGATTTCAAGCTAGAAGAGCTTCGATCCGCTTTCAAAGACTCACAGGCTGGCGATGCCTCAAATAAAGCCCTGTTCGACATTTTGGCAACCGACGCCGCAGTAAAACTCGTGCATCATTTGGTTTTTGGAAAAGTCGATCCAAACGCATTGGACGACGATTGGAACTTCTCAAAACCAGTAATTCAACAAGACCCTTCCATTGTATTGAACCAATTTCTTCAAGGTGAAGGCTTCAGCGCTTTGATTGAACGCATCGATATCGACAATGCGCAATATACGATGCTCGTTGATGCATTGCGCAAATACAGAGCTATTGCATCAAAGGGAGGCTGGAACAAAGTCCCCGAAGAAACAGTTCTGAAGCCGGAAATGGTGGATCCTGCCGTCGCCGAACTGCGAAAAAGGCTAGCGACAGAAGGCTACGATGGAACAAATGAATTTCCAGAAATCAGGCAAAACGGCATAGATCCAGCTTGGGTTTATGACGATTACTTGGTGCAGTTGGTTAAATCCTTTCAAAATCGTCATGGCTTGGAAGCAGATGGCGTCGTTGGTGGTAAGACTTTCGCGTCTCTCAACAAACCTGTCGAAGATCGCATAAACAAGTTGCGCCTCAGCCTGGAACGAGGCCGTTGGCTCATGCGGGAAATCGACGAAGAGTTCGTGCTGGTAAATATTGCAGGCGCTCGTACGTACTTGGTCACATCTGGCGGGACGCTTTGGACCACCCGATCAATCACAGGTTCAGCCTACCGCAAAACCCCAGTGTTCCGAGATGAGATTGAATACATGGAATTCAATCCGACTTGGACCGTTCCCGCCTCGATTTTTCGGAAAGACAAGCTTTCGCGCATCCGCAAGGATCCTGCCTATCTGGCGCGCAACAACTACTTAGTTCGGAACAAAGACGGTCACACAATTCCTGCCAACGCTGTGAACTGGGGGGCAAAGAATCCCGGCGTCACTTTGGTTCAGCAGCCGGGCCCAGACAATGCGTTAGGTTTAGTCAAGTTCATGTTTCCCAATAAATACGCAGTATACTTGCATGATACCAACGACCGCAGCCTTTTCGACCGAAATGAGCGGAACCTAAGTTCCGGCTGCGTGCGTCTTGAGTATCCGTTCGAATTTGCCAGCCTTTTGATGGAGGGAGAGCCGGACTGGAGCCGGCAAAAGATGCAATCCATTCTCGATAGCGGGAAGACAACGCGCGTTAACCTACCCAAGCCCATGCCGGTCCTTTTGACCTATTGGACTGCGTGGGTTGAAGATGGGGCTGTTCATTTCCGTGAGGACCCATACGAACGAGATGCTCGAATACTTGCGGCTTTGGACCGATGAACACGTCATCCTCAAAGAGATGCGCTATTCTGAGTGTGCTAAATTGCTAGTAGGATTGGTGACCTCCAATTGGCAGAAATTCGAAGCAGTGTGAGCTGCAATAGGGGAGCACATGAGGGTTTGGCTCGTAAGAATAGTTGGGCTTGTTGCATTTCTCGCCTTCGCTGCCGTCGCTTTTGTCTGGTTGTTGCTTGCCGCTCCGATGTTCTCGGACATCCGGCGCGGCCTTGCGGAAAGAGTTCTTTCGGAACAAATTGGTCGGCCACTTCTTGTCAACGATGATGTAAGCGTCGCGCTTGGCCGCACGAGTTACATTCACGTCGGTGGCGTGGTCATCCCGAGCCAGACAATGCCGGAGTCACCTCTTGTAGAGTTGAACCTGCTGGAACTGGAGCTGGACATTGTCGCCTTGACCAACGGTCGTCTGTATTTTGACAATCTCGTCGTGGAAGGGCTCCAAGCAAATCTTCTTACAGCCGCAGACGGCACAACAAGCTGGCGAAAAGGCAGGCCAACACCCGGGCCCGTATCCGAGGAACCTGTATCAGCGGATGATCAAAAAGACGTAGCTAGCGCTGATAGTATCGATGAAAGCGACTCCGAAAGCAGTGGGATCCTGAACTTCCTGAGCGACAAGAACGTCAGTTTCACGTCAATCGGGTTAAACATCGACGACAAGGTCTCGGGCTTCTCGTTTGTGTTTGACCTTCAGTCACTCGCGCTCGAACAAGTAGATAATGGACAAAGAACAAAGGTCTCTGGTTCCGGCTCCGTAAACGGTCAGGGTTTCGAAATCGAAGGCGACTACCCCCATGACGCGCCATTTAAGACGCGAGCGAGTTTTGGAGAAATGACCGTGAGCTATGATGGCGAGCCCTTCACGGAAGACGAAGGTGGTGGCTATCGAGCTGTGTTGGAGATGGACACCGGTGAATTCGGTGATTTTCTAGATGTCATTGGGTTGGAACGCGTTTTGGAAGGGAATGGCCAGTTGCAGGCTGAGCTCGTGTCTCAGGACGCCCTGAAGATCGAGGCGTTTACAACTACCGTAAGCCTGGAGGATGGACAAAAACTCGAAGCTGAAGGTTCAATAGATGACCTCTACACCGCTCAGGGCGTCGATCTGCTTTTCAACGCACGGCTTCATCCGGAAGGACAGCCGCCGCCAGCAGCAAAAAGTATCCAAGAACTGAAGTTTACTGGCTTTGAAATGCATATGGTCGGATCCCTGGCTTCCTTCGAATTCGAGAAGTTGCTGTTCCAAACCAATGCATTTGACCAAGGGCTGGACGTAATCGGCCCAGCCTCAATCGAAAGCATTCGCCGCATGCCAGACGGACGGCTCGCCATGTTGGGCATTGCGCTACAAGCCGGTCCAATTGAAGAGCCTGTCCTGAAAGCCGAAGGTGAAATCCTCGATCTGCTTCAGCTTCAGGACGTGACTTTCGATGGGGAGCTAAACGGGCCCGCCAAGTTGATTTTGCCCAACCTCGATAAAGACTACGTTGACCAGTTCGGCGGCATCAAAGCCGACTTCAACGTATCCAATGCGGGCGGGCCGGTTTCTCTCAACAGGTTTAACGCGACCACTTACGACACCGATCTATGGGCGCTTGATCTTGCACTATCCGTCAACGAGCTAAAAGGGCTGGCCGGTCTCGATTTTGATGTGGAATTGGATGTCGACGACAGCGTCGAGTTTCTGACCGCAGTTAATCTACAACCTGTCGAGCTCGGGGCACTAGCTATCGATGCTGAAACCTCCAAACAGGGCGAGGACTTTGATGCCGCAATCCAGTTCGAAGCCGGGTCTTCGCATCTCCTTGCGACTTTGAACGCAAATTTCCCCGAGGGCACTTCTGTTGTTCGGGGCAACATCACGAGCGAAAAGCTCGATCTCAACGACCTGAAGAACCTGACTGCCGTGCTGAACCAACTGAAAAGTCTGGTAGGGGAGACCTCAAAAGAACCTGAAGCCGAAGTGCAACCTTTAGTTTCACCGAAGGAGACAGACGTGCAGCCCTTGGTATTGCCAAAGGAAAAAGGGAAACCTGCCGATCTTCTGGATGTGCAGCGCGTGCTACGAGAAGCTGACGTCGAGGTACAGATCGAATTCAAAGAGATTGTAGGCCAGCAAGGTGTAACGTCTGTTTCAAGCCAATTGTCAGCAAAAGAAGGAACCGTGGATTTCGGCCCCCTTCAGTTGGCTTACGATGGCGGAAACTTCAGCCTTCGGGCGGTCATGGACCTGATTGATTCACCCGATAGGCTTTCATTGTCGGGATCAACCTCGGGATGGGAATTCGGTGAGATCCTTGATGAATTGGGAATTGGTATTGATGCCTATGGCCGTTTGAGCGGAGAGTTCAACGTTTCTGGCAGTACCGCCTCAGGCAAGGCCTTCATCAATTCCATGCGTGGCAATGCGTCTTTGTCGATGTCACAGGGCTATATCAGTACCAGTTTGCTGGAGTTAGCCGGGCTGGGCATCTTCCCATGGCTGTTTTCGGAGGAGTTCCGACAAGGCTATACCGACATCACTTGCGTGGTCGCCCCGGTTGAAATTCAAGCTGGGCGGGTGAGCTCAAACTCCATCGTTATTGAAACGGGATCGGTTCAATTGGTTGCAAAAGGGCAAGTGGATTGGCTGAACGATACGATAGCAATAAGAGCGGAGCCGCGGCGCGTTGGCAAACCCCTATCCCGAAGCGCTTGGCCCTTTGATGTAACGGGCCAGCTTACGTCACCAAAGTTCAAGCTGGATGTGGGTGGGTCGAGAAACAAGGCCCCGGAAGGCGCTGATGCCATGCCTGCCGACAGGCAGCCATGTGTGCCGGACATCAATCAATTGCAATAATCGGGCGCGTCCTAGTTCTTCAGCGGTTCCGGCTGCTCGGCCTGACACGCCAGAACGGCCTCAATGGCTTTAGCAGATCCGCTGAGATCGAGTTCAACCTCGGCCCCGCTTTCGCCAATGATCGTAACGCTTTGGCGCTTTCCAAACTCGGTTACAAACGCCGGGTTGTCGAAAAAGGCGTAGCCACCGGGAACTCCATTCTTGTAGACACCCACGGCTTCTCCTTCGAATTTCGCATCACCAAAGTCGAACCTTACGATGCCCGTCGCACCGTCTTCGATTTGAACCCAGGCCGGATTAAAGGCAGCAAAGAAGCCGCCAGCCTGATTGGGTGCTGCACCAATTTCAACGGTCATGTCATTTTCAAAGGGCTTCCACGCGAGACAGCCGTTGCCCTTTTCGGGATCAATCAGGATTGTCCAGTCCCCGGAATCACCCCACCGCTCCATACCAGCGGCATGAAGTAAGCTTGCACAAAACAAAGCCAATGTTGTCAGCGCATACCTGTACATTTTTAACCCCAGATTAGTTTTGAAGGTTTACCCATCCTACCGATCAAGGAAGATCAATCAAACGATACAGAAGAAGCTTAACCAGGTCACAAGTTGTTGGAGCGCAACAGTGAAGTCTGCTTCCTGCTCATAGCCGTATACGCTGCTATTGGAAGGAATGCCCGGTTTGAACAGTCTGCTGCACTTTGCAAAGTCCGCTTTGTCCGCATCTGAGACATCGGACGAAACCGCGGCGAATGGCCGTTGTTGGTAAGCGCAAACCCTGGCCGCGGTCGCTGGCCATGAATGACCGCTCATCGAGGTTACGGGTCATCCGGAAAAAATCCCAGATGGCCGAGACGACCCCAGAGCGGCTATCTTAATTTATTCAGCGAGCAACGTCCTAAGCAGTAAGCTCTCCGCCAGACTGAAGCCATCGCGCATCGTCTTCCGGAAGCAACTCTGCAAGACGTTTGTGAAAGGCGCGAAGGTCTTCGTCTGAAAGCTTGCCCTCCCACTTGCGACTGCTTGCGCTATCGAAGAAGGCTGACGGGTCTTTGAAGGTTGTGGACCGTTGTGTTTTTTCTTTGGCACTCGCGCGCGCATTAGCTTGCATGTTCTCGAATTGCATACTTTCCGCAATTGCGGCCAACATTTCATCGTCAATTTTGAGGCCGAGTACGGAAGCTAGCTTTCTGGTATGAGAGAGTAAATCGCGCCGCATATCGGCGTAGTGGAAAATGTGTATGTTGGGATGTTGGATGTTTGACTTGAAGGACTTGAAGTGATGAACGATGGCCTCAAGGGTGATCCCATCGGCCATCTCCTCTCGAACGGTCTCACCAACAAAAAGTGCGAATGAAGCTGTCGGCTCATCCGGGAACCTGTCTTGGATCAGGTCTTCCTTCAGGTTTGCCACATGTCGGCGCATCGAAAAATGTGCGTCGATTGGGTGTCTGTACACCGCGATGTAGGTGCAATCTGGATCGAAAGGAATGCCGTCAAAAGGCGTATGGGTCTTGATGCATCTTCTGTGGTTTTGAGCTTCGAACATTCGAACTATAGGGAGTTGATCTCGAAACGCAGGGTCGAGCCAAACCGACAGATCATCCATGACCTTGTCCATACCAGGCTTTTCAAACAAGAGCGACAGCACAAGGGCCTGTGTCCATGTTGTTCCGCACTTAGGCGGTGTTGCAACAATCACATCTCCTTGGCGCAGCGCGAACATGTCCCAAATCCGATTGTCGGTGAGACGTGTTCTGTACTCGAATGCCTTTCTTGAAGACGCCCGTATTGTCATTCTGATTTCCGCCAATGGACCCTTACTGAAACGATAGCAAGCATACGGCACCGAACCTAGAATTTTGATGGCACCCGAGTATGAAGGCTTTTCAAAGTGCCAAGCCAAAACCTTGCATTCGCGGCTAGAAGCTCGTTTTGCCCTCAAGGCAGTCATACGCGGCACCTTGCTCCAGTTTCTGTGCTGCGGTGCAAAGTCGAAATTACAAAGTTCGGTTTTCGAGGTCCGCTTCTGCCTAATTTACCCAAAAGCAAAAAGCTTGCGTGTCGTTATTCGGTCACTGATGTTCATTGAATAATGATCGCGATTTATGCGCGAAACCCCTAATATCCCTTTGACACTCCTTCACAATGGATACGCGGGAGGATTTTGTTTGGAGCGGTACTTGGCTGCCATACTCGTGGCTGATGTTGTTGGCTATAGCGCGCTTGTTAGTGCTAACGAGGAAGCCGCATTGCACACATATAGGGGCCACTTTAGGGCGCTGGAGCCGCATGTCGGCCTGAATGGCGGACGCCTATTCAAAAGAACTGGTGACGGTTTTCTTGCAGAGTTTTCCTCGGTTGTAGATGCGCTGGCATGTGCGGAAACGATGCAACGTCAGATGGCTGAGCGGAACGGGGCGCGCGGGCAAAGTCCGGAAATGCAATTCCGTATGGGAATTCATGCGGGCGATGTTTTTGATGACGACGGTGATGTTCTTGGTGACGGCGTCAACATCGCGGCCCGGCTGGAAAGTCTTGCTCCTCCCGGAGGGATCATCGTTTCAGGTCGGGTTTACGAAGATCTTGTGGGTAAGGTGGATGTATCGTTCACCGAATTGGGGCCGCAATATCTGAAGAATATCACACGCCCTGTAACTGCTTACTTGGTACAAACAGCATTTGCTACTGAATCCCCGTTAACTCAATCCCGTCCTGACAGGCCTTCAGTGGCGGTGTTGGCTTTTGACAATCTGTCGCCTGACGCTGAACAGGATTACTTTGCGGAAGGTATTACCGAAGACATCATCACCAGCTTATCCAGAGTGCCCTGGATATTCGTGGTCGCCCGAAACTCTTCTTTTTCTTACAAAGGGCTTTCGGTTGATGTGCGTCGTATCGGCCGAGAGCTTGGTGTCCGCTATATATTGGAAGGGTCCGTTCGCGGCGCTGGTGACCGGTTGCGTGTCACGGGTCAGCTGATTGATGCGGAAACCGGGTCTCATGTTTGGGCGGATCGATACGATGGCAAGCTCGATGATGTTTTCGAGCTTCAGGACCAGATTACCGAGGCTGTCGTTGCTTCGATTGCGCCAGGTATCAGACAAGCTGAAATAGACCGTGCTGCTCACAAGCGCCCTGACACCCTTGGAGCCTATGATCACTTCCTACGTGCGCAGTCCTTGATCTACAGGTTCAATTTCACTGAAGCAGACGACCATTTGTCAAAAGCTCTTTCACTCTCAAGTGAGTACCCATTGGCAAGCGCTCTTCGAGGCTGGATCCGCACTTTGCTATGGAACCCGGATACGCGTCCAAACGAGGCCCGATTTGATTACGCAATTCAGCTGGCACATGAGGCTCTGGCGGCATCACATCTTGACCTAGAGGCGCAAGCATATGCCGGTTACGTACTCGCGTTTCTGTCGGAGGATACAGAGTACGGTTTGTCACTTGTGGATCAAGTCGTCGAGAGAAGCCCAAATTGCGTTTCAGCCTGGGGATCAAGTTGCGTACTGCATGGCCTGATGGGCCAAGCACAAACGGCACAGGCACATGCCAGGGAGGCGCTCCGACTTAACCCGAATGACCCACTAAACTACCGTGTCCACATGGGTATCAGCCTGTCGCAAATCGCGGAAGGGAACTGGCGCGATCTAAGAGAAACCGCCCAAAAAATGCGTGCATTTCATAACACTGTGACCGTCTTTCGCCTGAACGAACTTGTGGCGGAAATGGCTCTCGGCAATGAGAGCCGAGCTAGAGAACTCGCACGTATTCACATGTCGCGGGAACCCGATTTTAGCGTTTCAATGTTCCGGCATATGCGCGCTCGTATCTCTGTCGCAAAACCAGAAATCTATGACGCCTACTATAAAATGCTGGCAGCCGCAGGCATTCCTGATTGACGACACCAGTTGTAGACCAGCGGCAAGTCATAGCAAGCATGCAACATGTGGAAACATATTTTTTGCCGCTGGAAGAATGCCCAATTTGGTCTGCGAACAGTCGTTGAAGTGAATAGCGGCGAGCGGCAATCGAACCTTCGCGGCGCTCGGCGTGAACGATTGCTCTGCGGACAAAGCTACCATTGCCACGTTAGGTCAGATTAATAGGTTTGCAGTTTCATGCTCTAATCAGAACAGATGCCCATACGTGCGAATTGCATGCTGTCTGTTTTGCAGTTCAAGTTTGGCGTAGATTTTACTTGTGTGGTTTCGAACGGTTTTTTCACTCATTTGAAGACTTCTAGCAATTTCTTTACCACTCATTGCTTGGCAGATGAGTCTCAGCACGTCCAGCTCGCGCTTTGTCAAATCGTTAAAGTCCGTCGTTTGACCGGAAAATGTAAATTCAAGCAAGCTCTTGGAAAAAGCGCGCCAGGCAGGTTCATCGCGTTGGATAATGTGATTTTTTCCCTCTAAAGCAGACATTGTCGCTCCGGGAATATTCTGAGCGAGACGTTGTCCTTCTTCAAACGGAATAACCTGATCGTTCCTTGAATGGATCACCAGTGTTGGAACTGAAACCTTTGGCAGAAGGCTCTCAACATTTACGTCAGCGCGCGCCATAAGCAGGTCGGCCCCTGTCTCAGGCAAAACGGTCTTTTGGCAAAGATCTGTGAACCATGAGCGCTGTTCGACTGCCGCGCCAGGAAGAAATCTTGATGTGAATACATCTTGGAATGCTGGGTTGTCATTCTCCCAACCCAAGCGAAATATATCGATTACAGTCTTGTAGTTCTTGGCGGCAACCGGTCCACGGTGGTTACTGCCCCTTGCATAGCCGCCAACAAGTATCATCCCAGCGACCCTGTCGGGATACATGAGCGAATACGCGATAGAAGTCGCAGCGCCCTGAGAAACACCCAGAAGATAGAATGGTTCATTTATTTCAGCGGCGTCGATTACAGCTTCGAGATCATCAACCCAGTAATCAATACTCAGATTCTCAACTCGCTTGTCAGATAATCCGCAGCCTCGCTCATCATATCGAACAAGGGTGAATTGACTTTCTAACATTTCGATCCAGTGAGACCAAATTGGACTGTCGAGATCATAACTGAGATGCGTAAGCCAATTAGCCGCCTTTACCATGGGCAGGCCGTTTCCGGATTTGCTCCACGCCAGCGACGTACCATCGCTTGAGGAAGTGTATCTAACGGTTCGCATGTCCTTTTTTAGTCAATTTGGGGCAAATGTCCCAACAATTTCCCGTCGTTTTGAGTCTAACCGGGACATGTGTCCGATAGGTTGAAGGACAGATGAGTGACACCATTGTGAAATTCAGATTGGAGGTCATCACATGAATAAACAATTTGACGCATCACTACACGCTTCGCCGTCCCGGTCCCAAATTTCGCCCGCTCCCTGCGTGGGGCTACATTGTTCCGGTGCTGACGGAAGCCAGTGGCGCACTCTGTTTGCCCGGATGAGCGATGAAACCAAAACAATAGCGCCCGACCTAATTGGAACCCTGTCTCGGGGTCATAAAATCCCCGACGGGCCGTTCACATTGGAACACGAAGCTGCTTCGATCATCACTGAGATTGAGAAGCTTGGCAGACCCGCTCACTTGATTGGACACTCGTATGGAGGAGCGCTGGCGTTGCACATTGCCAGAGCTCGACCCGACCTTGTTCGATCACTTTGTCTCTATGAACCAACTTTGTTCAGCCTACTGAAAGCCGGAAACGCGGCTGACGGTTCATTGTATTCCGAGATTGTAAGCCTCACAAACGCAATACGAACTGGCATAGAAGAGGGATGCGAAGAGTTTAGCGCACAGGTTTTTACTGATTTTTGGGGAGGACTTGGCTCTTGGCAAGCCCTGAGCCGTGAACGCAGGTGCGCTATGATTAATTGGGTTCACAAAGCCCCAAGCGATTTCGATGCGCTTCTGAATGAACCTGATCCAGAAAATATTTTTCATGAAGGAATTCCCTCTACGATCATGCTCGGATCGGAGACTCATGCGCACACGAAGCGCATCGCAGAAATTCTGGCAACCCAAGGTAAGCTTGCTGAGCTAAAGGTTCTGAAAGGTGCCGGCCATTTGGGGCCCTTTACCTTCAAGGAAAGTTTCGAGATGGAGGTGCTGTCGCATATTAGAACTGTTGACCGCCGCGACATGGCTTCAATGGACATCAAGCCGATCAGTAGATCATGAGCCGGGGACACTGGAAATCTAGAAAAGGCGACCGACCGATCTGGACTCCGAGCGTTCGGTCGTTGTGCAGCCGCACTAACTTCGAATGGGCGCCCGCATTGGGCTCGATGTTGTCATTTTCTCAAACGCTAGGAATGCTCTCTTTGCGGATAAAGCAGAAATCGCTCGATCACTAAAAAACATCAGGCGGCTTAGCCAAAGGTCCCCAAGTTTCAGGGTCTGGTAGACCGACACTTGACCACGCTTCTTGCAAAACTCTGGAGTCTGAAGATCTTGTCCGCGGCAAATCATCCAAAATATCAAACCAAGGCATTTTGCTTTCTATTCCGGAGTGGACTGAAGGAGCAAAGTTTTCCGGTTGGTCGAGGCTCGAAGTATGCAGGACCAGATAGGCCGTTTCTCGTGGCTTCACGAGCTTATAAGTTAGGCTTGCCCCGCATCTGGCACAAAAGCCACGATTTGCTATCGGCGTAGTTGCGAAGTATCGAGGTTCCTCGGTGAGAAATCGAACAGCAGAAGCGGGAAAAGCCGCCCATGCATTAACTGCTGAACCAGAAAATTTTCTGCAACAACTACAATGGCAATACCCGGTGCTTATGGCAGGCGCGTTTATTTCATACCGTACTAACCCACAGATGCAGCCACCAGTTATTAAGGTTTTGGCCAATTCATCTTCATCAAAATCCAGAAAACCTCCCTCTTCTCCGGGTTCTGAAACGGTCATGTAGACATGTATTGGACTATCAGTTCTCTTGAGTCTTTTGTGACCGCAATCCGCCAGCGGAAGATCTATCTTGCCCGCTATTTGCGCCATTACTTCTCCTGAAACCGCGATTCCACCTGGTTCCGCTATTGCTTCAAGCCGTGCCGCAGTATTTACGCCGTCTCCGAGAATATCGTCGCCGTGTACAACGACATCACCGAGAGAAACGCCGACGCGTAAGATGAGAGGGTCGTCACTGTTCGACCGGCGTGCTTCGCGTGCGCAGGCTCTTTGAATGTTAATTGCACAATTGACCGCCTCAAAGACACTCGAGAACTCAGCCAAAAACCCATCGCCAGTAGACTTAAAAACACGACCCCGGTTTGCTTCCACCTGCATGCCGATGATTTCACGTTCTAGTCGAACCAACTTAGCTAATGTTCCGCTTTCATCGCGTGATACCAATCCCGCGAAACCGACTATATCGGTGGCCAGAATGGCCGCTAATTTGCGTTCCATCTCCGTTGCTCCGAGCCAACAATCTCCAATTGATGCCTGCTTACTTTAACATAAAATCGGTCGCAGCGAGCCACGGTGGCTGAGGTGTTAATTTCCAGCTTTCAAAGACCGCTTTGGGCTGCGAGCGGTCAATCATGCTCATCGCAGAAAATGGCAGCGCTGAGCCCAAAGTGGACTCTCGCTTTTGTTCTAATATTTACCCTGTAAAACTTACGAATGTCGTCGTTGGTCAGGATGGCAGCAACTGAATTGGCTGTTCGAACGCTGGGCGCGTTCCGGTGAGGCAAAAGTCGTGAAACGCAAAGGGCGCGAACTCTTTGGTATTGGTTGCGCGCGTTGCAAATTGTATTCTTGGGTGCTTTCAGCGTGTAGTGTAACGTACGCGTATGGTAGAAACTGGGTCAAATATGAAGCCAACCAGTAACTTGGTTTTCGGTATAGACGTGATCGCACCGACACCAAACTTGCAAGCAAGTTCGATATGAACTCCAAACCGTATCCTGTTCCTTTTGATGAGGAGGAGCGCAACGACGCCGTTCGTTCTTACAGGATTATGAACTCGCCGCCCGAAAACGGGTTCGATGAGATTAACGAACTGGCCGCTCAAATCTGTGATTGTCCGGTCGCCTATATCAGCTTCATTGAGGACGACCAGTTCTGGTTTAAATCGAAGTATGGAATTCCCGATGACTTCGAAAGATGCCCACGTGAGATCGCTTTCTGCTCGGTGACCATCTGTGGGTTCGATCTGGTTCATACACCAGATCTCACGCTCGATGATACGTTCAAGAACTTTCACTTTGTCCTTAACGATCCGCATTATCGGTTCTATTGCTCCATGCCTCTGGTCACACCCGAAGGGTATTCTGTTGGAACGATTTGCGTTATGGACTTTGAGCCTCGCGAACTGACCGTTGAGCAGCAGGAAGGCCTCAAACGCCTGTCGCAACAAACCGTGGCACAGCTCGAAAACCGTCGGCGGATCGTAGAACTGGATGAGACAGTCCGGGAACTAAATGATGCTTACTCTTCGCTCAGCAAAGAAAAATCTCGCGCAGATGAACTGCTGAGAACGATCCTGCCGGAGACGATCGCACAGGAGATGATTGAGACCGGAAAAGTGGCACCGAAGTTTCATACGTCGGCGACCGTCCTTTTCGCTGATGCCGTCGGATTTACGAAGTTCACCGGAACCTCGGAACCGGCAACATTAATCGGATTACTGGATAGCTATTTTGCAAGGTTCGACGATGTCGTGGCCGATTTTGGCCTCGAAAAAATAAAGACGATCGGGGACGCCTATCTTACAGTGTCTGGCCTGCCGCAACCGGACCGTTTCCACTATCTGAATGCGGCACTGGCCGCATTGCGCATGCAGGCCGAGATCAAGAACATCAACAAGCAACGCAGGAAACTTCGTCTGCCGCACCTCCAATTCCGAATGGGTATGAACTCTGGAGCGGTTATTGCCGGGATTGTGGGTCGGCGCCGGTTCTCCTTTGATATTTGGGGAAATGCCGTGAATATTGCCTCCAAGATCGAGAGTTCTGGCGAGCCAGGAGTGGTCATGGTTTCGCATTCGCTGAAACAGCAACTCGAACCCTATTTTGAACTCGAAGCTAGGGGAAATTTGCCCCAGAAAGAGCATTCAAAAGTGGAAATCTACGCACTCATGCGGCTCAAGCAAGAATACTCCGAAGACGTTGAAGGCATCATGCCGAATAAGAAGCTTCTGGGCATCGGGAAAACTGCGATTTAGTCAGCAAGGCTTGTTTGAAGAAATTGTCTCCTTGCCCTTTGCAACGAACGGCAGGTTCGTCCGCGACCCGGTCATTGCCTTGTATTTCGCCGACGTCCGCACTTAAAGGAAGCAGCCATTCATGATCGCGTTTTCGAAAATTTCGCCCTGAACGTCAGATCAGGCTCCCCAAAGCCGCTGGCGCGTGCCGCAAAACCACTTAAACAATGGCTTTCCGCCACTCGTTTCGGTAGCTTCGGTTTCGAATAGGACGGGACATGGCGCGAAGGCTGGCAGCAATTTTGATAGCGGACGTGGTCGGCTACTCTCGTTTGATGAGCGAGGATGAAGAAGGCACTCTGGCCGCCTTGCAAGCGTATTGGAGCGAAGAATTCAACCCCGTTGTCGCGGACCGTCAAGGCCGGATCGTAAAGATGATGGGTGACGGAGCGCTTGTCGAGTTTTCCAGTGTGGTCGATGCCGTCGATGCGGCACTGAAGATCCAGCGTCGGATTGTCGAAGCCAAAAGTAGGATCAGATTGCGCATTGGTATCAATCTGGGTGACATCATCGGCGATGGTGATGACATCTTCGGCGACGGCGTGAACATTGCCGCTCGCTTGGAAGCGTTGGCTGAGCCCGATGGAATATGCATCTCCTCGCTTGTTCATGACAGTGTCGGGAAGCGGGTGGCAGCCGGTTTCGTCGACGCGGGTGAGCACGATATTAAGGGGATTGAGCAACCGATCAGGGTCTTTCGTTGGCCCGCGAAAGGGCCGGTTCAGGCAAAGCAGGAAAAACCGTCTGTCGCGATCCTTCCATTCGAAAACATGTCGAACGACCGGGAGGACGAATATTTTTCCGAGGGCGTCGCTGACGACATCGCCACCGATCTATCCAAGATTTCGGGGCTTGTCGTCATCGCTCGAAACGCGACCCGAGATTACAAGAAACGGCCTCACTCCGCTGGGGAAGTAGCCCGAGAGCTTGGGGTCCGGTACGTACTTGAGGGAAGTGTGCGCCGGGGCGGCGGCCGAGTTCGCGTCAACGCGACGCTGATCGATACGGAGAACTCCAACCAGCTGTGGGCCGACCGGTTTGATGGAGAACTGGCGGAAATCTTCGACTTTCAGGACCGTATCACCGAGAGCATTGTCTCGACGTTGGCGGTGACGCTCACTCGAGCGGAACAAGAACGGGCATTTCGAAAAGAAGTCAAAAGCCTTCAGGCGTACGATTATGTCCTGCAAGGCAACGCGTTTCACGCGCTTACGACCAAGGCTGACAATGCAAGAGCGCGCGAGCTCTACGAGCGTGCAATCGAGCTCGACGCAGCATACGCTCCGGCATACGCGGGGCTCGCCTGGGCTTTGGTGCATGATGCATTTCGGTGGAGCCCAGATCCTGAAGCGACACTTGAGCTTGCTCTGAAGCATGCCAAGCAAGCCGTTAAGTTGGATACCGGGTTAGCCAAAGCTCATATGGTTTTGGGCGACGTCTATTGTTGGACGAGGCGAAACTCGTTGTCCGTAGTAGAAGGACAAAAAGCGGTAGAGTTGGAGCCCAGCAATGCTGATGCACATTTCGCGCTAGGGTACTACCTGATTGCGTCGGGTGCCTCGGAAGACGCGGTCAAAGAGGCGCGGCTTGCCTTACAGTATAATCCGGTATTTGCCATGGGTTTCTACTACGAAGTGTTGGGGACGGCGCTCTATCTCACCCAGAGTTACGATGACGCTATCGCAGCACTTGAACAGGGACTGGCACGATATCCGGACCATGATGGTTTGCACCAGATACTGGCGGCAGCCTATGCAAGGCTGGATGATCTGGATGCTGCTCGAGTGCATGCCGAAGAGTATCTGAGGCTGCGGCCAGACGACTCGCTGTCGAAGATTTCTGAAAGGCTTCCCTACAAAAACAAAGATGATCTAGAGCACCTGATTGAAGGCTTGCGTCGAGCTGGTGTGCCCGAATAGCTAGGCTGGCAGCTTTGTTGTCTCAATGACTGCTTCGTCCGCATAGCGGTCATTCGCGATATTTCAGCCAACGTCCGCTCGTGTGAGAAGCAGTCATTCACGGTAGGAACTTTAAAATTTTTGTCCTGAACGGCTGCTTTACGCCTCTTGTCAGTCATCTGAGAAAAACACTCAGATGACTGCGTTGAGCCCAAATCGGAAGTTCAAAAGAGCATCTTTAATGACCCTCAGTAGCCGGTGGACGCAGATGCTGGTATTCAGAGGATTGGGTAGTTCTATGAGGTCATAAATGCAGCGATCATTTGCCTTAGTCTCAACACTCCTTTTTTCAATATCCACGACGGCGGCTAGTGCAACGGAAGACATCCGACTCGTTGTTCAAATCACAATTGATGGACTGCGCGGAGACTTGATTTCTCGTTATGAGGCCGCCTTCGGCGAAGCTGGTTTCAAAAGGCTTTTGGAAAGCGGCGTCTGGTACACCGACGCTCATCATCGTCACGCCAACACCGAAACCATTGTTGGCCACGCGACGCTCGCTACAGGAGCCCATCCCTCTGAGCATGGAATGATTGGCAATGCCTGGTTCAACAGGGCTGAAGAGCGATTGGGATACAATATTGAAGATCCGGACTACCCGATGTTGCCGGTTCCAGGCTTCGGTGGAAACGTTGATCAAGTCGACCCGACACAAGCCGCTGCTGTGACATCGGGCCGTTCTCCCGTTAACTTGTTGGCGACGACGTTTGGAGACGAACTGGTGAAAGCCAATGCCGGTCGATCAAAAGTTTTTTCCGTATCTGGTAAAGACCGTTCGGCGGTTGCAATGGCAGGGCATTCTGGAAAAGCTTTATGGCTGTCGGCGGCTACAGGGGCATTTGAAACAAGTGCTTTTTATTATGACGCGTATCCCGATTGGGTTCTCGACTGGAACTCTAAACACGCCGCAGATGCTAAGATCGAAAGTGAGTGGTGGCCGGAGTGTTCTGACGCGCCTTACCTAATGGAAAGAAAGGAACGCTCCTTTGTAACCAACCTTGGCACATTCGGTCGCACTTTCCCTCATTTCTATGGGAAGCCGGAAGACGGGCTCTACTACACGCAGGTTTTATTGTCGCCTCATGGGGATCGGATCACGGCCGACTTTGCAAAAACTGTTGTCAAAGAGGAGGGGCTTGGTGACGATAAATGGCCGGATTACCTAAGCATCAGTTTTTCAGGTGTAGACGCAACCAACCATTTCTTCGGACCATCCAGCCTAGAAAATGAAGAAATGGTGCGCTGTTTGGATGAGACATTGGCTGATTTCTTTGAGTTCATGGATCGAGAGGTTGGACGAGCGAATGTGCTTTATGTGCTTTCCGCCGATCATGGCATGCCGGAAGCGCCAGAAGAGATGGCCGAAGCCGGGCTTTCGACATTCCGTAACTCCACCGAAGCATTGATGATAGATGTGAATTCGGTCATCGCCGATGAGTTCGGAGTGGAATCCGCAATACAGTTCTTTTTTCGTCCTTACGTATATCTGGACAATGCCGCCATTGAAGCGTCAGGCGCCGACAGGCGTGTTATCGAGCGACGCATCGTCGAAAACTTGATGGCTGCACCGGGCATTGAGCTTGCGATGCCAACTGAACCGTTTCCTGAACAACGAGGGCATACCCTTGAGGAGCAGATCCGGCGAAACTATCACCCAACACGTTCTGGCGACATTTATGTTGTTCAGACACCTTATTCATTTATCTTCGAGGAAGGTCCAATTGCCGTAATGCACGGATCGCCTTGGCGCTACGACACGCATGTTCCAATCATTTTCGCTGGTCCAGGTATCAAGCCAACTCGCGTCAGTCGTCCCGTTTCCACGGTGGACGTGGCCGTCACACTGAGCACTATTTTAGGTATCAGCCAACCTAGCAGCGCTGCGGGTGAAGCATTGAGCGAGATTGACGTTACAGATCCATAAGCGGTCTTGTCTTTTCGTCGAGTGACCAACGGCAATGCGTATTGGTGGAGAAAAAAGTGATCTTTGGCCCAAACTCCCAAGTTTGGCTAAATCTGGAGAGTTTCCTCAACGAACAGCAGGTTTGTCCGCACAGCGGTCGCTCGTGATATTCAGGCGGGCGATCGCATCGAGCCCGTCGCCTACCTTGGAGTACGGGGGTGAAACTGGTTGTTTAGCGCACCAAGCTAGGAGGCGATAGCAGTGCTGTGATACAAAAGGACTGAAGGCTCGGAACAAGACTCCCTGCGCTCATTGTGTCAAATCGGTCTAAGGTCTCAGTATCGAGCTGGTTCAATACGCTTGTTTAGACAAGAAAGTGTCTCAATATGATTGAGTTCAGCAGGTCTCCACTTCTAGATAGCGTTGCTGCTTGGCTGATGGGGTGCGGTCTTCGCGATACAAAGGCGGACGATGTGGTGCGAGGCTTTGGCAACCGTCTGGTTTCCGCTGGTGTCCCTGTTGCTAGGATCAACGTCGGGGGCATGGTCCTGCACCCAATTTTTGGCGCATTGAATGTGCTTTGGACGGTCCGCGACGATCAATCCAAAGTCGAACTAACGCCCAGAGACCAGCTTGCGACACCTGGATTCCGCAACACACCTTTTTTCGATTTGGCGCATAACGGCGGTTCCTATCGGCGTTACAAATTGGAGGATGGGTCGGTCGAGACCAGTTTTCCGATCCTAGAAGAGCTTCGTTCAGATGGCGCAACGGACTATCTGGTTCAGTTTGAAAGCTATCATCGCGATGACGCTAGCCGCTGGTCGGATTTTCCGCCTGGAATGGAGGGCGTTATGATGTCGATTTCTACACGACGTATAGGCGGATTTAGCGACTCTGAAATCAACTATATCCGAGCACTCATGCCTGCCCTCGCACTGGTTATAAAAAACGCTCAATCGCGCATTCTTGCGCAAGGTCTCATGGATGCCTACCTAGGAAGCTACTCTGGAAACCGTGTCTTGGATGGTGTAATCGAGCGCGGCGACGGAGGGGCAATCGACTGCATTTTGTTTTATTGCGACCTTAGAAACTCCAGTCGGATGGCAGAAGACATGCCATTGAATAGATATCTTGCGTTAATTAACGACTATTTTGATTGTACGGCCGGGGCGGTAGAAGATCACGGCGGTGAGATCCTTAAATTTATCGGCGACGCTGTTATGGCAATCTTCCCAGTAGACGAAAAGTCGAGGCCGGCAGTCGACATGAGCCGTGCCGCATTGTCTTCAGTGTTGGAGTGCTTAGCTCGCGCGAGGGAAAAGAACATCATTTGGCAAAAGTACGGCGGCAGAATTGAGTTTGGAATTGCCTTACATCGGGGTTCCGTAATGTATGGAAACGTCGGCACGGAACGTAGGCTGGACTTCACAACGATTGGCCCTGCGGTAAACCAAGTCAATCGGCTTGAGGGTCTGTGTAAGTCTCTTAAAACTCCTTTGGTAATGTCCTCGGAATTCGCAGCAGATGTTGCAACGCGGCTTGAGCCCTTGGGGCAACACCAGCTAGCAGGTATGTCGCAATCAACAAAGGTCTTTACGCTTCCAGAGTTCGCACCAACGGTCGATAAAAGTAGCTCAATTAATCGATCCAAATGAACGAATTATTTGATCTTAAGTTAGTAACTTCGGATTTCTGCAACAAATGATGAACGGGTGCTTTGTCCGCTTAGCAGACGCTCAGTCAGTTTTGGCGAAGGTCCGCTCCTGAGCCAAAGCGGATGTGCTTAATAGTATGGCCATTCTTAACAGTAGGAAGTGGGTGATGGGCATGGAATTGAAATCAACCCGGGATCATCAGGCATCAACAAAAAATCGGGGGGCAAATCAGGGGATATTTATCAATTTATCGCAAAAATATTCAAAAATTAGTAAAATACAGCTATTTTTGGTGCCTCAAGAGGGACTCGAACCCCCGACCTTGTCCTTACGAAGGACCTGCTCTACCAGCTGAGCTATTGAGGCAAGCGAGGGCTCGTTTAAACCGTCCGGGTCAGGCGCGCAAGCCCAGTTCTTAGGCTCTGGGTGCAGAACCCTTACTGTGAAATTTTTGTAACAGCGCTGAATAGTGGTTGTCGCACATCCTTTATTTCAATATTTCGTGAAATATGGAATATAAAACAACAGATCAGTTGGCCACCCTGGGCCATCCGCAGCGGTTAATGGTGTTTCGCATGCTTATGCGACGCTTTCCTGACACTGTTCCTGCCGGTGAACTGGCAGTGCAGCTGGATATTAAACCCAGCACCTTGTCGAACTACCTGAATGCTCTGCAACGCGCGGGATTGGTGCGGCAGGAGCGGTTGGGGACATCGCTGCTATATTCAATCGAGATGACGAATGTGCAGCACATGCTGGACTTCCTGCTGAAAGATTGCTGCAAAGGTCGGCCCGATATCTGTATGCCCTCCACCCAAGGAGCCAAGACTATGCCGGACCGGAAATACAACGTCCTTTTTCTGTGTGTGGGCAACTCCGCCCGTTCGATCTTTGCCGAATCCATCCTGCGCAGCTTGGGTGGGGATCGGTTCAAAGTTTATTCTGCAGGCACACAGCCGACCTCTGAATTGAACCCCTTCGCGATGCAGGTTCTGGCTGACAAAGGGCACGATACTTCGGCTTTGCGGTCCAAGCATATGTCTGAATTTGCAGCCGATGGCGCGCCCGAGATGGATTTCGTGTTCACCGTCTGCAATCAGGCCGCGAACGAGGATTGTCCGGCCTGGGAAGGACAACCCATCAGTGGCCATTGGGGCATGGTTGACCCGGTCAAGGCCATGGGCACGGACGCCGAGAAAAGCCTGGCCTTCCAGAACGCCTATGGCGCGCTGAAGCGACGGATCGAGGCGTTTACCTCTCTACCCGTCGAAAGCCTGGATCGGATCGCTTTACAAACGGCCGTGGATGACATCGCCAGAACACCTGTTGAGGACATGCAATGACGACTTACGCGGTAAACGGCCTTGGCCGGATGGGCAAACTGGCCCTAAAACCTCTGCTCGAGAAGGGCGCCAAGATCGCCTGGATCAATGATAGCGCTGGCGACCCCGAGATGCATGCGCACCTGTTGGAATTTGACACTGTTCATGGCCGCTGGGATGCGGAATTTACCCATGACGCCGACAGCGTGACGATCAATGGCACGCGCCTGCCGTTCATTGGCACCAAAGACCTGTCCGACCTGCCTATGGATGGCGTGGATGTGGTGATCGACTGTACGGGCGTGTTCAAGACCGAGGCTAAGCTGGCACCGTATTTCGAGGCAGGGGTGAAGAAGGTTGTCGTCTCAGCCCCGGTCAAGGAAGGCCCAACGACCAATATCGTGATGGGCGTGAATGAAAGCACTTATGACCCCGCAGCCCACCACATCGTGACCGCGGCGTCCTGCACCACCAATTGTCTGGCTCCGGTCGTAAAGGTCATCCATGAAAATCTGGGCATTCGCCACGGTTCGATGACCACGATCCACGATGTGACAAACACGCAAACCATCGTGGACCGCCCCGCCAAGGACCTGCGGCGCGCGCGGTCGGCATTGAACTCGCTGATCCCGACCACAACCGGCTCGGCCACGGCCATCACGCTGATCTACCCTGAACTGAAAGGCCGTTTGAACGGCCACGCGGTGCGGGTGCCGCTGCTGAATGCCTCGCTGACCGATTGCGTGTTCGAGGTTGAACGCGAAACAACCGTCGAAGAGGTCAACGCCTGCTTCAAAACCGCCGCCGATGGCGAGCTGAAAGGTATTCTGGGCTATGAGACCCGGCCGCTGGTATCCACCGACTACACCAATGACGAACGCTCCTCGATCGTCGATGCGCCCTCGACCATGGTGGTGAACGGGACGCAGGTGAAGATTTATGCTTGGTATGACAACGAAATGGGCTATGCGCACCGTCTGGTGGATGTGGCGCTGATGGTCGGGGCCTCGCTGTGACCGAACGGCCCGAGGGGCTGTCGGCCTATATCGCGGTTACGGCGGCCTATTGGGCTTTTATGCTGACCGACGGAGCCTTGCGGATGCTGGTGCTGCTGCACTTTCATACGCTGGGCTTCTCGCCAGTGCAGTTGGCGTATCTGTTTGTCCTCTATGAAATTGCCGGGATGGTGACGAACCTTGCAGCGGGCTGGATCGCGGCTCGGTTTGGCCTGACTTCGACTCTTTATGCCGGGCTTGGGTTGCAGGTGGTGGCATTGCTGGCACTTACACAACTAGACCCTAACTGGGCGATTGGCGCATCTGTGACCTATGTCATGATCGTGCAAGGCGCAAGCGGAGTGGCCAAGGATCTGGCCAAGATGTCCTCGAAATCCGCAGTGAAACTGTTGGCCCCGACAGAGGGCGGCGAGCTGTTTCGCTGGGTGGCATTGCTGACCGGATCAAAGAACGCTGTCAAAGGGCTGGGCTTCCTTCTTGGTGCAGCCATGCTGGCTACACTGGGCTTTCAGGCGGCTATTATCGTGATGGCGATCGTTCTGGCGGTGATCCTGTTCGCGGTTGTCCGGTTTATGCCTCCCGGTCTGCCCAAAGGGCGCAAGGGCGCGAAGTTCTCCGAGGTTTTCTCAAAATCTGCCAACGTCAATTGGCTGTCCGCCGCGCGGGTCTTCCTGTTTGGTGCTCGTGACGTGTGGTTCGTGGTCGGCATCCCGATCTATTTCTACGCCGTTTTGTCCGATGGCACGGAAGAGGGCAATCGCGCGGCCTTTTTCATGATCGGCACCTTTATGGCGTTCTGGATCATCCTCTATGGCGTCATTCAGGCCAACGCACCCAAAATCCTGCGCTCCCAAGATCGAACTAAAGGCGACCTGATAAACGCTGCTCGAAGCTGGGCCGCAGCCCTGTTCTGTGTCCTGTCGGCGCTGACCGTGGCGGTTCTGATCTCGGACGGACCGCAAACATGGCTGACCATTACACTGGTTCTTGGCTTGCTGGTGTTTGGGGCGCTGTTTGCCGTCAATTCGGCGCTGCATTCCTACCTGATCCTCGCCTTCACCAAATCCGAGCGAGTCACGATGGATGTGGGGTTCTACTACATGGCCAACGCCACAGGCCGGTTGCTGGGAACGGTACTTTCCGGTCTGACCTATCAGATCGGTGGATTGCCTTTGGTGTTGGGAACAGCAGCGGTTATGGTTGCTTTGGCGGCAATCACCTCGGGCAAGCTGACGGATCAAAGCCAAGAGGCGCATGCCTAAACGCCACATACGCCCTTGGTTTCAAACTGTATGGATGCGCCGTTTACAGAACCGAAACGAAGAACGGCTTCAGGTTTTCCCCGTTTGAAATCGCGGTCTGTGCGGCGTTTGCCGTATCCAGCGCCTCGCGAATGGTGACGTCCATATCAAGATAGCGGTAAGTCCCGAGTCGACCCACAAAGGTGACATTTTGTGCCGCCTCGGCCAGATCCGCATAGTCCTTCAACAAGGCTTTTTCCTTCACCTGCCGGATCGGGTAATACGGGATGTCGTCGGGGCCCGCTGCGCGCGAGTATTCGCGGTAGCACACCGAGCCCTGATGGTCTTCCCACGGGGCGAAATGCTTATGCTCGGTAATGCGGGTAAAGGGCACGTCCTCGTCGCCATAGTTCATGACCGCGCAGCCCTGATAGTCGCCTTCATAGGTGAACCGCTCGAAATCCAAAGTGCGATAGCCCAGCCGACCAAGCTCATAGCCGAAATAGCCATCCAGCGGGCCGGAATAGAACACGTGGTCAAACGCGGCGCCCATTTCGCGATTGAATGTTGTTTCCAGCTGAACCGTGATTGCAGGGTGATCGAGGATACCGGCAATCATGTCGGAATACCCTTCTTCCGGCATTCCTTGAAATCTGTGAAAAAAGTAGTTGTCGTCGTAGTTGAACCGTACCGGCAGACGTTTGAGGATCGAAGCAGGCAGTTCAGAGGGGTGGCAGCCCCATTGCTTGATTGTGTAGCCCCTAAAAAACGCCACATAGAGATCGCGGCCGACATAGCGCAGCGCTTGTTCCTCAAAGCTCTGTGGGTCGGTGATCGAAGTATCTGCCTGTTCTTGGGTGATAAAGGCGCGCGCCTCATCCGGGCGCAGGGTGGTGCCGAAGTACTGATTGATCGTGTGCAAATTGACTGGCAGCGAGAACACCCGGCCTTGTGATGTTGTTTTCACCCGGTTCTTATACGGCCGGAATGTCGCAAAGCGATTGACGTAATTCCAGACCTCTTCGTCATCGGTGTGGAAAATATGGGGGCCATAGACATGTACCAGAACGCCTGTTTCTGCGTCGCGATGGGTGTGACAATTGCCGCCGATATGATCGCGGCTGTCCACAACGGTGATCTTGTGACCCCGCTCTGCCAGCGACCGACCGATGACCGCGCCCGAAAGCCCGGCCCCAACCATCAGGAAATGCCGCGTGCTCATTCAGGGCCCTTTCTGTTTTGACGTGATGGTCGTCATGTCCAACGGCTTGGACAATTGCCGGCGCGCGATCTTGAGGATGCCTGATCGAGCTGATCCTCTGTCGCGAAACTCCGACAGAGCGGACATCCAGCTTTTGCACATGCGCCAGCCAAGCTGCACCCGCCCCGAGATCGGCTGCCCACCCTGCAAGATCCCGGCAAAGACGATGGGCACGGTGCGGCGGGTCAGATCGAACATCTCTTTCAGGACGGCCTCTTCCTGTTCGGAGCTCAGGTTGCCGGTTTCAGCCATGGCTGATTTTAGAGCCTTTCCTACCGGACGGGTGTGGTGCATCGCGATTTCGTCCAGAATGGCGGTTCGGAACGCTCCGGCCTCGGCCCAGCGACACCAGATGTAGTCCAGCCCGTATCCGCTCATTGTACCTTGAAACAGGGGCAGGGCCTTTTTCAAAACATCCCGATGCAGGCACGGGGCCATGATCTCGATATAGTTGATATAGCGCAGCACAAATCCGGGGCATCGGCTAAAAACAAAATGCGAATAGTAGCTGTCGAGTGTCAGTGATGGCTGTGCGATGCGCAATCCATGAGTGCGCATGGCTTGAAACAGGGCGTTCACATCCTGCGCGCTGATGTCCAGATCGTCATCCGGCAACCATATGAAGTCATAGTGGTCCAGATCCCTGTCGGACAGCGTCTTGTATAAGCCATCCCACTTGCCGCCCTTGATCAAAACAGCCTCAACGCCCGGCTGCGGGGTGAAGGCCGCAAAAGCATCGTCCGAGAAATAGCTGACCAGCAAATCGTAGTCGCGCTGCTTTAACGGCAAGTCTTGCCATCTGTGGTGCAACGAGTTGTTGCCCGCCCGGACAACCACGAGGTTTTTTTTCATGCGTGCTTTTGAACCTGACTATCTGCCCGCATCAATGGGGCCAGTCCTTCGATCATGTCCGGGTTCAGAGGGTGACTCAACCGTCCGTGCGTGTATTTCGCCTGATACACCAGGTTACGGACAAATCTATTCAACGGTGAGCCGGGTTTGGCACGGCGGCGACAAGGATCAATATTGCTTTCGCTGTTCTGCCGTTCCGTAATCATTTGCTTGCGCAGGGTCAGAATGGGGACGTTATGTTCCCAATAAAATTTCAAGTCGATATCAATCGGTCTCGAGATGGGCGCTTCGGGCTTCAACAGACGCTGTGCAGCGCGGCGACCCAGAACATAGCCGGTGGTTCTTGGAGGTAATCTGTCTGATAAAACAAGGTGTTGATCTGCAAATGACGTCAGAACCTGAAGGTTATTCCCCGGCACGCCATCTAGTTTGATCATCACGTCCTCAAAACACTCGGGGCAATCTTCGAGAGCGTTCAGGAAAGGCTGTGGGTCAACGATAAAGGTGGCGTCGTCCTCAAGAACCAAGCTGACACACTGATCGGATTCGGCAATTATTTGCCAGATCTTTCGATGCCCCAATGTGCAGGCGACCTCTCCTCGACTAAGAGGCCGCTTGAACTTTATCCGGTTCATATCGGCATCGTAGACGCAGCGCAGATCGGCCTCGGCCATCTGATCGCCAGATATCGCGTCACAAAATTCGTGATGCAGCCCGTGTTGCGTAAGCTCACGCTCGCAGAAGCGCCGACGCTCTACATCTTTTGGTAGACTAAGAATGAAAGTCCGGATCGACACAATATGGATTCCAAAAATGCTCTACCGCGTTACTACGTATCTCAATTGGCTAGTACAAGCGCAATTGGCGGCTTGCATTTGCCGGTGCGACAAGAAGGTCAGTCTGGCTGACCGCGATGCAGAAAACAATTTATGCGTGCGCAACGTGATCATCGCTTTGAATATGGTAGTGCGTATATTAACGTGCTCAAGAGTAACACAATTTCGCAGTTTGAACATCGCCAAAATTGGGTAAATACAATTGCGCAGACTTCCGCCGTCGATATCTGCACTGTGGGCATTTTGCTGCTTGGTAGCTGCCCTTTCCGAGTACGGTCAGGCAATTTTAGGCAGGTTGTCGAGAGTTTGTAGGACTTGTTTCGCCTATAGACCCCACCTATTTTGACGCGGAACTTGATCGCCCCCGGACGGGGCTAGTCTGTCGCGGTGTATTATCTGCCCTTTTGGCAAACCGGAATATGGGTTATCTGGGCGAGCGCATGGTTTCACGATCTGGAGAATGCAATGATTAAGCGCGCCTGGGATGAATGGCGATCTGGCTATATGGGTCGTCTCATCAGCGAGAGCTTTTTTGCGCAGGGCAGACTGTATGCCGTTGCAATCGTTGCGATGATTGCAGTTGCTGCTACGACCGCAGGGGCGGCTTTCATGATGGAATACATCGTGGACGCCATGACCAGCCCGGAAATGAGAAGCTATGCCTCTTTGATTGCGCTTGGCGTTGTGGGTCTTTTTCTTGCCAAAGCGCTCGCTACCTATGTTCAGGCCATATATCTGGCGCGGGCTGGCAACCGTATTGTGGCCGCCCAGCAAGACCGGGTGTATCGCAAGCTGCTGCGCCATGGGGTGTCTTTCTTTTCGGCCAATGAATCCTCGGATCTTTTGATGAGGACGACAAATGGAGCTCAGTCGGCGCGGAGACTTATTGATATCCTGGTCACCGGGTTTGTGCGTGATGCTTTAACCCTCGTGGGTCTGGTGATCGTAATGGTTTATCAGCAACCCGTCTTGTCGATCATGTTTTTCCTCGTTGGACCGGTTGCGCTGTATGGCGTGCGCCGCTTGTTGAAAAGCGTACGTTCGATCATGCAGGCCGAGTTCAAATCACTGGCCGAGATCATTCGCGTACTGCAAGAGACATCTGCGGGGATCAAAGTAATCAAGGTCTTTGCGTTGGAAGACCGCATGATTACACGGATGGACACCGCGATCCGCAAGGTGGAGGAGCGTGCAAACGATATCGCCCGGCTACAATCCATCGCCAGCCCGCTGATGGAGTTTCTGGCCGGTTTGGCAGTTGCCGGTGTTCTGATCGTCAGCACGATGGGTATCGCGGGGTCCGAGCCGCCTACTGCAGGTCAGTTGATGTCCTTTATCACGGCTCTGTTGATGGCCTATGAGCCGGCTAAGCGCCTCTCCAAGATGCGGGTTCAGATTGAAGCTGCCATGGTTGGTGTCGGTCTTCTGTTTGGCTTGCTGGACCAGGAAGACACGATGCAGGAGAGCCCCGATGCCCATGATTTGCTGGACGGCCCCGGTGAGATTGCACTGCGCAATGTGACGTTTGGCTACAAAGGTACGATACCTGTCATCGAGGACATGAACCTGACTTTCCAGGCGGGCAAGACCACCGCGCTTGTCGGTCAATCCGGTGGCGGAAAATCTACGATTTTCGGTCTGATCATGCGATTTTATGACCCCGATGAAGGACAGGTGGAGATTGATGGCCAGGACCTGCGCCATGCCAGCTACGCGTCTCTGCGGCGCAAGATTTCTTATGTTGGGCAGGATACGTTCCTGTTTTCGGCCCCGGTGATGGACAACCTGCGATGTTCTGCACCAGAGGCCACCGACGAAGAGGTGATTGCGGCGGCGCAGGCTGCACACGCCCACGACTTCATCACGGAGCTGTCCGACGGCTATGACACGCAAGTTGGAGAAAACGGCACGTTTTTGTCCGGAGGCCAGAAACAGCGCATCGCCATCGCCCGTGCGATCCTGCGAAAGGCGGAAATTCTGTTGCTGGACGAAGCCACCAGCGCGTTGGACGCAGAATCCGAATCCCTCGTAAAACAAGCTTTGGATTCTCTGACCGCAGATATGACCGTCGTTGTGATTGCGCACCGTCTTTCCACGATCCTTGAAGCAGACAAGATCATGGTGGTCCAGGATGGAGCCGTTGTTGAGCAAGGCAATCTGGGCGAGCTTATGAAACAGAACGGCAGCTTCCGTCGTTTGTTTGACCAGCAGTTCAAGAAAAGCGCGGCTGAACCAGAGGTGGCTGAGTGAATATCGACTGCCGCTGTTTGCACATGTAGCTTTATGCCCTTACTGTTTTCTCGCCAGCGAACCCGCGATTCCTGACGTCAATCTCGCAAAATGCGTGAATGCTCACGAACGCGTGTCCTCTAGACAACGCTTTGGGTTCGGAGTCTGTGCGGGCTGGCATTGTGATTTGCACCCGACGCTGTTTTGCGTCATGGCGGGAGTGTTGCCTTGTTAATGACAACTTTGGCGTGAAATTACAGCGCTGGTAACGCAGGCCTGAAATATTCTTGAGGTTGTTGATATGACCACTTTTATTCCCGGACCCAGTTCGGCTTCCCCTCTTAGTGCTATTCAGGGTGACGTTGCCTAGGGCGATGGGAACCCCAATACCACGACGGTCATTACATATAATTTTGATCAATACCTGGATTCTCAATCCTGGACAGAGTCCCACAAGGCAGATTTCTGCGCGGCGCTGGCGGCCATCGAAGCCGTGGCAAACGTACAGTTTGTTGAAGTATCTTCTTGGCTAGAAGCGGATATCTACGAAATCATTGCCCCATCTTCGAGCAATTTTTTTCGGTTCATCGAGCACTCTCGGATATCACTATACGCCGTCTAACTCTCCGTCCGAAGGCGCGTTCAATACAGATTTCTGGACCACAGGGTTGGGCGGGAACGGCGACCCGGGTGGTTTCTTTTTTACCACTTTGTTGCACGAACTTGGTCACGCCTTGGGCCTAGGCCACCCGCATTACACCGGGTTGGGCACAACGGTTCTGAATGGTGTGACTTCGCCCTTCTTTTCGTACGGCGATGGCAACCTGAATCAGGGTGTTTTCACTGTGATGTCGTACAATGATGGCTGGACTCAGGTGAACGGCCAATTGCCGGTGAATGCGACGTATGGCGGATCGACCGGTCTTGGGGCGCTGGATATTGCAGCACTTCAAGCCATGTACGGAGCAAATACCACCTATAATTCCAGTGCCAATACCTATGATCTGGCGCCGTTCAATACCGCCGGTGTTGGATACCAGGCCATTTGGGACACTGGTGGAATAGACACAATTCGACATACTGGTAGCGCCGCCGCCATAATCGACCTGCGCCCTGCGACACTTGACTATAGTCCGTTCGGTGGTGGTGCTATTTCCTATGTCGATGGCGTACAGGGCGGTTTTACTATCGCTTATGGTGTGGTGATCGAAAACGCGTCTGGCGGATCAGGAAGCGATACAATTACTGGCAATGCTGCCGTCAACACTTTGAACGGAAATGGTGGCAACGACATCATTTACTCGCTCTCGGACGGCAGCAACAATAACACGATCAACGGCGGTACAGGCCACGATACCATCTATGTCGCAAACGGGACCGGCCAGGATACGGTTGACGGTGGTGAAGGAAACGACACTGCCATTGTGCAGGACAATAACGGTTCATTCACCGGCGGGACGGGGTTTGACATCGTTCGCTTTATAAGCGGATTGAATACCTACCTGTTCCAAGACAATGGCAGCACCTATACGTTCTACAACGTGCTGACACAGACCTCTTTCACAGTGTCCAGCGATGTTGAGCTTTTCGAGTTCTCGAACGGATCGCAATCGTATAATTACGCTGGCATTTCATCGGCCACACAGATTCTAGACATCGAGAACACAGGCACGGTTCTTCAACACGCGTCTCATGGTATTTACCTTCTGGGCGGCGGAAATACCCCAATTGCAATCACTGTGGACAGCGTTGTTGTCGGTGATGAGACGCTGGACGGTTGGAGTGCGATTCAAGCTGAGGCTGCTGGCTCGGGCGGGTATCGTCTTTTGTGGAAAACCGATCAGGGTAATGCGTATTTTGAATGGATCCTGGATGACCAGGGCGTTTATGTTTCGGGTCAAAGTGTGGGCAACGTGGTCGATGTCGAAGCATTCTATAATGTGGACCTCAACGATGACGACACTATCGGCCATGTGACGACTCCGATCGAATCTGATGGTGCGACCACGTTGGCGGTTTCGACCGCAAGCGGCTATCTGATCAATGGCAGTGTTGGCGTGACCGAAGGGGGCAGCGCTGTTGGACCAGACAGGATTGAAGGCTGGAGCGCGATCCATGTCGAAGAGACCAATGAGGGCGGATATCGTCTGCTGTGGAAAACTGATGTAGGTGAAACGTATTATGAGTGGATCCTGAACGATCAGGGGGCCGTGGTGGGCGGGAACGCCGTCGACAACGTTGCCGATGTCGAAATCTTCTATGGTGACGATATCGACGGCAGCGGCACGACTGGTCCGGGCGAGCCCAGAATTGCCGCTCAGCCCCAGGAAAGCGTTGCTTTTGTCGACACCCGTGACTGGGATATGTTCGAGTTCACAGACGAAACCGATGCCGATGAGCTGACCCAAGAAGACGAAGCCGAGCTTTTGGTTTTGAACGGGGCTCAGACCGAAGCGCTGGATACAGCTGACCAGCTTTCGAATCTGACCGTCGCTGATCTGCTGGAGCATTTGCTACCGGACGACGATCAGTTCCTTCTGTAAGGCCGGTCTGACAAGTAAAATTAGGGGGCTGCCGATACCGGCGGCCCCTTTTTTGCGCCCTTCCTGAACGAAGCGTGACGTTGCCAATAGGACTGCCAAGGCCAAAAAACTGAGGCTTAAGCGGCATGGCGCTTAACCCGCTGTTCTTTCCACACGAAGACCACACCTGAACGTGAAGGCGAAAACGGATTTGTGGTGAATAATCCTCTACCCCTGCGTGTCAGCCATTTTAGGTGATTACGAAACAAGCGATTGATCAGGGGCGTTGAAGATGGCCGTCAGACATCGAGAGATCAAAGCCAACGGGCGAGGAACCGTGACTCAGCAGGCCCGGTTGTGGTCGGGGCTGGTGCTGTTGGCCTATGCAACGGGGCATTTTATCAACCACGGTCTGGGGCTGGTATCGCTGGAGTGGATGGACCGGATGCTGGCCGTTATGTCCGCGATCTGGAGCTCGGTCCCCGGAACGGTTCTGCTCTATGGCGCCCTGGCGGTGCATGTGCTGTTGGGCGCGGTCACGATCCTCAGCATCCGAAGCTTGAAAATGCCGTTCTGGCGCTGGTTTCAGATCATTCTGGGGCTGGCCATTCCCTATTGGCTTGTCAGCCATATCATCGTCACCCGCGGGTCCGAGTTGCTGACCGGCGTGCCCGTCAGCTATTTGCAGGAACTGTCGCTGCTATGGCCGGTTGCGGCGATCAAACAGAATGCGCTGATGTTGCTGGTCTGGGGGCACGGGCTGATTGGCGTGCATTTCTGGCTTCGACCGAAGCATTGGTACAAGGACGGCTTGTTGGTGCTTTTGCCGCTGGCGGTGGCCGTACCGATCGTGGCGATGGCCGGATGGATGACAGCGGCCAAGCGCGAGGTGTTGCGCCTCAGCCTTGATCCGGACGGGGCAGAGGCGACAGAACTGGCCTTGCGCTTGACCGAGGTGCGCGCTGCCGTTTCCGAATATCAGGCGATTGCGCAGGGCTGGGTGGTGATCATTCTGTGCGCGCTGCTGTCCCTGTTCGTTCTGTTTTTGCTGGGCCAGAACCTGCGCCGCAAGGTGCGCGTGACTTATGGCGAAGGGCTGACCGTGGATGCGGCCCCAGGAAAGACTAATCTGGATGTAAGCCGCGACAACGGGATTGATCACCTGTCGGTCTGTGGCGGGCGGGCGCGGTGTTCAACCTGCCGGGTAGTGGTTCTGTCCGAGCAGGATGGCCTCAGCCCGATCGGCCCGGCCGAACGCAAACTTCTCGACAAGATCAACGCGGAACCGAACATGCGCCTTGCCTGTCAGGCGCGCGTGAACGGAGATGTCAGCCTCCGCCCAATCATCCAGCCTCAGCGCGCCGCATCGACGCCGTTGAAATCCGATCCGTTCGGCTGGGGGGTCGAGCGTGAGGTCAGCGTGTTGAACCTCAAGATCAAGGATTTCCGCCCATTCGTGGACAAGTCACTGCCCTATGACGTCATTTTTGTCCTCAACCAGCTTTTGGACATGGTGGTCGAACAGATCGAAGAGCAGAATGGCCATATCGACAAGTTCACCAATGACGGGCTGACGGCTGTTTTCGGACTTGAGACGCACAAAACCCAGGCCGCGCGCTCTGCGCTTTATGCAGCGGCCAAGTGCCAGTTGCTGGTTCAAGAGACGCAAGGCAGCCTTAGTCAGCATCTTGTTGAGCCGCTGAAGATCGGGATTGGGGTGCACTCGGGCCGGGCCATTATCGGACGGGTGGGCAAGACCTCGGACCAAGCAGCACCCAGCCCGGTGACGGCGATTGGCAATGTGTCGATCATTGCCGAGGCTTTCGAGACTGTCACCAATAAAATCGAGGCCGGGATCGTCTATTCAACCTATATGCATGAAATGTGCGGCCTGGGTATTCCTGACATGCTGGGTAAGACCGGCGGCATCACGATCCAGGGCGTGTCCGAACCGGTGCAGGCCGTCATTGTCAAAAACAGTGGCCCGTTGAAGAAAAAACTGGAACTGACCTGAGGGGGCGATCACATCCATCGCTCCACATACCCGTTAAAAAGTGGGCCGAGATGGTGCGGGAGCGGGTGTTTTTGCCCATGCGGGAACCAATTGATTCGGGAGTGAGTCATCGTTTCCAAAAAGCGAACAATAAGTTTCCCCAAGAATCGTGGACACAATTTTGCCACAATGTCATCCTGCTTGGGTGGGCGGCATGTTTATTTTAGCACATACTGGTTTTTCTGACTGGCTTTGAAGGGGTATTGAGTGCCACATGCCGCCCCACGAACTTTCCCATCTACCGACAAACAAGGGCCTAGGCCGTTTGGACTGTGTCTCCGCTCAATAAGATTTCAGACACATCGGACAGCACTTGCCGTCTGTGTGCCATCCCATCTGATTCCGGCAGGCCCAGCTTTTCAAGAATTTGCGCCCAACGGTGCAGCCAATCGTGTTTGTTCAGGGCTTGGGCCATGTTAACCCGCCGCATCTGATCGAGCTTACCCGGCGTTTCTAACAACCCGACGATCTGGTCAATGGCCTCGTCGGGATCCTCGGACAGGCGGAACACGGATTCCGGCCAATCGAAAAACTGTCGGTAGTCTTCCGAGTCCGGCGCATAGCCGATCTGAGCGGCCCCGCCAGCAATGCCCTCAACATGGCGGGGCCCCCAGGCAATATTGCCTTTTTTTTGATCGGCATGGCCGATCTTGGCGATATCCACCATGAACAGTTTGGAATGCTGAACCAGATTAGCCAGCAAATCCCGATGCACTGCATGTTGTGCCGTGGTCGGAGGCTTTGTAGCGGAATCATATAGATAGAACCCCGCGCGATCCTTGATGACCTTGAGCAAACGGTCATGCAGCTCGGGCCGTCTGCGTCCCATGCAATAGATATCTATTGGTCGCTCTGCGGAAAGAGAGGTTGGCGCAAACCGGACCATATCCGCAGCACCAGGCAGGTGAATCACCGGTTTGCCGGTGATGCTGTGCAGGGTGTCACAAGCCTCGGCAAAGGCGCAGGCGATCAGGTCGAACTTAGCCAGAGATCGGATCAGAGGCAGGTGGACGTGCAGGTCCTTGCTCCAGACCTCTTCCAGCACACAGACGGCCAGACCGCAGTGTTCGCGCCAGTTCGGGATCGCATCCAGCGTCAGCAGCTCCTGCGGTTTCTGGACGTCGCAAACAAAGATGTCATAGTCCTTTTGCAGCGTCACTTTCTGCGCACCAGACGGCCAGTGCCGGAACAGATCTGTTCGTTTGGACAGCCAGCGTTTGGGATCATAAGGCAGCGACCGGTCCCGTTTTCGGGCTGGGGCCACGATGTCGACCGCTTCTATTTCGGTCAGAACGTCTTCGAATTCGAACCCCGAACAGCGCGAAACGTTGTCGTTCAATCTGCGTTGAGAGAAGATCAGCACATCGCGCGAGGCGGTGGTGGAAACTGAGGAACTGGTCAACCGCTTGATCCTTTAACACAAAATAAGGCCAAACTATCTCATATGGCGGCCAAGCTTCCAAAGGTTTTTTCCGAACCTGCGCTTGCACACTTGTTCAGCGTCACCGGCAAACACCCCAAGGAAAGTCTGAAAATTGTGGAAAATCAGGCTGTCTGAGTTTAAGTTTTTGGGGGCCGGCCTAGGTTGCAGAATCCCAGGCAAGGTAGATTTTGTTTGATTTCTGACCACGTGTCGTGCGGGTTGTTTTTGTTTGGGTGCCGTTGATGAAGGCGGGTGTTTAATGATTTTCACGGATTGTCCCTTGCGGCCTGCCGGCGTTGTTTCCCACAGGACGATTTGGCTTTGCGTGCGGGGTCCAATACTGACGTTTGCGCAGGCGTTTAGTTCCTCCACCACATTCAAAAGCCCGGAGATTGGCCGAGGGATTCAAATTGACGCCTCTGCATCGGGTGCACAATGTCCATTTTTTACATCTACTGTTTCTGAAACAGATGCGACTTGGCCGCTCAATCCAGTCTGATTTCCTGAAAGCTCCGCAAGATAGTATCCCCAGCCATGATGAGTTCGAAACAGCAAAAACCAACGGTTCTGGTCACGGGTGCAGCGGGATTTATCGGACGCGCTTGCGTTCGTCAGCTCGCCACTGCCGGCTGCCGAGTCATCGCCACATATCGAAGTGGTCCACCCCCGCAAGTCTCCGGCGACGTGATCTGGATCAACGCTGATACGACTGACACCGCGGCGATCCAAGCGGTGTTGGACCAGCACCACCCCACACACCTATTGGCATTGGCCTGGTATATGGGGCCGGGAAACCAGCAAGCGTTGGAGAATTTCCGCTGGGTGCAGCACTCGATCGACCTGTTATTCGCCTTTGAACAGGCGGGCGGGCAGCGGGTTACATTTTGCGGGTCGTGCATGGAATATGACTGGTCCAAGCCGATCAAGCTGCATGAGCGCGAGACACCCCTGACACCGGCAACTGAATACGGCGCGGCCAAGGCGGGGTTGGCTACCGCTTTTGAAAAGTTGTGTGGCGCGCTGGATCTGTCGGGGGCCTGGGCGCGACCCTTCTTTCTGTACGGGCCGGGTGAGAATCCACGGCGATTGGCGGCGGATGTAGTGATCTCATTGTTGCAAGGGCGCGAAGCCCTGTGCACTCATGGGCGGCAGAAACGAGATTTCCTGCATGTCGACGATGTTGCCAGCGCGATAGTGGCCCTGCTGAACAGCGACCTTGAAGGTCCGGTCAATATCGGCAGCGGCACGGCCATCCCGCTGTCTGATCTGATCCTTGAAATCGCCCGTCAGATTGGTGCCGAAGACCTGGTGCGTCTTGGTGCGCGCGAGGCCCGGCCGGGCGACCCGCCTCTGGTCGAGGCCGACAATACCCGATTGCGGACCGAGCTAGGCTGGTCCCCGAAATTCACTTTGGAAACCGGAGTTGCGGACACCATAGCCTGGTGGCGCCGCGAGATTGCGAAAGAAACCTGATATGAGTGACGAGAACATCATTATCCTTGGGTCCGGCATGGCTGGTCTGGGCGCGGCCCATCATCTGCATGGCGCGGGCGTTTCAAGCCGGATGTACGACAAAAACGCTTTTCCCGGCGGTCATACGGCAACCTTTGCCCATGACAGCGGCTTCATCTTCGACGACGGTCCGCATATTTCCTTCTCGAAAGACCCGCGTATTCAAGATCTGTTTGCCAGTAACGTGGACGGCAAATACGAAAAACTGCAGGCTTACGTGAACAACTATTACCACGGGGCCTGGGTCAAGCACCCGGCGCAGGCCAATCTGCACAACTTGCCTGATGAGCTGAAAACCCAGTGCATTCTGGATTTCATCGAGGCGTCCAAACAGGAAGTGGTCGAGAAGCCTGCGAATTATCTGGAATGGCTGATCTCGGTCTTTGGGGAAACCTTCGGTACGCATTTCCCGGCGGTTTACGGCAAGAAATATCACACCGTGGACGCCGATCAGATGAGCACCGTCTGGATGGGCCCGCGCCTATATCGCCCCTCGATGGAAGAAGTGATTCGAGGCGCGGTTTTCGCCGAAACGCCGGATGTCCACTATATCACCGACTTCCGGTATCCGACCGAGGGGGGCTTTATCTCATACCTCAAGCCCTTCATGGAAAAAACCGATCTGCATCTGGATCACAAGGTGGTGGCGATTGATCCGGTGGCCAAAACGGTTCGGTTCGAAAATGGTGTGACCGAGAGTTATGACAAGCTGATCTCCTCCATCCCGTTGCCGGACCTGATCCCGATGGTCAAAGGCGCCCCGCAATCGGTTCTGGACGCGGCTGCCAAGCTGGCCTGCACCACTTGTGTGACGGTGAATATCGGCCTTGCGCGCGATGATTTTACTCCCGCTACCTGGACCTATATCTACGACGAGGACATCGTCTTTACCCGCCTCAGCTTCCCGCACAAAATGTCCACCAAGACCTGCCCGCCGGGATGTGGTTCCGTTCAGGCAGAATGCTATTATTCCAACAAATACAGACCGCTGGATGTCGCGCCCGAGGATCTGATTCAGCCGGTGATTGACGATCTGGTCAAGATCGGGTTGATCACCGAGGATGAAGAAATCCTGCACAAGGATGCGCGTCTGATTACGCACGCCAACATCATCTTCGATCTGGACCGGGAAGAGGCGCTGCCGATCGTCCACAAATGGCTGGACGAGGTCGGCATCACCTATGTCGGACGGTTCGGCGAGTGGGGTTATCAGTGGACAGATGAGGCGTTCAAATCCGGTGAACGCGGTGCCCGGACCGTTCTTGAGACGCTCCAGGCAGTTTAATTCGAAACGCTTACAGGGACTTGTAGCGGACCCAGTCCCCCGGATTTCCGCCTCGGCCAATGCCGGGGCGATGACCGTCGCCGGTCAGGCGGGTCGAGCCGTTCGTCGGCCCGTTGCCTTGTTCCCACGTGGCCCAGGGGCGATTGCCGTTCTTCCACATATCTTCCAAACGGCGTTTGTCGGCGAGGTGGTCCATGCAGTACCAGAAGCCGGGATGGCGATAGGCCATCAGCTCTCCCAGCTCCATCAGCTTGGGCAAGGGGCCTTCTTCCCACATGATTTCGTCGCCATTTACACTGGCGACGGCGTCGAACACTTCCGGCTCTAGAACAAAGAAGCCGCCATTGATCCAATCTGCGGCGGTTTCGGGCTTTTCCATGAACCCTTCGACCAGACCATCCTCGCGCACCTGAAGATGCCCGAACGTGGTCAGGGGACGCACCATAGTGATCGTAGCCAGCTTGCCGTGCGACCGGTGAAAGGCCAGCAGCGCGTCCAGATCTACGTTTGACACGCCGTCCCCATAGGTCAGCATGAAGGTCTCGTTCCCCAGATAGGGCTGTAGCCGAGCCAGACGCCCGCCTGTCATCGTGTCGACGCCAGTGTCGATCAAATCCACGGTCCAAGGCGGCATTTGAGCGTCCAGCGCGGGGTTCCGGTATTCAGGTTCGCCAAACAACTCGCGCTTGGCAAAGTCGATCCTCAGGTTCCCGTCATGTTGACACAGATCGGACATGTACTGCTTGATCAGATCGCCCATATACCCAAGGGCCAGCACGAATTCATGATGACCATAGGTCGAATAATGCTGCATGATGTGCCAGAGGATTGGCCGGTTGGCGATTTCCACCAATGGCTTGGGACGAATGCGGGTTTCTTCTATCAGGCGAGAGCCCTTACCGCCTGCGAATATTGCTGTCTTCAACTGGGCCTCCCCCAAATACCTTTGAATCGAAATTGATCTCGATACGCGAATGGCCAGAGTCCACACTACCCACCGTGCGCCTGTCAATCTTTCTGCAACTGCATAGGGTCCGAAATTACCCTTTGCTTAGAAAAAAGTCGCAACATTCACGTGGGTTTTGACACGAATTGGGAAGCGCGGCGCGTTCTGTTCCGGAGCTCATAGTGGGCCCGTGCATCGGCCCGCAGCGCGCGGGCGACCAGATTCATTTTGGTCGTGTAGGCCAGGAAGAAAATCCAACTGGAACTCATCCGACTAAGAAGCGTGCTCTCGGTGATGTTCGAGAACAGGTACATCATACCCAGAACAAACACGAATACGAACGGATCGCGCTGCGGGATGTGGCGCATGCAGTAGAAAACCGAGAAAAAGAACCTCATTAGACCCAAAAATAGAAGGGCCACGCCGATAAAACCGGCATTCAAGAAGGTCTCAAGCAACCCGTTATGCGAATAATGCGGCAGGAACCCCAGCTCTCCCTTGCTGGCGTAGAACCGCAGGTGTGGTGCGTTTTCATTCCAATGGGCTAGATAACCCCAGCCCAACCAGAACCGCTCTTTAACATTGGGCCAGACCAGCTCCCAGATCGGGATGCGTTCGGACAGGGTGGGTTTGCGTCCGATCAACGCAAACAAAGGCTCGGCAATCGGTGAGGCCAATAGGAAGGCAATCGTACCGACAAAGAGAACTGCAAACAAAATGAAGCTTATGGCCCAAATTGTTTCCAATCGCGGAACGATCTGACTGATCAAAAGCGCCGACATCGTGATCAGCCCGATGACCTGAGAGGTGCGCGATTCTGAGGCGATCAGCAAAAAGACACCCAGCAGGGCGCCGATCATAAAGACGGTTTTCAGCCGCCCTGTGAATTGTCGCGACGCATAGTAGCACGTCAGCATCGCCGTCATTGCGGCCAGTCCCAGCCCGTTTTTGTGGGCATAGATCCCGTTCCAGGTGTCCCCCCAGGGCGGGATACCACGTGCTTGCGGCAGGGTCATGATTGCGCCCATCGACAGGACCATCGAGCTCCCAAAATAGATGGCGAGAAAGATTAAAAGCCCACGCATGGACATCATGCTACCCAAAGCGATGGCAAACCCGGACGTCACGATCAAGGGAACGAGACGCTCGATTGAATAGGCGGGAAAATCGCTCCAGGTGATTGATAAGACAGTCAAACAGATCAACAGAGTGATCTCGGGTGAGGCCGTCATGCCCCGGATCAAGTGGCGATAATACAGCAACGTGATGCCCATGATCGGTATCAGCAGCACGATTTCAATCTTCTTGGCCAGCCCCATTTGCCACAGCACGATCGAGACCACATCGGTGCCAACCAACAGCATGATCACCAGACAGGCGGCCAGAATCCAATGATGGAAGGCTGCGCCGGATTGTTGCTGGTATTGTGTCTGTCGGGTCAGGGGCGTCATCGCTGCGTAAGGTCTATCCAAAGAATTTGCGGTAGGAATTGGCGCGCCTCATCGGGTCGACAGCTTGAATTTTTCCACCGGTTTAAATCACTCGGTAAAGTTTGCCACGGCCGCGGTGGACCCGGCAAATGAATTATGCGCGCGGCGCATGATCCAAAAACCATCTGTACATTCGACGGGCGGGTGTCACAGTAGCCAGACAGGCGAAAGGTCGGCGGACGTGCGGCGTGTCGACCGGGCGATTGGGATTGTTTATGAGTTTTCATCTGTCGTTTCTAAGGTCCGACCTGCGATGACGTGGTTTTTCGTGCCCAGAATGATGTCTGCGGTGATTGCGATTGCGATCCTTGTCGTGATGACCCGCGTTCTGGGGCCTGCGGATTTCGGACGTTATACGCTGACCCTGTTGCTTGGGAATCTGATGTTTTCGTTCACCTTCCATTGGTTGGCGATTGCGATCGGACGATTCCACCACACGCCGGAATTCGAAGGCAAAACCATCGCCATGTCCCTGTCGACGGCTGCGATCCTGGCTGTGGCGCTGTTCGTTCTGGCAGCTCTGGTGTCGGTCATCCTGCCTGGTGGATGGATCGACGGCCATTTCTTTGCGGCGATCTATTGCATCAGCCACGCGATGCACGAACTGGGAACCGCCTGCCTGCGCCAGTACCACGAGGGGCCGAAATACGCAGCCGTTACTTTGCTGCGCCATGGGCTGGGCGTTTCGCTTGCGGTCGGATTTGTTCTGACCGGTGGCGGTTACAAAAGCGCGCTGATTGGCATGTCCCTGGGCGCAGCACTGACCGGGGCCTATGCACTGGCGGTAACGCTGCGCCGCTCGGGCGTGGCGCGGCCAAAAGGGGCGGTGCTGAAAACCTATCTTCTATTCGGGTTTCCCGTGGCTGTCGTCTCCTCCACCGCCACATTCTTTGCGATGTCAACGCAATCCTTGCTGGCCGTCTTTGCGGGGATGGACTACGCGGGCTATTTCGCGGCGGCGCAAACCTTGGCCTCCCGAACTGTGCGCCTTCCGATGGAGACCCTGTCCCGCGTATGGGGTCCTTCGATATTCGAGGCGCTAGAAAAACGCGGCGCGCAATCGTCAGACGCGGTGCTGGAGCGGTATTTTTCGTTTCTGATGCTGATTGCGGTGCCCATCGTGGCCGCGCTGATCTGTGCGGCAAGCGTTTTTGCCAATCTGCTGTTCGACCCTGAATTTGCCGACCGAACCACAGGGTATCTGCGGGTTCTGGCGATAGCCTCATTTACGTTCGGGTTGCAGGGGGCGTATTTTAGCTTTGCCTTCTCGCGCGCCAAAAAGACTGGGCTGCAATTGACCATTACCTTGTGTTCGCTGGCTGTGCATGTCGCGCTATCTTTCGTCTTCATCTACCTTCTGGGCCCACCGGGTGCCGCCGTTGCCTTTTTGATCAGCGGATTGCTGAGTTTTCTGGCCTACTACCATATTGGCCGCCGCATCGACCCGATTGCGGTGCCCGTGCCAGAGATATTCAAAGCCGTTGCTGGAGCTGTTGCTTTCGCGCCTCTGGCGGTTCTCGCAGCTGAGTCGGGTGGAATCGTGTTACAATTTGCGCTGCTTTCGCTTTCAGCTGTCGTGATGTTCGTGGTTTTCGCATACCTGCATCAGACGGCAGCTGCCGCAGCATGGCGGAAGATACGTGGCTGGGCGTCCGCAAGCGGATTTCCCTCTTCGAAGTAATTCAGCGTTAACAACTTCTTAACTGAAGACTGACAGATTCGAGTGGGCCGGGTGGCGCAAATTTGCCCACTGGCACAATGAATTTTGAATCCCGGCTAAAGGGATATCGTGGTCCTGAAAATATGATGATATGATGAACTTGAGATCAATTTGATGTGTTACCCCGCGACTGTTTGACTTTGGGAAACTATATTTTCCAACAGTTGCCCCAAAAAACACACATTCTGGTTTCAGGGTAGGCAGACGCAGAAACGACGCATAAACCAAGAGCAAAACCGATGGTCATATTGTATTTACTGTCAGGTCCGCTGGTTGCCGCAATGTGTTTTGTGGCATTTCTTCTAACGGGCACAGGCCTAATTCAGGCCGTGGTCTTCAGCTTCCTGATCGGATGCAGTGCTCCGGCTCTGATCGCCGGACTTCATTTTCTATTCAACGGAAGGTTGCGCGTGAAGATCGCTGAGAAATCCGCCGTTAAAACTGGAAACTGACAAAATCCCTGCTCAGCGCAGGGACAATACGCGAAGGGTGGCAAGGCTTGTTTGGACTGGCCTCAGCGGTTTGTTTTGGGTGAAGTTCAGCCCATTTTTAAGGCAGCGTGTCAATTTACTTAGCATGTTCACGAAATTGTGGTCGTTTTGTTAACAGGTGGTTAACAAAATCGTTGTCACATCAGACCATTAGTGCGAGTATCTAGCGGGGTAAAAATCCTGACCGCACATCATGTGTGAGTCGGGAGAAAATAAAGGGTGGGTTGTCGCGTTCGTGTGCGGCGTTCCCCAAATCTATTGAGCGGATAGTAGTCAATCGTTGGGTTTTTGCCTTGTTTTTTTGGGGCAGATTCCCAAGCGGGTGTGTTGCGCGGCTGGAAGACTTGTTGGCGTGATTTTAGTCCGTTGTGTTAGTTTTTGGGGGTTATTATGAACCAAATACGAGGTTCTTTCCAATTAGAAGAATCGGAAATTTATAAACCAAACCAAAGTTCTATTAAGGTCTGTGACGAGTTCTCCAATTTGCGGAGCTTCTACGCTGTCAAAGGCAAGCGTTTGCTGGATATTTTGTTGGTTCTAATCGGTCTGCCGTTTGTGCTGCCGGTCATGTTGGTGATTGCCGTCTTGGTGAAGTTGGATGGCGGACCTGCCATCTATCGCCAAAGCCGTGTTGGAATCGGCGGTCGCGAGTTCGACTTCCTCAAGTTCCGGTCGATGGTTTCTGACGCAGAGTTTCAACTTCAGAAACACTTGGCCGAAAATCCAACCGCTGCGTCCGAATGGGAAACAAAGCAAAAGCTGGACAACGATCCGAGGGTCACAAAATTCGGTCGTTTCATCCGTATGACCTCGTTGGATGAGTTGCCTCAGCTTTGGAATGTTCTGATCGGCGACATGAGCCTTGTCGGCCCACGTCCGATGATGCCGCAGCAGCAGGAATTGTATCCGGGGCGCGAATACACGCTGATGAAGCCAGGGATCACCGGCTTGTGGCAGGTGTCCGAACGCAACGAGGTTGAGTTCTCGCATAGGGCGATCTTCGACAGCGACTATGCGCGAAATCTGGGCTTCTGGTACGATCTGAAAATCCTGTTCCGCACGATCGGTGCCGTTTGCAATGGAACCGGCTGCTGATCCCGAACTGACCGACGATAGGATGATGGCTTATGAAACGCAGATTTAGAAACCCAGCGTTGCGCCTGTCCACCGCGTACCGCGCGCTCGGATTGTGCACCCTGCTAGCGATGCCAATGTCGGCGGCGGCGGATTTCAACCTTGAGCCAGGTGACAAGGTCCGAGTGACTTTGACGGGTTTGCAAGATCTGTCCTTCGAAGCGGCGATTGATGCCCATGGCGAGGTCAACCTGCAATGGCTGGGCCAGTTCCAAGCGCAAGGTCTGTCGACGGATGCGCTGGAGCAGTTGGTACGTCAGGACGCAGCGGGCAAGATCGTCAAGCAATATGACCAGAATGGCGAGATCTATATCATCCAGTTGGACGGAGATGAGATCGAGATCGCCCGCAATGGATACCGCCCGATTATCATCGGCGGCGATGTTGCACGCACCGGTCAGATCGACTTTCGCCCCGCCATCACTGCGCGCGAGGCGGTTGCCTTGGCCGGAGGGGTTAGGAGCCGGCTACTGGCCGATGATGTCACCATTGACCCGATCCAACTGCTGCGCTGGCAGACCACCTATGGTCAGGCTGCGTTGCAACACGCACAGGGGCTGGTGACTGCATGGCGCGCCTCATCCGAGTTGGCGCAAGATATGGATCTGGCGCCGCCCAGTCAGGCCAGTGTTTCTATATCTCCCAGGGTCTTGAAGGAATTGGTGGCAGAACATGTCCGGATTCGCACCATCAATCAGGAAAACGAAGCAGGTGAGCGCGCCTATTTCGAAGATGCCCAATTTCAGGCGGCCGAGCGGATCCGGATTCTTGAAGAACAGAAAGTAGAGCTTGCCAAGGCTGTAGCGGCCGATGAAGAGGAAGAGGCGCGGGTCGTCGCGCTGGTCCAAAAGGGCCTCGCGCCGGGGTCCCGTATGGCCGATACGCGCCGTACAACCGTTTTGTCTGCAACCCGTTTGCTGGAGGTTGAAGAGGATCTGGCAGCTACAAGCCTGATCCTGACCCGTCTGAAACGCGATCAAGAACAATATGATCAGGAACGGTCGCTGCGGTTGTTGCAAGAGCGTCGCGCCGCCAGCCTGTCCGTCCGTGATGCGCGGCATCAGATGGATACGATCTCGAAATATCTGGCTGGCGCGTCAGATGAGATCGGAACCGAAAACCTGATTACGGATATTGACTACTCGGTCACGATCTTTCGGGTCGTAGACGGGCAACTGCAACAGTTGGGTGCAGACAAACTGACCCAGTTGTTGCCCGGTGACAGCGTAGAAGTCTCGGTGCAGGAGATCACGCAAGAGGTCCCTCTGACCGAATAACACCAAAATGCGGTTGGCTTGCAACGGGCGCGAGGTCTTTGGCCCGCGCCCGCTTCGTTTTGCGAGGTCGGAGTGCCGCCCCTTTGCTTTGGACTGGTCTTTTATCCTAGGATCGGGTCGCCGTAGTGTCGGACCTGTTTCATATCGACCCGCGTCGCCACCAGGGCCGAGGGGCGAACGCCCGCATTTTCCAATTCGCGCATTGCCTGCAGGACCGTGTTCTTATGCGTGCTGTTCCAGCGCGCAAAAAGGATCACCCGGTGCGAGATTTGCGACAGGTAAGCCGACTCGACCGCGCGCAACAACGGCGGTGTATCCAGAAGGATCACTTCATACATGTCGGACAGCGAATAGAGCAGGTTCAGGAAGGCCGGAGAACACAGGAACTCACCCACTTCTTTGGCCTGAGCCTCGTCTTCCAACGGTCCGATCAACGGCAGGATATCCAGTCCGTCTTGCGGGGTGCTGACAATGTTGTCCTGAAACGACGCTGGGTGCTTTGCCCCGTGTTTCAACCCTTCGACGGACAGTTGCGACAGGTCGCGATAGGTGGAAGTGACCGTGTCGCAGTCAATGATCAACGTCCGATACCCGGCTTGCGCGCAGACCGACCCGATCAGCAGTAGGCCGGACGTTTTCCCCTCATCTGGTACCGCTGACGCGCCAGAGAAGATCATGCACCCATTCTCGGCAAAGCGCTGGCCGTGTTTGCTATCGACATTCTTGGTAAAGAACTCGGCCGCTTGAGAGGTGGTCAGCTCACTCTCGTTGCGTAGGGTGCGCAGACCAATATCGCTGCTGGCCAGAAGCTTACGCCCGAAATGCAGCAACTCTGGGTCCAGCTTTCCGTCATTGGTAAAGAAGGTTTCAAAGGGGGGGTCCTTTCGAACTTCGGGAATGATTGCCGAAAGTTTGACGCCCGTGGTGTTTTCAAGCTCATAGGTGGTTCTGAGGCGCGTTTGGAACAGCTCGCGGATCACGGCAAAACCCAGGCCGCCAAAGATCATTGCAATCATGACCCCGATCGCCATTTGCGCCCGTTTCGGCTCTGATGGATCGACCGAAGCGCGTGCAGTTTCGATAATGTGGGCCCCTGCATCCAGGTAATCACCCTGTTCGGCCCGACGCCCCAGTTGCGAAACAAAGTCACGATAGATTGCTTCTGCCACAAGAATCTCATTCTCGATCCGCTTGGTGACCGAGTCATGCTGAACCTGGCGTACCTGCTGGTCCTTGAACGTGTTGATGCTGATATTCAGCGTGGCTAGCTGTCCGTTCAGAATTTCCGTTTTGCGCTGTGCTGCTTCCAACGCACTGTCCAGAACCGCTTGCGCGTCATCTGAATTATTGGCCGTGCTCTGCGGTACCAGCGCCGATTGAACGGCGAATTCTACCGCTTCGGCGACATTGCCATTGTCCCTGAGCAGTTGGATGGTGTTGGTCTGTTCATCCAGCACAAACAGTTCTTCATTCACCAGCCGGGCGCGTTTCTCGGCCTTGATGCGCTGTGCCTTGATGGTGGCGTATTCCTCCGGTGAATACGGCGTTTCGACCGAATGTGCCTCAAGATCCGAGATGAGCTTGTTCAGGTCTTCGCGAATCTGACCGATCCGCGTTGCCAACCATTCCTGCGACTGGCTTAGATCATCGCGTTTCATGCGCGTCAGGACAAATAGGTACTCATTGGCCAGGCTGTTGGCGATGACGGCTGCTTTTTGCGGCGTTTTCGCAGAGACGCGAATTTCGTACACGGCTGAGGTTTCGCCAATCTGTTCGATGCGGCGTGCCTCCAGCAATTTCTCGATGGTCGCTTCGCGCTGCATCTCTTCCAGGGTTTGACCACTGTCGCCACCCTCGTCCGCGTCATCCCCCCCGCTGAGTGCACTGACCAGCCCGTTTTTCAAACGGCGCGCCAAGGCAATAGGAGAAAGGGTAAAGCCAGTTTCAGCACCCGAGAATTCCGGATCCGTATGCAGTTCAAGACGATCCACGACATTTTCGATCAGATCGGTCGAGCGCAGAAGTTGCAACTCACTCTCAAGCGATGTCAGGGAAAGGGGCAGGCCCGATACCTGCGGCGTAAACTGAGTTTCGGTCTGAACGCGGGTCTCGATCATGACCTTCGCGCTTGAGGTGTATTTCGTGTCCGACAGGTAGGACAGCAGATAGGCGGTCACCCCGCCCAGAAATCCGACCAGCAATATCCACAGGATCGAACGTCGGATCGCCCACGCGATATTCGATAACACCCTAAGTTCGGGATCGCCGGCCGGAGCCTGGCCGAAACCCGTCAATTCAACATCCAATCCTCGGCGATACTGATCAGTCATAACTAATTAACAATCTGAAACACGGACTACAGAAAACATAGGCCCACAAACCTGTATTCAACAGAGAAAACCGCATATGTCGTAAACAATGTGCTAAGTTTCGGAGGATTGATGACTAATTCGGTGCGGCTTGCCTGCAATTGGTGCGAAGTAGGGTCAATTTCCAAGATGAACGGAAGATAAACTCTAATTTAATAGTAAGAATCGCTGCGGCTGTTACTTTGAGTCCAGCGTCGAGTGTTACCTGGTGAATTTGGAACGAGTATTGATGAACAAGACGGTCGAAATGCGCTTGCCGCACATATTGGTCGGAGGGGTACCCGTCGCGCAAGCCGGGGATGAAGACCTGACCAAAGCAATGGCGGAAGATGTGCTCAAACGGCGATCTGGCGCGTTGACACGTGCGGTGACTGTGTTCAGCTCGAATGCGCATGCCATATCCACCTATGCCACGGACGAAGGATTTGCCCGTGTGATGGATTCGGCCGATATCATCCATGCGGATGGCCAGATCGTCGTCTGGGCGTCTCGTATGGCGCACGGAGAGGGCGGGGTGCCCGAACGTACCGCAACCACAGATTTCATCCACTCGGCGGCTAAGGTCGCTGCTAAAAACGGTCTCAGCTTTTACCTGCTGGGCGCGACCGAAGAGATCAACCGAGATTGCGCAGCGCGCCTGCAAGAGATGTATCCCGGTCTTGTCATTGCCGGGCGCCGCAACGGGTATTTTGATCCCGCCGATGAAGAGGCGGTGATTGCCGATATCAATGCGAGCGGTGCGGATATCTTGTGGGTGGGGCTCGGCAAGCCGAAAGAACAGTATTTTGCCGCCCGTATCGCGCCGAAGCTGACGCAATGCGCCTGGGTGGTGACCTGTGGAGGGTGCTATCACTACGTGGTTGGGGACTACGCCCGAGCACCGCGATGGATGCAGTCCATGGGATTGGAGTGGTTGCACCGTATCGCGACAGGTCCGGGCTACCTGCTCAAGCGATACTTGCATACACTACCGCATGCGTTGAGTATCGTTGTCAGGAAGGACGTGTTTACAAAGTTTTTACGCCGGTGACGGCATGGGTAAAGTTGTCAAGCCATAGGGCCTGTTTTTCGAAGGTATGAGTGAGTGACGAAGACAAATTTCATCGGGATTGGTGTCCAAAAAGCAGCCACCACGTGGTTGCATCACGTGCTGTCCGAGCACCCTTCGGTGCGGACCAGCGAAACGAAAGAGCTCAATTTTTTCAATGCCCGTTACGATTTGGGGTTTCAGTGGTATGAATCCCGCTTCGACTCGGCTGAACCGGGCGTTATCCGGGGCGAATGCTCGCCCAATTACTTCTACAGTCGCGATGCCGCACAACGGGCGTGGGACTATAACCCCGACTTCAAGCTGATCTGTATTCTGCGTGATCCGGTCGAACGGGCGTTTTCAAATCATCTGCACGAGATCCGCAAAGGTCACATTCCTCCCGATACGTCGTTCGAAGATGCGCTGCCGCTGAACCCGGCCTACACGCTGCAAAGCCACTACAAAGCGAACCTGCAAAACTGGTTGGACAACTTCAACAAAGGCGCACTGCTTGTCCTGCTGTCCGAAGACGTGGCGAAAGATCCTCAGGGAACCTATCGGCGCATTTGCGCACATTTGGGTGTCGCGCCCGAGGAAAACCCCTCTGCGATCACTGAACGTCATCACGAAACTATCGTATACAAAAACCAGGCCGTTCAGAATGCATTACGCAAGGGTGGTTCAGTTCTGCGTTCGCTTGGGTTGGCAGATTTGGTCAAAGGGTTGAAGAAGGCACCTGGCTTGAAGCAGGCTCTGGCTATGAATAAACAGCATCTGAAAACAAAAGTGTCGCCGCCCACACCCGAAACTCGCGTGATGTTGGCCGAGCAATTCCGCGACGACATGGAGTTTGTCGCGCAGTTTCTCGGGCGCGACAATCTACCTTGGCCCACTTGGCAACTTTTGCCACCGATCAAGACGGGAACGCACGGGTAAAATATGGGCGTCCGGGATACAGCACGGATTTTTGGGGACCTGCGCATCAACCAGATCACGCGTATGACCCGCCGCATATTGGGGGCCCGGTTTCTGGATGGCCGGGATTTCATGCCGCAAGTCTCTGCCGAACAGGGCGCACATCTTGCCGCCCTTGCGCGCAGGGCGCGCGGTGACATCCGTACTCCGATCCTGATTTTTGGCGTTTTGCCCCGTTCGGGGACGAATTTTGTGCATGATCTGGTGGGAATGCACCCTGACGTCACCGCCGATCCCGGCAGGCTCTATGAGTTTCCGCTGCTTCACGCGGCTGGCGACGCAGCGGCCTTTTCGCGTGATTTCCTGCGGTACTTCCCGCGCAATGAGGAAGTGCTGGGGCATTATGACATGCTGGCCATGCTGGCTGGGGCATGGTTCCGCGAGTTGCAGGCGCAGGCCGAGGGGCAGCACATACTACTAAAATGCCCGCATGTGCAGGACCTGTCGCTGGCACGCTATCTCTTTCCCGACGCCAAGATAATTCTGTGTCTCAGGGACGGGCGGGACGTGCTGGACTCCTCGCTCAGAACGTTCTCGCGGTTTTCCCTGCGCAGCAAAAATTTCCGCCAATTGGCCGATGAATGGCGTTTGGGGGCCGAGGCGATTCTGAGTTTCAGCAGCGGCGGCCCTAATGAAAACGCTGATACGATGGTTGTCCGATACGAGGATATCGTCGGCAATACGCCCAGCCACGTGCAGCAGATGCTGGACCATATCGGGCTGGAGGCCCCGCGCTTTCCTTGGGCCGAGATCGACAAGATGCCGGTGCGGGGGTCCTCGCGTTCAACCGCTGCGAACGAACAGCGTTGGCAACCGCAGGCAAAGACCGCGGATTTCAACCCGGTAAAGCGCTGGGCCGAGTGGCCGGACAGCAAGAAAGCCCGGTTCGACAAGTTGGCCGGACAGGCGCTGGAGCAGGCGGGTTATGAGCGCTGATGCCTACCATAGCACGCGACCTCATGTTGCCATTTGTATCGCAACCTACCTGCGGCCTCATGGGCTGAAGGCGCTGATCGACAGTCTGAACGCGCAAAAGCTTGAGGATCGGGATGTGCGCGTGACGCTCGTGATTGCCGACAACGCGCCCGAAGCCACGGCGCAAGCAGAGTTAGGGGATATTCACGCCCTTTCGCGTTGGCCGGTTATCTATGTGATTGAACCCGCACGCGGCATTGTTTCGGCCCGGAACCGGACGCTGGCCGAGGCGCCGTCCGACGCGGACTATGTCGCGTTTCTGGATGATGATGAGGCGGTCGCGGACCAATGGCTTCTGCAGATGCTGGACACGATGCAACTGCCGGACACGATTGCTGCGCAGGGCCCGGTCGAGCCGAGGTTCAGAACCCCTCCGCCGGGCTGGGTCGAAGCGCTGAACCTGTTTCGAATGGGGCCGTATGAGCAGGGCGCTGCGCTGGTGTCAGCGGCGACGAATAACTCGATGGCCGATGCACGCGTCATTCGCGACCGCAACATGCGCTTTGATCCCCGGTTCAATATCACCGGCGGCGAGGACGAAGAGTTTTTTTCGCGCATGCGCCAATCAGGCGGTGTGATCCGGGCGGCGGCGCAGGCAATGGTCTGGGACGACGTGCCTGAAAACCGCGCGACGCTGAAATGGCTGGGACGGCGCTGGTTTCGCAAGGGCAACACGCTGGGGCGCATAGCCCTGATCCGGCGCAAAGGCGTCGCAATGCGTGCGGTCAAAGGCGTGGGTGCCATCGGATGGGGCTGTGTGATGTGTCTGTGCCTGGGGTTCGGCTCGAAACCCAGATGGTATCGGGGCTTGTTGGAGATCTGTCGTGGCGCCGGGATGCTGGCTGCCCTGATGCGGGTGGAGTTTGCCGAATACAGCGCTTCAGCCGTGCAGGTCGACCGGGTCGGAGGCGGCTAAAATGACCGACCCCGTGCCCGAGTTTTCAATCATCATCCCCGCCCGCAACATGGAACGGTTCGTGACGCCGACGCTCGACAGCGTCAGCAGCCAAACCCTAACCGCGTTCGAGGTGATCTGTATCGACGACGGCTCAACCGACGGCACACGACGCATCTTCGATGCTTACGCACAGAAGGATGCCCGGTTTCGGCCAGTGTCAGGCCCGGCAAAAGGCGTCAGCGCCGCCCGCAATCTAGGGCTCGAACAAGCCAGTGGCGCGTTTGTTCTGTTTCTGGATGCGGATGATCTGCTGCATTCTGAGGCGTTGCAGCGGTTCCACGCATCGCTATCGAACAGCGACGCCGTTGGTGCCGTTGCGGGCGTTCAGCGGATCAACGTCGACGGCGAAGATTTGCGCGGCGCCGATAATCGCGCGCTGATCCCCGAACAGGATCAATTGGCGGCACTGTTGCGCAAGAACTATGTGGTCAATGGTGGCGCGCTGGCTCTCAGAACGCAAGCAGCGCGACAGGCCGGGGGCTATGACACCAGCCTAAAAAACGGCGAGGATTGGGAGTTCTGGAGTCGCGTCGCGCTGGAAGGTCGGTTTGAGGTGGTGCCGGGCCCTGCGCTGTTGCTGTATCGGCAGGTGGCCACCGGGGCGAATTTTCAGACCCGCGACACGGGGTTTACCCAGATGGCGCCTTGCATCGAAAAGATCGCCAAGAATCCCGCAATGCAGCAGAAATTCGGCGCGCAGCTGCGGCGTCTGCTGCGCGCGCGTGAGATTGACCGCTATTGGTCCAATGTCCGCAATCAGTTCCAATATGGCCGCAAACCTGTGGCCTTGTTGGAAGGGCTGCGCGGAGTGATTATGTATCCTGACAGCCTGTTTCGCCCAAAATTGATCTGGCGCTTTGTTCGCAGTCTTGATCGTAGGGTGTAAAACAGTCGCATCGAAGCAAGGAATACAGCCAATGGGACTCACACGGCGCGCAGTATTGCTGCAAGGAACGGCTCTGGCCTTGTCTGCGCCCTTTGCCCACACGCTGGTTTCCAGTGTCGCAGCAGGCGAGCTACCAGACCCTGTTATGGGTTTTTTGGGCGATAGCGTGGTCCAACTGACGGTGATGGATACGATGTTCGACCTGCCGCAACCCATTGTCGTGACGGCACAGGACCGGGCCAATTGGACCCTAGATACGGGCAATGCCTTTGGCGCGCGTGGTAAGCTGAACGGGGAAAAGGGCAATTTCTCGGGTCGTCAAAGCGAAACACAGCCGCAGTTTTTTACTCCATGGCCACAGATAACCAAGGGCAGCCGCAAAGGCGGTTTTCGCCAAGGCCCTCAAGAGGCGCCGACCGCCGCCTTGGCCGACCAGCCCGCGCAATGGCAGGTTCAGGTCGACGGCCAGCCCGCGACGATCCGGTCGCTTTATCGAAAAACCACCCCTGTTGCGACGCGCGCCATTGGTGTCAGGCGATGGGAAAGCACCAAGCGGCACCAACTGACCTTTGTGCTGGACCGCGTTATTCCCGACGGTGCGACTGTCTCGTTGAACGGGCCGTCTGTGACCAAAACCGCGGCGCGGAAACAGGCCGAGACTTTCAGCGAATCCATCCATCTCTGCCAGCAAGGCTATCCAATACTAGGCCCTAAAAAGGCCTATGTCGGAAGCTGGTGGGGTCATGACATGAACAATCAGGGCGGCAATACCGATGCGCTGTTGTCCGAACAGACGGTTTGGCGCCTGATCTCGACTGAGGACGAGGCCGAACTGCGATCGGGGCGATTGCGACTGGCCAAACCGGGGTCCGAGCCGCATGGGCCGGACCTTAACTATAATGGCTGCGATGTATATGAGGCCGATTTCTCGGACCTTGATCACATCGGATCGTACTACATTCAGGTCGACGGGGTCGGGCAGTCGTTTCCGTTCAATGTGACGCAAAGGGTTTATGACGGGGCGTTGCGGCTGGCGGCGCGGTGGTATTTCCACCAAAGATCAGGCTGCGCGATCACAGATCCATATGGCGAGGGCCGCACCCGCCCGCGCAACGGTCATCCCGAAGATGGGCTGACCGTCTGGCAGACCGGCGTCAAACTGGGTGACACGCGCGAAGGGTATGGCAAGGCCTCAGCCGCGAAATCCCTGGCGCAACAGGCCGAGGCCTTGGGGGTCGAAGACTACCCCGACGCGTCCCAGATGACTGCGAACCCGGAGGCGTGGGGCGGTTGGCACGATGCGGGTGACTGGGATCGCCGTATCCAGCATATGAACGTGGTCTATCACATGGCCGATCTGGTCGAGACCTACCCCCATATCCGCGCTTTGGCACTGAACCTGCCAGAAAGCGGAAAACCTTTCGCGCATGTTGATGTTGCAGCTCGAAAGAATGACCTGGACCGGGGGGATGGCGAAACCGTACTGCCAGATCTGATCCACGAGGCGCTGTGGGGGGCCTCGATCTGGCGGCGCACGCAGTTGTCGGATGGCGGGATCATCGGTGGCGTTGAATATTCCAGCAGCGGGATTTTGGGCTCGGTCTCGTGGAACCCGGTTCAGGTGACGTATGCCTATGCGCCGGAGGACTGGGCTGCGTATCGGTTTGCCCATGGGGCCGCCAAGCTGGGCCATGTGATCAAGACGGTTTGCGGGGACGCGGCCCTTGGAGATGCGCTGATCGACGAAGCACTTCGCGCCTGGCTATGGGCAGAACAACAGCCGGCGCCTGAAAATGAGGACGGGCAGGGCGATCCGCGCGCCGATGTCTCGCGGGCGCGCATCGCCTCGGCCTCGGTCTTATACCGTGCAACAGGCCATGCCGCCACGCGGCAGGTGTTCGAGGATTTCAACCCGTTCGAACCCCGTGCCGAGACCCCGCTGGAGGGCGTGCGACCAGAGTTTTTTGCCAATTCATTTCTGGACTACGTCAAGGCGGGGCGCGAAGGGCGGGCCACGGATGCCAAGCTGGTTGCCGCGATCGAAAACTGGATCAAATACCGCGCCCTGAACGGCAAGCGGATGGGTCAGGATTTCGGGCTTCACAACACGGATTCTTATGTTTGGGGGCGGGGATGGCTGCGGTTTGGCCCCGGCTCGAACTGGCGGGCGGGGCAGATTGCGCTGCAATACGCGGCAACGGGCAAAATCCCTGCGGAATTATACGAAGCGGCGGTCGAGGGTATGTGGTTCGGGATGGGCTGCAACCCGGCCAATGTCAGTTTCGTGCAGGGGCTGGGTCAGCGCAGCTTTGCCGACCCTTTGCTGACCGACCACTATGGTGATGAAACCATTCCCGGTCAGATCAGCTTTGGCGTGGCGGGTGGCAAGCTTAACGAATGGGAACTTAAAAAGGTCGAGGGTGCAATTTATCCATTCAATCAGGACGAATGGCCAATATATGGGCAGATATTCGAAAGCCGCAGCATCGCCATAACGGCTGAACACGGGATGAAATCCAACGCGCTGGAATGGCTGCTGGCTTGCGCCCTGGTCACATCGCAGTAACTCGAGCGGCGCGGTGGCGGAACTTTGCGTCAAATCACAAAGCTGTCGGGATGGCTTTCACCTACGGACTGTGTTGGATATGTGTAACTGAATGTCGGCGGAACGTCGCAGGCCTTCGGACCGCAAGAAACAAATCAGGAGCACGCGCATGTTGTTTCTCCGCCGGACAGTTGCCGCTGTTCTTATCGGCACTTTGCCTTTTGCAGCGTTGGCGCAATCTGATCAGTCCCAAACGGGCGGATTGCAGATCGAACTCAACACTATGCAGGATACTGGTGAGGCCTGTCGGCTGACCTTTGTGGTGCAAAACGACACCGGCACCGCGATTGAGACGGCCAGCTTTCAGACCGTGATCTTCGATGCGGAAGGTACGGTCGAGCGTCTGACGCTGTTTTCATTCCGCGATATGCCAAAGGATCGCGTGCGGGTGCGTCAGTTCGATCTGACCGGTATCACTTGCGCCGGGGTGGGGCAGGTGCTGTTCAATGGCACAAGCTCTTGTCTTGTAGACGGTGCCGACAGCCCGATCTGTGACGCGGCCCTGACGCTGAGCAGCCGGACGGATGCAGAGGTGTTGGGATGATACAGGCAATAGAACAGATCCTCGAACTCGGCGGGCCGGTTGTTGCGATCCTGATTGCGATGTCCGTGGTGACGCTGGCGGTGACCCTTTACAAACTCTGGCAATTTGCAGCCTCGGGCGTGGGGCGGCACCGGGTGTTGTCGCAGGCGCTGGCGGCATGGGATGATGGCGACGTACAAACCGCCCGCGCGCGTCTGGCCAAAAGCCGCAGCTATCTGGCCCCGCTGGTCGAGGTGGCCATGGACGCGCCCGAAACCCCCGGCCTGGATCAGCGTCTGGATGCCGAGGCCGGTCTGGCACTGGCCGGATTGGAACGCGGGTTTCGCTTGCTGGACACGGTGGCGCAGTTGGCCCCGCTTTTGGGTCTGTTTGGTACGGTTCTGGGCATGATCGAAGCGTTTCAGAGCCTGCAAGCCGCAGGCTCATCCGTTGATCCATCGTTACTTGCAGGCGGGATCTGGGTGGCGCTGATTACCACTGCTGTCGGCCTGGCGGTGGCGATGCCCACCTCGATGGTGCTGTCCTGGTTCGAAAGCCGCACCGCGCGGGAACGGGTGTTTGCCGACAAGGCGCTGCGGACCATTCTTGTGCCTGGTCAAGCAATTCCACTGCCTGACGCACCTCAGACCATGGCTGCCGCGCCCGGACATGCGTAACCGCGCGCCCTTTGTCCGGCGGCCCTTGTCGATGACCCCCCTCATCGACGTGATCTTTCTGTTGCTGCTTTTCTTCATGCTGACCTCGACCTTTTCGAAATTTGCCGAAGTCGAACTGAGCAATGCGACCGGCGGCAGCCAGCCCTCGGACACACAGACCGAGCGGTTGTTCGTTCAGCTTGGCCCCGACCGTCTGACGCTGAACGGGGCCGAGGTCACGTTGGACCAACTGACCGAACAGATTGAGACCGGGCAGGTGCTGGTCAGCCTTGACCCCGACACCACCTCGCAACGTTTGGTCGATTTGCTGGTGCGTCTGCGCGGGCGCGAAGACCTCAGCGTGTTGGTGCTGGAATGATCCGCTCAGGTACTCCGCGTCGCAAGCGCGACTCCACGATTCCTTTGATCAATGTCGTGTTCCTGATGTTGATCTTCTTTCTGATCACGGGAACGATCGCTACGCCTCTGGACCCCGACCTAGAACTTGTGAACACCTCGGAACTGGAAGGGCGAGAGCCGCCGGATGCACTGGTGCTGCATAAGGACGGAACGCTCAGCTTTCGCGGCAACGCCATTCTGCCCGAGCTTTATATGGAAGGGCGCGAACCCGGTGCCGTCCGCATCGTACCGGACCGCGAGGCCCCCGGCGCGCGGCTTATTGAAATCACCGGCCAGCTTCGCCGCCTTGGGGCAAGTTCTGTCTTTGTCGTGACGGAAAAGGCGCTGCAATGATCCGGGGTTCGGTGGTCATCGCCGTCGTAGCCATTCTGGTGTCGTTGATCCTGCACCTGATGGGGTTGCTCTATACTGCGCCGCGACTGGCCGAAGACGGCAGCGAGGCGGCTGCGCAGAACTCAGTTGAGCTGGGCAGTAGTTTCGAAGACCTCGCCGAGGAGGCTGAAGAAGCCGTTGAGCCGGAACAGGCCGAAGCGCCCGAGCCCCCCGCCGAGGAAGAGACGGTCGAAGAAGAGATTCCCGAAACCCCCGAGGTTCCCATCAGCGAGGCGCTGGTCGCGTCGGACAACCCCGAAGAAAGTTTTGCCCCGGATCTGGGAGAGGCCGAAGTCGTGCAGCCCGAGGCCACTGAACCAGTCGAGCCAAACGTGGCTGAAAGTGTAGACGGGACCGATGGCGATCAGTCCGCCAGCGAAGAGGCCGACGAAACTCCGCCTGTTGAGGTGGCCGAACGTGCCGAAACGCCCGAGGGCGATCCGGATGCTGCGGCAGAATCGACTGAACCTCTGGAAGAGGCGCAGCCTGTCGAGCCGGCGCATGAACAACTGGCTGCTTTGCCCCCGACTGAAGCTGCGCCAGTTCCCGAGGCGACGGCGATTCCGGTTGTTCCGTTGGAAAGTGAGGCGATTGAACCGGACTTGCCCGAAACGGCGCTGGAGCCGGTTGAAAACGACGCGCCGACCGAATTGGCTGTCAAAACCTCGATCCGCCCGCAGCGCCCGGAACGGCAGCCTGTTCCTCAACGACGGGGTATCGCCAACGGCGCACGTGATTTCAGCAACCTGCGCTTCCCTGCACAAGAGATCGAGTCGCCTTTGACGGCCTATCGTCGCCGGGGCGTCGACGCGTTCACATCCGGCAATAGCGGTACGCGATCAGGCGGTCGCGGGCCGGGCAATGCGAATGAAACCAATTACGAAGGGCAGGTACTGGTGCATCTGAACCGAGCACCGCTTGTCTTTGTGTCGGCCCGAGGGTTCGCGCAGGTGTTTTTCCAGATCAACCCCGACGGCACGCTGGAATTTGTCGAAGTGGTTGACAGCTCGGGCTCACGCGAAGTGGACCGCGCTGCCCGCGAACAGGTACGCGCCGCTGAACCTTTCCCCCGACCGCCGGGAGGCGTAAGCCGCAAGCTGTCTTTCTTCTACACCAGCAATTGACGCCTTGCCCAATCGTCGAATCGGATTTCCGTCGCAAGGCAGGTCAAACATCCAAGGTGCCAGGTTGATTTTTCCAACATGAGTGACGCGATTGATTTGCAAGAAGTCAGGATGATTTTTGTGGATCACAGCTGCGTTATCAGTCTGGAGAATGCGCAAAACCCTCATAAGTAGGGGACACACGCTGCATCGCCAGAAGCAGATGGATGCATAGATGCAACAGAGCACGATATGCTGGTATTTGGACAAAAATTACATATTGCGTATTTTTTGTAAATCCACGAAAGGAGCGTCGGGCGCAGCTTTGAGGCCATCCTCCTCTCGAAATTTATGGATTTACCATGAAAAAACTCCTCATCGCATCAACTGCACTGATTGCGGCCACAGGTGCCGCCTCGGCGGAAATAAAGTTCAGCGGCTTCGCCCGCTTTGGTATCGGCTACGAAGAAGATCGCTCTGGCGACGTTACCAATTTCAACACCGCTGGTGGCGTCGTTACCTCGACGGACACTGCAAATGTTGACACTGACGACACGATCCTGATCTCGCGGTTCCGTCTGAACATCGACGGGATTGTCGAAACGGACAGCGGCGTTGAATTTCAGGCACGCGTCCGGTTGCAAGCCGACGAAGACAACGGCAATGGCGAAGCCACTGAGGCGGGCCTGAACGGCGCGCGTTTCTCAGTTCTCTACGGTGGGCTGCGTGTCGATGCCGGAAACGTGGCAGGTTCGTTTGACAACCTGGATGACTACTTCGGCAATGAACCGGGCCTGGAAGAATTTCTGGGTCAGTATGTTGGCGTCAACTACGAGTTCCTCGAATACAGTTCGACGGGTTCGGGCGCGAACGCGGTGTTCGCTCAGTACCAGCTTGGCGACCTGAGCTTTGGCGGTTCATATGATCAGGAAACTGTTGCTCTGAACGGGTCTGATGAAAGCACCGACCGCTGGGATATTTTTGCGTCATACTCGTTTGACGCCTTTACCGCTTCGGTCGCCTATGGTGAAAAAGATCTGGCGAATGGCGACGACGAAAGCCTTACTGTTCTGACACTTGGTGCAGAATTGGGTGATTTCTACGGTACTTTGTTCCTGGCTGACGATGACGTCGCGGACGATGCCGAGAATGGCACCGCCTATGGTTTCTCGGCCTCGTATAACGTTGGAGCCGCGACAACGCTGTTGGTCGCTTATGGTGACGGCAACGCGGATGATGACGAGCGCAACATCGGTGTTGGCGCAATCTACGATCTGGGCAACGGCGCATCGCTGCGCGGCGGTATCGGCGAGATCAAAGAAGGCGACGAAGATGGCTTTATCCGTGCCGATTTTGGTGCGCGCTTCAACTTCTAAGTCGACCTAGGCAATTCTGATTTTGGGGCGGGCCCTTGCGCCTGCCCTTTTTCTATTTCTTTTCGAAGAACAGTACGACTTCGCCCAGGCGCACACCATAGCGCGAGACATAGGCGCGGTTCAGCAACCGGTCATCGGTCAGCAACCACATCCAGTCATCGAAATTCACCCGCATGGTGCCGTCCTTGATCGGCAGATCGATCTTGTATTTCCAATTGAACGTATCGCCGCGTTCAATCCCGCTAGCCGTACCCAGCACACCCGGAGCCGTGCCCGTCCAAGTATCCTCGCCGGTTTTGGTCAGGGTCCAGATGCGCTGCTCGGTCGCGCCGTCATCATAGACGAAATCTTCGACCAGAGTCAGGTTTGTGCCGTCCCATGTTCCGTCGATATCCACCGTGAACCGGCGTGGGACATTGCCCAGAACATCCTGAAATTGGCCATAGGCGACGGTTTTACCCTCAAAGAACTCTTCCAGATTCAACTGCCGGTCTGACAGGAACGATTTGGGCACCCGCGGTTTGGCCGAGCATGACGCCAGCGCAGCGACGCCAGCGATGGCAAGTAAGGTGATCAGAAACCTGCGCAGGGTCATTGCAGGGGCCTTGCTTCGCTGTCTGAGTCATACCCGTTGGCCCCGTTCAGATGCGCGGCTTTGACCTCAGGCGCGGGGCGCATTGTGGCGACGAGTTCGGCGACTTTGATGCCAAATTTGCGCATTTCCGAGCGATTCATTATCACGCCGCTTTCGGTCAGATACATCCAATCTGTAACATCCAGTGTATGCCCGCCCGAGTCCTCGGGCAGGATAATCCGATAGGTCAGTTTGACGGTCGAACCCGAAATCGTGCCTTGCCCTTCGCCTACGATATCGTCGGCTGTGGCCGTGAATGTGTTGCCGGCACCCAGTGTTAGATACCATTTACGTGTCATCTGTTTGCCGTTGGAATAGGTAAAGTACTCGGCCAGCGTCCCGGTGTTGCCGTCCCATTCCCCAATCATGCGGGCGACGAAGCTGTTGGTCATCTTGCCGTTGGGGCCATAGATCAGACCTTCGGAAAGGATCTCTCCGTTCAGGTTCTCTTTCATTTTGAAGGCAGGGCCGGTTCCAGTGTAATCGGCGGGGGATTGCGATCGGAAGCTCAGAAATCGACCCTTTGCGACGAACAGAGCCAAGACGGCTAAAAGCAGAACAACAAGCAGTTTCATTTGGCAGAGACCTCAGTAGGCAGCGTCAGAACCAGTCCGAACGCGCCGAGTTTCAGGATGCAGGGAAGAACGGCATAGGCGAGGGTGAGCGTTTTCAGCGCCTCGGTCGTGTTCTCCTGACCAGGAGTGAACCCGCTGCGTTCCAGCAGCGGCAGGGTGAAAAAAGCAGCCAGCGCAAGGCCCAGCTTGCCCGCAAAGGACCAGATGCCAAAGGCGGTTGAGGCATTCAGCCCTGCACGCGTCAGCACAACCGAGAACATGGCAGGCAGCACCACCATATCGGCACCCAACGCCGCGCCCGAAGCGATGCAGATCGCGGCGAAGCCAGCTAGGTTTCCAGCCGACAGCATGGCCGCTCCAATAAAGCCCGCGATAGACAGGGGCATGGCTATAATCAGAGTCTGTTTTGGGCCAATTCGCTTGCTCAGCCGTGCCCAAAGCGGAACGCTGACGCCTGCGCTGAGGAAAAACAGGATCAGCAGTGGGCCCGCTTTGCCCGGCAGTTGCAGCTTGTCTTCAACAAAGAACAGAAACAGGGTTGAGGTGATGGCCACAGGAAGGCTGTTCACCAGCGCCAGAACCAAAAGACGCAACGCACCAGCTTGTCCAAGCCCCGCCAGAGATATCCCTTGTCCGGTGATCGGCGCGCGCCGCCAGATTGGAATGGTCATCGCAAGGGCGAGAAGGGCCAGCACCCCCAGAAACAGCCCAAAAGCGGGATAGCCTTGCGCCCCGGCGCCAAGCGCTACGAACACAGCCGGGGCGATGGCTGCCAGAATGACGCCCGTCAGTTGCCCGCCCTCGCGCCACGCAGCCAGGGTCATCAATTCCTGGGCGTCGGCTCGCTTGGCAAGCGTAGCGCTGCGCCCATAGAGGAGAATCGTGCCTAGGCTGTAGGCAGAGAATAGAAGGATTAACACAGACACTAATGCAGGGATACTTGCCCCTTCGGGTAGACCGAACAGCAAGGGAAACCCGATGGCCAACCCAAGCGCGGCGGCAGCGGCGAATGCAAGCTGCGCCCCCGGCCAGCGGTCGATGGCCCATCCGATCAGCGGATCCTGCACCAGATCAATCAGGCGGATCAGCAATAGAACCGTCCCGATCACCCCCAACCCTATACCCAGATTGACGGCAGCAAAGCGCGGCAGGTGGATGTAAAGCGGGATGCCCGCCGCCGCGAGCATCAGCGCATAGAGGCTGACCCTCGGATACAGCATTACTGACCTTTGAGCTTCTGCGTGAACGCGGCCGAGCGGCTTTTCTCGCCCAGAAACACCGACATGAAACTGCGCTTGATGCCCGGATGGCGCATGGTGCAGGTTTTTGCACCGTTCAGCCAGAAGGACACCTCATTTGGCCCATCCGAAACTGCCAGATACCGATCGCCCTTTTTTACGGCCTTGAAGCAGACCTCAAGCTGATCACGCACAGGGGCGGGACGCCCGATGCGGTCCATCTCGTCCAGGGTCGAGTTGATCAGCACCTTTTTCGACACGTTACGACGGTATTGCAGTTCCAGCGCGAAGTCCTTGTTCCAGTCGAACGCCCCGCCGCCCGGCGTGAAAAGCCGCCCGTTGTAAAGCGGCAGCCCAAGATAGCGATAGGTAGCCGTGCCGCGCAGTTGCGGATCGTCAAGCTCATTCAGTCCGGTAGCGGCCAGCAGGCCGCCCGGCACCAGCAGGGCCAAGGACAAGAGCGTCGCCCGACAGAAGTCAGACGCTTGCCGAGGCCACGATGGCTGCGTTTTCTGCATCAGTCTCATTGTCAGCTCCGAAAGTGTGTTGGGTGCCATTCAAGCGCTCGACCACATGCATCGCGCTGGCAATCCCATCTTCGTGAAAGCCGTGCCTGTTATAGGCGCCGGCAAACCAAGTTCGGTTCTGTCCCTGCATCGCGCGGATTTGCCCTTGTGCCTTCAGGGCCGCTTTGTCGAAGACCGGGTGCGCAAATTCCACCTGATCATAGATTTTATCCGCGGGAATTTCTGATGAAGCGTTCAGCGACACGAACAGCGGATCGCTGTCGGGAATGTTCTGCAGACGGTTCATCCAATAGGTTACGCCAACATTTCCGGCTTGCGACCGATAGGTCCAACTGGACCAGCAGGCGCGCCGGCGGGGCATCTGGCGCTCGTCGCAATGCAGGATCGCTGTGTTCGGCTGATACCGGATTGCACCAAGTGCGGCGCGTTCGCCCTGGGTCGCGCTGTCACCCAGAATAGCCAGCGATTGATCGGAGTGTGTGGCCAGGATGATCTCGTCAAACTGGTCCGCATGCCCTTGGCTGTGTACCGTGACGCCAACATCATCGCGCTTCACGTGATCCACTGGCGCGTCAAGACGGATGTCGCACCCACGTGCGCGTAGCGCGGCGTCGATGCGACGCACATATTCGATACTACCGCCTTTGACTGTATACCACTGATGTTGCTTGGCGCGTCCGCTGGCCAGCAGTGCATGGTTTCGGAAGAACTGCACCAATGAGCGGGCGGGGAACTGGTCCACGAGCTCAACCGGAGTCGACCAGATCGCGCCGCACATGGGCATCAGGTAATTGTGGCGGAACCAATGGCCAAGGCGCAGCTGATCCACCAGTTCTCCGATCGTGGTGTCGTCGTCTTGTGCGGCCTCGGGGGCCTCTTTGCCGAACCGCAGAATGTCGGCGATCATCTTGTAATATGCGGGGCGCGCAAGATTGCGTTTCTGCGCGGTCAGGGTGCGCAGATTGTTCAGCCCGTATTCGATGCGGCCATTGTCGATGGTGGCACCAAAGCTCATTTCCGACTTGATAACCGGCACGTTCAGTTCATCAAACAAGGCGGTCAGATAAGGATAGGTCACGTAGTTGAATACGATGAAACCCGTATCGACCGGCTGATCGCCGTTCTTTCCCGCCATAACCGTGCGCGCGTGACCGCCCAGCCGGGGTTCGGCCTCGAAGACGGTTACGTCATTGTTTTCTGACAGGTAGTAAGCTGCGGAGAGACCCGAGATGCCTGCGCCTATTACTGCGATTTTTTTCCGACCGCTCCGGGTTTCGTCGAACATTCAAGCCTCGTTCTGTAACGTATTACAATAAGATACGCAGAATAGGCTTGGGTGGATCAATCGGGTTAGAAGAATTTCGAAAATGCACTAGGTTGTGACATCGGGTTACAAGATGCGTTATCTGTCCCGCCTGTGATCCGGCACCCCTCGGCGGTCGTAAAACAGAAAAGCATATGAAACGGTCCCGGAATGAGCAGCTTTGACGGAAAGACATATTGGATCATCGGCGCCAGTGAAGGGCTGGGGCGGGCTCTGGCCGAGACCCTCAGCCGCCAGGGCGCGCATCTGATCCTGTCCGCTCGCAACGCAGAGCGTCTGGCCGAGATTTGCGATACCCTGCCCAACGCCCGTGCGATTGCGATGGATGTGACTGATTTAGAGTCTGTTTGTGCGGCAGCGGCCGAGGCCGGCTCAGTCGATGGGCTGGTCTATAACGCTGGTGCCTATGATCCCATGCGGAGTGGTGACTGGAATACGGAACGCGCGCTGAGGATGGTCGATGTGAACTATCTTGGGGCCATGCGGGTGCTGGGGGAAACCGTGCCGGGGTTCGTCCAGACAGGGCGCGGGGATATCACCCTGATCGGGTCTTTGGCTGGTTATCACGGTCTGCCAGCGGCGATTGGGTATGCGTCCAGCAAGGCGGCGCTGGTGTCGCTGGCCGAGACGATGCGACATGATTTGGCCGGATCGGGTGTAACCGTACGGATCGTCAATCCGGGGTTCATCAAGACCCGGCTGACCGAGAAGAACAGTTTCAAAATGCCCATGCTGATGACGCCCGAGGACGCGGCGGATCGCGTGGCCAAAGCCATGGCGCGTCGCCGGTTCCGCACCGATTTCCCTGCGCCGTTTTCCTGGGTGATCCGGCTGATTGATTACCTGCCGGATTGGCTGGTGTATCGCGGTAAGTAGACTCTAATCAGGGGTTTATCCAAACTGACCATGGCAAAACCAGCCCGCCGACATGGTGCCGCCGTGGCCGTAAAACAGCCACAGCCGCTCGCCCTGTTCGGTCACAACCACCCAGTAATCGCGCACGCCGCTGCGCCAGTTAGGGTCATCCAGCCACCATTCCGGTGCGATCCGTTCCGGCCCGGTGGCTTGTGTCAGTTGCCAGTTTCGCCCGCGCCAGCGAAATGTGTCTGGCACGTCTGGGGTATCTGGAGCGGCTACTGGCTCGGGTTGCCACATCTGCAAGGGACGCGGACGCGGTGGTGCAGGCCAGTCTTGCGCGGGTTCGGACCACGCAGCAGCCAGCACCTGTGCGGTTTTCTCGGGGATATGCGAGGCCGCCGGGTGCCGCCTTGTGATCGCCTCCAGCCCGACCCGCGCACCTAGTTTTCCGATCAGGTCTTCGACAGCGGTGTTACCGTCCAATCGGTTGCGGGCGACGCGGCGCGCCTCGGCATGACCGGCCATGGTGCGGGCGTGGATGGGTTCCGTCTGCACCGCCTCAAGTCGTAGCATGTCGATGCCATAGCCCGCATCGATTTGGTCGATTTTCATCTCTAACAAAGGGCGAATGCGGTGTTTATCATAGGTTGGACGGGCCAGCCCGACCTCGATGATCTCAGCCGCCTGATCGGCGCGATGGGCTTCCAGCCGCAGAGTCCGCACCCCGCGCGCTTTCTCCTCTAGCTTGGTGCAGAGCGTCGGTAGAACGCGGTCGATGGCGGCCATGACGTCTTCGGTCAGACCGATCGGGTTGGGCAGGGTCATCCGCACCGCAAAGTGATGCGGCGGTCGGGCGGGCGAGACCGGCTCGGGCGCGCTGCCCATCGCCTGATCCAGCCGTAGCACCAGTCCCCGCCCAAATCGCCGCGCCAGCGACGCGCGCGGCTGCCCCAGTAGGTCGCCGATCCTGCGCAGGCCCAGACGGTTCAGCTGTGCGACCACCTGATCCTCAAGCCGCAGCGCTGCAATGGGAAGCGGGCTGAGCGCGCCATAGGATTGCCCCGGCGCTGTGATCCGCGCGCCACTGCCCACAGCCACCATTTGCGGTGCGGCCCCGCCCTTGGTCCAGTGCCGCCGCTTGGTGGCGCGGGCGCGGGTGGCGCGGGCCTCTTGGCTGATGGCGTCGCCATTGCGGTCGGAGGTGGCCTCTTGTCCCGCGTAGCGTGCCAGCGCCCAGGCCGCACCCAGCGTGTCGGCGATGCCCATCTGCACGCTGAGCCCCATATCGGCGCAGTCGGTTTCGATCACGTTCAACAACGCTTCTTCCCCGCCGAACAGATGCGCGCAGCCTGACAGGTCCACGATCAATCCGTCTGGCGCTTCTTCAGCCACCCATGGGCTGAATTTGCCCACCCACCGGCGCAGGGCGGTCAGAAACGCAGCCTCGGCCGGGGCGTTGCGGGGGCGTGTCACCAGATTGGCGCACATGGCATGAGCGTCGCGCACTGGTTGGCCCACGCGCAGACCAGCGGTCTGCGCATCCGCGTTCAGGGATGTGATCACCTGCATGTTCGACTGCTCAGTCACCACAGCCAAAGGCCCATCTTGCAGCCCCCGCGCAGCGCGGATCAGCCGTTCAGCCCCCAGACGGGGAAACCAGAGCGAGAGTATTCGGCGTTTTGGCATTGGCAGACATCAAAATGTTCCCATTTTGTTCTTATCGTAGAATCGCCCGCCGAGTCCACGCTTACCCGCAGGTCAGGCGTTGGATGATCCCGGTCTCATCTACAAAAACATTCAGCCGGTCGATGCGGTAATCCTGCGTGGCCAGATCACCCGGCCCCAGAACGCGGGACCGTTCGGGCAACTGGGCCTGAATGGTCGAAACCGGTTGACCGACAGAGCCTGCAACAGCTTCGCCCTGACAAAAGGCCAGATCGACCGGGGCGGGTTCGGGCGACAGGGGCGCATCCTCGGGCGCGGGGGGCTGGGCACAGGCGGTCAGCAGGGCCAGCGTGGGAATAAAACGGTGCATTGGCGTTCCTCTTTCCGGCAATGTCGTTTCTGCAATATCAGATGTTTAGCAAAGCTGGCATCAAAGCGCAGTTGAAAACGCCCGGCAATTGACGCAGGGTCGAGGCAAAAGTGACAGGGAGACACCGAATATGCGCACCCGTGCCGCCGTCGCCGTTCAGGCAGGCAAACCTTTGGAAGTGATGGATGTGAACCTCGAAGGCCCCAAGGCGGGTGAGGTTCTGGTGGAAATCAAGGCCACCGGCATCTGCCACACCGATGAATTCACCCTGTCGGGCGCGGATCCCGAGGGGCTGTTCCCCGCGATTCTGGGCCATGAAGGCGCAGGCATCGTGGTCGAGGTCGGCCCCGGTGTGACCAGCCTGAAACCGGGCGACCACGTGATCCCGCTCTACACCCCGGAATGCCGGGAGTGCGAATACTGTCTGCACCCCAAGACCAATCTGTGCCAGGCGATCCGTGAAACGCAGGGGCAGGGCCTGATGCCGGATGGGACCTCGCGCTTTTCGACTTTGGATGGTGATCCAATCCTGCACTACATGGGCTGCTCGACTTTCTCGAACCACACGGTTCTGCCGGAAATTGCGCTGGCCAAGGTGCGTGAGGATGCGCCCTTCGACAAGATCTGTTATATCGGATGCGGTGTGACCACAGGGATCGGCGCTGTGATCAACACTGCCAAGGTGGAAATCGGCAGCCGCGCCATCGTGTTCGGTCTGGGCGGTATCGGGTTAAACGTCATTCAGGGCCTGCGTCTGGCCGGGGCCGATCAAATCGTTGGCGTTGACCTGAACCCCGCCAAGGTCGAGATGGCGACCAAGTTTGGCATGACCGATTTCGTGAACCCGACCGAAGTTGAAGGCGACCTGGTGCCCTATCTGGTCAACCTGACCAAAGGTGGCGCGGATTACACCTTTGACGCCACTGGCAATGTGGGCGTGATGCGTGCCGCATTGGAATCGGCGCATAAGGGCTGGGGTGAATCGATCATCATCGGCGTGGCGCCTGCGGGAGCCGAAATCTCGACCCGTCCGTTCCAGCTGGTCACGGGCCGCTCGTGGCGCGGTACGGCCTTTGGCGGTGCGCGGGGGCGGACCGATGTGCCGAAAATTGTCGACTGGTACATGGAAGGCAAGATCGAGATCGACCCGATGATCACCCACACCATGGGTCTGGACGACATTAACCACGGTTTCGACCTGATGCATAAGGGCGAAAGCATCCGCTCGGTCGTGGTTTACTAGGGCCCTCAATCTGCGATTTTGAGGACGGCGCGCTGTGAATGGCGCGCCGTTTTTATTTGCCGGGACGGCTTGCGCCGGTGTCAGAGCGTGGCGAGCGGACCCGCAGAACCGGGGTATTGACCGACGAGGTGTTCGCCCGGCTTTCGCGCCAGACCACATAGACGCCTGAGGCGATGATGATGCTGGCCCCAACGGCGACCCAGCCATCGGGCCGCTCGTTGAAAAAGACCATGCCGAACAATGTGGCCCAGATGATCTGACTGTATTGGCTGGGGGCGACGACCCCAGCGGGCGCGGCTCGATAGGCAAGGATGATCAAGTGTTGTGCGACGACCGAGAACACGCCCACCAGCGCCATCATCGCCAGATGCAGCAGCGAGGGAGGTTGGTAAACGGCGGGTTGCATCAAGCTCATGACCACAATGGCCAGCAGCATCGGATATAGGATCAGCACGGCCGAGCGTTCCTCATTCCCGATCTTGCGCACCAAAACAGACCCTAACGCGCTGGAAAACGCTGCAGTCAGGGCCGCGAGGTGGCCCAGAGTGATGTCCGTTGCACCGGGGCGCAGGACGATCAGAACTCCGATCAGGCCACAGCCGACGGCGGCCCAACGCTGTGCGCGCACGACTTCCCCCAGGATTGGGATCGACAGGACAGTGACGAACAGAGGGAAGGCGAATAGCAGCGAATAGACCTCGGCCAGCGGCAGCGCCGAGAAAGCGTAGAAGGCGCAGACCATGGACGTCACCATCAGGGCCGAGCGCAGCAGGACCAGCCACGGATGATGTGGTCGGAAATTGCCCGTGGTCCGGTCGGTCAGGATCGTCACCGCCATCGGCACAAAGGAAAACAGCGTTGCGAAAAAGATGATCTGCATCACCGAATAGGTGCTACCCAGCACTTTGATCAGCACATCATGGCTGGCAAAAACCGCAAAGCCCGCAAACGCATAGCCAAGCCCCCGAAGGGTGGTGTTCTGAGTGCTCATGAGGCGGCCTCGGGTGATGTGTCGGTGTAGGGGCGCAGCGCATTGGGGCTGTCGTACCCCTGAGTAAACCCATTTGGCCGACCCGCATAGCCCTTATTTTACCGCTAACATGGCAAAGCTGCCATGCCCTGGGATCAACGCAGGATGGGAGGTGCGTCTTTGGGTTGGCGTGCAGATTGCACACCGGCCTTCATTCCCACGCCGATTCTTCGGGCCAGCGCGACCCATGGTGTGGAGGTTTCCGGGGGTAAGGTCTGGGTGGCGACCTCTTCGAACAAATCCAGCCAATGTGCGAACATGTCGGGCTGCACGTCGGGCCGCTCGATATGGACCCGCTGCGGATTGCCGTCATAGCTACGCTCATACAGGATGGCGTTGCTCCAGAAGGCGGCGATCTTGTCCTCATGTGCTGGCCAATCGTGGACATGTGCGTTGAAGACCGGCCCCAGCACCGCATCCTCGCGTACGCGGGCGTAAAAGGCACGGACCTGCGCGTTGATTTGGTCCGGGGTCGCGGGAAAGCGCGGCGGCAGGGTGGGGCGGGTCATATTTGGTCCGTTTTCGACTCTGTTCCGGGCGGATACCCGGTTCAGACGTCACGCAACAGGTGTGGTTTTGTCGCGCGGCTCTGGCGTCAGTAGATGCCGTATCAGAGCCACCGGATGCGCCTTGAGGCTGAGGCGGGTGGCCACGTAATCCTCGACCACCTGCTCGCCCAACGTCATCTGCGGCAGATAGGCTGCAGGCTCGTCCAGCGCCTCGCCTTCCAGATCCTGCGAAAACAGCGGCAGGGGCTTGGCGGTGGCAATCGCTTTGGCCTGCCACAACGCCTCGCGCCTTGTCAGATCGCAGGCGGAGAAGGCATCGGCCTCAGCCAACCGTTCGATTACCGTGGGGCCAAGCCCGGCACGACGCCACACGTCATCCACCTGATGGTAGCCATTGCCGCGCGCGGCGGTCAGCCAGCTGGCATCTTCCTCGCTCAGGCCTTTGATCTGACGGAACCCCAGCCGCAGGGCCAACCCGCCGTGACCGTCGGGTTCCATCACATTGTCCCAGAAACTGGCATTGATACAGACCGGGCGCACCTGAACACCATGTTCGCGCGCATCGCGCACGATCTGGGCGGGGGCATAGAAGCCCATCGGCTGCGAATTCAGCAGCGCGCAGGCGAAAATCCCCGGATGGTGGCATTTGATCCAGGCTGAGGCATAAACCAGTAGCGCAAAGCTGGCCGCGTGACTTTCGGGAAAACCGTAAGAGCCGAAGCCTTCGATCTGCGAAAAACAGCGCTCGGCAAAATCCTGTTCATAGCCGTTCCGCTCCATCCCGCGCAGAAACAGGGCCCGGAATTCGCTGACATTACCATGTTTCTTGAACGTCGCCAGCGAGCGCCGTAGCCGGTCCGCCTGTTCCGGGGTGAACCCCGCGCCCACGATGGCAATCTGCATGGCTTGCTCCTGAAACAGCGGCACGCCCAGCGTTTTGCCCAACACTTCACCCAACGCATCCGAGGGGAAGTTGACCTCCTCCTCTCCGTTCCGGCGGCGGATATAGGGGTGGACCATGTCGCCCTGAATGGGGCCGGGGCGGATGATTGCGACCTCGATCACCAGATCATAGAAATTGCGCGGTCGCATGCGGGGCAGAAAGTTCATCTGAGCCCGCGATTCCACCTGAAACACGCCGACGCTGTCCGCCTTGCACAGCATGTCATACACCGCCGGATCCTCGGGCGGCAGGGTGGCGAGGCTATAGCCCGTCTGGTGGTGCTGGCTGATCAGATCGAACGCCTTGCGGATACAGGTCAGCATCCCGAGGCTGAGCACATCGACTTTCAGAATACCTAAGGAATCGATGTCATCCTTATCCCAGCAGATAACCGTACGATCCTCCATCGTGGCGTTTTCGATGGGGACAAGTTCGTCCAGCCGCCCTTCGGTGATGATGAACCCACCCACATGCTGAGACAGATGGCGGGGGAAGCCGTCAATCTCATAGACCAGCATTAGAGTCTGTTTCAGGCGTTTATCGTCGGGATCAAGGCCAATCTCGCGCATGCGTTCGGCTTCAAGACCTTTGGCCGAGAAGAACCCCCATAGCTGTGACGAGAGCGCCGAGATCGTATCCTCGGTCAACCCCATCGCTCGCCCCACCTCGCGGATGGCGCGTTTGCCGCGATAATGTACGACCGTGGCGCAGAGGCCCGCGCGTTCCCGGCCATAGCGGTCATAGATGTGCTGGATCACCTCTTCGCGGCGTTCATGTTCGAAATCGACATCGATATCGGGCGGCTCGTCCCGCGCCTCGGACACAAAGCGTTCAAAGACCATCGTGCCCAGTTCTGGACTGACCTCGGTGATGCCAAGGCAGTAGCAGACCACCGAATTGGCCGCCGAGCCGCGCCCCTGACACAGGATATCGCGGGATCGGGCGAAGGTGACGATGTCACGGACGGTCAGGAAATAGGGTTCATATTTCAGCTTGCCGATCAGGGTCAGTTCATGCGCCAGCATTTTCTTGGCCTTCTCGGACGCGCCCGCCGGATAACGCCAGTTCAACCCCTCATGGGCCAGACGGTGCAGGCGCTGGGTCGGGGTTTCCTGGTCGCTGCCTTCGTTGGGGTATTCATAGCGTAGCTCATCCAGCGAGAATTGTAGCTGCTCGCTGACCATATGGGCGCGGGTCACAGCGCCTTCATGGCCTTTGAAAATGCGCAGCATCTCGGTTTCCGAGCGCAGGCGCTGCTCTCCATTGGCCAGAGCGTCGCGGCCCAGATCGTCGACCTTGCGGCGCAGTCGGATGGCGGTCAGCACATCGGCCAGTTTGCGACGGGTACCATGGTGCATTATCGGCGCAGCGCTGGCGAGGGTGGGGAGGTTGAGTTGTTGTGATTCAGTCTCTAATACAGAGAAATACTCACTGTCTGCGCCATCATATCTGGGGTGCATCACCAGATGCATCCGCCCGGAAAAGCGGCGCGTCAGCTTTTGCGCCTGTGTCCGCCAAGCACTCGCGCCGCCCTGCGGTCGGGTCGCTTGTGGCCAGAGCAGCAGGTGCAGACCGTCGGAGAATTCCATCAGGTCGGACAGGTGCAGGATACAGTCACCTTTCTCGGCCCGTAGGCGACCCGCCGACAGGATACGGCACAGGTTGCCCCAGCCCTGCCGGTTGAGAGGCAGGGCGGTGACGGTGGGCGCGTCGGTGAAGATCAGCCGTGCCGCAGGGATCAGGCGTGGCACCGCGTGGATTGGGTAGGAGGGCGGTTTGGGAATGTGATCGGGGCAGGGCGGGCCGATGGGCGTGTTCTGCCCCTCCCATTCCACACGTTCGCGCACCTTTCGGGCAATCTCGCGCGCCTGGGTATGGGCACGCACGATCCCGGCGACCGAGTTGTCATCGGCAATCGCGATGGCGGGCAGACCAAGTGTGACGGCACGCTGCATGTATTCCTCGGGGTGCGAGGCCCCGGTGAGAAAGGTGAAATTCGACGTGATCGACAGCTCGGCATACATGGCGATTCCACATTATATTCACCTTTTGTTCTTTTTCGAGTCCTTTGCGCAGGAAACGGGTCGATTGCAGTTTCCCCTCTGGGCAGGGTGGCAGAAAAAGGAGACCCGAGATGTTCAAGATCACTGCCCTTCCCACCCCCCAAGTCCGCGCGCTTCAGGCCGGAGGGCCGGACGCATATGGCGCCTCACCCGAGCACGCCGTTTCCAAAGGTGCGGGCAATCCCTGCCGACATTGCCTACAAAACATACCAGAAGGCCAAGAAATGCTGATATTGGCGCATCGCCCTTTTCCAGAGGCACAACCTTACGCGGAAACGGGTCCGATCTTTCTATGTGCCAGCCCGTGTAAGCGATATGAGGGCACGGAGCTGCCCGAGATTTTGACCACCTCTCCGGACTATCTGATCAAGGGGTATGGATTGGATGACCGGATCGTCTATGGCACCGGGGTGATCGCCCCGACAGATCAGATTGGTGCGGCGGTAAAGGACATCTTTGCCCGTGCGGACATCGCCTATGTCCACGTGCGATCCGCCCGAAACAACTGCTATCAAGCGCGAATCGACCGGTCTTAAAGCTTGACCCGGTGCATCCCCCGGCGCGGCTGATCCAGATCATCCGCTGGGCCATCATCGGCACGGGATGAGGTCAGGGCGAGGAACACATCCTCGAGATCGGCCTCTTCGGTGCGCACGTCGCGGATGCGGATGCCTGCGGCGCGCACGGCCTCCAGCACCTGTTCAGCGCTGGTCTGGGAGCTGCGATATTGCAGGACAAGGCTGCCATCATCGCGCAAAGCGGCTTCGACACCATCGGTTGTGGGCAGATCCACCACGGGGCTGTCGGGAAGGATCACCATCGTCCGGCTGTCCATCCGACCCAGCAGGTTGGCGGTGCTGTCCTGCGCAATCTTTTCGCCGTGGTTGATGATGGCGATCTCGTCACACATCTCTTGCGCTTCATCCAGATAATGCGTGGTCAGGATGATCGTCATGCCCTGTTCGTTCAGCTTGCGTACATTGGTCCAGAGCATCTGGCGCAGTTCGATATCCACGCCTGCCGTGGGTTCATCCAGAACCAGAATCTTGGGGTGGTGCACCAGTGCCTTGGCCAGCAAAAGCCGTCGTCGCATGCCGCCCGATAGCGTGCGGGCATAGGCCTCGGCCTTGTCGCTGAGGCCCACAAGTTCGAGAATTTCATCGCTGCGGCGCTGCGACTTGGGTACGCCATAGAGCCCGGCCTGCACCTCCAATGCGCCGCGCGGGGTGAAGAACGGGTCCAGGTTCAGCTCTTGCGGCATCACGCCAATGGCAGCGCGGGACTGACGGGGGTGTTGGTCCTGATCAAACCCCCAAATCGACACTGAACCCGCCGATTTCACCACCAGACCGGCCAGAATGTTGATCAGAGTCGATTTCCCGGCCCCGTTCGGCCCCAATAGCCCAAAGACCGAGCCGCGCGAGACGGTCAGATCAATGCCCTTCAGCGCGTGCTTTTCAGGCTGACCCTTACCAACGCGATAGGTCTTGCGCAGCCCTTCGATCCTGATTGCCGCATCGCTCATGTGGCTCTTGCCCCCGGTTTGCTCATCGCTCATAAACGCACCTAAACCATGCCCGCGAGGCCGACAACCGAAGAAGGATCGCCAGCCGTGACCATCGAAGCGCCGGAAACCAAGATCGTCGAAACCTCTCGTGTTGCCTGCGACGGCGGCGAGGGTGCGCTGGGCCATCCGCGGGTCTGGCTGCAGATCCCCGAGGATACCGGCTGGGTTGAGTGCCCCTATTGCGATTGCAAATATGTGCTGGCGGATCAGGATCAGTAGGCCCGTCACAAAACTGTTACGCGTCCTATTTCCGCCCGAGTGAAGACTCTATATCCTGACGAAATAGCTTTATGATTCCAGGGCGCGAAGATGCTCTTTTCCGTGCAGGTCATGCACCTTTCAGACCGGGATATTGTGGCCAAGGGCGGCCACCGGAACGTTTATGCCTGCCCCAACCAGCCAGAGTTGCTGGTCAAAGTGACGCGTCCCAGAATCCGCCGCAACAGATCCATCATGAAACGCGCTGTGCGTCGTCTGCTGCCCGATTCAGCATTCCGAAACGCCTTGAAAGAGCTGGAGTGCGAGATGAAGGCGGCGCTGAAAAGTGGTCTGGACATTTCCAGACTGCCACTGGCGCGGTCCTTTGGTGTCGTGCAGACAGATGTCGGGCCCGGCGTCGTGGTCGAGAGGATCAGCACCGAAGATGGCGCATTAGCGCAGAACTTGCTGTCGATGTGCGCGCGGCAGGAAATGACGGCTGAGACATTGGATGATCTGAACATCTTTGTCCGAAAGCTTTTTGAGTTCCAAATTGTGGGTCGGGACATCCATGGGAAAAACATCGTCTATGGATTGCGTGACGACATACGTATGTTCTTTCTGATCGATGGGTACGGGGAACGAAACCTTGTGCCGTTACGCTCGTTAAGTCGCAGGCTGAATGATCGGTCATTGAACAAGCAGATGCAGCACATTGCGCAGCAATCCGGGATGAACTGGGACAAGACGAACCGCGCCTTCAGTATCGCGTGATTTATCCTGAGCGGGTGTCTTGTGCATCTATGTTTTTTTAAACACAGATCGGCTTCAACTGCTCCAATAGTCATTTTTTCCCAAAATGCGCCCATATTTGCGTGATACGCTGTGCCGCATTCGTCTTAGGTGAGTGTGATGACTGAGATTACTCAAACGGACAGCGCAAGCCCGGTTTTTGGCTGGGTCGGATTCTGTTTCGCTGCTATGGCGTTGTTCGCCGCCTTGTTTGTGTTTTGGGCGGGACCGTTTGCGCCTCAGCAATCTACAGGCGTCACGCTTGGCGAACTGGCGGCCGAGATCGGGAAATCTACCCTGCGTGCCGCTACGGGGGCAGAGCAACCCGAGCCTGTAGCCCGAACCCGCGATCTGGATGATTTTTTGCAAATCGGTGTGGCGATGCTTGGCGGGCTGGCGATTGTTGTTTCGGTCATTGGCCTTCTGCGTCACGAAAGGCGTCGCCCGGCCATCGCCGGAATGGTTATCGGTGTTGGTGCCATTCTGTTTCAGTTTTTCGCCTTTGCGTTTTTTGCGTTCCTCGGTGTGCTGGTCATAATGGCTCTGGTGCATAGTTTTTCGGACTTTTTCAGCGGCCTCTTTGGGGGTTAGGGCACGTTCCTGACTGGTCACCCGTCTGCCCCTGTGGCAGAACGATCCCTGACCGACAGGGAGAGCGCGCATGAGCAATTTCGGAAAAGGGTGTCATCTGCATCTGATCGACGGATCAGCCTTTATTTTTCGGGCCTATCACGCGCTTCCCCCGCTGACGCGCAAATCCGATGGGCTGCCCATCGGCGCTGTATCGGGCTTCTGCAACATGCTGCAGAAATATGTCGAAGGGAACGCGGGACCGGATGCGCCGACCCACGTGGCGGTGATCTTTGACAAGGGCTCGCACACGTTCCGCAATGACCTCTATGACCTCTACAAGGCCAACCGCGAGGCCATGCCCGAGGACCTGCGCCCCCAGATGCCCCTGACTCGCGAAGCGACCCGCGCTTTCAACATCGCCTGCAAAGAGTTGGAAGGCTATGAAGCCGACGATATCATCGCCACGCTGGCCGTCCAGGCGCGTGAGGCAGGCGGGCGCGTGACCATTGTCAGCTCGGACAAAGACCTGATGCAGCTGGTGGGCGGCGGCGTCGAAATGCTGGACGCGATGAAGAACAAGCGTATCGACCGCGACGGCGTGGTTGAGAAGTTCGGCGTGGGGCCTGAACGGGTGGTGGATGTGCAGGCGCTTGCGGGGGATTCTGTCGATAACGTACCCGGTGCGCCGGGGATTGGGGTGAAAACGGCGGCCCTGTTGATCAATGAATACGGTGATCTGGAAACCCTGCTGGACCGCGCGGAAGAGATCAAACAGCCCAAACGCCGCCAGACCCTGATCGAAAAGCGCGACCAGATTGAGCTGTCGAAAAAACTGGTGCAGTTGGACGAAAACACCCCGCTGGATTTCACGCTGGATGATCTTGAGGTTCAGGACCCCGACGCTGAGACCTTGCTGGGGTTCCTGGCGGATATGGAGTTCCGCACCCTCACCAAGCGAATTGCCGACAAGCTGGGGGCCGAGGCCCCGGTGATTGCTGATGCGCCTGCGCCCGAAGTTGTGACCGAGGCTGAGGATATCTCTTTCGACGCCTCGAAATACGAATGCGTGCGCGATGCAACCGCGCTGCAGGCGTGGATCGACCGCGCTTATCAGACCGGCTGGGTGGCCGTCGATACCGAGACCACCGGATTGAACGAAATGATCGCCGATCTGGTGGGTATTTCGCTAAGTGTTGAGGCGGGTTCGGCCTGTTACATCCCGCTAACTCACCGCGATGGGGCATCGGATGACTTGTTCGGCTCAGACGCGCTGGCCGAGGGGCAGATGCAGCTGGATGAGGCTCTAACTTTGCTCAAACCGATGCTTCAGGACGCCTCGATCCTGAAAATCGGCCAGAACATGAAATACGACGCCAAGATTTTCGCGCGCTATGGCGTGAACGTGGCGCCAATCGACGACACGATGCTGATGTCTTACGCCATGCATGGCGGCGAACACGGGCATGGGATGGATACGCTGTCCGAGCGTTACCTGAACCACACGCCCATTCCGATCAAACCGCTGCTGGGGTCCGGCAAATCCGCAATCACTTTCGACAAGGTGCCGATTGACGAGGCCACTGCCTATGCCGCTGAGGATGCGGATATCACGCTGCGCCTTTGGAAACTGTTCAAGCCGCAACTGCATCAGGTGCAGGTGACGACCGTGTATGAGACGCTGGAGCGGCCTCTGGTGCCGGTCCTCAAGGAAATGGAGATGCACGGCATCAAGGTGGACCGCGATGTCCTGAGCCGCATGTCCAACGCCTTCGCGCAAAAAATGGCTGGGTTAGAGGCTGAAATTCACGAATTGGCCGGTGCGAATTTCAATGTGGGATCGCCCGCGCAACTGGGTGAGATCCTGTTCGACAAGATGGGGCTTGAGGGCGGTAAGAAAGGCAAGACTGGGAAGTATTCGACCGGGGCGGACATTCTGGAAGACCTTGCCACCGAACACGAACTGCCCCGCCGGGTGTTGGACTGGCGGCAGCTTTCCAAGCTGAAATCGACCTATACCGATGCGCTGCAAACCCATATCAACCCGGATACAGGCCGGGTGCATACGTCTTACTCGATCACGGGGGCGAATACGGGGCGTCTGGCCTCGACCGATCCGAACCTGCAGAACATCCCGGTGCGCACCGAAGAAGGGCGTCGCATTCGTGAGGCGTTTATTGCCGAGCCGGGCAATGTGATGGTTAGCCTCGATTATAGCCAGATTGAATTGCGGATTTTGGCTCATATCGCTGACATTTCGACCCTGAAACAGGCGTTTTCCGATGGGTTGGACATTCACGCCATGACTGCCTCCGAGATGTTTGAAGTGCCGCTGGATGAAATGACACCTGAAATCCGCCGCCAGGCTAAGGCGATCAATTTTGGTGTGATTTACGGGATTTCGGGCTTTGGTCTGGCGCGCAATCTGCGCATTCCTCGGTCCGAGGCGCAGGGGTTCATTGACCGCTATTTCGAACGCTTTCCGGGTATACGGACATATATGGACGACACCATCGCTTTTGCGAAAGAGAACGGATACGTGCAGACGCTGTTCGGCCGCAAAATCCATACGCCTGAGATCAATGCCAAGGGGCCGCATGCCGGGTTCTCGCGTCGGGCGGCGATAAACGCGCCGATTCAGGGCACGGCAGCAGATGTGATCCGGCGCGCGATGGTGCGGATGCCGGATGCGATCAACGGGCTGCCTGCCAAGATGCTATTGCAGGTGCATGACGAATTGCTGTTCGAAGTGGCTGAGGATGCAGTGGATCAGGTGATTCGTGTGGCGCGCGATGTGATGGAGGGGGCATCGGACCCCGCGGTGAAGCTGGACGTGAAGCTAAGCGTGGATGCAGGGCAAGGCGCGAATTGGGCCGAGGCGCACTAAGAAGCGCTGCTCATCAGGCCCGGCGGGCCCTCTTCGCAGCGGGTCAATCCTGCGTCTTGACCAGACGGTTCACCAACTGTTGTACGGTGGGTCCCAGGATAAAGATGACCGTAAAGGCGATGGGCCAGCAAAACCCCCAAGCAGACATCCAATCGCCGAATGTGGTGGGCCCAAATCCTATGGCCTTGACAGTGGCAATTCCTGTGACGATGCAGGACATCAGCCCCGACATGATCAGACAGAACACAATGCGCGAAAAGCGGGCAGGGATCATCACAGTTCCTTCAAGTCATTGTGGTGATGTCTGCGCGATTTTTTTTGAAAAGGCCAGATATCAGAACTCTACCCAGTCCAGACTGTTGAAAGTTTGCGCTGTTGAGGGGGTATATTCGGCACTGACCCAGCCGGAATAGCCCATTTCGTCAAAGGCCTCGAAAAGCGCAGCAAAGTCTGTTGGCCCGCGTCCGGGCTCGGACCGGTCTGGGGCGGCACCGATCTGAGCATGGGTGACAATGTGGTGAAAGCGGTGCCAGACGTCCAGCGCGTCACCGTGGATCATATGAGCGTGGAAGCTGTCATATTGCAGGCCGATATTGGGCCGGTCCACCAAGGCCAGAACTTTGGCAGCCAGATAATAATCGTTCAGGAAGTAGTTGGGTTGTGAGACAGGGTTCAGCGGCTCGATCGTAAAGTGCTGTTTGGGGGCGAAATCGGCGGCCCATTTCAGGTTCTCAACCATGGTTTTTAGTGCATCTGGTCCCGCGCAATACCCCGACATGATATGGATCAGCCCTGGTTTCAAAACATCGGCGTAGCGCATGACGCGGCGGATATCGGACTGAAACCGCGCTTCGCCACCTGGGACCGCAGCATAGCCTGGCTCGCCACCGGTGTAGTTGGGCGGAGGGGCGTTGATCAGCACCAGGTCTAGCCCGTTGGCCAGCAGTGCGCGGCGGGTTTCCTTGGCAGCCGGCTCATAGGGAAACAGGATCTCGACTGCCTGAAACCCGGCCTCCGCCGCGGCCTGAAACCGGTCGAGATAGGGCAGCTCGGTAAAGAGCAGCGAGATGTTGGCGGCGAATTTCGGCATAAGAGGTCCCACGTGATGCTGGCCGGACCTTAGCCTTGGGGCGATTTCAACGAAAGAGACTGAAAACGACAGTTTGTCGAAAACCGGCCAGAACCATCGGCCCGAATCAGCCAGCCTTCAGCCATCACGGTGGATCATTTTCGGCCACCGTTCCAACAGAAGGTCTGACACCATGGCGATGAGCCCTGACCCCGTGCGCGGGAACACTCTTTCTGTGTCTGCGGGGCGCCGCTCGGCTGTATCCGGCAATGGTCTGGCAGTGGCGTCCATGCTGACATGGGCAGCCGGGTTTCCTGCGGCCGAGGTTTTGCTGCAAACTTGGCCTCCGATTACGTTGCTGTTGGCGCGGTTGGCGTTGGCAGTGCTGGTGATGGTGCCGGTCTGGGTGTTGATGGATGGGCCCGCGCGGGTGTTGCGCGCGCGTTGGGGGCACGCGATGTTTGTCGGCGCTGCGCTGGGGTCGGGGATGTTCCTGATCATTCTGGCGCAAAAGCTGACTGACCCGGTGACGGTTGCGATTATTGCGTCCGGCGCGCCCTTGTTTGCAACTCTGCTGGAACTGGCGACAGGTACGCGGCGCTTGCGGTGGAATTTTGCACTGGGCGTGGTCGTGTCGATCATCGGAGGGCTGATTGCAACCAGCGCGCTGGCCCCGGCGCAATTAGGTTTGGGTGCGGCCTGCGCCATTGCGTCCACGGCCCTGTTTTGCTGGGCCAGTATGGCGACGGCGCGGGATTTCCCGGCGCTTAGCCAGACAGGGCGCAGTACGATCACTTTTGTCGGCGGGCTGGTAACGGCCTCGGTTCTGTTTTTCTGCGCCGCGCAAATGGGTGTCAGCGTTGCACCGACAGCGCCGGTCGATATGCAACAGATGGGCATGCTTGTGATGTATGCGCTGATCTCAATGGGGCTGAGTCAGGTCTTTTTCATCGCATCCGTTGGCAAAATCGGCGTGGCGCTGGCCGCATTCCACATCAACATTGCGCCGTTTTACGTGATGTTGATCATGCTGGTAATGGGCGAGGACTGGAACTGGACCCGCGCGCTGGGCGCGGGGATCGTTGCAATCGCCGTGCTGTTGGCGCAGGACCGTCGCGTGATGCGCCGGGTCTAATCCGGCAACTCCTCGGACCGGATTAAGGGAAAAAACTGCCCGCCCGACCAGACGCCGAACCACCCGTCGCTATGTTCGGCGATATCGACCATCCGGTAAAAGCTCTTGCGGTCGATCCGCGCCTCAAGATTTGCGCGGATCAGGATGTAGGGCGCGGGTTCCTCGGATTCGGGGTCGATGACAATGCGGATTGGATGGTCGGGCCCTGCGACGGCTTCATCCCCCACATGGGTGGTGAAACATAGCGTCTGCGCCGTGCCCTTGCCCGTCGCATCGAAATCGACCGCCACGAAAGGTGCGTCCTCGACAGTGATTCCCACCTTCTCGACCGGGGTAACGAGGTAATATTTCCCGTCTTCCTTCTTAAGAATTGACGAAAATAGCTTCACAAGCTCGAACCGGTTGATCGGCGACCCTAGATAAGTCCAAGAGCCATCTTTGGCGATATGGATGTCCAGATCGCCACAAAACGGAGGATTCCACAGATGAACCGGGGGTAGGCCCTTGGTTTTGGCGGCATTGACTGATGCCGCAATGCCATCAGGGGAAGGTGTCACAGGTTTTTGTCCGCTCATTACTTTTGCCATTTCCTTTTCGCGCGATACACTTCAACCATATTAGTCCACGGAAGGGAAAGTCATGACCGAACCTGCCGACCTCGTGTCCGAGATCGAAGCGCTGGAAACCAAACTGCAAGAGGCCAAGTCCTCGATCACCCGTCGCTTTATCGGACAGGAGAGGGTCGTGGACCTGACCCTGACCGCTCTGCTGTGCGGCGGGCATGCGTTGCTGATCGGTCTGCCCGGTCTGGGTAAGACGCGATTGGTCGAGACGCTGTCGACAGTGATGGGCCTGCACGGCAACCGCATCCAGTTCACGCCGGACCTGATGCCTGCCGATATTCTGGGGTCCGAGGTTCTGGATACCGCCGAAGATGGCAGCCGCCATTTCCGCTTTATTTCGGGCCCGATCTTTTGCCAGCTGCTGATGGCGGATGAGATCAACCGCGCCAGCCCCCGGACGCAATCGGCGCTGCTGCAAGCGATGCAGGAACGCACTGTGACAGTGGCGGGCGAGGATCGCTCGCTGGGGACGCCATTTCACGTATTGGCGACGCAGAACCCGATTGAGCAGGAAGGCACCTATCCGCTGCCCGAGGCGCAGTTGGACCGCTTCCTTGTGCAGATCGACGTGGAATACCCTGATCGTCAGACCGAGCGGGATATTCTGTTGGCCACAACAGGCGTCGAAGAAGATGATGCGCATGAGATTTTCACCAAAGAGGAATTGCTGGCCGCTCAGGTTCTGTTGCGGCGCATGCCCGTCGGAGATTCGGTGGTTGAGCTGATCCTCGATCTGGTGCGCGCCTTCCGCCCGGATGAGGCGGGCGTGTCTGAACGTGTGGCCGAAACCGTTGCGTGGGGCCCCGGTCCGCGGGCGGCGCAGGCGTTGATGATGACCGTGCGGGCGCGGGCGATGCTGCAAGGGCGGCTGGCCCCGAATGCCGAGGACGTCTTGGATATGGCGCGCCCTGTGCTCAGCCACCGGATGGCACTGAACTTCGCGGCGCGCGCGCGCGGGGACAGCCTTGCTGATCTGATCGAAAGCACCGCTGCCGGGTTGATCCGCACCGAGGCTGCGGCGTGAATGCCGCGCTGACCCTTCGTGAAAGATCCGAGGCCGAGGCGTCCCGGCTGCCGCCCCTTTTGGCGCGAGCTGAACATCTGGCCGGAACGGTTCTGCTGGGCGATCACGGGCGCAGGCGGTCGGGTCTGGGTGATGATTTCTGGCAGTACCGCCCGGCGCAGATCGGTGACAGTCGTCGGATGATCGACCATCGCCGCTCGGCGCGCGGGGATCAGCAATTTGTGCGCGAGCGCGAATGGCAGATCGCGCAATCGGTGATGCTGTGGGTCGATCAGGGCGCCTCGATGCGGTTTGCGTCTGACAAGAACCACCCGACCAAGGCCGACCGGGCGCGCTTGCTGGGTCTGGCCACGGCCATCCTGCTGGTACGGGGTGGCGAACGTGTTGGCCTGACGGGAACAACACTGCCGCCTCGGCGCGGCAACGCACAGATCGTGCGGCTGGCGCAAGCCTGGTCCGAGGATGCCGAGGCCGACTATGCTCCACCCGAGCACCGCGCCATGATCCCGCATGCGCGGGCCGTTTTCATTTCCGATTTTCTGGGGCCCATGGACGAGGTCGAACTGGCCCTGACCAAAGCTGCGGACCGGGGCGTTCGCGGCGTTCTGTTGCAGATTCTGGATCCGACCGAGGAGAGCTTTCCCTATCGTGGCCGGACCATTTTCGAAAGCGTCGGCGGCACGACCCGCCACGAGACATTGAAGGCCGGAGAGCTGCGCGATCGCTATCTGGACCGGCTTGCCAAACGCAAGGATGCGCTGACGCAGTTGTGCCGCGCGACCGGTTGGCAACTTGGGCTGCATCATACGGGTGACAGCGCGCAGGCGGCTCTGTTGTGGCTTTATCGTGCGTTGGATCGGGGGTCTGTATGACGATTTTGGCAGGCATCGGTTTTACCGCGCCATGGGTGTTGCTGGGTCTGCTGACCCTGCCGATCCTGTGGCTGATCCTGCGCGCCGTGCCGCCAGCGCCGATCCGACGGCTGTTTCCGGCGGTGACTCTGTTGCTGGGGCTGAAGGATGAAGAAAGCGTCTCGGACCGCACGCCGTGGTGGCTGCTTTTACTGCGGATGCTGGCGGCGGCGGCGATCATCATCGGGCTTGCAGGGCCGGTACTGAACCCCTCGCGTGATCAAGCGGGGTCAGGCCCGCTGATGCTGGTGCTGGATGCCAGCTGGGCCGGGGCCACCCGCTGGTCCGCAACGCTGGATCAGATTGACGCGCAACTGGCCGAGGCTGGACGCGCCGGGCGCACCGTTGCGATCCTGAGCCTGACCGAACCCGAAGCACCGGTGTTCCAATCCGCCGAAGACTGGCGCGGCAGGTTACCGGGGCTGGCGCCGACACCCTGGCAACCGACCGAGGTGCAGATAGAACAGACTCTGGCTGCGCTGGATCAGTTGGACGGGGGCTTCGACACGCATTGGTTCAGTGATCGTCTCGATTTTGATGGCCAGGATATAATCCTAGCGACATTGCAAGGGCGGGGTGAGGTCACGGTGTATCAGGCGGCCTCAGCGGTTGTTGCCCTTTTGCCTGCCACATATCAGGACGGGCTGATCCAACTGACAGCGCAGCGGACCGAACCTGGCCCAGCCCAGCAGATCACTGTTTTGGCGCAGGGCCGTGACCCGGCTGGAGTGATGCGCGTTCTGCAATCCGCGGCGATGGAATTTGCCAGCGGCGAAACGCAGGCGCAGGTCGAACTGGCCTTGCCGTCCGAGCTGCGCGCACGGATCACTCGGTTTGAAATTCAGGGCCAGCGCTCGGCGGGCGCGATGACCTTGACTGATGACAGCCTGCGCAGGCGCGAGGTTGCGCTGATCGCGGGAACCCTGAACCGCGAAGGGCTGGAGCTGTTGTCGCCGCTGCATTACTTGACGCAGGTTTTGACCCCTACGGCGGATTTTGTCGAAGGCGGGTTGATGAATGTTCTGCCCGCGAACCCAGATGTGATCGTGCTGGCCGATGTGGCGAAACTTTCTGCGGGTGAGCAAGAAGCTGTTGTCGAATGGGTGGAACAAGGCGGGTTGCTGTTGCGCTTTGCCGGACCGCGTATGGCTGCCAGCGATCTGGGCCGCGATGCCGAGGATACGCTGTTGCCGGTACGGCTGCGCAGCGGTGGCCGCTCGGTCGGTGGTGCGATGAGCTGGGGTGAGGCCAAGGGGCTTGCCCCCTTCCCCGAAGGCTCGCACTTTTATGGCTTACGGGTGCCGTCGGACGTTTCCGTTACGACGCAGGTGATGGCGCAACCTGACCCTAATCTGGCGGATCGAGTGATTGCATCGCTGTCGGATGGGACGCCACTGGTCACGCGCAAAGCGCTGGGTCTGGGGCAGGTGGTGCTGTTTCACGTAACGGCAGATGCGGAATGGTCCAGCTTGCCTCTGTCCGGTTTGTTCGTCGAAATGTTGGATCGTCTGGCTGTCGCCTCGGCCGCTAAGTCGCGGCAAGAGTCTCAGTTGCAGGGCACCACCTGGGCGCCAGTGCAAGTCATGGACGGTTTTGGCGGTTTGATGGATGCAGGGAATCTTGCCGGTGTCGACGGGGTTGATCTGGTGACGGGCACGATCGGTCCTGACTTGCGCCCCGGTCTCTATGAAAGCGGCAAACAGAAGCTGGCGTTGAACGTCTTGGCTGAAGATACCGTTCTGACGCCGGTCTCTTGGCCTTCGGATGTGCCGATCAAAGGGCAGGAAATCAGCACTGAAACCCCGATTGGAGGCATATTGCTCAGTCTTGCGCTGCTGTTGTTGACCGTGGACGTGATCGCCTCGTTGGCGTTGTCGGGGCGGCTTGGTCTTGCGCGCGCGGCGGCGATTGCGCTGGGCGCAGTGCTGATCGCACCCGAGGTGCAGGCGCAAACGCCCGACGAGACCGAGTTTGCCCTGAACGCAACGACTGAACTGGTGTTGGCCCATGTGCTGACCGGAAATGCCGACGTGGATGAGATCGCAGAGGCCGGGATGCGCGGGTTGGCGCAGACCCTGTTCTACCGCACGTCGGTGGAACCGGCCGGGCCTGTGGGCGTTGATCTGGAGCGTGATGAACTGGCGTTTTTCCCGCTGCTCTACTGGCCGATCACGCCGGATCAACCGCAACCCTCGGTCGAGGCGTATTCCAAGCTGAACGCCTATCTGCGCTCGGGTGGCATGATCCTGTTTGACACGCGCGATTCCAACGTGGCGCGGTTCGGGGCTGCCAGCCCCAATGGACGCAAGCTACAGCAACTGGCCGCGCCGCTGAATATCCCTTCGTTAGAGCCGATCCCGCGTGACCATGTGCTGACGCGGACATTCTACCTGTTGCAGGATTTTCCGGGTCGCCATGCCGGAGCGGATGTGTGGGTTGAAGCCGCGCCGCTGGATGCGGAACAGATCGAGGGGATGCCCTTCCGCAACCTCAATGACAATGTGACGCCGGTGGTGATTGGTGGCAATGACTGGGCAGCAGCCTGGGCGGTGGATCGCAATGGTCAGGCACTTCTGCCCGTCGGGCGCGGATATGCCGGAGAGCGGCAGCGCGAACTGGCCAATCGTTTCGGGGTCAATCTGGTGATGCATGTGCTGACCGGGAATTACAAATCGGATCAGGTGCATGTGCCTGCTCTGCTGGACAGGTTGGGACAATGACGGGAACCGTACTTTTTGATCCGCTGATCCCGTGGCTCGTTCTGGCTGTGGTGGGCGCGATTGCGTTGGCCGGGGTGGCTGTTGCCCTGTGGCGTGGTCTGTCGGGCTGGGCATTGCGTGGGCTGGCGGCCCTGGTGGTGATTGCGGCGTTATCCGGGCCGGTCTATCAGGTCGAGGACCGTGCGCCTCTGACCGACATCGTGCTGATGATCGAAGACGAAAGCGCCAGTCAGACCTTGTCGGACCGGGCTGAACAAACAGCGCAAGCGGCGGATGCCCTGGCGGATGAGATCGAATCCCGCGACAATACCGAGCTGCGCCGCATCAAGGTCGGCGATGGCGACGGCGACGAGGGCACCCAGGTTATGGCCGCGTTGAATGAGGCGTTGGCCGAAGAACCCCGCGCCCGGATCGCGGGTATCGTTGTCGTTTCGGACGGGATCGTGCATGACGCGGATCAGGCCCCGGACCTGCCAGCGCCGATGCATCTGTTGCAGACCGGGCGCTCCAGCGACTGGGACCGCCGCCTGATTGTCCGCAACGCCCCGGCTTTTGCCATTATCGGCGAGCCCGTGACCCTGACCCTGCGGGTCGAGGATAGCGGCGCTGCCCCTGCCGGTGCAACTACGGCGCCGCTTGAAATCTCGGTCGACGGGGCCGAGCCCGAGCAATTCACCATTCCCATTGGCACAGATGTGGAATTGCCCGTCACGCTGCCTCATGGCGGGCGCAATGTGCTGCAATTCACCGTTCCGCAGGCCGAAGGTGAGCTGACCGATCGCAACAACACCGCCTTGATCCAGATGAACGGCGTGCGGGATCGCCTGCGTGTGTTGCTGGTCTCGGGCGAGCCGCATCCCGGCGGGCGGACATGGCGGAACCTGCTGAAATCCGACAGCTCGGTCGATCTGGTGCATTTCACCATCCTGCGTCCACCCGAGAAACAGGACGGCGTGCCGGTGGATGAGCTTTCGCTGATCGCCTTCCCCACGCGTGAGTTGTTTTTGGAAAAGATCAACGATTTCGACTTGATCATCTTTGATCGCTACAAACGGCGCGGAATCCTGCCCGCCATCTATCTGGACAATGTCAGTAACTACATCAATGAAGGTGGTGCAGTTCTGATCGCGGCGGGGCCGGATTTTGCCAGCGCTGATAGTATTTTCCGGTCGCCTTTGGCCTCAATCCTTCCGGCGCAGCCAACTGCACGGGTGATCGAAGAACGCTTTGTCCCTATGGTGACGGATCTGGGTCAGCGCCATCCGGTGACGACCGATCTGGGTGATCCTGAAAACTGGGGCGCGTGGCTGCGGCAGATCGACGTGAACCAGCGCCGGGGTGAGATGCTGATGACCGGCGTGGACGACCGCCCCTTGCTGGTGCTGGACCGTGTGGGTGAGGGGCGCGTGGCGATGTTGGCCTCGGATCACGCGTGGCTGTGGAGCCGCGGGTTCGAAGGCGGCGGACCGCAATTGGAACTGCTGCGCCGTCTGGCGCATTGGATGATGAAAGAGCCCGAGCTAGAGGAAGAGGCGCTGTGGGCCGAAGCCAACGGTCAAATCATGCGCATCATTCGCCAGACCCTTGAAGATGAGGTCGGCCCCGTGACCGTCACGCTTCCCAACGGCGAAACGCTTGAGGTGACATTGGACGAGGTCTCGCCCGGTCGGTTCGAAGCGCAGTATTACGGGCCCGAGATTGGCCTCTATCGTTTGCAGGAGGGTGAGCACTCGGCGGTGATCGGCCTTGGCCCCGCCGCGCCAAAAGAGTTCGAGCGCACGATCGCGACCTCGGAAGTACTGGACCCTATTCTGGCGGGATTGCGCGGTGGCACCATCCGGGTCGAGGAGGGTTTGCCGTCGATCCGAAATGTGCGGGCCGGACGACCGGCCTCGGGACGAGGATGGATCGGCCTAACACCACGCGACGCTTATGAAACGCGCGATGTCACGCAGGCTGGGCTGTTGCCGCCGTGGTTGGTGCTCTTGCTGGCCGGTGGATTTCTTGTCGGCGGGTGGCTGCGCGAAGGGCGGCGCTGACTATTCGAACACAACGCTGACTGTGGGATCACCGGGCAATCCGTCATAGCTGACCGACGCGCCACCTTTACCCTTTGCAGGCGGGACCAGCGGGCCGAAAGAGCCGACCGAAATCAGATCGCCGGGTTGAAACTCGATTCCTTTCGAGATCAGCCACAACGCTGCATTGGCTGGGTGCCCCATGACTGTAGCGCCTGGAGCCTCTGCCAACACCTCCCCATCCGCCGCCCGCAAAGTGACGGTCATATCTGGCAGGGCCTGGGACATCGCGGCAGGGTCGGAGACAGAAATATCAGACCCTAAAACGCCCAATTTTGGCGCCACCCCAATTGCAGTCAACGTAATCGGCGTGATCGGTTCGCCTTCGGCGAGGGTCAGGTCCGGTAGTTCCATAAATGGGCGAATGGCTGATATGTTTTGCATCACCTCCAGCGGCGTCGTGGCCATGTTGATATCAGCGTCTCCCACGACCAGAACCAGATCGGCTTCGAACACCGGGCGTGCGCCCCAGTTCAGCTGAACAGTCGCGCCATCCGCGACCATCATGTCGCGGTACAAGACACCCTGCACCGGTTCATCCGCGCCAAACCGGTCCTGCGCGGGCTTGCTGGTCAGACCCGCTTTGTAGCCGATGATTGGGCCCATATAAGGCTCTAACGCAGTAGAAATTTTGGCCTGCGTACATAATGCGTCTTGCATCGTTCCATCGGCGGACAGTGCCACAGTCGGCGTGTTGGAAAGATAATCCTGAACAAACCGGTCAACCTGCGCATCCGTGGCGCATTCGGCCCAAGCGGGCTGCGTTGCCGCGCAGAACAGCCAGACGGCAGAAAAATAGCGTGCATTTGTCATAGGTAGCCTCCGGTTTGCAAAAAGTCTGACACAAGCCCTGGCTTCCAAGCAACGGCTTAAGCAGTTCTTCACTCTCTGCCCGGATGCTGGGACGGAATGGCCCGAGGATCGCCCACGATGAGTCTTGCAACTAAACTGGCACAAGAACGGCGTGCGCGGCTTGCCGCTGAGCGCTTGCTTGAAATGAAACAGGCCGAGTTATCGGCGGCCAACCGCAAGCTTGGCCTGCACGCCATAGCTCTGACCAAACGAATTGGCGAGACGCAGGCCGAGGTTGAAACCGTCCGCGGTGAGAATGAGAAGGTCAAATCGGACCTCACACTGGCCAATGCAAAGATTGAAGTGGCCGAGCGGCGGCTGTGGCACTCGATTCAAACCTTCCATGACGGGTTTGCGTTTTTCGACAGTAATAACCGTCTGATCGGCGCCAATACGGCCTATCTGAGCGTCTTTGACGGAATTGAAGAAGTGGCGCCGGGCATTGCCTATCCCCGTATTCTGGAAATTCTCACAGCCGAGGGCCTGATCGACCTTGGAGATGAGGCTGCCCCGGACTGGATAGAAAGAATGAAGGTACGGTGGACGCAAGCCAACCCGCAACCCGAAGTCATTCGTCTATGGAACGGTCACTACTTCAAACTCATCGATCAGCGTGGCAACGGCGGCGATGTGGTTAGTCTAGCGCTGAATATTTCGGCTTCAGTCCGGCATGAGGCTGAATTGCGATCAGCGCGAGAACGGGCCGAAGCGGCCAATCGGGCAAAGTCGGCCTTTCTGGCGAATATGAGCCACGAGATCAGAACCCCAATGAACGGGATCGTCGGCATGACCGAATTGCTGGACGAGACACCTTTGGATGAGGAACAAAGGCTCTATCTCAATACAATTCGCAATTCGGGCGAGGCGTTGCTGGTCATCATCAACGATGTTCTGGACTATTCGAAGATCGAGGCTGACAAGCTGGTCCTGCACCCCGAGCAGTTCGATTTCGAACGCTGTATCCTTGAGGTCGCGATGTTGCTGCAACCGGGTGTGCGGGACAAGGGGCTGACCTTGCTGGTCGACTATGACTTGTTCCTGCCCACACTGTTTGTTGGCGATCCGGGGCGGGTGCGGCAAGTTCTGACCAATTTGGTGGGCAACGCTGTCAAATTCACTGCCAATGGCCATGTGCTGATCCGCGTCACCGGCGTCCCCAATGCCGAGGCGCAAAGCTGCGATATTCACGTGGCAATCGAAGATACCGGCATCGGGATCGAGCAGGCGAAAATTGACCACATCTTTGGAGAGTTTAATCAGGTCGAAGATGAGAAAAACCGCCAGTTCGAAGGAACCGGGCTGGGTCTGGCTATCACCAAGCGTCTGATCACGTTGATGGGCGGAACGATCTGGGTGGAAAGCGATCCGGGGCAGGGTTCGTGCTTTGGGTTTCGGATATCACTGCCCACGGCCGAAGGTCCTCAGCCCGAACCACCTGATCTTGAAGGCAGGCTCAACCATGTGCTGGTGGTTGAGGATTTGGCGGTCAACCGCGCGATATTGTCCAAACAACTTGGGCGGCTGGGGTCTCGGGTCACTGTCTGCACCTCTGGGGGTGAGGCGTTGGCGGCTATCGACTCATCGGTCGATCTAGTGCTGTGCGACCACGACCTGCCGGATATGGATGGGTTGGAACTTGCCACCACATTGAAGGAACGGGGCTGGGGTGAGTTGCCGATTGTGGTCATGTCTGCCAATCCCGGCACTATACATGCCAATCCCGCCCGTCACCTGATCGAAGGGGTCTTGCAAAAACCCATCCCGCGATCCGAGCTTTACGCGCGCCTGACTGCATTGGGTCAACAAAAGGTGGATGCCCCCGCCCAACAGGAAACCGAGCCAGCGCCCGCCACAGACACCTTGGATCAGCGCCTGATGCGCGTCTTGGCGGCTGAGGATAACAGGACGAACCAGTTGATCCTGCAAAAGATGGTCAAGACGCTGAACATTGACCTGCGCTTTGCTAATAACGGGGCCGAGGCGGTTGAGGCTTATATGAATTTTAACCCCGACCTGATCTTCATGGATATCTCGATGCCCGGAATGGATGGAAAACAGGCTACGGGTGAGATTCGGCGGCATGAGATCCAGACCGGGCGCGCTGTGCCAATCGTTGCGCTGACGGCGCATGCGATGGCGGGCGATGATCAGGGTATCCTGTCTGCGGGGTTGGATCATTACCTGACCAAGCCGCTGCAAAAGCGGAAAATTCATCAGATGATCTTGGATCATGAGCCTGATGACGCACAGCCGGTGATTGATAGCGCAAAGGAACCCACCTAGGTTGTACCCATGTCGGACCGTGGATTTCAACCGCGCGCATTGGGCGAGATTGCCATTCGGTGCGCAGACATGCGCGCAATGGTGGCATTCTATGAGAATGTCATCGGGTTGGAGCGCCTGAGCGGCGACCACAACAGCGCCATCACAATCTTTCGAATTGGCCCAGGATTTGGCGGCCACACGCAGGTATTGGCCTTGTTCCACCACACGGCCGCTCCGCGCCCCGGTTTGCATCCCGCAGGTGCAGGCCGCCCCACGACCGGAGCCGGGTCATCGCTGCATCACATTGCTTTGTCTTTGCCGTTTCAGGAGCAAGAGGCCGTCCTGCGCTGGTATGACCAGTTGGGCCAGCCTTACCGCGTCGAGCAGTTCGGCTGGATCGGTTGGCGCGGTATTTTCACCGAAGACCCCGAAGGCAATACGGTCGAGCTGGTGGCCTATGACACTTCGATGCAGGATCAGGCCTGATAGGGGCGCACAAAGACGGGTTTGTCCTCGGATGACAGGTCGGGGCGGTATTCATACCCACCGCTGTCAAAGTCCAACAGCCCCGCAGGATCGGTCAGGCGGTGCTGGATGACATAGCGCGCCATGGCCCCGCGCGCTTTCTTGGCGAAAAAGCTGACGATCTTGGGGGTGCCCGCCTTGTCCTCCATGAACACAGGAGTGATCACCCGCATTTTGAGCGCTTTGGGATCAACCGCGCCGAAATATTCCTGACTGGCGCAGTTCACCAGCACGTCCGATCCGATCTGCACGCCCTGCGCGTTCAAAGCCTTGCTTAGCTGATCGCGCCAGTATTCATACAGGTTCTTGCCGCGCCGGGTTTTCAGCTTGCTGCCCATCTCAAGCCGATAGGCCTGAATGGCGTCCAGCGGACGCAATACACCGTAAAGCCCCGACAGAATGCGCAGGTGATCCTGTGCCCATGCCATTTCATCTGCATCCAAAGATGTAGCCTCAAGCCCCTGATAGGTGTCTCCAGCAAAGGCCAGCGCTGCGGGGCGGGTCAGATCGGCCTCAGGCGCATCAGAAAAGGCGCGATAGCGGTCGCGGTTCAGGCGGGCCAGATCATCGCTCAGGTCCATCAGCTTTTTCAGATCGCCCAGCGTCAGGTTGCGGGCGGTTTTCGACAGCCGGATCGCGTCATCCTGAAAATCCGGTTGCGTGACCGTCACGTCGCGCTCGGCCCAGTCCAGCCGTTTGGCCGGGGAAATCACTACCAGCATATCCGCCCTCTTCGCTTGCCTGTTCGGGGTATCTAGCCCGCTTGTTGCAAGACGTCCAGAAAAGCGGCCCCAAACCTTTCGTGACGACGATCGCCCAGCACTTGTTCCAGCCCGCGCTGATCACCGGGGCGCAATTGCGCGACCTTGGCCAATTGCGAGGCAGAGCAGGTCAGCGGTTTGTCGATCCCGTCAGGCCCACGTGCCAGATCGTTCTGAACGGCCAAAAGCTGGTCGTAGATGTCCCCCTGATCGCGCCCGGCCAGTTTGCGCCGGGCAGGGTGCAGCGCGGCGGCCTCACCTGCGATCACCTCAAGGAAGGTGTCGCCATAGCGTTCCAGCTTTTTTGCACCGACGCCGCCGATCCGAGCCATCTCGTCCAAAGTCATAGGGCGGGTCTCGGCCATTTCGATCAGGGTGCGGTCGGGGAAAATGACGTAAGCGGGCACCCGCTGCGATTCCGCCAGCGCGCGGCGTTTGGCCTTGAGCGCGGACAGCAGCGGCGCGTCTTCTTCAGCCACCATCGCTTTGACGGCGGGGCGGCGGGAGGCTTTGCGGATCGTGTCCTTGCGCAGGTTGATCTGCGCCTCGCCCTTCAGGATCGGTTTGGCGGCTTCGGTCATGCGCAGCGCGCCATGGCGGTCGGGGTCTGGGCGGACCAGATCATGCCCCATCATCTGCCGGAAAATTGCCTGCCATTGCGGGCGGGACCAGTCTTTTCCAATGCCCCATGTGGACAGCGCATCATGCCGCCGCGCGCGGACCTTGTCGGTTTCGTTGGCCAGCAGGATGTCGATCAGATGGCCTGCGCCGAACCATTCCTCGGTGCGCAAGATGGCAGACAGGGCCATGCGAACCGGCGTGGTGCCGTCGAATACCTCGGGCGGGGCATCGCACAGATCGCATTTGCCACAGGGTTCGGCCTGTTCATCGAAGTAACCCAGCAGGGTTTGACGGCGGCAGACCAGCGCCTCGGCCAACCCAAGCAAGGCGTTCAGACGGGCATGATCGGCCATGCGGCGTTCCGGTGGGGCCAGCCCCTCGTCAATTTGCGCGCGGCGCAGGCGGATGTCATCGGGGCCAAAAAGGGTCAGCGTTTCCGCAGGGTCGCCGTCACGTCCGGCGCGCCCGATCTCCTGATAATAGGCTTCTATGGATTTCGGCAGGTCCGCGTGGGCGACCCAGCGGATATCGGGTTTGTCGATGCCCATACCAAAGGCGACGGTCGCGACCACGATCAGTCCATCTTCGCGCGCAAAGCGGGTTTCGACAATGCGGCGATCTTCGGGGTCCATACCGCCGTGATAGTGACAGGCCGAATGGCCCTCGGCACGTAGGGCCTGCGCCAGCACCTCGGTCTTGTTGCGGGTGCCGCAATAAACGATGCCGGATTGCCCTTTGCGCGCGGCGGCGAAATCCAGCACCTGTTTGCGTGGCCCGTCTTTGGCAGCAAAGGCCAGATGGATGTTGGGTCGGTCAAAGCCGCGCAGGAATTTGCGGGGTGCGGTGCCGTCGAACAGTTTCTCGACAATCTCATCCTGCGTTTCCGCATCCGCTGTGGCGGTAAAAGCCGCCAAGGGGACGTTCAGTGCGCGCCGCAGCTCTCCGATCCGCAGGTAATCGGGGCGGAAATCATGGCCCCATTGGCTGACGCAATGCGCCTCGTCCACCGCAATAAGGCCGACATTGATCCGGCGCAGCATGCCCAGAGCTGACCCGGCGGCCAGACGTTCGGGAGCCATGTAGAGCAGCTTCAGCCGCCCGGCCTCCAGCGCCTCCCACACCGCATCGGTTTCTTCGGGGGTGTTGCCCGAGGTCAGCGCGCCAGCCTCAACCCCGGCCTCTTGCAGCCCGCGCACCTGATCGCGCATCAGGGCGATCAGGGGGGAAATCACCACCGTCACTCCGTCGCGCAACAGGGCAGGTAGTTGGAAACACAGGGATTTGCCACCGCCCGTGGGCATTATGGCCAGCACGTTCTCGCCTGCCGTCACGGCGTCGACGATCTCTTCCTGACCGGGTCGGAAGTCGTCGAATCCAAAGACATCTCGCAGCAAAGGCGCGGAGTCGAACATCTGCGGGGTTGCCCTGTTTTAAGGTTTTTCTGCTCTTAAGACAGGACAATCACATACTAAGATTCGATGAACAAGAGGTCAGACGAAATAGACCATGTTGTTGATCAGAATGATCCGCAGCGCATAGACGCCGATCAGCACGACCAGAGGTGTCAGATCCAGACCGCCCATATTGGGCAAAAAACGCCGTATGGGGCCATAGATCGGTTCGAGTATCCGGTTCAGGCCGTACCAGATTTGTGCCACCAGTTGCTGATGCAGGTTGAGCACCTGAAAGTTGATCAGCCAGCTCATGATCACATGGGCCAGAATGATGAACCAGACAATGTCCAGGATCAGCAGCAGAATTTGGATCAACGACAGCATGGGGCCTCCGGGTGGTCGATTGCCTGAGACCTAAGCGCCCTTGCGTCAAAGAGCAAGCCCGCGCCCACAGAACGCTTGCGAATTGACCCAAAGCCCCGTCTTATTGACGCAAGAAAAAAACAGGGGCGGTCATGGCAGAGATTTCCAAGCGCAAGCGCATCTGGGGCTGGTGGTTTTTCGATTGGGCGTCGCAACCTTTTCATACATTGCTGGTGACATTTGTCTTTGGCCCCTATTTCGCAGGGATTGCGGCGGGGTATTTCAGCGGCACCGGGCTGGATGCCGAAGCCGCCGCAGCGCGGGCGCAGACGGTTTGGGCAAATTGCCTGACGATCACTGGGCTGATCATCGCGTTTGGTGCGCCGTTGCTGGGAGCAATGGCCGATGTGTCGGGGCGGCGCATCCCTTGGATCTTTGCCTTCTCGGTCATGTATGCCGTGGGGTCCGCCGCGCTGTGGTACACGCTGCCTGATGGGTCAAACATGTGGCTGATGCTGTCGGCCTTTGGTCTAGGCTTTGTGGGCGCTGAATACGCGCTGATCTTTATCAACTCGCAACTACCCGAACTGGGCGATGATAATGAAGTGGGTGAGATTTCAGGCTCGGGCTTTGCCTTTGGCTATTTTGGCGGGTTGATCTCGCTGGCGATCATGCTGACGCTGTTTGTCGAACAACCCAACGGCAAGACGCTGATTGGGATTGCACCGATCCTAGGGCTGGATGCGGCCAATCAGGAGGGCACGCGGTTCGTCGGACCCTTTACCGCGATCTGGTTCATCCTGTTCATGGTGCCCTATTTCCTGTGGGTAAAGGACGATCCTGACAGCGGAAAACAGGGCTCGGTCGGGGATGCGCTGAAACTGCTGGGCAAATCCATCTCGGACTTGCGCCACCGGGTCAGTCTGGCGACTTATCTGGGCTCGTCCATGTTCTACCGTGACGCGTTGAACGGGCTTTACAGCTTTGGCGGGGTCTATGCGCGGCTGGTGCTGGAATGGGGCCTTATCAAGATCGGCGTGTTTGGAATTGTGAGCGTTCTGGCCTCGGCCATCTTTGCGTGGATTGGGGGCAAGGCAGACAAGAAATACGGCCCTAAACCAGTGATCTTGGTCGCCATCTGGGTACTGATCTTTGTCTGCGTCACGGTGGTGTCGATGGACCGGACACAGATTTACGGGATCACATTGCCCGAAGGGTCAGGCCTGCCGGACATGGTGTTCTTCGGCTGTGGCGTTCTGATCGGCGGTATGGGGGGTATTCTGCAATCGGCCAGCCGGTCGCTGATGGTGCGTCATACCGATCCTACGGCTCCGGTGGAAAGCTTTGGCCTATATGGTCTGTCAGGGCGCGCAACCGCCTTTGCCGCGCCCATGCTGATCGGAATTGCAACAACTGCGACGGGCAGTGCGCGTCTGGGGGTGTCACCAATCATCGCTTTGTTTATTCTGGGTCTAGTCCTGATGCGCTGGGTGAAACCGGAAGGGGATCAGAGCAGATGATTTTATTACGTTTTTTGGCCGTTCTGGCCGCATTGACACTGGCAGGCACGGCCGGGGCGCAACCTCTGGCCAAGCAGCTATTTGGCGCGCAAAAGCAAAGCTCGGCTCAAAAACCGGCCGCTTTCGGCAGTTATTCGCGCGGATGCGCGGCCGGGTCGGTGCAGCTGCCCGAAACCGGTCCGACTTGGCAGGCCATGCGCCTGTCGCGCAACCGCAATTGGGGGCATCCGCAGGCGATCGACTTCGTGCAGGACCTCAGCCGGTTTGCGGCGAAACAGCCGGGGTGGAATGGTCTCTATATCGGGGATATCAGCCAGCCGAGGGGCGGGCCGATGACCTCGGGGCACCGCTCGCACCAGTTGGGTCTGGATATCGACATCTGGATGCTGCCCGGTGACAATATGCGCCTGTCCCGCAAGGCGCGCGAGAATATCTCGTCCATCTCCCTGCGCCGTGAAAACGGGGCCTTTGTAAACGGCAATTGGACCAAGCAACACCACGCGGTGCTGCGCGAAGCTGCAAAGGACAAGCGCGTCGCTCGGATTTTTGTCTTCCCCGGTGCCAAAGTGCAAATGTGCAAGGATGAGAAAGGCAACCGTTCCTATCTGCGTAAGATCCGGCCTTGGTGGGGGCATCACTATCACTTCCACGTTCGCCTGGCTTGCCCGAGAGGGTCGCGCGGCTGTGTCAATCAGGACCCACCCCCCAAGGGTGACGGCTGCGCACAGGCGCAGGAATGGGTGAACAACATCCTCAACCCGCCGCCACCGGACCCGAATGCGCCTGCGCCGAAGCCCCGGCGAGAATACCGACTTGCCGATCTGCCCCAACAATGCGCCGCCGTTCTGCAATCCAACTGATCACCGCGTCTCTGGTCGCAGGTGCTGTTTGGGCAGTTGAGGCAAAAACGGCCTCGCACCTGAGCAGCTACACCTGGAAACACCCCGCCGCGTGGTTCGGCGGATTTTCTGCCGTTCATGTCTATGATCAGGGGCAGCGCATAATCGCGCTTAGCGATCGGTCCACGGTCATCGAGGCTCGGATCGAGCGCGACAGGGGCCAGATCACCGGCGTCACCCTGACCGACCACGCGCGGCTTTTGTCCAGCACTGGGCGCGCCATGTCTGGCACAGCGGGCGATTCCGAAGGGATCGCCGTTGCCCCGGATGGCAGCTTTTACGTCTCTTTCGAGGGTATCCACCGTGTCGCGCATTACACAGGATTAAAGGCCAAAGCCCGTGTTCTGCCGCGCCCCAAAGCGTTCGACGCATTGAATGGCAACGGGTCGTTCGAGGCGCTGGCGATGGATTCCAGCGGTCGTCTCTATACCTTGCCGGAAAAGAACCGCACCGCGCAGGGTGATATTCCCGTCTACCGTTGGGATGGTCAGGGTTGGGCGACCCCCTTTGTCTTGCCGCAACGCGGTAAGTTTTTGCCCGTTGCCGCTGATTTTGGCCCAGACGGTCGGTTCTACCTGCTGGAACGTGCAGTGGGTTGGACTGGCTTTCGTTCACGTCTGCGCCGTTGGCACCTGAATGGCAAAGACCCGAACGGCGAAGAGACCCTGTTCGAGACAGGTACCGGTGCGCATGACAACCTCGAAGGTCTGTCTATCTGGCGCGATGACCAAGACCGTTTGCGGGCCACCATGATCTCGGATGACAACTTTCTGGCGCTGCAACGCACCGAACTGGTCGAGTATCTGCTGCCTGATTGACACACACGGCCCAAGGGTTTAAACGCACGGCTTGCCTTGGGGCTGTCCCTTGGCCAAGTCGCCGCTACCTTGACAAAACGGGCATCAAAATATGCAACGCAGCTTTATTCCCGGCATTTTTGCCATGGCCGCCATTGTCGTGGCCTCGAACTTTCTGGTTCAGTTCCTGATCCTAGACGGGCTGTTGACCTGGGGTGCTTTTACCTATCCGCTGGCCTTTCTGGTCACGGACATCATGAACCGCGTCTACGGAGTGGGCCCGGCCCGCAAGGTCGTGTTCGCCGGGTTTGTCACCGGCATCATCTGCTCGCTGATCGGCAGCCAGATCATGTTGCAAGGTGACGGGTTCACCTATGCCGCCGTCCCGCTGCGCATCGCCGTAGCCTCGGGCACCGCTTTCCTGATCGCGCAGTTGACCGACGTCACCGTGTTCAATTCGCTGCGCGGCGGACGCTGGTGGCGCGCGCCACTGGTATCGACACTGGTTGGATCTGCGCTGGATACGGCGATCTTCTTTACGCTGGCCTTCTCGGCCTCGGTCACGTTCTTCGGCGCCAATGCGGACGCCGCGATCAATTGGGCGTGGGAGCCCGTGCCCTTCATGCTGACCGGCCCGATGGCACCCTTGTGGGTGACGCTGGCCTTTGCGGATTGGCTGGTAAAACTGTCGCTGGCCCTGATCGCCCTGATCCCGTTCAAAGTGATCGTTGGTCGATTGACTGCACAGCCCGCATAAAAAAGTGCTTTGAGAATAGCGCATCTTGTGTCACCATCCTTATCAACCGCAACAGATAGAAAAGGAGGTGATCCAGTGTCGAGAAAGAGATTGGAGAGAGGTGTCGGAACAACCGGGGGGATCGCCTGCTAGGGCAGCCCTTGGCGGGGTGTTTACCCCGGCTGGTCGATTGATCTAACCGACCCAACCTCCTGTACTTTCGAAGGGCCGTCCCACCGGGGCGGCCCTTTTTGTTTCCGCCCGCGCCCGCTAAGGTCCGCCTCATGTTGCGCATCACCGACGATATCATCCTGCAAGACTGGGAAATGACCGAGACCTTTGTTCGGTCCTCCGGCCCCGGTGGGCAGAATGTGAACAAGGTCTCGACCGCGGTCGAGTTGCGGTTCGAGGCCGCGCGCTCACCATCCCTGCCCGATCCGGTCAAGGCGCGGCTGAAACGGTTGGCCGGACGGCGCTGGACCAAAGACGGTGCGATCATCATCCAGTGCGAGGAAACTCGGTCACAAGCCCGGAACCGAGAATTGGCCCACGCCCGTCTGGCCGAGTTGATTTCCCGCGCGCTGGTCAAACCCAAACGGCGCATCGCCACCAAACCCACCTATGGCTCGGTTAAACGGCGGCTGGCAGCGAAAAAGGCGCGCTCTGACGTCAAGGCACTGCGCGGACGGGTTAACGAAGATTGAACTGGCAGTTTCCCCGCGCCTTGCTAGTCTGACCACCAAACGGGAGGGCAAGGCTATGAGGCTTAAGAGTAAAACGGCAATCGTAACCGGCGGTGCATCCGGTTTCGGTGCAGGCATCGCGCAGACATTCATAGCCGAAGGTGCCCGCGTGATGGTTGCAGATATCAACGGCGACGCGGCACAAGACATGGTCACGTCTCTTGGCGACCAAGCCATCGCGCAACAGGTGGATGTAGCTGATCGAGCTTCGGTTCAGGCCATGGCCGACGCCGCAGCCGCAACCTTCGGAACCCTCGATATTTTGGTCAACAATGCGGGCGTTACCCACTTGCCAACTCCGCTAGAGGACGTGACTGAGGATGATTTCGACCGCGTCTTCAAAGTGAACATGAAATCTGTCTACCTGACCGCCTGCGCCTTTGTCCCTGCGATGAAGGCACGCGGCACAGGCGCGATCCTCAATGTGGCTTCCACGGCGGGCCTGTCGCCGCGCCCGAACCTGAATTGGTACAACGCGTCCAAAGGCTGGATGATCACGGCCACCAAAACCATGGCTGTGGAACTGGCCCCATCCGGCGTGCGCGTCAACGCCATCTGCCCGGTGGCCGGTGAAACTCCACTGCTGAAATCCTTCATGGGCGAAGACACCCCGGAAATCCGTGCCAAATTCCTCTCAACTATCCCGCTTGGCCGCTTCTCAACCCCGCAAGACATGGCAAACGCCGCCCTGTTCCTTTGCTCGGATGAGGCGAGCATGATCACCGGCACAGCTTTGGAGGTCGATGGTGGCCGCTGTATCTGATCCGCCCTTCATCTGGCCAAAAATATCCCCGCCGGAGGCAGCGCGCCTGCGCGCTTCCCACCCCCAACGGACCAGCCAATCGTGACCCCCGGATCCAAAAACCTCATCACCGATGTTCCCGGCCTGCTGGTTGGTAACGCGCAGGACGCCGTGCTGAAATCCGGCACCACAGTCCTGACCTGCGCCAGCCCATTCACCGCATCGGTCCATGTGATGGGCGGCGCTCCGGGCACGCGTGAGACGGACCTTCTCGCCCCGGACAAATCCGTGGACCGAGTCGACGCCATCGTTTTGTCCGGGGGATCGGCCTTCGGGTTAGATGCCTGCTCCGGCGTCTCAGATGCCATGCGCGCGCAGGGTCGGGGCTTCGCCGTTGGCGCGGCTGTGGTCCCCATCGTTCCGGGCGCCATCCTGTTTGACTTGCTGAACGGCGGTGAAAAGGCATGGGTGGAAAACCCGTATCGCAGCTTGGGTCATCAAGCGTATCTCTCGGCCTCAGATCAATTTGAACTCGGCAGCATCGGGGCTGGCACCGGCGCATTGGCAGCGATGCAAAAAGGCGGGCTGGGCTCGGCCTCAGCCGTTCTTCCCAATGGCGTCACGGTCGGCGCTTTGGTGGCGGCGAATCCACTGGGCAGCGTCACCACGCCGGGCGATCGCCATTTCTGGGCCGCTCCGTTCGAAGTGGGTAATGAATTCGGAGGGCTCGGCCCAGACCCGTCCTCGGGCCTGGGACACCCCGCCCCCAGCCGCAAGGCGCAGGCCATGCACCCGGCGGCGCCGGACAAAGCAAATACCACCATCGCGATTGTCGCCACCGACGCCAAACTGTCCAAGTCGCAATGTCATCGAATGGCGGTTGCCGCCCATGATGGTATTGCCCGCGCCATCGTTCCCGCCCATGCGCCGGGCGACGGGGACCTGGTCTTTGCAGTCAGCACGGGGACCCGCCCGCTTGGGGGTGACCCGATGCAGATAGGAGCGCTGGGACACGCAGCGGCCGTCTGTCTGGCCCGCGCCATAGGTCGCGCCATCTTTGAGGCGACGCCACAGACAGAGGATCTGTTACCCTGTTGGTCACAGATACATGACTTAAGTTAAGGACGACCAAAGTCGGGCTGTGACACAGTGCCATCGCGCGGCAATCTGCGCGTTGACTCTCATCTACACTGACGATCCATTCAGTGCAGCCAATTCGTATCGGAGCAAAAGCTATGAATCGTATCCTCGCCACCGCAGTTGCCGGTCTTCTGGCCCTTCCTGCCTATGCAGAAGGTGACGCCGAAGCGGGCAAGAAAGCGTTCAACAAATGCAAGTCCTGCCACCAGATCGCCGATGCCTCCGGTGAAGCCATCGTCAAAGGCGGCAAGACCGGTCCGAACCTCTACGCCATCGCAGGCCGTACCGCTGGTACCGTTGATGGATTCAAATATGGCGACAGCCTTGTCGCTGCAGGTGAAAATGGCCTGGTCTGGGATGAAACGACTTTCGTTGGATATGTTCAGGACCCCAAAGCCTTCCTGAAAACCTATCTGGATGACACAGCGGCCAAGTCGAAAATGACCTTCCGGCTGAAATCCGGCGGTGAAGACGTCTATGCCTATATCGTCAGCGTTTCGGGCGAATAATATCTGACACCGATCTACTGTGATTCATCGAAAGGCCGCAGTCCCCCTGCGGCCTTTCGTGCGATTGATATGAGTGCTCAACATCGCCACCTTGGAAATACGCAGCCGAACGAGTCCGACCTGTCCGTCGGGCAGGCAGCAGGAGTTGAAAGATGGGAATCATGATCCCGGCCTGGGTCGATGGCGAGTTGACCCCCGTGGACAAGCTTGAAGCGCATGAAAAGGGTTTGCGGCACAAGGCGGTGTCGGTCTTTGTCGTGCGCGGGACCGAGATTTTGCTGCAACGTCGGGCGATGGGCAAATACCACACGCCGGGCCTGTGGGCGAATACCTGCTGCACCCATCCCGACTGGGGTGAGACGCCCTCGGAATGCGCAGTGCGCCGCCTGCGCGAAGAGTTGGGGATTACCGGGCTTTATCCAGAATATCGCCACCGGCTGGAATACCACGCCGATGTGGGCAATTCGATGATCGAGCATGAGGTGGTGGACGTGTTCCTCGCCCATGTACGTGGGCCATTGCAGATCGAACCGAACCCAGATGAAGTGATGGATATCCGCTGGATCGACTATCACGACCTTCTGGCCGAGGTGCAGCGCCACCCCGCGCGATTCACGCCCTGGCTCAAGATTTATCTGCACAACCACGCCGACACGATTTTCGGCCCCGACCTGATCATCTCCGCCAAGACCTGAGGGCTTGCAAGGCCGCGCCAAGCCGCCTAAATCAACGCGTCATGGCCAAGCAAAAGCAGAAGACCGACCCGAATTACAAAGTCATCGCCGAAAACCGGCGGGCCCGTTTCGATTACGCGATCGAAGAGGATATTGAGTGCGGCATTGTACTGGAAGGCTCCGAGGTCAAATCTCTGCGCGCGGGTGGTTCGAACATTGCCGAAAGCTATGCCTCGGTCGATGACGGAGAGCTGTGGCTGATCAACAGCTATATCGCGCCCTATGAGCAGGCGAAGGTATTCAAGCATGAAGAACGCCGCCGCCGTAAGTTGTTGGTATCGCGCAAGGAATTGTCAAATCTGTGGAATGCGACCCAGCGCAAGGGCATGACTCTGGTGCCGCTGGTTTTGTATTTCAACCACAAGGGTCGGGCCAAGCTGAAGATCGGCATCGCCAAGGGTAAGAAACTGCACGACAAGCGCGAAACGCAGGCCAAACGCGACTGGTCACGTCAGAAGCAGCGGTTGATGAAGGATCATAGCTGATCCCTCACCGGGTTCAGAACGCCATCGCAGCTGACACAGCTCGTTTCCATCGATCATAGGCGGCGTCGCGATCCTCTTGCGACATCTCTGGTTTGAATCGGCGATCCAGCGCCCAGGTCTCCGAGAACCCTTGCTGATCGGGATAGACCCCCGCGCGCATTCCGGCCAGCCACGCCGCGCCCAAGGCAGTCGTTTCCTGCATCACCGGACGGTCAACCTCAGCACCCAGATAATCCGACAACCCTTGCATCGCCCAATCCGAGGCGCTGGCGCCACCATCAACGCGCAGCGTCACATCGGTATCCGCGCCCCAATCGCCTTGCATGGCGTGCCACAGATCGCGGGTCTGGTAGGCGATGCTTTCCAAAGTGGCTTTGGCGAATTCGGCTCGGCCCGAATTGCGGGTGAGACCAAACACTGCGCCCCGGCAATCGGGTTTCCAGTAAGGCGCGCCCAGCCCGGTAAAAGCGGGCACCAGCACGACATGCTGATTAGGGTCTGCTTGTTGCGCCAAGTCGCCGCTTTCGGGGGCCGTTTCGATGATCTGCAACGCATCACGCAACCATTGCACCGCAGCCCCGGCCACAAAGATCGAACCCTCAAGCGCATAGGTCCGCTTGCCGTCAAGCTGATAGGCGATGGTAGTCAGCAGGCGGTTTTTCGACTCAACGGGTTTGTCGCCCGTGTTCAGCAGCGCAAAACAGCCCGTGCCATAGGTGGATTTCATCATGCCCGGTTGGAAACACGCCTGCCCAATGGTGGCGGCCTGTTGGTCGCCCGCCACACCCAGAATTGGGATATTTCCTCCAAACAGAGTCGTTTCTCCGAAGTCCGAGGCACAATCATGGACCTGCGGCAGCATATTCATCGGCACGTCCAGCAGATCACAGATCTCCGTGCTCCATTCGCCTTTGTGGATGTCGAACAACAGGGTGCGTGCCGCGTTCGTGGCGTCAGTGGCATGGCTGCGGCCTTCGGTCAGACGCCAGATCAGAAAGCTGTCGATGGTGCCGAATAGCAGCTCTCCGGCTTCGGCCTTTTCGCGCGCGCCGGGGACGGTATCCAGCAGCCATTTCACCTTGGTGCCCGAGAAATATGGGTCCAGCAGCAGGCCGGTCTGGGCGGTCACATCATCCTCGCACCCGGCTTGTTTGTAGCGCGCGCAAATCTCGGCGGTGCGGCGGTCCTGCCAGACGATGGCGTTGTGGATCGGTTTCCCGGTGGCGCGATCCCAGACCACCGTGGTTTCGCGCTGGTTGGTGATGCCGATGCCGGCGATCTGGTCGGAGGTGACGCCGTTGGTGTCCATCACTTCGCGGCAGACGCGCAAAACGCTGTCCCAGATTTCCTCGGGGTCGTGTTCGACCCAGCCTTCCTGCGGGAAATGCTGGGTGAATTCGTGCTGTGCGGTGCCCGCGCGCTGCATTTCAGCGTCAAACAGAATGGCCCGCGATGATGTGGTGCCCTGATCAATGGCGAGAATATAGGTCATGCCCTGCGCCCCCCTCCGGTATTGGTTTTGCAGGACTTTAGCGCAAACAGCGTGGCTGGGGCCAGAGCGATCAGACCGGAATATTGTCGATCAGTCGCACGCCGTCCGCCCAAGCGGCCACAAACAGCCGGGCGGGGCGGTCGGCATGGGTCAGCGGATCCAGCGTCTCGGCGCAGCGCAGTTGGATATATTCGACTTGCGTAAAGCCCGCTGCCAGCAGATCGGTCTGTGCCCGCGCGGCCAAGGCGTCGAATGCCGCGCCATCTTTCAGCGAGGTGGCCAGTTCGATCATGATCCGGTGCTTGTGGGCAGCAACCTCCAACCCCTCTGGCGACAGACGCAGGTTGCGCGAGGACATCGCCAGCCCCGAGGGTTCGCGCACCGTGGGACAGCCAACAACCTCAATCGGGATATCCAGATCGCGGGCCATACGGCGCACGACCATCAGTTGTTGATAGTCTTTTTCCCCGAAATAGGCTCTGTCTGCCTGCGTCTGCAGGAACAGCTTCGCGACGACAGTGGCGACGCCATCGAAATGACCGGGGCGGAATTCACCCTCCATCACATTGGTCAGGCCGGTGACGGAAACGGTGGAGGCAAAGCCCTGCGGATAGATCTCATCAGGATCGGGCACATATATCGCATCCACGTCAAATGGGCCCAGTTTCTGCGCGTCCTCATGTTCCGTGCGCGGATAATTGGCCAAGTCTTCGGGGTTGTTGAACTGCTTGGGGTTCACAAAGATCGTGACGATCACGCGGTCGGCCCCGGCCTTGGCGGCCTCAACCAGTGACAGGTGCCCCTGATGCAGCGCGCCCATGGTGGGGACCACGCCGATGACTTCACCCTTGCGGTGCCATTCGGTTGTCAGCGCGCGCAGATCTGCAAGGCGGCGCAAGATGGGGGCTGTCATGTCTTTGGTCCTTTGGACGGGGCCTGATCGGCAAAGACATGTTCGTCCGCCGGAAAGCTGCGGGCGCGCACTTCGGCGGCGTATTCGGCGATGGCGGCTTCGGCCAGCGGGCCAAGTTCGGCATAGCGTTTGACGAATTTCGGTTTGAAGGCGGTGAAAAAGCCCACCATGTCGTCGACCACAAGAATTTGCCCGTCACAGCCCGCAGATGCACCGATGCCAATGGTGGGGATCGCAACCTCTGCTGTGATGCGATCGGCCAGGCCTTGCGGAACCTTCTCTAACACGACCGAAAACGCGCCTGCGCTTGCGACGGCGTGGGCGTCGGCCAGAACCGCCTCGGCCTGATCATCGCGGCCCTGTACCTTGTAGCCACCCAGCGTGTTGATCGATTGTGGGGTCAGGCCGATATGGGCCATCACCGGAATGCCGCGTTGGACCAGAAAGCGGATGGTCTCGGCCATTTCGACCCCACCCTCCAGTTTGACGGCCCCCGCGCCGGTCTCGGCCATCAGCCGCGCGGCATTGCGAAAGGCGTCGGCCGGCGAGTGTTCATAGCTACCGAACGGCATGTCGATGACCATCATCGCGCTGCTCAGCCCCCGGGCGACGGCTTGCCCGTGCATCACCATCATCTCCATCGTCACGCCCAGCGTCGATTCCAGCCCGTGCAGCACCATGCCGACGCTGTCGCCCACCAGTACGAAATCGCAATGGGCATCCATCAACCGCGCCATCGGCGTGGTGTACGCGGTCAAGCTGACGATGGGCTCGCCGCCTTTGAGGTCGCGGATATCCTGGGCGTTTGGGGCTTTTTTGCGGGCGGTGGCACTCATGATCGTTGCTCCGGGGTTCATGTTGCAGCGCGGCATAACAGATCGACAGGGGCCATAGAAACCCCGGTTGCGCGAACATTTCCTTGATTGACCTTGGGTTTATGGGGACATTGGTCTCAGAACGACCCTCGGAAACGAAGGGTCACACATTTTCAGTGGGGAGTGATTTACATGACAAAGCAGACGTTTCGGTCCTTTGCGTCGGTGTTGGCCGTGGGAGCCAGCCTCTTCGCTGGGCAGGCTTGGGCCAAATCCGATATTACCATTGCGATGCAGTTGGAGCCTCCGCATCTGGACCCGACAAGCGCCGCCGCGCAGGCCATCGATTCGGTCGTTTATACTAATATCTTCGAAGGGTTGACCCGTTTTATGGGCGATGGCTCGGTCGTGCCGGGGCTGGCGGAAAGCTGGGAGATTTCGGATGACGGCACTGTCTACACTTTCAAGCTGCATGATGGTGTGACCTTCCACGATGGCTCGACCATGGATGCCGAGGACGTCAAGTTCAGCCTTGACCGCGCCCGCGCCGAAGACAGCGCCAACGCGCAGAAAGCCCTGTTTGCCGGGATCGACAGTGTCGAAGTAGTCGATCCTCTGACCGTCAAGGTCACGTTGTCTGCACCGAACGGGAACTTCCTGTTCAACATGGCGTGGGGCGATGCGGTGATTGTCGCGCCTGAAAGCATCGAGAACATCAAGACCAACCCGGTTGGTACCGGGGCCTATACCTTTGGCGACTGGGTGCAGGGCGACAGCATCACGCTGAACCGCAACCCGAACTATTGGGGCGATCAACCCGCGTTGGAGACCGCTACGTTCAAGTTTATCTCGGATCCGACCGCTGCATTTGCTGCGATGATGGCCGATGATGTGGATGTGTTCGACAATTTCCCGGCCCCCGAAAACCTGCCTCAGTTCGAGGCGGATTCGCGGTTTCAGGTGCTGGTCGGTTCGACCGAGGGCGAGACGATCCTGTCCACGAATAACAAAAAGCCGCCCTTTGACGATATCCGCGTGCGGCAGGCTTTGGCCCATGCGATCGATCGGCAGGCGATTATTGACGGAGCGATGTTCGGCTATGGCACGCCCATCGGCACTCATTTCGCACCGCACAATCCGGCCTATGTCGATCTGACCGGCAATTCGGCCTATGACCCCAAGAAAGCCGCGCAGCTTCTGGCTGATGCAGGCTATGCTGACGGGTTCGAAACCACGTTGCACCTGCCGCCCCCCTCTTACGCCCGTCGCGGCGGTGAGATCATCGCGGCGCAACTGGCCGAGGTCGGGATCAAGGCCGAGATCATCAATGTTGAATGGGCGCAATGGTTGGAATCGGTGTTCAAGGGCAAGGATTTCGGCCTAACAATCGTCAGCCATACCGAGCCGATGGATATCGGCATCTATGCGCGGCCCGACTATTACTTCCAATATGACAGCAGCGATTTTCAGGCTCTGATGGAACTGTTGAACGAAACCACCGATCCGGATCAGCGCAAGAAATTGCTGGGCGATGCGCAACGCCTGATCGCCACTGATTTCGTCAATGGCTACCTGTTCCAGCTGGCCAAGCTGGGTGTTGCCAAAGCAGGTGTGCAGGGCCTGTGGGAGAACGCGCCCACGGCTGCCATCGATCTGACGCAGATCAGTTGGTCTGAATGACCGGAACTGGGGCCGTGTTGCGCGGCTCCAAGTTTTGCCAGGGTCAGGGTGAGCAGTATCATGACGTCTTTCCGTGTTCTTTTGCTATGCGTGTGTACGCTCTGCGGGCTGGCCTCGATGGCGGGTGCGCAAAATGCGCTTAGCACCCGGTTGGATGCGCTGGCCGGCACCCCCGAAAATCCGTTGAATGTGGGCGTCGGGATTAGGATCAACCAGATTACAAGCGTCGATCAAAAGGCGGAAAACTATGGGGCGGTGGCGGTTTTGCGGTTCGAATGGACGGACCCTCTGCTGGCGTTTGACGCAGAGAAGACGGGACGGGATATTCGGGTCTTCAACCCGTCTGACTTGGCGGACCACGCGGCCGAGATTGGCGCCGTCATGCCCGCCTTCGTGATCCACAATCAGCAATCCAACAAATGGATACACGAGGCCGCCGCCTCGCTGCGCAGCGACGGGCGGGTGGTTTATGTCGAAAAATCCTCGCTGACCTTGCAGGCCCCTCATTTCGATTTCCGCAAGTACCCGTTCGACACGCAGGATTTCTATTTCGAGGTCGTTTCGGTCTTTCCCTCGGACTACGTGACGTATTACCCGCTGGAAGACTTTTCGGGTCTGGGCGATCTGCTGGGCGAGGAAGAATGGGTTCTGGGCAACGCGCGAATGGTGAAAACCCAGGTTCAGGGTCTGTCGGGGCAAGATAGCGATCAGTTGGCGCTGGCCTTTCAGGGCAGCAGGCATCAGACCTACTACATGATCAGGGTGTTCATGCCCATGCTGGTACTCGTTGCTGTTGGCTGGGCGCTGTTCTTTCTGGACGAATACCGAAAACGGATTGAGATCGCGGGGGGCAACCTGCTGGTCTTCGTTGCTTTCAACTGGGCTATTTCTGCTGATCTGCCCAAGCTGGGCTATCTGACCTTTCTGGATTTCGTTCTGCAATGGATGTTCCTGATGACCGGAGCGTTGATCGTTTTCAACGTCGCCTTGCGCAGACTCAAGGTCGCCGGGCGCGAAGACACGGCGCGCAAGTTGGACAATTACGCGGTTAAGTGGATCTATCCTCTGGGCTATGCCGCGATCGTCGGCTACGCGGTTTCTGCTTATTTGCTGATACCTTAGACGCTGGACCAACGGCGCCTGTGACCCTAACGTGCGATCTATGCTGCGCTACGCTCTCAAACGTTTGATATCGCTGATGATCAGCCTGGCCGTTGCCTCGGTCGTGATCTTCGCAGTGATCGAGGTTGCACCGGGCGATCCGGCATCCTTCATGCTGGGCGTAAACGCGCAAGAGGACACGCTAGCTGCGCTACGGGCTGAGTTGGGCTTGGATGGCTCAAAGCTTGAGCGCTACTTCAACTGGGTCAGCGGAATGCTGGCGGGTGATTTCGGCACCTCCTATACCTATCGCACGCCAGTTTCGCAGATGATCCAGGATCGGCTTTGGGTGTCTTTGCCGCTGGCGCTCTATGCATTGACCTTGTCGACACTGATTGCCTTCCCTGCCGGGATTTACGCTGCTGCGCGTCGGGGCAAGCCCGGCGATCTGACCGTGATGGGTGCGACGCAGCTGGGCATTGCGGTGCCCAATTTCTGGTTTGCCATGATGCTGGTGCTGATCTTTGCCATAAACCTGCGCTGGTTCAACGCCGGAGGGTTCGCAGGTTGGGATCAGGGGTTTTGGACCGGGTTGCATTCGTTGACGTTGCCCGCCGTCGCGCTGGCCTTGCCGCAAGCAGCGATTCTGGCGCGGGTCATGCGGTCATCTTTGCTGGATATTCTGGGCGAGGATTTCATGCGCACTGCTCGCGCCAAGGGTCTGTCGCGCCGTCAGGCCCTGTGGCGGCACGGCGTCCGCAACGCGCTGATCCCGGTGCTGACCATCATTGGGCTGCAGTTTTCATTCCTCTTGGCTGGGTCGATCATTATCGAGCAGGTCTTCTATCTGCCCGGCCTTGGGCGCTTGGTGTTTCAGGCGATCTCGGCCCGTGATCTGATTGTGGTGGAATCGGTTGTCATGTTGCTGGTCTTTGCGGTCATCACCGTGAATTTCCTGGTCGATCTGGCTTATGCTGCCGTCGATCCCCGCCTCAGGAGCCGGACATGAGCCGCAACCTGATCCTTGGCGCATTGCTGTCCTCGGTGGTTCTGCTGGCGGCTTTGGTGTCCTTTGTCTGGACACCTTACGACCACGCCGCGTTGGATATTCCCGGCAAGCTAAAGACGCCAAGCGCGCAGAACTGGTTTGGCACGGATCATTTCGGCCGCGACATGTTCTCGATGATTATGGTCGGTGCGCGCACGTCGATTGCGGTTGCTCTGGTTGCCGTGGGGATCGGTATGGCGCTGGGCGTGCCATTGGGCCTGACGGCGGCGGCGCGCAAGGGGTCTTGGCTGGATGAGGTGATCATGCGCGGTAATGATCTGGTCTTTGCTTTCCCCTCGCTGGTCATTGCGATCCTGATCACAGCCGTATTCGGCGCAGGGGCGATCAACGCGATTATCGCCATCGGTATCTTTAACATCCCCGTCTTCGCCCGTATCACCCGCGGCGCGGCGCTGTCCCTGTGGGAGCGTGAGTTCATCCTCGCCGCCCGTGTCTCGGGCAAGGGTGCTGCGCGCATATCGGCGGAACATATCCTGCCCAATGTCGCCAATCTGCTGATCGTACAGGGCACCATCCAGTTCTCGCTGGGGATACTGGCCGAAGCCGGGCTGTCTTACGTTGGACTTGGTGCGCAACCGCCCACACCTAGCTGGGGCCGCATGCTGGCCGATGCGCAGACAATGGTCAGTTTTGCCCCGCATTTGGCTCTGATACCAGGGCTGGCGATCATTGTCACGGTGCTGGGTCTGAACCTGCTGGGCGACGGGCTGCGCGATTGGCTGGACCCTCGGATTAGGGTGGCGCGCGCATGAGTTTGCTTGAGGTCGAAAACCTGTCGCTGTCCATCCACGGGGCGCCGATCCTGAAGCAGATTAACCTGTCCATTGATCCCGGCCAGATCGTCGCCGTGACAGGTGAAAGCGGCTCGGGCAAGTCGATGACCGCTTTGGCCGTGATGCAGCTGTTGCCCAACGGGGCGCAGACGCAGGGCGAGATCCGGCTGGAAGGGCGCGACGTGCTGACCACTCCCGAAGCCGGGATGTGTGCCCTGCGTGGTGCCAAGATCGGGATGGTGTTTCAGGAGCCGATGACAGCCCTGAACCCGGTGAAGACCATCGGCGATCAGGTCATGGAAACGATCCTGATCCATAAGGCCATGCCTGCCACGCAAGCTCTGGACCGCGCGAAGGAAGTGTTGCGCCGCGTGGGCCTCCCCCCGGACCGCTTTCCTCTGTCTCGCTATCCGCATGAGCTGTCAGGCGGGCAACGCCAGCGCGTTGTCATTGCCATGGCCATTGCCTTGCGGCCTAAGCTGCTGATCGCGGATGAGCCGACAACCGCGCTGGATGTAACAACGCAGGCGCAAATCCTCGATCTGCTGAAGGGGTTGGTGCGCGAATACGGCATGGGTCTGCTGATGATCACCCATGATCTGGCCGTGGTCGCTGACATGGCAGGCCAGATCGTCGTGATGCGGCACGGCGAGGTCGTGGAAGCTGGCCCCACCGACGATCTGCTGCGAAACATGCAGCACCCTTATACCCGTATGCTGTTTGAGGCCTCGGGTCATCAGGTGGCCTTGCCCGACACAGCGGCGGATCGCCCGTTGTTAGAGGTCACTCAGGTCGTCCGCGACTATCGCTTACCGCGCAAGGGTCTGTTCGACAAGCCGGGCCACCACCGCGCGGTGGATCAGGTCAGCTTTACGCTCAATCGTGGTGAACGACTGGGTTTGGTAGGTGAGTCTGGATGTGGAAAATCGACCCTAACGCGTGCGATTATGGGCTTGGAAGAGGTGCAAGCGGGGGAAATCCGTCTGGATGGCGCACCCGTTTTCACGGGCCACAAACCAAACCCTGCGGTACGTCGTAAAATGCAAGTGGTGTTTCAGGACCCCTATGGCAGCTTCAACCCCCGCCACAAAGTCGCGCGTTTGATCACCGAACCGTTTCATTTGCTGGACACGCCGCCCACTGGGACCGAGCGGCAGGACCGGATCGCAGAAATGCTGACCGCTGTGGGCCTCAGCCCCGATGACGCTGGGAAATACATCCACGAGTTCTCGGGCGGGCAGCGTCAGCGTATCGCCATTGCCCGTGCCTTGATCATTCGCCCCGAATTGATCCTGTTTGATGAAGCGGTCTCGGCCCTTGATGTTTCAGTTCGTGCGCAAATCCTGGATCTGCTGGCCGAGCTGTGCGCGACCTATGACCTGACCTATCTGTTCATCAGCCACGACTTAAGCGTGGTGCGCACGATCACTGATCGGGTGATGGTCATGCAGGCGGGCAAGATCGTGGAACAAGGTGAGACCGATCAGGTCTTCGCCAATCCGCAGCACGCCTATACCCGTACCCTGATCGACGCCGCGCCGGTGCTGCCTGATATCGGGGCGCTTGCTGGCTGATATGTATGATAAGAGCCTGAATGGAGAGAAACATGCCCAATCCTCTTTGGTTCAACCCCGCACTTTGTTTGATTGGTGGAGAGTGGATCGCGCCCTCTGCTGGCGTCGACCTGCCTTTGATCAACCCCTCGGACGGTACGGAAATCTGTCGCGTCGCGCGGGGGGATTCGTCTGATGTCGACGCGGCGGTCGCGGCTGCGCAGGCAGCACTAGATGAGGATTGGGGCCGTAAAACCGCAATGGAACGCGGGCGGATCCTGACCCGATTGGGTCAGTTGGTACTTGAACGCGTGGACGATCTGGCCGCGTTGGAGGCGATGGATGTGGGCAAACCGCTGACTCAGGCGCGCGCGGATGCGGTGGCCTTGGCGCGGTATTGCGAATTCTACGGCGGCGCGGCGGATAAGGTTATGGGCGAGACGATTCCCTATCTGGACGGCTACACCGTTTATACCCTGCGCGAACCCCATGGGGTGACGGGCCATATCGTGCCGTGGAATTACCCGATGCAGATCATCGGGCGTTCGGTCGGGGCGGCACTGGCGATGGGCAATGCCTGCGTGCTGAAACCGGCGGAAGAGGCCTGCCTGACCGCGCTGGCCTTTGCCCATCTGGCCCAACAAGCGGGTTTGCCAGCTGGTGCGTTGAACGTGGTGCCGGGTTTAGGGGCCGAGGCTGGAGCCGCACTGTCGGCGCATCCGGGCGTCCACCATATCTCGTTTACGGGGTCGGTCGCGACAGGAGCCTTGGTGCAGCAGGCGGCGGGTCGCAATGTTGTACCAGTGACGTTGGAATTGGGCGGAAAATCCCCGCAACTGGTGTTTGATGATGCCGATCTGGACGCGGCCCTTCCATTTCTGGTGAATGCGGGTATTCAGAACGCGGGGCAGACCTGTTCGGCCTCGTCCCGCATTCTGGTGCAGCGTGGGGTTTATAGCCAAGTCAAGGCGCGCATGGTTGCGGCCTATGCTGATCTGACCGTTGGACCTGCGGTGCAGGATTTGCGGGTGGGGCCTTTAATCTCGGCTCGGCAACAACAGAGTGTCGAAGGATTTCTGGCCAAAGGCAAAGATCTGACCATCGTGGCGCAGGGACAAATCGTTGAGGATGCTCCGGCTCAAGGTGCTTATGTGCGGCCAACCCTGTTCGCCGATGTGCCGCCTGATCATACGTTGGCGCAGGATGAGATTTTCGGCCCAGTGCAGGTGTTGATCCCGTTCGACACCGAGGACGAAGCCGCAGAGATCGCCAACAGTACCGACTATGGGCTTGTCGCCAGCATCTGGACCCGCGACGGCGCGCGGCAGATGCGACTGGCGAAACGGCTGCATGCGGGGCAGGTTTTCGTCAATAATTACGGGGCAGGCGGCGGCGTCGAGCTGCCCTTTGGTGGCGTCGGTAAATCTGGCCATGGCCGCGAAAAGGGTTTCGAGGCGCTCTATGGCTTTTCACAGCTCAAAACCGTGGCGACTTTCCATGGTTAGGGTCTAAACGATCACTTCGATCGCCTGTTGCGCACCAACCCCGAAGACGCGTTTGTAACGTTCGATCTCATCCGCCGGACCCATCGCCTTTTCGGGATTGTCCGACAATTTGACCGTCGGGCGCCCATTGGCCGAGACCGCTTTGCAGACCAGAGAAAACGGTGCAAGCGCGTCATCCGGCACCAACCCGCGAAAATCGTTGGTCAGCAATGTACCCCAGCCAAAGGAAATATTGGTCCGTCCGGCAAACTGGCCGTGCAACTCGCGGATCTTGTCAACATCCAGCCCGTCGGAAAAGATCACGCGCTTCTCGCGCGGATCCTCGCCGCGTGATTTCCACCAGTTGATGGCGGTTTCCGCCCCCGTCGCCGGATCACCACTGTCCACGCGGATGCCAGTCCAGCCTGCCAGCCAGTCGGGCGCGCGATCCAAAAAGCCCTGAGTGCCATAGGTGTCAGGCAGGATGATACGCAGGTTGCCCTCATGCTCATCATGCCAATCGCTGAGAACATCATAGGGCGCTTGCGCCAATTCGGCGTCCGTGTTGGCCAGCGCGGAATAGACCATGGGTAGCTCATGCGCGTTGGTGCCGATGGCCTCAACCTCGCGCCGCATGGCGATCAGGCAGTTTGACGTGCCGGTAAATGCGGGTCCCAAGCCTTCGATCATCGCCTGCACGCACCAGTCCTGCCATAGAAAGGAATGCCGGCGACGCGTTCCGAAATCAGCAATGCCCAGCCCATCAATGTCACGCAGTTGCTCAATTTTTTCCCAAACGCGCGTCATGGCGCGGGCATAGAGCACCTGCAACTCGAACCGGCCCATGTCGTTCAGAACCGCGCGGGACCGCAATTCCATCAACACGGCCAGGGCCGGGATTTCCCACAACATGACCTCATGCCATTTGCCTTCGAAGGTCAGTTCGTACTGATCGCCCTTGCGTTCAAGATGGTAGGGCGGCAGGCGTAGGTTCTCGAACCACTCCATGAAATCGGATCGGAACATCTGCCGCTTGCCGTAGAACATGTTGCCCCGCAGCCATGTGCTTTCGCCGCGGCTGAGGCTGAGGGAACGGATATGATCGAGCTGTTCGCGCAGTTCGCCCTCATCAATAAGCTTGGCGAGGGGGATGTGATTCGACCGATTGATCAGCGAAAACACCACTTCCGTTTGGGGCCGATTTCGAAACACTGACTGGCACATCAGCAGTTTGTAGAAATCTGTGTCGATTAAAGACCGTATAATTGGGTCAATCTGCCATTTATGATTGTACACACGTGCCGCAATATCGACCATGAGGAACTCCTGCGATTTCCGTTGTTAGATCAATCGGTGTGTGGAATGGCAAGAGTCGCTGGTTTGGTGACAATGACAAGCTCAGGTCACAAAGCGAGCAAATTGTGTGATCTTTTCACCGGTTAGTGAGAAGAGGGGTTGGGAAGTCGAGGTTAAGTTAGTGAATGGTTCTCGAGTACGATTTTGACATCGTTGTTGTCGATCCGGGGGACGGAGAAGGCGAGCAAGGCGCGGAGGGGGCTTCGAAAAAGCCCGTTTTGCGCGCAATGTTCCGCAATGTGAAAACGGCGGACGCGCTGCGGGCGGCTTCTCCGAAAATCCGCAAGATCTTTCAGGATGCAGGTTTCGGTCTGGACGCGACCGGCAGCCAGTTGATGCATGGCTTTTACCGACCCCGTGACGAGGCCGAGCGAGAGCGGATTCTGAAAGCGCTGTTTGCCAACATTCGGGAAATGGGTGTTCAGGGCGAATATTGCGGCGAATTCGACTTTTGGAAATTCCTTCGGGACGTCAAATCGGCCCGCCCGCGCAACGGTCAGCGACGTAACACCGCTGATTGGACCCCGAACCCGCGCTATAAATCCCCGGCAACGCCGGAACGCCGCACCTTGCCCGCCCGCATTGGCGTGGCTCTTGGGCTGGCGGTTATTATTTTTGTGATCCTGAAATATCTGTTGGATTCGGGCTCCGCGCCCTAAGCCAAGGTCACACCGGCAGCCTTCATCGCTGTTTCTGCTGCCGTCAGCGAGCCGTCCAGATCAATCGCGCGGCACAGTCCCATATTCACCGTCACCTCAAAACCCAACCGCGCCGCGTCCACGGCTGAGAAATGAACGCAGAAATCCGTGGCCAGGCCCACCATCGTCAGTTTGCGGATGCCTCGGGTGTTGAGATAGCCCTCCAACCCGGTTGGCGTAGTCTGATCGTTCTCGAAAAAGGCTGAGTAGCTGTCAATCGCGCTGCGAAACCCTTTTCGAATGATCAAATCGCCTTCGATGCGCAGATCGGGATGAAACGCTGCGCCCTGCGTTCCCTGCACGCAATGATCCGGCCAGAGCACCTGCGGGCCATAGGGCATTTCTGCTACGTCAAATGGGTTCTTTCCTACATGCGAGCTGGCGAATGAGGAATGCCCTGCCGGATGCCAGTCCTGCGTCAGGATCACCGCGTCGAACTCATCCATAATCGCGTTGATCGGGGCGACGATCTCATCGCCGCCGGGAACGGCCAACGCACCGCCGGGGCAGAAATCGTTCTGGACGTCGATTACGATCAGGGCATGGGTCATCGCGTTCTCCTTTTCAGCTATCGGTAAGGGGGCGAGCGGGGGGCGTCAATCCGATCCCTTGCGACTCTGCGCGCGTGGGGCTAGACCGCGCGCATGTATACCATCGCTGCCCTCTATCACTTCACCCGTTTCGCTGATCACACCGCCCTGCGCGAACCCTTGCTGGACCTGTGTCGTGCACAATCGGTCAAAGGCACGCTGCTGCTTGCGCAAGAGGGGATCAACGGCACCATCGCGGGCCCGCGCGCCGGGATTGACGCCGTGCTGGCGCATATCAAAGCGCTGCCGGGTTGCGCCGATCTGGAATGGAAAGAGGCCACCGCCGACCATCCGCCTTTCGGCAAGATGAAGGTGCGCCTGAAGAAAGAGATCGTGACCATGGGCCAGCCGGATGTCGATCCGCGCGCCCGTGTCGGCAACTATGTCGAGCCGGAGGAGTGGAACGACCTGATCCGTTCCGACGATGTGGTGGTGATCGACACCCGCAACGATTATGAGGTGGCGATTGGTACGTTTAAAGGAGCAATAGACCCTGAAACAGCCAGTTTCCGCGAATTCCCGGCCTGGTGGGAGGAAAACAAGGACCGCTTTCACAACAAGCGTGTTGCCATGTTCTGCACCGGCGGTATCCGGTGCGAGAAATCCACCAACTTCCTGCTGGGTCAGGGGGTCGAGGATGTCTATCACCTGAAAGGCGGTATCCTGCGATATCTTGAGGAAATGCCCGCCGAGGACAGCACTTGGCAGGGTGAGTGTTTCGTCTTCGACAATCGCGTGTCCGTGGGGCACGGGCTGGTCGAGGGGCCCCACAACCTGTGCCATGGCTGCCGCCGTCCGATCCTGCCCGAGGATATGAAACGCCCTGAATATGAACACGGCGTCTCGTGCCATCAATGTGTGGATGAAACCTCGGAAGCTGACAAGAAGCGCTTCCGCGAGCGGCAGAAGCAGATCGGGCTGGCGCGCCAACGCGGGCAGGAACATTTGGGCGCAGACTAAACCACTCGGTTGCACGGGCGGGGCGAAACCCCGATCATCGCACCCGTTAAAGACGGAGACGACATGCGCCGCGAGCCGACAACGTTGGAAGAATGGAAATCGACCCTGCTTGCCGCAGGCGGTATGGTTTTGGCCAGCTTCTTTGCCTGGTTCGGCCTTTCCCGCCTTAGTGAATCAACGGCGGGCGATACGTTGGGCACGTTTGCATCCGTGGGCCTGTTCCTGTGGATCGTCTCGCAATCGTGGTACTATATGACACAGGTGAAATCCCCGCGCCGCGTGCTGTTCTTGATGGGCGTATCCTTTATTCAGGTCGTCCCCTTCCTGTTCGCCGCCGTCTATGGTGCGTTCGGCTATAAAGACAACTGCGTGGTCGGTGCCAGCGGACCGGGGGACATCCTGTATTTCTCATATGTCACCTTCACCACCGTTGGATATGGCGACATGGCCCCAACCGGCCTGTGCCGCGCGTTGGCTGTGTCAGAAGCGGTGACAGGCTACATCCTGCTGGGCCTCTTCGTCGCCGCTGCCGTGGCACTTTATGCCCGAAACCACTCGGACTAGAGCCTATTTGTTGGTGTTAATCCACCGGGACATCATTTGCTTGTCGCGGAAACACTCAGACGGTATCGGTCTGCGTTTGGAACGCGAGATCCGTTCGGCAAAAGCGACCTGTTTGCCGGTCGGGTAATTGGCGAATGGTGACGGGTCATCCTGTTTATGCGCCGAAATCCACTGGGACATGGCCCTGCGGTCGCGTTGTGCCTCGACCGGGATTTCAAGCGCCGACTGCTGGGCAATCGCGCGCGCATAGCGCATCTGCCGGTCCGTGACGGGCAGCATGTGATAGTCGTTGCTGGGTGCGTCGTACCAGCTTTGACGGGCAGCGTTGGCCATAGCTCGAATACCTCCGTTCCACCTCAGACATTCATGTGGAACAAATATAGAACATTTTAGGAACTTTTCAAGATTTCTGCTGATCCACGCGGTCTTCACCGTGTTTCAAACCAGCCTGTCCCGTCGCGTTTCGACCTATTCGGCACGTATTTTCGTGCTTCCTAATTTAATCAAAGAATCAGTGCGTCTCATTTCAAGACACAAACGCTCACGACATCGCGCGTTTGGTGTCACCGGGCGATGATTCGCCGACGCGGTGTTTGCTTCCGGCGCTTTGATCGTCATTACCGACATTTTGCGTCGGGAACAGAGCATCAGTAGCCCCTGACCTGTGGCTGACTTTCGTGCAAGCTCTGTAGGAGGTGCGCCAATGAAAACCCATGCTCAGGCCGTTGTCATCGGAGGGGGGCTGGTCGGCTGCTCGATCCTGTATCATCTGGCCAAGCTGGGCTGGACTGACGTTGTCCTGCTGGAACGCGATGAGTTGACCAGTGGGTCCACGTGGCACGCAGCGGCCAATATCCACGGGCTGCATGACAACAACAACATCACGCGCATTCAGCACTACACGATGAACCTGTACAAAGAGTTAGAGAAGGAAACCGGACAGGGCTGCGGCGTGTTTCAATCCGGGTCGCTCTATCTGGCGCAAACCGAGGACCGCGAACACCAACTGCGTCTGCAAGAGGCCAAGGCGCGTTTCTACGGCCTGAACTTCCACGAGATCAGCCGCGAACAGGCGATGGAACTGCACCCGCTAGCGCAGTTCGATGACATCCGCTGCATCATGTTCGAACCCGATGGCGGCAATGTTGATCCCTCGGGTGTAACACATGCCTATGCCGCTGGAGCACGCGCGATGGGCGCCAGTATTGAACGGTTTTGTCCCGTGTTAGGGACTGATCAACAGCCTGACGGAACGTGGATCGTACGCACCGAAAAGGGCGATATCCACACACAGTGGGTGGTCAATGCCGGTGGATTGTGGGGGCGTGAAGTGGCCGCGATGGCTGGGATCGAACTGCCCCTGCAACCGACTGAACATCAGTATTTTGTCACCGAAGCGATTGATGAAGTCGCCGCGTTGGGCCGTCGCTTGCCGTCCATCGCCGACCGGGATGGCGAGTACTACTTCCGGCAAGAGGGCAATGGCTTGCTGATCGGGGCCTATGAGAAGGACATGCGGTTTTGGGCCGAAAACGGCACACCGCTGGATTTCGCCCACGATCTGTTCCCCGACGATCTGGACCGCATCATGGAAAACGTTATCCGGGCCACCGAACGCGTGCCCGTTGCGGCAACTGCGGGGGTGAAGCGGGTAATCAATGGCCCGATGATCTGGTCGCCGGATTCGAATGCAATCTGGGGGCCTGTGCCCGAGTTGCAGAACTATTTCTGCTGCACGGGGATCATCCCCGGATTTTCGCAATCGGGTGGGCTTGGCCTGTTGTCGGCGCAATGGATGATCGAGGGCGAGCCGCAATACGACATGCTCGCCTGGGATCTGGCGCGGTTCGGCGACTGGGCCGACAAGGCCTTCACAAAGGCGCGGGTGCAGGACGTTTATACGCACCGCTTCGCCATCCATTTCCCGAACGAAGAGCGCAGCGCCGGACGCCCCGCGCGCCTCCGCCCGGCCTATCAGATGCAAAAGGAGATGGGCAGCGTCTTTGGCCTGAACTGCGGGTGGGAACACCCCCTCTGGTTCGCTGATCAACCAGGTGTGGTCGAAACCAACGGCTTCACCCGCCAGAATTGGTGGAAACCCGTTGGCCGAGAGGTGCAGATGTTGCGCGACAATGTGGGTGTGATCGACATCTCGAACTTCGCCAACTATGTGATCAAGGGGCCAGGGGCGCATGATTGGCTTGATCGTCTTGTTGCCAACCGGGTACCGACCGAGGTTGGCCGGTCGTGTTTGACCCCGTTGATTTCAGTGCGCGGAGGCGTGGCCGGGGACTTTACCATCACCAAAGTCGCCGATGACGAATACATGATGATCGGCTCGGGCATGGCCGAGCGCTATCACCAGCGGTTCTTCAACATGGTTGATCTGCCTGAAGGTACCCGTTTCGAGGTTGCCACAAACCGTATCGCCGGGTTCAACGTCGCCGGCCCGAAATCGCGCGATGTGCTGCAACGGCTGACCAATGCGGATCTGTCCAACGAAGGGTTCCGCTTCATGCGTTCACGTCAGATAGACGTGGCGGGCGTTTCCTGCCTCGCCATCCGTGTCAGTTTTACCGGCGACCTTGGGTGGGAGCTGCACTGCGCTGAGAGCGATCAGGTTGCGCTTTACACGGCCTTGCTGGAGGCCGCGAAAGAGCAAGGCGGCGGCCCAGTTGGCGGCCGTGCGCTGGGTAGTCTGCGTATCGAAAAGGGCTACGGCTCGTGGGGGCGAGAGTACAGTCAGGAATACTGGCCGCAAGAAGTCGGGCTGGACGGCCTCATCAAGCTGGACAAGGATTTCCTGCACAAGCAGGCCTATCTGGCCATCAAGGACAACCCTGTGCGTGAGGTTTTGTCGATGTTCGAAATTGAGGTGGACACCGCCGACGCCTCGGGCGGTGAGCCGATCTTTACACCAGATGGTCATTCGGTCGGGCGCGTGACATCGGGTGGCTTCGGGTATTCGGTCGGTAAATCGCTGGCCCTTGGGTTCGCAAACCCGCAAGTCGCAAAACCCGGTGATAGGGTTGAGGTGTTCATCCTCGGCAAACCGCATCGCGCAACTATTCTGGCTGAACCTCCTTTTGATCCTGCGGGATATCGGCTGCGTGACGTCTCTAAGCCCGCTATAGAGCCTGCCGAATGACCGATACGTTCGCCCGCGTTGCAAATTTCGTCCTAAAACGTCCGCCCGAGGATATGCCGGACAGCGCCAAAGAGGCAGCGGCGCTGATGATGGTGGACACTATGGGCATCCTGATTGCCTCCGGCCCGATGGAAGCGGGCGTGATCGCGCGGGATACGGCAGCATTGCTCTACGCCAGCACGGATTCTGCCTTCAGTGCTAGGCTGATGTTTGACGGGCGACCCGTCAGTATGGCTGGCGCTGCCTATGCGGCGGCGACACAGACAGACAATCTGGACGGGCATGACGGGTATAACCCGACCAAAGGCCATATCGGCGTGGTTGTGCTGCCTGCGTTGGTTGCGCTTGCCACGCATTGCCCGAATTTGACTGGCCCGCAGGCCTTGGCTGCTGTGATCTCTGGCTATGAAATCGCGGGCCGCGCGGGGATTTCGCTGCACGCGTCGGTCAGCGATTATCACACCTCTGGGGCCTGGAATGCGCTGGGCGTGGTCGCAATGGCGGCCCGATTGCGCGGGCTCACTCCAGACCAGTTGCGGCAGGCGCTGGGGATCGCCGAATATCATGGGCCGCGCAGCCAGATGATGCGCGAGATCGCCAATCCCACGATGCTGCATGATGGTTCGGGATGGGGTGCGATGGTCGGCCTGTCCGCGGCGATTCTGGCCGAGCGGGGTTTTACCGGGGCACCTGCCATCACGATCGAAGCCGAGGCTGCCGCCCCGCATTGGGCGGATTTGGGCAGGTTTTGGCAGGTTGAGTATCAATATGTGAAGCCGTACCCGATCTGCCGCTGGGCCCACGCCGCGATAGATGGGGTCCGCGCGCTGATGTCGAACCACAGTTTGGTCGGTGACCAGATCCATTCGATCCAGATCAACACTTTTTGTGAGGCCGTGCGACTGTTTTCTGGAATGCCCGCGACCACTTCGCAAGCACAGTACTCTCTGCCCTTCGCTGTTGCAGTTCAGGTTCTGTATGGCCGTATCGGAGCCGAGCATATCTCAGGGCCCGGACTGTCCGACCCCCGGATCGCGGGCCTGATTTCTCGTATACACGTGAGCGAGGAAGAGAGGCATTCGCAACGGTTCCCGGGTGGGCGCTGGGCAGATGTATCAATTGAGACAACGGACGGGCGCATTTTGCATTCGGGCGATATCCACGCCCGCGGTGGCCCTGAGGCGCCTATGTCGCGCGATGAGGTTTTGGCGAAATATTCCGAGTTCGCAGAACCAGTTGTCGGAGCGCATCGGGCTAACGCGATCCGCGATGCGATCTTGTCCTGGATTGAACCGCATTCTAGATATGCCGATCTGGCGTCGCTGGTTTCTTCACCCCCGCGATAGCAGTCTCGCGGGGAATCGGGCCCCAATTGATACGGTTCACTGCTCGAGAATAGTAAGCAATTGGGTGATTTTTTCCCTAGCTTCGACACTATCCTGAAGTAAATCCGCCGCCTCGGCCAAAGGCTTGTCAGGTTGCGAAACAGGAGGAGTGATCAGGACCTGTGTCGCCTTGCTAACCAAACCAAATTGCGTTTCTTCCTCTTGATCAATGGCTTCGGGGCGGTCGGCCAGCCAAAAATTTCGGTCAGCCTGCTCCGCCTGCCCTAATGTGCGCGATAGCTCTCCGGCTGTATCGAAATCGCCAAGGGCTTGCATCGCTTGGTGCCTGATACGCAATGCCTCTTCCGAACTGTCCCCTTCCAGTTCAAGCATAGCTTGGTGAGGGCGTTGCGTTTGCAAGGCAGAGCGTGCCCTGATCCGTGCACGCTCTGACCGTTGCACCGTATCTTGGGGTCTGTTCGACAAAGCCAGCGCTGGTCCAGGGAACCCAAGCTTCACCAGACGGTTTGCCAACGCGACAGCCGTATCTGTGCTCAGGTCCTGCGTATCACCGGATGCAAATTCCAACGCCCGACGTAGAAATGTTATGTCATCCGCCCTCTCCACCAGAATGTGAGAAATCCGGTTCAACGTGGCCAGGCGTTCTTGCCCTGCAGGTATTTCCAAGGCAGCATCAAATGCTAGGTCGAATTCCTGAGTCAGACTTAGGGCCACAGCATGAGCCCGTTTTAACTGCGGCTCGATCTCGGATTTACGAAACTCGTTCGAAAAAGACGCCGCAAGGGCGACTTCTTCGGGTGAAGCGGCGCCTCGATCAACCCATCGGTTTTCGATCAGCCGCGCCAAAGCGAGCGGAGCGTCCAGATTGGGGCCGGAGGATGCAACCACGTCGTTTAGCAACGCCTCGGCTTTTGGAGCGTCACCTTCGGCGGCTGCGACCTTAGCTCTGGCCCGTGTTGTGTCCGAGGCGTTTTGAATTCCCGCCCGGTCAACAGACCGCAATACGCGTCGAGCGGCTTCTAACCGACCTGCATCGACCAAAATTTCGGATAGATCAGGTCCAAATTGCCGTCTTAGATGCGTTGGCAGCCGTGAAAATGATTGCTCTACCCTGTCCAAGTTTGCTTCAGCGGATAATTCCCCGGCCATCAGAACAGCCCAAAGTGCAACGTCACCCCCGCATCGTTGCAAGCCACCAAACGGATTGTCGTCTGCCGCATGCCCTGCGTCCAAATACTGCGCAATTGCTGCAACCCGGTTTACGTCAGCATCGGGATCTTCCACCAATGCCAAAGCCTGCATCGCCTCGGCGCCGAAGCCATAGAATGCGTACAGCTTTGCCAGAGACAGCGCTGTGTCCTGATCAACCCGATCGAATTCCTGAAACAAACCTGATCTTAAGGTAGCTATTTGCTGAGGGAATTCGGCTGAGCCACCCCACGTCCCGAACCCCAACTCTGTATCGGATATGCAGGCAGGTTCTTGTTCAAACCCGATCAAATCGGGCCCCAGTAGACCGTTCAATTCATCGAGCACCGTCGATACGCTGATATTCCCTGTCGGGTCTGCTGGCCCTTCCGTGGCACCGTCAAAGATCGACGATCGCGGGCCAACCTGGGCAAGCTCAAGGTCAACGATGCCCCGGTCTGCACCTTGTAATAGACGTTCTGACAGGCGATCCTCAAACCCAAGCAATGGCGTCGGAAGCGCAGGCATTGGCAAGACGTTGCGGTTCTGAGCGGCCGCCAGCAGCCCGGTGTCGCGGTTTGCTTGCGGCAAGATGGGCGGAGGAATGTCCGCACCTATCGGTGGCAGGGCCTGCGCAATGGCAATATCGACCACAATCATGGTGTCTTGGTATAAAAACGCCGAAGCCGCGCAGTCACACCCGAATTGCATTTCCAATGGCCCGCCCGGTTCGGTCTGAGAAATGGCGGACAAACGGTTTTGAGACAGCCTGCGGAAGACCGAAGTGGTTTCGAAATGAACATCCTCCAGGGTGACGTTCAGACGCGCACCATACTTGGTTTGGGTGAGGACCCAGCCGGTGCCAGGCGGCACCTGAATGACCAGCCTGGTGTAGTCCTCATGCTCTCCCGAGCGCACGGTGGCTTCACGCGCAGTGGCACCGTTTGCTGCAAGCAACACTGCAAGAAAAAGACCAAGTCGGATCATGCCGCCGCCTGTTTCAGCTCTTTCAACGCCTCTTCCAGTTCCGAAAAACCAGGGCGGTTATGGGTCGGCGTGTTCTGGCGACCGACTTCAATGCACATCGCGGGGTTGTGGTTGTGCAGATTGGCGACCAGAACCTCTTTGATCAGTTGATAGAAATGGTTGTCTTCCTCAACCACGGCCTTCAGTTTTCCTGCGAATGGCCCGACCAGACCATAGGCCAGGAACACGCCCAGAAAGGTCCCAACCAGAGCCCCCCCGATCAGTTTACCCAGCACCTCGGGTGGCTGGTCGATCGATCCCATGGTCTTGATCACCCCTAAAACCGCAGCCACGATCCCCAGGGCTGGCAAGCCATCCGCAACCGTCTGCAATGCATGGCTGGAATGCATGGCGTGGTGAAAATTCGCCTCCATCCGCTTTTCCAGAACTTCTTCGACCTGATGGGGGTCGTCGTAGTTCATCGAAGCCGACCGCATCGTGTCACAGATCAGATCCACGGCCTCTTTGTCGGATTGAATCTTCGGATAGGCCGAAAACACCGCGGAATTTTCGGGGTCTTCTATATGTTGCTCGACCTCGACCGGGTTGGCTTTGGCGATGCGGATCAGGGAAAACAGAAGGCATAACAGGTCGCGGTAGTCATCGGGTTTCCATTTCGGACCTTTGAACACCTTTCCCATGTCCTTGAGCGTATGCTTCACCGCGCTCATGTCGTTGCTGATCAAAAACGCTCCGACCGCTGCGCCCCCGATCATCATCATTTCGAACGGCAGAGATTTCATGATGATGGTCATCTTGCCGCCAGCGGCCAGATAGCCACCGAACACCATGACGAAGATGACGACAATTCCGACTAGTCCGATCATGAGGGGCCTCCAGCAAACTCAAACGCGGCTTTGGTGAACATGGACGTCATTCCTGTGGCGCGGCAGCGTTGCGCCCCGCCATGATGACGCTGATTGTATAGGCGGTCTCAGGGCTTATCCCCGCCAGCACGCCAGCAGCGGCATCCGCAGGCATCCGTGACAGGAAACCGGCGGCAAAACCTGGATCCATCGTCTCGAACAAGGCGGCTGCGTCTTTGGGTTTCATGCTTTGATACACATCCGTCAGCCGGGTCAGGTCGGTCTCGGCCGCTTTTTCCGCATAGGCCAGCGTTTCGCGCAGGTTCTCTTCGGCCGCTTGCATAGCGACCATTCGGGTTTCGATGGCTTGCTCGGCGATTTCCAACGCCTTTTCCTTGTCGATTGCGGCGGCTTCGCGCTTTTCCAACGCCGCTTCGCGTCGCAGAAGTTCTGTCAACAATTCCTGTGCGCCGGGCTTTTCCATACCTTCTGGCTTGGCTTGCTTGACCGTCGGTTCGGCGTTCTTGGCCAGTGCCGGACCAGCCTCCAACCCGACGCGAATCGCAGCCGATCCGATCATCAGCAAAGAGATCACAGCAAGCACGCCGCCTTTGGGTTTGTTGCTCTGCCTTGTTTTCATGCCGTGGCCTCACGCCTCTTGCGACCATGCCGCATAAACATCGGACCAGCCGTTCGTTTTTCCGCAGGCTCAGGAACGGGTTCCTCCTTTTGCTCGGGCGCTTCCGCAGCTTCAACCTTTGCAACCTCAGGCTCTGGTGGCACCGTAGGCTCGGTCGCGGGCGAGGCTGTATCCTTTGGGGCTTCCTGATCCGGCACGATGTCATGCATCGACGCCATCATCAGCTCCAACCGCTGCGCGACCGTCTCCGCCCGTTGCGTCAATTGCTTCAAGGTGTCCCCGGAGCGGTCCGACGCCGCACGCGCGGACTCCAGCGATTTCTTTAATTCATCCGACTGTGCCGAAAGAACGGCAACGGCCCCGCCAACGCCCTTTTCAAGATCGGTGAATCGCTTGAGGCGTCGAGACAGAACAAAGCAATAGAGACCTGCGCCGAAGGCGCCTGCGACTAGGAAAATATCTGCGATCAGTTCCAACTTCGCCTCCTAATTCAAAACGAATTCCATCACGAGGACATCGCGAACGCGATCCTCGCCAACTACAATGCCGATGCGCCGCAGCAGATGCCCGCGAATGCGCACCAGGGCCAACGAATCCTCAAGATCCGAGATTTCAACCGCCCGCAGATACCCGTTCAGCACATCCATGATTCGCGGCTTCATCTTTTCGACATCGCCCAGATAGTTCGAGTTCACCTCAAGCTGAGCGTGAAATTTCAGGTGCCGCGAATCGCCCGAGTTCAGCGACAGGATCAGCGGCGGAAGATCGACGAATCCAACGTCAGGCAATGCTTTTGCAGGCTTTTTTTCCGCCTTTTCAACCGCCTCTTGCGCCTTGGGCATGGCGCCTATTGGCAACAGCCCGGACGTGGTTACAAAATACCCTCCACCCGCGCCGGACAGGGCTAGAATCACACCTAGTATCAACCCCTTTTTCCCAGGCTTTTCTGGGGCTTCTGCCTGTTCTGCAGTTGCGTCAGTCATGACGTCCTCATCCATCCGTTCTGCAATCGTCATAACCCGGTAGGGACTAACCGATTATTAAGGGCAATCGGTCAAACAAGGGATGCGCCAAGCAGAATGTCGGCGAGTCGGAGGTGAGCGTGCAGCAGATTGGAACTGTCTGGACAAGTTTGGACAGGCGAAAACAAATCATCGTTGCCGGTGCGGTTATGCTGGTATTTCTTGGGGTCCTTGCGATGTCGCGGCTGATAACGGCACCGTCGATGACCTTGCTTTATGCCGGGCTGGAAAGTGGGGCGGCGGGCGATATCGTTCGGTCACTGGATCAGCGCGGCGTGCCCTTTGAGATTCGGGGCGGCTCGATCTACGTGCCGGGGTCGCAGCGGGATGAGTTGCGCATGACTCTGGCGAGCGAGGGTTTGCCTGCGAATGGAAACCGGGGGTACGATCTGCTGGATACGCTCAGCGGGTTCGGGACCACTTCGCAAATGTTTGACGCCGCTTATTGGCGCGCCAAAGAGGGTGAACTGGCCCGCACGATTGTAGGGGCACCCCATATCAGCCAGGCGCGAGTGCACATCGCCAAGGGTTCAACCAATCCATTTCAGCGCAGCGTTGCACCGACTGCCTCGGTTTATCTGGTGTCTTCGGGGGCGGATATCACGTCAGATCAGGCCAAGGCGATCCGGTTTCTGGTCTCATCCGCGGTCAGTGGTCTTGCGCCCGAGAATGTGGCGATCATCGATTCGAACGGGGCTGTGATTGGCGCGCAGGAAAACGCCGTTGCCGCCGATACGGCGGATGACAAGTCGCGGCAATTGCGGGAAAAGGTCCTGCGTTTGGTCGAAGCCCGCGTAGGTACGGGCAATGCCGTTGTAGAAGTCAGCGTAGATACGGTGACGAAAACCGAATCCATTCGCGAGCGTCGCTTTGACCCCAACGGTCGTGTGGCAATCAGCACCGATGTCGAAGAACGTTCAGACAGCGCGCGCAATCAATCCGCCGATGTCACCGTTGCGTCGAACCTGCCGGATGGTGACGGCGCGGGGGGCGACGAGTCGAACTCGAACGCCACCCAGACGCGCGAGCGGGTAAACTACGAGGTGTCCGAGACGGAGCTTGAGGTTCACAACGCCCCCGGCGCGATCAAACGTCTGACTGTGGCCGTACTGGTGAATGGAACGCGCAGTGTGGATGCGACGGGCACGGAAGGTTTTGCCCCCATGCCCGAAACAGAGATGGAGGCCTTGAAGGAATTGGTCGCCTCGGCTGTGGGGTTTGATGCGGAACGCGGCGACGTGATCACGCTGAAATCCATGGACCTGCCGGTTGTTGAACCGCAGGGCACGCTGGCCTCGGCTTCGATCTGGCAGAAGGTGCATTTCGACGCAATGTCGCTGATCCAGATGGCAGTTCTGGCGATTGTGTCTCTGATCCTTGGGTTGTTCGTGATCCGGCCTATTTTGACCAAGCCGGTTGTGACCACGGCACTACTACCTACCGGAAGTCTACCCGAACCAGGCTCGGTTTTGACGGGTGAGATTGCGACCGAAGAAGGCGGGCAATTCGCACCGATCGCGGGTCAGGCCACCGGCGGGGATGTTCCAGCACTGTCGGCTCAGCCCGGGGCGGACCCGGTAGATCGGCTGCGGGCGATGATTGGCGACAAGCAGGAGGAAACGGTCGAAATCCTGCGCAGCTGGCTTGAAGAAGGCGAGGAAAAGGTCTGATGTCGATCGCCCATTTGCTGGAAGATTTCACGTTGCAGGCTGGCGGTGGAAAGCTGCACTTGCTGGATGAGGACGGGTTGGAGGAACAGCGTCTGGCGGCGTTCGAACAGGGCTATGCCGCCGGTTGGGAAGATGCCGTTCAGGCACAGGAGCAAAACCGAGGCCGGATCTCGACCGAGTTGGCCAAGTCGCTTGAGGACATGTCCTTCACCTATCATGAGGCGGTAACACGGATGACACTGTCGCTGGAACCGATGTTCAACAGCCTGATGCTCGCGGTTCTGCCCGAAACTTTGGAGCGAGGTTATATCATCCGGCTGGCCGAACAACTGACCGACATGGCTCGCGAACAGATCAATGAGCCGATACAGGTTTTCGTCCCCGAAGGCCTCGCGGCTGAGGTGAAAGAGATGCTGCCCGAGGGGATGGCCAAGATGGCGCAAGTCATCTCAGACCCGCAGATCAAACCCGGCCAGGCTAGATTGCAGGTCGGTATCTCGCGGCGCGAGGTGGATTGCGGCGGCCTGCTGACGTCGATCCGCGCCGCGTTCGACGCGTATGTATTCGAGGCAAAAGAGGCATTAAGCAATGAGTGATCCCCAAAGTCCCAAAAGCGAAAAATCCAACCCGTTTGAATCGGTCCCGATCGAGGTCACGGTCTCGGTCGGCCGCGCCCGCCCACTGATCCGCGATCTGTTGAATATTGGTGAAAATGCGGTGCTGACTTTGGACAAACGGATCGAGGATCCAGTGGATCTTTATGTAGGGGACCAGCTGGTGGCCCGCGGCTTGCTGGAAGAGATGGAAGGCGATCAGACCGGACAACTGGCCGTGCGCCTGACCGAGATTGCCGATCTGCAAAACGGGATCGGTTGATGCGCGTTCTGCCCTGGATCATCGTGGCGCTGCTGCTGACACCGTCTTTTGCAGAAGCGCAGGATGTGTCCTTGTCGCTGGGTGACGGGGGTTCCATCTCGGCGCGGACGATCCAATTGATCCTGTTGATTACCGTGCTCAGCCTCGCACCTGGGCTGGCGATCATGATCACCTGTTTTCCTTTTCTGATCACCGTGCTGGCCATCCTTCGGCAAGGGATTGGGTTGCAACAATCGCCCCCCAACATGCTGATCGTCAGCCTGGCTTTGTTTCTGACCTATTTCATAATGGAGCCCGTCTTTAACGAAGCCTGGACCACTGGCATCCAACCCATGGTCGACGAAACGATGGAGGTCGAGCCCGCTTTGGAACGCGCCCTTCAACCGTTTCGCGCCTTCATGGCCGCGCGACTAGACCCTGACACGTTCTACGCCATGGCTGCACTGCGCCCCGAAGGCAATGCGGTGGACGTGTCGCCGGATGCGCCGTTGTCGATCCTGATGCCCTCTTTCATGTTGTCCGAGATTGCGCGGGCCTTTCAGATCGGTTTTCTGATCTTCCTGCCCTTTCTGATCATCGACCTCGTGGTAGCTGCGGTGCTGATGTCGATGGGGATGATGATGGTGCCACCTGCAACGGTTTCACTGCCGTTCAAACTGGCTTTTTTTGTCATTGCGGATGGGTGGTCCCTGATCGCCAGCGCTTTGGTGCGAAGCTACATGGGCTGACAGATTACTGCCGCGTGATCGTCAATCGGGCGCGCAGCCCCTGATCTCCGGCCTCGAAATGCAGCCCGCCACCATGCTGGTCAGCCACTGTGGCAGCAATTGTCAGACCCAGGCCAAACCCGTCTGACGAGCCTGTATTTGATCCGCGCTGAAACGGGGCCATCAGGGCCTCGATCTCATGAACGGACAGGTCATTGCCCTTGTCTTCGACCGTGATCGTTGCGGTTCGCGCGTCGGTTTCCAACTGGACATCGGCGTGACGGCCATATTTCAGCGCATTGTCGATTAGGTTGGTCAGTGCCCGTTTCAGCGAAATGGGCCGACCCGTTACCAACATGCGCCGGGTTTCCAGCAACGTCCCATGCCCGCGGCGGGACATGAAAACGGACGGAGCACCCTCGACCGCGACCGGGTCGACATTCTGAAGCGTCACCGGCAGGTCCATGTCCTGATAATCGGCGACGACGGATTCGACCAAGGATGTCAGGGAAATCTGACGCGGTTCCTCGACGCTCAGTTCTGAACGCGTGTAGGTCAGAACACTTTCGATCATGCCGGTCATCTGGTCCACATCCGCTTCCAGCTTTTCTCGCAGCTCGTCATCGACGATCAACGCGGCGCGCAGCCGGACGCGGGTAGCGGGGGTGCCAAGATCGTGGCTGACGCCCGACAAGACCGTGGCACGTTGCTCTAGCAAGGCGCGTTCGGCGTCTAGATGGGCGTTCACCGCAGACACGATATCACGCAGCTCGGTTGGCCCGTCGGCGTCATAGCTGTCGGGGCCTCCGCGCCTCCGACGGTCGCGCAGGGCATGGGCAAACCGGGTGAATGTATCGGACACGTTGCCGACCGAGGTCAGAATGACCGCCAGCGCCACGATGCCCAGCAATATCGCAGGCAGGCGCAGATCGGTTGGCGCCGCGCCACAGCCCCAGATCCCGGTGCCATCCACGCGGTACCACGGCCCGCGTCCGAATTGCGCAATCAGGATCGGTTCGCTGCAATAGGTGGCCAGCAGCCGGGTCAGGTTACCCATCTTTTCAGGCCCGGTCTGATCACTGCGCGAGACGATATCTGACACCGGATAGACCAGACGATCGGACAGGATCGCCAGCGTCAATTCACGCCCGTTGAGCGGCGCTGAACTGTCGGTCAGGATCGAAAGGTTGGTCAGGAACCGACGGCCCGAAGACCCAGGCAATTGCTGGAACTCTCCCATATCGGCCAGCACGGTATCCGCCGGTGACAAGAGCGAAATGGACAGCGGAGCGGCCGGAGCGATCCCGGTGCGCAGGTCTTCGTAAACGGTAAACCCTGCGACGAAGGATTGCGTCAGGAACTGATTCCAGGCGCGGGCCGAAGCAAACCACAGGCTGGCCGATACCAGCCCCGTTGCGAACGCTGAGATCACCCAGAGCCAACCAAGATTGCGCAGGCGCAGTGTCATTCCTCTTGCACCGACACGTCAGCGGCAAAAACATAGCCGACGCCGCGTTCGGTGCGCAGCATCTGCGGGTCCTTCGGGTTGACTTCGATCTTTGACCGTAGCCGTCCCACCAGCATGTCGATGGCGCGGCCCTGCGCCTCGGGTTTGTCGGAGCCGCCGGTGACATCCAACGCGGCGACGATCTCATCCCTTGTCAGGGGGATATGCGGATTGGCCAGCAAAACCTTGAGCAACGCCGTCTCACGCTGGGACAGCGCCACCAAATAGCCTTCGGGCGAATGCACCTCATCGCGTTTGCCGTCATAGAGCCAGCCGTCAAAGCGGAAGCTGTGGATGCGGCGGCGGTAGGCAAGCGACGATGACCGCCGCGCCCGTTGCATCACCGCCCGCACGCGAGCGAGCAGAAGCTGCGGGTTGAAAGGCTTGGCGATATAGTCATCGGCCCCGACCTCATACCCCGCCATGCGCTGATGGTCGGCTGAGAGGGCCGAGACCAGAATGATCGGCACATCCTGTTCGGCGCGCAGGCGGGCGCAGATCTCGACGCCGTTTTCATCGCCGAGCATCACGTCCAACAAGATCAGGTCAATGCGGCCCGCCCCCAGATGTCCACGGATTTCCGATTCCGATCGGGCGGGCAAGGCGATGAACCCGTTTTGCTGCATGAACTGAGTCATCATCGAACGCATCTCTGGGTCGTCATCCACCACCAACAGTCGCGGAATGCTCATGATGTCTGTCCTCCCCGGTTGTGGCCCCTCTGACATCGTCAATTGTAACGAACGGAAACAGATTCAATGTCAACGTAACACGCTGTAACAGAAGCGGTGAAAAATTGGTCTGATGCACGGGTTTGGCGCGGATTCCAAGTTGCCAGACGGCCCGTGCGCCCCAGTATGGCCGACATCGCTGCTGCGGCAGCCTCTTAGGTTCTCAGGGAGGAGACAAGAAATGAAACGTTTTGCATTTGCCACCGTATCGACGCTGGCTGTTGTGGCCGGATCGTCGGTGTTGGCGGGCCCCCAGGCCGAAGTTCTGCATTGGTGGACATCGGGTGGTGAGGCCAAGTCAGTTGCCGTCCTGCAAGAGGAATTCGCGGCCAATGGTGGTAGCTGGACCGATATGCCCGTGGCCGGCGGTGGCGGTGATGCCGCGATGACCGCGCTGCGCGCCCGCGTTCTGTCGGGCAACGCGCCGACTGCTGTTCAGCTAAAAGGCCCCGCCATTCAGGAATGGTATGAAGAGGGCGTGCTGGCCGATATCTCGTCCGTGGCCGAGGCCGAAGGCTGGGCCGACGTTCTGCCCGCCTCGATCGCGGGCCATATGAAATGCGAGGGCACGTGGTGCGCTGCGCCGGTGAACGTACACCGCGTTGACTGGATCTGGGCCAACGCCGACGTTCTGGCCGCAAATGGCATCGAGATGCCGACCACGTGGGACGAATTCAACGCCGCCGCGGATAAGCTGCAAGCCGCAGGTGTGATCCCTCTGGCCCATGGTGGTCAGGCATGGCAGGACGCGACCGTTTTTGAAACCGTAGTACTGGGCATTGGCGGTCCCGAGTTCTTCCAGAAAGCGCTGGTTGATCTGGACCCCGAGGCGCTGACCTCGGACACGATGGTGCAGGTGTTTGACCAGATGCGCACAATGCGCGGCTACGTGGACGAGAATTTCTCGGGCCGCGACTGGAACCTGGCCACGGCGATGGTCATGAACGGTGAGGCCGCGTTCCAAATCATGGGCGACTGGGCCAAGGGTGAGTTCCTGGCGGCGGGCAAAAAGCCCGGTGAGGACTTCCTGTGCGCCTCGACCCCCGGTGATGGCTATCTGTACAATGTCGACAGCTTTGCCATGTTCGACGTGGAAGGTGACGACAAGAAAGCCGGTCAGGACCTGCTGGCCAAGCTGATCGTGGCACCGAACTTCCAGAAAGTGTTCAATCTGAACAAAGGCTCGATCCCGGCACGGACCGACGTGGCACTGGATGACTTTGACATCTGCGCCAACTTGTCGGCCGAAGATATGGGTTCGACCTCGGACGCAGGCTCGCTGCTGCCGTCTTATGCCCACGGCATGGCGCTGCGCGGGTCGCAGTCTGGTGCGATCACGGATGTTGTGACCGCGCATTTCAACTCGGATATGTCGTCGGCTGACGCGGTTCAGCAATTGGCGGCGGCAGTGGCCAACAGCTACTGATCCAAATCGCTCTGCCCCCTATACTGACGGGGCAGAGCATCTTTCCCCGGAGGAAATCATGTCCGAATGGCTGGAAAACCACCTGCCCAAGGTGGTGCTGGCACCGTCGTTCATTGCCGTTTTGATCTTTGTCTACGGCTTTATCGGATGGACGGCCTGGGTGTCGCTGACCCGATCGAAACTGTTGCCGAAATACGAGATCAAGGGATTCATCCAGTATGAACGCCTGTTTGACTCACCCCGCTGGGATACGGCAATCAACAACCTGTATATCTTTGGCGCGCTGTTCATCGTGATTGCGATGGTGTTGGGCCTGTTGCTGGCGATCCTGCTGGATCAGAAAATCCGCGTCGAAGGGGCCATCCGGACGATCTATCTGTACCCGATGGCGCTGTCGATGATCGTGACTGGCACCGCGTGGAAGTGGATCCTGAACCCGGGTCTGGGCATTGAGTCCATGGTGCAGGGCTGGGGCTTTACCAATTTCGAGTTCGACTGGCTGGTGAACCCCGATTACGCGATCTACACCATCGTGATGGCCGCGATCTGGCAAAGCTCAGGCTTCGTCATGGCGCTGTTCCTCGCTGGTCTACGCTCGGTGGATGGTGAGATCATCAAGGCAGCCCAGGTCGATGGTATCCCCACATGGCGCATCTACACGGCGATCATCATCCCGTCGATGGCCCCGATCTTCCTGTCCGCCTTCATCGTGCTGGCCCACCTTGCGATCAAGAGCTTTGACCTTGTCATCGCCCTCACGGGTGGTGGCCCCGGTTACGCAACCGATCTGCCAGCCACATACATGTACGCCATGGCGTTTTCGCGCGGCGATATTGGTCAGGCGGCGTCGTCCGCGATGATCATGATGCTGGTCGTCTTTGCCATCGTCGTTCCCTATCTTTACTCAGAGCTGAGGGCGAAAAATGACTGATCTGTCGATGCCCCAATCCCAAACCCAAACCCGTAGCCAAAGTGCCGTTGGCAAGATTGCCCTGCGTTGGTTGCTCTACGTCCTGCTGGGTCTCTTTGCGCTGTATTACCTGATGCCGCTGTTCGTGATGTTGACCACATCGCTGAAAAGCCTTGAGGAAATCCGCACCGGGTCTCTGATATCGCTGCCGCGTGAGGTCAGCTTCGACGCCTGGAAGACAGCTTGGTCCGGTGCCTGTACCGGCATTCAGTGCGAAGGCCTGCGCCCCTATTTCTGGAACTCGGTCCTCATCGCGGTGCCTGCGGTGGCGATCTCGACCCTGCTCGGCGCGTTGAACGGCTATGTCGTGGCGCAGTGGCGGTTCAAAGGCGCGAACATCATTTTCTCGCTGATGCTGTTTGGCTGCTTCATCCCGTTTCAGGTGGTTTTGCTGCCGATGGCGCGCCTGTTGGGCATGATGGGGATCGCCGGGACCATTCCGGGCCTGATCTTTGTCCATGTGATCTACGGGTTGGGCTTCACCACGCTGTTTTTCCGTAACTACTATGTCACCATCCCGTCCGAGCTGACCAAGGCAGCACGCGTTGATGGGGCCGGGTTCCTGCGGATCTTCTGGTCGATCTTCCTGCCGCTGTCGCTGCCGATCATCGTTGTGACCGTGATCTGGCAGTTCACGCAGATCTGGAACGACTTCCTGTTCGGCGTATCGTTCAGCCAGGCGGGTACGCAACCCGTGACAGTGGCGCTCAATAACATCGTAAACTCCACCACCGGCGTCAAAGAATACAACGTCGACATGGCCGCCGCGATTATCGCGGGGCTACCGACGCTGCTCGTCTATGTCGTTGCCGGTAAGTATTTCATACGCGGCCTGACCGCCGGTTCTGTGAAGGGATAAGACCCATGGCACCCATCCTTGATATCAACAAACTCTATAAGAATTACGGTGCGACCGAGATTCTGAAGGACATCAACATCTCGATCGAGCCGGGCGATTTCCTGGTGCTCGTCGGCCCCTCGGGCTGCGGCAAGTCCACCCTGCTGAACTGCATTGCCGGGTTGGAGGAGATCACCGGCGGCACCCTGTCCATTGGGGGCAATGACATGACCCATGTCAGCCCCAAGGACCGCGACATCGCGATGGTGTTCCAGTCCTACGCTTTGTACCCGACCATGACCGTGGCCAAGAACATCACCTTTGGCATGAAAGTGCGCGGCGTCGATCAGGCGACGCAGGATGCCAAGCTGAAAGAGGTCGCCCAACTGTTGCAGATCGAACCTCTGCTGAACCGCCGCCCCAGCCAATTGTCGGGCGGTCAGCGTCAGCGTGTGGCAATGGGTCGGGCGCTGGTGCGCGATCCCAAGCTGTTCCTGTTCGATGAACCGCTATCCAACCTCGACGCCAAGCTGCGGGTCGAGATGCGGACCGAGATCAAGAAGCTGCACCAAACGCTGGATGCCTCGATCGTTTACGTGACCCATGACCAGATCGAGGCGATGACACTGGCGACCAAGATCGTCGTGCTGAAAGGTGGAGTCGTTCAGCAGATCGGCACACCGGCCGAGATCTATAACAACCCGGCCAACCTGTTTGTTGCTGACTTCATGGGCTCGCCCGCGATGAACCTGATCCCGGCGCAGGCGCACAAGAACGGAGCGAGGACCCAGATCGCCATCGCGCGCGACAGTGGTGAGACACTGGTGCTGAACGACGCTCGCGATCTGGCGCTGCCCAAGGATGTCATCCTGGGCCTGCGTCCCGAAGACATCGCCGAAGCCGGGTTCCGCGCAGGCGACGGCGTGCAAGAGGCCGAATGCCTGGTCGACATGGTCGAACCCGCGGGGGCCGACACCTATGTGGTCTCGGAGCTGGGCGGCAAGCAGGTCACGGCGCGTTTACACGCGGAAACCAGCGCGCAGGCGGGCAAGATGCTGAATCTGGCCTTCGACATGAGCAAAGTGTCTTACTTTGCTCAGGAAACCGGTGAACGCCTGAACTAAACGCACAGCGCCGCGCGACCAAAAGGTTGCGCGGCGCTGCTTGCATTTTTAAAGACGCTCAACCGACTTTGTTCAGGTCCTTGATCAACCGGTTCAGATCGCCACCACGGGCATCCAGCATCGCACCAATCTCGGTCCGTTCGGTCAGCAGCATGTTCACCCCTTCGATGAACATGTTGAAGAACCGGTCTCGGCCCGATTTGTCGGATACAAGGAAAGTCACCTCAAACGGGGACGAGCCCTGCAGCTTGACCGAGGTGCGTACTTCGTACCCAGCCTTGATTTTGCGGGCGTTGCGAACTGTAACCTGGCCGCCAATGAATTCACGGAAGCGGCGGCCATATTTGTTCGAGATATAGCCCTGAAAGGCTTTGGTGAATTGTCGCAACTGCGCCGGGCTGGCCGAGCGGCCATCGGCACCCAGTACGTAACGCGCCATGATTGGCACGTCGGCATATTGGGTAAAGATCTTCTCGAAATCGCGGATCATCGCGTTTTCGGATTTGCCCGAAGCGATCACGCGGTTGATGTCATCCACCACGCTGACCACCAGCGCCTTTGCGCTGGCCTCGGTCTGGGCGTAGGCGGGCAGGGCGGTCATCAGCGCCCCGGCCAGGCCGGTGGCGACGAAACTGCGTCGGTTAATCAGATTACTCGGCATAGGGGTCCTCGTAAGGGTCAAGATAGGGGTCCCTGACCGGGTCGGTCCCGGTTACGGAATAGGGGTCGTCATACAGGCCCAGATAGGCGTCTTCGTCATCACGCGCCAGTTCAAAGCGGCGGTTTTGCAGGTAGATGGTTTGTGCCTGCGCATAGCTGTCGGCACTTTCATACAGAATCGAGTCCACCGTGTCCGAGAACCGGCCTCGATCGCCCATGCGGCGCACCACCTCGGCATAAACACCGATATTGTCGACCGGGCGCACCGGGGAAAAGTTGATCGGGTTCGAGAACAGGTTGAACACAACACCAATCGCATCACGCTGGGTCGAGGGACCATAGAACGGCAATTCGACGTAGGCGCCTTCGCCCACGCCCCAGACATGCAGGGTCTCGCCGAAATCGGTATCGACAGGCGGCAGGTTCAGCTCGTCTGCGGGTTTGGACAACCCGGCCCCGCCTACAGTGCTGTTGATGGCAAAGCGCAGCAAAGCGTTGCCCGACTGTTTCAGGTTGCCCTGCAACAGATAGTCCAGCGCCTGTCCCGGCAAGGTCAGGTTCTCGGCGAAATTGCTGAAGCTGGTCACGACCGGATCGGGGAAGATTTTCACATAGCCTTTTGACGCGGGTCGGAACAGAAAGCGGTCAACGCCGAGGTTGAAGTCGTGAATACCCCGATTGGTCTTTTCATAGGGGTCAAAGACCTCTCCGGGAGGGGCGTCAGCAGGCGGGCGCGTGGCGCAGGCACCAAGAGTTGCCACCAGGGACACAAGGATCAGAGGCTTCAAGCTGACTTTGCTCAACACGGTCTTTGCCACTCCAACACGTCAGGAATGAAAATGCCTGGACGTTCAATCAATACTATCTTCGACCGCAACAAGCGGCGCAATTCAATGTCACATAGGTGTTTCTCAAATAGATTGAAACACTCAGCGTGTAACCCGGACAAGTGGTCAACGTAAAGTGACCCAACTTCAACAGTCCCGAATAAGAGAAGTTATGCTTACTGCGCGGGCAACCGTAAAACTGCCGGTTTCATGCTTTTCGATCCGCGCTATCCCGGTTAGCGTCCGTCCGAGTCGAATTTAGTTGAGGAGTATCACATGAGCATCGCAGCCAAACTGGACAGCCTAGGCGTCACCCTGCCGGACGCACCTGCGCCTGCCGCCAACTATGTGCCCTTCGTGCGCGTGGGCAATATCGTCTATGTCTCGGGCCAGATCTCGAACGACGGCACGATGATCACCGGCAAGCTGGGTGATGACATGGATGTCCAAGCGGGTGCCGCGGCGGCCAAGGTCTGTGCAATCAACCTGTTGGCGCAGGTCAAGGCGGCCTGTGGTGGCGATATCGACAAGCTGGTACGCGTGATCAAGCTGACCGGGTTCGTGAACTCGACCGCAGATTTCACTGCGCAGCCGCAGGTGATCAACGGGGCCTCGGATTTTCTGGTCGAGGCGCTGGGCGAAGCGGGCCGCCACTCGCGCTCGGCTGTCAGTGCCGCTGCGTTGCCGCTGGGTGTAGCGGTTGAGATCGAAGGCATCTTCGAGGTCGCATGATACCTGCCCTACCTGATGTGCTATTGCAGACCCCGATTGCGCATCGAGCCCTGCATGACCACTCGGACAACCGCCCGGAAAACAGCCGGGCGGCCATTCGCGCTGCAGTCGAGGCCGGTTACGGGATCGAGATCGACCTGCAACGCAGCCGCGATAACCGGGCCATGGTATTTCATGACTACGACATGACACGGCTGACCGGCCGATCCGGTCCGATCCAGCAGATCACGGCGGATGAGGCGCAAGCCACGCGGCTATTGCACGGCGAGGACGGCATTCCGACCTTCGACGAGGTGTTGCAGATCGTTTCGGGCAAGGTCCCGCTGTTGATCGAGCTGAAGGATCAGGATGGGGCGATGGGCCCTAATGTCGGCCCGCTCGAGGCGGATACGGTGCGCGCGTTGCAAGGCTATGACGGGCCGGTGGCGCTGATGTCGTTCAACCCCAACTCGGTCGCTGAACTGGCACGGCTGGCACCGCATCTGCCGCGTGGGATCACTACCTGTTCCTACCAGCCCGAAGTCGAGCATTTGCCGCAAGCGGTCTGTGACCACCTGCGCGACATCCCCGATTTCGATCGGGTGGGGGCCGGCTTTATCAGCCATGAGGCCGCAGACTTGTCGCGCCCCCGCGTGGCTGCGCTGAAGGCGCAGGGCGTGCCGATCCTGTGCTGGACCATCCGCTCGCCCGAACAAGAGGCAGAGGCCCGCAAGGTTGCCGATAATGTGACCTTTGAAGGGTATTTGGCCGCCCGCCCGGGTTGAACCCTACCCCATCCGTCACAGATAAAGACAAGACGCGGAGGGCACATGGATCAGGCGCAAATCGAGGTTCGGGTACTGGGGTCGCTCTCGCAAATCCCTGCGGCAGAGTGGGACAGCTGTGCCTGCCCCGAGGCTGCGGATGGTGGTCGTCCAATGGACCCGTTTACCACGCATCGGTTTTTGTTGGCGCTGGAAAATAGCGGCTCGGTCGGGCGGGGCACGGGTTGGCAGCCGCAATATCTGACCGCTTATCTGGACGGGATGCTGATCGGGGCGGCACCGATGTATGCCAAGTCGCATTCTCAGGGCGAGTATATCTTTGACCACAACTGGGCGCATGCCTACGAAAATGCGGGTGGACGCTATTACCCCAAGCTGCAAATTGCGGTGCCTTTTACGCCCGCCACGGGGCGACGGTTTCTGGTTCGGCCGGGCTATGAGGGCGTCGGGCTATCGGCCCTCGTACAAGGTGCGGTGCAACTGGCGGCGGATAATCAAGTCTCATCCATCCACGCGACCTTCTGCACCGAGGCCGAGGCCGAAGCGGGTGAAGAAATGGGTCTGATGGTGCGCCATTCGCAGCAGTTTCACTGGCTGAATGATGGCTACTCGGAATTCGACGGGTTTCTGGCGGCCCTCTCGTCGCGCAAACGCAAGAATATCCGCAAGGAGCGCGCGCAGGCCTGCGGGTTTGGTGGAGAAATCCGCACGCTCACCGGTGACGACTTGCGGCCCGAACATTGGGACGCGTTCTGGCGGTTCTATCAGGACACCGGCTCGCGCAAATGGGGGATGCCATACCTGACACGACAATTCTTTGACATTGCCCATGAAACCATGGCCGACGACATGGCGCTGGTTCTGGCCGAGCGTGACAGATACCCGATTGCCGGCGCGTTGAACTTCATCGGACGCGAAACGCTTTATGGCCGCTATTGGGGTTGTGTCGAGCACCATGCGTGCCTGCATTTCGAACTGTGCTATTATAGGGCGATCGACTTCGCCATCGCGCAGGGTTTGTCTCGGGTCGAGGCCGGGGCGCAGGGGGAACACAAGCTGGCCCGCGGTTATCTACCAACGCGCACGCACAGCCTACACTGGGTCAACGACCCTGGCTTTGCGGACGCGATCCGAAAATATCTGGACGCCGAGGCCCACGCAGTGGGAGAAGAGATCGAGATTCTGACGGATTACGGCCCGTTCAGAAAAGCGAACCCGGAGGAACAGCAATGACCGAACTTTTGTCGACCGAAACGCGCGGCCCCCTTCTGGACCCGTTGTTTCAAACCGGCTGGACCATGGTTGAAGGCCGGGATGCGATCACCAAGACCTTCACGTTCAAGAATTTTGTCCAGGCCTTCGGCTGGATGACCCAAGTGGCCATCTTTGCTGAGAAATGGAACCATCACCCCGAATGGTTCAATGTCTACAACAGGGTCGAGGTGACACTGTCCACCCATGATGTGGGCGGTTTGTCGGCGCTGGACGCCAAGCTGGCCCGCAAGATGGACAGTCTGGTTTAACCCCGGTCGCTTGCCGAGCCGACGCCACCCGCCAGCGAGGCGGCAACGCCCATTTGACGGAACTCATCCGGCGTGACGGTGCCGCTGCTGACGTCGATATTGCCGGGGATGCGCGTCGTGCGCAGGCCGTTCGACCGCACCGACCGCGCCGCCGGGTCAATATACAGACAGCGCGTATCATAGCAGGTCATCCCGCTGGTATTGATCTGAATCCGCTGCTGGCCGTCTGGTCCTGTCACAATCGGCGCCTGCGGCACGTCGCAAGCCGCTAGCAGACCCAGAACACCCAGCGATATCCATTTGTTCATCATACGCTCCTGTCGGGTTCGGGCGGCCCTAGTCCAACTGGCCGTTCCCGTCTTTGTCGGCAGACGTGAAGTCGTCGTTCATCTGCGCATCGAACTCTGACCGAGAGATAATGTTATCCTGATTGCGGTCAACGCTTTGGAATTGCTTTATGTCCAGAAAGGGCTTGGCTTCGTCTAACCCCAGAGTGCCGTTCTTGTCTTCGTCCATCGCCTGAAACGCATAGTCGGAAAAAGCGTTGAACTCATCCTTTGACAGAAATCCATCGTTGTTGGCGTCGATGGCTTTCAATTCATTCTCATGCAGCTCTGCTACCGTTTCGGCCGCAACGGACCCAGCCAAAAGGGTCAGGCCAAGTGTCAAAATCCCAAGTTTCATGATGTCCCCCTCAGCACGCGAATTTCTGACCTTCGATCCCGCCGACGGCAGCCCCTGCTGCTGTCAGGATCGTCTTGCCGGACCCGCCGCCAAACTGATTGCCGATGACGCCACCCAATAGCGCGCCGCCGACCGTGCCGCTGAGGCAGGCGATCTCATGTTGGCGGGCGGCTTGTTGTTGTGGTGTGGGGGCCGGGCCACACGCGGCCAGTGCGCCTGCTGTGCCCAGACATAGGGTAATGGACTTGAGCTTCATAAAAGGACTCCCTGAACAACTAGGCCGAGTATTTGCCGTTCAGGGGTATCTATCAAGTTAAATAGGGCAAAGGCCCCGACAGAACCGGGGCCAAACCGGATCAGATGACGTCCAAAAGACCCTCACCAGCCGAGATTTCGCACGCGCCGGGGCTTTCTTCCAAGTTCAGCGCGGTGACTTTGCCATCCTCGACCAGCATCGCATAGCGTTTCGAGCGCGCGATCAGCCCGGCCGGCGGAGCGTCGAAATCCATGCCGATGGCCTTGGTGAATTCGGACGCGGCATCTGCCAGCATAGTCAGGCCCGCATCTGACGCGCCGGTGGCCTCGCCCCAGGCTTTCATCACGAAGGGGTCGTTGACCGACAGGCAGATGATTTCGTCCACGCCTCTGGCATCGAATTGATCCTTGGTGCGCATGAAACTGGGCACATGGGCCGAATGGCAGGTGGGCGTGAACGCGCCTGGGACGGCAAAGATCACCACTTTGCGCCCGTTTGTTTTATCGGAAATCCGGACCTCCTCGGGGCCTTCCGCACCGATCTGGGTCAGTGTGGCGTCGGGCAGCGTATCACCTGTTGAAATCATTTTTGTGCTCCTGTCGTTTGGATTTGCAGAGTCGGGCTTAGCCGCAATATAGGTGGTCGCGTGGAGGAGACCACGGGAATTCGACAGGGTGAGGGGAAGATGAGCCATATTGTCGTGATCGGTGCCGGGCAGGCGGGTGCATCGCTGGTGGCGCGGCTGCGCAAAGACGGGTTTGAAGGGGACATCACCCTGATCGGGGCCGAACCGCATCTGCCTTATCAGCGCCCGCCCCTGTCCAAGGCTTATTTGCTGGGCGAGATGGAGCTGGAGCGCCTGTTCCTGCGCCCCGAGAGCTTTTATGCCGAGAACAACATCACCCTGCGTCTGGGCCAGCGCGTGACTGCGATTGATCCGCAAGCCAAGACCGTGTCGCTGGGCGATGAGGTCATTTCCTATGACGAACTGGCTCTGACCACCGGGTCCGATCCGCGCCGCCTGCCTGCCGCGATTGGTGGCGATCTGGCGGGCGTGCATGTGGTGCGCGATCTGGCCCATATCGACGAGATGGAGCCGCGCGTGACTGACGGCGCCCGCGCGTTGATCGTTGGGGGCGGCTATATCGGGCTTGAGGCGGCTGCGGTCTGCGCCAAGCGTGGGGTCAAGGTGACCTTGGTCGAGATGGCCGACCGCATCCTGCAACGGGTCGCCGCACCTGAGACCAGCGATTATTTCCGCGCGCTGCATTCCGGATACGGGGCCGATATCCGTGAAGGCGTCGGGCTGGACCGTCTGCTGGGTGAGGATGGCAATGTGGTGGGCGCGGTTCTGACCGATGGCACCGAGATTGCCGTTGATTTCGTCGTGGTCGGAGTGGGCATCGCGCCCGCGACCCAACTGGCCGAGATGGCGGGGCTGGAACTTGATAACGGTATCAAGACCGACGCCCATGGCCGCACATCCAATCCGTCGATTTGGGCGGCAGGCGATTGTGCGTCTTTCCCGCATGGCGAAGGGCGCATTCGTTTGGAAAGCGTGCCCAACGCCATTGATCAGGCCGAGATCGTGGCCCAGAACATGCTGGGCGCGGCCAAGGATTACACTGCTACACCGTGGTTCTGGTCCGACCAGTATGACGTCAAGCTGCAGATCGCGGGTCTGAACACGGGCTATGACCGCGTCGTGACCCGGCAAGGTGAGGGCGCAACCGTGTCCTTCTGGTACTACAAAGGCGATCAACTGATTGCGGTGGACGCGATGAACGACCCTCGTGCTTATATGGTCGGCAAACGCCTGATCGACGCAGGAAAAACCGCCGATCCCGCCGTTGTGGCTGACCCGAATGCGGACCTGAAACCGCTGCTCAAAGCGTGAGGATTATCGCCGGAGATTTCCGAGGCCGAGCCCTGGCCTCGGTCGGCAAAGGCGACATGGGCGCGCATCTGCGGCCTACCACGGACCGGGTGCGCGAAAGCCTGTTCAACGTCCTCAGCCATCAGATTGATTTTGACGGGCTGCGTGTGCTGGACGTGTTTGCAGGCACTGGTGCGCTGGGGCTTGAGGCACTGTCGCGTGGTGCTTCCCATGTGACCTTCGTAGATGACGGGCGCGTGGCGCAGGGTCTGATCCGAAAGAATATCGACCTGACCCGCAGTGCAGACCGCACCCAGTTGATCCGACGCGACGCGACCCGGCTGGGTGAAAACACCGACGCGCCTTATGATTTGCTCTTCCTCGACCCGCCCTATGGCAAGTCGATGGGCCAGAAGGCCATCGCGGCTCTGACCCAAGGGTGGTTCGCGGACGACGCGCTGATTGTGTGGGAGGAGAACGCGCCGATGCAACCGCCCGAGGGGTTCATCCTGCAAGACGCCCGCAAATACGGCGACACGCATATCACTCTGATGTGGAAGGACCGCGCCGATGCATGATCTGGTCATCTTCGATTGTGACGGCGTTCTGGTGGACAGCGAAAGGCTGACCAATCAGGTTCTGGTCGACAACCTTGCACGTTACGATTTGCATGTGTCGCTGTCGGAATGCATGTCGCTGTTCGTAGGCGGCACCATGAGCGGCGTCCACCAACAGGCGCGCAACCTTGGGGCAGACCTGCCCGACGACTGGGTGGAGCAAATCTATACCGAGGTTTACGCCGCCTTGCGCGCCGGAACGCCTCTGGTGCCCGGTGTTCGGAACGTGTTGCGGCGGCTGGAGACCGCCAGTGTTCCCTATTGCGTGGCCTCGAATGGCCGCCCAGAGAAAATGCAGATCACGCTGGGCCAGAACGGGCTTTGGGATCGATTCAAGGACGTCATGTTCTCGGCCCAGGTAATGGGGACCGCCAAGCCGGACCCGACCCTGTTTCTGACCGCAGCGCAGCATTTCGGTGCTGTCCGCCCGGTTGTCATCGAAGACAGCGAAGATGGCGTCACTGCTGCGATCCGGGCCGAGATGCGCTGTCTGGCTTATGCCGCCCATGATGACGGCGCGGGATTGTCCGCTTTGGGCGCCGAGGTGTTCACGCAGATGTCACAACTACCCGAGCTTTTGGGACTCTGATCGCCAAACATGCTAGGCTTGCCGCATGGATCGCGCATTACTCCCATTGTTCTGGGCACCCAAGCAGGATGCTGCCACAGACTCAGCCACCGGCCCCGAGCGTAAACCGCTGCGCGCGCCGGTTTTCATCCATGACGCCGTCATCCCGTGGCGGGACGAGACCCTGTTGCTGAAGCTTCTACGCGATCAGGCCAAAGATCAGGACGAATAGGTCGGGTGGAACATATCACCCGGCGACAGGGTGAAAATCTCAACCCCGTTTGCCGTCACGCCAACCGAATGTTCGAACTGCGCCGACAGAGACTTGTCGCGGGTCACAGCGGTCCAGTCATCGGCCAGCGTCTTGGTCTCGGGGCGGCCCAGATTGACCATGGGTTCGATGGTGAAGAACATGCCCTCTTCCAACACAGCGCCGGTGCCTGGGCGGCCGTAATGCAGCACGTTGGGCGGCGCGTGGAACACACGTCCCAGACCGTGACCGCAGAAATCGCGTACAACGCTCATACGGTGCGCTTCGACATAGGCCTGAATAGCGTGGCCGATATCACCGAAAGTGTTGCCGGGTTTAACCATCTCGATCCCCTTGAACAGGGCATCATGGGTCACTTGGATCAGACGCTCAGCCTTGCGGGGCAGCTTTCCGGCCACATACATGCGCGAGGTGTCACCGAACCAGCCATCCACGATGACCGTGACGTCGATATTCAGGATATCGCCCTCTTTCAACCGCTTGTCACCGGGAATGCCGTGGCAGACCACGTGATTGACGCTGATACAGCTGGCGTGCTGATAGCCCTTGTAGCCGATGGTTGCCGAGGTCGCGCCCGCGTCTTCGACCATCTGAGTGATCAGCCCGTCAATCGCGCCTGTGGTTTGGCCGGGAAAGACATGCGGGGCGATGTCATCCAATATCCGCGCAGCCAAGGCCCCTGCCGCGTGCATCCCGGCAAAGTCACCCTGTTCGTAAATGCGGATACCGTCCTTGGTCAGACGGCCACGATGTTCTTTCATCGGTGCGAGGCTCCAAATGTTTCGCGCAGCGCTCCTTTTACGCTGCTTGTGCAGAAAGTACCAGAGGGCGTCCGGTCGCGGCGGGATCGATGGTTCAGATGAGGCGCAAAGCCTGGAAATTCAACCTTCAGTATGGGTTATGATCTTAAATCATGGCGTGTCAAAAGTAAATTTGCGCGCGATCTTGTGATCTGCGCAAGTGCAGAAAGCCGGTACAGACATGTGTGGCGCGTAAAGGATGGTGAATATGAAAAAGGGTCTGATCCTTGCAGTTTTGACCCTTGTGGGATGTCGGGAAGAGGTTCAGACGCTGTCCGCGACCGATGTGGCCGCGCTTTTGGCGCAGGATCGTAGGATCACATTCGAACGGTTTCACATCTCGGGCTCCGCGCGGATTGGCCGCGATGGCCAGTTCGCGGTGCTGGTGCCTCGGCTAGGGCAAGACACAGGCGCGTGGTGGCTGGAAGGCGATGCAATATGCAGTCAATGGGCCGCGTTCCGGCAGGGGGCAAAGCTGTGCGCGACGGTGGACCGGACAGAAAGCGGTGGTTATCAGGCGTTCAGCCCCGACACGGGGTCTTATCTGGGCGACTTCCAAATTCTTGACTAAGGGCGACCGTCGACGTGCCAGATCTTGTCGGTGTCGACCCAGACCCCTTCGGGCGTGATCGTGGTACCGCAGATCAGCCGCTCGACCCCTTGTGCGGCCTCGAACGCGGCTGCATAGGCGGGGTCGATATCGGCAGCCAGAGCAAAGCGGTCGCAGTCGGTGCGTTGCACCAGATACAGCATGATCGCCCGGTGGCCTTGCGCTGCCGTTGCAGCCAGCTCTCCCAGATGTTTGGTGCCGCGCGCGGTCACGCTGTCGGGAAATTCGGCCAGACCGGGTTGGCGGGACAGGGTGACACTTTTGACCTCGACATAGGCATCGGGCAGGCCGGGTTGGGTCAGCAAAAAGTCGATGCGGCTGTTTTCGCCGTACTTGACCTCGGGCCGGATGGTTTCATAGGCGGCCAGCGCGGGGATTTCACGCCCTAGAAATGCCGCGCGCAGGGCTTTGTTCGGAAGCGATGTGTCCACCCCGGTAAAATGCCCATTTTCGTGGTCGACCAGCCGCCAGCCATATTTCAGCTTTTTCTTGGGGTCGTCATTGGGCTCCAACCAGATTTTCTGGCCTGGTTCGGCCAGACCCATCATTGAGCCGGGATTGGCGCAATGGGCGGTTACTTCGTGCCCGTCCTCCAGCTTGCAATCGGCCAGAAAGCGTTTGTAGCGGCGGATCAGGCGGGCGGGGACAAGAGGGGTTTCAAATCGCATGGCCTAGGGCCTATACCTGCCCCAACGGTCGATCAAGAGGGGGTATGCGCCATGGCCAATCCAACCGCTGCAATGCTGGTGATCGGAGATGAAATCCTGTCGGGCCGCACGCGCGATGCCAATATGCACTATCTAGCGGGTGAGCTGACCAAGCAGGGCATCGACCTGAAAGAGGTGCGTATCGTCAGCGATGACGCCCCGGCGATTGAAGCCGCCGTTAAGGCGCTGTCCCAAGCGCATGACCATGTGTTCACCAGCGGTGGTATCGGGCCGACCCATGACGACATCACCGCCGATTGCATCGCGCGGGCCTTTGACGCGGCCATTGATATCCGTGCCGACGCGCGCGCTTTGCTTGAAGCGCACTACAAGAATTCCGGGTTGGAGTTGAACCCGGCCCGCCTGCGCATGGCGCGCATCCCGGATGGGGCCACGCTGATCGACAACCCGGTCTCGACCGCACCGGGGTTCACGATTGCGAATGTGCATGTCATGGCCGGGGTCCCTTCGGTCTTTCAGGCGATGGTGGCCAGTGTGCTGCCCGGCCTGACCGGCGGCAGCCCGCTTTTGTCGCAGACCCTGCGCGTGCATCGGGGCGAGGGCGATATCGCGGGGCCGCTGGCAGCGTTGGCTGCGGATTTTCCCGATCTGGCCATTGGCAGCTATCCGTTTCAGATCAACGGGGCCTTTGGCGCGAATATCGTGGTGCGCGGTACCGACGGGGCGCAGGTTGATGCAGCGGTCACACGGTTGGCGAAAGAGTTCGAGCTTTGACCGATTGGGCCCACATCGTCGATGGCACATGGCCCGCCGCGCAGTACACGAAGCAGGGCCCATTCCAATTGCGCCGAGGGCAGGGCGGTGGATCACGCGTGTCGGCGGCCAGCGCGCGAGGACCCGCGACCGAAGCACAGATCGACGCTGCCGAAGCCGCGATGCTGGCGATGGGGCAGAAACGCATCTTTTGCCTGCGACCGGGGGATGAGGCGCTGGATCAGCAGCTCTCGGACCGAGGGTACGACGTGCTGGACCCGGTCAACATCTACACCTGCCCCGTGTCGCATCTGACCGACATCCCTGTTCCGCGGGTGACTGCCTTTGCCATTTGGGACCCGCTGGCCATCATGGTCGAGATCTGGGCCAAAGGCGGCATCGGCCCAGAACGGCTTGCGGTCATGGAACGCGCGCCGGGGCCGAAAACTGGCCTGCTGATGCGCCGCGTGGATAAACCGGCCGGGACGGCGTTTGTCGCTATCCACGACGGTGTCGCCATGGTCCACGCGCTGGAAATCCTGCCGGAACACCGCCGTCACGGGCTGGGTCAATGGGCGATGCGAGCGGCGGCCTTCTGGGCGCAAGAACAGGGGGCGCGGACGCTCAGTGTGATTTGCACCAAGGTCAATGATGGGGCCAACGGTCTCTATCATGCGCTGGGGATGGAGATCGCCGGAGAATACCATTACCGTCAGCTTATCTAAGGAGAAAAACCTGACGTGACCGATCCCTCTCTGCCGACTGCATTGAACCTGCCGATGGTCGATCCCCTACCAGCGGAAACCCAGCGGTATTTCGATATCTGTGTGGAGAAGCTGGGCTTTGTGCCCAATGTGTTGCGGGCCTATGCCTTTGACATCGACAAGCTGAACGCCTTTACCACCATGTACAACGATCTGATGCTGGCCGAGAGCGGCATCACCAAGCTGGAACGTGAGATGATCGCGGTTGTCGTCTCGGCCATCAACAAGTGCTTTTATTGCCTTGTGGCGCATGGGGCAGCCGTGCGGCAGATGTCGGGTGATCCCCAACTGGGTGAGATGTTGGCGATGAACTATCGCGTCGCCCCACTGGATGCGCGGCAGCGGGCGATGCTGGATTTCGCGGCCAAGTTGACCCATGCCAGCGCTGAGATTGAAGAACCGGACCGCCAAAACCTGCGTGATGCGGGTTTCAGCGACCGTGATATCTGGGACATTGTCAATGTGGCCGGCTTTTTCAACATGTCGAACCGGGTCGCCAGCGCCACGGCGATGGTGCCAAACGACGCCTATTTCGCGCAGGCCCGATGATCCTGCGCGCGGGCCTGATATCGCTATGTCTGGCTGGTTCTGCGTTGGCGCAGGATGTGGCCTTGCCGTCGGGTTCGCGACTGGTCAGCGAACGAGTCAGTCCGCTGGACAGCTATGACTTGCCCACCGGCGGATTCGCGACTGGCAAAGTCCCTGCCCTCGCAGTCGAGGGCCGCGTCGAGCGCCTGACATGGCGCCTGCAATCAGGGTCCAGCACCACGTTGCAGCTATTGGCCCCACTGCGTCAACAGATCATGGATCAGGGCTTTGACATCATCTTCGAATGCGAGGCGATCACCTGCGGCGGTTTCGACTTCCGTTTTGGAACCGAGGTCGTGCCCACCCCGGATATGTACGTGGCCATTCAGGACTATCGCTTTCTCTCGGCCTCCCGTGGGGATGAGGCGCTGAGCCTGCTGGTCAGCCGCAATCCGCCCGACGGATATGTGCAGATGATCCGTGTCACGCCCGTGGACGCGCCCGAACCGCCGCCTCTGGTCGTTGAGGAAACGGTGAAGCAGACAGACGGGCTACTGGACGCACTGGAACAGAATGGCCACGTTATCCTTGAAGACCTGCATTTCAGAACCGGTGAGATCACGCTGGGCGAAGGCCCGTTTCCTTCGCTGGCGCTGATCGCGTCTTATATGGCCGACAATCCCAACGTCCGATTGGCGCTGGTGGGCAATACCGACGATACGGGTACGCTCGAGGCGAACATTTCGGTCAGTACGGGGCGTGCGCAGGCTGTGCGCGTGCGGTTGATCGAACAGCACGGCGTTGCCGGAAACCGTCTTGAGGCGCGCGGCATTGGCTATCTGGCCCCCATGACCTCAAATGCCACGCCCGAGGGCCGCGACCAGAACCGCCGGGTTGAGGCGGTTCTGCTGGTGAACTGACCTGCCTACATCACCCACCAAAGATAAAGCGGCAGGCCAACGGTGATGTTGAACGGGAAGGACACGCCCAGAGACAGGGTCAGGTAAATCCCGGATTCCGCCTTGGGCAGGGCGATTTTCATGGCCGCAGGCACCGCTATATACGAGGCCGAGGCGGACAGAACCATCAGCAGGAACAGGCTGCCTTCGGACAGACCGATCAGCGCGCCCACGGCCCAGGCCATCATCGCGCCGATCAGGGGCATCAGGACCCCAAAGGCGAACAGGCCGACCGACAGCTTGTCGCGATTGCTCAGCAGGCTGCGCCCCGCCGACAGGCCCATATCAAGCAGGAACAGGCACAAAATCCCGGTAAATGGCGTCACGATGAAGGGCGCAATCATCTGCATCCCCTGACCACCGGTTATAGCCCCAATCAGGAACGCCCCGGTCAGCAGAACGATGGAGCCGTTGGCCAACAGATCACGCCACAACCCGTCATCCTTGACGCCATTGCCATTGGACCGGTGCGCCAACCACAGCGCGGACAGAATGGCCGGAACCTCCATCGCGGCGGCGACGGCCACCATGAACCCGTCATGACTAAGTCCTAAAAGGTCCAACAGGCTGGTCGCGGTTACGAAGGTCACGATCGAGATCGAGCCGTAATGCCCTGCAACCGCGGCTGCGTTCAGGCTGTCCAACCGTGTCATCACTCGCAACAGCCCGAAAGCGACGAAGGGGATGGCAAAGGACAGCGCCACCCCGCCCAGAAGCGTCAGGAACAGGTCCATGTGGATGCCGTGCTCGGCTAGGTTGCTTCCGCCTTTGAACCCGATGGCAAGAAGCAGGTAGAGCGACATGAACTTGGCCGCGCCCGCCGGGATGGACAGATCACTGCGCACAAACGCGGCCACCAGCCCCAAGGCAAAAAACAAAATGGTGGGCACCAGCAGATTGCTGGACAGAGTTTCTAGGACGCTGGGCATATACGGCTCCTTTTCCGGCGGTCCGGGGCCTAGTGCCTTGCAGAATTGAATCAGCCCAATATTATCTTTCTAACAACTGAATAGTTTGGAACTATGAAATGCGACCCACCCTGCGCCAGCTGGAATATATCGTCACGGTCAGTCGCTTGGGCAGGTTCGGACTGGCTGCTGACGTTCTCAATGTCAGTCAGCCCAGCCTCTCGGCGCAAATTGCGACGGTAGAACAAGAGCTTGGCTTGCGTATCTTTGAACGGGACCGGGGCGGGGTACAGGTTACAGCGCGGGGCGAGGAGTTCATTGCCCGCGCTCAGAAAATCCTGGCCGAGGTACAGGACCTGCGCCATGCGATGACCAGCGACACCCCTGTCGGTGGACGACTGCGGTTGGGTGTATTGCCGTCGATTGGGCCCTACCTGTTGCCGCAAGTCATCAAGCATGTGCACCAGGAACGGCCCGGATTGCGCATCGTCGTGCGCGAAGAAAACACCCGAGACCTTGAGCAGGGATTGAAATCCGGCCGGTTCGACATGATCATTTCAACCCCCGAAGATCACCCCAATACGCTGCAACAACGCCTGTTCAACGAAACGCTCTGGATTGGGGTGGCCGTGGACGACGTACTAGCGCGCGATCTGCACGGGGTCACAGCCGAGGATTTGCGCGACCGTCTGATCCTGACTTTGGACCAAAGCCACCGTCTGTCCCGGATCGTCTATGCGCTGGCGGCGGAATGCGGAGGCGTGGTATCCGATGAATACGAGGGCACGACACTGGATTCTATCGTGCTAATGGCAGCCTCGGGGGTGGGGGCTGCGGTTTTGCCCGATCTCTATGCAAGGCGGCAGGGTATTTACCGAGACGAGGTGCGTCTGCGCCCTTTGACGATCCCCAACGCCAACCGCGATATCGCGCTGTTGTCGCGGCGCGGGGAAGCCGCCCTGCCCGGACAAAACATCCTGATCCAATCCCTGCGCACCGTTGCCAAGGGCATGGGGCTGTCGGTCTTCATGGAATAAAAAAAGACCCGCACAATTGTGTGCGGGCCGTTCAGTCTTCACCGGGGAGAAATTACCAATCCATCGGGCCCTTGTCGTTGAAGGACTCGACCAGAAAATCAATGAATGCGCGCACCTTGGGCTGTGTGAAACGGCCCGGAGGGTACACTGCATAGACGCCCTGCAACTCATCAGGCAGCGACGGCATCGCATCCAGAACCTTGCCGCTTTTCAGCGCGTCAGCGTACAGATAGCTGGGCAGATGCGCGATCCCAAGGCCCGAGATCGCTGCGTTCAGCAGGGACTGCCCGTCATTCACGCTCAGCCAGCCGGCGGTACGGACCTGACGCTTTTCGCCCGATGGCGCGGTCAGTTTCCACACGTTGCCGGAAGATTGGCTGGAGTAATGCAGCAGCTTGTGCTCGTTCAGATCGTCGATCTTTTGGGGGCGGCCATATTTGTCGATGTAACTGGGGGCCGCGACCATCCGTTTCACGGTTTCGGTCAGTTTGCGGGCGCGCAGGGTGCTGTCTTCCAACTCACCAATACGCACGGCCACGTCGAACCCTTCCGAGATCAGCTCAACATACCGGTTGTTCAGCACCATGTTCACGGTGATATCGGGATAGGCTGACAGGAATTCTGACAGGACCGGAGACAGATGATTCACGCCAAAATCCGTGGCCACACTGATGCGCAACAGGCCCGAAGGCGCGGATTGCATCGACGTCACCAGCGCATCAGCCTCGCCTGCGTCATTCAGCACACGGCGCGCGCGGTCATAGTAGGCCAAACCGATTTCCGTAGGCGACACGCGTCGCGTTGTGCGGTTCAAAAGACGGGCGCCCAGACGCGCCTCGAGGCTCGAGACGTGCTTGGACACGGCCGATTTGGAGATGCCCATTTTCTTGGCCGCATCTGTGAAGCCACCTTGGTCCACCACATTGGCAAAGGCTTCCATTTCGGTCAGTCTGTCCATACTCGTACCCCAAGTCTTGGTTCGTTGACTGACCTTGGCGCTCAATCTGGGCGGAAACTGGGCAGACATGGGATAATATCAGGGATTTAATCTGGATCGTTTGCGGATAGGAAACGTGGAAACGGTGGTTTCTAAATTCGCCACAAACCCGAAAACTATGGGGTTTTACCGGCAGCATTACACATACGTTAATCTGAGGATGGCAAATTTGTGACCGTTGAACGTGTCACCAAAGCCATTTTTTCGTTGTAGCGCAGGCCCGGCGCGAACCGGGCCCGATGCCTCAAAAAGTCGCCGCCAGACGTGTGCCTTGATTAATTGCGCGTTTGGCGTCCAACTCTGCCGCCACATCCGCCCCGCCGATCACGTGCGGAGTTATACCGCGTTCGATCAGCGCATCCGCGAGGCTGCGTTCGGAAACCTGACCCGAGCATAGAACAATCGTGTCCGCCGCAATCACGGTTGGGTCGGCGCGCTCTTCGCCAAAGCTGACATGTAGGCCGTCATCGTCGATGCGTTCATAGTTCACACCGCCGACGAAATTGACGTCTTTCATCTTCAGCGTAGCGCGGTGAATCCAGCCGGTTGTTTTACCCAGACCCTTGCCATGCGCCTGTTTTTTGCGCTGCAACAGCGTAACGTCGCGCGCGGGTGCCGCCGGTTGGGGGCCCTCGGGGGCAAGGCCCGAGCGATGCTCGGCCGGGTCGGTGACGCCCCATTCCTTCATCCATGCAGGCAGGTCAGTGGTGATGCTGTGGCCGTCCTCCAGCAGGAATTCGGACACGTCAAACCCGATGCCCCCCGCGCCGATCACAGCGACGGATTTGCCGACCTCGGCCTTGTGGCGCAAAACGTCGATATAGTCGATCACATTGTCCCGATCCTGCCCCGGAATCTGCGGATCGCGCGGGGTGACGCCGGTGGCAATGACCACCTCGTCAAAGCCGGTCAGGTCGTCAGCCGTTACCTCGCGGTTCAGTTCAACCTTCACGCCCAGATCGGCTATCATGGTGCGGAACCAGTCGACCAGCCCCCAGAACTCTTCCTTGCCGGGCACCTGTTTGGCCATGTTCAGCTGGCCACCGATCTCAGATGCGCGGTCAAATAGAGTCACGTCATGGCCGCGCTGGGCGGCGGTCATGGCAGTGGACAGACCCGCAGGGCCCGCGCCAACGATGGCCACGGTTTTTGGTGTGTCGGCCTTGCCAATCACCAACTCGGTCTCGTGGCAGGCGCGCGGGTTCACCAGACACGAGGTCAGCTTGCCGCCGAATGTGTGGTCCAGACAGGCTTGGTTACAGGCAATACAGGGCGCGATCTGTGCCGATTTGCCGTCCATCGCCTTGGCGACGAAATCCGCATCCGCCAGCATCGGGCGCGCCAGTGACACCATGTCGGCGCAGCCGGTGGACAGAACCTCTTCGGCGACTTCGGGCGTGTTGATCCGGTTCGAGGTAATCACCGGAATGCTCACCTTGCCCATCAGCTTTTTAGTAACCCAGGCAAAAGCTGCGCGCGGCACGGATGTGGCGATGGTCGGAATCCGCGCCTCATGCCAGCCGATGCCGGTGTTGATGATCGTGGCTCCCGCTTGTTCAACCCGTTTCGCCAGTTCGACAACCTCATCATGGGTGGAGCCATTGGGCACAAGGTCGATCATCGACAGGCGGTAGATGATAATGAAATCACGGCCCACGGCCTCGCGCGTGCGGCGCACGATTTCAATCGGCAGGCGCATCCGGTTCTCATACGAGCCGCCCCAGCGATCTTCGCGCTTGTTGGTGTGGGTCACGAGGAACTGGTTAATGAAATAGCCTTCCGATCCCATGATTTCGACCCCGTCATAGCCCGCCTTTTGGGCCAGCTTGGCGGCGTTAACGATGTCGCTGATCTGTTTCTCGATCCCGTCTTCGTCCAGCTCATTGGGCGGGAAGGGCGAGATGGGTGATTTCACCGGGCTGGGCGCCACGCATTTGGGGCCATAGGCATAGCGACCCGCATGCAGGATCTGCATGGCGATCTTGCCGCCTGCCTCATGCACACGCTGGGTCACGATGGAGTGGTTTTCGACGTCCTTCTCGGTGGTCATCATCGACGCGCCGGGCAGGACCGAGCCTTCGAGGTTCGGGCCAATCCCGCCCGTCACCATCAGCCCTACTTCGCCGCGGGCACGGTCAGCATAGAATTCTGCCACGCGGTTCCAGTCGCCGGTCTCTTCCAGACCGGTATGCATCGAGCCCATCAGGACCCGGTTTTTCAGAGTGGTAAAGCCCAGATCCAGCGGGGCCAGCATGTTTGGGTACGCAGTCATGGTTACTCTCCCTCCCGAATTCTTTGTCGTTAGATTGACGTTTGCGTCAACATTGTCACGCGAAACCTTGCGTCACGGTCTTTGCTGTCCTGACAGCACTTGATACAGACAAGGCGTGACAGGAAAAAGAGGCCGCGCATGACCCCCGATGAAATCGCCAATCTGCCCTATCGGCCCTGCGTCGGGCTAATGCTGATGAACGCTCAAGGTCATATCTTTGTCGGCCAGCGCAATGACCGCCACGCCGATGCCTGGCAGATGCCGCAGGGTGGGGTAGACAAAGGCGAAGACCCGCGCGATGCGGCCCTGCGAGAGCTGTGGGAAGAGACGGGTGTGACCGCTGATCTGGTCGAGGTCGTGGCCGAAACTCCCGGCTGGCTGCCCTACGATCTGCCCCATGACATCGTGCCCAAGATTTGGAAAGGCCGCTATCGTGGGCAAGAGCAGAAATGGTTCCTGCTGCGTTTCACGGGCCGTGACGATCAGATCAATATCGACACCGATCATCCCGAGTTCACCCGCTGGAAATGGCAGGAGCCCTCTCTCTTGGTTGAAGAAATCGTACCCTTCAAGCGCGATGTCTACGCGCAGGTGGTTGCAGCATTCAGCGCATTTCTGCGGTAGGAGCGCGCTTCACTCACCCTGCGACAACTTGCCGTGAGGGGGCATAGTTCGGGCCACACGGCATCTCTAGCTTGGTCCGCATGAGAGATACCGCGCACAGCCCCCCCGCCATCGTCCCTGCAGGTCGCAAGTTCATCGGTTCCGACCGCCGCGCGCCTCTGCGCGAGGGTTTGCAGGGCTGTGGCGAATACCATGCCGGGCAAACGGCGGGGCGGTTCTATCCCATCGCATGCGTTGCGCTGGAGGTCACGCAAAGGTGCAATCTGGATTGCACGCTGTGTTACCTCTCGGATCGGGCCGAGATGACCTATGACCCTCCTCTGTCGGTTCTGTTTGCGCGGTTGAAGACGATTCAAAGCCACTATGGCACCGGGGTGTCGGTACAGTTGACTGGCGGTGATCCGACCCTGCGCAAGATCGAGGATCTTGAGGCGCTGTGCCGGGAAATCCGCCGTTTGGGGATGCGGTCCTGTCTGATGACAAACGGGATTCGTGCCAGCCGCGCCAAGTTGATGCGGTTGGCAGCGGCGGGGCTGGACGACGTGGCCTTTCATGTGGACATGACGCAAGAGCGCAAGGGGTTCACCTCGGAAGAAGAGCTGAACACTGTCCGCCGCGCCTATATCCGGCGGGCGCGGGGGTTGGGGCTGCGGATTCTGTTCAACACCACGGTGTTTGCCGGCAATTTCGACGAACTGCCCATGCTGGCGCGTTATCTGCGGGATCGACCCGAGGTGGCGTTTGTCTCGTTCCAAGTGCAGGCCGATACTGGGCGCGGCGTGTTGCGCGAACGGCCCGAGATGATCACGCAGGACAGTGTCGCGCGCGCGGTCGAGGAAGGCTATGGGACTCCGCTGCATTTCGGCACGGCGGCTGTGGGCCATTCCAAATGCAACCGTTACGCCAGCGTCCTGACGGCCGGAGGGCGCGCGGTCTCGCTATTGTCTAACCAAAGCTTGGTGCATCGGGTGATGACAGCGCTGGAAGGGGTGGACGACAATCAGGACGCCCATATCCGTATTCGCCCCAAGGTTGGGCGCATGATCCGACGACATCCGCTGCTGGCCCTGCGCGCGTTGGGGCAACTTGGGCTGAGCGTCGCTCGTCTGGGTACTGGCGTGCTACGTGGCCCGGTGCGGCGGCAAGCGGTGTTTATTCACAATTTCATGGCGGCAGATCAGTTGGACGAAGACCGCTGCGCCTCGTGCGTGTTCATGGTGGCTACGGCGAACGGGCCGCTTTCGATGTGTGTCCATAACGCGCAGCGCGACATGCATCTGGCCAGCCCTGACCGGATTGACGGGCCGACTGGTCCAAGCTGGTGGAACGCTGCCGTTCCGCGTCTGTCCAATGGCCCGGACCTGCCCGAACTGAGCGATCCGGCGCTTGCTCCGATGAAACGGCTGAAAGGGCAGATGCGCGCCCTGCGCCAGTCCCGAAAGGATGCCTCATGAGACGTCTGCTGATCCTGCTGTTGCTGCCCCTGCTTGCGGCTTGTGCCAGTGTCGAACGACTGGCCCTTCCCGCGCCCGAACCTTTGGCGAACAGCGCCCTGACCCGCGTCGCCCAACCGCCCGGAGAGCGTGTTGATCACCGCGACTGGACCACCTTTCTGAACCGCTATGTCGCGCCTGATGCGCAGGGTGTGAACCGGATGGCTTACGGGCAGGTCTCGGCCGACGACAAAGCACGTTTGGACGGGTATATCGAAGATTTGCAAACAGTTGACCCTGCGGCGCTGACCCGTGATCAACAGCTGGCCTATTGGATCAATATGTATAACGCGGTGACGGTGGATGTGATCCTTGAGAACTACCCCGTCGCCTCGATCCGCGACATCAAGGACGGGCCGCTGTCAATCGGGCCGTGGAACCGGCCCATAGTGACGGTCGCCGGGCAGAGCTTAACCCTGAACGAGATCGAACACCGCATCATCCGCCCTGAATTCAACGAGCCGCGCATTCATTATGCCCTGAACTGTGCCGCTGTGGGCTGCCCCAACCTCATGGACCGCGCCTGGCAGGCCGACACGCTGGAGCGTGATTTTGCCGCCGCCGAACACGCCTATATCAACGACCCGCGTGGCGTGCGGTTTAATGACAATGGCGGGCTGATCCTGTCCAAGATCTTCATCTGGTTCCGAGAGGATTTCGGACCGAACGAACAGGCGGTTCTAACCTATGTCCGAACGGTCGCCGACCCCGATCTGGAAGCGCGGCTGCAAGATGTGTCCCGAGTCAGTGCCTATAGTTATGACTGGGCACTGAACGACGCGGCGGCGGGGTCGTAAAAAAGCTGCGCCAAGGTCATCTGGGCGCCCTCGGCGCTACTCAGCGACTTACAGCAAGCCTTCGGCGCGCAGCAATTCCTGCATATTCGCTTCTGGCCTTGGGCCGATATGGCTGATCACTTCGCGGGCGCAGACATTTCCGATCTTGGCGCAGGTCTCGTAATCGCGCCCTGTGGCCATACCGAACAGGAACCCAGCGGCGAATTGATCGCCCGCGCCGGTGGCGTCCACGGGCACAACCTTTTCCACCGGTACATCCACGCGCTGACCGCCGAACAAAACCGTTACGCCATCACCCGACCGGGTACATACGACCAGAGGGCAAATCGCGGCGGTTTTGGCCAGAGCATCCTCGAGATCATCGGTTTCGAACAGCGATTTGATCTCGGCCTCGTTGCCGATCACGAAATCCAGCTCGTTCTCGATCAGCAGCAGGAAATCGACCCGGTGACGTTCCACGCAGAACGGGTCGGAAATGGCGATCCCCGCCTTGCCGCCGCCCTTGTGACAGGTGCGCGCGGCCTCAAGAAACGCGGCTTTGCCCTTTTCCTTGTCGAACAGATACCCCTCAAGGAACATGATTTGGCTGTTGCCTGACACATCCTCGGACACGTCCTGTGATGACAGTTCCGAGGAAATGCCCAGATAGGTGTTCATTGACCGTTCGCCGTCGGGCGAGACAAAGATCATCGAGCGTGAGGTCGGCAGCTCGCCACCCGGCACCGGCGGGTTGACGAAATCGACGCCGTCCTCGTTCATCGCATCCGCATAGAACCGCCCCAGCGCGTCGTCATGCACCCGGCCAATGAATGCCGCATCCAGTCCCAGTGCCCCGGCACCCGCGATGGTATTCGCGACCGAGCCGCCGGGCGTCTGCACGCGCCCCTCCATCGAGGCATACAGCACTTCGCCGCGCTCCTGCTCGATCAGTTGCATGATGCCCTTTTCGATGCCCATCAGTTCCAGAAAGCTGTCATCGGCCTGGGAGATCACGTCCACAACGGCATTTCCGATACCGGTGAGCTGGTAGGTTTTCATAGGGTCTTGTCCTCAAATTCGCAGAGATCGCGGATGATACAGGTTCCGCATTGGGGTTTGCGCGCCTTGCAGTGATAGCGACCATGCAGGATCAGCCAGTGATGCGCGTGCAGTTGGAAATCGGCGGGAATATTGTCTTCGATGGCGCGCTCGACGGCATCTACGGTCTTGCCGGGACAAATGCCGGTGCGGTTGCCGACGCGGAAGATATGGGTGTCGACCGCCTGCGCCGGTTGCCGCCACCACATGTTCAGAACCACATTGGCCGTCTTGCGCCCGACACCGGGCAGCGATTGTAGCGCGGCACGGGAATTGGGCACTTCGCCGCCATAGTCTTCGACCAGAATGCGGCTGAGTTTGATGACGTTCTTGGCCTTCTGGCGGAACAGGCCAATGGTCTTGATATGCTCGGTCAGGCCCTCTTCGCCCAAATCCAGCATCTTTTGCGGTGTGTCGGCGATTTTGAACAGCTCGCGCGTGGCTTTGTTAACGCCCGCATCGGTGGCCTGCGCCGATAGCGCCACGGCCACGACCAGAGTATAGACGTTCACATGATCCAGCTCGCCCTTGGGTTCGGGGTCGGCGTCCTGAAAACGCGTAAAGATCTCGCGGATCGTGTGGTAATCGAGTTGCTTTGCCATCCGGGCCTTAATGCCGCCCGCAGGCGCATGACACAAGCCCAAAGCCAATGCGCATGTTTCGGGTCGCGGTGGCGTGGCGCGCGGGATATGGTCCGGGGCAGCAGATGAGGTGAGTTATGAACGTCCAGACCCCCGAAAGCGGATACCACTACAACGTCATGCGCCGCGCGATCGAGCTGATTGATCAGGGCGGCGAATCCCTGTCGCTGGACGAACTGGCCCGCCAGATGGACATGAGCCCCGCGCATTTTCAACGCCTGTTCTCACGCTGGACTGGGGTATCGCCGAAACGCTATCAGCAATATCTGACGCTGGGCCACGCCAAGGCCTTGCTGCACGAGCGGTTCACCACGCTGGAGACCGCGCATAACGTGGGGCTGTCCGGAAGCGGCCGTCTGCATGACCTGTTCCTGAAATGGGAATCCATGAGCCCCGGCGAATACGCCCGCAAAGGCGCGGGCCTGACGATTTACTGGGGCTGGTTCGATTGCCCCTTCGGCCCGACGTTGGTGATGGGCACTGACAAAGGGATTTGCGGTATGGCCTTTGGCGCAGAAACCGGCGAAGCGGCGGCAATGGAGGATATGACCTCGCGCTGGCCCAAAGCCAGCTACATCGAGAACGCCGAAAAGCTGCGCCCATGGGTCGAGGCGTCGTTTGGCGCGAAACGGTCCGAGACGCCGCTGCACCTGATCGGTTCCCCGCTGCAGATCAAAGTGTGGGAGGCACTGATGCACATTCCTTCGGGGCAAGTCACGACCTATTCCGAGATCGCGCAGCGGGTGGGGTCCCCGCAGGCGGTGCGGGCCGTGGGTACGGCCGTTGGGCGCAACCCGGTCAGTTGGTTGATCCCATGCCACCGGGCGTTGCGCAAGTCTGGCGGGCTAGGGGGCTATCATTGGGGCCTGCCCGTCAAGCGCGCCATGCTGGCTTATGAGGCCGCGCAGGCCGAGGCCTGAGACAGGCGCGCCGCGTTTTTGTTGGGGCGAATTCCTGAATTTCAGGATAATATCGTGATACGTGAATTTTGAGCGATCCCTCAAAGAACGGTTTAACTTACACACAAAGTGATTAAATTCGCATCAGCCTGCCAGGCTGACCAACAGGAGAAGGAGACGCATTATGGGCTTGCGCATCAACGACACCGTCCCAAATTTCACCGCAGAAACGGATCAGGGCACCATTCAGTTCCACGACTGGATCGGTGACAGCTGGGCTATTCTGTTCTCGCACCCCAAGGACTTCACTCCTGTCTGCACCACCGAGTTTTCTGCCGTGGCGCAACTGAATGACGAATGGGCGGCACGCAACACCAAGGTTTTGGGCGTGTCGGTCGATGGTGTGGAAGACCACAAGAAGTGGAAGAAAGACATCGAGGCCTATGGCAATGCCAATCCCGGTTTCCCGATCATTGCCGACGACGGACTTGCGGTCTCGAAAGCCTTCGACATGTTGCCTGCCGAAGCTTATCTGCCCGATGGCCGCACCCCGGCGGACAGTGCCACCGTGCGTTCTGTGTTCATCATCGGCCCGGACAAGCAGTTGAAGCTGTCGATGACCTATCCGATGACCGTGGGTCGCAATTTTGCGGAAATCCTACGCGCGCTGGACGGTCTGCAAATGAGCAGCAAGGGCGTCGCAACGCCGGCCAACTGGGTGCCCGGTGAAGACGTGATCATCCCGCCTGCGGTGTCGAACGAGGAGGCCAAGGAGAAATTTGGCGAGTTCGAAACGATCTTCCCTTATCTGCGCAAAACCAAAGCGCCGAGCTAAGAAACAACAAAGCGGGGCATCAGGCCCCGCTTTTTCGTTCAGCAAGCCGGCTTTTGCGGATGGCTGTGCAGATAGGCGCGATAAGCTGCGCGCTTGAACTCGCGGGTCAGTTTGTCGCTCAGCGGAGGACGAGTCTGGATTGTGGACCCACCGATTTCGCTAGCCACTTCCTGATTGCCACTGCCCTGAAGCGACAGGATTGGTTGGCCGGTTAGCCAGTGCATTTGCAGGAACGTATCCACAGGGCGGTCGATCTTGTCAGTTGCGGCCAAAAGCCGTTCTGCCGCGCGGCGCCCGACAAGCTGGCACACACATTGCAACCCGATCACCTTTGGCAGGATCAGACGCTGATCATTGGTTTTGGCCAGCACTTGCGCCGCAACTTCGCGTTGTTTTACGGGAATGCGGATATAGTGCTCGGGCGTAGCAAAGGCCGCCAACATCTTTAGCGCTTTGGCCATGCGAATGGGGTCAATGCGCAGGTCATCTTCGGTGATGATGGCCATATCGATCTTTTCGTCCACCAGTTTGCGCCAAAGACGACGATGGCTTTCGAACACCCCGATCTCCGCAGGGCGCAATTTAAACGGGTATTCTGGATGGTGCAAATTGCCGGGAAACAGCGCAACATCGGCGATCTGCGCCGGGTCGCGACCGTTTACCGCTTCGAATAATTCCGCGTTCGGAAGGTCGCTGCAAAGTTTCTCGGCATTGGGTCGCCGCGCGGCACTAGAGGACATATGGATGACGAAAGATCGCATGTCCTCGTGCATAGAGCACGCGGACATGCGGGGGAAGGGAAACCGGAGAGAAACACTTCCCCTATTCGATCAAAATCTTTGGCGCACGCCGAAATTGATGCTGAACGCGTCGATGTCATCTTCGACGGTGCCGGTCAACGCGCCGTTCGGGGCCAGACGGTCCGAGGAAACGTTGAAGGCGCGCGAATAGCGCGTATCCAGTGTCAGGGCCGTGTTTTCGCTGACATCATAGGCAACGCCTGCGATGATCTGAGCGGCAAAGTTGGTGTCACTGTCATCCAACTCCACACCCGGTCCGTATGAGAAATCCAGATCGGTGTAGGCGACACCCAGACCCAAGCCGACATAGGGCGTGAGCGCGCTGGCGGTTTTGAAGTCGACCAGAACATTGGCAAACAAGGAAGTCTGGGTCACATCACCCGAAACGTTGACTTCGCTTGCGGGCCCGTTGCCGGAAAAATTCACTCCGTCTACGTCATTGTCCCGATAAGAGAGTTCAAGTTCGACCCGAGTGGCGATGCTGTCATTGCTCCACTGTGGGATTTCTTTGCCGATGGCAATGCCCAGTCCAAACCCACCGTCAAAATCGGTATCGACGGATTCCGGGCCACCATTGACGGTGCCGGTGAAATCGCTGTCCTGCAAATTGCTGTAGCCAGCAAATCCGTGGACGTAGAGGTCATCTGTGAGGCTTTGCGCAACCGGTGCTGACGCGCTGAGGCCCAGCACCGCCGAGGCGAGAATAATTCGCTTAACCATGTCCATGTCCTTTGTTCCAAATGGTTATGAACCCACATGTGGACAAACTCGCCGCAAATGAAAGACAGGCGAGCTTCACTTCGATTCACAGCTTATTGGGGTGGAGTGATCGAACAAGCAGCGCGGGTTTGTTCAGATGTTATTGCAGACCGCCGCGCCGGGATCGCATTGCGGTGTGCCCTCGACCGCAGAGACAGGTCTTACGGGGCGTAACCGGTCATAAATGATATGAAAAACATAGGTGTAGATCGAATAGGTGATCGTCAGACCAAGATTGAAAGCCAGTGCGGCCTGCAGGGAATGGCCGCCAAAATACATCAGCAACGGGCATGTAATAATAATCGCGGTGACCTCATGCAGCACTGCGTGGACGATCCGCAACCGGTGGGGGCGGGCGCTTGCCAGGCGGCGGGTTCGGTGCCGCTCTATCCAGTCGAACGACGTGTTGAAAATGGGCGACCAGATCAAAATGACGATGGACAGCAGGGAAATCAGCGCAAACCCATGCACCATCGACGCCCCCGCGATATATGCATAAACCGGCGAGACGAACGCGATTCCCACCACCTCGAAACTACATGTTTGGATGACTCGTTCCCTGAACGATCTTAATGTCATGGCCCATTCCTTCGCACACACTTATTGGTTGTGCGACGTCGGCCCTGCATGCTCGGTCGCGGGTCTTTCGACCCTTGCGCAAATTGTCATGCCGAAAGCCTTCTGACTGTGAAGTTCGACACATTCGCGCGTCTTTCCCATTCGATTTTCCGTAGCGGTTCGGGATTTGGCGTAAATATGCTATGGTGCCGCGATCGGGGCGGGTGATGACAGGTATCGGGCTTTCACATCAGGAGAGTTACGATGGCATTCACAGATTGGTACGTTGAGGGCGAAGCCTTCGGGAATTGCAACTGCGGCTACGCCTGCCCCTGTCAGTTCGAAGAATTACCCACCAATGGCAATTGCAGGGGCTTCGAAGTGCTGGAGGTCTCCAAGGGGCATTTCGGCGACACTGATCTGGCAGGCACCAAAGCGGCTCTGATCTACGCGTGGCCCGGCCCGATCTTTGAAGGCGGCGGCGAGATGCAGGTGATTATTGATCCCAGCGCCTCGGACGCGCAGCGCGATGCGTTGGAAAAGGTCTTTCACGGTGAGGAAACGGATGAAATGGCCACCCATTGGTTCGTCTTCCGCGCCATGTGCAAAACCGTACACGAGACCCTGTATCTGCCAATTGATTTCGACATCGACATAGAAGGGCGTAAAGCCAAGGTCACAGTGGGCGATGTGCTGCAATCTACGGGGCGTCCAATTCAGGCCCCGCATGGCGGCGGCGAGCATCGCGTTCGGATCGACATTCCCGGCGGGATCGAATTCACACTGGCCGAGATCGGTAGCGCTTCGACCAAGGCGGATGCAGCGATCAAGCTTGATCTGAACGACAGCTATGGCCAGTGGCACGTGATGAAACATGGGCCGTCCGGTGTTGCGCATTGAACAATGGCTTGTGGTCACACCCGCAACAGGGTCAACTGATCCGCGAGGTGTGACCCGATGATTGAAATTGAACACTGTGCCGCGTTGCCGCCCAAGGATCAGCTGAATGGCATCCTGTCGCAATATTACGACCTGATTGTCGAACGCATGGGCGCCATGGGGTTCGAGATTGATCCATCCGCCCCGGAAAGCGCCTTAGCCGAATTCTGGGCGCGCCCCGAGGATTACCTGCCACCCAATGGTTGCCTGGTCGTGGCGCGGGATGGGCAGTCCGCGATTGTGGGGTGCGGGATGCTGAAGCGTCTGGATCAAGAGACCGGTGAGTTAAAGCGCGTCTTTGTCACCGAAAGTGCCCGTGGCACCGGAACCGGGCGCGCGTTGATCGTGGCGCGAGAGAATGCCGCAAGACAGATGGGGTTGAAACGGCTGGTGGCCGATACGTTGACCCCGAATGTTGAGATGCGCAGCCTGTATCCGAAGCTTGGGTTTGTGGAACTGGACACACCGATCGAGACAACAACCTACAAGGACCAACCGATGTTGCGACCGCATCTGCATTACTTTGCCAAGGACTTGTAGGGTCACAAAAAAAGACCCCGGCCAGAACCGGGGTCTTTGGTAATTCGAAAAGAGGCGCTGATTATTCGGCGTCTTCTTTCTTTTCTTTCTTTTCGGGAACGATCTCTTCGCCGGTTTCCTGATCGACCACTTTCATCGACAGGCGAACCTTGCCGCGATCATCAAAGCCCAGCAGTTTGACCTTCACTTCCTGACCTTCCTTCAGAACATCCGACGGATGGTTCAGGCGACGGTTTTCGATCTGGGAGACGTGCACCAGACCGTCGCGCTTGCCAAAGAAGTTCACGAAGGCACCGAAATCGACGATCTTGACCACTTTACCAGTGTAGATCTGGCCTTCTTCGGGCTCTGCGACGATCGAGTGGATCATCTCGTAAGCCTTCTTGATCGACTCTCCGTCCGGCGAGGCGATCTTGATCACGCCGTCATCGTTGATGTCGACCTTGGCACCCGAAACCTCAACGATTTCGCGGATGACCTTACCGCCCGAACCGATGACTTCGCGGATCTTGTCGGTGGGGATGTTCATGGTCTCGATGCGCGGGGCGTGAACCGAGAATTCGTTGGTCTCGGACAGGGCTTTGCCCATCTCACCCAGAATGTGCATCCGGCCGTCCTTGGCTTGCGCCAGGGCTTTCTCCATGATTTCGGGTGTGATGCCCGCAACCTTGATGTCCATCTGCAACGAGGTGATGCCGTTTTCGGTACCCGCAACCTTGAAGTCCATGTCGCCCAGGTGGTCTTCGTCACCCAGAATGTCCGACAGGATGGCATAGTTGCCGTCATCTTCCAGGATCAAACCCATGGCCACACCGGCAACCGGTGCTTTCAGCGGAACGCCCGCATCCATCATCGACAGCGAGCCGCCGCAGACCGACGCCATCGAGGACGATCCGTTGGATTCGGTGATCTCGGACACGATACGGATCGTGTAGGGGAAGTCGGTCGCCGCAGGCAGAACCGCCTGCAGGGCGCGCCATGCCAGCTTGCCGTGGCCGATCTCACGACGTCCGGGGCCACCCACGCGGCCAACTTCACCAACCGAATAGGGGGGGAAGTTGTAGTGCAGCAGGAAGTTCGATTTGAAGTTGCCGTGCAGCGCGTCGATGAACTGCTCATCATCACCGGTGCCCAGCGTGGTTACGGCCAGTGCCTGAGTCTCACCACGGGTGAACAGGGCGGAACCATGGGTCCGGGGCAGCATCGAAGTTTCAGCAACGATCGAACGGATGTCGGTGGTCGAGCGACCGTCAATCCGCTTGCCGCCTTTGACGACGTCGCCTCGCAGGATGCCGGCTTCCAGCTTTTTCATCGCGGAACCGAGGTTGCCGTCTTCTAGCTGTTCTTCGGTCAACGCTTCTTTGATTGCTTCGCGGGCCGCGGCAACGGCGGTGGTGCGCTCTTGCTTGTCGGTGATCGCGAAGGCGGCGCGCATCTGCTCTTCACCGGCTGCGGCAACAGCGGCATAGAGATCCGAGTAATCGGGCGCTTCGAACTCGAACGGCTCTTTCGCAGCTTCTTCGGCCAAGCTGATGATCAGGTCGATAACCGGCTGAATTTGTTCATGCGCGAAGGTCACGGCGCCCAGCATTTCGGCTTCTGACAGCTCGTAAGCTTCCGATTCCACCATCATCACGGCATCTTTGGTGCCGGCGACAACCAGATCCAGACGCTGTTCAGGGTTCAGGCGCAGGTCCTGCATGTCGTCTACGGTCGGGTTCAGGACGTATTCGCCATCCACGAAACCAACGCGGGCACCGGCGATCGGACCCATGAACGGCGCGCCGGAAATAGTCAGAGCAGCCGACGCAGCAATCATTGCAACGATGTCGGGATCGTTGACCAGATCATGGCTCAGCACGGTGCACATGACCAGAACTTCGTTTTTGAAGCCATCGACGAACAGCGGGCGGATCGGACGGTCGATCAGACGCGCGGTCAGCGTCTCTTTTTCGGTCGGGCGCGCCTCGCGCTTGAAAAAGCCACCCGGAACTTTACCGGCAGCATAGTATTTCTCTTGATAGTGGACGGTCAGCGGGAAAAAATCCTGACCGGGCTTTTGGCTTTTGGCAAAGGTCACGTTGGCCATGACGCTGGTTTCGCCCAGCGTGGCAATCACGGTGCCGTCCGCCTGACGGGCAACCTTGCCGGTTTCCAGTGTCAGCGTCTCTTCGCCCCACTGAATCGATTTCTTTGTTACATCAAACATATGCGTATCCTAGAACGGAGCACTCCCGCCCCTGCGGGTCTCCGGTTTGCATGGCGGCCCCATTGCCGCCGACCCCATTTATCTTCCATTCGAGTGCCAGGGTCAGGGCACAACGTCTCAGATACTCGCGCGCATACATGAGTTTGAAGGGGAAGGGAAGCGAAACCGAAGCACCGACCTTTAGTTGCATGCTTGTCAAACTGGGAGTTGACACCGCGCGCGTGAAATCAGGTTGGAACGAAAGCGAAATGTGCCAAGGCTACGGACAAACTTCGCGGATGTCCTACGCAAATAACCTGACAGACGGTCTCCCGCGCGGTAAGTTGCCTTTGTTGGGGGGCTGTCAATGAAAAGACGACTTACGACGGTGCTGGCGGCAGATGTCGTTGGATACTCGGCGCTGATGGATCAGGACCGGCAGGGCACGTTGGCCGCGCTCAGGTCGTTTCGTGAAGACACGCTTAAGTCCTTGCTTGAGGCGCATAAGGGGCGCCTGATCAAAAGCATGGGGGACGGGTGGATTGCCGAGTTCCCCTCGACATCTGACGCCGCCGATTGCGCGATTGCGGTCCAGTCTGCACCGAAGGCAGACACCATTCGGCTGCGTATCGGTATCCACACGGGCGAGGTGATCTCGGATGGCGACGATATCTTCGGTGATGGGATCAACATCGCCGCGCGGCTTGAGGCATTGGCTGAACCCGACCAGATCCTGATCTCGGACACGTCGCACAACAGCCTGGACCGGGGCGATGCGGCCCAGTTCGACGGGGGCGAGCAGACCGAGTTGAAAAACATCACACGCCGCATCGGTGTCTGGTGCTGGCCCAAGGGGACGTCGGCCAATCTGTCGACCTCGGCCGACACGCGCCCCGGGATCGCCGTGCTGCCCTTTGACAATATGTCCGGCGACCCCGAGCAGGAGTTTTTTGCCGACGGCATGACCGAGGACATCATCACCGAGCTGTCGCGGTTTCGGTGGCTGATGGTAGTGGCGCGCAATTCATCTTTTATTTTCAAAGGAAAAAGCACTGATATCCGCGAGGTCGGGCGTAGCCTGGGCGTTCGCTATGTGCTGGAAGGGTCGGTCCGTCGGGCGGGCCAACGTGTTCGGATTACCGGGCAGTTGATTGACGCGGAAAACGGCAGCCACCTTTGGGCAGATCGGTTTGATGGTGTGTTGGATGATATTTTCGATCTTCAGGACAAGGTCACGCAAGAGGTGGTGACAGCAATCGAGCCGTCACTGCGTCACGCTGAAACCACCCGCTCGCGCGCCAAGCCAACCGAAAGTCTGGAGGCGTATGAGCTGTATTTACAGGCTCTGTCGCATTTCCATTTGCTGACCGATGAAGACAATCGCGAAGCGATCCGGCTTACCACTCTGGCACTGGAGCGCGACGCTGACTACGCAGCCGCAGCCGGATTGTTGGCATGGCTGCACATCCAGCGCCTTGTGCAGGGTCTGGAACCTGTGGGCAAAGGCCCCAAGGCCGCCGTAGCTGCCGCCGAACGCGTGTTGATGAGCGACCGGGCCGACGGAATCGCAATGGCCTATGCGGCGCACTCGATCTCGATGCTGGCGCGGGATTTACCGCGCGCACGGTCTGCTTTCAAACAGGCGCTGGCCGAGAATCCGAATGCCGCGAGTGTTCATATGCTGGCTTCGATCAACCTGTGCATGCTAAATCGACCGGACGAGGCACTGGATCATGCGACGCAATCCGTTGAACTCAGCCCCAAGGACCCAATGCGACACGCCGCGCATATTGCCCGTTGCAGCGCTTTGTTCCAGCTTGCCCGGTACGAAGAAGCCGCCGCAGCCGCGCGTGAGGCTCTGGCCGTTCGGTCCGGTTTTGTCATGAGCCACTTGATGCTGATTGCCGCGTTGGGGCAACTGCCGGATACAGCGGCGGCGAAGTCTGCGGTCAATGACCTTAATGCGCTTCGGCCCGATATCACCGCGTCTACCGAACAAGCCAAACTGCCTGTGTTTTCGATGACAAATGCTTCGGAAAATTGGCGCGCCGGGTGGCGGAATGCTGGTCTTCCTGATTGAAGAAAGCGGAAAACGCCCGCAGATTTGACGGGCGCTTTCTCATGGCGCTTCAGGGGCGGTCAAGCTTACTCAGAACTTGCCGTTCCCATGTGCCATTTCGGACGGGATAGGTGAGACGACGTCCCAGTGCTCTACGATCTTGCCATCTTCCACGCGCCACAGATCGAAGAAGGCCCAGGGTTCGCCGCCCATGACAGCATCGGTCGCGACAAAGACGAAATTGCCCTCGGCCACGGCGAATTGAGGCTCAAACTTGGTAATTATCATTCCCTGTGCAGCAAATGCTTCGATCGCGGCCATCAATCCCAACAGGCCGTCTTCGATTGACGGGTTGTGTTGCATGTAAACTTCGGGGTCCATGTATTTCGAGACATTCTCTGGTGCTGCCCCGCCTAACACGTCGCGTACAAAACCCAGAACCAAGGCTTTGTTTTCTTGGGTCTTGTCGAGATCGGTGATCTCAACCGCACCATCCGTCATGCCGCGCCCTGACGCGGTGGTTTCGGGGATAGGTTGCAAGTTGTCCCAATGTTCAACCACTTTCCCGTCTTCTACGCGAAAGATGTCAAACGCAGCGAGCGAGGACGCGCCGAACGCGTCGGCATTGTCATAGGTGTTGTGCAGTACGACCAGATCACCTTCGGTGATCACGCGATGGGTGGTCGCGGTCATACCAGCCTGACCGACCAACGAGATCAGGCCCATCAGTCCTTCGGCCCCGGTCGGTACCTGCGGATTGTGCTGAACATAGTCGATGCTTACCATCTGACGCGCAGCTTCGGGGTCATGGTCCAGGAAAGCGGCAGAAAAAAGTGCGAGGACAAGATCTTTGGGGGTCATGGTGAATTCCTGATGATTCGTGTTGCGTTGATAGTAGGTATCAAAAACGCACCAAAGGGCAATTACGCACCTTAAAGTCACCGGGTTACTTTTAGGATACTAGCGAAAAAACAGTATGTTGCATTTGTTGTATAAGGTATTGTAGTCGTTTCTGGTATTCATAATGAACTTGAGGGTGTCATGCTTCCCATTGGCGTTAGCAATAAAGCCGAAGCGTCGAACTGTTCGATCCGATCCGTTTTGTCAAACGTCACAGGCAAGTGGCGGATGATCATCATTCTGGCGCTAGAAGATGAGCCGAAGCGGTTCGGAGAGCTCAAGCGATGTATCGGTGACGTTACGCAAAGGGTGCTGACCGAAAATCTGCGGGGGCTACAGCGGGATGGATATTTAACGCGTACTGTCGATCCCGGTCCGCCTGTCGCAGTGTCTTATGCACTGACACCTCAGGGCCGCAGCTTATTGGAACTGCTCAGGCCGCTCGTCTACTGGTCGCACGAACAGATGGATCAGGTTAAGACCGCGCGCATGGAATATGATCGCGCCGCTTCGGACTGACAGCACAATAGCTTCGATAGATCGTCCCGAACAAAAAAACGCCCACCAAATTGGCGGGCGTTTCGAATTGGACGAAAAAGCGCTTAGCGGCGGATGCCCAGCTTTTTGATCAGGTCCTGATAGCGTGCTTCTTCCTTGCCCTTCAGGTAGTCCAGCAGTTTACGGCGCTGGGCGACCATTTTCAGCAGACCGCGGCGACCGTGGTTGTCTTTTTTGTGGGTCTTGAAGTGCTCGGTCAGGGTGGTGATGCGCGAGGTCAGGATGGCAACCTGGACTTCAGGCGAACCGGTGTCGCCGTCCTTGGTTGCGAATTCTTTCATGACGCGTGCTTTTTCAGCGGCAGTAATCGACATCGGGGTCTCCTTGTAAAAAGGTTAAGGTTAATGGCGCAGGCCGGGATGTCGTCCAGCACAGGCCCATGGAGAAAACCGCACCGATTCCGATGCGGATGCGCGCGTATAAGCGGATTTTCGGTGGATAGCAAAGGGATTCTGACCGATCAGCCCAGCGCGTTCAATTGCGCCAGCGCGCCCTCGCCAATCAGTTGGATATCCTCGGCGGTCAATCCTTCGGCTGCCAGCAGTTGCACGGTGGTCTGCCCGTTGATCACGACATTTGTCAGGTTGTCATCTTCGGCATCGGGTTCAACCTGAATGTCGGGGTCTTCCTCGCCGGTCCACGAGATCAGCAGCTTGTCTTGACCGGGCTGGAAATCCATCACTGTGACCGGGTCGTCGCCTTCTTCCGGGGTAACGATGATTTCATCCGTGCCATTGCCGCCAGTCACAATGTCACCCCCGTCGGCCAGAATGGTGTCATCCCCTTCGCCACCGTTGAGGAAATCGACCTCATCCTCGCCTTCGGCGTCTTGTCCGATTAGAACATCGTCGCCGTCGTCCCCGAACAGCGCATCCTCACCCGCGCCGCCGTTCAGCGTGTCGTTGCCATAGCCGCCATGCAGTGCGTCATCCCCGTCACCCCCGCTCAGCCTGTCGTCGTCCTGACCGCCATAAAGATCGTCGTCCCCGACGCCGCCCTCCAAATTATCCACGCCGAAATAACCGTAGAGCGTGTCATCCCCGTCCTCTCCGGTCAGAAGGTCATCGCCATCCTCGCCATGCAGAACGTCATCGTCCAACCCACCCAAGACCGTGTCGTCCCCGTCCCCGCCATGCAGGGTATCATCGCCCGCGCCGCCAATCACGGTGTCATCCCCGGCATAGCCATTGATCTGGTCGTCGCCATCTTGACCGGTCAGAATGTCCTGCTCTTCAGTACCAGCAAGGATCAGATTGCCTTCGTGTTCGAAAATGACAGTTCCGGTTGACGGTGCGTCTGGCACATCGTCAATCTCAAGCAGATTGCCTTCCGAGATCTCTTCGGCGTCATCTTCAATGACTTCGTCTTCTTCGGGCTCGTCCTCGGGTTCAAAAATATCGCTGATCGCATAGGCCGCGCCACCCAGTGCTGCGATGCTGAGAAACCCGATCATGAACATGGAACCCCTCCGCGAACGCATTGCCCCGAGGATGATTTATCCCATGCGTTCAGGTGGTTGGTCAAAGACTGCTTGGGGTTGTGGTTAACCCTTTGTCACCATAGCTCGGGTTGCTGGGTATAGGCGATGTAGAGCGGGTGTTTCGGGTGCCCCGCCTTGGTAAGTCCCAGATGGAACAGAGGATGCCCGGTGCCGCGCAGCAGGGTCTCGACCGCCGGGCCGCGGTTCAGATGTTCTCCATGCGTGCCCCATGCGGCGATGACCTGATCGGCCCATTCGACACCGTCGAGAATGGCCGCGTCATTCGCAGGGCCCACCGGATCGGTGGCGGCGCGCATCTTGCGGGGGTCGGTGTCGCGCCAGGCAAAGATGTTCGTCACTTGAAACGCGCCAAACCCCAGCGCCCGCGCCCGCCGTTCACAGCGTTCGACGGTGGGATCGTTCTGCACCTCGGTCGCGGTCGAAGGGTTGAGCATCACAAACAGCGCCTTGCGCCCGCCCGCATCCCACACGCGGGTCAGGCTATAGCGATACTTCTCGCAATCGGAATAGACGGCGGTCGAGGGCGCGTCGCCCTTGGTATGCGTTCGGGTGATCATACCCTCGCCTAACACGGGTTTCAGACGACGAACACCCGACTGGGGTGCAATTCGCCGGATTTATAGATGCCCACGGCCACAGCTTTGCCGTCAAGTGAGGCCCAAGCCTCGTCGCCATATTCCACGTCGCTGGCCAGCACCATGCCCGGATTGCCATTGCGCAGACGGGTGGCGCCCTCGGGGGTACATTTCAACTCGGGCAGGTCGGCGAGGCCGGTCTCCAGCGGGTGGAGGTAGTCATCCAGAGCCTCGGTCTTTGCCATTTCGTCGATCTGGTCGACGGACAGTCCATCTTCGACCTCGAACGGACCGGACCAGATGCGGCGTAGTTCTTTGACGTGGCCGTGACATCCCAGCGCCGCACCCAGATCGCGGGCGATGGAGCGCACATAGCCACCTTTTCCGCAGGTCATTTCCAGCACCACATGATCGTCATCCAGGCGGTCGACAAGGATCAGCTCTTCGACCCACAGAGGCCGGGCGGAGAGTTCCACATCCTCGCCATCGCGAGCTAGTTTATAGGCGCGTTGGCCATCGATCTTCACGGCGGAAAACTTGGGCGGCACCTGCATGATGTCACCCAGAAACGGGGTCAGCGCCTGTTTGATATCGTCATCCGAGGGGCGCGCATCGCTTTGTGCAATCACCTCGCCCTCGGCATCGTCGGTGTTGGTGGCCTGACCCAGACGCACGGTGAAGGTGTAGGCTTTCAAGGCGTCGGTGATGTAGGGAACGGTCTTGGTCGCCTCACCCAGCGCCACGGCCAGAACGCCGGTCGCCTCGGGGTCCAGCGTACCCGCGTGGCCCGCCTTTTTCGCATCCATCGCCCACCGCACCTTGTTGACCACGGCGGTCGAGGTCATGCCCGCAGGCTTGTCCACCACCAGCCAACCGGAAATGTCGCGGCCCTTGCGTTTGCGTCCCATATTACACCTTGATTCATGCTGAGGCGCGCGGGGTAGCGGATCACATGGGCGCTGTCAATTTACAGGTGCGCTTTCGACCACACCCACGATGGGCCCCAGTGAAAAGCCGATATCTGAGCGGCCCCCGGCCCGGTCATACATGCGTGAAATATTCCCGTCGAAGAACAGTGCGTTGGGGGTTTTCAGCACGTCCCGAAACAGGCTGCCGAATTCGTGGAAGGTGACGTAATCGTCCGAGATCGCAAACACCGCGCGGGTGCCATCAGCACTAGTGCCCACCCCGTTGCGCACGAACAGAGAGGTCGAGTCGGGCAGAAAACGCGGATGCAGCTCTCCGTCGATCACCAGCATGGGGCCGGATTGGGTGGCAAAGCGGCACTCGGGGGCCTGATCCACATAGTCAAGCGTCTCGAACACATCGGCGCGGCCCTCGCGGATGCAGAACACCCCATTGGGTAGAAGGCCGAAATTGCCGGGGCCGGGGTTGGAGATGACGCGCATCTGCTCTTGGCCGTTCTCGACATAGTGGCCCACGGGCGAGCGGTCGTCGTGATACATGCCCGCATTCATCGCAAAGGCCAGGCGTTCACCGCCGGGGGCCAGCGCCTCATTCACCGAGGAAAAATGCCCCAGCAGATCGCCGCTGTCGTCGTTCAGAAATAGACGCAGGTCTTCGTTTGCCGCGTCCACCTCACAAACAGTGTATCGCTTGTCGTCGTGGGTGACTTTTTCACAGCTCACCGCACCGGCCTGCGCGGCCCACAGGAGCGCGCCCAATGTGGCCAGCGTGCGGATCACTCGTCCAGATCGCGGCGCACCGCGTCTTGTTCGAACATGCGGCGGGTATCGTCCAGACGGTCAAACGTGTCATCCAGACGGAACCGCAGATCGGGCGAGAATTTCAGGTTCAGCTTCTTGCCGATCATGCGGCGCAGCTCGCCCTTGTTGCGGGCCAACAGATCGATCACGTCCTCCTGCCCCTTGCCACCCAAGGGCAGGACATAGGCGGTGGCTATCTTGAGATCGGGCGAGGTGCGCACCTCACCCACGGTGATTGACATGCGATTCAGGTCGGGGTCGTGGACATCTCCGCGCGCCAGAACCTCGGACAGGGTGCGGCGGATCAGTTCGCCGACACGCAGCTGTCGTTGGGACGGGCCGGGGCCATCGTGGAATTTGTTCTTTGCCATGACTTCGATCTAAGCCCAAATCCCACCTTTGCCAAGCGGGCGCGAACCGGGTAGGAGGCTTTGAGCCGATTGCAATGAGGGAAGCAAGCCATGACCCATATTCCGGGGATCGTCATCACAGGAGCTTCGGGCCGTATGGGGCAGATGCTGATCAAGACCGTGTCTGAGAGCGATCAGGCGCGTCTGGTCGGCGTTGTTGAACGTGCGGACCATGACTGGATCGGTCAGGATGTGGGCACGGCGATGGGCGGCCCTGCGTTGGGCGTCACTGTCACAGATGACCCACTGGAAGCATTCGCGCAGGCGCAGGCGGTGATAGACTTCACCGCGCCCGAGGCGACGCTGGAATTTGCCGCGCTGGCCGCACAAGCGCGCTGTGTACATGTGATTGGCACCACCGGTATGACGGATGAGCAGATTGCCGCGCTGGAACCTGCCGCGCGCCATGCAGTGATCGTGCGGGCGGGCAATATGAGCCTCGGCGTCAATCTGCTTGTGCAGCTGACCAAGAAAGTTGCCGCCGCGCTGGATGAGGATTTCGATATCGAAGTGATCGAAGGTCATCACCACCACAAGGTCGATGCGCCCTCGGGCACTGCCTTGATGCTGGGTGAGGCCGCAGCCGAAGGGCGCGGAGTCAATCTGGCGGACGTGTCCGATCGCGCCCGCGACGGCATCACGGGCGCGCGCAAACGCGGCGATATCGGCTTCCACGCCATTCGCGGCGGAGACATCGTGGGCGAACACGATGTTTTGTTCGCAGCTCCGGGCGAACGTATCGTGCTGCGCCATTTGGCCACCGACCGCGTCATCTTCGCCCGCGGCGCGCTGAAAGCGGCGCTGTGGGGGCAGGGCAAAGCCCCCGGTCAGTATGATATGGTGGATGTTCTGGGGCTCTGAGCTATAGACGTGCTAACCGACGGCCCTATGGTCAGCTTATGCAGACCGTAAGATCTCGAGTACTTTTGGGCCTGTTGCTGATTGGGTTCTATCTGACTCTGCTGCCTTTCGTTGTACACGGCGTAGGTATGATCGGTATCGGATTGTCCGCAGCCGCTGCGCAGCAAAGCTATTTGTTTGCAGATGGGCAGCCTGTCGGCAATTTGGCGATGGTGCTGCATATTTGCGCCGGAACTGTTTTGGTCGCGCTTGTTCCTTTGCAACTGCTGAAAGGGGTGCGGCGCACGTTCACCGGCTTTCATCGTCAGCTGGGCAGAGTGCTGGTCGCATTGGCGTTGTTCACGGGTTTGGCCGGAATGACCTATATCCCCCTGCGTGGCACGATCGGTGGGTCGGTCATGTCGGCGGCCTTTTTCCTTTATGGGCTTTGCCTGTTCACGGCAGCGCTGATGGTGGCGCGTATGGCGTTGAACAAAGACCGTGCCGGTCATTGGGCTTGGGGCCTGCGCCTGTTCTGGCTGGCGCTGGGATCGTGGCTTTATCGGGTGCACTACACGATCTGGTATCTGTTGACCGGTGGGCTGGGGTCCGAGCCCGATTTCACGGGCCCGTTTGACCTTGTGCAAAACTTTGCGTTCTACGTGCCATATCTGATGGCCGTTCAGCTATGGATCACCCGCAAGCAACGGGCGCATACTGGGGCTTTGCCTACACGTCCTTAATCTTGTCCGCGCGCAACGGGCAAGACAGGTAGACGCCGAACTCTTTCCCGATATCGGCGCTGACGCGCGCATGAACTGCGCCCTGACGGTCAAGAAACCGCTGGCTGTCTTCGACCGGGAAAATTCCCTCGTGCCAGATGCCGGGATGAATATAGAGCCCGCGTGAGCCGTCACACCAGAAGGCCACGACCTTCTCGGGCGTCAGGTTGTCGCCGGGCAGGGCAGCAGGAACGATGAAGGGCTTGTTGTCCAGGGGCCAGAACATCTGACCGCCATCCGGGTGATAGTTCATGTGCCACAGCAGGACCTGATCACGAGGCGCGGTTTGGCGTGCCTTTTGCGCCTGCTGCGGATCGGCGGACCAGCCCAGAACATAGTGGCCTTTGACCGCCTCGTTCTCGCCATAGAGCACGTCGCCTTGCCAGTCGCATTTGAACGTGCCTTCAACCCAGCCGCCTTCGTCACCGGTGCCCTCGTCGATGGGCCGCCAGCCTTGCTGCGGCCAGCGGGTGATCTCGATCTCGAACCCTTGAGGGTCATCGACCAGACAACCGTAGCCTTTGACGGATGCATCGGTGGCTCGGATCAGGGGCACCTCGTGCCAGGGCAAGGACGGCTTGGCGCTGGCTTCAAAGATGTACTCAGGCGCGGTCATGCGGCCTCCATATGCTTATCGACCATGCGCTGCACCATCGGGGCGAAATGGGCGAAATCAGGGGTTTCCATGCCCGCGCGTTTGCCGGCCTCGTCCAGATAGCGGACCTGAATGATCTCTTTCAGGTTCGGGTTGGCCTCGAACGCGGCCACCTCTTCGGGGTTCATCGGGCCGCCCTGCAACTCCAATGTGTGGACCGAGGCGGTGGACAGCCGGTTGAAATACTCGGGCTTGGTGGCGCAGAGATAGCGCTTGGCCGCCACGTGATACCGGCAGCAATCGGTGATGACGGACGGGAAGAACTGCTCCAGCACTTCGGCACCTGCATCCTCGTGGTGGCGGTCTTCGGTGTCGTCGGGGTGATAGGTGCCGAACTCGGACGTAAAGTGGCCGATATCGTGCAGCAGGGCGCCGACGATGATTTCCTCGGGCATGCCGTTCTGTTCAGCAATCGTGGCCCCTTGCAGCATATGTTCGGCCATGGTGACGGGTTCGCCCAGATATTCCTCACCGCCGCGGCGGTCGAAGATGTCGCCGATGAAGGCCACGATATTGTCGCGGTTCAGGGTCGAGAAATCGGGTTTCATTCCGCCGCCTCCGGCTGAGGGGCATCCATTGCCGCCAGCGTGGACAGCAGCCCGTCCTTGTCGGCGTAGCAGCCTTGCAGCCACCGCGACCCGGCCCCGGAATAGCCCAGCCGCGCATGCAGCACGCGGGTGTTGTCGACGATAAAGCTTTCACCCGGTTCCAGCTTGAACGACACGCCCATGGCCGGGTCGTCGATGATGGCTCCCAACTGACGGTAGGCGGCATAGTAGGCCTCCATCTGGTCAAAGGGGATGTCAACAAACGGCGCAGACGACCGATTGTTGAACCGGATGCCAATCAACTCGCCATCGGGCGACAGTTCGATCATCGGGCGGCGGGACCGCAGGCAAACCCCGTCTTCGCCCTTGTATTCAAACCGCGCCGGGTATCCGGTCAGCAGGGCAAAGCCCTCGGGGTTTTGATCACGCAGTTTTTCGGCTGCGCGGAAGCCATCGACCACGATTGACTCGCCACCTTCGGCGCTGTTTTCAAGGCAGTAGAGAATTTGCAGCGTTGGCACCGGGTCGCGATAAGGGTTGTCGGTATGCGCCTGCAAACCGAGCCCGGTAAAGGCAAGGTTGGTGGGGTTCACCTCAGTCCGAACCTCGAAATAAGGGCCATAATTGGTCTCGCGCACATAGCCGAACAGGTCGGCCACTTGCAGTAGCGATTCCGGCTCGGACGGGCCGTTTGTCAGCTTGGCGAAGCCATATTCGGCGACGGCGGCCAGCCAGTTGCGCTTGGCAGTGGGATTGGAATGAACCTGCGTCCAATCTCCGGCGGGGGCTTCGATGCTCTGCGCCCACGTGGTGATGCCGGGGGCGAGGCGTCCAAACTCGGCACTTTGGGTGCGGTCATAGCTGTGTGCGGCAAGCCAGTCGGCGGGAAAGGTGACCGTCTTGTCTTCGGGCTGAAAGGTGACGCGAAGATCGCCCTCTTCCATCTCAGCGGCGCTTATCGTGGTATCGACGGGAATGTCACCGATGGTAATCAGGCGCTGACCATTGCCCGGCGCGCGGGTGTCGGGGTCCAACGCGTTGTCGCGCAGCCAGATGGAGTGAAATCGGGATTGGGTGCCATCGGCAAATTCGACAGTCACGATCTGGGCCGTGTGAGTGGCAGTGCGCAGCATGGGGCTTCTCCTGTTCAGCGCGAGCTATGCTTGAGGTGATACGCGCCTCGTGGCATTACCACAATTAAACCTTATTGCGACTGAGGGCTGGAAAATCTTATGGCTAAGAAGAAGATCGGATTGCCGCCTCTGGACTGGCTACGGGTGTTCGAGGCCGCCGGTCGGCTGGGCGGGTTTTCCGCTGCTGCGCGCGAGTTCGGCTTGACACAAGCGGCCGTCAGTCAGCGGATTGGAAACCTGGAATCGTGGCTGGGCCGGACCCTGTTTGTGCGCGAAGCACGTGGCGTGTCGTTGACGGTCGAAGGCGAAAGCTATTTGCCGCTGGTGCAGGACAGCTTACAGGCGCTGGAACGAAATACCGAGGATCTGTTTGGCAAATCTCCGCGTGAGTTGCGCGTTGCGGGGCTGTCGTCGAACATCCATGCGCTTGTGGTTCCGGCGATATCCCGGTTCCAGCGGATGCGCCCGAAAGTGCGGGTAATGACGGATTCGGTCGCGCGACGGTCATCGCTGGATGAAGAGCGGACTTGGCTGCAAATCCGCTATGGGCGCGGCACGTGGTCGGGGCGCGAGGCTGAACGGATCGCGCCCGAGGTTCTGGTGCCCTTGGCCGCCCCGGGCGTGGAGTGGGGAGCGCCCCTGATCGAGCTGCGTGGGGAGCGGCCCGCCTGGCGCGACTGGGCGCGCAAGACGGGTCATGACGATCTGCCGCCTTCGGTGATCAGTTTCGATTCGATGGAACACGCCCTGTCGGCGGCGCGGCAAGGGATAGGTGTGGCGCTGGGGTCTGAACCTCTGGCGCAGGCCGATTTACAGGCCGGGCGCTTACGGCGTCTGGATCTTCCCGAGTTGAAAACAAAAGACGGCTATTGGCTGACATGGCCCGAGGATCGGGCGAAATCCAAAAAACAGCGCGCGTTGATTGCCGATTTCCTGACCGCGCTGCGGGGCTGAGTGATCAGAAGTCGATTGCGATGCCCTTCTTTTCCCAATCACCGTAGCGGGCGGGGTCAGGGCCATCACGCCCGCCCAGTTCTTTGGGCTGTTCCTTTGCCTCAGCCTCGGCCTTGCGGCGACGGTCCTCGGCCTCGGCCAGGGCGCGTTGGGCGGCGGGCGGCAGGGCTTTGCGCTGGTCGCTCATGAGATCGGGTTCCTTTCCGTGCTAGGGCTTGATATACGCCCCCGTCCGCGTTTGGCAATGCGGGCGAGGGTCACATCAACGGCGGTTCCATGTCCGACAACGCAACAGCAGCGCGACGCAGCGCGATCTATCTGTTGGATCAGATTCTGGGCGAAGGGCGGCTTTTGTCCGAATGCCTGGCGGCTGGCGCATTGGATCGGTTGGACCGCGAAGACCGCGCGCGGGCGCAACGCCTGACGCTGGAAACCCTGCGCGGGTTGGAACGCGCCGACCGTCTGCTGGACAATCACCTGAACCGCACGCCCGCGCTGACCGTCCACAATGCTCTGCGTCTCGGCGCGGTTGAGTTGTGCCACGGAGAGGCCGCGCATGGTGTAGTGAACTCGATGGTCGAGATCGTCGGCCGGTCCCGCAAGCATGGTCGCCTCAAGGGGTTGGTCAATGCGGTGCTGCGCAAAGTGGCCGCCGAAGGGCCGGATGCGTGGCCCAAGATGCGCGTGCCGCGCCTGCCCGAATGGCTGCGCGACCCGCTGACTATGGCCTGGGGCGCGGATGCGATCACGGGTATTGAACAAGCCCATTTCGCAGGTGCGCCGCTGGATATTACCGTCAAACCCGGTGCCAATGGTCCTGGCGAGGCGCTGCCTACGGGCTCGCGCCGGGTGCAGGATGCGGGGCAGGTCTCGGCCCTGCCGGGATTCGATGCGGGCGATTGGTGGGTGCAAGACGCGGCGGCGGCGCTGCCGGTGCAGGTGCTGGCCCCGAAGGCCGGAGAGAAGATACTCGACCTCTGTGCCGCACCGGGGGGCAAGACGCTGCAACTGGCGGCCGCCGGAGCACAGGTCACGGCGTTGGACATCTCGGAATCGCGGCTGGAACGGGTGCGCGAGAACCTTGCTCGCACGGGGCTGACGGCGCAGGTCATCGCAGGCGACGCATTGGACCATCAAGGCCAATACGACGCCATCCTGCTGGACGCCCCCTGTTCGGCCACGGGCACTATTCGCCGCCACCCGGACCTGCCCTATGCCAAGGATGGCGCGGAATTTGGCGGGTTGATCGAATTGCAGGCGCAGATGCTGGCCCATGCGTGGGGTCTGCTTAAACCTGGCGGGCAGCTGGTCTATTGCACCTGTTCCTTGCTGCCGGATGAGGGCGAAGTGCAGATCGAAGAGGCGCTGATTATGTTCCCCGACATGCAGGTAAACCGGCAGGCTCTGGCCGTGACCGGCGTTGAAAAGGGCTGGATCACTGAAGAGGGCGGGTTGCGGTTGCGGCCCGATTATTGGTCTGATCGCGGTGGTATGGATGGCTTCTACATCGCCTGTCTGAACAAATCGGAATAATCCAACGCTTTTCGGTGACTTGACGTGCGGCGCGGTCTATCGTTGGGTCTCAGGCGCCAACAGAGCGCAAGGGGCAGAGTAACGAGCGCAATGTCTAACTCCGATTCCATGACAAGCCGGTGGACCCGGTTCCAGAACCGTCTTTATGCGCGGCTGAGCCAGCGTCGCAAGGCGGCAGCGGGATTCGTGAAAGAGCCCGAGCCGCGCACGGTTGGCTCTTTTGCACGTGGGCGGCAGTTGGTGGCGGGAAATCTGCTGTTTGCCGGATTTCTGGTCGAGGCGCAGGATACCGGCCTTTGGGACGTGACTGCCCCGAGCGCCGGTTTTGACCACGAACGCCACGGCTTTGCCTGGCTGGACGATCTGGCCGCTGTTGGTGATATGCGCGCACGCGACAAGGCCCAGCGATGGGTCTGGGGCTGGATCGAGGCGCATGGCCGCGGGCAGGGGCCGGGCTGGGTGCCCGATCTGACCGGACGGCGGGTGATGCGCTGGATCAATCACGCGTCCTTTTTGCTGCGCGGAATGGATGAAAAGCAGTCTCAGTTCTTCTTTCGTTCGCTGGCGCAGCAGACATGGTTTCTGTCCAAGCGGTGGAAAGCTGCCACTCCCGGCTTGCCCCGGTTCGAGGCACTGGCTGGTCTGGTGCAGGCCGGTCTGGCGTTGCAGGGGCTCGAACAATTGGCCGACCCGGCCCTGCGTGCTTTGGCCCGCGAATGCGACAGCCAAATCGACGCACAAGGCGGCATTCCCACGCGCAATCCCGAAGAACTGCTGGAAGTTTTCACCTTGTTGGCCTGGACGTCGGCTGCGCTCAGCGATCTGGGGCGGGGGACGCCCGGCGCGCAGGCCAATGCGATCAAGCGCATCGCCCCGGCGCTGCGCAGTTTGCGCCACACGGATGGCGGTTTGGCCCGGTTTCACGGCGGCGGACGCGGAGTTGAAGGGCGGCTGGATCAGGCCCTTGCCCAAAGCGGGGTAAAACCGCAACGCGCCAAGGGGTTGTCGATGGGGTTCGGGCGTCTTTACGCGGCCCGGACCAGTGTGATTATCGACGCCGCAACGCCGCCGAAGGGGGCCAATTCTTACAACGCCCACGCATCGACGCTGGCTTTCGAGCTGACCTCGGGGCGGCGGCCATTGGTCGTGAATTGCGGATCGGGTGAGACATTCGGGGTCGAGTGGCGTCGGGCAGGGCGGGCAACCCCATCGCATTCGACCCTGTGCCTGGACGGTTATTCCAGCGCGCGGCTGGCGGACCCGGTTCCGGGGACTGAGAAAGAGGCGCTGATGGATGCCCCGCGCGAGGTACCCAATGAGTTTGAAGAGGCGTTCGAAGGCGCGCGCTTCATGGCTGGGCATGACGGCTATGCCAAGGTTTTCGGTCTGACCCATGCCCGTACCTTCGAGCTGCGCTTTGATGGCCGTGAACTGACCGGCGAAGATATTCTGCTGGCCACAAGTGACAAGGCCAAGCGGCAGTTTGACCGGGCGATGGATGCCTCGGGGTTGAAAGGTCTGGGCTTTGATATCCGCTTTCACCTGCACCCCGACGTAGATGCGGCGCTGGATTTGGGCGGTGCGGCGGTGTCGATGGCGCTCAAAAGCGGTGAAATCTGGGTGTTTCGCCATGATGGCGTTGGAAAATTGGGTGTCGAGCCAAGCGTTTACCTTGAAAAAGGGCGGCTAAAGCCGCGCGCGACAAAACAGATCGTTCTATCTGGCTGCGCAATGGAGTATGCGACGCGCATCCGGTGGACGTTGAGCAAGGCGCAGGATACAGCCTATGCCGTGCGCGATGTGCACCGGGACGAGCCCGATTTCGACTGACGCCAAAAGGACCTTTGGACCCATGACCGACTTTCACCCCGTGCGCCGCGCGCTGCTTTCCGTATCCGACAAGACCGGATTGATCGACTTGGGCAAGGCGCTGGCCGAGCGCGGGGTCGAGCTGTTGTCCACAGGTGGTACCGCAAAGGCGCTGCGCGAGGCGGGGCTGGATGTGAAGGATGTCAGCGAGATTACCGGTTTTCCCGAAATGATGGACGGCCGCGTAAAAACCCTGCACCCCATGGTGCATGGTGGCTTGTTGGCGCTGCGTGACAACGACACTCACGTTGCCGCAATGACCGAACATGGCATCGGCGCGATCGACCTTCTGGTGGTGAACCTCTACCCGTTCGAGGCCACAGTCGCCAAAGGTGCAAGCTATGACGAATGCATCGAGAATATCGACATCGGTGGCCCGGCGATGATCCGGGCGGCGTCCAAGAACCACGCCTTTGTAAACGTAGTGGTGGATGTCGAAGACTACTCCTCACTGCTGGACCAGTTGGAGGAGAATTACGGAAAGACGTCGTATGGTTTCCGCCAATGGCTTGCCCAAAAGGCGTATGCCCGCACAGCGGCCTACGACACGGCTGTGTCGAATTGGATGGCTGACGCGCTGCAGCTAGAGGCTCCGAAGCGTCGCGCTTTTGCAGGAGAGTTGAAACAGACCCTGCGCTATGGTGAGAACAGCCACCAGCAGGCAGCGTTCTATACCGATGGCACAAATCGTCCGGGTGTCGCCACCGCCGTGCAGCATCAGGGCAAAGAACTGAGCTACAACAACATCAACGACACCGACGCCGCGTTTGAGTTGGTGGCCGAGTTCGATCCGGCGCAGGGTGCTGCCTGTGCCATCATCAAACACGCCAACCCCTGCGGTGTAGCGACAGGTGCCACGCTGATCGAGGCCTATAAGGCGGCGTTCGACTGCGATCGCACCTCGGCATTTGGCGGGATCGTGGCGCTGAACCAACCGTTGGATGCCGAAACCGCGCAGGAAATCACTGGCATCTTCACCGAGGTCGTGATCGCCCCAGGCGCGTCCAATGAGGCGAAAGCCATTTTCGCCGCCAAGAAAAACCTGCGCCTGCTGACCACCGACAGCTTACCTGATGTAATGGCCGGTGGTAAAACCGTCCGTCAGGTTGCCGGAGGTTTGTTGGTACAGGACAAGGACAATGGTTTTATCGGTATGGATGACCTGAAGGTCGTCACCAAAAAGGCTCCGACCGAAGATCAAATGCGCGATTTGCTGTTCGCGTGGAAAGTGGCGAAACACGTCAAGTCCAATGCCATCGTCTACGTCAAAGATGGCGCGACCGTAGGCGTGGGTGCTGGACAGATGAGCCGCGTGGACTCTGCGCTGATCGCAGCCAAGAAAGCCGAACGTATGGCCGATGTGTTGGGCTTGGCTCAACCGTTGACCATCGGCTCGGCCGTAGCATCGGACGCGTTCTTCCCCTTCCCCGACGGTCTGATGGAGGCCGCTGAGGCCGGTGCCACCTGTGTGATCCAGCCCGGTGGTTCAATGCGTGATGACGAAGTGATCGCAGCGGCGGACGAGGCCGGTCTGGCCATGGTCTTCACCGGCATGCGGCACTTCCGCCACTGATGCGCTATCGGTTGCTAATTTGGGCTGCGATGGCGGCGTTTGCGATCGACCAGATCAGCAAAGTTCTGGTCGTTCACGTCATGCGCGTGGCCGACGGCGATATCGACGTCCTGCCGCCCTTGCTTATGTTCAAATATGGCGAGAATCGCGGCATCAACTTCGGCTTGTTTCAGGGCAATACCGAAGCGGCACGCTGGGCGTTGATCGGCGTTTCCATTGCGATCTCGGCTGCCGTGCTAATCTGGCTGGTGCGGTCAGCGCCCTCGAAAATCATGCTGCTTTCGGGCGGGCTTTTGATCGGCGGCGCGCTGGGTAATGTGCTGGACCGGGTGCTTTACGGCTATGTTCTGGATTTCCTGAACATGTCCTGTTGCGGTATCAACAACCCGTTTGTCTTCAATCTGGCCGATGTGTTTATTTTCGCCGGTGCCATCGGGTTGATCCTATTCGACGGCAAAAAGCCCTCGTGACGCGCCGGTGGAAATGCGATAAAAGCGCCTCAAACAGGCTGGAGACTACGATGCGGTTGCCGCGTTCCATTATAGCAGTGACGCTTGCCTTCACGGTGGCGGGATGTTCCGATATCGGTCTGCGCCACCTTCAGGCGCCGGGTCCGGGACCGGATGAATTCTCGGTCCTGCCGGTCAAGCCGCTGACACAGCCCGAAGATTATCAATTCCTGCCCGCGCCGACACCGGGCGCAGGGAATCTAACCGACCCGACCCCCAAGGGGGATGCGATTGCGGCACTGGGCGGCAACCCGGATGCACTGAATCCTAACACGGCGATTCCCGCGGCGGATGGCGCATTGGTGACGGCCTCGAACCGGTATGGCGTGACCGAGAATGCTCGTCAGGTGGTCGATGCCGAAGACGCTGAGTTCCGCCGCAAGCAAAGCCGTTTTACCCGACTGCGTCTGTTTAACGTGGACCGCTATTCGCAAGTTTACAAACGATGGGCGCTGGATTCGTCGCAGGTAAATGAACAGGCACGGCAGGCTGGGGTCGAAACTCCGTCGGCTCCGCCGCCAGGTGAATAATCCTTAACTTTTCGTCATCACACTTGAACCTGCGCCGCGCCACCGTAGTTTGAAACTCAGACAACAAACGGAGGATGCCCCATGGTTCGGGCCCTTGCCCTGTCGGCTGCCCTGATTGCTGCCACCCCGGTCTTTGCCGAAGATGGCCAGGAGGCGGTCACTACCTTCACGCTGGAAAACGGCATGGATGTCGTCGTGGTCGAGGATCACCGCGCCCCTGTCGTGCAGCATATGGTCTGGTATCGCGCAGGTTCGGCGGATGAACCCGTCGGATCGTCCGGTGTGGCGCATTTTCTGGAACACTTGCTGTTCAAAGGAACCGATACGCTGGCACCGGGTGAGTTCTCGGCCACGGTGGCGGCCAATGGCGGCAATGACAACGCATTCACTTCGTATGACTACACCGCCTATTTCCAACGCGTCGCCGCCGACCGGCTGGAACTGATGATGCGAATGGAGGCGGACCGGATGCGCAATATCCGCCTGTCCGAGGATGATATCGTGACCGAGCGTGATGTGATCCTTGAGGAACGCAACCAGCGCACCGACAATAACCCCCGCGCCCTGTTCGGCGAACAGATGAACGCGTCGCAATACCTCAACCACCGCTACGGGGTTCCGATCATCGGCTGGCGGCACGAGATGGAGACGCTGGACATGGAGGACGCTCTGTCCTTCTACCAGACGCACTACGCGCCCAATAACGCCATTCTGGTTGTGACAGGCGATGTCGAGCCCGATGAGGTCAAGGCGCTGGCCGAAAAATACTATGGCGTGATCCCCGCCAACCCGGACCTGCCCGAGCGCATCCGTTCGCAAGAGCCGCCGCAGACGGCCGCGCGGAGGCTGACCTTCAAGGACGCACGCGTATCGCAGCCCTACGTGCAGCGCAGCTATCTGGCGCCTGAACGCAACGCGGGCGAACAGGAAAAGGCCGCAGCCCTGTTCATGTTGGCCGAATTGCTGGGTGGTGGGAACACGTCATACCTGACCGAAAAACTGCAATTCGAGCAACAGAAAGCCGTTTACACCGGGGCGTTCTATCGCGGCGTGTCGTTGGATGACACAACCTTTGATCTATTTATCGTTCCGGCGCAGGGCGTTTCCCTGCAAGAGGCCGAAGAAGCCATGGATGCAGCCGTGGCCGGGTTCATTGCCGACGGTGTTAACCAAGAGGATCTGGACCGGATCAAGATGCAGCTTCGCGCTTCGCAAACCTATGCGCGCGACAATGTGGACGGGATCGGCAATCGCTATGGCCGGGCCCTGACCAGCGGATTGACGGTCGAGGACGTGCAGGCCTGGCCGGATGTCCTGCAGGCCGTAACCGGAGAAGAAATCATCGCTGCCGCCCGCGAGGTTCTGCAACTGGAAACCTCGGTAACGGGCTGGCTGATGCGCGACGATGAGGTGACGCAATGAAACGGATTTTCGCGACCCTGATTGCATTCGTGATCGCATTGCCCGCTTGGGCCGAGATCGAAATTCAGGAGGTGACATCGCCTGGTGGTATCACTGCGTGGCTGGTTGAGGATCACTCGATCCCGTTCACCGCATTGGAATTGCGGTTCCGTGGTGGAACTTCACTGGACGACCCTGACAAGCGAGGGGCCGTTTATCTGATGAGCGGCCTGATCGAGGAAGGCGCGGGCGACATGGATTCCCGAACCTATGCGCGTGAGCTTGAATCGCTGGCAGCATCGTTTGGCTATAACGCCAGTGACGATACCGTCTCGGTCTCGGCGCAGTTCCTGACTGAAAACCGGGACGAAGTGATCGACCTGCTGCGTGTGACCCTGCACGAGCCGCGTTTCGATCAGGACGCGGTGGATCGTGTGCGGGCGCAGGTTCTGTCCGGCTTGCGGTCGGATCAGACCAGCCCGAACGATATCGCCGGACGCAATTTTGCGCGAATGGCTTATGGGGATCACCCCTATGGAACCGAGGGCAAGGGAACGATCGAAAGCGTGACCGCCCTGACCCGAGACGACGTGGTTGATGCCTATGAGAACGTCTTTGCCAAAGATCGGCTCTATGTAGGGGCTGTGGGCGATATCACGCCCGAAGAACTCGGCAGGTTGCTGGATCACCTGCTGGCCGATCTGCCCGAAACAGGCAAACCGATCCCCGGACCGGCGCAAGTCAACATCCCCGGCGGGGTCAGTGTTGTCGAGTTTGACACGCCGCAATCTGTGGCTCTGTTTGGTCATGCGGGTATCGATCGTGACGATCCCGATTTCTTTGCAGCCTTCATCCTCAATCACATGCTGGGCGGCGGTGGGTTCGAAAGCCGTCTGATGCAGGAAGTGCGCGAAAAACGCGGGTTGACCTATGGGGTGTCGACCTTCTTGGTCCCCAAGGATCTGGCCTCGGTCTATCTGGGTTCGGTCTCATCTTCGAATGACCGGATCGCGGACGCGGTGTCCGTCATCCGGGATGAATGGGCGCGTGCGGCCAATGAAGGCTTCACCCAGAAAGAGCTGGACGATGCCAAGACCTATCTGACGGGCGCCTATCCTTTGCGGTTCGATGGCAATAGCCAGATCGCCGGGATCATGGTCGGGATGCAGATGGAGGATTTGCCCATCGACTATATCGCCACCCGCAACGATCAGGTGAACGCGGTCACGCTTGAGGATGTGAATCGTGTTGCCTCGGAACTGCTGGACCCGGAGGGGCTGCATTTCACCATCGTTGGTAAGCCCGAAGGGCTGGATGGCTAACGCCTAGGCTGCGACCGAGCTGTTCTGCGCCCGAAGGGTGTGTTTGTTGCTGCTCAGCAGTTTTTGCCGCGCATGTCTGAAATGCGCGGCCTTCAACGCATCGTCGATATGGCGATTCCGGCGCAACAAGCGCGTGAGTTGGATATTGTCGAATACTAGGCAGGTGGTGGGCTCGGTGGCCTTTACCGTGGCCGTTGCGGGCAATCCCAGGCTAAATGTCAACTCGCCCAGTATTTCGTCAGCCCCGCAGCGGTTGATCACCTGATCGTCCTTCAGGATGGTTGTTTGTCCGCTGAGGACGAAACCCAGAAAATCGGTGGTCTTGCCCTCTTCGATCAGCTTGCTGCCCGCCGGGAACTCCTGAATAGTTGCGGTGTTCAGCAGCCGCCGGGCTTGATGCGGTTTCAACGTCTCCAGATGATGCGCGATGAACTGTTGTTCGGCGTCGGAAAAACGCACCAGATGACGTGACAGGTACCCGCGCAGCAAGCCTAGAACTGAGATCGAGATATAGGCCATCTGGATGATCGAGCCTGCCAGATTGAACTCGCGCATCATGCTGATCAGCACGCAACTGGCAGCGACAATCACCAGCACCGGATAGGTCACACCAGTGCCGCGCACGATGCCCATCTGAAGCAGAAAATAGTTCAGGATATAAAGCCCCGCGCCGAAGACACCGACCATTGTGGTCAGTTGTATGTAGTCAGGAATTTCAAACGGGATATTCAGCATGATCGGGCCCACCCTCATCTGGAATGGGTCCACGCTGAGGGACGTGGGGTTATCTGTATATGAACGAATTCACATGTTAATCGGTGATATGCGCGTGTTTTCGCGCATATGCACCACTGGGTTCGGTTCTGGGGGCCTACTCGCCGTAGGGCACCCAGACGTTTTTGACCTCGGTCGAGGCTTGCAGGAAGCGGCGCGTCTGATCCGCGTTCCAGTCTGTCGCGGCCCCATTGTTGACCCATGTCCGTTTGAGATTCCCCGCCGAGGCTTTCTGAATCTCGGCCGACAGATCGGTCGATGAGAATGACCAGACCGCATCCACATTCAGATGCGCGGCCAGGGGTTTGGCCAGCTCCGCGTGGCTGCCGGTCAGGATATTGACCACGCCCGCAGGCACGTCCGAAGTTTCGAGGATCTGGTAGAAATCCGTTGCTGCCAGCGGATAGGGCTCGGAGGCCGCCAGCACCACCCGGTTGCCCATCGCAATCGCCGGGGCCATGGCCGAGATCAGGCCCAGCAAAGGCGCCTCATCCGCGCACAGCGCGCCAATCACACCAACGGGTTCCTTCATCGCAAGGGCAACACCCCGGATCGGAACGCCATGCACCTGACCGTCATATTTGTCGGCCCATGCAGCGGCGGTGAACAGGCGCTGGATCGAGGTCTCAATCTCAGCCGCGCCGGTCTTGCCGCCGGTCATGGCGTCGATCCGCGCGGCGAATTCATCTGCGCGGGCCGAGAGGTTTTCGCCGATATAATACAGGATCTGCGCCCGCAGATGGCCGGTGGTCTTGGCCCAGCCTTTCGCGCCCGCCGCGGCTTCTACCGCGTTGCGCACGTCTTTGCGGTTGGCCAGACCCACATGACCCAGAAGGCCTGATTTGCCCCAGACGGGTTTTGAATATCCGCTGTCCGGTCGCGCCTGCTTGCCGCCAACATACATTTTGGCGGTGCGGTCAATGGGATCAACCGGCGCGCCTTCACCCGTCGCGGCCTCGACCTTGGTCAGAGGCTTGGTCTTGCCTTTGGGTTTGGTATAGGCGGCCAGGCCTTCCCATCCGCCCTCACGGCCAAAGCCGCTTTCGCGTACTCCGCCGAACCCGGCGGCGGCGTCGAACAGGTTGGTGGCATTCACCCAGACCACGCCCGCAACCAGCTTGGGCGCGATATCCAGCGCGAGGTTCACATTCTCGGTCCAGACCGTCGCGGCCAGCCCGTAGCGGGTGTTATTGGCCAGTTCGACCGCCTCAGTAGGCGTGCGGAATGTCGAGGAGACCAGAACAGGGCCAAATATTTCCTCCTGCATCAAAGGGTCCGAGGTTTCGAGGCCGGAAATCAGTGTAGGCGGGTAAAAACAGCCATTTTCGGGCAGTGCGCAGGCCGCCTGATAAACCTCACCTACGGTGTTGCTGTCGACCATGCCTTTGATCGTCTGCAACTGGATCGGGTCCACAACTGCGCCCACGTCGATGCATTTGTCCAGCGGATTGCCAATGCGTAAGCCGTCCATCCGCGCGCGCAGCTTGGCGTGGAAGCGATCGGCGATGCCTTCCTGCACCAGCAGGCGCGAACCCGCACAACAGACCTGACCCTGATTGAACCAGATCGCATCGACTAGCCCCTCGATAGCTGAATCGATATCGGCGTCGTCGAACACGATATAGGCGGACTTGCCGCCCAGCTCCAACGTCAGTTCCTTGCCGGATCCAGCGGTTGCCTCGCGGATGCGCCGCCCCACGGCGGTCGAGCCGGTAAAGGCAATCTTGTCCACGTCAGCGTTTACGATCATCTCACCCACCGCGCCATCACCGGTGACGATATTGACCACACCCTTGGGCAACCCAGCCTGCGTGCAGATATCGGCAAACAGCAGGGCTGTCAGCGAGGTATACTCGGCAGGTTTCAGGACCACCGTATTTCCCATCGCCAGCGCTGGCGCGATCTTCCACGCCAGCATCAGCAGCGGGAAGTTCCACGGGATGATCTGTCCGCACACGCCCAAAGCTTGTGCATCAGGCAACTCGCTCTCCATCAACTGCGCCATGCCTGCGTGGTAATAGAAATGCCGCTGGGCTAAGGGGATGTCGATGTCCCGCGATTCGCGGATCGGTTTGCCGTTGTCGAGGCTTTCCAGCACCGCAAACAAACGCGAATGTTTCTGCAACAGCCGCGCAATGGCATAGAGATACCGCGCACGCCCCGCGCCGCCCAGTTTCTCCCACTTGGGCTGTGCTTTCCGGGCGGCAGCCACCGCGGCATCCACATCGGTCAGTTTGGCTTGGGTCAGCTTGGCCAGCACCTCTCCGGTCGCCGGGTTACGGCTGTCAAACCCTTTGCCGGGTTTGGTAAAGGCCCCGTCGATATAGTGGCCGAATTTGTCACCCTGATCGACCAGCCAAGCCAGCGCCTCGGCTGCGCTTTCGGGGGCGGGGCCGTAATCCATGGTTTCGAAAATCTCTTTGACTGTCATTGTTCTTGTCCTCAGCCCATGGAGTGACGGTAGCCAGCCGAGTACGCCCCGGTGACATAATGTTCCAACTGCCGCTCGATATCGCCAAGCAGCGAGGACGCACCAAAGCGGAACAGGTCCGGCTCCAGCCAGCGATCGCCCAGCTCGTCCTTGATCAGCGACAGATAGACCAGCGCATCCTTGGCTTTGGAAATCCCGCCCGCAGGTTTGTAGCCGACGCGGTATCCTGTGAGGTCATAGTAGTCGCGGATAGCGCGGATCATCACCAGAGAGACGGGCAGGGTGGCGTTAACGCTTTCCTTGCCGGTCGAGGTCTTGATGAAATCCGCCCCCGCCATCATGCACACGACCGAGGCGCGAGCGACATTGCGCAGGCTGCCCAATTCTCCGGTCGCCAGAATGGCTTTGACATGGGCGTCGCCACAGGCGGCACGGAAAGCCTTCATCTCGTCATACAGAGCCTGCCAGTCGCCTGACAGCACGTGACGGCGCGAGATCACGATGTCAATTTCCTCGGCCCCGGCCTTTACGCTTTCTTCGATCTCGGCCACGCGCAGATGGAAGGGGGACAGACCCGCAGGGAACCCGGTCGAGACAGCAGCCACCGGAATGCCAGTGCCTTTTAGCGCCGCAACAGCTGGTTCGATCATGTCGTGATAGACACAAACCGCACCCGTGGTGATCGGCGGCATGTCCATCGCTTGCAATAGCGCGGGGGCTACAGGCTGACGCGCCTTGGCGCACAAGCGGCGCACGCGGCCCACCGTGTCATCGCCCGACAAAGTGGTTAGGTCGATCATCGTGATTGCCTTCAGCAGCCAAGCGGCCTGATAATCTTTCTTTACAGAACGACGACCGGGCAGGGTGGCGGCACGGCGTTCAATGGCTGAGGTGTTGGCCTGCACGGCGCGCACCCAGTCCAAATCCAGATCCATACCCGGATTGCGGGGTTCGGTCACTTGCGGCAGATGCGCGGTGCGCACGGGGCTCTGCGTTTCCATCATCGCGTCCTTTGGGAGATTTGCGCCAAAATCGCATGGGTTGCGTCTAAAGAAAAGGGCAAGCGAGTGCGTTTCTGCCATTTTTTTGACCAAATGGACAAATATGGCCGCCTTTTTTGCGAATAATTCGCAATAGCATTGACTAAGTTGCGAATGGTTCGCATATTAACGGTCATGGGGATATCAGATCGGGGTCTGACATGATTCGTCGTAGCTTTCTTGCAGCGCTGGCTTTTGCCGTTGCTCTGCCTATCTCGGCGCTGGCCGAAACGCCGCTTAAAGTGGTGGCGACAACCGGTATGATTGCAGATGCCGTGCGTCAGGTCGGTGGGGACCAGGTCGAGGTCAAGGGCCTGATGGGCCCCGGTGTAGACCCGCACGCTTATCGCCAGACCCGCAGCGATATCGTCGCAATGACCCGCGCAGATCTTATCCTATGGCACGGCCTGTATCTTGAAGCGCAAATGGAGGATTTCTTCCACGACCTGTCTCGCAAGCGCAACGTGGTGGCCGTTGCCGAAGGGATCGACACGTCCAAGCTGCGCGCCCATGATGATTACGCCGACAAATTCGACCCGCATGTGTGGATGAGCCCGGCCCTGTGGCGCGACATTGTAGTTCAGGTGCAAAATGCGCTGACTGACACCCGCCCCGAAGCGGCCGAGTTTTTCGCCGCCAATGCGCAGGCCCATCTTGCCGAGATTGCCCAGTTGGAAGCCTATGGGAAACGGATGCTGGCCGCCGTCCCGAAGGACAACCGCATTCTGGTGACGGCCCACGACGCATTTGGCTATTTCGGTGCGGAATACGGCTATGCGGTGCTGGGCATTCAGGGCATCTCGACCCAGTCCGAGGCTGGTCTGAACCGGATCGGCGAACTGGTCGATACGCTGGTTGATCAGAAATTGACGGCGGTGTTCGTGGAAAGCTCGGTTTCGGACCGATCCATTCGTGCGCTGATCGAAGGTGCCGCGGCCAAGGGGCATCAGGTGGATGTGGGCGGAGAGCTGTATTCCGACGCCATGGGCGAGCCGGGCACCTATGAGGGCACCTATATCGGAATGCTGGATCACAATATCACCGTCATTGCCACTGCATTGGGTGCGGATGCGCCGGCGCTGGGCATGAACGGCAAACTGACGGCGGGGTTTTGAGCGATGCTGGAGCTTGCAGCACATCAGGGCGTATCCGTTCAGGACAACGGGATTGAACGAAGTCCGCTGGCCATTCGCGGTCTGACTGTGTCCTACGGTCAGAAACCCGCTGTGTTCTCGGTGGATATGACGGTGCAGCCCGGCGCGATGACGGCCATTATCGGGCCAAACGGCGCGGGCAAGTCGACTTTGTTGAAAGCCGCGCTGGGGATCGTGTCGCCGCTTTCGGGGCTGGTAACGGTCAACGGTCAACCGCTCGAGTCCCAACGCGCCCACATCGCCTATGTCCCGCAGCGCGCCAGCGTGGATTGGGATTTCCCGACCCGCGTGATCGACGTGGTGCTGATGGGCCTCTCGCGCGAGTTGGGTCTGTTGGGCCGTGTTCGTGCTCGGCATATGGCTTGTGCGATGGATTGCCTGAACCGTGTCGGCATGCGTGATTTCGCGGACCGTCAGATCGGTCAGCTTTCGGGCGGTCAGCAACAGCGGGTGTTTCTGGCGCGCGCTCTGGCGCAGGATGCTGATCTGTACCTACTGGACGAACCCTTTGCCGGGGTCGATGCGGCCACCGAAAAGGCCATCATTGCAGTGCTGAAAGCGCTGAAAGAGGCTGGGAAGACCGTGGTCGTCGTGCATCACGATCTGGCCACCGTCACCGACTATTTCGACCATGTCTTCCTGATCAATACCAGCAAGGTGGCGGAAGGTCCTGTGAATCAGGCTTTCACAGCCGAGACTTTGCAGGCCGCCTATGGGGGCCGTCTGGCCACCGCTCAGATCGACCAGATTTCGCGCGCGCTGGGATAATCCATGCTTTGGGACGCTCTGACCCTTCAGCTGGGCTATAACGCCTCGCTTGTTGCCATTGGGGCTGCGCTGCTGGGCGTGTCGGCGGGGGTGACGGGCACGTTCCTGTTTCTTCGCAAACGCGCGCTGGTCAGCGATGCGATCAGCCATGCAACGCTGCCCGGTGTGTGTCTGGCCTTCATGGTGCTGGTTGCCTTTGGCGGCGACGGACGCAACCTGCTGGGACTGCTGGCTGGTTCGGCCCTGTCGGCTTGGGTGGGCCTGCTGTGCATGAACTGGCTGACCCGCCACACGCGGTTGGCCGAGGATGCCGCGATCGGCGCGGTTCTGTCGGTGTTCTTTGGCTTCGGTATCGTACTGCTGACTGTGATCCAGACTATGGGCGTGGGTCGTCAGGCGGGGTTGGAAGGGTTCCTGTTGGGCTCGACCGCCGGGATGCTGTGGGCGGATGCACTGATCATCGCTGTCGGAGGCGCTGCGACGCTGGTACTGGTGATGATCCTGCGCCGACCCATGACGATGGTGGCCTTTGACCCTGAATATGCTGCCGCCCGAGGGCTGCCGGTGCATCGCATCGACCTTGCGATGATGGGGCTGGTGATGGCCGTCACCGTGGTCGGCTTGAAAATCGTCGGACTGATCCTGATCGTGGCATTGTTGATCATCCCTGCCGTCACGGCACGGTTCTGGACTGAACGGTCCGACCGGGTGGTCCTGTTGGCCGGGGTCGCCGGAGGGGTCTCGGGCTATGTCGGCGCGGCGCTGTCGGCCTCGGCCCCGAACCTGCCGACGGGTCCGATCATCGTGCTGGTCAGCTTTGCCCTGTTTGCCCTGTCGCTGTTGCTTGCTCCGGTGCGTGGCGTTCTGGCCGCCGTGCTGCGTCATCTGCGCTTTCAGCGCCGGGTTCATATTCGTCAAGGCCTGCTGGCGTTGGCGCAGGGGCAGAAGATCTACGAACCTCTGACCCTGCGCCTGTTGAAACGCGCAGGCCTGGCCCGCGCCGATGGGGTCGCGACCGAGGCTGGCAAGGCCCGCGCGGCCAAGGCCCTGCGGGATGAAAAACGCTGGGAAATCGTCCGCGCCGATCAGGCGCATGAGGCGACAGCCGCGCTCTATGACGGGTTGCGCGATATTGAGACCGTCTTGACCCGCGACCAGATCGCTGAGATCGATCGCCAGATCGGCGGCCCGCAGGGGGTGGTGGCATGAGCGGTGAAGAGTTTGTACCCCTGTCCTTAACGCCCTTGCTGATTGGCACTTTTGCGGCGATTGCCTGCGCGTTACCGGGCAACTTTCTGGTGCTGCGCAAACAGGCGCTGATTGGCGATGCGATCAGCCATGTAGTGCTGCCGGGGATTGTGGTAGCGTTTATCCTGACCGGAGCGATCTCGACCTGGCCCATGATGCTGGGTGCGGCGGGGGCTGCGGTGGTCGCCGTGGTGATGATCGAGGCGATCCGGCGGCTGGGCCAGATCGAATCCGGTGCCGCGATGGGTGTGGTCTTTACCACTATGTTCGCCGCCGGGGTGCTATTGCTGGAGCAGACCGATACTTCGTCCGTGCATCTGGACGTGGAACATGCGCTTTACGGCAATCTGGAAAGCCTGATCTGGCTGGACGCAGTGGGTTGGTCGTCGCTTTTGGATATTGACGCACTGGCGGGCCTGCCGCCTGAACTGTTGCGCATCGCACTGACGCTGGCTGCGGTGTCTGTGTTTACATGGCTGTTCTGGCGGCCGCTCAAGATCTCTACCTTCGACGAGGGCTTTGCCCGCACCATCGGTATCCGGACCGGCCCGCTTGGGTTTGCGCTGGTGATCACCGCTGCCATCGCTGCCGTAGCAGCGTTTGATGCGGTGGGGTCGATCATCGTGATCGCCATGTTTATCTGCCCACCCGCAGCCGCGCGGATGATGACCAATCGGCTGGAAACGCAAATCGCCTGGTCCGTCGCCTTTGCAGTGACCTCGGCCGTGCTGGGCTATGTGCTGGCCGGATATGGCCCCCTGTGGTTGGGTATGGCGGATGCCGTCAGTGCGGCTGGCATGATCGCAACGGTAGCTGGGCTGATCCTGGCCGTGGCGGCAATCTGGGGGCCATGCCGGACGCGCGCCGGGGCACCGGGATCGGCGTAAACGCGCGCTTATGTCGGCTGAACTTTGCCCAACACCACTGACTGGCCAGAGTTCGCAAGCCTCAATAGCCGTTTCGTGCTACGAACGGCGCATCAAGCGAACGACCACCACTCACATTGGACCGTTCGGACAATCGTTGCCTCTGTGTTGCTTTATTGGGTGACACGACGATTGTCCGAACGCCCCCTCAATCAGAAAATTGACCTCTGCAAACCAGTGGTAGAATCGTGCGTGCCTGTGCTAGGTCTGGGGGTATGGCGCAGGCAAACCCCAATATCAGCGATTCCCGTCCCGTAATTCGGCAATTGGACGACGCAGCGATCAACCGTATCGCGGCGGGTGAAGTTGTTGAGCGCCCCGCTTCGGCTGTGAAAGAGCTGGTCGAGAATGCGATTGATGCGGGATCGACCCGAATTGCCATTGATATTGCCGATGGCGGCAAGACGCTGATTCGCGTCACCGATGATGGCTGCGGGATTGCGGCGGATGATCTGCCGCTGGCCTTGTCGCGGCACGCGACCTCGAAAATCGACGGCTCGGACCTGCTGAACATCCACACATTTGGGTTCCGGGGCGAGGCGCTGCCCTCGCTGGGGGCCGTAGGTCGACTAACCATTACCAGTCGCGTGCCGGGGGCCGAGGCCGCGTCGGTTCACGTATCGGGTGGCAGAATGGAGGCGGTGAAACCCGCAGCCTTGCGCGCGGGCACGGTGGTCGAGCTGCGCGACTTGTTCTTTGCCACGCCCGCCCGGCTGAAATTCATGCGCACCGACCGGGCCGAGGCACAGGCGATCACCGACACCGTGAAACGTCTGGCGATGGCAGAGCCCGCGATCACCTTCACCCTGCGTGATGTCTCGGGCGGGGGAGAGGGGCGCGTAACCTTCCGCGCCGACCGAGAGAATGGCGATCTGTTCGATGCCTTGCACGCCCGTCTGGCTCACGTGATCGGGCGCGAGTTTGCCGAGAACGCGTTGCAGATCGACGCTACGCGTGAGGGGATCAGGCTGTACGGATACGCCGCCTTGCCGACCTATTCGCGCGGTGCTGCGGTGGCGCAGTACCTGTTCGTCAATGGCCGTCCGGTGCGGGACAAGATGCTGACCGGGGCGCTGCGGGCGGCGTATTTCGATTTCCTGAGCCGTGACCGCCACCCGGCGGCGGCGCTGTTCATAGACTGTGACCCGACGCTGGTGGATGTGAACGTGCATCCGGCGAAGTCCGAGGTCCGGTTTCGCGATCCCGGCGTGGCGCGGGGGCTGATCGTCTCGGCCCTGCGCCACGCGCTGGCCGAGGCAGGGCATCGGGCGTCTTCAACCGTGGCAAACGCGACTTTGGGCGCGATGCGGCCGGAAGCGGCGCAGCCTGCGCAGCCCGCTCCGGCGCGGGTGTATCAAATGGATCGACCCTCAGCAGCGGCGCGGCACACGGCCTACCGGGCCCAGGCGCCGGGCTTTGCGGAACTGTCGCAGGATTACAGCGGCAGCATTGTCGAACCCGCTCCGGTCGCCGCGGAGGAACCTCCGGCACAGGACTTGCCCTTGGGCGCGGCCCGCGGGCAGGTGCACGAAAATTACATCATCGCCCAAACCGCCGATGGCATGGTGATCGTCGATCAACACGCGGCGCATGAACGCTTGGTCTATGAGAAGCTCAAACACCAGATGGCTGAGAACGGCGTCGCCGCGCAGGCGCTGCTGATCCCCGAGATCGTGGAACTGTCCGACGGCGACTGCGCGCGGCTGCTGGCCGTGGCCGACGACCTGACCCGACTTGGCCTGACGTTGGAACCCTTCGGCGGCGGGGCAATCGCCGTGCGTGAAACCCCGGCCATTCTGGGCGAAGTCGACGCCCGCGCGATGATCTTGGATATCCTTGATGAGCTGGCTGATCAGGGCGAAAGCCAGACTGTGCAGGCGCGGATCGAGGCGATCCTCAGCCGGGTGGCCTGTCATGGCTCGGTCCGGTCGGGCCGTCGGATGCGAGCCGAGGAAATGAACGCCTTGCTGCGCGAGATGGAGGCGACGCCCCACTCCGGTCAATGCAACCATGGGCGGCCGACTTATGTGGAACTGAAACTGTCTGATATCGAACGTCTGTTCGGGCGCAGTTGATCCCGCCGCGTGCGCGCGATATGAAGAATAAAACAAGAACACCCGAGGCGACATGATCGAGATTGCTGGCACCCAAATCGCCCTGAACGACCCCGTGATCCTGATTGGGGGCGGCGTGGTGGCGCTGATCCTGCTGCTGCTGTTTCTGTCACTGCGGGCGGCGCAGCAGTCGGCACGCATGGCCGAGCCGCTGGCGCGGCAGATGGCGCATTTGGGTCAGCATGTGCAGCAATTGGGGCAGGGGCAGGAACAATTGCGCGGGGGGCTCCAGCATGTGTCAGACACGCAGGCCAATGCGCAGGTGCAGGTGATTCAGACGGTTGAGTCGCGCCTGTCCTCAGTCCAGCAGCAGATGAATGACCGGCTGGCGGATAACGCGATGAAATCTGCCCGTGCGCTGGCCGAAATGCAGGAGCGGATGAAGGAGTCGCTGCATGGCTCGTCGAAACAGACCGCTACCTCGCTGACGCAATTGCAGGAGCGCCTCGCCGCCATCGACAAGGCGCAGGACAATATCACCAAACTGTCGGGCGATGTGTTGAGCTTGCAGGATATCCTGTCGAACAAGCAGACCCGCGGCGCGTTTGGGGAAATTCAGCTGAATGACATCGTGTCGAAGGCGCTGCCCTCGGACAGTTTCCAATTGCAGGCCACGCTGTCGAACGGGCGGCGCGCCGATTGCCTGATAAACCTGCCGAACCCGCCGGGTCCCATCGTGATCGACAGCAAATTCCCGCTTGAGGCTTATGAGGCGCTGATCGGGTCCACCAATGATGCCGAGTTAAAAGCGGCGGTGCAGATGTTCCGAAGCACCGTGCGCAAACATATCAACGACATTGCCGAGAAATACATCTTGGACGGCGAAACCGCCGATGGCGCGCTGATGTTCCTGCCGTCCGAGGCAGTCTATGCCGAGTTGCACGCCAAGTTCCCCGAATTGGTGCAGGAGAGTTTCAGCAAACGGGTCTGGATCGTGTCACCTACCACCTGCATGGCCACGCTGAACACCATGCGCGCGATCCTGAAAGACGCCAGGATGCGCGAACAGGCCGGTGCCATTCGAAAGGAACTGGGCATGCTACACAAGGATGTCGAACGTCTGGGCGACCGCGTCTCGAACCTTGATCGACACTTCGGGCAGGCCGCCAAGGATATCTCAGATATCAAAATAAGCGCCGAAAAGGCTGGCCGCCGGGCGCAGCGGCTGGACAATTTCGATTTCGAGGAACTGGCCCCGGACGATCACACCAACGTGGTGCCCCTGGGTAAGACCGAAGGGTAGGCGCTACTGGATCGACAGATCCAGATTATAGCCAACTGTCTTGCCGGTATCGCGGTCATTGCCCATCAGGTAGACCCGGATCGTATAGTTTCCGTTTTGAGGCAGATTGATACGCGCCGTGTTGCCGTCGATGGAACCGATATAAATTGCCTCACCCTCGCTGCCCGGCGGCAGGATGTTGAAATAGATCACACCGTTGCCATTTGTGTCGCTGACATTGAGTTCGGCAAACATCTCCTGCCCGGCCTGCGCGCCGAGCAAATAGTCGAAATATTCATTCCCGGTGATGGTGCCGCTGACCATCGTGCCATAGTTGCCGGGTTGGAATTTGACCTCGGCAACACTCTGGGCCGAGACCGGGAAGGTCAGCCCCAAGGTCGCTGCGACAAAGATCAGGTGTTTCATCATACAAGAACCCTCCGTTCAGCAAGGTCAGTTGAGCACGATGCACACCTATCTTCAGATCCGTAGAAACGGCTGGAACAGGCGCGGCATCAGCTTGTTGAATTTCAGTGGCGCATCGGTCACGGCCAGACAAATGCAATCCTCAGAAATATCTGCAGTCGGCGTGTGGTGCAGGTCTTCATCTGCGATTTCCACGTCGCCACGTGCGAAATGGTCGACCTCATCCGAAAATGCGCCCTGCAGCACCATCGTCAATTCCATGCCATTGTGGCTGTGATCCGGCACGGCAGCCCCGGCGGGAATGAACAACAAACGCGCAGTCGCCTCATGGGTGGTCGGCAGAATCGCCTGTTTCACGCCCATGCCGATCGATCGCCATTTGATGTCATTGACGTTGCCGCCTACATAATCCTGCAACGGAGTCGGCAGGACCGAACAGCCCGGACGCACCGGCTTGGCAACAGGGGCACCTTGGGCGATCATCGCCATAGTCGCGGCCAGCGACCCGTCGTTCATGCTGACGGTGGCGTCCTGTTCCTGCAACACGCACCCGCCCACCGCATCAAAGCTTTCAGCCCGCGCGCGGCAATGGTCGCACAGGGTCAGATGCGTGGCGACCATCAGGTCGAACGCCTCGGGAAGGGTGCCTGCCGCATAGGCCATCAGCAGGTCGTCAGTCAGGTGATGTTTGATCTTGTTGCTCATCATCGTCATCTCAGTTCATAGCATGGCGCAAGCGGTCCAGCGCCAGCCGAATACGTGATTTGATCGTGCCCAGCGGCAATCCGGTCTGCGAGGCGATCTCGCGATGACTCAGGTCGCCAAAATAGGCCTTTTCAATCAACTCTCTTTGCGCCTCGGGCAACGCGGTCAACGCGTCGCGCAGCTGCGCGGTTTCCTGTTGCAGCGCCATGACGTCGTGCTGATCCGGCTCGGCCTCGGGACCCCATCCCAGATCTTCGGGCTCGGGGCGGCGTTGCCTGCGCAGCACATCGATGCGCTTGTTCCGTGCAATCGTGAACACCCATGTGGCCACGGTCGCCCGAGTTGGGTCGAACAGATGCGCCTTGTGCCACAAGGTCGCCATCACCTCTTGAGCGCATTCCTCGGCCATGGCCGCATCCGACCCCGACTTGATCAGGAACGCTTTAACCCGAGGCGCAAAATGCTGAAACAGCTCGGCAAAAGCCGCCTGATCCTGCGCGTCCCGGATGCGGGCCACATGGCCCACCCATTCGGTTCTGGTCTCACAACTGCCGTTTGCGTGGTTCACCGGTCGTCCCTTGATGCGTCGCTTGACGCGCAATGGCCTCACTACGGGCCCATCGGCCACCGGTTCATCCAAGCGCGCGGTATCGCTCTCGGTAAACATAACCATATTACGTGGAAGGTCCCAAGTCGGATCACTCTCACAGATAATTTTAATCCGTTGCAGTGTTTTCAGCGTAATGTGAATATCCAAGGACGGGCGAAAACAGCGCCGATTGAACGGTTTACAGGCAGATTGGAAAAAGTGGCATGAACCGGATCGACCATATCGCAGGCCACACTTATCATGGCCGGAAGGGGGCGATTGAAAATGCCTTCCGATACTCGGTCGACTATATCCTGCTGAACCCCGAGGCCGAGGTTCAGACGCCACGTTTGTTTTCATTGGACCGCGCGAACATCGTCAACTGGCGCAAACGCGATCACGGCGGTGCGCCGGGGAAAGGCCAGGGGGCTGCTTGGCTGCGCGATCAGTTCACACAGTTGGGTGTGTCACAACCCGCAACCCTGACCCTGCTGACGCAGCCGCGCGTGCTGGGTCACGTATTCAACCCGGTCAGCTTCTGGTTCTGTTTCGATGAGGATGATCAGCTTTACGCTGTCGTGGCCGAGGTAACGAATACCTTTGGCACGCGGCACAGTTATCTGTGCCACAACCCGAATTTCGCGCCCATTCAGCCCTCGGACCGGATCGTGGCGGACAAGTTGATGCATGTCTCACCGTTCCAGAAAATCGAAGGATCTTATACATTTCGCTTCGACTATCGGCCTGACAAGGTGGGTGTCTGGATCGATTATGGCCGCGAGAAAGGCGGGTTGATTGCGACCCTCAGCGGCCCACGCGCACCGCTGTCGGATCGGACAATCCTATGGTCCTTGGTCCGGCGTCCCTTCGGCGCGCGGCGCGCGTTTTTCCTGATCCTTTGGCAGGCGTTGAAGCTTAAGTTGAAGAAGGCGCGTTTTCGTCCGTTCCGCCATGCACCCGTGCCCAATCATCCGGTTTCGCGCATTCGCGAGCCCTAGGGTCAGGAGCCATTAATCTTGCGCCACTGGCGCGCGAATGGCAAAAAAGCAGTGCTTTTGGGCGCGCAGGGACTGGCGGTGTCAATTTCAAGCGATCAAAGCCGCTGCTTTGCAGTGGTTCACGCGTCCGAAGGATTTGACTGATTTTGCCTCTGAGCTGCGTCACATCCTTTAGAAATAGAACCACTATTCCAGCAAGGATGTGCCTTGTCAGAACCAAAATCAGTCAAACCAGTGGCGCAAGATTAATGGCTCCTGGCCCTAGTTTGCGCAAGATCAAAGACTCTGCCCGGCGAGGGTGGTTGTGGTACTATAGAGACCGCGAACACGAGGAGTTGGGACATGTTGGAAATCTCGGCAAGAAAAATCGCTCAGGTCGCCATGATGGGACGTGAGTTGGACCGGGCCGAGGGCGAGCTGCGCGCTTTCATCGACCGGATGGGCGAAGATGAGCAGGCCGAATTGGTTGCGGTCATGTGGATCGGGCGCGAAAGCTTTTTCGCCGAAGATCTGGCCGAAGCCATCGCCACCGCCAAGTCCGAGGCCTCGACCCCCTGCGCGGATTACCTGATCGGAACGCCACATCTGTCGGATCATCTGGAAAACGGTTTGGACGCTTTGGGCATTTCCGCCGAGGATGTGGAAAACGACCTGATGTAACCAGGTCGGATCTAAGCCGAAGGCAGGTTCGCCTGTGCGCGGTGGCTGAACATGATCTGGTCCGATTGTACATCTGACCGGAAATCAGCCGCCCGACCCGGAACAGCTTGATAGAACCGGCGAAGCCCCGGTTCGACCTCGGTCGCCAGCGTTGCGCACAGGTTGCAGTGCTTCTTGATCTGCACATAGGATTGCCGCTGTCGAATGGCTGCGATCATATCGCCATGCGCCGCCGCGAGTTCCATAAACCTAGGCGAAGTGCGCAGCGTAGTGTTACCAACCAGAAGAAAAACAGCCTCAAGCTCGGACTTGCCCTTCAGATCGACAAATCCAGCTTCGAGCATCGCCAGATCCTGCCGCGCGGCCTTGTAGACGGAGCTGGAAACGAGGATGTCATATTCCACGTGGCGGCAGCTTTGTTCGATCCGAGCGGCCACATTCACCACATCGCCAATGACCGTATAGTTGAACCGGCTGCGCGATCCGATATTGCCCACACAAGCCAGACCGGTGGCGCATCCTGTCGCCAATGCGATCGGTGGGCGACCCTTCATGACATCGGAGGCGTTGAACCGGATCAAGGCCTGCCGCATCAACAGCGCTGAATGGGCGGCGCGGCAGGGATGATCCTCGACTGGCAGCGGCGCGTTCCAAAACGCCATGACCGCATCGCCAATGAACTTGTCGATGGTTCCCCGTTCGTGCAGGATCTGATCTCCGACCTGTGAGAACAGCTCATTCAGCAATGCCACCAGATCAGTGGCCGACACGGATTCAGACAGCGGCGTAAACCCTCTGATGTCCGAGAACATGACGGTGATTTCCTGCGTCTCGCCACCCAGTTGCAGGCGATGGCCCGAAACCTCCATCTCATCCAGAATTTCCGGGGCAACGTAGTGTGAGAACACCTGCCGGATTTCCCGCTTTTCCCGCTCGGTCGTGACAAATAGGTACCCCGCCAGTAAGCCGAAATTGGCCATTCCACCCAGCAGCGGAAAGGTCACGTCAAACAGGGTGAGCTGGTTCTGAAAAGCAAGCCAGCTGGTGCCCAAAACCGCGGCCGCTGCCACCCCGCCAGCAACGAATGAGGCGACCGCGCCAAAACTGGACATCACTGCAATCACGATCAGGCCTAGCAATACGAAAGACACCAGCTCCAGTGCTGCCGTCACATCCGACCGGTTTAGCATTTCACCTGTAAAAATCTGCTCCAGCAACTGCGCGTGGATCGACACGCCCGGCACCGACTCGCCCAGCGCGGTCTGATGCATGTCGAACAGACCCGCCGCCGAGGTACCGACAAGGATAATCCGTCCTTCGATCTCCGCCCTGAGTGCGGGATCACCTGGGGTTTGCATGACCCTGTCGGCCGATAGGTAAAGGTCCGGCTGGTCATGTCGATACCTGACCCAGACCTCACCGTTTTCGGTGGTCGGCAGGCGGAAATCTCCCAGCTCAACCGCGAGCATGATCCCTTCCTCATCTGCCGAGCCCTCGGTCAGAATGAACGGTGCGTCCAGCGCGACCCTCAGCGCTTCGATCCCCAAACCGGGCATCGGACCGTTCGGACCGCCCCACAAAACTGGGACGCGTCTAATGATCCCGGTACCACCCAGTGGCGAGACGTTTACCCCGCCAATCCCCGCAGCGCTGCGATCCAAGGGAGGCGCGATCGGGGTCCAATGAGGGACCGAGATCAATCCGGAGGTCGGTGCTTCTCCGATCTCGATGATCCCGGCCTTGGGGGCAACATTGCTGCCCTCCTGCGAGATACGAGCCGCCGTGCCCATCACCACCGGCCAATGGGCGGCTTCGAGCCCGAAAAGCACGTCATAGTCCACCTTCTGTGCATGACGTTCCACGGTCAGAACGCCGTCCAGCGCAGGGTCGTTGAGCAACCGGGCGGGTGAGTATCGGTCCGGTTCGACAAACAGCATGTCAAAAGCAATAGCCGCTGCGCCATTCTCACCCAGGTTCTGGACCATCTGCGCCAGCAATGTGCGTGGCCAGGGCCATTGGCCCCAATTGGCCAGAGACTCTTCGTCAATATCCACGACTCGCACCGGCAGGTCAGGTGTGTATTCGCGGGGCGACATCCGTTGCAGCAAATCGAAATAGATCATCCGCGACATCCGCACTGGGTAAGGGTCCATGATCCGGATGAAGCATCCAAACAGAATCAGGCCAAGCCCGACCAGGCGAAACGCCCGTCGCCGTCCCGTTCTCTCTTTTGATTTCAAACGCAAGTCGGCCTCCGACTAAATCTGGCGTCGTTTCTATTCAGGCGCGTTTGCCCTTGCCTCGGCCTTTACCTTTACCTTTGGCTTTCCCCGGATTGTCAAACCCATCCGTGTTGCCGCTCTGCCCGCCGGGATTGGAACCGTCGGCCTGACCGGAACGGTTGCCTTTCACGTCGGGTTCAGGTTCCGGTTCCGGTTCAGGTTCAGGTTCCGGTTCAGGTTCAGGCTCTGGATCCGGTTCTGGATCCGGGACGGGTGGCTCGGGAGCCGGGGGTTCAGGCAGCACAACCGGTTGAGGCGTTGATTCTTGCACGAATTGTGGTGGCTGCGGCGGATCGGATTTGGGCACGGGCAAGGGGGCCGCTTCGCCCGCGCACCCACCAATACCGACCTGCAGAGGGCTCAGCAGGTCCTGTTGAGATTGGATAAAGGGAAATCCGGTTTGTAGCGCCAGATCATATTGTGCCTGATCCACCGGACGCCCGACTCCACCCCGCTGGTTGGTTGCAAACAAACTGCACTGTCTGCCTGCCGAGTGGCAAAAACCGCCATTTCCGCACATGCGGACCGTGCCTTCGAGCACCAACATGGCGCTCTGAGCGCCCGGAATGACCCACATGTCAAACGTTGTCCCGCGCACGGCCATCGTCGCCGTCGGGGTCTTGATCGAATAGGCCCGCTTTTTGCTTTTGCCTGAAATGAAGCGGAAACTGCCGCCCAATGCCTGCACCGCAAATGATTTTGCCTTGCGATTGCCGCGCAGCATCGTCACGTCCAGGACCATACTGGCATTCGGCCCGATGGCTATTTTGGTTTCATCGACAAAGACCAGTTGCACCAGCCCATTCCCGTCGGTCGAGATCGAATCCCCCGACGCGACATCCATTCCGGCTAGCAACGGTTGTGATTTTCCACCTCGGGTGATTTCCGCGCCTGGCTTGACACCAATCACCTTTCCAATATTGGCCAGCACCTGTGCAGGCACCAGCAATAGACACATTAAAACGAATAGCACTCTTAACCAGGCCAAGCTTCCATTCCCCCATAGCTCGTATGGTGAGCAAATTGCTCACTGCCCGGTTTTGTGCCCCCTATATATTCAAAATATTAAATTTATTAAGTTTATGTCTGATCAAATATGCCTTAAACAGCACATGTTTGGCAAGTTTTCTAAAATTGATGTTGGTGAGGGGGGGGATCCTGGGTCGTCTGTGCACCCACCCCAACCCCAGAGCGGTTGGGTTTTCGTCGTCGTTCCCGGCAATCGGATGGTGCTGGGAAGAAAAATGCGAAACCCTTTGAAAATCGCCTTGTATCTGGCCGTCCGGCAAGGATATACCGGCCAGCGGAGACGTGGCCGAGTGGTCGAAGGCGCTCCCCTGCTAAGGGAGTAGGCGGGAAACCGTCTCGAGGGTTCGAATCCCTTCGTCTCCGCCATCCATCCATTATGATAAGTTGGTATGGCATGTTTAACATGCCGTATATTCATAAAAAATCAGCGCTTACTGTCTCTTAGTGCCATCTTGAATTTTGCTGAATTACCTTTAGTGTGATTCATTGAGTGGTACATTTTGTGGTATTTTTTTGTCTGCGTTAAGCGGGAAACTGACAAAGAAGTTGGTAGAGAATCTCGGTCCGGGTCGTCATGGCGACGGGTCTGGTCTCTACCTTGTTGTCGATCCGTCGGGCGCACGGCGCTGGATCGTGCGCGTAACGGTCAAAGGACAGAAGAACCGCAAGGGCGCTCCGCTGAGAACGGACTTCGGTTTGGGCGGCGCTGATGTCGTCACTCTGAACCAGGCCCGAGAAAGAGCGCTCGAATACAGGAGAATGGCGAAAGCCGGGTTGAACCCGCGTTTTAACGCCCAGCGCGAAATCCCGACCTTTGAAAAACTCAGCCGTCAGGTTCACATTGACCGCCTGCCAACATGGAAGAATGCCAAGCACGGCCAGCAGTGGCTCAACACGTTACGCGACTATGCATTCCCCAAGATCGGCCGTATGCCCGTGGACAGTATTGGCCAGCCCGAAGTACTGATGTGCTTATCGCCCATCTGGACCGAGAAACACGAAACCGCAAAGCGATTGTCGCAGCGGATCAAGACGGTGCTCGATGTGGCAAAGTCCAAGGGCTTCCGCTCGGGCGAGAACCCAGTGACCGCGATCCGCGAAGGCAAAGTGCTGCCCACCGTCAAAGCCAAGGTCCAGCACCATGACGCAATGCCGTGGCAGGAGGTGCCAGCGTTCTATGCCGAGTTGCAGACCCGTTCAGCCATGGCATCCAAGGCGTTGCAGTTCACCATTCTGACCGCCTGCCGAACCTCAGAGGTGCTGGAGATGAAATGGCCCGAGGTTGATGTCGATGCGCGCCTGTGGACCATTCCAGCGGAGCGCATGAAAGGCGGGCAGGTCCATCGCGTGCCTCTCACCGACGAAATGCTGGGAATTCTGGAGCGGCTGCGTGCGCTGGCCTCCGACTATGTGTTCGAGGGGCAAAAGCGGCATCAGCCCTTGTCGAACATGTCCATGCTGATGTTACTACGCCGGATGCGGCATGATGGCGTCACTGTGCATGGCTTCCGCAGTTCGTTTCGGGATTGGGCAGCGGAGGCTGCAAACGCGCCACGGGAAGTAGCAGAGGCGGCATTGGCTCATCAAGTTGGGTCCGATGTAGAGCGGGCCTATGCGCGGTCGGATTTGTTGGAAAGGCGGATGGTGTTGATGGAAGGCTGGTCTAACTATTTGAAAAAATGTAGTTAGGAGAATTGGGGGCACTATATGTTTGCACCAGAAGGATACGTTAGCTTTGGGCTAATGACTGACTACATTCGCGATTGGTCATACGGAATTTACTTGGCCTATTTGGTCGAAGAAAAGGGTGGCGACCCCTTAGAAGTCATAATGTCAGAAACCGATAAGAACCTGCTTCTGATTAAACACAGGGGCGACGAATTACGGGAGATTGATCCTAACTTTCGGCCATCAAAAAACGAAGCGGCCTGGATGGAGCACGCCAGAAAAAACAATGAGGACAATTTTTTTGTCACGATCTTGTTCCATTGCATATTTGCTAAACTTCTTATGAAAACAAACACTTTATTGGTTTCTAGTAGTGGAGAGACTATCCAGCCAGATGACTATGTATTTGTCCATGAGGACAGGTTGGATTGGGTTTATCCTCGCTGGCCTTTGAGGAGCAACACTGAGCTCAAGACGTTTATAGAATACTTCGACAATGGAACCTTCGATGGCGGTGACCTTGCAGAGCGCTACTGTTTTCTAGATTTTCCGATGGGCGTCTTAGCAATGAAAAACAACTCAAGGGCTGGTTTCAACCGAAGCTCTCACTTTTCTGATGACGCATTCTGCGAGCGTTATGTTGCTGCGCATGTGTCCCCATTCATCTCCAGAGCGGTTGTTTGGAACGATGCAGGCCTTCCTGATAGTTTTGCAGAGTTCTTGGAAAACATCGGTGCAATTGAAGAGCGTTGGGGTTTGTCGGCGCTGCTTAGCAAAACCGGACAATCAACTGGTCCAAAACAAAGGAGGGGCACAAAACCTACTGGTGCAAGGCTGGAGTTTTTGCGCCGATATCCAAACGGAAAACCAGAAGGGCTTAGCGGTGACGCAATTGCGGCTGAGCTAACGGAGGCTGGCTTTCCGATTTCCGGCCGAATGGTCAACAAATACGCGGAGGAGTTGAAGAATTAATTCCTTCTAATTCCTTCCGCTTAGGTGTCTGCCAAACGGATTAAACCAGATGCATTATTTTGCCATCGCAACTGATCCAAGAGGATTTCAACGATGGCAAATGTCTTCAATGACGACCGGGTCTATTTCCCAGAAGACCCTGAAATGCAATTGCTGGGAAACCGCGAAAAGTTGGCTCAATGGCGTCACCGCATGTGCGGTCCGGCCTTTATCCGCATCGGTCGGCGGATCGCCTATCACGGCACTGATCTGAACGCTTGGCTGGCGGCGCGCCGCACCGATCCCAACAACGAGGCTGCATAATGAAAAACCCCAACTCCAAGAGCGGAGATGGGGCTTTTCCAGTGACATCAACTGCCACCCTAGCAAGTCCAGTTGATGCCACAGGATGCCCCGCGCCGACAAGACAAAACGAACGCCGGTACTACTGGTCGCCTTTGAGCCATTCAGTCGAACGGGCGATCATTGGGAAAGGACGGGTCGAGCATGGCTGATATGTCCTTTTCCAAGTCGCGCAATCAAAGCTATGAAGTCGGACTGGAAGACAGCCCCCTTTCCCGGACCGATCATCGAGAAACCGCTGAGAACTACCGGGGCGAGCTCTTTCGCCATGGTGTTTACCGCGTCGCAGTTTGTCGGGACGGTATCCAATGGTTGTTTCAGCGTCAGAGACCGCAATTTCCGGCCGGGGGAGCGGCCTGGGACACACTCGGGTACAGTGTGTCCAAATCCGGCCTAACCCGGCTCGTCCGGGCGCATATCGGCTGCGACCTTCCGGAGTTGGATGCCCTTCCCGAGCACTTCCAGCGGAGGTGTCGCGATGAGTAGGCGGCGGTCTCCCAAGGGTAAACGGTCAGATGAGGGCCAATACGTCCCTCTGCCCTACGCCATGATCAAGTCCCCGGCATGGCGGGCTCTGTCCGGACCTGCAGTGAAACTCTGGCTGGAGCTTCACTCCCGCTACAACGGCGGCAACAACGGCAAGGTTTTTCTGTCGATGAATGAAGCAGCAGAGATACTGGGATTGGGCAAGGCCACGGTTCAGCGGGCTTTCGAGGATCTGCAGAACAAGGGCTTCCTTGTTCTGGAGCAGGAAGGCAACTGGTATCACCGGCGAGCCCACGAGTGGCGGTTGACGACCAAGGCGACCCAGACCCGATCTGGAAAGAAGGCCGCCACCAATGATTGGCGGTTCTGGCAGCCCCAAAAAACAAAAAGCGGTTCTGAGACGGACTCGTCACCTTCATCTGTGGTTCCGTTTGAGAACCCAAAGACTTCTGATGGTTCCAAATCAGAACCCGTCAGGCCGGTTTCTCTCCGGTCGGTCGGTTCTGAATTGGAACACTAATACTAACCACTCTGTGAGAAGCAAAGAGACATACGGAGGAACAATGAAGGTCGACTAAGGAGTAGGCCAGAGCATCCCAACCCAAGGGGGTAGGTCAATCATCGTCGCTTTCACACTGCATACCGACACACCCGCCGTTTACACATATCCGCAATTCAGAAATTCGAGGTACAGAATGCCCAGACCAAAGACACCACTTGGCAAGGCGATCCTGACAGGCGCCGCAAAGAAAGACCCCCAGCGGTACAGAGGACGGAACGAACCGGAAGGTCTAGGCGAGCTCGGGGTGCCACCGGATTATCTCAACGAGACGGAACAGGCTGTCTGGCGTGCCTTTGCAGACGAATTGCCCTGGTTGGTTCATAGCGACCGTGCTTTGCTGGAATCGACGTGTATCCTGAGGGCTCGAGTACAGCTCAAACAGGACCTCAGCGCGGCGCTTTTGAGAGAACTTCGTTTACACGTCAGCGCATTGGGCGGGAGCCCAACCAACCGCAGCAATATTCAGGTTCCTGAAGCAGAGGCGGAACACAATCCATTTGATCGGTTCGCATAGAGCAAAAGCGTTATGTATTTCCACGATTGGAGGCTGCTTTCTCATGGAAGGCGGTCTTTGATCAACGAATAGCACCACAAGTTAGCCAGATTTTTCTAAGTCTGTAGGTATGGAAGTCAAAGAATGTGGCCAGGCATTTTCGGCAACGTGCAAAACAGGGTGCGGCACAATGACAAAAGCAACGACAAACTCATGGACCACACCAGACGGCTCAGGAACGCGCCCAGATGCGCAGGTTAAGCAAAGTCTACCGTTCAAGGTTGGAGTGTCCGCAGCATGCATGGCGCCAAAGCGGTCATTGATGCACTAAGCTGCGAAAGTCAGCTTTGAGCTCATAGTGACGGATGCTGCGCGATCAACCGACGGCGGCTATGCGCAGAAATCAGACTTTGCAAAGTTCAGCGTGCGACCCATAGCAGAAATTGAACCTTGCTTCGAACAACGAAGGCTTTGAAACATAACAACTCGCAAGGAGAAGTAGTCTCGATCCTCACTCTGCTACAAGCGCAACACTAGCTTCATGAGGCTGGGAATGCTGGTTTTTTGCGTCAAGCCGTTTGTCGAACTTTCCACGATACACCAACGCGAACACGGGTGGGGTGAAATAAAACGATACGACAGTCGACAACAGCACACCCCCGGCGATTGCAACGGCGAATGGTGGCCAAAATGCTCCCCCAGCTATGATCAGGGGTAGGAAGCCGCCAAAGGTTGTGATCGTTGTCGAGATGATGTGCCGACTTGAACCAGTCACGACGCGCGCCATGGCCGCTCGGTCACCTTGGCTTGCGTCAACGTCTTGTTGCAACCCGGTCAGAATTATGATCGCCGCGTTGATCGAAACCCCGATCGAGCCGATGACTCCGATGATCGCCGTAATTCCGAACGGGAATTGCATGACGGCCAGCGACAGCATTGAAAGGCCTGCAGACAAAACGCACACGACCAAGGTCACGAGCGTCAGCCGGAACGAGTTAAAGGTCAGAACGATGGTCGCGATGGAGAGTGTGACAATCAAACCAACAGAGGCAAGCAGATTGCCCACGGTGTTGGATCGGGCATCACTGTCGCCGCCTAAGGACATCGAATAGCCTAGCGGCAACGCAAATCCGGACGCATCAAGCGCTTCTAGTATGTCCTGCAAAGCCTCTTCGGGTAAAACACCAGGTACGATAAACGCCTGTATGGTGTTTTCGCGCACGCCATCCGTTCGGGTTATAACGCTTTCCGCAGGTTCGACCACCGGTCTGGCTAGTTCCGACAAAGGTACAGCGGGGAAAACTCCGATCGCGGATATGGAGGCAGCATTGGGCAGCAAGATCGGCATACTGACAATGGCGCTTAGGTCTGATCGCACCTCGTCGCCGAGACGAACACGCACCGGCAACTGTTCAGTCCCTTCGATCAGTGATCCCCCGGTGATGCCAACAAGCGCCGTGTCCAGCTGAACAGCTATATCGGCCACGTCCAGTCCCAGCAGACGCGCTTTGACCTCATCAATCTCGAACCGGATTTGAGGGTTGCCGCCGTTCACGCTGGCGCGCGCCTGGGTCACCAGATCGAGATTGGCCATGACTGAACGCACCTCGTCGCCCAGATCACGCAAAACCGTGATATCCTGTCCCTGAATTTTGACTTCAACCGGTGCGGCGACCGGAGGGCCCTGAACAAGACTGCGAACGATGATCTGCGCGTCGGGAAAGTCGGTATCCAGACGACTCTGCAACGTTCCAACAAGGCGGGCGGCGTCGTCGGCCGTGTCGGTCGTGATCATAGCTTGTGCAAACCCAGGCTCGCGTGAGCGGTTTCCAACGATATTGTAGTAGAATGCCGGGCCGGACTCTCCGACGGTCCAGTAGACGCTTTTGACGCCGTCGTCAGCCAGCAGCATTTCATCGATCTGGCGGGTGGTTGCTTCGGTGGTGGCAATTGACGCTCCACCCGGCATGTCGACTTCGATATAGAATTGGTTGCGGTCGACGCCCGGGAAGAATTGCGCGGTCAGCGTTGGAAAGGCGGCAAAGCCAAGCACCGGCAAGATCAATGCCAACGCGATAGATCGCACCGGATTGGCGACTGACAATCGAATTGAGGCCTCGAACACACGGGCAAGTGGCGGGATGCTGATACCGCGGCTCAGCATTCCTGCGTCTGGGCGATCGGACAGTAGCCAGCCTGCAATTGCCGGAGTCACAGTCAAGGCCACAACTAGGGACCAGACAAGCATAAGAACCACGGCGATGGCGATGGCGCCGACAAAATCGCCTGCGGGTCCTGGCAGCAAGATCATCGGCGTGAAGGCAAGCGCCGTTGTCACGGTCGATGCCAGCAATGGCGCGGCCAACCTGCGAACAGCATCTCGCATGGCTGCAAGTCGCTCCATCCCATCCTGCAGACGACGTCGGATTTCATCGGTCATCACGATGGCTGCGTCAACGAGCAGTCCGAGGGCAACAATCAGTCCGGTCACAGACATCTGATGAATTGGCAATCCAATCATGTTCATCGTCGCCAGGGTCGCCAAGGAGACAACCGGCAAAACCAAAGCCACAATCGCGGCTGCCCGAACCCCTAACGTAACAAATAAAACTGCCACGACCAGAGCCACGCCAATGGCCATGTTGACCCCAACCTCTGACAAACGATCCGTCGTGTACTGGCTTTGATCAAATAGCAGTATTTCCTGCATGCCCAAAGGAACCGACGCGGCGCCGGCATCAAGCTCATCCCGAAGGAAGCCTGTCCAACGGTCGATCTGTACGCCGTCCTGCGCCAGAATCCCGACCAAAACTGAGGGCTTTCCGTTGGCGAACGCGATTGAGGACTGCGGTTCGCGTGCGCCACGATCTACGCTGGCAATATCTCCGAGCTTCACCACGGCACCGCCTGCGTTTTCACGCAGGACGATGCTCCGAATGCGATCCAAACTCTCAATTTCTCCGCTGACGCCGATGGTCAGGTCGACATCAGATTGCAACCGCCCAGACTGAACCTTTCCGTCTGCTTCGGTGATCCGCCGGGAAATCTCGGCAGCGCCAAGCCCAAGCGCAGCGGCCTTGTCCATATCCACACTTACGAGCACCTCTTCTTCCGGCTGACCGAAATAGTCCACTGCTCGTGTGGCAGGTATCGCACGCAATCTGTCGCCCAGTGCTTCGGCATGACGTGACAGCAAAGTTAACGGAAAGTCTGGATCCTCGGCCGCAACTGCAATGACCGCAGAATAGGCAGAAATGCCCTCGGCATCGAATTCCGGTGGCAATACTCCTGTGGGAAAAATCTGGCGCGCATCTTCAACGGCGTCCCTAGCCTCGGCCCAAACCTGCTCAATGGTGGCTTCATCTAGCGTTTCCAGCAACTCTACCGAAACAACCGACACGCCCGAACGGGATACAGAACTGATCTCATCCACCTCGGCGATTTTCCGCAGCTCTTCTTCGATTTCTGCAGTCACCAGCGCTTCAACCCGTTCTGGATCTGCACCCGGGAACTGTGTCGTTACAGTTGCGAAGAGGTTGGTGATCGTAGGATCTTCCTGCCGCCCAAGTGATAGGAACGAAGACAGACCTGCAGATACAAGCACTAAAATGATCAGGGCGACCAGTCGGGGATGGCGAAAGGTAAGAGTTTCCATCAAATCGCTCCGTTACTCGCCAGTGTTGAAGACAACGCGCTGACCAACGCTGACTCGCTGCGGCCCCTGATCAATCAAGACGGTGCCTTTCGGAAACGCGCCACGCACAAAGACGCGGTCATCTTCGGCATGTAGAACTTCGACAGTCGCCAGGCGCACAGTCTTTTGCGCATCGGCAACGAGCATTGTCCATTGCCCGCGAGTTCCTTCCTTCAGAGATGTTGTAGGCACCCAGGTCCCCGCACTTGGGACGGGTTCGAGTACATGCACACGTGCGGTTTGTCCGAAAACAACGTCCGGCGCGTACTTCAAACCGAACAGCGCGGTGCGGGTTCGGGTCACCGGGTCAATATCGGGCCGCAAAGTTGCAAGCTCAGCCTGATAGCTTTGACCTGCAATTTCGATTTCAACGTCAGTCAACAGCGCCGGATCAACATCGAGAGGGATACCGATCCGAACCTGCGGCGACACGACCTCGACCATACCCAAAACCAACTCGCCCGAGCGCAGAGTTTCACCGCCATCCACGTGTCGCGCGGTTATTTGACCGGCAAACGGAGCCTCGATACTGGATTTCTCGATCCGAACGGTCACATCACTCAAGGCGGCATCTAACTCGCCAATCCTGGATAGCAATTCATCCTGCTGAGAAACGGCCTCGTCCAAACGGGCTTGACTGGTAAAGCCTTCTTCGATGAGTTTCGCGTTTCGCTCGACTGTTTTCTTTGCAAATGAAAGTTGGGCTGCAATGGCGTCACGTGATGCTGTCAGACGGTCGCGTTCGACCTCCAGCAGTGCGATGTCCAGTGTCGCAAGAAGTTGACCCTTGGCAACCTCGTCGCCCTCATCCACCAGAATTTGATCCAGCGTCCCGTTCAGTTCGAAAGAGATATCTGCCGAACGCTGAGGTTCGACCTGCCCGATGAATACACGGTCGACTGTGTATGCGCTCTCGGACGTGATCGGTGTCACGGACACCGGTGTCACAGCAGCGGCATCTGGTGCGGGTACGGCGTCCGCTCTACGGGTGAGCTCGGATGCGCCAAAGTAAACGGCGGCCGCTGCAACGGCCATAATACTGACGGTTACTCCCAGGCGCACAGTGCTGCGCAACACACGTGCAAGTAGGCTCGGTTTGGTCGCTTCAGTAGATGAATTTGCAGGATTCGGCATTTGGGGACCTCATCAAGTTAGCGTTTCTAACATATGTTAGAAGTTCTCACTTTGACAAGAGATACGTGATCTGGCACATGTTGGATCATGAGCAGCACCGAAAAAAATCATCCGACAAACAGACAAGCGGCTGGTCTGTCCGTTAGCAAGAAAGCCTATCATCACGGCGATCTCCGCGCTGCACTGATCGAAGCAACCCGACAGTTGGTTGAAGAAAAAGGTCCGGAGAGTTTTTCTGTATCCGAGGCGTGCAGACGCGCGGGCGTATCAACCGCGGCACCTTACAAGCACTTCAAAGACAAGACAGAAATGCTGGTTGCCACTGTCCTTGAAGGAATGGATCGGCACCGAGACAAAATGCTGGCTGCGCTGGAAGGTGTTCCTGAAGGAACTCCCGAGCGCATTACTGCCATAGGAATGGAGTATATTGCCTTCGCGTTAAATGAGCCGGGGATCTTCAGACTGAAATTTGGCGGCTTCACAGACCGTATCGCGGACCTCCGGCTGGAGGAAGGCGGCCAGCAAAGCTTCGGGATTCTTTTGACTGAGGTAGCAAAGTGTCTCGGTGAACCGGGAATCACAGGCGAAGTTCGCCGCCGTGGTTTTTTGTTGTGGAGTTTCGTGCACGGGCTGTCTTTCATTCTGCATGACAAAGGGCTTGCGGAGAAAGGCGAAGAGTTCGATCTTAATACCCTTCTTGAGGACGTTTCGGAAAGAATGCTGAGTTGAGCGTTATAACGCCAAAACGAACTCAACCAAGCACTGAGAGCAGACGATCCAAGCTGCTATCACGCCTACGCCTAATCGATTACTCTGCTCCGCGTAGCAGATGTTCAACGAATTCTACCGAACATCTGCTCCCAGCCAAAAGCAACCTGTTCTGCAATTTGCACCAAAGCCAGCTATGCAATGATAGGCGACGTCAACTGCAGCGAAAACTGATTTGGTGTGCCAAGTAATTATGCGCGCCCTAAGTCCAACCGGATCAGATCACAATTCCACAACGACTTTTCCGACCGCAGATCCATTCGTCAGATGCGCGTAAGCTGCACCGACGTCGGCCCACCCAAACTTATGTTCGTCAACAATCGGTTTGAGCGCGCCATCTTCCGCCAGATCTGCCAGTATCCTCAGGATGTCGCTATGTGTTTGCCGCCCGACATCGTGCATCATCGGGATCAGCATGAAGACAACATGCAGAGATAGACCTTTGAAATGCACAGGCGTCAAATCAATCTCGACCATCGCGACCGTTGAGGCCACATGGCCATTAAGCTTGGCTGCTTCGAAAGAGTTCGTCATGTTCGACCCACCTACGCTGTCGAACACTACGTCGAAGCCGACGCCACCGGTATGCTCCGCAACATAGTCCTCGACACTCTGCGTTGTGAAATCCAGAGGGCGCGCGCCGAGACCCTCGATCAGTGACATCTGATCTGCGCCGCGACCTGTCGCCCACACTGTTGCACCAAGGTGGCGTGCGATTTGAACCGCAACATGACCCACACCACCAGCGCCGCCCTGGACGAGCACGGTTTGCCCTTCGCTCACATCTGCGCGTGTCAACCCTTCATAGGCGGTGATACCGACGAGAGGCAGCGCTGCAGCTTCCCGCATGCTAAGCGTCTTGGGTTTGTGTGCGATCAGACGGGAATCCGCGTTAATGTATTCCGCGAGAGAGCCAGGCAAATCCATCAAACCTCCAGCGCAGCCATACACCTCATCGCCTATGGCAAAGTTAGTCACGCCTTCACCAATTGCGATAACCGTGCCTGCAAAATCCATGCCAAGCAAAGCGGGCAATTTGGGGGACAGCGGCAGGTCCGCACCCATGCTTCGGATCATAGTGTCGACGGTATTAACGCTGACTGCGGCCATTTTGACCACCACATGTCCAGGTGTCGCCACCGGATCAGGCATTTCTGCGAGCTCGAACGGTGCTTCGGGTCCATATGAATTTAGAACCATTGCTTTCATTGGTGTATTCCTTTTGTAACGCCACGCCAGAGGCACGTCGAAACAACGCACACCTGACTAGATACTTGTGTTGGGGGTAGGTCAGTTGATGTCCTGTACCTGCATCACCAGATCGCCCCATTTACGCTGGTTTTCGATGTCGTGCTCCAAACCTTGTTCATCCGCGATGGCGAACCGTTTGACGGCCGGGGTTTTGCTGGTGGCCTGATAAAGCCAATAGGCTTCGGCTTTCAGCGCTTCATCAATTGGTTTGTCGATCGATTCGTAGACCATCTGTTTGCAGGCATTGATCGACTCTGCCGGGAATTGCGCGATCCGTTCAGCCAGAGCGCTCACGTATGGGCCAATTTCATCCGGCTCCAGCGCCTTGTTGATGGTGCCCAGACGTTCGGCATCATCCGCGTCATAGTCCTGTGCGCTCAGGATGATCTCAAGCGCTTTGCCCAGGCCGGTCTGACGCGCCATGCGCGAAGCGCCACCACCGCAGGGTAAGATGCCCATGCCGACCTCCATCTGCATGAACTTGTACTTGCCCCGCGCGGCAAAGCGCATGTCGAGTGCCAACGCCAATTCATGTCCACCGCCGCGGGCAAACCCTTCCAGCTTTGCAATTGTGGCCTGCGGTACCTTGCTGATCCGCTCACAGACCGATTGCAGGTCCAAAAGCTGTGCATCTTCACGGGATACCGCCTCGGTCGACATGTCCTTGAGCAGCTCGGTGTCGTAGTGACAGACCCAGATTTCCGGATTGGAGGATTGAAAGATCACGACTTTAGTGTCGCGGTCGCGCTCCAACCGCATAGCCAAACTGTTCAGGTCGGCCAGCATTTCCTGACCTTGCACATTCACAGTGCCAAAGTTGAATGTGACCGTGGCAATGCCATTTTCAACGACGACATCGAAGGTTTGAAAGTTCTCGTATTTCATAAGGCAGTCCTTTCTTGGGCCTCGACGCGGCATGCGCGAGGGGTGGGGGAACGTTAAAGGTGGAAGTGCGCGGCGTTTTTGCGCCGCTTTGCTTAGCCCGTTTGGGCAATCAAGCCTTTGATTGTGTTCATGACGTCAGCAACGTGATCTTTGTCCAATGCTGCGGCATGCGGGTTTGCAAAAGCAGCACTGTCATTGTCGAAATAGGTCCCTGACGCGTCGGCGAACCGCGCGCCCAAGGCGGCATCTATCAGGATATCCGCGCCGATATTCATGTCATTCCCGGCGAGGCCAAACCCTTCTTGCACCATTTTCGAGGCCAAAAGTGATCCGGGATTTACCGCAACCATCACCGGCGCATCAGCATGGGATTTGGCCCATTCCCGGGTCCAGATGGTGATCGCCAATTTGCTTTGGGCATAGGCTTCCATATCCGTCAGCGGCACTTTGCCTTGCATGGCTTTGATGTTCACCGGGGCCTGTGCGGCCGATGACAGGTTCACGACGCGCCCGTTTGCCGGAATGATCGGCAACAGCAAGTCGGTCAGCAGATACGGTGAAAGAGTATTGACGACAAAGCGAATGTCCTGCCCATTCTCAAGTACGGTTTGCGCGGCTTTCAGCACCCCCGCGTTGTTGATCAAAACATCCAACCTGTCATGTTTCGCACGCACGTTCTCGGCCAGTTCGCGCACTGCGGACAGGTCGCTCAGATCAGCGGCAAAGACTTCGACATCGCCACCGACTGCGGTAGCTGCGCTCTCCAGTTTAGATATACTGCGGCCATGCAAAAGCACGTTGTGCCCGTCGGCGGCCAGCTTCTTGGCCGTTAGCAAGCCAATGCCGTCAGTTGAGCCTGTGATGAGAATGGTCTTGGTCATCGGTTGAATCCTTTACGAAAAGTCAGGCAGCACGGTGTCCGCCAGGTGTTCAAGGGTTGCGTCGATCGGCGCTTGATTGAACCTCAGGTTCAGCGCAACATGATTGACACCAAGCGTTTCAATCTCGCGCAGGTAGCTGTTCAGAAAATCGGCGCCGGACTGAAACCCAAGGTGGATCGGGCGCGGAGGTGCGGCTGGGTCGGAAACGACATCGACGTAGAGCGATTGCATGACCGGCTTATCCGGTTGGCCCGCCGCTTTCACACGCCTTCGGTAATCCGCGATCACCTGCCCCTGGGCAGACGTATTGCGTGGATAGGTCATCCAACCGTCGCCGTTCTGCGCCACCCAATCGGAGGATTGCTGGCTACCACCGGTAATAAGCACGGGTAGTCGTGTACCATGCGGCTTGGGCAATAGGTCAATTCCGCCAGACAAAGTACCTTGAGCGTTTTGATGTTTGGGATAATCCGACCCGACCGCGCGGATGTAATCAATGCCGTCGCGGAAACATTGACCTCGGTCATCGTAACTTCGGTTCATCGCCGGGTACTCTTCGCGGCGGTCACCGGACGCAACGCCCAACAACAACCGCCCGCCCGAGAGCACATCCGCCGTCGCCGCCGCCTTGGCTACATGCGCGGGGTGACGCAGTGGCAGGACTACACTCGACGTTCCTAGTGCAATCCGATCCGTCGCAGTTGCCAACGCCCCCAGATAGACAAAGGGATCGAAAATCTGGCCCGGATCTCCAAAGCTAGGGACATTGAAGGGTACGTCGCGCAACCAAAGTGCTGCAAACCCAAGTTCCTCTGCCCTATGAGCCGCTTCTAAATGCCCACGCAGCGTCGGCTCTGCGCCAACTGCATATGTTTCGAGCGGCAACACAAGACCAATACTCAACCGCCTGGGTCGGAACACCCGATTGTAGGCTACGTTGATCTGGGCAAACTCGGAGGGCTGCGTTTCATCCAACATGTCAGTACCCCTTTAATAGCGAACCAGAGTGCGGCTCTCGATGCTTTTGCGAGTGGTCGTGATGCTTGAATCTTCGACCATGTCCAGCGCACTATGGGCAATTGATGGCAGTCCTTGATTGTCATAGATGTTGAAGATCGCGACTTCCTCAGGCGTCATCTTGGATTGATAGACCCATTCATGCCGGGGATTTCCCACCAGCCCCATGATTTGCCCTTTGCGGTCAGGATAGATCAGGTCCAGCAGAATCCAGTCGGACGGATCAACGGATGACGGACGAACAAAGCCCAAAGGTGCTGAATTGATCGGATGCTCAATAGGACGCCACACACTGACAAAAGCGTAGTGACCCCGCGCCCATTCCGCCGCGACCTCGGCACCCAGCAGGTCAGCAAGCCGCTGTTCCGCTCCGTCCTTGCTGTAGTCACTGTGAACGTTACGTGCGGGTTTGCGCGTCGCACTCGGGTCGTCTTTCCGAACCGTATGGTCGAAAACCAAAACCTCGCGCGCGCCCAGCCTGTCAGAAAGCATCGCCGTCAACTCGGCATCGTATATCGGTTTCCAGGCGGCTCCTGTAAAGTGCTGAACCTGCGTTATAAGCGCTACGAATTCAACAGAATCAGACGCAAATTTAACTGTATTGGTCGTCGCGCGATTATCGACCAACGTAACGCTTGTTGTGCCCAATTCGGGGGAAACCAGGTTACCTGCAATCCCGCCTGCATCTAACTCAAAGGCTTGCCGATAGGGCTTATGGACGTGGTAGTTGACTGTGGCTGTCCGCGTCATGTGCGCCTCCTGTCTATGCTGTGTTGCATCGATTACAGGGATTTAACATCAATCTATTTGCATATAAACTGCCCATCGATGGAATAATAATTCGGGTTTGCTATATAATGGGACTTGATACAGATGCGCTGCGATTGTTTGTCAGGGCAGCAGAAATACTGAACATAAGCGCGGCGGGGCGCGCATTAGGCATGGCACCGGCCGTGTCCAGCGCAAAACTCGCCAAGTTGGAGCAAAACTTGGGTTCCGAATTGCTCCACCGCACAACGCGCAAAGTGTCACTGTCGGTCGAAGGTGCTGACTTCCTGCCCTTCGCCCGAGAGATCATCGCGCAGGAAGAGGCCGCACTTGCTGCTTTAGGCAAGCAAAGAACAACCATCAAAGGAACGTTGCGCTTCGCCGCGCCTAGCAGTTTTGCACAACTCTATATCGCGCCAATTCTGCCCAAGTTCCTTGAACAGCACCCCGACCTCACAATCGATCTGCGTCTGTCGGATGTGCAGTTCGACTTGATCGAGGGAAGTTATGATCTGGCACTCAGGAACGCGCCACTCGTCGACACTAGCCTCAAAGGTCGCAAACTGGCCGATGACCAGCGTATTCTTTGCGCCGCACCAAGCTACCTCTACACGCACGGCACGCCCAAAACTCCTGATGATCTAAACAACCACCACTTGATTGCTTTCCAAAACCGCCAACCGCGCCTGTTGACAGGACTGGAAGGTGAGAACGCGGTTTTCGACCCCGCATCGGCGAAAGGTCAATTGATAATTGACGACGGTCAAAGCCAGGTCCGCGCCACATTGGCCGGGGCCGGTATTTCCTTGAACGCTCTATGGAGCGTGCATGACCAACTGAAATCAGGCCGTTTGATACGGGTTCTTCCAAACTTTGAAGCCGCAGAGGACAATGTCTTGTGGCTGATCTATCCCAAGTCCAACGTACTGTCCCCCAAAGTGCGGGTGTTCATGGACTTTCTCGTCGCAGAGATTGGCGCAAAGCCTCCTTGGGAAACATGAGCTCAAATTAAGTTTAGCGCGCTGTCAAATACCCCGACGCCAGTGTTGGAGATAGGCGTTGAGCGTATATGCCTTGTCAAATCACAAAAGTCCGCTTTGTCGGCATAGCGGTCCCTCAGACAGATCGTAGCGAAAGATCGCGCCGAGCCCACTTTGACCGATGCTGCTCTATGCCCCAATGACAGCAATGCGCAGAAAGCAGACTTTGCATACCCAACCATGCGACGCGTTTCATCAGTATCTGATCAGAGTATCAAGTATCGCTTGCCGCGTTGCGTCATTATTGTGGAAGATCCTGCCGGCGAGAAACTCAGATGGAAACTCCGGCCACGTTTTGCGCATTTCGGTGATAAGTCGCTGAGCTTCTTCGGTATGTCCCAACTGATCCTGCGCAACGGCTTGGAACAGGAGAGAAGGAGCACTTACAGGCGCACCGGCTGCGGGCGCTCCTTTAAAGGCGTCCACAACGCCTTCGTAATTTCCGAGCATCAGTTGCGATACGCCCCAAATATTTCGTGCGCCAAAGCGGCCCGATCCTGACCTGAGTCTTTCTGGATCGCTAACCTCAGCCGCAAGATCTGGGGTGCCCGCCATGATGGCAGTGATGCCAACAAGATCCAGAATATGACCATCATTCGGCGCAAGCTCGACCGATAGCCTTGCGTATTTCATAGCCTCGACTGGATGGTTTTGGGTAGCCAATACCCAACCATGTGCACCGTTTGCCCACGCATCAGTGGGAGATAGATCAAGCGCTCTTTCCGACATCTCGGAAGCTTGGCTAAAGAGGTCGTCTCTTTGCGCTTTATCAGGGGACAGCATGGCCAAAGTCGCCAGGACCTGTGCCGATCCGGCATAACCGTCCGAAAGTGCGGGGTCGAGTTCCGCGGCGTGCTGAAACATTCCCAGTGCTATTTGCTGGCGCTTGACGTCGAAAACAGGAAAAAACATGCCTCGGGCCTGATCCGCAAGATTAGCCGCTTGAAGCCTTGTCAAAGACTGCTCGCCAAGAGCAGTTCGCTCAGCCTGTTCGATGGATGGAGTTGTGGGCAAAACCGCCTTGTTATCCCGCGTGAACCACAAGCCTGTCACCGCAATCAACACTAGGCAACCCAGCCCAATTGGCACCAGTTGTACCAGACGTCGATTCTCGCCAATCAGATCGCTGTCCTTAGCGGTTGAGTCGTTGCTTCCTGTGTTTCTTCCTTGCGAAAACCGCGGCTTGTATCCGCCGGGATCAACAAAAATGCGAACACCCTCGCCGTCCCATTGATCTTCGTAAAACTCGCGCAACAGCCGACGCAGTCGCCTTGCTTCGACGCGAACGAGGTTTTGGCCGCCACTGCCATCAATACGCCGCCCATAGACCTCTACGGCAATAGCTTTGCCTCGGATCTGGGGACCACGACCCGCGATAGCTTCCTCGACTACGTATGTAAGAAATTGTTGGAGACGGGGCGAAGCTTGAAACTCGTCGCTCGATACAACGCGCTCGAGAGCTTCCCGGACAAGATCCGGCGATGGCTGCTCAACATGTTGATCTATCGGCAATTCATTAGCTTTGTTCAAGGCAAACTCACCCCCAACTCACGGTGACTCACTTGGCGTGCGCGGTCAACCACACTCATCTCGATGTGAGAATAGATAGTGGGAGCCGGGATTTATCCAGTGGCGGTGGACCTGAAAGAAGAGATTCCAGAACTGTCCGATGCGCTGTCAGGGCGTATCGAAACGGATGCGTTGCTCAAAGAGGTTGTCGAAGACCTGAAGAAAGCTTCCGAGTTGCTAGATGATGTATCGATCACAGCCTCAGAGCGCGCGGAATGGGCCCACATCAGATCCGAACTCGTGAACGAGCTTCGCCGGATGGTGAAGCGCAACCTTCGTAGCATTTCCAACTAAGGGCACAGTCATGACAAAAGAAGACAATGGGAAAGACCTGGAGAACAAACAGGTTCAAGCGACAGACCAAATTGAAGACCCCTCGCGACGGAATGTTCTTAAGGGTTTAGCCACTGGAGCAGCTGCAACGGGCGCAGCTGGGTTTGCGGCGGGGAGTGCCGAGGCCCATGAAGGAGACGGCCCACTGGGAGAAACGCTCAGGAACCCATACGGTGGTCGGCCCGCAGGCGGCATCTCTTTGCCAGAATACTTCCGCCCGACGAAATACATGACGGGTTCTAACGCGAATTATTTCCCACTTAGCGAGGAGTTGGGGCCAGATGAGATGCGCATCTCATTCTGTGGTTCAACACCCTATCCGCCGCGCGAAGATCAGGCGGGTACTTGTATCATGGTGGAGTTGGGAAATGGAAAACGGTTCTTTTTCGACTTTGGATCCGGGTGTGTCCGTAACATTATTGCCATGCAGGTGCCGGGGCAGCTGATCAACGACATTTTCATCTCTCACCTACATGTCGACCACTATGCCGACATACCTTACATCTACCCGTTCCGGGCTTGGTCAGGAGGGTACACGCCGCTGCGCATTCACGGTCCCTCTGGTCGGACACCCGAGCTTGGAACGGCCGGGATGGTCAAAGGCATGCAGCAGATGCTCAAATGGCACCTTGAAGCATTCGACGTGTTTCCAATTGGTGACGGCTATGAGATCGAGGTCAACGAGTTCGATTTCCGACAAGAAGGCGGCATCGTATACGACCAAGACGGTGTGACTGTTCGGTCCTGGCCGCGCAGCCACGCCAAGGACGGTGCAGTTGGGTATCGGCTGGATTGGAATGGTCTGAGCTTTGTATGGACAGGCGATGGCCGACCAGACGAGCTTTCGCGGAAATACGGCGAAGGTGTTGATGTCTTTGTAACAGAAATGTCGGGACAGGATGTTGGTCATCTGATGACCTACAAATACGGTATCCCACAGGATCTGTTTAATTACACAATCGATACACACCATACCTCTCACTATGCCGTGGGTAAGCTCTTTGCTGACGCAAGGCCGCGTTTGGGAATGGTGACACACTATACTCAGGACGAAGACATCGACGCTGAAATGCTGGCTGGAATTCGCGCCCACTATGACGGACTGTTCCAATGGGGTCTCGATGTAGCCGTTGTGAACGTGACCAAGGATGCCATCTGGTACAGGAAAGCTGCACTGCCCGGAAAATCCGGTACTGTGCCACCATTTCGTGAACTGGCTGCGGCAGCCGAGGCCGGGCGCATTGAGCTTCCTGATGAAGTCACACTACCGAACCCAAGGCTCACTCGAGCAGATCAGCAAGATCAGAAATATCGAGATATGGAGATTGATCCACGTGAGTATTACCCAACCGACGTTTTTCGAGCGCCCGGCGGGGACTGGCCACAGGACTTTACCATCAAAGTTTCGGATGTAATCGGCTCGCGCGATGAAGACTGAGGAGAGATTGAACAATGATTGAATTCGGTTCGACTTCCGCAATCCCTGTAACAATCCTTACCGGCTTTCTTGGAGCCGGTAAGACAACACTTTTGAACCGCATCCTGACAGGCAATCACGGGTTGCGGGTTGCGGTTCTGGTGAATGACTTTGGATCAATAAACGTAGACGCCGACTTGGTCGTCGGTCTCGAAGATGATGTGATGAGTTTGGCAAATGGCTGCGTTTGCTGCTCGATCCGAGATGACTTGATCGAAACAGTGGAAGCCGTTCTCGCCCGGCCTGAGAAACCGGAATACATCGTGCTTGAAGCAAGCGGAGTGTCGGACCCGTCATCAATTGCAATGACATTCACCGATCAGAAGTTTCGGGACATGATCCGCTTGGATAGCCTTATGTGCCTGGTCGATGCGGAACAGCTCTTTTCTGCGCCGGAACAAATGGAACTGAAGCTCCGTCAAATCGCGTTCTCGGACATGGTTATTTTGAACAAGGTCGACCTAGTCGACAGGGCGGCTGTTCAAAGGGTCCACGATTGGCTCGGGTCTCGCTTCCGTCGGTATCGTCTTGTCGAAGCTGTCAACGCGGATGTCCCATTGGATATTCTTCTTTCTGTTGGCCGCTTTGCCGCCGAACAGCTCGAAACAAAAATACCCGATCATCACGAGCATCGACCGGATTGTGGTTGCCACCACTCTGATCACTCGGACAGCTTCTCAACAACTATGATGAAAGCTGAAAGCCCGATAAGCTTGTCTTCCCTTCGGAGCGCAATTCGAAAGCTTCCTGGCGACGTTTATCGCCTCAAGGGCTTTGTTTTTAGCGAGGAGGATCCAGATCATCGCATTCTTGTACAGGTCGTCGGAAAACGCATGGACATCGCAAGGGATGGCGCATGGGGCCACCGAAAACCCGAAACAAGGCTTGTTGCAATAGGTGCACCAGGGGCCCTTTCGGAATACGAGCTTTCCGATGCGTTGTTGGCGACCGCATAGCAGCAAGTTAGACCAAACTTGTTTGCGTGTGTTTGTAAAACTCCAACACGTAACAGCTCGAAAGCCCGCAGCACCGCGGACCAAAAATGGAGAAAAACCTAATTGCTGAAGCAGTTTAGGAAATGGAGTCAAGCGATCAGATTGCTTGCACTTGCCACTGCGTTTGTCTTGTCGGGAGCGGCTGCGCGCGCGCAAGACGTTTCAAGTCGAGAACTTGAAGATACAACCCCAAACCTCGGATTGCCGAATTCAGCAGGAGGACAAGATGCCGAGTTGCTTTCCGCGTTCCACGGGCTCGAGGCGTTGCCTCGTGTAGCAAATCTCATTTGCAGAGGTTCTAGGAGCAAAGACGGGATGCCTGTCATCTTTACAACCGAGGTAGATTTGGAAACGTTGCAGGCTGGCGACTTCAGAGTCGTAACAAAGTCAGGCCAGATCGGAACAATGCATTGCGCGTCAGCGTTGCCTGCTACCGATCCCGGTGAATTGCGCACGGTGCTTCTCATCGGGGATTTTGGGAACGTTTCCGAGGATCCACCGGTTGCAGTCGAAGTTATTGGACACCTTCATTCCATCGTTTGAACACTTGATTTTCGCGGTGCCACTGTCGCCGTGACTCCGCTGGAAGACGGGCCGTCAATGATCCTTGCCGAGGTTGTCGAGGATTGGACTTTGGTCGGAAACTTGGGGCCACGCCGAACTAGAGGAAGCCTTTGTCCAAGTGAAAACATCGTACAGGCCATTCGGGTAACTTGGGCGGGTGGCGTTACGCTGGCGAACGGCAAGGAACCTGGCGATGTGGAACGTGATCTGTACAGTATCATCGTAGAGGCCGAAGAAGGATCTCAACGCACAGTTACGCCCGCCGCGCTTGCCGATCTGGGTGACGGGGACAATAACCACATGCTCTGCCTTGATACAAAGGATCGACCTATCTCGGTGTCTTTCCCGGCTGGTATTCTGACAGACCCGAATGATGATCTGAACCCTGAAACCAGCGTATTTGTCTCAAAACCCAATTAACAAACTGCTTTAAGGTTTGTTCGAATGGACTTTTAGCCGAAAATGCCCGGCCGGGCCGGTTACGGGTATTGCAGCGGTAAATGCGAATGAACGGACTTGTTCGCCTCTCGGACATTGCAAACTCGGTTTTGAAGGTCCGCTTTGGGCTGATTGTGGTCCTTTAGAGCAAGAATGCGGATGGCTGCAAAGTCCGCAAAACGGTCATTAAGACAGAACGCAGCGAACGGCTGCTCTGAGCTCGAAGCGGTCATTCAAGAAAAAAGTTGCGTAAATTGCAATGCTCGATTCATAGCATTTCCCATCAGACTTCAGGCATTTCGCTGTCCGGAGATTTGCGGCTCTGCTGGGCCATGTCGTGGCGTCGGCGAGCGCACTTCCGGAATCCAAATGTCAAGGCGCGCAAAAGATTGTTTTTTGTGTTATTAACTGTGGATGTTTCAAATGCCGGGGGAACTCTATGGAACCGATTGAGCAAACTGTGGACAACGGCGTCAACGTTGGCGCACTTCTCGAAGCACGTGAAGCACTGACTGCCACGCCGGAAGCCGCAAGGTTCAAGTGGCGCGCCGACTGCGAATGGAAGAATGGCACGCACAGCCACTCAAGCGTCGAAAGCTTCTTCGGCCTCGGCGAAGAGCAGCGGCACCGCAAGGTGTTTACATTCAATTCGGATCATCCGGAGCTGTTCGCCTCCGAGGACCATGGAGCGACACCGGTTGAGTACGTGCTGGTGGGACTTGCCAGTTGCCTGACTGCAGGCATAGCCGCGGTTGCGCAACACCGAGGAATCCAGCTGCGCTCGGTGAAGGCGACACTTGAAGGTGACATGGATGTGCAGGGTATTCTCGGGATCGATTCCGATGTCCGAAATGGCTTTGACGGCATCAATGTGATTTATCAAATCGATGCCGACGCAAGCCGTGAGGATATCGAGGCGCTGGTGGCGCAATCGCAAAAGCGCTCGGCAGTCTTCGACATCATCACGAATCCGACGAATGTCTCGGTGACTGTGAAGTAGCGGGCCGGGCCTTAGAAGCATTCGATGTCTGATCGCCTGACCACAGTCGTTGTGATCGGCGCCGGCCACGCCGGGCTTGCCATGAGCCGATGCGTCGCCGAGCGCGGTATCGATCACGTTGTTCTTGAACGTGGCGAGGTGGCGAATTCTTGGCGAACCGAACGCTGGGATTCGCTTCGTCTGCTGACGCCGAACTGGTGCAGCCGGCTGCCCGGTTACGCATATGGCGGCGACGATCCCGACGGTTACATGAACATGGCTCAGGTGATCGACTTCATTGGCGAGTATGCCACTGTAATCTCGGCCCCGGTGGAGACGGGTACGACGGTAACCTCAGTTCGGGAGGCAGACCCCGGCTTTCGGGTCGAGACCGATCGCGGGGCCTGGCACTGTCGCGCCGTTGTCCTGGCTTCGGGCGCCTGTAACCTTCCGGCTGTTCCGAAGCTGGCAGGTGACCTTCCCAATGATATCCTGTCGATCGACACCAAGACTTACCGCAGACCTTCAGACCTGCCGGACGGGGGTGTCATGGTGGTCGGCGGATCGGCGACCGGCACACAGCTTGCCCGCGAGATTCACCGTTCCGGGCGGCCCGTGGTCCTTTCAACTGGCGAACATGTACGTCTGCCACGGGTCTATCGGGGCCGTGATATTCTGTGGTGGATGGATGCCTGCGGGCTGCAGGACGAGACCTATTTCGAGGTCGAGGATCTCGAACGCGCGCGCACCGTGCCCTCGCTGCAATTGACGGGCACAGACACGCGCGACACGTTGGATCTGAATGCGCTGACGGATGAAGGGGTCAGGCTGGTTGGCAAGCTTGCAGGCCTGCGCGACGGCTCAGCGCTGTTCTCCGGTTCGCTTAATAACGTCTGTGCGTTGGCCGATCTCAAGATGAACCGGCTTCTCACGACGGTTGATGAATGGGCCACCGAAGCAGGACTGGACAGCACGATGCCCGTTCCGCACCGGTTCGAGGCAACCCGCGTACCGAATCGTCCGCCGCTAACCATGAAACTGCGTGCCGAGGGGATCCGCTCGATCGTCTGGGCGACAGGCTACCGCCCCGACTATTCCTGGCTGCATGTCCCTGTCTTCGACCGCAAGGGCCGGGTCCGACACAACGGTGGCGTGGTTGATTGGCCGGGAATGTACCTGATGGGAATGCAGTTTCTGCGCCGACGTAAGTCCTCTCTGATCGATGGGGCCGGGGAAGATGCGTACGATCTGGCTGCCCATTTGGCAGACTGGCTGGACGGGCGCGTGCAATCGGCCTGAGCGCTATTCCGGAAGACCAGCCAGGTGAAGGCTGTCAATCAACTCGTCGACGAGTTTTGGGTCAACGAACATAGGGTTCTTGCGAACGGCACTGAGCGAATAGCGGGGGATATCGGCCAGAAGTTGGTCGATGGCGCGCTTCGCCTCATCCATCCGACCGAGCCGGGCGTTCGCGCAGGCCAGAGTGACCAGCGCACCGAATAAACCGGGGTCGCTTTGCAGTCCCCGGTTCGAGAGATCGATGGCCTTTTCGTATTCGCCACGGAAGAAATAACCGTGACCAATCGCATCGAGCAACCAGCTACCCCGGAAGTCCCGTGGCGTGCTTTTGAGCGCTGTCTGACAAGCCTTGATGCCCTCTTCGAGTTCGCCGCACATGATCAACGAATGTCCGAGTACGGCGTGGCCCTCGGCATAGTAAGGATTAAGCTCGATCGCGCGCCGGGCAGAGGTCACGGCGTCCTTCGCCTTGCCAGTGTACATCAGAACACAGCCAAGTGCCTGGTTCGCTTCGGGGCTTGCCGGTGCCATCCGAATGGCTCTGTTGGCGAGGTCCAGTGCCCGGCGGAAACCCTCTCGCGCCGGCCGCGTCCAGCCATGAGTTGCCATCTGCCCATGGCAGAGTGCCAACAGTCCATAGGACATAACGAAATCCGGCTCCAGTTCGATTGCCTTGTCGAGGTGTGTGATCGCCTCCTCCAGCGCCTGCTTGGTCATTGTGAAATAGCCGCGCAGTGCCAGCAGATAGCGGTCCCATGCGGTGTGGTCCTGGTTTTGCTTCAGCAAGACATTCGATACTTCAGCTTGCATTATTTCCGGTCCGAGCGTCGACGCGATACGCGTAACGACATCGTCCTGAGCCTCGAACGGATCTGCCACGTCTGCATCCAGCATGTCGGCCCAGACGTGGCCCTGACGCTCTGTCTCGATCAACTGGACGTTCACCCGCGCCCGCTTGTCGGCCGAGCGAACGCTGCCTTCGAGCACATAGCGAACGCCAAGTTCGCGTCCGACGCGTTTCACGTCAACAGGCTGGCCCTGATATCGGAAGGCGGCATTGCGCGCAGCCACAAACAACCAGTCAAAACGCGACAGCCCGGTCGTCAGATCCTCGCTGACACCGTCGCAAAAATATCGCTGATCGGAATCGCCCGACAGATTGTCTAATGGCAAGATTGCGATCGACGGTCGGACCGTCACGGCCGACGCCGCAGTCGCAAACGGCATCGTGATGCTTCCGGCTGGCTTCACCTGATAGACCCGGACCGGCTCGGCGATGTTTTTGACAGTCTGTTCACCGAGGTCTTCGAATTTGACGTCGACTTTGCTCTTGACCTGGTCGTAGACCGAACCGGCGATGCATATGCCGCCCGGATCTGCGATTGCCTCAAGCCGGGCCGCGATATTGACGCCGTCGCCGAAGATGTCGCCGCGATCGATGATGATGTCGCCCAGATTGATGCCGATGCGAACCAAGATGGCCTTGGCCTGGGGCAGATCGGCATTGCGTCTTGAAAATCCCGCCTGGATATCAATTCCGCACTCAACGGCATCGACTACGCTTTGGAACTCGACGAGCGCGCCATCTCCCATCAGCTTGACAACGCGCCCACTGTGGCCTGACACCGAGGGATCCAGGATAGACTTCTGGCAGTCCAGCAGGGCGGCATATGTTTCAACTTCATCCGCCGCCATTAGTCGGCCGTAACCAACGACGTCGACCGCAAGAATCGCCGATAGCCTTCTTCGAACTCGTTCCTGAGACATCCAACCGCGCCATAGCTGTTCGAACCACAATAATCTGGAGATCGACTGGATGCCAACCAATCATTCCAAGCCTGTCTGATGGTTCACTCTGGAAATTCGCGAGGAACATACAGAATTTGCAAAAGCAATTTGTAACTTCTGAAGCCATCGCCGCCGTGCTCAATGTACGACGACGGCTTTGTCCGCATAGCAGTCGTTCACGCCAGATGCAGCGTACGAGTGCACCGAGCCCAACGCAGACCAGCACCAAAATCCATAATTTTCTCGCACCGGCGATAGCTTCAAACGTCGGTCAGTTTTACCATAGTAGCAGGCTTGTTTTTTGCGCCTCGAAACCTTTTGGCGTCGGAAAAAGCGAGCGCATCCTGGCAACAAGTTCGATCTCACCATCCAGCATCTTTCGGACAGTGTTTAACCAGTTATTGAAAGTTTCAGATTCCCAATGATCCTGGACCGCGGCTTCGTTCCTGAACACTTCGTAGAAATAGAAACGATTTGGGTTTGTTTCATCCACCATAATATGAAACTGAAAGACTTCGGGTTCTTCACTGACAACATTTTGCGCTTGGAAGATGCTGGCGTCCAAAAAGGGCTGCCGATACTCAGGTTTTACGTTGATCACGAAGAACCCACCAAACATTGCATCTTCCATATTTGTCTCCCTCATTGATCTAAAAGCGGCGAAGGTCGCAAAACACACCTGTCCTGCTGAATGGCGTTAACCTACAGCACTGCGATACCCATGAACCTAAGCGGGTATCCTTTCTTTATCTGCTTCACCCCATCCTAGCGCGCGTGCAAGTTCGTGTGACATTGTGGTAAGTGTCTGCCCAATCTTTTCTCGCCTCGAAGGTGTAAACACCCGAAGAGACGCCGTAGCGCCGATTGAAAGCGTCGCACCGACACCAGTTTTAGTCAGCGTTGTTGCGACAGAACTGATTCCGCGCTCGAGCTCTTCAACACATTCGGCATACCCTTTGGCTCGAATGACATCGAGTTCCGCGGCCAGTTCCTTTGGGTCTGTAATCGTGCGATCTGTGTACCGCTTAAGCTGCCCATCCAATCGGTCTAGAGACAGCAGCTCAGGCGACACGGCGGCGATTGCCTTGGCGCAAGAGCACGCGTGCATTGGTCGTTTGCCCATACCTGGATGAAGAAAAGACACGCCCGTCTGCGGTGTCTCCACATGAATAATCTCAACCCAATGGCCCCGTAGCCGAGACAAGAAAAACGCAGCGCCGTAGTCATTCGCGGCACCAGAGAGGACAGGCGCAATCACTTGCAAAAGAGCGGGATCAGAGTGATCGCTCAACGTGATACGCTTTAGCCTAATCCCAATCGCGAACTCACCACGGGTTGGTGATTCAAGGAGGCCAGACAAAACAAGGTCTTGAACCAGCCTGTAGGCCGTCGGTTTAGGTATATCGGACTGAGCACAGATATCCGCTACGGACGCACGTCCTTTTTGACCCACGATTTCCAAAATCAGCGCTAATCGTCCGAGATGCATTTTTCTCACTTTATGATAACTAAGTTTTCGATATACGATACAATTTGAGGAATCAAGGGAGGAGCACTCGATGGATGGACAATGCTGTGGACCGGGCTTCAAAAGTCCGCAAGAAGCCATCAAAGCCCCCCGAGAAAAGCTACTCTACACGATCGCCATCTACACCGGGACAGGGATCCAGAAACCTGATTACCTTGCTACAGTGGATGTCGACTCTGACAGCCCGACCTATTCTCAGGTAATACATAGGCTGGAAATGCCGGGGATTGGGGACGAGCTTCACCACATGGGGTGGAACGCCTGTTCGTCCTGTCACGACGACGGCTCGATGTCCCGCAAATACCTGATCTTGCCGGGCGTACGCTCTAACAACCTTCACATCGTTGATACAGCCACTGACCCGCGTGCGCCGCGGTTGCATAAGATCATCGACGGGGCCGAGATCAAGGCCAAGGCAGATTTATCGGGCCCGCATACGGTGCATTGTTTGGGCTCGGAAATCATCATTTCCTTCCTTGGAAATGCCAAGGGTGAGGCTCCTGGAGGCTATCTGCATCTCGACAAAGAGTTCAACATCGTCGGTCGCTGGGAAGCCTCGATGGGCGATATCAAATTCGGCTATGACTTCTGGTACCAACCACGCCACAACGTGATGGTCAGTTCAGAATGGGCTGCGCCCAATACCTTCATGCCAGGCTTCGATCTGGAAGAAGTTGGCCATCTGAAATATGGGCGGGAGCTGCATTTTTGGGATTTTGAAAAGCGCGAACCGGTCGAAAGCTTCTATTTGGGTGAAGACGGGCTGTTGCCACTGGAAGTCAAGTTCCACCATGACCCCGACAGCACGCATGGGTTCTGTGGCGCAGCTCTTTCGACCAATGTGATCCATTGGTGGCAAGACGATGCTAAAAAGTGGCAGTGGGAAAAGATCATCGATGTCGAAAACGAGATGCACCCCGAATGGCCGATCCCGTTGCCAGGGGTGATGTCGGCGATCCTGATCTCGATGGACGACAAATACTTGTACCTGAACAACTGGCTGCATGGAGATATGCGCCAGTATGACATCACCGACCCGCATAATCCCAAGCTGACCGGCCAAGTGTTTATGGGGGGCCTTTTGGGTAAAGCTCCGATCGTTAACGGGGTCGAGGTCGCGGGTGGTCCGCAAATGTTCCAGCTCTCTCTCGACGGACGAAGGCTTTATGTCACGACCTCGCTGTTCTCGACTTGGGACAATCAGTTCTATCCCGAGATCCGCGAAAAGGGCGGGGTTATGGTGATGATCGATTGCGACCCTGAAAACGGTGGCATGAAGATCAATAAGGATTTCATTGTGGACTTTGGCGCAGAACCGAATGGTCCATCGCGCTGTCACGAGAGCCGGTATCCAGGCGGTGATTGCACAAGCGACATCTGGCTATGACTATGTATACCGTGACGATCGCGAACAGAGATGGCGCGCAATACTGTGTGGATGCGCGGCGTCCACTTTTGGAAACGCTGAGAGAACAAGGCGTCGACTTGCCTTTTGGGTGCAAGTATGGCGGCTGCATTACCTGCGCAGCAAAACTAAAGACTGGCGCGATCGATCAACGCCGACAGGTTGCGCTGAATAATCGGCAAATCGCGAACGGCTATGTGATCCTTTGCGTCGCGCGTCCGACATCCGACATCACGCTTGAGATCGGGGTCGAGAGCCATGACAAGCTGTACCGCAATCCGTTTCTCGACCCTCTCAAACCCCACGAACTCAAGGCTGACATTGCGACGCCGAAGGAAGGTTAACCGATGCCCGAAGCAGATATTGACCGCATCTACGATTACGACCCCAAATACCTCGCCGACATCCTGCAGTCGGTTAAAACCATTGCAATGGTGGGGGCTAGCGCGGACAAAACGAAATTTAGCTATGGCGTTCTGCGACAGCTGAGTGAAATCGGCTATGATATTCTACCGGTGAATCCTAACCCGAATGTTTCGGAAATTAGAGGGCTCAAGGTCTACCACTCGCTGGAAGAGATCGACAAAAATGTTGATATGGTTGACGTTTTTCGCCCGAAGGAAGAGTTTTATGCCTTTGCCGAGAAGGCTATCGCAATCGGGGCAAAAGTTCTTTGGGGTCAAATCGGTGTGTACGACGACAAAGCAGCGCAACTCGCCGAAGCGGCGGGCCTTAAAGTCGTGATGAACCGATGCCCCAAGATTGAACTCTTCCGCCCGTTTTGGAAGCCGCGCCTGGACCTAAAGATATGATGGAAATTCGATTGGTAGCGACCTCCTCAGCATCCAATAATGGTGCCAATTGAGATACTGTGCTTACGGAAGAGAAGACACGTAATCCAGCCCGCTTTGCGAAATCCAGGTTCTCTAAACCCAAGAATGGCCGTTTTGTTTATAGAACCAACGGCCACCTTGTCCACGAACCAGATATTTAGGTTACATCCCAGCGCTGCGCAGCGGCGAACGGCAGCTTTGTCCTGCCGCGACCTGGATAAGCGGTTACGACGATTGTTGGATCATACCAGCATTTGTATAAGTAATTGCCGCGTGGGTTGACGCTGAGCCCGACCATCTAAATGGAGGACGAAACATGGGCAGCCGTTTAGCAGTGATCATCGTAGCGGACATTGTCGGTTATTCCGGGATGATGGCCCGCGACGAAAAGTCAGGGATAGCGACAGTCAAAGAGATCAACGACGCCAAGCTGGTTCCGATCTGCGATCGCCATGGGGGCGAAATCCTCAAGCGTTTGGGCGACGGATGGATCATTGCATTCGGGTCGATCATGGCGGCTCTGGAATGTGCCACTGAGATACAGAGTAAGCTGGCCAAACAACCAATGAAAAAGTTACGTATCGGCGGCCATTTGGGTGAAATTACCGAGGATGAAGACGAATTTTATGGCACCGGGATCAACCTTGCGGCCCGGCTCGAGGCCGAGGCACCACCTGGCGGCATCATGATTTCGCAAGACCTCTTTCGACAGCTTAGCGGCAGTCTGGCAGCACAATTCGAAAGCGCGGGGCTGCTCGAGTTAAAAAACATTCCCGACCCGGTCGAGGGTTTTTTTACTGGTCGCCTAAGACAAAGGTCGCACCGGAAGAGGATAAGCGCCCCGTCATCGTCGTGGTGAAGATAGAGTTCGGGCCAAATGACGAAGAAACCAAGGCCGTGGAATGCCTCATCTGACTAGGTCCACCGTTATGTATAGTGAACGGAGGACAGAGAATGGCAAACAAGCGGCACAAGCCCGAGGAGATAGTTCAGAAGTTACGGCAGGTTGATGTGCTTGTCGGCCAGGGTATGCAGCGCGTGGATGCGATCCGCGAAGTGCGCATTACCGAGCAGACCTATTACCGATGGCGCAAGCAGTATGGCGGTATGGGAACCGACCAACTTAAGGAACTCAAACGGCTCCAGAAAGAGAATGAACGGCTTCGGAAAGCCGTGTCGGATCTGACCCTGGACAAGCTAATCCTTAAGGAAGCAGCCCGGGGAAACTTCTGAGCCCCGCCCGCCGGCGTGCCTGCATCGACCTGATCCGAAGTAGGATGAAGGTTTCAGAACGCAGGATCTGCCGGGTGCTGGGGCAGCATCGATCGACGCAAAGGTACTCTCCCCGAGGCCGGGAAAACGAAGACCGGCTTGTCGCGGACATGATTGAACTGGCCCGGCAATACGGCAGCTACGGTTACCGCCGCGTCGCCGTTCTGCTGAGAGATGCGGGCTGGCAGGTCAGCGTCGGCCGTGTTGAGCGGCTATGGAAGCGGGAGGGGCTGAAGGTGCCACGCAAGCAACCAAAGAAGAGCCGTCTCTGGCTGAACGACGGATCATGCATCCGCCTGAAGCCTGAGCACCGCAACCATGTCTGGAGCTACGACTTCGTGCATTGCCGCACTGACGACGGCAAGGCGTTCCGTACCTTGAACATCCTCGATGAGTTCAGCCGGGAATGCCTGTCAATCACAGTGAAGCGGAAGCTAAACTCGACCGACGTGATCGACGCTCTCACCGATCTCTTCATCCTGAGAGGGCCGCCGGCATTTGTGCGCAGCGACAATGGCCCCGAGTTCGTTGCCAAAGACGTCCGAGCATGGATCGAAGCCGTGGGAGCCAGGACGGCCTTCATCGAACCGGGCAGCCCTTGGGAGAACGGCTATGTGGAGAGCTTCAATGCCAGGTTCCGCGATGAACTTCTGAACCGAGAGATCTTCTACTCGCTGAGGGAGGCTCAGATTATCATCGAAGGCTGGCGGAAACACTACAACACTAAGCGGCCCCACAGCGCTCTCGGCTATCGGCCACCAGCTCCTGAAACCATCGTCCAAATGGACCCGAGGCCAGTCATGCACTAACAATCAAGTCGGACCAGTCAAATCAGGCCATCCATTAGAATGGCAACGAACCGTACTGTAATAAATTATCAATAAAATCTGCTATTATTTGATTGTTGCATACATACACGGAGGTCACTCATGACACCACTTGCAACGAAAGAACTCACCCAGACCAGAAAACTCAGAAGTCGAATAATCTTGCGATTATCGACCTGCTGACTTTCTGTCTGGTTTCTCCATTAGATGAGCATCGTTCTTCAAGTTTTGTCTATACCTTGAATGAACTTACGTCTCGGCGAAAGCACCTCCCCAAAGTGGCCAGCGGGCGCTGACGTAATTCGCACATCGAACTACGCATAAAACTGAAGGATTCAAAAAATGTCTATGAAAATAGGCAAGGGCGAAGCTGTGTCTGAAACCTCTGTTTCAAACCAATTTGCGACTGCCGCAAAACACCACCCGAAAAACGAAGCACCGGAACCCCTTCTACGTCAAAGAGACCTAGGATTAGCTCTGCCCGAAGATCATCTTGGTGCGTTGCGGGAAGCTACTGAGGCAATAGCATTCCTAACTGATGCGCCAATCGAAATTGCGTTCCAGTCGGTTTTGGCGATGGCATCACTTGCGACGCAGACTATCCGTGACGTAGAAACCTTGGCTGGTTCAGCTCCATTGAGTCTATTTCTGCTTACCATTGCATCCTCGGGGGAAAGAAAATCGACTTGCGATAAACTCGCATCCAAACCGATTCAGGACTGGGAAGAAGCTCAAGCCCCGGCCTATGAAGACGCTCGAAGAGCATACGAATTCGAGTTGTCCATATACGAAAACATGAAGCGACAAGCGCTGAAGGCACAGACAGAGGAAGGTTGCGTCGTCGAAAACGCCGCCCCTCAATCGCCTGTTCCACCTGTCGTGCCTCGAAAGCTACTGCCCGATATTACGTTTGAAGGCGTTCTTCGCCATTTCGAGGACGGCGATCCCTCGATTGGTATCTTCGCCGACGAAGGTGGCCAGTTCTTTGGTGGACACGGTATGGGCAAGGACAATCAGCTCAAGACCGCAGCCGGGTTATCAAAACTCTGGGACGCAGCGCCCCTAAACCGGACCAGAGCCGGTTCCCCGCAAGTCACATATCGGCGCAGGCGCGGAGCTCTTCATTTGATGATTCAACCAGGTATCGCGGAAAGTGTGTTGCGAAACGACGTTCTACGAGATCAGGGGCTTCTTTCTCGCATGCTTATCGTTTGGCCCCAAAGCCGAATTGGCAAACGGCTCATTGTCATTTCCGATGATTATCTAGAAAAACGGCGTTTGGCCGAAAGTAAGCTTACCAAATACCACAATCAGCTGGCTTCACTTCTACGCCGATCCAAAAATACTGGTGCAAATCAATTAGAGCTTGAGCCAAGAGTTTTGCCTTTAGATCCTGATGCGAAGACACTCTTGATACGATTTGCAAACAAAGTTGAAACCCAACAACTTCCAAATGAATCTCTGTCGCACATAACTGGCTTTGCATCTAAGGCAGCGGAGCAAGCAGTACGAATTGCCGGTGTTCTGGCGGTTTTTTCTGATCCAGACGCAGAGTCTTTGTCCATTCGCGACATGGCATGCGGTATCAAACTTGCTTCTTGGTACATTGCAGAAGCTCAGCGACTCTTGGATGCAGGTCCTGTCGATAAATCTTTGGAACTGGCGCAGGAACTGCTCGATTGGCTAAAGGCGCGGTATCCAGTTGAACCTTTCGATAAGAGAACGATCGTAAGGTTTGGACCAGGCGCGATTAGGGATACTAAGACTGTAAAACGCCTGCTGTGCATTCTGGCAGAGCATCGGCACATTTGTGAATTGCCGGTCGGAACTGTGATTAATGGGCATGAGACCCGTGAAGCATGGGGGCTGTGCCACAATGAGTAAGCTGTTCAGCTTTGACCTTGATGAAGATGTTTTGGATCCACGTGTAGCGTCTGTACGCAGTCAAACTCACAATGAACTCAATTCCCCAAAACCGGCGATAACACTCTCAACAGTCGGTTACAGTGCCCATCACCAAGGACATTTGCAGCACCAGTCGCAAATGTCGCTTGTCGCAAAGTACATGGCTCTAGATCCGATTGCACTTCACGCATTCGAGGAGAGAGCTGCAATTCTAGAATTTGATCAGGGATTATCCAGGGAAGAAGCTGAATTGGAGGCGTTTAGGACGGTGATGAAAGAATACCAGGAGAGGGCCTAGCGGTTTGGGTCCTTCTCGGTGGATGTAACGTGGGTTTGTTTGCGCCGTGTTGTGTTAGTCAGTTTCGAGGAATTGACGAGTGGGCATTTTCATTGGGGTTGTTGATATACGGGAGGACAACGAAGCTATTAGTCGCTGTGCTCCGCGATTTCATCCGCGCCGACTAGGTGGCCGAGGCGGAAGCCCAACGCAAAAGCTGATCTAGTCTCGTGTCAAGCTGGTCTCCATCGTCGATACCAGCTTGAATTATACCCGCTGAACGATGTGAACCCCTATTGTCAACACAGCCTAAAGGTCTGGTGGATGAAGAAGAATCTATTGAATTTGTCAAAAGCGAAGGAGGTCAGGCGAGTTTCATATTTGCTGCGCGAACCATCAGGGATATGCAATAAATGGTACAGCTCACGGCTTCGCCAAATCAAAAGGCGGAGAAGTAGTTGTGAGCGCGGGAAAGTTAATATTAGGGAACAAAAATCCACTTTGGGCGCTCAAGGCCTGATTGATTTCACAGGAAAAACTAGTTCCAGTATCTACTGCCGAGGCCGGCATAATTAGGAGAGATGCTATACCTTTTTAAAATTTTCTCCCTTTTTACCAAGAAATTATAAATCTCTTTATCAAAATCAGCTACTTCTTTATCTAATTTATTCTTTTTTTTCAAAATTGCCCCTAACCGTTTTCTTTTTTCTTCACTAAGGTTTTTTTTTGCATACACCAACGGTAACTCAACTTCCATTAAGTTGCTGTGAAGCTTTAAGTTGTTCCCCATTATTATCATGAGAGGTTTTGAGTTTCCTGCGAATTTTTTCGAAAGCCAAGCCCAAATTGTTTTTTCTTCATCTGGGCTAATAAGCCTTGCTCCTCTCGAGTTTTTCTTAGCTAGTGTTTCAATGTACTCGAACAAATTCTTCGATTTTACAGCGGAGTTGGATGGAGGTTTTATTCTTCTCAAAACGTCCGAAAGCATTTCTACTTTTTTTCTATCGCCCTGCTTAAGTCCAACCTCCGGGAAGCCTCTCGTAGGTATACCTTCCAATTTCTTCCAGACTTCGACACCACTAATTTTTCCATGATACAAAACCGCCTTGTCAGACTTAATCTTTGAAGAAATCTTTGCCAAATATACCATTAATCCTTCAAACGGGTCATCGATTTCTGCTGAAATAGCCATTTTGAACTCCAAGCCACTCAAAAACGAAACAGCTCCAAGCATAACAAAAATCTGGATTTAAGGAAACAAGGTGTTGTTAGTAGAACAGAGCTTGGGATGGGCAGGGAGCTTCAATAGCCTACAGATGTAATAAATGGTCATCATTCAAGTATTATTAGGGTAGCCCTTAAATCATTCGTCTATCAGCCACGTGGCTTTGTCGCAAACTCTGAATATACCTGCTAGGTCGAATGAAGTTTTGATAGACGCGTGCCCAAAACAGACAGGGGCATGCCGTGACAGTTTCATTCAAGGGAGTGCATTTCCGAAAAGTCGTGATCCTTCATGCGATCGTCTTCTATCTTCGGTATTTAGTGCCGTGCCGGGAGCCGGAGGAATCCTGGCTGAATGAGGCCTTTCGGTCGATCATGTGACAATGAACAGTTGGGTCGTCAAGTATGCGACACTGATCGCCGACCGGGTGCGTCGTAAGAAGTGCTTATGCGATCGATCCCGGCGAATGGACGATTCCTATGTGCGGATCCAAGGTCAGTGAGTCTACCTGGATCGCGCGGTCGAGAAACACGGAAAGAATCATGATTGCATGCTGTCCGAGAGCCTGAACAAAGCTGCAGCAACAAAATGCTTCGCTCGTGCACTGGATCTAAACAGGCTCTTGAGAAAGAAGGTGATCGACAAAAGCAGAGCCAACTCGGCCACTATCAACAAGATGCTGAAGGGCTTTAGTTGTCCTGTTCCGATTGAGATGGTTGGACGAAAGTTCCTTAGCTATTTTGTGGACTAAGATCACCGTTTCATGAAACGTCGAGTCCGCCCGATGCTCGGGTTCAAATCGTTTGCGGTCGCCTACGCAACGCTTGACGGGATAAATATTGCGCAGATTGTCTGACGGGGCCAATCCGGAGTCGGAGACTGCCCATTCAAAAAGTTCGCGAAGTTAACCGCTTCAACGCAGCAGTTTCCAACTCGCCTTTATTCTTCAGAGAAGTCTGCGACAAAGCCCTTTGAGGTACGTTGCATCGAACAAGACCTTCTTTTCTTCGCTCCGCTTGGTGGCCAAACCGACAAACATCTGGAAGAAGATGCCTTTGTCACTCCGTAGCTTCCAACGAATGTATAGCGTCTTGTTTGATCCATATTCCCTGGGTGCATCGCACTACTGTAACCCTTTGCGATTGATCAATAATCCCTCGTATGACACGCCTGTCATCAACGCGAGGTTTGCCGTGGGACTTTGGGAAGAAGAACTCAAGACGCGCCATCTGCTCGTCGTTTAACCAGAAAAGATCAGGCATGTCCCCCGCTCGTTTCGAACGAGATGAATCACGCCACATTGTGGAAATCAATGGGTCCTAAGCCTATAGCTTTCGAACCCAATACGGTCGCTTGCTGAAGCCCCATGTTTTCACAGGCGTGCGTGAGAAACCGTTGATGCCTTTTCTATTGGTAAATTCGTAAACCATTCCATTTTTGACAACTACGACATGTCCTTGATCCCACATTATGTAAGCGCCGGATTTTCCTTTTGAGTTGAAGAAATCTATCAATTCACTTTTGAACTTGCATTCCATCTCACATTTTTTGGCGCCGAGCGCATTGGCCAACTTAGTTCCATAACCATTCATCCCATTTTCTTTGCCGAATGCAGCGCCAACATAGGTGATGCAATTCAGGCCTCGGAATTTATTGCTAGTTTCTGCAAAACCCCCAAACTTAATAAGGTGCCATCCGTTGATTTTTTTTGTATGAAGCATCCTGCCCGTTTGAATTCCAGTATAGGAAAGATTTCGGTCCTTGCCGATTGCTTCAAGTGACAAAACGCCTTTATATGGCTCCACGGGAAGTGCCATCTTAACCGGTAGCGACCGAGTTCCGGGAGTTTCTTTTGTGCTTTCGTAGTTTATCGCGTACGCATTTACTGTTTTAGACCAGAGTTTATTTTGATCAATGACTTTCAGAAGACTCGGCAAATTTGAATAACTGTAGCCCTTGGATATGTCGATCACCGCGCGATTTGTGCCGAGACAAAGCGCAATTTTTGATCCTACACTTCCGCCAGAGCATTTAATTTTGTAGCAACCATTTGAGATTTTTGCTGTAGAAACTTGTAATTTTATTCTGCTTTTGGCCGTCTTTTTATCTGTTTCCTTTGATTCCTTTAACATCTTCACCTCCGAAATTACTCAGTGAAAAACTCCCTTGAGAAGTTAGGCCGTTGGCCTTAAGTCCCACCGCCGCGAAGCGCGTCCAACAGTCGTCGTTCTATCCCTGCAGAAAACAAATCCTGTCAGTCGCGCACGGACTATTTGCTGGGGCATTTGTCGCATGTCCGGGTCTTCGGTGGGAAAAGTCGTTCTAATTTGCTCATTCACTCCTTAAAGAATTGGTGAGATTACCCCAGGTGGTAATGCAAAAAAATAGTTTGAATTTCAAAAGCCCTGTGGACTAATGGAAGAAACGGGTGGACCAACACTGCGGAACAAGCAAAAGCGACGCAAAATACTGAAGCGAGGGCCAAGTATCCAAAGCAATATCTTGGCCAAACTGGCGCCGTCCTCTCGAATAGCGCCAGCTGTGGGGTGTTCATCTTGTTCCGATCATGTTTGCACCGAAGGATCCCGTCGCTTCATAACCTCCTACACCGTTGGTGATATCGAATGCACCTATCAGTCCACCGGGAACGAGGCTGCCGCTGTCCGGCAAACTGTTTGAATTGTGCACGAATTCACCCGAAACTGTTGCCGAATGAGATCCATTTGCGGTTCCTCCTATTCCTCCATACAACAGTCCCCCTGCGCCTGCGTTGAAGGCGGATGTTTCGCCAGAGTAAACCCTTTGGTCAAAGTCCATGTTGAATCGGCCCTGGTTGTTTTCAAAGTCAAAGGAGTCCGTGTAGGTTCCTACCACCAAGCGAGACGATCCATTGTCTACAACGGTTCCAACAGCATGCCCCTCATACACAGCCGTTACATTGGGTATGGTGACATTTGTCATGTCGATACGATCACCCGCAGTAAAGGCACCGGCATGAATGTGCCCGGTTTCGCCGCCAACAATTTGATCGCCCATGAAAAAGCCCCATTGGGTGTGTTCGGAGGACTTTGGTACGGGTATTGGATCACTACTATTGGTTTTCGTGAACTTACCCTCGAGCGCGTTGCTAATCGACGCACCGCCACTGTCGGCGCCCGAACCGACCTCGCCTGAAATCAATGCGAGGTTACCATTTTCGCCCTCGGACCAAGCGCCAAATTCCTTGCCGGACACATAGGCTGATTTGTCGGCGCCGAACGTAATCTTGCTGCCATCCGGCGAGTCCAGCACAATCCCGAAAGTTCTGCTTTCCGGATTTACTTCGGTGACATCCAGATTGGAAAACTTAAGCCCGAGGTTGTTGAAGGCGGCGATATCTCCTGCAAAGCTCAATATGCTTATATTCTGCTCGTCAGCGGCCTGTCTGTTCGCGCTTTGAAAATCGCTGAATCTTTGAACTGGAGTCGTACCAAATGGCACTGTGAAGCGCGAAAATTGGGCATTTCCGGCTGAGTTCAACCGCTCTAGCATGCCAGTTGCATAGCCTATCGTCCGACTGGTTAACTTGAAATTTCCATTATCGCCCAGTGGATTTGCGTCATCCGTATCTACGCCAACGCCTATGCGAAGCAGACCAAAACTCTGAGTGTCACCTCTGAGGTTCTCAGCTGTGCCTCCGTTAAGAGGGGTATTTCCGTTCACGTCATCGACGATGATACCCGCATTCTCCCAGACAAAAAATCCGGCGCGTCCACCGCTCTCAAAACCAGTTGGATCGGACGCAGGGCCTGCAATATCGCCTTCAAGTGCGATGTTGCCTCCGCCGACTGCCGAGCTTTTCAGCGGCCCATTGTAAACTGTAGAAGCTCCGCCAGCCTGAGACGTCCCGATCGTATACGCATCGATAATTCCGTCGACACTGCCGCGAGAGCCATCTTCCGTTGGCGCCGCGCCATATCTCAGCGTGCCGATGGTCGCTGAAAGCGATGAGACTTGCCGCCCACCAACAGTCTTCAGCCCAAAATCTGCATGCAACACCCGAACGGGCTTGGACCCGTCGCCGAGCACCGGGGCCTGCGGATAGGCGATGATAACACCGCTGTCCTGAAGCTCGCTTATCGCGTTCGCATTGTCTCCGCCAAGGTTCGTCCAGGTTGGACTTGGGAGCGTTGCTCGATCCAAAATCGTGCCACTAACGGCATTTCGTATAGCGTCAACGCTGCCGCCAAGAACGAAACGATCGGTGTTTGCGCCGTCGAGTACATTCGCCACTTCTCCCGACACGGGGAGACCATTCAAATCGCCTGTTGCGAGAACAATGCGGTACCCTGGATCTTCAAAGCGTGAAAGCACCAAAATACCTTCTTCAAAATCAAAATCAGCGAAGCCGGTAACCCATCCCGCATTGCCAGGTCTGTTGTTAAGCGCCTTCTCCAACTCTCTCCTAAGATCCTCTGGATCAGAAAAGTTCCCGCAATCTGGGTCCGCCAGGCATCGCGCCTCTAGGTCGGAAATATAAAACTGCATGGCGACCGCGGGTACAACTTCTGTCAACAGAAAATAGTCGCTGTTTGGGTCAAAAAACTCTTCGCCTCGACCGGAACCATCTCGAAACGAAGTGATCCCTTGGGCGAAGGCCCCGATACCTAAAGCAGGTGTCTCTTCGGAGCTCCCGCTGGATAATTCGCGTTTAATCGCCGCAAAATACCCATCAGGGACAAAGCTACTTAGTGGCTCATTCGTCGGTGAAATTATTCCAGGAAGATCTACGGGGTCACCAACACGAGAAAACCCTATTAACCTACCGTCAGGGTCGTCTTGAAAACGTTCTCGGATGCTCGTTGCATCAAAAAAGTACCACTTTTTTGTACCATCCCCGGTTACAATTCTTGGCAGAGTGGTCCCAACTCCGTCACTGACTAAGTCGTCAGTGATCAAGCCGAACACAACCCCGCCATCAACCCCGGAACCGAATGTTACATTGGCGTCCTTGGCGCGATACCCCCACATACCATATCCACCATTGCCCTGGGCATCGATAGCACCACTTGTGAACCAAGCGAGGGGCACAGGGTCATAATCACCATCGCGTACTTCTTGTGGAGTGACAATATATTCAAACTCGGAGGTTTCTTCATTGAAAAAACCATAAGGGTAAAGAAGTTGTCCAGGTGTCGGAAGTGCGCCATCTGATGACCAAGACCCCGAAAAAAGTCCATCTCCCTTAGTCAAAATACGATTTGTGCTCGGCCCTACTGCTAGTGGAGAAGGCGTGCCATCATTTGGAAGTACGCCGTCTCTAAAATTCGTTTGGGGATCGTAGTTTTGGATTCTTGTGTAAGTGTTTCCAAAACTTGACGACGTTTCTGACTCGCCGACTGAAACAAGATTCCCACCAAGGGAGGCGGCGGGTAAGTTCCCAATTGCTCCAGCGCCCGGTGTGCCAAATGAGACCTGAACCCGTTCGGGAGGCGGAGGTATTGGCGTGGGTCGGTTATCGAGATCCCGACGCGCCAGCAGGTCTCGGTTTTCGCCCGGCCCCGCGTTGTTCTCTTCTGTGCGCAGCGACGCAACCCGTGGGGTAGTGGCGGTCGGCGTCACTCGTCCAGACGTCACACGAGGCCGCAATCCTGTGGTCAAACCGGTACTTAGGCCTTTTAGGTCAGCAATGACCGCTGACGACTCCATCCGACGCGGCGATGTGGCACGTGAGCCTGACGAAAAGATCTGAAAGCCGGGACGATAAAGCCGCTGCGTGCGCCCGGCCGCTGCCACGACCAGTTCCTGGCCATGCAAAAGATGACTGCGCGTGCCCTCCTGTCCAACGGCAATAATGGCTGAGCCATCTGACAGCCCCATTTCTGAATGGGGCGTGCTGATAAGGATGGGGACCGTATCATTCTGCTTGCCGCCCGCGACGCGAAATAGCCCCTGTTCGATGTTAACAATGACCTTGCCGTCTGCGTCCCGCGATACGCGCCCCTTACTTCCGGGGGAGAAAATGACCGAAGTCCCATCGGGTAGAATGATCTCAGCCGTTTGACCACTGTTGGTCGACACGTTGCACGGCGTATAGCAGGAATTAACAATGTGCCTGACTTCACCTCGCTCTTGCGCGAAAATCGGAGTTGAAGTGCCCATTGAAACCAAAAGCGCCACCGCCGAGACGGAGCGCAGTACTTTTGACCCACACATTATATATCCCCCGTGAAATCAATTATTAAGTTGTTTAAGTCCTTTTGTTTTTTTGAACTTACAGTCGTTCATTGGCTAACGGCCGTTAGAATCCGTTAGCGCTATTAATTTTTTAAAATTCCCTAAAATTATAGGTTTTGAGGCGTCTCGAAATCAAGTCTTAAGTTTTCGAGCCCATTGAGCGCGATTTTTAAGGCGTGCACTTAGTCTTTGATCAAAAGCGGCGATTTACCGTTACGGCCACAAAATTATTGTCAAACTCTCTAAAGTCGTAAGTCGATACCGCGCCGTTCGTGCCGATTTCTCCTATAACTTCAAACCGGTTCTCTAAAGGCACACGAGCACTGAGAACGACCCTGTAGTTGTTCGTTTCTTCGATGCCGAGCGCTGCGCACACCTGAGGCAGGCAGCCATCGTAGTCGCGCCACGCGTACCGGCCATTAATTGAATAAACCCACGGTTTGTCACTTAGTTTAAACGGCGCCGGGCCTAAGATTGTATAACCCAACGATACTCCGAATAAATCATAAGCTTCTGAATCTATCTCAGCTGTTTTACGCGAATAAAACGCTCCGTATCTTAAGGAATGTGTCTCAGAAATAACGTATCTACCAGAATACCCTATGAACAACTGATCGCCATCGCGTAAATCATTTACACGGTCGGTCGAAGTGTTCTTGAAGTCTTGATCACGCCAGCTCACCAAAGCCTGGCCAAAGTGGCTTGCGGAGTAGGCAAATGAAAGGGTCGCTGTCGGACCGTACTCATTCAGGAAACTCTCGCCGTCGCGGTCAAATTTTAAGGCATCAAAAGTAAGGCGTAAGGTTGTGGGTAGTTCACGTGTTGGCTGCAGATTAAAAAGAACGCCTAAACCCGCGACGTATCTATCCAAGTTGATATCACTGGTTTCATTGTACCTACGACCAAAATACTCCGCTTGACCTACGAGCCTGTGGCCAGCTTGAAAACCGAGGTCATAAGAAAATTCGCCGCCAAGCCTGAAAAACGCGGATGCAGACTCCTCGCCTTCATCCTCAGGAACAACGCCAGACTCCGGTCCGGCGTTTGCGTTTGTGTCGTACGAGAGGCCGAACGACGCTATACCACTGAATGTAAGTCGCTCATTTCGGTCATTCGCAGTAGCCAGGAGTTCTTGTGCACGCTGCCGCACTTCAGGAGGGACGCTGGGCGAATTCAATGCATCAGTAATGAAGCTTTCCGCCAATCGATTTTGACCGACCCTCAAGTACAACACGCCGAGCTCTAACTTAATGTTTGCAAGTTCTGGAAAGAGGATCAAAACACGTTCCAGAGCAGCGATCGCATCGTCAAACCTACCTTCTTGTGAGGCAACTTGAGCAAAATTAAACGAAGCCTCGGGATCTGCCGGATTAGCGAGGACGCGAGACAATGATTGCTCAAAAGCTCTATTCTCTTGAGCCGTGGCCGGGAGCACGTTCAGCGACATAAAACTCACTGCAGTTAATGTCAAAACTGCAGTCGCACGACCGAAAAAACGAAAATTTGGCATAGAAAATTAGCCCCTTGACCCCACGAAAATTTTTTTCAAATGTTACTGGGTGCCTACGATTTGAAGCAACAACGTTGCCATTATGCGTTATTTTTTGGTGGTTTTGTTGTGTCTTTTTTGCAGTGTTTCCAGCGCTTCGGCGGACGCACAGTCCAACTCAGAAGATCCGGCATTGATAATTGCCAGAGCAAGAGAAGCTGCTGCAAAGGGAGACAACTCTACCGCATTGGGTATCTATGAGGACTTGCTCGCATCTGTCGCGAATTCCAATCTGGCAGGTGATGAATTTCTTGCGTTTTTGAATAATGAGATTTCCGTTCAAGCCCGCGCAGTGGGCCGCCTGGAGTATGCCCAGACTTCATCCGAGATCGCGATTTTTCACGGAATCCGCTCCAACTTAAGCGCATCTACATTGGCGGTCTATTTCGCCAATCAAGCGTTTGTATTCGCGGATCAAAGAAAATACCAAATGGCAAAATTCAGCTTTATAGAAAGTCTTGCATTACTAGAAGGCGCTGAAACTACTTTAATCAAAATGCACATCCTTACGGAATATGGTGTTGTGCTTCAATCATTAGGCGAAGCATCCGCCGCCAGAAATTCATGGAACGAAGCAGAAGTCTTGGCACGCACCAGAGTTTCTACAATTGAACAACTGCGTCGTATCTTACAGTTGAAAGCGGGTTTGAGCTTGCAAGAGTTCGAATTGTCAGAGGCCTCTGAAGAGCTTTCACAGTTGGCGGAATTAGGTGAAGGCGGTTTGAAAGAAAAGCTGCTGAACGCGCGCCTGCAGCTGGTTACCGGCGAGTTAAACGAAGCGGAAGTCGCTTTGCGCGAAATCGCTGACGCTGCAGTCGGCCAAGATGAAGAAACCAAATTGATTAGGGCGTCCGCCCTGTACAACTTATCAGAAGTCTACTTCGCGATTGGTGACTTCCAAAACGCTGAAGCGACAAACTTTTTGGCAGAAGACGCCTATGTCGCTGCTTTGGGTGCGGACCATTACGTCATTGCGCAGACCACGCACCGTCGCGCTGTACTACTTCAGGAGACCGGAGATCTCGAGAACAGCATAACCTTGTACAAAGCTGCGCAAAGACACATAAAAAATGTATTCGATAACAAGCATCCAATTTGGTTGTCCACAACTCTTCAGCTGTCCACCGCCCAATCCTTGGCCGGATCTTATGATGACGCGCTGGAAACCATTCGGCAAGTTGACCCAAGTTTGTTGGAGGGTCGAAGCAAGCTTCTAGCCGTATCTGCGCTCGGTCTGAATCTCTTCCGCGCAGGGCGCTTGGATCAAGCGAAGCCGCACTTGCAAGAGGCAGTTGAGGCATGGGCAGAAGGCCATTACGGCCTGGTTGATGCACCGCCAACGCTCAACGCGCTAGCACAAGTAGAGATCGTTCACGGAAACTACGAAAACGCTTTGGACTTGGCTTCGAGGTCTAAAAAAATACTAACTGAAACTGGCGCAGCCACCATCGCTCGCATCGCAGAAGCCCGCAGAATTACGGCCGAAGCGCTCATTTCTTTGCAACGTATTCCCGAAGCCCTCGAACTCGCGTCACAAAACAAAGCCGATGCCGAAAATCAAATGAGGGAGGCAGCGTTTGCGTCAAGCGTGACCTCTGAATTCGAACCCAGGCAATTGAGGCAACAACTCGGACAGTATTTTAGGTTGGTCTGGGAAACTTCTGGATCGTCGGCAGCCTCGACATTGTTTGAAGCAGCACAGTTGCTACATCTCAACGAAACTGGACGCGCGGCTATGCAGACCAAAAGAGCCTGGATGCACAGCCAAGACGGAGACCTTTTCAATCGAAACGAGTTGATCAAGGAAATCAGGTCTGCTGAGAGACGACTTCATGATGAATATCGCCGAGAGCATATCAACAACAGTATTGTTGCTGACCTAACCGGTTCAATTGCAAAAAGAAAAACTGATCTTGCGGAAATAGATGCCAAAATCAGGAGTTCGCGACCCGACCTCATGGCATTTCTCGCGCCGCAGACCGTACCGCTATCAAAACTCCAAGCAGCCCTGGATAAAGGTCAGGCTATTTGGATGCAGGCTGTTTTTGACAATGAAAGCTACGTATTTTGGATAACTCAGGAAACCGTAGACATGCGTCGCGTAAGAATTGGCGCGGACGAGCTAAACGACTTTGCTATTGAAATACGAAAAAGCCTGGACATTGCAAACAACAATCCGCTCCCAGATTTTGCGAGTAAACCCGCCCATCACCTGTTTAGGGAATACTTCGGGGCGTTTGCGGACTCTCTGACAGAAACAAAGCACCTCTATGCTATGCCGGACGGCGCCATGCAGACCGTGTCACTTGCTACATTGGTAATTGACCGTAAGGACGGGCGTCCGCTTCAGAACAAAAACAGTAACCGTGATCTAAATTTCTTGGGGCATACTGTCCCTATATCCTTGCTGCCAAACCTTGAACTGCTAATGGGCGCGAACATTCCCGCTGGCGAGCAGGCAGACAAGTTAATCGGTTTCGGAGATCCGGTTCTGAGTGGGGATGGTGAGTTTGGCGCGAGAGGTTACTACGATGCATTCGATACAACTCGGGGCTTCGCCAACCCTGCGGTGCTAAAGGAGATGTTTGAGCCACTAGAGGACAGTCGCTGGGAGCTTGAGCAAATGGAACGCATGCATGGTTCCGAAAGCACTGAATTATACTTAGGCGACAAAGCCTCCGAAGCCGTGCTGAAGAAAATGGAATTTGAAGACATCGACACTTTGGTGTTCGCTACCCATGCAGTCGTTGCAAGCGATTTTGATGGCTTGTTGGAACCGGCTTTGATACTGACCCCGCCAGACGCTCCAACAAGGCAAGATGACGGTCTGCTTTTAGCTAGCGAAATAGCACAGCTGAAAATTGGCGCGCGATTGGTGGTATTGTCAGCATGCAACACCGGAGCGTCTTCTGGACGAGCGGGGGCGCCAGGTTTCTCGGGGCTTGCAAGTGCGTTTTTTCAAGCCGGATCACAATCTGTCGTCGCGACCCAATGGACCATCCTTTCCGTGTCGTCTTTGCTTATTACTCCGCAACTGATTGGCGGCAACTCGCGCGGTTATTCAACAGCTGAGGCTTTGCAAATTGCCATGAAAGCTATTGCTGAACGCGAAGGTCCAGAACAGCTGGCACATCCGGCAGTTTGGGGCCCATTTGTTGCTATAGGCGTGAATTGAAGACCATATATGGATATGGGCAGCAAACTGTTTCTCAGGCTTTGCTTGAAACATACGCGAAGAATAATTTTGCCCGGAACATTTGGCGCTAGGTTCTGGACTTATTTTTTTGATTGCCGCCGTCCCGGCTGCATGACTCAAGCTCTTGGGTTTCAGGCGTGTATAATAAACAATATATTCTGGCCAACCAATAAGCGGACGGCGCGGCTTCAGCCTAACATTCCAAAGAGCTATAGCAAGGCGCAAACGCTTCAACAGTGCTGCCGATGCCCCAAATGAGGAAAAGAAGTTCCCGCAGCTGTAACGGGAAACGCCCCCCCAGTCTGGGCTTCGGCAAATCGGGCGCCTGTCAAAAACAGCTTTGTACGCCTTGTGTGAGCTCATCTACGCCCAAGCTTCGCAGCTGCGGTCAAATTCCGGTTTGACAGACCGCATCGCGAGAGGAGCCAAAATCGCAGCTTTCAGTAGCGAAGGAACGGCAAGCAAATACTAAAAGGACGACTATTGTCAGTTGGCATTGGAGGCATGCCGTTTGAACGCTTCCAGCTTAATTGGCCCCAAGTGCTCGGATTTAGTTTCCAAATTTTCCCGCATTAAATCCCGCATAGCTTCTAAGGCGAAAAATGATCAGTAACTTGTTAAACATCTGTTTTATATATAAATTATTGAACTTTATCGCTTTGTCTAGACTCCCTTCGTCTCCGCCATTTGTTTACATTGGGGCCAAAAATACCTTTGGTCAGCGATTTGGGGTTGCACCGGATTACCGGAGTCCGGTTACGCGTTGGTGCGCGGCACACAAAACATCTTACTGAGAAAAGAGTCATTTAATTCCGTCAAGTTGCCCGACCCAATCCACCACAGTTTGCGCCGTTTTGTTCCATTGAGCGTCAAACTGTATATAGTGGCAGGCCCCCTCGACGGGCATGAACTCGGCTGAGTCATAGCGGTTCGCCATCGCCTTGGCCGTGCTGGTCGCCACGGCCTTGTCTTCCGTGCCAGAAACGAACAAGAGCGGGCATGTCACATTGTGCGGGTCGATCAGGGTCGTTTGCGCGCTGTCATACATCCAGAACACGAATTCGAACAGCACCCGACCGGACTCGGTGCCTAACCGCTGGTGGATGTCGTGTTGCAGCGCCTCTGGCAGAGTGTTCAACCCGTAGGTTGCCAAAAGCTCGAAATCCTGACCCAAGGCTTGATCCCAGAAAGCTCCGGCAGAGATGAACAGTTTTCCAAGATCGCGCTCTCTGTCGGTGGTGGGCAGGACACTATTGACGATACTGCTGTTCAGCAGAACTCCGGCACGTATCAGACCTTGTGCCGCCAAAAGCTGAGCGACCACGCCTCCGAGCGAATGGCCAACGACAATCGGGGTTTGTCCGATCTCATTGATGGCGCGTCGTGCATCTTCGACATAGTCGGCAATGCTAAGCCCGATCAGCTTGGCGTCCCGATCCGGGCCCGGAGGCAGATCGTGGTGGCGATAGGTCAGGCTGTGACAGCTATAACCCGCTTGTTCGAAGACTTGGCGGACGGGCGCCATCGTCCAGGCAGCGGCATTTGTTCCGGTCAGCAAAAGGACGGGTGGCAGGGGTTCGTCGGTCATCGCGTGCTCGGATCCGCATGGGCTTGGGGCGTGATTTACGTATGCCCCAGAACTTTGCGCGCCACGCGGAAACATTCAAGGGCTTGGGGTACGCCACAGTAGATTCCGATCACATGGATGATGGCGCGGATCTCTTCGGGCGTAACGCCGTTGTTGATCGCGCCTTTGCAGTGAATCTCCCATTCATGCATCTTGCCCAGGGCGCCGATCATCGACAGGTTCATCATCGACCGTGTTTTGGCGTCGATGACATCATCGCCCCATCCAAAACCCCAGCACCAGGCTGTCATCGCTTCTTGGAACGGGCGGGTGAAGTCGTCAGCAGCCGCGAGGTTCTTTTCCACATATTCTACGCCAAGAGTGCTCTTGCGTTGTTCTAGTCCTTTTAGAAACAAGTTTTCGTTGAACAGGTCTGACATTTTCACCTCGGGAGTCGTGGACAATTGTTGTGTGTTGAGCCGAGAAAATTCGTCGAATTTTCTTCGCCCTCGGGTAGGTCAGTCATCAATGGCGTCGCGCATCCATTGTTGCAACCGTGCGATTGAATGTTCGGACATAACCCCACAGCCGGGGTCCAGCACCAACGGTCCGGGGCGATAGCCGCGGGATTTCAGGCCGCGGTGGACGGATTCGACTAGACGGATATCCTCTTCGACCGTTGTCTCGCGGTCTTGCACGGCCAGTTGGCGGATGACGGCGCTTTCCGATCCGCCCTCGGTATACCATCCGCGCCAGACGGTGCAGTGATCGGCGTCATTCGCGCGCCAGTGATAGGTGTTGAGTACGTTACCCGGATAGCACTGGAACGAGAACATCGGCCACAGGAACCACGACTGGTAGTCGCCCGCATGAGGCACGGACATGTCGATAGGGTAGGTCATCTTGTCGAGGCTCTGACACTCGGTAGTATGACGTAGGACATAGCCGCCGCTGGCATCGGGCTGGATGTCGTAGGTCTCGGGCTTGACGACGCCTTCGGCAAAAGTCGGGTGGTTGGTCGGGCAGTGATAGCATTCCGAGTAGTTCTCGATACTGACCTTCCAGTTGCAGTTTTCCGGAATCTCGACCCATTCCAGCGGTTCCAGAGCGTCGATATGCGGCACAAACGCGCGGATTTCCTCGCGCACGCCAGGGTACCAGTCGTCCATGGGTGCGGCGTCATCGTCGAGGTTGACGAAGATGAAACCGTTGAACACTTCGGTCCGAACCGAGGTCAAGCAGATCGCGCTGCGGTCGAAACCGGGAACCGATTTGATATTCGGGCCGGCGCGCAATTGGCCCGTCAGTTCATAGGTCCAAGAGTGATAGGGGCAGACGACCACGCGGGTATTACCCGCGCCACTGACCATCTCGTGCGCGCGGTGTTGGCACACATTGTAGAATGTGCGGATTTCCCCGTCGCGACCCCGAATGCAGAAGAGGTTTTGCCCCGCGATCTCGAACGCAAAGTAATCACCCGGTTCGCGCACCTGCGCCACGTGGCCCGCGAATTGCCAGGTTCGGGCCAGCAGCCCCTGCAGCTCCTGCGCGAAAATCGCGGGGTCGGTATAGTATCGCGCGTCCAGTGAATGGGTCAGGGGTGCGTTCATTCGGGCTCCTCCGCGTAGAGGCCAAGTTGGTGTCTGCGTTGATGAAACCGCTCAACCCTCTCGACGATTTCGTCGCTGGAGACGGCCACCACAAAGGACAGCAGCGTTTCCAGCAAGGCGATGGTCGAGACGGAGGAGGGGAAGAATTGCGGTGTATCAGCTGCCACGACAAAGCCGTGCTGCGCGTTCAGAATGACCGGGCTGGCCGGGCTGTCCGAGATTCCTACGACAGTCATTCCCTGTTGCCGAGCCAGTTTGATGGCGTCGATCACCTCGGTCCGGTAGGGATGGCATGTGATGGCAATCAGCACGTCCTGTTCATCAGCCCAGGCTAGATCGTCCACAGGGGTTGATCCGGGGCGGGGAATAGCGTGGAATTGCTTCATCCCCGTTGACGCTAGATAGGTGAAGTTCCGTGCGTTCGCGTTATTAACGCCCACGCCCAGCGTGAAAATCTGGCGACAGGTCCAGATATCCTCGGCCGCCGCCTTTAGGTTGGCGGCGTCAATTCCGGCAAAGGTCTCTTCGATATTGCGGATCGCGGCACCGATCATGTCTGCATAGAGCCCGCCCAGCTCACCCGACTTGCCGATATCCTGCAGCCAACGTGCACGGTCGGGGAACGAGACGCCGCCCCGGCGAATCGCATCACGGAAGGGCGCGCGGAAATCTTCGTATCCTTCGAACCCCACCTGCCGGGCCATGCGGACAAAAGTGTTGGGCTTTACTTTTGCCGCCTCGGCGATCTCGCGCACGGTCGAAACCCCAACATCCGTGGGGTTTTCCAACACATAGCGTGCGGCCTTTTGCGCCTCGGGCGTCAGGGCCTCCCATTCCTCCGTGAGGCGATCGAGAACGATTGATGATACATTTGTGTCATTCATGATTGACGATGGTACAAATGTGGAATTAGCCTGTCGAGCAGAAAAGCGACTCGGGAAGAGGAAATGTCATGTCCGAGAAGAAATTGCCCACCCACGCCCGCGTGGTCATTGTTGGAGGCGGCGTCATGGGGGTCGGTCTGGCCTATCATCTGGCGCATGAGGGGTGGGGCGATGACACCGTCCTGCTGGAAAAGGCCGAGCTGACCAGCGGCAGCACGTGGCACGCGGCGGGCCAGATCACGCATTCGACCTCAAGCTTTGGGCTGGGCAAATGCGTGGACTACAATATCGGTCTCTATTCCGGTCAGCTGGAGGCCGAAACGGGTCAACCGGTGACATGGCATGGCTGCGGCTCCTTCCGCCTGGCCTATACCGAGGATGAGATGGACTGGCTGCGCCATACCCTATCGGTGGGGCGGTCGCTGGGGTTCAACATCGAACTCGTGGGCCCCGAGAAGGTGGCCGAGTTGCACCCGTTCTACAATCTCGACGGTGTGTTGGGCGCGCTGCATACACCCGACGACGGCCATGTGGACCCGACCAATGTGACCATGGCGATGGCGACGGGCGCGCGCCAAAAAGGCGTCCGCATCTTCCGCAACTGCCGCGCTACCAACATCACGCAGGCCGAGAATGGCGGGTGGGTAGTTGAGACCGAGTTGGGCTCCATAACCTGCGAGCATGTGGTGAACGCAGGCGGCACTTACGCCCGTCAGATGGGTGAATGGTCGGGGCTGCAACTGCCGATGACCTCGATGACGCACCATTACTTCGTGACCGAGCCTGTGCCCGAGTTCCAGAATCTGGACAAGGAACTGCCGGTGATCCGCGACGACCGTAAGGTCTCTGGTTATATCCGGATGGAGCAACAGCGCGGGCTGATCGGGATTTACGAGAAAGAGAACCCAAACTCGGTCTGGCATGATCATTGCCCGTGGGAATACGAGAACTGGCTGTTCGACGCGGATTACGACCGGGTGATGCCGTGGCTTGAGGAAAGCCTGAACCGTATGCCGATCTTTGCCGAACTGGGCATTCAGCGTGACGTGCACGGCGCGATCTCGCACCCGCCGGACGGCAACCCGCTGATCGGGCCTGCGCCGGGTGTGCAGAACTACTGGTGCTGCTGCGGTACGCAGATCGGCATTGGTTGGGGGCCGGGTCTGACGCGTGAGTTGGCGCGCTGGATGGTGCATGGGGCCGCCGAAATCTCTATGCGCGAGTTCGATCCGCGCCGGTTCGGCAGCTATGCCACGAAGGACTGGCAGGTGATTAAGGCCGAGGAAGATTACTGCCTGCGCCACGAAATCCCCTTTCCGCATTTCAACCGTCTCGAAGGGCGTCCGATCAAGCCATCGCCCCTGTATGAATTGCTGAAATCCAAGGGCGCGGTGCATGAGGAAGTCTATGGGTTCGAGCGCCCCCGCTGGTTCGCCCGCGATGGGGTTGAACAGCGCGACCATTATTCCTTCCGCCGCACGCCCGCCGACGACATGGTCGCGGCCGAGGTCAAAGCGGTGCGCGAACGCGTCGGCATCATGGATGTCACCGCCTTTACTAAGGTCGAGGTTTCGGGGCCGGATGCCTACGCCCTGCTGGATCGGCTGACGGCCAACCGGATGCCGCAAAAAGTGGGCTCGATCACGCTGACCCATATGCTGAACCGCCGGGGCCGGATCGAGTTGGAGACCACGATTGTCCGCATGGCTGAAGATCGCTTCTATCTGGTATGCGCCGCGTTCTTCGAACAGCGCTTGCTGGATCACCTGACGCAACAGCGGGCGGATGAGGATGTTCAGATTACCGCCCTCTCGTCCGATTGGTCAGCCTTGTCGCTGAACGGTCCCCGATCGCGGGACGTACTGGCGCGCTGCACCGATGCCGATTTGACCAATGTCGGGTTCCGCTGGTTGTCCGCGCAGGAAATCACAATCGCAGGCCACAAGGTCTGGGCGTTCCGCATGTCCTATGCCGGGGAACTGGGCTGGGAGTTGCACATGCCCAACGCCGCTTGCCTCGAAGTTTACAACGCACTTTGGGGTGCGGGTGAGCCGCATGGCATCGCCGACTACGGCAGCTTTGCCATGAACGTGATGCGGATGGAGAAAGGCTTCAAAGGCGCGGGTGAACTAACCAATGAAGTCACATTGGCCGAGGCGGACGTGCTGCGCTTTGCGCGCACCGACAAGGAGTATCTGGGCAAGGACATGACCCTGAACACCGACCTTCCGTGGATTTGCGCCTATCTGGAAATCGAACCGGATGGTGAGATCGACGGCCATGGCGGTGAGGCAGTGATGCTGAATGGTCGCGTGGTCGGCTCGACCGCTTCAGTGGTCTATGGGCATACCGTCGGCAAGATCCTCGCCTTTGCCTACATCAAGCCCGAGGCCGCCACGCCCGGCACCGCATTGCAGGTCGTGATCCACGGTCAATCCCGTGCGGCCCGCGTATTGGGTGAGTCAGCCTATGATCCGCAAAGCCTGCTGCCACGAACCGACGCCGTACTGGAGGCCGCACAATGACTCTGCCTGATACAATGAAAGCCATGGTCACGATGGGCCATGGCGGTCTCGAGCAGATGGTGCTTCACCCAGACTGGCCTCGCCCCGAACCTGCGGCTCATGAAGTATTGATCAAGGTCGCCGCCTGCGGTCTGAACAACACGGACGTCAACACGCGGTCGGGTTGGTATTCCAAGACAGTCACCGACGCGACAACCGGTGGCGCGTTTGATGAGGTGGGTGAGGAAGACCCCACCTGGGGCGGCAACCCGATCACCTTCCCGCGCATCCAGGGGGCGGATATCTGTGGCTATATCGTAGCCGTGGGTGCAGGTGTCGACCCCGCCCGTATCGGCCAGCGCGTAATCACCGATGGCTGGTTACGGGACCCGGATGATCCCGGCAACAAGGACAAAACCGGCTACTACGGCTCGGAACGGGACGGAGGGTTTGCCGAATATGCCACCACTCTGGCCGTGAATGCAGTGCCGATTACCTCTGATTTGTCGGATGCGGAACTGGCGACGTTTTCTTGCTCCTACTCAACCGCCGAAGGGATGCTGACCCGCGCTAACGTCAACGACAAAGACACGGTTCTGGTGCCCGGAGCCTCGGGCGGTGTCGGCGGCGCCTTGGTGCAACTGGCCAAACGGCGTGGCGCGCGCGTTGTCGCAATGGCGTCCGAGGCGAAACATGCCGACGTCGCTGAGCTTGGTCCTGACATGATCCTGCCGCGCGCACCAGAAAACCTGCGTGCCGCGCTGGGTGGTGAAAAAATCACGGTAGTCGCCGACGTAGTAGGCGGCCCCTATTGGCCGACCCTGATCGACATCCTCGAGCGCGGCGGACGCTATACTTGCTCCGGAGCCATCGCGGGCCCGATGGTTGAGTTCGACTTGCGCACCTTCTATCTGCGCGACCTGACCTTTACCGGCTCGACCGTGATTGACCCGCAGGTCATGCAGAACCTCGTGAAATATATCGAGGCGGGTGAGATCAAACCGGCTCTTGCCGCGACTTATCCTCTGGAGGAGCTGCGCGAGGCGCAAGCAGCTTTCATCGCCAAGCAGCACACGGGCAATATCGTGGTGATCCCATGACTTTGATTGATGTGCTGAACGCCGCGCGACAGCTGCACCAAACGCATCCTGATCTGGCTGCGTTCGGTGATTGGCCAGATGATCTGTGCGCTGTTGACGTGTCGCCAAACGCGATCCCGGCGGTTCCTCTCGTGCAGGCGATCCAGTCCGATGCCGGGCCGACCCAAGCCCTTACGAAGGCGATCTGCGCAACCGCGCATCTCGCCAATTGGAAGCTGACTTACACCGAAGACGAAGTCGGTGCCGACTTCCTGAACCGTTTTGGCTATTATGAACTGTTCGGTCCCACGGGCCATTTCCACTCGACAAAGCTGCGGGGTTACGTGGCTTTTTGGGGTGAGGGATTAGCCTATGATTGGCACAGCCATCAGGCCGAAGAACTGTACCTCATCGCCGCCGGCCGTGCGAGGTTTCACGTCGCTGGCAATGACGCCGAACTAACACCCAACCAAACTCGTCTGCACACCAGTCGGCAAAGCCACGCCATGACAACCACCGACAGCCCCATCCTGACCTACGTGCTGTGGCGCGGCGAAGGGCTGGACGCCTTGCCCCGAATGGACGCCGCATGATAATCACCCGCATCCGCATCTATCAGACCGGGCTGCCCTATGTCGGCGGGGCCTATGTCTGGGGTGCGGGCAACGCGATTGAGACGGCCATCGCCTCGATTGTGGTGATCGACACCGATGCTGGGTTGCAGGGTTGCGGTGAGTTCACACCTTGCGGCGAAAACTACATGGTCGCGCATTCCCAAGGCGTGCCCGCGCTGGCGCGTTTGGTGGCCCCATCTCTGCTGGGTGAGGACCCCCGGCAGGTTGGACGGATCGAGCAGCTGATGGACCATCTGGTGCAGGGACACGGCTATGCCAAGGCGCCGTTCGATGCGGCTTGCTGGGATATTCTGGGGCAAGCCTGCGTGCAGCCCATCTGGATGTTGCTGGGTGGCAAGCTGACGGACGGTGCCCCGATGTATCGGGTGGCACCTCAGAAGGCAGTGGATGAGACCGTGGCCGAGATGAACACCTATCGTGATCAGGGCTACCGTCAGTTCCAGATCAAGGTGGGCGCAGATTGGGCCACGGATATCGACCGCATCAGGGCCACGGTCCCTTTGCTGCAACCGGGTGAGATCGCCATGGCCGACGCCAATCAGGGCTGGCGCGTGGATAACGCGATCCAGGTGGCTCGGGCGACGCGCGACCTGGACTTTATCCTCGAACAACCCTGCAGAACGTACGAGGAATGCCAGCAGGTCCGCCGCGTGGCCGAACAGCCGATGAAGCTGGATGAATGCCTGACAGGAATGCACATGGCGCAGCGGATCGTCGCGGATCAGGGGGCCGAGATCTGCTGCCTGAAGCTTTCCAATCTCGGCGGGCTCAGCAAGGCTCGGCGGGTGCGCGATTTTCTGATTGAAAACCGTATTCCAGTGGTGGCCGAGGATACATGGGGCGGTGAAATCACCACTGCCACCGTCGCCCATTTTGCCGCCTCCACGCCCGAGGAATACCTGCAAAACACCACAGACCTGATGAACTACAACACCCGCTCGACCGGATGCGGCGGGGCTGTGTCGCGAAACGGCAAACTCTACGCGCCAGATGCGCCAGGTTTGGGTGTCACCCCGGATTTCAAAAGCCTCGGCGCGCCCGTGGCGGAGTACACTCTATGAAGATCAAAACCATCACCGTCTACCAAATCGACCTGCCGCTTGAGCATCCCTATTGGTTGTCTGGCGGGCGTTTGAAATTCGAAACGCTGGACGCAACGCTGGTGAAGATTGAAACCGATACTGGCTTGATCGGCTGGGGCGAGGGCACGCCCTGGGGCCATACCTACGTCCCCGCCCACGGCCCAGGCATCCGTGCCGGGATTGAAACCATGGCCCCCTTTATTATGGGCCTCGATCCACGTCGCGTGTTGGATGTGGAACGCGCCATGGATACGGCGCTCCCCGGCCATCTCTATGCCAAAAGCCCTATCGACATGGCCTGTTGGGATATTGCCGGGCAGGCTGCGGGCCTGCCAATTGCCGACCTGATGGGCGGCGGGTCCCGTACCCCGCGCCCGATTGCCTCGTCCGTCGGTGCCAAAACCGCTGAAGAAACGCGCGAGGTGATGACCCGCTACCGCGACCGTGGTTACATCGCCCATTCGGTCAAAATCGGCGGAGACGTCGAACGCGACATAGCCCGCATTCAAGATGTTGAAAGCTTCCGCCGCACCGGCGAAATTGTCCTTTATGACGTGAACCGGGGCTGGACTCGCCAACAGGCGCTGCGCGTGATGAAGGCCTGCGAGCCTTTGCAGGTGATCTTCGAACAGCCTTGCGAATCCCTCGATGACATCGCTGCGATCGCACCCCGCCACGCGTCGCCGGTGTCGGTGGACGAAAGCCTCGTCACTCTGCAAGACGCCGCCCGCATCGCCCGCGACGGGCTGGCCGAGGTCTTTGGCATCAAGCTCAACCGCGTCGGCGGCCTGACCAAGGCAGCCCGAATGCGCGATATCGCCCTGGCCCACGGGATCGACATGTTCGTCATGGCCACCGGAGGCACCGTTCTTGCCGATACCGAGGCCCTGCATTTGGCCGCCACCATCCCAGATCAGAACTGCCATGCCGTCTGGGCCTGCCAGGATATGATCACCGTCGACATCGCCAACGGTCGCGGTCCCCGCAACAATAACGGACATCTCCACCTGCCCGAAACCCCGGGCCTTGGCGTCCACCCCGACGAAGATACCCTCGGTCTCCCAATCGCAACCTACGAGGCCCCGCGATGATCCGCCCCTTCATCTGGCTAGAAATATCTCGGGGTGTGAATTGGCCGAAGGCCAAGAGAGGGGCTGGCCCCTCAGACTGCACGACATCAACACCCCAAGGACGGCCTGAATGAAAATCACCGCCATCACCCTCTGGTCCATCGACCTCACCAGCCACGAAACCTACCACATGGCCGAGGGCAAAACCTGCGCCACCGTCAAAACCCATGTGCTTTGCCTTGAAACCGATACTGGCCTTAAAGGATGGGGCGAGGTCTGCCCGATTCCCCACTATCTGCCCGCCTATGCCGATGGCGTCCCAGCGGCGATCACCGAAATGGCCCCGGAAATCCTCGGAATGTCGCCCTTCGGGGCCGATGCCCCGATGCGCAAGCTCGACGGATTTCTACAGGGCCACAGCTACGCAAAATCCGCCGTCGATCTTGCCATATGGGACCTATTCGGCCAGGCCACAGGCCAGCCGGTCTATGCGCTGCTGGGCGGGCGCACGCGCAAGGACATGCCGCTCTATCACTCGATTACCTGCATAGACCCCGATGAGATGGCCCGCATCGCGCAGACCGCCTATCAGACCGGTATTCGCCAGTTTCAGGTCAAGCTGGGGGTTGAAGCCGACTGGCAGGCCGATGCCGAACGCCTGACCAAAGTGCGCGAGGCTGTGGGGCCAGGGCCTATCGTTTACGGAGACTGGAACTGCGGCGCATCGCGCTTGCAGGCCACACGCACGGGCCGCGCCGTGGCGCATCTGGATGTGATGTTGGAGCAGCCTTGCAAAACGCTGGAGGATTGCGCCGCCGTCCGGCAAGCCACTGGCCTGCCGATGAAGATCGACGAAAACGCGCATGATTTGGCCTCGCTGCTCCGCGCGCATGAACTGGGCTGCATGGATGCGGTGGCGTTGAAACTGTCCAAGTTCGGCGGTCTGTCAGCAATGCGCCGCGCACGCGATCTGACCGTGCATCTGGGGGCCGTGATCTGCGCCGAATGCACTTGGGGGTCCGATATCGTCACCGCCGCCGCGTTGCATTTCGCGGCTTCGACCCCGCATGGCTCGCTGATGAACACCTGCGATCTGTCCTCATACGTGGGCCCGCGCCTCTGCCCGGATGCCCCCAGTCGCAAAGACGGTCGCATCGCCTCGCCCGAAGGCCCCGGATTGGGCGTGACGCCTGACCTGGAAATCCTTGGTTCCCCGATATTGGAGGTCGCCTGAGATGCTCAAGATCAACACCCAATCCGAATGGATCGCCCGCGCCAACGCTGTTCTGCCCGCAGGGGGTTTTGGCAATTTCGACCCGGGTATCATCATCGCCCGTGGCGAAGGCAGCCGTGTCTGGGATGAGGATGGCAATGAATATGTCGACTATCTGATCGGATCCGGCCCCATGCTGTTGGGCCATGGCCACCCCGAGGTGATGGAGGCGGTGCTGGAACAATTGCCCAAGGGCATGACTTTTTTCGCCAACAACGCCAAAGGCATCGAACTGGCCGAGGCGATCATCGACGCCGTGCCGTGTTGCGAACAGGTGCGCTTTGTCGCTTCGGGCGGTGAGGCGGATATGTACGCCATCCGTTTGGCCCGTGCCTATACCGGGCGCGACAAGATCCTGAAATTCGAGGGCGGCTATCACGGCATGAGCGCCGAGGCGCAAATGAGTCTCGCCCCCAGCCGACAGGTCAACTTCCCGCAAGCGGTGCCCGACAGCGCGGGTATTCCGGCTGGCGTGGCCGAGCAGATGCTGATCGCGCCCTTCAACGATTTGGACGCTGTCGCGGCGTTGCTGAGCGAACATGACGACATCGCCGCTATCATGGTTGAGCCACTGCAACGGATCATCCCGCCTCTGCCGGGCTATCTGCAAGGGCTGCGCGACCTGTGTGACAAACACAAAGTCCTGCTGATCTTCGATGAGATCGTCACCGGTTTTCGTCTAGCCTACGGCGGCGCGCAGGAGAAATATGGCGTCACCCCTGATATCTGCACCATGGGGAAGATCATCGGCGGCGGCTTCCCCCTGGCCGCGTTGGGTGCAAGCGCGGAGATCATGAAGCATTTCGACAAAGATCAGGTGGGCGAGGGTGGCTGGCTGATGCAGTTGGGCACGCTGTCGGGCAACCCGGTGGCCTCGGTTGCAGGGTTGAAAACGATGGAGGTACTGCGGCGCGACGGCGTCTATGACCGACTGCGCGCGACCGGTGCTGTCCTGCAGCAAATGCAGACAGATGCCCTGACCGACGCGGGGATTCCACATCAGATCTGCGGGGATGAAACCCTGTTCGACATCTATTTCACCGATAGCCCCTGCCGTGATTATCGCAGTGCCCGTCACGATGACCCCCAGCGCAACGCGCTCTACAATAACAGTTTAAGGGCGAGTGGTGTCTTCAAGTCACCGGGTAAGCTTTACCCGTCTTTGGCCGTGACAGATGCCGATCTTGAGCTGACACGCGATGCGGTGCGAAAGGCGGTCGAGGTGATCCTTCGCGCGGGTTAATGGAACGGAAACGGGCCGCTGTCATCGCTGACAACGGCCCTAACTGATCGGATATCAGGGTTGCGTCTCGCCCCCTCGAATACCACTTAAAATGGACAGACTTACAAAAAACTTCGACTTATTCGAGACCAACCCGACCTCTCAATCGGTGTGATCCCAATATGCGCGGATTTCTGCGCGCTGGCAGTGAACTAGATCACATACCGCTATTTTTCCTCAATTTTTCCAGTCGAAGAAACCAGGGCCAGCCCTTTGAAGCAGCGTACTTGCCATGGCGCGGCCCATTTCGGCCCCGTCCTCCACCGCGCCGGAGATCTCCTCGGCAATTGCCTCGGATCCATCGGGGCGCAGCACCTCGCCGCGCAGGCGCAATTGGCCGCCTTGAAGTTCGGCCAGACCCGCGATGGGCGTTTCGCAGGACCCGTCCAACGCCGCGAGTAGCGCGCGCTCGGCCGCCAGACGTTGTCCGGTTTCGGCGTCGTGGATCGCCTCAAACATACACGCTGCGCGGGAATCGTCGCTGCGACGCTCGATACCGATCGTGCCTTGGGCGATGGCGGGCAGCATGTCCTCGGGCGCGATGGCGGTGGCGGGGACGTCCTCCATGTTCAGGCGGCGGATGCCGGCCATGGCCAAAAAGGTGCAATCAGCCACGCCGTCCGCCAGTTTTTTCAGTCGCGTTTGCACATTGCCGCGAAACTCGACCACGTTCAGGTCGGGGCGGCGGTTCAGCAACTGGGCCCGGCGGCGCAGGGACGAGGTGCCGACGGTCGCACCCTGCGGCAGGTCGTGAATTGAATTCAAACTTGGCGAGATGAACGCGTCGCGCACATCCTCGCGCGGAAGGAACGTGTCCAGCACCAGACCTGCGGGCTGTTCCACCGGCATGTCCTTGGTGGAATGCACTGCGATGTCGATATCGCCGCGCAGCATTGCCTCTTCGATTTCCTTGGTGAACAGCCCCTTGTTGCCGATCTCTTTCAACGGGCGGTCCGCGTCGATCATGGCGCGGTTGTCGCCGGTGGTCTTGATCACCACGATCTCGAACGCCTCCTCGGGCAGATCAAATGCGGTGCCCAGCCTTTGGCGGGTCTCATGGGCTTGCGCCAGCGCCAGCGGCGATCCGCGTGTTCCGATCTTGAGCGGTGAGTCGGGGGAGGGCAGGGTCAGTGTCATGGCGCAAGCTTTAATCGCGTCACATTGCCCTGACAATGGGGGCAGAGCTTGACAAATTGCCACTGAGGGCCGACCCGTGGCGCAAACCGGATGATTGGGGGCAAAGATGGCCGAGACAAAGAAGATACTGCGCGCATTGGCAGGTGAAGTGCAGGATGTGCCGCCGATCTGGATGATGCGTCAGGCCGGGCGGTACCTGCCCGAATACCGCGCGACGCGGGCGCAGGCGGGGGATTTCCTGTCGCTGTGCTATAACCCCGAACTGGCGGCCGAGGTCACGTTGCAGCCGATCCGCCGCTATGGGTTCGATGCGGCGATTCTGTTTGCCGATATTCTTCTAGTGCCACAGGCGCTGGGCGCGGATTTGTGGTTTGTCACCGGTGAGGGGCCGCGCTTGTCGACCATCACCCAGCAGGCCGAGTTTGATGCGCTGAAACCCGTGGATGCGATTCATGAGACTTTGTCGCCGGTCTATGAAACCGTGCGTATCCTGTCGCGGGAATTGCCGTCCGAGACGACTTTGATCGGTTTTGCAGGCGCGCCCTGGACGGTGGCCACCTATATGATCGCCGGGCGCGGCACGCCGGACCAAGGCCCGGCCCATGCGCTGCGCGAGGGGAATGTGGCATTGTTCGAGGCGGTGCTCGAGCGGATCACGCTGGCGACGATCGAGTATCTGTCGGCCCAGATCGAGGCCGGGGCCGAGGTGGTTAAGATATTTGACAGTTGGGCCGGGTCACTGAAGGGCGAGGCATTCCAGAAATATGCGGTTGAGCCCTGCCGAGTGATCACACAGGCCATCAAGGAGCGCCATCCCGGTATTCCGGTCATCGGTTTCCCGCGCGAGGCCGGAGAGGGCTATGTTGGGTTTGCCAAGGCCACCGGCGTGGATTGTGTGGCGCTGGACAACTCGGTCGCGCCAGATTGGGCGGCGGCCAATGTGCAAGTGGATCGCTGCGTGCAGGGCAATCTGGCCTCGTCTCATATGGTGACAGGTGGGCAGGCTTTGGTGGATGAGACGCGAAAGATCGTAGAGGCGTTTTCCAAGGGACCGCATATTTTCAACCTTGGGCATGGGATCACGCCGGATGCGGATCCCGAGAATGTTCAGTTGATGATTGATACGGTGCGCGCGCGGTAAGTTGGGAGGAAGGGGGCCAGCCCCCTTCTTGGCCTTTGGCCAATTCATCCCCCGGGATATTTTTAGCCAGATGAAGGGGCGGATTCGGGCTGTGTTTCGATCTCGGCGCGGATTTCGTCATTGTGTTCGCCGCGTTTGGGGCTGGGTCTAAGGCGCCAGTCATGGGTTGAAAACCGTGGTGCGGCCATGGCTTGCAGCGTGCCGTCTTGCGCCGTCCATGTTTGGCGGCTTTGGTTCATTGGATGGTCGAGCGCTTGTTCGGGACTGAGGACCGGGGCGACGCAGGCATCGGAGCCATGGAACAGGTGTGCCCAGTGATCGCGTGGGTGTTGGGCGAAAATGTCGGTCAGGCGATTGGTGAGCATTGGCCAGAGTTCCCTGTTGTATTGCTGTTGGAAATCCGGGTCGTCAGACAGGTTCAGTTTGCGCAAGAATTCGGCGTAGAACTTGGGTTCCAGGCATTGGACGGTGGCGAATCCTGCGTCCGAGCACGCGTATGTGCGGCTCCAATGTGGGCCGTCCAGCAGGCTTTGCCCCCGCGTGTCATGCAGGTTGCCGGTCTGCCGCAAGCTCATGAGCAGGTTCATCATATGGGCCGAGCCGTCGTAGATGGCGGCGTCAACGACCGTGCCTTGCCCGGTTTTCTGCGCATTCAACAGCCCGGCCAGAAGACCCGCTACCAGATACATGGCGCCGCCGCCGATATCGCCCACAAGGGTGGCTGGTGTTTGCGGTGCGTCGCCGGGGGAGGATGCATACCAGAGCGCGCCGGACAGGGCGATGTAGTTCAGGTCATGTCCGGCCGTCTGCGCTAGAGGGCTGTTCTGGCCCCAGCCGGTCATGCGACCATAGACCAGCGTCGGGTTCGCCTCATGGCACGGGGCGGGGCCGAGGCCCAGCTTCTCCATCACACCGGGGCGGAAGCCTTCGATCAGGGCATCGGCCGTGGCAATCAGGCGTTTGGCGGTGCTCAGGTCGTTGGGGTCCTTTAAGTCCAGCGCAATGGATCGCTTGCCTCGATCCAAAAGCGATTGTTCGGGCATACCTGGCGTTACTGCGCCGCCTTTGCGGTGGATGGTGATGACGTCGGCGCCCAGATCGGCCAGAAGCATTGCGGCGAAAGGGGCGGGGCCGAGTCCTTCGATTTCGATGATGCGTGTTCCGGTCAGCATGGTGTTTTCCCTTTCAGGGCAGGGTTTCCGGGGCTGGGCAGAATTGCAAGGCGGATTTTGAGCGGGCAGGGTTGTACCTCGCTTGTGAAATGGCTCTGTTCTGTTCCGGCGCAGCGCGATACTGTCCCTGCCAGAACGGGGAATATGTATGACACCAATTCTGTCGATCCGGGATTTGCGGAAATCCTATGCCGGAGGTTTTGAGGCGCTGAAAGGCGTGTCACTGGATATCGAGCAGGGCGAGATTCTGGCGCTGTTGGGCCCCAACGGGGCCGGTAAGACGACGCTGATCTCCACCGTCTGTGGAATCACCACTCCAACCTCGGGCAGTGTGACGGTTGGCGGTCACGACATTCAAACGGATTTCCGCGCCGCGCGTCGGATGATTGGCCTTGTGCCGCAAGAGATCGCGCTGGAGCCGTTTGAAAAGGTTTGGAACACCGTGCGGTTTTCGCGCGGGCTGTTTGGCTATGGCACCGACAATGCCCGGATTGAGGAAATTCTGCGCAAGCTGTCGCTGTGGGACAAACGTAAAAGCGCCATCAAGGAATTATCGGGCGGTATGAAACGCCGGGTGCTGATCGCCAAGGCGCTGGCCCACGAGCCGCGCGTGCTGTTTCTGGACGAACCCACCGCAGGCGTCGATGTCGAGCTGCGCAAAGACATGTGGGAGATCGTGGCCGAGTTGAAGCAAGCGGGTGTGACAATCATCCTGACTACCCATTACATTGAAGAGGCTGAGGCCATTGCCGACCGTGTCGGTGTAATTGACAAGGGCGAGCTTCTGCTGGTGCAGGACAAGGCAACCTTGATGGCTCAGATGGGCAAGAAACAGATCGAGGTGATGCTGACCGCACCCATTGAGGCCATCCCAGATTGTCTGGCCGCGCATAACCTGACGCTGAATGGCAATGGGGACTCGCTGGTCTATACCTATGATACCAATGCCGACCGTACCGGGATCACTACCTTGTTGAACGACGTGGCCGAGGCGGGGTTGGTGTTACGTGACGTGCAGACCCGGCAATCGAGCCTGGAAGAGATTTTCGTCAATCTTGTGTCAGGAGATCCTGCATGAACTGGACCGCCATCGCCGCCATCTACCGGTTCGAAATGGCCCGGTTTTTCCGCACTCTGGCGCAGAGTTTTCTGTCACCGGTCCTGTCGACCTCGTTGTATTTCGTGGTTTTCGGCACCGCCATCGGCAGTCGTATTCAAGAGGTCGAGGGCGTGTCCTACGGGGCGTTCATCGTGCCGGGGCTGATCATGCTGTCAGTGGTGATGCTTTGTATATCGAACGCGTCATTCGGCATCTACTTCCCCAAATTCCTTGGCACGATTTATGAGCTGCTCTCGGCCCCGGTGAATTTCATCGAGATCGTGATCGGATATGTGGGAGCGGCTGCAACTAAGGCGTTGTTCGTGGGTGTGGTGATTTTGATCACCGCGACGTTCTTTGTGGACTTACGGATCGAACACCCGCTGGCCATGGTGGCCTTTTTGGTGCTGACCTGCCTTAGTTTCTCGCTCTTGGGTTTCATCATCGGCATCTGGGCCAGTAACTTCGAGCAGATGTCGCTGGTGCCGCAACTGGTGGTCACGCCGCTGATCTTTCTGGGAGGGACGTTCTATTCGATCTCGATGCTGCCGCCGGTGTGGCAAACGATCACGTTGTTCAATCCGGTGGTCTATCTGATCTCGGGGTTCAGGTGGTCGTTCTACGGTTTGGCTGACGTTCCGATCGTGTTCAGTCTGCTGGCCATTCTTGCCTTCACAGGTATTTGCCTTGGCATCATTTGGTGGATTTTCAAAACCGGTTGGCGCATCCGGAGCTAGCCAATGATCGACGTTGCATTTTTGCCCATTGACGCCGAGAAATGTGACCCTCCCGCATCCAAGGTTCAAACCGTCCCTTGTTTACCGGTGGGCCGCACTCTACATCGGCTCCCATGAAACTGCGCCTGCCCTTCGTCAAAAAACAACCCTGTGTGGCCGTTATTCGCCTGTCTGGCGCCATCGGAATGACGGGGCGCGGCTCGATGTCCGATACATCGCTAGCGCCAGTTCTTGAGAAAGCGTTTCGAAAAGGCAAACCAGCCGCCGTCGCGCTTGAGGTCAATTCGCCCGGTGGATCGCCCGTTCAAAGCTCACTGATCGGGGCGCGGATTCGGCGATTATCTGAGGAATTGAACGTTCCTGTCATAGCGTTTGTCGAAGATGTCGCCGCCTCGGGTGGGTATTGGCTGGCGGCAGCTGCAGATGAAATTTATGCCGACGACAGTTCGGTGCTGGGCTCGATTGGCGTGATTTCATCCGGTTTTGGCGCGCATGTGCTGCTGAAACGGCAGGGGATCGAACGGCGGGTTCATACAGCCGGAGCGTCGAAGTCCATGCTCGACCCGTTCTCGCCCGAAAAGAAAGAAGATGTGGCTCGTCTAGAACGTCTGTTAGGCGACATTCACGAAAATTTCATCACCCATGTAAAAACCCGGCGGGAAGGGAAGCTGGACGAAAGCCAGGACCTGTTTACTGGCGAGATCTGGCTGGCGCGGCGGGCGCAGGAATTGGGTCTGATCGACGGCATTGCGCATCTGAAACCCAAGATGCAGGAGCGGTTCGGCGACAAGGTCAAATTCCGCCGCTATGGCCTGCGCAAGCCGCTATTGTCGCGGGTTGGTGCGTCGGTGGCGCAAGACGCGATTGCAGGGCTTGAGGAGCGCGCGGCCTATGCGCGTTTTGGTCTGTGACGTGATCATCAAGATTGTCACACTCTTCCTGATTGCCATGGGCGTGCTGGCCATGTTCGGCAAGCTGCGCTTTCCGGGTCAAAAGAGGCTGCAATCATCCCGGTGTCCGCGCTGCGGGCGGTTCAGGATCGGCAAAGGCCCCTGCGCCTGCGAAAAAGGAGGCCGTACATGACGGCATGGCTGCTTTCGGGGCTCGGGCTGCTGATCCTGCTGCTGGCGGGTGATGCGCTTGTGCGTGGGGCCGTGAACCTCAGCCTGCGCTTGGGCGTGCCTGCTCTGATCGTCAGCCTGACCATTGTGGCTTTTGGCACTTCGGCGCCTGAATTGTTGATTGCGATCAGCGCGATTCAGGAAAACGCACCGGGGATCGCGCTTGGCAATGTGGTCGGTTCAAACACGGCCAATATCCTGTTGGTGCTGGGCCTGCCTGCGCTGCTGGCCACGTTGCACACCAGCGAATGTGACAGCCGCAAGAACTATGTCTTCATGATCATGGCAACGGTGCTGTTCATCGGGTTGGCCTTTTGCGGCGTGTTCAACTTGCTCAGCGGGGCCATCCTGTTGACGGCGCTGGCTTTAGTCTTGTGGAACGCGTTCCGCGAGGCGCATGCACACCGCAAAGCCTGTGGTGACGCCTGCGCAGACGATGATGATCTGGACGGCCTGGAAGAGGCTGATCCGAATATGCCCTATTGGAAAATCTCGATCTATCTTGTGCTGGGTCTGATCGGATTGCCGATGGGTGCGCATCTGCTGGTCGACAACGCGACGGTCATTGCCCGCACCTATGGGGTCAGCGAAACGGTGATCGGGTTGACGCTGGTGGCGGTCGGGACGTCTCTGCCCGAACTGGCGACGACCGTGATGGCGGCGCTGCGCCGTCAGGCGGATGTTGCTTTGGGGAACGTCATCGGGTCGAACATGTTCAACCTGCTGGCCATTGTGGGGATTGCCACGCTTGTCGGGCGCATCCCGGTCGATCCCGAATTCTTGCATTTCGATTTGTGGGTGATGCTGGCGGCCTCGCTGCTGCTGATCCCCTTCGTCTTTTTCAAGAAAGATATCACCCGCGGGTGGGGCCTGTTGTTGACCCTGCTGTATGTGGTCTACATCGTCACATTGCTGGCCTAACCTGACGGAGACCCAATCATGACTCGTGCCCTCGTAACCGGAGCAGGCATTCGCCTTGGTCGGGCTATGGCCCTGTATCTGGCACAGCGCGGGTATGATGTGGCCATCCACTATGCGACCTCGGAACAACCAGCGCTGGATGTTGTGGCCAAGGCTCAAGCCATGGGCCGCAGCGCGATCGCCCTACAGGCCGATGTTCTGGATGAGACGCAGGTTCAGACCTTGTTGCCCCGCGCGGCTGAGGCGCTGGGTGGACCGATAACATGTCTGGTCAACAATGCTTCGATCTTTGAATATGACAACATTCAGACGGCCACTCGAACAAGCTGGGACCGCCACATGGACAGCAACCTTCGCGCGCCCTTCGTTCTGACGCAGGCCATGGCTGAACAAGGGTTGGAACCTGAAAAAGACGATGCAGGAGAACCGGTGGCGACCGGCCTGATCGTCAACATGGTGGATATGCGCGTGCGTAAGCTGACGCCCGAATTTATGTCCTACACTATCGCTAAGATGGGTCTCTGGGCGCTGACTCGTACCGCTGCGCAGGCGCTGACCCCGGCTATCCGCGTCAATGCGATTGGTCCCGGCCCGACGATGCAGGGACATCGTCAAAGCGCCGATCACTTTAGCGCGCAGCGAAGAAACACAGTGTTGGAACGCGGCGCAAACCCGTCTGATATCACCGCTGCGCTGGGCTATTTTCTGGATGCCCACGCCGTCACCGGACAGCTTTTATGCGTGGATGGCGGGCAGCATCTTGGTTGGCAAACACCGGATGTTTTGGGCGTTGAATAGGTAATTCTCAGATAAGTTTTGCACCGCTCTCATTTCTGTTAGCAACGCGTTACAAAAATGTATTGTTTTTCATGCACTTGTCCTGTGTATGAAAAAATATCAATTAAAAACAAGAAGTTAATATACTGCCTATTTTTTGTGCAAATCAAGGAATCCTTAATGAATTAAGGGAAAATCGCGATACCCGGAAACTTATCTTCATACTTATCCACAGAAACCGTGGATTTGTTTTCTCTTGATCTGAGGCGCTCAAGATTGCAGCCATGGTGAGGGAATCATATTTCAGGCACATGACCGTCCAGAACGAATCGAACTCCGAAACCCAAAGCGTTGGATACGAATGTATACAGCGATATGTGAAAACGCTGGACAGCTCGCCCGGTGTGTACCGGATGTTGGATGCGGACAGTCGGGTTCTGTACGTGGGCAAGGCGCGAAACCTGAAGGCGCGGGTATCGAACTATACGCGGCCCGGACATTCGGGGCGGATCGAGAAGATGATCGCCGCGACGGTTTCGATGATGTTTCTGACCACGCGGACCGAGACCGAGGCGCTGCTGCTGGAGCAGAACCTGATCAAGCAGCTCAAGCCCAAGTACAATGTGCTGCTGCGCGACGATAAGAGTTTTCCGAACATTCTGGTCGCCAAGGATCATGGGTTTCCGCAGATCAAGAAACATCGTGGGGCGAAGAAAGAAAAGGGCGCCTATTTTGGCCCATTCGCCAGCGCCGGAGCGGTGAACCGGACGCTGAACCAGCTGCAAAAAGCGTTCCTGCTGCGTAACTGCTCGGATTCCATGTTCGACAGCCGGACGCGGCCCTGTCTGCTGTATCAGATTAAGCGCTGTTCTGGGCCGTGTGTTGGGTTGATCTCGGAAAGCGATTACGGCGAAAGCGTCAAGGATGCGGAACGGTTCTTGTCGGGCCGGTCAACCAAGGTGCAGGAAGAACTGGCCAAACAGATGATGGCCGCGTCCGAGGCGATGGAGTTCGAACGCGCCGCCAGCCTGCGCGACCGTATTCGCGCGCTGACGCAGGTGCAGACGTCCCAAGGCATCAACCCGCGCGGCGTGGCCGAGGCGGATGTGATCGGACTCTATATGGATAGTGGGCAGGCCTGTGTGCAGGTGTTCTTTATCCGGGCCAACCAGAACTGGGGCAACAAAGACTTTTTCCCTCGGGTCGGGGCGGATGTGTCACCTGCCGAGGTGATGGAGGCGTTTCTCGGTCAGTTCTACGACAACAAGGAACCGCCCCGTCAGTTGATCCTGTCAGATGCGATCGAGAATGCCGATCTGATGCAGGACGCGCTGTCGGAAAAAGCCGGACGCAAGGTTGAAATTCTTGTCCCTCAACGGGGCGAGAAACAAGAACTGGTCGCCGGAGCCCTGCGCAACGCACGCGAGTCACTGGCACGGCGCATGTCGGAAAGCGCCACGCAGGCCAAACTGTTACGTGGTGTGGCCGAGGCGTTTGATCTGGACACGCCACCCGAGCGGATCGAGGTCTACGATAACAGCCATATTCAGGGCACCAACGCGGTGGGCGGCATGATCGTGGCGGGCCCCGAGGGGTTCATGAAAAACGCCTATCGCAAGTTCAACATCCGGGGCGATGATCTGACCCCCGGCGACGATTTTGGCATGATGAAAGAGGTTCTGACTCGCCGTTTCACCCGCTTGCAAAAAGAAGACCCAGACCGAGACAAGGGTCATTGGCCCGACCTGCTGTTGATCGATGGCGGCGCGGGGCAGGTGAGTGCGGTGCATGAGATCATGGTCGAACATGGCGTCGAAGACATCCCGATGGTCGGTGTCGCCAAGGGTGTGGACCGCGACCACGGCAAAGAGGAATTCCACCGTATCGGCCAACGCGCCTTTGCGCTGAAGCGCAACGATCCGGTGCTGTACTTCATTCAACGCCTGCGGGATGAGGCGCACAGGTTCGCCATCGGCACCCATCGCGCCAAACGGGCCAAGGTGGTTGGGGCGACGCCTCTGGATGAAATCCCCGGCGTGGGCGCGGCGCGCAAACGCGCTTTGCTGACCCATTTCGGCAGCGCCAAGGCGGTCAGCCGGGCCAATCTGGCGGATCTGAAAGCGGTGGACGGGATCTCAGCCGGGTTGGCGCAGAAGGTCTATGATTTCTTCCACGACAAGGGCTAGGCCCGCCGCCCGCGCCACAGGATATACAGCCCCGAGGCCACGATCAGCGCCGACCCGATCCACATGGTCTGGTCCAGCCGCTCACCAAACATGACCACACCCAACCCGATGCCGAACAGCAGTCGGGAATAGCGGAAAGGCGTGACGGATGAGACCTCACCCGTTCGCATCGCCTTCATCAGCGAGGCATAGGCCATAACGCCCATCACGATTGCGCCGGTCATATGCAGACTGACTTGCGTGCTTAGGGGCTGCATCGGTGTGCCCTCCCAGAACCGATAGGCCAGCCCGGCGACGATGATGCAGAGGAAACCGTAGAACCCCAGCACCTCGGTCCCCAGTGACGCGGGCGCGGCGCGGCTGGCCAGATCGCGGCCTGCGAACCCCAACATTCCCAGCACCGCAAGGATGGACAGGGCCGAGAAGCTGTCTCCGGTTGGTTGGATGATAATGACGACGCCGACAAGGCCGATCAGAATGGCGCTCCACCTGCGCCAGCCGACGGTTTCGCCAAAGACCAGAGCAGCGCCCGCAACAACGACCAGAGGCGTGGCCTGCAATATCACCGTAGCCGAGGATAGTGGGGTCAGTGCGATGGCCAACACATAGAACAACCGTCCGAGTATTTCGAACACCACGCGCACTTTCATTGGGCGCGACAACACATCCGGCTGAAACAGTCGCGTGCCGCGCAGCAGGGCCACCACCGCATAGATCACCGCGCCGCCTGCGCCGAACAGCACCAGCACCTGCCAGATCGGAATTGCGGCCGAGGCGGCCTTGATCAGCGCGTCCTCAAGCGCGAACAGAGCCATCGCAGCGATCATCCATGCACTGCCGATCAGGTTCGATCGTGGGTCGGTTTGAATGTGGGTTGTCATGTTTCGCTCTGTCTGAACCAGTCGCCAATCTGGCCGCAAACACTGTGCGCGCCAAGTCGCGGAAACGGGGTTGCGACCCTTTGACCGCAATCACTGCAACCGCCTGTGATCGGGGCAGATTTTCAACGGGCCATCTTTCATGTCCTGAACCGGCGATGTAAAGTTTTAACCATGAAGTGGAACCTGCCCAATATCCTGACCGTGCTTCGCCTATTGGCGGCGCCAGGTCTGGCCGTGATGTTTTTGTATTTCACCCGGCCCTATGCCGATTGGTTTGCCCTGATCCTGTTCATGTCCGCCGCCATCACCGACTGGTTCGATGGCTACTTGGCCCGTGCTTGGAAGCAGGAAACAAAGATTGGCGCGATGCTGGATCCGATTGCCGACAAAGCGATGGTGGTGATCGCGCTGATGATCCTTGTGGGCTATTCGACAGAACACTGGACGCCTTGGCTGGTTTTGCCCGCTACCGTGATCCTGTTCCGCGAGGTTTTTGTCTCGGGTCTGCGGGAGTATCTGGGCGATGTAGCCGGAACTTTGAAAGTGACCAAGTTGGCCAAGTGGAAGACCACGGCGCAGATGGTGGCGATTGCCATCCTGTTCTCGCAGGGGATATTCGAGCACTATTTCGTCATGGCCACTTTCGGCATGGACCCCACGATCATAGATCAGGTCCTGACTGGCGAGGTCGAGGACCACAACCACCTCCGCTGGCATTTGGAAGGCATGTTCTGGTCGGGCCGTATTGGGCTGTGGCTGCTGTGGATTGCTGCGACGCTGACATTGATCACGGGCTATGACTACCTACGTAAAGCCATGCCCCATCTGAAGGAGAGCTAAGCGATGGACGTGCTGTATTTCGCCTGGGTGCGCGAACGCATCGGCCTGCCCAAGGAAAAGGTCGAAACGCAGGCCGCGACGGTCAGCGATCTGGTCGCTGAACTCAGCGCGCGCGAAGACCGCTATGCTGCTGCCTTCGCTGATCTGTCGGCCCTGCGCGTGGCGCTGGATCAGGAACTGTCGGACTTTGACGCCCCGCTGTCGGGCGTGCGCGAGGTTGCGTTCTTTCCGCCCATGACAGGCGGCTGAGATGCGGATCGTCGTACAGGAAGCCCCGTTTGACATGGGGGCAGAAGCCAACGCCTTTGCTGCTGGGGATGATGCTGCCAACGGGGCCATCGTGACCTTTACCGGCGTTGTGCGCGACCTGGCCACGGGCGATCTGGACGTGATGGAGATCGAACACTACCCCGGCATGACCGAACGCGCCCTGACCAAGATCGCGACCGAGGCGCAATCGCGCTGGTCGCTGGGCGATGTGCTGGTGATCCACCGCCACGGACGGTTGGCTCCGGGGGATCGGATCATGATGGTGGCCACCGCCTCGCCCCACCGCAAAGATGCGTTCGAGGCGGCCGAGTACCTGATGGACTACCTCAAATCCCGCGCGCCGTTCTGGAAGAAAGAGATCACCAACGCAGGCGCCGATTGGGTCGCCGCCAAGGACGAAGACGAAGACGCGCTGAGCCGGTGGTGACTTAATCCGCGTTGTTGATGCGTCCGCGCAGTTCCTCGGCCTCTTGCCGGGCGGCGCGTAGGCCTTCCATTGCGGCGGACAGCTCGGCCTCGGTCTGGGTCAGTTGATTGGTCAACTCGGCCTCGCGTTGCTGCAGATAGGTTATGGCCTGATCGCGGGTTTCCTCGGCCTCGTGCAGCTCTTGGCTCATGCGGTCCAGATCGGCCACGTCGCTTTGGCGCACGCGGGACAGACGGTGGGCCAGCCAATTGGCGAACCACCCCATACAGAACGCGCCGAACAGGATGATGGCCGTGGCGATGATGAATTCCAGTCTGTTCAACTTATTGGTCCCCCGCGCCGGTATCTACGGCGTCTTCTGTCGGTTCGGCGTCCGTTTCCATTGCCTCAAGCCCGGTTTCCGTCGCAGCGACGGGTTCAGGACGGATCAGGCGAAACTCGATCCGGCGGTTTTCCTCGCGGCCTTCTTCGGTGTCATTATCGGAGATGGGTTGCGTTTCGCCATAGCCCACAGCGGTATAGCTTGAGGTTGGAACCCGGCGGCCGCGCAACTCGTTCAGGATGGATTGCGCCCGTGCCTGGCTAAGCTGCTGGTTCATTTCCTCGCGGCCCTGGCTGTCGGTATGGCCCTGAATCTCCATCCGGATTGGGCCGCAGTCCCGCAGGATTTCGGCGATCTGGTTGACCGTATCACGCGAGTCAGCGGCGACAGTGGCAGACCCAGGTTCAAAGGCGATTTTGCTGGAGGACTGGACCTGCGCGATCTGTTCTTCGCACTGTTCGGGGTCAGGAAGTGTGTCCTCGGGTTCGGGTGGGGCCTGATAGGTGATCGACAGGTTAAATTCCTGGGCGTCGCCCAACTTGTCCGACAAAAGGCTGGTGATCCCGGCCCGTGTGTCGGGGTCATGGGTGACGCCGCTCAGGGCGACGTCATCAGGTGTCACCGTCAGAACGCCGTTGTGTAGTTGCGCCAATGCTTCCAGCCCAGCCAGCACGCGCACGGGCCAGTCGGCAGGCAGGTCCGGTGCGATCCTTGTGGCGGTATAAACCTGTTCCGAGCCAAAGGCCGCGCGGGCAAAGCTGTCGACCATGTCGCGCAGGGTTTCGTCACCCAGACGTCCGCGCATCTGGACCAAACCTTCGGGGCTGCGCGTGGCCGAGAATTCGGGCGGGCCAGCAGGGGCGTCTTCTTCGGGTTCGGGCAGCACGGCATGCAGGGCAAAGACGTCGGGAAGGGCTGTCTCAAGCTCGCCTACTACCCGATCAAAAGTGCCTGGGTCTGTGCCCATTGCGGCCACAAGCGTGATATCTGCGTCGGACATGGTGACAGACCCCTGACCGATCTGTGCCAGCGCCCGAATGCTGAGAATCGCTGCTTCGGACCACCGAGGAGACGGCTCACCCAGTCCGATCGTACAACTATAGGGCCCAGTCATGCCGGTTTCCTGCGCGGCGGCGATGATGGTGGTACGGGCATCTTCATCCTGCGCCGAGCAGGCATCGAACTGACCACCCTCGGCTCCGATCAAATAGCGCAGGGTAAAGGGCGTGATCACCGGGCGCGGGGCCGAGATTGCAAGCCCTATCCGCAAGCTGGGTGGGGCTGCGCGCGTCAGCTCTTGTTCCAGCCGCTCTTTTTCATGGCGACTATCCGCGATGGCGGTGATCTTGACCAGCCCCGGACTGGCCGAGATCTTGGCACGGGGCAGGCGGACCAGCGCTTCGATGGCAAAATCCAGCGCGTCGTCCCAACCTTTAGGGGTGGGATAGTCGGCCGTTTCCATCAGGTCCGATACGTTGTCGGCATCCAGGCGGCGCAACCGCTCGATCAGCGCCTCGCGATCTTGGGTGGCGGGGATTAGGCCGATAACCGAGATGCCACTGTCATTGCGCAAAATCTCGGCCGAGAATTTCGGTGGGGCCAGCTGCGTTGTCGGCGCCACCTCCATGTCATCAATGACGCGCGAGGTATCAACCTCGGTCCCGGCGGCGGTCAGGGCGCTGAACCGGGTGGCCTCGTCCTGCGCGGTACCGGTCAGCACCACGCGCAACCCGTCCGATTCGACCTCGGCCCAGTCATGGCCTTTCAGGTCCAGCGCGCGGCGGACGGTAAATTCCGATGCTTCCTCGACCGCGGTCACCGCATAGCTAGCGGCCAGCAGGGACAACCCGGCCGAAACGAGGAAAATCAGGGCAGCAGCTAAGAAATAGGGCAGGCGCATGTGCGGGCAGACGACTCCTCGGGTGGTTGGGGGGACTCTTACAGAGCCCCGCGCCGAGGTGCAATCAAACCAACAGTGCCACGCACAGGAAGATCAGCGGAATAAGGCCGGTGTCGCGGTTGGCGCGGAACAGCTGCAGCAGCTTGGCGTTGTCCTCGGTGTCCAGCCCGCGCAATTGCCACGCCATGTGCCAGCCCATTGCCCACGGCCCGGCCAACGCAACAAACAGCGCCATGATCGAGGCCTGCGTGGTTATTGCGTCAATAATCGCCAGACCCATCAGGGAAACGGTGGCCACAAGGAAGTATTTCAGCCACTTGGCCGTGTCCTTTCCGAACAGACGCGCGGTGGATTTGATGCCGATCAGTTCGTCATCTTCGGTGTCCTGATGGGCATAGATCGTGTCATAGAACAGCGTCCACGCAATCCCGGCCAGATAGAGCAAAATCGCAGGCACACCGATGGATCCGGTATGTGCGGCCCAGGCCAACAGAACACCCCAATTGAAGGCCAGCCCCAGAAACACCTGCGGCCACCACGTGAACCGTTTGGCGAAGGGATAGATCGTGACCGGCAGCAGCGACAGGACGCCCATTGCTATGGCCGTCTGATTGAAGCTGAGCAGAATGCCCAAAGCCAACAGGCATTGCAGCCCCATCCAGACCACCGCCTGCCGCACCGTGACCTGACCCGAGGGGATGGGCCGCGAGCGGGTACGCTCAACCTGCGCATCGAATTCGCGGTCGGTGATGTCATTCCATGTGCAGCCCGCGCCGCGCATCAGGAAGGCGCCGATGGCGCATCCGGCGGCGATCCACAGATCCTCCCACCGGGGCGAGCCGTCGCTGAGGACAGCCAGCACAAGGCCCCACCAGCAAGGGATCAGCAGCAGCCAAGTGCCGATGGGTCGATCCGCGCGGCTGAGGCGCAGATAGGGGCGGGTAAAGGCGGGCGCGTGAGTGTCGACCCAGTTGCCGCTGACGGCATCAGCGACCTGACCATCTGGTGTTGGGGCATTGCCTTGCATATTAAGGTCTCATGAGTGCAAAGATCAGACTGTATGTAGAGCACCCTTTGGGTGCGGGGCAATCGGTTCCTTTGACGCGTGATCAGGCCCACTACCTGTTCGGCGTCATGCGGCTGGCCGTCGGCGGACAAGCGTCCTTGTTCAACGGCCAAGATGGCGAGTGGCTGGCCGACGTTGCCGAGGCGGGCAAGCGTGGCGGTGTGCTGACTTGCGCCCGCCAGACCAAGCCGCTGCAACTGCCGCCCAATCTGTGGTTCCTATTCGCGCCGATCAAAAAGGCCCGTACTGATTTCATCGTTGAAAAAGCGGCCGAGATGGGGGCTGCGCGCATTCTGCCGGTACAAACCGAATTCACCAATTCCGAGCGTATCCGGCAAGACCGTCTTCAGGCCCACGCGGTCGAAGCAGCCGAGCAATGCGGCGGCACCTACGTGCCAGAGGTTGCCGATCTGCAACGTTTGGACCGACTGTTGGACGCATGGCCCGAGGACCGTCAGCTGATGTTCTGTGATGAGGCCGAGGTCGGCTCGGCCTTGCGTCTGGCTGCCCATGAGTCGGGCCAGCCCTGGGCTATTTTGATCGGGCCCGAGGGTGGGTTTTCGGATCGAGAGCGCGCGCGTCTGGCCGGGTTGTCCTTTTCCCATGTCGTCAGTCTTGGGCCGCGCATCCTGCGGGCCGATACGGCGGCGGTGGCGGCCTTGACCATGTGGCAGCAGGCCTTGGGGGATTGGTCATGAACTGGCGACCGGCTGATACGACGGACGTGCCTGCGATCCGCCGGTTTCTGTCGCGGCATGTCCAGACCTCGATGTTTCCGCTGGCCAATCTGCGCGAATACGGCTTGGGCGGAACCAGCCCGCGCGCGCTGAGTGCCTGGGTGTTGGGTGACGATCCGTGGGCCGTTTTTGCCATCACCAACGAAGGTATGGTTCTGCCACAATGCCCCGATTGTTCCGACGCCGATCTGCTGGCCGCGATCGACCTGATCCGCGGCAGGCCGCTGTTCGGGATTGCAGCCGAGGCGACCCAAGCGCGGCGGATCATGCAGCTTGCGGGCTGGGCGGGCCGTCCCGCGACACTCAATAGTGACGAGCCGGGGTTCACTCTGGACCTGACCCAACTTGTGGTGCCCGATACCACCGGTGCGATGCTTGAGCCTTTGGGTGGGTTCAACGGAGACATCACCGAAGAATGGCGACGCGACTATTTGATAGAGGCGATGGATTTCGCTCCTGACCGCGCGCGGAAGCAAGCGCGTAAGGACTATGTGACCTATCTGGACCTAAATTCGCACCGGGTACTTGTGGTCGATGGTCAGCCCGTGGCGATGACAGGGTTCAATGCGCGCCTGCCCGATGTGGTTCAGATCGGCGGGGTCTATACCCCGCCCAAGCTGCGCGGGCGCGGCTATGCGCGGTTGGCTGTTTCCTTGCATCTGCTCGAGGCAAATGCCAGCGGCGTGTCGCGCGCGGTGCTGTTTGCGGCTTCCAATTCGGCGGCGCGTGCCTATATGGCAATCGGATTCAAACCAGCAGGACAGTTCTCGCTGATCCTGTTCAAGAACCCGAAGGACCCGGCATGAGTTTCATCCGACCCGAAGCCAAACTGACCCTGTGGCGCTGGCGCGAAGTGCTGGTTGCCGTGGCCGTCCTGCTGGTTGGCCTGAGCTGGATTGGCGGTCCCGGTGGCCTGCTGGGCTGGATGGGCTGGGTTCTGGTTGCCGTGGCCGTGGCGCTGGCCGTCATAGGTTTTCAGCGCGCGCGATTTCGCACTGGGGCAGGCGGCCCCGGCGTTGTCACCATCGACGAAGGTCAGATCACCTATCTGGGCCCGCTGGACGGCGGCATGGTCGCCACGCGCGAGATCGAACGGCTGGCACTGGACCCGACCTCGAACCCGGCGCATTGGGTACTGTCTCAGCCGGGCCAGCCAACGCTTCACATTCCCGTGAATGCCGAGGGGGCCGAGGCGCTTTTTGATGTGTTCTCGAACCTGCCGGGGCTGAAAACCGAACAGATGCTGGCCGAATTGAACGGCGGTGCGGTGCATCCCGTGGTGATCTGGGAAAAGCGCCCGATGCGACCGGCGCATCTGCGGCTGCATTGACACTGGCGGCATTTCACCCCACGACTCACCCAAAGACAGACACATCAGGATCGGAGAGCGGTTCATGTCCATCCCCCAGTCCGGCGGCGGGCCGATCGAACGCCACGAACAGCTAGCGGAATATCTGGAATCGGGCTGCAAGCCCAAAGCCGATTGGCGCATCGGGACCGAGCATGAGAAGTTCGGTTATTGCAAGGACACGCTGAAACCGCTGCCGTTCGAGGGTAAACGCTCGATCGTCGCTGTGCTGGAAGGTCTGCGCGACCGCCATGGCTGGGCCGAGGTGCGCGAGGGTGACAACCTTATCGGTCTGGAAAAGGACGGCGCGAATGTCAGCCTGGAACCCGGCGGTGCGCTGGAACTATCGGGTGCTCCGCTGGAGACGATCCACGAGACCTGCGATGAGGTGAACACCCACCTGCGCGAGGTGAAGGATATCGCGGATGAGATCGGCGTGGGCTTTATCGGACTGGGCGCGGCTCCGATCTGGACCCATGACGAGATGCCGTTGATGCCCAAGGGCCGCTATCGGCTGATGAACGACTATATGGAAAAGGTCGGCACCATGGGCCGCGCCATGATGCGGCGCACCTGCACGGTTCAGGTCAATATCGACTTTGGGTCCGAGGCCGACATGGTCCAGAAGCTGCGCGTGGCGCTGGCGCTGCAGCCGGTCGCGACGGCGCTTTTCGCCAATTCGCCTTTCTTTGAGGGCAAGCCCAACGGCCAGAAAAGCTGGCGCAGCCATATCTGGCGGCATCTGGATGATGCGCGGACGGGCATGTTGCCGTTTGTGTTCGAAGAGGGCTTTGGGTTCGAGCGCTATGTGCAGTACGCGCTCGATGTGCCGATGTATTTCGTCTACCGCGACGGCCAGTACATCAACGCGCTGGGCATGTCTTTCCGCGATTTCCTGCAGGGCAAACTGCCCGCACTGCCCGGTGAAACGCCAACGCTTTCCGATTGGGCCGACCATCTGACCACCGCCTTCCCCGAGGCCCGCATTAAGAAATACATGGAGATGCGCGGCGCCGATGGCGGCCCGTGGCGGCGTTTGTGCGCACTGCCTGCCTTCTGGGTTGGTCTGACATATGACCAAGGCGCGCTGGATGCGGCATGGGATCTGGTCAAAGGCTGGGATGCGGAAACCCGCGAAGAACTGCGCGTTCAGGCTGCCGTTCAGGGTCTTCAGGCGCAGGTTGGCGTTATCAACATGCACGATCTGGCGCGCGAGGTCGTGGCGATTTCCGAGGCCGGTCTGAAATCCCGCGCCTTCCCCGGCGCAGGCGGGCTGGTGCCGGATGAGACGCATTTCCTGAACGCCCTGAAGGAAAGCATCGATACAGGGAAAGTCCCCGCCGATGAGTTGCTGGATCACTACAATGGCGACTGGAATGGCGATCTGACCCGGATTTATCCCGAATACAGCTATTGATCCGCACCGTCCCGCTTGCATTCGCAGGGCTGGCCCGATAGCAGGTTGGCGACCAAATTCAGAGGGCGTCATGGACGATCTTAAGGCAAAATATCTGGGCCAAATCGCCGAGGCCGGTGACGAGAACGCGCTTGAGGCGATCCGCGTCGCCGCCGTGGGCAAAAAAGGCGAGGTCGCGCTGAAGATGCGCGAGCTGGGCAAAATGACGCCCGAGGAACGCCAGGTTGCAGGCCCCGCGCTGAACGCCCTGAAGGATGAGATCAACTCGGCGCTGGCCGCTAAGAAGGCCGCGCTGGCCGATGCCGCGCTGGATGAGCGTCTGCGCACCGAATGGCTGGACGTTACCTTGCCGACCCGTTCGCGCCGTCAGGGCTCGATCCACCCGATCAGCCAGGCGACCGAGGAACTGACCGCGATCTTTGCCGAACTGGGCTTTTCCGTGGCCGAAGGGCCTCGGATCGAAGACGACTGGTATAATTTTGACGCCCTGAACATCCCCGGACACCACCCCGCGCGGGCCGAGATGGACACGTTTTACATGCACCGCGCCGAAGGCGACGACCGCCCGCCGCATGTGCTGCGGACCCATACGTCTCCGGTGCAGATCCGCTCGATGGAGAAACAGGGCGCGCCGATCCGCGTCATCTGTCCGGGCGGCGTGTACCGCGCCGACTATGACCAGACCCACACGCCGATGTTCCATCAGGTCGAGGGGCTGGCTATCGACAAGGACATCTCGATGGCGAACCTGAAATGGGTTCTGGAAGAGTTCGTGAAGGCGTTCTTCGAGGTCGACGATGTCGAGCTGCGCTTCCGCGCCTCGCACTTCCCCTTCACCGAGCCGTCGGCCGAGGTCGACATCCGCTGTTCCTGGGACAACGGCCAGTTGAAGATCGGCGAGGGCGACGACTGGATGGAGATTCTGGGTTCCGGCATGGTCCACCCGAAGGTGATCGCCGCCGGTGGCATCGACCCCGAGGTGTATCAGGGTTTCGCGTTCGGGATCGGCATCGACCGTCTGGCGATGCTGAAATACGGCATTCCGGATTTGCGAGCGTTCTTTGACAGTGATCTGCGCTGGCTGCGGCACTATGGGTTTGCGGCGCTGGATATGCCGAACCTGCATGGTGGCTTGAGCCGGTAAGTGTATCTGCTCGGCGTGTATTTCTCGAAATACTACGACTGGTGTTATGCGTTCTCTGGGCGTAACCGCAGGTGGGTTGGCGCGGGTCTTCTATTTTCCTGGTTTCTTGTTTTCTGTGTGATGGCCAGCTTTTTGCCGGGATGGATGAGTGTTCTGATTTTGCTTGCAATGTCGCCATTTCAGGGGCTTTTTATGCTGGCATTTCATCGGGTCTGGGAGAAACGGGACCAAGTTGAAAGTGGTCGACGCAATCAACTTTGGAAATCCAAGAAACTGCTTGGCCGTTTCGAGAAATTAGCGCGGAGCAAAGGCCGATAGGCCGCCGCGCTATCGGTCGTTCATTGTGGCGCCATCGGTTCGAGCCCAATGGACGACACCGCCCGGACAGGCTGGCGATTTATCTCCCCCAGCGCAACGCTCCAACAGTACACGGATTTGGCAGGCACAAAGTGCTCAGCACAGCTGGCAGACCGCTATCCCGCGGTCTGGCGATAGCGCCGCTTGCGCTCTGTCCGGAGGGCCGAAATCTGCGCGTGTTACAGTCTCCCACAGGGTTGTGACGTGACAGCCCGCGTCAGGCAGCTAGGCTCCGGCCTATGATTTACCGACTGCTTTTTCTGCTGCTAACCGCAACCCCGACACTCGCCATGGGGCCTTGGAAATCCGATTGCCATGGCGACACTGCCTGTGATCTGGGTGATCGCTCGTATCATGTGTTAGAGCCCGAGGAATGGGACGGGGAGACCCCTCTGCCCGTTCTGTTGCACTTCCACGGCTGGGCGCGTCAGGGCACCGTGGTGGTGAACCATCAGCGCATCGCTGGGGCCACAAAACTGCGCGGCGTGTTGCTGGTGGCCCCCAACGGCTTGGGCAAAAGCTGGGACTTCTGGACATCAGACACACGCGACGTGCCCTTTGCCGATGCGGTGCTGGAGGATGTGGCCAAGCGCTATCCGGTTGATCCTGAACGTATCTACGTCTCGGGGTATTCCTTTGGTGGCGCGATGGCGTGGCGCTATGTGTGCCAGTCGGGCAATGACATTGCTGCCTTGCTGGCCGTTGCGGGCAGCATCCGCCAGACCGAGGACTGCCCCGAAGCCCCGCGCGAGGCGCGCCATGTACACGGCTTAAGCGATACGGTGATGGATTTCCCTTATGGCTCCAATGGGGACACGACTTATCCGGTGGCGCTGTGGCGGGCGGCGTATGAGTGCCACGATGCCACCCCGCGCGGCGATTGGAGCGTGGTGCCGATCCTGACCCTCAGCCGGGTCGAGTGGACCGATTGCGCACGCGGGCAGGTCACGCTGGACACGCATCCGGGCGGGCATTTTATCCCCCATGGCTGGATCGGGCGGCAATTGGACGAGCTTTTGGGCCGCACCCCCACCTATCCGTGACGCGCAGCGCTTGCACCTTGGCGCATTCTTTGTCATTGCCTGTGCCGACTGGATATCTGCCAAAAAAGGCCCCGAGCAATGAAATTCACTCTGTCCTGGCTGAAAGACCACCTCGACACCGATGCGTCGGTTGATGAGATCACTGAGGCGCTGACCGATCTTGGCCTTGAGGTCGAAGAGGTCGTGAACCCGGCGGACCGTCTGGCGGGCTTTACGCTGGGCCATGTGAAACAGGCCGAGAAACACCCCGACGCCGACAAGCTGCGCGTCTGCACGGTGGCGACGGATGAAGGCGATCTGCAGATCATCTGCGGTGCCCCCAACGCGCGCGAAGGCATCACCGTCGTGGTCTGCAAGCCGGGCATGTATATCCCCGGTCTGGATATCACCATCAGCGTCGGCAAGATCCGGGGCGTCGAAAGCTTTGGCATGATGGCATCCGAGCGCGAGCTGGAGTTGTCGGACGAGCATGATGGCATTATCGAACTGCCCTCGGGCGAAGTCGGTGATCGGTTCGTGGACTGGCTGGCCGAGAATGATCCGTCCAAGGTCGATCCGATGATCGAGATTGCGATCACGCCGAACCGCCCCGATGCGTTGGGTGTGGCTGGCATCGCTCGTGATCTGGCAGCGCGTGGGGTTGGCACGCTGAAAGAGCATATCCACGCGCCAGTGCCGGGGGATTTCGAATGCCCGATCAAGGTGACGATTGATGACGACACACTGGACGGAGCGCCGCATTTCACCGGTCGTGTGATCCGGGGCGTCAAGAACGGTCCCAGCCCGCAGTGGCTGCAGGATCAGTTGAAGGCCATCGGTCTGCGGCCCATTTCGGCGTTGGTGGATATCACCAACTACATGACCTTTGACCAGAACCGCCCGCTGCACGTCTTCGATGCCGACAAGGTGCAGGGCAACCTGCGGGTTCACCGCGCCAAGGGTGGTGAAACGCTGGTGGCGCTGGATGAGAAGGAATACACTCTGCAGCGCGGTATGATGGTGATCTCGGACGACAAGGGCGCGGAATCCATCGCGGGTATCATGGGCGGCGAGGAAACCGGCTGTACCGATGAGACGGTCAATGTCTTCCTCGAAAGCGCCTTCTGGGATCATGTGCAGATCGCCCTGACGGGCCGCGCGCTGAAGATTAACTCGGACGCGCGCTACCGCTTTGAACGCGGCGTTGACCCGCAATTCACCCGTGAAGGGCTGGAGCAGGCGACGCAGATGATTTTGGATATCTGCGGCGGTGAAGTGTCTTCGGTTGTTGAGGCCGGGAAGGCTCCGAACCACGCACGTGCCTATAAGTTGGATGCGGCGCGGGTGCAGTCTCTGGTCGGGATGGAGATACCCGAAAGCGAACAGCGCCAGACCCTGACCCGTCTGGGCTTCCGTCTTGAGGGTGAGATGGCCCATGTGCCCAGTTGGCGTCCCGATATCATGGGTGAGGCCGATCTGGTGGAAGAGGTCGCGCGGATCGCCTCCCTGACCAAGCTGCAGGGCAAACCGCTGCCGCGTGTGACTGATGGCATCCCCAAGGCGGTGATGACACCGACGCAGCGCCGTCAGTCGATGGCGCGCCGGACCTGCGCGGCGCTGGGATACAATGAATGTGTGTCCTATACCTTCATTGATCAGGCCTCGGCCGCCCTTTTTGGGGGTGGCGATGCCGCGACGCAGCTGGAAAACCCGATTTCCTCGGAAATGAGCCACATGCGTCCCGATCTGCTGCCCGGTCTGCTGCAGGCGGCCGCCCGCAATCAGGCGCGCGGCTTTGCGGATGTCGCTCTGTTCGAGGTTGGTCCGGTCTTCCATGATGGCGAGCCCGGCGATCAGAAAACCCAGATTGCCGGTCTCTTGGTGGGCCGCGATGGCCCCAAGGATGTGCATGGGGCCGCGCGCGCCGTGGATGTGTTCGACGTCAAGGCCGATGTCGAGGCTGTGCTGGCCGCCATCGGAGCGCCCGCCAAGGTGCAGGTCCAGCGCGATGGTGATGCGTGGTGGCATCCGGGACGGCACGGAAAGATCTGCCTGGGGCCGAAAAAGGTGCTGGGTGTGTTCGGTGAGCTGCACCCGCGTATTTTGCAGGCGATGGACATCAGGGGCCCGGCGATGGCGTTTACCATCTGGCCGGACGAGGTACCTCTGCCCCGCAAATCCGGGGCGACCCGTGCGGCATTGGAGCTGCGCGATTTGCAAGCGGTCGAGCGTGACTTTGCCTTTGTCGTCGATGCGGATGTCGAGGCTTTGACGCTGGTGAATGCAGCGGCGGGGGCGGATAAGGCCTTGATCGAGGATGTGCGTGTTTTCGATGAATTCATCGGCGGTAGTTTGGGTGAGGGCAAGAAATCTCTGGCCATTACCGTGCGTTTGCAACCGACGAACAAAACCTTGAAGGAAGAAGATATCGAGGCGGTTGGCCAGAAGATCATCGCCAAGGTCGGCAAGGCCACTGGCGGCGTGTTACGCGGTTAAACCGGCCTTGATCCAAATGCAAAGCGCGCCTGCGGGCGCGCTTTTCTCGTTTCTGGGGATGTTGTTGCCGTGTCGCAACAGAAAGCTGTGGGCCCTTTCAGGGGGTTGAGCAGAATCGGCAAGCCACCCTATTGACGACTTCCTAACGTAATCAAACCCCGGAGTCTGCCAGATGCCAGATCCCAAACGCGCCCAAGCGCCTTTCATTTTCTGATTGCCCGCCAGCATTCCGGCGGGCCTTGTTTCCCGTTGGAGAGCTGTCATGAAACTTCAAGACATCTCGATGATCCGGCAAATTTTGCCGCAAGAGATGCCCTTTCCCTATTATCCAGACCGGCAAAGCCCGTGGTTGCTGTGCCAGTCGATGCAGGCCGAGATGCCGATCTCGGACCTTAAACAGTCTGAACTGTCCCGCTTTCTGATGCGCCCTTTGGTGCAGCCGATCGTTGCGTCTTGTGGCGGGGTCTTGCGGCGGCACGATGTAATGGCCGTGGCCCATGCGGACCGCGCGATGCGGCTTGGGGCTTTGGGCCCGGCGGCGACAAGGGGGCTGGAGGTTGCGTATCAATCCGATTGGCTGGATTTCTGCCTGAGCTTCGACATCTGGTCCGGCGAGCAGACGACACGTAAAGCCCACAATCTGGTGGTTCAGCTTGGGTTCCCAAGCGAACACGCGGCGTTACTGTGGCAATTCGAACAGCGTGCTGAGGTTGGCGCCTATCAAAGCAGCCTGCACCCGGTTCGCAGACACGGGCGCCCGACACTGGCTTGGTGTCGTCTGGATCTGGACCTGCAAAGCGGCCATTGCCTGATCGAAGAGATCCAGTCCGATTGGCTGCGTTTCGTAGGTCGCGCCCGGCGGCGGTTGCAACATCGTGCGCCCCGGTCGCGGGCATTGCGGCTGACCAGCGACTATGAGCAAAGCCTGCAGCAGAGATACGCCAAAATCTGGGCCGATGTGATGATGCTGTCGGTCCTGATGCTGCTGCGGGATGAGTTTGCCGTGCGTGATGTCTGGATGCACCAGCCAGAGTCCGGCGCTAAACTGAAAGGGATTACATGGGGTCGGCTGCCGCCGCGTTCGATCTATACCCGACTGCCGCGTGCATTCGGGTTCCAACAAACGCGCGAGATGCCCCCAATGCTGGGCAGCAAACATCGCAGTACAGCCCGGCGGGCGGTGAAAGAGGATCAGCCGATTTTCTGGCGGTTGCGCTTCTGAACGCCCCATGGGTTGCCGCCGATTTCTGACTAGGGTCGCAGACAAATAACAAGGAGTTAACTATGGGCCTGAACGTATACCTCTCGGGTGAAATCCATACCGATTGGCGGGAACAGATCATCGATGGCGCCAAGGGGCTGGATGTCACTTTCAACAGCCCCGTCACCGATCACGCCGCCAGCGACGATTGCGGCGTGGCCATTCTGGGGGCAGAGTCGAACAAATACTGGCACGACCACAAAGGTGCGATGGTCAACGCCATTCGCACCCGAAAGGGTATTGCGGATGCCGACGTGGTCGTTGTGCGGTTTGGCGACAAGTATAAACAGTGGAACGCCGCGTTTGATGCGGGTTACGCCGCCGCGTTGGGCAAATCGCTGATCGTGCTGCACGGCTCCGATCATCAGCACGCGTTGAAAGAGGTCGACGCCGCAGCGCTGGCCGTCGCCGAGCACCCCGCTCAGGTTGTCGAGGTGCTGCGCTATGTTCTGACCGGACAACTGCCCGGATAGCGGGCGTTGGGGCGGGGCAATGCCTCGCCCCCGATCTGCCTTAGCTTGTCGCAGGTATAGTTAATCCGCGCTGGACTGCTGGACGTTCTAGGAAACGGTCCACATAAGGCTGAAGATTGGCGAAATCCGACCATCCGAGCAGGTCTTTGACGCCGTAGTAGTCCAACCCGCGCAGCCATGGGACTATGGCGATATCAGCGATCGAGTAGTCCCCGGCGATCCAGTCCTGCCCGTCCAGCTGCGTGGCAACGACGTTCAACAGACGCTTGGCCTCGTTGATGTAGCGCTCGCGCGGGCGAGGGTCTTCGATCTCGCTGCCAGCGAATTTGTGGAAATAGCCAAGCTGCCCGAACATCGGACCCAGCCCGCCCATCTGGAACATCAACCATTGGGTCACACGTGCTTTGTCCGCCGCAGTTTTTCCGATCAGCTGACCGCTTTTCTCAGCCAGATACAGCAGGATCGCACCGCTTTCGAACAATGAGACCGGCTCGCCATCCGGTCCGTTCGGGTCGATGATGGCCGGGATCTTGTTGTTGGGGTTCAGCGAAAGGAATTCGAGGCTTTTTACGTCTGAGTCCGCCAGCGTGACCAGATGCGCCTCATAGGGCAGGCCGATCTCTTCGAGCATGATCGAGACTTTGACGCCGTTGGGCGTGGGGTAGGAATAGAGTTGCAGTTTTTCCGGTGACTGTGCGGGCCAGCGGGCAGTGATCGGGTGGTTTGCGGCGTCCAGCATAGGGGCTCCTGTATGAAGGTTCCGAACACAGTTAGGTGTTGCGGTGCCGATCTACCAGTGGCGCGCGCTGTGCGTTACTGGTCAGATATTGTGCATTCGGGAACAGGCGGGGAAAAGCAGAGAAATCCGCACCTAGACTGACGCGCATTTATCGCTCACAGTTTGGTGATCTCCGCGCGCGTCGCGGGTTTTCTTATGGCTTGTAGAAGGAGAAACGCGTGGATGAAGTTGCTACACAGGTCGGTGCTTTTGCGCCGCTGGTGATGAATGCCGTGAAGGCACTGGTTGTTCTGGTATTGGGCTGGACCGTAGCTGGGATGATCGCGGGCGTGGTGCGGCGTCGCATCAACGCAACCCCACAAATCGATCCGACGCTAGGGAATTTTGTTGCCAGCCTGGTGAAGTGGGCGATCCTGGCGATGGTGCTGGTCGCTGTTCTGGGCATTTTCGGGATCGAGGCCACAAGTATCGTCGCTATTCTGGGTGCCGCCTCGCTGGCCATTGGTCTGGCCTTGCAGGGGACGCTCAGCGATTTGGCGGCCGGGGTGATGCTGGTCGTATTCCGGCCGTACAAGCTGGGTCAGTATGTCGATATTGGCGGTACTGCCGGGACGGTGAAGGATCTGAACCTGTTCACAACGGAACTGGTCACCCCTGACAACGTCCAGATCATCGTGCCCAATGGGCAGGCCTGGGGCAGCGTGATCACCAATTTCTCGGCCCATGACACGCGCCGCGTCGATCTGGTGTTCGGGATCGACTATGGCGACAGTGCGGATGCCGCGATGCAGATCATCCTGGACGTGGCCAAAGCCGACAAGCGTATTCACAGCGACCCGGAGCCCTGGGTACGTGTGACAAATCTGGGCGATAGCTCGGTCGACCTGACAGCGCGCCTATGGTGTGACGCGGGAGATTACTGGGACGTGAAATTCGAGCTGACCAAAGCTGTGAAAGAGGCATTCGACGCCAAGGGCGTTTCGATCCCTTACCCGCATTCGGTCGAGATTCACAAGCAGGCGTAAATCTCCCGCCCGTCATACGGGCATTGAAATGCCCTTTTCCGGTTGGGCCCAGCGCCGCGCTAATCGCGCGGCGCTGTTGCGTTTTGCGGGAGCGTTCGTCTTGTGCCCTCCGCGCCGCGTCGCAGACGCGGCGCTATGCCCAACGCTGTAGGCGCCCTCGGGAGAGGGCGCTCTCAGGGGCGGGAGCCGTTCAGGCTTTGATGACCACGTTGGGGGAAACGACGTCAATGCCTTGCCAACCGCATAGTAGGTTAGCTGACCTGCATGGACGTTCAGACCGGCCATCAAGTGCGGATCGTCCTGGCAGGCCTGTTTCCAGCCCTTGTCAGCCAGAGCCAGCATGAATGGCATCGTCGCATTGCCGAGGGCGATGGTCGATGTGCGCGCCACGGCACCGGGCATGTTGGCAACGCAGTAATGCATGACGCCATCGACTTCGTAGATCGGATCGGCATGGGTGGTGGCCTTCGACGTCTCGAAACAGCCGCCCTGGTCGATGGCAACGTCGACCAGAACCGCACCGGGTTTCATGGTGGACAGTTGCGCGCGGGTGATCAGTTTGGGTGCTGCTGCGCCGGGGATCAGAACCGCGCCGATCACCATATCGGCCGTCTGGATCAGCTCGGCGGTGGCACCAGCGGTTGAATACTGGTTCTTGAACTGCCCGCCGAACACGTCATCCAAATAGCGGAGGCGAGGCAGCGAACGGTCCAGAACCGTCACATCCGCGCCCATGCCCGCGGCGATTTTGGCCGCATGCGTGCCGACCACACCGCCGCCAATCACAACCACTTTTGCGGGCCCGACACCTGGCACGCCGCCCATCAGCACACCGCGTCCGCCATTGGCTTTTTGCAGCGTCCAAGACCCGACCTGCGGGGCCAGACGCCCGGCAACCTCGGACATAGGAGCCAGCAGCGGCAGGCCGCCGCTCGCGTCCGTCACTGTCTCATAGGCGATGGCAGTACAGCCCGAGGACAGCAGGTCATGGGTCTGATCCGGGTCGGGGGCGAGGTGCAGATAGGTAAACAGCAACTGGCCTTCGCGCAGCATCTTGCGCTCACCTGCCTGAGGTTCCTTGACCTTGACGATCATGTCAGCGGTGGCGAATACCTCGGCGGCGGTGTCTACGATCTGTGCACCAGCAGCGACATAGTCGGCATTGTCAAAGCCCGAGCCCAGGCCCGCGCCTGTTTCGATGATCACCTCATGACCCCGCGCAACCGCTTCCTGCGCAGCATTCGGAGTCATGCCGACGCGGAACTCCTGCGGTTTGATCTCTTTTGGGCAACCGATTTTCATTTGGTCTCTCCGTTCATAAACTGCCTAAAGAATGGGCAAACTGCGCTGCAATTTCTGTGAAACTCTACCCGTCCTGGCGGTTTTATTCGGGAGAATTTCCTGTATAATGATCCAATCACGCAAAGGAATTGCGCCTATGAGCCTAGATACGACGGATCGAAAGATTCTGGCTTCGTTACAGAAAAATGGCCGGATGTCTAATGCAGAGCTGTCCGAGCAGGTGAATCTATCGCCCTCGGCCTGCCATCGTCGGGTCCAACGGCTTGAGGCTGAGGGCTATATCCGCAACTATGTGGCCCTGCTGGACGCACGTAAAATGAACGTACCGACCACGGTGTTTGTCGAGATCACCTTGCAGGGTCAGGCCGAAGAAGTTCTGGACGCGTTCGAAAAAGCCGTTGCCCGTATCCCCGATGTGCTGGAATGCCATCTAATGGCCGGGACGGCGGATTACATTCTGAAAGTCGTGGCCGAAAATACCGAGGATTTTGCCCGCATTCATCGCCAATACCTTTCGCGCTTGCCGGGTGTGGCGCAGATGCAAAGCTCATTCGCGCTGAGAACTGTGTTCAAGACTACGGCGCTGCCGGTCTGACGTCAGGCGGGGCCGGGATAGGTGAACAGCGCCAGATGCGCGGCGTTGAAGGCGAAATGCATCAGAACCGGCACCCATAGCCTGTTGGTCGCGTAATATCCCAATCCGCATCCCGCGCCCAAAATAGCTGCGAACACGACAAGCGCCGGGCCACCGGCAAAATGCACCAGCCCAAACAACAAGCTGGCCGCAGCGATACCAAAGGCCGCGCCGAGCTTTGAGGACAGGGCCGATTGCAGATAGCCGCGAAAAAAGGCCTCTTCCGCCAAACAGGTTAGGAACAGGTTGGACAGCGCAAAGATCAGCCACCAATGTGGCAGACCAACCTCGGGGCGCACCGCTTGCTGGGACAGGCCTAGCGCAAATAAAGCGGGCAAGGTCAAAATCCCCAGGATCAATGGCGTTTTGCGAATAGCGGGCAAGCCTGCATTCTGTCCGGGCCAGACCAGAAGTGCGGCGAACAGAACCAAAGGTTTGTCCAGATTCATATACATGGAGAAATCGGTACTTCCGGGTCCGGCCTGCACCTGATCAAGCACCAGAAGATTGTTGAACCCCGGAACGATATGCGCACCCAAGGCCACACACCATAAGATCAGCGCGAAATGGCCGGGCAAAGACCAAAGCCCGGATGTGCGGCGCAGCGCTGCGGCCCCCGCAAGCCCGGCAATCGCGACCATTAAGGCGCTGGCTGAAACCAGCCCCTGCGCGAAGGCGACTGTTCCGAACAGGCTCAGCAACGATGCGCCAAGACGCCATCGACCGGATATCGCGCTGATCTGAGCGGCGATCAGGATGAACCAGGGCCAAATAAGGGGCAGAAGGGAAAGGAAATACGCCACAGGCCTCTCGCGGTTTTGACCCGGCCTTGATGCAGCAACAGGGTACGTTGATGCAAGCCGGCGGAGTGCAACCCATTGGCAATGCGGCAATTCCGTTGCTTGCATTTGGGCGTTTTCAGGTCCACATATTTGGAAAGGGTGCCGTTTCCGTGTCCGACCCGCGACCTTGCCGTAACGGTCCGATGAGCATAGGAAAGGGCTTTCATCAATTCATCTGATGATATCAGGCGGTTACATGCGCCCGATAGGGTCCGAACCCGGTTACTAGTAAGGAGCAGACCTTGGCTGACGAATACAACGACGCCCCCAAAGACTGGCTTGAGGCCGAGCTGGAAGACACGCTAGACGAAGATTTCGAGATCGAGTTTAGCGAGCCCATGCTCTCGATGGAGATCCGCAAGATCTATAAGGATCAGCACCCTGAGATGCTGGACCGCAAGGTCTATTTCCGCAACCTGCTGCGCCTTCAGGCTGAACTGATCAGGGTGCAGGATTGGGTACAGCATACCGGGGCCAAGGTTTGTATCCTGTTCGAAGGGCGTGACAGCGCGGGCAAGGGGGGCGTGATCAAGCGGATCACCCAGCGTCTGAACCCTCGGGTCGCGCGGGTTGTGGCTTTGCCCGCGCCCAGTCGCCGGGAACAAAGCCAGTGGTATTTCCAGCGCTACGTTCCGCACCTGCCGGCGGCGGGCGAGATCGTGCTGTTTGACCGGTCATGGTACAACCGCGCGGGCGTCGAGCGGGTCATGGGTTTTGCCACCGAGGATCAGGTTGAACAGTTCTTTCAGGATGTTCCCGAATTTGAACGGATGCTGGTGCGCTCGGGCATCATTTTGCTGAAATACTGGTTCTCGATCACCGATGAAGAACAGCAATTGCGATTCTTGATGCGTATTCACGATCCGATGAAACAGTGGAAGCTGTCGCCGATGGATCTGGAATCCCGCATCCGGTGGGAGGCTTACACCAAGGCCAAAGAGGATATGCTGTTCCGCACCAATATCTCGGAAGCGCCGTGGTACATCGTCGAAGGCAATGACAAAAAGCGCGAACGTCTGAACTGTATCGAACACTTGTTGACCAAGATCCCCTACACCGATGTACCGCAGGAAAAGGTCAATCTGCCGGATCGCAAGTACAACCCCGAATATGAACGTCGTGTTCTGCCGGATGAGCTGCACGTGCCCAAAATCTACTGATCCTGACGCCCCTGATGTTCCGGGGCGTTTTTCTTTGGGCCAGAAACGACAAACCCCCGAGCGATGCGTCGGGGGTCGTCAAATAGTGTCATCCAAAGCTGGACGAGCGGGGTTTTAGAGCAAACCTTCGCGCTGTGCTTTCTTACGTGCCAGTTTACGGGCACGGCGGATCGCTTCAGCTTTCTCGCGCGCTTTTTTCTCGGACGGTTTCTCGAAATGTTGCTTCAGCTTCATTTCACGGAACACGCCTTCGCGCTGCAGCTTTTTCTTCAGGGCACGAAGCGCCTGATCGACGTTATTGTCGCGAACACTAACCTGCATGTGGTTGTCACCACCTTTCTAGATAGAGTTGCAAGGAAATTGCAGGAAGTGGCCGTATAGCAAAGCCGTTCTAACTTGTCTAGTACTGGTGCCAGAACCCGGAGAACCGCCATGACCACCACTTATGAAGACGCAAAAGAGCAGCTATTGAATGCGATGCTGGACCATGTCCCGTTTGACGGATGGTCGGAAACCTGCTTTCGCATGGCCATCAGTGATTGCGATATTGATGAGGCGCTGGCCCGCTCAATCTGCCCCCGTGGCGCGGCCGATATGGCGCTGGCTTTTCATGCCCAGGGGGATGCGGCCATGGTGGAACGCTTGAAAACCGAGGATTTGAGCGATCTGAAGTTCCGCGACCGTATCGCCGCTGCGGTCCGGTTTCGCCTACAGGCCGTCGATGATAAGGAATTGGTGCGCCGCGGCATGACGCTGTTTTCGCTGCCGATGCATGCGGCGGATGGGGCGAAGGCGATGTGGCAGACCTGCGACCTGATCTGGAACACGCTGGGGGATACCTCGAATGATGTGAACTGGTACACCAAGCGGGCGACGCTGTCGGGGGTCTATTCCTCGACCGTGCTGTTCTGGCTGGGGGATGATTCGCCGGATCATCAGAAGACGTGGGAGTTTCTGGATCGTCGCATCGATAACGTCATGCAGTTTGAAAAGCTCAAGGCGCAGGTGAACGGCAACCCTCTGTTCAAACCTTTCCTTGCGGTTCCGAATTGGCTGGCCGGTCAGGTGAAAGCGCCGATGAAGATGCGGGCTGATCTGCCGGGAATGCTGAACCCACGCAAGTAGCACGTAAGTGTCTGGGCCTTTCCGATTTCGCCTGCTAGGCATTGCGCCAAGGAGGACTTGCCTATGACCCAAATGATGCGCGCCGTTGAAATCACCAAGCCCGGCGGCCCGGATGTGTTGCAACTGACCGAACGCCCAGTGCCCGAGCCCGCCGCTGGTCAGGTGGTGTTGAAAGTGGCCTATGCGGGTGTTAACCGCCCGGATGCTTTGCAGCGTGCGGGCGCGTATGATCCGCCTCCGGGCGCGAGTGATCTGCCGGGGCTTGAGGCGTCGGGCGAAGTCGTTGCCCTCGGCGCAGGGGTCGAAGGTGTCGCCATCGGCGATCAGGTTTGCGCCTTGTTGCCCGGCGGTGGCTATGCCGAATACGTTGCCACGCCCGCTGCCCATTGCCTGCCGCTGCCAGAGGGGATGGGCCTTAAGGAGGCTGCGTGTCTGCCCGAGACCTTCTTTACCGTCTGGTCCAATGTGTTCACACGCGGCGGTCTGAAAGCGGGCGAGCGGTTTTTGGTTCACGGTGGGTCCAGCGGGATCGGAACAACGGCGATCCAGCTTGCAAATGCGTTCGGCGCACGGGTCTTTGCCACCGCCGGATCGGCCGAGAAATGTGCCGCCTGCGAGAAACTGGGGGCCGAAAAGGCGATTAATTACCGGGATGAGGATTTCGTATCCACCATGCGCGCCGAGGGCGGGGCGAACCTAATCCTTGATATGGTGGGCGGGGACTATATCCCGCGCAACGTTAAGGCTCTGACCGAGGGTGGGCGGCTGGTTCAAATCGCCTTCCTGCAAGGCCCCAAGGTCGAGCTGAACTTTGCCATGATGATGGTGAAACGCCTGACCTTGACCGGCAGCACCTTGCGCCCGCAATCCGATCTGGCTAAGGCCAAAATCGCCCAGGACCTGCGCGAGGCAGTCTGGCCGCTGTTGGATGCAGGCAAGATTGCACCGGTAATGGACAACGAGTTTGATATGGCCGAGGCCGCAGCGGCCCATGCACGGATGGAAAGCTCGGGCCATATCGGTAAAATCGTTCTGAAGGTGGGCGGCTAAACACCGCCAGCCTGTTCAGGCCACGGCGCGGCGGTAGAGATGCCACGTGGCGTGGCCCAGAACCGGGATCACCACGATCAGCCCCAGCAGCAGCGGGATCGCGCCCAGGATAAGCATTCCGACGACGATGAATCCCCAACCCAGGATGACGGCGGGGTTCTGTCTCAGCACCCGGACCGACGTCACCACAGCAACCGGCAGCCCGACCTTGCGGTCCAGCAACAGCGGAAAGCTGACAACGCTGACCGCAAGCGCGATCAGGGCGAACAAAAAGCCGACCGCGTTGCCGAACAGGATCATGGTCCAACCCGCGCCGGTCGTGAAGGTCTGGGTCAGAAATGCGCCCAACGACTCTGGCAGATCAGGACCAAGGGTTCGCACATAGATGTTCTGCGCCACCATCAGCCAGATCAGAAACAACATAACCAGATAGAACCCCAGCGCGAGAATGGCGCCGAAGGAAGGTGAGCGGAATACAGACAGCGCGTCCAGCCAATGCGCCTCGCCGCCCTTTTCACGGGTGCGGCTGATCTCATAGAGGCCAACGGCGGCTACAGGGCCGATCAGCGCGAACCCTGCGACCAGAGGGGCCAGCAGAGGGATCATGTTGCGGTCCAGCCCCAACCCAAACATCAGCAAGCCCGCAATCGGATAGATCAGCACGACAAACACCGCATCCGCGCGGGTTTCCAGAAAGTCGCGACCCCCGGCCTTCAAACATTCCCGCAGGTCCTGCATGGTCAGATCTCGAACAACTGGCAGTTTTCGTGTGTCGGCACTGCCAAGGCTGTTGACGCTTTCCGCGATGTGATCGCTGGTAGCGCCAAGATTTCGCGCAGCCCAGCTTACCGGGTTTCCAATCGTTTTCGCCATCGTCATCCCCTCCTCTTTTGCGGCTTGGCGCAGCAGAGAGAATCCGGCATCGGTTGCCCTGGGCCGGACCCGCCGGCAACGCTTACCTCCGAGTATAGCACAGTTTTTCCCGATTTGCGCCGGGTTGCGCTTTTGTGCCGATTGCGCTGCGTCACAAGCGTGTTAGCTTGTCGTCAGGGTACAGGAGGTGAGTATGCAGCAAACGGCACGTACAGTCGTCATTCACAAACATGGTGGCCCCGAGGTTCTGACCCTCGAAGATCGCCCGGTGGGCGAGCCGGGACCGGGCGAGGTGCGCATTCGTCACCGTGCCTGCGGACTGAATTTTATCGACGTGTACCAGCGCGCGGGTCTTTACCCGCTTGAGCTGCCACACGCGCTGGGAATGGAAGCCTCGGGCGTGATCGAGGCAGTGGGCGAAGGCGTGACCCATCTGGAACCCGGTCAGCGCGCGGCCTATGCCGCAATGCCAGCCGGGGCCTATTGCGAGGCGCGGGTGATGCCTGCGGCGCAAGTGTGCCCGCTGCCTGAAAGCATCTCATTTGACACGGCTGCGGCAATGATGCTCAAGGGGATGACGGTCGAATATCTATTTCATCGCACGACGCCGTTGAAACGCGGGGATACGGTTCTGTTCCACGCCGCTGCCGGAGGTGTAGGCTTGATCGCCTGCCAATGGGCCAAATCCGAGGGGATTAAACTGATCGGGACCGCAGGAACGGACGAAAAATGTAGCCTCGCCAAGTTCAACGGGGCGGCGCATTGCATCAACTACCGCACCGAAAACTTCGCCGAGCGCGTGGCCGAGATCACGGGTGGTAAAGGCGTGGACGTGGTAATGGACTCGATCGGAGCGGATACGTTCAACGGCTCGCTCGACAGTCTCAAGCCACTGGGGATGATGATCTCGTTTGGCAATGCATCGGGCTCGGTACCGCTTATCGACATCGGCATTTTGGCCAAGAAAGGCTCGATCAAGATCACACGGCCCACCTTGTTCACGCATATTGCCGATCACAGCGTTTGTCAGGCGATGGCGCGCCGTCTGTTCAACAAAGTTGATGGGGGCGAGGTCAAAATCCACATCGACCAGCGTTTCCCGCTGGATCAGGTGGCCGAGGCGCATCGCACGCTTGAGGCACGCAAGACAACGGGCAGCACCATCCTGGAACTATGATCTGACATGGCCCCGACTTCTGGTCGGGACCAAGCTTGTGCGCAAGGAATGAGTCAGAACCGGTATGCGGCGCGGGCCTGAAAGGTGGTCGCATCGACGTCGACGCCGGATGAATTGAAGTCGTTGAACTCGTGATACAGGATTTCGCCACCGATGCTTACATTCGGGGCAACGATCTGTTCGTACCCGGCACCGATGAACCAACCATCGTCACTGCCCAGATTATCGGTTCCGGCTTCGGCAAAGCCGCCGATGCCATAAAGCAGCCCTTGCGATGTGACTTTGTAACCCGCGCGCGCTTTGATGCGCCAAACATCCTCGACCGTGGCTGCGCCACTCAGATCAACGTCTGTCCAATCGTAGTCGAAGCCGCCGCCAACAACCCAATCGCCAAGATCGTAGTCATAGCCCAGAATGATGCCGCCAATCGCACCGCCGCCGTCGATGCCCGAGATGTTTGTGTCGATATCGGCATATCCGACTTGCAGACCGCCATAGAACCCCGTCCAGTCGCCTGAAGATTGCGCAGCGGCTGATCCCGCCGCCAGAAACGCAAGGCCAGTGGCCGCCAAAATCTTTTTTCTCATGTCGTGCTTCTTTCCCTCAGCTCGGTTTATTGCGCCTTTCCCGGTTTGGATCGCGCACTTGCATATTTGAATACGTTTGAGCGAAGGGTTGGATCACTCGGTGATTTAGCGAAGGAGGGGGTTTTCACCGAACCGACGTGGCATAGGGGCGTCGTGCGGTTGAAAGTTTGCTTGCGGAAGGGAAACTATCTACAGATAGCTGTCCAACGAAAAACGGCGGCAGATTTCTCTGCCGCCGCCCCGAGGTAATCCGTGAGTGGATTATTGAGCTTGCAGCTCTGCCGGAGTTTTGCCGGCAATGTCTTTCCAGTTGGCGTCTGCGCGCTCGTTAAAGCCCGGGATGTCGCCTTCCCAGCGTTCCTGAATGTCGGCCGACAGGTTCAGGTACAGCTTGTTGTCAACGATTTTCCAGTAGTTCGGGTCGCCGTCAAACTTGAAGCCCATCGCGGTGCCGAATGCGCAGTAGCCGCCATATGCGGGCAGGTAAGCTTCGGGGTTTTCTTCAAATGCAACTTTGTTTTCTTCCGAAGCAAAGCGGTACAGCGCATCGTTGTGCAGTGTGGTGATGCGGTAGTCGCCCTTGGTGGCTTCGCCAACGGTGAAATAGGCAACCGGGTCATAACCCTGCAGCGCCAGGCCGGTCGAGCTTGCGTTCAGTTCAACGCCAGCGGCCAGAGCCGTGCTTGCAACTGCGACGGACAGCGCAACGCCGCCGATGAGGGATTTGATCTTGTTCATGGTGTTCACCTTTCGTGAATTGAGCCACCGGACGACACAGTAATTGTATCTGGGCAACCCTGTCGATTTTGTTCTGTGCGGTCGGTAATTGGCCGTCACGACCCCGAAGTGGGGGCCGGTCTGATCACGTTCAAAACAATCAAATGTGATCATGAGGTAACAAACGCGTTTCGCCCATGAATAAAGGGCGATGCTTACTTTTCGGGCTGAAAAGAAATCACGAATTCAGTGACTTTTTGTGCCGACATCTCACAGGGGCGCAGCAGGGCGCCGCTGTTTTTGGTCAGATAAAGGTTCAGGCTGATATAGTCCGGCCCACCGCGTTCACGGGCCACCAGTTTGTGGGATTTCCCACCTGCCAACTCGGATCGACTGACGACATAGGATTTGGCGCCGCTCTGCCCCTTAGACGTGCCAAGAGGGATTGCGAAGAATGCGGTCAGAAACGTGTCCGAGGCGGTCAAGACTGACCGATTTTTGGCTCGGTTCCAGCTTTGATGCGCGCGATATTGGCGCTGTGGCGCCAGTAGACCAGCAAGGTCAGGATAACACCCAGCCCAAATGTCGAGGACTCAGTCAGCACCATGATCCAGATTGTCGACATCGCCGCAGCCATCAGAGCCGCGAGAGACGAGATGCGCCAGATCAGCGCCGTCACCAGCCATGTCAGGCAACAGGCTACGCCGACGCGCCAATCCAATGCCAGCCACAGGCCGAGGAAGGTCGCGACACCCTTGCCGCCCTTGAACCCCAGCCAGACCGGATAGCAATGGCCCAAAAACGCGGCCAGGGCGGCGATTTGAGCGGCGTCTTCTCCGGCCAGTGCGCGCGCCAGCAGGACAGCGACCCCGCCTTTGGCGGCGTCAAAGATCAGGGTCAGCGCAGCAGCGCGTTTGTTCCCGGTACGCAGGACATTGGTCGCGCCGATATTGCCCGAGCCGATATTGCGCAGATTTCCCAGCCCCATCACCTTGGCAAGGATCAGACCAAAAGGGATCGACCCTATCAGATAGCCAAATGCGGCCCAAAGGATCAGTTGGGCCGTGGAACTGTCAATTGGGGGCATCAGGGTCTCCGGTATACTTCTTGGCCTGCGACATAGGTTGCCGTGACCTTACCCTGCATCCGCTGGCCGTCAAACGGAGTGTTCTGCGATTTCGATTTCAGGCTGAAGCGATCCAGCACAAAGGGCACGTCCGGGTCAAACAGCACCAGATCAGCTGGCGCGCCTTCGGCCAGTCGTCCGCTCTCCAGCCCCAGCCGTTTGGCCGGGTTCAAGGCCATGGCGCGGAACAGGGTCGGCAGGTCCAGTTGCTCGGCGTGATAGAGGCGCAGTGCGGCAGGCAATAACGTCTCAAGCGCCACTGCGCCCGATGCTGCCTCTTCAAACGGCAGGCGTTTGCTTTCCTCGTCCTGTGGCGTGTGCATCGAACTGATGATGTCGATCAGACCAGTGCGCACCGCCTCAATTACGGCTTGCCGGTCATCCTCGGACCGCAGCGGCGGCTTGACCTTGAAGAAGGTGCGATAGTCGGCCACGTCCAATTCGTTCAGCGTCAGGTGGTGGATCGAGGTGCCTGCGGTGATATTCAGCCCGTTCCGCTTGGCGCGCTCCAGCGCGGGCAGGGCGCGGGCGGTGGTGATCTGATCGGCGTGGTAGGCGGCTCCGGTCATCTCAAGCAGAGCAATATCGCGGTCCAGCCCCATGCGTTCTGCCATGGGCGAAACGGCAGGCAACCCATAAAGCGCGGCGAACTTGCCGCTGGTAGCGGCGGCCCCGGTGCTGAGTCCCGGTTCCTGCGGATGCGCTATCACCAGCACGCCGCAGGATTTGGCATAGGTCAGCGCGCGGGAAAAAACCTTGGTATTGGCGACTACGTGGTCGCAATCGGTAAAGGCCACAGCGCCTGCATCTTGCAGAAAGCCGATCTCGGTCATCTCGCGCCCTTCGCGGCCCTTGGTCAGCGCGGCCATGGGCAGCACATTGACCGGCGCATCCGCCTGCGCGCGGCGCGTGGCGAATTCCAGCGTTTCGGGTGTGTCGATGGCGGGCAGCGTATCGGGACGGGTAACGATGGTGGTTACGCCGCCCGCTGCGGCAGCCAAGCCGGCGGATTTATAGCTTTCCTTGTGCCGTTCGCCCGGCTCGCAAACCTTGACTCCGATATCGACGATGCCGGGGGCCAGACATTGCCCGCCGCAGTCGATCACCTGTGCGTCTGTGGCCGGAGCGGCACCTTCGCCGAGGCCAGCAATGCGGCCTTCCGAGACGTGCAGCCAACCAACTGTGTCCGTTCCGGCCTCGGGGTCGATCAGGCGGGCATTGGTGAAAATCTGGTCGGTCATGTCTGGGCCTCTCGGGCTTTGATCAGGGCTGCCATGGCGGCGTCCGGGTCGGGCAGGTATTCGAATACCAGAAACCGCAGCTGCGAAAAAACGATGTTGTGTCCGTTGCGATAGAATTTCAGGTCGGGATGAACGGATAAGGATTTTGCTTTGAATATCTCGCTGATCCACCAGACGTTGCGGTTGGTCACGACGTAGACGCGCCGCGTGCGGATCAACCGTTCCCACCACATGAAAAACGCCAACAACAACGTGCAACCGATAAGCTTCCAATAATCGCGCACAGTCTCCGCAAACCATGGGCTGGCAATCCAACTGAGCGCAAGGCAGGCAATTAGAATGCCATATGCCCATCTCAGGCGTGGAGGAAAATATCCCTGGTCAGGCCGCCCATGCCACAGCACCTGTTCAGTGTCGGGTATTTTCTTGCGCCACCGGTCGTCGCTCATCCCATGGCCCTTTCTATGGCGGCTTTGGTGGCGGCGGGGTCGGCTTGGTACTTGATCAGGTGCTTGTCGCCGCTCTTGGTGACGACCTGCACGAAACTGCCCATCGTGTTGACGGCTTCGATCTGGTTCAGCGCAACCTTGCGCGGGCCGGGACCGGTGAGGGTGCTGTCAGACATTTCCCACGCATTGCTCAGTTCCTCGGACGCCAGATACCACGCGCGGATGCCGATGGCTGCAAGCCCGGCGGGCGCTCCGGTCCAGACATAGGGGTTTCCGATCAGCCAAAGCACGATCATCGCGCCCGCCATGGCGATGGCGGCCAGGGTCAGGTTGGTTTGGATATAGGCGCGCTTGTTCGGGGTGAAGACTACAGGATCAGCCACAGGGCACCTCCGACAACAAACAAGATGATCACCGCCAACAGGGCCGAGCCGATGCGGTTGGGTGCGCCGGTCTCGATCGGGGATTGCGGGGCCGAGAAGGGCCGCGCGCTTTCAGTGTCGATCGCGCCGCCGGTCCAGTTGGTGGCCTCTTCGGTATAAAGTCCTTGCAGGTGAAGGCGGGCGTCAGGCGTCAAGTTGGCCGCGCGATCGTGAAACGCGGCACTGCGCACCACCATCACCCAGCCTTCGATGGCGTCCAGCGTGGCGCGGTTCAGCTGATCCTCGGACACACCGCAACCTTCGTGCAGGTATCCATAAAGCCCGAGGTCTTCGAGGTCTGAAACGGGAAAGATATCGATCTGCCCTGTATCCAGACCATCGACCCCAAGAACTTGATCGGCGGCACCGGGTTCGCGCAGGAACTTGGCCTCCTCAGCGCGCATATCCAGCGTGAATAGGCGGATCACGCCGCGTTCATGGGGGGCGACGGTCAGGTTGTTCATGCCGCCTCGCGCAGGTTGCGGGCCAGCAACTCCATCGCGGCCATGCGGACGGCGACGCCCATTTCGACCTGTTCCTGAATGACCGAGCGGTTGATATCATCGGCCAGCGTGCCGTCGATTTCCACGCCGCGGTTCATCGGGCCGGGATGCATGACGATGGCGTCGGGTTTGGCCAGCGCCAGTTTTGCCGAATCCAGCCCGTAGCGGTGGTAATATTCGCGCTCCGAGGGGATAAAGCCGCCATCCATCCGCTCTTTCTGAAGGCGCAGCATCATCACGACGTCGACGTCCCTCAGACCTTCGTTCATGTCGTCGTAAATCTCGGCCCCGAACTCGGCAAAGGTCGAAGGCACCAACGTCGGCGGGCCGATCAGGCGGACACGGTTTTCCATCTTGCCCAGCAGGATCAGGTTCGACCGTGCCACACGCGAATGCGCGACGTCCCCGCAAATCGCGATGTTCAGACGGTGCAAACGACCCTTGGCGCGGCGGATGGTCAATGCGTCCAGCAGCGCCTGCGTCGGGTGTTCGTGCTTGCCGTCACCTGCATTCAGCACAGCGCAGTTCACCTTTTGCGCCAGCAGGTCCACAGCACCGGAATGCGGATGCCGCACCACCAGCAGATCGGGGTGCATCGCGTTCAGGGTCATAGCCGTGTCGATCAGAGTCTCGCCCTTTTTGATTGAGCTGGCCTGCATCGCCATGTTCATCACATCCGCGCCCAGCCGCTTGCCCGCCAGTTCGAAACTGGCCTGCGTTCGGGTCGAGTTTTCAAAGAACATGTTGATCTGCGTCAGCCCTGACAGCACGTCGGAATGCTTGGTCGACTGTCGGTTCATGTCGACATAGGTCTCGGCCAGATCAAGGATGGCGGTGATATCGGATTGTGACAGATGCTCGATGCCAAGAAGGTGACGATGGGCGAAACGCATGGGCGGGCTCCTGTCTGACAATCGAGCCGCTTATAGAAACCTGCGGGGGCTAAGGCAACCTATGGTTCCGACCCCTCGGGCAGTTTCTCGCACCCGCCTTCGGGCAGGCAACGCTCGCCGGGTCTGCACCATTTGGCATTGCCGCAATCAACGGCCTTGACCGGGACGCAGCCTTGATTGGCTGAGCATTTGAATCCTTGCCGACATTGCGAGCCGGTTTCTTCGCATAGGAACCAGCCCGGACGGGTGCAGCCGCCGCCCGGCAAACAACTTGTGCCGCTGGCGCAGGTGCTGCCGTCGTCACATCTGGCTTGTGGGCGGGGCAGGTTAAACTCCAGCTGGATCGCTTCGCATTCACCGCGCCCGTTGCACGAGGTGCCACTGGGACAATCCAGGCTTGTCCGGCACTTGTTCTCGCCCTTAGGGGCGCAGCGGCGACTGCCGATGCAACGCTCGAACGGGCCGCAGGAAAAGCCGCCGCCGCAATAGGTGCCGCCGGGTGGGATGCAATGTCCGTCAAAACCGCAGCGTTGCCCGACCGGACAGCAGTTGCGCCCGCACCGCAATTGCCCCGCGCGGCATTGGTTGACGCGGTCCTGAACCCGGTTGCGTTGCGACAGGCCGTTGCGGTTATGGATGCCTGGGGTTTGAATGCCGAGGCGGTCATTTATCTGCGCAAAGCTTGGGCTGCTGAAGGGGATCAGCAACACGGCAACCAGAAAGAATCGCAAAAGGGTCAACATGAATGCGACAATGGTCGGCGCGGCAGGGCGGGCGATCAAGTGCTATTCGCTTTCCCTCGGTCAAAAGCTGGTTAGATTGAGGGGCATGGAATCGGCTTTGGACTATTACACCGCGCGGGCGCTGCTGGATTGGCAGATCGAACTGGGCGCAACGGATGCAATTGGCGACGCGCCGGTTGACCGATATGCGCTGCCCGATACCGCACCCAAAGCCAAAAAGCCGGAGGTGCAGGCCGCGCCTGCAAAGCCCAAACAGGTCGATCCTGTGGCGGTTGCCAAGGCCGCGGCCACAGCGGCGGGGTCGCTGGATCAGTTGCGCGCGGCGATGGACGGGTTTGATCATTGCGAGTTGAAGCGCGGCGCGCGACAGTTGGTTTTTGCTGATGGCACGCCGGGTGCGCCGGTGATGATCATCGGTGAGGCTCCGGGCCGGGACGAGGATCGTGACGGCAAACCTTTCGTAGGCCGCGCGGGTCAGTTGTTGGACCGTATGCTGGCGGCGATTGATCTGGATCGGCGGGAAAACGTCTACATCACCAACGTGCTGCCATGGCGGCCGCCGCAGAACCGCGACCCCAAGCCCGAAGAGATCGGGATGATGAAGCCGTTTCTGGAACGTCACGTGGCACTGGTCAAGCCCGACGTGCTGGTGGTCATGGGCAATATAAGTTGTCAGGCAGTGCTGGGCAAACGAGGTATCACCCGGCTGCGCGGGCAATGGGCTCAGGCGCTGGATCTGCCGGTGATCCCCATGTTCCACCCTGCCTATCTGCTGCGCCAGCCGCAGGCCAAACGACAGGCCTGGGCCGATCTGCTGGAACTGAAAGCTCGGCTGGAGGGTAAGTGATGCGCATTCTGGCCTTTTCTGACTTGCATATGGCACGTCACCGCGCCTCCGAACTGGTTGCTGCGAGTACCGAGGCCGATCTGGTGATCGGCGCCGGGGACTATTGCAACATGCGGCAGGGTCTGGGTGAGGCGATGGACATGTTGTCCGGCATCACCGCTCCGCTGGTTCTTGTGTCCGGCAACGCCGAAAGCGCCGAGGAACTGACCGCTGCCGCGCCGTATGGCGTTCATGTCCTGCACGGGACAAGTATGACTGTGGACGGGTTGCGCCTGTTCGGTCTGGGCTATGGCGTGCCGCCGACGCCGTTCGGAGACTGGTCCTGTGACCTGTCCGAGGGCGAGGCCGCTGAGTTGCTGGACCGGTGCGAAGGGGCGGAAGTTCTGATCACGCATTCGCCTCCCAAAGGCTATGGCGATGTGACCTCGACCGGTGATGCGGTTGGGTCGACCGCGGTGCGAGATGCGATCGAACGGTTGCAACCGCAGATGTCGCTACATGGGCACATCCACGACAGCTGGGGCTATCGCGGCACGCTAGGGCAGACACAGATCGCCAATCTTGGGCCGCGCGTGAATTGGTTCGAGGTTGAGATATGATCGAAACAGTCACTCTATTGGCTTTCATCCCGGCGGCAATGGCGCTGAACTTTACGCCCGGCGCGGACATGATGTTCTGTTTCGGGCAGGGATTGAAATCCGGAGCAAAACCCGCGCTGGTCGCTAGTGCCGGAGTTTCGACGGGGCTGATGGTGCATGTGTTGTTGGCCGGGCTTGGGCTTGGGGCTGCGGTTTCTGCTCTGCCATGGTTGTTCGACGTGATCCGCTGGATGGGTGTGGCCTATCTGCTGTATCTGGCCTGGGGTGCGATCCGACATGGGGCTGTGTCTGCGGATGCGCCTGCTAAACCGGCGCGCTATGCGTTTCGGGACGGGATGGTGGTGAACCTGACCAATCCCAAAGTGATCCTGTTCGTGCTGGCCTTTATCCCGCAATTTGTGAACCCGGCCATCGGACCGATCCTGCCGCAATTCCTCATCCTGGGCGTGATCATCGCGCTGGGTGGGTTCGTGGTGAACGGACTGGTGGGGATTTTTGCTGGAGGCGCTGGGCGAGTGCTGATTTCGAACCCGCGCGCCTCACGTATCATTGGTTGGGTGACGGGCGGGATTTTCACTGCTCTGGCGATCCGCCTTGCTATTCTGGAAAGGGCCTGACGCAAGATGTCACGCATTGATGAAACCATGGATTTCATTCCCGTTCGGATTGCGGTCCTGACCGTCTCGGACACCCGTTCACTGGATGAGGACCGTTCGGGCCAAACCTTGGTGGACCGGATCGAAAAGGCGGGCCATTCGGTGGCGGATCGCAAAATCATCCGCGATGAGCGCGCCCAGATCGCAGATCAGCTGCGCACTTGGATTGCCGACCCCGAGATCGACGTTGTGATCTCGACCGGCGGCACCGGGCTGACGGGGCGTGACGTGACGGTCGAGGCGCATCGGGACGTCTACGAAAAAGAGATTGAGGCCTTTGGCACCGTCTTCACGATTGTCTCGATGGAGAAGATCGGTACCTCGGCCGTTCAGTCCCGCGCAACGGGCGGCGTGGCAGGTGGCACCTATCTGTTTGCGCTGCCCGGCAGCCCCGGTGCTTGCAAGGACGCCTGGGATGCGATTCTGGAAAAGCAGTTCGATTATCGCCACCGTCCCTGCAATTTTGTAGAAATAATGCCCAGATTGGACGAACATCTGCGACGGAAGTAGACTGCTCGCACGTTCAACACTTTATAACCGCTTTGTGGCTTGGCATTTTTGACCGCCCGGCTACCTTTTGTAGGTGGCGGCTTGATGCAACCGGGGTAAGTGCAACATGCGATTTCTGAGGCAGAGCCTTGTCGGTGTGTTTCTGGCGTCCGTGACGCTGGCGCTGCTGTTTGTTGCGGCCCAGATGATCGCGGGGGCCGTGCAAGAAGTGCTGACCCGCGAAGATCGCCCGCCGCAGGCTCGTGAACGCATCTTTGCCGTATCCGTACGCCCGGCCGAGTTTGTAACCGTCACCCCTAATCTGGAAGCGTTCGGTGAGGTTCAAAGCCGTCGCCGGTTGGAACTGCGCGCGGCGCTGGGTGGGCGGGTCGTTGCCCTGTCTGAGGATTTCGAGGATGGCGGTGCGGTAACCGCAGGCGAAGTGCTGGTCGAGTTGGACCCGGCAAATGCGCAATCGGCCCTTGATCGCGCCAAATCGGATTTGCTGGATGCCCAGTTCGAAGAACGTGACGCCGAGCGTTCGCTTCTGTTGGCGCAGGATGAGTTGAAATCGTCAGAAACGCAGGTTGAATTGCGAAACCGCGCGATGAAACGGCAGCAGGACCTTCTGGCTCGGGGTGTTGGTTCTGTCGCGGCGGCGGATGATGCGGAACTTGCAGCAGCCGCGGCCGAGCAAGCAGTTCTGGCCAGGCGTATCGCATTGGCGCAGGCGGAATCGCGGGTGGATCAGGCGACGACACTGCTGTCTCGCGCCCGTATCGCGCTTGAAGCCGCCGAACGTGATCTGGGCGATATGACCATCCACGCCCGGTTTGGTGGAACGCTGACGGATGTCACGCTGGTCGAAGGGCGTTTGGTTGCGGCCAACGAAAAGCTGGCCGAACTTGTGGACCCCAACGCGCTGGAGGTCGCTTTTCGCGTCTCGACTGCGCAGTTCGTGCGTCTTTTGGATGCAAATGGCGATCTGATCTCGGCCCCGGTCACGGTCTCGCTTGAGGTCACGGGCGCGGATCTAACTGCACAGGGACAGATCAGCCGTGACAGTGGGTCTGCTGGGGAAGGGCAGACCGGGCGTCTGATCTATGCGCGGCTTGACGGGGCCTCGGGCTTCAAGCCGGGGGATTTCGTGACCGTCACTGTGCAGGAACAGCCGCTGGACAATGTGGTGCGCCTGCCTTCGTCTGCTTTGGATGCGGTGGGGACGGTTCTGGTACTGGGCCCCGATGACCGGCTTGAGGCGCTGCCTGTGCAACTGGTCCGCCGTCAGGGGGATGAGGTTCTGCTGCGTGGCGAAGGCTTGGAAGGGCGAGAGGTCGTAATTGGCCGCACGCCGCTGCTGGGCGCGGGGGTACGTGTGCGCCCGTTGCGGGTTGAGGCGAGCGCCGGAGCGGATGCGGGCTTGGTCGAACTGTCAGACGAACAGCGAGCGCAGCTTGTGGCGCAGGTCGAAGCCAGCGACCGGATGCCCAAGGACATGAAAGAGCGCGTGCTGACTCAATTGAGCGAGCCTAAAGTCCCCGCCTCGCTGGTGCAGCGAATTGAAAACCGGGCCGGAGGATAGGCGCGATGATGCGCGAAATCCCCGGTGCGGCCAGCGGCATTCTCAGCTATTTCACCCGCCATAGGACCGTCGCCAACCTGTTGTTGCTGGTCATGGTGGTTCTGGGCGTCGCGGCTGCCCCAAACATGCGGGCGCAGTTCTTTCCCGATGTGATCCTGGAACGGGTCGACGTGAATGTCGCGTGGGAAGGCGCGGGCCCCGAAGACGTGGATAACGGGATTGTTCAGGTGCTGGAGCCGGCACTGTTGGCGGTTGAGGGCGTGGCCAGCACAGATGCGACGTCGCGCGAGGGCAATGCCCGCATTCGGCTGGAGTTCGAGCCTAACTGGGATATGTCGCGCGCGGTCGAAGAAGTCAGAACTGCCGTTGATGGCGTGACCAACCTGCCCGAAGATGCGGACGAGCCGACTATTCGGCGCGGGGCTTGGCGCGATCGGGTGACCGATCTGGTTGTGACAGGGCCGGTCGCGCCGGATCAGTTGGCAAAGTTCACCGATGAATTGATCAACCGCCTGTTTGCCGTGGGCGTCACGCGGACCACGATCCGGGGCCTTGCTGCGCCGCGTATCGTGGTCGAGGTGCCCACCGCGCAACTGATCGCCAATGACATCACCCTGTCCGAGATTGCACAAGCTGTCGCTGCCGAGGTCACAGCAAACCCCGCAGGTGATGTGACCGGGGCCAATGCGCGCATCCGCACAGGTACCGAAAAACGGAGCCCCGAGCAGATTGAGGGCATCCCTCTGCGTAATTTCGACGATGGCTCGAAGCTGTTGATCGGCGATGTGGCGCAGATCCGGGTCGAGGGCGTGAACCGCGATCGTAGCTATTTCGTCGGCGAAAACCCGGCCATGTCGGTGCGGGTTGACCGCTCGAACCTGGGGGATGCGATTGAAATTCAGCACACGGTCGAAGACGTGGTCGCCGAAATGCAGGCCAGTCTGCCCGAAGGTGTCACGGTCGAGCTGATCCGAACCCGTGCGCAGGCCATCACCGACCGTCTGGATATTTTGATCGACAACGGGCTGGTCGGGTTGGGACTGGTCGTGTGCCTGCTGTTTCTATTCCTCAACGCGCGGATCGCCTTTTGGGTGGCGGCGGGGATTCCGGTGGCGATGTCTGCGGCGATTGCCTTCATGTATATCGGCGGGTTGTCGATCAACATGGTCTCGCTGTTTGGTCTGATCATCACGCTCGGTATTGTCGTGGATGACGCCATCGTGGTGGGCGAACACGCCGATTTCCGTGCCCGACGACTAGGCGAGCCGCCCATGGTCGCCGCCGAACGCGCCGCACGCCGGATGGCCATGCCGGTCTTTGCCGCGACGTTGACGACGGTGATTGCCTTTTTCGGCCTGACCGCGATTGGAGGTCGGTTTGGCGAGTTGATCCGCGATATCCCCTTCACGGTGATTGCGGTGCTGATCGCCTCGTTGATCGAATGCTTCTTAATCCTGCCGAACCACATGGCCCATGCTATCGCGCATTCGGCCAAGGAGCATTGGTACGATCTGCCCAACCGCGTGGTCAATCGCGGGTTCCGCTGGGTGCGGGATCATGTCTTCCGCAAGGTGATCGCCTGGGCCGTCGCCGGACGGTATGTGGTGGTGGCTGCCATGGTGATGGTGTTGGCCAGCCAGGTGGCTCTGTTCATCAAGGGCGACGTGAACTGGCGGTTCTTTAACGCGCCCGAACGTGGCTCGGTCACCGGTAATTTCATCATGGTCGAGGGTGCGACCCGCACGGACACGCTGGCGATGATGCGGCAGTTGCAGATCGCGGTCGAAGAGATGGGGCAGATCTACGAAGAGCGCCACGGCCGCAACCCCATCGAATACGTTTTGGCCGAGGTCGGCGGCACCGCCGGGTTCGGACTGGCTGCGGCGGACGGCAAGGATTCAGATCTGTTGGGCGGGATTTCGATCGAACTGATCGATGCCGACCTGCGCCCCTATTCCGGCTTTGAGTTCATCGGAGAACTTCAGGACTACGTCCCGCGCCATCCGAAGGTCGAATTGCTCAGCTTTAGGGGATGGCGGTCAGGACCGGGCGGCGATGCAATCGACGTGCAGTTTTCCGGAGCGGATGTGAACACGCTCAAGGCGGCGTCCGAGGACCTGCAACTTGAACTGTCGAAATACCCCGAAGTGTCCGCGCTGGAAGACAATCTGGCCTATGACAAAGAAGAATACATCCTCGATCTGACGGCACAGGGGCAAGCGTTGGGTTTCCGCATCGAAACGCTTGGCCGTGTTCTGCGTGACCGGCTAAACGGGATCGAGGCCGCGACCTTCCCCGATGGCCCTCGCAGCGCTGAGATCAGGGTTGAACTGCCTGAAGGGGAGCTAACCGCCGATTTTCTGGAGCGCACGCTGATGCGTACGCCGGATGGGGTCTATGTGCCGCTGGCCGATATCGTTTCGGTCCAGCGCAAGTCTGGCTTTTCCACCGTGCGGCGCGAGAATGGGCTGCGGGTGATTTCGGTCAACGGGGATATCTCGGAAGACGATCCTGCCCAAGCCGCCGAGATCGCGCGTGCCATGCAAGAAGAGATCCTGCCCAATATAGCCGCTGAACGGCAAGTGGAATGGACCATGGCTGGCCTCAGCGAACAAGAAGATGAATTCCTGACCGAGGCGCGCACCGGTCTGATCCTGTGCCTGACCGGCATCTATCTGGTTCTGGCCTGGGTCTTTGCCAGTTGGACGCGCCCACTGGTGGTCATGGCGATCATTCCGTTCGGTCTGGTTGGCACCATTTGGGGGCATTACATCTGGGATGTCCCGCTTAGCATGTTTACGGTTGTCGGTCTGTTGGGAATGACCGGGATCATCATCAACGACTCGATTGTTCTGGTTACGACCATTGATGCCTATCAGCAGGACAGGGGGCTTGTGCCCTCGATCATCGAAGGCACCGCCGACCGGTTGCGACCGGTCATGCTGACGACGCTGACCACGGTTCTGGGTTTGACACCCTTGCTGTATGAGGGCTCGCAACAGGCGCAGTTCCTGAAGCCGACTGTCATCACGCTGGTCTATGGGCTGGCATTCGGGATGCTGTTGGTGCTGCTGTTGGTTCCGGCGCTGCTGGCGATTCTGAACGACCTGTCGCGCCCGATGACCGCCATGCGCCGCGCCCTGCGTGCCCCGGATCGGGTCGTACAGGCGATGCTGACGGCAACGGGGTTTGTGTTGCTGGTCTGGTTCGGGCTGACCATGGTCTGGCCCGTGGCCACTGGGGCACCGATATCGATGTTGACTGGTCTTTACGGGGCCGAAGATGGAATCGCGGCGTTGAATATGGGGCTTGGGGCCTTTGTCGCAGGGGCTGCTATGATTTTAGTGATAAGTATTGCGCTGTCCGGCCTGCTCTATGCGCGGCTCAAGGGGCGCATGGCCTAGCCTCGGCGCAGGGCGGTTGCCAGAAGGTCGGGGACGCGGTCGCTCATCGGCAGGTCGCCGCGTTGGATCTGATCCAGCGGAAACCACCGCGCATCCCGCGCATCATCACCTGCGGCAGGCTGACCCGAGATATATTCACAGGCCACACCGACCAGCAGATAATGGTTTAGAACCGCACCTTGGGCATCCCGGCGCAGCAGGTCCAGATTGTCCAGATAGTGCAACGGGCGCGCGTTGACCGAGGTTTCCTCCAGCAATTCCCGCCGGGCGGCCTCCAGAACGGTTTCGCCCCATTCGACATGACCCCCGGGAAACCCCCACAGCCCGGCATCAGGCTGTTTGCCACGCTGGACCAGCAGAACCTGCCCGGCATGCACGACAACGGCCAGCGCACCGATTTTGGGGGTTTGGGTCATGCGGGGTCAGCCTGCGCTGCACCCCTGAATGTCGACGGCATGGTTTTCGCCCAGAACGGTGATCCGAATTGCAGACCGGTTCAGAGCAAAAGCAGCCCCATAGGCGCTGACGACTTCAGAGGTCGCAACCAGCGTATCGCCCTGACGCGAAGTGTAGGGCTGCGAAGCCCAGAGCGTTGGGTCGCCGGGCTCGATAACCGCGATCTCCTGCCCTCCGGCCGAGGGCATGGTCACGCGTGCTTCGATCTTGATCCCGTCCGAAGTGGGGGTCAGGCTGCAACGCGCACCGGACACCTGTGCCTCTTTCGCTGAATAAGGGCGCTGAGCCAGCGCTGCGGCGATAGTGGGGTTGCGCCCGGCATCAGCGTTCAGCGTATGGTCAAAGCCCAGCCGTTCGGGAATGCAGACATCCTTGCATATGCCCAAGTCCATTGTGCCTTTCAGATGCACGGGCTTTGCCGGGTTGGTAGGCGTGATCTCGACCGGCAGGACAAGTTGGTCCTCGTAGCCGATAGATTGAAGGCCGTTCTGGTCAAAGATATCCGGTGCGGGCCACGTGATCGACACATCCCCGACATTGTCCGAACTGGTCCAGTCGAACTGAGGCGGGATACCCGCATCACCTGGCGCGCGCCAATAGGTTTTCCATCCGTCCTGCAACGTCACCCGCACGGCGCCCAGATAGGTGCCCTTGACGGTGCGTCCACCATCCAGAATGTCCAGTTCAGCCACAGGGCCATTGACCTCGGCCGTGGCCGCACCGGCCGCACCGAGGATGAGGGTCAAAGCGACCGCTGAAAATGTCATATGCGCGTTCATAATATATAAATGCGCGGTTGCAGCGCAGATTCCAAGTCACGTTCCGGTCACCTGAATGAAATCTGCGGAAAACTGCTGTGATCCCTTGCCAATGCCCGTCCGCAGGGGCCATTGTTGAAGGTGACTCAGCAAGAGATGTCGTTTTATGGACCTAACCGGAAAACTGTTGATTGCGATGCCTGGCATGGGCGATCCGCGTTTCGATCATTCGGTGGTGTTTATGTGCAGCCATGGCGATGACGGGGCGATGGGCCTGATTATCAACAAACCGGCAGACCTGCGGATCAAGACCCTGCTGAGCCAGCTCAATATCCCCTGCCGTATTCCGATTGTCGGCGAACGTCTGGTGCATTTCGGGGGTCCGGTGGAGATGTCGCGTGGCTTTGTCCTGCACAGTGCGGATTATGACGCCAATCTGCATTCGATGAAGATCTCGGATGATTTCAGTATGACGGCGACGCTGGATGTGCTCGAAGATCTGGCCTCGGGGCGTGGGCCGCTGAATTCGACCCTGGCGTTGGGTTATTCCGGCTGGGGTCCGGGTCAGCTTGAGGATGAGATCGCTATGAATGGCTGGCTGACCACGGATGCGACCTCGAAACTGGTGTTCGACGTGCCCGATGATGACAAATGGGAGGCCGCGCTGGCGACCCTTGGTGTTGATCCGCTGACGCTGTCGGCCAGCGCTGGGCGCGCCTGATCAGCTATCTCGCGGCGCGGCGGCGCGGCGCAGGCGGTCATTGATGGCTACACCCAGCCCGACAGAGGGGATCGGCGACACCGCAATCGGGCGTCCGGTATCGTTCAGCTTGTGCAGGGCGGCAAACAGGTTGGCGGCGGCCTCGGTCAGATTGCCAGTGGGCGACAGATTCAGATCGCAATCCAACGCGCCGAAACCCAGCAAAACCTCATCCCCCTGCGCCTGATCAGCCTCAAGGCGAACCGGGGAATCCGGCGCGTAATGCGATTGCAGCTGACCCGGCGCCGTCAAGATGCCACCGGGTTGATGGTGGTGAAGCTCAGTGCCCAAGACATGTTCTATCTGGTCCAGGGCCACGCCGCCAGGGCGCAGCAGGGTTGGCTCACCTGCAAGCCCGACAATTGTGGACTCCAGGCCTACGCCACAGGGACCATCATTCAAAATGGCCGCGATGCGCCCGTCGAGACCGGCGCGTACGTGGTCGGCGGTGGTTGGGCTGATCTGGCCCGAAGGGTTGGCAGATGGGGCGGCCACGGGGCCGTCAAACGCCGTCAAAATGGCGCGCGCTGTAGGATGGGCCGGAACCCGCACCGCCAACGTATCCAACCCGGCCGTGACCAGCGACGACACGCCATGATCTGCGCGCAGGGGCAGCACCAGCGTAAGCGGGCCGGGCCAGAAGGCATGCGCAAGTGCTTCGGCCTGATCCGACCACTGCACGAAGCGCTGTGCCGCCTCAACCGAGGCGACATGCGCGATCAGAGGATTGAAACTGGGCCGTCCCTTGGCCGCGTAGATGTTTGCGACTGCCTCACCGTTGCGAGCATCGCCACCCAACCCATAGACAGTCTCGGTCGGGAAGGCGACCAGCAGACCCTGCCGCAGCAGGTCCGCCGCCTGCGCAATTCCGGTCGGGTCGGCGGACAGTTCGAGGGTTCCGTTGGGGATCATGAGGGGTGACGCCGCGTTTCGATTGCTTGTATCATGGGGACAGGTACCTAATCGTCTAAATCCAGATGAATAACGGCGGGTGCCGGGTTTTCCAACCCTGCCGTTTGAGACCCATTGAAAGCCCCGAGGTGAAGCCATGCCCTATCGCGCTCCCGTTTCCGACTATGAGTTCCTGTTCCGCCACGGCGTCGCGTTCGATCAGATCGCGGCGACGGACCGGTTTTCGGAAGCCAGCGAAGATGTGGTGAGCGCAATTCTGACCGAAGCGGGCAAGATGTGCGAAGAGGTTATGGCCCCGCTACAACGCCCCGGCGATCTGGAGCCCGCGCGCTTGGAAAACGGCGTTCTGCGCACCTCGCCGGGCTATGGCGACGGTTGGAAAGCAATTGCCGAAGGCGGCTGGATCGGGATGAGCGCTGACCCGGAATATGGTGGTATGGGCCTGCCGATGACCCTGACCACGGCTGTTAACGAGATGATGTCGGCCGCCTGTCTGTCGCTGCAACTTGCCCCTTTGATGACCCAGGGCCAAATCGAGGCGTTGGAACATCACGCCAGCGACAGCTTGAAAGAACTGTATCTGCCCAAGATGATCGCAGGTGAATGGTCGGGCACAATGAACCTGACCGAACCGCAGGCCGGTTCAGATGTGGGTGCTCTGACCTCCAAAGCCGAGCCCAACGGTGATGGCACCTATGCGGTTTCGGGCCAAAAGATTTATATCTCGTGGGGCGATAACGATTTTGCCGAAAACATTTGCCATCTGGTGCTGGCGCGTCTGCCCGACGGTGTGCCCGGAACCAAAGGGATTTCGCTGTTCCTGGTGCCCAAGTACCTGCCGGATGAGAATGGGAACCCCAGCGTGGCTAATGACCTGAAAGTGGTTTCTTTGGAGCATAAAATGGGTCTGCACGGCTCGCCGACCTGTGTAATGCAGTATGACGGGGCCACCGGTTGGCTGGTGGGCAAGGAACATGGCGGTATGGCCGCGATGTTCACCATGATGAACAACGCTCGTCTGGGCGTCGGCGGGCAGGGCGTGGGTGCGGCCGAAGGGGCCTATCAGCACGCACTGGCCTATGCGCAGGAACGTAAGCAGGGCAAGACCCCCTCGGGCACCATCATCGACCATGCGGATGTGCGCCGGATGCTGATGGGTATGCGTGCCGATGTTTTTGCGGCGCGTGCAATCATGCTGGCCAACGCTGCGGCCATCGACATGGCCACAGCCACCGGGGATGCTGATTGGGTGGCGCGCGCAGCGCTGCTGACGCCAATCAGCAAGGTCTTTGGCACTGAAACCGGAATGCGGGTTTCGGAAACAGGGGTTCAGGTGCATGGCGGCATGGGTTTTATCGAGGAAACCGGCGCGGCGCAGTTCTACCGCGATGTGCGCGTGACCGCGATTTACGAAGGCACGAACGGCATTCAGGCGATGGACCTTGTCGCGCGCAAGATGATGGATGGCGGCGAGGCGGCGGGTCGCCTGCTGGACGAGATCGAAGATCACGCCGAAAAGGCCCGCGCTACCATGCCCGAACTTGCGGGCCCGGTTTGGGAAGCGACCGAAAGCTTGCGTGAAACCACCGAATGGCTGGTTTCGCAGAGCGATATGAACACCCGTTTTGCCGGTGCGGTACCCTATCTTCATGCGTTTGCGCGCGTGTTGGGCGGACATTTTCACCTCAAGGCGGCGCTGGCTGCGGCCGATGGACCTCGGTTCAAGCTGGCGCGTTATTATATCAACGCGCTGCTGCCTGAATGTGCCGGTTTGTTGGCGCAGGCGCAGAATGGCGCTGACGACATCTACGCAATGGACGTAGATGAACTGGTGGCCTGATGGATGGAGATACCGCGCTGACGATCCGCTATCCTTGGCCCGAGCCTCCGGCACCAGGTGAAGCGATCGAGATTGCCGAAGGCGTGTTGTGGATGCGTCTGCCTCTGCCTATGGCGCTGGATCACGTCAATGTCTATGCGCTGGATGACGGCGATGGGTGGACGGTGATTGACACGGGGCTGTCCTCGAAGAAGACCCGGCGCATCTGGACCGACCTGATGGTCGGTCCGCTGGCTGGCAAACCCGTCAAAAGGGTGGTTGTCACACATCACCATCCTGATCACGTGGGCAACGCCGGGTGGTTTCAGTCCGAACACGGGGCCGAACTGGTCACGACCCGCACCGCCTGGCTGTTTTCCCGAATGCTGCAACTGGACGTCCAGGAAACTTGGCCGAACGAGACGCTGGATTATTACCGCAGCGCCGGCATGGATTCGGATTTCCTGGCCAAACGAATGACCGAACGGCCCTTTAACTTCTGCGACACGGTCTATCCGATGCCACTGGGCTTTACCCGGATCAAGCAGGGCAGCGTGATCCGCATGGGTGGGCGCGACTGGGACGTGCATATAGGCAATGGCCACGCGCCCGAACATGCCACCTTCTGGAGCCGCAACGACAATCTGGTGATCACCGGGGATCAGATCCTCAGCTCGATCAGCCCCAATCTGGGGGTCTACGTCACCGAGCCGCTGGCAGACCCGGTGGCCGAATGGCTGGACGCGTGCGAGCGTTTGCAGGGCCTCGCGCAGCCCGATCATCTGGCGCTGGGCGGGCACAAACTGCCCTTTACCGGGCTGCCGCTGCGGATGAAGCAATTGATCAACAATCATCACAGCGCGCTGGAACGTCTGACCGATTTTCTGAACACGCCGAAAACCGCCGCCGAGTGCTTTCCGCCCCTGTTCAAACGAGAGATCGGCAACGGCGAATATGGGCTGGCGCTGGTCGAGTCAGTTGCACATCTGAACCATCTCTATCACATTGGAGCGGTGACCCGGACGCGGCGCGCAGACGGGGCGTGGGAGTTTCAGCGCAAAGGGTAAAACCATGGACAAGATCGATACCTCGGCCGAGGCGGCAGAATCCGCAGCCCTTCCCCGATGCTACGAGTTCCATGCCAATCCTGACGCTCAATCCGGGGCACAGGAGTTGCCCAACACGCTGCAGAAACCGGTCGAGACCAAAAGCCCCGCGCAATGGGCTTACGAGCGGTTGATCCTCTATATCCAGAATTTCGAAAAGACGCTGGATGCCGACCACGAAGTTGCCATGGGCTTTACCGGTGGCGACGCTGGCGTGATGCGGATCGAAGGGATGGGCTATTTCGACCCGGATATGATCACGTTTTATGGATCGGATGCGACGGGCGCGCGGACGCAACTGGTGCAACACGTCAGTCAGTTGAACGTGATGCTGCGCGCCCTACCCAAATCGGTCGAGGATAAACCGGCCAACCGGATCGGGTTCAGGCTGGCGGCTGATCTGGAAGATAGCTGATTACCTGACTTGCAATTCACGTTTGCGCAGCCTTGAATGAGTGCACCATTCAGGAGGGGCGCGGCATGACGACTTTCGTTGACGTTACAAATGCCTACAGGGGGGCATGGGCGCGATGGCACGTTTTTGTGCCGGTATACATCGCCGTACGGCTGCTGCTGGTGGCCCTGATTGCGCCCGGCGTGGCGATTGCGGTGAACTTGGCGGTCTCGCTGTCCGATCAGACCGCCCTGACCGATCAGGATATCGCGGCTTTCATCCTGTCTCCGGTCGGCTTCGTGGTCGCGATCGCAGTTCTCAGCATCCTTCTGCTGGCTGAAGTGTTGGTGTTTTCCGTCATGGCCGGATCACTGCGGATGGGGGAAAGCGACGCGTGGCGGGCGGGCAGTTCCGCGATCCGTTTGATCCTGTCGCGCTTGCCTGCGCTCTTTAGTTTTGCCGCGCGGTTTATTTTGCGGGTTTTGCTGTTGATTCTGCCTTTCGCGGCCGTCTCGGCCCTGATCGCGTGGTGGACGCTGACGGAATATGACATCAACTACTACCTGACCTTTCAGCCTCCGTCCTTCTGGATTGCGGTAGGGCTGATCGGGGCAGTTATGTTGGCGATGGCATGGGTGTTGATCCGCCGGCTGTCGGCCTGGGCGCTGGGTCTGCATCTGGTCCTGTTCGAAGGGGTTGCTCCGGCTAGCGCCTTTAACATCAGCGCCAACCGGATGGAGGGTAAACGCGGGCGGTTGAAAATTGAGCTGGCGATTTGGCTTGTCCTGCGCCTTGTCATTGCCGGTTTGATCGCAACCGTTGCAGGGCTTCTGTTCGATCTGGTTCCGTTGCAAGGAGCGGCGCATCTGCGGCTGGCACTGATCTATAGCCTGATCGTTGCGGGTCTGTGGTCGCTGGCCGGGCTGATCCTGGCGGCAACTGCACTGGGCGCTCTGGCCGTGTTGCTGGATGGGTTTTTCGAGATCAAGACCTCGGAACCGCCGCACCCAGAGCCGGGCAACCTGCGTGTGCCGCTTTTGGGCGCCGTCGGTGCGGCCGCTGTAGCGGTGCTGATCGGGCTATGGTTGGGGCAAGGCCTGCTTGAGAACATTCAGGCCCCAGACCGGGCCGAGGTTATTGGACACCGGGGCGCGGCGGCGTTGCGGCCCGAAAACACCATGGCTGCTGTTGAAAAAGCGATCGAGGATGGCGCGGATTGGGTTGAGATCGACGTGCAGGAATCGGCGGATGGCGTTGTAATCGTGGCCCATGACAGTGATTTCATGAAACTGGCCGGTGTGCCCACCAAGGTCTGGGATGCCACGATGGAAGACGTGGCCGAGATCGACATCGGCAGTTGGTTCGATCCTGAATACGCCGATGAACGCACCCCGACCCTGCGACAGGTTCTGGAGGCAGCCAAAGGCAGATCCAAGGTTATTGTTGAGTTGAAATATTACGGCCACGACGTTGATCTGGAAAACCGCGTCGCCGCGCTGGTGGAAGAGTTCGACATGCAGGACGACATCGCCACCATGTCGCTTAAATACCCCGCCGTGCAAAAGATGAAAAAGCTGCGCCCAGATTGGCGCGCTGGTGTTCTGGCGGCGACTGCCGTCGGCGATCTGTCCGGGTTGGAGGGTGAATTTGTCGCCGTTAACGCAGCGATGGCAACGCCGGGATTGGTTCGTAGCGTTCAGGCGGCAGGCAAGGATATCTATGTCTGGACAGTAAACGATCCACTGCAAATGTCTGCCATGGCCTCAATGGGTGTGGACGGGTTAATCACCGATCGCCCCGCCATGGCAAATGAGGTCCTGCGCGTTCGTGCCGAGATGGGTCCGGCTGAACGCCTGCTGTTGTGGTTCGCCACCACCTTCGGAATGTCCGTCGATACCGAGACGATGCGCGATGAAAGCCCTTAAGTCAGCCATCCTCGTGGTATTGATGGCGGGACCTGCCGCAGCTCAGGACATCCTGCGCAATCTTGAAATGCCCGCCCACCGCGCGTTGATTTCAGTCGCGACCGGTGCTCCTCTTGCGCCATTTGAAACCGACGGCTGTTCTGGCGGTTTGTCATCAAGCTGGCGCTTCGTGGCCGAAACCTTTCCCAAGTTCCGCGCGCTCTATCGGGCGCATCCGCCGTGGGAATATTGCTGCGTGACCCATGACCGCGCATATCACAATGCAGGGGCCGGGCTTTTTGCTGAGGACAGCTATACCGCGCGCCTGTCTGCCGATGACACGCTGCGCGCCTGCGTCAAGCAGCACGGCGCCGATTACGCCCAAGAATATGCTGTTCTCTACGATATGACTCCCGACCAGATTCGCACCGCCCATTCGGTCACGGCCGAGGCGATGTATGCAGCGGTCCGGTTTGGGGGTGCGCCATGCTCGGGGCTGCCCTGGCGTTGGGGGTTTGGGTATCCGGGATGTTCGGTGTTTCCGTCTCTTGCACCTGCGCGCGAATGACGTGGTGACAGCCCTTGGATTTTCGATTATCCAACATTTCAAATACGCGAATTGGGAATCTTTCAGATGGCTGAACACAAGCACGGCGAAATGGACATCAAAGTTCAGGAAAAAACCTTTGACGGCTTTATCAAGGCCACCACCTGGTGCGTGGTTGCGATTGCCTTCCTGTGCCTCTTCTTGGCGGTTTTCGCCTCTTAAATTCAAGAATCGGGGTCGGTTGTGATCAGGATTTTAATGGCCTGCCTGCTGGCAGTGACAGTGGCCGGCTGCACCGGATCGCAACGCCCGCAAGCCGAGCAGGCCGAGATCGTGTCGCGATCTTATCGTGATCCCGGGCCGTCGACCCTGACCCTTTATACGATGATCAGCACCCGGACGGGTTCGGGTGCCCACACGTCGCTGATGATCAGTGGCAGTGAAAGGGTGATCTTTGACCCTGCGGGATCATTCCGGGCGGATGTGGTGCCGATCAAGGACGACGTCCTGTACGGCATCACCCCCAACGTGGAACGCGCTTATCGCAGCAGCCATGCGCGTGAAACGCACTATGCGCGCATCCAAACCGTCGAAGTGACCCCCCAGCAGGCCGAGATTGCCCTGCAGCTTGCCAAGCAGTCAGGGCCGGTTGCAGGTGCGTTTTGCGCCAATTCGACGGCTCAGTTGCTGCAGCAGGTGCCGGGGTTCGAGCAGATCGAAACCACCTTTTATCCCGTCAAGCTGTCGGACCAATTTGCCCAGCTACCGGGTGTTCAAACCGCCGAGTACCGGGAAAACGACGACGCCGATCTGCAAACCGGTCTCGCCTTCAACAATGCGCGTTTGAACCAGTTGGAGGCTAGCTCAGCCCAATAGGTAGAGCAGTCCGTAAAGCGTTGCGGCCCCGCTGAAGATGGCTGCGATCACGTTCTTGGTGACAATCCCGACGGCCAGCGTGACCGCAGCGGCGGTCATTCTTGGGACATCTGGCTGCCCTTCGGTCGCGGTGGGCCAGACCACCAAGGGCGCGATCAGGGCCGGTACTATAGCCACCGCCGTGTAACGCAGGTGCCGCAGCAGCCATGCGGGCATCGGGCGGTCGCCAACGATGCCGATAAAAGTAAAGCGCAGGGCAAAGCTGCCCACGGCCAACCCGAGGATGATGATCCAGATGGTGGTCGTGTCGATGTGGGTCATGATTTCCTACGCTCCAGAAACAGCTCGGCCTGCGCACCTGCGATCATGCCCGCCGTGCCAGCAATCAACAGACCCAGATTAAAGGGCACAGCCACGGTCAACAGCGCGACCACGATGGCAACCAGAGCGGCGATTACATGCGCTAGCGTGCGCATCATCGGGCCGATCATGGCCAGAAAGGTGATCGGTAGCGCAAAGTCCAGCGCCCAGCTTTCGGGAATTTGCGTGCCCAAAACCGCCCCCAGATAGGTCGCCAACAACCACAACGGGGTCAGCGGCGTTGCGGTGCCAAAGAAATAGACCATGCGTTGCGGGATGGTCATGTCCGGCTCTTTTTCGAACCGCATGATCGAGCAGGCATAGGTCTGGTCCACCGTCAGATAAGCCGCACAGGCCCGCTGCCACAGCGGTGCCGCCCCCAGATACGGCGTCAGCGAAGCGGAATACATCGCAACCCGCAAGTTCACCGCCAAAGCCGAGGCCAGCACGATCGCAGTGGGTGTATTGTCCTGCAAAAGCTGCAAGGCGGTGAACTGGGCGGCCCCGGCAAAGACGGTGGCGGAAAAAGCCAGCGTTTGTACGACGTTCAGCCCGGCTTCGGTCGAAAAGACGCCGAACAGGGTACCAAAGGGGATCGCAACTAAGATGAACGGCGTCCCGTCGCGAAAACCCTTCCAGAAGTATGACTTGGATGTGGTGTCTGCCATGGCTAAATCCTATGGTGTTATCCGCAGCAGTAGCGGTCTTGGGAAAGGGTTGCAATTGGCCACCGAACAGAACCTGTCAGACTATCTCATTGCCCCTGATCCGGGCGCTGCACGCCTGACCCGCGCGGTCGAGGGCGTGGACCAGAATGGTGAGGTCAGCCACATCTCGGTGGTCGAGGAACGCCCGCTGACCATTTTCCTCAACTCGCAGGAAATCGTGACGGCGATGACAATTGGTGATTATCCCGAATATCTGGCACTGGGCTTCCTGCGCAATCAGGGGATGCTGCTGGCCGATGATGACATCACCCGCGTTGACTATGACGACGATCTGGAAACCGTGGTCGTGCGGACCGCGCGTGAGACATCCTATGAGGACAAGCTCAAGAAAAAGACCCGCACCAGTGGCTGCGCAGTGGGCACGGTCTTTGGCGACATGATGGAGGGGCTCGAGGGTGTGCGCCTGCCACAGGTTCAGGTTCGGACCTCGTGGCTGTATGATTTGGCCGCCAAGATCAACCGCACGCCGTCATTGTACCTTGAAGCCGGGGCGATACACGGCACGGTGCTGTGCCACGAAAGTTGCCCTCTGGTCTATATGGAAGACGTGGGTCGTCACAACGCGGTCGACAAAATCGCGGGCTGGATGCTGTCCGAGGGCGCGGTGGCCGAGGACAAGATCCTCTATACGACGGGCCGTCTGACCTCCGAGATGGTGATCAAAACGGCGATGATGGGCATCCCGGTGCTGGCGTCTCGATCCGGGTTTACGGCGTGGGGCGTCGAGATCGCACGCGAGGTCGGCCTGACCCTGATCGGTCGAATGCGCGGCCAGCGGTTCGTGTGCCTTTCCGGCGAGGACCGCCTGCTGCGCGACATCGACCCGGCCAGCGTGGCGGTTGAGGATAAGAAAAACAGGCGGAAGAGTGCGGAGTAGACATTGACTTACAAATATCACTGGTCAGAACAAATTGACGACAAGATCCTCGTTAGAGCCATGGGTAAGTGCAGGCAAAGTAACACCGGAAAAGGCGCTCACTGGGGCTACGTGGCATTGGATTCAATAAGAGGAATTTTGGCTGTTGTTGGCGGGATTGTTGTCGCTTTCATAGCGTTTCGTGCGCTTAGCGCTCTCCCTCTGACACAAGGTCTTTTTGCACCTGTATCCGGCGGGATAATTGGAGCTGGCGTGCTTTTTTTTGCGGAACGTTTTTCCAGAAGGCTGAAAGTCGGGCAGATGATGGCATCGCCGATTTACAACGGCGGAACTGACTTTACATTCACACCAGACGGTTTGGATATGCGGTCGCCCTATGTAACTTGGAATGTTTCTTGGCGTGCTGTTGAGAAAGTTATCGAAGATAAGGCTGGGTTCTTCTTTTACGCTGGTGCTTTCGTCTATGTGCTGCCCAAGAAACTTCTGAGCACAGGGGACGCTCAGAACTTCCTTGAAACGGTTGAAAACTGGCGTTTTGCGGTGAGGGCAGCTTGACCCGCCCCCTCGGCATCATCCTCGCAGGCGGTCTGGCCACCCGGATGGGCGGCGGTGACAAGGGCCTGTTGCAAATCGGCGGACAAAGCCTGCTTGGTCATGTGATCGACCGCTTGTCCCCGCAGGTGGACAGTCTGGCGCTGAACGCCAATGGCGATCCCGCGCGGTTTTCCGACCTGAACCTGCCGGTGATCGCGGACACGGTCGAAGGGTTCGCGGGCCCTCTGGCCGGTGTTCTGGCTGGGCTGGACTGGGCCGCCGAAGAAGGGGCCGATTGCATCGTCACCGCCGCTGCCGACACGCCATTTTTTCCGCGCGATCTGGTGGCCAGACTGGTAGACGCCGCCGAAGGGCAGACCCGTCCGCTTGTGCTGGCCACCACGCCGCGCGCGGGGGACGAGGCGCTGAAATCCGGCGGTGGCAAACGTGTCAACCGGCACCCGACCTTTGGCCTCTGGCCCGTTGCGCTGCGCGAAGATCTGCGGGCGGCGTTGCAGGACGGTTTGCGCAAAGTGGTGATCTGGACCGACCAGCATGACGGGCGCGAGGCGCTGTTCCCCGCCGACCCGTTCGATCCGTTCTTCAACGTCAACACGCCCGACGATCTTGCGCGGGCCGAACAACTGTTGGAGCAGGCATGAGGGTTTACGGCGTCACCGGCTGGAAAAACGCTGGCAAAACCGGGTTGATGGAGCGTTTGGTTGCCGAGATCACCGGGCGGGGGTTTTCTGTCTCGACCCTTAAGCATGCGCACCACAGCGTCGATGTGGATCAGCCCGGCACCGACAGCTATCGCCACCGAACGGCGGGCGCGTCCGAGGTGCTGCTGGCCTCGGGTCAGCGTCTCGCGATCATGCAAGAACTGCGCGGTGCGCCCGAGCCTTCGATGGCGGATCTGCTGGCCCGGCTGTCTCCGATCGATCTGGTGCTGATCGAAGGGTTCAAACGCGAGGATCACCCCAAGATTGAGGCCTTCCGGGCCGAGGCCGGGAACGCTCTGATGGCCCCTGGAAACCCGACGATCCGCGCCGTGGCCAGCGACACGCCGCTAAAGGTCGACCAACCGGTTTTTGACTTGAACGACACGGCGGCGATTGCCGATTTCATCCTGCAAGAGGTGGGGCTATGACCAAACCCGACATCACACCTCCGCCCTTGCGCAACGATTGTTTTGCCTTGCCTGCCGGGGTGAACTGGACCCCGGTCGAGGACGCGCTGTCCTTGCTGCGCGACCGGCTGACCGTGGTTGCGGGCGTGGAAACCCTGCCCTTGGCGCAGGCCACAGGGCGTATTCTGGCGCAGGAGGTTATCGCCCAACGTTCGAATCCGCCGCAGCCCAATACGGCGGTGGATGGCTATGGCTTTGCCGGGGCCGCGCCTGACGGGCCGCAAGTGATGCCGCTGCATCCGGGGCGCGCGGCGGCTGGGATACCGTTTGACGGCTTGGTGCCCGCAGGCCATGCGCTGCGTGTGCTGACCGGGGCAGCGCTGCCTGCGGGCGTTGATACCGTCATTTTGGAAGAGGACGTGACCGTTCAGGACCGGCACATTGCATTTCACGGACCCCTGAAACGCGGCGCAAATACCCGCAAGGCAGGCGAGGATGTGGCTGAGGGCGACGCGGTTCTGCCCGCCGGACGTCGCCTGACCCCGGCCGATCTGGCGCTGTTGTCGGCCACCGGTCTGGCCGAGGTTCCGGTGCGCAAAGTGCTGCGCGTGGCGGTTCTGTCTACGGGGGATGAACTGGTCGAACCCGGTGAATCCGCCGGTCCGGGCCAGATTTACGATGCCAACCGTCCGATGCTGTTGTCCTTGTTGGAACGCATGGGGTTTGAGGCGGTCGATATGGGCCGGGTGCCCGACGACCGCGAGGCGTTGCGGACTTGTCTGAACCAAGCCGCTGAACGAGCGGATGTGATCTTGACCAGTGGCGGCGCGTCTGCAGGGGATGAGGACCATGTCTCGGCCCTGTTGCGGCAGGCAGGGGCGATACAGGAATGGCGGATTGCACTGAAACCGGGTCGGCCTCTGGCGCTTGGGATGTGGGACGGAACGCCTGTGTTCGGCCTACCGGGAAACCCAGTGGCCGCGTTGGTTTGCACGTTGATCTTTGCACGTCCTGCCTTGGGTCTGTTGGCAGGCGAGGGTTGGCTGGAGCCGCAAGGATTCGACGTGCCCGCCGCCTTCGAGAAACGCAAGAAACCGGGCCGCCGCGAATACCTGCGCGCCCGTGTGCGCGATGGACGGGCCGAGGTCTTTGCATCCGAAGGATCAGGCCGGATCAGCGGGCTGAGTTGGGCAGAGGGTCTGGTCGAGATTGAGGATGGCGCGCGCCATATCCGACCGGGCGACCTCGTCCGGTTCATCCCCTATGGTAGTTTCGGTCTTTAATCGAAGGTCCCGGCAACCCGTCCCAACAGCATGAACGCCCGCGCGGTGCGCGTATCGCCCAAGGCCGTCAGATCAGCATCGCTGGCTTCGGGTTCAAACTCGATAATCATATGGTCGAACCGGCGCAGAAAGTGATGTGCAGCGTCCCGGAAAATCGGGTCTTGCTTCATCCGGGCCGAAGTCAGCGCCAGAGAGGAGCGGTCCCGGATGCCACCCAAGGCCGCCACGGATCGGCCCCGCGCGCCTTGCGCAAATTGCCGCCAAATCTCGGGGCGCGCCATGTCGGGGCGCAGGTCATCCATGTAGATGCCTTCCTGACTAAGCAAGGTCAGAACATCCTGAGACGCCTGTACCAGTTGCGCCGCCTTGCGATCCTTCAGCGCCAGCCGCAGGGCGTTGAACCCTTCGGTATCTTCCTGGGTTTCCGGGAAATTCAGTGCGCGAATAAACACATCATTGCTGAGCGGGGGCGCGATATCTTCGGCCTGCGTACCCAGTTCCAGCGTGGTCTGATCCCCGTTTGCGTTGGGCGATTTCCCTCGCACCGGCTCAGTACGTTGGGTCGAGAATGTGGCCAGCGCGGTTTCGGTCTTCTTCGCGGTCTCAGCGATCTGGTCCAGCTTTTGCGTGACCGCAGGCTCATACCCGCTGGAGCTGCGCTGTTGCTGGGCGATGAACGTATTGCGCAACGCATCGATCGAGGTTTGCAGCCGCGTGCTTTCCTCGCGCATGATACGGCTGGCCCGCATCGCAGTCGCTGCAACCCAGATCATCGCAACGGGCATGAACACCGCCAGCAATGTCACCACAAAGCCGCCACCTTCGACCTTGTCGGGCAGCACCAGAAACACGACCGAAACGATCAGCCAGATCACGCTGAGCGCGATGGCCGCGATCTCGATCTCGGTCAGGGCAGGCAAGGCGGGCTTGTCATAGATACCCAGCGAAGTTGGCTGCTCGGCTTCCTGCTCTGTCGTGGGGTCGGACATGCGTGCGCTCCGGGGTCAGGCGTATTCGATAGTCAAGATCTCATACGAGCGCACGCCGCCGGGGGTGCGCACTTCGACGCTGTCGCCTTCATCCTTGCCGATCAGCGCGCGGGCGATAGGGGATTTGATGTTCAGCAGACCCGCTTCGATATTGGCCTCATACTCGCCCACGATCTGCCAGGTCTTTTCTTCGTCGGTATCTTCATCAACCAACGTGACCTTGGCGCCGAATTTCACAGCACCGGACAGCTTTGCCGGGTCGATCACGTCGGCCAGCGACAGGATGCCTTCAAGCTCTTTGATCCGGCCTTCGATAAAGCCCTGTTTTTCGCGGGCCGAGTGGTATTCGGCGTTTTCTTTCAGATCGCCCAACTCTCGGGCCGAGGCGATCGCCTCGATGATCGCAGGGCGCTCGACGGATTTGAGGTTTTTGAGCTCGGCTGCGAGCGCGGCATTGCCCGCAGGCGTCATTGGAATTTTTTCCATATTCTTGTCGTCCACGCGTAAAGTGATTAGCCCCGCCGCACGAAATAGGCGCCGGGGCGAATGAATGGGTCGTCAATTACCTGACCTAAATGGCGTGGAAAATGCAAGGGGGCTAAATCGCCCCGATGCGGATTACAGCCTAGGCGTAGCTGATCACCTCGAATTCGATGCCATTGTCATCGTCGAAATAGAATCGTTTGCCCGGTTCGTAATCCGCGTGGGATTTTGGCGTGAATCCGGCCTTGACGACTTTGGCCTCGGTTTCGTCGATATCTTCGACCAGAACACCCACATGGTTCAGCCCGCCCACGATGTCATAGCTGCTTTCGGACGACGGTTTCGGATCGCTGGGCGCATAAAGCGCCAGATAGGTGTGCGCGCTGCCAACATGGACGGTGTATCCTCCGGCAATGGCCGGACCCTCCCACCTGGTTTTCCAGCCAAAGACGTCGTGCATCCACTTGGCCGAAGCCTGTGGGTCGCGGACGGTAAAGTTGGTGTGTTCAAGCGTCGCCATCATGGGATCTCCTTTGCGAATTGAGGCTTGTCCCGACTCACCGTAATTTCTAAACCTAACTTTAGGTCAAGAGATTTATAGAGGTTGAAATGGCGGTATCCGAAGGACTGGCAATTGGAGCTTTGGCCCGGCGCACAGGATTAGCGGTGTCGACCATTCGCTACTATGAGGCGCAGGGGCTGATCACACCGTGGCGCAATGCGGGCGGGCAAAGGCGCTATCAGCGTGCCGATATCCGGCGGTTAAGTTTTGTTATGATCGCCCAGCAATTCGGTCTGTCCCTGCCGGAAATTCGTCAGGTGCTGTCGGGCCTGCCCGGAAACCGCACTCCCACGCCGCAGGATTGGAAAGAGATCAGCGTCGGGCTGCGCGCGCACCTGGATCAGCGAATCGACACGTTGACCCGGCTGCGGGACAATCTGGATGGCTGCATCGGCTGTGGCTGTCTGAGCTTGCCCAAATGCGCGCTCTACAATCCCGATGACCGGGCAAAATCCAAAGGAAGCGGCCCCAGATACCTCATGGGGGACACTCCTGAGGGCTGAAGTGTCGAATAGCGGCATTGTTACGCCGTGTTTCGATTGACCTATGTCTTTCTCAGCATGTAATCAGCCGTGAAACAAAATTGCGCCAGCCAAGCTGAAACAGCGCCAATTCGGAAAGTTAGCTAAGGAGCCCACGATGGCCGATATTGAACGCGAAGCGATGGAATATGATGTGGTGATCGTGGGCGCAGGTCCTGCGGGCCTGTCGGCGGCCATCCGTCTGAAACAACTGGATGCCGATCTGAACGTCGTGGTGCTTGAGAAAGGCTCGGAAGTGGGCGCGCACATCCTGTCGGGCGCGGTGCTGGACCCGTGCGGCCTGGATGCCTTGATCCCGGACTGGAAAGAAAAGGGCGCGCCGCTGAACGTGCCGGTGCATGAAGACAATTTCTATATGCTGGGTGAAGCCGGTCAGATACGTATCCCAAACTTCCCCATGCCGCCGCTGATGAACAACCACGGTAACTACATCGTCTCGATGGGCAATGTCTGTCGCTGGATGGCCGAACAGGCCGAAGAGCTAGGCGTGGAAATCTTCCCTGGCATGGCCTGCTCGGAGCTGGTCTATGGTGAGAATGGCGAAGTCAAAGGCGTGGTCGCCGGTGTCTTCGGTCTGGAAGCGGATGGTTCCTATGGCCCCAACACCGAACCGGGGATGGAACTGCACGGCAAATACGTCTTCCTGTCGGAAGGCGTCCGTGGCTCGCTGTCCAAGGAAGTGATCGCCAAATACGACCTGCAAGCTGGGAAAGAGCCGCAGAAATACGGCGTCGGCATGAAAGAGATCTGGGAGATCGACCCGGCCAAGCACAAGGAAGGCACCGTGACCCACACCATGGGCTGGCCCTTGGGCAGCAATGCGGGTGGCGGATCGTTCATTTATCACCTGGAAAACAATCAGGTCTATGTCGGTTTCGTGGTGCACTTGAACTACAAAAACCCGCACCTGTATCCCTACATGGAGTTCCAGCGCTTCAAGCATCACCCGATGGTGGCCGAACTGCTGAAAGGCGGCAAGCGCGTGGCCTACGGTGCCCGTGCGATCACCGAGGGCGGCTATCAGTCGATGCCTAAGCTGGTGGCACCGGGCGTGGCGCTGCTGGGCTGTTCGGCGGGCATGGTCAACGTGCCGCGCATCAAGGGCAACCACAACGCGATGCTGTCGGGCAAGGCCGCAGCCGAGGCCGCCTTTGACGCCATCAAAGCCGACCGCTCGGGTGACGAACTGACCGCTTATGAGACCGACGTACGCGACGGCGCTATCGGTGCAGACCTGAAGAAGGTGCGCAACGTCAAACCGATCTGGTCGAAATGGGGCCTGACCGCATCGCTGATGCTGGGTGGTCTGGACATGTGGACCAATACGCTGGGCTTTTCGCTGTTCGGTACCGTGGGCCATGGCAAGAACGACGCCGAGGCGACTGAGGACGCCAGCAAACACAATCCCATCGACTATCCCAAACCCGATGGTGTGCTGTCTTTCGACCGTCTGACTAACGTCTCCTTCGCGGCCACCAACCACGAAGAAAGCCAACCCTGCCACCTGAAGCTGGCAGACCCGGCGATCCCAGTCAGCGTCAACCTGCCCAAGTTCGATGAACCGGCACAGCGCTACTGCCCGGCGGGTGTCTACGAAATGGTCGAAGACGAGAACGGCCCGCGATTCGTCATCAACTTCCAGAACTGTGTTCACTGCAAGACCTGCGATATCAAGGATCCCAGCCAGAACATCACCTGGACCACGCCGCAGGGCGGTGACGGGCCGAATTATCCCAACATGTAAGCAAAAAACAGGCAATGGCGGCGTCGTGAAGGCGTGGCCATTGCCTCTTTCCGACCGAAGCCCTAGCTTGTGTGGCAGTCAACAATAGCAAGGCAGGATTTCGGTGGCATCCCGTTTACGTCGCGCAGCACTGGCTGTGCTGTTTACTTCTACCTTTGCCATTCCGTCACTCGCAGACACGGGGTCCGGGGCGTATCTTGCCGGGCGTCAGGCAATTTTCCAAAGCGATTACGCGGCGGCCGAGCAGTATTATTCCGAAGCGCTGCAGGCTGATCCCGAAAATAACCAACTTCTTGAAAGCGTGGTCGTGGCCCGCTTGTCGCTGGGCGAGATCAAGCGTGCCCTGCCTGTCGCTGAGGCGATAGAGGAGCGTGGCATGCCTAGCCAGGCGGCGCGCATGGTGATCGCTGCCAATATGGTCGCAGATGGCGCGTTGGACGAATTCCTGGAGCGCGACCCGGAAACGCAGGGTGTTGGGCCGCTGGTCGATGGTCTGATGATGGGTTGGGCCCATATGGGTCAGGGCGCGATGACCAACGCGATGGAACAGTTCGACCGGGTCTCGACCCAGGAAGGCCTGCGCGAATTCGCGATGTACCACAAGGCACTGGCGCTGGCTTCAGTCGGGGACTTCGAAGGGGCCGAGGCGATCTTTTCGGCGGATAACGATGCGGTCGCGCGGTTCACCCGCCGTGCCGCGTTGGCCCGAACCGAAGTATTGTCGCAATTGGACCGCAACGAAGATGCGTTGCTTTTCCTCAGCACAGTGTTTGCCGCCGGAAGCGATCCGTCCATCGAAGGGTATGAGGCGCGATTGGCCGCGGGCGAGACCTTGCCATTTACCCATGTCCGTACCCCGCAGGATGGCATGGCCGAGGTGTTCTTTTCCGTCGGTGCCGCGCTTAGCAGCGAAGCCGCCCAAACCTATGTACTGCTATATGCGCAGGTCGCCGCGTTCCTGCGCACAGACCATGTCGACGCGATCTTGCTGACGGCTGAACTGTTGGATGCGTTGGAGCAATATGATCTGGCGGTTCAAGCTTATAGCCGGGTTCCCGCTGACAGCAGCGACTACCATGCCGCCGAACTGGGTCGGGCCGAGGTTCTAAGCCGGGCAGGCAAAACCGATGCCGCGGCCGAAGTGTTGCAATCCCTCGCCGCGCAAAGCCCGGATTTGCCCAGCGTGCATGTGGCATTGGCTGATTTGCAGCGGCGGCAAGAGGATTACGCTGAGGCCGTTCAGACATATGACAAGGCCATCGAACTGATCGAGGAAGGTGCGGGCAGCAATTGGTTCCTGCACTACGCCCGAGGCATCTCGCATGAGCGTCTCAAGCAATGGGATCAGGCCGAGGCCGACTTCCGCCGCGCGTTGGAACTGAACCCGGATCACCCGCAGGTGCTGAACTATCTGGGCTATTCGCTGGTCGAGCGGCAGGAAAAGCTGGATGAGGCGCTGGACATGATCGAACGCGCCGTGGCAGCCCGCCCGGACAGTGGCTATATCGTTGACAGCCTGGGCTGGGTTCTGTTCCGTCTAGGCCGCTATGACGAAGCCGTGGGCCATATGGAACGCGCGGTCGAGCTGATGCCGGTTGATCCGGTGGTCAACGACCATTTGGGCGATGTTTACTGGGCTGTTGGCCGCGCGCGCGAGGCTGAGTTCCAGTGGAAACGCGCCCTGTCCTTCATCGACCCCGAAGACACCGATGGTGAGGCTGACCCGGATCGCATACGCCGCAAGCTGGAAATCGGGCTGGACGCGGTTCTTGTCGAAGAAGGGGCCGAGCCGCTGAAGGTCGCCAATGAAGGCTGAGGCATTTGCCCCTGCCAAGATCAACCTGACCCTGCATGTGACTGGCCGCCGAGCGGATGGTTATCACCTGCTGGATTCGCTGGTGGTCTTTGCCGATGTGGGCGACAGCCTGCAGTTCACCCCGGGCAACGATTTGTCGATTGCTGTGACGGGTGAACACGCCGATGGCGTTCCCACGGACAACCGCAATCTGGTCTGGAAGGCCGCACAGGCAGCGGGCTGGACCGGGCATATCGACCTGAACAAGGTGCTGCCGCATGGAGGCGGCATTGGGGGCGGGTCCTCGGACGCGGCGGCGACGCTTCGGATGGCGGCAAAGCAGGGCAGGACAGTCTCGCCCGACGTGGCCTTGTCGCTGGGGGCCGATATCCCGGTCTGCGTCGCGGCTCAGGCCATGCGGATGCGGGGCATTGGGGGCGATCTGACACCCGCTTCGATGCCTTCTCTGCCAGCCCTGTTGGTTAACCCTTGCGTCGAAGTCCCCACCGGGCGCGTGTTCGCGGCATTGGAAAGCCGCGACAACCTGCCAATGCCCGCAGAGATCCCTGAATTTGAGACTGTCGAGCTCTGCGCCGATTGGTTGCGGGATCAACGCAACGACCTTGAACCGCCAACAACGGGCTTGGCTCCCGAAGTCGCCCGCGTTTTGGATGAACTTGATGGCACCAAAGGGGCCCTTATGGCCCGCATGTCAGGGTCGGGTTCGACCTGTTTTGCGCTTTACCCCACGATGAAAGACGCGCATTTCGCCGCTTATGAGATTGGCGCAGCCCATCCAAATTGGTGGTGCCGCGCGACTCAGCTTAATTGAGGCGCGAAACCACGTAGTCGGCCAAATCACGCAACAGCGTGCGGATCTCGTGGTCGGGCAGGGCGTCCAGCGATTCTTTGGCCTTGTTCGCCCAGCCAAAGGCATCCGCTCGCGTCGCTTCAAGCGTACTGTACTTGGCCATTAGGCCAAGGGCATGGTCCAGATCGCCCTCTTCCTGACGACCGCGCCCAATGGTGCGCTCCCAGAAGGCGTGTTCGTCGGGCGTGGCCTGTGCCACAGCTTTGATCACTGGCAGGGTCAGCTTACGCTCGCGGAAATCATCGCCCACATTCTTACCTGTGGCTGCGCTGTCGCCTTGGTAATCCAGCAGATCATCCGCAATCTGGAACGCAATCCCCAGCGCGTCGCCATAGTCATAAAGCGCCTTGACCTGTTCCTCGGTTGCGCCGGAAATTACGCCACCCACCTCGGTCGCGGCCGAGAACAGCGCCGCCGTCTTACCGCGCACAACCTGCAGGTAAATCGCCTCGGTCGTGCCCAGATCGGTCGCGGCGGTCATTTGCAGCACTTCGCCTTCGGCAATCGTGGCCGAGGCATTGGCCAGGATATCCAGGACCCGCAGCGATCCTGTCTCAACCATCAACTGAAAGCTGCGGGAGAACAGGTAATCACCGACCAGAACGCTGGATTTGTTGTCCCACAGAAGGTTCGCAGTAGGCCGCCCGCGCCGCTGGGCACTTTCGTCGACCACATCATCATGCAGCAGGGTTGCGGTGTGAATAAACTCGACCGTCGCGGCCAGACGCACGTGGTGATCTCCGGCATAACCAAACAGCCGCGCCGCCGCCAAGGTCAGCATCGGGCGCAGGCGTTTGCCGCCTGCTTCGACCAGATGCGCGGTGACTTCGGGAATGCGCGGCGCGTGTTCTGACGCCATGCGCGTGCGGATCAACTCATTGACCGCGCCCATCTCGCCCGTCAGGATTTCCGCCAAACGCTCATGCGGTTTTGTGACCGTGTCGATATTCATCACACCCTTGATACAAGGCTCGACATCCCAGTCGGCTTGCCCTTACATCCATCCCCATGAAAGAACTTTTGCGCAGCACTGATCCGACGATTCTGGCCTTTGCATCCGCTCTTCTTGAGGGCGAGGATATAGACTGCTTTCAGATGGACGTAAATATGAGCATCCTCGAAGGTGGTATCGGAATCTTCCCTCGCCGCTTGATGGTGCGCGCGGATGACCTGACCCGCGCCGAACGTGTCATGCACGACAATGATATCCCTTTGGGTCGATGACACTGTTTGCTGACGCCGACCTGACCCGAAATGACTTTTTGGGAGGACGTGTGCGCCTGCGGCAACCCCGTAAGGGGTATCGCGCAGGCGTGGACCCTGTTTTTTTGGCCGCATCTGTACCCTCAATGCCCGGCCAGACGGTTCTGGAATTGGGGTGTGGTGCTGGGGCCGCCGTTTTATGCCTGCTGGCGCGGGTGCCAGACCTGCAGGCTGTGGGGGTCGAATTGCAGCCTGCTTATGCTGATCTGGCGCGTCGGAATGCCGCTGAGAACGGCACCACGCTTGAGGTTTTTGAGGCTGATCTGACCGCTTTGCCGTCCGATCTCAAACAGCGCCAGTTCGATCACGTTATTGCGAACCCGCCCTATTATCGGGCCGGAGCGCACAGCCCTGCGGCGGATGAAGGCCGTAGCGCCGCATTGGGTGAAAACACGCCGTTGAACCTTTGGATCGAGACTGCGGCCAAACGCCTTGCCCCCCGGGGTTATCTGCACATGATTCAGAAAGCGGACCGGTTACCAGATATGCTGGCCGCCTGCGAGGGGTGCTTGGGGTCTGTCGAAGTATTGCCATTATCCGCCCGTGTTGGTCGACGTGCTGAACTGGTTATTCTGAGGGCTAGAAAGGGCGGAAAAGCCGCGTTTCAACTGCATGCCCCGCTGGTTCTCCATTCAGGTGAGCGCCATGAGGTAGACGGTGACAGTTACACTCCGCCAGTTTCGGCCGTATTGCGCGAAGGGGCTGGCTTGCCCGGATTTTCCAGCTGACAGGCATTAACCAGCCGATTTTGTCGGATTTGTTATATTTTCTATGCACCCGCAGCGTGACAGGGTGGAAACGATGTGCTCAACTTCTTACGTGAAACTCAGACATCAACAGAGGAGTACCGCCATGAGCGTGAGCGCACACCTGACCGAACTTAAGAAAAAGCACGAAAACCTCGGTCTTGAAGTTGAACAAGCACAACGCTCGCCTGGTATCGACGACCTTCACATTGCTCAGCTCAAAAAACAGAAGCTAAGGCTCAAGGAAGAGATTGAGCGATTGTCGAGTTAACGGCGCATACTGGCCCGGGCGGCAATTAAGGCGCCGCCAGTGATTAAAACGGCCGCGATCGCCAGACCCCAGCTTGGGGCGGCGATCCCGGCGACCACCAGAACAAGTGTAGACAGAAGCGGGGCCGCGTAAGATGACGTGCCCAGAATTTGAATGTCTCCCTGCTTGACCCCGATATCCCAGACATAAAACGCCAAGCCAACGGGCCCCAGCCCAAGAGCTATGACCGATCCCCAGCTCAGAATGGTTTCTGGCCAGACTGTCTCTTCAATGGCGATGTGCAAAAGGCCCGAGGCAACGGCCGTGGCCACACAGAACACAGCGACCGAACTGGTTGGCGTGTCGCCCAGACGACGCGACAGCACGGAATAGCCCGACCATGTCAGCGCGCACAGCAGTGCCAGTGCATAGCCAGGCAAATGTTCGGCCTGGAAACCGCTGCTACCCCCACCCGCGATGATCACGGCGGCCCCGGCGAAACCCAGACAGGCTCCGATCAAATGGCCGATCCGCAGATGTTCTCCGGGCAAGAGCCCCGAGAGCAGAACAATCAGCAGAGGCCACAGATAGGCGATCAGCCCGGCCTCTGCAGCAGGGGCCATTCGCAAAGCCGAGAAATACAGCGCATGATAGCCAAAAAGACCGATTGTCCCGAACAGATAGGTGGTCCAGGGGATTTCTCGAAGCTGACTCAACCCGCCTGTGGCCCATGTCCAAACCAATCCCAGCGTCCCCCCGATGGAAAAGCATAGGGCGTTCAGCAGCAAAGGCGGCGTGGGCGCGGACCCAACCGTAAAGAGGGCCAGCAGGGCCCAAAGCAGGACGGCGACAAAACCGATTCCTGTTGCGTGCGTTCTTGTCACGGTGCGGGTACCTCTTCCACAGGAATGATTTCGAACTCATCCGATAAGTGCGCAGTCTTTTCAATCTCGGACATGAACCAATCGCGGAATGCCGCAATCTGAGGTCTGCTTTCGGCCCCTTTCAGACACAGGAACCGGAATCGTCCCATGGTCTCGATTGCGACCTTGAAGGGGGCGACCAACCGGCCCTCTGCCAGATCCTTGATAATCATAGCCCTTCGACCGAGCACGACGCCCACTCCGGCAACTGCCGCGTCAATCGCATGATCCGCGTTGGAAAAATGCGCGCCGTGCTGTGGGTTGAAGTCTACCCCGACGGCCCGAAACCAGGTGGGCCAGTCAGACGGGGGCCGCAGAAACGCAATCGAGTCGTCAAAGATCAATGGCGCCTCCCGCAGGCTTTCAGGCGTTGGGAATTGTTCGGCCAAATCCGGGGTCATCACCGGGGTCAGCCATTCCTTGCGGACGGGCACGGAATACAGGCCCTCATCCCCGCCATAGCCAAAGCGGATCGCCACATCCACATCGTCCCGTTCGAGGTCCATGTTACGTAATGTGGCCGAGAACTTCAGGTCGATCTCAGGATGCGCCCGGGCAAAGTCATATAGTCGGGGAGCTAGCCATTTGGCCGTCAACGCCGGGCCCGCCGTAACGGTCAGACTGGTATCATTCCCTTGCCGCCGGGCGGCCTGCCACGCGGCTTGCAATGTGGCGAACCCGTCTGCCGCGCCAGGGGCTAAGGCGCGCCCAGCCTCTGTCAATTCCACCGCCCGATTGAGGCGACGAAACAGGGGGCGTCCCAGATGTTCCTCCAACGACTTAATCTGAAAGGACAGGGCTGCGGGCGTGACATGCAGTTCCTCAGCAGCCTTGGCAAAGGACATGTGACGGGCGGCGGCATTAAAGGCGCGCAAGGCGGTCAGCGGCGGAAGGTAGTCGCTCATAGGGCAAGAAATTCTTAATTGAGATCAGAAAAAAGCTCGTTTGTCGCTCTAGAAAATAAGCCTCATATTGATCTCAAGTCAAACAAAGCTGAACTGAAAGGATACTTGTCGTGATCGAGGCTACCTCCAGCCCCTCTGTCGCCCGCGCCTTTCGGCGTGCCCATTTCGAACGGTCCCGCGCGATCGGTGACTTGGTGAAGTGGCTATTTGGTTCCCGCTGAGCGCAGCGCGCGCGTTCTTACGGGATAAAAAAGGGCCGGTCATAGTGACCAGCCCTTTTTTGATTCTGAATTTGGGATCAGACGAAGAACTGCGCACCGTTGGCCGAAATGGTCGAGCCATTGATGAATTGCGAATCGTCCGATGCCAGGAAGGCCACGCAGCGTGCGATTTCTTCGGGCTCACCCAGACGTCCCGCCGGGATTTGGCCGATGATCGACTCGCGTACCTTTTCAGGCACAGCCATGACCATCTCGGTTGCGATGTAGCCGGGGCAGATGGCGTTTGCGGTGATACCAGCCCGCGCGCCTTCCTGTGCCAGCGACTTCACGATGCCCAGATCACCGGCCTTGGTCGCGGCATAGTTCACCTGTGCGAACTGACCTTTCTGACCATTGATCGAGCTGATGACGATGATGCGGCCGAACTTGCGCTCGCGCATGCCGGGCCAGACGGGGTGGACGGTGTTGAACACGCCGGTCAGGTTGGTGTCGATCACCTGATGCCACTGTTCCGGGGTCATCTTGTGGAACGGAGCGTCGCGGGTGATGCCCGCGTTGGCGACCACGATGTCGATGGGGCCAAGCTCGGCCTCAACCTTTTCGATACCCGCTTTGGATTCGTCATAATCAGCCACGTTCCACTTATATGTGGCGATGCCGGTTTCCTCGGTGAATTTTGCGGCCGCTTCGTCGTTTCCGGCATAGGTGGCTGCAACATTGTACCCTTCGGCTTTCAGCGCCTTGGAAATTGCTGCGCCGATGCCGCGGGAACCGCCGGTGACGAGTGCTGTACGTGCCATTTAGGCTTCCTCCAATTTAAGTCGTCTTGGTAATGCTGTTACTTTGATAGGTGGTCTTGCGCAATATTGTTTCGTCGAGAATCATCGAAACCCATAGGGCAATATCGTCGCATCTTTGGGTCAGCCCCAATGTAACAAAAAAGGGCGCCTGCGGGGCGCCCTTTCTATGTTCAGTGCTTAATAGCTTAGTCGCGCTCCACGCAGAGGGCGACGCCCATGCCGCCGCCGATGCAAAGGGTCGCCAGACCCTTCTTCGCGTCGCGGCGTTTCATTTCGAACAGAAGCGTGTTCAGAACGCGGCAGCCCGAGGCGCCGATCGGGTGGCCGATGGCAATTGCGCCTCCGTTCACGTTTACGATCGACGGGTCCCAACCCATGTCCTTGTTCACGGCGCAAGCTTGCGCAGCGAAGGCTTCGTTGGCCTCAATCAAATCCAGGTCGTCGACTGACCAGCCCGCTTTTTCCAGCGCTTTGCGCGAGGCATAGATCGGGCCAACGCCCATGATCGACGGGTCCAGGCCCGCCGTCGCATAGGAGGCGATCCGGGCCAGAGGTTCAATCCCACGCTTCTCGGCGTTTTCTGCCGACATCAAAAGGGTCGCCGCTGCGCCATCATTGAGGCCGGATGCGTTGGCCGCCGTGACCGAGCCATCCTTGGTGAAAGCGGGGCGCAGCTTGGCCATCGCCTCCATCGTTGCGCCGTGCCGGATATATTCGTCGCTGTCCATCACGATGTCGCCCTTGCGGGTTTTGATGGTGAAGGGCGTGATCTCATCTGCGAACTTACCAGCTTTTTGTGCGGCTTCGGCCTTGTTTTGGCTGGCGACGGCAAATTCATCCTGCATATCGCGGCTGATCTGCCATTTCTCGGCTACGTTCTCGGCTGTCTGACCCATGTGGTAGCCGTTGAACGCATCCCACAAACCATCGCGGATCATGGTGTCGATATATTTCATGTCACCCATCTTGTGACCGGCGCGCAGCGCGGCAGCGTGAGGAGACATGGTCATGTTTTCCTGACCACCAGCAGCGACGATTTCCGCATCGCCCAGTTGGATATGCTGCGCACCCAGTGCAACCGCGCGCAGGCCCGAACCGCAGACTTGGTTGATCCCCCAGGCCGCGCTTTCCTGTGGAAGACCCGCATTGATATGCGCCTGACGCGCTGGGTTCTGACCCTGTGCCGCAGTCAGAACCTGGCCCATGATGGTCTCGCTGACCTCACCCTTTTCGATCCCAGCGCGTTCGACGACGGCTTCGAGAACGGCGGTACCCAAATCATGCGCGGGTGTGTTTGCGAACGAGCCACCAAAACTGCCGACGCCTGTGCGTGCTGCGGATGCGATTACTACGTTGGTCATTAAGACAATCCTTTACCGTCAAGGTTCTGTGGGAAACGTGACGGCGCAGGCGATAGGGAAAGGCCCTTATCGATTCAGAGCGCCTCATGATCCCCCGCTCCAACTGTCCATGGAATAGCGCAATGCTGCACATGCAGCAACGGTCAGCTTGTCTCAGGCCGAAGTTGGGTAATGCCGCGCGGGTCAACCCGCTGATTGTTCAATGTTCTTTGCTGTCCATGGCGCCGATACGCTGGGTGCGCCGAACAAGAAACCCTGAAGGCAATCGACGCCATTTGCGACAAGAAACTCTGCGTCTTCTTTCCTTTCGACCGATTCGGCAGTGACAAGAATCTCAAACTCGCGGGCGACGGCGATCAGGGCGCGGACCAGGGCCTGATTGTCCCGGTTGGCGGCAATGCCGCGTACGAACTGGCCGTCGATCTTGGCGGCATCGAACAGAAACTCTCGGAAATGGCGGAAACTGAAATTGCTGGCGCCGAAGTCGTCCAGCGCAAAGGCAATACCGCGCGGTTGCATCCGATCCATGAAATCCATCACCAGATCGGGCAGGGTCATCGCCGAGCTTTCCGAAATCTCAAGGATCAGGCGGTCGCCGATGCTGGTGTCTTTCTTCAAGAACCGCTCCAGCACGCGGGACCATCGCGCGAAGCCGATCGAGCGCGCGGACATGTTGATGGACAGGCGGATATCGGGGTGTCGGGCCAGTGTGCGCAACCCCATCTCTAAGGCAATACAGTCCAGTTCCCGACCGATAGGCGTGTTTTCCAACTGTGGCATGAAATCTCGCGCGGGAATTACCCGGCCGGTTTCGTCCAGTACCCGGATGAACCCTTCGTAGAAGGCGACGCCGTGCGGCGCGTCGGCCTGCATCACCGGCTGAAAGGCCAGCTTGCATTGTCTGTGCTTCACGGCGTCCGAGGCCATTTGAACCGTTGAGGCATCGCGCGATGTCACAGCCGCGTCCAAAGGGCTGTCCGACCCTTCGGGCAAATCTGCCAGGTGTTTGTCCGCCATGATTGCCTTGCCTTTTGTCGCTTTAGGTCAAGGTTGGATTTCAGACGAAACTTGTGAATTTGAGGTTAATGAGGGTGCGATTGCCGACTAACGAGCAACCTCCCAGGCACGACCGACCGTAATCGCCGCCCCGATGACTGCGCCTGCAAATCCCAGAGCCATCATAATGAAACCAAACGCGATAAGAGGCGCTGCACCGCCGCTGAGCGCGGACAACATGGCCACGACCAGACCCGCCAATCCCAGAAAGGTCGAAAGGGTCGTGATGCGGGTCATATCAGATCTCCGGGTTAAGCGGCTGCGTATCAATGTGATATGGACCGCTCGGATCGGTATTCAAGAAACGAAACCGTGTGGATCGGCGGATTTAAGCCTGTTCTGCCTGCGATTTGGGCAGGTCGGCCCGGAAATGCTCGAATCCGGGCGTTCCGCGATCTTCGGGGTGCAGGGCGATGTGCTTGGCTTTGATCTGTTGGGAGTTGTCCCGGCTTCCATCGTGGCTATACCCCGGTGGGGCAAAGCAATAGGCCAGACGCTGGCGTAGGGTCAGGCCCGGTTGCGAGGCATCGCGCCAGATCCCGACCCATTCGTGAAACGCCACGCGCAACGGATTGAATGTGCCGATATTGTGGACCAGTCCGAAATCTACGCGGTCATCCTCCTGCTCGGGGACGAAGGTCCCGAACATCTTGTCCCAGATGATGAAGACACCGGCATAGTTGCAGTCCAAGTAGCGCGCATTGCGGCCATGATGGGCGCGGTGGTGGCTGGGGGTGTTCATCACCGCCTCGAACCAGCGGGGCATCTTGCCGATGGCTTCGGTGTGGATCCAGAACTGATAGATCAGGTTCAGACCGCCCACGAACAGAACCATGGCCGGGTGGAACCCCAACAATATCAAGGGTGCGCGCACGACCATCATGAAAGTGAAGGTATAGGTCCAGGTCTGTCGCAGCGCGGTCGTCAGGTTGTAATGCTGCGAGCTGTGGTGGTTCACATGGCTGGCCCAGACCCAGCGGATGCGATGGCCGAACCGATGCACCCAGTAATACCGCAGGTCATCCAACACAAAACACAGGACGATGACGGGGATCGAGGTGCCCAGATCCAACGGAGTGATCTGCCACAGCCACATGAAGAACGCATAGGCGATGAACCCCAGCAGCAGGCCCGAAGCGATATTCCCCGCGCCCATGATCAACGAGGTTACAGCATCGCGTGTCTCGTACCGGCCACCTTTGCCTTTGACGGCTATCCAAAGAAACTCGGCCAGAATCGCAGCGATGAAAAAGGGGACGGCCCACTGAACGGCATCCGGAAAGGTGACTTGGTCGGTCATGCGGGCTCCATCAGGTTGTGCCAGTGCTGGCGCTCGGTGTCATCGAGGTGGATCAGGACGCGGGGCGTGCCGAAGTCGTGAAAGCGGACCTCGAACCCTTTGGGGTGGTCCAGCCAATCGAAATCCAGAAGGTGTCGCGCGACCGTGTCGGCTCCGAAAGACCAAACAAGACCGTTGCCCGCAGGTGTGCGGATCAAAGCCGTATGGCCGTCATTGGTGATTGTTACATCAACAACCTCGTCGCCGGGTACATGTCGCAACCAAGCGGCTTTTGCGACGTCCGGGGTTAGCTGCGTGACACGAGACTTGCCCGCAAGATGCATCATCAAGGTGATCCCCGCGATCCCCCCGATCACCAGAACCAGCAATATTCCAAGCGGCATGACCATCCTCCCGCAGGACAGAGTGCAAGTCGGCTGCGGCAGTGTCAAAGGTGGCGTTGCGTAAGCCTTTCGCAGAAAACGACCGGCCCGCGAGGCACGGACCGGTTACTGCATTTTTAAAGTCGACTGCGATCAGCTTTCGCCGCCCACCAATGCGCCGACAATCGCCTTGGCACTGTCCGAGTTCCATTCGGCATCGCCGATCAGACGGGCAATCTCGTCTCCGTTGGGATCAAGGATCACAGTAATCGGCAGGGCAATCACGCCGAATTCCCGCGCCACAGCCGAACCGGGATCCTGATGGCGGGGCAAGTTGTCGATACCGGTTTCGTCGAAGAACTTCTTGATACCGGCAGGTGAGTTACGGCCAGTGGCAAGTGTCACAACCTCGAACTTGTCGCCGCCGAACTCTTCCTGAAGCTCAGCGATCTGGGGCATTTCCTTTCGGCAAGGCGCACACCACGTGGCCCAAAAGTTCACCAGAACATATTTGCCTTTGTAATCGGCCAGTGTCGCTGTACCGCCGTCATCTTCCAACTGAAACTCAACAGTGGCCTTGGGCTTGGGCTCTTTGTGCAGGATCAGCCGTTTCAACGTGCCTTCGCGCAATGGCTTAAGAGTTTCTATATCTGCGGCCAAAGCCGCATTTGCACCCAGCGCAAGGGCCATATAAAGGGGGATCAGACGAAATAGGCGCATATCAACTCCGGGTTTTCTTACATGACCGATCAATCCTCGAACCAGATGTGGGGCGGCCGCTTTGCCGCCGGTCCAGACGCGATCATGGAGGCAATCAATGCCTCGATCGGGTTCGATCAGCGGATGGCAGCCCAGGACATCGCAGGCTCGCGCGCCCATGCCGCCATGTTAGCGGCCACAGGCGTCATAAGTGATAGTGATGCGCAGGCTATTCGGGAAGGGCTGCTCACAGTCTTGTCAGAAATCCAGTCCGGTTCGTTTCAGTTTTCGACGGCGCTGGAAGACATCCATATGAATGTCGAGGCGCGCCTGAAAGCGGTGATCGGAGAGCCCGCGGGTCGTTTGCACACAGGGCGTTCGCGAAACGATCAGGTCGCGACTGATTTTAAACTGTGGGTGCGTGATCAGTTCGATGCGGCCGAAACCGGCCTGCTGGCGCTGATCCGGGCGTTGTTGACACAGGCCGAGGCTGGGGCCGATTGGGTCATGCCCGGATTTACCCACTTGCAAACGGCGCAGCCCGTCACATGGGGTCATCACATGATGGCTTATGTCGAGATGTTTGGCCGCGACCTCTCCCGTGTCCGTGACGCCCGCGCGCGGATGAACGAATCTCCCTTGGGCGCTGCTGCGCTTGCGGGCACGTCTTTCCCTATCGATCGGGACATGACCGCCCAGGCGCTGGGCTTTGACCGCCCAGCCGCGAACTCTCTTGATGCGGTCAGCGACCGAGATTTTGCTTTGGAATTCCTGTCCACCGCCTCGATCTGCGCAGTTCACCTGTCGCGTTTTGCCGAGGAACTGGTGATCTGGTCCTCGGCCCAGTTCCGGTTTGTGACGCTGTCGGATCGCTTCTCGACCGGTTCGTCGATCATGCCGCAAAAGAAAAACCCCGATGCGGCCGAGCTGATCCGCGCCAAAGTTGGCCGTATCTACGGCGCGAACACCGCGCTGATGATGGTGATGAAGGGCTTGCCGCTGGCCTATTCCAAGGACATGCAGGAAGACAAGGAACAGGTCTTTGACGCTGCCGACAACTGGATGCTGGCGCTGGCGGCGATGGAGGGCATGGTCAAGGATATGTCTGCCAACCGTGACAGTTTGGCGGCTGCGGCAGGGTCAGGTTTCTCGACGGCGACCGATCTGGCTGACTGGCTGGTAAGGGTGCTGGGCCTGCCGTTCCGCGATGCGCATCACGTCACCGGATCGCTTGTTGCCATGGCCGAAGCCCAGGGCTGCGACCTGCCTGATCTGACCCTTGAGGACATGCAATCGGTTCACGCTGATATCACCGACGATGTCTATTCTGTCCTTACGGTCGAAAATTCGGTAAACTCGCGTCAATCCTTTGGCGGCACGGCACCCGATCAGGTGCGGGCCCAGATCAAGCGGTGGAAGGCGCTGGTGTGATGCGGATTTTACGTGTGGTGCTTTTGGTCTCGGCTGGTGCGGTGCTGGCCGGGTGCGGTGCGGATGGCGAGCCGATCCAACCCACCATGAGCGCCAATATCGGCGTCGGCAGCAGCGGCACCTATGGCGGCGTTGGTGTCGGGTTGCGTAAAGGCGGTCTGGGCGTGTTCCTGGGGCTGTAATTAATCGTCAATCTCTATTCGGCACTTTCAAACCTGACCCGATCAGCAGGATCGGATCGAGATACATGAGACAAATATGAAATTCATCGCACTGTTACTGCCCGTTCTTTTCCTGGCCGCCTGTGATCCGTCCTACACACCGCGCCCCGAGCCTGAAGCGCAATCCAGCGGGTCCGGTATCTCGCTTTCGGGCTATGGTAGGGTCGGCGTCGGCGTTCGCAAGTAACGGCCCGCGCAGCCGTGTACGGAATCCATTGATCCGCAGACCTCTTTTGGTCTAAGCGCGCTTGTATGGATCACTTTCTCTACCGCGACGGCGCGCTTTTCGCCGAGGATGTCCCAATCTCCGAAATCGCAGCCGCGGTCGGAACCCCGTTCTATGTCTATTCGACGGCGACCTTGCTGCGACATTTCAAGCTGTTCGATGACGCGCTGAACGGGATGGATCACCTTGTCTGCTACGCGATGAAGGCGGCCAGCAATCAGGCGATTCTGAAGACGTTGGCGCAGGTGGGCGCGGGGATGGATGTGGTGTCGGGGGGGGAATATCTGCGGGCCAAGGCCGCAGGCGTGCCTGGCGACAAGATCGTATTCTCGGGCGTTGGCAAGACAGCGGATGAGATTCGCACCGCGCTGACCGGTGGCATCCGCCAGTTCAACGTGGAATCCGAGCCTGAGATGGAAGTGATCAACGCGGTCGCACTGGACTTGGGCGTGATTGCGCCGATCACCGTGCGGGTGAACCCGGATGTAGACGCGAAAACCCACGCCAAGATCGCTACCGGCAAGTCGGAAAACAAATTCGGCATCCCAATCGCGCGCGCGTCCGAGGTGTATGCCCATGCCGCCACCCTGCCGGGACTGGATGTGATTGGCATCGACGTTCATATCGGCTCACAACTGACCAATCTTGAGCCGTTCGAGCTGGCCTATACCAAGGTTGCCGAGCTGACCGAGCAGCTTCGCAGCGAAGGCCATAATATCCGCCGCCTTGATCTGGGGGGCGGTCTCGGCATTCCCTATACACGTGCCAATGACGCGCCGCCGCTACCTGTGGAATATGGAGCTTTGATCCAGAAAACGCTGGGCCATCTGGGCTGCGAGATTGAAATCGAACCGGGCCGTCTGATCGCGGGCAATGCGGGTTTGATGGTCAGTAAGGTGATCTATGTGAAATCGGGCGAGGGACGCGATTTCCTGATCCTGGATGGGGCCATGAACGACCTGATCCGCCCTGCGATGTACGAGGCGCATCATGATATCGTCGCCGTGACCGTGCCCGCGCCGGGCGTGGAACAGCAGCCCTATGACATTGTGGGCCCCGTGTGCGAAACCGGCGACACCTTTGCCAAACAGCGCAACATGCCGCCGCTTGCAGCCGGTGATCTGGTCGCTTTCCGCAGCGCCGGGGCCTATGGTGCGGTGATGGCCAGTGAGTACAACACGCGCCCATTGATCCCCGAGGTTCTGGTGCACGAAGATCAATTCGCCGTAATTCGTGAACGCCCGAGCTTTGACGAAATCATAAACCGCGATACCATACCCGAATGGCTCTGACGCGATAGGCGCGCGGGCCTGCTGACGGAGGCCCGCCTTAATGGCTAAACAGACCCTGCCGATCCCTAGACTGTCCCTGTGGCTGACCCACGCAGGGATGTTGGCCGAGCAGGTCTGGCGGGCTTTCTGGCCGTTTTTCTCGATCCTGATGGCGATTCTGGCGGCTTTGATGCTGGGATTGCAGGATTTCGTACGGGTTGAAACCGTCTGGATCGTCGGCGCACTGGCTTTACTGAGTCTGTTGGGCGCGCTGGTCATTGGCGCAAGGCGATTCCATATCCCCAGCCGGGCCGAGGCGCTGATGCGGTTGGATGAGACGCTGCCAGGGCGACCGATTCAGGCTCTGATGGACGATCAGGCCATTGGTGCGATGGATGCAGATTCTGTGGCGTTGTGGCAGGCGCACCAATCCCGCATGGCCGCACGTGCCGCGCAGGCTGAGCCGGTGAAGCCCAACCTGCGGCTTGCGGATCGTGATCCCTATGCCCTGCGCTATTCGGCCCTGTTGGCGCTGGTGATCGCAACGCTCTTCGGGTCGTTTTGGCGTATTGGTACGGTGGCCGAGATGACCCCCGGCGCCGCTGTCGCAGGACAGGGGCCGAGTTGGGAAGGCTGGGTCGAGCCTCCGCGTTATACCGGTCTGCCGACATTGTATCTTGCCGATCAGTCCGACCCGACCTTGTCGATTCCTCAGGGAAGCCGAATTACTTTGCGGTTTTATGGAGAAGTCGGCGCGCATAGCCTGACTGAAACCACCACGCCTCTGGGCACCGAAGGCGCGACCGATCCGGAACAAGAAATCGTTGTCGATAAATCGGGTGTTCTGAAAATCGACGGCCCCTCGGGCCGGGATTGGGCGCTGGATATCATCGCAGACGCACCGCCCCATATCGCGGTGGCAGATATCGCCGAGTCCGAGGCGGGTGGGCGGATGAAGCTGCCTTTCGCAGCGGGGGATGATTATGGGGTCGAATCCGGCTCGGCCCTGATTGAACTTGATCTGGCCTCGGTCGATCGCCGCTATGGCCTGACGCTTGAACCCGAACCGCGCGAGGCGATTGCGGTGGAGCTACCGATGCCGATCACCGGCGACCGGTCTGATTTCATCGAAGACCTGATCGAGGACTTCTCGGAGCACCCTTGGGCGCATCTGCCGGTCAAGATTACCCTGACCGCGCGCGATGCGGCTGATCAGGAAACGCAGTCTGAGCCCTACATGACCGCTTTGCCGGCGCGCAGGTTCTTTGACCCGCTGGCGGCGGCAATCATCGAACAACGTCGCGATCTGCTTTGGACGCGGGACAACGCAACGCGAGTCTCCCAGCTGTTGCGCGCGGTTTCGCACCTTCCTGAAGGCTTCTTCCGCTCGGATACCGCATACTTGCGGCTGCGCGTGACATTGCGGCGGCTTGAGACCTTCAATGAATACGGTCTGAAACCTCAGCAGCAGGCCGAGATTGCGCAGGCCCTTTGGGATCTGGCAGTGCAGATCGAAGATGGAACGCTGGCCGATGCGCTGGAACGGATGCGGCGCGCGCAAGAACGCCTGACCGAAGCGATGCAGAATGGTGCGACAGATGAGGAAATCGCGGAGTTGATGCAAGAGCTGCGCGAGGCCACGGACGAGTACATGCGTCAGCTTCAGCGCCTTGCACAGGAAGGGGACAGCGAAGAGCGTCAGTCCGGCCAGAATGGCGAAAGCATGCAAATGACGCAGGACGACCTGCAACGCATGATGGACCGTATTCAGGAGCTGATGGAACAGGGCCGGATGGCCGAAGCCCAACAGGCGCTGGAGGAATTCCAGCAGATGATGGAAAACATGCGCGTCACCCAAGGACAGGGTCAGGGCCAACAATCCGAAGGCCAACAGGCCATGGAAGGGCTGGCCGAGACGCTGCGCGAACAGCAGGGACTAAGCGATCAGGCGTTCCGGGATTTGCAGGAACAGTTCAATCCGGGCGCGCAGGCTGGTGAAAACCAAGGCAATGAAGGCCGCAACGGTGGTCAGGGGCGCGGCGAAAGCCATGAAGGGCAAGGCGGCCAGGGTCAGGGCTCGGATCAGGCGGGCGAGGGCCAGCAGGGTCAGGGATCGCTGGCGGACCGTCAACAGGCTCTGCGCGATGAATTAGGCCGCCAACAGCAGAACCTGCCGGGTGGCGGAACGCCCGAAGGGGATGCCGCACGTGACGCATTGGACCGCGCGGGTCGTGCCATGGATGATGCAGAAAAGGCCCTGCGCGGCGATGATCTGGCCGAGGCGATTGACCGTCAATCCGAGGCGATGGAGGCGCTGCGCGAAGGGATGCGCTCATTGGGCGAGGCATTGGCGCAAAACCAGCAGAACCAACCGGGTCAAGGCACGCAGGACGGTGATATGCAGGCCAATAACCGCGATCCGCTGGGGCGCAGTCCGGGGTCGTCTGGGTCAATCTCGACCGATGAAGGCATGCTTCAAGGCGAGGACGTCTATCGCCGCGCGCGCGAGCTTCTGGATGAAATCCGCCGCCGGACCGGTGAATCAGACCGGCCGCAGCTTGAGCTTGAATACCTCAAACGTCTGCTCGAACGGTTCTGATTTCTCAAGGTCTGATTTACTGCGCGCCTGAACTGGTCTGCGCTTGTAGCCACAGCCGCGCCTGATCAACTAACGAGACATAGCTGTCCAGCACCGGATCGGCTTGAGGGACAGCTTCGGAAATCTGTTGCGCGTTGCCGTAGATCAGAAACAGGATCACGCCAATGACGACCATCAGCAGGAATCCGCGGCGGAACCCGCCGCTGGGGGCCTTGCGGGGCAATGGCTGAACCTGTTCTTTCTTCTTTTTCTTGGGCTTCTTTTTCTCAACAGGTTCGTCGCTGCGCAGACTCGAATTTATGGCCTCCACGTCCGGCAAATCTTCTTTTTTCGCAGAGTCTTTGGCGGCCTCGGTGGCGGTCAGTTCGCGGATCGCCTGCTCCGGATCGGGTTCAGGTTCAGGCTCCGGCGTAGGTTTGGGTTCTGGCGGGGTCAGGGCCAAATCGGTCTGCGTTTCAAGGCTTTCTGCCTCTTGCGCCCGCAGATCGGCCTCGCGCGCGGCCTCTTCCTTGAGGATGCTGGAGACCGATGGGTCGACATGGCTGCCTGTGGGGGTATCCGCAGGTACGGGCGCCGCCTGAGGTGTGGGTTGGGGTTCCTGTTCCGGCTGAGGCGGCGGCGCGGGCTTTGGTTCTGGCTGTGGTGGCGCTGCCTCGGGCTCCGGCTGCGGCGCAGGTTGTTGTGCAGGCTGCGGCTCGGGTTCTGGTTGCGGCGCAGGTTGTTGTGCAGACTGCGGCTCGGGTTCTGGCTGCGGCGCGGGTCGCGAAGCCGGTTGAGGCTCGGGCGCTTGTTCGCTTGCCTCTACCTCGGGTACAACCGGGTCAGGTTCGGGTACGGTGGTCTTGGCCTGAAACCAGGTCTTTTCGCAGTTCGAACATTGCACATCGCGGCCTTCTGCCGGGATCACCTCGTCCGGAACCTCATACTGGGCACTGCAATTCGGACATTTAAGACGCATACTGCCTCCTGGCCACAATATTGGCCCGATAATAGTTTTTTCAGGAATGATATTCCGTTAAGACCTGACCGCAAAGGGTGTTTTCGGTTTCACACGACAAGTGTCGCCAATTCGACCCGGTGCAGAGATTGAAACATAAACCGCGCTCGGGCAAGAAGGGCGGTGAACAACCTGGGGGCCCCTGTGATCGAGCTGGAAAATGTCAGCTATACCTATGGTGGTGACGCATTGCTGAGCGATGTGTCCCTGCATCTGCAACCGGGGTCCTTCCACTTTCTGACCGGCCCGTCTGGCGCGGGCAAAACCACGTTACTGAAGCTCTGCTATGGCGCATTGTTGCCAACTTCGGGACGGTTGACTGCCTGCGATCAGAATGTTGCGGAATTGGATCGGGATCAGATGGCTCTGTTACGGAGGCGGATTGGGGTCGTCCACCAAGATTGCCGGTTTCTGGATCACCTGACATTGGCGGAAAACATTGCTCTGCCACTGATGGTGTCCGGCAAAGGTGAAAACGCGCAGAAAGAGGATATGGACGAGTTGCTGAACTGGGTCGGGCTGGGCGCACGGCAGGATGCTTTGCCCCCCGAGCTGTCCGGCGGCGAACGGCAACGCGCCGCCCTGGCACGGGCGGTTATCCTGTCGCCAGATGTGGTTCTGGCCGACGAACCCACCGGAAATGTCGATTGGGACATGTCGCAGCGCCTTTTGCGGCTGCTGGTCGAGTTGAACAAGATGGGCAAAACTGTGTTGATCGCGACCCATGATCTTAGCCTGATCCGGGCGGCCAAAAGCCAGGTGCAGGCACGGGTTCTGCGGATTTCGCAACGCAACGTGCAACTGGCGGGGGCTGATCTGTGACGCAAGACAGTCTTCGCAACATGCTGTTGCCCGATAGCAGGGCCGACCGGGTGGTGCCCCCGACCGGGTATACGGCGCATCTGACCCTGTTCGTGTCCGGCGCGATGGCCTTTCTGGCGGTGTTTGCACTGGCACTGTCGCTTGCCTCTGACCGATTGGCCGAACGATGGGCCACGGAACTGGCTGGTGCGGCCACCCTGCGTATCAATGCCCCGGCTGATCAGATGGCGGCCCAGACTAAGGCCGCGTTGGATGTGTTGTCACAAACACCGGGTGTGGCTTCGGCGCGCGCGTTGACTGCCGAGGAACAGATCGCGTTGTTGTCCCCCTGGTTCGGGTCCGACCTGCCACTGGACACGCTGCCCGTACCGCAATTGATCGAGATTATCGAGGGCGAGCCCGGCATGGATGTGGCCGGTCTGCGCCTGCGTCTGGGGGCCGAGGCACCGGGCGCCGTTCTGGACGACCACACCCGCTGGCGCGCACCGCTGGTCGATGCGGCCATGTCACTGCGGCGTTTGGGTTGGATCTCGATCCTGCTGATCGGAGGTGCAACGGCGGCAATGATTACTCTGGCGGCTAATGCGTCGCTTGCGGCCAATGCCCAGATTATCGAGGTTCTGCGGCTTGTCGGTGCCCGCGACCGGTTCATCGCTCATGCTTTTGTGCGCCGTTTCACCTATCGCGCTTTCTTTGGGGCTGTGGTCGGTGTTCTGTTCGGTATGATCGGGGTGTTGCTATTGCCCGAAGCCTCGGATGAGGGAGGGTTTCTGACCGGTCTGGGATTTCGCGGTTTGGGCTGGTTGTTGCCGGCGCTGATCCCGATCCTCGGTGCAGCCGTGGCTTTTCTGGCGACCTGGACGGCGGCAACGCGCAAATTGAAGGAGCTTTCGTGATGGCGGCAGTTCAATGGGTTCGGTCACTGATCTTCATGATCGTGATCTATGTGTGGATGCTGATTCTTGGGATCGTGTTCGCCCCCTATGCAATCTTTGCCAAACAAGGTGCGCGACGGGCGTGCAAGACCTATGCGCGCAGCACCATGTGGCTGGCTAGCTGGATGGTCGGTATCCGCTGTGAAGTGCGTGGCACGCCACCGGTTGATGAAGTGGTTGTTGGGGCAAAACACCAGTCGTTTCTTGATATTATGATGATCTTCAATGCCATGCCGCAGGCCAAGTTCATCATGAAACGCGAGCTTATGTGGACACCGATCATCGGGATATATGCGCGTCGGCTGGGCTGTATCCCGGTGGATCGCGGCAAGCGTGGCGCGGCGGTGGCCAAGATGGTCAAGGATGTGGCCAAAGAGTTTTCCGAACCCGGCCAGTTGGTGATCTACCCGCAAGGAACGCGCGTCGCGCCCGGCGCGCGCAAACCCTATAAGGTTGGAACCGCCGTGCTGTATGAGGGGCTTAACTTTCCGTGCATTCCTGTGGCGACCAATGCGGGTGTTTTCTGGCCCCGCACGGGCATTATGCGCAAGCCGGGCCTTGCGATCGTCGATTTCCTTGACCAGATCGAGCCCGGCGTTGACCGCGATCCGTTTCTGGCCCGCCTAGAAGAGGTGATCGAAACGCGCTCGAACGCGTTGATGCAGGAAGTGGGGTTTGACCTGGATGCAGTACATTGACGATATCGAAACGCTCGAGGCACTCTATGGCACGCCAGCGGCACCGTCTTTGCGTAAAGTTGCGCCTCGTCTGACTCCGCTTTACCGGCAATGGATCATGGCTTCGCGGCTGTGCATCCTTAGCACGGTTGGGCCGGAAGGTGTGGATGGCAGCCCGCGTGGCGACGATGGTCCGGTGGTTCTGGAGCTGGACGACAGGACACTTGCCCTGCCGGATTGGCGTGGAAACAACCGGTTGGACAGCCTGCGTAACATCGTCCGTGACCCGCGCGTGGCGCTGATGTTCATAGTGCCCGGTTCCAACAACGTGGTGCGCGTGAACGGAACGGCCCGCGTGACTGCGGATCCCTGCTTGACCGCCCGGTTTGACAAAAAGGGCAAGCACCCCGCCACGGTGATCGTTATCGACATCGCTGAGGTCTACACCCAATGCGCCCGTGCGTTGATGCGGGCCCGTACTTGGCGCAGTGGTGACGAAAGCGCCACCCTTCCGACGATGGGGGAGATCCTGGCCGAAGCTTCGAACGGAGACGAAGGCGGCGCGCGCTATGACGCCGAATGGCGCGCGCGCGCCGAGAAAACGATGTGGTGATCAGCCCACAATATTTCACGGTATCGCCACACGGGTGGACAAATACGGACGCAAAAATAGGATGAGCGAAACCGGAGGCTTAGATGCAGCAGTTGCAAACATATTGGCAAGAGTTCCTGATCCACGCAAAAAGCGTGTTGTTGTATCCGCTTAACCCAGATAACCGAGTTTATGTCCTGTATCTGGCAACTTCTTTCCTCATCGCGTTCTGGATCTATGCCCGGAAAAGGCGTGTGTCTTCAGAGGTTGACGGAGAAACGACGTTCTTCGGGTTTCTGTTTCCAAAGAAAGTCTGGCGACATCCGTCAGCGTGGCTGGACGTAAGATATTTCTTCTTCCACATGCTGATTGGGCATTTCCTGTTGCTAGGTCTTCTGGCTGGCTCTGCGGCGGTATCCTATTATTGGGCCAGTGGTGGGTTTGACCCTTCCACCGTTGAGGATGGCAAACACCTCACAGGTTGGGTGGGGGCCACTATCACCATAGTCTATATGTTTGTGCTCTTTCTGGTGTTGGATTTCATTGGCTTTTACTGCCACTATCTACAGCACAAAATTCCACTGTTGTGGCAGTTTCATAAAGTTCATCACAGTGCTGAGGTCATGCATCCGATCTCGAACTTCCGCGAACATCCCGTTGACAACCTGTTCTATCACCTGGCGATTGGCCTAGGCAGCGGCGCGGTAACGGGTTTTACCTTTCGCATACTGGGATATCATCCAAATATTCCCGTTATTCTAGGTGTGCCGCTGTTGATGTTCTTGTTCAATGCCGTGGGCTACAATCTGCGGCATTCCCATATTTGGCTGCGTTGGCCTGGTGTTTGGTCCAAGGTCTTCCCATCTCCGGCTCATCATCATGTGCATCACAGTTGTCACCCGGATCATCTGGACAAGAACTTTGCCTTCATGTTTCCGGTCTGGGACGTGTTGTTTGGCACATATGTTATGCCGGACGACAATCGAGATGTGAAATTTGGTGTGACCGAGAAAGACAAAGGCCAGGAACTGAATACTTGTATGAGACTGTATTTCGTGCCCTTCAAGGACGCATGGACCCTTATGCGGCGCAAACTTCGCGCCAAACCTAATGCGCAGCAACCTCACAGCAGTGAACCTGCCGAGTAATTCGCCAAGTTAAGGTGCGGCGCGATGTACCCGGAGCATCGCGCCGCTTTTCCGTATCAGCTGTGGATTGGCCCGTCGCCGCAGGCCAGAGCCGCTTCGCGCACTGCTTCGGAATAGGTCGGGTGCGCGTGGCAGGTCAGGGCCAGATCTTCGGCCGAGGCGCCGAATTCCATTGCAACGCAGACCTCGTGGATCAGGTCACCAGCTGCTGGGCCGATGATGTGGGCGCCCAGAATGCGGTCAGTGTCCTTGTCGGCGAGGATTTTTACAAACCCGTCGGCGGCAAAGTTTGCCTTGGCGCGGCCATTGCCCATGAACATAAACTTGCCAACTTTGTAGGCACGCCCTGCTTCCTTCAGCGTGGCTTCGGTTTCGCCCACATTCGCGACTTCGGGCCAAGTATAAATCACGCCCGGAATGACACCATAGTTCACATGGCCGTGCTTGCCTGCGACCTGCTCGGCTGCGGCCATGCCTTCATCCTCGGCCTTATGGGCCAGCATCGGGCCTTCGGTCACGTCACCGATGGCGTAGACGCCAGGCACGTTGGTTTGCCAGTCACTGCCGACCTTGATCTGACCGCGCGGTGTCATCTCAACCCCCAACGCGTCCAGCCCCAGCCCGTCCGAGAAGGGTTTGCGCCCGGTGGCGACCAGCACGGTGTCGGCCTCGATCATATGCTCGCTGTCATCTTTCAACAGCTTATAGGTGACTTTGGCCTTGGTCTTGGTGGCTTCGGTCTTTTGAACCGCAGCCCCCATGACAAAATTCAGGCCCTGTTTCTTAAGGATACGCTGGAAGGTTTTCTGAACCTCGGGGTCCATGCCCGGCGTGATCTCCTTGAGGAATTCGATCACTGTCACCTGGGCCCCTAAACGGCTGTAGACCGAGCCCAGTTCCAGCCCGATCACGCCCGCGCCGATTACAACCATCTTTTTTGGAATCTTGCCCAGCGACAGCGCGCCGGTCGATGTCACGACGACCTTTTCGTCCACCTCGACACCGGGCAGCGAGGACGGCTCGGACCCTGATGCGATTATGATGTTTTTGGCGGTGTGAACCTCGTCACCCACCTTCACCTGGCCGGCAGCTGGGATCGAGCCCCAGCCTTTCAGCCAGTCGATTTTGTTCTTCTTGAACAGGAACTCGATGCCCTTGGTGTTGCCGTCGATCACCTCGTCCTTGTAGGCCTGCATCTGTTTCCAGTCGACCGAGGGGCTTTTACCCTTGAGGCCCATCTTGGCAAAGTTATGTTCTGCCTCGTGTAGCTGGTGACTGGCATGCAGCAGCGCCTTGGACGGGATGCAGCCCACATTCAGGCAAGTGCCGCCCAGCGTTTCACGCCCTTCGACAACGGCGGTTTTCAGGCCCAGCTGGGCGCAACGGATGGCGCAGACATAGCCGCCGGGGCCGGCTCCGATTACGATGACGTCATAGTTTGCCATTCAAATGGTCCTTTGTTGTTCTCGGGGGAGGGCATGCGCCCGGGTCCGTAGGCTTCTTATACCAGCGTGAGATGCAAGATTAAAACAGCGCCGCAAGCAGCATTGCGACAGTTGCGAAAAAGCTGACAAGCCAGACGATTGTACGCCATGGTGTCCAACCCAGCGCATAAGCGGGGACATAGATGACGCGTGCAACCAGAAAAATCCAGGCAGCAGTGGCGGTGAATGAGGTCGATTGTCCTGTCACGGTAATCACGAGGGCGGCGATGGCAAACAGGGTCAGCCCTTCGGTCAGGTTGCTGAGCGCACGATGCATCCGCCCCGAGGCTCCGGGCCGGTCAATTTCCGTGTCGCGGGGCCCGATCGCCTTGTTCACATCCATTTTGCCGTGGCTGACGGCCAGATAGGCAATGAACTGAACGGCCCAAAGCAAGGCGGCCAGGGTCAGAACTGTGATTTCGGGGGTCATTTGGTTATCCGATTTTGCAGGGCCTGAGAGTGGCCGCGTCGCCAAAGCCGCGGCCGCAAACGCCTCAAAGCGCCTGGAGGTATAGATAGGCCGTTGCGAAAAATCCGGCCAGCCAGACGGTTGTGCGCAGGAACGGTACGGGAATGGCAAACGCGTAGATCGGAACAAAAACGATCCGCGCGATCAGGAATATCTGCGCGGCAAACAACGTACCGCCGGTAAAAGCGTCCTTGGCGGACAGGATCAGAATGGCAGGTGCAAACAGTGCCATAGCGACGACTGAATTGGCCAAAGCGCGCTCCACCCGACCTGCGACGCCGGTCAGCGACGGCATGTCATCGCGTGCGCCGCCCAGCGTCATCAACCCGACCTGAGACATTGCAGTCAGGATATTCAGCAAAACCACAATAATGACCACCAGGCCATAGAGGGCAAGAATCGAAAGCTCGGAAGACATGATAGGTATCCTTTTGTCAATCTCAGTCCGGTCTTGCGACTACCATTCACCGGGCGCGAAGGCAGGCTGGGTTCACGGGTATTTGCGTGCCCGTGTGCGAGTTGACCCCGCACACGGTTTTTTTCAGATCAGACTGGTTTCAGCAGTTTCACTTGAATATGGGCCACGCCGCCGCGTTCGTGGTGCATCGCCAGTTCCTGCGAATCCAGAAAAGCACGGGCCTTGTCCAGATCGCGCACCTCAAACATGGCGATGGCGTGATCGCGCTGATCAGGATCGCGCCAGACGTGCAGGTCATGGATACCTGCCGCCTTGCGCATTGGCTGATCTTCGCGGAACACGGTCAGCCAGGCGTTGAAATCAGCCACATCGGCCTGCCAGAGAACATGGGTTGCCATGATTACAGATCCATCAGCAGGCGGCGCGGATCTTCCAACGCCTCTTTGACGCGAACCAGGAAGGTCACCGCACCTTTGCCGTCAACGATCCGGTGGTCATAGGACAGCGCCAGATACATCATCGGGCGGATCACCACCTGACCATTGATCGCCATCGGGCGGTCCTGAATCTTGTGCATGCCCAGAATACCCGACTGCGGGGGGTTGAGGATCGGCGAGGACATCAGCGAGCCGTAAACACCACCGTTCGAGATGGTGAAGGTGCCGCCCTGCATCTCAGCCATGGACAGCTTGCCGTCACGGGCGCGCTTACCTTTTTCGGCAATGGCTTTCTCGATCGCAGCAAAAGACATGCTGTCAGCATCGCGGATGACCGGAACCACCAGACCGGTCGGCGTGCCGGCGGCCACGCCCATATGAACGAAGTTCTTGTAGACAATGTCGGTGCCGTCGATCTCGGCGTTCACCTCGGGCACTTCTTTCAGCGCGTGGCAGCAGGCCTTGGTGAAGAAGGACATAAAGCCCAGACGCACGCCGTGCTTCTTCTCGAACTGGTCCTTATACTGGCTGCGCAGTGCCATCACTTCAGTCATGTCCACCTCGTTGTAGGTGGTCAGCATGGCGGCGGTGTTCTGGCTGTCTTTCAGACGCTTGGCGATGGTCTGGCGCAGGCGAGTCATTTTGACCCGTTCCTCGCGCGCAGCGTCATCGGCGGCCACAGGCGCGCGCGGCGCAGGGGCAGGTGCCGGAGAGGCAGCAGGCGCGGGTGCGGCAGCCGTTGCCACGGCGCGGGCCACGTCTTCTTTCATGATGCGGCCGTCGCGGCCGGTGCCGGTGACCTGATCAGCCGACAGACCGGCTTGTGCCATCGCTTTCTCAGCCGAAGGTGCGTTGGACACGTCCTTGCCCGTGGCCGCAGCTGCAGGGGCCGCCGCTGCCGGAGCAGCCGCCGGAACCGCAACAGCACCTGCGCCCGAGATCACGGCCAGTTTCGCCGATGCGTCAACGGTCGTGCCCTCCGGCGCGGTGATTTCCGCAAGAACACCTGCGGCGGGGGCTGGAACTTCGACTGAAACCTTGTCGGTTTCCAGCTCACACAGCATTTCATCCTGCGCGACGGCGTCGCCGACCTGTTTGAACCATGTGGACACGGTCGCCTCGGTCACGGATTCACCCAGCGTGGGAACCATTACGTCAACGCTGCCACCCGATGCGGCCGGAGCCTCAGCTGCCGGGGCCGCCGCCGCCGGTGCCGGAGCAGCGGCTGCGCCCTCTCCTGCGGTGATAGTGGCCAACAAGGCATCAACGCCAACGGTTTCACCCTCGGCGGCGACGATCTCGCCCATCACGCCGGCTGCGGGGGCGGGCACTTCGACTGTAACTTTGTCAGTCTCCAACTCGCACAGCATTTCATCCACGGCCACTGCGTCACCCGGCTTCTTGAACCAGGTTGCAACTGTGGCCTCGGTGACCGACTCGCCCAGCGTGGGAACACGAATTTCAATGGACATCATTATTTTCCTTCAATGCTCAGCGCTTCGTTAACCAGCGCTTCTTGTTGGGCTTTGTGTTGGCTGGCCAGACCCGTCGCGGGCGAGGCCGAAGTAGCGCGGCCGACATAGCGGGGCCGTGTATGTTTTGCTTTAATCCGGGTCAGAACCCATTCGATGTTGGGTTCGATAAAGGACCAGGCACCCTGGTTCTTGGGCTCTTCCTGACACCAGACGATCTCGGCCCCTTTGAAGCGCTCAAGCTCATTGATCAGCGAATGCGCCGGGAACGGATAATATTGCTCGATCCGCATCAGGTAGACGTCGTCGATCCCGCGCGCGTCGCGTTCTTCGAGCAAGTCATAGTAGACCTTGCCTGAACACAGAACGACCCGCTTGACCTTGTCATCTGCGACCAGCTTGGTGTCCGAGTTGCCATGCTGCGCGTCATCCCACAGCACCCGGTGGAAGCTGGATCCGGTGGTGAATTGATCCGCGGTGCTGACGGCCAATTTGTGACGCAGCAGTGATTTTGGCGTCACCATGATCAGCGGTTTTCGGAAAGTCCTGTGCAGCTGGCGGCGCAGGATGTGGAAATAGTTCGCCGGCGTCGTGCAGTTCGCCACGATCCAGTTGTCCTGCCCGCACATCTGCAGGAAGCGTTCCAGACGCGCGGACGAGTGTTCAGGCCCCTGACCTTCAAACCCGTGCGGCAACAGACAGACCAAACCGGACATACGCAGCCATTTGCTTTCACCCGAGCTGATGAACTGGTCAAACATGATCTGCGCGCCGTTGGCAAAGTCGCCGAACTGCGCCTCCCATAAGGTCAGGGCATTGGGTTCGGCCAGCGAATAGCCGTATTCAAAACCCAGCACCGCATATTCCGACAGCATCGAGTCGATCACTTCATAGTGCGACTGTCCGGCCCGGATGTTGTTGAGCGGATAGTATCGTGCCTCGGTCTCCTGATGCACAAAGCCCGAGTGGCGTTGGCTGAATGTCCCTCGCGTTGCATCCTGACCGGACAAGCGGACCGGATAGCCCTCGGTTAGAAGCGAGCCAAACGCCAGCGCTTCGCCGGTTGCCCAGTCGAACCCCTTGCCGCTTTCGAACATCTTTTTCTTGTGGTCCAAAAGTCGGCCGACGGTTTTGTGCAGCGCGATATCTTCGGGCACATGGGTCAGAGCGTTGCCGACCTCGGCCATGGTTTCCGGCGAGATCGCCGTGTCGCCCCGGACATACTCTTCTTTGTTTTTGTCCAGATGTGACCAGCGCCCGTCCAGCCAGTCGGCCTTGTTGGGTTTGTAATCTTTCCCGGCCTCGAACTCGTCATTCAGGTGGGCCTGGAAAGCGGCTTTCATATCCTCGATTTCGCCTTCGGGGATCAGGCCATCCTTGACCAAGCGTTCCGTATAAAGCGACAGCGTGGTCTTATGCGTCTTGATCTTCTTGTACATGATCGGGTTGGTGAACATGGGCTCATCGCCCTCGTTGTGACCAAACCGGCGATAGCAGAAGATGTCGATAACCACGTCCTTGTGGAACTTCTGGCGGAATTCGGTCGCCACTTTTGCGGCGTGAACCACCGCCTCGGGATCGTCACCGTTCACGTGGAAAATCGGCGCTTCAACCATCAGCGCGATATCGGTGGGATAGGGGCTGGAGCGGCTGAAATGAGGCGCCGTGGTGAAACCGATCTGGTTGTTCACCACGATATGCATGGTGCCACCGGTCTTATGCCCCCGCAGGCCGGACAGACCGAACCCTTCGGCCACAACGCCCTGACCTGCAAAGGCCGCGTCGCCGTGCAGCAGAATGCCCATCACCGCCGTACGCTCGTCATCCTTCAGCTGGTCCTGCTTGGCGCGGACCTTGCCCAGAACTACCGGGTTCACGGCCTCAAGGTGGCTGGGGTTGGCGGTCAGCGACAGGTGGACATTGTTGCCGTCAAATTCCCGGTCGCTGGACGCACCCAGGTGGTATTTTACATCGCCTGAGCCATCCACATCCTCGGGCTTGAAGCTGCCGCCCTGGAATTCGTTGAAGATCGCGCGATAGGGTTTGCGCATCACGTTGGCCAGAATGTTAAGACGGCCTCGGTGCGGCATCCCGATAACAATGTCACGCACACCCAGCGCGCCGCCGCGCTTGATGATCTGTTCCATCGCGGGGATCAGAGCCTCACCGCCGTCCAGACCGAACCGCTTGGTGCCCATGTATTTGACGTGCAGGAATTTCTCGAAACCCTCGGCCTCGACCATCTTGTTCAGGATCGCCTTGCGGCCTTCCTTGGTGAACGCGATTTCCTTGCCATAGCCTTCGATCCGCTCTTTCAGCCACGCGGCCTGTTCGGGATCGGAAATATGCATGTATTGCAGCGCGAAGGTGCCGCAATAGGTCCGCTTCACGATATCGACGATCTGCCGCATCGAGGCCATCTGCAGGCCCAGCACGTTGTCGATAAAGATCGGCCGGTCCATGTCGGCCTCGGTAAAGCCATAGGTCTTGGGGTCCAATTCGGGGTGGTTGGTCGCAGCACGCATCCCCAACGGGTCCAGATTGGCGGCCAGATGACCCCGGATACGATAGGCCCGGATCAGCATCAGTGCGCGCAGGCTGTCCAGAACCGCGCGCTTGATCTGATCTTCGCTGACCGCAACGCCCTTGTCCGCTGCTTTGTCCTTGATCTTTTTGCCCGCCGCCTTGGCGTCGATCTCGGCCCACTCACCGGTAAGCGCGCCCGTCAGGTCATCCGCAGGCATCGGCGGCCAGTCAGTGCGCGCCCAGGACGGGCCCTCGGCCTCGCGCTGCACATCCGGCGAAGCATCGCCCATGGCGCGAAAGAACTCGACCCAGGCCGCATCTACTGCATTCGGGTCCCGCGTGTATTGAGCGTATAGCTGTTCCAGATATTCGGCATTGTGCCCCTGCATGAAGCTTGAGGCATGAAAGGCGGAGTTGGGCGAGTGCTCGGTCATTGGGTTACCTCATATGGGTTGGGACCGTATTGGTTGGTGCCTGGCTGGCTGGGGCGGGTCAGCCACCACAGCACCAGGAGGGGCGAGATCATCAGGACTAGAAGTGTGGGTATAACAATCAGTAAAGTCGCGCGGGTGAACAAGATATCCAGATTGCCGCCATGCTGGAAGCTGGACGCCATTCCAATGCCGAACACCAGCACCGCAACGGCCCCGGCCATCAGCAGCAGCGGAAACAGGGCATAAAGCCCGCTGCGTCCGGTATCATGCATCCGCCGCCATGCGACCGCGAGATGCGGGAAGAAGACGATTAGGCTGACAATGCTCTGCACCGGTTGACTCGAAGTGGCAGCGACGGATTTCGTCGTTTCGGTCTCGGTCGTGGCGACTTGCGTGAAAAACTGAAGGTCAATGAAACCTGCGATGAGGCTCCAGATCACGATGAACATGAAAAAGAACCAGTATTCAGGCCGCGAGGCGCGACCCGAGAAGGTGAAGAACTTGGAGAAACAGGTGCGGATGGCGTCAGAGAAGGTCATGGGATCGCTCCAACAGGGTTCAAACCATATAGATTCGAGCTGTTCTCAGGTTTTACAAACCCAATCCAGAAACACCACAATACGCTTCCGTAGGGGATGAAGCCCAATAGCATGGCGGGAACAAGGATTTGCACGGCAGTTTCTGCACGCCCAGCCAGGAAAAGCATCGCGCAAATCGTGAGGGCAGCACCTGAAACGCCGTTTATCCATGCAGCAATGTAGAACCAGCCACCTCGCCAGCCATGGTCTTTGAACCTTCGGGATACCGTCGGGAGCATTAGAAAACAAAAGAGAAAAACGAAAGCTGAGACCATCAAGCCAAGCGGAAGGTTTTCCGCCGTTAGCGGACCGGATGCCAAAGCGCTTGACCCCAGTGACGCGACTATGAGGCTTGCCGAGAAAATCTGGAAGAACAGAGTGACGACCAAACTCGCGAGAAACATCCACCAGAATTCGGATCGAGAGGCGCGTCCCGAAAAATCAAAGACCTTTCGAAAACCCAACGATATAGCGCATTTTGGTCCCATCAGCACCCACCCGCCCGGCGGCAACGCCGGGCAGTGCCCGACCCTCCCCCCGGGAGGGCGCTTGCAGCACCCACCCAGGGTCGGGCGCTACCCTCAGCGCCTGTGGAGAGTCGGTTTGTCATCAGCCAATCGCTTCCAGCACGGCCTCACCCAGCGTCGCGGGGCTTTCTGCCACAACGATACCGGCCGAGCGCATGGCTTCGATCTTGTCCTCGGCACCGCCTTTGCCGCCGGCGACGATCGCGCCCGCGTGGCCCATGCGGCGGCCCGGAGGGGCGGTGCGGCCTGCGATGAAGCCTGCGACGGGCTTTTTGCGGCCCTTCTTGGCCTCATCCGCCAGGAACTGTGCGGCTTCTTCCTCGGCCGAGCCACCGATCTCACCGATCATGATGATCGAGTGGGTCTCGTCATCCGCCAGGAACCATTCCAGCACGTCGATATGCTCGGTTCCTTTGATCGGGTCGCCGCCGATGCCGACGCAGGTGGACTGGCCCAGACCCACATCGGTGGTCTGTTTGACGGCCTCATAGGTCAGAGTGCCCGAACGCGACACAACACCGACCGAGCCGCGCTTGTGAATGTGGCCGGGCATGATGCCGATTTTGCAGGCATCGGGCGTGATGACACCGGGGCAGTTCGGGCCGATCAGGCGCGATTTCGAGCCTTCCAACGCGCGTTTCACCTTCATCATGTCCAGAACCGGGATGCCTTCGGTGATGCAGACGATCACTTCCATCTCGGCATCAATCGCTTCGAGGATCGAGTCAGCTGCGAAGGGCGGCGGAACATAGATCACCGAGGCGTTCGCCTCGGTCACATGCTTTGCCTCGTGGACCGAGTTGAACACGGGCAGGTCAAGATGGGTCATCCCGCCTTTGCCCGGCGTCACACCGCCGACCATCTTAGTGCCATAAGCGATGGCCTGTTCAGAGTGGAATGTGCCCTGGGAGCCGGTAAAGCCCTGACAGATCACTTTGGTATTTTCGTCGATGAGGACTGCCATTTTAGGAGTCTCCTATTTCAGTTTCTCTGCGGCGACAGAAAAGAAGCCCGTCGCCTTATCGAATTCTTGAACGCGCCAACCATATTCAGCGCGTTGTTTCGGCAGCCAAGGGTCGGCGGCGCCATATCCTTGTCCAGGGGTGCCATTCACGACGACTACGTCGACCCAACCATCAAACTCCGACACAGCTCGCTCCAAGTGGGCGGTGCGTTTTTTGTGACCGGGTAGGAATTCCCAATCGGTCGTGCCTGGTGTTGCCCGTTTCCAAAGATCAAGGCGCGGAGGTACAGGCGTCCATTGAACTTCGGATTTCCAGAGCGTGATGCAAATACCGTCATTTTTCTCGGCACTCCAATCTTGACGAGGATTGGGCACGTCGTAACCGAGGGAATTGAAGGCTTCTACATATTGCATCGCATTCTCCGGGGCTCCGCCCGTTCGTGCCTCAAACGCTCCGCCGGAGCGTTTGCCGGAGCAAAGGCCCCGGAGCGGCCCTTACCCCTTAACCGCCTTCACGATCTTCTCGGCCCCGTCTTTCAGGTTGTCTGCCGCGATCACGTCCAAGCCAGAGGTATTGATGATCTCTTTGCCTTTCTCGACATTGGTGCCTTCCAGACGCACGACCAGCGGAACCTGCAGGCCGACCTCTTTCACGGCCGCCACAACGCCCTCGGCGATCACATCACAGCGCATGATGCCGCCGAAGATGTTGACCAGAATGCCTTTGACGTTCGGGTCCGAGGTGATGATCTTGAACGCCTCGGTCACTTTCTCTTTAGTGGCACCGCCACCCACGTCGAGGAAGTTGGCAGGCTCGGCCCCGTACAGTTTGATGATGTCCATCGTGGCCATCGCCAGACCGGCACCGTTCACCATGCACCCGATCTCACCATCCAGCGCGATGTAGTTCAGGTCGTATTTCGAGGCTTCGAGTTCCTTGGGGTCTTCTTCGGTCTCGTCGCGCAGTTCAGCGATATCGGGGTGGCGGTAGACCGCGTTGCCGTCGAAACCAACCTTGGCGTCCAACACTTTCAGATCACCCTTGTCCGAGACAATCAGCGGGTTGATCTCCAGCATCTCCATGTCCTTCTCGACGAAGGCGGAGTAAAGCTGGCTCATCAGTTTGACGCATTGTTTGACCTGTGCGCCTTGCAGACCCAGCGAAAATGCGATGCGGCGGCCGTGATAAGGTTGATAGCCGGTGGCCGGATCAACCGAGAAGGACAGGATTTTCTCGGGCGTGGCTGCAGCCACTTCTTCGATATCCATGCCGCCTTCGGTCGAGCAGACGAAGGAAATACGGCTGGTTTGGCGATCCACCAGTAGGGCAAGATACATCTCGGTCTCGATGCTGGAACCGGCTTCGATATAGATGCGGTTGACTTGTTTGCCCGCAGGGCCGGTCTGATGCGTGACCAGCGTGCGGCCCAACATTTTTTTGGCCTCTTCGGCGGCTTCTTCGACCGATTTGGTCAGACGGACACCGCCCTTTTCACCGGCATCAGCCTCTTTGAAGCTGCCCTTGCCGCGGCCGCCCGCGTGGATTTGTGCCTTTACGACCCAAAGGGGGCCATCCAGTTCACCGGCTGCGGTTTTGGCTTCCTCGGCGCGCAGAACCGCGCGACCGTCGGAGACCGGGGCGCCATAGCTGCGAAGAAGCGCCTTGGCTTGGTATTCGTGAATGTTCATCGAAATTGTCCCGTCTGACTACGATTGACCTTTTATAGGGGTGTGTAGGGGACAAGTTTAAAGGCTTTTTTGATAGCAAAGCGGTATTTCACGAAGATTTTCACTATTTGTGATCACAGTATTTTCAGGTGTGATCACAAAAATAAACTGATGTGGAAAGTGATTCGAGCACGCCATCTTCGCGATAGGTAACGCATTCAGAAACCGGTATTTACTCTGTTTGCGCCAACATGTGCGACCGATATGCGACGACACGCGACCAAAAGAAAACCGGCCCAGAATTGGACCGGTTTCAATTTGGATTGGGTCCGCAGCTTACGCCAGAGAGTTGTCGATGCCCTTACATGCTTCGATCAGGCCTTTCACGGCGTTGACCGAGTTGTCAAAGCCAGCTTGCTCTTCTTCGTTGAGCTTGATGTTGACGATCCGTTCAATGCCGCCGGCACCGATCACGGTGGGAACGCCCACATACATGCCGTCAACACCCAGCTCGCCATTGCAAAAGGCGGCGCAAGGCAGAACGCGCTTCTGGTCTTTCAGATAAGCTTCGGCCATTTCGATAGCCGAGGTGGCCGGAGCGTAGAAGGCCGAACCGGTTTTCAGCAGGCCAACGATTTCGGCGCCTCCGTCACGGGTACGCTGAACGATGGCGTCCAGTTTCTCCTGCGTGGTCCAGCCCATCTCGACCAGATCCGGCAAAGGAATACCGGCGACGGTTGAATAGCGCACCGACGGCACCATCGTGTCGCCGTGGCCGCCCAGCACAAATGCGGTCACATCGCGCATGGAGACGTTGAACTCTTCCGACAGGAAGTGAGCAAAACGGCCCGAGTCCAGAACGCCTGCCATACCGCAGACTTTGTTGTGCGGCAGGCCCGAGAATTCGCGCAGCGCCCAGACCATTGCGTCCAGCGGGTTGGTGATGCAGATGACGAAGGCATCGGGCGCGTTGGCGGCGATGCCTTCACCCACGGATTTCATGACCTTCAGGTTGATGCCCAGCAGGTCGTCGCGGCTCATGCCCGGTTTGCGGGGCACACCGGCGGTGACGATGCAGACGTCCGCGCCTGCGATGTCTTCGTAGGACTGGGTGCCCTTCAGCTTGGCGTCGAACCCTTCGGAGGGGCCGGATTCTGCGATGTCCAGCGCCTTGCCTTCGGGGGTGCCTTCGGCGATGTCGAACAGGACGACGTCACCCAGTTCTTTCATTGCAGCGAGGTGGGCGAGCGTGCCGCCGATCTGACCTGCGCCGATTAGCGCGATCTTGGGTCTGGCCATGTGGAATATCTCCGATGGATTTTGAAATCGCGGTTGTGCTAGTCGCTAAAGCGGCAATACGCAAGGGTTTCACGACGTGGCATACAACCGCATACCGTTGCTGGGTCGCTTTGGTTGCGCTAAACGGCCTTTGAGATACGCTTTTTCGGAACCGCCGCATGTTTGAGTTAAATTTTTTGTTTTTTGCGGTGGCGATCCCTGCGGTGATCTTTGCGGGCATTTCCAAGGGCGGTTTTGGGTCGGGCGTCGCCTTTGCTTCCTCGTCGATTCTGGCGCTGATCTTGACGCCGGGACAGGCGCTGGCGCTGATGTTGCCCATCCTGATGGTGATCGATGTTGCCACGTTGAAGCCTTATTGGAAGCGCTGGAGCTGGCCGGATTCGCGCCTGTTAATCCTTGGCGCTGTGCCCGGCATCGCGCTGGGCGCGTGGCTGTACCGCGTGACAGATGACGATTTGTTGCGCCTGCTGATCGGAGGGATCTCGGTTGGGTTCGTGATCTGGCATATGGCGCAAAGCAAGGGCTGGATTCGCGGATTTGCCAACCGGTTGCCGCCCTCGGCCGGGCTGTTTGCGGGGCTGGTGGCCGGGTTCACCAGCTTTGTCAGCCATGCTGGCGGCCCACCCGCCGCCGTCTACCTGCTGTCGCAGCGCCTGTCGAAGACCGAGTTTCAGGCCAGCACCGTGCTGGTCTTCTGGGTGATCAACGCAGCGAAATTTGTGCCCTTCGCCTATCTGGGCCTGTTCACCTGGCACACCGCGCTGGCGGATTTACTACTGACCCCTTTCGCCATTCTTGGCGCGTGGTTGGGCGTCCGGGCACATTTCATGATGTCCGAGCGCCTGTTCTTTGGCATTGCCTATGTGCTTCTGACCCTGACAGGCAGTAAGCTAATTTGGGATGCGCTGACCTAGATGTTGGGCGGCAGCGCCTCGGCCATATCCTCATAGGACTGACCGGACGCGATCAGGCAGGTTACCCCGTCTGGCAGTGTGACAGTGATCGTCCAACTGCCGCTTGCGGCAGAGGCGTAGACCTCCATCACCGCACCCTGACGCGCGATGCCGATAACCTGCCGGGTCTCGCCATAGGTTTCGGTTAGCCGTTTGACCACGTCTTCGCGCGGGGCGCAGGTTCGAGCCTGTACCTGCTGGGCGGCCAGAACCATGATTCCCAGCCCAATTGTCATCGTGAACAGCGTCTTCTTCATCCTTGCACCCTTTCGATTCCATCTGTCTTAAAGGGTGCGGGCCAGGCACCGAAATCCGGTTAAACCAACGCACGTTGCGTCGCGAATGCTGCGATGCGGCGATTTTGCTCTTGAACTTTCCGAAAAAAAATGCCCCATTCTGCGCAACTTTATTTCTTTTTGGAGAGGCCAATGGACCCCCGTCAGCGCCCCTATCGCTCTGTACTGTATATCCCCGGCTCGCGTGATCGGGCGCTGGACAAGGCACGCACCTTGCCGGTCGACGCGATCATCTTTGATCTGGAGGATGCAGTTGCAGCGGATGAAAAAGAGAACGCGCGTGAAACGCTCAAGGCTGCTCTGGCCGCAGGCGGGTACGGCGCGCGGGTCAAGATCGTGCGCATAAACGGGCTGGACACCGAATGGGGTCGCGCCGATGCCGAGGCCGTGCGGGACATGGATGCCGACGTGGTTTTGCTGCCTAAGGTGAACTCGGCCGCTGATGTAGACGCTCTGGCGGCGATCACCGGAGATATCCCGATCTGGGCGATGATGGAGACACCGCGCGGTATGCTGAACGCCGCCGAGATCGCCGCACATCCACTGATGGCGGGTTTCGTGATGGGCACCAACGACTTGGCCAAGGAGTTGCAGACCCGGTTCCGCCCCGATCGCCTGCCGCTGATGACCTCGCTGGGTCTGTGCCTGCTGGCTGCCAAGGCTGAGGGCCTGATCATTGTGGACGGTGTCTATAACGCCTTCAAGGATGATGAAGGTCTGGCCGCAGAATGCACGCAGGGCCGCGATATGGGCTTTGACGGTAAAACCCTGATCCACCCCGCTCAGGTCGAGATCACCAACGCGGCCTATGCGCCCTCGGAGGCGGAAATCGACCTTGCCCAACGCCAGATTTCGGCTTTTGAAGAGGTTGAAGCGCAAGGTCAGGGAGTTGCTGTAGTGGATGGCAAAATTGTTGAAAACCTGCACGTTGCAACCGCCCGCGAAATTCTGGCAAAAGTAGAGGCGATTTCAGCTTTGCAAGCGGGGTAAGCCAGCATGGGCTTTGTTCTTCTGATCCTTGGTGTGGCGCTTTGGTGGGCCGCACATCTGTTCAAACGCGTCGCGCCCGCGCGGCGCGCGGTCATGGGCAATGGTGGTAAAGGTGCGGTAGCACTGGCGCTGGTGGCGGCGATTTTGCTGATGATCTTCGGCTATCGCATGACCGATTTCATCTATGTCTGGGCGCCGCCCACGTTCCTGATCCACGTCAACAACCTGCTGGTGCTGATCGCCATCTTCCTGATGAGCCCCGCGCCAAGGAAAGGCCGCCTGCTGAACAAGCTGCGCCATCCGATGCTAGGCGGGTTCAAGCTGTGGGCCTTTGCGCATCTGCTGGTGAATGGCGATCTGGCCTCGATCATCCTGTTCGGCGGATTGCTGGCCTGGGCCGTGGTCGAAGTGATCGTGATCAACAAGTCCGAACCTGACTGGACCTCCGGCGAACCCGGGACTTACGGCAAAGACGCGATGTTCTTTGTGGCCTCGATCGTTCTGCTGGGTTTCATCGGTTATATCCATGGGCTGGTCGGCCCATCGCCGTTCGGATCGTGAGGGGAATAAGATGGCAAAACTCTATCGTCTGCTGACCGAAGAGGACACCTCGGCCTTTTGCCACAAAGTGTCCGACGCGCTGGCCAAAGGGTGGGAGCTGTATGGCGACCCGTCTTATGCCTTTGACGCCGCCAATAACGTGATGCGCTGTGCGCAGGCTGTAACCAAAGAGGTCGCGGCCGACTATTCACCCGATATGAAACTGGGACAACAATAATGGCAAAAACCAACTCGGGCCGCTTTTTCGAGGACTATTCCGTCGGGCAGGTGCTGCAGCATGCGGTGCCGCGCACCGTAACCGATGGTGAGCGCGCGATGTATCACGCGCTCTATCCAGCGCGTCATGCGCTGTATTCTTCGGATGAGTTTGCCCGAGCCTCTGGCTTGCCGCAAAGCCCGCTGGATGATCTGGCGGCCTTCCACGTGGTGTTCGGCAAGACAGTGCCGGATGTATCGCTGAATGCGGTGGCCAATCTGGGCTATGCCGAGGGGCGCTGGCTGAAGCCGGTCTATGCCGGTGACACGTTGCGGTCGGAATCCGAAGTGATTGGGATCAAGCAGAATTCGAACGGGAAGACCGGGGTGGTTTACGTACGCACCCGTGGCCTGAACCAGCGCGACGAGGCAGTCATGGAGTATGTCCGCTGGGTGATGGTGCGCAAATCAGACCTGTCCGCCCCCGCGCCCCAAGCGGTTGTGCCGCAGTTGAAAAAGGCGTTGGAGCCAAGTGATCTGGTCATTCCGCAGGGTTTGAATTTCTCGAACTACGATTTTGCCCAAGCCGGTGAGGCGCATCGCTGGGGCGATTATGAGATCGGCGAAAAGATCAACCACGTGGACGGTGTCACCATAGAAGAGGCCGAGCATATGCTCGCCACCCGCCTTTGGCAGAACACCGCCAAAGTGCATTTCGACCTGACCTTCCGCCCCGAGGGGCGACTGATCTATGGCGGGCACGTGATCTCGATGGCGCGGGCGTTGTCGTTCAATGGCCTGGCCAACGCGCAGATGATCGTGGGTCTGAACGGCGGTGCGCACGCCAACCCGTGTTTCGCGGGTGACACGATCAAGGCCTGGTCCGAGGTTCTGGACAAGGCCGAAACCGGTGTGCCGGGTGTAGGTGCCATCCGCCTGCGTTTGGTTGCTACGAAAGGCGGCGAACCATTTGAATTGAAAAATGAGGACGGCCGATACATGCCGGGCGTGCTTTTAGACCTCGATTATTGGGCGCTGATGCCAATCTGATCTGTGCGCACATTCATGTGATCGCAGCTCGGCACAATCGTGCTAGGCTGCGCGCATGTTGCTTCGATCCTTAGCTGCCTGCATTCTGCTTTCGCCGCCCGCCTGGGCGTGTGATTTGGCATTGGCGCTTGCGGTGGATGTCTCGGGTTCGGTCGATTCGTCGGAATACCGTATCCAGATGGACGGGCTGGCGGAAGGATTGCGGGATCCCATCGTCTCAGAAGCTTTGGTGCGCGGAAACGCGCGCCTGATGCTGGTTCAGTGGACCGGCGCGTCGCGGCAAAGAATAACCATCCCCTGGACCAAAATCGACAGTTTCGAAACCCTCGACCGGTTTGCTGATCAGGTGGGTGCTGATCCTCGGGTCTGGCGCAACTTCTCGACAGCTATCGGAGAAGCACTTGAGATGACTCTGGTGAATTTTGACGAGGTTGCCACCTGCAAGCGGCATTTGATCGACATCTCGGGTGATGGAATTTCCAATGAAGGGGTTGAGCCGACCGAAATTCACGAGACCCTGCGCCGCCGCGGCGTCACTGTGAATGCCATTGCCATCGAAGAAAGCGAACCCGACCTTACGGCATATTTCTTCGAAAACGTCATCGTGGGTGAAGGTGCCTTTGTGGTGTCGGCCGCCGGGTTCGAAGATTACCCCGAGCGCATCCGCAAAAAACTGCTGCGCGAGGTGACGCAGCAAACCGCTGGATTGGAATAGATTCGAGGCTCGGGCGCTAACATTCCGAGCGCGTGATTAATTTTGTGATCACGTCATTATTTTGCGTGATCACAACTTGCCGATATCTGCCATATTGCGTCAATTTGCGGCTTTTTTGCATGTGCAGCACGTGACAGTGTCGCAAAAACCAGTAAAACGTTCGGTAGCCAACCGAAAAGGAGCCGCCATGGCCGATGTTAATCGGGGCAATCGCCCGCTTTCTCCGCATCTGTCGATCTATCGTCCGCAATTGACCTCGGTCACATCCATCCTGACACGCATCACCGGGAACGCCATGATCGTGGCTGCTTTGCTGATCGTCTGGTGGTTTCTGGCCGCTGCGACCTCGCCCGAGGCATTCGAGCGCGCGAACTGGTGGCTGACGTCGGTTTTGGGCGATCTGGTCATGGCGCTGTCTTTGTGGGGGCTGTGGTATCACACGCTGGCCGGTATTCGGCATCTGATTTGGGACAACGCGATGGGCCTGGATATTCCCACTGCTACTAAATTGGGTTGGGCTGTAGTTGGCGGATCGGTTGTCCTGACCCTTCTGACCCTGATTATCGTTGCTTAAAGGAGGCCAACCATGCGTTATTTGACAGACCGCAAACGCGCAACTGGTCTGGGATCGGCCAAAGCGGGCACAGCCCATTTCTGGCGGATGAAGGTCAGCTCGGTGGCTTTGCTGATCCTTGTTCCGCTGTTCATCTTCACCTTTGGTCCCGTGTTGGGGCAGCCCTACGATGTGGTCCTAGACTATTATTCGCGCCCGTTCCCGGCGATTGTTGCGGCGCTGACATTGGTGATCGGTATGAAACACTTCGCCGAAGGCGCACAGGTGATGCTTGAGGATTATGCCCACGGCACGACCGAGAAGGTCCTGATCATCCTGACAACCTGCCTGTCCTATGGCGCGGCTGCGGCGGGCCTGTTCGCCATCGCCCGCATTGCCCTCTAATTCCCGGAGCTGAAAGAAATGGCTGCATACGAATACGAAACGCATGAATATGACGTGGTCGTTGTCGGCGCCGGTGGGGCGGGTCTGCGGGCCACCCTGGGCATGGCCGAACAAGGGCTGCGCACCGCCTGCGTGACCAAGGTTTTCCCGACCCGCTCGCACACGGTTGCGGCGCAGGGTGGCATCGCAGCATCACTGTCGAACATGGGGCCGGACCATTGGCAGTGGCACATGTATGACACCGTCAAAGGCTCTGACTGGTTGGGCGATACCGACGCGATGGAATACTTGGCGCGTGAGGCCCCCAAGGCAGTATACGAGCTGGAACATTATGGTGTGCCGTTCAGCCGGACCGAAGAAGGCAAGATCTATCAGCGTCCCTTCGGCGGCCACACCACTGAATTCGGCGAAGGACCCGCAGTACAGCGTACCTGTGCGGCTGCTGACCGGACCGGCCACGCGATCCTGCATACACTGTACGGGCAATCGCTGAAGAACAACGCCGAGTTCTACATCGAATATTTCGCCATCGACTTGATCATGTCCGAGGACGGGCAGTGTCAGGGCGTCGTCTGCTGGAAGCTGGACGACGGTACGATGCATGTCTTCAACGCCAAGATGGTTGTACTGGCGACCGGCGGCTATGGGCGCGCCTATTTCAGCGCCACATCGGCCCATACCTGCACCGGTGACGGCGGTGGCATGGTCGCCCGCGCGGGCCTGGCCCTGCAGGATATGGAATTCGTGCAGTTCCACCCGACCGGTATCTACGGCTCGGGCTGCCTGATCACCGAAGGTGCTCGGGGCGAGGGCGGATACCTGACCAACTCGGAAGGTGAGCGGTTCATGGAGCGTTACGCGCCCCAGTATAAAGACCTTGCGCCCCGTGACTATGTCAGCCGGTCGATGACCATGGAAATCCGCGAAGGGCGCGGAGTGGGTGGAGAAGGGGATCACATCCACCTGAACCTGTCGCACCTGCCTGCCGAGGCACTGGCAGAACGCCTGCCGGGCATCTCAGAGTCGGCCAAGATTTTCGCCGGTGTCGACGTGACCAAGGAACCGATTCCGGTTCTGCCAACGGTTCACTACAACATGGGTGGCATTCCAACGAACTACTGGGGTGAGGTTCTGAACCCCACTGCCGATAACCCAACCGCCGTGGTTCCCGGTCTGATGGCTGTCGGCGAGGCCGGATGTGCCTCGGTTCATGGGGCAAACCGCTTGGGCTCGAACTCTTTGATCGACCTTGTGGTCTTTGGCCGCGCGGCCGCGATCCGGGCCGGTAAGGTTGTAGATGCCGAGGCTGCGAATCCGGTACTGAATCAGGCGTCGGTCGATAAGGCGTTTGACCGGTTCGATGCGGCACGCAACGCCAATGGTTCGATCCCGACCGCTGACTTGCGACTTGAGATGCAGAAAACCATGCAGGCTGACGCGGCAGTATTCCGTACCGCCAAGACCATGGCTGAAGGCGTCGAAAAGATGACGGCCATTGCAGCCAAGATGGACGATCTGAAAGTCACCGACCGCTCGCTGGTCTGGAACAGCGACCTGATGGAGACGCTGGAACTGGGCAACCTGATGCCGAGCGCATTGGCGACGATCGTCGGAGCCGAAGCGCGTAAGGAATCTCGTGGTGCCCACGCCCATGAGGACTTTGCCGAGCGCGATGATGAGAACTGGCGCGTTCACACCGTTAGCCGGGTCGAGGGCAACAAGGTCGAGCTCAGCTATCGCCCTGTGATTGCGGACCCGCTGACGACCGAAGCCGAAGGCGGCATCAGCCTTAAGAAAATCGCTCCGAAGGCGCGGACCTTCTGATCGGTTGATCTGTCAAAGCCATCCCGGATTGGGGTGGCTTTTTTGGTTGGCGCGTGTGCGGATCAAACAAGTTCTGACAACGCATTCTTTAACAATCCCGAGACACGCATCGGATCGCGTTGGACGGCGAATTCGAAACAGGCAATCCGTTTCTCATTCAGTTCCGCGTCAGACATCTCCATCATACGCATTATCATACGGATCAACCCGCGGGGGTTTTGCGCAGGGTAAAGCAGATCGTGGCAGGCTTCGGGTGTGGTTTGTTTATGCGCTTCTATATCTGGTCCGATTATCGGCAAGCCGAAGGTTTGCGCCAACATCGCCGTGCCCGAGGTGAAGGTGGTCGTCGATGGCAGCACATAGACATGGGCCTGCGAAAATAGCTGAGGTATTTCGCTGTCGGGTATGCGATCGGCAATGACCGAAACATTGGCGATGCCATCCAGCCGACGCGCCAATCGGCGGCCCTTTCGAAATACACGCCCGGCGATCGAGACGTGAAACGCGTGCCCTCGATTGGTGAGTTTACGGGCCGCGAGGTGAAGCCGGTCCAACTCACGATTGCCGCGCATGGCGCCGAAGGTCAGAAATCGCGTGATCTGGCGGGGTGCGAGGGGACGGGCCATTGAGACTTCGGCATCTTCATAAACTCCCAGATAGCTGGGATGCGGGATCAGGCGCAGTTTTTCAGACTCGGCCCCGTATTCGGATATCATATAGGCCCATGCATGAGGCGTGTGAACGTGGATCAAATCCGCCATTTTCGTCAGGGCACGGCGGTTTTCGGAAAATAGGTCGTTGGCGTCACCATGGCTGTGGGCCTGTTGGTTGTGGATGGTCCAGATCAAGCGGCCACCGTTTTGCTTGAACCGGTCCAAGTGCGCGCGCGCCTGCTGGAATTTTAGCGCATCATCCTCGCCTGATTCTCGAAACAGCCTGTCATCCCAATGTAGGTGGAGAATCCTGTTTTCTTCCTGAAAATCAGGGTGTGCAAATTCTGAAAACTCCACGTTCTTAGATGTGGTCAGATTGAATTCCGGCCCGCAGGCGGAATACATCATTTTCTGATACGGGTTCTTTGTCCCGAAAGGAATATTTGCGACGTTTGTCGGCATTTTTCGGGTTTGCACCTGCTGGAATTCCAAGCCTTTTCACTTCTTGCACGTTTCCCGCGCAAAATCAGTTTGTAAAGGCGAAAATGCCTAATTTTATTGACTGTTTTCAAGGCGAAAAGGTTGGCTTTCCGCCTCTCAAAGTGTATCAACAGGCAGGAATTTAGCGAGGTCGGAAATGGTACAACTCACCCTGCCAAAGAATTCCCGGATCACCACCGGTAAAACCTGGCCCAAGCCGGATGGCGCGACCAATGTGCGCAAGTTTCAGATCTATCGCTGGAACCCGGATGATGGTCAGAACCCTCGGGTGGATACCTATTTCGTCGATATGGACAGCTGCGGCCCGATGGTTTTGGACGCGCTGATCAAGATCAAGAATGAGATTGATCCGACGCTGACCTTCCGCCGGTCCTGCCGCGAAGGTATTTGCGGATCCTGCGCGATGAATATCGACGGGATCAACACGCTGGCCTGTATCTATGGCATGGATGAGATCAAGGGCGACGTGAAGATTTACCCGCTGCCCCATATGCCCGTGGTCAAGGACCTGATCCCTGATCTGACGCATTTCTATGCTCAGCATGCCAGCATTATGCCGTGGCTGGAAACCAAGACCAACCGCCCGGCGAAGGAATGGAAGCAGTCCATCGAAGATCGCAAAAAACTGGATGGCCTGTATGAATGCGTGATGTGCGCAAGCTGCTCGACCTCGTGCCCCAGCTACTGGTGGAATGGTGACCGTTATCTTGGACCCGCCGCGTTGCTGCACGCATATCGCTGGATCATCGACAGCCGCGATGAGGCAACGGGTGAGCGCTTGGATGAGTTGGAAGATCCGTTCAAGCTGTATCGTTGCCACACGATCATGAACTGTGCCAAGACCTGCCCCAAGGGTCTGAACCCGGCCAAAGCGATTGCCGAAATCAAAAAGATGATGGTCGAACGCGCGGTTTGACCCGCGCTGCCATGCTTTGCCGCCTTGCGGTAAGCGCATGGCAAGATTGCAAAATCATGCACTGCGAAGGGTGCTGATCGGGCTTATAGTCTGGTCAGGGAGGAGTGATTGAACCAATTAGGGATCGCTCCGATGGAAAAAAAACCCTCAGAAAAACAAGCCGCTGCGGCAAAAGCACTGGAGTTGCTGGATCAGGCGTGGGCCTACTACATGCCCGAGCCGAACTCGACCCAAGAGCAGCATGAACCAGAGTTATTTGAATACGCAAACGCGGCTTGATCCGCCGATCGGAATGGGCGATGGAAGGCCATGCCCATTCTGTTGCTTTTGCTTGCTGCCGGAGTCTTCGCCTATCTGTTCTGGCGATCCCGCACAACGACTCTGACGCGTGATTGCCGTTGGCGTCAGCACCGCAAAGAAGGGATTTGGACTTGCGCTTTTTGCGGCGCGCGGCAGGAGGGCGAGACCTCTCCTACCGCATGCTTCAAAGGACGAGAGTGACGGTAGGTCCGTCTGGATTCAGGTCTCAGGAAACGCGGCCTGCAAGGCAATTTCGACCATGTCGCCAAAGCTGCTTTCCCGCTCGGACGAGGGGAGCGCCTCACCGGTCAACAAGTGATCAGAAACCGTCAGCACCGCCAGCGCGCGGCATTTATGGCGCGCGGCCAGAATATAAAGCTCGGCGGCTTCCATCTCGACGCCCAGAATGCCGTGGCGCACCATCTGTTCGTTCAGATCGGGCCGTTCGTCATAGAACACGTCCGACGAATAGATGCCGCCCACATGGGTCGGCGTGCCTTTGGCAGCCGCAGCCTGCGCCGCTGCTTGCAACAGGCCCCAATCGGCACAGGGGGCAAAATTCAGCTCTTTCATGATGCCCCGCGAAGGCGTGCTGAGTGTGGTCGACGTCATCGCCAAAATCACGTCGCGGATATTGACGCTGTCCTGCATTCCGCCGCACGAACCGATGCGGATCAGAGTTTTTGCGTCGTAGTCATGGATCAATTCGTTCACGTAGATCGACAGTGATGGCATGCCCATGCCGCTGCCCTGAATCGTAACCGGGTTACCTTTCCACGTGCCGGTGAAACCCAACATGCCGCGCACGTTGTTGACCTGTTTTGCGTCGTCTAAAAAGGTCTCGGCGGCCCATTTTGCCCGATAGGGATCGCCGGGCAACAATACCGTTTCTGCAATTTCGCCTTTTTCAGCGCCAATATGAATTGTCATGTCAGGTCAATTCCAATCAGATTTCCAAATCAGCCATATTGGCGCCGGAATTCAGCGCATCATGCACCCATTGCGGTTTTCGGCCGCGCCCGGACCAGGTTTGATCGGGCGAAGAAGGATTGCGATATTTCGCTTTGGATTTGGCTTGTTTTCCAGTCACAGAACCGCCATCTGACAATTCAGCCAGCGAAAACCCGTATTCCGCCGCTGCTTTTTCAGCAGCTTTCAGAGCTTCTTGCCGCTCTCTTTTCTCTGCCTTTTTCAACGCCTTATCAACATTTTCACGCAGAGCGATCAGCTCTTTGCGCGACATGTTTTCCAGATTGGTTCCCATCTGATTTCCCTTGTATTCGAATCGAATTCCGGATGGTGTCAAAGCCAAACCGGAATTCCAATGACAGGCATTATCTATCCCTTTTCTCAAGGAATAGAAATTGAGAATCCAGAAAGAAACAGAACTGTTATTGCGCCGCCAGATTTTGCGGATCGACCAGAGTCACGATGTCACCCATAATCGCATTCAGTTCGAAATTTTTGGGTGTGTAGATTTCGGAAACACCCATCGCTTTTAATTTCTCGGCGTCGTCATCCGGGATGATGCCGCCTACGATCACAGGCACGTCCAATCCGGCCGCGTTCAGGCGCGTCATGACGTCCTCGACCAGCGGAATATGGCTGCCCGACAGGATTGATAGACCGATCACATGTGCCTTGTCTTCGATAGCGGCGTTGACGATTTCCTCGGGCGTCAGGCGGATGCCTTCATAGCTGATGTCCATGCCGCAATCGCGCGCGCGGAAGGCGATCTGTTCTGCGCCGTTGGAATGGCCGTCCAGCCCCGGCTTGCCGACCAGGAATTTCAGACGACGCCCCAGCTTGTCGCTGACCGCATCCACAGCGGCGCGCAATTCGTCCAGCCCTTCGGTTTTGTTCGAGACCGACCCTGACACACCAGTGGGTCCGCGGTAGGTGCCGTAGACCTTGCGCATCTCTTCGGCCCATTCACCAGTGGTGACGCCCGCCTTGGCGGCTGCGATCGAAGGCTCCATGACATTGGCACCGGTCTGCGCCGCTTCGCGCAAAGCCGCGAGCGCTGCGGAGACTGCGGCGTCGTCACGCTCGGACCGCCACTCGTTCAGGCGGTTGATCTGTTCCTGCTCGACAGCCGGATCAACTACCATGATGCCGCCATCTTCGGTTTGCAGCGGCGAGGGCTCGCCCTCGGTCCATTTGTTCACGCCGACCACGACGGTCTCATTTCGTTCGATCCGGTTCAAGCGTTCGGCATTTGAATCCACCAAGCGGGATTTCATGTATTCGATCGAGGCGACCGCACCGCCCATCGAATCCAGGTTGGCCAGTTCTGCGCGTGCACCTTCCTTTAGGTCTTCAACCTTGGCATCGACAGCAGGGTTGCCGTCGAACAAGTCGCCATATTCCAGCAGGTCGGTCTCATAGGCCAGAATCTGTTGCATCCGCATGGACCATTGCTGATCCCAGGGGCGCGGCAGGCCCAACGCCTCGTTCCACGCAGGCAGCTGAACTGCGCGTGCGCGGGCTTTCTTCGACAGGGTCACGGCCAGCATCTCGATCAGGATGCGATAGACGTTGTTTTCCGGCTGTTGTTCGGTCAGGCCAAGCGAGTTCACCTGCACGCCATAGCGGAAGCGGCGGAATTTGGGGTCTTCTACACCGTAACGGTCTTTCAGAATCTCATCCCAAAGATCCACAAAGGCCCGCATCTTGCACATCTCGGTGACAAAACGGATGCCCGCGTTCACAAAGAACGATATCCGACCGCAGAGCGCGGGGAAGTCTTCGGCCGGTACGCGCGGGCGCAGCTCGTCCAGAACAGCGATTGCTGTTGCCAACGCATAGGCCAGTTCCTGTTCGGGTGTCGCGCCAGCCTCTTGCAGGTGGTAGGAACACACGTTCATGGGGTTCCATTTCGGCACGTTGGTATAGCAGTACTCGGCCACATCCGCGATCATCTTTAGCGACGGTTTCGGCGGGCACACATAGGTGCCGCGGCTCAGGTATTCCTTGATCAGATCGTTCTGAACCGTGCCCTGCAACTTGGACACATCCGCGCCCTGTTCCTCGGCCACGGCGATATACAGCGCCAGCAACCACGGCGCGGTCGCGTTGATGGTCATCGAGGTGTTCATCTGTTCCAACGGAATCTGTTCGAACAGTACCCGCATGTCGCCCAAGTGACTGATCGGTACGCCGACCTTGCCGACTTCGCCGCGCGCCAAAGTGTGGTCGCTGTCATACCCCGTCTGAGTCGGCAGATCGAAAGCGACCGAAAGGCCAGTCTGACCTTTGGCCAGGTTGCCGCGATACAGCGCGTTTGACGCCTTGGCGGTGGAATGACCGGCATAGGTTCGGATGAGCCAGGGGCGATCTTTCTGCATCTGCGTCATAGCTGGGCCTCGTGTCTTTCCTGGGCAATAAAATTACTCACGAAGCCTCTAAAGCGCAATTTTTGGGATATGTCAATTCGCTGCGTTGCGGCATATGTGGTTCTTGTGATTGTAGGACGCAACGTTTGCTGTCAGGGTGCGCGCATGACTGAGACCGTGGAGCTTCCGCTTTGGCTGTTTTTGCTGATCCTGGTATTTGCCGCGGTCACATTTGCTTCGCATTTCCTGTTCCCTTCGGTGCGGTGGTTCTTTCGCCGTCGTCTTGAACGCGCAGTCAAACGCCTGAACACCCGCCTGCAACGCCCGATCCAACCGTTCAAGTTGGCCGAGCGGCACGACATGATCCAACGTCTGATCTATGACCCGCAGGTGGGGCAGGCTGTGCAAGACCATGCCCGCGAAACCGGGGTGCCCGAGGCGGTGGCCTTCGAAATGGCCCGCCGCTATGCGCGTGAAATCGTGCCCTCCTTTTCAGCCGTCGCCTATTTCAGCATCGCCATAAGGTTGGCGCGGATGCTGAGTAATGCGTTTTATGACGTGCGGCTCAGCTATCAGGATGAAGAGGCAATCAAGACTATCGACCCGGATGCGACCGTTGTGTTCGTGATGAACCACCGCAGCAACATGGATTACGTGCTGGTCACATATCTGGCCGCGCAACATTCAGCGCTGTCTTACGCGGTGGGGGAATGGGCACGAGTTTGGCCACTCAGCCGCTTGATCCGGGCCATGGGGGCCTACTTTATCCGGCGCAGATCGGGCAGTGAGCTGTACCGGCAGGTACTGGCTTGTTACGTGCGACACGCGACCGAAGCGGGGGTGACGCAGGCCATGTTCCCTGAAGGGGGGCTTAGTCTGACCGGTGCCTTAGGGCGCCCCAAGCTTGGTCTGTTGAAATACATACTGGACGGAACCAAGCCGGGCGGCAAGGACGTGGTGTTTGTTCCTGTTGCGCTGAATTATGACCGGGTGCTTGAGGACACAATCTTGACCAAGGCTGCACTTGGGAGTGAGAGGCGGTTTCGGGCTCGGATCGGAGTGATCACCGGGTGGATTCTGAAGCAGATCGGCCGCCGACTGATCGGGCGCTATACGCGCTTTGGTCTGGCGTCGGTGCGCTATGGCCGGCCCATTTCGTTGCAGGACTTCCGGGCCGAACATGAACAAGACGTCATGACTGACCTCGCTCGTGCTTTGATGGGACGTATCAAGGATGCAATCCCGTTGGTGCCGCTGCCTGCGATCTGCAAGCTGATCCAAGACCGAACTGAGTTGCTGGAGGATGATGTGCGCAGCCTTGTCGCGCAGGCCATGCGACGTGACGGAACTTTGACCGACCCGAGTGAGGCTGCAATCACCCAAGCTTTGGATCAACTTGTCCAAAGGCGGATTCTGAAACAAGTGGACGGGAAAATATCTCAATCTGGTCAAAGGGTTGACCTGCTGGAGTATTATGCGGCCTCGGCTCCGGGTGATGTGGAGTTCGGAGATGCTGCGCTCGCAAAGAGAGTTTCTGCATCCGCTGGGTCATAAAATTACAAAATAGATACAAAATTGGTTGCAATATTTCTCAAGGCCCAATATTTCATCTGGTAAGGACTGCGATTCTGCATCGCGGCAAACATTGAGATGGAAGGAGGCCAACATGGCTTTGGACACCGAAAGCGGTATCGCGACCTACGACGCGCCGGAAAAAGACCTCTATGAAATGGGTGAGATCCCTCCGATGGGGTTTGTACCCAAGAAGATGTACGCGTGGGCAATCCGCAAGGAGCGCCATGGCGAGCCGGACACGGCCATGCAGCTGGAAGTGGTCGATGTGCCCAAGCTGGACAGCCACGAGGTGCTGGTTCTGGTGATGGCGGCAGGTGTGAATTATAACGGCGTCTGGGCATCTTTGGGCAAACCGATCAGCCCGTTTGACGGTCACGGTCAACCGTTCCATATCGCGGGTTCGGATGCTTCGGGCATCGTCTGGGCCGTGGGAGACAAAGTGCGCCGCTGGAAAGTGGGTGATGAGGTCGTGATCCATTGCAATCAGGACGACGGCGACGACGAAGCCTGCAATGGCGGCGATCCGATGTACTCCGACAGCCAGCGTATCTGGGGCTATGAGACACCGGACGGGTCTTTTGCCCAGTTCACCAATGTCCAAGCGCAGCAGTTGATGCCGCGCCCGAAGCACTTGACCTGGGAAGAAAGCGCCTGCTATACGCTGACACTGGCCACCGCCTACCGGATGCTTTTCGGTCACGAGCCGCATGATCTGAAACCCGGTCAGAACGTTCTGGTTTGGGGCGCTTCGGGTGGTCTGGGATCTTATGCGATCCAGTTGATCAATACGGCGGGCGCAAATGCGATCGGTGTGATCTCGGATGAAAGCAAGCGTGATTTCGTGATGGGTCTGGGCGCAAAGGGCGTTCTGAATCGCAAAGATTTCAACTGCTGGGGTCAGCTGCCTACCGTCAACACGCCGGAATATGCCGAGTGGTTCAAAGAGGCCCGCAAATTCGGCAAGGCCATTTGGGACATCACCGGTAAGGGTGTGAATGTCGACATGGTGTTCGAACACCCCGGCGAAAGCACCTTCCCTGTCTCGACCTTCGTTGTGAAAAAGGGCGGTATGGTCGTGATCTGCGCCGGAACAACCGGCTATAACCTGACCTTCGACGTGCGTTACATGTGGATGCACCAGAAGCGCCTGCAAGGTTCGCACTTCGCGCACCTGAAACAGGCGTCCGCTGCGAACCAGTTGATGGTCGAACGTCGTCTGGACCCTTGCATGTCTGAAGTCTTTGCGTGGAACGAGCTGCCCGAAGCCCACATGAAAATGATGCGCAACGAACATAAACCGGGCAACATGTCGGTTCTGGTTCAGGCACCGCGCACTGGCATGCGGACTCTGGAAGAGGTTCTGGACGCACGCGGATAACCGACCTGCTCTATCAGAAATCGCGCCCGCGAATCGTTAGTCAGGTTCGCGGGCGCGCTGCGTTTTATGCGCAGGTGATCCTTTTCAACGACTTGCAGAACCCGGCCCCGCTATTTTTGGGGAGTAGAAACCAGTGAATAGCCTAAAAAACACTGCACATGTTATGGTTGTGTTAACCCTTCGTTAACCGTTTCGGAGCGACTCTAGATGGCGAAAAATGAGTGGATACTGGACGTTTTGTCGGATCTCAACGCCTTTGCGGTTGAGAACGGTTTGACCGCCCTTGCCGAGCAGTTGGATGACACCAAGCTGATCGCAGCGGCCGAGATTGCGTCCTTGAAGGATGAGGCTCGGACGCCCGCGAATGGGAACAGATCTGGATATGGCTCAGGTCCTGGAGGACTTGGAAAACACCAGCACGCTTGATGAATTGGGTGCGGTCGCCCTTGGATTACGCGACCGATTGCACATCGAGCATCTGATCTATCATTGGGTCGACGGGGCCGGGGACCAGTACGGGTATACGACCTATCCCGACGCCTGGGCCGAAAGATATCTCGAGCGGAATTACCACCGTATTGACCCCGTCATCCTGGGATGCTTTCAGCGCTTTCATCCTGTGGATTGGAAATCTCTGGACTGGTCCGGCAAGGTGGCGAAGAATTTCCTACAGGACGCGTTGGAGCACGGGGTAGGCAACCAGGGCTATTCGATCCCGATCCGGGGCCCGAACGGCCAGTTTGCGCTGTTCACCGTAAACCACACCTGCGACGATGCCAGTTGGAAAGCTTTCATCGATACCCATGGGCGTGAGCTGATCCTGATTGCGCATTATTTCAATCGAAAGGCGCTGGAGTTTGAACGCGACCGTCAACCGGATGCGCCGCGCGGGCTGTCCCCACGCGAGGTGGATGCCATGACCCTTCTGGCGCTGGGCTATAGCCGAGCGCAAGTGGCGCATTCCTTGTCAATCTCTGAACACACGCTGCGTGTTTATATCGAAAGCGCCCGCGCCAAGCTTGGGGCACAGAATACCACCCACGCGATCGCAACGGCGCTCAGTCGGGGATTAATAGTCGTTTAACGACCGCGCGCCCCTCGAACCGGAAATTAACCACGACTTTGTACCCCCTTCGTTCTTGCACAGGACGACAAGGGGAAAAAGTCATGCTGCGCTATTTGTTTGCCGACGAACTTCACAAGTTTCCGGATCTCGCCGACGGAATGTTCCGCGACCGGGCCGATCAATTCAAAACCCGGCTGGGTTGGGACGTGCGTATAAACGAAAAGGGGGAAGAGAGGGATCAGTATGACGATCTGAACCCGCTCTACGTTATCTGGGAAGAAGAGGATGGTAGTCACGGCGGGTCCATGCGTGTGTTGCCTACCACTGGGCGCGTTATGGTGAACGAAGTATTCGGGCATCTGACCGGGGGTGAACCGATCAACAGCCCCCTGATCTGGGAGGTGACACGCTTTTGCCTGTCCCGAACGGCCAGCCCACATACCGCCGGTGCCATTATGCTAAGCGGGGGTGAAATCATGGAAGGGTTCGGCCTGACTCATATCGCGGGTGTGTTTGATGCGCGCATGATTCGGATTTACCGGCTGATAGGGTCGTCTCCGGTCGTTCTTGGCTCGGAAGGGAATGGGCGTGATCAGATTTCCGTCGGGTTGTGGCCTTATTCTTCCGACGATTGCAACCGTGTGGCCGAGCGTGCCGGTATCCCGCGTGAACTGTCGCGCCTTTGGTTCAAGACCGCGTTTGGCACCGGTCGGCAGCAACGGTTTGCTCTGTCGGCATAAGCTGTTGAAAACCGGAAACCGCATCTGGTGATGGCGGGCGCGGCCTTGTAGGGTCGCGCCATGTCTACGCCCTTAGTGACCTTCTCGGACGACCAAGCCGCTGCTTATGACAACATCGCCGAGATGTTGAGGTCGGCAGGCGTTGATCTGGATGACGATGCCCTTCTGAAACTGCCGGGCAATGGCAAATCCGGTGTGATGGCGGTGATCGGAAAGGCTGGGTCGGGCAAGACGCTGCTGTTGGCCGAGCTTTACAAGGCGCTGGCTGAAACTGGCGTTCAGATCGTCTCGGGCGATTTTGAAAGCCGCAAGGCGCGGGACAAACGCAGCCTTGCTATTCTAGCGCCCACCAACAAGGCGGCCAGTGTGTTGCGGTTGCGCGGCGTTCCTGCGACCACGATCCACCGTATTCTCTACACGCCGGTCTATGACCCCGAATATGAGCGGATTGCCGAGTGGCTGGCCGGAAACGACGAACGCCCCGAAATCGAAGGGTTGACGGACGAGGCATTGGACCGTGCCGCCGCGTTTTATGAAAACAACAAATCCATTCCGGGTGCTTTGGCTGCTGCTGGGCTGCGCGGGTCGGATTTCATTACTGGCTGGAAACGTCGGGAAGAACCTTTGGATATCGGGTTCGTAGACGAAGCCTCGATGTTGGACGACCGGCAGTTCGAGGACCTGCAGGAGATTTTCCCGACACTGTTGCTGTTTGGCGATCCGGCGCAGTTGGCTCCGGTCAATCAATCGGGCAGCATGGTGTTTGACGGTCTGCCCGAGCCGCGAAAACAAATCCTGCATCGCGTGCATCGTCAGACGGCAGACAACCCCATTCTGGATCTGGCCCATGCGCTGGCGGACCCTGCCATGGGGTTTGAAGATTTCGAGCGTCTGGTTGAACAAACGGCCCGGCAGGATGACCGCGTTCTGTGGGGGCAGCGGGTCGAGGTTGATCTGATGGCCCGCAGCCCGGTTCTGGTGTGGCGCAATGCGACCCGCATTCGTTTGATTCAGGCGTTTCGGCAGGTGCATGGTGCCCCGGATACTGAATTGCTGGAAGGCGAGCCGCTGATCTGTGATGGGATCGAACTGCCCTTGAAGCATCGCAAGAAGCGTCTGGACCTTGAGGCGCGCGGGCTGATCAAAGGGGCGCAGGTTGTTTATCTGGGGCCGGGTCGCAAGCCGGGTTTTTCGCGCCTGCATGTCATGGGGGCCGAAGACCCGCAGGTCAGCGCGGCCTCGATCGTCAAAATCGAAATGCCGGATGAGGAAGAGCCGTTCATCCCCTATGCCGCCCGCATGGGCGCGACTTTTCTGCATGGGGCGGCCGTGACTATCCACAAGGCGCAGGGGTCGCAATGGGACACAGTGCAGGTCTTTGCACCGGATATCTATGCCGCCGCTCGGATGGGCCGGACCGAGGCCGGGCAGCCTTTGTGGAAACGTCTGGCTTATGTGGCGATCACGCGCGCGCAGGAGCGGTTGATCTGGGTCGTGCGCAATCGTCTGGCAAAGCCGACCTATCCGTTACGCATTGATGACTTGCGGGCGGTTCCGGCGGCCTCGCTGACATTGGAGGCGGAAGAGACATGAAGACGATCATCGTAACCGGCGCAAGCTCGGGCATAGGGCGCGCCACAGCCGAGCTGTTTCTGAACAACGGCTGGACCGTCGGCCTGTTGGCCCGTAGCGCCGAAAAGCTGAATGAAATAGCGCAACAACATTCCAAGGCGATCGCGCTGGCGGCAGATGTGACGGATCCGGTCGCGGTCGCGCGGGCTTTTCGGACGTTTTCGAACCGGGCAGACAGGCTGGATGTCTTGTTCAACAACGCGGGCATCTTTGCCCCCGGTGGTACAATTGATGAGATCGCGTTGGACGACTGGTACCAAAGCGTCAACGTGAACTTGAACGGCATGTTCCTGTGCGCGCGCGAAGCCTTTCGGATCATGCGACACCAGTCGCCGCAAGGCGGCCGGATCATCAACAACGGGTCGATTGCCGCTTATGTCCCCAGGGCGAATTCGGTGCATTATTCGGCGACCAAACACGCGATCACGGGGCTGACACGCAGCCTGTCGCTGGATGGGCGCGACTTTGGCATTGCCTGCGGTCAAATCGACATCGGCAACGCGCGAACGCAGATGGTGCAGGGACTGGTCGACAGCGCCGTTGCTGCGGGGCAGCAGCCGGATCCCACGATGGATGTTGAGGATGCAGCCCGGTCCGTGCTGCACATGGCGTCTTTGCCGCCCGAAGCGAATGTGCAGTTCATGACGGTAATGGCCACGACGATGCCCTATATCGGGCGCGGCTAGATCAGTTTTCGCGCAGCAGGCGGAAGGCCGTGGAGGCGCCCCAACCAGCGGCAATAGCGATGACCAGCGACATAAGCCCGTACCACACCGGTTGTTGGCGGGACATGTTGTAGAGGAACCGCTCTAACCCAACCTTGCGCACGTCAATCGTTGTTTCGAACTCAGAGATCACTTCGCGACCTCGGGTCAGGAAGATTCGCGCGGCATAGTCGCCCTCAGTCAGGTCAGCGGGCATGGCGATCGAGGTTCTGAACAAGGTTTGCTCATCCACCGCCACGGTGTTTTCGCGGATCGAATAGAGGCCTTCATCCTCGCGAATACGCACTACGGCATCCGCAAAATCCTGCGCGCCCTTGATGTGCATAGCGGCTCCGACCGAGCGGATGGCTCGTTCGATCGAGACGCGGTATCTCAGATCCTCGGTATCCGATAGGATTTCCTTCAGTGGCCCGCTTGTGGCCACGGCGTAAAAGCTGGGGGCGAGGTCGACCAGAACGCTGTCGGTGTTGACCCAGATGCCCAGCTTACGCTCTTTCCGCCGGACAGTTACGGGGCTGGACGGCCCGGCCACGGCGACGATCACCTCAAGCGGAGGGCCGTCCGGGATCGGTGTTTCGCGTTTGACGGCACCAAAAATCAGTATCTCGGACCCGTCGAAGGTTGCAGTGATTGCAACGCGGTCCTGGCTGAGGCCAAGCACTACGGATTCTTCTTCGGCCAAAGCTGGAGTGGTGCAGAGGGCAAGTAACAGGATCAGCCGTTTCAGCATGATCAATGCCCCCCTTCCGCGCCAAGCGAATACAGCTCGGACGGTTCCAGTAGCAGGTCCAGCGCCAGTTTACCGCACACCACCAAAACCAGCGCGGCCAGCAGAACCCGAAGCTGCTCAGCCGGCATACGCGCGCCAATCACGGTCCCGATCTGCGCCCCGACAACACCGCCCACTAGCAGTAGGACAGCCAGCACGATATCGACCGTGTAGTTCGTGGTTGCGTGCAACATCGTGGTGAAGGCCGTGACGAAGATGATTTGAAACAGCGAGGTCCCAACAACCACCTTTGTCGGCATTCCCAGCAGATAGATCATCGCGGGCACCATGATGAACCCGCCGCCCACGCCCATGATGGCGGACAAAACGCCCACGCACAGGCCGACCAGAACCGGCGGAATAACCGAGATATAAAGGCCGGACGTGCGAAAGCGCATCTTGAACGGCATCGCGTGGACCCAGCCGCGCTGACGGCGCGCTGCGGGCGCGGCCCCGCCTTTTTTAGACTTGCGCAGCGCATTCAGGCTTTCGATAAACATCAGGCTGCCGACTACGCCCAGAAATACGACGTAGCACAGTGTGACCAGCAGATCGACCTGCCCGAGGCTTTTGAGGTAGTTGAATACCACCACCCCAAGGGCCGCGCCCATTAAGCCCCCCGTCAGCAAAACAGTCCCCATTTTGAGGTCGACGGTCTTTCGCCTGAAATGAGCCAACACCCCGGAAAAGGACGAGGCGACGATCTGGTTTGCTTCGGTCGCCACTGCGACAGCTGGGGGGATGCCTATGAAGAACAGCAGCGGCGTCATCAGAAACCCGCCACCGACACCGAACATGCCGGATAGAATCCCGACCATGCCCCCGAGTCCCAGCAGCAGAAAGGCGTTGACGGAAACTTCGGCAATGGGAAGGTAAATCTGCATGATAAACTAGTACTTGAGGCCAGATGCGCCGTTCAACGCCGCAAAGCTCGTTTCAACAGAAAATGACGGAAGCCGGTTGTGACCCGCTAAGGCAATCCGCAGAAACCCGGCCACAGTGGGCTTTTTTCCAAGGACAGCTATCACAGGAAACACTCGCATACCTCTTTAGAGCGGGTGCGGCATGTAAAATCAACTCTACATGCCGCTCTGCAGCAAAAAGGACTGAAAGGAATCCTGAAACTGGACCTATCAGCGCTCTTTCACGTAGGGTTCGCCACCCGCGCGGGGCGGTACAGCCTTGCCGACGAACCCGGCCAGAATGACCACGGTCAGGATATAAGGCAGCGCGTCCATGACCTGTACAGGGATGATGACACCGCCAAGGTCGATATTCTGGAACCGCAGCGCAATTGCCTGAAGCAGGCCGAATAGCAGACAGGCACCCATCGCGTGCCAGGGCCGCCACTTGGCAAAGATCAGCGCGGCTAGTGCGATGAACCCGCGACCGGCGGTCATTTCTTTGACGAAGCCGGCTTGCAGGGCGGTCGCCAGATAGGCGCCCGCGATCCCGCACAGAACACCGCAAATTGCCACGGCAGCAAAGCGCAGTCCCACGACCGAGACCCCGGCCGTATCAACGGCGGCCGGGTTTTCGCCCACGGCCCGCAAACGCAGGCCAAAACGGGTGCGGTACAGAATCCACCACGTCAGCGGCACCATCAGGAAAGCGACGTAGACGAGGATCGAGTGCCCTGAAAGTAACTCGGAATATATTGGCCCAATGATAGGCACACTGCTCAACGCGTCGGCAAAGGGGAAGTTGATCGGCTCGAACCGGCCCCCGCCGAAAAGGGACGGGGTTCGCCCGCCCTGCTGGAACCAACTTTGTGCAACCAGAACTGTCATCCCCGAGGCTAGGAAGTTGATCGCCACGCCCGAGATCAGCTGATTGCCCCGGAACGTGATCGAAGCAACGCCATGCAGGGCCGACAGGATCAGTGAAGCCCCGATCCCAGCCAGAAGGCCCAGCCAGACCGAGCCGGTCACAGCGGCCACGGCGGCCGAGAAGAAGGCGGACATGAGCATCTTGCCCTCAAGCCCGATGTCAAAGATGCCCGCGCGTTCCGAATAGAGCCCCGCCAGACAGGCCAGCAGCAGCGGCGTTGCCAGTCGAATTGTCGAATCGAGGACTTGGATAAGAGTTACGAAGGCCTCCATCACTGCGCTCCTTTCCGCAGGCTCAGGAACAGCTTTTCAAGCGGCATCCGTACCATGTTGTCCAATGCTCCGGTGAACAGGATAACAAGCGCCTGAATCACCACGATCAGCTCACGCGGGATCGAGGTCCACAGCGCAAGTTCTGCGCCACCCTGATAAAGGAACCCGAACAAGATCGCGGCAAGGAACACCCCGAACGGGTGCGACCGCCCCATCAGCGCCACGGCGATTCCGATGAACCCTGCGCCCTCGGTCGAGTTCAGGACCAGACGTTCCGCCTCGCCCATGACGTTGTTGATGGCCATCATTCCGGCCAATCCGCCCGAGATCAGCATGGCGATAATGGTTATGCGCACCGGGGAAATCCCGGCATAGACGGCCCCGGTTTCCGAATGGCCGTAGGCGCGGATTTCATAGCCCAGCCGCGTGCGCCAGATCAGCGCCCAGACCGCGACACAGGCCAGCAAGGCCACAAAGAACGAGATATTCGCGGGCGCGCCGCGGAACAGAGCATTCTCGGCGGTCGAGAACATGGATTGGAAGGTTGGCAAATGCACCGTTTCGGGGAAACGCGCGGTTGCCGGGTCTTGCGAGCCCTGCGGGCGCATCACGTTGACCAGCATATAGTTCAGGAAAGCTGCCGCGATGAAGTTGAACATGATCGTGGTGATTACGATGTGGCTGCCGCGCTTGGCTTGCAGGTAGGCGGGAATTGCCGCCCACATGGCACCGAACAGGGCCGATCCGACACAGGCGGCCAGCAGGGCAATACTCCAGTGTGGCCAGTCAATATAGAGGCACACCATGGCGACGCCCAGACCGCCCAGCATGGCCTGACCTTCACCGCCGATGTTGAACAGACGCGCGTGAAATGCCACGGCTACGGCCAAACCGGTGAACATGAAGTTGGTCGCGTAATACAGCGTATAGCCCCAGCCATAGGTCGACCCCAGCGCGCCGGTGACCATCAGGTTCACGGCCTCGATAGGGTTTTCACCTATGGCGAGGATCACCAGCGCCGAGAGGATTGCGGCCAGTACCAGACTGATCAGCGGGATCAGAACGACATCGGCCCATTTGGGCATTTTATCCATGCTTCACGCGGCCTTTCCCGCAACACCGGCCATCAGCAGGCCCAGCTCTTTTTCATCCGTCTCATGGGGCAGGCGTTCGCCCATGATATGTCCGTCAAACATCACCGCAATCCGGTCGGACAGCGAGAAGATCTCTTCCAGCTCGACCGAGACCAGCAAGATCGCCTTGCCCTGATCGCGCAGAGCGACGATCTGTTTGTGAATGAACTCGATCGCGCCAATATCCACGCCGCGGGTGGGTTGACCGACGAGCAACAGATCGGGGTTCCGCTCGATCTCGCGCGCGACGACGATCTTTTGCTGGTTCCCGCCCGAGAAGTTCTTGGCCGCAAGCCAGCCATCGGGCGGGCGGACGTCGAACTTTTCCATCTTGGCCTCTGTATCAGCGCGCAGGGCGGAGTTGTCCATGAACAGCCCCCGCTTGTAGGCCGGGTCGCGGTGATAGCCGAAGGCCACGTTCTCCCACGCGTGAAAGTCCATGATCAGACCTTCGCGCTGGCGGTCCTCGGGTACATGCGCAATGCCTTGCGCACGGCGGGTTTGACCATCCGAGCCCGCCCCGCTTAGCACCAAGGGCGCGCCGTTCAGGCGGATCGTGCCTTGACCCGGACGCATCCCGCCCAGAACCTCAAGCAGTTCAGACTGACCATTTCCGGCAACCCCAGCTATCCCCACGATTTCACCCGCGCGGACGGTCAGGTCGATGCCTTTGACCCGCTCGACACCCGCACCATCGGTGACACTCAGATTTTCAATCTCAAGCACGGGCTGGCCGGGTTTTGCGGGCAGTTTATCAACCTGCAACAGCACTTTGCGCCCAACCATAAGCTCGGCTAGTTCCTGCGGGTTGGTATCGGCGGTTTTGACTGTGGCCGTCATCTCACCACGCCGCATGACCGAGACGGTGTCGGTGTTTTCCATGATCTCGCGCAGCTTGTGGGTGATCACGATGATCGTCTTGCCCTCGGACCGCAGCCGGTCGAGGATGCGGAACAGCTGATCGGCCTCGGCCGGGGTCAGAACCCCGGTGGGTTCGTCCAGAATCAGAATTTCGGCCTTGCGATACAGTGCTTTGAGAATTTCGACACGCTGCTGCATGCCCACGCCGATCTCGTCGATACGCTTGTCGGGGTCGACAAACAGCTCGTATTCTTCTTCCAGCGCTTTCAGTTCTTTACGCGCTTTGGACAGCGAGGGGGCCAGCAGCCCTCCGTCCTCGGCGCCCAGAACGATGTTTTCCAGAACGGTGAAGTTTTCCACTAGCTTGAAATGCTGGAACACCATCCCGATGCCCGCTGCAATCGCGGCTTGGCTGTCCGGGATGTCGGTCTTGGTACCGTTAATCCAGATCTCGCCCTTATCGGCCTTGTAAAAGCCGTAGAGGATGCTCATCAGCGTGGACTTGCCCGCGCCGTTTTCACCGATGATCCCATGGATCGTACCGGGAGTGACGCTGATCGAGATGTCTTTGTTGGCCTGAACCGGCCCAAAGGCTTTGGAAATGCCCTTAAGCTCAATGGCGGGGACGCTCATGTCTTGTCCTCAGATTGCCGAAAAGGCCGCATGGCGCGCGGCAGGGTAGGAGGCCGGGCGGAGGCTAAAACCCCCGCCCGCGCGATATCAGAACTGCAGTGCGGGGCAGCTGTCGTTCTCGTAATAGCTGGTCACCGTGACATTGCCGTCAATGATGTCCTGACGCGCCTTGTCGACCGCGCCTTTCATCTCGTCCGAGACCAGCGACGCGTTGTTGTCGTCCATGGCAACGCCTACGCCTTCTTCGGCCAGACCCATGGCGAAGACGCCGGTTTCAAGGTTCTCACCCGCTTTCATCGCGTCATAAACGGCGACGTCCACGCGTTTCAGCATCGAAGTCAGTACCTTACCCGGATGCAGGTGGTTCTGGTTGCTGTCCACGCCGATCGACAGAATGCCTTCGTCGGCAGCGGTTTGCAGAACACCCACGCCGGTGCCGCCTGCGGCTGCATAGATCACGTCAGCACCCTGGCTGATCTGCGCCTTGGTCAGCTCCGATCCCTTCACCGGGTCGTTCCATGCGGCAGGAGTGGTGCCGGTCATGTTGGCAACAACTTCGATGTCAGGGTTCACAGCTTTGGCACCCTGGGCATAGCCACAGCCAAAGTGACGGATCAGCGGGATGTCCATGCCACCAATGAAACCAACGGTGCCAGATTCAGACGCCATCGCTGCCATCATGCCAACCAAATACGAGCCCTCATGCTCGGCAAAGCCGATCTGACGCACGTTGGGCGCGTCCAGCCAGTTCACGTCAACTGCGACGAATTTGGTGTCGGGATAGTCGCCCGCAACAGCCGACAGCGGATCGGCCATGGCAAAGCCCATGGTGATGATCGGGTTCAGACCGGCCTCGGCAAAGCGGCGCAGAGCTTGTTCGCGCTGGGCTTCGGATTGCAGTTCGATCTCGCGATAGCTGCCACCGGTTTCATCGGCCCAACGCTGCGCGCCATTATGGGCGGCCTCGTTGAACGATTTGTCAAACTTACCACCCAGGTCGAAGATCAGGGCCGGTTCAGCGAGGGCCGCACCTGCGGTCAGTGCGACGGCCGCGGCGGCGCCCATCAAGGATTTCATCAGGGTCATTTGTTACTCCCGTTGTTATTGTCGGTCGGGGCCAAGATAGCCCCGTTCACCCACTAAGAGCGAGCATATCTGTTGTGATGGCGGGAATTAAGGCCGTTTGCAACAGCCGGGGTCAACTGATTTTTGACCAACTGGTCGAAAAAAATTTGATACGTCGTTCAGGTCAAGTCACATTCCATCACAACGGCGTCAATTTTCTGATTGTTTTCGCGCACATAGTAGCCCCGTCGCAATCCGCAGGGGCGATAGCCGCAGGTTTCATACAGGGAAATTGCCGCAGCATTGTCTTGCGCCACTTCCAGAAAAGCTCGCCTCGCGCCCAAAGTTTTAGCCAAAGCGTGCCATTCTTCCATCCGCGCCCGCGCCAACCCCTGACGCTGCATCTGGGGGCAGGTCGCTATTGTCAGCAGTTCGGCCTCGTCTGCGATGACCTGAATCAGTGCGAAAGAGTGTTCGTTTCCAACCACATGGGTAAAGTGATTCTGTAGAAGGTCGTTGAATTCGGCCTCGGTCCACGGTCGCGACTGCGTGAAGGCCGCCGCGTGGGTGCCGGCCAACGCGCGGGGGGTCATTCGTCCAGCAGGACCGGAGGCAGGTCCTTGGACGGAGCGGCGTCCGCAGCCCGCGCATAAAGCGGGGCCGGAGGGCCGTCATTGCTCTGCCATCTCTGTCGGGTCACATGCGCGATGCCGCGGACCTGCAATTCAGCGTCGTCATTGAAGATCAACGGGCCGAGTGATTCTGCCTGATCAAGCGGGATCAGAGCGGGCGAGTGACCAGCAGGCGCAACATAGACTTGATCGCGGGGCGCGCGGATGGCGGGAAAGGCGTCTTCTGCGCCATCGGCAAGCGCATCGAACCCCGAGACTCCGACCGCAGGGATGCCCAAACCCAATACAAGGCCACGTGCGGCGGACACCGATATGCGGATGCCAGTGAAATTGCCCGGGCCGATGCCGACGCCGATGGCCGACAGATCCTGCCATGTGCAGTCTGCCTCAGCTAGCAATTCCTCAAGCAGGGGCATCAGACGTTCGGCCTGGCCACGTGTCATCTGTTCAACGCGGGTTGCGACGATCTGGTCCCCGTCTAACAAAGCGGCCGCGCAATGCGCGGCCGATGTGTCAAACGCCAGAATGATCGGATCAGACGGCAACAGGGCGTACCTCGGTCACTTCGGGGATGTAGTGACGCAGCAGGTTCTCGATCCCCATTTTCAGTGTCAGGGTCGAGGACGGGCAGTTCGCGCAAGCCCCCTGCATGTGCAGATAGACAACGCCGCGGTCAAATCCGTGGAAGGTGATGTCACCACCATCCTGAGCGACCGCAGGGCGCACACGACTGTCCAGCAGGTCCTTGATCTGGTTGACCACCTCGGCGTCTTCGCCGGTATGTTCTGCGTGGCCCGACTCTGTCGTGGCATCTGCCGCCATGACCGGCTGGCCGGATTGGTAGTGCTCCATCACCGCGCCAAGGATAGCGGGTTTGATATGGTCCCACTGCACGTCTTCCGATTTGGTGACGGTTACGAAATCATTGCCAAAGAACACGCCAGTTACACCGCTGACGGTGAAAATCCGGTTGGCCAGAGGTGATTTCTCTGCCGCGTCTGCCGATGGAAAGTCTGCAGTTCCTGCCTCCAGCACGGTCTGGCCGGGCAGGAATTTCAGGGTGGCGGGGTTCGGCGTGGATTCGGTCTGGATGAACATGGCGCGGCTCCGTTTCAGTTGTTCCTGATATGCGGGTCCATGCGCGGGAAGTCAAGATTTGGAACGGTTCTAAATTTCAGCAGCCAACTTTATCGCATCGTCCAGACGGTCATCGCCCCAGAACAACTCATCCCCAACCAGAAAGCTGGGCGCGCCAAATAGCCCCTTGGCCTGCGCGGTTTTGGACTGTTCGATCAGGGCCGCCTTGATCGCCGGGTCCTGTGCTTGGTCTATGAAACCCGCAGACAACCCAACCGCGCTCAAGCAACCGGCAAGTACGTCATCGTCGGCGATATTCTGACCGTCCGCAAACTCTGCGGAATAGACCGCCCGCACAAACTTGGCCTTTGGGGCCGCATCCTTGATCGCCAGTGTCAACCGCGCTGCTTTCAAACCGTTCTGAGGAAACATGCCGGGACGCTGGAACGGCAGCCCGCGTTGCGTTGTCAGCCGTTCCATATCACGCCACATGTAGTCACCTTTGGCGGGATAGAGGTTGAAAGGCGAGTCGTTCCAACCTTGCGCAGCAAAGATCGGCCCCAGCAGAAAGGGTTGCCAATCGACCTTAACGCCATGGCGACCTGCGGCGTCTTCGATCCGCATCGCGCTGAGGTAGGAATAGGTTGAGGCGAACTCGAACCAGAACTGAATGCTGAGCGTCATGGTTGACCCTTAGGTAATCGCTTCCAGCTTTTCCTTGCTCAGGTCACCCGGAACGATAGTGATCGGAATTGGCAGGCTGCCCGAGTTCTTGGTCAGTTGCGTGACCAGCGGGCCGGGCCCTTTCTTTTCGACACCTGCACCCAGAACGAGTACGCCAATCTCGGGGTCGGATTGCACGTGTTCGATGATCTGCGGCACGGGGTCGCCTTCGCGAATGGCCAATTCGGGGTCGACGCCCTGCTTGTCACGCATCCACTTTGCGAAAACCTCATAATGGGCGTGGATACGTTCACGGGCTTCTTCGCGCATCACTTCTGCCACGCCGATCCAGTGGTTGAACTCATCGGGGGGAATGACCGACAGGATCGTCACGCCACCGCCGGTATGCGCCGCGCGCATAGCTGCAAAACGCATTGCGTTCAGGCATTCGCGGCTGTCATCCAATACCACCAGGAACTTACGCATGGGTGTCCTCATTCATTTCGGGCGATCATGCCCGACCAAATGCGCGCTGGCAACCGAAGCCTATCGCGTGCTGGCAGCCCAGTCCCAATACAACTCGCGCGCGCGACGGGCGACGGGGCCGACCTGATATTGCGTATCCTGCAACGCCGTGACCGGGGTGATCTTGCTCATGTTGCCGGTCATGAAGACCTCATCAGCTTTGTGGAAATCCTCGAAACTCAGGATCGCTTCGTGCACGGTCACACCGTCTACACGCAGGTTTTCGATGTGGCGTGCGCGGGTGATTCCGGCCAGAAACGTACCATTGGGGGTGGGAGTGAACACCTCGCCATCCCGGACCATAAAAATGTTCGCAGTCGCGGTTTCGGCCACATGTCCCAGCGCATCCGCGACCAGGGCGTTTGAGAAACCGTTGGACCGAACCTCTTGCAACATTCGCGCATTGTTGGGGTAAAGGCAGCCCGCCTTGGCGTTTACAACCGCCGATTCCAGAACCGGGCGACGGAAGCGCGTGTAGCCCAGTGTCACCGACGCAGATTCGGGCGCCATTGGGATTTCTTCGAGGCAAATCGCGAAGCCCGTACTGTTCTCCAGCGGTACGATTGCCGTGCGGTCGCCGTCGATGCCCCAATACATCGGGCGAATATACACCGCCGCGTCCGGCGCATAACTTTCCAGCCCTTCGCGGATGATCTCGACCATCTGCTCGGTGGTCACAAACGGCGTCAGCATCAAAGCCTCGGCCGAGCGATTCACGCGGGCACAGTGCGCCTCAAGATCGGGGACTAGACCGTCGAAATAGCGGGCTCCATCGAAGACGGACGACCCCAGCCAAGCGCCGTGATCGGCTGCCCGCATGATGGGCGCATCCCCGTCATGCCATTGACCTTCGAAATACGTGCGAATATTCTTGCCGACTGCCATCACGCCCTCCCAAGCTTTGCGGCAAACCTAGGAAGACGCCGCGGTAACGTCCAGAGCAATCAGCCCTGTTTTGCGCCAACCATGCCCACGATTTCGTAAGTTTGTTGCAGGATCGGGGCGGCAACAGCGCGCGCCTTTTCTGCCCCATTAGCCAGAATCCGGTCAATCTCGTCCTCTTCGCCCATCAGGCGGGCCATCTCGCCCGAAATCGGAGCCAGTTTCGACACGGCCAGTTCGGCCAGCATCGGTTTGAACTCGCCAAACTGCTTGCCGCCAACCTCGGTCAGAACCTGCTCGGCGGTCTGATCGCTGAGCGCCGCGTAGATATTGACCAGATTACGCGCCTCAGGGCGTTCGGACAGGCCATCCACATCCGAAGGCAGAGCATCGGGGTCGGTCTTGGCCTTGCGGATTTTCTTGGCAATCGTGTCGGCGTCATCGCTCATGTTGATCCGCGTCATATCCGACGGGTCCGAGGACGACATCTTGCGCGACCCGTCCCGCAGGTTCATCACGCGCGGGGCGGGGCCGCCGATGACGGGTTCGGTCACCGGGAAGAACTCGACGCCATAGTCATGGTTGAACTTGATGGCGATGTCGCGGGTCAGTTCCAGATGCTGTTTCTGATCCTCACCCACCGGCACATGCGTCGCGTGGTAGGTCAGGATGTCCGCGGCCATCAGCGCCGGATAAGCAAACAGACCCAGTGAGGCATTCTGAGCATTCTTGCCGGCCTTATCCTTGAACTGCGTCATCCGCTGCATCCAGCCCATCCGGGCGATACAGTTGAAAATCCAGGCCAGTTGCGTGTGCTCGGGCACTTGGCTTTGATTGAACAGGATGGATTTTTCCGGGTCCAGACCAGCGGCGATGAAACCGGCGCAGACCTCGCGGGTCTTTTCGCGCAGGCGGGCGGGGTCCTGCCAGACGGTGATCGCGTGCAGATCGACCATGCAATAGATGGTCTCAAAATCGTCGCCCTGCATATCCACGAACCGCTTGAGCGCACCCAGGTAGTTGCCAAGGTGCAGGTTCCCCGACGGCTGGATGCCGGAAAACACGCGCGGTGTGAACTGGGTGTCGGTCATCGAAGGGAACTCCCGTCTGGAAAAATCAGCCCCCGTCGCTTACCCATGAGGCAAAGGGACGTCAACAGCCGCGAAAGGCCAGCCCAATGAGCAGTGAGCATTATACACCCGCCGTGAACCCTTTGCCGCCCGTGGTGGTGGCGCTGGTCTTGTTCATTTTCGGGATCGAGGTGATCTTCATGCTGGGCGCGCGTGGTCTGGTCGGCGGGCCAGGAGCGATTGGTTGGCGGCTGGATGCCTTGCAGCACTACGCGTTTTCGCCGGACATTTTCGATTGGATGATGAAAAACGGGCGCTGGCCGTTTGAACACCTGATCCGCTTTGTGACTTACCCGTTTGTCTCGGCCAATTTCACGCAGGCGGTCTTAGTCTGTGTTTTTGTTCTGGCCATGGGCAAGATGGTGGCCGAGGTTTTTGGCAGTGTTGCGATGCTTGTGATCTTTGTTGTCTCGGGCATTGGCGGTGCGCTGGTCTATGCACTGCTCTTGGACCCGCGCTATCCCTTGGTGGGAGGGTTCCCTCCGGTCTACGGCCTGATCGGCGCGTTCACGTGGATCTTGTGGCGCAAGCTGTCGCTCGTCGGTGAGAACCAGTCGCGCGCGTTCAGTCTGATCGCGGTTCTGATGGGCATCCAACTTGTGTTTGGCCTGCTTTTTGGCGGAACGCTGGATTGGGTGGCGGACCTGGGCGGGTTCGCTACAGGCTTTGCTCTGTCATTTGTGGTTGGTCCCGGCGGTTGGACAAGGATCACTGGGGGTATCCGCCGCGATTGATCAGGACCGCCGCAGTGCCTTTTTGAACTCGGTGATTTCAAAGGCGCGCAGAAGGTGGCCCAGCACAAAATACAACGCTGCCGCACCGATGATGAGGGCCAACAGTGCCACATAACGCCAGCCTGGCAGGTGAAATGCCCACCCGAACAGGGAAAGCGCGGCAAAAAGGCCAACGCCCATCCCAAGCGATGCGGCCACGATCCGCCATGCCCGGCGTTTGAACCGGTCATCAAAGCGCGCCTCCTCGCCCATGCGACGAGCGCCCAGCGCCAGCAGTCCGACCATGGCCCACCCGGCGACCGAGGCCGCAATCGCAGGCGCAATCCAGCCCACCAGCGGATAAAGCCCAAAGGCCAGCCCCGCGTTCACCACCATCGCCACCACCGCATAGCGGAACGGAGATTTTGTGTCCTCGCGCGCGAAGAACAGCGGTTGCAGCAGCTTTTGCAGCATGAAAGCAGGCAGGCCGATACCATAGATCGCCACGGCCAGCGCGGTGGCGGCGGTATCCTCGGCGGTAAATTGGCCACGCTCGAACAGGACCGAGACCAGAGGGATCGGCATGATCACAAAGGCCACGGTTGATGGAAGGGTCAGCAGCAGCGTGAACTCTCCGGCGCGGGAAAAGGCGTTGCGGGCGCCGTTTTTGTCACCCGCACGCAGGCGGCGAGACAGGTCAGGCAGCAACACGATTCCCACGGCGATGCCCACCACACCCAAAGGCAGTTGATACAGCCGGTCCGCGGCAAACAACCAACTGACCGCGTTTTCGGTTTTTGAGGCCACAAGCTGCCCCACCACCAGATTGACCTGTGTCACCCCCATCGCCAGCGCGGCGGGAACGGCTATACGGACCATACGCTTCATCTCGGGGCTGAGTTTCGGCAGGCCGGGGCGGATACGGATACCCGCGCGCTCGGTCGCGACCCAGACCAGTGCAAGCTGCGCCACACCGGCCAAGGGGATGATGGCGATCAGCCAGCGGATGACTTCGCCACCCGACAGTGCTCCGGCGATCATGGCGGTGCAGGCGAAAATGTTCAGCAGAACGGGCGCTGCGGCAGCGGCCGCAAAGCGGCCCGTGGCGTTCAGAACGCCCGAAAACAGTGCTGCCAGTGACATGAACAAGATGTAAGGGAAAACCACGTAACCATAATCCACGGCCAGATCGAACCGGTCGTCGCCGTAAAACCCTTCGGCGGTGATCCAGACCAGTGCGGGCATGAACACCATCGCCAGCCCAACCAGCGCCAAAACGGCCACAGCCAGCAGGTTGAAGGCGTCCTGTGCGAAACCTACGGCGTTCTCGTCCCCTTCCAGCCGTTTGGAAAACATCGGGACGAAGGCCGCGTTGAACGCACCTTCGGCAAAGAAGCGGCGGAACATGTTGGGCAGGCGGAAGGCGGCCACAAAGGCGTCCATCACCGGGCCCGGCCCGATAAAAGCCGTCAGCAGGATTTCCCGCAGGAACCCCAATATCCGACTGGCCAGGGTCCAGAACCCGACCGTGAACAGGCCCGAGAACAGCCGGATCTGCTTCATGATTCCGCGCGCTCGGCGCCCTCGGTGATGGCTTTGCGCAGCTTGGCCTCAAGCCCACGCTGCTTGCTTTCGGAGTGGTATTTCAGCCCGAACATATCCTTGACATAGAACGTGTCCACCACCTGCTCGCCATAGGTCGCGATCACCGCGTTGGCGACATAGACATTCGCTGCGGCCAGCGTGCGAGCCAGATCATAGAGCAGACCGGGGCGGTCGCGGGTATCGACCTCGATAATCGTATAGATTTCAGACCCGTCATTGTCGAAGATGATATGTGTCGGCACGTTAAAGGCGCGTTCGCGTTTCTTGATCTTGTCGCGCGATTTCAGCGCGTCGCGCGCCACAACTTCGCCCTTTAGCGTTTTGTGTATCATCTGCGTCAGGCGTGGCAGGCGGCTGGCTTCGAATGGGCGGCCATCTGCGTCCTGTATCCAGAACGCATCCGTGACATAACCATCCTTGGTCGTATAGCTACGCGCATCGACCACGTTTGCCCCAACCAGCGCCAAGGCCCCCGCAATCCGTGCAAAGATGCCCGGATGGTCGCCCATGGCGAAACAGGCGCGGGTGGCGTCGCGGTCCTCGTCCGGTTGCAGGCGAATCTCCATCGCGCCCGCGTCGCCACTGCGGTCAAGTGCCTGCAGCATCTCGGCGAATTCCACATGGGTCGAGAGGTTGAGCCCCTGCCAATACGGGTCGTAATGCCGCCCGGTCTCGGTCTTGAGGTCGGCCTTGGACCAATCGGCCAATTCGGCGCGTAGGGTCTTTTTCGCCTCAGCCCCGCGATTGGCACGGTTGAGGTCTTCCATCCCGGTCTCAAGCGCGCGTTTGGTTTCCGCGTGCAGTGCGCGCAACAGGGTGGCCTTCCAGTTGTTCCAGGTATCCGGACCGACGCCGCGAATGTCACAGACCGTCAGGACAGTCAGCAGGTCCAGCCGCTTGACCGTTTTCACCGCCTTAGCAAAGTCGCGCACTGTGCGCGGGTCGGAAATATCGCGCTTCTGCGCCATGTCGGACATCAGCAAATGATAGCGCACCAGCCATTCGACCGTTTCCGCGTCAGCCTTGTTCAACCCAAGCCGAGGTGCAATTTTGCGGGCCAACTGTGCGCCGAGGATCGAGTGATCTTCAGGCCGCCCCTTGGCAATATCGTGGATCAGCAGGGCGACATACAGAACCTTGCGGTTCACCCCCTTTTTCAGAATCGAAGAGGCCAGCGGTAGTGACTCGATCAACTCGCCCCGTTCGATCTGGGCGAGGTTCACGATGCACTGGATGGTGTGCTCGTCCACCGTGTAGCTGTGATACATGTTGAACTGCATCATCGCGACGATGTGCTCGAATTCCGGGATAAAGGCCGACAGGACCCCCAACTCGTTCATCCGGCGCAGGGCGCGTTCTGGATTGCCATGTTTCAGCATCAGATCAAGGAAGATGCGCTGGGCTTCCTTGTCCTCGCGCATGTCGTCGTCGATCAGGTTCAGATTGGCTGTTACCAAGCGCATAGCATCCGGGTGAATCAGCATCCCCGTGCGCAACCCTTCTTCGAACAGGCGCAGCAGGTTCAGCTTATCGGCCAGAAACTTCTCGGCGTCGGCCACATCCAGACGTCCATGCACCACCTTGTAACCCGGTTTGGCCTTTGGACGGCGACGGAATATCCGCTCAAGCAGAGGCGCACCCTTCATATGGGTGGCTTCCAACTTAGTCAGGAAGATGCGGGTCAGCTCACCCACCTTCGTCGCTTCGCGGAAATAGCGCTGCATGAACACCTCGACCGCGCGTCGTCCCGCGCGATCCTCGTATCCCATGCGCTCGGCCACCTCGACCTGCATGTCAAAGGTCAGTTGTTCGGTTGCGCGCCCAGTGACCAGATGCAGGTGCGAGCGCACGGCCCACAGGAAATCTTCGGCCTGAACGAATGTGTTGAACTCATCAGGTGTGAACAGGCCAAGTGGCACCAGTTCGGCCACGTCCTGCACGCCATAAATGTACTTGGCGATCCAATAGAGCGATTGCAGATCACGCAGCCCGCCTTTGCCCTCTTTGACATTGGGCTCGACCATATAGCGCTGGCCTTGCTTCTGGTGGCGTTCGTCACGCTCTTGCAGTTTGGCTTCGATAAAGGCCCGTTCGCTGCCTTTGAACAGCTCATCCCGCAAGCGGGTGTTCAGTTCATCTGACAATGTTGTTTCACCAGCCAGATAGCGCTGTTCCAGCATCGCCGTTCGGATGGTGAAATCCTCGGCCCCCAGCCGCAGGCAATCCTTGATCGTGCGCGAGGAATGCCCGACCTTCAGCCGCAGATCCCACAGGATATACAGCATGGATTCGATAACACTCTCGGCCCAGGCGGTGATCTTGTAGGGGGTCAGAAACAGCAGATCGACATCCGATGACGGGGCCATTTCACCCCGGCCATAGCCGCCCACTGCCAGAACCGCGATCCTTTCGCCCTGCGTTGGCGTCGCCAGAGGGTGCAGATCTTGGCTGGCCACCTGCATCGCCGTACAGACCAGCCCATCGGTCAGATAGGTGTAGGAATGGGTTAAAGGGCGCGCGTCGAACGGACGCTGGGCAAAGGCGTCGGCAATGGCCTGACGCCCAGCCTTTTGCGCAGCACGCAGGACGCGCACAGTCTCGGATCGCCGTGCGCTGTTGTCTGCGGTGTTTTCAAAGGCCTCCGAAAGATCGGCCATGACGGCGGCACTGTCGAAAATATCTTCGGCCGAGCAAATCAGCTCACCCTTGGGGGTCAGCGTCAGGGCCGGTCGATCAGAAACCGGCGCCAGAGAAGCTTTGTGGGGCAGGGTCAATCACTACTACCTGTTTATTCTGGATCGTGGCGACTGCCAGACCGCGTTCATTGGTGCCATCGGGGCGCAGGCGGAAGATGCCGCCGACACCTTGGAAACCGGCATTCTGGGTCAGGGCAGAAGCCGTCAGCGCGTCTGCTTTCCCCTGACTGACCAGAGCGCCGATCGCGGCAATACCGTCATAGGCCAACCCGCTGATCGGATGAGGCGCTTCGCCATAGGTGTTGTTATAACGCTGGCGGTAGGCTTGCGCCTTGGCAGGGTCGGGCAATGCGAACCAGCCCCCCTGCACACCCGGCAGCTCTAGTGTTTGTGCCGGGATGTCCCAGCGGGTCAGGCCAATATATTGCGTTGTGGTCGGTGACACGCCTGCTTCGGGCAAAAGCTGCGACAGCAGCGGCAGAGCCCCCGCCGTAGTCGCTGTCAGGATGATCGAATCCGCGCCTGCGGCATCGACGGTTGCTTTGATCGTCGGCACCGAGTTGATCACGCCCTGTTGTGACCGGTCATAGCCGACCGTGCCCGCATTATTCACCCGGCTGGTGCTCAGCGCGCGGGCAATTGCGGATTGGCCCAACTGGCCCGCGGCATCGTTGGAATGTACGATGACCATTCCGTTCTTGCCTTGCGATCCAGCGAAATTGACCAGCCTGTTGGCCGTGTTGTCAAAAGTCGGACCCAGAACAAAAACATTGCCACCTGCAATGCTTGTGTTGTTTGAGAAGGAGAGGACATTGACGTTGTTGTTCAAAACCGCCAGACCGGCCGAGTTTGCGGCCTGCGCATAAACCGGCCCCAGGATGATTTTGGCCCCCTCGGCAACCGCACGTTGCGCCGCAGCCGAGGCTGTGCCCGAGTTGCCTTGCGTGTCATAGACCCTCAGATCAATTTGCACATTCTGCAAGTCCGCCATGGCCAGGCGGGCCGCGTTTTCCAGGCTACGGGCCAGCGCTGCGTCACCCGAATTCGCTGAACCTGCTGGAACCAGCAGGGCCACGGGAACGGGTTTGGACGTGTTGATCGAGGGGCCACCACCGGTTCCGCCGGGGACGCAGGCGGTCAAAAGCGCCGCGGTTGCCAATGCGATGGCGGATTTCGCCAGTTTGCGAACGGGCTTGCAAACGCTAAACATCTAAAAGAAAACTCCCTGTCCCAGCGGCTTGATGCTCCGCCATTCTGTTAGGCCGCGATAATAAACGTCACGCTGTGAGGGTCCAGCTTTGAATCACCAAAAAGTCAGATTGGGCTCGGGCCTGTATTTTGTTGCCACTCCGATCGGCACGGCGCGCGACATTACGCTCAGGGCACTGGACGTGTTGGCCTCGGCAGATGTGATCGCGGCGGAAGACACCCGCAGCCTGCGCCGGTTGATGGAGATACACGGTGTTCCGCTGGAAGGCCGTCGTATTCTGGCCTATCACGATCACAGCGGCGCTGGCGCGCGACAGAAAATTCTGCAAGCTCTGGCGGATGGCAGCTCGGTGGCCTACGCGTCCGAAGCCGGGATGCCTTTGATTGCCGATCCGGGCTATGACCTTGGCCGCCAGGCGGCCGAAGCGGGGCACACCGTCACCTGCGCCCCAGGTCCCTCGGCGGCTTTGATGGCGCTGACGCTTGCTGGCCTGCCCACGGATGCCTTCTTTTTCGCTGGATTCCTGCCCAACTCATCGAACGCGCGAAAGTCAAGGATCGAGGCGCTGCGCGATGTGCCGGGCACACTGATCTTCTACGAATCACCCAAGCGCGTTGCGGCCTGCCTGTCGGACTTGGCCGCAATGTTGGGTGACACAAGACAAGCGGCAATGTGCCGGGAACTGACCAAGAAATTCGAGGAAGTGAAACGCGGAACTCTGGCCGAGTTGGCCGCTGATTTAAGCGGACAGACTGTCAAAGGCGAAATTGTCCTGCTTGTGGATCGCGGGCATTCGGAAACTGTTAACGAATTGGACGTAGAACAGGCTTTGAAGGAAGCCTTGGAAACCCATTCGGTTCGGGATGCGGCAGATCTGGTGTCGGATATGTTCAAACTGCCCCGTCGCCCGATCTATCAAAAGGCTCTGAAGCTGGGAAAGAGATGACATGTCCGCACGCGCTGTTCGAAGTTCAGTTTCTTATCAGGCAGGCCAATCCGCTGAAATGCAGGTGGCTACGGACTATGAACGTCGCGGCTATTCCATCGCACATCGCCGCTGGCGCGGGGCCGGAGGGGAGATTGACCTGATCGCGCGGGATGGTGACTGCCTTGTGTTCATTGAAGTTAAGAAAAGCAGCAGTTTTGACCGAGCTGCGGCACGGATCAACCAGCGTCAGATGAAACGGATCTGCGCCTCTGCTTCACAGTTTTTGGAAAATGAACCCGCAGGACAACTGACGAATGTGCGCTTTGACGCAGCGCTGGTGGATGCAACTGGCGCAGTCAAAATCGTTGAAAACGCCTTTGGGCAAGCCTGACCCCCATTGAACCCTCGGGCTCGCTGGGCCATGTATCTGGCGTGAAACTGAGGGACACGCCATGAAAATCGCCTTTCAGATGGACCCAATCGGGGCCGTGGATATCAATGCAGACAGCTCATTCCGACTGGCCGAAGAGGCGCAGGCACGTGGGCATTCGCTGTTTTTCTACGGACCGGATCAGTTGGCGTATCAGGAAGGGCGCATAAAAGCACGCGGCCATGACATGACGGTGCAGCGTGTGGCAGGAAACCCGGCTGAACTGGGGCCTGAGCGTGAGGTTGATCTGGCCGATTTCGATGTGGTCTGGCTGCGGCAGGATCCACCGTTCGATATGCACTACATCACCTCGACGCATTTGTTAGACCGTTTGAAGGGCAAGGCGCTGGTGGTCAATGATCCGTTTTGGGTGCGCAATTACCCCGAAAAGCTGCTGGTGCTGGATTTCCCCGATCTGACGCCACCGACAACGATTGCGCGCGATCTGCAGACAATCAAAGCTTTCAAGGAAAAGCATGGCGATATCATCCTCAAGCCGCTTTATGGCAATGGTGGTGCGGGCGTGTTCCGGCTGGATGCCAACGACCGCAACCTGACTTCGTTGCATGAGTTGTTCACCGGTTTCTCGCGCGAGCCGCTGATTGTTCAGAAGTTCCTGCCCGATGTAAGCAACGGCGACAAACGTGTGATCCTTGTGGATGGTGAGCCGGTTGGCGCAATCAATCGCGTGCCAGCCAAGGGCGAGACGCGGTCGAACATGCATGTGGGCGGTCGCCCTGAAAAGATTGGCCTGTCCGACCGGGATTTGGAGATTTGCGCCGCCATTGGTCCTTTGCTGAAGGAAAAAGGCCAGATTTTCGTCGGCATCGACGTGATCGGAGATTACCTGACCGAGATCAACGTGACCTCGCCCACCGGCATTCAGGAGCTGGAACGGTTCGACGGTGTCAACATCGCTAAAAAAATCTGGCAGGCGATTGAAGCCAAGGTTTAAGACGCCGCCCGGGCGCTGATACGAAAGCTCAGCGCCTCGGCCACATGGGGGCGGCGGATATCCCGCGCGCCCTCAAGATCGGCAATGGTGCGCGCGACCCGCAGGATGCGATGATAGGCGCGCGCCGACAGGCCGAACCGTTCGGCGGCTTTCAGCAACAGCTCTTTGCCTTCGGCGTCGGGTGCGGCGATCTCTTCCAGCAGCTTGCCCTCCATATCCGCATTCTGGCGGGGCTCCATGCCCTCGAACCGCTCAGCCTGCACGGCGCGTGCGGCTTCGACCCGTGCGGCAACGGTGGCGGAGCTGTCACCAGAAGGCGGCAGGTCCAAATCGGTGAACCCGACCGGAGGCACCTCGATCCGCAAGTCGAACCGATCCATCAGCGGGCCAGAGATGCGGCCCAGATAATCCTCGCCACAGACCGGCGCGCGGGAACAGGCGCGGGCAGGGTCGGTCAGGTAGCCGCATTTGCAGGGGTTGGCGGCGGCCACCAGCATGAAGCGGCAGGGGTATTTCACATGGGCATTTGCGCGGGCCACCATGACCTCGCCCGTTTCAATCGGTTGGCGCAGGGTTTCTAGAACGGTGCGTGGAAATTCAGGGAATTCGTCCATGAACAGAACCCCGTTATGAGCCAAGGAAATCTCACCGGGTTTCGCGCCTCGACCACCGCCGACAATCGCAGCCATCGAGGCGGTGTGATGCGGTTCTCGGAATGGGCGGGTGTGGCTGATCCCGCCTTCGTCAAGCAATCCGCAGAGCGACTGGATCATAGAGGTTTCCAGTGCCTCGGATGGGGTCAGAGGCGGCAGAATTCCCGGCAGACGCGCGGCCAGCATCGATTTGCCCGACCCCGGTGTGCCGATCATGATCAGGTGATGCCGCCCGGCAGCGGCGATCTCTAACGCGCGTTTGGCTCGCTCTTGCCCTTTCACGTCGCGCAGGTCGCGGACGCTGGGCGCAAGGCAGACCTCGCCGGGTTGGGCGGCGGATAAAGGGGCCTGACCTGAGAAATGCCGCACCACATCGCCCATTGATGTGGCCCCAATAACCTGTGTAGCATCGACCCAAGCCGCCTCGGCGCTGGAGGCTTTGGGGCACAGCAGCGCGCGATCTTCGGCGGCGGCGGTCATGGCGGCGGGCAGGGCGCCGACGACGGGTACGAGCGATCCGACCAATGACAGCTCACCCAGCGAAACCGCGCCTTCGGCAGCATCGGGAGGGATTATTTCCAATGCAGACAGCAGCGCGACGGCGATGGGCAGGTCGAAATGGCTGCCCTCTTTCGGCAGGTCGGCGGGCGAAAGGTTGATGGTGATGCGTTTGGACGGCAGCGCGATGGCCATGGAACTGAGCGCGCTGCGCACCCGGTCGCGGGCCTCGGACACGGCCTTGTCGGGCAGGCCGACGATGGAAAAGGCGGGCAGGCCCGGCGAGACGGCGCATTGCACCTCGACCGGGCGGGCCTCGACCCCTTGGAAAGCGACGGTATGAGAGCGGGCGACCATGAACGACCTTTTGGGTTAACAGGTCGTTGCTGGCACGCAGGCGGTTTAGGAATCGTTAACGCCTGCGACCATGTCAGAGAATTTCGGCCAAGCGCCAGGGTCTGCGGCGGTTTTGTCACGGCAGAACGGGTTGCAGAAGCCCCAGATGCGCCCGTCCAGTTCAAGGAAATCCGTCACAGGGTCGCCGGAATAGGGGCAGGTGGCGTTGACCGAGGGGCCTGCATCAACGGCGCGGGCTGGGAGCGACCCGACTGGCCAGGGTTGTGTTGCCAATCCCAGTGCGTAGGGGAAAGGGTCATAGGTCACAGTCAATCCCATCGCGCGCCATTGGCGTGCGGACAGGTCCGACAGCAGAGCTAGGCAATAGGCTCGGGTTGCGTCCGAGACCGGCAATCCATAGCCGATAATCCGCGCGGCCACCGGCGTATAGAAGACATCCGCCAGGGAATAGGCGCCAAACAGCGGACCGGTGGTGGCCCCGGATACGCTGCGAGAATGGGCCCATAGGGTCTCGATCCGGTCAAGGTCGCGCAGGGTATCTGCCGAGGGTTCAAACCCGGTCCAGCAATGGTGCAACTGCATCGGGCATTCGCCGCGCAAGGCGGTGAACCCGGCCACCATCTCGGCGCATAACCAGCGGGCGGTGGCGCGGGCGGCTGGATCTGCAGGCCACAATCGGGCCTCGGGGTGGCGTTCGGCCAGCGTTTCGGCCATGGCGAGGCTTTCGCCCACCACCGTTCCGTCGGGCAGGCGTAAGGCGGGCACCAAACGGGCGGGGGCGAGTGGCTTCATATCCTCGGCCATGGTGCCGGAATAGAGGCCGATCATATGGGCTTTGTAAGGCAGGCCGAACCGTTCAAGCATCAGCCAGCCGCGCATGGACCAGCTGGAAAACAGGCGGTCCCCGATAAACAGATCATAAGTCATGTGGACAGAATGGCGCGGCATGACGCGGCGGTAAATCAGTGATTTGTGCGCAGGTGCATCACGCCAGGTGATTGATCCGCCCGACCGACCAGCGATCCCCGTGATGAGTCAGTTCCGTGACCGAGAGGTTGTCGATCTTGTGGCTGAACGCCTCTTGCGCGGTCACGTCCAGCGCTCGCTGCACCTGCGTCAAGATCACGCCGAAATGCACCACCACGACCAGATCGTGCCCTGTATGATCGGCCATCAGCCGGTCGATCACGGCATCCACTCGTGCGCGCACCTCGTTCCAGCTTTCGCCATCCGGGGGGCGCACGTCGCCGGGATTGTCCCAATAAGCAAAGGCGAGGTCAGGGTCTTCGGCCTCAATCTCTCGGAACCCACGCAGCTCCCAAGTGCCGAAATTGATCTCGCGCAGGTCGGGGTGGTGGGGCAGGCGGGTGCGTATCCCCTGAATGGCCGAAGCCGTATCGGCGGCGCGGGACAGGTCGGACGAGATCACAACCGCATCAGACGGCAGATGGTCATGCAAGCGCTGGAGCGCCGCTGTGTCGCTGAGGTCAGCGGGCAGGTCGGACCAGCCGACCATGGTTTTCGCATGGGTCGGCCCATGGCGGACAAGGTGCAGCCGGGTCATGGAAGCTGCCCTTTCAAAACCAAGGGCAGGCCCACCGTGACCTGCACCACCAGATCGGCCTGCGCCGCCAGCGCGATGTTCAGCCTTCCCTGCGCCTCGCGGAACCTGCGGGAAAGGGCGTTGTCGGGGACAATGCCCTGGCCCACCTCGTTCGAGACGACGATGACCGGGGCCCGACATCCGGCCAGAGCATCCAAAAGGTCCGCCTGCGCCTGATCCAGATCGTTGTCAGCCAGTAGGTGATTGGTCAGCCACATGCTGGCGCAGTCGATCAGGCAAACTTGGCTTTTGTCCAGCGTGGCCAGCGACGGGCGCAGGTCCAGCGGGGCCTCAATGGTGGTCCAGCCATCGCCGCGCTGGGCGACATGCCGCTTCACCTTTTTGTGCATCTCGTCATCAAACACTTGTGATGTCGCCAGATAAATTCGGCTTTTTTCTGTTGAAACAGTAAGTTGTTCTGCAAATGCAGACTTGCCCGAGGCAGCTCCGCCTATCACAAAGGTTAAATCCGGATACACTATTCTTACCTTCCATGTGATCCACCCGGTTTCGTTCTGCGTATCGACCATAGGTCGGCAAGGCAAGGCCGGGGTGCGCCTGCGAAAAGGGGAGGTTTCCATGGCACTGGATAACGCAAACGATTTTTCGATGTCACGGCAGGCAATGAAGGCCGAATTGCTGGACGCGGAGACCGAATTGAAATTGGCCTATGCGTGGCGTGACCACCGCGATGAAAAGGCGCTGCATCGGTTGATCACCGCATATATGCGGCTGGCGATCTCTATGGCGGCCAAGTTCAAACGCTATGGCGCGCCGATGAATGACTTGATTCAAGAGGCCGGTTTGGGCCTGATGAAAGCCGCCGACAAGTTCGACCCGGACCGGGGGGTGCGGTTCTCGACCTATGCGGTCTGGTGGATCAAAGCCAGCATTCAGGACTATGTGATGCGCAACTGGTCGATGGTGCGCACCGGGTCGACATCGTCGCAGAAGTCGCTGTTTTTCAATATGCGCCGAGTTCAGGCTCGTCTGGAACGTGAAGCCGCGACTGAAGGAATGGAATTGGACAGGCACCAGCTTCATCAGATGATCGCTACCGAAATCGGTGTTCCTCTTCGTGATGTCGAAATGATGGAAGGTCGTTTGTCTGGATCAGATTTTTCGCTGAATGCGGTGCAATCTGCGGATGAGGATGGGCGCGAGTGGATTGACGCGCTGGAGGATGAGCGCGAGCAGGCCGCCGAAACCGTCGAGAACAGCCATGACACCGCGCAGTTGCGTGAATGGCTGGTAACTGCCATGCGATCCCTGAACGATCGTGAGCAGTTCATCGTGCGCGAACGCAAATTGCGCGAACCGGCGCGGACATTGGAAAGTCTGGGTCAGGAATTGGGTCTGTCGAAAGAGCGTGTGCGTCAGCTAGAAGCCGCCGCTTTCGTCAAAATGCGCAAGAACCTTGAAGCGCAATCGCGCGAGGTGCAACACTTCATCGCATGAGACAGTTTGCGATTCTGCTGTGCGCGCTTGTAGTTACAGCCGGTGTAGGCCGGGCCGACGGACTGATTCCTGATGATGTTGCCGACGCAATGCGCGCGGCGGATGTAGTGATTTTGGGTGAAATCCACGACAACCCACAGCATCACATCGTCCAAAAAGAGGCGTTGGAGATCATCAACCCCTCGGCCGTGGTCTGGGAAATGGTCACCGAAGAGGGCGCGCAACGGCTGGCTCAGAAAGCTGCGACCAACCCCGAGGAATTGGACCGTATCCTGAAATGGGCCGAGATGGGGTGGCCGTCTCTCAGCATGTATTACCCGGTCTTTCAGGCTACCGATGCGCCGGTCTATGGGGCGATGGTTCCCCGTGCGGCGGCGCGCGCTGCAATGGAACGGGGTGCTGCCACGGCGCTGGGCGCGGATGCGGCGCGCTATGGGCTGACCGTGCCTCTTTCGGCTGCGGATCAGGCTGAACGCGAGGCAGATCAACTGGCGGCGCATTGCGATGCGCTCCCGCAAGAGGCGCTGCCTCAGTTGGTGGCCATCCAACGTTTGCGCGACGCGGTTCTGACGCGTTCGATCTTGCGTGCCGATGACGAAACAGGCGGGCCGATTGCTGTGATCACTGGTAATGGGCATGCCCGCAAGGATCGCGGGATTCCGACATTCACGTCCCGGCTGCGCCCCGGCCTGAAAGTCTTTGTGTTGGGGCAGTCCGAGGATGGCGCGATCTCAGGCGAGTTTGACGCGGTGATCGACAGCCCTTCGGTCGAACGCGAAGACCCCTGTCTGGCATTCCAGACGCAGAATTAACCGCTGGAACTGTCTGGTCTGCTTGCCTAATGTCAGGGCCGACCGGGACGGGAAGGGCTGAACATGCTGGCATCGAAACGAATTCTGCTGATCATCGGCGGAGGCATCGCAGCCTATAAATCGCTGGATCTCATCCGCCGCCTGCGCGAACGCGGCGCGGCCGTAACCCCGGTTCTGACCCGCGCGGCTGAGGAATTCGTGACCCCTTTGTCCGTGTCTGCCTTGGCCGGAGAGAAGGTCTATCGCGATCTTTTCGATCTGACCGATGAGGCCGAGATGGGCCATATCCAACTCTCCCGCTCTGCCGATCTTGTAGTGGTTGCCCCGGGCACTGCCGATCTGATGGGCAAAATGTCCAGCGGGCTGGCCAACGACATGGCTTCGACCCTGTTGATGGCGACGGACACGCCGGTTCTTTGCGCGCCTGCGATGAATGTACGGATGTGGGATCACCCCGCGACGCAGCGCAATCTGACGCAACTGCAGGCGGATGGTGTCCGCTTTGTTGGCCCGAACGAGGGCGACATGGCCTGTGGCGAATACGGCCCCGGCCGCATGTCCGAACCGCTGGAGATCGTCGCGGCGGTCGAGGCGCAGCTGGGTGGCGGCCCCTTGCAGGGCAAGCGTATTCTGGTCACTTCGGGCCCCACCCATGAACCCATCGATCCAGTGCGCTATATCGCCAACAGGTCCTCGGGCGCGCAAGGAACGGCGGTGGCGAGGGCGCTCGCCGCGCTGGGGGCCGAGGTGGTGTTTGTCACCGGCCCGGCGGATGTGGCTCCGCCCCAAGGCGTACAGGTGGTTGCGGTCGAGACCGCGCAACAGATGTCGGATGCGGTGGACGCCGCCTTGCCCGTGGATGCGGGCGTGTTTGCGGCGGCTGTGGCGGATTGGCGGGTGGCCAGCGCCTCGGACCGGAAGCTAAAGAAAACCCGCGACGGCCTGCCCGCGCTGGAATTTGCGGAAAACCCCGACATTCTGAAACGCATCTCGCATCTGGAAACGGGTCGCCCCGCGCTGGTCGTGGGCTTCGCCGCCGAGACCGATAGTGTGATCGAACACGCCACCGCGAAGCGCGCGCGTAAGGGGTGCGACTGGATTGTGGCCAATGATGTCAGTCCCGCCACCGGCATCATGGGCGGGTCCGAGAATGCGGTCACGTTGATTTCGGACGCAGGGGCCGAAGAATGGCCACGTATGAGCAAGGACGCTGTGGCCGAGCAGTTGGCGCGCAAGATCGCCGACGCGCTGACCGCGTGAGGGAAAGGAAACAAGATGGTTGCAATTCGCGTGATCCGCGAGGACGGCTCTGACCCCTCAGTACCGTTGCCGTCCTACGAAACCACTGGTGCGGCGGGCGCGGATGTTCGAGCCAACCTACCGGATGGAGCGTCGATAACGCTGAAACCCGGACAGCGCGCCTTGGTTCCCACCGGCCTGCGGATCGAAATCCCGAATGGCTATGAGGTGCAGGTGCGTCCAAGGTCCGGGCTGGCGTTGAAACATGGGATCACGCTACCCAACACGCCGGGTACGATCGACAGCGATTATCGCGGCCCGCTGGGTGTGATCGTGCTGAATGCCGGGCAGGAGGTGTTCGAGATCACCCACGGCGAACGCATTGCGCAGCTTGTCGTGGCCCCGGTCGTTCAGGCCACGTTTGAGTCTACCGATACGCTCAGCGACACCGAACGCGGCGCGGGTGGGTTCGGCTCGACCGGGCGCGGCTGATGCTGTTGGTTTTCATTCTGGCTGCCGGGCTGTGGGGCGTTGGCTATCTGGCTGGCGTGTCGCGCACCGCGCGGATGACATCCGTCGGGGTGTTGCTGTTGGGCGTGATCACGGCGCAGCTGGTTCTACCGGACGGGCACCCCTTGCGTCAGGCGACTGGCGGCTCTGCGGCGATGTGGCTGATCCTGGCTGGTTTCGCGGTTCTGGTTCTGGTTTATGGAAGGGTGCTGAAAGCGTTACGCAACCGCGCGACGCCTGCCACGAAGGAGTCCGCCATGCCATCCGACCAATTCTCTGAAACCGAGCTGGAACGTTATGCCCGCCATATCGTGTTGCGGGAACTGGGTGGGCCGGGTCAGAAAAAGATGAAACAGGCCCGTGTGCTGGTTATCGGTGCCGGGGGGCTGGGCGCGCCAGCGCTGCAATATCTGGCTGCCGCCGGGGTTGGGACCATCGGTGTTATCGACGATGACGAGGTCGAAAATGCCAATCTGCAACGTCAGGTCATACACCGCGACGCGGATATCGGGATGCCCAAGGTTTTCTCGGCGCAGCAGGCCATGCAGGCGCAAAACCCTAATGTGATCGTGCTGCCTTACCACCGCCGTCTGACTGATGAGATCGCGCAGGATTTGTTTGCCGATTTCGATCTGATCCTCGATGGCACTGACAATTTCGACACTCGCTATCTGGCCAACCGCACGGCGGTTGCGCTGGGCAAGCCGCTGATCTCGGGTGCTCTGTCGCAATGGGAAGGGCAGCTGAGCGTCTTTGATCCCGCCCATGATGCCCCTTGCTATCAGTGTATATTCCCAGAGGCTCCGGCCCCAGGGCTGGCGCCTTCCTGCGCCGAGGCTGGCGTGATTGGCCCTCTGCCCGGCGTTGTGGGCTCGATGATGGCGGTGGAGGCGATAAAGGTGATCACCGGGGCTGGGCAGGCTCTGCGCGGTGAGATGCTGATCTATGACGCGCTTTATGGGGAAAGCCGCAAGATCACCCTGTCGCGCCGCGCCGATTGTCCGATTTGCGGTAATTGAGCGCGCGCACTGGATCATCCCGCCCTGCGTTCCTAGGTTGTGCTCAAAGGAGAGTTTCATGACCAACCCGATCCTGTCCGACTGGACCACACCGTTTGAAATCGCGCCCTTCGACACGATTGCCGACACCGATTTCGCGCCCGCGCTGGATGCGGCCTTGCAGGCGCATAACGCGCAGATCGCCGCCATCGCGGACAACCCCGACGCGCCCAGCTTTGCCAATACGGTTGAGGCGCTTGAGGCTGCGGGTGAGCAATTGGACAAGGTCCTGTCCGTCTTCTTCACTGTGGCCGGGGCTGACAGCAACCCGGCGCGAGAAGAGCTGCAGCGTGACTTCTCGCCCAAACTAGCGGCGCATTTCTCAGGCATTTCGTCGAACAAGGCGTTGTTTCAGCGGGTGGCCGATCTGTGGGCGCGCAAGGATGATCTGGGCCTGACGGACGAACAGGCGCGGGTGTTGATGTTGACCCATCGTGGCTTCGTTCGCGCAGGCGCGGCGCTGACCGGGGATGCAGACGCGCGGATGCAGGAAATCAAGGCGCGGCTGGCCTCGCTGGGTACATCCTTTACCCAGAACCTGCTGGCGGATGAGCGTGAGTGGTTCATGGACCTGTCCGAGGATGATCTGGAAGGTCTACCAGATTTCGTCGTGGATGCGGCCCGCGCTGCCGGGCAGGAAAAGGGTGTAGATGGTCCCGTTGTCACCCTGTCCCGCTCGATCATCGTCCCATTCCTGCAATTCTCGCCCCGCCGCGATCTGCGCGAGGTGGCCTATAAGGCCTGGACTGCGCGTGGCGCGAATGGGGGCAAGACGGATAACCGCGAAAATGCCGCCGAAATCCTCAGCCTTCGCCAAGAGCGCGCCAAGCTTCTGGGCTATGACAATTTCGCGGCCTACAAGCTGGAAACCGAGATGGCCCGCACGCCGGACAAGGTGCGTGACCTGCTGATGCAGGTCTGGGAACCCGCCAAGGCCCGCGCCGATGCGGACGCCGAGATTCTGACGCAGATGATGCAGGCGGATGGGGTCAATGGCCCACTGGCCGCGTGGGATTGGCGCTACTACGCCGAGAAACGCCGCAAGGCCGAGCATGATCTGGATGAGGCGGCGCTGAAACCCTACCTGCAGCTGGACCGGATGATCGAGGCCGCCTTTGCCTGTGCCAACCGCTTGTTCGGGTTGGAGTTCGGGCCGCTGGACGTGCCGCTCTACCACCCCGATTGCCGCGCTTGGGAGGTCACGCGCAATGGTCAGCATATCGCGGTGTTCATCGGGGATTACTTCGCGCGGGGCTCCAAGCGATCCGGCGCGTGGTGCAGCGCGATGCGGTCGCAGGCCAATTTTCCAAAAGTGCAGGCTCCGGTCGTGATCAATGTCTGCAATTTTGCAAAGGGCGATCCGGCGCTGCTGTCTTATGATGACGCCCGGACGCTATTTCATGAATTCGGCCATGCGCTGCATCAGATGCTGTCGGATGTGACTTATGAAAGCATATCGGGTACGTCTGTCGCGCGCGATTTCGTAGAACTGCCCAGCCAGCTTTACGAACACTGGTTGGAAGTGCCCGAAGTTCTGGCCGAGTTCGCCACCCATGCCGAAACCGGCGCGCCGATGCCGCAAGACATGCTGGACAAGGTGCTGAAGGCCGCCAATTTCGATCAGGGGTTTCAGACGGTCGAATATGTCGCCTCGGCGCTGGTCGATCTGGAGTTCCATGACGGCGCGGCCCCGGTGGACCCGATGGCAAAACAAGCGCAGGTGCTGGACGGTCTTGGGATGCCTCCGGCCATCGGGATGCGCCACGCCACCCCGCATTTCGCGCATGTCTTTGCGGGTGACGGCTATAGCGCGGGCTATTACAGCTATATGTGGTCCGAGGTCATGGACGCCGACGCCTTCGCCGCCTTTGAAGAGGCCGGTGGCGCATTCGATCCCGACCGCGCCAAGGCGCTGGAGGAGAACATCCTGTCCACCGGAGGCTCCCGCGAGGCCGAAGACCTGTATCTGGCCTTCCGGGGCCGGTTGCCGGGGGTCGAGGCGTTGCTGAAAGGGCGCGGGCTAGTAGCCTAAAGCGCGGTCGACGAGGTGCAGGTAGGGTTCACCCGCCTCACCGCGTCGAATGTTTTCAACGATCACCTGCGCGGCTGTCACTGGCCGCGTTTCCGAGGCGATATGCGGCGTGACCGTCACGTTCGGATGCGCCCAATAAGGGTGGTCGATTGGCAAGGGTTCAACCCGGAACACGTCCAACGTGGCGTGGCCGATTTGTCCGGCGTTCAGCGCATCCAGCAGGGCGCTGTCGTCGATGAGAGGGCCTCGGCCCGGATTGATCAGACATGCGCCCTTAGGCAGCAGGGCGAGAGTTTCCGCGTTCAACAGGTTCTCGGTCGCCGGTGTGTCGGGCAGCAGCAGAACGACGATTTCAGCTGTGGTCAGAGCCGCGCGTAGCCCGTCTTCGCCGTGCAGGCAGGTGACACCGGGGATGTCCTTGGGCGACCGACTCCAGCCCGTGACGTTGAAACCCAATACAGCAAGTGCCCGCGCGGATGCCTCGCCCAACATGCCAAGGCCCAGTATGCAGACGGTGCGTTCAGGGGCCAGCGGTGGGGCCTCGGGTGTCCATGTGCCGTCCTGAACAGTGATATGGCGGTCCATTCCAAGATGGTATCGCAGCACGTGGCCGACCACCCATTCGGTCATGCCTTGCGTCAGGCCGAAATCCACCATTCTAGCGAGGGGAACGGTTAGGGTCGCGTTATCTGCGATGCTTTCGACCCCGGCCCACAGGCTGAGCACGGCCTTCAGCCGCGAATACGGCGTGAAGTCCAATAGCCCACCGTTTGGCGCATAGACCACGTAATCGACCTGATCCGGGTCCATCTGCGTTCCGATTGCCGCATCCACCCCCGCATTGGTCAAGCCGTCTGACAAGAGGGGTTCATACACGGGCCACAATTCAGGGCGCGCGGAAAACAGGACGTTCACGGGCATCGGAGGCCTTTCAAATCAGCGAGGACGATGGATATGCGCGCTTTGCACAATACCGAAGGCCGCCATCAGGACAAGCATGGCCGAGCCGCCATAGCTGACCATTGGCAGGGGCACACCCACGACCGGGGCCAGTCCCATCACCATCGACATGTTCACCGCGAAGAACAGGAAGAAGTTCAGCGCGATGCCCAGCGTCACCAGCGACGAAAACCGGTCCTTGGTCGACAACGCCGTCACCAGACAGAACACGATGATCAGGCCATAAAGGATCAACAGGGTAATGCCACCGACAAAGCCGAACTCCTCGGCCAATGTGGTGAAGATGAAATCGGTATGTTTTTCCGGCAGGAAGTTCAGCCGCGATTGCGTGCCCTGCATGAAGCCGCGCCCGTTCCAACCACCTGATCCAAGCGCGATTTTGGACTGAGTAATGTGATAGCCCGCGCCCAGCGGGTCGGTGGAGGGGTCTAGAAAGGTATCAATCCGGCGGAATTGGTAGTCCTTAAGCAACTGCCACTCGGTTCCGCGGCTGTTGAAAACGGTTGCGATCAGCCCGACCACGGCGGCGATGACAGCGGCGAAATAGGCCCAGTGGACCCCTGCCAGAAACATCATCCCGCCTCCAGCCGCCAGCAACAGGATCGAGGTGCCAAGGTCGGGTTGTTTCAGCACGAAGAACACGGGGATCAGGATCAGGATCACCGGAAGGATCACCCACAGCGGGCGCGAGGTTTTGTGCGAGGGCAGCCAGTCGTAATAGGCGGCCAGCACCATCACAAGGGCGACCTTCATCACCTCGGACGGTTGCAGGCGCATGAAACCAAGGTCGATCCAGCGCTGTGCGCCCATGCCAATCGTCCCGAACAGCTCGACCACGATCAGCAGGCCAATTGAGCCCAGATAGGCCAGAACCGACATGTTGCGCCAGAACCAGATGGGGACAAGCGCGATGATGAACATCACCGTCAGGCCCAGCCCGAACCGTTCCATCTGCGGTTCGGCCCATGGGGTCCATGACCCGCCTGCGACCGAGAATAGCATCAAGAACCCAGCACTGGCCACGCTGATCAGCAGCAGGGTCAGGGGCCAGTTCATATACAAGAACTTGCGGAACCCCGAGGGCGTGGATTTGACCGTATATTCAAGATAGCTCATGCGCGGTCCTTTTCGGACGGGCGCGCTTTGGGACGGCGATCGCCTTCAAGCTTCTTTTGCAGTTCCTTGATCCGGTCGCGGTCTGCCACCGGATAGGCGTCCAACGGCGGCGTTCCATTATAGAGCGCCTGTAACATGATATCCCTCGCCACAGGGGCTGCGGCTTTCGACCCGCCGCCGCCATGTTCCACCACCACGGCAATCGCGTATTTCGGCTTGTCATAGGGCGCGAAGCTGACAAACAGAGCATGGTCTCGACGCTCCCACGGCAGGTCTTCGTTTCGGATGACGCCGGCGGCACGTTCGGCCTTAGTGATGTTGCGCACCTGGCTGGTGCCGGTTTTGCCCGCCATTCGGAAATCATCGGCTATGATGCGGCTGCGATAAGCTGTACCGCGCCGGTCATTCGATACCGTCCACATCGCCTGCCGAACTTGTTCCAGATTACGCGGGTTGACGTTCAGCGGCTCACCTGCGCCCGAGGGTTGCTCGACCCCGTTCATCGACCGAACTAGACGCGGCGAGACAGATCGCCCGGTCGCAATCCGTGCGGTCATCACGGCCAGTTGCAGCGGCGAGGCCAGCATGAACCCTTGACCGATCGAGGCATTGGCCGTGTCACCCACCAGCCATTCCTGCCCATGCACACGCCGCTTCCAGTCTTGATTGGGCGCCAGCCCGGCGGCCACGGCGGACATCGGTATGTCATGCTTGATGCCCAGCCCAAAAGTCCGTGCCATGTCCGAGATTTTGTCGATCCCCGTGCGCAGGGCCACGTCATAGTAATAGACATCGCAACTGCGTTTGAGCGAGGTTTCCAGATCGACTGTGCCATGCCCGCCGCGTTTCCAGCAATGGAACCGGCGGCTGCCAACCTTCAGGTGGCCAGGGCAATAGACGGTGTTCGATGGTCCGATCACTCCGGCCTCCAACGCGGCCATGGCGGTGATCATCTTGAAGGTCGATCCCGGCGGGTAGGTGCCCTGCACGGTCTTGTTGGCCAGCGGGCGGTAATTGTCCTGCGTCAGGGTCCGGTAATCCGCGACCGAGATGCCGCGCACGAACAGGTTGGGATCAAAACTGGGGGCTGAACTTATCGCCCGGATATCGCCGGTTTCGCAGTCGATCACGACCGCAGCGGCGCTTTCGCCCGCCAGACGTGCCTGCGCGTATTGCTGCAGATCGGCATCGACAGACAGTTGCAGATCGGCCCCGGCGGTACCTTCCTGCCGGTCAAGCTCGCGCATGACGCGGCCAGTGGCGTTGACCTCGACTCGTTTGGCCCCGGCCTTACCCCGCAGGCTGATTTCCTGTTTGGCTTCTAGCCCGACCTTGCCGATCTGGAACCGAGGTATGCGCAGCACGGGTTCGGGGTCTTCGATCTGGCTGAGGTCATAGTCGCTGACCGGGCCGACATAGCCAACGACATGGGCGAAGTCCTCGTATCTGGGATATTGTCGTGTCATGCCGACCTCGGGCGTGACACCGGGCAGGGCGGGGGCGTTGACGGCGACTTTCGAGATATCTTCCCACGTGACCTGATCGGCCAGCGTGACCGGCAGGAACGGGGCCGAGCGGCGCATCTCGGTCTTGGCGCGCTCGATCTCATCATCGGTCAGCGGGATTAGGTCAGACAGTCTGGCGATAACGGCGTCTACGTCGCCCGCATCCTCGCGCACCATCACGATCCGGTAAGAGGGCGAGTTCTGTCCGATGATCTGCCCGTTGCGGTCGTAAATCCGACCGCGTGTCGGTGGGATCAGGCGGATGTTGATGCGGTTTTCTTCGGCCAGCAGGCGGTATTCATCCGCTTGATCCACCTGCATATACCGCATCCGTGCGGCAAGACCGCCAATAAACACGGCCTGCAACCCGCCAAGAACAAATGCGCGACGGGGCAGTCTTTTATAGGCCAAACCCTGCGATTTCTGTTTGCGTGGCTTCATGGGCGGGCTCCTACTGCGCCGGACTCCGAGGTCGAAACCCGCCGCACGCCGAATCCGCTCTGGCTGAGCAAAACAATCAGCGGATAAACCGCAATCGTCAGAACCACTTGTATCACGACCGGACCCAATGCTGCCTGTTGTACGGACAGAATAGCAAGAATGACGCGGTTGAGGGCAAAAACAGCCGTGATGACGACGGCGGCGCTGGTCCATTCGCCCATGAACCCGGCGTCACGTAAGCCGGGTGCTGCGTTGCGCAAGTAGGACGCGCCCATCACAACCAGCGCGGCCAGCAGACCCGGAGGACGTTGCAGCAGCAGATCGGCCAGCAACATCACCACCGCGATTAGAGGGATGGGCACAAACTCGGGACGCCGCAACACCCAGGCAAATGTCAGCGCAATGATCAGATCAGGAAAGGGCCAGCGATCTGGCCGCGCGTTCAGTGGCAGCAGATGAAAAAACAGGATCAGAAGGGCTAGAAACAGATACAAGCCGCGTTTGGCCCAAAGCTGCGAAGTCTGACTATCCATCGCCGACCTCCGATGGGGTCAGGGCGGCTTCGGGGCGTCTGGGGCCGACGACATCGCCGGAATCTTCGATACGTGGAGCCGAATGGAAGCGCAGCACGCGTAAAAATTCCAGTCGTTCGAAATCGGCGGACAGGCGCACACGTAGGCGCCCACCGGGGTCGGCGGCGATCTGTCCGATCAGCAGGCCGCCAGGAAACACCCCGCCATCGCCCGAGGTCACGACCCGATCACCCGGTCGTACAAGCTCGCGGTTTTCCAGGAATTCCACAGCGGGCGAAGGCGTATTGTCGCCGGTGATCAGCGCGGTTTGACCCGAAGGCTGGATCGTTGCCGGAATGGCGCTGGACGCATCGGTCAGCAGAATGACCCGTGCTGTATCGGGGCCGACGCCGGAAATGCGCCCGACGACGCCGATCCCGTCCATCGTGGCCCAGCCATCCATGATGCCGTCCCGTTCGCCCACATTCAGCAACACCGATTGCCGGAAGGGCGAGCCGCTATCGGCCATCACAACCCCGGTGATATAGGTCAGGCGCGGATCCAGCCGCACGTTGTTGAGGTCCAGCAGGCGCGCGTTTTCCTGTTCAAGCTGTAGCGCGGCCTCTTTCCAGGCCCGCATCAGGCGCAACTCGCTGCGCAGCTCCTGGTTTTGTGCGCTTAGCCGCTGATAGCTTTGGAAATCGCGGACAAGGTTTACGACTGCCGTCACTGGCACCATCGCCCATTCCATCGACGGCACCACGCGGTCCACCACCTGCGCCCGAAACCGCTCGACCCGAGGGCTGTCTATGCGCCAGACCAGAAAGATGCCCAGCAAGCACAGCACCACGATCCCCAACAGCAAGCGGCGCAGAGGGGCCGTGTATTCATCGCGCTGTGATCGGTCGTTTGCCACAGGTTACCTTCCCGTGCTGCTCTTGCCCGAGTTTTCACCCCGAAAGGGTGCGCGCCTTAGCTTTCGTAGTCAATCGCGTGGCGCAGTTGTTTTTCATATTCCAGCGCTTTGCCGGTGCCCAAAGCCACACAATTCAGGCTTTCATCGGCAATCGACACAGCCAGACCAGTCTGTTCGCGCAGGGCAAGGTCCAGATCGCCCAGCAGCGCGCCGCCGCCGGTCAGCATCACGCCCCGGTCCACGATGTCGGCGGCCAGATCGGGCGGTGTGGTTTCCAATGCTGTCATTACCGCCTCGCAAATCTGTTGGACGGGTTCCGACAGAGCCTCGGCGACCTGAGCCTGGCTGATCTCAATCTCTTTGGGTACGCCGTTAAGCAGGTCACGGCCCCGGATATGCATCGACTGGCCACGACCGTCGTCAGGCATCCGGGCAGTGCCGATGGTGGTCTTAATGCGTTCAGCGGTGGATTCGCCCACGAGAAGGTTCTGCTGACGGCGCAGATACGAGATGATCGCCTCATCCATTCGGTCTCCGCCCACGCGGACCGAGCGCGCATAGACGATGTCGCCCAGCGACAGAACCGCAACCTCGGTGGTGCCGCCGCCGATATCAACGACCATGTTGCCGGTCGGGTCGGTGATCGGCATGCCTGCACCAATGGCGGCTGCAATCGGTTCGGCAATCAGGCCCGCGCGGCGCGCACCTGCCGACAGAACCGACTGACGGATCGCACGCTTTTCTACGGGGGTCGCACCGTGTGGGACGCAGACGATGATCTTGGGCTTCGAGAAGGTAGACCGTTTATGCACCTTGCGGATGAAGTGCTTGATCATTTCCTCGGCAGTGTCGAAATCAGCAATCACGCCTTCACGCATCGGACGGATCGCCTCGATCGAGCCGGGGGTTCGGCCCAGCATCAGCTTGGCGTCTTCACCGACGGCCAGTACCTTTTTGACACCGTCCTTGACGTGATAGGCGACAACCGAAGGCTCCGACAGGATCACACCGCGCCCTTTGACATAAACCAGCGTGTTCGCTGTCCCAAGGTCGATGGCCATGTCCGCTGTGAACAAGCCGCCCAGATTGCCAAAGATTCCCATGCTTTTAATGATCCCGTTCGTCAAAATTACCACTGCCCGCGACTCGACGGTTCCGGGACGGATGTCTTATAGGGTGCCATCTCGCCCGGTAAAAGGGCTGATTCCGCGTCAATCAGCACCTTTCCGCCTTATTGATAGGGACTTTAGAAGGCAACATGCTCTCATATCAACATATTTACCATGCTGGAAATCTGGCTGACGTGCAAAAGCACGCTTTGCTGGCGTGGATGCTGGATTATCTGGCGCGCAAGGACAAACCCCTGACCTATGTCGAGACTCATTCGGGGCGGGGTTTGTACAAGCTGGACGCTGCTGAAGCGGTCCGCACCGGCGAGGCCGCGGCAGGAATTGAGCGCGCGCGGCGTGACGGGTGGTTTGGTGCTGATCATCCTTTGTCGAAGGCGTTGTCCAGCGTTCAGGCAACGCACGGGGCGCAGGCATATGCGGGATCGCCCCTGATTGCGGGCAATTTGCTGCGTGATCACGACAGTTTGCATCTGGCTGAAATGCATCCGCAGGAATATGAGGCGCTCTCACTGGCCGTTTCGCGGTTCGGAGCGAAGGTCTACAAGCAGGATGGCTATGCGCTGGCGCATTCATTGCTGCCGCCTACCCCTCGGCGGGGTTTGCTGCTGATCGATCCAAGCTATGAGGTGAAATCGGAATATGACCGCCTGCCGGGGTTCATTTCCAAGGTGCACCGAAAGTGGAATGTTGGGGTCATCGCGTTGTGGTATCCTATCTTGACCGATGGGCGACACAAGCCGATGATTGCGGCGCTGCGGGCGCAAACCCTGCCCAAAGCAGCATGCCACGAGGTGCGCTTTCCAGCCGCGCGCGAGGGGCACCGTATGATCGGGTCGGGAATGTTCATTCTGAACGCACCGTTTGGCATTCGGGACGAGTTTATGCGCCTATCCACCTTGTTTGAGCGGTTGTAGAAAGCCCTCCCGCCCCGATTGCCAGCATCAAAGATGCCGTCAATTGAGTTGGGCCCGGCAGCGCGCCGCAGGCGCGCTGCCGGGCCCAAAACCCAAGAAGGGTCGGCGAAGCCGGGCCGCCGCGGGTGCGGGAGCCTCTGCGCTCTCAGACGATCAGGTCAGGTCCTTATAGCTGATCTCACGTGCATCCGCGCCCGGACCGGCCTTTTCGCGTCGCATGATCAGGCGGTTCAGCGCGTGGATATAGGCTTTAGCCGAGGCAACGACGGTATCGGTGTTGGCCGATTGACCGGTTGCAATCATGCCATCCTCTTCCAGCCGCACCGAGACTGTGGCCTGGGCGTCTGTGCCTTCGGTCACCGCGTGCACTTGGTACAATTGCAGATGCGCCTTGTTGGGATAGATCGCACGGATTGCCTTGAAGGTCGCATCAACCGGCCCATCGCCGTGTTCTGTGGCGATGATGTCCTTGCCGTCCATCTCAAGTTCGACCGTCGATTCCGCCTGACCGCCTGTGCCGCAAGTCACTTTCATCGACACCAGTTGCAGATAGTCGTCATGCTCATCCATGGTCATCAGCGCGATGAGATCGTCGTCAAAGACTTCTTTCTTGCGGTCGGCCAGATCCTTGAACCGAACAAAGATGTCCTTCAGCTGATTGTCGCCAACATCAAAGCCTAAGGTTTCCAGCTTGTCGCGCAAGGCCGCGCGGCCTGAGTGTTTGCCCAGGGGCAAAGACGTGCCGGACAAACCGATATCTTCAGGGCGCATGATCTCGAAGTTTTCGCGGTTCTTCAGCATCCCGTCCTGATGGATGCCGCTTTCATGCGCAAAGGCGTTCTTGCCGACAATCGCCTTGTTGAACTGCACGTTGAAGCCCGACACCGTCGCCACACGGCGCGAGATATGCATGATCTTGGTGGTGTCGATACCCGTGTGCCACGGCATGATGTCATTGCGGGTGCGCAGTGCCATGACGACCTCTTCCAGCGCGGTGTTGCCCGCGCGTTCCCCCAGACCGTTGATGGTACATTCGATCTGTCGCGCTCCGCCCGCGACGGCGGCCAGCGAGTTTGCAGTCGCCATGCCGAGGTCGTTGTGGCAGTGGGTGGCGAAGATCACCTCATCCGCGCCCGGTACGGTCTCGATCAGGCGCTTGATCAGGTCGGCGCTTTCCACTGGCGCGGTATAACCCACCGTGTCGGGGATGTTGATCGTGGTCGCGCCCGCCTTGATCGCAATCTCGATCACGCGGCACAGGTAATCCCACTCGGTCCGCGTGGCGTCCATCGGTGACCACTGCACGTTGTCGCACAGATTGCGCGCGTGGCTAACCGTTTCGTGGATTTTATCGGCCATCTCGTCCATCGTCAGGTTCGGAATGGCGCGGTGCAGCGGAGAGGTGCCGATGAAGGTGTGAATGCGGTTTTGCCGTGCGTGTTTCACGGCGTCCCAGCAGCGGTCAATGTCTGCGAAATTGGCGCGGGCCAGACCGCAGATGCGGCTGTTTTTCGACCGCTCGGCAATCTCGCTGACGGCCTTGAAATCACCTTCGGAGGCGATGGGGAAGCCTGCTTCGATGATGTCGACGCCCATTTCGTCCAGCAGCTCGGCAATTTCGAGCTTTTCGTTATGGGTCATGGTTGCGCCGGGGCTTTGTTCGCCGTCGCGCAAAGTGGTGTCAAAGATCAAGACGCGGTCTTGGTCGGTCACGTTGGTCATGGGAATCTCTTTCTTCTTCTGTCCTAAAGCCTATGGCGCGCGGGCGTCCTCCTCTGAGCGGGCGCGCCGGATGGCACGCTCAGAGGCGGATTAGGATCAGTAGGCCACGCAGCCACGTACCGCGAAGGGCGGTGTCGGCAACAAGGATATCTGCGTGGTTGATCATGGGATTGAGGTTATACAGAGCGGAACGCGAATGAAAAGACGGAATTTACAGGTCTTACACGCGCAGGGACGTTTTTTGCGATGCGTTGAAGTAAGCGCTTGGGCTGCTAGGTGATCGGCTATGAAAAAAGCACTCATCATTGGCGCGTCGGGCGGGATCGGATCGGCGCTTTGTAGGCGGTTGGAGAAACAATCGGTCGCGGTAACAGGTTTGTCCCGGTCTTCGGTTGGGTTTGACCTGACCAAGCCAGACACCGTCAGTACTGCTCTGGCAGCGCTTGGAGGACCCTATGACCTGATCTTCGTTGCGTCTGGTGCGCTTGAAATCAACGGGGCTGAGCCGGAAAAGACGATCCGCGCTTTGTCAGCCAAGGCGATGATGGATCAGTTTGCTTTGAACGCGGTGGGGCCAGCTTTGGTTTTGGCACAAGCTGCGCGGTTGTTGCCGCGGGACCGGCGGGCCGTCGTGGCGGTGCTGTCGGCGCGGGTCGGGTCGATTGGCGACAACCGTCTGGGCGGGTGGATCAGCTACCGCGCGGCCAAAGCTGCTGTGAATCAGATCGTTCACACCTCGGCGATCGAACTGGCGCGGACACACAAGCAGGCGGTATGCGTTTCCCTGCATCCCGGCACGGTGCGCACTGAGTTCACTCGAAAATACGCAGGACGCCACGCGACCGTTGAACCAGACGAAGCCGCGCAGAATTTGCTGTCAGTGATCGAGGCGCTGGCCCCGGACGATACAGGTGGTTTTTTCGATTGGGCCGGGCAGCCGGTGCCTTGGTGAACCTAGCCGTCCGAAGGCGCGTCGGATGTGGTGTTTTCGGCCGGTGCAGCCTCGGGCTCGGCGGCGGTTTTGCCCGGTAGGACACCGTTTTCCCACACGCCTGATTCTTCTTGGCCGTTGGCATAGCGCATGGTTCCGTCGCCGTGGCGTTTGTTGTCCAGAAAGCCACCCTCATAGACGTCGCCCGTGGCATAGGTGGCGATCCCAGTGCCGCTGATTTTGCCACCCGCCCAATCGCCGGTATAGGTAAACCCACGGGGAGTGGTGATCGTTCCGAGCCCTTCGCGGACGCCATCTACGAATTCGCCTTCGTACACGGTTCCATCCGGGAAGCTGGCGCGCCCTTTGCCGTGGCGGGCGCCCTCGATCCAATCGCCCTCGTACGTATAGCCGTTGGCAAAGGTCAGAACGCCGGTGCCATGGCTGAGGCCGTTTTTGAACTGACCCGAATACACTACGCCGTTGGGGTAGGTTGCCTTGCCGGTGCCTTCGAAGATGCCTGCGATCCAGTCGCCCTCGTAGATGATGCCGTCCGGGTAGGTGTGCAGCCCTTTGCCATGGGGCAGGTCGGCGCTGAAGTCACCCACATAGGTGGAACCGTCGGGATAGGTCATCTCGCCAAAGCCTTCGATCTGCCCGTCCTGCCATTCGCCGGTATATTCAAAACCGTCTGTGCCCACGAACCGGCCTTTGCCGTGGCGGCGGTCGTCGGTGTAGTCGCCCTCATAGGTCGCGCCATTGGCGTATGTGGCCTTGCCCTTGCCCTGACGCCGCCCGTCGACCAGATCGCCTTCGTAGACGTCACCGTTGGCCTGTACCATGCGCCCCTTGCCGGTCATGCGATCCTGCACCCAGTTCCCGGTATAGGTCATGCCGTCGGGCACAGTCAGCGTACCCTGTCCATGGCGCACACCATTGTCGATGTCGCCCTCATAAACGCTGCCTTGGGTCGAGGTGATCTTGGCCTTGCCCTGTTTCGCGCCCTCAACCCAGTCGCCCTCATAGATATATCCGCTGGGGTCGGTCAGAGTTCCTTTGCCGTGGTACTGCGCCTGCTTGAACCCGCCTTCATAACGCGCGCCATTGGCATAGGTGGCAATGCCTTGCCCGTTGATCGTGCCATCAGACCATTCGCCCTCATAGCTGCCACCATCGGGATAGATGATCCGGCCGCGCCCTTCCGGCTGACCCTTTGCAAACGCGCCGTCATAGATTGACCCGTTCGCATAGCGGGCAATACCCCGGCCTTGAATTTCACCTTCGGACCACTCGCCCTCATATTCGAAGCCGTCGGGCAGGCGATAAGTGCCGGTGCCGTGCCGTAGCCCGTTCAGGAAAGTGCCTTCATAGACGCCGCCAACCTCATCATCCGCAATGATGACCTGCCCGTCCTGCGCACTGGCGGGCAAGACCAACAGGGCCATCGCGGTAGCGGCGATTGAGGTGCGGATGACGTTCATAGGGTTTTCCTGCCTGCGGGTGGTTGTTCTACAGCGCAAAACTAAGATACCGCCGGGGGCAGGGCAACGGGTTTTGCCGCATTTGCCTTTTCCTCGCGGTGCGATCTGGTAAATGGCATAGGAACTGACGAGGGCAAGAGGGCACCATGGCCGACCGTTTCCGCATCACTCTGGCGCAACTCAACCCTGTTGTAGGGGATATCGAGGGCAACGCGGCCAAGGCCGTCGCGGCATGGGAACAGGCGCGCGACGCAGGCGCGGACATGATTGCCTTCCCCGAGATGTTCATCACCGGCTACAATACGCAGGATCTGGTGATGAAGCCCAGCTTTCACCGCGCCGCCATGGCTGCGGTCGAGGCATTGGCCGCCCAATGCGCCGACGGTCCTGCGCTGGCGATCGGCGGGCCATGGGTCGAGGATGACAACCTGTATAACGCCTACCTGATCCTCAAGGGCGGCAAAGTCGGCAGCAAGGTGCTGAAGCATCATTTGCCGAACGAAACGGTCTTTGACGAGGTTCGCCTGTATGATTCCGGCCCGTTGGGCGGACCGTATTCGGTGGGCAATACGCGGATCGGCAGCCCGATTTGCGAGGATGGTTGGCATCCGGATGTCGCGGAAACTCTGGAAGAGACCGGGGCCGAGTTTCTGCTGATTCCGAATGGCTCACCTTATTTCCGCAACAAATACGACGTGCGGCTTAATCATATGGTGGCCCGCGTGGTCGAGACCGGCCTGCCGCTGATTTACCTCAACATGGTTGGCGGTCAGGACGATCAGGTCTTTGACGGCGGCACGTTTGGCCTGAACCCCGGCGGCGCGCTGGCCTTTCGGATGCCTGTGTTTGACGAGGCCGTTACCCATATCGATCTTGAGCGGGGCGATGAGGGGTGGCGGATCGTTCCGGCCGAGGTCGCGCCTCTCCCAGATGAATGGGAGCAGGACTATCGCGCGATGGTGCAGTCCTTGCGCGACTATATGGGGAAGACCGGGTTCAAAAAGGCGCTGCTTGGTCTGTCAGGTGGGGTTGATTCCGCTTTGGTCGCGGCAATTGCGGTGGATGCGATTGGGTCCGAGAATGTCCGCTGTGTGATGTTGCCGTCGGAATATACCAGTCAGGGTTCATTGGACGATGCAGAGGCCGTCGCCAAGGCACTGGGCGTGCACTATGACTACGTGCCCATCTCGGACAGTCGCGCCGCCGTGACGGACACTTTGGCCCCGTTGTTTGCCGGGCGTGACGCAGACTTGACCGAGGAAAACGTCCAGTCGCGTTTGCGTGGGCTGCTGTTGATGGCGATTTCGAACAAGTTTAGCGAGATGTTGCTGACCACCGGGAACAAATCCGAGGTCGCGGTGGGATATGCCACGATCTATGGCGACATGAATGGCGGGTACAACCCCATCAAGGACCTTTACAAAACCCGTGTCTTTCAGACCTGCCGCTGGCGCAATGAAAACCACCACGACTGGATGATGGGGCCGGAGGGCGAGGTCATTCGGTCCTCGGTCATCGACAAGCCCCCCAGCGCGGAATTGCGGGCGGATCAGAAAGACAGCGACAGCCTGCCGGACTATCCCGAGCTGGATGCAATCCTTGAAATTCTGGTCGACGGCGAAGGCTCGGTCGCGGATTGCGTTGAGGCCGGGTTTGATGCTGCTACCGCGCGCCGGGTTGAGCATCTGATCTATATCAGCGAATACAAGCGGTTCCAGTCAGCCCCCGGAACGCGACTGACTAGCCGGGCTTTCTGGCTGGATCGCAGGTATCCGATCGTGAATCGCTGGCGCGACCCGTCCTGAGTCGCCTGCCGCTGCGGCGCCTGCAGGTCGTATCGTATCTGTAATCAATGCCGCGGCTAGGGTGGCATTGTCTGCAATTCGTCGTGCGATGGGTTGCAAGTTGATCTTTTCTCAAGGGCTTGCTTGAGCGCGCGCCATTTTTTCGACACATTTTTGCTTGATTATCGCCCTAGCTGGGGCAGGTGTGACACATCCGAGATTGGGTGTCTGTGTTAACGATTTGGTATCGCTATGTATGAGGAATATGACAAACCTCTTCATGCTCCGCCGCCGTGGAATACAATGGCAGACAAGGGGCAGGATCTGAACGAAGCCGAGGTGGATGCCGCCATCGCCGGTATTTTGAGCGCGGCTGAGCCGCCTCTGCCTAAAGTTACGCCTACCGAGTTGCGCGAAGAACTGGTCGATGTTGACCTGCCCTTGCTCAAAGCTGCGGAGGATGAAGCCGAGACTCCGGTTGTCGGCTTCACCCAGGTTCTGCGTCAGAAATGGGCCGAACTATGCGGTGTGGCTTAGTCTGAATATCCCCGAAAATGGCGTGATTGACACAGGTTGTTTAAATCTGTGATCTGCGCCGAATGTCGTATTGCCTTGGGCCCAATCCCGCGCCTTCATTGCATTTCATAGAATGCAGTATGAGCGGTTGATGCCCGGCCCCAAACCAACCCCCGTTGAACCTGATCTGAAACTCCCCAAAGTGGTAGACGTTGTCGTGATCGGGGGCGGAATCATCGGCGCGGCAACTGCATTGGAGCTGTCCGAACGGGGCGTCTCGGTTCTGTTGTGCGAAAAAGGCCAGATTGCAGGCGAACAGAGTTCGCGCAACTGGGGATGGGTGCGATTGGGGCTGCGTGACCCGCGCGAAATTCCGTTGATGTGCGTGGCGCAAAAGATTTGGGACGGGCTGGACGAGAGGACCGGGCGTAAAACCGGGTTTACGCGATCAGGTATCCTGTTTGGCGCCTCCGGCGCGCGGGATGCGCAAAATCTTGAACGTTGGGCGCGACATGTCGATGGGTTGCAGATTGGCGCTCGGATGGTATCGGGGGCAGAACTGGACGACTTACTGCCCAGTCATCGGACCGATCTGGAGTGTGCCCTGCACATGCCCCGCGACGGCCGTGCCGAGCCGCAATGGGCGGCCCCCGCCATCGCCGAGGCCGCGCGCGACAACGGCGCAGTGTTGATGACCAATTGCGCTGTTCGCAGTGTTGATGTGCAGGGCGGGCGCATTGCGGGTGTTTTCACTGAACGCGGTCGTGTCGCCTGTGATCGCGTGGTGTTGGCCGGTGGCGCATGGTCGCGTTTGTTTGCTGGGAATGCGGGCATTGACTTGCCGCAGCTCAAGGTGCTGAACACGGTGCTGCGCACCTCTCCGGTCGAAGGGCCCGAGGCGGCGTTGTGGTCGGATGACTTCGCCGTGCGCAAGCGTGCTGACGGTGGCTATACGATCGCGTCCGGCCATGAAAACACGGTTGATATCGTGCCCGACAGCTTTCGGTTGGCATGGTGGTTCCTGCCCGCATTCCGGCAGGAGTGGCGGTCGCTGCGATTTCGGTGGTCGAAAAGGTGGGCCATTGAAGCCAAGCAGGACCGGAAATGGTTGCCTACGGATGTCACTCCGTTCGAACAGTGTCGCGTTCTGGACCCTGAGCCGTCTGGCAAGGTGCTGCGGCGGGCGTGGGCGAACGCGCGAAAGGGCATACCCGCGTTGCGGAACGCCGAGTTGGTGCAAAGCTGGGCAGGGATGATTGATGTTACGCCGGATGCAATCCCGGTAATCTCGGGCGTCGAAGAAATTCCGGGCATATTCATCGCAACCGGTTTTTCCGGCCACGGATTCGGCATCGGTCCCGGAGCGGGACGGTTGATGGCCGATCTGGTCACAGGGCGATCGCCCTGTGTCGATCCGGCCGCCTTCCGCCTGTCCCGTTTTACGGATGGCTCAAAAGTGCGGCCGGACCCAGGATACTAGAGCTTAGCCTGCCATCTGATAGCTGACGGGGACAAAGCGGAACCCGTCGCCGCGGGTCTCGACATAGCCAGCGGCGGGGAAGGGCATGTGGTAGCCGATCATCGGAACCTTGTCGGCGGCGAGCATACCCAGAACATTGCGACGCGCTGCTGTCGCGGCCGCTTTATCCATATCAAAGCGGACCTCCCACTCGGGGTGTGCGAAGGACCAGACATAGTGGTTGGCAAGGTCGGCGGTCAGTACCAGACGCTGGCCGTTGCTTTCCAGGTGATAGACCGTGTGGCCAGGTGTGTGCCCATAGGCGGCGACGGCGGTGATGCCCGAGGTGACTTCTCCACCATCGGTGAGGAAGGTCATCTTTTCGGCCTGTGGGGTCACTTTGGCGGCAACCAGATCACCGACGCGGTTGCCTGCATCCTGTGCCGCCCAGAAGTCATATTCCGGTGCGGCGGTCACGAAGCGCGCATTGGCAAAGGTTGGTGCATCGTCGGTGGTCATGCCGCCGATATGGTCGGGGTGCATGTGGGTGATCACAACAACGTCGATCTGATCGGGGGTGACGCCTGCATCTGCCAGCGCCGCCTGAATACCGCCCTGACCCAGCCCGGTGTCGAACAGAACCAGTTCGGACCCGGTATTGACCAGCGTCGGGGTAAAGAAGAACTGCGCCTTGTCTGCAGGGATGAAGTTGTCGGCGGATACTTTGGCAAATTCTTCATCCGATGCGCCACCGCCGAAGATCTCCTTGGCACCATCGCGGGGCAGGCTGCCATCCAACAGGGTCGTGACCGTGAAATCACCGAGGTGGTACGATTTGGCGATGGTCGAGTTGGCTTTGGTCTCGGTTCCCGCGGCCAAAAGCGGGGTCGCAGCTGCAGCAAAAGGTAGTGTGGCCGCGGCGCCCAAGGCCGCTCTTCGCGTCAAATTGATGGTCATATCTAAGTCTCCCTGTCAGAACGCCAGCTTCAAAGCTAGGCCGGTGCGCGTCTCTTGGTAGGTTATAGACCCAAGATATGGGGTGCGTTGTTGAACAATACGTGTGAATTTTTGTTTAGGTTGTGTGTTGGCCATGTTTGAGTTCCTTGGTGGGCCTTTGCCCACGGCTGGACAAAACGCCCATCCTGTGACAAGAGCCGCGCCAACAGGAGACACCTATGACAACCACCCGTTTCGCCCCGTCGCCCACCGGTTACATCCATGTGGGCAACCTGCGTACCGCCTTGATGAACTATTTGATCGCCCGCAAGGCTGGCGGTACGTTCATCCTGCGCATCGACGACACTGATCCTGAGCGGTCGAAAGAAGAATATGTCGATGCGATCAAACAGGATCTGGAGTGGCTTGGGCTGCAATGGGACCGCGTCGAGCGTCAGTCCGACCGTCTGGATCGCTATGCCGAAGCGGCCGACAAGCTGCGCGAGATGGGTCGTTTCTATGAGGCGTTCGAGACGCCGACCGAACTGGACCTGAAGCGCAAGAAGCAGCTGAACATGGGCAAGCCCCCGGTCTATGACCGCGCTGCGCTGAACTTGTCGGAGGCCGAGAAAGAGGCGCTGCGGGCGGAACGCGGAAACGGTGTGTGGCGTTTCAAGCTGGATCACGAGCGGATCGAGTGGAATGACGGCATTCTGGGCGACATCTCGATTGATGCTTCTTCCGTGTCTGATCCGGTATTGATCCGGGGCGATGGGCAGGTTCTCTATACGATCGCATCCGTGGTGGATGATACCGAGATGGGTGTCACGGACGTGGTGCGTGGCTCGGACCATGTGACCAACACGGCGACCCAGATCCAGATTATTGAAGCGCTGGGCGGCGCTTGCCCGCGCTTTGCGCACCACTCGCTTCTGACCGGCCCGCAAGGTGAGGCGCTGTCGAAACGTTTGGGCACGCTGGCGCTGCGCGATCTGCGCGAGCAGGGGGTTCAGCCGATGGCTCTGCTAAGCCTGATGGCGCGTCTGGGCTCGTCCGATCCGGTGGAATTACGTTCGGACATGGCTGAATTGATAGACGGATTCGACATCGGGCGTTTCGGCGCAGCACCGACCAAATTCGACGTGCAGGACCTATTCCCGCTGACCGCGAAACATCTGCAGTCTCTGCCTCTGGCGGATGTTGCAGATGCGGTTACGGATGCGGGTGTCCCAGCAGATATGGCCGAGCCCTTCTGGGCCATGGCGCGTGAGAACATCACCACTCTGGCTGATCTGCAGGGTTGGTGGGAATTGTGCCGCGATGGGGCAGAGCCGCTGATCGACGAAGACGATCGTGACTTCATCACCGAAGCCGTGGCATTGCTGCCCGAAGGGCCGTTTGATGGCGAGACCTGGGGTGTTTGGACCAAGGCTGTCAAAGAGGCCACAGGCCGGAAGGGCAAGGGATTGTTCATGCCGCTGCGCAAGGCGCTGACAGGGATGGAGCGTGGGCCCGAGATGGCCGCGCTTTTGCCATTGCTTCAGGTGATCCGCGCGCGAGGGTGAAGGAACGCGCCTCTTGACGCAGACCGGGGTTCCACCCGTTTGGAGCTGAAACTGCCTATCGGACAGTTTCCCGGACGCCACTCACCCTGCAGCGGAGGAATTTTTGAACAGAAGAAGGGCCGGGGTTTGACCTCGGCCTTTTGCTATGAGGTATGGACGATGTTCGCAGCCAACTGTTGCAGGCGGGAGTCCACGAATTCAGCCTCGTGCGGTTTCAACTGCTGGTGTCGCGGATAGCGGGGCTCGGCGCGGTCATTCAGGATCGGAGCCTCCCAGCCGTCGGTGGTGGCAAAGAAGCGATCTGCCCCGGCCTCGCCATAGGCGCGCAGATAGCCCTGCACGACAACGTCGATATAGCTGAGTACCAAGGGGTGGTGGTTCGTGGGCTCGGTGTGGCGGCCATGTGGGACAGCATAGACGGCGATGTCGACGTCGTGGGTCAGCGTATGTGACACAGCCTGAGTTGCCGGGATGCGATCATAGGCCCATTCGCGTTCATCCAGCGCCGCCCAGTCGTTTTTCGGGACATGGGCGATCATCCCCTCAATCTCGCAATCGGGGTCGGGGATGGCTGTCAGAAAGGCCACCGGGCGCAGGTCTGTATGTCTCCAAGAGCGGCGCCAGCCTTTTAGTTTCGCAGGGCGGGGATCGGGGAAATCGTGGGTAGCAAGGTTCACCAAGCTACCGTAGCCAAAGAAATAGGGGTCTGCCATCTGTGCCGCGTCCTTTTCCGCCGATTGATGTATGTCAAACCGCTTTTTAGCCGGACATGCAATAAGGTCGCATCTTGAAATTTGGGAGGCGATCATGCGCATTACCAAACGGACGAATATCGCGGTGCGCTTGCTGATGTATTGCGCTGCACATCAGGACCGGCTTGTGACCAAATCCGAGATTGCCGAAGTGTGCAATATCTCGGAGAACCATCTGGCGCAGGTGATCAATCAACTGAGTCAGCTGGACTATCTCAGCACACAGCGAGGCCGAAATGGCGGCATGACCCTGGCGCGCCCTGCCGAGCAGATTCGCATCGGGTCGGTGTTTCGTCATGTCGAGGGCAACCTGCCGTTGGCCGAGTGCTTTGCGGATGCGGACAATACCTGCCCCTTGACCGATGCCTGCCGGTTGCGCCTTGCGCTGCAGGACGCGGCCGAGGTTTTCTATGCGTCGCTGGATGACATCACGTTGGATGCTTTGGTTTGTGACAACGACCAGTTGCTGCAAATCTTGCAGCCGGTTGCTTGCGTTCGGTAAGTTCAGTCGCTGGCCCGCAGGATGCGGGCCGGTCGAACCGCCAGCGGGCGCAGTGCAAAGAACAGGCCTGCACCGAGGGTCACGAGGAGGCCGGCGACAATAATTCCCAGCGCCGAACCCCAGATGATGCTGAAATTGGTGTCGAAGATATAGGTCGCCACTGCCCATCCGCCCAATATGCCGGTGAGCAGGGCCACCGCGCCCGCAGCGGCGCCGAGTAGGGCAGCGCGCAGGGCAAAACTCAGCAGGATGCGACCGCGGTCTGCGCCCAGTGTTTTCAGAATCGCTGCTTCATGCCTGCGGGCGGGCTCTCCTGCCGCGGCTGCGCCGATTAGGACAAGGAAGCCGGTCAGCAGCGATACACCTGCGCCATAAGATGTGGCTGCAGCCAACCCTGCCAACAGCCCCGAGATTCGGTCGATGGCGTCGCGGACGCGAATAGCAGTAATGTTGGGAAATTGCTCAGCCAGATCGCGTTGGATTGCGGCTTCGGCGGGCTCTTCGGCATAGACAGTGGCAATAAAGCTGTGCGGGGCTCCGGCAAGGGCCGATGGGTTCATGGACATGATGAACCCAATCCCCGCCGTCGAGAAATCAACCTCGCGCAGTGAGGTCAGTTCAGCGGTGATGTCGCGCCCCAGAATATTGACCGTCAGGGTGTCGCCCAGTTTCAGGCCCATCTCTTGCGCTTCTTCAGCGGCAAAGCTGACTTGCGGGGTGCCGGAATAGTCATCTGCCCACCATTCTCCGGCGGTGACGCGGGTGTTTTGCGGGGGTGCTGTGGAATAGGTTACGCCACGGTCGCCGTCCAGAACCCAGTGGTCCCCGGCGACGTCACGAGCCGGTTGGCCGTTGATCTGCGTGAGGATGCCACGCAGCATCGGCGCGCTTTCGACGCGGGTGACGGCAGGGTCGGTTTCAAGACGTTCGGAAAAGCCGGGCATCTGGTCTTTCTGAATGTCGACGAAGAAATACGAGGGCGCGACGTCGGGCAGATTGCCGGATATTGCGTTGCGCAAGGTACCGTCGATTTGCCCAACGGCGGCCAGAACGGACAGGCCCAGACCCAGCGACAACACAACCGAAGACGCACCCTCGCGCGGGTCGGAAATGGCGGAAAAGGCCCAGCGTAGCGCCGGGTGTCCACGCGCGGGGCGCGCGCCGAAGCGGGCCAGTCTACGAATTGCCATCGCCGCGACCGAGAGAAGAATCAGCGCGCCAACCAGCCCACCGCCCGTCCAGAGCGTCAGGCGGGCAGACCCGCTGAACCACGCCGCCGACGCGATCAGCAGCGCCAGCCCCACCCCGGTGGCAACGATGTAGCGCAGGCGAGGCAGGGCGCGGGCCGATGACAGCGCGTCCCGAAATAGGGTGGCAGCGCGGACCTCTTCGGTGCGGGCCAAGGGCCAGAGGGTAAACAGAAAGGCGGTCAGAACACCATAGAGCGCAGCCTCGGCCAGCGGTTCTGGATACAGCGAAAAGACGGCTGGGATGGGAAGCTGGGCCTCGATCAGCGGGGCGAGCGCCAGCGGTAGCAGCCCGCCCAGAGCAATGCCAAGCAGGACGCCTATACCCGAGAGAATGCCGATCTGGATCAGATAGGTCTGAAAGATCGTTGCGCGGTCTGCGCCCAGTGTGCGCAGTGTTGCGATTGTCTCGGTCTTTTGGGCGAGGAATGCAGATACCGCGGCCGATACGCCGATGCCGCCCACGGCCAGACCCGAAAGCCCGACCAGTACCAGAAAGGCACTGAGACGGGAGACGAATTCGGCGATCCCCGGCGCGCCGTTTCGGGCGTCCGTCCAGCGCATTCCAGTTCCGTCGAACGTTGTGTTTGCCTGCAATGCAAGTTCTGCAAGGTCTGCCGATAGCGGTAGATCCAGCCGGTATTTAGTTGAATACAGGGTGCCCGGTGCCAGCAGGCCAGACGCCTGCAAATCCTGCGTGCGTACCAGAGTACGCGGACCCAGACCGAATCCATCCGCAGCCCCATCCGGTTCATGGATCAGCGCGGCGGTCAGCAGAAACTCTTGCGTGCCCAGAGAAAACCGATCGCCTACAGACAGATCCAACCGGTCGATCAGTGAAGGGTCCATGACAGCCCCGGGCAGATCGTCAGCCCCGTCAAGTGCGGAGGGCAGGGGTATATCGGGGTCCAGCACCGGCGTTCCCACCAGAGGATAGGCCACGTCCACGGCCTTGACCTGCGTCAACGCACGCTCAGGGGTTTCGCCTTGCCGCGCGACGGCCATTGATCGGAAATCGACGACTTCTGAGACGGCAGAGGCCACTTGGCCCATCCAGTTACGCTCGGTTTCCGTGGCAAAGCGATAGGTAAATTCCAATTGGGCGTCGCCACCCAGCAATGCGGCACCCTCTTGGGCTAGTCCGGTCTGGATGGCCTGGCGCACGGACCCGACGGCGGCGATGGCGGCGACACCAAGGGCAAGGCAGGCCAGAAATACGCGGAAGCCACGCAGCCCTCCGCGCAATTCGCGCCGCGCCAGACGTCCGGCAAGGCGCAGGTTCATTCCGCGGCCTCTTGCTGGATATCTTCTGCAATGCGCCCATCGCGCAAGCGGACAACCCGGTCGCATCTGCGCGCAAGGCTGTGACTGTGCGTGACCAGAACCAAAGTTGCGCCGTGACGGTCACGCAGGTCGAACAGCAGATCAACAATCGCGGCCCCGTTGGTTTCATCCAAATTCCCCGTTGGCTCGTCCGCCAGCAGGATCTGCGGGCGCGGGGCCGATGCACGCGCAAGTGCCACGCGCTGCTGCTCACCCCCCGAAAGCTGCGCAGGATAGTGATCGCGCCGATGCGATAGGCCGACCGCATCCAGTTCACTTTCAGCCCGGTCAAACGCGTCCCGATGCCCAGCCAATTCCAGCGGCGTGGCGACATTCTCAAGCGCTGTCATCGTGGGGATCAGGTGGAAGTTCTGGAACACGACGCCCATCGCATCGCGTCGAAACCGGGCGAGGTTGTCTTCGTCCAAATCAGTCAGTTCCCGCCCCAACGCTTCGATCTTGCCGCCAGTCGCACGCTCTAACCCGCCCATCAGCATCAACAATGAAGATTTGCCGGACCCAGACGGGCCAACAAGGCCCAGAGTCTCGCCCTTTTGAACCGATAGAGTTATGCCGTGCAGGATTTCCACCCGTCCGGCATTGCCATTCAGCGACAAAGCCGCATCTTGGAGAGAAAGAACAGGTGTCGTCATAGGTCAATCCACACGGAGGCGTTCTTTTGGGATATGGAGCGGTTCGGATATTGCGCAAGGCTTTGGTGTCTGGCCTGTTTATGGTTTGCGGCTTTGCAGCCACAGCCGAACAGGTCGTGATTGCTGCATTGGGGGATTCGCTGACACAGGGTTACGGGCTGCCCGCCCAGGACGGGTTTGTGCCTCAGCTGGAACGTTGGTTACAGGATCAGGGCGTGGATGTGCGCCTGATCAATGCCGGAGTTTCAGGGGATACCACCGCCGGCGGCGCGGCGCGGGTTCACTGGACGCTGACGCCGGATGTGGATGGCATGATCGTGGCTTTGGGCGGGAACGACTTGTTACGTGGGATCGATCCGGCTGTGTCGCGGGCCAATCTTGAGCAAATCATGCAAGCCGCGCGTGCGTCAGAGGTGGATGTGTTGTTGGTTGGGATGCAGGCACCGGGAAATTACGGGCCCGACTACAAAGCGGCCTTCGATGCGATCTATCCCGAACTGGCCGCTGGGTACCAATCCGGCTATGCACCCAGTTTTTTCGCCGGCCTGACCCGAGACGGCGATCCCGATGCAGCTCGCACATATATGCAACCCGATGGCATCCACCCCAACGCCCAGGGCGTGGCTTTGATCGTCGCCGAAATCGGCCCCTATGTGGTGGAACTGGTCCAAGCAGCGTCGGACTAATCAGATCACAGTCACGACGGTTCCTATCGGCACCCGCGCGTACAGGTCGATGACATGGGCGTTCAACATTCGAATGCAGCCATTCGAGGCGGCGGTTCCGATGGTGCTGGGCTGCGTCGTGCCGTGAATGCGGAAATAAGTGTCTACGCCGTTTTGGAACAAATACAGCGCGCGGGCGCCCAATGGATTGTCGCCTCCGCCCGGTTGGACATAGTCGTTATCCTTGAAGCGTGCATAGGTGACGGGCTCGCGCTCGATCATCTCATTCGTGGGACGCCAGGTGGGCCACTCTTTCTTGACGTCGATCGTGGCGGTGCCGGTGAATTCCAGCCCGGCCCGACCAACGCCGCAGCCATAGCGGATGGCCTTGCGCGGCTCGGTCACGAAATACAGGTAGAATGAGCGTGGAACGACCAGCAACTGCCCCGGCAGGAAGTCTTTCTTGATCCGCACAAACTGCGGCGTGGCGTCGTATTCGGCTGTTTTCGTCTTGGCAGACGCCACCTGCGGAACAAGGCTTGTCGCGGCGGCGGCCGTCAGGAATGTGCGGCGTGTGAACATATCGGGTCTCTTCAATACAACAGGAAAATCATCACCATAGTGTCGGGATGATAGCTGATCCGGTCAAGCGGCTGCGAAGAGTAACTGAAATGTGATGTTGCGCTGAAAACGCAGCGCAGCTTGGCAAAAGGGCAGGGGATACCCCTGCCCTTGGACCGGCTTACGCCAGCTCGATATTGTCGGCGCTTTCGCGACCGTCACGACCCGAGCGCAGCTCGTAGGTGACTTTCTGGTTGTCTGCCAGACCGGTCAGGCCCGAGCGTTCGACAGCCGAGATATGAACGAAGATGTCTTTGCCGCCATCTTCGGGTGCGATGAAGCCGTAGCCTTTGGTGGTGTTGAACCATTTAACGGTGCCTGCGGGCATATCCGTATTCTCCTGTTTGGTGCTGCCCACGGATTTGCGGCAGCCTGGCGTCGTAGTCTGGATCGAATGACTGAGCGCCGAAAAAGGAGACAGTAGGTCGAAATAGAAAAACGTTAGCCCTTTGGATATGGCATTGGTGTGGGGATGTGGCAAGGGTGATCGTCCTTGTGTACCGCAATCGGTACAAACCGCGACGGGAATGGTTCGAGGGCAACTTCAGGATTGCGAAAAGGTCAAAAAGCACCGTCTGGGACCGGGTGCGTTCGGGCCCAAGCGGTTGAAGCATAAGACGTTTGCGTGGAAATCTTGACTTTCAAATCCCGAAGCACACCGGAAAGCGTCTGCATTGCAGGCGCTGTTGTCTTATTCTCGGCCCGCGACGGTAGTCTTGTCGCTAAAATGGCCTAGCCCGAAAGAACCTTGCATTTGCTCAGGCCGAAGCGGCGTGTGAGCTTTGCGGCCCTCAGCGCTTTGACAAGACGGTCGCTGAGGAAAAGGCTTCGGTGCAAGAGGGGATCAATCCACAAATCCGGCCAGTCCAAAGCGTCACCCGACACAACGAAATCGAAATCAGCCGGTTTACCTCCCAAGTTCATCCAGATTTCAGGTGTGTTCCCTAAGAGTTCGATTCCTTTCGACTGCTTCGGAACAAGTGCTGTTTTCTGCTCTCCCAATGCCAGAGTGAAATACTCCCCCTCAACTGGAGTCACACGATCGTGCTGGCATAGTTTCAATGGGTAAAGCTGCGTCTTCCCAAGGTCCGCTTCCCGAAGAACATCAGCAACCGCGCGGGACACAACCAAGCCATATGGCCCGAAGAAAATATCGGGTTGCGCTTTCAGCTTTTGGTTCGGGTACTTCCCAAAAATCGCATCTGGGAACACGTCGGGAGATTGAACAAAACCCTCTAAGTTCTTCTTGCCGATTACTCCAGCTGCCGACAATTCGTTCAATACCTGATCTGATGTGAACGGTTTAATCAACGTTGAGTCGAGCATAACCTGGCTATGCCAGACTCCTGTTTCACGCGTCACTTGCCTACCCTTCCCAACAAATACCTTTAAACCTCAGCAGGTTCTTACTCAGAACTTTCAAAAGCAAGCGAATAGGGGCGTCATCGATCGCCCGAGCTAGCGGGTTTGCGCTGGCCTTCCGCTTTGCATCTAAACCGGAAGCTTGGCGACAATATCAGCGTATTTGGGTGATGCTATAAAACACCTTGGCAGTTCTTCGACAATTTCATCAATCGAATCGTAAACATGGCTTGCCGCTGACCTGAGTTCAGCAGGAATCTCTTTGGGCGCGCGCTGTTCACGTTTCGGAAGCTTCATTTTCAGGCCGGTAAATTCCGATATGTCGCTTTGATGATCCCATATCGCATCATAGTGAACACATAAAACGGGGACGTCCTCAAATACGGCCCATTCTTTTATCTGCTTGGCTTGTTGCAGAATATCCCGCTGAAACAGATCGCAGTATTCGCCAGTCGCATGAAGGTGATAAAAATGCTGCCGGATCCATTCTTCCCCATACCGTTCTTTTGCCGAATAGACAGAAAAGGCCGAATCTTTGGTGGAACCGAAGCAAAAGATCACTCTGGTATCGGCTGGCCACTTCAACAACGCCTGCGGGAAATCATGGGTTTTGTAGACGAACGGCGCTTTGAATTCGGCGTCCCTGAGACGAGCAACGAAGGCCGAGCGTTCTGCCGCTGAAGGGTTTCTTTTTCTAAGTGCCTTGCTAAGAGCAAGATAAGTCACGGTACTTCCGGATCGACCGTTGCTTGCGACTATGACGCAATGGTCGCGGTCCGATGTCTTTCCAAACGGTGCAATGCGTCCAATCGCCTGAAACAGCGATTGGAACACACGTTTGAAAGTTCGGGTTCTCACCGGGCAAACTTCTTATGCTTCAAGCGCTTAGGCTCCAGCGCGTCCGGTCCCAGACGGCGCTTTTTGTCCTCTTCGTAATCCTCGAAGTTGCCCTCAAACCACTCCACATGGGCGTCGCCTTCGAAGGCCAGAATATGCGTGCAGATGCGGTCGAGGAAAAAGCGGTCGTGCGAAATCACAACGGCGCAGCCGGCGAAATCGACCAGAGCATCCTCCAGAGCGCGCAGGGTTTCGACGTCCAGATCGTTGGTCGGTTCGTCGAGCAGCAGGACGTTGCCGCCCTCTTTCAGCAGACGCGCCATGTGGACGCGGTTGCGCTCACCACCGGATAGCAGCGAGACCTTCTTCTGCTGGTCACCGCCCTTGAAGTTGAAGGACGAGCAATAGGCGCGGGAATTGACCTGAGCATCGCCCAGCTGGATGATCTCGGCCCCGCCGGTGATCGCCTCCCACACAGTGTCGTTGTCGGCAAGGTCGTCGCGGGACTGGTCGACATAGGACAGCTCGACCGTATCACCCAGCGTGATGGTGCCGCTGTCGGGCTGTTCCTGACCGGTGAGCATCTTGAAGAGCGTCGATTTACCTGCACCGTTGGGGCCGATGACGCCGACGATACCGCCGGGGGGCAGGGCGAAGTCCAGCCCTTCGATCAGTTGCTTGTCGCCCATGTGTTTCGACAGACCCTCGACCTCGATCACCTTGCCGCCAAGGCGCTGACCGTTGGGGATGACGATTTGGGCGCGGGTCAGTTTTTCGCGCTCGGACTGTTCGGCCAGTTCGTTATAGGCGTTGATCCGGGCTTTGGATTTGGCCTGGCGGGCCTTTTGGCCCTGACGCATCCATTCCAGCTCGCGTTGCAGGGTCTTCTGCTTGGATTTGTCCTCGCGGGCCTCCTGCTCCAGCCGTTTGGCTTTTTGTTCCAGCCATGCGGAGTAGTTGCCCTCGTAGGGAATGCCACGACCACGGTCGAGTTCGAGGATCCATCCCGTAATGTCATCCAGGAAATAGCGGTCGTGGGTGACGATCAGGATGGTGCCCTTGTAGTCGATCAGGTGCTGTTGCAGCCAGGCGATGGTCTCGGCGTCCAGGTGGTTGGTTGGTTCGTCCAGCAGCAGCATGTCGGGCGCTTCCAGCAGCAGCTTGCACAGCGCAACGCGGCGTTTCTCACCCCCCGAAAGGTTGGCGATGTTGGCATCGTCCGGCGGGCAGCGCAGCGCCTCCATCGAGACGTCGATCTGGCTGTCCAGATCCCAGAGGTTCTGGCTGTCGATTTCGTCCTGAAGCTTGGCCATTTCCTCGGCAGTTTCGTCCGAGTAGTTCATGGCCAGTTCATTATAGCGGTCGAGGATCGCCTTCTTTTCCGCCACGCCCAGCATGACGTTTTCGCGCACGGTCAGGGTTTCGTCCAGCTTTGGTTCCTGCGGAAGGTAACCGACTTTGGCACCTTCGGCCGCCCAGGCCTCGCCGGAGAAATCCTTGTCGAGGCCGGCCATGATCTTCATCAGCGTCGACTTACCCGCGCCGTTGACGCCGACAACACCGATTTTCACGCCGGGCAGAAAGCTCAGGTGGATGTTTTCAAAGCACTTCTTGCCACCGGGATAGGTCTTTGAGACACCCTGCATGTGGTAGACATATTGATAGGCGGCCATGTCGCGTCCTCTGGGTCGGGGAAATTGGGTTGATCCGCTTGATATCCAAGCGGGGCGGGCGGGGCAAGCTGGTGGTTTTGTGAATTTTGCATTCGGATGTGCGGCGGTAGTTGTCCGATTGTAGCAAAGGGGGAAGCATGGCGGATTTGGCGGCACTGATTGCAGGATGGGCCGAGCCGGGTCGTTTGGAATGGATTGGTCTGCGACCTGATCGCAGGGCCGAGGTTCAACCGGTCGATGCCGTTATGATCTCTGCCGAAGGTTTGGACGGAGATCGCGCCCGTGCGGGCAAGCGAGCGGTGACTTTGATCCAACAAGAACATCTGGCGGCGATTGGCTCTTATCTGGGGCAGGGGCCTGTTACGCCTGAAGTCTTACGGCGCAACGTGGTCGTGTCGGGAATCAATCTGGCTGCGCTTAAAGGACGTGAGGTGCAGGTGGGCGAGGCGATTTTGCGTTTTACCGTGATCTGTGCGCCGTGCAGCCGGATGGAGGAAGCGTTTGGTAAAGGTGGCTATTCCGCCGTGCGCGGCCATGGGGGGTGGTGCGCTGAGGTCGTCAAACCCGGATGGGTTAGGTTGGGTGATGTCGTGCAGCCGGTTGATTGACAAGCCGTCCCAGTTCTGAACATCAGCAGGGTATGGAGCGTTACGCGATACCATATGCGCGGCCCGGTCAGGTGATTGGGCTGTTCGGGGGATCATTTGATCCGCCGCATCAGGGCCATGTGCATGTCACGCGTGAGGCGATGAAGGCCTTTGGGTTGGATCGCGTGTGGTGGCTAGTATCTCCGGGAAATCCGTTGAAGGAGCGCGGGCCTGCACCCATGTCCCAGCGGGTGCAGGCGGCGCGGGATGTGATGCAGCATCCCAGGGTCGAGGTGACGGATATCGAAGCTCTGACGGGGACGCGCGCGACCGCGGATACGTTGGCGGCGCTGCGCAGGTTATACCCGAGGGTCAGGTTCGTGTGGCTCATGGGGGCTGACAATCTGGCGCAGTTTCATCGCTGGAAAGACTGGCGGTTGATCATGGACAGCATCCCGGTGGGCGTGGTCGCGCGGCCGGGAGATCGCATCTCGGCCCGAATGTCACCGGCGGCACGGGTCTATTCCAGCTACAGGATCGACGGGCAGGCGCGGCATTTGCTGGGGCGGGCCGAGGCCCCGGCATGGTGTTTCGTCAACATGCCGATGGTTGACGTCAGTTCAACTGATCTTCGCAATCGCGGCATCTGGGCAAATGGGGTGTTGCCGGAATAACCTTCGTGCGCACATAATCCTTTTTGACTGGTTGTTTGCCTGAACCCTCTGGGATTTTATTGACCCATGGCTGATCGTTTTTCACGACGTGGTTTTCTTGCAAGCCTTGGGGCGGTTGTGACCCCCGGCATTGCGCTGGCGAATGCGCCCTTGGTTTCGTTGCGGCCTCAGATCCGTGGACCACAGAAAAACGGGGCCGAACGGCTGATCCAATCGGCGGGGCTGCGGGGCGAAGTGGCTTTTGCCGTGGCCGACGTCAAGACCGGTGTCGAGTTAGAGGCGGTGGGCGGAGATCTCGGGTTGCCTCCGGCCAGTGTGGCGAAAGCTCTGACCGCGCTTTATGCGCTGGACGTACTGGGGTCAGACTATCGCTTTGAAACCAAGTTGATCGCGGATGGGCCGGTCGAGAATGGCATTCTGAACGGAGATCTCATCCTCGTTGGCGGCGGTGATCCGCTGTTGGATACGGATGCGCTGGCCACAATGGCGGCCAATCTGCGAGAGGCCGGGATCACCGAGGTGCGTGGCGCGTTCAAGGTTTATGACGGAGCGTTGCCCTATGTGTTCAGCATTGATGCCGGTCAGCCGGATCATCTGGGATACAGCCCGGCGCTGAGCGGGATTGCGTTGAACTTCAACCGGGTTCACTTTGAATGGAAGCGCGAGGGCACGGATTATACCGTGACGATGGATGCCCGAAGCGCGCGCTACAAGCCGGCTGTAGATGTGGCAACTATGCGGGTCGAAAGCAGGAAAGTCCCGATCTACACCTATGAGCCAAGCGCGCGGCAAGATCGCTGGACCGTTGCCCGCGGGGCGCTGGGCAAAGGTGGCGCCCGGTGGTTGCCGGTACGCAAACCGGCGCTCTACGCCGGGGATGTGTTTCGGACATTGGCGCGGTCGAACGGGATTGTGCTAGGCCGCGTGCAGGTCGCGAACCAAGCGCCACAGGGCAGTTTGCTGGTCACGCATTATAGTGACACGCTGGACAATATTTTGCGGGGAATGCTGAAATATTCGACCAATGTGACGGCGGAATTGGTGGGCATGACGGCGTCCAAGGCGCGTGGTGCTGATCTGCACACCCTGCAAGACTCGGCCGACGAAATGAATCGCTGGGCCGCCGAGGCATATGGGGTCAACGGCATTGAGATGGTTGATCATTCGGGGCTGGGGGATGCGTCTCGGGTCGCGCCGGGTGATCTGGTCAAGGTGTTGATCGCAGCGCAGGAAGCCGGAGCGCTGCGGCCTTTATTGAAGAATTTCAGGTTGTTGGACAGTCAGGGAAGACCCGTCAAAGACCACCCGATCAAGGTGGACGCCAAGACAGGGACGTTGAATTTCGTCTCGGGTTTGGGAGGATTCATCACCACGCCGGACGGGTCCGAGTTGGCCTTTGCTATCTTCACAGCAGATGTCGACCACCGGGCCACGATCCCGCGTGCGAACCGGGAGCGCCCGGCGGGCGCACGCAGTTGGAACGCGCGGTCGCGCAGGTTGCAGCGCGCTTTGATCGCACGTTGGGGAACGCTGAGCGGCAGCTAGGATCAGGTGGTGTGACGTGCCCGTGCGCCGCGTTCAATTGCAGCGGCGTGCAGGCGGTCGACGTTTAATTCGTAGCGGATTTCTTCCAGCAGGCGCAGTTCGGTCTCGGCCAGGGATCCGTCCGCAGCGGCCACGTCGCAAGCCAGGGCATATGCGGTTTCGTTCAGCCGCTCGGGCAGGTTTTCCCGGATCAGACCAAACAGCGCATCCAGCCCGTCCTCTTGTTCGAACAGGTCGAACACGATCTGCGAGACTCGGCGGGTGCGGTCGATGTCATACTCGGCAAAGACCGGCAGCATGTTCACAGCGGCTTCGATTTTGACCAGTTCAGCCGTGCGAATGGTTTCGTCCGATGCTGAGATCGCCACCATGATCGCAACAAGGCAATCCTGCGGAGACATCGGGTGAGGCACTTGATCGGTCATGGCGTGGTCCTGATAGAGCTGTTCTGAACGCGCACGATAGGAGGGACCGGGATCGGGTTCAACGGATTTCGGCGGCCAAAGCGTCACAGGATGGGCAACGGCCCACGCGTTTTGGTCTGGCGCAGCACGAAATTGCTGCGTGTGTCGCGGACAAGGCCGGATTTCAACAGGCGTTGCATGATGAAATGTTCAAGGTCCTCGGGGGTGCGCGCGTAGACCTTCAAGATGAAATCGTGATCCCCGGTGATCGAGGCGCATTCGACGATCTGGGCTTCGGTCTCAACCAGGCGCAGGAAGGACGCGATGCTGTCCTCTTGGTGGTCTTTCAACGCGATGTGAACGTAGGCGATCGCATTCAGCCCCACCGATTTTGCGGGCACCCGCGCGGCATAACCGGAGACGACACCCGTTGCCTCAAGATCTCGTACTCGCCGCCAGCATTGCGAGGCCGACAGCCCGGTCCGGTCGGCGAGATCCTGCATGGACAGACGTCCGTCTGACTGAAGCTCTTGCAGGATAGCGATGTCAGCAGGTTGAAGGGTTTGGGTCATAATCAGCACATTATTGAAATGTTTGGGCCAAAAATCCAACAATTCCTCACGCCATTAAGTCAATTTTACCACGAGTAAGGGCTAAAATTCTATCAAGGAGGACGTTCCATGCCCAAATCCACCAAATACGTGGCCAAACAGGCCGACGCGCGCGGCCATATTGCTTATACCGCCGAGGAGGACGCGGTTTGGGCGGACCTTTATGCGGCGCAGCAGGAAAATGTGCAGCGCTACATGGCGCGGGAATATCTGGACGGGTTGAAGCGGTTGGAGATGCCCAAGACCCACGTGCCGTCCTGCGCGGATATATCCGAGCGTCTTCTGGACCTGACCGGGTGGCGCGTTCAGCCGGTTCCGGCGCTGATCGGGTTCAAGACCTTTTTTGGCATGCTCGCGGACCGGGTTTTTCCTGCTGCATCGTTCATCCGGTCGCGCGAGGATTTTGACTATATTGAAGAACCCGACATCTTTCACGAAATCTTCGGTCACACGCCCCTGCTGAGCGACCCGCGTTTTGCGGCTTTCAGCCATGCGATCGGCAAGGCCGGGGTTGAGGCGGGGGATAAAGATTATGCCTGGCTGATCCGGTTGTATTGGTTTTCGATTGAATTCGGATTGCGCCGTCAGGATGGGCAGATCAAGGCGCTGGGCTCGGGGCTGGCGTCTTCACCTACAGAGCTGGTTTATGCCGTGGAAAGTGACATACCCGACCGGGGCCCGTTCGACGTGATGACGATCTTGCGTACGCCGTATCGGATCGACATGCATCAGATGGGATATTTCGTGCTGGACGATCCCGAAGAGCTGTTTGCCGCTGCCGATCGGGATCTGCTGGCCGATGTGCATCAGGCGCAGCGAATGGGTTTGCTGCCGAACAAGTTCCCGCCGAAAGTGACGGCAGCCGAATAAACCGCAACCGGGGTTTCCGCTCAGAAAAACAGCGCGCTTTATTGACTCATGCTGCACCGGCACAATAGGAGGGGTCGGTCGGGTCGCAAAGGGCGTCCGGCGCTGTATTTCCCGATGGAGCACCTGAGAACATGTCTGAACTGCGTGAAACCGCGATGTCGTCCAAGGCCTGGCCTTTCGAAGAGGCGCGCCGGGTCCTAAAACGCTACAGACAAGGTGCGCCGGAAAAGGGATATGTTCTGTTCCAGACCGGCTATGGCCCGTCGGGCCTGCCGCATATCGGCACCTTTGGCGAGGTCGCGCGGACCTCGATGGTACGGCATGCGTTTGAACAGATCAGCGATATTCCGACCAAGCTGATCTGCTTTTCGGATGATATGGACGGCTTTCGCAAGGTTCCGACCAATGTGCCGATGCAGGACGAGCTGAAAGAAGACCTGCATCTGCCGCTCACCAAAGTCCGCGACCCATTTGGCACGCATGAAGGGTTCGCGCAGCACAACAACGCGATGCTGTGCGATTTTCTGGACAGTTTCGGGTTCGAGTATGAATTCGCCTCGGCCACAGACTACTACACCAGCGGCAAGTTTGATGAGACGCTGCTGATCGCGCTGGAGCGCTTCGACAAGATACAAGAAATCATGCTGCCGACCCTCGGGCCCGAGCGGCGCGAGACTTATTCCTGCTTCCTGCCGATCAGCCCGAAAACCGGTCATGTGCTGCAGGTGCCGACGCTTGAACGCAACGTGGCTAAGGGCACGATTGTTTATCAGGAGCCTGATGGCGAAAGGGTCGAAATCCCGGTTACGGGCGGCAACGTCAAGATGCAGTGGAAGCCCGACTGGGCCATGCGTTGGGCCGCGCTGGGCGTGGATTATGAGATGTCGGGTAAAGACCTGATCGACTCCGTCACGCAATCGTCGAAAATCTGCCGGGCGCTGGGCAAGCAGCCGCCCGAAGCGCTCAGCTATGAGTTGTTCAATGATGAGCAGGGGCAAAAGATCTCGAAGTCCAAGGGCAATGGTTTGTCGATGGAAGAGTGGCTGACCTATGCCGCCCCCGAAAGCCTGTCGTATTTCATGTACCAAAAGCCCAAAACCGCCAAACGTCTGTATTTCGACGTCATTCCCAAGGCGGTGGATGAGTATCACCAGCAATTGCGCGCCTATCCGGGGCAGGAATTGAAGGCGCAGTTGAACAACCCGGTCTGGCATATCCATGGCGGTGACGTGCCTGCATCCACGCTTATGGTGCCGTTTGCGATGCTACTGAACCTTGCATCAGTGTCTGGTGCCGAGGACAAAGAAGCGCTGTGGGGTTTCATCCGCCGCTATGCGCCCGAGGCGACCGCAGAAACGCATCCCGATCTGGATCAGGCGGCGGGCTTTGCGGTGCGCTACTTCAACGATTTCGTCAAACCCACCCGACAGCACCGCGCGCCGACTGATCAGGAACGTGAGGCACTGGAAGCGTTGAAGGCCGCGTTGCAAGCCTATGATGGCCCGCTTGAGGACGAGGCGCTGCAATCAGTGGTTTACTCCATCGGGCGCGAGCGATTCGACCCGATGCGCGGATGGTTCACAGCGCTCTACGAGGTGCTGCTGGGGGCCTCGCAAGGGCCGCGCTTTGGTGGGTTTATTGCCCTTTACGGTGTGCCCGAAACGATTGCGCTGATCGACAAGGCTTTGACCGGAGAGCTTGCCTGATTTGACCTGACATGATGTGGGGCTACCCTTGCCAAAGGAGGTAGCCCCATGCGTCGTATCTTGCTTGCCCTTTCGTTGAGTGCCTGTTTGGCCACGGGTGCATTTGCCCAAAGCACCGAGATCGAAGCCAATATCGCGGCGCAGATACAGGCGTTCAAAGCGGATGATTTCGCCACCGCCTTTACCTTTGCAAGCCCCAACATCCAGAGCATTTTCCGCACGCCCGAGAATTTCGGGAACATGGTGCGCAACGGCTATCCTATGGTCTGGCGACCCGCTGATATTCGGTTTCTGGAACTGCGCGAGATCGCGGGCGCGCTGTGGCAAAAGGTTCTGATCGTTGATGGTGCCGGACAAACTCACATTCTGGATTATCAGATGATTCAGTTAGAAAATGGCTGGAAGATCAATGGCGTGCAGTTGCTGGGCAACTCGGACCCCGCGGCGTGACGCAACACCAACGTCACGGTGACATGAGCAGCGATTAACACCCTTTCTGTACTCAGGCTTTTGCGCTCGGGGTGGCCCCGAGCCCTGGGTTAATGCGCGCTGATGGGTGCGATTGGGAAAGGGATTTCTATGAATAAGGCAATCACCGACGGCATCGTGTTCATGCCGGCTGCTTTTGCAAACGGCCTGAACGTCTGGTCCAGCGGCGACGGAACACCCGGCTCGCCGACCTATGAAGGCTCGGGCACCGGCGCTTTTGTTCCGGCGGATGCGGATTTCGGCGGCTGCCTTGAAATCCTCAAAGTCAGCGCCACGCAAAAGCTGCGTTATATGGGGCAGACCCCGTTGCAGCCGGGGTGCTATCTTCAGATCAAGGCGCGGGTGAAGGCAATCAGCGGGCCTTTGCCCGAGGTTCGGATCGCGGCCTGGGCTGGTGGCGCGGGTGAGACACATTTGGATGGGGTGATCGAGCAAGGCCCCGCAACCCAACTGTCGGGCTATGGCGCCGTCCATGAAATCACCGCGATTGTCGGGGCGGGGCAGCGCACCGGCGTGGATATGCCCTGGGGCGTGACCGCGATTTATGGCCATTTCGGACTTGATCTGATCGGAGCGAATGGCTCGATCGTGCGGGTGGATGATATCGAGATCACGGATGTGACCGGTGTTTTTCTGCGCGACATGATTAGCCTTGTGGATGTACGCGATTTTGGCGCGGTCGGTGAAGGGGTTGCAGATGACACGTCCGCCTTTGTCGCGGCGGACCAGGCTGCGGGTGGACGCCGGGTTTTTGTGTCTGAAGGCACTTACCTGCTGACTGAAAATACCACCATCGCGTCCGAGATCGAGTTTGAGGGCACCGTCACGATGCCTGACGATAAGATGCTGCTGTTGACCAAGAATTTCGACCTGCCAGCTTATATCAACGCGTTCGGGGATGAGGAGTTGGCATTTAAAAAGGCATTTCAGGCGCTTTTGAACAATGCGGACCATGAATCCCTGGACATGGGTGGACGCAAGATATCGGTAAACGGCCCGATTGACATGGCCGCAGCCGTTCCGAACCGGCAGAGTGGTTTCTCCACCCGTCGCGTCATTCGCAATGGCCAGTTCGATGTCAAAGACAATGCAGCCTGGGATACCGAGACCTTCACTTCGGTCGCAACCTACAACCCATCCGATCCGACTCGGCTGACCAATGTCGCCAATGTTGCGAATATTCCGGTTGGGTCCTTGGTAGGGGGCAATGGTGTCGGGCGCGAGATTTACGTGCGGTCCAAGAATGTTGGTGCGGGCGAAATCACTCTGAACGCCCCGATTTATGATGCGGCGGGCACGCAGTCGTTCTCGTTTTTTTCGTTCAAGTACCTGCTGGATTTCATGGGTTTCAGCACCCTGCGCAAATTTGGCATGGAAGAGATCGAGTTTCAGTGCAACGGGCGATGCAGCGGCATCCGTCTGGCACCGTCTGGCAGTACATTTGCGATTACCAACTGCTTTGTCAGCCGTCCGAAGGATCGCGGGATTACTTCAATCGGTACCGGCTGTCAGGGGATGTTGATCGACAATTGCCAGTTCCTGTCGGCTGAGGAGTCTTTCAACGTCTCGGATCGCAGATCCATCGCCCTGAACGCGACAGCGAATGATATCAAACTGCGCCACAATCGTGCTGTCAGGTTCCTGCATTTTGCCGTTCTGGGTGGGACGAACAACCTGGTGCTGGGCAACCACTTCTTCCAGGGCGACAGCATTGCTCAGGGCGTGCGCAGCGCCGGGTTGGTTATGATCGGGACCTATAACAGCTCGACCATTTCCGAGAACTATGTCGATAATTGCTTTTTGCAGTGGACTAATGAGCGGGACGCCAATCCGGCGTACACGGCGGGATTTTCGTTCAGCGCGATGACCATAACCGACAATATATTCTACTGTAACGAGGTCGCACCCTGGTTCAGCAATATTGTCATTCGGCCGCACGGGCCTGGCCATTTCCTGAATGGTGTCGTTGTTGCTGGGAACAAATTTCGCTCCGTCAACGGCGCGATCGACCGGGCCGAGCGGGTGGATACGACTTTCGCGGATTTCAACCATTTCGCGCATCTGAACGTGAGTTTCAGGGACAACACGTTTCATGGCATCTCGGCCAAGGTTGAAAACCCGCTGCGTCTGGTTCACGCGCAAAGCTCGAATTCGTCGGTCTGGAGTATTGGGTCGCAAGCGCGTCTTCCATTTGGCGGAAAAGCCCGTGGGTGTGACGCGGTTACGGTGTTGGGTCCATTGAAGAACGCTTTTGGCGGGACTATCCACGACACACCTTATGTGGAGCTGGAACAGGGCAGCGGGAAGGACGTTATTAACCTGCGCTGGGCGCAATCCTTGCGCGGATCAGTCTCGACCATCATCCGAATGGAGCGCTGAGCGGCGGCGTCAGAACTCGGACCAGATTGCCAGTTTGATGCCCGTGTCATTGCGGGCATCTTTCCGCTCCAGCCCCAGAACCCAGGTTGTCGGGCTGTCCTGCCACCGGATCATGGCCGATGGCCGGACCCGCCAGAACAGAGAGCTTCCGCTGCGATAAGCGGTCTCGACCTGAAGCAAAGGGTTGATCAGCCGCGCTGAATTCAGGCCCGTTGTCAGGTCCAGTTTGCGATAGAGCGCGTCGTGGGTGCGGTATTCCAATGATGCATCCAGGGCCACCCAGCCATTGCCCCATCCGGTCGAGTACCCCTTTCCATAGGACAGGGTTGCCTTGTATAGCGCCCATGCTCCACGATAGCGGTGATGCACACCAACCCCGAACTCTGCGGCAAACCGCCCCTTTTGCTGCAAATCGGCAACCGGGATGCGGGCAAAGACGGTCGCATGACCGTAGAGGTCTCGGTTCTCTTCAAAATCGAACCCAATTGTCAGATTGTCCCGAGTACCCCAATCGGCATAAAGCGCGGATGCATAGTCATACCCCGGGTCGGGTTCCTTGAACACCGTCACCGACGCCGCCGCAAAAGCGGAATCCTTGCCGCGCAACCATGCGCCCGACCACGCAGGCGAGGCCAACAGGATAATGAACAAAAGGTAAAGAGCCCGGTACATGGGCGCAGCATCGGTCAGCATGGTTAACGGATCGTTAGTGAAATGACGAATTCCCGCAGCCGTGGCAAAGTGCTGAATTCGCCAACAAAGGCGGGACCTTTGGAAATCCTATGCTAGGCTGGGCTCAATAACAGGAGATTCCAGATGCCGAACATTGCCAAGAACACCAGCGTCCAAACCGTGATCACGACCTTCGAGATGACGCCCGGTACCTGTCAAGACCTGCTTGAGGCGCTGACTGACGCCTATGCCGATTTCATCTCGAAGCAGCCCGGCTTTGTGGCGGCGGGGCTGCATGTCAATGACGCTCAGACGCGGATCGCCAATTACTCGCAATGGGAACGGCGCGAGGATTTTCTGGCGATGCTGCGCACCCCGGAAATGCGCGACCGGAATCGCAAGATCAACGAGCTGTGCAAAAGCTTTGAACCGGTGATGTATGATGTTGCCGAAACTTTTAGCGGATCGTGACCTAAATCAAAGCCGTGCCTTGCGAATTGGCGCATCCTGACCGCGAAATGAACGGAGGTGCGCGTCATGTATCACAATATTCTGGTCCCGATTTCCTTTGATGCAGAGCGGGATATTTCCGGCCCGCTGAAACTGGCCAAGGTGTTGGCAACCCCGGATGCACAGGTCACGCTGCTGCATGTGGTCGAGCATATCCCGAACTACGCGATTTCCTATATGCCGCCCGAATATCTGCGCGAAGCCCGCAAGGCTCTGCAAACCGAATTGGACAGCTTGGCCGCCAAACTTCCCAATGCCAAAGGTGTGGTTGTCGAAGGGCATTCCGGGCGCACCATTCTGGATTGGTCCGAAGAACATAAGCCCGACCTGATCATCGTGGCGTCGCATCGTCCGGGGATGCAGGACCTTCTGTTGGGATCGACGGCCAACCATGTGGTTAGGCACGCCGCTTGCGCGGTGCATGTGGTGCGCTAGCTGCGCCGCGGATCGGGCATATCCGTCCGGACGAAATAATCGACCGTATTCGACGCGGAATTCCGCGCAGATACGTGAGGGCGGGAACTCGGGTCTCGATATTGCCACAAAACGGTATTAGCCTTTTGTTATGTCAACACATGCGCCTGAGCGGCGTCCACTTCTTACTGATCCGAATGCACCGGCCCGCATCCGACGGGCTGAGGCGCTGCGCAGGCGGGCGCTGTCTCCGATACGTATCCTGCTGATGATCCTGATGCTGCCGGTGACAACCGCCGTGATTGGATTCAGTGTTTATTTGCGCACCTCGGATTTCGAACAGGAAGAGGCGGTGCTGCATCTGATTGCCATGGCTGGATGTCCGACAGCGTTGAAAGTGATTCCCGGCCCCTATTATGCGGGTGAGCTCGGCTATCACTTGCGTAACGACCCCGATGGGAATGGTGTTGCCTGCGAAACGCCTCAGCAGCTTGCCGTTCCGGTCACGGCCGAAGCCCCGCAACTGGCGCAACCGGTCGAGCGCTCTGTCGGCAGCGCCAAATTCCTGCGGCCCTAGTTCAATCCGCGATGATGACCCGAGATGCGTTTAACGCGTTCTGCGCCAGCCTCAAAGCCACAACCCATGTGGTGCAATGGGGCAATGCGGATGTGTGGAAGGTAGGCGGCAAGGTGTTTGCGATCTGTGGCTGGCATGAAGGGCGCGACGCCGTCACCTTTAAAGCCACCGATCTGACGTTTGAGGTCCTGAGCGACGTTCCCGGCATCCGCCCCGCGCCCTATCTGGCCTCACGCGGGATGAAGTGGTTGCAGGTCTATGAGGAACGCGGGATGAGCGATGCCTCGCTGCGCGAGCATATCGTGACGTCTTATGACTTGGTGGTGGCGAAGCTGACCAAGAAGGTACGGGCGGAGTTGGGCGTTTAACCTAGGCGGCAGCCCTGCAACATCTCGGTTCTATGCGCTGGGTTGCAACTTTGGAGTGTCAGTCAGGATGCTCGGGTAAGGCGCGAGGTTGAAAATGTGCTGAATTCGTAAGTATCAATACGAGATTTGTGCCTGCCATGCTACCGTCTGCGCGGCGGGATTTCTTTGATCGCGCCCTACGGCAATTTCGCCAGACGAGGGAGGAACATTATGTTTGCGCGTATTACTCAATTCAAAATGAAGCCAGGCACGCGCGAGGCCGCGACGGCGAAAATGAACGCATTGAAGTCAGAAATCATGGGCATGCCCGGCATGCACAGCTTTACCAATGTGATGAACGAAGACGGCTCGGGCTATGTGATCTCGGTGGTCGAGAGCGAGGCGACCTCGAACGCGAATGCCCCGAAAGTGGCCGAACTGTGGGGCCATTTCGCCGAGTTCATGGAAGGGCCGCCGACACCGGTTGGGTATGATGTGATTGCCCATTGGGATAAGGGGTGAACGCTGACGTGAGCGAGAAAAACTCGCTCGGGTTCAAAACGATTGAGATTTGCTCACTTAGTCCACATTGCCGTGAAAACGCGGTGAAATCTATGTCAGGGATGGTTGCGTTCCGGATGACTTAGGATAGTTGTGCTCCCGCACATTCGCGAAAAACCCGCACTGGGTCAGCAGCGCCGACCAGCGAGAATGTGGCCACATGATCCTGCGTGAATGCGTAGGCTATTTGGTTGTACTCCAACCCATCAAGCACGTTTCCGAAGCCCGTATTCGTGACGGTCAAAGACGTTGCGCCGTTGGAAAGAACATGGTGCGATGTAGAAATCTCGATCGGTGACGAGCCTTCAAAACGCATTGCAAACCACGGGGCTTGTTTCCAAACAGAGTTCGTTTGGGTCACGGTGATTGAATAAAGCGGTTTAGACGGGTCGTAGGTGAGAAATATTTTCGCTGCGTCAGTCTCGTGCGAAAGCGTGCAAATTTGACCAACGGTTGCATCCCACGCAAAGGCAGGCGTGCTAAGGATCAGTGATATCAGAACGGCTCGCATACTTTGAACCTAGCCACGGAATGCGGTTAGGCAAGGCGGCTGAAGCAAACAACGCCATGTGCTGCAACTTTGTATTGCGTCGCCAACAGTCTAACGCTTCCGTCGCTTCACATTCCCACCGCGTTGCCCCGGACGTCCAGCCGTTGACCGACCACGCGATTTCACCGCATCCTCGGACGCTTTCTCGACCGCCCATTGGCGCGCCATGGGGTCGTCGGCGACGGCCAGATCGACCGCCTCCAGACGTTTGATCTCATCCCGAATATTGGCGGCCTCTTCGAATTCAAGGTTCTCGGCGGCTTTGCGCATCTGTTCGCGCAACCCGTCCAGATGGGCCTCAAGGTTGGCGCCGTGCATCGGTTTGTCGATGGTGGCGGTGACGCGGTTCATGTCGACGTCGCCCTCATACAACCCGGCCAGAACGTCCTCGACATTCTTTTTCACCGTCTCGGGGGTGATCCCGTGTTCCTCGTTATAGGCGATCTGCTTGGCGCGGCGGCGGTTGGTCTCGTTCAACGCGCGTTCCATGGAACCGGTGATCTTGTCGGCATACATGATAACCCGGCCCTCGGCATTCCGCGCGGCGCGGCCGATGGTCTGGACCAGAGAGGTCTCGGACCGCAGGAAGCCTTCCTTGTCGGCGTCCAGAATGGCGACCAGCCCGCATTCGGGAATGTCGAGCCCCTCGCGTAGAAGGTTGATGCCGACCAGCACGTCAAACGCGCCCAGCCGCAGGTCGCGCAGGATTTCGATCCGTTCGATCGTGTCGATATCCGAGTGCATGTAGCGCACCTTGATGCCCTGTTCGTGCAGGTATTCGGTCAGGTCTTCGGCCATGCGTTTGGTCAGGGTCGTGACCAACGTGCGGAAGCCATCGGCGGCCACCTTGCGCACCTCATCCAGCAGGTCGTCCACTTGCATCGAAACGGGGCGGATTTCGACCTCGGGGTCCAGCAGGCCGGTAGGGCGGATGACCTGTTCGGTGAAAACGCCACCCGATTGGTCCAGCTCCCACGCCGCCGGGGTGGCTGAAACAAAGACGGATTGTGGGCGCATGGCGTCCCATTCTTCGAACTTCAGGGGGCGGTTGTCCATGCAGGACGGCAGGCGGAACCCGTGTTCGGCCAGTGTGAATTTGCGCCGATAGTCGCCCCGGTACATGCCTCCGATCTGCGGGACAGACACGTGAGATTCGTCGGCAAACACGATGGCGTTGTCGGGGATGAATTCGAACAGGGTCGGGGGCGGTTCGCCCGGCGCGCGGCCGGTTAGATAGCGCGAGTAGTTTTCGATCCCGTTGCAAACGCCGGTCGCCTCAAGCATTTCCAGATCGAAATTGGTGCGCTGTTCCAGACGCTGGGCTTCCAGCAATTTGCCCTCGCCGACCAGTTGGTCCAACCGGATGCGCAACTCTTTTTTGATGCCGATGATCGCCTGCTGCATCGTGGGCTTGGGCGTCACGTAGTGCGAGTTGGCGTAGACCCGGATCTGCTCCATCGTATCAGTTTTCTCACCGGTCAGAGGGTCGAACTCGGTGATCTGTTCCAATTCTTCACCGAAGAATGACAGCTTCCACGCACGGTCCTCAAGGTGGGCAGGCCAGATCTCCAAGGAATCGCCACGAACCCGAAAGGACCCGCGCTGAAATGCTTGATCGTTGCGGCGGTATTGCTGAGCCACCAGATCTGCCATCACCTGCCGCTGATCATATTCGCTGCCGACTTTCAGGTCTTGCGTCATCGCCCCGTAGGTTTCGACTGAGCCGATGCCGTAGATACAAGACACCGACGCCACGATGATCACATCATCACGCTCCAACAACGCGCGGGTGGCCGAGTGGCGCATCCGGTCGATCTGTTCGTTGATCTGGGATTCTTTTTCTATGTAGGTGTCGCTGCGCGGCACATAGGCCTCGGGCTGGTAGTAGTCATAGTAGCTGACGAAATACTCGACCGAGTTTTCGGGGAAGAAGCCTTTGAACTCACCATAGAGCTGCGCGGCCAGCGTCTTGTTGGGCGCAAGGATGATGGCAGGACGCTGGGTTTCTTCGATCACCTTGGCCATGGTGAAGGTCTTGCCCGTGCCGGTCGCGCCCAGCAGAACCTGATCCCGCTCGCCGTCCTGAACGCCGCCTGCCAGTTCCTTGATGGCCGTTGGCTGATCCCCTGCGGGGGAAAAATCGGTATGCATGACAAACGCCTTGCCGCCTTCCAGTTTCAGGCGGGCACGGACGTCTTCGGCAGTCAGCTGGGTCTTGTCGGAATGTGCATAGGCCATAAGGGGAGATTCCTTTCGGGCCTGATTTTGATCTGTTTTTGTTCTTGTTCAAGAGGCCATTTCAATCACACCAAGTTGCGACATTTACGGACTTGTCCGCGCAGCAGCTCTGGCGCATAAACATGCCCAGCCAAGTGAGTACGGAGAGGCGACATGCGCGCACGGATTTACCAGCCTTCGCGAAATGCGATGACCTCGGGGATGGCCAAAACCCGCAAGTGGGTTCTGGAATATGCCCCTGCTTCGTCGCGTGAGGTTGATCCGTTGATGGGTTGGACGTCCTCCAGCGACACGCAAACTCAGGTGCGCCTGAAATTCGACACCAAGGAAGAGGCGTTGGACTACGCCAAGGACCATGGAATTGAAGTGCAGGTCAGCGAACCGCATAAGCGCAAACCCAACGTTCGAGCAGGCGGCTATGGTGAAAATTTCGCCACCAACCGGCGCGCACCCTGGACGCACTGAATTGATCGACATCCGCGAAGCTGACCCAACATCGGACGCGCTGCGCCCGGTGATCGAGGCGCATTTTGCCCATAGTGAAACTGCGGGACCGGCGGAAAGCAATCATACGATGGATGCCAGCGGTCTTGCGGGGCCTGGTATCCGGTTCTGGGCGATGTTTGACGCCGAACAGGCCATCGGCTGCGGTGCGCTCAAGGCGTTGCCGGATGGCACGGCCGAAGTTAAATCCGTGCATATCGTCGCAGCGGCGCGTGGCCGGGGTCTGGCGCGCGCCATGATGGCCCATCTGGCGGATGTCGCGCGGTCTGAAGGGATGCAGGCACTGGTTCTGGAAACCGGGGCAGCCCATTTGCCCGACTATGACGCGGCGCGTAAGCTTTACGAGGCGCTGGGCTATTCCTATTGCGGCCCGATCTTTGGTTACTCCGAAGACCCAAACAGTGCCTTCATGCGCTTGGCCCTTGAACCCCGCGCATAAAAACCGCAAGAAGGGCGCAGCGGTCCCTTAGCTCAACTGGATAGAGCAGCTGACTTCTAATCAGCAGGTTGAGGGTTCGAGTCCTTCAGGGATCGCCATTTCTCACCGGTTTGGCCCGACAGGCCCGAGCATCGCGCGATCACCGCGCCAGAACATACCGCGCGACCAGAAAGATGCCGACAAGTGCGGCGATCATGATCTCGGGGTTCTGTTCGAAATATCCGACCCAGTACGAGATATTCGACCCTCCGCCACCACCTCCGCCGCGGTAGCCACCGCCACCGCCGACAGAACCGCCAACCGTACCCGTGGCAATTCCATATTCAACCATTGCAACACCCCCCGGAACTCGCAAACAGGGCTGCATCTTATCATGAAACCCAAGAAAAATCCTCTGTCGGTCGAACCGGGTGCTGACACTGGAATACGCAACAGCAAAAAAATTCTTGCAACCGGTTGCAAAAACCAACACTGTGGCTTGGAATAAGGATTCGAGGAACCCTCATGCTGAACGTCGGATTGATTGGCGCGGGACGGATTGGCCGTGTTCATGCTGAGGCTATAGCCGGGCATGCGCAATCCAAGTTGAGCGCCGTGTCTGACGCTGTGGCCGAGGCCGCCGAAACTCTGGCAAGCGCATATGGGGCGCAGGCATGCACCTCCGAGGCGGTGATCAATGACCCGGCGATTGATGCGGTGCTGATCGCGTCACCGACGGACACCCATTCGGACCTGATCGAAGCGGCGACCCGTGCCGGAAAGGCGGTTTTGTGCGAGAAACCGGTTGATCTGGACCTGAAACGGGCAATTTCCTGCCAACAGGTCGCGGCCGCAACGGGTCAGCCCGTGATGGTCGGGTTCAATCGCCGCTTCGATCCCAGTTTCGCGTCTTTGAAGCAGGCTTACACCAGCGGAGATATCGGCAAGGCCGAGTTATTATCGATCACCTCTTTCGATCCAGCTCCGCCGCCCGTCAGCTATGTCAAAACCTCTGGCGGGTTGTTTCGGGACATGATGATCCATGATTTCGATATGGCGAATTACCTTATGGGGCAGGCGCCGATCACGATTTCTGCGGTTGGATCCTCGGTTGTGGATCCCGAAATCGGGGCTGTTGGAGACGTGGATACCGCTGTAACCACAATGACTTACGCCAATGGTGCCATCGCGGTGATCAAGAATTCGCGGCGTGCAGCCTATGGTTATGATCAGCGGGTTGAATTGCTTGGGGCCGCTGGGTTGCTTCAGGCCCATAACGTTCTGGAAAACACGGTCGTCAAATCCACGGTCGATGGCGTGGTTGGAGCAAAGCCAACGTATTTTTTCCTGGAGCGCTACATGCCAGCCTACCGGGCCGAATGGGATGCGTTTGTCGGCGCGGTGCAAACCGGCATGGCGATGCCCGTCACGTTGGAGGATGGCGTGACCGCCTTGGCAATGGCCGAGGCTGCGACCCGCTCGGCAAAAACCAGGCAACCGGTCGCTTTGGAGGATGTGTTTTGAAACCGGTTGCAAAATTGCCGGATATCCTCAAACTGAGGAAAGCCCGGTGCCGAACCGGGGCAGAGGAGATTCGGTTTAACCGAATGGCCGGGCAAACCCGGCACACAGATTGACTGTTCTATTGGGAGGAATGGAAATGAAGAAGTTTGTAAAGGGCGTGCTGATGGCCAGCGCCGTTGCGTTCGCGGGCGTCACTGGCGCTGCGGCCGAGGGCGAGAAGTACATTCTGGTCAGCCACGCTCCGGACAGTGACAGCTGGTGGAACACCATCAAGAACGGGATCGCTCTGGCGGGCGAGCAGATGGGTGTCGAGGTTGAATATCGCAATCCGCCTACCGGTGACTTGGCCGACATGGCGCGGATCATTGATCAGGCCGCTGCTTCGGGTCCGAACGGGATTATCACGACGCTGGCGGACCCCGACATTCTGGAAGGCCCGATCAAAGCTGCCGTGGATTCGGGAATCGACGTTATCATCATGAACACCGGCACGCCGGAAAAGGCGCGCGAAGTGGGTGCGTTGATGTATGTCGGCCAGCCTGAATATGACGCAGGCTACGCCGCCGGTCTGCGCGCCAAGGGCGACGGTATCGGCTCGTTCCTATGTGTGAACCATTATATCGTGCAGCCCTCCAGCCAGGAGCGTTGTCAGGGTTTTGCCGACGGTCTGGGGATCGAACTGGGTGAGCAGATGATCGACGCTGGTCAGGACCCGGCCGAGATCAAGAACCGCGTTCTGGCTTATCTTTCGGCCAACCCCGATACGGATGCCGTGCTGACGCTGGGGCCGACCTCGGCTGATCCGACCATTCTGGCGCTGGAAGAGAACGGCATGGCCGGTGACATCTATTTCGGCACCTTCGATCTGGGTGGTGAGATCGTGAAAGGTATCAAAAGCGGTGTGATCCAGTGGGGCATCGACCAGCAGCCTTTCCTTCAGGCCTATCTGCCGGTTGTTGTGATGGCCAACTACCACCGCTATGGCGTTCTGCCGGGTAACAACATCAACTCGGGCCCCGGTTTCGTGACCGCAGACGGTCTAGGTAAAATCGAAGAGTTCGCGGGCGAATACCGCTGATCTTCAATTTCGGTGCGGACGCGGTTGCTGCGTCCGCACCCTAGCAAAATCTAAGCATTCTATAGAGCGCGAGGGGAGGCACCTATGGCTGAATCAGCGCAATCCGCAATGGGCGGTGACGAACGGATCAAAGAGATCTCGCCGTTGCGTCGTGCCCTGATCCGTCCAGAACTGGGTGGCATGGTCGGCACCGTCGCCGTGTTCACATTCTTCCTGCTATTCGCCTTTGACAGTGGGATGTTCAACGCGCAGGGCGTAATGAACTGGTCAATTGTCTCGGCTCAATTCATGATCATTGCCGTGGGCGCCTGCCTACTAATGATTGCAGGTGAGTTTGACCTGTCCGTAGGCTCGATGATCGGGTTCGCGGGGATGATGATCGCAATCTTCTCGGTCACGCTCAGTTGGCCGGTCTGGATGGCGATCATTGTGACCTTCGCGCTGTGCATCTTTATCGGTGCGGTGAACGGCTACATCGTTGTGCGTACGGGATTGCCCAGCTTTATCGTAACGCTGGCCTTTCTGTTCATTCTGCGTGGCTTCACCATCTACTTGCCCCAAACCATTGAGCGTAAAACCATCATAGGTGGCATTCGCGACGTGGCCGAGGGCGATTGGCTGGCTGCAGTCTTTGGTGGCAAGGTCGGGCAGGGTCTGTTCGTCTGGTTGGGCGATGCGGGCATTATCGAGACCTTCGAGCGCGGTACGCGTGCCGGTCAGCCTGTGGTCGACGGCATTCCGATGCTGGTCATTTGGGCGCTTGCCATCATCCTCTTTGGTCACATCCTTCTGACCAAGACAAAGTTCGGCAATTGGATTTTTGCTGCGGGCGGTGATGCCGAGGCGGCGCGAAATTCTGGTGTACCGGTGAACCGGGTCAAGATTCTGATGTTCATGTTCACCGCTTTCTGCGCCACGGTTTTCGCCACCTGTCAGGTGATGGAGTTCGGATCAGCCGGGGCGGATCGCGGCTTGCTGAAAGAGTTTGAGGCGATCATTGCCGTGGTCATTGGCGGCGCGCTGCTGACCGGAGGTTACGGTTCGGTGCTGGGTGCGGCCTTGGGCGCGCTGATCTTTGGCGTTGTTCAGCAGGGGCTGTTCTTTGCGGGGGTCGAAAGCTCACTCTTCCGGGTATTTTTGGGTGTGATCCTGCTGGGTGCGGTGATCCTGAACACCTATATCCGCCGCATCATCACAGGAGAACGCTGAGATGACCGAAGATACCAAATTCCATCACGGCGACGCGCAGGAACGGGCCCCAATCATTCGGATGGTCGATATCCAGAAACACTTTGGCTCGGTGATCGCTCTGGCCGGGGTCAGCTTCGATCTGAGGCCAGGTGAGTGTCATTGCCTGCTGGGCGACAACGGTGCAGGCAAATCGACCTTCATCAAGACCATGTCAGGGGTGCATAAACCAACGGCGGGTGAGATCTTTTTCGAAGACAGGCCGATGCATTTCGAAGATCCGCGCGATGCGATTGCGGCGGGGATCGCGACGGTGCATCAGCATCTGGCCATGATCCCGCTGATGAGCGTCAGCCGAAACTTCTTCATGGGCAATGAACCGACGAAGAAAGTCGCGGGCATCAATTTCTTCGACAAGAAACTGGCCGATGAGATCACCATGGAGGAGATGCGTAAGATGGGCATCAACCTGCGTGGGCCTGATCAGGCGGTCGGCACCTTGTCAGGGGGGGAACGCCAGACGGTTGCCATCGCCCGTGCGGTGCATTTCGGCGCGAAGATTCTGATTTTGGACGAACCGACCTCGGCCCTTGGGGTGCGCCAGACCTCGAATGTTTTGGCCACGATCGACAAGGTGCGCAGTCAGGGCGTCGGCGTTGTTTTCATCAGCCATAACGTGCGCCATGCCTTGGCGGTTGGCGACAGGTTCACTGTGCTGAACAGGGGACAGACGCTTGGTACTGCTAAACGCGGTGAAATCTCGCCCGAAGAGTTGCAGGATCTCATGGCCGGTGGACAGGAACTGGCCGAACTGGAAGGGTCGCTGGGCGGGACCGTCTGACACGGACCCGTCACGCATATTGGTAAAACTGAAATTCAACGGATCGCCCATAAGGGCCTTGTGTTGAAAGGAAACACGAATGAGCAAGACAATCCGACTGACCGCGGCGCAGGCTCTGGTCCGCTATCTTGGCGCGCAGATGAACGAGGCTGGAGAACCGTTTATCGCAGGCGTCTGGGCCATCTTTGGCCATGGGAATGTGGCTGGGCTGGGCGAGGCGCTGCATGCCGTCAAAGACAGCTTGCCCACCTATCGCGGCCACAACGAGCAGACCATGGCCCATTGCGCGATTGCCTATGCCAAGCAAAAGCGGCGGACGCAGACGATGGCGGTGACGTCCTCGATCGGGCCGGGAGCCACGAATATGGTGACGGCGGCGGCGCTGGCCTATGTGAACCGGCTGCCGGTCTTGCTGTTGCCGGGTGATGTGTTTGCGACGCGCGGGCCCGATCCGGTTCTGCAACAGCCCGAGAATTTCAGCGACGGTACAGTCAGCGCCAACGACTGCTTCCGCCCGGTCAGCCGCTATTTCGACCGCATCACTCGGCCTGAACACCTGCTGACCGCCCTGCCGCGCGCCTTCCGCACCATGACGGACCCCGCCGATTGCGGGCCGGTCACACTCTCCTTCTGTCAGGATGTGCAGGCCGAAGCCTATGACTATCCCGAAAGCTTCTTTGAGCCCCGAGTCTGGTATCAGCGCCGCATCCGCCCGGATGAAGGTGAGCTGGCCCGCGCGGCGGCGGCGCTCAAGGCGGCCAAACGGCCGGTGATCATCGCCGGGGGCGGCGTGCACTATTCGGATGCGACAGAAGCGTTGCAAAGCTTTGCTGAAATGCACAACATTCCCGTCACCGAAACGCAGGCGGGCAAGTCCGCGTTGGCCTGGGACCATCCGTTGAACCTGGGCCCCGTTGGCGTGACCGGGGGCGAACCGGCCAATGAGGTCTGCGCCGAAGCTGATCTGGTTTTGGCAGTAGGGACGCGGTTGCAGGATTTCACCACCGGATCATGGGGCCTGTTCTCGAACCCGGATCGCGAGATGGTGTGTCTGAACACCAACGCCTATGACGCTGAGAAACACAGCGCGATGCCGTTGCAATCGGACGCGCGAGTCGGATTGACCGAGCTGGGCGCTGCCCTTCAAGGCTATCGCGCCGATCCTGTTTCGGACACGCTCAAGGCGGATTGGTACGGTAAGGTCGACAAGCTCACGGACGCGCCCGGCGACGGGAATGCTCTGCCGACGGATATGCAGGTGGTGGGCGCAGTCCAGCGCGCCTCGCATAACGATACGGTGGTGATGTGCGCGGCCGGGACCATGCCGGGTGAACTGCACAAACTGTGGAAAGCCCCGCGCCCTGGCGCATATCACATGGAATACGGCTTCAGCTGCATGGGGTACGAGATCGCGGGCGCCATGGGCATCAAGATGGCCGAGCCCGAGCGCGACGTGATCTGCTTTACCGGCGACGGCACCTATATGATGGCCAATTCCGAGATGGCCTCGGCCGCGATGATGGGCGTGTCCTTCACCGTGGTGATCACCGACAACCGGGGCTTTGGCTGCATCAACCGCCTGCAGATGGGCACCGGTGGAGCCGAGTTTAACAACCTGTTGGACCACGCGGTGCATGAGAACCCGTCCAGTATCGACTTTGCGGCTCATGCGGCAGCGATGGGGGCGACTTCGGTCAAGGCCGGCTCGATTGCCGAGCTCGAGGACGCGCTTGCCAAACGCGCCGATATCAAGGGGCCGTATGTGGTTGTCATCGACACCGATCCCTACCCCTCGACCGAATATGGTGGCACGTGGTGGGAAGTGGCGGTGCCCGAAGTCAGCATCCGCCCTGAAGTGAACGAAAAACGCGCGGCTTACGAGTTGGCGATCAAGGAAAGAAATACCAAATGAGCGTGAAAATCGGAATCTCTCCGATCGCGTGGCAGAATGATGATCTGCCGGATCTGACGGCCGCGTACACCATGGAGCAGGCGCTGAAGGAGTCGCGTGAGATTGGCTATACCGGCGTCGAACGCGGCCAGCGGATGCCCGGCGATACCGAAGGTCTGCGCGCTTATCTTGAGGCGAATGACATTGCGCTTTGCGGTGGTTGGTGCTCGGGCGCGTCGCTGGTGAATGATTTTGCCACCGAACGCGAGGCCGTGCGCGAACAGGTCGAACAATTCGTGGCGCTGAACAGCCCCTGTATCGTATACGCCGAATGCTCGAACACCGTTCAGGGTCAGATCGGAACGCCGGTGAACGACCGCCCGAAATTGTCGAAGGATGAGGTTCTGGCCTACGCCGCCAAGATCACCGAATTGGCCAAGTGGATGGCGGATCAGGGTATGCCAATGGCCTATCACCATCACATGGGCACGATCATCGAAAGCGAAGATGACGTGAACTGGCTGATGGAAGGGTCGGGCCCCGAGGTGAAGCTGTGCTTTGACACCGGTCACCTGCTGTTCGGGGGTGGCGATGTGCTGGCCACTCTGAACCGTTGGGGCGACCGGGTGCATCACGTGCATTTCAAGGATATCCGCCCGCAGGTCGTGCAGGAAACGCGCGAGAACAATGGCAGCTTTCTGGATGCCGTCATTGCCGGCGCCTTCACCGTGCCCGGTGATGGCTGCATCGACTTCCAAGCCGTCGCAAACGCGCTGAAGACGATGGATTACCGCGGCTGGATCGTGGTTGAGGCCGAACAGGACCCCGCCAAAGCGCCACCCTACGAGTATTCGAAGAAGGGTTACGAACACATTGTCGAAGTCTGTGAGGAGGCTGGGCTGACGATCACTGCATGACTCACCGCCCGATGGGCAACACCAAAGCCATGAGAAAGGAGAAAATCATGGTAAGCCAAGAGCTTGGATATGTCGGATATTTTGACCGGGAATCCTGTGATCTGGATGAATTCAAGGTGTTGACCTCTCAGGCCCTACAGGCGTCAGCGGTGCCGCATGCGGCGGGCATTGAAAAGAACGTACCCGTTTATGACATGAGTGCCCTGCGGCCTGCGCTAGAGGATGGCGCGCGGCGTCAAGCTCTGCTTGCGGAATTGGGGCAGGTGTTGAACAGCTCGGCCGGGGTGATCGCGCTGAAAGGTGCTTATGCGGATACCACCGTGATCGACCGGGCGACGGAGGTGTTTCAACAGATCATCGACGAAGAGCGCGAAGGCGGGGCAGGCGAAGGCGATCACTTTGCGGCCTCGGGTGCCAATGACCGGGTGTGGAATGCGCTGCAAAAGCAATGCATGAAGGATCCCGAAGGTTTTGCGCTCTACTTTGGCAATACCTCGATTGCGGCCGTGTGTGAGGCGTGGCTGGGACCGAATTATCAGATGACCGCACAGGTCAATCAGGTCCGCCCCGGCGGCAAGGCACAGCAAGCGCATCGGGATTATCACCTAGGCTTTCAAAGCGCGGAAAGCGCCGCTCGGTATCCGGCCCATGCGCATTTGGTGACAGCGACTCTGACCTTGCAGGGCGCGGTGGCTCATTGCGATATGCCGGTCGAAAGTGGTCCGACCAAGCTGTTGCCGTTTTCGCAGCTTTATGCTCGGGGCTATCTGGCGTTTCACGATGAGGCGCATCGCGACCATTTCGAAGCCAACTATATCCAGTTGCCATTGGACAAAGGTGACGCTGTTTTCTTCAACCCAGCGCTGTTTCATGCGGCGGGCGAGAACTGCAGCGGGGATATCAACAGGATGGCGAACCTGCTCCAGGTCTCTTCAGCCTTTGGGCGCGCGATGGAGGCCATAGATCGACGTGCCATGTCGCTGAGGGCGTTCCCGGCGCTGGTGTCGCTGAAGCAGCGTGGCGATCTGTCGGGGCCTGAGCTGGACGCGGCCATCGCGGCCACCGCCGAGGGGTATCCGTTTCCAACCAATCTGGATACGGACCCACCGGTTGGCGGGAACGCCCCCGCCAGCCAAGCCGATATCCTGCGCAGCGCGGTATCCGAAGGGTGGACAGAAGAACAACTGGCACAGGCGCTTGCAGCGCTGGAAACCCGACAGGCAGCATAAGGCAATATCGGGCGGGCGAACATGCCCGCCCCACACGGAGAACACGAGATGGCGGACCTTTTGAAAAAACCCTTCGGCACGCGCGGCAAGGTGCACGATATCACCCCGGCCAGTGCCGGTTGGCGCTATGTCGGGTTTGGTCTCTATCATCTTCGCGCGGGCGACACAGCTTCTGAGGTGACCGGTGATCGCGAGGTCATCCTGGTCATGGTCGAAGGTAAGGCGCAGATCACCGGGGCGGGGCAGGATTGGGGCGTGCTGGGCGACCGGATGGATGTGTTCGAAAAGACCCCTCCGCATTGCCTTTATTTGCCCAACGGGACCGATTGGCAGGCGGTTGCGGAAACTGATTGCGTTCTGGCCGTGTGTTCTGCCCCCGGTCAAGGCGGACATCAAGCGCGTCGTATCGGGCCGGACGGCATTACTTTGACTGAACGGGGCAAGGGCACCAACACGCGCCATATCAACAACATCGCGATGGAGGCGGAAGACTACGCCGACAGCCTGCTTGTGACCGAGGTTTTTACGCCAAACGGCAACTGGTCATCCTATCCAAGCCATCGCCATGACGAGGATGACTATCCCCGCATCACCTATCTGGAAGAAACCTATTATCACCGCCTGAACCCCGCCAACGGGTTTGGCATTCAGCGAGTCTACACAGATGACGGCCAATTGGATGAAACCATGGCCGTTTCAGATGGCGACGTGGTCTGTGTCCCTCGGGGCCACCATCCCTGCGGCGCGCCCTATGGGTTCGAGATGTATTATCTGAACGTCATGGCCGGGCCCTTACGCAAATGGCGCTTTGTCCCGGCCCCTGAGGTCGAATGGATCATGGAACGCGACGCCTGAGCTTAGCGCTGAGGTGGTGCGCCAAAGGCCCGAATGACGGTACGAGCGGCGGCCTCGACCGGGTCATGGGTCTCTTTCAGGATGGTCACGCGGTCGAACCGCTCCGGGTCACGGTTCACGGCTTCTCGCATGGCGGCGCCAAAGGCCATGCGCAGCTCGGTTCCGATGTTGAACTTGCAGATCGACGTCTCGCGGGCTAGGCGCGCGCGTTGCTCGACCGGCACGCCCGAACCACCATGGATCACCAGCGGCACCTCGGTCATCGCGTCAATCTCGGCGATACGGGCCTCAACCAGCCCGCCCTCTTTGTCTTGTTGCAGATGCACATTGCCGACCGAGATTGCCATCGCGTCGACACCGCTTTGCCGGGCGAATTGGGCGGCCTCGGCAGGATCGGTTCCGTTTGACCTCTCACCCCCAGAATAACCGACAAAGCCAATCTCACCCTCGCAGGAAATCCCTGCGGAATGGGCCATTTCGGCGATGGCAGCGGTCTCATCGATATTCTGCTGCAAGGGCTTGCGCGAGCCGTCAAACATCAGCGAGGTAAAGCCGCTGTCCAGTGCGATCTTGCAGTCCTCATACGTATAGCCGTGATCCAGATGCGCCACGACCGGGACTGAGGCATTTTCCGCCAGATGCCGGAACATCTTGCCCAGAACGGGCAAAGGGGTGTGCTCACGACAGCTTGGGCCCGCCTGCAGAATAACCGGGGCGTTTTCCGCCTCGGCCGCGCCCACATAGGCGCGCATGTCCTCCCATCCCAGCGTCACAAGCCCGGCGACGGCATAACCCTGCGTGTAGGCCGGTTGCAGGACGTCTTTCAGCGTAACGAGGGTCATTTGAACTTGGCGATCATGTCTTTGATGCCCGGAATCGTCTCAATCTGATAGGCATGGGTGGGTTGGAAATACTGCACCAGAGACCGCTGGGTCAGACCGCCAAGGATGGTGAAATAATACATCTCATAGCCCGGCAGGACGCAGCAGGGGTGATACCCTGTATCAATGCAAACGGTCGAGCCATCGACGATGTGATAAGCATCCCCCGGTTCGTTATCCTCGCGCTGCAACATCTGCAGGCCCGAGCCCCAGTTGGGTTTGAATCGGAAATTATAGGTCTCATCATGCCGCGTCTCATCGGGCAGGCGGTTGGTGTCGTGCTTGTGGCTGGGGAACCCGGACCAGCCGCCCTGACCGACGGTGAACAGCTCGCTCACCAACAGACGGCCCACTTTGTCGTGCTGCTTTTGACCCAGAATGTGCTTGATCTTGCGATGAGTTTTGGTGTCGTCACTGCCATATTGCACAAGGTCATGCTCGCGCACATCGAACGGGTCCAGCACCTTGTCATATTTGGCTCCGGCCACGAAGACCTCAGCACTATTGGACAGGCAGACCATCTGCGCCTTGGCGCCTACCGGCACATAGGCCCCTTCGGGCTCGCCGTCCCAAACATCCTCGCCCCGGTTTCCCAGCGCCGGGAATTGTACGCCCTCGACCTCGATATCGACACTACCGGTGGCGGGCACGATGCAGGTCTCATAGCCGGGCACCTGGTATTCGAACGCCTCGCCCTTTTTCAGTTTGACGATGTTGAAATAGTTCAGCGGCACCGTCGGATCGTCGACATCCACGATGGGTTTGTTCTGGTTGTCAAAAGGGGCGATATGCATTGAACCTCCTAGGTCGTCGGACCGGGGTGGGACGCAAGAAAGGCGTCCAGTTGAGCCGTGGTGGGCATGGCGGGCGCACAGCCGGGTTGCGAGACCACGATGGATGCACAGGCTGATCCCCGCATCACCGCGTCGCGCAGCGAATGGCCCGCCGCGATCGATGCCAGTAAACCGGCCATGAAACTGTCGCCTGCGCCCACGGGTTTGATGGCGTCAACGGCATAGATGCCGGTTTTGTATTCCTGCCCATCCGCCAGCGTGATCGCACCCTTTTCACCCATTTTATAGATGACGACGCGCCCTGGCTTGCGGGCCAATTCCTGAGCTTTAGCAAAGCCTTTCTCGATACCGCCGGCCATGAATCCGAACTCTTCGTCGTTGCCCACGATCAGATCGCTGGCTTCGCCCGCACGGGACAGCACGTCAGCGGCCACTTCGGGCGAGGGCCAACTATAAGGTCGGTAGTCAATGTCAAAGATGATCGGCAGCCCTGCGGCGCGCGCATTGTCGAACGCGCGGAACGTCGCGCTGCGCGAGGGTTCGGCGGCAAAGACTGTTCCGGCCGAAATCGCGGCGGAAAATCGGCCATAGTCCACCCGGTCCATGTCCTCTTCGGTAACTTGAAAATCGACCGCACCGTTGCGGTAGATGACGTTCTGGAAATTCTCAACACAGCTTTCATAGACCGCCAGCGAAATCCGATATTCACCGCCAATCACGCGAATGAACGAGGTATCCACGCCGTAATGCGCAAGCCGGTTCAGGCAGAACCGCCCCACCGCGTCATCCGAGACCGAAGTGATCAGCGACGCCTGGCTGCCCAGCTTGACCAGCCCGGCGCAGATATTGGCGGACGAGCCGCCCAGATCAGTGCGAAAGGTTTCGGCGTGTTCGCTTTTGGTGCCGATGGGGTCGGCAAACATATCCATGCCTGCGCGTCCGAAAACGGCAAATCGGTTTCCTTTGATCCCATCCATCAAAGTGCTCACGTCTTGTCCTCCGGCGAAAAGGGGCGGGCAGGGATCGTTGGTCCTTGCGTTAAATCGATTCTCACGATACTGATTTTGCAACCGGTTGCAAATATATTGTTCGGAGCCGTTGCAAATGCCTGAAATCGGAATTGGAATCGTCGGTGGCGGCTATATGGGCAAGGCCCATTCGGTTGCGATGGCCGCTGTTGGCGCCGTGTTCAACACAGCCTTACGCCCGCGTCTTGAGATGATCTGCGCCTCGACCCCTGCCAGTGCGGAACGCTATCGCGCAGCTTACGGGTTCGCTCGTGCGACGGATGACTGGCAGTTATTGGTCAACGACCCAAAGGTCGAGGCGGTCGTGATCGCTTCGCCCCAGTCTACGCATCGTCAGATCGCCGAGGCGGCCTTTGCGCTGGGCAAGCCGGTGCTGTGCGAAAAACCTTTGGGGGCTTCTTTGGAGGACAGCCACGCAATGGTGGCGGCCGCCGAAGCAGCGGGTGCCATCAACATGGTTGGCTTCAACTATATCCGAACACCTGCCAGCCAATATGCACGGCAGTTGATCGCGGATGGAGAGATCGGGGACATCACCTGGTTTCGGGGGGAACATACCGAGGATTTCTACGCCGACCCCCAAGCCCCAGCGACCTGGCGCACGACGGGCATGGCAAACGGCACGATCGGTGATCTGGCCCCACACATGGTCAACGGTGCGATGGCCCTGATCGGGCCTATTGCACAGGTGATGGCCGATGTAGAAACCGTCCACCGGCACAGGCCGGGCGGAGAGGTTACGAATGACGACCATGCCCAGATGATGTGCCGGTTCGAAAACGGCGTCATGGGGAACCTCTATTTCAGCCGCGTCGCGACGGGACGAAAGATGGGTTATGCTTATGAGATCACGGGAACCAAAGGCGCGATCCGCTTTGATCAAGAGGATCAGAATGCCCTGTGGCTGTATCGCCGGGAAGGCCCCGAGGCGTCGCGGGGTTTCACCAAGATCCTGACCGGACCCGCGCACCCGGATTATGAACCCTTCTGTCAGGGACCGGGTCATGGAACTGGCTATCAGGACCAGATCATTATCGAGGCGAAGGATTTTTTGCACGCCATCGACACGGGTGAAAACATCTGGCCGACCTTCCGCGACGGGCATGAGGTGAACCGTGTTCTGGCGGCGGTGCATGCGTCTTCGGACCAGCGGAAATGGCAGGACGTCAGTCAATTCTGACCGAACAAACGACAAGATAACAGAGAGACTAAGATCATGGCAAAGCTGAAATGGGGCATGATTGGTGGCGGCGAGGGCAGTCAGATCGGGCCCGCCCACCGGTTGGGTGCGCTGGCCGACGGGATGTTTGAATTCGCCGCAGGCGCGTTGGACCATCGCCCAGAAGTCGGGCGAGAATATGCGCAGCGTCTGGGCGTGGCGCAGGACCGTGCCTATGGCGATTGGCAAGAGATGCTAGCTGGTGAAAAAGACCGCCCCGACCGAATTGATCTAGTGACGATTGCCACTCCGAACGCGACCCATTTCGAGATCGCCAAAGCCTTTCTCGAGGCCGGTTTCCACGTGTTATGCGAGAAGCCGATGACCATGACCGTGGAAGAGGGCGAGGAGATCGTGCGTGTGGCCAAAGCATCGGGCAAAATCTGCGCGGTGAACTATTGCTATTCCGCCTATCCGATGGTGCGGCAGGCGCGTGCGATGGTGCGGGCGGGCGATATTGGCAAGGTGCGTCTGGTAGTGACAAATTTCAGCCATGGCCACCACGGTGACGCGACCGACGCGGATAACCCTCGTGTGCGCTGGCGCTATGATCCAGCGATGGCGGGCGTATCCGGGCAGTTCGCCGATTGCGGCATCCACGCGCTGCACATGGCAAGCTTCATCAGCGACGATGAGGTAAAAACCCTGTCTGCCGACATGGCCTCGACCATCGTCAGCCGTGAGCTGGAGGATGACGCCATGATCAACTTCCGCACCGAGGGCGGCGCGGTTGGTCGGCTGTGGACGTCATCTGTGGCTATCGGGCGACAGCACGGGTTCGATATTCAGGTCTTTGGTGAAACCGGAGGTCTGCGCTGGGCGTCCGAGCAGCCCAATCAGTTGGTCTATACCCCGGTCGGAGGGCGCACGCAGATCATCGAAAAAGGCGAAGGCGGGTTGCATGACGACGCGCAGCGCCTGTCGCGCGTAGCGATTGCTCACCCCGAAGGATTCCCGCTGGCGGTGGCCAATATATACTGCGATCTGGCCGATGCCATTCAGGGAGAGGTCCGAGACGGGCTGCCAACCCCCGCCGACGGCGTGCGGTCGATTGCCGCCGTTCACGCGGCGGTCGCGTCGTCCAAGAATCATGGTGCCTGGACCGACGCGCGCCCGCCAATGTTTCGCTGATTAGGGGCGGGGGCGCAATGTGCCCCGCTCAATCACCCGGCAGGGAAAGATACGGGCCTCGGGGTAACGCTCGGGGTCTTTCAGCATCTCTTCGACCAGATCGACAGACGCGGTAATGATCTGCTTGATCGGCTGGTGAATCGTCGTCAGATCGACGCTTTCCCAGCGCGACATCTCCATATCATTCAGACCAATGATACCAATATCTTTGCCGGGTTGCAGGCCGTGGTCGGACAGGGCCGACAGCGCACCGATCGACAGGATGTCGTCGCCGCAGAAATACCCTTCGGCCGGGGTGCCGGCCAGCAGGCGCAGCATTTCGGCGCGGCCAGCCTCGAACGAATATCCGGTCGCGAAAGAATGTGAGACTTTCAGGTTTGGGTGTTTTTCAACCTCTTCCATGAACCCGTGATAGCGATCCATTGCCGATGTAGCATCCTTGGGACCACCCAGATAGCCGACGTGCCGATATCCCCGCGCCAGCAATTCCCGCGCCGCCATCCGCCCGCATTCGACGTTGTCGATCCCGACCACATGAACCTCGGGCGAGGTGGCCGACCGTCCGAATGTGTGCACCACCGGAACGCCCGCATCATGAAACGCCTTTGCAAAGCTGGGCGGCAGGGTAGATGAGGCCACAATGACGGCATCCACCGAATATTGCCGCAGCATTCTGACCGAGTTTGCGGGCTCGGTCTCATCCGTCAGGTTCACGATCAACGGGCGCAAGCCGCGTTCTTGCAGGGCGCGGGTAAATTGATCAAACACCTCCAGGAAGATCGGGTTGTGGAAGTTGTTCGAGATCAGCCCGATCAGTTTGGTCCTCCCGGTGGTCAGGCTGGAGGCCAGCGCGTTCGGGCTATAGCCCAGCTCGGCTGCAGCCTTTTCGACTTTGCTGCGGGTTTTGGCAGAAACCGACGCGCCTTCGGTAAAGGTGCGCGACACGGCGGACCGTGAAACCCCAGCAAGTGCGGCAACGTCTTTTAGCGTGACACTCATGAACGGGGCCAGTGAGCAAGTAAGGTGGTATTCGTCATTTTCATGGCAAATACTATGCCCCGTTGCACCCATTTTGCAATCGGTTGCAACAAGGTCGCATCGCCGCAGGCCTGGATTGAGGGGATGGTGGGTGATGAAAGACACGGCCTTCCGGCAAATTCGGAGCCAACGAAGCGTTTTAACTCAAACCGCACGTGCAATAAGGTGTTGTTTTCCTCTGCCGCGACCAGTGCTATCTTGGAGAGATGCCTTGCGTTGTCAGTGGCTTGGGGGTCGCACCGTTTCCCCAACGGTTCAATAGCGCATGACAACTTGCTTCAATCAGAATTGCTGCCGATCGAACTTAATCAGAGGTTTGCTGAAGCGGAGGCGTAGCACTGTAAGAGCTGCCGTAGGGGCTATGGGGAAATTGACCCCCTGCGATCCTAAGATAGGGGCTTCAAAAAATGTGTTGCGAATACTTGTTGGTCCCTACTTGTAAAGTAGTGGAAAAGCAGTCCAGCAATTATGCACTAAGGCGGAACTTGGTCGGTGTCATTCCGGTTTGACTTCGAAAAAAGCGAGTGAAATGGGACTTGTCAGAATAGCCGAGCATCAGACCGATCTCTGCAATTGTCATCTGGTCTTCTTTTAGGTGCTCCTTTGCCACATCGACACGCAGCCGCTTGATTTCGCGGGGTAGCGTTGTGCCTTGTTGCTGAAGGGCCTTCAGAAACCGTTCCGGCTGTATCCCCAGCAACCCAGCCACTACATTTGGTCCCAAATCGGTTTCATCTAGCTTGTCACGTAAAACAGATCGCAAAGCTGCCACCACGGTTACTTCTTCATCTTGTCGCGGTGCGGCTACGGGTTTGCCAGAACACTCAGAGACATGGTGCAAAAACAACCATTCCACAGGAAAGCTAATTTGCATTCCGGGATAGGTTCCCAAGCCAACCTCGATCCCCTTATAGTCGATAGGTAGACCATTGATGTATCTGCTTTCCCATCGCACGCGCGAAGAATCCCAGGAATCGCCGACGACGGTCTGCAATAGGCGCACATAGATTGCGGCTCCAAAGCCGGTCACCTGAACGGGTGGAACAGTCGGTTCTTGCTGCCTTTCGATACGATAGGTCGCTTTGTCCGCTTCAATGACAAGGCTGTGCCGCACAGAATTGGATTCCTGCGGCACAAGCCGGACAAATCGGGTAAAAAACTCGAATAATGTCTTTGTCGATTGCAAGGCCTGGGCGAAAGGTGGCCATGCTTGCAGGTCAAACGTCTCCCCAACATTCAGTCCAAGATACCGATCCCTTGAAACTTCTGAGAAGGTATTAACCAACCCGTAGACCAACTCTGAATGAACGAACACGGATGGGTCAGACAACAGTTCGGCCTTCAACCCGACCTGATCCAAAGCTGGTTGCGGATCGATCTCGCGGTCGATGAGATACTGCAAAAACGGGGCAGCCAAAGAGAGGCGAATAAAGCCCTCGCTATGCTCTTGAGAGGTGGTGTTGAAAGGCAATCTCGTCACCTTTTTCTAGGATTGAATGCGCTGTTCAGTGGCCATTTTTACTATCACATTCGAACATTATAATTCGAAACTGGCAACCGCGGTAAAGTTTTCCGGACTACAGTTGGTAAAACAAGAATATGAAGGGAGTACCTATGTCCGATCTACGAATGTCGCTTTTCTCGGCGGTAATCGCCGCTGCCGGTCTTTCTTTTTCTGCGTCCGCGCACGCTCAGGATCAGGAAGAACCCCAAACGCTTTTCACCAACGTGCATGTTTTCGACGGCGTCAATGAACAGCGTATCGAAAATGCGAGCGTTCTGGTTGAGGGCAACCTTATCAAGGCCGTCTCAACTGATGCGATCGATGCCCCCAATGCCACGGTCATTGACGGAGAGGGACGGACACTGACCCCCGGGTTTATCGAGCTGCACGCGCATCTGATGCTGATGGGGCCGACCTTGCCCGCGATGGAGGCCAACACAACGTGGGAAGACTTTGCCATACACGGTGCGCGGATGGCCGAGATGTATTTGATGCAGGGCTTCACCACAGTCAGGGACGCGGGTGGGGCCAATGGCGGGTTACGCCGCGCAATTGACGCAGGCCAAATTGACGGACCGCGTTACTTTCCGTCCGGTGCATTTATCGGAACGCGCGGCGGTCACGCTGACTTTGCGAATTTCACCGCTCCTCCGGGTTCAGAGACAAACATGAGCCGTCTGAACTTGGCGCAGGAGGTGAGCGGAGTGGACGACGTTTACAGGTTCGCGCGCAACAACTTCCGCATGGGTGCGACTCAGTTGAAGTTCATGCAATCCGGGGGTGTCGTTTCGGCCTTCGACCCATGGCAATTGCTGGCTGGATCGCCCGAGGAGATCAGGGCCGCCGTGCAAGTGGCCAATGAATACGGCAGCTATGTCATGGCGCATTCCTATCGCAAGGAAGCGATCCTGAGTGCGCTGGACGCAGGTGTCATGTCCATCGAACATGGCTTTTCGTTTGACTGTGAAATTGCCCAAATCATGAACGAAAAAGGGGCGTATATCACCACCAACCTGACGGCCTTCGATCCCGGACTGCTCGATATTCCTGCGGTAGCAAACGTCCCGTCGAGCCTTGCCAAAGCCAAGTCCGCTTCGGCCACGTTTGCAGGCTACATCGACAATATGAAGGAATGTCCGGTGAAGCGAGGGTTCCAGACCGACTGTGTTGGTTCGGTCGAGGCCTGCAATATCCAGATTGCCTATGAAAAACACCTGAACAACGAGTTTTTTGGGCCCTACACATCTATGGTCACGCTGACATCGACAGGTGGCGAGGTGGTCGCTTTGTCAGGTGACTTCATGAACCCGTATACCGCCGGGAAACTGGGTGTGATCGAAGAAGGTGCCTATGCGGATATCCTGCTGATCGACGGTAACCCGCTCGAAGATTTCTCGGTCGTTGGTACGGGCGATCAGTGGTTCGGTGCCGACCCGAGGCCCGAAAGCCCCGAGACGATCCGCCTAATCATGAAGGACGGCGTCATCTACAAAAACACACTGGATTGACACCTCTAAAGAGCCGGAGAGCATCTATGCACCATGTGTTTCGCACCGTAGTATTGGCAGGGTTGGTTTGGTGTGGACAGTCTGCCATGGCGACGCCCGATACCGCGTTGGACTGGGCAGACCTGCCGGACCCATCCTCGCAGATCTTTGAAGACCCTTACCGTGATCTCAGTCCCGAACAATTCGACGATGTCCTCTACGTCGTGCGATTGCGTGGCAGGCTGCAGCAGAATGATGGCAGTGAAGACGAGCGGCAAAAGTGGCAAATGCTTTTGACCGAGACTGAGGATGCCTTGGCGTCTGATGGAATTGATGTCGACTGGCTACTCGATCAGCGAGAGGTGGTAACGGAACGTCGAAGAAAGGCTGGCACGAACGGAAATCCGGAATTAGACGGCCAAACAATCACACTGGCGGGCTTTGCCATTCCTGCTCCGAATGATCCGGACGGGCGGCCTGTCGCGTATTTAGTGCCGGAACGAGGGATGTGCAGTCATATGCCTCCACCTCCGCCGAACCAGATGATCCGCGTGCGGTTGAACGGGGACTGGACGCCCAGCTATGTCCACGAACCCGTTCGGCTGACCGGTAAGCTGACTATCGATCCTTCCGTTCAAAATATGATGGTTGTGGATGGTCTCATGCCGATGAATGCGACCTTCCAGCTAGAGACGGAACGTGTCGAAACTCTGGAAACTGAAGCAGATAGGCTGGAATGGAAGCAGCGTGCCGCTGATCGCATCCGGGCGGCGGGAAATCGCAAGACCGGCGGAGCAAGGGCGCCTGAATGATAAGACTTTTGGTTGCCGCATTGAGCATTGCCTTTGCTGACGCAGCGTCGGCTCAGGGACTATCCGGCCCATCTTCGGTCGAAGCTGATCTAGAGCCCGGAGACGGCCTGACCGACCCACGATACCGTTCCGATTTTCCGCGCAACATCGCGCCGGCTTGGTTTGAGTGGAAAGACCGACTGGCTGAGGGCGGGTTTCGGTTCAACATTGATTACTTGGCGTTGGGTCAAACCACGAACGCTGATCTGGGAGCCAGTGAAGCGGCAAGTGGAATTGCACGCCTCTACGGCAGTTGGCAGGCAACTGAACGGGGCTCTCTAACATTCAAGATCGAAGACCGGCACAGTTATACTGACGTTGCTCCGCAGTTTCTCGGGCTGGATGGCGGAGCCCTTTCAATCACGGGAACAGCCTTCAACGACAATGGTCTGCTATTGACTAACCTGTTCTGGACCCAAAGGGCCGAGAATGGGTCCTGGACGCTGCAATTCGGGCAGATTGATGTAACGGACTTTGTCGATATTTATGGGTTGGTAAGCCCCTATAGCGGTTTTCAAAACCTGTCTTTCAATACCAATCCGACAATTAACACGCCCAACCAAGGCCTTGGTATTGCCGGTGGGGTAAAGCTGAGCGAGAACCTCTACGCCATTGCCAGCGTATCAGACGCAAACGCCGACCCGTCCGATCCAAACTTTGATGTGTTTAGCGACGGCAATCTCTTCAAGTCACTCGAACTTGGTTACACCTCCGGCTTTGATCGCATCTACTTCGACAATATCCATCTGACCCTCTGGCATGCGGATGCGGCTGACGATGGCAGTCGAGCGGAAGATTACGGCGCTGCGTTCTCTGCCGCATGGTTTGTTGACAATAAGTGGATGCCATTCTTTCGGGCAGGGGCCTCAAGAGGGACCGCCGCTCTTTATGACCGGTCGGTCTCTGCGGGTCTGGGCTACTATGGTCGCAATACCGATTTGGCCGGCCTGGGCCTGAATTGGGCCGAGGCAAGAGGCATAAACGGTGACCAGTTCACGCTCGAAGCTTTCTACCGATTCTCGATTTCACCCGGACTGCAGATCACACCGTCCCTGCAATACGTTTCCAACCCTCTGCTGAATCCCATGCAGGACAGCATTGCAATGTTCAGCCTCAGAACCCGGATTGTTTTCTGATGTGTCGCGAAAGCAGACGCCAAGAAATTACGAAACATCCCGAATTGCTGACCAAAGAAAGGACTTAACCATGCGTACCCTGTTTCTGGCTGGGACATTGTCTGTGTGTTCGACCTTATGTGTCGCGCAGACGTACGACGTGGTCATTCTCAATGGTCGGGTAATGGATCCGGAAACCGGTTTCGACCAGATCGCTAATGTTGGAATAAGCAACGGCTGGATCACTGCGATTACCGACGAAGACATCGGCGGCAGCGAAGCCATCGATGCGACAGGGCACGTTGTGGCGCCCGGGTTTATCGACCTTGAACAACACGGGCTGGATCCTTGGGGTATCAAGGTCAACCTTCGCGACGGTGTTACGACGCAAATGGATTTTGAGGTCGGGGCCGCGAATATCGACGACTGGTACGCAGCGCGCCAAGGCGTGACGCAGGCAAACTATGGCACGGTCGTTGGACAAGAATTCGCGCGGATGCGGGTGCATGACGGCCTTGTGCTGGAAGGTGGGGACATAGACTTCCGGAACTTTTTCGCACTGCGGGCACAATCTGTGGAAGACGGCGTCGAAGGGTGGTCGTCGGTTCCAAGCAACCGCGAGCAGATGAACGAAATCACTGCCCAACTGGATGAAGGACTACGTCTTGGAGCACTCGGCGTGGGATCGACCATCGGCTACGCCCGCGAAGGCATCACAACCTACGAGATGTTCGAAGCACAGCGGGCTGCGGCGCGTTATGGGCGTTTAACTTCGGTGCATCACCGGTTTCATCCCAGTGCCTCGACACCCACTGAGACACAAACCGGCGTCAACGAAATCCTAGTCAATGCGATGGTGCTCGACGCGCCGCTGCACATTCATCACGACAACGATTATGGGTGGTGGGAAAATCAGGAAAAACTCCAGATGGCCCGCGACCAAGGCTACAACGTCTGGTCCAGTTACTATCCCTGGACCGCCGGATCGGGAAACTACGGAGCCTCCATCATCGCCCCCGAAAATTGGGAAGGCTCGATGGGGTACAAATACGAAGACACTATCTTTGATCCCCAACTCGATCGCTTTGTGACCAAAGACGAGTTCTTGAGCTTTGCCGAGAATGAACCGGGACGGACAGCCATTGTTTTTAGCCCTCCAAGAGAGCAATGGCTCAATGATTGGATCACCATCGCAGGCTATGGCATCTCGGGCGACGGTATGGCCGGGTTGGATATCCAGGGCAATCTGATGAGTTGGGATGCACCCTACGAAGACTATGCCGGGCATCCTCGGTCAGCAGGTAGCCACGCGCTTGTCCTCAGATTGGCCCGCGAAGCGAATGTGCCACTGATGCTTACGCTCACACAGCTAAGCTACATACATGCGAAGCGATTGGGAGATACGGGCTTGCGCGCAATGGAGGTGCGTGGGCGTATGCAGGAAGGCATGGTCGCAGACATTACGATCTTTGATCCGGAGACTGTGACCGAAAAGGCGAACTATACCCTCGGTCAGCAAGGTCTTCCGTCAGAGGGCATTCCGTATGTGCTTGTTAACGGCACGATTGTTGTTCGGAACAGCGAAGTCCAACGAGATGTTTATGCTGGGCAGCCAATCCGGTTTCCAGTTGAAGAAAGTGGGCGCTTTGTTCCGGCTGGTCGCGAGCAGATCATGGGTATTCTTACGCCGGATACTGGCACTGCCCGACCAACACTGCTTGATGACATTTCAAATAGTGAAGCCAGTGTCGCACCTGCGACTTCACCAACCAATCAGACTGCATCGGTAAAGCCGAGCGATCCCTTTGATTGGTTCACACCTCGCAACGGACGAGATGACAGTACCCTATATTTTTGCGTCGTACATGCTCGCTTCGAGGACCCTGCGCAGGCAAAACGCGACTACGCGAAGGCCATGATGTCCAAAACAGGCAGATCCAAACCCAATCAGTCAGAACAACGAAGAGCAAACTAATTCGCGGAGCCTCGGAGTAGCGAAAAAAACAAAGTCTGCTTTAGAATGGAGAACGATCATCAGCAAACAGTCGGCTTTGGGTAGCTTTGTCCGCATGGCAGCTGTCCGTCAGATCAGAATGACCACTCTGAGCCCAATGTGCCGAATGCCGCGACGCGGCTGAATAACCGCTTTGTTTGTCTCCGTGAACGACCCTCCTTGGCGCGCACCTCAATCTCTCACGTCCACTTCGCTGGATCAGCACGCTTTTGAAAGGTCTTGGATCGGGATTGACGTCGTTCCGGACCGTCGCCTGCCACTTTTCGGTAGGCCGTTTTATGATTGTTGCCATGGCCTATCTCTCCTGTGTTGGAGACAACTTTTCTGTCTAAGCGCAGCGGACACAGTTTTTCGCGCAGCACAACAATAGGCACTAGTCGCGAAAGACCATGATACATTGTGGGGAAAGGATGGTGGGTGATGAGAGACTCGAACTCCCGACATCTTCGGTGTAAACGAAGCGCTCTACCAACTGAGCTAATCACCCGTGACGGTGCATGTAGCCAAGCCTGCGCGCGGGCGCAAGAGGGTTGGACAGAAATTCTTTGATCAGTCCGTCATCTCGTTCAATGCGGCCAGCAGTTGGGCTACTTCCTGCTCGGTATTATAGTGGCAGAGTGATATACGGATGCAGTCGTTCAAGCCCAGCGGGGTCAGAACGTTGCCGCTGTAGTGATCGGCTTTGCGGATATGGGTGCGGATGCCCTGATCGTTCAGGCGGGTCACGACCTCGGCCGAGGGCATCCCGTGCACAACGATAGACACCAGCCCTTCGCGCGCGGGATTATCTGCGCCACCCAGGACCAAGATATGCTCCATATCTCGCAGGCCGGGCAGGTTGCCAGTGCCGTTGATCATGGTGTTTGTCAAATGAGTTTCATAGGCGTAGATGGCGCGGCCCGCGGCCTCGATCCTTGCTCGGCGGTCCGTGGCGTTCGAGACCTGCGCGCCCAGCCAGTCGAAATAGGCCACGACATCGGACATGGTGGCGTAAGAGCCGGTGTCGCGGGTTCCGAACTCCCACCCGTCTGAGGGGGCGTCGATCAACTGGTCATGGGGTAGGGCGGTCAACCGGTCCGAGATCCAGGCAATGCCATAGCCGTGACGCGAGAACACTTTGTAGGGTGAAATCGCATAGCCGTCGACGTTGTAGCTGTCGATATCCAACTGCCCATGGGCTGCGTGCTGGATACCGTCGACAATGATGAAACAGTCAGGCGAAACGTCGCGGATGGCCTGCGCGATGGCGGCAACGTCCATACCCATACCGGTCACGGGCGACGCGTGAACGATCGTGGCCACACGGACGTCTGGGGTCATTGCGGCGCGGTAGGCATCGGCGGTGACCAGCCCCGTTTCGTCATCGTGCTGGACGTTGACATAATCCAGCCCCGCAATATCGGCCCAGCGTCGGGCGGCGCTGCGGCTAGCGGGATGCTCGATCGAGCTGCCGATCAATTTGCTGCCTTTGGGCGCGTTCACGCAGGCGGTGCGGATCATCCGAAACAGCAGTTCGGTCCCGCTTTCGCCTACAAAGAACTGACCCGAAGACGCATTCATGAACACCGACAAATCGGCCTTGGCTGTGTTGATGATATCGACCAGCGCATGGCTAGCCACGTTGTCGCGGCCCTGATTGTCGGGGATCGCGGCGAATTTGGCCGAGGTCTGTACCACCGAATTGAGCGTCAGCGCGCCGCCGGCGTTTTCAAAGAAGATGCGGGGCCCTTGAAACGGGCAGGTTTCAACATGGGCAAAGCGCGCGCGGATCGCATCAATCAGACCGGGAGTAGTGTGCAGCATGACGGTGGTCCTGTTCTGTGGCTCAGCGCAGCATCCTTCCAGCGGTCGGGCAGATCAATCCTCTTTGCGACACGGCACCGCCTTTTTTGTGCGTAATTTCGGGCGTCTGGACGGGGTCGAAGTGCATCGGTACTTGCGTGCGCCCTGTTGCCTCAGATATCCCCGAGGGGATGTTGATCTAACGGGCGGGCTGGGAATGATCCTGTCACATCTGCGCCGGGCGCTGGTCACGGTTTTCACTTTCTGCGTCCTGATGCTGACCCCGATGCGTGCGGGGGCCGACGGCGTTCTGGTCTTTGCTGCCGCCAGCCTGAAAAACGCGTTGGACGAAATCGCCATCCAGTACGAGGACGCGACCGGGCAAGAGGTCACGGTGTCCTACGCGGCCTCTTCGGTTCTAGCGCGCCAGATTCAGCAGGGCGCTCCGGCAGACCTGTTCATCTCGGCGAATGCCGAGTGGATGGATGTGTTGCAGGAGGGCAGCCTGATTGCGCCCGGATCACGGGTTGATCTGCTGGGCAATAGGTTGGTTCTGATTGGTGGCCCAACGGTCCCAGGGCTGAACGGGTTCGCGGTCGAGACTGATCTGCTGGCGGCATTAGAAGACGGGCATCTGGCCATGGCGCTGGTCGATGCGGTGCCCGCCGGGATTTACGGCAAAGCGGCTCTGACCAATTTGGGCCTGTGGGACGATGTGCAGGGCAAGGTGGCGCAGACTGACAATGTGCGCGCGGCTCTGGCCCTTGTCGCGGCAGGTGCGGTGCCTTTGGGTGTCGTCTATCGGTCGGATGCTACGGTCGAGGACCGGGCCCGCGTCATGGCGACTTTTCCGGACGACTTGCATCCTCCTATCATCTATCCAGCCGCGTTGACCGCAAAAGCGGGATCAAAGGCCAAAGCTTTTCTGGATCACTTGCAATCCCCGACCGCGCAGGCGATTTTCGAGAGGCAGGGATTTTCCCTGCCGGGCCAGTAACGCATGGGTTGGCTGGGACCAGATGAGCTTGAGGCGTTGCGACTGTCGCTGCGCGTTTCATTCTGGGCGACGCTGGTGACGCTGCCGTTTGGGATATTCGTGGCCTTTGCGCTGGCACGTTGGCGGTTTCCGGGGCGGCAGGTATTGAACGGGCTGGTGCATCTACCCTTGATCTTGCCTCCGGTTGTCACCGGGTATTTGCTGTTGCTGACCTTTGGGCTGCATGGGCCGCTAGGACGCGTGCTGGCGGAGGTCGGCATCGTTTTCGCATTCCGTTGGACCGGCGCTGCGCTGGCCGCCGGCATCATGGCCTTTCCGCTGATGGTGCGCGCGATCCGTCTGTCGATCGAGGCGGTTGACCCAAAGCTGGAGCAGGCGGGGGCGACGCTTGGGGCCTCGCGCCTGATGGTCTTCGCAACCGTCACTCTGCCGATGATCCTGCCGGGCGTGATAGCGGGCGCTATTCTGGCTTTTGCCAAGGCGATGGGCGAATTTGGTGCCACGATCACTTTCGTCTCGAACATCCCTGGACAAACCCAGACGTTGCCGTCGGCAGTCTATGCCTTTCTCCAGGTGCCGGGCGGTGAGGCGGCGGCGACCCGACTGGTCGTGATCTCGATTATCATCGCCATGGGCGCGCTTTTGTTGTCGGAATTCATTGGCCGCCGAGTTGCGGCAAGGGTGGCCGGGTCATGAGCCTTTCCGTCCGGTTGCAGCACGATCTACCTCATATCAAACTGGATCTCAGCTTTGATGCACCTTCGGGCGTGACGGTGCTGTTCGGGCGGTCTGGCTCGGGCAAAACCACTGTCGTCAATGCCGTAGCCGGGTTGCTGAAACCTGCCTCGGGCCGCGTGGCCGTGGACGGATGGGAGTTGTTTGACACCGAACAGGGCTTGTGGCTGCCGCCGCATAAACGCCGCCTGGGCTATGTGTTTCAGGAAGGGCGCTTGTTCCCCCACCTGACCGTGCGCCAGAACCTGTCCTACGGGCGTTGGTTCGCACCCAAGGGCGCGCGGCGTGAACACCCGGACAAAGTGATCGAGATGCTGGGTATCGGCCATCTGCTGGACCGCCGCCCTGCGGGTCTGTCGGGGGGTGAGAAACAGCGCGTGGCGATTGGCCGGGCCTTGCTGGCCAGCCCGCGCCTTATTCTGGCCGACGAGCCTCTGGCCGCTCTGGATGATGCGCGCAAGGGTGAGATTCTGCCCTATTTCGAACGGCTCAGGGATGAGGTCTCGGTCCCAATCCTCTACGTCACCCACTCTGCGGCTGAGGTCGCGCGGCTGGCAACGTCGGTCGTTGCTTTGCAGGACGGCAAGGCGGTGCGCCACGGACCAGCCTCCGAGGTTCTGGCCGACCCGTCGGTTGCGCCTGCGGGTATCCGGGCGGTTGGCGCGGTGTTGCAGGTTCGGGTGTCGAAGCACCATGTGGATGGCCTCACGGAATTGGATGCGGGTGGGGCCAGCCTGTTTCTGCCGCGTATTCCGCATCAAATTGGCGAGACCCTGCGTATCCGCATCCCAGCACAAGAGGTCATCCTGTCGAACAAACCGCCCGAGGGGCTTTCGGCCCTGAACGTGCTGTCTGGCACGGTCGACACGATCCGCGCAGGCGACGGGCCGGGCGCTATCGTGTCGCTGCAAACCACTGCCGGTCCGGTTCTGGCCCGCATCACGCGCCGTTCGGTCGATGCGCTGGGTCTGCAAACCGGGATGCAATGTTATGCGGTCATCAAGACAGTTGCGCTTGCCCCGCATGACGTGGGCGGACGAGTGAATCAAAGCTAACCTCTGGCTTTTGTTATCAATCGGGTAACGCAATCGTGGTCGAGCGTGCGCTTGTAACTAAATAATTCAATTCGTCTTATGGACCTAAGCCCAGTGGCATCAGGCCTTTAGGACGGAGGTATTTTCGTAAAAGCTATTCTGGCCGCGATTTTTCTGGTCGTCGTCGCAGGGTCCGCGACCGCGCAGTCAAACAGACCGGGGGTGGGGATTTTCCCCACGTTCCAAGTGATTGTCACGCCTGAGAAGGGTGGCGTCTACAGGGTGGAACCGGTCGGCATTTCGTCGGCCCCGGTCTATTGGTGTGGTATTGGGGACTACGCGGTTCAGACCTTGGGCAAGGCAAGAACTCAGCGTATCTACATCGCCGAAGCCTATGTGCCGGGTGCGCGCACCGTCAAATTCTCGTTCGATCCTCCGGCGGACATCGACACGACCCCTGGCTATTCGCTCACTGTTAACCGCGTGGGGGAAAACTTATCTGCGTCGCGGGCCGAAAACCTGTGCTATGATAGCGTTATTGATTTCCGAAGGAAGAAATAGCGCGGCCAATTCGGCCCGATTAAGGACGCAGATGACATCATGGAAAGCGGCGATTGTGGCAATCGCTATTGTAGTGCCGGGCCTGGCACAGGCTGTTGGGGTGGGGTTCAGGTTGAACCCGGCCATTCGGATCAATGTGGCAGACAAGGGCAATGGCGTTTACGAAGTCTCGACGCGGGGAACGTCGGCGCCGGTGGCCTATTGGTGTGGTATTGGCGATTATGCTATTCGGACGCTCAGAACCAAGGCGACACAGCGCATCTATATCTACCGCGCCTACGAAAAACAGACCCGCACCGTGCAGTTCTCCCTAACGCCGCCGGAGGGCGCGGATACCAGCACGAGTTATTCCGTCACCGTCAAACGTGTGGGCGAAAATCTGTCGGCAGCCTCGGCGCAGGGGTATTGCTTTGACAATTTCCTGGAGTTTGGGTTCTGACCTCAAACCCACTTTGCCAAAGGTGGCAGGCTCATCAGCACAGCATCGGGATCGTGGCCGGTTTCCAGCCCGAACTTGGTGCCCCGATCATAGACTAGGTTGTATTCCGCATAGAGTCCGCGATGCACCAACTGGGTGTTTTTGTCTGCGTCATCAAACCCCTGCACCCGGCGCTTTTCAACAAGCGGTAGGAAGGCAGGCAAAAACGCGCGGCCGATATCCTGAGTCAACGCAAAGTCCGCCGTCCAGTCGCCGGTGCAATAGTCATCCATGAATATCCCGCCCACACCGCGTGCGCGTTTGCGGTGGGGGATATAGAAATACTCATCCGCCCACTCTTTGAGGCGCGGGTAATGTCCCGGCCCATGCGGGTCCAGATGCGCCTTTTGGACGGAGTGGAAATGGGCGGTGTCGTCTTCATATTCGATACACGGGTTCAGGTCCGACCCGCCGCCGAACCACCAGGCATGCGGGGTCCAGAACATTCGGGTATTCATGTGAACCGCCGGGACATGTGGGTTTTGCATATGCGCCACCAACGAAATGCCCGAAGCCCAGAACCGCGGGTCCTCGGTCATGCCCGGAATGCCCTTGCGCGCTGCCATAGCGTGCTGCGCTCGCTCGCCCAGCGTGCCGTAAACGGTCGAGACGTTGACGCCCACTTTCTCGAACACACGACCGCCGCGCATGACCGACATCAATCCTCCGCCCGCGTCTGACCCATCATCCGAATGGCGCTTGGTTTCCTTGACCTCGAACCGGCCGGGTTGATCTGCGGCAAAGGGGCCGGTGTCGTGGCTGTCTTCCAGCGCTTCAAACGCGACTACAATGTCGTCGCGCAGTTGGCGGAACCAGGCAGAGGCGGTGGATTTTTCGATCTCGAACATAAGCTTAGTGGGCCGGGGCTGCGACGGGGTCTAGCAGGGTGCGACCGCCGTCAATGGTAAGGATTTGTCCGGTGATGAACCCTGCCGCGTCCGAGGCCAGGAACTGCGCCGTCTCGGTCAATTCGGTCGGGGCGGCAATGCGTGCCAGCGGCGTGTGTTTCTCGATATCATCGCGGAAATCGCGGTTTTCCTTGAGCGTGGACTGCAACGAGGCGCTCATCACCGACCCCAACGCGATCGAGTTTACGCGGATGCGATGCGGGGCGAAGGCCACGGCCAACGATCGCGTCATCTGATCCAACGCGGCGGTCGAGACCGAATAGGCCATCAGGTCCGGGTGCGTACGGCGTGCGGCAATCGAGGAAAGGTTGATGATCGATCCGGCGGGCGCGTCGCCGTCACCGGCCTGTTTGATCATGCGCTTGGCCACAACCTGGCTGAGACGCAGAGCAGGCATCAGGTTCTGATTCAGCAAGGTTTTGACCGAGTCATCATCGGTATCCAGCGGGTCCGACGGGATCACCTGCCGTGAGCCATTGATCAGGATATCCACTTGGTCGAAGGCGTCTATCGTGGCCGAAAGTAGGTTTGCAATGGTCAGTTTTTCACGCAGATCGCCCGCGAAGAAGCGGATGTTGCTGTCATCGGCCTGTTCGCCCAGTTCCTCGGCCAGGCGCTTCTCGTCCATGTCAGCGAACATCACATTGGCGCCTGCATCCGCAAAATGCCGACCGATTGCCAGGCCAACGCCATTGGCGCCGCCGGTCACGATGGCGGTCTTGCCTGTTATGGAAAAGGACATGCGGAACCTCCCTGAGTTGCGCGCAGGTTAACCGGGATCATCGCCGAGGGCGAGAGGCGTGGAACACCTTGAACCGATTGTCTCCGGTCACTTCTTCGACACGCGCGAATGTGTCGTTCAGAGTTGTTTCGTAAGGCAGGTGGCGATTGGCCACCATCCACAGCTCTCCGTGCTTCGCCAGATTGCGCGCAGCGGATTGAATAAAGCCCTGACCCAGCGCGGGGTCTGCGCTGCGCGAAGTGTGAAAGGGCGGGTTCATAACAACCGCGTCCAGCCCCTCGGGCGCACGCCACGTCACGGCGTCCGCCCAATGGAACGATACCTTTTCGTCGGTGACGTTTGTCTTGGCGCAGGTCAGGGCGATGTGGTCTGCCTCAACCAGATACAGACTGCGCAGCCCTTGTTTTTGCAGCAGGTTTGCAGACAGGAAACCCCAGCCCGCGCCCAGATCAGCCACCCTCGCGCCTAGTTTAGCGGGCAATGCGTCCAGCAACAGGGCTGAGGCCGGGTCAACTCCGTCCGCCGAGAACACACCAGGGGCCGTTGTAAACCCGTCCACCACTTGCGACTTGGGCGCAGCCCAATCGGCGAACGCCGCAGGATCCGAGGTGAACCAGAATATCTTGCCATGCGCCTTGGAAATCGGCCCTTCGACTGGAACGCGTTTGCGAATGTCCTTCAGCAGGCTGTCCACCCCGTCGGTTTTGGCTCCGTCCACAACGACTAAGCCTTTAGCCCGCAAGCAAACCTGATGCACAAGGCTGCGGGCCAGCGCCTTGGCGCGGGGCAGAAAGATCACTGCGTCCTGACACGCCTCTCTGGCCTCGGGTGTGACGTCAAACCCCTGCGCTTCAAAATGGTCGTGGAATGGTTTGAACGACTGCACCACCTGCGCCTCGCGCGGCATCGCGGACAGGTCGTGGGTTGGTGTCGGACCGATCACTGTCAGCGGCTGTGACAGCGCAAGGCCGCTGTTCAAGGCAAGATCAAGACGAGGGGACATCAGCGATTTACGGGAAGAGTAGGGTTACTCTTCGCGTTCCATGGTGCATTGCAGGGGGTGCTGGTGCCTGCGGGCGAAATCCATCACCTGACCCACCTTGGTTTCGGCAATCTCATGGCTGAAGACGCCAACGACGGCGACGCCTTTCTTATGCACGGTCAGCATGATCTCGAACGCCTGCGCGTGGGTCATGCCGAAGAAACGTTCAAGCACATGAACCACGAACTCCATCGGGGTGTAGTCATCATTCAGCAGAAGGACTTTGTACAGCGGCGGGCGTTTGGTCTTTGGGCGCGTCTCGACCAGGACAGACGAGTCACCCTCGTCATCCGATTTGTCGGACATTGTCCATTGGTTTTCAAACATTGCGCGCACCTATACCGATTCAGGCTTCGGTTTATCTGAGCGGTTATATAACGTCCAAGGGGCCAGAGAAAAGAGCCAGCGGGACGCAAATGCAATGGAAAACAAGCTGACCATCGTCGGGTTCGATGCAGATGACACGTTGTGGCACAATGAGCGTTTCTTTCAACTGACACAGGCGCATTTCGCCGACCTTCTGGTAGATCACGCCGAGCGGGATCATCTGATGGACCGCCTTCTGGCCGCTGAAAAGCGTAATATCCGCCATTATGGTTATGGAATCAAAGGCTTCACCTTATCGATGATCGAGACAGCCATTGAGGTGACGGAAGACCGAGTGCCTGCCTCGGTCATTCGCCAATTGATCGAAGCTGGGCAAGAGATGTTAGCCCACCCTATCGAATTGCTGCCCCATGCCCGCGAAGCGATCGAGGCTGTCGCGACGACTCACAAGGTTGTTTTGATCACCAAAGGTGATCTGATCGACCAAGAGCGTAAGCTGGCCCAATCAGGTTTGGGCGAGTTGTTTGATGAGGTCGAGATCGTTTCGGAAAAGACCGCGGGGACATACACCGAAATTTTCGCGCGTCACGGGGATGGGCCGGAACATGCGATGATGGTTGGCAATTCGATGCGGTCCGATGTGGTCGCCCCGATTCAGGCTGGGTGTTGGGGCGTCTATGTACCCCACGGGCTGATATGGGAGATCGAAGAAGCCGAGGTCCCATCCACCTCACAGCGCTACAAAGAGCTGCGGGATCTTGGGGAGTTGTCGGGGTTCATCAACACGTTTTCCTGATGTTGCCGAATGGCCCCAGTTACAAAAAAATGATGCCAAGGGGCGTGGAGGCGCTGCGTCAGGCGCTGATCTAGTGGGTGCGCGGTGGTTCTGTTCTACATATTGTGGTGCGACACGCCTTGAAACAAACGACGATTTAGCCAGCTTTCGGTTTCTTTCGCGCGACCTCTGTGTTACGCTGGTGGGCAATAAAATAAATGATTTGCTGACCGGGAAAACCCGGCGGCCCGAGGTAGACAGAGGCAAAGATCGTGCAGGTTCGGCGGACAGTTCCGGCCCGAATGGGCTTATTTCTTATAGCATTCGTATGGCTGCTTTCCTTGGTGCCGATGCAATCGGTTGCCGCGCCTTACGCAGCGATGGTGATTGACGCACGTACGGGCGAGGTGCTGCATTCGCGCAATGCTGACACTCGGCTGCACCCTGCGTCACTGACCAAGATGATGACGCTCTATATAGCTTTCGAGGCCGTTCGGAATGGCGAGATCGAGCTGGACACGCAAGTTCGCATCACCAAGGCCGCGGCGGCGGAACCTCCGTCCAAGTTGGGTTTGCGCTCGGGGCAGCGGATAGCGTTCCGGTATCTGATCCGCGCAGCGGCGGTGAAGTCTGCCAATGACGCGGCGACGGCCATCGGGATCGCCATCAGCGGGTCCGAGGCAGCTTTTGCCCGCCGCATGACCCGCACTGCCAAAGCAATGGGTATGAGCCGCACGACCTTCAAGAACGCCCATGGCCTGACCGAGTCGGGCCACCTGTCCACGGCGCGAGACATGACCACGCTGGGGCGGCATCTGCTGTATGATTACCCGCAATATTACAACCTGTTCTCGCGTCGTTCGACCGATGCCGGGATCAAGACAGTTCCCAATACGAACCGACGCTTGCTGGCCGCGTATAAAGGCGCGGACGGGATCAAGACCGGCTACACACGGGCTGCGGGTTTCAACCTTGTGGCCTCGGCCAAGCGCAAGGATGAACGGATCATCGCTACCGTCTTTGGCGGCAAATCGGGTGCATCGCGCAATGCCAAAGTGGCAGAATTGCTGGATATGGGCTTCCGCCGCGCTCCGTCGCGCGCGCCCATTCGCAAGCCTTCGCGTCCGGCTTATGCGGGCAATGCAGGGCTGAATGTGCAGATTGCGCGACTGGTCGGTGCCCCGACCACCAGCCTGCGTCCGGTTTTGCGCCCAAGCGCGGCGACTGTGCAGTTGGCCGGGGCCGTCGCGGCCACGGCTGCGCAGCATGATACACGCATACAGAATGGGATCGCCGCAGCCATCGCGCAGGCGGATGTGCAGGCTCCAACGGGGGACACACCGCGCCCCGCAGCGCGCCCGGATAGCCTGGTTCTGGCCTCGACCGACCCGAATGTGCAGCCAGAACCCGAGCCCGAAATCGTCACCCGTCTGTCGACGTCGGGTGGACATTTGTGGGGTGTGAATGTGGGTCGCTACACAACGCGATACGAGGCCGAGAAGGTGCTGTTGAAAACCGCTCTGGCGGAAATGACCACTCTGGAAGGCACGTTGCGCAAAGTGAACCAAAGCGCGCGCGGCTTCGATGCGACGTTTCAGGGCATGACCCGCGAACAGGCCGATCTGGCGTGCCGCAGGCTGCAGGCCCGCAACGTCACCTGTTTCATGATCGGGCCGTCATAAGACCCGACATTCTCTCTCCTGGTTGGATTTGGCTGCGAGGAAACTCGCAGCCTTTTTTTGGCGCTTTATACAGGACATCAGCGCTTCAGTCGAACACATGGCCGTGCTGATATTGCTCATCCTGCCCGGCCGCGGCGGTCAGCGCGGCGACATTATCCTTGGTGAAAAAGCCATCATATTTGTGGCAACGTTCGATATATTCGGTGATCAGCAGCGTGTTTTTCGAGTGTTTCGAGAAGATCTGCTTAAGGTTCGGATCATCCTTACATTCACCCACCACATGGGCCAGAAATGGCACGCCCTTGTCCTTGAGCGTATTCACCACGAAATCCACGTTCTTTTCACCCGCGCCGTGATCGCCATCCTGAACTTCGACCGCCATGTGATGCAGGCGACGGCCGAAATTGCGGACAAAATCCTCGGTCGGCATCGGCAGCTTGGCGAAGGAATTCACGAAGGACGGCGTGTTGTTGGCGGTGAACACTTTGGCAGGCGATTTCTTGTCGTCATCTACGTTTGGGTTTCGGTTCACATTGGTGGACGAATTCATCTCAGAGATGTTGTACGCCCCCCAGAAATAGTAGGGCACCATGGTCAGAAATTCGAGGATCGCGTCCTCACGCTCGCCGGCCAGAACCCGCGTGGCGAGGTGGTCAATGCCCAGCATCAGCGGTGCAATCTTGCTGTCCGCACCAAATGCGGCGGCCTGATCCAGACGGGCTTTTTTGTCGTCGCTCAGCAAAATCCGGTCGCCTAGGCCCAGGCTGTCGGTGTCGTTGAAATCCAGCGTCGAATAGCCCACCCGGTTGCAGGTGAAATCCGACGGGGTTGTGAAGCGCAGGCCATCCAGCGTGTAGAACGGGTTTTCGGCGTCCCCAGAATATTCGAATCGAATATTCTGATCTTGCAGCGTTTGGGTCAGCGCAGTCAGGTCGGAAGCGGCAAAAACCTCTCCGACATAGCGGGTCTGCGGGGTCTTCCGCGCCAGCGGATACATACGGTTGATGCGGGGTATAAAGTCTTCGAACGATGGATTGAGTGGCGCCATCACAACCAGCGCCGGATAGTCGGGATGCGAGTGCAGAACCGAGAATTTATGTGTGTGCCCCAGATAGCTGGCCGTGTGGCGATAGGGTGTCATCACGTAGAGCTCGACCAGAGTGTCAAACAGCGCATCAGTTTCCACCTGTATCACGATTGCCTTCATCGCCCCGACCAGATCGGCAACGCCCGAGCTGGTGCGGCGTTCGTAGATTTTGGGCAGATACTCGGTGAAAAAATTCGAGTTTTTCTTGTCGCCACGCGGTTGGTAAGACATCAGATCGAAAGACATTAAGCTATCTCCTTGCTCCTGCGCCTTGCAGCTGGCACAGGGTGTTGCCGGGATTGTGGTATTCAGAACATGGACTTGTGGTCATGCTAGGGGCTGAAACTGACCCCGGCAACACCAAGGGTGTAGCCGCTTCGTCTTAAGCCAATCTGATCAGCGAATGAACTTCGTCACCTCGACCCCACCTGCAATCAGGTTTTCGCGCACCGAGGCTGCGATTTGCACTGCCGTTGGGCCATCTCCGTGCAGGCAGATGGTGTCGATCGAAGTTTCAAGCCGTTTGCCGGATTCAGTGATGATGGCTCCTTCGCGCACCATGTTCAGGATGCGTGGCCCGGCAAGTTCTGGGTCGTGAATAACCGCTCCGGGCAGGCTGCGATCCACCAGCGTTCCGTCGTCATTATAGGCGCGGTCGGCAAAAATCTCTCCGACCCATTTGCAGCCAAGGTCGCGTACAGCTTCTTCCTGTTTGGTGACGGCCAGCACCATGATGATGATATCGGGGTCCACGTCCAACGCACCCTGATAGCAGGCGCGCGCCATATCCACATCAACCGAGCACATATTGGCCAACGCGCCGTGCAATTTCAGATGCCGGACTTTGGTACCAACCGCCTGCGCCATACCCAACGCGGCCCCCAGTTGATAGCGCACCAGATTGCGCAGGGACGCATGTGGTATTTTCATGTTGCGGCGACCAAAGCCCTGTAGATCGGGAAAGCCGGGATGCGCACCGATCCCAACGCCGTTTTCTGCGGCCAGCGTCATCGTCTGCGCCATCACGTCCCAGTCGCCGGCATGAAAGCCGCAGGCGATATTGGCCGAGGTGATGATCTTCAGCAGGCTGTCATCATCGCCCATCTTCCAGGGGCCAAAGCTTTCCCCCATATCCGCATTCAGATCGACGCTGGGCATCGGCAATTCTCCTTTATTCGGTGGCTGAGATCACTCCGCCGATTAACTGGTAAGACAGAAGGTCCGGGATGTAGTGTGGATCGCGAATCATCGGCTCAACACGGCCGGGTAGCCGCTCCAGGTCGGCCAAATAGGCGGCGTGCAGGGTGATAGCCTCTTCCAGAGACACAAACTCGAACCGTATCTCTCCCCCAGCCGGGGTTTGCGCCGCGCGGGCGATGTCGCAGGGCAGCACGGTTGCGATGCGGGGATAGCCGCCCGTTGTCTGACATTCGGGGAGCAGGATGAAAGGATTGCCCGTGCCGGTCATCTGAATGTCTCCGGGAGTGATAACCTCGGACAGGATATTGAGCTGCCCATTGGCGGCAAAGCCCTCGCCCGCGCTTTCAAGCTGCATCCCCATCCGGTTCGCTCGCGCGCCCCGCTGGAAACTGGTCAGCGCGAACCGATCCAGCGTGTCCTGATCGAACAGAGAAGTCTGGAAGCTGGCCAAAACGCGAAGACGCCCCCCGGAAAACCTATCATCGGGCCGCAGCTTCATACCCGCTCGTCCAGCCCCGCCTTTGGCAGGCAACTGATCACCGGCCTGAACGGCCCGCCCGACTTTGGCGGTCAGATGGGCCGCGCGAGACCCCAGAAACAGAGGCGTATCAATCCCGCCGCTCAGGTGGAGGTAGCCATACGTGCCATGCGTGGCCGCCCCAATGGACAGACGTTGACCTGGCTCCAACCTGTGCGAGGCGTTCCACATGGCCGGACTGCCATCAATGCTGGCCTGCATCGGTGCACCGGTCAGGGCGATATCAGTGCCCAGAGTAGCTTCGAATTCGCCACCCATTCCAGCCATTTCCAACGCAGCCAAGTCCGGGCTTTGCGCCAACAGCGCTGCGCCTTCGTGAAGGGCGGTGATATCCGCAGCCCCCGAACGCGACAGGCCCTGATCCAGATATCCGGTGCGGCCTTGATCCTGAATGGTGCAGGCGGGACCGATGCGCAGAACTGACAGGCTCATCCTTCGATCTCCTGACACGTCGCGCCGCCCATCCCGTCTCCATTGTCTGCGCGGATGGCGTTCAACTCATCGGCAGATATGGGAACGAATTGCATCTCGTCACCGGGTCTTAGGGCAAAGCTGTCGGGCGCATCTGGACGGAAGCATCGGAACGCCGTTTGCCCCACATGCCGCCAGCCCGTGGGTGTAGGCCCCGAAAACAGAACGAATTGCGATATGGCTAGAACCAGGGCACCTTCAGGCACCATAGGGGTCAGATCCTTGAGGCGCGGAATGTTGAATTCCGGCCCAAGCGGCCCGAGGTAAGGTTGCCCAGGGGCAAAACCAATGGTCAGTACCCGCACCCGCGTGGCACTGAGGCGCTGCACAGCCTCGGCCGGTTCCAGACCAGCGGCCTGGGCGGCGTCATCCAACTGCGGCGCAAGCTCACCACCATAAACAGTAGGGACGGTCCAAAGCCTGCGACCCGCAGGCATCGCCGCTTTGTACCAGTCCTGTTGTGCTAACAGGTGTGTCAACCGGTCCTTGATGTCAAAATGCGGCAGCACGGCCGGATCAAAACGAACATAGGTCGACGCCAATGAGGCCGATGTCTCAAGAACGCCGGCCCAGTTTAACGCATCGATTGCCCCCCGAAATGCCAATGCCGCCCTGTTGGAAGGTTCAGCCATGGTATCTGCAAATGAGATCAGCAGCCCGTCGAGGCCAACGGTGCGAATACAGGGAAAAGTGTCAGCGTATTTAGAGGTCATTTCATGATGCGCGCTTATCCTGACTGCGACCTGACCCCATTAGGTCAGATTGCGCAAGGTTAAGCTGGGGCTGTTCGGTTGAAATTGGTTTTTTTGGCGCGGTCCACTTGGTTTTGGGTGGGCGGATTCCGAGTCGAATCCACCCTTCGACTCGGGGGTTATTGTGGCCAAACAGGTATCATCCACTATATATAGACTGGATTGGAGGTTCGCCGTTTGCGTACTTAGGTGATTGCGATGGGTGGACGCAGGTTTCCGTCATCGAAGTGCAGCCTAAGTATTTGAGAAATATAAAAGAAAAAGAGTTTCGCAAAAAAATTTCGCTTTTTGTCATTTTGCTGTTGCAGAGGCCATCGGTAAACCTTAGAACCCCCTTCACCGGCGCTGCTGAGGCGGTGCTGGGGCGCTGGAGACGGTGCTGACGGACTGGAAAGACGGTTGAGACGCTCAGGATAGACTGGGGGCATCTGAGGTTGAGGTTTAGGCGGGCGCGCTGAGGGATTGGCGCAACGGTCTGGTTTTTGGCTCTGGGTGTTTGTTCTTTGACATTGATGGATAACTGAAGAGATATGTGGGCGGTTTGGTTCGTTTCGACGGATTGAATGTCTGTATATCGCGCTGGTAGGCTTCGGCCGATGATCCAGTGTCAGCTTCACTGTTTGTACGGCTTTCGGTTTCTGATGAAACCAGAGGCACACAAACAGATGACTTTTGGTGCGTTCCTTGGCCTAGCCGGGTTGAGGGAAGCTTATTCGCGCTCAAGTAGCCGAATAGGCGGTAGCGCACTAAAGATGTGCAGAGGTTCGAACGTCAAGGATAGGCAGTAATGCCTTTCAACTTGAGAGTTTGATCCTGGCTCAGAACGAACGCTGGCGGCAGGCCTAACACATGCAAGTCGAGCGCGCCCTTCGGGGTGAGCGGCGGACGGGTTAGTAACGCGTGGGAATATACCCTTTGGTACGGAATAGCCTCTGGAAACGGAGAGTAATACCGTATGTGCCCTTCGGGGGA
>NZ_JBQFIS010000001.1:0-2097500 GCF_056535645.1 Ruegeria sp. BK1 | reverse complement strand
CGTATAGGAAGCTTTGATGGACGTATTAAGTAGGGCGGAACACGTGAAATTCTGTCTGAAGATCGGAGGACCACCTTCGAAGGCTAAGTACTCCTTGCTGACCGATAGTGAACCAGTACCGTGAGGGAAAGGTGAAAAGCACCCCGACGAGGGGAGTGAAACAGTACCTGAAACCGAACGCCTACAATCAGTCGGAGGATCCTCGAGATCTGACGGCGTACCTTTTGTATAATGGGTCATCGACTTGGTCTTACGAGCAAGCTTAAGCCGTTAGGTGTAGGCGTAGCGAAAGCGAGTCTTAATAGGGCGTATGAGTTCGTGGGATCAGACCCGAAACCGAGTGATCTAGGCATGGCCAGGTTGAAGGTAAGGTAACACTTACTGGAGGACCGAACCCACATCCGTTGAAAAGGATCGGGATGAGCTGTGCCTAGGGGTGAAAGGCCAATCAAACTCGGAGATAGCTGGTTCTCTGCGAAATCTATTTAGGTAGAGCGTCATCCGAATACCCCGGGGGGTAGAGCACTGGATGGGTAATGGGGCCCCACAGGCTTACTGATCCTAACCAAACTCCGAATACCCGGGAGTACTAGATGGCAGACACACTGCGGATGCTAACGTCCGTAGTGGAGAGGGAAACAACCCTGACCTACGACTAAGGCCCCCAATTCATGGCTAAGTGGGAAAGCAGGTGGGACGACCAAAACAACCAGGAGGTTGGCTTAGAAGCAGCCATCCTTTAAAGATAGCGTAACAGCTCACTGGTCTAAATAAGTTGTCCTGCGGCGAAGATGTAACGGGGCTCAAGCCATGAGCCGAAGTCTAGGGATGCGTAAGCATCGGTAGCAGAGCGTAGTGTGACATAGTCTCATTCCTCCTTCATGCCTTCGGGCAGATTGGAGGAGAGAGGCTTTCGATGAAGCGGGCGCGTGAGCGATCCCGTGGAGAGATCACTAGTGAGAATGATGACATGAGTAGCGACAAAGAGTGTGAGAGACACTCTCGCCGAAAGTCCAAGGGTTCCTGCTTAAAGCTAATCTGAGCAGGGTAAGCCGGCCCCTAAGCCGAGGCCGAAAGGCGTAGGCGATGGGAACTAGGTTAATATTCCTAGGCCAGGAGGATGTGACGGATCACAGGTGTAGTTCAATCTTATCGGATTGATTGGGCTGCTGAGTGGTTCCTGGAAATAGCCCTCCATCAGACCGTACCCTAAACCGACACAGGTGGACTGGTAGAGCATACCAAGGCGCTTGAGAGAACGATGTTGAAGGAACTCGGCAAAATACCTCCGTAAGTTCGCGAGAAGGAGGCCCGGTTCCTAGGCAACTAGGGGCTGGGGGCACAAACCAGGGGGTGGCGACTGTTTATTAAAAACACAGGGCTCTGCGAAGTCGCAAGACGACGTATAGGGTCTGACGCCTGCCCGGTGCCTGAAGGTTAAAAGGAGAGGTGAGAGCCTTGAATTGAAGCCCAGGTAAACGGCGGCCGTAACTATAACGGTCCTAAGGTAGCGAAATTCCTTGTCGGGTAAGTTCCGACCTGCACGAATGGCGTAACGACTTCCCCGCTGTCTCCAACATCGACTCAGCGAAATTGAATTGCCTGTCAAGATGCAGGCTTCCCGCGGTTAGACGGAAAGACCCCGTGCACCTTTACTACAGCTTCGCACTGGCATCAGGATTGTGATGTGCAGGATAGGTGGTAGGCTTTGAAGCAGGAACGCAAGTACCTGTGGAGCCTCCCTTGAGATACCACCCTTCGCACTCTTGATGTCTAACCGCGGTCCGTTATCCGGATCCGGGACCCTGCGTGGCGGGTAGTTTGACTGGGGCGGTCGCCTCCTAAAGCGTAACGGAGGCGCGCGAAGGTTGGCTCAGAGCGGTCGGAAATCGCTCGTTGAGTGCAATGGCAGAAGCCAGCCTGACTGCAAGACTGACAAGTCGAGCAGAGTCGAAAGACGGCCATAGTGATCCGGTGGTCCCGAGTGGAAGGGCCATCGCTCAACGGATAAAAGGTACGCCGGGGATAACAGGCTGATACTGCCCAAGAGTCCATATCGACGGCAGTGTTTGGCACCTCGATGTCGGCTCATCTCATCCTGGGGCTGGAGCAGGTCCCAAGGGTACGGCTGTTCGCCGTTTAAAGAGGTACGTGAGCTGGGTTTAGAACGTCGTGAGACAGTTCGGTCCCTATCTGCCGTGGGTGTAGGAGACTTGAGAGGAGTTGCCCCTAGTACGAGAGGACCGGGGTGAACGATCCACTGGTGGACCAGTTGTCGTGCCAACGGCAGTGCTGGGTAGCTATGATCGGACAGGATAACCGCTGAAGGCATCTAAGCGGGAAGCCCCCTCAAAACAAGGTCTCCTGAGGGCCGTGGAAGACCACCACGTCAATAGGCCGGAGATGTAAGCGCAGTAATGCGTTCAGTTGACCGGTACTAATCGCCCGATAGGCTTGATTTGATCCAGTAATGGAAAGACAAGACCAAAGCATACACCAATCTTGACAAAGGACAGCGTCGCAGCGCCAAGCCGCGATGTTGGTTGATTAAATAACCGTGCGGGAACGCGCCTTTTGTAAACAAAAGACGCTGCCTCCCGCATGGTCGCTTTCTTGCACAGCAAGAAAGTCGACCGAGGGCTTTTCCTCGGTTTGGTGGTCATAGCGCAAGTGAAACACCCGGTCCCATCCCGAACCCGGAAGTTAAGCACTGCCGCGCCAATGGTACTTGGGCTTAAGCCCCGGGAGAGTAGGTCACCGCCAAACCTAGAAAAAGCCCAATTCTCTCTAACACGATGAAAACAAATCTGACTCTGACGCGGGATGGAGCAGCCCGGTAGCTCGTCAGGCTCATAACCTGAAGGTCGCAGGTTCAAATCCTGCTCCCGCAACCAGCGTCAGAAATCCCCTACACAGCCCGGTCAGACTAAAATTGATCCCCCGGATCAAGTGCTTAACGTCGCCACCGCGTCAGGCTCAAAACCTCAAAGCAAGTGCGCCAAAGCATACTCCAGAAACCAACACGGTTAACAAAATGCCGAACATGCCGCCTCACGGCGACTTTAGTTCATTCTGGGCCAACCCAATCATCGCTGCCACGGCACCCTGGAGTTCGATCTGAACGCCGTCCCTCTCATGCAGGACCGTGACCCGTTCGATAAGGACCCGGATGATATCCAAAGCTCCTGTGAGGATCGACGGATCCGATAACGCATGTGCAAGACTAGCAACATTGGAGCGATAGAGCTCAGACAGCTTCGCATCAAGACCGGCGATCTGCGCTTCAAGCTCTTCGAGCCGCGTTTGAAGGCCGGGGGTGCGAATGCCCTCTGCGATTGCATCATAGAACCCATTCAGTTTGCGCGCCGCCTTGTCCCGCTCGGATTGCAGACGGGTCCGGGCTACCTCTGCTGTGCCTGCTTCTGCGTTGGCGGCTTCGCTGAAGGACTTTATAAAAGCGGCCACTGCGTCGGGCTGCATCAGACGTTGGCGAAGCAAATCCAAAACGGCGTCTTCCAGAACATGGCGGCGAATGGATTGCCTGTGCGTGCAGGTATCGAGTTTGCGAGCGGCAGAGCAGGCGAGATAGTCGCGCCCGACAGTGGTGAGTGGTCCTCCGCAGGAGCCGCAGAATGCAAGACCTGTCAGAAGGTGCTTCTTGCGACGCTTCTCCCAAAACCGGGTTTCCATGATGGCTTTGACGCGGGGATCAGCTTCGATCTCGCCTTGCCGCTGCTTGACCGCCTCCCAAAGTTCATCCCCGACGATCCGCAGCTCAGGGACCTCCGCGATGATCCATTTGGACGGATCGTTGAGACGGGAAACACGTCTGCCGGTCTCAGGGTCCTTGATGTAGCGCAGCCGGTTCCAGACCAGGCGGCCGATGTAGAGCTCATTGTTGAGAAGGCCTGTTCCACGAGTGCGGTGCCCCCGGATGGCCGTGTCACGCCATAATTTTCCTCGAGGGCCTGGGACACCCTCGGTGTTCAGGCGGCGCGCAATGGCTTTCGGGGAGTGCCCTTCGGTGAAGTCATGTAACACCCGCCGGACGATCTCAGCTTCTGCTGCGTTGATCACTCGTTCCCCCGTGACGGGTTGGCCGTCGGGCCCGAGACGCCGGACGACATCATAACCGTAGCTGTTACCACCGCCGGAACGGCCAAGCTCGACACGCCCGCGCAAACCACGCCGGGTTTTGTCGGCCAGGTCTTTGAGGAACAGTTGGTTCATGGTGCCTTTGAGACCTACGTGTAATTCGCTGATCTCGCCCTCAGCCAGCGTCACGATGCAAACACCTGCAAAGCTTAGCCGTTTGAAGATCGCGGCGATATCCGCCTGGTCTCGGCTCAACCGGTCCAGCGCTTCCGCCAAAATCAGATCAACTTGTCCTTCCTGTGTAGCATGAAACAGCGCTTGCAGACCGGGGCGCAACATGGAGGCGCCGGAGACCGCACGATCAGAATAGGCGTCAACAACAGTCCAACCTTCCCGCTCAGCACGTTCCCGGCACAGTCGCATTTGGTCGTCGATGGATGCGTCTCTCTGCATTTGGCTGGAGAAACGGGCATAGATTGCAACGCGGGTCATCGCCGGGCCTTTCTCTTCTGTTTGATCAAAGCCGCGTAGTCGCGGCCCGCTTCAATTGACTGTGCGTGGATGTAGTGGCGCTCGGCGGTTCCGAAGCTCGTATGCGCAAGAATTGGTCGAATTAGCTTGGCATGTTCCGGAGAAGAGCGGGCCAGGGTTGTCGCGGCAGCATCCCGAAAGAAATGCGGTGGAATACGGCGACCCGTCAGCTTCAGTGTCTGCTCCGCGATCCGAGGGCTCAGCGCGTCTTTCTTCAAAGGAGCACCAGACCGGCCAACCCACAGGACATTGTGATGCTGTTGGCCACGCTCCATAATAAAGGAACGGGCTTCGTTGATGTAACGGCGCAAGAGCGGTTCAACGCTCGGTGGAACATCAGCTTCCCAGGGATGCCCTGATTTGGTGAGATCCCCGGGGAGCGCGACGGTCATCGTGTCTGCTGCGACATACAGGGATATGCCAATCCGAAGGCCCGCGAAGGCGTGTCGCCGCATCGGCATCAGGGCCAACATCGCTATCATGGTGCCATCCCGCAGGCACATCATACTGCTTAGCGGTGTTGACGCAGCTTCTGCATGACCCGTCGCCAGAGACAGCCCTGCACGGAATAGAACTTCGCTGGACAACACACGCCCAAGTTTACGGTCCCGATCACCTCGACCCGCGGCGCGCTTCAATCCCGCTTTTAACTTCCGCTGAGCGGACCAGTCCTGCGTCGGGTCAGCCGCGGAGAGGATACGCAACACGCCATCAATGAACATCAATTGAGTCATCGGCCGGGTGTGTGAGAGGTCCCGAAGCCAAGCGGAAAGGCGCGGCAGGGTCCCGCGTCGAGCCGGAGGCAGTGTGATCGCCTCCGCGTCGCTGGTAATCAGCCATTGCAACCATCGGGCATAGCGCAACTCTAACGTCTTCAACGAGGTTGCGCGTAGATGAGCGAGGGCACCGCAATCGTCGAGTGGTCCACCTTCCGCCTGAAGGCTGAGCCACATATCCCGGTCTTGCGCGGGCCATTCGTCGCGCGGCAGAACAAGGCTCATCAGCGACGCCCTTTCTTGGCGTCTATCAGGTCAGCAAAGGCGCGGGTTGCCGAACGTGCCTCAAGACCGGAATACATGTTGATGGTGTGGCTGACCTCCGAATGTCCGAGCAACCGACGCGCAACCTCGTAGCCGCCGGGATTGGCGTCGAGCCAGTTCATCACCGCGAAATGCCGAAACAGGTGGGCGTTCATCTCCAACCCCGTTTCTTTCCGGATCCGTTTGGAGATGCGCCCAGACAGAACGCCGGGATCAACAGAGTGTTGACCATCCCTGCGGGGAAACAGCCAAGGCGTTCCAGCGGGGCAGAGTTCCGGACAACGAGATTTGAGATGGCTGTCGATCATGCGCAATACATCACGCGGAATCTCGAACTCGACAGGTCGTTCATTTTTGGTCTCACCGTCTTCCAGAACCAAGTAGGCTCGGCCATCACCAGGGCGGTGCAGGTGGCGTTCAATGTGGATGCCAGCCAGATTCTTCACACGGACGGGGCAGACCAGCAGGATGGCGATTGCGAGCGCATCTTCGCGCGCCAGAGCCCATCCGTACGGCTTGGAGGTGCCGCGTGGTCGCGCGAAAATCCGTTCGGGCAGGAGTAGCAGGCGCTGCTGATGACGGTCCTCTTGCAACATTCGAAGTCTGCTTCGGTTCTTTTGGGTCATGCCATTCTGGGGTTTGACCGCCAGACGCGCTGCAAGCCCAGCCAGTAATTCCCGGGTGTCTTCGGGTGCATTGAGTAACCGGGCCAGATTGCGGAGTAACGCGGCAATCTCGCTGATCATCTTTGTGGTCTGGTTGTTGGTGCGCGATAACATCTGGCGCAAACCCCGTTCAGCCATCGCCGGATTAATCAGGACGTCCAATCCGCCAATCTCCGCGATCGGGATACCAGAGTGAATGAGTTCGGAGGCGAACCGAACCAACTGCCTTTGGTATTGGGACAGGGTCGCGGGTCGTAGTGCTCTGTTCTGTCCGTCATCTGCCAGCGGGTCTGGATTGGACAGACGATGCATCAGCTTTGCAAGATCGGTTTGGAATGGCGCCGGAAAGTCAGTCACCGGAAAAGTGATGACCTTCCGACGCGATTCCAGAGGCAAAGTGACGTTGGGCCATTGTGAAATACGTCGGACCGCCAGGTTCCAGCCGTTGACAGCGGCACGATATGCAACCTCAGGAGATTTGCTGATCTCGTTATGCTCAAGCGCTACTCGATAGGCCTGAGCATGCTCTTTATACACATTGGCAGGTTTGACGCCTTGCCGGTTCAGATAATGCACGAAGCGGCAGAGCGCGGGTTGCAATGTCTTGTCACCGGACGCAAGTACATCCGCCCACAGCGCGTGCCAATCGGGAGACAGATCATAGATCCGGTTGAAGCGGCGTTCCACCAGCCCGAAATGCGCGAGCGCAGCCCGTGCATCACTGACCGCATTTTGCCAGCTCTTTAGTGTCAGACCAAGCGAAGCCGGTGCAACTTTAGTCAAACGGGGCTGCAACCAGCGACTGTCGCAGGGCACATCCTCTGGCGGCAGCCCAAGGGCTTTGGCCACGCGGCGCAGACCGGAGATCATGTCGCGACGGCGTCCTTCCGACAGAGAGCTGTCGGAGTGCAGTTGGTCGATGAGCTCGGCGAACATCGGTGTGTCGGCTTTGACGAAGGCCAATGTCAATGGAACGGGGCTCTGGCTAGTCATCGGGTTTGCGGTCCTTTGGACATGTCAGGTCTCGGGCGGACGGGTGTGGACAGGGGGTCCGATTCGGGAAAAGCGTAGCATAGAAAGTTAGAAACTTACGGGCAGGCCCTCTTCCCGAGAATGCCATAACCCATTGACATAAATTGACATTAATGTTCGCGATTACCTGCCAGCACTGTGCCTGCCGGTAGGCGGCATGAGCTGCCGGATCAATGCGGATGAGGCGTCCGCCAGGGCCGACCCGAATAACCTCAAGCAGGCCAGCCGCAATCGCACGGCGCACCGTCTTCTCCGAGCAATTGTCCAGTTCAGCGACGTCTTTCACCGTCAGAAGCTTGCGGGGTGGGCTCTTCTTCGCATTGATCTGTGGCATACTGATGCGCCTCCTTTTGGTCAGAGGCGTCCCGACCCAGTTCCCGTACTGCCTGGGCAGCCAGCAATCGGACCAACTGGTCAATCGCTGTCTCAACCTGCTTGCGCGCGTAGTCGTCAGAAGGGGGTGTGGCAGGAACGCGTGTCATGCCATGACCATGACAACGCGGGCTTGCTCATTCTAAGTGTATTGATTGCCCAATTCCGGCGGCGCCCAACGCTCTTGCTCTTCGCGCTCAAGCTTGTCGCGAAAACCGTCAATGTCCACGCGGATCGTCTCACCGCTCAGGATTTGCCCCGGCTCGGTGATCATCTTCACGACAGCCTGGATAAAGTTGACGAGCGGACCTTGCCGTTGTCCTCCGGGGCGACCGTCTGAGTATATCGTATAGGTTAGGGGGCGACCGGCATCTTTCCAGATGTAACAGCAGCTCTCGACGATGTACTGACGGCGTTTATCGCGCGAGAACCGCTTGTCCCGGGGCGACATCTCTGCAACTGCGCCGGGGGTCACAAGGATGTGCCGAATGTCATCTATGACATCTTGAGTAAGTGTCGTTGCGGTCTCAAGCTTGTCGAGGACTTGAGGAAGAAGGTCTGCATCTTCTGGCGTCGATACGAAATAAGTCGAAAGCGAGCCCAATGCGTTCCGGAGTTCTTGGGGAGCAATGGAACCCCGTTTGGCTTCCCGCAGGAATGTCTTGAGGTGCTTTTGACCTCGTACAATCGCTTGCGAGCGACGGACCTCAGTCAGGTTGATTGCGATGTCGTCGTCGTTATTGAGGCAGTTCCCAAGAAGCACAGAGAGTTCGCGTACGAGCTTAGTTGGCAGGCCAAACCGTTCAGCCAAGCTCCCGATCATGTCATCAGATAGAGCACCGCGTTCGCCATAACTGCCGAGCTTCCATGACATCGAGCACTTGATCCCATCCATGTGCGGATAGACGGAATAGTCAACTTCAGTATGTGCAACGTCTCGATTGTCCTTCAGACCGCTGTCCGCGTTAGCGCTCATGTTATTCTCCGTTTGGCACACTCTAGGGTCTGATCGCGCGTCCAAAAGCTTACGTGCAACAAGGCGGTACTGATTGCTCAGAAAGCGCTGATTGAGACACGGCGACCCCTTCCAAGGTTGCACATCAACAAAAGAACAGGAAGAGAACAATTTGGCTAGGTTCTGTGTCGAGCCGCTGACCCGAACCGCCTGCGCTATTGGTGGGCTGCGGCGCTTCGGGTCAGCTAAGGTTTGTGCAACTTGCGGCCGCGCGAAACACAAAGATCCCCCCAAAAAAAGCAGATCAATACACTTAGTCAGCAAGAGCGCAAAATCGGACGTTCCGGGCCGGGATGGGTCTCCCCGTCTCCGTTGCGCCCGGTTTATACTTGCTGCTTTCCCTGGCAAACGATCAAAAAAAGCGGTGACCACGGTACGTTCACGACCGGCCTCCAATTGTGAACTATGGTTCGGGGACTACCCCATCCCGCACCGACGCGGCTCCTTCTGGCCCGGTGCAGAAACGCGACTACGGAACCCACCGGTCGACGGTCGTCTTCAGACGCTCGTCGAACCGGGGATCGCCGAGACCGTGCGCGGTCAGAGCGGGGCAGGTGAGAAGCCTGCGGGAAAGCGGCTGGCCTCCGATAAAAGGCATCGCGCAGATACGAACCTGAAAGCGAAGGGCCTTCTCCCGCAAGACCGGGGGGAAGGAGCGGGGGCCGGATATTGTCTTATGACAAATGCGGGTGTAGCGGAGCTAGATCGGTCCCTGCAAACTCCTCGCTTGTCACCAGTTACTTGGCTTGCAGTTGTGAACAGTTAAGATCAATTACCGCCAGCATGGCAATCTGCCGCAAGTTCCATAATACAAACGCGGATTGGGATTTCTCCAGCATTTGGAGTTTAAGCAACAAGAATTGCCTTAGAATTGGAGTGGTGGTTTCGCTGTTTTGAAGGGTAACCAAGCAAACAACAAAAAATTTTCAAACTTGTTTTGAGTACTACCGACCTTGTATCACCAAAACGTTGTTAACTGCCGTGGTTTTCCCGGAAACTACGTCGGATTGAACTTAAAAGCGGCCCGATTACATAGTCGGCAACGCTTGCTTCACCGGTTTGCAGCATAACCTCTACGGGCATTCCTGAGACGAGTTCGACGTCCTGTAAATCTGCGAGTTCGGCAGGTAAAATCTCAACCTTTGCCAAATAATAGGGTTGCCCTGTATTTTCGTCGACTATGCGGTCTGCGGAAATTGAGCGCATCAAACCGAATATCTGTGGCATGTTGCGTTGTTGATACGCAGTAAGATGAATACGGGCAGGCATACCAATACTTACGACATCTATATCAATCGGGTTGACTCGGGCGTCGATTATCAAAGGAACCTTCGAAGGTACGATATCCAAGATCGGTTCACCGTTTCGGACGACCCCGGAAAGAGTAGTGATCCGCACATTCATTACCTTACCTTCAATCGGAGAGCGTATTTCCGTTCTATCGACCACATCCCTGTGCCATCGTATTTCGCTTTCCAACTCGGCTAGAGTACGTTTCATTTCCGACAATTCCATGGTGGAGTCTTCTATCTCCTGCTGAACCATGGCCAGTAATTGCAATTCGGTTTCACCGATCTTTTGATTGTTGCGGGCGATCTGCGCTTTACTGGTAGCACGCTCGATCGTGATGTCTGCGGCTGCGCGTTTCAGGGCCAGTAGTCGGTACTTCCTTTCTAGACCTTTCCCCAGCAGGCTTGTTACACCTTGGATTTCTTCCTCAATTAAATGTGTTTTTTCGTCCAAGCCGACGATCGTTTTCTTAAGTCCGAGGTTTTCTTCGTCGAGCTGTTTGATGCGTTTGCGCAGTATGTTGTCGCGGCCTTTTTGTGTCGTAATTCGCCGCGTCAGAAGTACTTGTTGATCGGAAATTGCGCGTGTTAATTCAGCTTCATCGGATACATTCTTGCTGTTCGGGACGACCAATATTTCGGAACCGTCTAATTCAGCTTTGATGCGGGCGACCCTCGCCAGCAGGTGCGTGTACCGCTTTACCAATTCGTCAAGTCGGGCACGTGCCTGCACGTCGTCGAGAGTTAAAAGAACCTGACCTTTGGTCACCTTGTCCCCTTCCCTCACGTGAATAGATTTTATGATTCCGCCCTCCAGATGTTGAACGGTTTTGCGGTACCCTTCTGGACTGACCACTCCTGGTGCAATGGCTGCGCCTTCCAGCCGGGCGCTGAATGACCAGGTCACCAAACCAAACACCAGCCCGATTGCGACGATGTACCCCGTGCGAAGCGGCGCGCGCGTGAGATCTCTAAGGTTGGATGTTGAGTCTGTGACCGCTTTGTGTCGAATTGAGCGGAGGAGTAATGTCAGAAGCACCAACGTGAGCAATAAAATAATTGCCGCGATCCACCTCGGGTCAACGGCGGGTGGTAGCTTTTCTAAGATCCAATCCAACCAGTCGGCTGGAATTGCACCCAAAATGTCATCAAGCACCGAAGCACAGAAAGCCTTCACGTTTTCCTGTAACTCTTCCCAAATGCTCATTGGCGAACCACCTTACTCTGCTACTGCGTTGTTGCCGCTGCTAGATTGCACCGTCCGCACGGTTTGATAGGCTGGAGCTTGGCCTCTGATCTGCAAAATTTTCTCACGCGGGCCAAATGCGGCGACAGATCCGTCTTTGAGAACCAGAACTTTGTCTGCAGTCCTGAGCCCGGCGGGACGATGGGTCACAACGACGACGGTGCGACCAAGATTCTTGGAGCGCGCAAGAGCTGCAGCAAGGGCTGCGTCGCCTTCCTGATCGAGATTCGAGCTGGGCTCATCCAAGACGATAAACGACGGGTCACCCAGAAGAGCACGAGCAAGTCCCAGCCTTTGCCTTTGGCCACCAGAGATACGCCCGCCGTGCAAGCCAACGTCTGTTTCGTACCCATGTGGTAACCGCAAAACGAGATCGTGAACTCCTGCTTCTTTGGCGGCCTTGATTACCATCGAGTCGTCGATGTCTCGCATTCGGGCAATGTTCTGGGCTACGGTGCCTGGAAAGAGCTCTACATTTTGGGGCAGATAGCCCAGCCACGGCCCTAGATTTTCGGGGTTCCAATTTCCGACGTCTGCACCGTCAAGCCTTACATGGCCGCGTGTTGGTTGCCAGGCTCCGACCAATAAACGACACAAGGTCGATTTGCCCGAACCGGAAGGCCCAAAAACGACTAGTGTCTCGCCGGGCTCAAGAGCGAAAGAGATGTTCTCCAGAATCGGTTCGCCCGAATAGGGTGCGAGACAATAGACCTCTTCCACCTGTAATTGGCCGAGAGGCTTTGGTAAGTTGACTTCATAATCGGGAGCAAATTCACCCGCAAAGTGATCCCTGAGCCGGGTGATAGCGGTACGCGCTGCCACGAAACCTTTCCAAGCACTTATTGAACGCTCGATAGGAGCAAGTGCCCTGCCCAGAACAATTGAGGCAGCGATCATCCCTCCGGCAGTCAGATTGCCTTGAAGGACAAAATACGCGCCAAGTCCCAGTATCATGACTTGCAAGGCAAGGCGTAGCGCTCGTGATGCGCTGACAAGGCCCGAGGTTTTTTCCTTCAGGTTCTGGTGCTCACGTCGGGCACCTGCCTGAAAAGACTGCCAACGACCAAGCAAGGCATCACCCATTCCCAGAGGGCGGATGGTTTCACCACTCTCAAGAAACTGCTGCGCTGCCGTATCACTTTGGCGAAGCTTGGCACTTATTTCCTTGTTGGGATTGCGTGTCAGAATGTCATTTGTAAGCGCAAACAGAAAGAGAACGATAGTACTGCAAAGCGCAAAGACACCAAGTCCAGGGTGGAGTAACCAAATGAATGCAATAAAGATCGGTGTCCAGAGTGCATCAAAAAAGGCAAGCACTGCGTCTCCGCCCAGAAATGACCTGAGGTTGGCAACATCGTTCAGGCTGGCCTTTGGGTTGCAGCCAGTCAGCCGGTCAGACATGGCTTTTCTGAGGGTCGGTTCGCTAAGTTCTGATTCAACCCAGAAACTTGCACGACCTAAGATCATCCGTCGTACTTGCTCTAGTATTCCGTAAATGATCAGCGCAAAAAGTGCGACAACCGTCAGCCAGACCAGAGTGTCGAAAGACCCGGTGGTCAGAACCCTGTCATAGATCTGAAGCATGTAAATAGCGCTCACCAGAAGTAGCAGGTTTACGACACAGCTTACGATCAGTAGCGGCGGGAAAAGCCGCTTCACGGCTTTTCTGGTGGTGTCGACGATATTTGTATCGGGATTGGCATTCATGAACGTGGCACTCTGTAACAAGGGTTTGGTACGGCTGTTAGGATGTGCAGACCCGGCAAGGCGCCGGGTCTGCGCGTTTCACTGCTTTGTCAGGCGACAACCGGATCGAGGTCGATTGTGAAGCCGTCAGTGTCCGTATCCGAGTCACCGTCGGCTTCGGTCGCATTTAGGGTCATCTCTAACGATTCGGGATTGAACTCCTGCGAGGTCGTGAACTCGATGACCGGGATCTTGATGGTCCCTTGACCCATAAAGAGCTGGATCGCGTCGATGTTGTTCGGTCCTGTTGGATCACCGATCACAAAACTTTCCTGGCCGCCGGCTTCAGGCGACAGATCGCCGTCCATGACCTCAATCGGACCGCTAGGGGATGTACCATCGCTATAGTAGATCGTGTACCACAGATCCTCTGGTGGGTTATCATACCCACCCACAGAGTTGTCGATGAAGACCGTCACGGCGCTGACGTTAAAGCCGGTCGGGTCGACGACGAAGCTTTCATCCACCTTGCCACCCGATGTCGTGTCGCCATCAATGCCTTCATTGGCATTACCGTTCAGATTGTTATTGCCATTCCCGATGCCCGAGGTGCTGACATTCATCTGTTCCGCACTGAGGAATGTTGCGCCGCCCTCCCAATTGGCTTCAAGGGTATTCAGGAACGGCGCGATGTCGCCAGGTGTTGATGTTGGCTCGACCGCCGCGAACACGATTTCCGAACTGTCGATTGTCAGCGTTCGCACCGGATCCGGGCCACCCGCATCAAGGCTGCCATCTGCCGTGGACAGTTCGACCACCGAACCCGGCGGTGTAGACACCTGAAGATCATAGGTGGTTGGGCTGTCGAATTCTATGGTGAAATCCACTGTTTCATCGACGCCATCACCATTAAAGTCATCGGTGATTGAGCCAGAGAACAAGTTGGGATTAACCAAGTCCTGGGTCAAATCGGCGTTGACCACGACAGTACCATTATCGTCGATCTCGTAGCTGACCAGTTCAATGTCCAACGAGTCAAACGCGTCAGCGCCGGGCGAATCCGACCACGTGCCTTGCGCACCCGCTTCATAACTTCCCGATGCGTCGTTGACAGTGATCTGCGGCCCGTCATCGGTGAACGAGATTTTTTGGGTGAGGTCGACATAGTCCGTCGCGGTGTCTGCGGCGGTTTCAGCATCGCTGAGGGTGCCGACCAGACGGATCGCATCGGTCAGGGCCGCGCCCAATCCGGTGACATCCGAGGCATAGCCCGAGGTATCTGCCGAACTGTGCTCGACCGCCCGGTTCTGGGTCAGCGTCACCGCGCCGGTGCTGCTGACGACCGAGACCGAGAACACGACTTGCCCGCCCGAGGTTTTGCCCTCGATGACGCCAGCATTGTTGCTGAGAACCACGGTGTCTCCGGTGGCGGTGTCTTTCAGGGTCACCGACCCGGCATTGGAGCCCAGTTCAAGACTGTAGACCAGCGCGCCCAGGCCATCTTCGCCCGGATCATTCGTGGTCACGTTGAACAGATCGCCCACACCTTCGGTGTCCGTATCCGGCCCACCCGTCAGATCGGCGTCATCCGTCTGCAGGACCGCGGTGCCCAATTCCATTTCAAAGGCCGGCCCGTCATCGGTGAACGAGATTTTTTGGGTGAGGTCGACATAGTCCGTCGCGGTGTCTGCGGCGGTTTCAGCATCGCTGAGGGTGCCGACCAGACGGATCGCATCGGTCAGGGCCGCGCCCAATCCGGTGACATCCGAGGCATAGCCCGAGGTATCTGCCGAACTGTGCTCGACCGCCCGGTTCTGGGTCAGCGTCACCGCGCCGGTGCTGCTGACGACCGAGACCGAGAACACGACTTGCCCGCCCGAGGTTTTGCCCTCGATGACGCCAGCATTGTTGCTGAGAACCACGGTGTCTCCGGTGGCGGTGTCTTTCAGGGTCACCGACCCGGCATTGGAGCCCAGTTCAAGACTGTAGACCAGCGCGCCCAGGCCATCTTCGCCCGGATCATTCGTGGTCACGTTGAACAGATCGCCCACACCTTCGGTGTCCGTATCCGGCCCACCCGTCAGATCGGCGTCATCCGTCTGCAGGACCGCGGTGCCCAATTCCATTTCAAAGGCCGGTCCGTCATCGGTGAACGAGATTTTTTGGGTGAGGTCGACATAGTCCGTCGCGGTGTCTGCGGCGGTTTCAGCATCGCTGAGGGTGCCGACCAGACGGATCGCATCGGTCAGGGCCGCGCCCAATCCGGTGACATCCGAGGCATAGCCCGAGGTATCTGCCGAACTGTGCTCGACCGCCCGGTTCTGGGTCAGCGTCACCGCGCCGGTGCTGCTGACGACCGAGACCGAGAACACGACTTGCCCGCCCGAGGTTTTGCCCTCGATGACGCCAGCATTGTTGCTGAGAACCACGGTGTCTCCGGTGGCGGTGTCTTTCAGGGTCACCGACCCGGCATTGGAGCCCAGTTCAAGACTGTAGACCAGCGCGCCCAGGCCATCTTCGCCCGGATCATTCGTGGTCACGTTGAACAGATCGCCCACACCTTCGGTGTCCGTATCCGGCCCACCCGTCAGATCGGCGTCATCCGTCTGCAGGACCGCGGTGCCCAATTCCATTTCAAAGGCCGGCCCGTCATCGGTGAACGAGATTTTTTGGGTGAGGTCGACATAGTCCGTCGCGGTGTCTGCGGCGGTTTCAGCATCGCTGAGGGTGCCGACCAGACGGATCGCATCGGTCAGGGCCGCGCCCAATCCGGTGACATCCGAGGCATAGCCCGAGGTATCTGCCGAACTGTGCTCGACCGCCCGGTTCTGGGTCAGCGTCACCGCGCCGGTGCTGCTGACGACCGAGACCGAGAACACGACTTGCCCGCCCGAGGTTTTGCCCTCGATGACGCCAGCATTGTTGCTGAGAACCACGGTGTCTCCGGTGGCGGTGTCTTTCAGGGTCACCGACCCGGCATTGGAGCCCAGTTCAAGACTGTAGACCAGCGCGCCCAGGCCATCTTCGCCCGGATCATTCGTGGTCACGTTGAACAGATCGCCCACACCTTCGGTGTCCGTATCCGGCCCACCCGTCAGATCGGCGTCATCCGTCTGCAGGACCGCGGTGCCCAATTCCATTTCAAAGGCCGGCCCGTCATCGGTGAACGAGATTTTTTGGGTGAGGTCGACATAGTCCGTCGCGGTGTCTGCGGCGGTTTCAGCATCGCTGAGGGTGCCGACCAGACGGATCGCATCGGTCAGGGCCGCGCCCAATCCGGTGACATCCGAGGCATAGCCCGAGGTATCTGCCGAACTGTGCTCGACCGCCCGGTTCTGGGTCAGCGTCACCGCGCCGGTGCTGCTGACGACCGAGACCGAGAACACGACTTGCCCGCCCGAGGTTTTGCCCTCGATGACGCCAGCATTGTTGCTGAGAACCACGGTGTCTCCGGTGGCGGTGTCTTTCAGGGTCACCGACCCGGCATTGGAGCCCAGTTCAAGACTGTAGACCAGCGCGCCCAGGCCATCTTCGCCCGGATCATTCGTGGTCACGTTGAACAGATCGCCCACACCTTCGGTGTCCGTATCCGGCCCACCCGTCAGATCGGCGTCATCCGTCTGCAGGACCGCGGTGCCCAATTCCATTTCAAAGGCCGGCCCGTCATCGGTGAACGAGATTTTTTGGGTGAGGTCGACATAGTCCGTCGCGGTGTCTGCGGCGGTTTCAGCATCGCTGAGGGTGCCGACCAGACGGATCGCATCGGTCAGGGCCGCGCCCAATCCGGTGACATCCGAGGCATAGCCCGAGGTATCTGCCGAACTGTGCTCGACCGCCCGGTTCTGGGTCAGCGTCACCGCGCCGGTGCTGCTGACGACCGAGACCGAGAACACGACTTGCCCGCCCGAGGTTTTGCCCTCGATGACGCCAGCATTGTTGCTGAGAACCACGGTGTCTCCGGTGGCGGTGTCTTTCAGGGTCACCGACCCGGCATTGGAGCCCAGTTCAAGACTGTAGACCAGCGCGCCCAGGCCATCTTCGCCCGGATCATTCGTGGTCACGTTGAACAGATCGCCCACACCTTCGGTGTCCGTATCCGGCCCACCCGTCAGATCGGCGTCATCCGTCTGCAGGACCGCGGTGCCCAATTCCATTTCAAAGGCCGGCCCGTCATCGGTGAACGAGATTTTTTGGGTGAGGTCGACATAGTCCGTCGCGGTGTCTGCGGCGGTTTCAGCATCGCTGAGGGTGCCGACCAGACGGATCGCATCGGTCAGGGCCGCGCCCAATCCGGTGACATCCGAGGCATAGCCCGAGGTATCTGCCGAACTGTGCTCGACCGCCCGGTTCTGGGTCAGCGTCACCGCGCCGGTGCTGCTGACGACCGAGACCGAGAACACGACTTGCCCGCCCGAGGTTTTGCCCTCGATGACGCCAGCATTGTTGCTGAGAACCACGGTGTCTCCGGTGGCGGTGTCTTTCAGGGTCACCGACCCGGCATTGGAGCCCAGTTCAAGACTGTAGACCAGCGCGCCCAGGCCATCTTCGCCCGGATCATTCGTGGTCACGTTGAACAGATCGCCCACACCTTCGGTGTCCGTATCCGGCCCACCCGTCAGATCGGCGTCATCCGTCTGCAGGACCGCGGTGCCCAATTCCATTTCAAAGGCCGGCCCGTCATCGGTGAACGAGATTTTTTGGGTGAGGTCGACATAGTCCGTCGCGGTGTCTGCGGCGGTTTCAGCATCGCTGAGGGTGCCGACCAGACGGATCGCATCGGTCAGGGCCGCGCCCAATCCGGTGACATCCGAGGCATAGCCCGAGGTATCTGCCGAACTGTGCTCGACCGCCCGGTTCTGGGTCAGCGTCACCGCGCCGGTGCTGCTGACGACCGAGACCGAGAACACGACTTGCCCGCCCGAGGTTTTGCCCTCGATGACGCCAGCATTGTTGCTGAGAACCACGGTGTCTCCGGTGGCGGTGTCTTTCAGGGTCACCGACCCGGCATTGGAGCCCAGTTCAAGACTGTAGACCAGCGCGCCCAGGCCATCTTCGCCCGGATCATTCGTGGTCACGTTGAACAGATCGCCCACACCTTCGGTGTCCGTATCCGGCCCACCCGTCAGATCGGCGTCATCCGTCTGCAGGACCGCGGTGCCCAATTCCATTTCAAAGGCCGGCCCGTCATCGGTGAACGAGATTTTTTGGGTGAGGTCGACATAGTCCGTCGCGGTGTCTGCGGCGGTTTCAGCATCGCTGAGGGTGCCGACCAGACGGATCGCATCGGTCAGGGCCGCGCCCAATCCGGTGACATCCGAGGCATAGCCCGAGGTATCTGCCGAACTGTGCTCGACCGCCCGGTTCTGGGTCAGCGTCACCGCGCCGGTGCTGCTGACGACCGAGACCGAGAACACGACTTGCCCGCCCGAGGTTTTGCCCTCGATGACGCCAGCATTGTTGCTGAGAACCACGGTGTCTCCGGTGGCGGTGTCTTTCAGGGTCACCGACCCGGCATTGGAGCCCAGTTCAAGACTGTAGACCAGCGCGCCCAGGCCATCTTCGCCCGGATCATTCGTGGTCACGTTGAATAGATCGCCCACACCTTCGGTGTCCGTATCCGGCCCACCCGTCAGATCGGCGTCATCCGTCTGCAGGACCGCGGTGCCCAATTCCATTTCAAAGGCCGGCCCGTCATCGGTGAACGAGATGGAAGGCGCAATGTTGACGGCATCGGTGGCTTGGTCCGGTGGGGTCTCAGTATCGCTGAGCGTGCCGACCAGGTTAATGTAATCCCCGGCGCCAAGACCCAGCCCGACAGTGTCGCCGTTATATGGCGCTTCAGTGTCAGCCGAACTGTGCTCGACCGCCCGTTCCTGGGTCAGCGTCACGGCGCCGGTGCTGCTGTTGACCGAGACCGAGAACACGACGTCGCCGGTTGCGGCGTTAGAGGCATCCGTACCTTCACGACCGACGATGTCGCCGAGTTCGTCAAACAGGTACACGGTGTTGCCGGTGGCGGTGTCCTTCAAAGTTGTTGTAACTGAGGCAGCGCTCAATGCCAACGAGTAGACAAGGCCACCATTGCCGTCGGCACCCGGTGAATTGGTTTCGACCGTAAACAATTCGTCGACGCCCTTGGTGTCGGTGTCCGGACCGCCTGCCAGATCTGCGTCGTCTGTCTGCAATCCACCTGTACCAAGCTCAATGTCAAAGAGGGGTGCGTCGTCCTCAATGAGGCCGCGGACATCATTCGCTGAGAAATTCTGCTTGTCACCATCCTCGTCAAAGGCTTCGAAGAGTTCCCCAAGGCCAATCCCAAGGATGTCGTCGTCGGGGTTGCCCGTCGTTACCGCGCCGTGCTCGACAGCGGCGAGCAGTTCCAGCCGGATATCTCCGTCGGTATTCACGAGAATCCGGAGATGATCGGTGTTGCTGATCGACAGGATGACTTCGTCGTTATAGGTCGTGCCGCCCACGTCGACGTTAACACCTTTATTCACCTCAACGTCAAACGTTTGACCGTCGTCACTGTTCAGCGTCGTTCCGTCTTTCGTCGAATCTGCGCCAAAACCCAGGCCCGGTGCGTCCTGGCCAGATTGGAATATGCCGCTCAGGTTGTCAGTTGCGACCAGCACGTCACCCGTGCCGTCAAGATTGCCGCCGGTCAAGGCGTCCTCATAAACTGTCAGATTGACATCCTGCGCGCCTTGGGAGGGACCATCATCGTAAAAATCGAGCTTGGATCCCGCCTCGGCCCGTTCGGAGGAAGTGCTTTCAAGGCTGAAGGCCTGAATACTGAACGCGACCTGATCGTCGCCGTCGTTTTTGATCGCTATCCGGTTGAAGGACGGGGCCACGATACTGATCCGGTCATTTTCAACCGCGCCGATTACGGTAAATGTGCCATCGCCATTATCGGTGACCATTGATGGGTCACCGGTGACGTCGACACCATTCACGAAGACTGCGGTAATATTCACCTGAACATCATCGCTATGGCCGGATATGAAATCCGTTCCAGTCTCAAGACCTGGGCCCGCGCCTTCGGTATTCCACGCAGACAGATGGACCAAGGGGTTTGTGGTTGGGCCACCTCCAGTGACCTTCACAACATTGAACGCCGCACCGGTCGTCTGGAACACGTCCGTGAATAGAATGTTGTTCTGGTCACTGGCCTCGGTGGGGGTCAGCCCGGGTACGATATATTCGGTGTCAAACCCAGTGGTGAAATTGAAGTTCAAAATCTCTCCAGCGCCAATGTCCTGTGAGTTGGTACCAAGCGCGGTTTTATCTGAACCGTCGCCCAGATTGGCGCCCTGGCCACTGTTCACTGAATCGCCATTCATCTGACCGGAGGCCACAATCGTGACGTTCCCCGAGCTGAAGGCCATGAACTCGTTCTGGCCGGACGGAGCGCCCTCGAATGAAAAGTCGATGACCTGCTCGGCCGAGACAAAGACCTTGTTGGCTAAATCCACAACATCGTCGGGGTTGCTCCCATTCGGATGTTTTATCGGCTCGAACAAGGCGATCCAGAAGTCGCCGCCGATGATATTGCCGCTGACCGGATCAGTGACTTCTTCCAGGTAAATCGCAAAGATGACTTCCTGGGTGATCGCGTCAATTCCCAAAACGACGTTGTCGTTCGCAGCCGACAAAAGATTGATGTTGTTTCCCGCAAGCGAGTCGAGGCCGGAATCAAACGTACCATCGAATAAGAACCCGCTGTCATCGGTCAGGCTTAGCCCAGTGATCGGAGGATCAGCGGTGATCTGCACATCATTGCCGCCGGTTCCGTCAGTGGGATCGCCCGCGATCTCAATCGCATCACCGACTGCCACGCTATAGCCTGTGACCGTTGCGCTATAGGCCGCCAACGCGGTGTTGAAAACCGACTCTACATCAGTCGGGAAAACGGCAGGGGTTCCAACAATGTCTTGCTGTTGGTCACCAAGGGATTCATCAATACCAGTAATGCCGTCAATATTAATCGTAAGTGCCATAACACTTCCCCCAATGGTTTACACTGGAAGCAATGAAGACACCGAGATGAACCGCTCAAATTTTATGTCTCGGATAACTTCAGATTCCAGCAGTCAATCCAGACGCAATAATGTGCTCAGAAGGAGACGGCTTTGTTGGGGGGCAGATGATGAGCCAGATAAAGTCACAATAAGGCCGTGCACCGCTGAAACGGATTCGCACGGCTAAGGTTTCTACAATTTCGATTTTTTGACTTTAAGAGATATGAACCGCGACATTGGCACCCCCATGCCAGATAATAGGTTCTCCTTCAAACTGTGACAGCACGCTACCACAGGATTCCAAATTTCTCAATGTTTTCAATCGGTCAGGCGAGTGAAGCGCGAAGAGTTCGCGTAAAGGTAGGTGTCGCTAGGTGATTTTTTGCCTACTTTCCGAGCAAATTCCCGCCCAAAAATTGCCGAAACTTTGGCGGCTCTTGCGGCCATCATTGTTCGTCTTTTATCAACAATCCAACCGCAAAAGTCACAAAAGCGGGAAGTTTGAGGGCAAGAAATGGCTAAGGGCAAGGGCAGCGCCGGTAACGGCGGCAATACCGTGCTAAAAGGTGGGCGCGGGGACGATACCTATTTTATTAATTCCTCGGGAATTTCCATTAGCGAGAGAAAGAATGGCGGTATAGATTCCGTTTTCTCCAGCGTGGACTATACGCTTGACGACAATGTGGAAAATCTTTTCCTGGACGGCGTCGACGATCTTAACGGCACCGGCAATGAGCTTGATAATATTCTCGAAGGTAACGACGGGGACAACATTTTTTCTGGCTTGGATGGCGACGACACGATCCTGGGATTTGCCGGGGACGATACCTTGTCGGGGGGGGAGGGATTTGACCTGATCGATGGTGGCGAGGGGTATGACACCGTTCGCTTTGAAGGGAAGTTGGAAGACTACTCATTCGAAATTGTGGGTGAAAGTATTTATGTCACCTCTTCTTCTGGCGAGCGGGACCACCTGATAGATGTCGAGGTGCTGTCCTTTTCTGACATAGATTTGTTGGTCGTAGACTTGGAAACGCCTGACGATCCTAGCGCCGATTCGCCGCAAGCGCTTGACGACTATGGGTCGGTGCAGAGCGATGGGTCGGTGATTCTAGCTGTTCTGACGAATGACCTTGGCGAGGGATTGCGAATAGCTTCTGTAACGGAAGGTGTGTCCGGTGCAGTAACAATTAACGAAGACGGGACCCTCACTTATGTTCCTTTTGAAGGGGTCTCTGGCGCGGACACTTTCAGCTATACCGTTGTTGACGACCGAGGGCGCACCTCGACTGCGCAGGTGACGATGGAGATTGTTGACGACAACTCGGCCCCAGTCGCTGTCAACGATACTGTTATGGCCGTTGAGGGTGAAACTCTCGAGAGTTCGGCCAGTATTCTCGACAATGACAGCGACAGCGATGGTGATACGCTGACCATTACGCAATACGATGCTGTCAGCGCCAACAATGGATCGGTCGTTGTGAACGCCGACGGGACGTTCAGCTATACCGCCGCCATGGGGTTCGTCGGAACTGACACTTTCAGCTATACAGTTGAAGACGGTCACGGAGGTAGTTCTTCCGCAGTTGTGACAATAGAAGTCGAGGGTGCCTCAGAGCCGGATGTCCCTTATTATGTTACAGGGCTGATTGCTGGAGACGAGTATCGGCTGAACCCCAACGATCCGGTCGGGACAAGCATCACTGTAACTTATTCGTTCGCTACTGCGACACCGGATTATTACCACGACGGCCATTTTGCCTGGACGGACTTCGAAGCTTTCACGGCAGAAATGCAGGCGATTACGCGTAGCGCGCTTTCCAGTATTTCGGAGTTCGCGGACATTACGTTCGTCGAAGCCCCACTTGAAGAAGCCAGCATAGTGTTTGGGATCGCGGATATCGGCGGGTCCGCCCGAGGGTTAGCCTATTATCCGAATGCCTATACCGTTGGTGCACCTGCCGGAGATGTTTGGATCGATTCATCATTGTCAGGACTCTCTTTTGAGCCTGGGACTGAGGAATATAAAACGCTGATTCATGAAATCGGGCATGTATTGGGGCTTCAGCACCCAGAAAACCTGCCGCTTGATGAGTTGAATCGGCAATATACTGTGATGTCGGATTATGTGCATCCGTCCTTCGACGGCGAGGCAAGTTCGATGTTATTGTATGACGTCGCGGCTATCCAATATTTATATGGAGCCAACGCGACCACTAGAACAACCGACGACGTATATGACTTCGATGCGTTGTCCGGGACTGTGGAAATAATCTGGGATGCGGGTGGGCATGATGCCATCGACCTCTCAGCTTCAACGCACGGCGTTGAAATCGATTTGCGCGAGGGTTCATTTAGTACCGTTAGCCAGTCAGGTAGCAACAACATTGCTATCGCTCATGGGACAGAGATCGAAGACGCTATTGGCTCTTCTTTCGATGATACGATAGTTGGCAATGATGGCGACAATTACATTTTCGGGGGCGGCGGAAATGATGTCTTGTTCGGCGGTGACGGAGATGACTATTTCGACTTCGACGGCTCCAACGGAAATGACCAGATTTCTGATTTCACGAACGGACAAGATGTACTTGCATTCAGCGGTCCAGAGACGTCGATCGACGACCTGACAGTCACGACGCAGGATTCTGGGGTTTTGGTAGAGTATTCCGGTGGCTCAATCCATCTTGATAATGTTCTGTACCTGACAAGTGACGATGTAGTCTTCGGGGTCGCCTAATCTGCAATTTTAGCACAGTAAGCGCCGTTGGCTCTGTCGGAATGAACAGGTTTGAGACGAGGGCGGGCTTTGGTTGGTAAAACTTCTGCAGAATAATCGGGATAATTGAGACCGATATTAGGAGGCTGCCAACTTAAGGGCAAAGCAGACAAGTTTGCAATGACACCCTCGCGACTCCTTTAGGGAAATTTCCTTGAGAACCCTACCTATTTTGTGCTGGGATGGAGCCGGTTTTAAAACCACTGTCGTTTACAGAATGTATTGGCGGGCATCTCTTGTGGTTTCGACTACCGGTGGCGACAAACCTAAGAAGATCCGACCGCATATTCGTCGGCTTGTCGCAACGGTCATCGTTTTCAGCATTTTCACCAACCTTTTGATGCTGACAGGGCCTCTCTTCATGCTTCAGGTCTATGACCGGGTGCTTGCCTCTCGGTCAGAGGAAACCCTGGTTGTTTTGTTCGGTCTTGTCGCGATTCTTTACCTGTTTTACGGGCTCATCGAGTTTGCCCGCGGACTCATCGCTGCGCGTGCCGGTGCCCGGTTTTAGACGGCTTTCGACGAGTCCGTTTTCCGAGCCGTACTTGAAGACACCGCCGTACATGGTGGACAACATAAGCAGACCGCCCCGCTCGACGCGCTGGCCTCAATTCGAACTTTCTTCACAGCTCCAGTTCTCTTGTCGCTACTTGATCTTCCATGAACCCCCATTTTTATCGGCTGCATTTTTATCTTCCATCCCTATCTGGGATGGATGGCCGGCGCAGGCGGCATGACTCTGATCGCTGTCGCTTTCATTAACCAATTCGTAACTTACAAAGGCTTACCGAGGCCAACGGGCTCTCACACCGGGCAGATCGCTTCGCGGCTCAAGCCGAAGAAGGGGGCGAACTCATCTGGGCACAGGGCATGTCGCAAGCAATGGTAAAGCGCTGGCAAGACATGCGAGCGGAAGGTGTTAAACGTACGATCGCTGCCACCGATTGGACGGGCTCTTTCACCGCCAGTAGCAAAGCATTCAGGCTCTTCCTTCAATCTGCAAATCTGGCGGTTGGCGCCTGGCTCGTTTTACGAAATGAAATCAGCGCACGAGCCATGATTGCGGCCTCTATTCTGATGGGCCGTGCTCTCGCACCGGTCGAGCAGAGTCTTGGAAGCTGGTAAATCGTGCAGAATGCGCTATCTAGCGGGAAGCGCCTGAATACCTATCTTGCCGACAACTGCGAGCGTGAGCCACCTCTTGAGTTATCGCAACCCGGGGCCAAACTCCCTGTCAATAATGTGTCTTTTGTTGTCCGCCGAGGCGATGAACCGATCCTGAAATACGTGAAGGTCGAGGTTTCGCCAGGAGAATCGCTCGGTGTAATCGGAAAGAGCGGCTCCGGCAAAACCACTCTTGCCCGCGCGATCGTAGGTCTTTTGACGCCCGTCGCCGGTGAGGTGCGTCTAAATGGGGCTAAGCTGGAACATTGTGGCCCGGATCAATTGGGTCGGCACATTGGCTATCTTCCACAGGACGTTGTGCTTTTGAAGGTAGTGTCGCCGAAAACATAGCGCTAATGGACCTAAACCCGGATTCTGAACTTGTCATCAAGGCCGCCAAAAAAGCGCGAGTGCACGACATTATTCAGAGACTCCCCGACGGGTACAATACTCGGATCGGAACCCACGATGCGCAATTGTCGGGTGGACAAAAGCAACGGCTTGCATTGGCTCGCGCGCTTTATCGCGACCCCGTGCTTTTGGTTCTCGACGAGCCGAACTCGGCACTGGATGCTGATGGATCTGAGGCCCTGAACTCGGTCGTGCGGGAAATGAAGGCGGACAACAGAGCTGTTGTTATTATGACCCATCGATCGACGGCGATCTCAGAGTGTAACAACATGGTTATTCTGGACCAGGGTAAAGTCGCGGCGCAGGGCCCGCGAGACGAAGTTTTTAAGTCGACGTTGAAGAATGCCAACCAGGTTCAAAGCGTCGTCAGCGGAAAGACAAGCTGATGTCAGAACATAAAGAGAGCTGGAGTGCCGTCGTGCCAACCACAATTGGTGCAACGGCGATCATCGTGATGTTGGGTGTCCTTGGGGTTTGGAGCGTCAAGACGCAGATTGCCGGTGCCGTGGTGGCCTCCGGGGTGATCGAGGTTGAAAGCGAGCGGCAGGCGATCCAGCATCCAGACGGTGGGGTGGTTGGGCTATTTTCGCGCGCGATGGCGATCTAATGGCTGCCGGCGATGTGCTTGTGCGGTTCGACGATACATTTCTCAAAAATGAACTCGAGATCGTCGAAGGTCAGCTCTTGGAAATATTCGCGCGCATGGCGCGCTTCGAAGCCGAGCGTGACGACACTGAGAGCGTGACATTCGACACTCCTCCAGACCTGATGTAACTGCCTGAGGGCAAAATCACAGAGCAAATGGAAGGGCAGAAACGTCTTTTTGAAGCGCGTCGCATATCACTCGCGCAGAACGCCCAGCAAATTTCTGAACAGAAAGCTCAAGTTGCACAGCAAATTGAAGGCGTAGAGGCGCAGCGCAGGGCACTTGATCGCCAACTCAAGCTCATCGAGCAGGAACTGGCTGATGTACAAAACCTCTTTGATCAGGGGCTGACGAAAGCGTCGCGCCTTCTTGAATTGCAACGCGCCCAAGCTAGGCTCGAAGGAGAAATCGGCAGTCTGACGGCGCGCGTCGCCGAGGCGCGCGCAAAGATATCAGGCTTGGAAATCCAGCGACTTACTCTTTTTGACCAACGCCGCGAAGAAGCAATAAGCCGACTAAGGGACTTAGGTTACAATAAACTCGAATTGGTCGAGAAGCGCCTTGGGCTTATCGAAAGGCTGTCCCGCCTTGATGTCCGGGCGCCTGTCGCCGGCATTACCTTTGGATCAAGCGTCTTTGCGGAACAGTCTGTAGTTCGGGCAGCCGATCCGATGATGTATATCGTGCCAGGGGATCAACCGCTTCACGTGTCCGCAAGGATCTCACCGACAGATATCGAGCAGGTCTACACCGGTCAGGACGTTTCGCTGATGTTCACGACGTTCAATCGACGCACGACGCCGGAAGTTGCGGGGAAAGTCGTCCGCGTTGCCGCTGACGCTGCACAAGATGAAGCCACAGGCGTAGCGTACTACGAAGCGATCCTCATGCCCGAAGCGGCCGCGGTCGAGGCTTTGGAAAATGTCTCACTTGTTCCAGGCATGCCGGCCGAAGCCTTCCTCAAGACCGAGAACCGGACTCCGCTAAGTTATCTGACGCAACCGCTCACCCTGTATTTTCAGCGTGCGTTTCGCGAGGATTAAATCACCGGCCCCAATAATGCCGGTGGTGCACACGTCCAATCTTCCAATTACGATAATGTTCTGTATCGGCTCTGATCAGGGCTGCGCTAAAGTATATCAGTCTTGGACTACGCCGTTCTCAAAGGAAAAGAAAGCCGATGAGATTTGGGTGACCTTTTAACGCCAACTCGTTCGCCGACTTCTATTGAACCAAACTTTTCAACTCATCATGATGAATTAAAAACTGTGCACAGCAGTATCGTTAGGACGTCAATTTTGCGGACGTTCGGCAAAGGCCAAATCCTGCTCCCGCAACCAGCGTCAGAAATCCCCTACACAGCCCGGTCAGACTAAAATTGATCCCCCGGATCAAGTGCTTAACGTCGCCACCGCGTCAGGCTCAAAACCTCAAAGCAAGTGCGCCAAAGCATACTCCAGAAACCAACACGGTTAACAAAATGCCGAACATGCCGCCTCACGGCGACTTTAGTTCATTCTGGGCCAACCCAATCATCGCTGCCACGGCACCCTGGAGTTCGATCTGAACGCCGTCCCTCTCATGCAGGACCGTGACCCGTTCGATAAGGACCCGGATGATATCCAAAGCTCCTGTGAGGATCGACGGGTCCGATAACGCATGTGCAAGACTAGCAACATTGGAGCGATAGAGCTCGGACAGGTTCGGGTGTAGTCGCACCGGTGAAAACGCAGGCTCGGAGAGCGGCGCGTTCACATCACCCCCGCGGGAAGAGCTCTTCAAGCCTGGCTTGCATCTCCGGGGGTGCGAATGCCCCCTGCGATTGTCTCTTAAAACCCATTCAGTTTACGCGCCGCTTTGTCCCGCTCGGACTGTAGACGGGTCCGGGCTACCTCCGCTGTGCCTGCTTCCGCGTTGGCGGCTTCGCTGAAGGACTTGATAAAAGCTGCCACTGCGTCGGGCTGCATCAGACTCTGACGAAGCAAATCCAGAACGGCGTCTTCCAGGGCATTGCAGCGAATAGATTGCCTATGCGAACAAGTGCCGAGTTTGCGAGCGGCGCCCGGCTGTTAGGGAGATACGCTCATTGATCCTTGTCAAGATAAGCGCGGGGAAGACGTGGTACAGTCAATGGTAATCTAGGGGGAAATTCATGGAAGAGTTAGTTGAAATCGGAAGATCGCTCGTCCAGTCCATGCGTGAGCGCAGAGGCCTTGGAAGTGTTGATGAAATGTATGCCGAAAACGCTCAATCGATTGAGGCAGTTGTGCCTCCGGTCAGACAGTTCCGCGTTTCTAAGGGGCGAGAAGCCATCAAGGGGAAGAGAGAAGATTGGTTGGCCTCGCACGAAATCCAGGAACTCGACGTGGATGGCCCTTATGTCCACCCGCCCAACCGTTTTGGAGTGCGCTTCAGGGCTGAAGTGATTCAGAAGGCTACCGGAGAGCGTATGACCCTGCGCGAGATCGCTGTGTATTCAGTGGCAGAAGGCAAGATTGTGCTGGAAGAGTTCTTCATGCTGCCGAAGTAAGAATCGCGACCGACAACATTGTTTCTTTGTTGACCTAGTCAGTGCACACGAGTCTTGGACGAAGTGAAATCCCGGACGGAGGTCGGGAATGCAACACAGAACAGTGGTATATTATGTAGGAGTCGATGCTGACGATGCGTCGATATTGGAATGCGCGGAAACTGCCCGTACCCAGAACGGCCACTTGAATTGCGTAGTGATCGCAGCTTTACCTAAACTGCCTTACCTAAAGTATGGATCAAACAGGTTCGTTGAGGCGGGTCTTCCTTCAAACTGGTTGGATGTCCTTAACGCAAGAAATGCTGCCTTGAAGTCCCGCGCCACCGAAGTTGAAGCGCTTCTGGCCGCGCGGGGTGTATCGGCAAATGTAAACGCCTTTATTGGATCTGGAACAGAGTTACAGCATCTTGTGGCAGGCCAAGCCAAACGCTGTGATATCGCCTTTCTTGACGCTGAGTTGCGAAAAGATCCCGATTTGTTTCATAAGGTCGCGTACGGAGTATTGTTCCATTCACCGGTCGCCCTGATGATCAATGGAGACCCGTTTGCCCAACGTGAACGCATTGTTTTGGCATGGAATGATAGCCTGCCTGCGTCCAGGGCTGCGCATTTAGCTTTACCCTTTTTTCTGGCGGCCAAGGAAGTTGTGGTTGGGTGTTTTGATTTGCGGTCGTCTGATGACGTCGAAGGCGAAGAGCCTGGAACTGAGGTTGCTGGATGGCTCCGTCATCACGGTTGCAAAGTGACCGTGTCGCAGTTTCCATGTGGTGGGGACTCGATCGAACACTGCATTCAGGATCGCGCAACAGAATTGGGGGCCGATCTCGTTGTTATGGGCGCTTATGGGCATTCCCATCTGCGTGAGTCACTCTTTGGTGGAACGACGCAAGCAATGTTGGAGCAGACAGGGTTGCCAGTGCTTTTCGGACACTGATGAAGTGAACCGGCGACTGTGATTTTCTGGTAAGTACGAGAGTAGCCAGCTGTTACTAGGATATCGCTTGAGATTGATGCTGATTGGCCCGGCCGTTTCCACCAAGGAAATCTATCACAATAGACGTTAATTCGTCCCAATCAGTAAACTCCCGCGCTCCATCTCGTGGATCGATTTTTCGACCCAGCAAGACGACGTGTTTTAGGATTTCCCTCTCAAAATATCCGTAGCTTTCGGGCCTCACCGCGCCTGCGATCAATGCCGTCGCATTTGGTTCCAATCCTGTTCGCATAAGCATTTCTTTGAGATAGTCGCGCGCTTCCTCTCGACCTGAAGCAAAAGCTGCCTTTAGACCGACGGAAAGCACGAGAGATTTTCGTTTCATTAAGGCATCTCTATTTGACGCGACATAAGCCTCAAAGGACTCGGGGTGCCTACGCTCGTGGACCGGAGCCAAGAGAATGACCTTGGCCACATCGTCAAGCGACACGTGGTCGTGCATTTCGTCAGTATTGATCAGCCGTGTGTTGAAGCCGGCTTCCTTCACGATATCGCCGATGAAACGCGCAATCTTTGCCGTCTGACCTTCGACTGTAGCGAAGGCGATGAGTACGGTCATTCCGATCCTCCCATAAATCGGTCTGAATAGATTTCCAATTATGAATAAGTGGTGTGTGTTGCCCTTGATCTCCATCAAAGGCGTTACTTGGGAGAGTTGTGGTGCGTCCTGTCTGTCCAAGCAAAGCTTGTTTTTAAGGAAATTCGTAACGGCATGCATCTGCAAGAAAATCTGCCTTTTTTCGGCTGGCAATTACAAGGCTAGCCAAGGCCCAATGGTCCGTATGGCTACCTTAAGGAAAAGGCCAAGACAGCGACAAAGATTGCAAAGTTGATAAACCACACTGCGAATTTCACCTGTTGGCGTGCGGGCAGGTTTCTAAGCAATCTAATCATAGTCGAACCTTTCAGACAAAATCCGATGGGGCGCGGTGCCCCGCGTGATCAGATGATCTTCCACGGCGTCCATCATGGCAGGCGGGCCGCAGAGAACAAAAAGCCAGCTTTCAAATTGTTCAGAAGACAAATTGCGGTCCAACAGGGGACCGTCGATTAAACCTGTTTCTCCTGACCAATCCTTTGGCGGTTCGGATAGAACAAATACAGTTTCTTCCTTGGACAACTCCTGAGGATAAACAATCTGCTCCTCCACGCGGTTGCCATAGATAAGCTTGAGATCCCGCTGTGTATCACTCAACCGAACCTGTCGCGTGATGCTCAACATCGGCGCGATACCCACACCACCTGCGATCAGAACGATGCCTTTCTCAGGACGGTGGCTGATCGACAAATTTCCGTGTGGGGCATCCAGATAGACCGGGGTGCACGGAGCAATTTGTCCGAGACCGCATGTGAAATCCCCAAGTTCCTTAATCACAAAGGACACTTCGGGGCCTTCAGCTGGTGCTGAACTAATCGAGAATGGGTTTTCGTGCAGCGAGAAAGCACTGTGGCCGACATTTAGCCAAGCAAACTGCCCTGCTTCGAAAGTTAGTCCGGTGTGACCATCGGGCTTGAGGCGCAACTCCCATTGCCTCGGTGTTAGTCGAGACACAGAAGTAACGCGCCACGGCCTTTTCCTCTGACGCAAAGGGTGAACGAGATAGACATACAGCAAGGTCCCTACAGCAATAGTGGTCAGGGCAAGCCAGAGAAACGTCATTAGCGGATGTCCACCGTAGCGCCCAGCATAGACCGTGTGGTGCAACAGCAGGCAGGCAATCACCAAGGCTCCCAGCCCGTGCAAGAGGCGCCATGTCTCGTACTTGTAATCAAGGGATTTACGGGCAATTGCCGAGGCGACCAGAATGAACAGTAAAAAATATGCGCCGATGCCCGACGCCAGGGCAGAAAAGTCGGTCGAAATAGTAAGTTGACTTGTTTCATCCCACGGGCGGCGTCCGCCAGATGGCGTACCCTGGTACAGCAGCGGGTGTATTAGCGCGAAGCCAAGCGCTGTACGCGCCATCATCTGATGCACCCGCATGGTCACATCCATACCCAGACCGGAAGAGATGAATCTGAACCGCCCAGACAGCAAGAACTCAACTAGTATTATTGAAAAAGCAAGCATTCCAAGCCCGGACGCGAGCTCTTGATGAAATGATCGCGGTTGCCATCCCAGAGACCAGGAAAACCCCAAGGGGGTCAAGATCAGCAAAACGTACATCAGCGCCAGATAAGGCCATTTCATACGGCTTTGCTCCAAATTTCTAAAGGTAAGCAACCCGGGCTCATTCAGAATAAACGCTAAGCTGACATGGGGCTCCGATCAAGACTACTGAGATTGGTCTGAATTGCGGCAAGACAGGGCAAGTATGTTTGCCGACTGTTCCCGTTTCTGTTCGTCCGGTCGGTACGTGCGATCTGGCTAAAGCCGAGGCTGCATGCTTGCGCAAGATCAAGGTCATTGACCGCTTTTCCTGTCATAATATTGCGCGCGCGAAATCCGACCAAAGGAGGAGGCTCAAAAAATGCTAGAAGACAAAAAGTCCCCGCAACTTTTCACTGGAACGCATCCGCTCTCCGACGATTTTCGACGTGAAATGGAAACTCTGATGTCGCGGTTTTTTGGGGGAGGATCGCCTTTCCTACCCATGGAAACGGCTGCGCAACGCACGGGTTTTCCGTCTCTTGATATGACAGGCGCGATATCTCCGGCAATCGATGTCCAAGAGACGGATTCTGCGATAGTCCTTACGGCTGAATTGCCGGGGCTCGAAGAGGATGATGTGGAAATTGAAATCAAGGATCGCAGGCTAATCCTGCGCGGTCAGAAGAAGATTGCGCATGACGAAACGGGCGATCTGCGTGTCAGCGAAAGAAGCTACGGCAGCTTTTCCAGAGCCATGTCGCTGCCAGATACTGTGGAAGTCGACAAGGTTTCAGCAACATTCGACAAGGGTGTTCTGCGTATTCAAATGCCGAAGAGTGAGCCTCAGGATCCAAGCCGTAAGATCAAGGTATCGTCGAAATAGACAGACTGTTGGCGTGATGCGGTGCTTGAAAATGCCAAAGCAGAGGGCCGATCATGGATCGGCCTTCTTCGAACTGTGGTCTGATAGTTGTTTTTGGTTGAATCCGGGCAGACATCGCAGGTGCTTGTTTAAATGAGCTTTTTTGTACATTCGCGTCAAACCATGGGTTTGGTGTTGCGGCGTGGTAGAATGCCCTCACGCGTTTGGATAGGGGGCCACAATGCGCAAACCAAAAGTGAGCGACATGATACCCTCAGTGAATGGTGGTGAAGGCGAGGTGCGGGCCTTTCTGGAGAGCCTTACAGGTCCATCGCGCGGAAACGTGAACTGGCTTGTCGACAATGCCCTGACTGTCTCTGTTAGTGAAGGCAGGGTGCTAAGCCTGCGTCTTAAAGAGGACCTGCCTCCTCATGACAACGATATAGCTACCCTTCAGTGGGCTGACGATCGTTACACGATAACCGCTACAGCGGGACGCAATCTGTGGGTGAACGGGCAAAAAACTTCTTCGACGTCTCTTAATCATGGTGACATGATTGAGTTCGGAGAAAAGGGCCCCATGTCTCGGTACAGGTTGTGCGATCACTCATTTCCCGCGCACCATACAGTCGAGGATATCCTCAGCGACGCATATGCTTATACCCGAACGAGCCGTCGACCCTTCGCCAAAAAGATGTCTGGTGCCCTGCGCGACGGCGGGTGGCGGCTTGCGTCTCAGACCACGATACTTTTCAGGATCACAGTACTTGCAACGCTCCTTTTGATCGCGGGGTTTGGGTATCTTCTTTACCAAAACGATCGGCGTTTGGCGGACAGTATCGAACAGGAGTCCCGCAAGATCGAAGCGGTCGCGGTTATGCTCGCCCAGACGCGAGAAGATGCACTTACGCCTGATGACTTGGCTTCTTTGCGTGACGCTTTTGAGAACCAGGTTCTGTCGACCGAGCAGCGTCTTGGAACCTTGGAACAGCGGGCCGGAGCCCCCACGCGGGTCATCGCTGCCTCGGCCCGATCCGTCGCTTTCCTTCAGGGGGCCTATGGATTGCGTCACGTGGAAAGCGGGAAGATATTGCGGCATGTATTGGGACCGAACGGAGAAAACCTGAAAACCCCATTCGGCCAGCCTTGGATCGAACCGGATGGGGCCGGCGAACCTGCAGAATTTCAGTTCACCGGAACCGGGTTTTTGATTGCTGGCGTACCGTTAATGACTACCAACCGCCATGTTGCTTTGCCTTGGACTTCGGGGAACCGAGAGAAAGCATTGAGTGACGCTGGTCTTGAGCCTGAGATGTTGAGGCTGCTGGCCTATTTGCCTGATCAAACGGAACCAATAGAGGCGCGTTTGGTTCGGTTCAGCGAAGCGGCAGACTTGGCGATTTTGGCAGTTGAGCCAAGCCGCGTTCAGGACCTCGGAATTCCTTTAGCAGACGCCGCGTCGCGCGTCGGTGAAGAGCTGTATCTATTGGGGTATCCAACGGGTTTGAAAGCTTTGATTGCGCAGGCTGGTCCGGGCTTTCTAGAGGATCTGGAGGCAGAAGGAACGCTGAACTTTTGGTCGATCGCGTCCCGGCTTTCTACTCAAAGCAAGATTCACCCACTGGCAAGCCGGGGGATCGTTGCACGGACAAGTGAGAGTGCCATCGTTTACGACGCCGAGACCACGACCGGTGGGAGCGGGGGGCCAGCATTGAATCGGCGGGGCGAGGTCGTTGCCATCAATGCTGCGATCCTGCCCGAATTTGGTGGCTCAAACATCGGCGTCCCGGTTTCACATCTCAGAGCTCTGCTAGAAGAGGTCGAAAGCCAGTGACTATTCGCTCGTTCGGAAGCGCGAGTTTTGAACAAAGAACACAGTGGCCAGTGGAACGATCACTGAGATCACGGCCACGGAGATCAGCAAGTATCCAAGTTGACTGTAGTCTGCGGTTGAAGTGACCTCACCGGTCTCAGGGTTGGTGACAGCGCGTGTGACGACGTATGTCTGGTTGAGGTACTTGGTGCTGAGGCTGCTGGCCGACAATGCCATGTTTGTGAACGATGCCATCACCGCAAAAAAGGTCGCTTTCAACTGAACGGGTGCATTGCGGGCGATCCAAGCCAACATCGGGACCATGGCGATCTGCCCAAGCGGCGATTCAACGGCTGTATCAAGAATGGCGATGAACCTTGCATCGACAACTCCGCCGGTACGCGCGGCTGTCCATTCATGTACGCCGTAGTAGAGGGCAAGGTTTGGCAGGGCGAGAACGCCTGCAGCGATTGTCAGCAATACGACCACATGCGCAATGGAACGGTTGGCCATAAACGGTCGGAGAACAATTAACCCCAGCAACGCCAGCAGCGAAGTCAATAAAGCCAGGATTGCCAGGAACTGTTCATCGAACCCCAGTTCATCGATTTCAAACCAAGTCAGGCCTGGCCCTGGTAGCGGCATGGCACGGAAAACAAAAATGATTGTTGCCGTCCCGATCAGGGCCTTGGCTTGGGCTGGTTCCAGCTCCTTCAGCAGACGCGACATCAGGTACAGAATTACCGTCAAAGAAACTGCAAAAACAGTCTCTTGCGCAAATTCAAAATCTGCGGTTCCCAGCACGATGCTAAGCAAAACGAATGCAAAGCCACCCAGCAAAATGGACCATTTGACTTCTGTGACTTCATCCGGTGTGTGGGGCGGATGACCCCGCCTGGCAAGTTGACGCTGGATCAAGCTGTGAAGAACGACCCCGCTGACCGACAACACCGGGATGGCCAGAGCTATCAGGTACACTTGGCCATAAAGCGCAAGGCGCTCGGATTTTTGCAGACCATCAGTTCCAGAGAAAATCCAGATGTTCACAGCCGCAACCGCCGCAAACCCGGAAATGATCGAAACTCTGCCCAAGGTTTGCATTGTCGTGTGCTGTGCACGGGTTTCTTCAGGCGTAAACGGGAGGCCGTGCTGGTTAACCTTGGGGACCGCTTCGACCGTCATGGCATCCGCAACTACGTCTTGAATGGCATAGCCTGAAGGCGCCAGCAGCAGGGCTAGGACATACCAGTCTTCCAGTGGCATGAAATTGGACATCACGGCAGGCGCGGTCACGAGACCGTACATTGTGAGCAAAGACAACGTGATCAGGGATGCGCCAAACAGGATCAGCAGGGACTTCCAGCGCCAAAACAGGTCCACGACATGACCAAGCGGCATTTTGAGGATCCAAGGGATGCCGGCCCAAAATGCCAGTCCTGCAACGAAAGAGGCGGATAAATCAAGATAGTCTTTTAGGAAAAAAGCGCCGACGACCGAGGTCAGGCCGGACACGCCGGCCGCGAAATAGACCATTAATGGCGGCAAATAGGACCATTGCAGCTGCTGAACCAGATCCACAAAGGTTCTATGCCACCAGCCCGAGAGTTTTGATCTTATGGAAGTTTGGTCGGTCGTCATATGCCGTGGTAGCTCTTGGAAGCCTTTGGGTCGATGTATTTAGTTAGAGAAATCCAGATCCGAAAAGCAATGCACTGGTGATCACGCCAAGGATCGGTACCACAAGAGGAACGCGGAAGTGCTTGACAGCCTCGTCCGGCCGCATCTTCAGCAGGATCAGAGAAATGTTGACGAGCACAAAGACGCCCAGAACGATCTGGGATGTGCGCTCTGCCAGAGTACCAATCGGCATAGTTTGGGTCAGCAGTACGATGATCGCGACGACCAGCAAAGTAGCAACAACTGGTGTCTGCGTTGCTTTCGGGACAATCGCCAGAACCTTCGGCAGATGGTCACGGTCAGCGAGTCCGTAGATCACCCGCGAGGCCATAATCATCTGGATCAGTACGCCATTGACCGTCGCTACAATCGCGACCGCGGAAAAGCCCTGTTTAATCATCTCAGGGGCGTTTGAGAACACAAGCGCGAGAGGTGCTGCGGACGTCGAAAGAACATCAATCGGAACAACAAGTAGGACCGTCATTGAAGTTCCCAGATACAACACGGTTGCCAGAACGAGCGTTAGCAAAATCGCTTTTGGGATGGTGTGCACTGGGTCTTTCACCTCTTCCGCGACATTGGCCATGTCCTCGAAGCCAACAAATGCAAAGAAGGCGAGAAGCGATGCCGCGAAAATACCTCTCCACGCGTCGAGTTCCAGCGGGGGAAGCATCGAACTTACCCCGTATCCCTGCGGATCCTGAATCGACATGCCCCAGCCGATCACAAAGAGAAGACCTGCGATCTCGATGATCGTGATGACAGCCGCAACAAAGACTGACTCGGTGATCCCCCAAAGCGCGATTAGACCCATGACCAAAACGACGCTGACGGTCAAAACAGGGATCGTAAAACCGGTCAAAGCATGAAGGTATGATGCTGCGCCAATTGCAACGGCAGAGGCGGAGATAACGCCTGAGGCTGCCACCGCAAGCCCAACGAAAACCGCCATCCATCTTTTCTGAAATCCCGCTTCAACATAGGCCGCTTCACCTGCGCTCACAGGAAATCGAGTTGCGAGTTCTGCATAGGAAAGCGCGGTGAGCGATACGACGAGGGCGGCTACGACGAACGACAAGGCCGCAAACGGTCCGGCAATGTCTGCTGTTGCACCGACTAAAACGTAAATGCCCGCTCCGACCGTTACCCCAAGGCCATAAAGCGTGAGCAACGGGGTAGTAAGAGCCCGTCTGAGTTTCTGTTCGTTTGGATCAACAGAGTTCATAAGTGTTTCCAACAACTGCCGATTCAGAACATCGCCAGTGGCGTCCTTCTCGTTTTCGTCCGCGATTAGCGGAACGGATTAATCCGATGGTCAATGCTGCATCGAAGGCCTTGTGTTTCAATGTCTGGGCGCGTTGGGCACCGATCGATTAACTGGGGGCTCGCCACCACTCCTGCCGAGCCCCCTTGGGTGGAGCTTCCGCTCCGACAAAATTCCGTTCACCTTTGTGTTTGCTTGGGGACAGGTCGGTGAACGTAGACACGTTAAAACATTCGTATTTCACTATGTGATTCATTATGATGCTTTGATCTATGTCAACCAACTCGGGGGGGCGGGTCTGCGAGGCTGAGTGCAAACCACCTGTCGTTTGCCGTCGGACTTAAAGGCAAAGCAAACACGTTAGGCGGTTTGAGATTTAGGGTGGAAAGCAATTCGTGATGTTCTGGAACCTGTTACCGGCCTTAGGCGGCATCGGCCTGTTCCTTGTCGGCATGCTGTTGATGACCGACGGTTTGAAGACTTTGGCAGGGGCGAAATTGCGAGATATTCTGGGCCGGTTCACGTCGACACCGTTTACCGGGGCTGTAACAGGTGCAGTCACGACAGCTGCAATCCAATCTTCCAGTGCGACCACCGTTGCGGCCGTTGGATTTGTCGCGTCTGGTCTGCTCACGTTTCCCCAAGCGCTTGGGATCATCTTTGGGGCCAATATCGGAACGACCATGACAGGTTGGCTCGTCGCGCTCTTGGGGTTCAAGCTGGACCTGGGGCAAGTGATGTTGCCTGTTGTTTTTTTTGGGGCTTTGCTGGCGCTTTCAGGAAGAAAAGCGGTTTCCGGCCTTGGGTTGGCATTGGCCGGGTTCAGTCTGATTTTCATTGGGATCGAACAACTCAAATCCGGGTTGGACGCATTTCAGGGCGTAGTTACTCCTGCCGATTTTCCACCAGACACACTGCTGGGCAGGTTGAAGCTTGTACTGATCGGCGTCCTCATCACGATGGTGACGCAGTCTTCGAGTGCTGGCGTTGCAACGGCGTTAGCTGCGTTGAGCGCCGGTGCTGTGAACTTCCCCCAAGCGGCGGCTCTGGTCATTGGAATGGACGTGGGGACAACTTTCACCGCTGTTTTGGCAACCTTTGGCGGTGGGACGATGGCGCGCCGCACCGGTTTTGCTCATGTGATCTACAATGTGATGACAGGGGCACTGGCATTTTTCCTGCTGGGGCCGTTTACTGCAGTCTTTGTAAGCGGGTCGGGGGCTGGAAGCTCTCTGACTGCGCTTGTCGCTTTCCATAGCTTCTTCAACGCCATAGGCGTGGCGCTGATCCTGCCGTTCGCGAAACCCTTCGCCAGATTTGTCGAGGCCCTCGTACCCAACAAAGGGGCTGAGTTGACGAGATCTTTGGATCCTCTCGTCCTCGGGATGCCAGAAATAGCTGTGGGCGCAGCAAAAGTTGCAGTCGAACAAATTGTAAGGGCCGAAGTGGCGCACCTTCGGTCATGTATCGGGGCATCTCAGCCAAGCGGACCCGATTATGGACGGGGCAGCATTCAGACTGCTGTATCGGAAGCGCGCTCGTACCTAGACAAGATTGAACTGCCCAGCAGGTCCGACGCAGAGATATCCAGCATCAAGGGTATGTACCATGTCCTCGACCATCTTGACCGACTGCTTTACCGGTGTAGCCAAGATGATCGGATAAGCGAGTTACCAAAAGACCAGCGTTTGAAGCGGCTTGCTTCGGTGTTGATTGCAGCAACTGGTAGCTATTTGGAGATCGACAATCCAGTGCAGTGCGAAAACACGCTGAACCGCGTTCGCCGTTTTTTGCGACGACAGAGGAAACTTCGCAGAGACCTGCTCATCTCTGACGCTGCAACTGACAGTCTACCGGACGATGTGGTGTGGGCTCGGCTGGATGCTCTCAGATGGTTGCATCGTGTGTCTTATCACCTCTGGCGAATTCGCTGGCACATGAACGCACTGGAAGGAGTGCCGTCAGGGCGCGATAGTGGTGAGCTCAACGAAGAAATGGCGTAGATGGCGGCTGGCCTGGATTAGACTCGGCGCGTGCAACATGAGCAAGGTCAAAGACGTTCCGTAACTGTGCTGTCTAATAGGATCATCATTTGTGGCAGCGATTTGGAGGAGAATATGCGGTCGTATCGAGGGATTTTACTGGCACTGTTCGCCACGGGGCCTGCACAAGCGCAGGAGGTCAGCGTCAGCGAAGGAAGTGAATTGTACCGAACGTATTGCTGGCAATGTCACGGTTTCGAAGCAACCGGAGACGGGCCAATGGCCGAAATGCTGGCTATTCGAACACCTGACCTTACCAAATTGGCTGGTGAGAACGGCGGTGTGTTTCCGATAGATCGCATAGCTGAACAGATTGATGGCCGTTCACAATTGCTCGCTCATGGCGGCGAAATGCCAATCTTTGGTGCGGTGTTTGAGACAGACCAACAAATTGCGGTGGCTTTGCCTAGTGGGCAACCAATGATGGTAGGTTTGCCGTTGGCGAATTTGCTCGCCTTTCTTGAATCGATCCAGTCTGAATAGTCACGGACCAATCGGTTCATCCGTGTCAGCCGTTCGTCTGATTGACATAAGTGTCAAAGGCGGCCCCAACACCTCGAAGGCAACTGTACTGGCCAGGGTAAAGGCCATGATCGACGCGGCCCAATTCGGAAATTGCTCTCCGGCGACAAGGGCCATTCCGACCGCGACACCGGCCTGTGGTAACAAAGCGGGACCAAACCAACCGGCCTGACGGCGAGGCAGGCCGCCAAGTCTCGCTCCGCAGTAACCTCCGACAAGGCGGGCTACGGCGCGCAAGATCAGGAAAAGTGCACCAGCCCAGCCCATTAAGCCAAAGGCTTCAATATCCAACGTGGCGCCAGCCAGCAGGAAGAACAGGATCATGAATGGCCACTGAATGTGCTCGATCTCATGAAAAGCACGGTCGTGATGGCGGGCAAGATTCCCGATCACTGCGCCCGCAACCATGCCTGCTACCAAGAATGAGACCTCCAGCCAAAGCGCGAGGCCCGCTGTCAGAAAGACTATGCCCACTGCTTCTGCCTGCATTGGCTCTCCCGGTTTCAAGCGGCCGGTCAGGTAAGCGGATGGCACGCCTAGTGCGGCACCCAACAAAATAGCCCCTCCGAAATCCCACATCGCTGTGGTCGTGACTGTGGCCCAACCATCCGAATGACCGGCCAGAACTAAGGCGATGCTGAAAACGATCAGACCCCAAGCGTCATCAATTGCGACGACGCCCTTTAATGTCTCGGTGAAGCTGTTGGACACCCCAGATTGATTGATCACGTCTGTCATGGCGGCCGGAGCTGTAGCCGTAGCAATTGCCGCCAGCACCAACGCCAACCCGAAGGGCACGCCAATTGCGGTCAGTCCAGCAGACACAATAGCAAGGGTTGCAACCACGATTGAAATTGAAATCGTAAGGATGGCTCGACCATGCCTAACCAGGTTCTCGCGGGTCAAAGAACCTCCAAGAAGAAACGCGACCATCGTCAAGGCCACAATGGAAATCTCGTCGAACCACATTGCAACTTCTAGTGGGATCAAACCAATTCCGGCGTTCCCTGCGATCAGGCCGAGGAAAAGTAAGGTTGTAACACGAGGAAGATGCGTGGCCCGGCCAAGTTGGTCAGCCGCCAATCCGGCAAGGAAGAGGATGCCAAGGGTAATCAGAAAGCCGGCAATGTGCATAGAAAACCAAGCGTTAAGTTCTTGTCTAGACTACTCTAACTCCAACACTGCCCGCTAGGAACCGGTGTCGGAGAGAATGCGAATGTCCCGTCGCAGCCTAAGCTGAAGATCCTAAAAATAGGGATATTGATCTGTATTAAGGCGAAAGCGCGCAGCAGGTGGCACAATAGCTCATTCAGGAAACGAGGAGGAATTTTCGATGCCGACAAAGAAATCTAGCACAAATAGCTCGACCTCACTTGTGGATGTTTTCAAGCAAATGCAGCCGCCCATGTCTGACAATCCGGCCTTCGGCGCCCAGATCGAACAATTTTGGGACGCGCAAGAAAAATTGCTCGAAGAAACAGAGGCCTTTGCGCAGCATTGGTTCGAACGGCGTCACGAGGCGGTTCGGACGGCTCTACAAGCTGCACGCAAAGTGTCTTCCGCGAACCCGTCCGATCCAACGAAAGCGCTTCAGAGTATGACGGAATGGCAGCGCCATTCGGCTGAGCGGTTGGTTGCCGACGCGCAGGAATGGTTCGAAACCGTGTCCCGCTGTGCATCTTATGTCACTGAAACCGAAGTTGCAGCTGTTGAGAAAACAGTTGATGACGTTGCAGCCGCTACAAAGAGTGCCGGGAAATCTTCAAAGTCCGAACCTGTTTAGGGTTCGTGCTGCCGAAAAACCAAACTGAAATCATCGGAGCAGTAGATAGGAGGTCAAATGTACAAGAACATCCTGATCCCGGTTGCTCTGGACCAAGAACACGACACACAAGCGTCCTTTGCAGCCGCGCGCCAATTGGCCGATGCAGACGCCGTTTTTACCGTGGTACACGTTCAAGAGCCAATTCCCCCTTATGTGGGATCTCAGATTCCCAGCGAAGTACTCGCAAATACACGGCATGAAATCTTGGAAAACCTGCATCAGACTGCCTCTGAAATTCCAGGCGCGAAGGCTTGGCTCATCTCTGGGCACGCGGGCAGGGCTATTGTCGACTTTGCAAACGAGTGCGATGCAGATTGCATCGTCTTGGCATCGCACAAGCCTGGTTTTGAGGACATATTCTTGGGTTCCACTGCGAACAGAGTCGTGCATCACGCAAGGTGTTCGGTTCATGTAATTCGTTGATCCAAAGTCAGCTGTGTGACGCCCTTATTGGCTGGCCCAATACTTAGTGAGCCAAATCAGATCGAAAGAATTGGCAGTTGAGCCAAAGAACCCTCGGACTGCAGCGACATGTTTTTTGCAATTTACGTGCGGTTTCGAATTTGTTGGAGCGCTGGATTACTTTATTGCGAAGAGCAGTTGCCGATCGGTCGTTAGGAGACTTTCGACACTTGGGTTGTCTCAGCGCCAAAGACTTCGCCTTTCTTGACGCAAAGCTGTTTGATGAAGGCCAAATCCTGCACCCACTACCAATACTCCAGTTCGAATATCTAACGTTTAGCCTCGTACAGCGCCGGGGCCTTTTACGTTCGCGCCAACACCACCAGAAGAACCGTGGGTCGTGGTTGACGCTAGTGAAGACTGGGCGGTTTACATTCAGTTGCTAACTCGGTCTTTCAAAAAAGACGATATCTATACTGATCTTCTGCAAGTGCAGTTTTTTACTAAGCTTTCAGGCCTTATGCATTGGTCAAGAAGAACGCCGCTTCCACCTCTAGTGTTCGGGTTTGCGGTTTGGGCAAGGCCCATCCGGGATTCGACATAGTCAATATCTCGACCAGAAAAACGCCCAGCGATCAGAAAACACTAAACCATGCCCCTTCGCCACCTTGCAAAATTTTGTTACACCCAATTTGAGTGTTGAAATTTGCACAATAGGCAAGATGCAATGGAAAACTGGGACGAAGTGAAAACCGCCTATCAGGTGGCGCGAATGGGCACGGTTAGCGGTGCGGCGGACGTGCTGGGCGTGCATCATGCGACGGTGATCCGTCATATTGATGCGATCGAAGCGCGGTTGGGGGTTAAGTTGTTTCAGCGTCACGCGCGGGGCTACACGCCGACCGAAGCGGGTGAGGATCTTTTGCGGGTTGCGCAGGCGACCGAAGATCAGTTCAATCAGTTGGTGGGGCGGATGAAGGGGCGTGGTGACGACGTTTCGGGCGAGTTGGTGGTTACGTCACTGTCGTCGCTGGCGCCGTTGATCGTCCCGGTGCTGAGCGCATTCCAGAGACTGCATCCCGATCTGATTGTCCGCTACCTGACCGGGGATCGCTTGTTCCGACTTGAATATGGCGAGGCGCATGTGGCTATCCGCGCGGGCTCGGCCCCGGATCAACCGGACAACGTGGTGCAGCCCTTCATGCGGCAGGAGGTCGGACTGTACGCGAGCACCTCCTATCTTGAGCAACATGGAAGGCCCTCCGGGATTGAGGATTTCCCTAACCACTATTTCGTCAGCACGGATGATGAAAACAGCCGGGCGCCTTTTTCAAAATGGTTGCGTGAAACCGTGCCCGTCGAACGGATCACATTTCGCTGCACGAATAATTTCTGCATACGCGAGGCGGTTCTGTCCGGTGCCGGGATCGGCTTTATGGCCAGGTGGGAGGCTGCGCGTGATCCAAACCTTGTCGAGGTGATTGAACCGTTGCCCGAGTGGTTCGGCAATCTGTGGCTGGTAACGCATGTGGATTTGCACCGCACCACCAAGGTGCAGGCATTTCTGTCCTACCTGAAAGAGCAGTCCAAGGATTGGCAAACATGAGCCCACAGGCACGGGGCCATCTGGCCATGCTGACATTCTCGGCACTGGTCGCTGGCAGTTTTTCCCTTGGGGCAATGATCGCAAACCAAATCTCGCCTGTCGCGGTTACAGCGGCGCGGTTCGCAATTGCAGCGCTGGTGATTGGTGCCGCTGCGTTGGCCACGACCGGGGTGCCCCGATCTGCTGCGCGGGCCCCGTGGCGGTACCTTGTTTTGGGCGGGTTGTTCGGCACCTATTTCGTATTGATGTTCGTCGGTCTGAAAACTGCACCACCGGTTAGTGCTGCGGCGGTCTTTACGCTGACCCCGGTTCTTTCGGCCTTGGCGGGCTGGGTCTTGTTACAGCAGGTGACGACCCCACGTATGGCACTGGCTCTGGTTATCGGAGCAACAGGAGCGTTGTGGGTGATTTTCCGAGCCGACTGGCAGGCCTTTATGGCGTTTCAGGTCGACCGGGGCGAGATCATCTACTTTTGGGGTTGTGTCGCTCACGCAATCTATACGCCGATGGTGCGAAAGCTGAACCGGGGTGAGCCTGCTGTGGTCTTTTCCTTTGGCACTATGGTCGCGGGTTGCCTCTTGCTGTCGCTATACGGCTGGAAGGACATAGCGGCGACGGATTGGGCAAGCCTGTCTTTGTTCATCTGGTTGGTCATTCTGTATCTGTCTGTCTTTGCCACGGCGGCCAGTTTCGTGCTGGTGCAATATTCGGCGCTGCGTCTGCCCTCGGCCAAGGTAATGGCCTACACCTATCTCGTACCAAGTTGGGTCATCTTGTGGGAGATTGCTTTGGGCCAGAAAGCCCCCGCCTTGCTGGTCGGGGTAGGGGCCGTGCTGACCGTTGTCGCGCTGGTTCTGTTGCTGAAATCCGAAGAAACGCAGGAGGCTGCGCCCGTTACCAAATGACTGTTGTGCTTGGAACAAGATATGAGACTGTAGAGCGGATACAGGTCAGATCAGAGGCGCCTTGATGAAAGCGTTTTTCCCGTTCGCTGCGATGGCGATACTGACTGCGTGCACGCCGCCGCAGCCCCCCAGCGGCGTCATCAACGAAGCCGACCTGCAAGCCAGTTGCGAGGCGCTGGTCGCGGCGGAATCCGGCATACGAGCAAGCGGTATTTCCGCGCGTCCCACTCAGTTTGAGGCGACAGGTTCGATCACCTTGGTAGATGTTCAGGGGGTATCTGCGCCTTGGCTGTGCCTTGCGGATGTGACGGGTGTAGTGACAGGTGTTGAGCCGGGCGCCTAGGCCTGCCGGTGCCCTTTGAGGCAGATCAAAGTTGTTACATTCGAGTTTCCCTATGCTTTGAGCAGAGGAGGAATTCACTATGTATGACCACATCATGTTCCCAGTTGATCTGCACCTGCCGCCCACGGTTCAGAAAGCTGCCGAGGTCGCCGCAGCGGTCGCCAAGTGGCAAAGCGCCAAGATTACTGTTGTCAGCGTCACCGGAATTCAACCCGGTGACCCCGTGCAGCCTGACGCGATGGTCAACGAAGATCTGCGCAACTTTGCCGATCAACTCGCTGAAAAAAGCGGGTCCGAAGTTGACTTTCGCAACATCCACTCGGTCGATGTCGGTGCTGAATTGGATGGCGACCTGACGCGCGCAGCGGATGAGATTGGCGCGGACCTAATCGTGGTGGGCACGCATGCGCCACGGATCATGGACTACATCTTTTCCAGCCATGCCGGCTATCTGGCAACGCACGCCTCCATTTCGGTCTTTGTTGTCCGTTAGGCGGTTCAATCCTCGCCCGAGGGAAGTTCAACTTCCAGAAATCGTTCGAACGCGTCCAGATTGACGGGTTCGAACTGCCCAAAACCTTGCATCCAAACCGAAGCCGTCCGCAAGGCATCCGGTTCCAGTTTGCACCATTTCACCCGCCCCCGTTTTTCCTGGCTGATCAATCCCGCCTTGGTCAGGATCACCAGGTGTTTCGAGATCGCCGCAAGCGACATCTCGAACGGTTCGGCCACGTCGGTCACGGCCATATCGTCCTCCAGCAACATCGCAAGGATGGCGCGGCGGGTCGGGTCGGCGAGGGCTGCGAATACTGTGTCGAGATCGTTGGACATGTCTTCGCTGAACCACAGCGTCAGGGCTTGGTCAACCATTTGGTTAAATATGCGGATTCAGGCGTATCCGTGCCGGACCTTTAATCCACTTCCGTTTTGGGTCTGGCGGTGAAAAGATTTTAATAATAAAAATCAAATACTTAAATGATCTGTGGGTGCGACCTATACACCGTTGACTCTGTGCCCGCATCGCCTTAGCACCCTACCCAAGACTGTGCGAGGGAAACGCCCGTGACCGATGATGACCAAAAGCAGCGTATGGCGCAGCTGGAGGCCAAGATCGACGCGGCGAAAAAGGCCAAACAGCCCCCCAAACGCGCAGACAATGACATATCCGGCGGCGAGCTTGCCTGGAGGATGGTCATCGAAATGGTTTCCGGTCTGGGGATCGGATTTGGCATCGGATACGGGCTGGACAGCCTGCTCGGGACGATCCCGATCTTTCTGGTGCTGTTTACATTGCTGGGCCTTGTCGCGGGCGTGAAGGTTATGCTCCGCAGCGCGAAAGAGGTCCAAGAGAAACAAACGGCGGCGACGGCTGCCGAGAAGGACGAGAGGGACTGAACGTGGCAACCGAGACCACCGCAGCAGAAGGCAGCAGCCTGGTATTCCACCCGATGGACCAGTTCATCGTCAAACCGTTGTTCGGCGACGGCGCAGTGGGCATGTTCACCATTACCAACGTGACGCTGTGGCTGTTCTTTGCGATCGTTGCGATTGTTCTGCTGCTAATCGTGCCGACCTCGAAGCGCGCGATTGTTCCGACCCGGATGCAGTCGGTGGCCGAACTGGCCTATGGCTTCATCTACAAGATGCTGGAAGACATTTGCGGCAAGGAAGGCGTCAAGTTCTTCCCCTATGTCATGACCCTGTTCATGTTCATCGTGACCGCGAACTTCCTGGGCCTGATCCCGACCTCGTTCACAACCACATCGCATTTCGCCGTGACCATCCCGCTGGCGCTGGCTGTCTTCCTGACCGTCACCATCCTGGGCTTTGTCAAGAACGGCGCGGGCTTCCTGAGCCTGTTCTGGGTCTCCAGCGCCCCGATGGCGCTGCGCCCGATCCTGGCGATCATCGAGCTGATCTCGTACTTTGTGCGTCCGGTCAGCCACTCCATTCGTCTGGCCGGTAACGTCATGGCGGGCCACGCGGTGATCAAGGTGTTCGCAGGTTTTGCCGCGATTGCTGTGATCTCGCCCGTGTCGGTTCTGGCGATCACCGCAATGTACGGTCTCGAGGTCTTGGTGGCCTTTATCCAGGCCTACGTATTCACCATTCTGACCTGTGTTTACCTTAAGGACGCTCTGCATCCGCATCACTGATCGGGTCTTGCACCCAGCACAGGAACGATAACCCAACATCGAAACTTCCAATTCGTAAGGAGATACATCATGGAAGGCGATCTCGCACACATCGGCGCAGGCCTGGCAGCAATCGGTTCCGGCGCAGCCGCAATCGGGGTGGGCAACGTTGCAGGCAACTTCCTAGCCGGCGCCCTGCGCAACCCTTCGGCGGCTGCTTCGCAGACCGCAACCCTGTTCATCGGTATCGCATTCGCAGAAGCCCTGGGGATCTTCGCATTCCTGGTCTCGCTGCTGCTGATGTTCGCCGTCTAATCTGCGGAACCTGATCCTTACGCGCAGGTGGGTCCAAGCCATAGCGGCCCACCTGTTGTAAAGACAACGTTCCGACGGAGGACATCATGGCGACTGAACCCCTAGCCAAAGAAGTAGCAGGCACCTGTGTTGACTCGTACGGGTCGGCCATCGGGATGCCGCAGCTCTGCTTTGATTGGTTCCCCAACCAGATTTTCTGGCTGGTCATCACGCTGGTCGTCATCTTTCTGGTCCTGTCCCGCGTGGCTCTGCCCCGCATCGCGGCAATCCTGGCCGAGCGTCAGGGGACCATTACAAATGACCTGGCTGCGGCCGAAGATCTGAAGGCCAAGGCGGTCGAGGCTGAAGAGGCCTATAACAAGGCGCTGGCCGATGCCCGTGCCGAAGCGCAGCGTATCGCTGCCGAGGCGCGTGCCGAAATCCAGTCTGGTCTGGATGACGCGATTGCAAAGGCAGATGCTGAAATCGCTGCAAAAGCAGCTGAATCGGAAAAGGCAATTGCCGACATCCGTGTCGGTGCGCTGGAAAGTATTCAAGTGGTTGCCAAGGATACGGCAACTGAACTGGTCACAGCACTGGGCGGCGAGGCGGATGCCAAAGCCATCGACGGTGCCGTTGACGCGCAGATGAAAGGATAAGTGACATGCGGAATACTCTTGCCCTTATCCTGACACTCGGTGCTGCCAGCCCCGCGCTGGCCGCAAGCGGCCCGTTCTTCTCGCTTGGCAACACAGACTTTGTGGTCCTGCTGGGCTTTATCGTCTTCATCGCGGTTCTGTTTTACTTCAAAGTGCCCGGCATGATCGGCGGCGCACTGGACAAGCGGGCCGAGGGCATTCAGTCGGAACTGGACGAAGCTCGCGCCCTGCATGAAGAAGCGCGCAGCCTGCTGGCCTCGTATGAGCGCAAGCAACGCGAAGTTCAGTCTCAGGCGGATGCCATCGTGGCGGCGGCTAAGGATGATGCTGCGCTGGCGGCTGAACAAGCCAAGGTCGATCTGGAGAAGTCCATTGCTCGTCGTTTGGCGGCAGCACAGGACCAGATCGCATCGGCTGAGGCTTCGGCCGTGAAAGAAGTGCGCGATCAAGCCATTACTGTTGCTGTTTCTGCAGCAAACGCGGTTCTGGCCAAGCAGATGACGGCTACCCAGGCCAACAAGTTGATCGACGCGGCCATCGCGGATGTAGGCGAAAAGCTGCACTGAAATCTGGACAAAGTTTGAACTTTGACCCGAAAGCTCGCTTTCGGGTCAAAGTGTTTTAGAAGACCTTTTGCCTGAATTGCTGGACTTCTTATGAACATTCTCGGCGTCGTTCGAAATGGTGGAGAATCTCTGACCGAAACGCTCTTGCGTATCGAACAACTACGGGCGCAGCTAGACAGCAGTCGCGTGATTATCGCGACCAACGATAATTCAGACAACACCGATGATATCCTGCAAGACTACGCGGCTATGAGCGCGGGTGTTGATACACTCTTTCTTGATAGTATGGCCGGCCTCTTCGAAGAACGTGTGGAGCGTATTGCTGCAGCCAGAAATACAGTTCTTGAGCACCTTCTAACCAGCAGTCCGATCCATCCACTGACCCTGGTTCTTGATATGGACGGACCCAACACGCAGATGGATCCGAGTCAGGTGTTGAACGCGGCGGTGCGTCAGGTGCCACAGTGGGACGCTGTGTTTGCCAACTCATTGCCCGCCTACTATGACCTATACGCGCTGCGATGCGCAGGCTGGTGCGAACAAGACCCGTGGCGAGAGCTTGCGGCGCTAAAGCGGCCCAGGATGTTTCGCAGTGTCTGGTGGCGACGGATGCAGCGCAAAATCATTTATAGTCGCCAATACTCGATGCCGCCTGATACGCCAATGATTGAGGTGGACAGTGCTTTTGGTGGGTTGGGCCTGTACAAGACCGAAGCTTTGCATGGTGCCACCTACCGGCCACGGGATGAGACCGGCCACGTCACCTGCGAGCACACAACCCTGCATCTTTCGCTGCGCAACGCGGGAAAGCGTCTTTTCATTGACCCCGGTCTTACGACTTTGGCACAAACCGAGCATATGGGCCCCGGCAGCGGAAAGCGCATTCCAAAGAAGCTGTTGCAATGATCAACTTGTCAGTGTTGATGCAACCGGACAGAAACTCTGTTGCTGCGTCAACGCAGCTCGGCCTTGGGTAAAAGGATTATGCATGGCGAAAATGCCCAAGATAAGTCTGGTCATTCCAAACCTGAACTGCGCCGATTTTCTCGAGCAGACCATTACGTCAATTGTCAGCCAATCTTATCCTAATCTTGAGCTGATCTTGTCGGATGGAGGCAGCACAGACGGGTCGCTTGATATTGTCGAAAGATATCGCGGGGCATTCGCACATATCATATCCGAGCCGGATACCGGGCAAGCCAACGCGGTCAACAAGGGGTTTGCTCTCGCCACTGGCGAGGTCATGGGGTGGATCAATTCCGATGATGTCCTAATGCCGGGTGGGCTCGGACTTGTTGGGTCTCTTTTTGCGCTAAAGTCAAAGTTGGACTGGGTGACGGGTAAGCTCACGACGATAGACGAGGCAGGGTGTATCTTGGCCTCTCGACGTCCAAGACCAATTTCGTATCAACGGTTTCTTGCGGGCGACTATCAGTGGGTGCAGCAGGAGTCGACATTTTGGCGACGCAGCTTATGGGATAAAGCCGGTGGACAGCTTGACGAGCGCCTGTCCTTGGCTGTCGATGGTGAGCTTTGGCTGCGGTTTTCGCGCTGCGCCGAACTAATAGCAGTTCACGACAAGATCGGTGCGTTTCGGTTCCGCAAAGGCCAGCGCTCAGAGGCCATGGACGCCTATCATGCAGAAATGCTAGCTGTGATAGCCGCTGAAAAGCAGAAGGCAGACAGCGCGGACGCAGTTACGAAATCCATTGTGGCCGCGCCCACCATACTGCGGAGCCGGTCGGAAGCTGACAGCACCTTTCCCGGACTGATCGACTACGATCCTAAACCGTTGAAGCACTTGAGCCTTTGGAGACACCGGTGTGAACGAGCTATTCGGAAGCTTTGAACCTCGCTGACATTCAGGCGGTCCATCATGTCAGATCAACGCGTTTCATGATCCAGTCGCTGCCGCGCGATTTCTTCGTTCCGTAAAGCCTTTTGGTGATCTTGTGTGCATTGTTGAACGAAGTTCAGGTGTTTCTGAACAGCCTCGCGGGCGCCTTCCGGGTCGCGCGCCTGTAGTGCGGTATTGATTGCACGGTGCTGATCCAAGATGGCTTCTCGGGTTGTGCGTTGATTGAACATCATTTGACGGTTGTAAAAGACGCCTTGGCGCAACAGGTCGAACATCGACCGCATCATATGCAGCATTACGACGTTATGGCTCGCCTCGATAATGGCCATGTGGAATTGCGCGTCCAGATTGGCCTCATCTTTCGGAGCGTTGCGGGCATGGGCGGCCTCCATCTTTTCAAAGATCGTTTGGACCACTTTCAGGTCGCTTTCTGATCCCATTCTCGCTGCACGCTCAGCCGCCAAGCCCTCCATGTCCCGACGGAATGAGAGATAATCGAAAACTGCTTCTGGATGACTGCCAAAAAGGCGGATCAGGGCGGGTGAAAAGGCAGAGCCCAACACCTCGGCCACATAGATCCCGGATCCGGCCTTGGCGGCCAAAAGACCTTGCTCCTGAAGCTCCGAAATCGCTTCGCGCAAGGATGGGCGCGACACGCCCAACCGCTCGGCGAGTTCGCGTTCAGCGGGCAGGCGCTCGCCGGGGCGCAGAATGCCGCGCAGGATCAGCAGCTCGATCTGTCGTACCACTGCGATTGAGAGCTTCTCGGTCTGAACTTTTTGGAAGGGCATGGGGATGTTGTCGCTGAAATTGGTCAATTCATATGACCATGGAATGCAGGCGGGTACAAGAATGTCGCGGCCTTGAGGTGAAAAATAGGTCAGAATTATTGACTTTAAAAAATTTGTCGATACGCTGCCCAGGTCCGAACAGGGAGGGGGCACATGTCGACACAAGCGCTGTTCGCCACGCGTGCATCGCGAATGAAAGCGTCCGAGATCCGCGAGTTGTTGAAACTTCTCGATCAGCCCGGAATCATTTCCTTCGCTGGCGGTATTCCCGACCCAGCCTTGTTCCCGAAAGAAGAATTTGCGCAGGCGTTCCAGACCGCAATGACCGAAGATCACAGTGACCGCGCGCTGCAATATTCGGTCAGTGAGGGCTATGGTCCTCTGCGTGAATGGCTGGTCGATCATATGCGGGGCTACGGCATTGAATGTGGGGCTGAGAACATCCTGATCACCTCGGGGTCACAACAGGCGTTGGACTATCTTGGCAAGCTCTACCTATCGCCCGGAGATACCGCCTTGGTCGGCTGGCCCACCTATCTGGGTGCGATCAACGCGTTTGACGCCTATGAGCCGCGCTTCGACAGGCTGCGCCTGAACGGCAACCAAGGAGCGGCGGAATATGCCGCGGCAGCGGGCGAAGGGCGGGTGAAATTTGCCTATCTGTCACCGGACTTCGCCAACCCGACAGGTGAGACCGTTGATTTGCGCGCACGAGAGGGCCTGCTGGATCTGGCCGATGCGCTGGAAATCGCGGTAATCGAGGATGGGGCCTATCAGGCGTTGCGTTACGAGGGCGATGCGATCCCGTCCATTCTGGCACTGGAGCAAAAGCGTAAGGGCTCGATCGAGGCGTGCCGGACGATCTATTGCGGCAGCTTCTCGAAAACCCTTTCGCCGGGCTTGCGTGTGGGTTGGATCGTGGCCGCGCAGCCAGTGATCCAGCAGCTTGTTCTGATCAAGCAGGCGGCTGATCTGCATTCGCCAACACTCAACCAGATGGCGACCGAGCAGGTGGCGCGCACCTGTTTCGATAGCCACATCCCGATGTTGCGCCGAACCTATGGCGCGCGCCGAAATGCGATGTTGCAGGCGTTGGAGGACCATATGCCCGACGGGGTAGAATGGACCCGGCCCGAAGGCGGGATGTTTATCTGGCTGACCTTGCCCGAAGGGGTCGACGGCGCCGCGTTGTTGGCGCGGTCGCTGGAGACAGTCAAGCTGGCCTTTGTACCCGGTCGGGCGTTTTTCCCCGATGGTAGTGGGGCGAATACCGTGCGACTTAGCTTCTCGAACTCTGATGAGGCGACGATCCGCGAAGGGATCGCACGATTGGGGCAGGTACTGAAAACCCAGACCGGGTAAGGTTTCATTAACGGTTTGCCCGCAACACTGGGCGTATGATCCGGTATCTGTCTCTCCTGGTGCTGGCCGCATGTTCGGCCGGCACGCCCCATTTTCGCGATGTGCCAGCCACGCGCGTGGCGGTGAATGGCAGTGTCTTTGACGTGCGCGTGCGTGGTGAACTGGCCGAGGCGGTGCGGATCAACATGCAATACGCGCCGCGGCTTGGTCCAATCCGCGACCGCGCAGCGTTGGCAATGGCACAGGTGTCGGGGTGTCCGATTCTGGATGTGCTGGGGGATGCCGCAGTCACCGTTGGTGTACTGGGCTGTGATCGAGAAATGGCCGAGCGCCTTTTGCTGACTGCAATTTCGCGCCCGAACTATGAATGCGTAGATACGGGCGTCTTCGACGATATCGGCGGCGATTACGGCTATCAGGTGTTTGAATGCACGCCCTACTGACTTGCGCGTAATCTTGCGTATTTGAGCAAGATGTTGTGGATAACTCGGGTCGAATTCCCATATCCTGCGCAACTGCGTTGACAGGTCCCCAATCCCTTGCGCAGACTTCAAGCATATAGGAATCACGGGACTCATTGCCTTTGCGCTTTAGCAAACTCAAACTCACCGGCTTCAAAAGCTTTGTCGATCCGACCGATTTGATCATCGCGGATGGGCTGACCGGTGTGGTGGGGCCAAATGGTTGCGGCAAGTCCAACCTGCTTGAAGCGTTGCGCTGGGTGATGGGCGAAAACCGCCCCAAATCCATGCGCGGCGGGGCGATGGAAGATGTGATATTCGCAGGGGCGGCCACGCGTCCCGCGCGCAACTTTGCCGAAGTGGTCCTGACTATGGACAATTCGGAACGGTTAGCGCCTTCGGGGTTCAACGACACGGACCAGTTGGAAATCATCCGCCGCATCACCCGCGACGTCGGCAGCGCCTACAAGACCAACGGCAAGGACGTACGCGCGCGCGATGTGCAGATGCTGTTCGCGGATGCCTCAACCGGGGCGCATTCACCAGCGCTGGTGGGGCAGAACCGTATTGCCGAGCTGATCAACGCCAAACCCCGTGCCCGGCGGCGTATTCTGGAAGAGGCGGCTGGAATATCGGGCCTCTATCAGCGGCGGCATGAGGCCGAGCTGAAACTCAAGGGCACCGAATCCAACCTGACCCGCGTTGATGACGTGTTGGAACAGTTGGGCACGCAGCTGGCGCAACTTGCGCGTCAGGCCCGTCAGGCCGCGCGCTATCGCGAGATCGGTGAACAATTGCGGCAGGCCGAGGGAGTGCTGCTCTACCGTCGTTGGAAAGAGGCCGATATGGCCCGCCAACAGGCCGAGGAGAAGCTGCGCGATCGGATCACAGAAGCCTCGCGTGCTGAGGCAGAGGCCCGTGCCGCCGCCGCAAAGCGCGCCGAGATCGAAGAAACCCTGCCGCCGCTGCGTGAGGAAGAGGCCATCGCCGCCGCCGTGTTGCAGCGCCAGCAGGTGCAGCGTGACCAGCTTTCTGATCAGGAAACCCGCGCCCGTCAGACCATCGAAACGCTCACCAACCGTATTCAGCAGTTGAGCAATGATATCGAGCGTGAAACCGGCCTGAACCGCGATGCGGGCCAGATGATCGAACGGCTGGAATGGGAAGCCCGCGAGCTGACAAAGGCCGCGGAAGGTCATGATGACAACGTGGCCGAGGCGGCCGAAATCGCGCGCGAGGCGGCGTCGGTCTTGCAGGATCGTGAAGATCACCTGTCACAACAGACCGAGGATATGGCTCGTCTGGTCGCCCGTCACCAATCGGCGCAACGTTTGGTCGAAGACAGCCGCAAAACGCTGGCCCGGTCCGAGAGCGAAGAGGAAAAAGCGCGCGGTGCTGTGAATGAGGCGCACGAGGCGCTGACTCGCGCCGCCGAAGCATTCGAAGCCGCGCAAGAAGGCGAGGAAGAAGCACGCGAGGCCGCCGAGGCCGCCGAAGAGGCACTGGCCGCCGCCGATGAGCTGCGCAACGAAACTCAGGCGCGCGAGGCCGAGGCTCGGGCCAAACGCTCCGAGGCTGAAGGTGAATTAGGCGCGATCCGGGCCGAAACCACCGCGCTGGCCAAACTGGTCGAACGCGACACCGCAGAAGGCGGACAGGTTCTGGATCTGCTGCGCGTGGCACCGGGATACGAAAAGGCGTTGGGCGCGGCTTTGGCCGATGACCTGCGCGCGCCTCTGGTTGAAGGCGACGGGCCATCCGGTTGGGTGCAGGTTGCAGGCTATGACGCCGATCAGCCGCTGCCCGAGGGGGCCGAACCGCTGGCGCTGCATGTTTCCGGCCCCGACCGCCTCAGCCGCCGCATTGCGCAGATCGGTCTGGTCGGTTCGGATCAGGGCGCGCGTCTGCAGGCCTCGCTGAAACCCGGTCAGCGCTTGGTCTCGCGCTCGGGCGACCTGTGGCGCTGGGACGGGTTCCGCGCCTGGGCCGAGGATGCCCCAAGCGCCGCCGCCCTGCGCTTGGAACAGCTGAACAAGCTGGAAGCGTTGAAACAGGAACTCACCCGGACCGAGGCGCAGGCAGATGGCGCGCGGGCGGCGCATGAGGCGCTGTCGCAGCAACTGGCCGACGTGACCGAGGCTGACCGCCGTGCGCGCGACGCCCGACGGGCCGCCGATCAACGTATGGCCGAAACTGCACGTGCGCTCAGTCGGGCCGAGGCGGATCGCAATCTCGCGCAGGGCAAGCTGGAAACCCTGACGCTGGCCGTCGACCGCCATAAGGAGGACGCCATGTCCGCCCGCGCCCAACTGCGCGAGGCCGAGGGCGCACTGACCGGGCTGGGGGACCTCGACAGCGCCCGCGCGCAGGTTGAGGACATCAAACAAACGGTCGAAGCTGCACGGATCACCATGCTGACCCACCGCTCGACCCATGACGAATTGCGCCGCGAGGGCGAGGCGCGGACCCGCCGCAGCCAAGAGGTGACAAAAGACCTCAGTGGCTGGAAGCACCGATTGGAGACGGCGGAAAAGCGCATCTCGGAATTGGTCGAACGCAAGGAAAGCTCGGAGGAGGAGCTTGCCGATGCCATGGCCGCCCCCGGTGAAATCGCCGAGGCGCGCGAAGAACTGAACGAATTGATTGAAGCCGCCGACGCGCGTCGTGCCGAGGCTGCGGACAAGCTGGCCCAAGCCGAGGCTCAGCAGCGCGAATGGGTGATGGCCGAACGTGATGCGGAACGTCTGGCCTCGGAAGCGCGCGAAAGCCGGGCCGCCGCCGAAGCGCGCTCTGACGCCGCCAAAGAAAGCGTAACCGCCGCTGCGGAACGCATCGCCGAGGATCAGCAGCTGACGCCGAACCAGTTGCTGAACCAGCTGGACGTGAACCCAGACCAGATGCCCGCCGCCGACGCGCTTGAGGCCGAGGTCAACCGCCACAAACGTCAGCGCGATGCGATGGGTGCGGTGAACCTGCGGGCCGAAGAGGACAGCAAAGAAGTTCAGGAAGAATTCGACACGTTGAACAGCGAAAAGGCTGATCTGGAAGAGGCGATCAAGGCCCTGCGCAGCGGTATCGCCAGCCTCAACCGCGAAGGGCGGGAACGTCTGTTGACGGCGTTTGAACAGGTGAACTCGAACTTTGCCATGCTGTTCAAGCATCTGTTTGGTGGTGGAGAGGCCAATCTGGTCATGGTTGAAAGCGACGATCCGTTGGACGCGGGTCTCGAGATCATGTGTCAACCGCCGGGCAAGAAACTCTCGACGCTCAGCCTGCTCTCGGGCGGCGAACAGACCCTGACTGCAACCGCGCTGATCTTTGGTGTGTTCCTTGCCAACCCCGCGCCGATTTGTGTGCTGGATGAGGTCGACGCGCCTCTGGACGACGCCAACGTGACGCGGTTCTGCGACCTGCTGGACGAGATGTGCCGCCAGACCGACACGCGGTTCCTGATCATCACCCACCATGCGGTGACGATGGCGCGGATGGACCGGCTGTTCGGCGTGACCATGCAAGAACAGGGCGTCAGCCAGTTGGTTTCAGTCGACCTGAAGAAAGCCGAACAGATGGTCGCCTAACCTTTCACTGCAACGTTATGCCTGTTGCAGAGCAGTTCGGTTTAGACTGTTCCCATGACGCGACTATTGATCCTCACCTTGCTGACCGCTGGCCCCGCCCTTGCCGCCGAATGGCCCACGAAACCCGGAGACGTCCCCCTGTCGCCCGAAGAACTGGACGCTTTGGCCGGACGCACGCTGACATTTTTTGACGACGGTCAGGCAAAATTCTCGGCCGGAGGGGCCTATTCCTACACCTACGCCAGCGGAGACGCCGCCTTTGGCACCTATTCCATCGCCGAGGACGGCAGCGTCTGCATCGCCTATCGTAATGGGTTCAGCAGGTGCGATCTGTATGTGCGCAGCGGTGAAAGGTTGGTGCTGATTGACGAAAAAGGGGATCGGTATCCGGTACGGCCGGAGTAGTCATCCGGGCCTTGCGGCTATTTAGAACTTTCCCATATGGCACCGCGAAACGGGTGGGTGTAACTGCTCGCTGGGCAGACCTGGTAGATTGAGTAAAATTACGCCAGACACAACCTCTTGAAAGGACATAATCAGTGACGGAAGACACGGACAGCCGGTTGGCGCGTGGTAAGAAGCTTGGATCACATGGTCGCCAGCAGGATGAAGGCGTTCTTGTCATTCGGACCATAGCAATGCCAGCCGACACAAACCCGGCAGGGGACATATTTGGCGGCTGGTTGATGTCCCAAATGGTTTTGGCGGCGGGAAACATGGCCGCGCGTGTTGCGCAGGGTCGAACGGCCACAGTTTCCGTACAGGCGATGCAGTTTCTTCAGCCAGTAAAAGTTGGGGATGAGGTGACGCTCTATGCAACGCTGGTGAATGTTGGGCGCACGTCTATAAGGGTTCATGTGGATGTCTGGGCGCGTCCCAGGCAATCGGACAATGGACAAAAGGTAACGGATGCGGATTTCGTTTTCGTTGCTTTGGATAGCAACGGTGCCCCGCGACCGGTGTTCGAAGACGAGTAGAGCCGTTTGATCAGCTATAGGCTGTTCAACAATTCCACCGTTGGCCACGCATCCGCAGGCAGCCCCAATCGCTTTTGCTCTGCCTGCACCGCCGCCCGCGTACCAGCCCCCAGAATACCGTCGATCTTGCCCACGTCATACCCACGCGCCTGCAGTTTGGTCTGTAGCTGCTTCATCTGCGCCCCTGACAAACCTTGCGCCGGGTTGCCCGCGTCGTAAATCTGCGCACCCTCCAGTCGGGTGCCGAAATAGGCGGCGGTCAGGACGTAGGTAAAGCTCTGATTCCATTCGAAATAGACGTCGAAATTCGGATAGGCCAGAAAGGCGGGCCCCTTATGGCCCTGCGGCAGGATCAGCGAGGCGGGCAGGTTGGACAGCGACCCGCTGCGGGCCTGAACGCCCATGGCCTGCCACTCGGACACTGGGCGCGGTTTGCCGGGGCCGGACAGCGACCAATCCATTTCGCTGGGCACACTGACCTCTTGCAGCCAAGGCTGACCCGGTTGCCATCCCAGGCCCGACAGCATCTTGGCCCCCGACATCAGCGCATCCGGGGCCGAGGTTTTCAGCGACACCTTGCCGTCCCCATCCCCGTCCACACCGTTCTCAAGAATATCGCGGGGCAGCATCTGGACCATGCCGATTTCTCCGGCCCAAGCCCCGGTGGTGCGGGCGGGGTCGAAATTGCCCTGCTCGTACAATTCGATGGCAGCGAAGATTTGCGGACGGAACAGCTCGGGCCGACGGCAGTCATGGGCCAGCGTCACGAGCGCATTGCGGGTGTTGAAATCGCCTTGAAAGGCACCGTAATCGGTCTCGAACGCCCAGAAGGCCAGCAGTACGCCGCGTGAGATGCCGTAATCGCGTGCGATCCGGTCAAACACGGCGTCATATTTGCGCGACATAGCCTGCCCGCGATCAATGCGGTTTTGCGAGATCAGACGGCGCGAAAACTCGATGAACGGCTTCTGGAACACGCCTTGCGCGCGGTCGGCTTTCAGCACCGCGCTGTCCTGCTGCACGCCGTTGAAGAAGGCGTCGACGGTGGCGCGGTCAAAGCCCTGTTGCACGGCCTCGGATTTCAGGCCTTTTACGAAACTATTGAACCCGCCGCCGCATTGGGCAAAGGCGGGTGACACAAAGAGGGCGGCGACCATAAGGCCAGAGAGCAAACGCATGAAACGGGTCCGTCAGAAAATGAAACTGACCCCAACCGACACCGACACGATGCCAAGCGCAAGCCCCCAGACCCGCCAGAGCATGTCGCATGCGCGGAAAACCTCTGACGCGCCAATCTCGCGGGGGGCGTCGCCATTGACCCAGGCCAGATCGCGCAGCTGCCCGTCATAGCTGCGCGGTCCAGCCAGGGCGACGTTCAAGGCGCGGGCCATGGCGGCCTCAGGCCAGCCAGCGTTGGGCGAGATATGGCGGCGGGCATCCGCGACCATCTGAGGCCAGCGCGCCCATTGGCCCGACAGCGCCACGATCATCACGCAGGTCAGGCGGGCGGGGATCAGGTTAAGTACATCGTCCAACCGGGCCGAGGCCCAGCCGAAGTCGCGGTATTTTTCGCTGCGGTAGCCGATCATGCTGTCGGCGGTGTTTACGGCCTTGTAAACCAACAGACCGGGCAGGCCGCCGAGAAGAAACCAGAAAGCGGGCGCGATGACCCCGTCGCTGAGGTTTTCGGCCGCGCTTTCGATCGCTGACCGCGCGACCTGCGCCTGCGTCATGTCGCGTGTATCGCGCGAGACGATCATCGCCACTTTTGCCCGCCCGTCTTCCAGCGAGATGGCCAAACCGGTGCCAACATCGCGCACATGGCTGACCAGTGACTTCTGAGCCAGCAGAATGGCGCAGGCGATTATTTCGACTACTGGTCCCAGAAGGGTCAGCGCGCGCCCAATAATCAATACGCCGCACACCAACAAGGCGACAACCGCGACACCTTTCAGACGCCGTTGCGCACCGTGGTTGAGGCGTTTGTCAAGCCAGCCAATAAGGTTGCCGATCACGACGGCGGGGTGTTTCACCCGCGACCACAGCCAGTCGGGCTCGCCCAGGGCCGCATCCAGACAGAGGGCGCAGACCAGAAGGAAGGCGGTGCTCACAATGCTGCCTCAAGCCGGGCCCAGCCGTCTGCTGGTGGCAAGCCCAGACGCAGGTAAGTTGTCGAATAGGGGAAGATGCGGCTCCAGATATGAGCGTGGGCCAGACGGTCCTGCCACTCGGCGGCGTCTTCGACGGAGTAAAGGCGAAAGAGCGGTGTACCCCCGACCAAACAGGCACCCTGACCCGTCACGAGGGTATCCAGCCGGTCCGCGCCTTGCTGAAGATACCGTCGGGTGGCTGCGGCCCAGCCCGTGTCCTGCAAAGCCCGCGCGCCAACTCGCAAAGCAGGACCCGAGACCGCCCATGGGCCAGTCAGATCGTTCAGCCGTGCGATCAGCTTTGGGTCGCCGATGGCAAAGCCAAGGCGCAGCCCGGCCAACCCCCAGAACTTGCCAAAGCTTTTCAGCACGATCACGCCGGGCCGCTCGGCCAGATGGATCAGCGACGCTTCGGGGGCGACATCGCAGAAACTCTCGTCAATGATGGTCAGCGGCGCGTTGGCGTCGGCCTCGGTCCAATAGCGACCATCGGGATTGTTGGGGTGAACGATCACACGCGCGTCGGTTGGACCTTCGGGCTGAACGCTCCAGCCTTGCGCGGAAAAGGCGGCGGCGTGCTCGTTATAGGTGGGGGTTGTGATCTGAACCCGCCCCTGCGGCGCCAAGGCCGGAATGCGGGCGATCAAAGCCGAGGCGCCGGGCGCAGGCAAAATCGCGGCGTTATCAGGCACGGACCAGAATTGGCGGGCCGCGTTGGTCAGTTGCTCGAACGCGCCGTGGTCGGGCAGGGCGGTCCAATCCTCGGCACTCAGGTCAGACACCGGGTAGGGCTGCGGGTTGATTCCGGTCGACAAGTCCAGCCAGTCTTGCCGCGATCCGCCATAAGCTTGGATAGCATCATCCAGTCCTCCGCCATGGTCGCGACGGGCGCGCGGGTTCAAGTTTTTGTCAGAGCTTGTCATTAGGTTCTCGCCGGAATCGCGCATTGCGGCCCGTTTCAAGCGGATTTTCGCCATTTGCACAAGCGAATCCGTGCCTCGGCGGCAACCGGAAAACAGCGTTAACCCTTTGTTAAGGAATTGGCGTGATCACAAACTCAGGGGTCGGCACCGTTCACCACTTCATGTGCCGAGGTTGTTACTTATGAATGTTTTGATTGTTGAGAGTAATCCCGACCTAGGTCGGGTCTGGAAGCGGCACCTTGAACGTCAAGGCGCTGAGGTCACGCTTGTCGCCGGGCAAGAGGCAGCGATCCTCGCGCTTTACGGGGTCGCGTTTGACATTATCGTGCTGGATTTGGTGCTGGAGGCAGGCAGCGCGCTGGCCGTGGCTGATTTCGCCAGCTATCGCCGCCCTGAGGCGCGGGTGATCTTCGTCACGAACACCACCTTTTTCTCGGACGGGTCCATCTTTGCCCACAGCCCCAATGCGTGCGCCTATGTGCAAAGCGGAACGCCGCCAGAGGATCTGGCGGCGATGGTCGAACACTACGCGGCGGGTCGCTGACCGCGCCCATGCGGTTCTGCGTAATCCAGCACTGGATTGGTCGGGATGATGCGGTGCGGATTGATGCTTTCATGGCTGTAGTGGTAGTGGCGCACGATGTGCTCCATGTTCACAGTGGGCGCGACGCCCGGCCATTGATACAGCTCGCGCGTGTAGGCCCACAGGTTCGGATAGTCGATCAGTCGCCGCCGGTTGCATTTGAAATGCAGGTGATAAACCGGATCGAACCGGATCAGGGTCGTGAACAAGCGCCAATCGGCCTCGGTGATGCGATCCCCCATCAGGTAGCGGTTTTGGGACAGGCGATCTTCGAGCCAATCCAGCGTATCGAATAGCGGCCCAACAGCGCTGTCATAGGCGGCCTGGCTGGTGGCGAAGCCGGATTTGTAGACGCCATTGTTCACGTCGGAATAGATCCGGGCGTTGACCGCTTCGATGTCATCGCGCATCGTCTCGGGCCAGTAATCGTCGCTATTGCCCGTTATGCCATCAAAGGCCGAATTGAACATACGGATGATCTCTGAACTTTCGTTCGAGACGATCGTTTCCTGTTCTTTGTCCCAAAGGATCGGCACTGTGACACGGCCGGAATAGGACGGGTCCGCCTTGGTATAGATTTGATGGGCATAGTCCAGCCCGTACAGATCATCCCCGGTTGCGCCTTTGTCGTCTGGCTGAAAGTTCCAGCCCTTGTCCAGCATATCCGGGTGCACGACCGAGACAGAGATCAGATTGCTTAGCCCCTTGAGTTCCCGGAAGATCAGGGTGCGATGTGCCCAGGGGCAGGCGTGGCTGACATAGAGGTGATAGCGTCCAGCTTCCGCCTTAAACCCGCCCTTGCCCGAGGGGCCCGCGCTGCCATCGGCGGTCAGCCAGTTGCGGAACTGCGCAGCGCTGCGTTTGAACGCGCCGCCGGTGGATTTGGTGTCATACCAAGTGTCGTGCCATTTGCCATCGACCAACAGGCCCATCTTTGTCCCTCCGAAATCCGATTTCGGCAAACATAGGGTGTCGCTCGGGTCGGTTCCATGCGAGGGCGCGCGCATCTTGCCTGCGTCATTGCACAGGTCGATCCGGGATTTCCGCGCAACAGATTGAAATCGGTTTGTTTCAGGTTCTCAGCTTCATTGGATTTTTACGAAGAGTTGCTCACAATAGTATGTACTGCGGGGGAAAATTGTTATGACGACCTATGTTTCTAAGGAAATAAGCGCCGAATTGGATGCGGCGCGAATCGCGGGGTTGAAAAAGACCAGCCGCCTTCGTGTCGAAATCGGCGACAATACATATAAAATTCTGAGATTGTGGAAAGACGGCTTCACGGTTGAGGCCGCAACGACGCCGAAATTGCGCGGGTTGGTCGATATCTATGACGGTGCGAACCATCTGTACCAATGCCTGATCATCGCTGACGAAGATGAGGCGGGTGAGATGCGGTATGAGTTCAAGCGTAGCACTGCCGCCTCGGATAAGGCTCCTTTGGATTTCTACCGTGCGCCGGATGCGCCCATCGCGCTGCTAGGCCATAAGGACTAACGGGATGCCCGACGGACAGACCGCCGGGCCTTCCGATCACTGCAAATCTGCAAAAGCACGCTTCAGCCGGGCGCATGCGTCCTCGACACGGCTGCGCTGAGTAGCAAGGTTGAAACGCTCGAAGGTTTCTCCGCCTGCTCCGAAGCCGGGGCCGGGTGAGGTGGCGATTTTGGCATCTTCTCGCAGACGTCGGGTGAACTCGGCATGGTCCATGCCTGTGCCCGAAAAATCGACCCAGGCCAGATAAGTGGATTGCAACGGCATTGACCAAAGGCCGGGGATTTCAGCAATCGTCGCGTCGAACAGTTTGCGGTTTCCGTCCAGATGCGCGACCTGCTGGTCGACCCATGCGGCGCCCTCGGGCGTGTAGGCGGCGGTGATCATCGCCACACCTAGCGCGCTGGGGTCATAGTCCAGCGCCTGAATGCGGTGGCGCATGTCCGCGCGCAGCTTAGTATCGGGAATGATCATATTCCCGGTGCGTTGACCGGCGATGTTGAAGGTCTTGGAAGCCGCCGTCAGGGTCACCGTCCAAGGGCGCGCATCAGGTGCTGCAACATCCATCGGCACAAAGGTGCTGCCGGGATAGACCAGATCATGATGGATCTCATCCGACACCAGGATCAGCCCGTTCCGTTCGGCAAACGCCGCGACCGCGCGCAGCTCGTCCGGTGTCCAGACCCGGCCCGAGGGGTTCTGCGGTGAGCACCACAGCAGCATCTTTTCCGACCCGTCCAGTCGCGATTGCGCATCCTCGAGGTCAACGGCATAGGTTTCACCATCACGCACCAATGGGCATTCGACCACGCGGCGGCCGGATTTGTTCACTTTGTGCGCGAACTCATGGTAAACAGGGGAGAAGATCACAATCCCGTCGCCCGGCTGAGACCAGACATCCAGACACAGGGCGATCGCGTTGCCCAACCCCTGCGACGTCAGGACCCAATCTGTGTCAATCTCCCACCCGTGGCGATTTACCATCCACCACTGGACCGAAGCCAGATAGTCCGGATGCATCCAGGAATAGCCGAACACACCGTGATCGACGGCCTGTTGCACGGCATCAATCACGCAAGGCGCTGTGCGATAATCAGAATCCGCAGTCCACATGGCCAGCCCGTCATCTGGCGAAATGCCATAGAGGCGCTCCATCTTGTCCCATTTTGAACTGTTGGTGCCCCGGCGGTCGGTGAGGTCGTTGAACGTCATGTCATCTCCATCTGTCGCGACGAAAGCTAGTTACAATCGCGGCAGGTGCAAGGGGGGCGTTGCGGCGGATCGCACGATGGCCTAAATCAACTTCATGAAACGCACTATTCTGATCCATCCCGACCCCCGCCTGAAAAAGGTCTGTGCCCCCGTGGCCGATCTGACGGATGAGCTGCGCAAGCTGGCCGACGACATGCTGGAGACGATGTATGACGCGCCCGGCGTCGGGTTGGCCGCGCCGCAGATCGGAGTGCTGGATCGGTTGATCGTGCTGGATTGCGTCAAGGAGGAGGGCGAGGCCCCGCGCCCCTTGATCATGTTCAACCCCGAGATCATCGAGTCGTCCGACGAAACGAATGTGTACGAGGAAGGTTGCCTGTCGATCCCCGAGCAATATGCCGAGGTCACCCGTCCCAAAGTCGTGGATGTGGCCTGGATCGACCGCGACGGCAACGCGCAGCAGGAAACCTTCGACGGCCTTTGGGCCACCTGTGTGCAACATGAGATCGACCATCTGAACGGTAAGCTGTTCATCGACTATCTCAAACCGCTCAAACGCCAGATGATCACGCGCAAAATGCAAAAGTTGAAACGTGAAATGGCCCGCGCATGACGGTCCGCGCTTGTCTGCCGTGGCCTGACAAACGTCTGCGCACCAAGGCGGAAGACGTGGCAGAGGTCACCGATGAAATTCGCGCCATCTGGAACGACATGATCGACACGATGGAGGCGATGCCCGGCGTCGGCCTCGCCGCGCCTCAGATCGGGGTGATGTTGCGGCTGGCCGTGGTGGATGGCTCGACTGAGCGGGGCAGGGCCGTTCGTCTGGCGAACCCCGAAATCCTGCACAGTTCGATTGAGCTACGTGAACATGATGAGGCCAGCCCGAACCTGCCCGGCGTCTCGGCCAAGGTGAAACGTCCGCGTGCGGTGACGGTGAAGTTCTTGAACGAACAGGGCATGATTGATCGTCGTGACTTTGTGGGGATCGAAGCCACCAGCGTACAACATCAGATCGACCACCTGAACGGTCGGATGTATTTCGACCGGCTCAGTAAAGTCAAACGTGACATGCTGCTGCGCAAAGCCAAGAAACTCGTGTAATCGGGCTTCAGCCCAGCATCCCCAACGTCCGGAGGCCCCTCATGCGTATCATCTTCATGGGAACGCCCGACTTCTCGGTACCGGTGTTGGATGCTCTGGTTGCCGCCGGACATGAGATCGCCGCCGTCTATTGCCAGCCGCCCCGCCCAGCAGGGCGTGGCAAAAAGAACCGTCCCACCCCGGTTCACGCACGGGCAGAGGTATTGGGGTTCGACGTTCGTCATCCGGTCTCGCTGAAATCGCCCGACGAACAAGCGGCGTTTGCGGCTTTGAACGCAGACGTCGCAGTCGTTGTCGCCTATGGCCTGCTGTTGCCGCAGCCCATTTTGGACGCGCCTAAACATGGCTGTTTGAACATTCACGCCAGCCTGTTACCGCGCTGGCGCGGGGCTGCTCCGCTTCAGCGTGCGATCATGGCGGGCGACGCTCAGACGGGTATCTGCATCATGCAGATGGAGGCCGGGCTGGATACCGGCCCGGTCCTGTTGCGTCGGGCTACGGATATTGGGCCGCTGGAAACCACAGCGCAGCTTCATGATCGATTGTCAGAAATGGGCGCTGCTATGGTGGTTGAAGCGTTGGAGGAGCTGCCGAACCTGACCCCTGAGGTTCAGCCTGAAGATGGCGTGACCTATGCTGCGAAGATCGACAAATCCGAGGCGCGCGTCGACTGGGCGCGTCCTGCCGCCGAGGTTGATCGGCAAATCCGGGGCCTGTCCCCGTTCCCCGGCGCCTGGACCGAGATCGAAGGCGAGCGGGTCAAGCTTTTGTCCTCTCGGCTGGCCGCTGGGCAGGGCGCTCCGGGAGAGGTACTGAATGACACACTCCGCGTGGCCTGTGGCGACGGCGCGGTTGACCTTTTGCGGCTGCAACGGGCAGGGAAAGGGGCGCAGGATGTTGAAACATTTTTGCGGGGGTGGCCTGTTTCGACCGGAACGCGGCTCAGTTCGGAGTAAACCAGATGTTCATGATATTGATGGGCACCGTCGTGATTGCCGGGATCGTGGGGTATCTGGCTGAAAAAACCGGATTTACCCACAATGGATACCTGCCCTCGATCATCATTTGCGTGGGCGGCGCGTTCCTGTTCTACTTTGTGCGCATCATGTTTGGCATCAGCTTCGGCCCGCCCGGACTGGACGCGGTCCTGTCATCCATCGGGGCGCTGATCATCGTGCCCACTCATTGGAGGAAATAACGTGCCCGTCATCGCCCTTGTCATCATCGGAGCCGCCGCCGGGTTTCTGGCGACACGACTGATGCGGATCGAGGCCGATATTCCCACAACCATGTTGATCGGCATCGTTGGCGCGCTGGTCGGCGGGTTCCTTCTACGTGCATTGATCGCCGTAGCGGGCTGGCTGTCGGGCTTTGTCGGTGCGGTTTTGGGTGCGTTGTTGGTGATCTGGATCTGGCAGACATACCTGCGCCGTTGACCTCTTGACCTTTCGGAATCAATTCGGCCAGATCGCCGCAGAATTTATCTTAAAGGTGTTCCATGCCACAGGATCTGAACCCAGGTGACGTCGCACTTATGGGGGTGCCTCTGGATCTTCATTCCTCGTTTCTGCAAGGGCCCGCCTTTGCCCCTGGTCGTATTCGCGAGGCTCTGCATTCCGGAGCCGCTAACCTGACCGCAGAGGATGGCACAGATCTCGGCGCGACCGACCGCTTCAAGGATACAGGCGACCTGGATGTGTTCGAGATGATCGGACAGGAACCTATCGACCGGATCGAAGCTGGTGCTGCTGCGCGGATTTCAAGCGGTGCGCGACTGTTATCTCTGGGAGGGGACCATTCGGTTGCCTATCCGCTGATCAAGGCGCATTCGGAACGGTATGAGGGGTTGAACATCCTTCATATCGACTCGCATCCAGACTTGTATGACAGTCAGCAGGTCGGTCCGCTGGGCCATGGCTGCCCTTTCGCGCGGGTAATGGAAACCTGCGCAATCAACCGTCTGGTGCAGGTTGGCATCCGTACCATGAACAAGCACCAGCAGGAACAGGCCGACAAGTTCGGAGTCGAAGTGATCGACATGCAAAGCTGGCGCCCCGATCTTGAAATCAGCTTTGATGGCCCTGTTTACCTCTCGCTGGATCTGGATGCGTTGGACCCCGCCTTTGCGCCTGGCGTGTCGCATCATGAACCCGGTGGGTTAAGCACCCGCGAGGTGATCAACCTGATCCACCGTTTCAAGGGGCAGTTGGTCGGCGCTGACATCGTCGAATTGAATCCTCATCGTGACCCGTATGGGATGACGGCCATGGTGGCTGCGAAATTCGTCAAAGAGATCGGAGCCAGGTTGCTGTCACGCTGAGGTCATCGCGCGTCGCAGGTTGCGGATGATCCAAGTTGCGGCACATTACGGGTCGTGAGGGCGAACCGTTCAACTTCGGTCGCGCTCATCCAGTGCATGTCCTCGGCCGAGGCCGCGTTAAGCGTGTACCAGTAGAAGGCCGGGTCAACACCGATATCGGCATAGTAGTCCAGGTACCGGTCATGCTCTGGGTCGTCTTTGGGGATTTCGGTGGCCACGATGTTCCAGCCGCCCCAGCTGTGCACGCCAACGCAGGCATCAGGTTCCAGAACGCGGCGGCTGCCTGCCAGAAACAGGTCCGTGCCGCCCGACGCCACCATGCCGTCCGACGGAACAATCGTGTCAAACCCCAGTTCCCGCACGACACGCGAGAAGACGACATTTGCGTCATCGTCCACGGAGCCTTCAATATATTGCAGGACAAGGGTTTTAGCCTGCGGATTGCTGCGGATGACCTCCTGAAAGGCATGCAAGGACGTGTGGTCGATCGTGCCCGAGGCGAAAATCCGGTCGCTCTGTGCCTCAAACCGCAGGGCGTCGTAGGATGGGGTACACCCAGCCATAAGGGCGAAACTGACTGCAAAGCAGAGCTGTGGTTTCATGGCAGGTGTATTCCTTTTGGCGCGCCACTTAGGCCTTTGCTTTCTTGGGCTTGAACGGGGCCATGCCCGTCCGGGCCAACTCGTCGGCTTTTTCGTTTTCAGGATGGCCCGCGTGACCTTTGACCCATTCCCAGGTCACGTCATGGCGGGTTTGTGCCTCATCCAGCCGCTGCCACAAATCTACATTCTTAACAGGCTTCTTGTTCGAGGTCTTCCAACCGTTCCGCTTCCACCCGAAAATCCACCCCGTGACGCCGTTTTTCACGTAGGCGCTGTCAGTCACAACGGTGATCTTCGAGGCCCGCTCCAATGTTTCTAGCGCGCTGATCGCAGCCAGCAGTTCCATCCGGTTGTTTGTGGTTTCGGCCTCGCCGCCGCTGAGTTCCCGTTCTTTCAGGACATTGTCGCCATCCATCGCGCGCAGCAGAACCCCCCAGCCGCCGGGGCCCGGATTGCCGGAACATGCGCCGTCCGTATAGGCGAACAGCTTAGGCATGGGCCAGCACCAGAATGAAACCGTCATATGAACCCGCAAGGCCGGCACCCACGCCCGTCGTGATCCGGTCGATGGTGAACCCGGACTTTGTCATAGCCTCCTCGATTTCAGTTTGTGAAAAATAGGTGTAGTAGCGATCCAGATCGTCGCGATGTTCACCCGTGCCCAGTTTCAGGCCCAGAAAAAAAACACCCTCGGGTTTCAGCGCTTTGTGGATGGCGGACAGATGACGCGCAAATTCCGCGCGCGGGGCGTGCAGCAGGGAAAAGCTGGCATAGATGCCGTCATATTCAGCCTCTTCCGTCACGTCGTCAAACGTGCCCAGACGCGCGTCAATCCCGTTCTGCTGCGCATGTTCGACAAAGGCGGGCGTGGCATCAAGGGCACGGACACGCAGCCCTTCGCGTTGTAGAAAGGCGCTGTCCGATCCGGGGCCGGAACCGAGATCCAGCACATAACCGCCTTCCGCAACCGCTTCGGCAAAGGCCATGCGGGCTTCGATCTGTTCGGGGGGCAGGGGGATGCTCAGATATTCGGCCACGCGGGCAGTGTAGGCGTCAATCGTTCTCTTGTCGGTCACAGGTACACTCCAACGGCTAAGCAGGCCAGAACAACGGCCGTCAGCATCATGCGCAGACGCATCCACCAAACCGGCGTCAATCGCCAGTATGAGAACACAGCGTCCAGCAAAAGCAACCCGGCAAAACCCCACATCAGGTTGGTGCCTGCAGCGACCGGCCCGCCGCCCGTTTTCGCAAAGGCCCAAAGTGCCGGCAGAACCGAGAGCAGATAGCAGGTCGCCGCCTTGCTACCAGATGTCTTGGTCGAAAAACCCCACAGCACGCCGGACATAAAGCTGAGGATGACAGAGCCGTAGAACAACTGCACATAAGGCCCCACAAAACGAGCCCCAAGCGCCTGAGTACCCCAAGCGTGCAGATCGTCATTCAGGTAGGTCAGTGCGCCCCAGACAAAGGGGATCAGCCCGGCCAGCCCCAGAAATAACGGGGCTCTTGGTATGCCGCTCATGCCGGTTCGCGCAACACGCGCGGGACTTTGAACTCGACGTTCTCAACAGCGGTTTCGACCATCTCGACCGTCACGTCGTAATGGTCGCGAAATGCGTCGATCACCTCGTTGACCAGAACTTCTGGGGCCGAAGCACCGGCGGTGATGGCAACCGAGGAAACCCCTTTCAGCGCCCGCCAGTCGATATCGGTGGACCGTTGCACCAGTTGGGCATAGTCGCACCCAGCACGCGCGGCGACCTCGACCAAACGACGCGAGTTTGACGAGTTCGGCGCGCCCACAACCAACAGGGCGTCGGATCTGGGGGCGACGGCTTTGACGGCCTCTTGCCGGTTAGTGGTGGCGTAGCAAATATCTTCTTTATGCGGGCCGACGATGGCGGGAAACCGTGCCTCAAGCGCAGCAATGATATCCTTGGTGTCATCGACTGACAGGGTGGTCTGAGTGACAAAGGCCAACTTTTCGGGGTTGCGCACCTGAACGGTGGCCACATCCTCGACCGTTTCGACTAGCAGAACTTCGCCCTCGGGCAGTTGCCCCATCGTGCCGACGGTTTCGGGATGGCCCTTGTGGCCGATCATGATCATCTGCAACCCGGCCTCAGCATGGCGCTGCGCCTCGACATGGACCTTGGAGACCAGCGGGCAGGTGGCGTCGACATAGATCATTTCGCGCTGTGCGGCTGCGGCCGGGACGGATTTTGGCACGCCATGGGCCGAGAAAATCACCGGGCGATCATCGGGGCATTCGTCCAGTTCCTCGACAAACACCGCGCCTTTTTCGCGTAAACCGTCGACCACGAACTTGTTGTGCACGATCTCGTGGCGCACATAAACCGGCGCGCCCCATTTTTGCAGCGCCATCTCAACGATTTTGATCGCCCGGTCCACGCCGGCGCAAAACCCGCGCGGCGCGGCAAGGTACAAGGTCAGAGGGGGCTTGTTCATGTCACATACTCCTTACGGCCACAGGTAGGTCTTTTCCTCGCCATGGTCCAGACAGGACTGTGTCATTCAACTGACATGAATCAGTGTTAGCAATCAGATGTTTCAGCACCTGTTCCTAGTTTAAGCAACGCGGTCAGGGCATTTGCCCCGACCGCGTCGATTTTTAAGCCGAACTGACGGGGGCGGTGTTACTGCCCACTTGCCGCGACGCTGCGCGGCTCCATCGGGACGTCACGCGGAGGGCGGCCGATTACGTCGCGCAAATCCTCCAGCTCGATGAAGTTGTCGGCTTGGCGGCGGAGCTCGTCCGAGATCATCGGCGGCTGGCTGCGGATGGTCGAGACGACCGAAACGCGCACGCCCTGACGTTGCAGGCTGGCAATCAGCGGGCGGAAATCCCCATCGCCCGAAAACAGCACGATATGATCAACGCGCGGTGCCAGTTCCATGGCATCGACGGTCAGTTCGATATCCATGTTCCCTTTGACTTTCCGACGCCCCATGCTGTCGGTGTATTCCTTGGCGGGTTTCGTCACCATGGTGAAGCCGTTGTAATGCAGCCAGTCCACCAGGGGTCGGATCGGGGAATACTCGTCATTTTCCAGTAGCGCTGTGTAGTAGAAAGCACGAAGCATCTTGCCGCGACGCATGAATTCTTGGCGCAGCAATTTGTAGTCGATGTCAAACCCCAGTGCTTTTGCGGCCGCATAAAGATTCGAGCCGTCGATGAACAGCGCTAGCCGTTCGTCTTTATAAAACATAAATAGGTCCTTCCGGTATCTACCAGAACGCCGGGTGTTACGTGAGTGAGCTTAGGAAATAGGCGGCGCGCTGATACGCCTATAATTAGTGTTTTTAATGTGTATCGCAAGTATGCAATTCACCGAATATAGGGAGTAGAATGCGCAAGATTACGTCAGAATCGGTGATCGCACTGGGCGCAAATCTCAATTTGAGAGGTGATGGGCCCAAGGTGACACTTGAGAAGGCTCTTGACGCACTAAAGCGTCAGGGGGTGGTGATTCGCGCGGTCAGCCGCTTTTTTGAGACACCGTGTTTCCCAGCCGGCGCGGGGCCAGACTATGTTAATGCCGCAGCTTTGATTGAGACAGAAAAGACGCCGTCCGAATTGCTGCATCTGCTGCATGAGGTGGAGAAGGAATACGGGCGCGAGCGGATTCAGCGCTGGGGGATGCGGACGCTGGATTTGGATCTGGTGTGTTTTGGTGACGGCGTATTGCCCGACCGGACGGAGTACGAACGCTGGAGGACACTGCCGCAAGATGACCAGATGCAACGCGCACCGGACCAGTTGATTCTGCCGCATCCGCGGCTTCAGGATCGCGCATTTGTGCTGGTTCCGATGGCCGATATCGCCCCGGATTGGGAGCATCCAGTCTTGGGTCAGAGCGTTCGGGAAATGCTGGCGCAGCTACCTGCCAATGAAATTGCCTCTGTCACCCCTTTGTGAAGGGTGCATTTGCAGCATTTCTTGCTTGTCAAGGCGGGGATTCGCCCTTAGATAAACGTCTTCCTGACATGGATTCAGAAACGGAGAGCGCCCCATGGCCCGCGTGACGGTAGAAGATTGCGTAGACAAGGTACAAAACCGGTTTGAGCTGGTGATGCTTGCCGCCCATCGTGCGCGTGAGATTTCGGCCGGTGCCGCGATCACCGTGGACCGCGACAACGACAAGAACCCGGTCGTGTCGCTGCGCGAAATCGCCGATGAAACCCAAAGCGCTGATGAGCTGCGCGAGCGCCTGATCGAGGCCAACCAGACCCAGATCGAGGTTGACGAGCCTGAAGAGGATCAGATGGCTCTGCTGATGGGTGCGGAATCCGACAAGCCCGCCGATGACGACATGTCCGAAGAGAAGCTGCTGCGCGCTCTGATGGAGGCTCAAGGCCAGGGGTAATCCCCAAAGACGAAGGTGCGGACCGGATGATTTCTGCTGAAGACCTGATTGCGCTGGTCCGCAACTACAACCCCAAGACAAATGCTGACCGCATAACCCGAGCTTATGAGTTTGGGAAACAGATGCACGAAGGTCAGTTTCGCCACTCGGGCGAGCCCTATTTCACTCATCCCGTTGCCGTTGCCGCCATCCTGACCGAACAGCGTCTGGATGATGCCACGATCATTACCGCGCTGCTGCATGACACGATCGAGGACACAAAAGCCAATTACAGCAAGGTGTCCGAGCTGTTTGGCGATGAAGTGGCCAAGCTGGTCGATGGGGTCACCAAGCTGACCAACCTGCAGCTGTCCAGCCGCGAAACCAAACAGGCCGAGAATTTCCGTAAACTGTTCATGGCCATGTCCAAGGATTTGCGGGTCATTCTGGTCAAGCTGGCCGACCGTCTGCACAATATGCGCACGATCAAGGCGATGCGCCCGGAAAAGCAGATCGTCAAGGCGCGCGAGACAATGGACATCTACGCGCCGCTTGCCGGCCGGATGGGGATGCAATGGATGCGCGAAGAGCTGGAGGACCTGGCCTTCCGCGTGCTGAATCCCGAAGGCCGCCAGTCGATCATCCGGCGGTTCATCACTCTGCAACGTGAAACCGGCGATGTGATCCACCGGATCACGGGCGACATGCGGTTCGAGCTGGAAAAAGCCGGGATCGAAGCCGAGGTCTTTGGCCGCGCAAAGAAACCCTATTCGATCTGGCGCAAGATGCAGGAAAAGGATCAGGGGTTCTCGCGCCTGTCCGACATATACGGGTTCCGCATCATCACCCAGACGGAAGAAGATTGTTACCGGACGTTGGGCGCAATCCACCAACGCTGGCGTGCGGTGCCGGGGCGGTTCAAGGACTATATCAGCCAGCCAAAATCCAACGGCTACCGCTCGATTCACACCACAGTGTCGGGGCGCGACGGTAAGCGCGTCGAGGTGCAAATCCGTACCCGTCAGATGCACGACGTGGCTGAGACGGGTGTGGCGGCGCATTGGTCTTATCGGGATGGGGTGCGGTCGGAAAACCCGTTTGCAGTCGATCCAGCCAAGTGGATCGCGAACCTGACCGAGCAGTTTGATAGTGAGGATGACCACGAGGATTTCCTCGAAGCAGTTAAGCTTGAGATGTATTCGGACCAGGTGTTCTGCTTCACACCCAAGGGCGATGTGGTGAAACTGCCGCGTGGGGCGACACCAATAGATTTCGCTTATGCGATCCACACACGGATCGGTCATGCCTGCGTTGGCGCCAAGGTAGATGGTATCAGGGTTCCGCTATGGACCCGGATCAAGAACGGCCAATCGGTTGATGTCATCACCGCGGACGGTCAGACCCCGCAGGTCACTTGGCTTGAGATTGCTGTCACCGGCAAGGCCCGCACCGCCATCCGGCGCGCTCTGCGAGAGGTGGATCGCGAGCGCTTTATCAAACTGGGCAAAGAACTGGCGCGCTCGGGCTTCGAACATGTGGGGCGCAAGGCCACAGACAAGGCGCTGGAGACGGCCGCTAAACACTTGCGCCTGAAGGATCGAGACGAACTGTTGGCCCGGCTAGGCAGTGCCGAACTGACCGCCCATGATGTGGTCAGCGCCGTTTACCCGGAACTGACGCAGGATGAAGGCGACGCCATCCCGTTGCGCCGTGCCGTAATCGGGCTTGAGCCGGGGCAGAAATTTGACCGCGCGCCGTGCTGTCAGCCTCTACCTGGTGAACGCATCGTCGGCATTACCTATCGCGGCAAAGGCGTGGTGGTTCACGCCATCGACTGTAATCGTCTGACCGAGTTCGAGGGCGAGCCCGAGCGGTGGGTTGACCTGCATTGGCATACCGGAACCCATCCGGCGGTCTACGGTGCAACGCTGGAGTTGACGATCGGGAATGATGCGGGCGTACTGGGGCGTATTTGCACATTGATTGGCGAGAAAAAGGCCAATATCTCAAACTTGGAATTCGTTGATCGCAAACCGGATTTTTACCGATTGTTGATCAGTGTCGAACTGCGTGATCTCGAACAGCTGCATTCGCTGATGCTGATGCTTGAAGCCGAAAGCGACGTAGCGGCGGTGGAACGGTTCAGGGACAGGTCCAAGACCGCCGTGGCGGCTGGCTGAGAAGGGGTGATCAGGAGTGGTATTCAAGCGCCGAGATCGACGCTCGCCTGTCCAGATCGCATCTGAATTCGTCTACCCCCGTGGCGGATGGACCCGAGCCTTTCACTATGTCAAACACCGTGTACGCCGGTTGCCCGATTCCCCGGAACGTATCGCACGTGGGATCGGGGCAGGGGTGTTTGCTGCCTTCACGCCCTTTTATAGCCTGCACTTTGTGGTTGCTGCGCTTCTGGCGCGGTTGATCAACGGCAATATTCTGGCTGCGCTGAGTGGGACATTCTTTGGTAATCCGTTGACATATGTCCCGATCGGCGTTGTCAGCCTGCAAACCGGCCACTTCATTCTGGGTACCAAATTCGAAGAAGGCGACACCCACGGTCTGATGGGCAAATTCGCTGGTGCGCTCGGCGATCTGAAGAACAATTTTCTGGCGATCTTCACCGACCGCATGGCCGACTGGTACGGGCTAAGGATCTTTTATGATGAGGTGTTTTTTCCCTATCTGGTTGGGGGGATTCTGCCCGGTCTTGTCGCCGGGGCTGTGTGTCACTACCTGAGCCTGCCGTTGATCCGAACCTATCAGCAGCGCCGCCGGGCCAAGATCAAAGCCAAGTTCGACGAAATCCGGCGGTTGGCTGAATCCAAGCCTGCCGTTTCGGTTCCAAAACCACTAGGCTCGGGCCAGAATTCGGCAAAGGAATCAAACGATGTCTGACAATATCCTGCGTCTGGGCGTGAATATCGACCACGTAGCAACCGTGCGCAACGCGCGCGGTGGGGCGTACCCTGACCCTCTGCGCGCCGCCAAGCTGGCGGAAGAGGCCGGGGCTGATGGCATCACGGCCCATCTGCGCGAAGATCGCCGCCATATCTCGGACGCCGATATCGACGGGCTGATGGAGGTTCTGTCGGTGCCCCTGAACTTTGAAATGGCTGCGACGCCCGAGATGCAGCAGATCGCCCTGCGGCACAAACCGCATGCGGTGTGCATCGTTCCCGAAAAGCGCGAGGAACGGACGACAGAGGGCGGTTTGGAAGTCGCGCGCGAGGAAAACAAGCTGGCCCATTTCATCGCTCCCCTGCGCGACGTGGGCTGCCGTGTGTCCATTTTCATCGCCGCCGACCAGCGCCAGATCGAAGCCGCGCACCGTATCGGTGCTGAGGTGATCGAGCTGCACACCGGTGCTTATTGCGACGCCGTCTCCGAGGGCCACACAGACATAGCCACCCGCGAGCTGGACAGCCTGCGCCAAATGTCCACCTTTGCGCATTCCCTGGGCCTAGAGGTCCATGCGGGCCACGGCCTGACCTATGACACGGTGCAACCCATCGCCGCCTTCCCCGAGGTGCGCGAGCTGAATATCGGCCACTTCCTGATCGGAGAGGCCATCTTCCGCGGCCTCACCCCCGCCATTGCCGAGATGCGCCGCCTGATGGATGAGGCGCGGGCTTGAAACAGTGTCGGGCGAAAACCGTAGCAAAAGGTAGGGTGAAACTTGATTACATTACCTATTCTGCGCTCGTATTTTCGGTGTTGTCCGCACTCTATCTGATCAAACGCACTTTCGATTTGACCGAACCTTCGTTCCCTTTTTCCATGGGATTGGCACTTGTTCTGGCATCACTTTTCTATGTGGCGCGTAAAGGCTTACGCGGCAACCGATGTGGGCCGTCTTGGAAGAGTTGGGTGCTTGCTGGAAACATGGTCTTTACCGGGCTGTTAACCATAGCCGGAATTGTTCTTGTCGCTGTTCTAGATCTCGGTTTTCCGGAAATCTCGGGGAATGAAGGCGATCTGACGGGTTTTGTTGTTCAAGTGGCTATCGTTGGTACTGTCTCCATTATTTTGTGCCGATATGCATTCATTCTGGGTGTCAAAAGAGGCTACTCGATGTTTTTAAAGAACATGGAGCGAAACGGATGATCCTAGGAATCGGTACAGACCTCGCGAATATCGAGCGTATTCAGGGCACGCTCGACCGGTTCGGCGACCGGTTCCGCAACCGCGTTTTCACCGACACCGAACAGCGCAAGGCCGAACGTCGCCATGACACGGCTGGGACTTATGCCAAGCGCTGGGCGGCGAAAGAGGCATGCTCCAAGGCGCTGGGCACCGGTCTGCGCATGGGCATCGCGTGGAAGGACATGGCCGTCACCAACCTGAACACTGGCCAGCCGGTCATGCATGTCACCGGCTGGGCCGCCGAGCGCCTGCGCGAGATGACCCCCGAAGGCCATGAGGCGATCATCCATGTCACCCTGACCGACGACCATCCTTGGGCGCAGGCTTTCGTAGTGATTGAAGCGCGCGCCATCACGAACGCAGCGGCCAGCCTTGACTAACCTCTCTGCGCCCCGCATGTAGCACCCCAACAAACCAAGGACCGGAGAGCAGTATGGCCGAGGACGTCAAAACCGGAAATCCCGTATGGGAGACGATCAAAACCATCGTCTACGCTTTGCTGATCGCAGGCGTATTCCGCACACTGTTCTTTCAACCTTTCTGGATCCCATCGGGGTCGATGAAACAGACCCTGCTGATCGGGGATTTTCTGTTCGTCAACAAGATGGCGTATGGCTATTCCTACGCCTCCTGTCCCAGCCTGATCATTCCCCGCTTTGGCCTCAACATCGATGCCGAGGATATCTGCGGCTGGCTACCGGGCGATGAAGACACGCGTATCTGGGGCGGTGAACCCGAGCGCGGCGATGTGATTGTGTTCCGTCACCCGGTCAATGGTCGCGACTACATCAAACGTCTGATCGGCTTGCCGGGTGACCGAATTCAGATCCGCGGGGGTCAGATCATTCTAAACGGAACGCCGGTTCCGCAACAACCCGATGGTGTGTTCACCGAACTGGCCGAGCCTCAGGGTTCGCAAGGGTTGCGCCCGCGCTGTGAAAATGGCCCGGTCGGGTTTGGCGGTCGCTGCGAAAAATCGCGGATGATCGAAACTCTGCCCAATGGAGTCTCGTATGACGTGCTGAATATCGGCAACCAAGGGTCGGACAATACCGGAATCTACACTGTGCCTGAAGGCCACTATTTCTTCATGGGCGACAACCGTGACAACTCCAGCGACAGCCGCCTGCCGCAATCCGCGGGCGGAGTGGGATTTGTCCCTTATCAGGACTTGATCGGTCGGGCCGACCGGATCATGTTCTCGTCCGCTGGCCGGTCGATGCTCTTCTTCTGGACCTGGCGCGGGGATCGGTTCTTCAAGGCGGTGAATTGAAACTTTCGGCCGAGATAAAAGCGTTTCAGCAACGTTTGGGGTACCAATTTTCCGACCCTGAATTGCTGCTGCGCGCTTTGACCCATGGCTCGGTGTCCTCGCCGACGCGCCCCGATAACCAGAGGCTCGAATTTCTGGGCGACCGCGTGTTGGGTTTGGTTATGGCAACAGCCCTGCTGGAAGCCGACAAGAAGGCGTCAGAGGGGCAATTAGCCCCCCGTTTCAACGCGCTTGTGCGAAAAGAGGCCTGCGCCGATGTCGCTCGCCAGATCGATTTGGGTGCGGTGCTGAAACTGGGTCGGTCAGAAATGCTGTCCGGTGGCCGCCGCAAACAAGCCCTATTGGGCGACGCGATGGAGGCGGTGATCGCCGCCATATACCGCGATGCCGGGTTCGAGGCCGCCCGCGACGTGATCCTGCGCCTCTGGGGCGACCGGATCCACAAGGTCGAGGCCGACGCGCGCGACGCAAAAACATCACTTCAGGAATGGGCGCAAGCACGCGGCCAAAAGCCGCCCTCTTACGTTGAAATCAAACGCAGCGGCCCCGATCACGCCCCGATCTTCACCATCGCGGCCCGTCTGCAAGACGGTGCCGAAGCGCAGGCAACCGCAGGTTCCAAACGCCAAGCGGAACAAGCAGCGGCCAAGGCCTTGCTGGACAGCCTACCTAAATAGTCCCACTCGTTTCTGCCCGGATCCCCTTCATCTGGCCAAAAATATCCCGGGGGTGAGCCCGGATAAAATCCGGGCGAGGGGGCTGGCCCCCTCCCGGTCGGATTGGCGCAGCCAATTCGAAGCACACAGGCGCGATGATCCACACACGCTCACCCTGACAAAACCCTCTGGCCCGCCGGTGCTTTCTGCTATAGGGGTGCGCACTTGCAAACAGGATCGCAATACACATGACCACACGTGCCGGATTTATCGCCCTGATCGGAGAGCCCAACGCGGGCAAATCCACCCTTCTGAACCGCATGGTCGGGGCCAAGGTCTCGATCGTGACGCATAAGGTACAAACAACCCGCGCCCGCATCCGGGGCGTGGCGATGGAAGGCGACGCACAGTTGGTTTTTGTCGATACGCCTGGCCTGTTCAAACCCCGCCGCCGTCTTGACCGCGCCATGGTCGCCGCAGCCTGGGGCGGGGCAGCTGATGCGGATGTCGTCGTTCTGATGATCGAGGCCCATCGCGGTATCACAGAAGGCGTTGAACGTATCCTCGAAGGGCTCGAGGAAATTGGTCAAAGCCGTACCGTCGCGCTTGCGATCAACAAGATAGACAAAGTGCCTTCGGAAAAACTGCTGGCGCTGACGAGCGACCTGAACGCACGCTATTCTTTTTCCGAGACTTTTATGATTTCCGCAGAAAAAGGTCACGGTGTCGACGACCTGCGCCAATGGCTGGCACGCGAACTGCCCGAAGGCCCATGGCTCTACCCCGAAGACCAGATTGCTGATCTGCCGCTGCGCATGATCGCAGCCGAGATGACGCGTGAAAAGCTAACCCTGCGCCTGCATCAGGAACTGCCATACCAACTGACCGTCGAGACTGAGAGTTGGGAAGAGCGCAAGGACGGCTCGGCCAAGATTGATCAGGTCATCTACGTCATGCGCGACGGTCACAAGGGCATTGTGCTGGGCAAGCGGGGCGAGACGATTAAAGCCGTCAGTCAGGCTGCCCGCGCTGAACTGGAAGAGTTTCTCGACCGCAAAATCCATCTGTTTCTGCAAGTGAAAGTCCGGCCTAACTGGCTGGAGGAATCCGAGCGGTATTCGGAAATGGGTCTGGATTTCAAAGACGGCAACGCATGACACGGGCTAAGAATGTTCGACGAAAATTCTCGGCGCTTGTCGATGGACGGCGCACATGGCCCGTCTGACCGCAGAGTTTTGGGTTCACGCCTATCTGGCCCGATTGCGGTTTCAGGAAATACCCGCTTTTGTCGTCGCACATGGCGATGATACCGCAGGGGCCGTCCTGATCAAGCTGAACACGCTGGACGGGCAGGCCACAGCTTTTCACCGCAGCTTCGATCTGTTGAGCGGTGAGCGGAAATGGGTCGAGCTAACCTCGGGGTCCGAAAGGGATGTCGATGCTGCCATCGCGAAACAACGTAGTTTTGATCCTGACCTTTGGGTAATCGAGGTCGAGGATCGGCAAGGGCGTCATATGCTGGGGGAAGAGGGGTTGCTATAGGCCCACGGAGCCAAGCCGTTTTTGTGTTTGGAAAGCAACAATTTCTTGGTTGATTGGTGCTGACCCCGAATGAGTGATTTCTTCTTCACTCAGGCTCGGCATCCTATTTTCTTAGGTGTGTGCGATGCCGCTGCGATAAAAAAATCTATTGGTATTGACGCAGTTTCTCTAATAAAAAGGAGATCGATTTGAACTTCCTGAAGACCTGCTTTTTGGGTTTAGGCCTTTATTTGATTGTCGCATTGCAATTACCTTCGATAGCGATTGCTCAACAACCCTTGGGGGGCGCAAGTGACAGTAGGCCTCAGAAGCAGTTGAGCGCAAACGACGTGCATCGGATGATATTGCACTTCGGAACGGGTCAAATGCCATTTGCCGGTGGCGTGTTTTGTCCTGTTAAGAACGGGACTACAAAAAAGTGCAGGGGGGATAACGGCGGTTACGTCATGGGCCCATTTGGCTTCAACATAAATGCAGAGTGGATATCGCGGAAAAAGAAAAGCGGTGTTCCTGGCGCTATGTTGGATAGTGTTCCTGTTCATTCTGGTGGTCAATTCGCGTTGTTTGAAGGTCAAAGAGGAGGTAACTCCAAAGTGCTGCCGAACGGGGGGACATACGCATTTGTGGCGAAGCGGGGGGTGGTGTATGTCATTCCCGCCAGAACGCAGACAATGGAACAGGCTGTAGATTCAGCCCGAGCTATTTTAGCTTCTCGTTACGGTAAGCAGTCAGACAGACTGCGAGTCGAGCCGATTGCAGCGGTGGAGTACAATTGCTCTAGCAAGCGGCGGAACCGTGTCTGTACCGTGGTAAAACAGCTTGATCCAAGATCGTTGGCGGCGCGTCGAAACTAGAATAATGGTGAGTATCTTTAACAAACGTTTTGGATAATAAATGTACGACGGGCTCAGCCTTTTTCGATTTTTCTCAATCTGCGTTCCTGCCTGGTAGCAAAACAGTGGACTGGCGCGATCACGGCATACTCTTGACCACTCGCCGACATGGTGAGACGGCGGCGATCATTGAGGTATTTACCCAAGCCCATGGTCGGCATGCGGGCGTTGTGCGAGGTGGGACCAGTCGCAAGATCGCGCCAATCCTGCAACCAGGCGCGCAATTGGATGTGTTGTGGCGGGCGCGGCTTGAAGAACATATCGGGACGTTTCAGGTCGAGCCGCTCCGATCTCGCGCGGCCGCGGCGTTTTCAGGGCGTCTGGCGCTGGCCGGGTTGAATTCGGTGGTCGCATTGCTGTCCTTTTGCCTGCCTGAACGTGAGCCGCATCCGGCGATTTACAAACATTCGGAACAGTTGATGGATTTGCTGGGGCAGGATGAGGTCTGGCCTTTGGCTTATCTGCTCTGGGAATTGGCGTTGCTAGAAGAGCTTGGATTTGGGCTGGATTTGTCTAGTTGCGCTGTGACCGGATCGACCGAGGGGCTGGTCTATGTCTCGCCCAAAACCGGGCGCGCGGTCAGTGCCCAAGGTGCAGGCGAATGGGCGGATCGGCTATTGCCGCTTCCACCTTGTTTACGGGGCGAGGGATCCGCGCCGGATGAGGAGATCGCGCAGGGGCTGCTCACGACAGGCTATTTCCTTGAGAACCATTTGGCCCCGGCGCTAGGGCATAAGCCAGTGCCCGAAGCGCGAACCCGGTTTGTCGATCGCTTCACTCGGCGGCTGTGAACACCATCTCATGCCCGTCTTCGTTGCGCAGGATCAGCACATTGCCGGAGACCTCAGATTGGGTCATCGCCAGCAGAGCGGCAAAATACATCCCTTCAGCTTCCAGTCCCGCGCAAGCCGCACGTGTTGCGCTCAGGTCCTGGATTTCGAACCACGGGTAGGGGGCGTTCAAGGTGCCGCTATAGCTGTTGCAGGGCGCGTGACCGCTGATCTTGCCATCCCCATGGAACTGCAACTGCGCGCTCGCGGCAAAGGGTTGGCTGTCGATTTCCTTTAAGGTCCAGATTTGATCCGCTGCACCATAGCTGGCGACAGTTTCATCCGTGCCGCATTGAAACAGAGCCAGCAGAGGAAATGTCAGGATCAATCGTACCATGAGAGGTTTCTACCTCGCTGTTGCCGCCGTGGGAAGCTGGGTTCAATAGGGGTTCTCGCCACTGATCAACTCGGCCCTGACCTCGCTGCGGGGGCGCCAGTTGTACCGGGTATCCTCGCGCGTGGGGGCCCAGGTTAGCGCACCGCTATTGCGCCATGGATCAAGGATCAGCCCCTCGTACATGGACGCCCCCTTGGCGCTGATCAGGGCAGAATGGTGGATGATGCGAAACGCAGTTGGAGGAGACGTCGCCCAGTGCAAGTCCAACGTTTCGAAGTTTTCCTGCCGCAGACGAGCTGTCATGGCTTCTGCCCAATCGTTACACAACCCCTTTTCTCGCAGGCCGTTTATGACTTTGGCGTTATGGATGATCGCCGAGTCAGTGACATTCCATTCGCGCGCCAGGTATTGAGAATACGTATAGGAGATGGTTGCAGCTGTTTGAGCTTCGGTTGGGTCCACGGTGGGGCTCAGGCTGCGGATCGCGCTGGCTAGCTCGTCTATTTCGTTCTGGCTGGCGGTCGGAGGCTGCGTTGCGCACGCTGCCAGTGCCACCGCCGCGAAGGTCAGGAAAAGGGCCAGAAAATGTCGGATCATAACGATGAAAACCCTGCTGAGTGTCGTCGTTGATTAACGGCATTCCGGGGGCAGGTACAGGGGGCTATTTTCGGTCGGCGGCCGAGGACCGATGGCAGAAAAAAGACCCGGCGCGTGCGCCGGGTCAAGTTGGGGAAACAGGAATGCCGTTTCAGCTCAGCAGACGTCTTGCAATAACCTGCGCCTGAATTTCGGCAGCTCCTTCAAAAATGTTTAGAATCCGCGCGTCACATAGGACGCGGCTGATCTTGTATTCCAGCGCAAAGCCGTTGCCGCCGTGGATTTGCAGCCCGTTATCCGCAGCAGCCCAAGCGACTCGCGCGCCCAGCAGCTTGGCCATGCCCGCCTCAAGATCACAGCGCTGGCCGTGGTCTTTCTCCCACGCGCTGAAATAGGTCAGCTGGCGCGCGATCATGATCTCAACCGCCATCATCGCAAGCTTGCCAGAGACGCGCGGGAAGTTGATCAGGGATTTGCCGAACTGCTTACGATCTTGTGCGTATTGCATGGCGATATCCAGCGCTGACTGAGCCACGCCAATGGCACGGGCGGCGGTCTGGATACGGGCGGATTCGAAGGTCTCCATCAGCTGTTTAAAGCCTTTGCCTTCTTCGCCACCCAGCAGGTTTTCGCCCTTGACCTTGAAGCCGTCAAAGCCCAGTTCGTATTCCTTCATGCCGCGATAGCCCAGAACCTCGATCTCGCCGCCGGTCATGCCAGGGGTTGGGAAAGGGTCTTCATCTGTTCCGGGCGTTTTCTCGGCCAGGAACATCGACAGACCACGGTGGTTGGTGCTGTCGGGGTTGGTGCGGGCCAGCAGGGTCATAACATGGGTCCGGGCCGCATGGGTGATCCAGGTTTTGTTGCCGGTGATTTCATAATCGCCATCGGCGTTCTTGACCGCGCGGGTGCGCAGGCTGCCAAGGTCGGACCCGGTGTTGGGCTCGGTGAAGACGGCGGTAGGTAGGATTTCAGCGCTGGCCAGTTTCGGCAGCCAGTTGGCTTTCTGCTCATCCGTGCCGCCAGCGATGATCAGCTCGGCCGCGATCTCGGACCGCGTGCCTAGAGAACCCACGCCGATATATCCACGAGACAGTTCCTCGGACACCACGCACATCGAGGCTTTGGACAGGCCGAACCCGCCGAATTCCTCGGGGATGGTCAGCCCAAAGACGCCCATCTCGGCCAATTCCTCGATGATTTCCATCGGGATCAGTTCGTCTTTCAAGTGCCATTCATGGGCGTGCGGCTCGACCTTTTCGACGGCGTAGCGTCGAAACTGGTCGCGGATCATTTCCAGTTCTTCATCCAGGCCTGAGGCGCCAAACATTGTGGCACCAGCCTGATCCTCCATCAATTCGACAAGGCGACTACGAGCGGCTTGCGAGTTTGCCTGCGCCATCAGGCTCTGGACTTCAGGAATTTGGAAACCAGACAGCGCGTCCCATCCCAGACCCATGTCTTGCAGGCGGATAACTTCGCCCTGATTCATGGGGATGCCGCCAGCGACCTGATGTAGGTATTCGCCAAAGGCGATCTGGTGCACCAACTGTTCGATCTCGCCGAACTTGCCGTCGGCCTCCAGCGCTTCGGCCCAGCGTTGCATCTGTTGCAGAGACTGGTTGTAGGTGGCCAGCCATGCAAGGCCATGGGCGGCGGTCTGGTTGGCTTCGATCAACGCTCCGGATACCCGGCCCTCGGCGCTTACCATTTCGCGCACTGATTTGCGCGCGCGGTCAAACACCGCCTCCACAGCCGGAACGGCGGCGCGTGTCAGTGTCAGTAGGTCGGGCAAAATCGCGGATGCTGTCATCTGGGTCATATCCTGTCCGTCATGGGCCATGAATCACGTCCTTTTCTGGGTCGATTGGTCATACCATGCTGCACATGCAGCGCAACAAAAATACGTGCAAAGGCAAAAAAAAGTTCAATAATTACTCAAGAGATTTTGCGATGCAGAAACCGACTGGAGTGATATCACGGGTGGATGACACTGTTTTCGCTTTTATCTCCACAGGATTTTCTGTTCGCGCTGCTCGTGGCTTTTGCAGCGGGATGGATCAAGGGTATGGTCGGTTTTGCCATGCCGATGGTTCTGATGTCGGGGATGAGCATTTTTTTACCACCGCAACTGGCGTTGGCCGGATTGATCCTGCCTGCATTGGTAACAAACGTCGTTCAGGCTCTTCGCGGCGGGCTTCCGGCTGCTGTCGATGCAGTGCGCCAGTTTCGCGTTTTCTTGCTAACCGGACTTCTGTTTCTCCTGGCTGGCGCGATGCTGGTCAGTCTTGTCCCCGAGACCACGTTTCTGTTTTTGATCGGCATTCCGGTGACATTTTTTGCGCTGATTCAGGTTGCTGGGCTGAAGTTGACGCTTTCGGAGCCGTCTCGATGGATTGAAGCCACGATTGGTGCCGTTGCTGGGTTTGTCGGAGGGATTTCGGGGATTTGGGGGCCGCCGACGGTGCTTTACCTGACGGCGATGAACACGCCAAAAGACATTCAAATGCGGGTGCAAGGCGTTATTTATGGGTTGGGCGCCGTGGCGCTGGTCGTGGCGCATCTGGGTTCAGGAATTCTGCGCGCCGAGACGGTGCCTTTTTCAGCGATCTTGGTTGTCCCTGCGCTTGCCGGAATGTGGATTGGGCTGCGGTTGCAAGCCCGTATTGATCAGGCGCGTTTTCGCAAGATTACATTGCTGGTGTTGCTGTTTGGGGGGCTAAATCTGTTGCGGCGTGCCGTCTTTGGCTAGGCGCGCCTATCTGCAAACCGAAACGCAAAGTAGAGCCCGAGCATAAGGAAGAACAAACCCGAGATATCGCCGATCAAATAGGCGACGTATTCAACGCGGGCGCTGCCAAAAGCCATATTGGTCAGGCCTGAGACAAGGAAGGACGTGATGACTCCTACACCCATGATACAAGCCCAGCAGGGTTTGCGGTCGCTGCGTGGGAATAGGTCCCAACCGGCCCACTTCAGCAAATAGTACACTGCTGGAACCGTCGTAACGGCAATAGTTATTGCAGCAAGTCGGCTGGGTAAAAATACGTCGGCTCCGCCGATGACGGCGAATACAATGAAAACACCTGGCAGCAGCGCGAAGATGGCTCGCCATCCCAACAACCATGCAGAAAGAACCCGCACGCCATGCGGAAGAAACAGAAGACTGGCCCGGCTTGGATATTCTGGGAAGAACAGGTTTTGCAGCGGCATCAAAACCTCGAACGTGAGGAATGATGCCACGACATAAGCCAACGAGGCGAAGAAGGTTTCAGAGGCCCATTTGCGCACGATGGTCAGCCATCGCCGCGCGCATTGGGGGCATCATCTTGGGGCATGAACGATATATCGGCCCCGATTTGAGTTGCCGCTTTGAGACAGGTATCCCTTTTGTACCAGCGATTTCAGCGCCCGGAAAAACGTTGGGCGAGAGACGCTTTGTACCAGCGTGTGTTCGATCAGACCGAATGTGCGGACTTCTTGATCATTCTTCGACAGTTCTTCCGCTGCGTAGTAGATGTCGCGCTCAACCGGAGAGAGTTGCTCCAGCCCCAATGTGCGCTCCATGCTTTGCATCAGCTTGCGAAGTTCTGTCAGTTTCGAAATCTCAGTCATGTTATCTCCTGTGTCGCCCGCCGAGTTTATGAAGCGGAAGAAACATACCGGTCTCAGAATTTTCCAGCACGTCTCATATTGACACTCATCCCCTTTTTTGGTTCTTTAGTACTTGATTAGGCAGCCAAATTCGCAAATGTGAGTGTGCGATCAGGCAACCCTTAGGTTTTTTTGGTTTTGCCCGGCGCGTCAAGCGCCGGGCTTTGTCATGCTAATGACATGGTGAGATACCTCAATCCGACACTTCGGGCAACGGCATTGTAAATACAACGTGCATATTGCAACTTATGCGTGATCACGATGCGGTGAGACTCCTCAAACGAAAAGAGGGGCGAAAGTGCCCCTCTGTCTTCTCACCCGATTGCGACGGCTTTGATATCTTCGTCTATGAATGGAAGATATTGTTCAAAGTTCGCGGCAAACATCTGCACCAATTTCTCGGCCTGTTTGTCGAAGGCCGCCTGATCATCCCAAGTACGGCGTGGGTCCAGCAGAACCTCGGCGACGCCGGGCACCGAAACGGGTACGTCAAAGCCGAAATTGGCATCCTTGCGGAACTCGGCATCACGCAGGGACCCGTCCAGAGCGGCCGTGAGCAGTGCGCGGGTTGCGCGGATCGGCATCCGGCTGCCCACACCATAGGCCCCACCGGTCCAGCCGGTGTTGACCAGCCAGCAGGTTGCGCCATGCTGAGCAATCTTGTCCCGCAGCAGGTTGCCATATTCTTCCGGACGACGCGGCATGAAAGGCGCACCGAAGCAGGTCGAGAAGGTGGGTTGCGGTTCGGTAATACCACGCTCGGTCCCAGCCACTTTGGACGTGAAGCCCGACAAGAAGTGATACATGGCCTGCGCAGGCGTTAGCCGCGCGATCGGAGGCAGCACGCCGAACGCATCACAAGTCAGCATGATAATGTTCTTGGGGTGACCACCCAGGGCGCTGCTGGACGCGTTCGAGATGTATTCCAGCGGGTAAGCGCAGCGCATGTTAGCGGTCAGCGAGTCGTCTTCGAAATCCAATTCTTTGGTCTCGGGATCAAACACCATGTTTTCGATCACGGTGCCGAACTTGCTGGTGGTTGCATAGATTTCGGGCTCGGCCTCAGCGTTCAGGTTGATCGTCTTGGCATAGCAACCGCCTTCGAAGTTGAAAGTGCCGCGATCTGACCAGCCGTGCTCGTCATCACCGATCAGGGTGCGGGCCGGGTCAGCGGACAGGGTGGTTTTGCCCGTGCCCGACAGGCCAAAGAACACGGCCGTATCAACCGGGTTGCCAACGGCGTGGTTGGCCGAGCAATGCATCGGCATCACGCCCTTTTCCGGCAGCATGTAGTTCAACAAGGTGAAGACGGATTTCTTGTTCTCACCCGCATATTCGGTGCCGCCGATCAGGATCAGCTTTCGGTCAAAGTTCATCGCGATCACGGTCTCGGACCGGCAGCCATGCTTTGCCGGGTCGGCTTGAAAGCTTGGGCAGTTGATGACGGTGAAATCTGCGGTGAACTCATCCAGGTCCTCACGATCCGGACGGCGCAGCAGGTGGCGGATGAACAGGTTGTGCCAAGCCAGTTCAGTGACCATGCGCACGTTGATCGAATAGGTCGGGTCGGCGCCCCCGACGAGATCCTGCACGAAATAGTCACGACCCTTCATATGGGCCAGCATGTCTTCGTAAAGCGCATCAAAGCCTTCGGGGCTCATCTCGGCGTTGTTTTCCCACCAGATGTGGTCAGCGACGCTGTCGGTGCGCACGACGTGTTTGTCTTTGGGCGAGCGGCCGGTGAACTTGCCGGTGGTGACCAGAAAGGCCCCGCCATTGCCCAGAGTACCCTCGCCGCGCTTCAGCGCTTCTTCGATCAGCGCCGGTTCCATGAAGTTGTAATAGACATTGCCCAGACCCTCGATGCCCTGATCTTCGAGGCGGAATTGCGGGTTAACCCGTCCAGATGTCATGTGTGTCTTCTCCGTGTGGCGGCGCAGGGCGATTGGGCCGGATGCGCCATTTGGGCAATTAGCCGGGAAAAACCGGCGGGTGGGCGCGTCTTACCATGGTCATTCAGGACATGAACAGGCGGGTTTGACGCAGTTAGCGCAACCAAGTCCAAGTTTAGCGCCATCACTTTTTTCACGACCGAAATAAGGGCGCTTTTCCGGCAACATTAACGGCTTTTTTGCCGCATCTGTGTGACAACAATCGCACGATTCGCAGATACGGATTGATTCGCGGCCTTAAAAACGCCAGAAATACCTTACTAATAACGATATATTGCATGAGTGAGCAGGAATAGGGGCTAACCCGATGTCGAAGATTGCATTGGTGGACGACGACAGAAACATTCTGACGTCCGTGTCCATGACGCTTGAGGCCGAAGGCTTTGAGGTCGAGACGTACAATGACGGACAGGCCGCGTTGGACGCATTTAACAAGAAACTGCCGGATATGGCAGTTCTGGATATCAAGATGCCGCGCATGGATGGCATGGACCTGTTGCAGCGTCTGCGGCAGAAAACCCAGATGCCGGTGATCTTTCTGACCTCGAAAGACGACGAGATCGACGAGGTTCTGGGCCTGCGGATGGGCGCGGATGACTATGTCAAAAAGCCGTTCTCGCAGCGTCTTCTGGTCGAACGTATCCGCGCGCTGCTGCGCCGGCAGGAGGCGACCTCGGGAGATGCCACCGCTGCAACCACTGGCGATGCTAAAGTCATGGAGCGGGGAGAACTGCGGATGGACCCGCTGCGCCATGCTGTTAGCTGGAAAGGATCGGATGTGTCGCTGACGGTGACCGAGTTCTTGCTGCTTCAAGCGCTTGCGCAACGTCCCGGTTTCGTCAAAAGCCGCGATCAGTTGATGGATGTGGCCTATGATGATCAGGTCTATGTGGATGACCGCACCATCGACAGCCATATCAAGCGTCTGCGCAAAAAGATGCGCGCCGCCGACCCTGAGTTTTCGGCAATCGAGACGCTGTACGGCATCGGTTATCGGTACAACGAAGAATAACTTTGACTGAATAAGCAAAGGTAGTCGGGTCTGGTGCGCGATACGGAACACGCCAATGAGCTTCGCGACGGGGATGTCGTATTGGGGGATGACTGGGTCATCCCGCAGGATGCCGACGCGGCCGAACTGAACGCGACGCGCAGCCGTCGCAACCTGTTTGCCCTGCGCGGCTCGCCGCTGGCACGCAAGATCATCACCTTCAATTTGATCGCTCTAGTTACATTGGTCACCGGATTGCTGTATCTGGATGACTCGCGGGAAGAGCAGGTGGCGCAAACCGCGCAGAACCTGATGGGGGACGCCCAGCTTGTCAGTAACGTGTTCGAAGCGCAGTTGCGACAAAGCGAATTTGGCCTGTCTGAATATGCCGGAGAGCTGGACGTCAAGGATACTCTGGCCGAGTTGAGCCTGCCCGAAGGCGGTGAAGTCTTTGTTTACGATGGCTCAGGCACTCTGATCGGCTGGACACGCGGCGGTGAGACACAAATGCCGGGTCTGCTGAGCGTTGATGCGGATATTCAGTCAGGCAGTACGTTGATCAGCGACGCGCTCAATGCTGTCTGGACGGGCTTGTCACGGGTTTTCACCAGTGACGATCAAGGGGTCGCTCCGACCCTGGCGCAACGGGTTCAGGCCATTATTCCCGGTGCCCTCGAGGGGCAGACGCAGGTTCAGGCGGTCAAAGATGACGCAGGTGAGACGGTGATCGTCGCGGCCTCGGCAATCCAGCTGGAAGGCGTGCCGGTCGGTGCCGTCGCCATGGCAGGACCTGCGGGCGAGATTGACGCTTTGGCCCGGCGCGAGCAGGAGCGGATCCTGCAAATGTTCGTCGTGGCGCTGTTGGTTTCCATTGGGCTCAGCCTTGTTCTGGCCTCGACCATTGCAAACCCACTTGCCGATCTTGCTGCGGCGGCAGAAACCGGAAAAGACCGCGGAACAGGGGTTAATCCCGGACGTATTCGTATCCCCGACTTGTCGGCGCGACCAGATGAAATCGGACGCCTCAGCCGCGCGCTGCGGGGGATGGTGACGGCGCTTTACAACCGCATTGATGCCAACGAACAGTTCGCAGCCGATGTCTCGCATGAAATCAAAAACCCGCTGGCCAGTCTGCAATCGGCTGTTGGCACCCTGCGTATGGTCAAGCGCGAGGATCAGCGCGACAAGCTACTGGATGTGATCGAACACGATGTGCGCCGCCTCGACCGATTGGTCAGCGATATCTCGAACGCGTCGCGCCTTGATGCTGAACTGGTCAAGGAAGAGGAGCAGCCCTTCGATCTGCTCAAGCTGCTTGGCAATATCGGGCAATATCTGGGTGAGGATGCGCGCTCGAAAGGGATTGACTATATCACCGATCTGCCCAGCCAACCCATTGTCATCAACGGGCTTGAGGCGCGTCTGGCGCAGGTTTTCGTCAACCTGATCACCAACGCGATTTCGTTCTGTGAAGAAAACGATGCAATCCGCGTTTGGGTGCGGCGGCGCGAAAACCGCGTGTTGATCGTGGTCGAAGATACCGGCCCTGGCATTCCCGAACAGGCGCTGACCAAGGTCTTCAAACGCTTCTATTCGCAACGCCCGGCCGAGCATTTCGGCAACAATTCAGGCCTTGGTCTGGCGATTTCGAAACAGATCATCGAGGCGCATGGCGGTGTGATTTGGGCTGAAAATATTCGCCCGACCGAAGCCGACATCACGTCGGACCCGCTGGGTGCGCGATTTGTGGTTGGGCTGCCGGTTTAACCCATGAGTGGCTCGCCCCTCTCTGATACTGAAAATCAGGACAAGGCCATCATCCACGCCAGTTGCGTTGCCGTAGATGGCCTGGGCGTTGTGATCATCGGCGCATCGGGGTCCGGCAAATCCGGCCTTGCGTTGCAAATGATGGCTTTGGGCGCCGGGCTGGTGGGCGACGACCGTGTAGTGTTGCGCATGGACGGCCAGAACATTGTCGCAGAGGCCGCTCCCAATATCAGCGGATTGATCGAGGCGCGAGGCGTAGGCCTGCTGTGCGCCACAAACGTTGGGCCTGTTCCCGTCGCCTGTATCGTGGATATGGATCAAACAGAACAGGCCCGACTACCCGATCCGCTAGAAATTCGAGCCCTGAGGCAAACTGTTCCCTTGCTACGGGGCGGCGGCGTGCCCAATTTGGCCGCAGCACTCTTTCAGATGTTGAAAATGGGACGGGTGAACCCGGAATGGCCCAACACATGACACCGCAACGGCGCATCGTTCTGGTGACCGGTCCTTCGGGGGCCGGGCGTTCGACCGCGATTCGTGTGCTTGAAGATCTGGGATTCGAAGCCATCGACAACCTGCCGATGGGTTTACTTCTGCGCTTGCTGGATGGCTCGCAAGACGACCGGCCGATGGCGCTGGGAATTGATGCACGCAATCGCGATTTCTCGACCATTGGCTTTATCGAACTGGCCGCGAAATTGCGCCGGATGGAGCAGGTAGATCTGACCACGCTCTATCTGGATTGTACGGATGATATCCTTTTGCGGCGCTTTTCGGAAACTCGCCGCCGCCACCCTGTCGCTGCAAACGCCAGCCCTGAAACCGGTGTTGTGCAAGAAAAGGAACTGCTTGCCCCCATCCGCGAGATTGCTGACACCCTGATCGACACCAGCCCCTTGAACGTACACCAGTTGCGTGAAGAGGTTGAACGTTGGTTTGCCCCTCAAGGCGGGAGGCATCTGGCGGTTTCAATAGAGTCCTTTTCCTATAAACGCGGCCTACCGCGCGGGCTGGATATGGTGTTTGACTGCCGGTTTTTGGCCAACCCATATTGGCGGCCGGAATTGCGGGCAGAGGATGGTCGAAACCCGGATGTGGCGCACTATGTTCAGTCAGACGCGAACTATGCACCGTTTTTCGAACGCGTGGTCGATTTGCTCAAACTGCTGCTTCCGGCCTATCGCGCCGAAGGAAAGGCCCATCTGTCGGTTGCCTTTGGTTGTACCGGGGGCCAACACAGATCGGTCGCCACCGCCGAGGCGGTTGCAAAAGCCCTTGCGGAGGAGGGGCAGCAAGTGGCAATTAGGCACCGCGAAATGGAACGTCGCTTGTTGAATGTGAGGCCGGATTGATCGGGATCGTACTTGTTGCACATGGTGGATTGGCCCAGGAATACCTGGCGGCCATGCAGCATGTCGTCGGACAACAACCCGGCCTGGTCGCAATCTCGATCGAGGCCGATCATGACCGGAACGCAAAGCAGGCCGAAATTTGCGCCGCTGCCGACAGCGTGGATGCTGGCGACGGCGTCGTTGTCGTGACCGACCTGTTCGGCGGCAGCCCATCGAATCTCAGCCTGCGGGCCTGTGCGCCACAGGATCGGCGCATCCTGTATGGCGCAAATCTTCCTATGCTGATCAAACTGGCCAAATCTCGCCATTTGCCGATTGGCGACGCCGTGCGATTGGCGATGGAGGCTGGACGAAAATATATCAATGCGCAAAATGTGACATTGGACGAAGACCGGATTGACCATACATGACCACCCGAAGCTTGAAGATCGTGAACGAAAAGGGCCTTCACGCCCGTGCCTCGGCCAAACTGGTTGAGGTGGTGGAAGGGTTTGATGCTCAGGCAGAAGTGTCGAAAGATGGGCTTTCGGCCTCTGGTGACAGCATTATGGGCCTTTTGATGTTGGCAGCGTCGCGTGGAACGACTATTGACGTCGAGACGTCCGGACCGGATGCTGAGGCGTTGGCCGATGCGTTGGAAACTCTGGTGAACGACAAGTTCGGCGAGGGGTTCTGACCGCACCTGCCGCAGGACCAAGAACGGGAAGACCAGGAATTGGCGGAAACAACGCACGAGACCAAGACAGGCCCGGTTGTAAACGGGGTCGAGGATCAGGGGGAAATCTACGACCGTAGAACTCTGACCTATGCAAATTCCTTTGACGATGCGTGGACGTCGACAGCCATCCGCGCGATCGAATGGTGCACCGGCAAACTGACCATTTTGCGCATGGTCAACAAGTTCGAAAAGAAGAACGAGTATTATCGAGGGCAACGGTTCTGGGGCGGTGCGCTCGAGGTTATGGGAATTGACCTGACCACCCCGCCAGAGCAAATCGCAAATATTCCAAAGGAAGGGCCGGTCGTTGTGGTTGCCAACCATCCGCACGGCATGGTCGATGGGATGATCTTCGCCGAACTGATCGGGCGTGTGCGCAGCGACTACCGCATCTTGACTCGCTCGGTTCTAACCGGGCTTGACGAGGCGGCGACGTCGTTCATGATCCCGGTGCCCTTCCCGCATGACCCCGAAGCACAAGCCAAAATGCTGGAAATGCGCGGCAAAGCCATGGAGCATCTCAAAAACGGTGGCGTCGTCGCACTGTTTCCCTCTGGCGTAGTGATGTCCTCCGATGACTGGTTCGGTCCCGCGATTGAGCGGGAATGGAATGTCTTCACTGCCAAAATGATCCGCCGCTCCGGCGCTCAGGTCGTGCCAATCTTCTTCCCAGGCAGCAATTCGCGCGCCTACCAGATCGCCAACAAACTATCAGCGATCCTGCGTCAGGGTCTGTTACTGCATGAAATCGTTCGCTCCTGCAACAAACCGCAGTCCCCCGTTATCGGCGAACCGATCTCGGACGAAGATATGCAGCTGCTCGAAACCGACCCGCGCGGTTTCATGGCCTGGCTCAGAAAACACACATTGTCCCTGCGCCAGGCGCCCAAACACTGATCCGCCTCTTCATCTGGCTAGAAATATCCCGGGGGTGAGCCCGGATAATTTCCGGGCGAGGGGGCTGGCCCCCTTACCGCGTCGGTACTGGGGCATCACCCCTATAATCATAAAACCCACGTTGCGTCTTGCGACCCAACCACCCGGCCTCGACATATTTCGTCAACAGGGGGCACGGACGATACTTGGTATCGGCCAACCCGTCATGCAGTACATTCATGATCGCCAGACAGGTATCCAGGCCAATGAAATCCGCCAGTTCCAGCGGCCCCATCGGGTGGTTTGCACCTAGTTTCATCGATTGATCGATGGACTGTACATTCCCGACTCCTTCATAAAGGGTATAGACGGCCTCGTTGATCATCGGCATCAGGATGCGATTTACGATAAAGGCGGGAAAATCCTCGGCGCTGGCAGCGGTTTTGCCTAGCTTGTCGACCACCGCCTTGCAGGCACTGAAAGTGTCCTCATCCGTGGCAATCCCGCGGATCAATTCCACCAGTTGCATGACAGGGACCGGGTTCATGAAATGAAACCCCATAAACCGTTCTGGCCGGTCCGTGCGGCTGGCGAGCCGCGTGATCGAAATCGACGAAGTGTTCGACGTTAGAATCGTATGCGGTAGCAAATGGGGTTGCAGGTCTTCGAAAATGGCTTGTTTGACGGCCTCGCGCTCGGTCGCAGCCTCGATCACCAAATCGGTTTGCCCAAGCCGGGGCAATTCCAGCGTTGTTGTGATGCGCTTCAGCGCGTTCTGCATTGCCTCATCCGAGATCTTGCCGCGCGACGCCTGGCGGGCCAAATTGCCTTCGATTGTTGCCAAAGCACTATTGAGCGCATCCTGACTGACATCATTCAAAAGAACATCGTAATCCGCCAGGGCAAGGACATGAGCAATACCGTTGCCCATCTGTCCTGCGCCTATCACTCCGACTGATTTTACATCCATTTTTTGGTGCCTTTGTCTCACGGGTCAGGGCGACAGTATCGGTAGATTGGGGCGGGCGGCAAGAGCATCGGGTGCATCCAATTTGCTTCAAATGCGCACATTAGAGAATTCTCAAGACTTACGGCTGCAAGATGGCACCCGGGTGAAAAATGGGTGAGTGTTATGAGCTATCATCAAACAGGCTCGGGGATACCCGAGGATGCCGTTTGCCAATATTCTAGTGCGCGGCTTTGGTTTCGGGGGCCCAAGCGGTCCTTGGATACACCATATATGGCTTGCGCAGGAGGGACAGAAACCTTCGGTCGTTTTGTCGATCGTCCCTTTGCAGCAGTGCTTGAGGACCGGTTGGACCGGCGTTGTCTCAATCTCGGCAGTCTGTTTTGCGGAGTCGACGCGCTTTGTCAGGAAAAAGGCCTGCAGTCCATTTTAGACGCTGCAGAGCTATGCGTCTTACAGGCTCCGGACCTTTTGGGGCAATCGAATCGCTTCTATCGTGTGCACCCAAGGCGGAACGACCGGTTTCTTGCCGCGACCGATGACCTGATCTCGCTCTATCCCGAGATTGATTTCGCTGATGTCAATTTCGTGCATCATCTGATGAAACTGCTGCAGGGTCATCAGGATGCGAGGTTCGAAGCTGTGGCGGAAGAGTTGCGCCGAAACTGGGTCCGGGAGGTCGGCGGCCTGCTGCAAAGCCTGCAATCACCGGTGATCCTTTTGTGCCTTCGCGTCATACGGCAATCGGAAGACTCTCGACCAGTTCAGGAAACAGAAGTGCCGTTGACGCGTGAGATGCTGAACGTCGTCAGACCCTATTGCGCGCGGATTGTGCGGGAAACGGTGTGTGTTTCGGGCCAGTCGGATGAGTTGGAGGATATGTTGTTCGGTACGCTGCAACAACCGATGGCCGAGTTTATGATCGGACCCGCAGGGCATCGGTCGATTGCCGATGCGTTGGTCGGACCAATCCAGAATTTGCGCTAAAGAAAAGGCCCGCCAATCCGGCGGGCCCATCAGATTTTTCGTCGAAAAATCTTGGTCTAAAGATCAGCCGAGTTTCTCAGTCAGTTCCGGTACAGCCTGGAACAGGTCGGCAACCAAACCGAAATCGGCAACCTGGAAGATCGGTGCTTCTTCGTCTTTGTTGATTGCAACGATGACCTTCGAGTCCTTCATACCAGCCAGGTGCTGGATCGCGCCCGAGATGCCTACGGCAACGTACAGGTCGGGGGCAACAACCTTACCAGTCTGACCCACCTGCCAGTCGTTCGGAGCATAGCCTGAGTCAACGGCGGCACGCGATGCGCCAACGGCAGCACCCAGTTTGTCTGCCAGACCCTCGATCAGCTTGAAGTCCTCTTCCGAGCCGACGCCACGGCCACCCGAAACAACAACGCCAGCCGAGGTCAGCTCAGGTCGGTCGCTTTCGGCAACCTTGTCTTCAACCCAGGACGACAGACCGGGGTTGTCGCCGACCGAGATGGTCTCGACGGCAGCCGAACCGCCTTCGCCTGCTGCATCAAAGGATGCGGTACGGAAGGTGACGACTTTCTTGGCGTCGTTCGATTTCACGGTCTGGATCGCGTTGCCTGCGTAAATCGGACGCTCGAAGGTCGAACCGTCAACCACGCCGGATGCATCCGAGATCACCATCGCGTCCAGCAGGGCCGCAACGCGGGGCATCACGTTCTTAGCGTCGGTGGTCGCCGGTGCGACGATGTGCTCATAGCCATCGGCCAGGCCTACGATCAGGGCTGCCGTCGATTCCGCCAGACGGTGACCCAGCGATTCGTCTTCGGCGACCAGAACTTTGGCAACACCGTCGATTTTTGCAGCGGCCTCACCAGCAGCAGCGGCAGAACCACCTGCGGCCAGAACGGTGATGTCACCCAGCGCCTTTGCGGCGTTTACGGCTTTGGCGGTGGCGTCCAGCGCCAGTTCACCATTGTTGACTTCGGCGAGAAGAAGAACAGCCATTACACAGCCCCCGCTTCTTTGAGTTTCGCAACCAGCTCGTCAACCGAGCCTACGACGATACCAGCGGCACGTGCCGGCGGCTCTTCGGTTTTGACGATTTCCAGACGAGGAGTGACGTCGACGCCGTAATCGGCGGCGGTTTTCTCATCCAGAGGCTTTTTCTTCGCCTTCATGATGTTGGGCAGCGACGCATAGCGCGGCTCGTTCAGGCGCAGGTCAACGGTCACGATGGTCGGCATCTTGACGCTGATGGTCTGCAGACCGCCGTCAACCTCGCGGGTGATCTTGGCGCTGTCGCCTTCGATATCCACCTCAGAGGCGAAGGTGCCTTGGCTCCAGCCCAGCAGAGCCGACAGCATCTGACCGGTGGCGTTCATGTCGTTGTCGATCGCCTGTTTGCCCGCCAGAACGATGCCCGGCTGCTCTTCCTCGACCACTTTGGCCAGGATTTTGGCAACGGCCAGCGGTTCGATATCGGTGTGCACGTCGTCGGCTGCGACCACCAGGATGGCGCGGTCTGCACCCATGGCCAGCGCGGTACGCAGAGTTTCCTGCGCCTGCTTGACGCCGATGGAAACGGCAACGACTTCGTCAGCCTTACCCGCTTCTTTCAGGCGGATCGCCTCTTCGACGGCGATCTCGTCGAACGGGTTCATCGACATTTTGACATTGGCGAGATCAACACCGCTGCCATCCGCTTTGACGCGAACTTTCACGTTATAGTCAATCACGCGTTTGACAGGCACGAGTACCTTCATTTTGCGCTTGCTCCTCACAAATAACGGTAAGCCGCGACGCGACTCCACCAATGCTCTCGGACGTCTGAATAACGTCTCAAGTCACGCGACAACAGGGCAAAATCGTCATCTCGTGGGCTTGGGACGTCGCGTTTCATGTTTTTTGACGCTACGGCGCGCAACAAAGGTGCCGTAGAGTCAACGTCTCAGCGGTTTGCGCCCGGAATCCACAGCACATCGGCCGCGCCATTTTCATTGGCACAGCGTGCGGCCACGAAGAACCAGTCGCTCAGGCGGTTAAGGTATTTCACCGCCGTTTCATTCACCGGTTCCATATTGGTCAGCTCAACCGCTAGACGCTCGGCCCGGCGCGAGACGGTACGGCACACATGAAGATGCGCGGCCAGTCGAGACCCACCGGGCAGGATGAAGCTGCGCAACGGTTGCAGCGCCTCGTTCATGGCGTCAATTTCGGCTTCCAACCGGTCGATCTGCGAGGGGACGATGCGCAGCGGCGTATATTCGGCCTCGGCATCCTTATCCATGTCGGGGCGGCAGAAGTCGGCACCCAGATCGAACAGGTCATTCTGGATGCGCGACAGTGCGGCCTCGACCTCACCATCAGCTTCAGTTCGGGCGACACCGACGAATGAGTTCAGCTCATCCACTGTGCCATAGGCGGCAACACGACCCGAATACTTGGCAACGCGCTCCCCATTGCCCAAGGCTGTTTTGCCGTCATCGCCTGTGCGCGTGTAGATTTTGTTAAGCACGACCATTTACTGACCTCCCTGTCCGCGCAGCCAGACGTAGAGCACGATCAGCACCACGGCAATGAATTGAAACAGGATGCGCAGCTGCATCATCTTGTTGCTTTTCAGCGCGGCACTTTTCCCGGCCTTGCCGAAGTTTGAAATGCCGATCACCAGCACGACGACAACCGCCGCCATGGCCAGCAACAATACGACCATCAAAAGGTCCATGGGTCCACCGTCCGCGTTTATTACATTGGCCTATCATCTAGACCCGCGAGACCAAAATGCGAACCGGTAATTTCGTCTCAGACATCCGACAGGATGCGGTCGATGACCCGCGTCGGCAAAATCCGACGCAGCCAGCCTGCGATATATGTGGGCGTCGTGACGTAGTAGCGGGGGCGGGGGCGCTTGGCCTCGACCGCGTGGACCAGCTTGTCGGACACGGCCGAGGCCGGCAGTTCAAACCGGTCGGGTCCCGAGGATTCGTAAAGCCGTTTCAGCAGCGATCCTTCGTACCGGCTGCGAAGGGCGGAGTTTTCCCAATCGATAAACCGTTCGAAGATCGGGATGGCGTTCTCTCTCAGCCGCGAGGTGATGGGGCCGGGTTCGATCAGGATGACCTTTATCTCTGTGTCGCGCAGTTCCAGTCGCAGCGTGTCGGTCAGGCCTTCGATCGCGTATTTCGTCGCCACATATGCGCCGCGCCAAGGGTACGCGACCAGTCCCAGTACGGATGAATTCTGGACGATTCGGCCACGCCCCTGCGCGCGCATCACCGGGATGACCTGGCGGGTTAGTTCGTGCCAGCCAAAGAAATTGGTTTCGAAGATGGCGCGCAACCCGTCGGTGGGAAGGTCCTCGACTGCTCCGGGCAGGCCGTGCGCGCCATTGTTGAACAGCGCGTCGAGAGTGCCTCCGGTTGCCTCAAGCACTTCGGCGAGCCCTGTGGTGATGCTGTCGGTGTCGGTATAGTCGATGCAGGGGCTTTCAAACCCTTGGGCGCGCAGCCGGTCGCAATCGCGTTGCTGACGGCACGAAGCAAAGACGCGCCAGCCCCGTGCACGCATTCCATGTGCTGCGTCCAGCCCGATACCGGACGAGCAGCCGGTGATTAGAATTGATTTCTGCATCATGTCCCCGAACCTGAGCCTGGCCCATAGCTAGGGTGAGGCTGAGCTCGGGACAATTGCTGCTTTGGTTAGTTCGTCGATTTTCCGACCAGCGAGGCAGAAATCCATCCGACCTGTTGCTGTGGCAACACGCGCAGACGCAGCCAGCCGGTGCCCGAATCGCTGAGAATTTCGACCTTCTGGCCAATCGTGGCCTTGCCGATGATCGGATAGATCGTGCCCGGCCCATCGCGCATATTGACCCGCGTGCCCGAGATTTCGCGGATGTCCTTTTCCGGCTCTGCCGGTGCTATCGGGTCAGCCTGTTGGGTTTCGGCAGGGACTTGTTTCAGACCCGTCACACCGTCCTCAAGCGACGCAAGCTGGATGCCGCTGGTTTGGGTGTCAAACACCGACAAGCCATTGAACCCCTCCAGGCTGGCGGGTTCGGCTACGAATTCGACAATCTCGGGTTGCTGTTTGATCGGTGTGATGCGCACGGTCGGCGTGCGCGCGGCCACGTTGGTGACAAGCGCCTCGGCGGGTGCTGGTGCGATCTGAGTCGGACTGGGCTGGGCAGCAACGCGCACGGGTTGTTCTGACCGCAGGCCGCGCGGTTCAAACTCGGGCCCTCCGCTCATGACATAGAAGCACCAGCCGAGTGCAGCGAAACTAATAACGATAAGGCGCGTCATGGCGCATCCCCCAGGTAATCGTGAAACATGAAATAGGCAGCAGCTTAATGATCCGGAGCGTACCATATCTTAGGCCCCGAGTCGAAAGATCGGGGGAAATCCAGCAGTTGCCTCCCCCTGTTGCAAAAAGCGCCACTTGTCCCCAGCAAAATGAGCGCCGGTTGCTTTACCGCGGCGCGCTTGCGTCGTATCACATCATATATGAACGACACGATCGACGACCCCAACATGGAGACCCCCGAAGGCGGGGGCGAGGTAGCCGAACCGCTGCGCCGCGCGATTGGCGAACGCTACCTTACTTATGCTTTGTCCACCATCATGCACCGAGCGCTGCCCGATGCCCGTGATGGTCTGAAGCCGGTTCACCGGCGAATCCTTTATGCGATGCGCGAGCTGCGACTCAGCGCGACAGGGGGATTCCGTAAGTCCGCGAAGATCTCGGGCGATGTGATGGGCAACTATCACCCACACGGTGATGCCGCGATCTACGATGCGATGGCGCGTCTGGCGCAGGACTTTAACGTCCGCTACCCGCTGGTCGACGGGCAGGGGAATTTCGGCAACATTGACGGCGACAATCCGGCGGCCTCGCGATACACCGAGGCGCGGATGACCATCGTGGCCGAAGCGCTGCTGGAAGGTCTAAACGAAGACGCTGTCGATTTCCGCGACAACTATGACGGTACGCTGACCGAGCCGGTCGTGCTGCCTGCGCAGTTCCCGAACCTTTTGGCCAATGGCGCCAGCGGGATCGCAGTGGGCATGGCGACGAATATCCCTCCACACAATATCTCGGAACTGTGTGACGCCTGTCTGCATCTGATCAAGACGCCGGACGCGCGGGATGACACGCTGCTGAACTATGTCCCCGGCCCGGACTTTCCTACTGGTGGCGTGATTGTCGAGCCCCCTGAGAATATCGCGCAGGCTTATCGCACCGGGCGTGGATCGTTCCGCCTGCGCTGTAAGTATGAGGTCGAGGATCTGGGGCGTGGCCAGTGGCAGATCGTTGTCACCGAGATCCCGTATCAGGTTCAGAAATCCAAGCTGATCGAAAAGATCGCGGAACTGATCCAGACCAAGAAAATCCCCATCCTCGGCGATGTCCGCGATGAATCCGCGGATGACATTCGTCTGATCCTTGAGCCGCGTTCTAAAAACGTGGACCCCGAGGTGCTGATGGGGATGCTCTACCGCAACTCGGACCTTGAGGTGCGTTTCAGCCTGAATATGAACGTGCTGATCGACGGGGTGACGCCCAAGGTCTGCTCGATGAAGGAAGTGCTGCGCGCCTTCCTTGACCACCGGCAAGAGGTTTTGTTGCGGCGTTCGCGTCACCGCATGGCTAAGATCGACCACCGGTTAGAAGTGTTGGAGGGCTTTATCGTTGCCTTCCTGAACCTCGACCGCGTGATCGACATCATACGCTACGACGACGACCCGAAAGCCGCGTTGATGCGCGAGGATTGGGGCATCGACCACGTTCGTGCAAACGATGAATCCGATTACATCTCGCCCAAACCGGGCGAGGGCGAACTGTCCGAGGTTCAGGTCGATGCCATCCTCAACATGCGCTTGCGCAGCCTGCGCCGTCTGGAAGAGATGGAGCTGGTCCGTGAGCGTGACGCGTTGATGGAAGAGCGCGCCAATCTCGAAGACCTGCTGGCTGATCCCGCCCTGCAATGGGCCAAGATCGCCGAGCAGTTGAAAGAGACCAAGAAGACTTTCGGCAAAGACTATGAAGGCGGCGCGCGCCGTACCCAGTTCGCTGAGGCTGGTCAGGTCGAGGAAGTGCCGCTTGAGGCGATGATCGACAAGGAGCCGATCACGGTCGTCTGTTCTCAAATGGGCTGGATTCGCGCCATGACCGGACATATCGACCTTAAGCGCGAGTTGAAGTTCAAGGATGGCGACGGCCCGCGTTTCATCTTCCATGCCGAGACTACCGACCGCCTGCTGGTATTTGCCTCAAATGGTCGGTTCTACACAGTTAGCGCGGCCAACCTGCCCGGCGGGCGGGGCATGGGCGAGCCGCTGCGTCTGATGGTCGATCTGCCGAACGAGGCGCAGATCATCGACATCCTGATCCACAAGCCGGGGCGCAAGCTGCTGGTGGCCTCGGATGCGGGCAACGGGTTCATGGTGCCCGAGGATGATGTGCTCGCGCAAACCCGCAATGGCAAACAGGTCCTCAACGTCAAGGGCGACGAGACGGCAATGATCTGTAAACCGGTCGATGGGGATCACGTGGCTGTCGTTTCGCAAAACGGCAAGTTCCTGGTCTTCCCCACCGAAGACCTGCCCGAGATGACCCGGGGCAAAGGCGTGCGCCTGCAAAAATACAATATGGCACGAGGGCGGCAGGGAACGCTGGAGCTGGATGGTGGATTGTCTGATATCACGACGTTCAACTGGGAAGAAGGCCTGAAATGGTCCATGGGCGGTGACAAGACCCGGCACGAGGCGGATATGTCTCAATGGCTGGCCAAACGCGCCAGTGTAGGGAAAAAACCGCCCTACGGCTTCCCGAGGGACTATAAATTCTCGTGATCTCGCGCCCGCTTGCGGGGAATTCCGCCGATACGGCTTGGCACAGTCCATATCGGTGCGCTAGATCAAAGAAAACAGGCATATCGAGACGAGAGACATGTTGCGCATTCTGACCTTGATCACCGGACTGGCCCTGATGGGCGCTTGTACGCAGACACAAGTGTATGAAGAGCCCGAGTCGCTGGGTGAATTTAAACTGCGCGTCAACTATGCCTTTGCCGAAAAGGCGGTGCAGGGCCCGGTTTCACGCGATGCCACACCCGATGAGTGGACCGCGGCGATTCAGAATGCGGTGGATATCCGTCTCGGCCGCTATGAGGGCGCGCAGGATTACGACATCGGCATCAGCCTGGAAGGATACATGCTTGCGCCTCCGGGCATTCCATTGATCTACAACCCGCGCAGCACTGCAATCGTGCTTGTGAATGTCTACGACGTGAACAAGAAAGAGTTTCTGGCCAAGGGTAAAAAATTTCAGGTTCTGGAAGACACCACAGGCGGCAGCGCGTTCAAAGGCTCAGGCCATGAGCGCACCAAGGAAGAGCAGATGAGCGGTCTGTCCCTGAAGGTAGCGGACCGAGTCGAAGAATGGCTGGCCGAGGAACATCAGCAGAACGGTTGGTTCAAAAGCCGCCCCGATCTGATCCAGCCGCTGGATTCCGGTGAACTCACGCAAAATCCAGCGTCGTAAACGGCTTTTCCCGCAGGATGTGCTTGATTTTCCCCTGCGAACCAAATATCTCGCGCGCGCAGATGTAACCACGGGACCACGGGTCCCCCAAATCGCAAAAGGGCGCCTGAGGAATGGCAAAGGAAAAGTTTGAGCGTACAAAACCGCACGTCAACATCGGCACGATCGGCCACGTTGACCATGGTAAAACCACGCTGACCGCAGCGATCACCAAGTATTTCGGTGACTTCAAAGCGTATGACCAGATTGACGGTGCGCCGGAAGAGAAAGCGCGCGGTATCACCATCTCGACCGCCCACGTGGAATACGAGACCGAGAACCGCCACTATGCGCACGTTGACTGCCCCGGCCACGCCGACTACGTCAAGAACATGATCACCGGTGCTGCCCAGATGGACGGCGCGATCCTGGTTGTGAACGCCGCTGACGGCCCGATGCCGCAAACCCGCGAGCACATCCTGCTGGGCCGCCAGGTTGGCATCCCGAAGATGGTCGTGTTCATGAACAAAGTTGACCAGGTTGACGACGAAGAGCTGCTGGAACTGGTGGAAATGGAAATCCGCGAGCTGCTGTCTTCGTACGAATACCCCGGCGACGATATTCCGATCGTTGCAGGTTCGGCTCTGGCCGCGATGGAAGGCAACAACCCTGAAATCGGCGAAGAGAAGATCAAGGAACTAATGGCGGCCGTTGATGAGTATATCGACACCCCCGAGCGCGCTGTTGACCAGCCGTTCCTGATGCCGATCGAAGACGTGTTCTCGATCTCGGGCCGTGGTACCGTTGTGACCGGTCGTGTTGAGCGTGGCGTGATCAACGTTGGCGACGAGATTGAAATCGTCGGCATCCGCGACACTTCGAAAACCACCTGCACCGGCGTTGAAATGTTCCGCAAGCTGCTGGACCGCGGTGAAGCGGGCGACAACATCGGCGCGCTGCTGCGTGGTGTTGACCGTGACGGCGTTGAGCGTGGTCAGGTTCTGTGTAAGCCGGGTTCGGTTACACCGCACACCAAGTTCGAAGCCGAAGCCTATATCCTGACCAAGGAAGAAGGCGGTCGTCACACTCCGTTCTTCGCGAACTACCGTCCTCAGTTCTACTTCCGTACAACTGACGTGACCGGCACCGTGACCCTGGCGGAAGGCACCGAGATGGTCATGCCTGGCGACAACGTGTCGTTCGGCGTTGAGCTGATCGCGCCGATCGCGATGGAGCAGGGCCTGCGCTTCGCGATCCGCGAAGGCGGCCGCACCGTCGGCGCCGGCGTTGTGTCGAAAATCACTGAGTAATCGGTGAAGGTGCTGAGATTATTCGTCGAATAATCTCGGCCCTAAACGTTGAACTAAAGAAGGCCGTTCCATAGGGGCGGCCTTTTTCGTTGTGCTTGTGGCGAAGCGATGTTTCTTTAGCTCGACTGCTTCGCCGACTGTGTTAGGCGCGCCAACGGAGAATTCACCTATGGATGACATCGAAATTCGATTGGCTCGGCGTCTGAAACGTCGGGGCTATCAAGTATCGGTCAATAGAGAGAGCGGGGACTATATCGCAAGCCTGGGCTTTGAGGCCGCCACTATTTTCGATGTTGGCGTCGCGTCGGGCACCTCTCATCTGTATGAGGCCTTTCCAAAGGCGAAATTTGTTCTGGTCGAGCCGATCGCGGACTATGAAATTAAGCTGCGCAAGAATTGGGGCGACAAAATTGATTTCGACTTCCATGCCTGCGGTGTTGGCGCGGAAAACGGGCAGACCACCCTTCATATACCGACAGTTGCTGGCCGAGTGCTGGGAACGCGCGCTACGATGATGGCCTTTGACGAAGCCGCCAGTGCGCATACGTCCGGCATTGAGGAAAGACTGGTGCCCGTCCGCACGTTGGATGAGATTGCGCGTTCTTACGATGGGCCTTTTGGCCTGAAGATCGATACCGAAGGGTTCGAGATTGAGGTGATCAAGGGCGCAAGCGAAATGCTGCAAAACTGCGCCTTTGTTCTGGCCGAGGTCTCGGTTCGGCGATACCAAGGTGGTTATAGGTTCAGTGACTTTGTGGCAGTGATGGCCGAGCAGGGCTTTGAACTGCACGATTTCATTCGGCCTCCATCACCAGATGCCACGGATTGCGACGCGATCTTCGCGCCCTATCGCAGCGCGAAATTTGACTATCGGGACGCAAAGCTGTCCCGGATGACAAGCAAAGCCAAATAGCGCAGGGATGCGCCTGAGCCCTGCACCACAAATCGCCTTGGGTGGGGACTGTGTTTAGATCACATCCGCCAGAACCAGTCGGATGATGTCTTCGCGTCTCAAGCTGCGTGCGCGCAGGTCCTGATCGCTCATGACCCAATAGGCACGGATGCGTCGAGCCGAAGATCGCGCCTTGGACAGCTTGTGCAGTGCTGTGCGCAGTCTATGCGGCAAGCGCCCGGTCAGGCCAACGGGGTTAAAGCTGTACGGGCGGGGTGAAGAGGGTTTGGACATGGAAACACGCCATAGGTTTGAATTCTGACAGTCCGAAACCTAATCGCAGCTTGTGCGATTAGGTAGCTGAAATCAGGCATAGCCGCAGTGCAGCAGGTGCATGGCCCGAAGGCGTTAAAGTGCTGTTTCTGCGGCGGCGCGCACGGTGCGGATGTTCTCGCCATATACTTCGGGGGTCGAGACTGATCCGCCTTTGAACACAGCCGACCCTGCGACCAGAACGTCTGCACCGGCCGCCGCGACCAGTGGGGCGGTGTTTGGATCGACGCCGCCGTCGATCTCAATATGGATGGGGCGGTCGCCGATCATCTGGCGCAGACGGCGGACCTTGTCGGTCATGTCGATGAATTTCTGCCCGCCAAAACCGGGGTTCACGGTCATCACACAAACCAGATCAGTCAGGTTTAACAGGTGTTCGACCGCCTCGGCCGGGGTGCCGGGGTTCAGGGCAACACCAGCCTTCATGCCTGCAGCGCGGATCGCTTGCAGGGTTCGGTGAGTGTGCGGCCCTGCCTCAATGTGCGCGGTCAGGATGTCGGCTCCGGCATCGGCATAGGCCTGAATGTAAGGATCGACCGGAGTGATCATCAGATGGACATCCATCACCGTTTTCACATGCGGTCGGAACGCTTTGACCGCCGGAGGGCCGAAGGTCAGGTTAGGTACGAAATGACCGTCCATCACATCCACATGGACCCAATCGGCGCCCTGGGCTTCGATGGCCTGAATCTCGGCCCCGAAATTGGCGAAATCGGCGGAGAGGATCGACGGTGCGATCTTGATGGTGCGGTCAAAGCTCATGGCGGCCTCATGTCATCAGTAGAGTCGTCGTCGCATATACCGCCGACGTCCTACAAAGGGTAGCCCCCGCGCATTTTGCGCCGTTACAAAACTTTCACTGCCCTGACACATATTCGTTGAGCAGGATCTGTAGCTGACCGCCAACATGTATTGGGGGTGGCACGTGCTGCGTATCGAAAAACTGACCAAGCGCTTTGGCGACAATATCGCCGTGGACCGGGCCACGCTGGACGTGGACAAACCTTGCATGATCGGGATCATCGGTCGTTCCGGTGCAGGGAAATCGACCTTGCTGCGGATGATCAACCGTCTGACGGACGCCAGCGAAGGCGAGATCACTTTCCAAGGACGTGAAGTCACCAAGCTGAAGGGCCGCGACAAGCGTGCCTGGCAGGCCGATTGCGCGATGATCTTCCAACAGTTCAATCTGGTGCCGCGCATGGATGTGGTGTCGAACGTGCTGCATGGTACGCTGAACCGCCATTCGACATTGGCGACCATGTTCAACCTGTTTCCGATGGAGGAAATTCACCGCGCCATCGACATTCTTGACCGTCTGGGCATTGCAGAGCACGCACCCAAACGGGCCGAGGCGCTGTCAGGTGGGCAGCAACAGCGGGTCGCCATCGCGCGCGCGCTGATGCAGGACCCAAGCATCATTCTGGCGGACGAACCCATTGCCTCGCTGGACCCGATGAATGCGCAGGTCGTCATGCAGGCACTGCGCCGCATCCATGAAGAAGACGGCCGCACAGTAATCGCCAACCTACACACGCTGGATACGGCTCGTCGCTATTGCGATCGCGTTGTCGGTATGCGTGACGGTCGCATCGTGTTCGACGGCCTGCCTGAGCAACTGACAACCGGCGTCGCCCGCGAGATCTATGGCGCTGATGCCAGCTTCTCGGAAGAGGCGACATCGACCGAGATTGAGACGCTGGATGCGACTCAGAAGGCCCTGATGGAAGCAGAAGCAACCATCTAAGCCAACTACCCCTTTCATCGACCGGCCGATGAAAGGCCGGCATATCAAACCGGAGAGAAACAGATGAAACAACTGATGGCAGCCCTAGTGGCTACAACTGCAATGGCCGCGCCGGCCCTGGCCGCGGATATCAACGAATTCGGCATCGGCATTCTGGGCGGTGAAAACGCTCAGGACCGCCTGAACAACAACGAATGCCTGCGCGAATACACCGAGGAAACTCTGGGCGTTGAAACCAAACTGTTCGCACCGGCTGATTATGACGGCGTGATCCAGGGCTTGCTGGGCGGCACCATCGACATGGCGTGGCTGGGTGCTTCGGGTTATGCGAAAACCTACTTGTCTGATCCCGAAGCGGTCGAGCCGGTTCTGGTCAAGGTCAACACCGATGGCGGTTATGGCTATTTCTCGATCGGTTTTGCGCGCAAAGACAGCGGCATCACCTCGCTGGAGGACATGAAGGGCAAGACCTTTGGTTTTGGCGATCCGAACTCGACCTCGGGCTACCTGATCCCGTCGATCGAAATCCCTGCGGCAACGGGTTCCACCATGGAATCGGGCGATTATTTCGGTGAGGTGAAATTCACCGGTGGCCACGAGCAGACCATCGTTGCCGTGAACAACGGTGACGTCGATGGTGGCGTAACTTGGGCTGACGGCCTGGGCGATTGGGAAGATGGGTATCAGTCGGGCGCGCTGCGTCGCGCTGTTGATGCCGGTCTGGTCGACATGAACGACATGGTCCAGATTTGGAAATCCAAGCCGATCCCCGAAGGTCCGGTTGTTCTGCGCACCGCGCTGCCTGCAGATGTAAAAGAGAAAATGACCGCTCTGATGGCTGGTCTGGCTGAGAAAGACCGTGAGTGCTTCTACGGCGTTGCCGCCGGTGAAGCCCGCGCGTTCGAGCCGATCACGCATGACGCGTATGAGATCATCATCGAAGCGCGCAAGCTGAAGTCCAACTAAGCCTGCACACCCCAAAGACCGGGGTCCGGTGTTCCAAGCCGGGCCCCGTTTTCCACTCAGGAGCATTCCATGACAGACCTGACCGCAGGGTCCCCGACCGTCGACCAGATCCGGGACGACTATACCGAGATGACACGACGCAAGCGGGTCTATGGTGGTATTCTTCTGATCGTATTTGTGGCCCTGATGGCCGCCGGGTTCCGCACCGCGGATGACCGCAACGCCGGCAGTTTTTTTGACGGTTGGCGCTGCATTTTTGACTATCCGGCCGAGGTTCTGTCCGAGGCATGGGACAAGATCGACGCGTTGCCCGCCAATCTGGTCAAGTTCTTCCCTGCGCTGGTTGAAACGATCAACATCGCCGCCGCATCTACGCTGATCGGCACCATTGCGGGTACGTTCCTTGCGCTGATGTCCACACGTGGAATGGCGCTTTGGCCCGCGCTGATCCCCCTGTTTAGGCGTATCGCCGATATCTGTCGCGCTATCCCTGAAATCGTGATCGCTCTGGTCCTGGTCTTTATTCTGGGTGGCGGCCCGGTTCCGGCGATGATCGCCATTGCAATCCATACGGCTGGCGCACTGGGCAAGTTGTTTTCTGAGGTGAATGAGAACGCCTCATTGAAACCGGTCGAGGGTTTGGCTTCGGTCGGCGCGAACTGGTCGCAGCGCATGTACCTGGGCGTGATCCCTCAGGTTGGGCCGAACTATGTCAGCTACGCGCTGCTGCGGTTCGAGATCAACATTCGCGCCTCGGCCATTCTGGGTTTCGTCGGTGCAGGTGGTCTTGGCTATGAGCTGCGCAACTCGATGTCCTGGGGGCAGGGCAAGTACGATCAGGCTGCCGCGATTTTCTTGCTGTTGTTCGTCACCATCGTTGTGGTCGACCAAATCTCGGGCCATCTGCGTGATCGCCTGACCCACGGATCCGAGAAAGGAGCGCGGACATGAGCACCTTCGCCACTGACCTCACCCTTGATGAGTTGAAGGCCGAGGCTGATCGTCTGTTCAGCCGAAAGCGCCTGATCAATTTTGGATTGCCTGCGTTGGTACTGGTCTATCTGACCTATGTGTTTTTCGCTTTCGACGTGCCCGGATTGGCCGGACGCGCCAACTGGGAAAACGGCAAGACGCTTTTGGCTGACAGCTACAGTTACAAAACCCACATCGAGCGTGACAATCGCACAGGTGAAGTCTCGGCCGCAATCGAAGGTGAGCGCAAGGGTGCATATCCCGAAGGCCAAGCGCCGGATTGGGTAGCTCTGGGCAAGACCACGGTGATTGATCTGGAAGACGGCCATATCGTGCGGTTCGGCCCCGAGACGGTGGAATATGACATCCCCGGTTATGGCACGGTGCGTGCTACGCCGACCCGTTCGGCGGGTGTTCAGGCCGAGCTGCCCGCAGGCGACGTGCCCGACTGGATCAATGTCTCAAAGAACCGGATGGCGATCACCACGGATGCCGGCCGCCTGACCGTGACGCGCAACCGGTCCGAAGTGTTCCGCTATTTCAACGGGTGGGAGCTGTTCTTCTTCACCCTCGATAGCCCCTACTATGGCAAGTCGTTCCCGCAACTCATTGGGCTGGCCGCAAATGGTGAGGCGGGCGCGATCCTGAATGATTTCTGGACCAACAAGATGTGGCGCCATCAGGACGTGGCTTGGGCCATTTTCGAGACGATCCTGATGGCCTTCCTCGGAACCTTGGGGGCAGGCATTGTGGCCCTGCCGCTGGCTTTCCTTGCGACCCGCAATTTCAACCCGCTGCGTTCGGTTCGGTTTCTCACGCGCCGGGTGTTTGATTTTGTGCGCGGTGTGGACGCTCTGATCTGGACCGTCGTTCTGGCGCGGGCATTCGGCCCCGGTCCGCTGACAGGTGCGCTGGCCATTCTGGTGACGGATACTGGGACGTTCGGCAAGATTTTCTCGGAAGCGCTGGAGAATGTTGATCAAAAACAGATCGAGGGTGTCCAATCGACCGGAGCCAATGCGCCGCAACGCTATCGGTTCGGGGTGATCCCGCAGGTGACGCCGGTGCTGCTCAGCCAGTTGCTCTATTTCCTCGAATCCAACACGCGCAGCGCCACTGTGATTGGTGCGATTACGGGCGGTGGGATAGGCTTGCTGCTGACGCAGGCCATCATCACCCAGAAAGACTGGGAAGAGGTTGCCTACTACATCGTTCTGATCATCCTGATGGTAATGCTGATGGATTGGTTCTCGGGCTGGCTGCGTCGCCGATTGATCCAGGGCGAAACAAAGCCGCAACGGAAAAAGGCAAAGATCGCGTTATCCGCGAGCTAAGGAAATCACATGGCACGACTGAGTTCCGATCAACCGTTTATCCACCCAGATTGTGCGATCACCAACAGCACATTCGGCGCGTATGTCGAAATTGGTGCCGGGACGCGATTGGCCAATGTGGAGCTTGGGGATTATTCATATTGTGACAGGACCTGTGATATCGCGAACGCACAGATCGGCAAGTTTGCCAACATCGCCAGTTTTACCCGGGTCGGTGCAACGGATCACCCGATGGAGAAAGCCTCGTTGCATCACTTCCTGTATCGTTCGGCGGATTATTGGGATGACGTAGAAGATGATGCAGCTTGGTTCGAACATCGCGCCAGTCGGATGACCGTGATTGGTCATGACACATGGGTCGGCCATGCTGCGATCATCAAACCCGAAGTCACAATTGGTCACGGTGCGATTGTGGCCTCAGGCGCGGTCGTGACCAAGGATGTCACACCATACACCATTGTAGGTGGTGTGACGGCTGCTCCGATCCGGCCGAGATACCCCGCTGGCGTCGCGGAGCGAATGCTGGCCTTGGCCTGGTGGGATTGGGACAATGCGCGCCTGCGGGCTGCGCTTCCGGATTTCCGGTCGCTGCAGGCGGAAGCGTTCCTCGAGAAATACGAGTAGCCGCAACATGTGTGGGCGTGGTCCTCCCGCGCCCGCGCACGCATCGGCTACGCCGATACTCGCGGGCGGCCTTGGGCCCGGCGCCGCGCTTTGCGCGGCGCTATGCCCAACAGGATGAGACCTCCGGCAGGAGGTTGAAGACGGGCGGGAGCATTTTGGGCTCAATCATCCCCAAGTGTCAGAGTAACGCGCTCACCGGCAAATGTGGTGCGGCCATATTCGATGGGTGTGCCATCGGGCGCTATGTTGATACCGATCGAATGCAGGACAGGGGCACCCTCGGGCAAGCGCAGGTGCAAAGCCTGGGTTGCGCTCGCGGCGCGTGCGGTCAGGCGGGTGGAGTCGCGGGTGTAGTCGTCGATCCCACAGCGTTGCAATGCTTTGGTCACGGATTGTGTCTCGGACAAGGCGGTCAGAATATTGGGCAGGCGCTTGGCCGGAAAGACGCTTTGAAACAGAGCGATTGGCTGACCATCCGCTAAAGACAAGCCGTCATAGACGTGCACCGGATCGCCGGGGGTCAGACTCAGGGCCTCGGCCTCGGCCGCATCGGACGTTCGCGTTGTCAGGCTCAGGATTTTCTTGCCCGGAATTTTTCCGCTGGCCGATATGCTTTGGTGGTACCTGACGCGTTTTCCGATCGGATAGTCGGTGGGTCGCGCTGCCACAAAGACACCTGCTCCGCGCCGGGGGTGAACTAGCCCTTGCTCGGTCAGGTCTGCCAGAGCGCGTCGCACCGTATGGCGGTTCACACCATGCTTGGCGGCCAGTTGCGCCTCGGTCGGCAGTCGGTCGCCGGTGTCATAGCGGCCTTCGGCAATATCTGAGATCAGGGCCAACGCGATGCTTTTCCAGATGGGTGTTTTACTCATGTCATCAAATCTTCATGCACCGGTGGATTGCGGAAGGTACCGTTGAGGTGTAATATTTGTCTAGTTGTATAGTATAAATAGACAACCCATCCAAGAGGGTCCGATGACGGAATTGTCAGAAATCAACACCGAAGCGCGTCGGGCGTGGATGGGTCTTCTGGCCCGCGCGCCCGAAGACGCATTAATGGCCCTTTGGCAGAAATATGCCACGCCTCCGCGCTTTGAATGGCTGCGACGCCCTGAAATCGGCGGCGTTATGGTGCGGGGTCGTGCGGGGGCTACGGGTGCCCCATTCAACCTGGGGGAAATGACCGTTACCCGGTGTTCGGTGGTGTTGGAGGATGGCACGGTCGGGCATGGCTATGTCCAGGGCCGGTCCAAGCCGAAATCCGAGGCTGCCGCGCTGATTGACGCGTTGATGCAAACGGCAGCGGCGAATGACGTGCGTGCGCAGGTGATCGCGCCTTTGTCAGAGGGTGTGCAGGCAGACCGCACCCGGCGCGCGGCCAAAGCTGCTGCCACCAAGGTTGAGTTCTTCACGCTGGTTCGGGGAGAGGATTGATGACCGCACAAGCTCAGTTTTCGGGTGGATTCGACAATGCTCCGGTTCAATCGTCTCACGCCTTTCGCGCCGCGATGACCGTTATGGCGCGGCCGGGTGAGATCAGAACGCTGGCCGGGGCACAGCCACCTGCGCCGCTATCGGTTGCGGCGGGCACGTTGCTGCTGACATTGTGTGACCCCGACACCAAGGTTTGTCTGGCCGGAGAGTTAGACACGGATGCCGTGCGGCAATGGCTGACATTCCACACCGGCGCACCCTTTACGGATGCAGCGCAGGCCGACTTCGTGGTCGGTACGTGGCAAGCGCTGTTGCCGATCGGGCAATACCGCATTGGGACGGCAGAATATCCTGACCGCTCGGCCACCCTGATCGTGGAGTGTGATGGTCTGAGAGCGCAGGGGGCCCAGTTGTCAGGACCGGGAATCCGGGACACGGCCCGACTGTCGCTGCCTGATATTCCGGCGCTGCAAGCCAACGCGGCGCTTTATCCGCTGGGCTGCGATTTCTTTTTCACATCTGGTGCAACCGTAGCGGCCTTGCCGCGCAGTACCCAGATCAGCGCGGAGGTGTAACCGATGTATGTCGCTGTCAAAGGGGGTGAGAAGGCGATCGAGAACGCCCATGCCTGGCTGGCCGAAGAGCGCCGAGGCGCGCCGGACGTGGCCGAGCTAAGCGTCGCCCAAATCCGCGAACAACTAAGCCTTGCAGTGAACCGGGTGATGGCGGAAGGGTCGCTGTATGACCCTGATCTTGCTGCACTGGCGATCAAACAGGCGCGCGGAGATCTGATCGAGGCGATTTTCCTGATCCGAGCCTACCGCACGACGCTGCCGCGCTTTGGGTACACCAACCCGGTTGCGACAGGCAACATGGCCTGCGACCGGCGCATTTCGGCCACGTTCAAGGATGCGCCCGGCGGGCAGGTGCTGGGGCCGACCTTCGACTACACCCATCGTTTGCTGGATTTCAAACTGGCCGCAGAAGGCGGCGACCCGATTGCGCCCGAAGCCGCGCCGCGCACCGAGCCAACGCCACATATCACCGAATTCCTCAAGGGTGAGGACATCATTCAGGATGAGCTCACAAGCGACGAAACACCGGGCGACCTGACACGTGAACCGATGGAGTTCCCCTCGACCCGTCCCCTGCGTCTGCAATCCCTGACCCGCGGGGATGAAGGGTTCGTGTTGGGTATGGCGTATTCCACGCAACGCGGATACGCCCGCAACCATGCGTTCGTGGGCGAACTGCGAATTGGCAGCGCCGCGGTTGAGATGGATATTCCGGAACTGGGCTTTGCCATCGAAATCGGTGAAGTCGAGTTGACCGAATGCGAGACGGTCAACCAGTTCAAGGGCTCAAAAACCGAACCACCTCAGTTCACCCGCGGTTATGGTTTGGTCTTTGGTCAATCCGAGCGTAAATCCATTGCCATGGCTCTGGTCGATCGCGCGCTGCGTTGGAAGGAGCTGGGCGAGGACAATTTGGGCGCGCCCGCGCAGGATGAGGAATTTGTCCTAAGCCATGCCGACAACATTCAGGCCACCGGTTTCTTGGAACATATCAAGCTACCGCATTACGTGGATTTCCAGTCCGAACTGGAATTGGTCCGAAAACTGCGCCGCGAGGCTGAGGAACGGATCACGCCCAAGGAGGCTGCGGAATGAAGGTCGTTGTATTCGATATCGGCGGCGTATTGGTTGATTGGCACCCCCATCTTGCCTGGGTTGACGATCTGGGGTCCGAGGACGCCGCCCATGCCTTTATCGAACGCACCGGGTTCAAAGCCAAAAACGCGCGGGGAGACAATGGCGAGCGGTTCGCGGATATGGCCAAAGAGTTGGCGGACCCGGAGGATCAGAACCTGTTCGCCTCCTACGTGGAGCGATATACACTCACTGTTCAGAACGCGGTTAACGGCACTTGGGATATCCTCGATTGCCTCAAGGCGAATGGAACCCCCGTCCACGCTATTACCAATTGGTCGGCCGAAACCTGGCCAGAGGGTCTGAAAGTGCATCCCCGGTTGGGTGAGGTGTTCGGCACGTTGGTGGTGTCGGGTCAGGAAGGCGTCATGAAGCCTGATCCGCGTATTTTTAGACTTCTGTGCGAACGGGCCGCTGTTCAGCCCCAAAACTGCGTGTTCATCGACGATGGTTTGCACAATGTCGAAGGCGCGCGTGCTGTAGGAATGGACGCTATTCATTTTGTCGGCGCCGAAGCACTGGAAACTGAATTGTCCGAGAGGGGAATACTATGAGTGAGTACAATTTCGCCTATCTCGACGAGCAAACCAAGCGGATGATCCGGCGGGCGATCCTCAAAGGACTGGCGATACCTGGATATCAGGTGCCCTTTGCCAGCCGCGAGATGCCGATGCCTTATGGCTGGGGCACCGGCGGGGTGCAGGTCTCGGCCGCGACGCTGACGCCGGATGATACGTTCAAGGTGATTGATCAGGGCGCGGATGACACGACTAACGCGGTCTCGATCCGTAAGTTCTTTGAGAACACCGCCGGGGTCGCGACCACCGAAGAAACCGAAAAGGCCACTGTCATCCAGACCCGCCACCGGATCCCCGAGGCCAAGCTGACCGAGGATCAGATACTGGTCTATCAGGTGCCGATCCCCGAGCCTCTGCGCTTTCTGGAACCGCGTGAGACGGAAACGCGCAAGATGCACGCGCTTGAAGAATACGGACTGATGCATGTGAAGCTGTATGAAGATATTAGTCAGCACGGGGCAATTTCGACCTCATACGCCTATCCGGTAAAAGTGTCCGGGCGCTATGTGATGGATCCGTCTCCGATCCCTAAATTCGACAACCCCAAGCTGGAAATGGACGCGATCCAGCTGTTCGGCGCGGGGCGCGAACAGCGCATCTATGCGGTGCCGCCGCACACCAAGGTCGTCAGCCTCGACTTCGAGGACTATCCGTTCGAGGCGACCAAGGCAGACCATCCCTGCGACCTGTGCGGCGCCGAAAACAGCTATCTGGACGAGTTGATCATGGATGATGCGGGCAACCGAATGTTTGTCTGCTCCGACACCGATTACTGCCGCTCACGCCGCGCTGCGGGGCACGAAGGGCGTTTGGCCAAGGAGGATGCAGCATGATGCGTGAACACGTACTGGGAATTGATCATCTGGGCCTGACGGTTTCGGACCTTGAGGCGACCAAGGCGTTCTTTGTCGAGGCGCTGGGCTGGGATGTGGTCGGCGGACGGCCAGAATACCCCTCGGCGTTTATCAGCAACGGGTCGGCGGTTCTGACGCTCTGGCAGCAAAAGGGCGAAGACCAGCATGGGTTCGACCGGCACGCCAATGTCGGGTTGCACCATGTGGCGTTCAAAATCCCGTCACGCGAGTCTTTGGGCGTGGTGTTTGACGCGGTAAAGGACTGGCCCGGCGTTCAGGTGGAATTTGCCCCCGAACCATCGGGTGCTGGGCCAAAAATCCACTTTATGATCCGAGAGCCAGGCGGCAATCGGATCGAATTTGCCTATGATCCGAGGTAGAGCCATGACCCCGCTGTTAAGCGTTCAGAACATCCGCAAAACCTATGGCTCCCGGATCGGCTGTACCGGCGTCAGCTTTGATCTCTATCCCGGTGAGGTGATGGGAATTGTGGGCGAAAGCGGCTCGGGCAAGTCGACGTTGCTGAATTGTCTGGCCGGTCATCTGGAACCGGACGGGGGGCGGGTTGTTTTCGATACACGAACCAAAGGGCCAGTGGATACGGTGACCATGTCCGAACCCGAACGCCGGATGCTGGGCCGCACCGATTGGGCCTTTGTCCACCAGCACGCCCGCGACGGGTTGCGCATGTCGGTAAGCGCGGGCGGCAATATTGGTGAGCGTCTGATGGCCGTGGGCGACCGCCACTATGGTGACATCCGCGACAAGGCTATCGACTGGCTGGGCCGGGTCGAGATCGAAGCGAACCGCGTCGATGACCGCCCCACCGCCTTTTCCGGTGGGATGCAGCAGCGGTTGCAGATCGCGCGCAATCTGGTGACCGGGCCTCGGCTGGTTTTCATGGATGAACCGACGGGCGGGCTGGATGTTTCGGTTCAGGCGCGTCTGCTGGATTTGCTGCGCGGGTTGGTGCGCGAGATGGGGTTGAGCGCCATCATCGTCACGCATGATCTGGCCGTGGTGCGCCTGTTGGCGGACCGGCTGATGGTGATGAAAGACGGTCATGTGGTCGAATCCGGCCTGACCGATCAGGTGCTGGACGATCCGCAACATGCGTACACGCAGTTGCTGGTCTCAAGCGTGTTGCAGGTGTGAGAGATGATTGAACTGAACAACGTCAGCAAAAGCTTTACCCTGCACAATCAGGGCAGCGCGGTGATCCCTGTGATGGAGGGCGCGACACTCAGCGTGGCCCCCGGGGAATGCGTGGCTTTGACCGGAGCGTCCGGGGCGGGCAAATCCACCCTGATGCGGGTGATCTATGGCAACTATCTGGCCGCCTCGGGGCAAGTCATGGTGGGCGGCGTGGATGTGGCGCAGGCTGAACCGCGCGAGATTCTGGCCCTGCGGCGGGACACTCTGGGCTATGTCAGCCAGTTCCTGCGGGTGGTGCCGCGCGTGCCGACGCTTGAGGTGGTGGCCGAGCCTCTGCTGGCCGTCGGATGCGACCGCCGGTCGGCGCTCGACAAGGCGGCAGGGCTGTTGGCGCGGCTGAATATTCCTGAACGCCTTTGGACGCTTAGCCCCACGACCTTTTCGGGCGGTGAGCAGCAACGCGTGAACATCGCGCGGGGCTTTGCGCATGACTATCCGGCGATGCTGCTGGATGAGCCCACCGCCTCGCTTGACCTTCAAAACCGCGAAACCGTGCTGAGTCTGATCGAAGAGGCCAAAGCGCGTGGAGCGGCCATCATCGGCATTTTCCACGATGTCGGCGCGCGTGACCGGGTGTGTGATCGAGAGATCAACGTCTCGGACTTCACTCCGGGGATGGCCGCATGACCCTTGCACCGGTCATTGCGGTCGTCGGACCCTCGGGCGTTGGCAAGGACAGCGTGATCGAGGCGCTAGAGGCGCGCTCCGCACGTATCCACCGGATGCGCCGGGTGATCACCCGCCCCGAGGGCGAGGACGGCGAAGATTTCGACCGGGTCTCCGAAGGCACATTTCAGCAGATGGTGGATGAGGATGCCTTTGCCCTGCACTGGCCGGCCCATGGGTTGCTGTATGGGGTGCCCCAAAGCATCCAGCAGCTGCGGGGGCAGGCGGATGCAGTTTTGGTGAACCTGTCCCGATCCGTGCTTTTGCGCGCGCAAGAGGTGTTTGGTGATCTGGTCGTGATCTCGCTGACTGCCGACCCGCGGGTGCTGGCGCAGCGCCTGTCGGCGCGTGGGCGCGAAAGTGCGACGGATCAGGCTCGTCGGCTTGAACGCGCGCAGATCACGCTGCCCGATGGATTGCGCCGGGTGGTGCAGATCGACAATTCCGGTCCGCTGGACCAGACGGTCAGTGCCATCCTGACCCAGCTTCAGCCGGAAAGGGCATAGCGATGGATCAGGTGAAACCGCCCGTCCTCGGTCTCGCCCATCAGCGCCAGATCGGTGATGTGGAACGGCGTGGGCAGCAGGGGCGCAAGCCGCGTGTCGAGCGCATCCTGAACGGTGGCCAGCGTCGGTTTGTCCAACTTGCCGCTGAGGGTGATGTGAAAGCGGAACGAGTCCATCACGTAAGGGTATCCCCATTGCACCAGATTGGCCTCATGCGCGGGCGACAGCCCGGTGCCACGACGACGCTGCAGTTCGGCCTCGGATGCGGGCGCGCGGAAGCTGTCCAGATCACGCACGCAGGCGGCGGCCAGCGCGTTCAGCGCGGCCCCGTCACCTTTGGGGCGCAGGGCCAGGAACCGACCCAGTCGTGCGATCTCAAGCCCCTCCAACGTGACCGGAGCCTGCGCAGCAGCCATCTGCGCGCAAGCCTCGCGCAGCGCTTGAACGGATTGCCCGTCGCGCAGCCGGAACGGCGGCTTCATCGTCGCGTGCAGCCCGTATTTGCGCGGCACCTGCGTGACGGCAGCCACGTCAACATCTGGGATATCGGGGAGCGCGACCGTCGCGCCGGTCTCAACGTCCCAGCCCAGCCAGCTTGTGCCAAACCGGGTCCACTCGGCCCCCTCGGGTGGCGCAAAATAGATCGCGTATCGCGTGAATGTCACATTGGCCTCCTATGCGTGGCCTACCCAATAGCTCAGACCTTGTGAAGTTCAGATGACAGAAGAAATGATCCTTGCCAATGCCACGCTGGTTCTGCCCGATGAGACGGTCACAGGCAGCATCCGCGTCACCGGTGAAACCATCGCCGAGATCGCCACGGGCAGCACCGTGCCGCCCGGCGCAGTGGATTGCGGCGGCGACTATGTCTGCCCCGGTCTGGTCGAACTGCACACTGACAATCTGGAACGCCATATTCAGCCGCGCCCCAAAGTCGACTGGCCTCACGCGGCGGCGATTCTGGCCCACGATGCGGAACTGGCCAGCACCGGAATTACCACCGTATTCGATGCGATGCGTATCGGCTCGATCCCGTCGGGCAACCGATACAAGAAATACGCCCGCGAGCTGTCGCGCGAGCTGTGGGATCTGCGCGAACAGGATGCGCTGAAGATCAGCCATTTTCTGCACCTGCGGGCCGAGGTCTGCTCGGAAACCCTCGTGGCCGAGCTGGACGAGTTCGGCCCCGAGGATCGCGTCGGTTTGGTGTCGCTGATGGATCACACGCCCGGCCAGAGGCAGTTCCGCGATATGACCCAGCTTGAGGCCTACATGAAGGGCAAGCATGGCATGAACGATGATGACTTCCTGCAGCACGTGGCACAACTGAAGGCGTTGCGCGATCGGTTTGGCGATCAGCACGAGGTCGAGACGGTCAAGGCCGCCAAACGGTTCGGGGCGATGCTGGCCAGCCACGATGACACGACGCAGGATCAGGTGGCCGTTTCGGCGGGGCATGGCATCACGCTGGCCGAATTCCCCACCACGGTCGAGGCCGCCCGGGCCTGCCACGATCACGGAATCAAGGTTATGATGGGGGCGCCCAATGTGATCCGGGGTGGGTCTCATTCCGGCAATGTCGCGGCGCAGGAACTGGCTGATCTGGGCCATCTGGATATTCTGTCGTCAGACTACGTGCCCGCCGCGCTGCTGCTGTCGGCAACCCGCCTGGGAGATATGTGGGGCAATATGGCGCGTGGCCTGCGCACCGTGACGCAAACACCTGCACAAGCTGTGGGTCTACAGGATCGCGGTGAGCTGCGTGAAGGTGCCCGCGCCGATGTCATTCGGTTCCGTCTGCGCGAAGGTGCACCTGCGTTGAACGGCGTTTGGTCGCGCGGACGGCGTGTGGCCTGATTGGTGCGTCAGATCAGCCTGATCAGGCGCGATAGAGCAGGTAGCGGTCTGGCGCGATGGTTACGGGCCCGGTGATTTGGTCGAAACCTACCAGTGGTTGCCCCGAGATCAGCAGCCCTCCGGGCAACATGACCTGCGCGATCAAGGGGCTGAGGCGGGCGGCTTCGGCCACGTCATCGGCCTTGATGCCGCGCCCGAAATCATAGTGTGCCATGGCGATCTTCGGCCCGCCTTGGGCCAGTTTTTCCAGCATGGGTTCAGCTTCGCCTTGCAGGAAATCCTCGGCAGGGGGGGTGCTGGAGGGGTGGCATTGCAGCACCCGGTCCATCACCCAGATGCGCCGGTCGGGTAGGATTTCGCGCAGGTGGTCATAGGTCCGGCCATTACCAAGACCCATGTCCAGAACGTCTCCGGGGTGGTCCGCTATCTGCGCGACCGCCCAGTTCAGCCCGTCGCGCTGGGCAGTCAGGCGGCGCAGCATGGAATCCAATCGGCTCATTGAGGTCTCCGTAAGGTCTCGGGGGCAGTCCAGAGGGTCGTGGGCCCATCCAGAAGCCGCCGCAAGAAGTCATGGGTGAAGGTCCAGATGTCGTCATCATGAACCAGATGATGGGTCAGGTAGCCGAAGGGTTCGGCGTTGTCCGCGCGTCCCAAACGCCTGTCGCGAAGCAGATCGACGGTCTGGACGACAAGCTGATCCGGCGCGATCAGCCTGCGCGTGCCGCGCCAGTCAATCGGGTCTAGATGGGTGTTCACCTGATCCAGCCCCGGTGCGGTTTGCGCGATTTTGCGCGGTGTCGCGGTCGAAAGTGTTGTGAAACCCAGCGTCGGCAAGTTCTGCACTACTTCGGGCGCGATACGGTTCCACGGGGGCACGAATAGCGGCCGTAGCCGGTGCCCAAACAGGGTGGTCAACCTATCCAGCCCGGCTTTGGCGTCTTTCGTGATATCGGGCAAGGGTCGGTGCAGCCGGAATTCGGCTTTCTTTTCGGCCGCCGGAGCATGGTTCTGATGCGCCCAGCCGTGGACGACTGGGACCAGCGCTGAATGTGCCTGTACATAGTCGGCCAAAGCGTGATCGGCATTCCGTGGGATCACGGCGAGATGAACAGGCAGCCCAAGCGCGTCGGACAGCTGAGTCAGACGCTCCAATTGCGGGGTTGTGGTGATCGCATCGTCATCCCGCCACCAAAGCGGCAGTGACAATCCCTCTTGCCGCCACAGTGCCAGTTCTGCATCCAGAGAGTGCCAATCGACCTTCATCCCCGACGCTCCAGCAGAGCCTTGGCGATCTCGACAGATTTGGCCGCGCCGTCAAACCCGTGGTCGGGAACGGGCCGCGTAGGTGCGTTCAGAACGCGGTCTACAGCCTGTGCAAGGGATGCACCGCTCAGATCGTGGCTGGCAACCAATGCGACCCCCGGCTGATCCGATAGGCTTTGGGCGCGCAAGGTCTGTTCGACCTCATTGCCGTCATCGAACGGGACAAAGACCGCAGGTGTCGCGGCCTGAAGAATATCAAGTGCTGTATTGTAGCCGCACATGCTGACCGAGGCTGCGGCGTGGCGCAGCATCTGGCGAAAATCGGGTCGCACAGGTTCCACGGTGACATTGGCGATGCCCACCAAATCCGACAGTTGAGCAATGCGCACCTGAGCGTCCTGCCCCCCAACCAGCAGGCGCCAGCGCCTGTTGGTCATCTTTTGGGCGGCCTCGATGGCCGCGCGAAAGATCGGCTGCCCGACCGAGCCTCCGCCCGCGCTGACCAGAACCTCACCTTGCCCCAACGCGTCGGGGTGTGGAGGGGCCGCCTCCGGGGTGACAAACCCGGTGTAGTACAGCCTTGGGCGCAACCGCTCTGACACTGGCCAGCTTACGTCCAGCGAAACCATCTGCGGGTCAGAATGCACCAGAACCCCATCGTATGTGGTCAGCACGATCTCTTCTGCGCGCGTGGCTTTGCTTGGTTTTGAGGGCGGCGCAAGGATGTCTCGGATCGAGCCCAAAATCACCGGTCGTTTGGGCAGTGCAAAGGCGGCCTTGAGCGCGGCGATGAATTCGGCGCTCAGGGACCGACGGCCAAACGGGAATAGTTCGGTTATCAGCACATCAGGGGCAAAACTGCGCACCGCCTCAATCAGTGCCGCCTGCCGCCCGGCCAGATATGCTACATCGGCAACTTCGTCGGTCTGGGTCAGCAGCCGGGTGAAATCTGTTCCGTCCGAGCGCAGCGGCGGCAGACCCAGCAACGTCATGCCCGTCACATTCAGCTGCGGCGCAGGCATTCCGCCCGTTACCACCAGAACCTGATGGCCGTCTTGCACAAACGCGCGCCCCAATGTCAGTGCGCGGCTCAGGTGCCCCGTGCCCAACAGATGAGTGACGACAATCATCACCTTCATGCCACGCCATCCCTTTTGATCAGGCGGAGAGGTTCGGTCTGGGCGCGCATGGTCTTCATATCAATGATATAAAGCCGGTTGCGTTTGATTTTGAAAGGGGCAGGTCCATCAAATTCCCAAGACCACGCTTGCGCCAGAATGACCCGCATGATGCCGATATGGCAGACGGCAACCGCGTCGCCTGTCAGGCCACCTAACCACGGGCGCAGGCGGTCGCGAACTTCGGCCGGACTTTCGCCCTTTGGGGGGCGGAAGTCCCACCCCCAATGCTCGATATGACGATAGCCACTGTCGGGCTCCGCCAGTAAATCGACGCCGCGCAACCCTTCCCAATCGCCCCAATTCATCTCGGTCAGCGCCTCTGCCGTCAGGGGCGCGCGCCCGGCCACCAGACGCGCCGTTTCTTGCGCGCGTTTCAGGGGGCTGGACCAGAGCGCCGCCTGATCCCACGGCTCGGGCAATGCGTAAGTCGCAAGCTCGGACCGGGCCGCGTCATCCAATGGAATATCGCTGCGCCCTTGGATGCGCCCGGCGCGGTTCCATGTCGTATGTCCATGGCGGAGCAAGGCAAGCTGGGTCATTTCTGCCCTCCGATCAGGGGTCGCACCGTTTGCCAGAAGCGTTCGGTGGCGGCGGGTTGAAGATGGCGCGCGGCAACATGCGCTTGGGCCGCAGCGCCAATGTCTCGGCGCAGTGAGGGATTGGCCAAAAGGGTTTGCAGCCGATGGGCCAACCCGGCCGGGCCGTCCTCGACCGTTGGGTAGTCCGACGGGGCCAGAACGTCGCGCACGCCCGGACGGTCTTGCGCAACGACCGGCAGGCCGCAGGATTGCGCCTCAAGATAAACCATGCCGTAGGCTTCGTTCACACCAGGCCAGACCAACAGCGACGCCTTTTGATAGTGCGCCTGCATATCGGCGCGATCCAATTGGCCCAGAAACCGAACTTTCGCCCCAAAAGGCGCCATCAAAGCCTCAACCTCGGCCCGCGCCGGGCCATCGCCCGCGATATCCAGAGACCACGCGCCGTCCAGCAACGCCAGAGCCTGTGCCAGAATCTGGTACGAGGCCAGCTTGTCCCCGTACCGCATCATCCCGACGACCAGCATGGGGCCTTCACAAGCCGCCGCATCCGGTAGGTCCGCACGGGGCAGGAAGGGCGGCAGTTCAATCAGATGTTGTGACCCATATCTTTCACGTTCCAGTGTGATCAGATCGTTGGCCGTGTGGTAGAAGATCACCTGCGCCGCATCGCAGGCTTCATGGGCGGCTTCGGCGAACCCGGCCCAGGGGCCGGTTAGACGGCTGGTCGCGCGCGTGCTTTCCAGTTGCACATAGGGGATTTTCCGCGCCCGGCTGACTCGCGGGCCCAGCAAGTCAGGTGCCTTGTAATAGTTGTGATACGTCACCCAAAGGGCGGTATCTGGGGCGAGCGTATGGATCAGGCGTTGGACCTCGGCGTCAGCCTCGGTGCGCAGCTTATCCTGCACCTGAGCGTCGCCGGTTTTGTCGAAAACGCGCAGATGCGAGACCAGATCGACCGGGTCCCCCTGCGCACCAATCGCTGCCAAAAGGTTGCGCGCCATTTCCCTGTCGCCGGACGGCACCGGACTGTTGGGGGATTTCATCGGCGTGTAGAACGCAACGCGTGCCATCAGCCCCGGTCCGCCCCCAATGCGTTCAGCCGTTTTGACAGCAAAGCAATGCCGGGATCCATGCGGAATTCGGCGATCAGGCGGTCATAGGCGTTTCTTGCCATCTGCATCGCCTCAGCAGGGTCTTGCGCCATTTGGGTGATCGCTGCGGCTAATGCGGCGGGCGCATCCTCGGATAACAACCCATGGATTCCGGTGTCGATGAATTCCGGGATGGCCGAAACCGGTGTGGACAGGATCGGCAGCTTTTGCGAGGCGGCCTCCATTAGTACATTGGGCAGGCCGTCCCGGTCGCCGTCGGCGGCGATGCGGCTGGGCAGGACGAAGAGATCGGCCTTGCGCATGGCTTCGATAACTTCGGGCTGGTCGCAGGCCCCTTTCCAGGTGATTCGCCCTGCAAGCCCGGCATCTTCGGCACGCCCGGCCAGCGTTTCGGCCAGCGTGCCGCCGCCGATATGCGTCCAGTGCCAGTCCAGACCCTCGGACAACAGCGCGAAGGCGTCGATCAGGCGGTCAAAGCCCTTTTTCTCGACCAACCGCCCGACCGAGATCATGTGAAACGGCGCGTCAGGTGCGCGCTGCGTGCGCTCGGGCGGGGCAGGAAAGCGGCTGAGGTCCAATCCGTGATAGATCAGTTCGACCCGCTTGGGATCGTCGGCCAGGTCGCGCAGATGTGCGGCGCCGATGGCTGTGCAGGTTGCACCAAAGGCAGCACCATGGGTGCTGGCCTGAAGCTTTTCAGCTTTTTCCCAATCAGGAGAAGTCCAGATATCCTTGGCGTGGGCGGAGAAGCTCCACGGCAGGCCGCGCATGATGGCGGCATAGCGCGCGACCGAGGACGGCGTGTGCATGAAATGCGCATACATGACCCGCGTGTCCTGCGGCAATTCAGCGGCAAGCACGCAAGCCTGACCAAAGCGGCGAATGCGGTTGTGAGTCGGGTCGCGGCGCAGATCTGCACGCCAGATCCGGTAGGCCTCGGCATAACCGGGCAGGGCCTGCGCGGCACGGCGCGCGGCCCAGACGCGTTGGGGTTCCTGATACAGATACTCGGGCAGGTAATGCACCTGACCCTTAAACCGGTCATGCAGCGGATGGCGTTTGACGTCGGTGGGATGGCGTAGTGACCAGATGTCGAACCGATGGCCCGCATCCTGCAATGCAACCAGTTCCTGAGCGATGAACGTTTCCGACAGGCGCGGCCACCCTTTGACCAGCACCGCCAGATTAGGAGGCGCAGATGTCATCCGATAGCCCGTTCCTGTTCTCCGTTCAGCAGGGCGTCAACGCGGTCCGTGACATAGTCCAGCCCGTCCAACAGCCCGTCGCCAATGGCTTGGGACGGCAGGGGCTGATCGGGCAGGGCGCGAATGGCTGCAATCATTGCCTCGGGAGTCAGGCCATCGCGGCTTTCGTCCAGCATCCGCACCAGCCCCAGCTCTTCTGCGCGCGAGGCGCGAAGCCACTGTTCCAGACGCGGGGTCGTGCGAGGAACAATGACGGCGCGTTTGTCAAAGGACAGCACTTCGCAGAACGTGTTGTAGCCGCCCATGCAGACGACACCGGCGGCCCCGGCAAACAGGGTTTCAATCTGGGATTCAAAACCGACAGCAGTCACGCGACCGTTCAACGCCGCAACGCGCGTTTCGAAATCGTCCCGCAACTCGCCCGACAGGAACGGACCATAGACCAGCACGGCGCGGGGCGACAGGGTGGGGTCTTTTTCGTAAGCCGACAGAACAAGGTTCACCATCGCCTTGCCGTCGCCGCCCCCTCCGGGGGTGATCAGGATATATGGCTGCTCGGGCGGTTCGCCCACGGGGCCAAGATCACGGCGCAGATAGCCGGTCCAATGGATGCGCGATTGCACCTCGGGGCTCAGCGGTAGGCTACGTGTCGGGTCGTAGATCGAGCGTAGCCCATAGACCCAGATCTCGTCATAATAGGCGTCGGTTGCAGCGACCGCCTCTTTACGATCCCATTCAGCGGCCAGAACCTCGGGCTCATCCAGAACGTCGCGCAATCCAAGGACCATTTTGGTTCTTCTGCTTTGCATCAGACAGTCAAGGGTCGGCAGCAGCTCGCCCCGGAAGCCGGTAGGTTCCTTGTCGACGATAAGCACATCCGGATCGAATTGCTGCACTGACGTTCGGATTAAACCCGAGCGTAGTTCGGTCACTTCTTCGATACCCATGCCCATGGTCTGTGAGGCATAGGACCCGTCAGCGCGTTTTGTAACACCGGGTAGACGAACGTGATCCACCCGACGCGGAAAGGTAAACCGCCCGGCAACGGGCGAGCCGGTCAGGATCAGTGCCGAGGCCGAAGGGTTCGCCTGTGTCATCGCAGCGGCCAGAGCACGCGAGCGGCGCAGATGACCCAAACCAAAGGTGTCGTGGCTGTAGAACAGAATACGGGGCGCACGTCCGGCTATTTTCTGTTTTCTTTTAAGGCTCATACTTTTGCCTGTGTCCGTGTCTTGGTGCATGTCCGCGCGGGTGCACTTCTATCGTATTTGTTTTCGGTCGGCTTGCAAAAAACGCGGTTCCGGCGGGTCAAAACCGACAAACATTGCGATTTGGCTACATGTTGCAATGAAATGACCCAACGTCGCTTTGCTCTACATCAGGTTCCGGGTCGAAAACCTCAATTGTTGTCCGGCCCGGTCTTATTCACTTTCCATCGCGATGGAAATACTTCGGTCACCGCTATTGCGGTGGGAACACGTGGAAAGACGAACTGGGGTCGACATCTGTTGAGCATTTGAACACGGGATTGTGCTTCTATAGGCTGCGGGGCAAATGCGGACGTGGATGAAAGACCCGATGACAACAAGATTATTTGCCGTTTTTGCGCTGTTGACCTGGGCAATCGCGTTGACTTTTGCAGGCGGAGCTGAAGCGCAAACATCGCTCATTCCCGGCTACACAACGGGTGCGGACAGCACCGACGAGGCCTCGGAAGGTGGGGATCTGGCTGCTGCGATCCGCTCAGCAACCGAGGCTGGTGCCAGCGTTATCGTCATCGACAGTGCGGGGAAAATCGTATCGTCGGGTGCACCGGCACAGGCCAATCAGGACGCCGCAGGCGACCCGATGGCCGATGGGTCGCAATTGATGAAGGCGCAGGAGCGGTTTTCGAAATTCCGCGAGTCGATGCAGTCGCGGCTTGAGGCGCTGCCTTATTCGATTTTCGAGGTGAAATACGTCCTGCGCCAAACCAGCCCCGATGGCCGAATACAGACCTATGTCGAGGTGTTGTTCTGGAACATCCTGTTCCTGTTGCTGGGGCGGTGGCTGTCAACTGAGATTTACGGCAAGCGCATCGCCAAGGGAATCGTGGTCGCGCGATCCAAGGAAAACCCGCAGGGCTACCGCGAAAAAATGCCGTTTTTGGTGTTCCGCTTCCTTATGGGGATCGGGGGTACGATCTTTGCCATGCTGATGGCCCTGATCGTTGGATTCCTGTTTTTCGGCGAGGCTGAGGATATCTCGATCCAGTTCACGGTCACTGCGATATTCGCGGCCTTCTTCCTGTCGCGCACGGTGTCTGATCTGTGGCGTATGGTGCTGTCGCCCTATCTTAGCCAGTACCGCCTGCCGCCGTTTTCGGACCGGGACGCCAAACGGCTTTATATCTGGGCTTCGGCGATTGCGACCTATGACATCTCGGTCGTGATGTTTTCGACCTGGGTCGCGGATTTCGGGCTGAACTATAACGTTTATGCCATGGTCTATGGCGGCCTGACCATGTTGGGTGCGTTGGGCAATTTGCTGATGATCGCGTTCAATGGGCGTGCCATTTCCCATGCCATCCGGGGCGGACGTACCAAGGAACAAGTGTCGTGGATCCTGCGTTTCATCTCGCTGGCTTGGGCACCTGCGCTGATCGTCTATATCGTGTTCAGCTGGTTCAAACTGGCTGTCGATCTGGTGCTTGAAAACCAGAACTCTATCCCGATCGTGGCCAGTAGCTATGCCATCTTTATGTCGGTGGTGATCGCTTACGGTGCTATGAACTATCTGCTTGAGCGGTATTTCGACCGCAACCGCCAGATGGAGGAGATGAACGCCGAAGACGCCGATGCGCCCGAGGAGGAGTTAATCGAGACCCCTCTGGCCGAAAAACGCGCGCATTCCATCGTGACGTACGAGGATCTGGCGCGCCGTGTGGCTGGTATTCTGGCCTTTGTGGTTGGGCTTTACGCGCTGGTCGTCATCTGGAACCCGGATGCCAGCTGGAGCGAGGAACTGCCTATCGAGCGTTTCCTGGACGTGATGGTGATCATCTTCATTGGCTATGTCCTGTTCCATTTCTTCCGCATCTGGATTGACAGCAAGATTGCTGAAGAGATTGACGATGGCGGGGCCGAGGCCGAGCTGGGCGATGAAGGTGGCGAAGGCGGGCAAAGCCGTCTAGCCACTCTGCTGCCTCTGTTCCGGGGGGCGATCTTGGCGGTGGTTGTCGTAACCATTGCGCTGATTGCGCTGATGGAAATGGGCATCAATGTCAGCCCCCTGTTTGCGGGCGCGGGTGTTGTGGGTCTGGCCGTTGGGTTTGGATCGCAGACGCTGGTGCGGGATATTTTCTCGGGGGCGTTTTTCCTGATGGATGATGCGTTCCGCAAAGGGGAATATATCGACATTGGTGATGTGAAAGGCACTGTCGAGAAAATATCGGTCCGGTCGTTCCAGCTGCGTCATCATCTGGGTGCGCTGAACACCATTCCTTTTGGTGAGATCAAGGTGCTGACCAATTATTCCCGTGACTGGGTGATCATGAAGTTACCCTTGCGCGTAACTTATGACACTGATGTCGAGAAGGTGCGCAAACTGATCAAGAAGCTGGGGCAGCAATTGCTGAGCGACCCGGTCATCGGCGACAATTTCATCCAGCCGCTCAAGTCGCAGGGCGTGATCGAGATGCAGGATTCCGCAATGATCATCCGCGTCAAGTTCATGACCAAGCCGGGTGATCAGTGGTTGGTGCGCAAAAAGGTCTATCAGGAAATCCGCGAATTGTTCGCCCGCGAAGGTATCCGGTTTGCGCACCGCGAGGTAACGGTGCGTCTGGCCGATGAGAAAGCGCCCGAAGACCTGACGCCGAAACAGCGCGAGGCGGTGACAGGTGCGGTGCAGGCCGCGATTGACGAAGATTATCTGGACGATATCGGCCCCGGCGGAGGGGATGACAGATAGGACGTGCTCCCTCCCCTTTGGGCCGCGTTTCTGACGAAACGCCACCCAAAGCGTTGGGCCGGGCCGCGCGTACCGCGCGGCGGATGCGCTAGGGCTTCAGCGTTGGCCAGACGGGTTGGGACGTGCCCAGTTTCGATGCAGGCAGAGGCCAGTGCATGTCCGTTGTGCTCAACCTCAGGGCCGGTTTTAGACGATGACCGACACCCCAGCCGGATTCCTCGGGCGTGCGGGCATAGTCGGTCGGGTTGGCATTTTCGATATCCTCAGACGTTTCGGACTTGCTGAGAATGGCCAGCAATTCAGCAGTTCGGGCAAGGGACAAGCGGGCCTGCATGATTGAGTTACCTTGGGCGGCCTCGGCCAGAGCAGACAGCACGGCGGCGGCCATCAGATAGCCGGTTGCGTGGTCCAGCGCCTGCACCGGCAGGGGCGTCGGCTTGTCTGCCTTGGCCCAGATGCGGCCAGTATCGGCGATGCCTGCGCTCATCTGCACAAGGCTGTCAAATCCGCGCCGGTTCGCCCATGGCCCCTGCCAGCCATAGGCGTTCAATGTGACTTCGACCCGGTTGGGCGCAATCGCGTCCCGTTTCGCTTGCGTCAACCCCAGCGCATCCAGCGCGCCTGGGCGATAGCCATGCACGAACACATCCGCCTGAGACAGCAATTCCTGTAATGTCTCCATTCCGGCGGGCGACTTTAGATCCAGATAGGCACAGTGTTTGCCCAGCGAGACATCCGGGATCACGCCGGGTTCGTCCCAGCCGGGCGGATCAATACGCAAAACCTCGGCCCCGACCCCGGCTAGAGTGCGGGTGGCAATGGGGCCTGCCAGAACGCGGGTCAGGTCCAGAACGCGCAGGCCCTGAAGCGGCCGTTCGGCCGTGGCCTCTGGACGGTCGCGCAGCATGATCTGGCGGGGGTTGTGCCAGCCGATCAACGGATCACGCGACATCGCCCGGCCTTGGGGATGCTCCAGCCATTCGGCCCTGCTGCGCATTGCGGCGGTGGCGCCGCCCTCGGCCACGATGGCGGTTTCCAGATCGGCGACAGCCCATGTCTTGAGGGCCTGAGCGACAGCATCGCGGTTCGCATCGACCTTGAGCACTTTCAGTGCGGCCAGTCGGTGGCGCGCTAGGTTGGTATGTAGCCTGATCCACCCGTCAGAAGCTTGATAATCCCCGGCGATGGCGTCCCAGAGGCTCGGCATCTCCCACCCTTCGGGCTTGAAGGAAAACCCGTACCACAGTGAAGCCAGCCGGTGATCAACCGTGACGTCGGGCGCGCTGGACGTCAGGTTCAGGGACACCATCAAGCGCGCCAGCTCTTGCCCCACCGCGGCAAAGCTGGCGGTGGCCAGTTCAGATACGGCAAAGGCGCTGGGCCGCGCTCCGCTTCCGATTACTCGATAGCTTTCCGGGTCAGGAAGCGCCGAAACCAGTGTCATTGCTGATAGGGGTCGAGACTGTCACGCAGCCCGTCGCCAAGGAAGTTGAAAGCCAGCACAACCACGATGATCGGCAGCATCGGGATCGCCGTCCACGGGTAGATCTCGATCGAAGCGAGGTTCTGCGCGTCATTCAGCATCACGCCCCAACTAACCGCTGGAGCCCGCAGGCCGAGGCCTAGGAAAGACAGCGCCGTTTCCCCCAGGATCATCGCCGGGATCGACAGAGTGGCCGAGGCAATAAGGTGGGACATGAAGTTCGGCAGCAGGTGCTTGCGGATCACACGGCCCGAGCTTGCACCCATCATTTCGGCTGCGCGCACATATTCTTCCTCGCGCAACGACAGGAACTTGGCGCGCACAGATCGGGCAAGGCCGGGCCAGTCGAGTATCCCGAGGATGATCGAGATTATGAAGAACACTGCCACTGGGCTCCAGTTCGAGGGCACCGCTGCAGACAAGGCCAGCCATAATGGCAGTTCGGGCAGTGAGCGTAGAATCTCGATGACGCGGTTGATGACCCAGTCGATCTTGCCGCCGAAATAACCCGCCATCGACCCGAACAGGATGCCTAGGAAGAACGACACCGAGATGCCGATCAGGCCCACGGTCAGCGACAGTTGCGCGCCATAAAGAATGCGGCTGAAGACATCCCGACCCAGACGGTCGGACCCCCACAGGAACAGCGTTGCCCCTTCGGGCGCACAGAACAAATGCGTGTCCGACTTGATCAGCCCCGCCAGCTTGTACTCGGCCCCTTCACAGAAGAATTGGAGCGGGCGCGGATCGCTGGTGTCGGTCACGGCTTTCCACTGGAAGGTCTCAAGGTCGGCCTCGATCACCGTCGGGTAGACAAACGGACCGACGAATTCGCCTTCGTGGAACCAGTTGACGCTTTGGGGTGGGGCATAAAGATGCTCGTCATTGCGTTCATTCGCACCATAGGGGGCAATGAACCCGGCAAAGGGCAGCATCAGGTAGCACAGCAGCAAGAAGATACCCGAGATCAAGCCCAGTTTGTGGGTGCGGAATTTGCGCCAGACCAGCAGCCAGTTGGGGGCGTCCAGATCAGCTCGCTCGAGCTGTTGCAGGGCGGCGTCTGGATCGAAGGGGGCATCGTCGACATAGCGACCGTCAGAGCGTTTGGTCATGCTTCACGCCCCTCATACCGAATTCGCGGGTCCAACATGACCAGCAAGATGTCCGAAATCATTGTCCCGATCAGCGTCAGCAGTGCGACGAACATCAGGATGAAGGCAGACAGGAACTGATCCTGCGTCTTCAGCGCGGTCAGCAAGGTCGGGCCGATGGTCTGCAGCCCTAGCACCACCGAGACCAGAACCGACCCCGACACCATTGAGGGCAGCAGGTTGCCGATATCGGCGACAAAGGGGTTGAAGGCCACGCGCAGCGGATATTTGGTCAGCATCCGCGACGGAGCCATGCCTTTTGCGATGGCGGTTTCCACATAGGGTTTACCCAGCTCGTCCAACATATTCGCGCGCAGCCGTTGCATCATCGCCGAGGCGCCCGAGGTACCGATTACAAAGGTTGGCACAATCAGGTGGAGAAGTATGGATTTCATCTTGTCCCAGCTCATCGGCTCACCCTCGTAAATCGGGTCCATGAGCCCGCCGATGGGCAGGTTGAAATATTGGTGGCCGTAGTAGAACAGGATCAGGGCCAGCAGGAAGTTCGGCGTGGCCAGACCCAGATAGCCCACAAAGGCCGAGGTATAGTCGATCCACGTCCGCGACCGCGCCGCCGCAAGGACACCAAGCGGCAAAGCGACCGCGTAGACAAACAGGATTGCGGCAAGGTTCACCACAACGGTCAGCCACAGTGTGTCGCCCACAATCTCGGCCACCGGGCGGTCAAATTCAAAGGACCAGCCGTAATTGCCTTGAATCAGCCCCTCAAACCCATGGGGGCCGGGCCAGAAGCCCATCCAGATCAGGTATTGCTCCCACATCGGACGGTCCAGCGCGTATTCGGTCCGCAGGAATTCGGCCTTGGCCACACCGGCGGATTGCCCTGAGGCCTGAAGCTCGGCGATTTGGTTGCTGAGGTAATCGCCAGGCGGCAGGTTGATGATCACGAAGATTAGAACCGACACCACAAGCAGTGTCAGCAGCATCGTGAAAAAGCGATACACCGCGTAGCGCAGCATTACCATTTAGCTGCTCCTGTCAGTCGGCGAAGTAGAACTCGTCAGGGCGATGGATGCCGAAATGCGCGCCGGGTTCCCATGCCCACATGGCCTGTTCGGGCACGTTGCGCAGGCGGTTGGACACAACGATGGGCTGCGGGGCGCCATTCAGAATGCCGATGGCATAAAGCTGATCGGCGTGGATCTTCAGCATCTCGGACCAGACGGCCTTGCGTTCGTCATCTGATGTGGCGATTTCCCAGTCATGGGCAAGTTCCATCAGGCGCTCGGCCTCGGGCATATCGGGCGCTTCGCCGACATCGCCGCCGGTCTGGTAATACTGCCCCCATTTAGGCCAGGCCAGAAACACCTGATCGGTGGGTGCCAGATAGGCGGGTGAGGTGTGGGCCTGCGGGATACCGTCATCCCAGCCAAACCAGACCGAGGCCATGGTATTCCCCGCAAACACCCGGTTCCGCAGGATGTCCCGGTCCAGCGGGCGCATCACCAGATCGACGCCTATCTCGCGCCATGTGTCGGTAACGATCTGCAAGGCGTTCTCGACCTCTTGCCGCTCACCGGCGGTTTCAATGATCAGCTCCATCGGGCGGCCATCGGGTAGCAGGCGAATACCATCCTTGTCGCGCTGGTTCAGGCCAGCTTCGTCCAGCAAAGCGTTTGCGGTTTCGATGTCATATTGCGCCCAGGCCTTGGCGTTTTCCTCGTCATAGAAGGGCGAGGCAGGCAGAACCGACATCGCACCCGGTTGCGCCAGTTTGAAGTACAGCGCCTGATTGATCGTCTTGCGGTCAATGGCCAGCGACAGCGCGCGACGCACGCGCACGTCGCGCAGAACTTCTCGCCATCCGTCATCGGCAAAGTTCAGGTTGGGATAAATCGCAATCTGCGAGGCAACACCGGTTTTCCACAGCAGGGTTTTGTAATTCCCCCCGGCTTCACCCTTTTTCAGGATCGAGGCGTCCCGGAACGCCAGCCCACGCCCTTGCAAATCGGTCTCGCCCGCATTGGTCTTGGCGGCGACCAGACCGGGTGCCACGATCTCCATCTCGACCACGTCGATATAGGGTAGTTGCACACCTTTGCTGTCGATGCGGTGGTAATAGGGGTTGCGGACAAAGTTGTGCCGGATCTTTTTGCCCGAGCTGGCATTCAGCCAAGGTTGCAGCGTCGGCAGCTCGTGATTGTCGAACTTATAGAGGTTATCCAGCTTGTTATGTAGCGCCGCCCAGCTTTTGACCCGGGCGTCTTCGACCTGAAAGGCCAGCTCATCGGCGTCAGCGAAGCTCTCGTGATATTGTTTCAGAAACGCGGATGGGCGGTAGATGAACGGCGGGCGCGCCTGTGCCAGTGATTGCAGGAAATCAGGGTTCGGGTCGGCCCATTCGAACACGATGGTCGTTTCATCAGGGAAAGTGACGGTCGGGCTCTTGCCTTCGACAATCAGGAAATCCGGCGGCCCCGACGGGCTGAGCAATTCGTTATTGGCTACGTCCTCCCACCAGTATCGAAAATCTTCGGACGTAAAGGGCGACCCATCGGACCATTTGTGGCCTTCGCGCAGGTTCAGGGTGAATTTGCGGTTGTCTTCATTGGTGAAGGATTCCAGCAGATCAGGGACAATTTCGTAATCTTCGTCAAAACCGACCAGGCGGGCATAGCCATAGACCACCATCTGCCGAATGTCCTTGGATCGCGTCACCATGGTGCGCAACGTGCCGCCCGGCGTTCCGAACTCACGCCCCTTGGCGGCCAGATCGACCACCAGCGGCTCAGCCGGTAGGCGTTCTGCGACGGGAGGCATGTTTCCGGCGGCCACTTCGTCTTCCCAGAACGCGCTTTCCTGAGGGGTGGGGGTCTCTGCAGTGGCGGGCAGAAACCACAGCGCCGACATTGCGGCTGCCAGGATCAGGGGGCGAGTGGTCTTAAACATGGCATCGTACCTTATGGCCGGGCTCCATTTCCACCAATGATGGTATCACGGAGTCGGTAAATCGGAAGGCGTCATCCCAACTGTCGGGCGAACCGGCGCCCAAAGCAACCAAATTCAGGTCGATGGGCCGGTTGATGTCGGGTTCCGGTTGTGCGGCGATCAGCGCCTTTGTGTAGGGGTGGTGCGGGTTGTAGAACAGTGTCTCGGGCGGGGCTTGTTCCACCACAAGGCCCCGGCGCATCACTGCAACTTCGTCTGCGATGCGCGCCACGACCGCAAGGTCGTGCGAGATAAAGAAATAGGACAGTTTCAAGCTGTCTTGCAGGTTTTCCAGCAGCGTCAGGATCTGTTCCTGCACCGAGACATCCAAAGCCGAGGTCGGCTCGTCACAGACAATCAGCTGTGGGTCCAGCATCATCGCCCGTGCGATGGAAAGGCGCTGTCGCTGACCGCCTGAAAACGCGTGAGGATAGCGTTTCAGCATGTCGGCGTTCAGCCCGACCCGTTGCAGCATCTCGGCCGCTTTGTCCCGTTGTTCAGCGGGCGAGCCGATCTTGTGGATCTCCAACGGCTCGGTCATCGCGTCCTGAATGCGCATCCGCGGGCTGAGCGAGCTGTAGGGGTCCTGAAACACCATCTGCGCCTTGCGCTGAAACGCAGTGCGCTGGGCGCGGGTCATGTGGTGAACCGTGATCGGGTCGGCGTCGGGCGCGGTGCGAAACAGAACCTCTCCGCCCGGATCGGGGGGCTCGGCCCCGAGCGCAATGCGGGCGGCCGTGGTTTTGCCCGATCCGCTTTCGCCGACAATGGCCAGTGTCTTGCCACGTGCCAGATTCAGATCGACACCGCGACAGGCATGGATCAGCCGGTCACCTTGCCACCCTTTGCTGGAGCGCATGGTATAGGTTTTGGAGACACTGTTCATTTGCAGGATTAGGTCCTCGCCGGGCATCGGAATGCCAACAGCTTCCTTGTCGGGAATCTGGGGCGCGGCGTTGAACAATTGCTGGGTGTAGGGATGCGCAGGTGTGGTCAAAATAGGCGCGGCTGCCCCGGATTCCATCACCCTACCCTTGTGCATAACGACCACTTGTTCGGCCATATTGGCAACGACGCCCAGGTCGTGGGTCACAAGGATCAGCGCCATGCCCGTCTCGCGCTGCAACTCTTTGATCAACCCCAAAACCTGCGCCTGCGTGGTGACATCCAGCGCGGTGGTTGGCTCATCCGCGATCAGCAGTTCCGGCTTGGCAACCATTGCCATGGCAATCATCGCACGTTGGCGCATGCCGCCGGACAGCTCGAACGGGTAAGAATCATAGGCGCGCTGGGGGTCAGGAAAGCCCACGCGTTCGAACTGGGTCAGAACTTCTTTGCGGGCCTGCGCCTCGGACGCGCCGCGATGCAGCCACAGAACCTCGCTGACCTGATTGCCGATCTTGTGCAAGGGCGACAGCGACCGCATCGGTTCCTGAAAAATCATCGAGACCCGATTGCCGCGAATGTCACGCATCTGGCGCTCACTGATTGCCGTCAGGTCTTCCAATCCTTTGGAATCATTCAGAGTAATGGTGCCGCTGCGTATCTGGGCCGTGCGCGGCAGGATGCGAAGCGCCGCGCGGCACGAGATGGTTTTTCCAGACCCGGACTCGCCCACCAACGCCAAAGTCTGCCCGGCCTCGACGTCGAAACTGACGCCCTGAACCACGGCCTCACCCGCACCGAAGCCGATGCTGAGGTCCCTGACAGACAACAACGCAGTCATGCGGGTTTCCCACCCGTTCGGCCGTCACTCGGCATAGGCTTGATCAACTCCCCGTGTTTTTTGTCGCAGTTTCGCGCGGTTGGGCCTGATTAGTCAAACCCGTTCTTGGGCTGAAATGTCGCGGGAATATGAAACTGAGGCGAAATTGCCTACACAAACCCTTGAGGATTTGTCATCACAGGCGGCGTCGATGCCTGATTAAGCTTCGGCAACTATCAAGGAGAGATTTTCCCGTGCCCGATCCCCAAAGCCGCCTCGATCTGTTCATTGACCGCATGGTCTCGCAACGGGCCTGTCTGGACTATGCCATCGCTCAAACGCAGGGGATGGACGGGCCGGTTTTCGAGCTGGGCCTGGGTAATGGCCGTACTTATCACCACATGGTGCAGTATGTGCGGAACCGCCCGGTCTATGTGTTCGAACGCGCCGTGGCCTCGCACCCGGATTCGACCCCGCCGGAAGATCTGGTGATTTTGGGCGATGTGCGCGAGACGTTGCCCGCATCGCTGGATCGATTCGGCGCTACTGCCAGTTTGATCCATGCCGATCTGGGCGGGCATAACCGCGAAAAGAACGACGCTTTTGCCCGGTTCGTGTCCCCGTTGATCGAGCCGCTTCTGGCCGAGGGCGGATTGATGGTCTCCAGCGATCGGATGTATTTCGATGGGCTGACTGAACTGCCCCTGCCAGACGGAGCAGTTGAAGGGCGTTGTTTCATTTATCGCCGCTGAAGGGGGCTCTAATGCTATTCTACGATTGCTCGACTGCCCCGAACCCACGCCGCGCGCGGATGTTCATTGATGAAAAAGGGCTGGAGATTGAGACCCGCGATATCTCGATCGCAAAGGGGGAACAGCTGGCTGAGGACTTCCGTGCGATCAACCCCAATGCCACGCTGCCCGTGCTGGTGACAGATGAAGGGACGGTATTGACCGAAAACCTCGGAATCGCGGCCTATCTTGAGGCGCAGTTCCCAGAACCGCCGCTGATGGGGCGTACCCCGGATGAAAAAGGGTTGGTTTTGATGTGGAACAGCATCGTCGAACAGCAAGGTGGTGCCCCTGTGGCCGAGGCGCTGCGCAACGCGCATCCAGCTTTCGAAGGACGAGCGATTCCCGGTCCTGCAAACTATGCCCAAATTCCCGAGCTGGCGCAGCGCGGGGTCGAGCGGGTGGAACGGTTCTTTGCGATGCTTGAAAATCGGCTGAAAGACAGTGCCAATGTGGCTGGGCCAGAGTTTACGCTGGCCGATATCTCGACCTTTGTGTTTGTGGATTTCGCTCGGGTGATCAAGATGCGGATCCCGCAGGAAAATTCGGCGACGCTTGCGTGGTTCGATAAGGTCGCCGGCCGCCACAGCGCCCAGCTTTAGGGCCCATTGAACCCCGAGAGGCGTTCTAAAGTTCAGAACTGTACAGAAATGTCTAGACAGATATGAACAGTGCGTCTAGCGTTCCCCGCGAGCCATGCAGGGGAGGGCAAGATGAAATCTCAGTATCGCGTAGTGGTCATTGGGGGCGGCGTCGTGGGGGCGTCTGTATTGTATCATCTGGCCAAGTTTGGCTGGTCGGATGTGGTTATGCTGGAGCGGCGGCGGTTGGCCTCGGGGTCGTCTTGGCATGCGGCGGGCGGTATCCATGCGTTGAACGCCGATCCCAACATGGCGGCGTTGCAAGCCTATACAATCGACCTGCTGAGCGAGATCGAGAAAGAATCCGGCCAGAATATCGGCCTGCACATGACTGGTGGTCTGACTTTGGCTGGTACACCCGAGCGTTGGGAGTGGTTGCAGGCCAATTACCGCATCTTCCAGTCCATCGGTATTGATGATTGCGAGTTGCTGACCCCGGAAGAGGCGCAGAGGCGTTGTCCGATCATGTCGACCGAGGGCGTGTTGGGCGCAATGTGGGCTGATCGCGAGGGATATATCGACACAACCGGCACGGTGCAGGCCTATGCGACAGCAGCCAAAAAGCGCGGTGCGGAATATTACGAGGAAACCAAGGTCGAAAGCCTGACGCAGACGGCCGATGGTTGGTTAGTTGTCACCGACAAAGGCACCATCACCTGCGAGCATGTGGTCAACGCAGCGGGTCTGTGGGCCAAACAGGTGGGGCGCATGGCCGGAGTCGAATTGCCGGTCTCGCCGCTGAAACACCACTACCTGATCACCGACACGGTACCCGAGGTCGCGCAAGCGGATTTCGAGATGCCGATGACCGTGGACCTAGAAGGGTTCACCTATATGCGGCAGGACCAGAAAGGCGTTCTGGTCGGTATTTATGAAGTTGAGCATGAACACTGGGCGATGGATGGCGCGCCGTGGAACTATGGCGAGGAACTGTTTCAGGAACAGCTGGATCGGATCGAGAATGAGCTGACGCTGGGCTTTGAGCGGTATCCGTCGATCCAGAATGTGGGCATCAAGACCTGGGTGAACGGCGCGTTTACCTTTGCGCCGGATGGCAACCCTCTGGTCGGGCCGGTGCCCGGCAAGCGCGGCTATTGGTCGGCCTGTGCGGTGATGGCCGGGTTCTTGCAGGGCGGCGGCGTTGGCAAAACACTGGCCGAGTGGATGATCCATGGCGAGCCCGAGGCGGATGCGTGGCCGATGGATGTGGCGCGTTTCGGGGATTTTGCGCAGAACAAGCGGTATATCCGCGAAACCACGGGGCAGTTCTATTCGCGCCGCTTCGTGATGACCTATCCGAACGAGCAACTGCCCGCAGGCCGCCCGCTGAAAATGGCCCCCGCGCACGACGCGATGACCGAAGCCGGGTGCAAGTGGGGCGTCAGTTGGGATCTTGAGGTGCCGCTCTATTTCGGGCCGAAAGGGTTCGAGGAAACGCCGACGCTCAAACGGTCAAACGCGCATGACATTGTGTCCGAGGAATGCAAGGTGATCCGCGAAGGTGCGGGTCTTTTGGATATTTCCGGCTTTTCGCGTTTCGAGGTCAGCGGCCCCAATGCGCAGCTTTGGCTGGACAAGGTCATGGCTTCGAAACTGCCTGCGCCGGGGCGTGCCAAGCTTGCCCCGATGCTGGGCGAGAACGGGCGGCTCAAAGGTGATCTGACTGTCCTTAACTGGGGCGAAGGAACGTGGTGGATCATGGGTAGCTACTACCTGCGGGCCTGGCACATGCGCTGGTTCGATGACCACATGATTGACGGTGTCTCGGTCCGCGATCTTGGTGAGGAAAATTGCGGATTCGCCGTGGTTGGACCGAAGTCGCAGGCGGTGGTCGAGAAACTGGCCGAGCAGGATATCGCAAGCCTTCCTTTCATGGGCTGTGGGGATTTCGACATCGGTCTGGTCCGTGCGCGCGTGGCCCGCATGTCGGTGACGGGCGAGAAAGGCTATGAGATCAATTGCCGCTATGGTGATCACATCAAACTGCGCCGAATTTTGCTTGAGGCCGGGGCTGACGAAGGCATTCGCGAATGCGGTTTTAACGCGATGCAGTCTACGCGACTTGAGAAAAGCTTTGGGATCTGGTCGGCTGAATTTACTCAGGCGTACACGCCGGGCATGACCGGGATGGATCGTTGGATCGACTGGGACAAATCCTTTGTGGGCAAAGAGGCCGCCATGGCCGAACGCGACGGCAACGGACCAGCGCAGGTTCAGGTCACGCTAGAGGTCGATGCGCTGGATGCGGATGCCAGCGGGTATGAACCGATCTGGTCGAGTGATGAGCGGGTGGGTTTTGTGACCTCGGGCGGCTACGGGCACTACACCGGCAAATCTCTGGCGATGGCCCTGGTTAACCGCGACAAGGCCGAGCCGGGGACCGAGTTGTCCGTGCATGTGGTTGGCGTCGAGCGTCCCGCGCGGGTCATTTCTGCTTCGCCCTACGATCCGCAGGGCAAAGCGATGCGGGGTTGAACATGAACGCGCAAACGTCTGAACGGGGCCGAAGACGGCGTGGACGCGGTGGGGACACCGCGCCACCGCCCAGTCGCGACGTCAACTACCGCCAGCTCAGGAATCCCTTTCCGCAGATGGAAGTGTTCCCTGCAGATCAGATCGCGGACATTCACAACACTGCGCTGCGCATCCTGCAAGAACTTGGGGTCAAGGTCCTGCTGCCGGAGGCACGTCGTATCTATGCCGCTGCTGGAGCGCGCGTAGATGAAGGCAGTGAAATGGTTTTTATCGGTCGCGACATGGTTGAGGCCGCCGTCGCCTCGGCCCCCAAGTCGATTGCCTGCCGTGCCGGGTCACGTGCTCGCGATTTCACGCTGGAGCTGGGCTCATTGGTGTTTCAGCCAGGGGCAGGGGCGCCAAACGCCACCGATCTGGAAAGGGGTCGCCGCCCGGCAACGGGGCAGGATTATCTGGATTTCCTGAAGCTGACGCATCATTTCGATGTGTTCCAGATGATCTCACCCCAGGTAGAGCCGCAGAATGTGCCGACCAATTTGCGGCACTATTTCACCACGCAGGCGCAAATGGAACTGACAGACAAGTTCCCCTTCTTCTTCTCGCGCGGAACGCCGCAGGTGATGGATTGTTTCGAAATGCTCTCGACCGCGCGGGGGCTAAGCGATGACGAATTCCGTACAAACCCGCATTGTTATACGATCATCAATACCAACAGCCCGCGCACGCTGGATATCCCCATGGCACAGGGGCTGATCGATTTTGCGCGGCATGGGCAGATGTCGATTATCACGCCGTTTACCTTGATGGGTGCAATGGCCCCGATCACCGTGGCGGGCGCGATTACGCTGTCCCATGCCGAGGCTCTGGCGGCATTGACCCTGACCCAACTGACCAAACCCGGCGCGCCAGTTTGCTATGGCACGTTCACCAGCAACGTGGACATGAAATCGGGCGCCCCTGCTTTCGGGACGCCCTCGCATTTTCAAGCGTCACTGGCTGCAGGGCAACTCGCGCGGCATTTGGGCTTGCCATGGCGATCCGCTGCGGGATCGGCTTCAAACATTAACGATGTGCAGGCGGCGAATGAGAACCAGTTTGGCCTGTGGGGCTGTCTAATGGCCGGGGCCACCGTGATCATACACGCGGCAGGATGGTTGGAGGGCGGGCTGTCCGTTTCATTCGAAAAGCTTGTCTGTGACGCCGAGGTGCTGAACATGGTGGCCGAGCTTTGCGCAGGCGCTCAGGCCGGCGCTGCCGAGATCGGTTTTGACACCGCGCTGAGCGAGGTCGACCCTAGCGGGCATTTCTTTGCCTCAACCCAGACTATGGAACGGTACAACACCGAATTCTATCAGCCCCATGTCCATGACTACGCCAATTTCGGGACGTGGACCGAGCGTGGCTCGGTCGATGCCAATCACCGCGCCACCGAAGTTTGGAAGGGTATCCTTAATGATTTCAAGCCCCCCAGCAGCAACAGCGACCAGCTGGGTGCCTTGCAGGATTTCATCGCGCGCAGGACCGCCGAGGGCGGCGCGCCGCCGGAGAGTTGAATGAACACCAAACCCATTCTTCACCGTGATGATCCGGATGCCGAACCTTTGGTCGGCAATATCAAGGTCACGCGGGACGACTGGCTGAATGTCGCGATGGACGTGCTGATCTCGGACGGGGTCGAGCAGGTCAAGGTGATGAACCTGGCCGAGCGTATGGCCGTGTCGCGGTCGTCTTTCTATTGGTATTTCAAGTCCCGGCAGGAGCTGTTGGATGCGTTGCTCGCCAAATGGCAGGCGACCAATACGGCGGCCCTGATCGCCCAATCCGAACTCCCTGCCGCAACGATCACCGCCGCTGTTTGCAATGTGCAGCGTTGTGTCGTGAACTCTGAACTCTTCGATACCGCGCTGGATTTTGCCATGCGCGACTGGGCGCGGCGGTCGGGCAAGGTACGGCGAATGCTGGATCAGTCGGATGCACGGCGGCTGGCGGCGCTGCGGGCAATGTTCATCCGCTATGACTATGATGAGACCGAGGCCGAGACGCGGGCGCGCGTGCTCTACTACATGCAGATCGGGTACGATTTGGCGCAGCTAAATGAGCCGATGTCGCTGCGGCTGTCGTTGGTCTCTCACTACCTGTTTGTTTTCACTGGTGTGGAACCGCTCGACGAAGAGATCGAGGAGTTCAGCGCCTATTCGCGGTTTTACTGGGAGAAGAACACGTCATGAGTCAACCTGACGCAATCATCATCGGCACCGGAGTGATCGGGGCTGCCGTCGCATTCGAGATGGCCAAGGCAGGATGGAAAACCCTGTCACTGGACCGCAACGCTCAGGTCGGGCACGGGTCCACAGCCGGGTCCTGCGCCATCATTCGAATGCACTATTCGACCTTCGACGGCACTGCGTTCGCGTGGGAGGGGTATCACTATTGGCGCGACTGGGCTGCCTATCTGGGCCTGCCCGCTGATGCCAATCTGGCGCAGTTCCGCGAGACGGGGTGTCTGGTGATGAAGACCGATGCCAACGGGATGCTGGACAAGCATATGAAAAACAGCGCTGATCTGGATTGCCCGTTTGAGGAATGGTCGCCTGAGAAGATCACCGAGCGCTTGCCTGTCTATTCGCTGGACAGTTTCACGCCGCCCAAACGCATGGATGATCCGGAATTTGGCCAGCCCAACGGGGGCAAGATGCAGGGCGGGGTGTTCTGGCCGCAAGCGGGCTACGTTACCGACCCGGCACTGTCGGCGCAGAACCTGATGGACGCGGCCAAATTGAGCGGGGCCGAAGTACGCACCGGGGCCGAAGTGGTCGAGATTCTGACCGAGGATGGGCGCGTGGCCGGGGTCAAGCTGGCCTCGGGTGAGGAAATCCGTGCCAAGGTGGTGGTGAATGTGGCTGGGCCGGGCTCGGCCATCATCAACGGTATGGCGGGTGTGCTGGATGACATGACCATCGAAACCCGCCCCCTGCGGCAAGAGGTGGTGCACGTCCCCGCGCCCGAAGGGTTTGATTTCGAAAACGACGGCACCATCGTGTCGGACAGCGATATCGCGCTTTACTGCCGGCCGGAACATGGCAACCACATCCTTGTTGGCTCGGAAGATCCCGAATGCGATCCGCATCAGTGGTGCGAGGATGACGTGCACTACAACCGCGACTTCACCGATCAGTGGACCACTCAGGCGATGCGCTATGCACAACGGGTGCCAAGCCTCGGCATTCCCTCGAAAACGCGCGGAGTGGTGGACTTGTATGATGCGTCGACCGACTGGATTCCGATCTACGACAAATCCAGCCTGCCGGGGTTCTACATGGCCTGCGGGACCAGCGGGAACCAGTACAAGAACGCGCCAATTGCCGGCAAGATGATGGCCGCGCTGATCAACTATTGCGAGGGCGGTGCAGATCACGACACGCAACCGCTGCAATTCGAACTGCCCTATATCAAGCGAATGATCGACGTGGGGTTCTATTCTCGTAAGCGCCCCATTAACGAAGAAAGCAGTTTTTCGGTTCTGGGCTAGCCGTCAGGCTGAATCGCTCTAGAATTCTGGGAGCAGAATGGGACGGAGCCCAGAATGACCGAACCGAGGAACCGAGTTCTGATACTGGGCAGCGCCCCAAGCGCAGTGGCCGCCCGACAGTGGCCCCGCGCGCCCTTTACCCATATAGTCGCCATCAATAATGCCTGGCGTGTCCGACCGGATTGGGATGTGTTGATTCACCCCGAGGATTTTCCGGTCGATAACAGACCTGCCGCGTCAGATCCGGGTCAGCGCATTGTCGAGGCCTCGGAGTATGTTCCGCTGCAAAATGCTTATGGCGGTTTCGTCTATGCGGGCGGGACGATGGCCTTGACGGCTGGGTATTGGGCTTTGGCATCGCTGCGCCCGGCGGTTCTAACCTACTTTGGCTGCGACATGATTTACCCGAAAGTAGGCAAGACGCATTTCTACGGTCGCGGGGCCGCCGATCCCTTGCGTGATGATGTCACGCTCAGATCGCTCGAGGCCAAGTCCGCGCGTCTGGGCTTGTTCGGGGCTGCGCAGGGCTGCCGGGTCGTGCGGCTTTCGCAAGGGTGCAGCAGGTTGGTCTACCCCTCAGTTTCCACGACCTCTTTGATGTCACCTCAGTTGCCATCGACGGATGGGATGGACAACGTTTTGCGGTGCGAACGGGATCTGGGATATTATGTTCCGAGTGGTCGGTATTGGGAACATGCAGACAATTTTGACGTTGAGAAGCTGGATGTGCTGGATGACATGTGGTTGTCGATCTACAGTCGATCCGGCCTTGTTAACGTGGCCTAAACCGCAAATTTCACCCAAGCCCAGACCATAGCGACATACGTCAGATTGTGCAGGCATTGGTCTAGACCGGCAGCACGCCAGAAGGCCGATTGCGTCGGTACCAATTGCTTTTTGTCGGAATAACTGGCCTTGGCGAAATCAATGTTGAAATGAACGATCCATTCCAGCGCGGCGATGATCAGAATAAAGGCCCAGGGCGCGCCGAACAGCAAAAACACAAGGACAGAGCCCACTACATGCACCGCTGCATGTTGTGCTCGTCCCATGTGAAAATATTCTCCGCGTCCCGCCAGCATTTTTGGCGTTTGGAGGTAGTAGTCCGCAAACATATGTTTGATCTGCAATAAGCAGAGCATCAAAAACACTGCGCCTAAACTGGCATGCAAATGAATCCTCCCGACATCGTCCTGATGCAAAGTCTAGGCGCTAACTTGTGGTTGCGCAAATGAACTTGTTCACATTCGGCAAAAATCTGATCAAATTGGAAACTGTTTGCGTCGCTGGTCTCGATTGCGGTAAATTCAAAGCAACGGTTGGGCGGCGATGCTGTTCAGGCCGGGTCCATGAACCGTAGCAGGGGCAGGTTCCATAGAACGCACGATCTTCCGCTTTATTTGGAAATATTCGAAGCGCGACCAGTTAATCCTGCTGGCTGTGACTTCGACGCTGTTTCCCTTGCTGTATCTCACGCTGGAGTTGCCTAAGCGGATCATCAATGACGCCATCGGGGCCGGAAGCTCGGTGGTGAATGTGCTTGGCTACCAACTGCCGCAAACGACATTTCTGATCATCCTATGTTTTGCTTTCCTTGCTGCAGTTTTGGCTCATGGCCTGATGAAAATGCGGATCAACACGATGAAAGGTGTGCTGAGCGAGCGGATGCTGCGCCGCTTTCGTTATCAGTTAATCAGCCGTGCCCTTCGGTTCCCTCAACCCTATTTTGAACGGGTCAGTCAGGGTGAGATGGTGTCGATGATCACCGCCGAAAGCGAGCCGATGGGCGGGCTGATGGGCGATGCGATCAGTCAGCCGGTGTTGCAGGCAGGACAGATGATTACCATCCTGTCCTTCCTGTTTTTGCAAAGCGTCTGGTTCGGCCTGGCCGCTGTTGCGTTGATCCCGGTGCAGGCGTGGCTGATCCCCAAGCTTCAACGCCAGATCAACCTGCTGAACAAGAAGCGTATTCAGGAAGTCCGCGTTCTGGCCGCCCAGATCGGTGAAAACGCGGCTGGTGCCTCGACCCTGCGCACCAATGGCGGATGGCGGTATCGGCGGGCGATGATCTCGGATCAGTTGGGGCGTCTGTTCGGTATCCGGTTCGAGATCTACCAGAAAAAGTTCTTTATGAAGTTCATCAACAACTTCATCTCGCAACTGACCCCGTTCATGTTCTATCTGGTCGGTGGTTTGCTGGTACTTCAGGGTTCGGTCTCGCTGGGGGCGCTGGTGGCGGCGCTGGCGGCGTATAAGGACCTCAGCTCGCCCTGGAAGGAATTGCTGACCTACTACAACCAGACTCAGGACATGTCACTGAGATGGGAGGTGGTCGTCGAGCGATTTGCCCCACCGGGCATGCTGGACGAAAAGCTGTTTGAGGGTGAGCCCGAAAAACAACCGCGTCTGCGGGGCGATATCGTGCTGGATCATGTCTCGGTCCGGGATATGGACGGCAATCAGGTGCTGGATGATCTGAACCTCAGCTTTCCGGCGGGTAAGACTATCGGGATCGCGGCACCCAGCGAGGAAGATCGCCGCGCCATTGCCGAGCTGCTGACGCGCGAGATGCTGCCCAGTGCCGGGCGAGTGTCGATAGGGACACAGGATATTGCGAGCCTGCATCAGGGGGTCGTCGCGGCGCGTATCGGCTATGCTTCGTCTCGCCCGGTGATGTTTCAGGGCACGCTGGGCGACAACGTAATGATGCCGATCCGGTTCAAACCGCTAAGCGCGTCCACAGACGATCCCGGATTTGCCGAAACTCGACGGGCGGGCAACAGCGATGACCCGTTGCAGGCCCAATGGCTGGACCCGTCGCGTGCGGATCTGGACAGCCCCGAGGCGCTACGCGACTGGTGGTTGCACCTGATTGACGGGATGGGCTCGGGTGGGGCGTTGTTCCAGCGCGGGGCGGAACAGGCGTTTGATCCGGGCACGCACCAAAATCTGGCGGGAAAACTGATTGAGCTGCGCCCGGTGGTGCAGCAGGCCGTGCGTGATGCCGGGCTGGAGCAACAGGCGCTGGTCTTTGATCGCTGCTGCTACAACGCGGCCCTGCCGGTGGCCGAGAACCTGCTGTTTGCCACCCCGCGCGTTCCGGTGACGCAGGCCCTGTTGGCACAGCAGACCGTTTTCCTTGGCCAGCTTCGGGAATTGGGGCTGGATGAAACGCTGGTGCATCTGACCCGCGACGTAATCGAAATGCTGCGCCAGATTTTCGGTCTGGACGGAACCGATCACCCTTTGTTCCGAAAGCTTGGGCTTGAGGCGCAGACCTATGAAAAGGCCATCGAACTTTTGGAACGCACGCGGGACGAAGGCGTGTCAGGTCTGGATGATGAACAGCTTGCCACGCTTCTGGCCGTGCCTGTTGTGATCTCGGCCGAGCAGATCGGGCCTGCGTTCACCGATGAGCTGAAGGATCGGATTCTGGAACTGCGCCACAGTCACTCGCAAAAGCTGCTGGAAACGCTGCACGATGTGTTTGTGCCACTGAACGCAGATGCTTTTGCACCGGGTTTGACGGTGATGGAGAATGCGCTGTTCGGAAAAGTCAGCCAGATCGGTGGCGCGCGCTCGGACGAGGTGCGCAAGCTGATCGTGGATGTGCTGGATCAGAACGGCGCACGGCCTTTAGTGGTCGAGTTGATATATGACGTGCCGGTGGCGTTGGGCGGGCAGAACCTGCCTGCGGTTTTTGCCGAACCGCTTTCCTTTACCCGTGCGACGATCAAGAAACCCGATATCCTGATCCTTGATAGTGCGCTCGCCAGCTATGACATGTCCACGCAGGTTGCGGTCTATAAGAACCTGCGATCGCTGCTACCCGAGACGACTGTCATCTATCTGAACGACCAGTTCGACAACCCCGGCGTATTCGACATGTTTGTCGAAATACGGCAAGGTCGTGTGGTTTCAGACGAAGGACCTACGGACGTGGAAGAAGACAGTGCTGCATCGGCCGACCTCGCGCGCAAACTGCGCGCGTTGGAGCAGACGCCGCTGTTTTCTGGCCTCGACCGTCGCCAACTTCGCCTACTGGCATTTGGTGCCCGCTGGTTCGACGCCAAACCGGGCGAGATTGTTTTCCTCAAAGATGACCAGCCTACCGACGGGGCCTATGTAGTTCTGGAAGGGGAGGCTGGGCTGTACTTGCCGCAGCCCGACGGACCGGATCAGTTGATCACCACTGTAGGCGCAGGGGCGTTGGTGGGCGAACTGGGACTGATCCGCAAAGAACCGCGCGCGCTGAGCATGATCGCCGAGACAGAGCTGTCCTGTCTGCGCGTGGGCGAAGAGGAATTCCTGGCCGTTGTGGAAAATGACGCCGCGACGGCGTTTAAGCTGATGCAGGTGATTGCGGGCTACGTGTCGAACTAATCCTGCGGCTTGCAGAACAGATCGTAAAGCAGGCCGATCACCTGCTCGGTATTGCCGTCTTTCAACGAGTAATAGATCGTCTTGCCATCGCGACGGGTTGAAACCAGCCCCTCGGCCCGCAAACGCGCCAGCATCTGGCTGACGGCGGCCTGACGGATTTCCAGCAGCCTTTCCAACTCACCCACCGATTTTTCGCCCGTTCCCAAATGGCATAGGATCATCAGTCGGCCTTCATGGGCCAGAGCTTTGAGAAAAGCCGCCGCCTGCGCGGCGCTTTCCTTCATATCTGTTACGGCACCATCTGCCGTTTGCGTGTCGTTTTCCATGAGTGTCATGGGTGGCCTGTCTGAAAATAGGGGGTTCATGCAATATGCCGCAAAACCCTGCGGTTTGTCACCCCTCGGTTGCAGGCGCGCCGCCCTGAAACGCATTTCCGTTGACATAGTCGCAAGGTTCTTCCTGCATCTGTAAATGCAGACCCGTTCCGTCAAAGGGATGCGCGCGGGCCAATTCCTCGTCTACTTCAATTCCCAACCCCGGCGCGGTGGGCGCGGTGACAAACCCGTCCTCAACCCGAAGGCTGCCCTTGATCAGCGCGTCATGGAACGGGGTTTCGATCGTCTCAAGCAGAAGTAGGTTCGGGATTGAGGCCGCCAGATGGATATTCGCGGCCCACTCGATCGGCCCGGCATAAAGATGCGGTGCCATCTGGGCGTTGAAAACCTCGGCCATGGCGGCGACCTTTTTCATCTCCCATATCCCGCCCGCACGTCCCAAGGCAGGTTGCAGGATCTCAGCCGCGCCCGCGCGCAGAACCGCGCCGAATTCGGCCTTGGTCGTCATCCGTTCACCAGTCGCCACCGGGATGCGGACATTGCGGGCGACGCGGGCCATATCCTCGATCATGTCGGGCGGGGTTGGTTCTTCGAACCATAGCGGAGAATACGGTTCCAGCGCTTGTCCCAAACGGATCGCGCCGGCGGTGTTGAACTGGCCGTGGGTTCCGAACAACAGGTCGGCTTTGTCGCCGACCGCCTCGCGGATCGCTTTGCAGAAGGCCACGGACATTGAGATATCGGACATAGCAGGCATGTGCCCGCCCCGGATCGTGTATGGCCCGGCGGGGTCGAATTTAACGGCCGTAAAGCCGCGCCGGACCATCTCGGCCGCGCATTCTCCGGCCTGTTCGGGTGAAGTCCAGAAGTCAGTCAGATTATGCTGAGGCAGGGGGTAGAGATACGTATAAGCGCGAATGCGTTCATTCATCAGCCCGCCAAGCAAGGCATAGACCGGGCGGTCGCGGTCTTTGCCCAGAATGTCCCAGCAAGCGATCTCGAGCCCCGAAAACGCGCCCATCACCGTCAGGTCGGGGCGCTGCGTGAAGCCGCTGGAATAGGCGCGGCGGAACATGAGTTCGATGTTCTCGGGGTTCTCGCCCAGCATGTGCCGCTCGAACACGTCGCGGATAACGTGGCGCATCGCCTTGGGTCCGACGGAGGAGGCATAGCATTCCCCCCAGCCGGTAATCCCGGTATCGGTCGTGAGCTTTACCAATATCCAATAGCGTCCCCCCCAGCCCGGCGCAGGCGGAGCGGTGACGATAATGTCGAGATCTTGCAGTTTCATGCGCGGCTACTCTCGGTCAAACAGGATGACATTGCGTTTGGCCGATCCGGTTTTGGTGTCGGCAATCGCTTCGTTGATTTGATCCAGTGACCAGCGACCGGAAATCAACTCGTCCAGTTTCAACCGCCCTTGTTCGTAGAGGTCGATCATCCACGGAATGTCCCGCTGAATGACCACATCGCCCATTTTCGACCCGATCACGCCCTGGCCCAGTGCGGCCAGCATAACCGGTTCATAGGTGGACATATCCCCGGAATGCGGCATCCCAATCATGATCGCCTTGCCGCCGCGTCCCAGATAGCGCGGGGCCTGATCATAGGCCGGGATGGCTCCAACGGTAATTAGTACGGCATCCGCGCCGCGCCCGCCCAAAGCCTTGTAAGATTCCTTCCAAGGGACTTTGGCCGTCGCCAGTACGCCATGGGTCGCACCGAATTCCCTTGCGATCTCAAGCTTCTCTTCCGTCATGTCGACAGCCACGATGCGGCGGGCTCCAGCAATGCGAGCGCCTTGAATTGCATTCAGGCCGACCCCGCCCGCGCCGATAACTACAACGTCCTGACCGGCCCGCAAACCAGCGGCGTTGACGGCGGCACCGACTCCGGTGATCACACCGCAAGACAGCAGGCTGGCAACGTCCTTGGGCATGGTTTCGGGGATTTTCACGATCTGCCTATGGCTGACGACGACCTTTTCGGCAAAGGCACCGCAGGCCATGGCCTGTTCCAGTGGATCGCCGTCCGAGGTCCGCAGTGGGCCTTTCACTGTGTCGTAGGGCGTTTCGCAAATGGTCGGTTGCCCACCCGCACAGGACGGACAGGACCCGCAGGCGCGGATCAGCGTGACAATGACTGGATCCCCGACCTGAAACCCGTCGGTTGCAGCGCCCACGGCGGAGATCACACCCGCAGCCTCATGCCCATAGACCGCAGGCAGGAACCCGCCCCACGCGCCACTGGCGTAGGAAATGTCCGAGTGGCAGATCGCCACCGCATCCAGGGTCACTTCGACCTCGCCCGTTCCCGGTGGTGCCAGTTGCACGTCCTCGATGACCAGAGGTTCGTTAAACGCCCGGCATACGGCGGCTTTGATGGTTTGCATGGTTTGCCCTCGTCCTTTTCCGGTCACGGTGACGCGGACGGGCGCGCGACGCAAGGTGGAAACCGTCACAAAAGTGTCGTTGTCAGGTCATGACCTTAGGTGACCGGAAGAAAAGGACAAAGCCCACAACCATCAACAGCATGGCCAGAAAAAACGGTGCCCCCGGCAGATAGAGCACGGCATCCGGGCGCGCAAACTGCGCAAAGACGCTGGTCATCACCAAAGGCGATATTACCATCGACAAGGCATGCAGTGAGGTGAGGACGCCCTGCAACTCTCCTTGCTGGGAATCCGGCGTGGCGCGGGATGTCATCGCTTGCAACGCCGGGGTGACGATTGCACCAATGGCGGTGATCGGGATCAGCATCAGGGCGATGAAGCCGTTGGTCAGAAATCCCAGTATGATAAAGCTGACGATCTCGAAGCCCATGCCGTAGATGATGGTCTTGCGCTCACCAAAATACCGCATGGCCGGTCGGATCAACCCGCCCTGAACCGCGGCCATTCCGATGCCGTAGACGCCCAGCGACAGGCCGATCATCTGCGGCGACCAGCCAAAGCGCTCTGTGGTGAAATAGGCCCAGATTGCCGGATAGACGTAGATCGACACGGAATAGAGGAAATAAACCCACAACAACGGGCGAATTCCGGGCAGGCTGGCTATGGCGCGCAAAGAGTTGACCGGATTGGCGCGGCGCAGGCTGAACGCGCGGCGGGTTTTGTCGGTAACGGTCTCGGGCATGACAAAGACACCGATGGCGAATGCGAGGGTTGAAAGCCCAGCGGCAGCCTAAAAGGGCGCGCGGGTTCCGTATTCGCTGAGCAATCCACCGATTACGGGGCCAAGGACAAAGCCGATGCCAAAAGCCGCGCCCAGCAGGCCGAAATTGGCTGCCTTGTCTTTCGGTTTCGAGACATCGGCCATGAAGGCGGCAGCGGTGGCATGGGTGGCTGCTGTGATACCTCCGACAAGGCGCCCAATCAGCAAGAGCCAAATGCTGCCCGCCAGTGCCATCACGACATAGTCCAGCGCCATCACGAACAGCGAGACCAGCAAAACGACCCGCCGCCCATACGCGTCCGAGAGGTTGCCCAAGATCGGGCCGAATACAAATTGCATGGCCGCGAATGTTGTGCTGAGCACGCCGCCCCAGATAGCGGCGCTTGCGAGGGTGCCGCCCTGAACCTCGACAATGAGCTCGGGCATGATTGGCAGAACAAGGCCGATGCCCATCGCGTCGATCATCACGGTCAGCAGGACAAAGAGGAAGGGCAGGCGCATCGTCAGCAATCACCCAAGTGGTCCGGCGGGCGCTGGTCCCTCGGTGATTGGACGAAAAGCGTCAACACGGACGACCGGATGGAAAGGTTTGTTCGGCGATGGCGTTCAGAATTCCGGCCAATGTGTCAGGCTGCGAGAAGAACGGAGAGTGCGAACTGTCGATGTTAAAGCGCATATCTGGCGGCACCGACAGGCTCATTTGTGCCTGATATTCTGGGGGAATAGTGCGGTCGTCGGTCGCGCGGATATAAGCCCTTGGAACTTGATCCCACCTGTCGCTGAGGGGCAGAGGCGTGTCCTGCGGCGCGATGGGTTGCGGGCACAGACGCGCCAGAGCATTTCGCACGGTGGCAGGTGGGCAATCGTGATAGAACAGCTCTTGGACGCAATCGGGTTTTACGGTGTACGACAGGCCATCCGCGGATTTGTCGACCGCGTCAGCGATGGTCTGGCGCGGCGATTGGCGGCGCATCTCGACCATCGACATGCCATCTTTGGGCACATAGGCGCACAGATATACCAGCGCCTTCATGGCGGAAGGATCGGCCTCGGCCGCGGCGCTGATCGGGTAGCCGCCCCAGGAATGTCCGACGATGATCGTTTCGGGGGTCGAGGCGCCCAACACCGCATCCCGGCACCCGGCCAATGTGACCTGCGCGACCGGCGTCGGATCCGAGCCATGGCTGGGCATGTCGATCGCGCGGGCCGTGTGCCCCAAAGCCTGAAGCGCCGGGATCAGATCGCGCCAGCACCACGCGCCGTGGCAGGAGCCGTGAACCAACAGAAAATCCGCCATGTCTCCCTCCTTCAAATATGACCGATATCGGTCAGGAAACGGTGCAGCAGGTTTGCATATTCTTCGGGCTGCTCGACGCAGGGCAAATGACCGGCCCTGCGCATCAACTCGAACTTCGATCCGGGGATCAACTCGATGGTCTCGCGCACCAGATCGGGCGGGGTCGAGCCATCCTCGCTGCCCGCAATGCCCAGCGTGGGCAGGCGCAAGCCGCTTGTGGGGGTGTAAAAATCCGTGCCCGAAATGGCCGCACAACACCCAATATATCCTTCGGCAGGCTGGCGCTCCATCATGTTTCGCCACAGCAGCATATCAGGCGTGGTGCGAAACGCGCGCGAGAACCAGCGCTCCATCGTGGCGTCGGCCAGCGCCTCGATCCCATCCTTGCGGATGGCGTCGATCCGGTCCTGCCACATGGTGGGCGTGCCGATCTTGGCCGCCGTGTTCGACAGCACCAGTGCGCGCACCTGATCCATGCGTTTAACGGCCAAGCCTTGCGCAATCAGCCCACCGATAGACAGGCCCACAAACACGCAGTCGCGTACATTCAGAAGATCTAGCAACGCTTCGGCATCCCGCACCAGCGCCCCCATCGAATAGGGACCCGTTGGGCACGACGACAGGCCGTGCCCGCGTTTGTCATACCGAATGATCCGCAGACCAGCGGGCAGATGGGGCAGCACGGCGTCCCACAGGCGCATATCGGTGCCCAGTGAGTTCGCGAACACCACGGTCGGCCCATCGGGGTCTCCGTCGACCCGATAGTGAATCTGGACATCCCCAAGATCAGCGATCTGCATGACTGTTTCCCCGTTCATCCCATCTGGAACCGACTAATACCCAAATCGCGTAGGGTTTGTCAGGTCAGGAACTCCAGCGCTTTGACAAAGACATCCGGGTCTGTGTTGCCGCCCGAGGCGACGACGATCACCGCATCACCCTCGATCTCGTCGCGCCGAAACAGGGCCGAGGCCAGCGATACCGCTCCGCCCGGTTCCAGAACAATCTTGAGGCGCAAGAAGGCCAGCGCCATGGCGTGCATGGCTTCATCTTCGGACACAGACAGGCCGGGGCCGCACAGGCGGTTGAGGATGGGGAAGGTGATGTCCCCCGGTTGCGGAGTCAGGATGGCGTCGCAGATATTGCCGCTGGTCGCTGCGTTGCTTTGGATTTGCCCTGTCGCCAAAGAGCGTTTCACGTCGTCAAACCCCTCGGGTTCGCAGGGGCGGGGACGCAGGCCGGGAGCGTGTTCTTCAAGCGCCAGCGCAATGCCCGAGGTCAGCCCGCCGCCACCGCAGCACACCAGCACATCTGCGTGTTTCACGCCCAAATCCGCAGCTTGCCGGGCGATCTCCAGACCAGTGGTGCCTTGCCCGGCAATCACTTGCGGTTCGTCATAGGGGCGGATCAGGGTCAGGCCACGCTCGACGGCCAAAGCCTCACCAATTTCTTCGCGGCTTTCCGTAGCGCGGTCGTACAGAACCACCTCACCGCCCAGAGCGCGGGTGTTGTTGATTTTCAACTGGGGCGCGTCTGACGGCATGATGATCACCGACGCGATACCGTGACGGGCGGCGGCGTGGGCCACGCCCTGCGCGTGATTGCCCGAGGAAAAAGCGATCACCCCGCGGCTGCGCTCGGCTTCGCTGAGCGCTGAAATCGCCGACCAAGCTCCGCGAAACTTGAAGCTGCCGGTATGTTGCAGGCACTCGGGTTTGACCAGCACCCGGCGGCCCGCAATCTCGTCCAGAAACGGAGAGGTCAGGATCGGTGTTTCCCGCACATGGCCCCGCAACCGGTCGGCGGCCGCTTCAATCATTTGTAATGTGCTCATACGGCGTCCAATACGTTGCGGATCAGCTCCAGGGATTGCGGTTCGTCCAGAAAGGGCGCGTGGCCCCGGTCAGGGACTTCGACTGAGACGAGGCCGGGATGACGTCTATGCATCTCGGCCAGAGTATCCTTGCCCAGCACATCGGAATTTGCACCCCGAATTACGCCGGTTGGAATGTCGCGCAAAGCCTCAAAAAACAGCCACATATCCGGGATCGCCCCGGCGGCGGCCTGTTCCAGCAAGGCGGTGCGCAACCCCAGATCATAGCGCAAAGCTAGGCCCTGTTCAGTTTCCTGATTCTGGAATTCAGCCATTTGCCGCCATCGCTCCAGCGGAACTCCGGGGAAATGCTCGGCCATCATATGCTGCAGGGCAAGAGCTGCTTCATCATAGGTTTTGGAAACCGGCTTTTTGCCGACATAGCCCATTATTTTGGCAATCCCTGACGTGTCGATAACCGGCCCGATATCGTTCAGCACGACCGAGGCCAAACGCTCGGGGTGACTGGCGGCGAGCGCCATGGCTATCAACCCGCCGCGCGAAGTACCGATCACCGAAACCCGCTCAAGCCCAAGATGGTCCAGCAATTCGATCGCGTCATGGGCTTCGCGCAGAACGTTATAGTTGCCGTGGTCGGTGTCATACTCCGACTGGCCGCGCCCTCGGTAGTCCATCGCAATCATCCGATGATCTGCCATATGCGGTGTCAGAAACGAGAAGTCCTGGGTATTACGTGTCAGCCCTGCAAGGCAAAGGACGGGCGAACCTGATCCGTTTTCTTCGAAATACAGGTTCTTTCCATCAGTTGTTGTAAAAAATGTCATTCCAGCCCAGCAAGTTGAGGGATCATCGTCAGGTCGGACAATACATGCGCGGGTCTCCAGGGCAAGCGGTCCATTGGTTCCTTTGCGCGGTTGACCCATGCGGTGGTAAAACCATAGCCACTGGCACCTGCGGCGTCCCAGCCGTTTGAACTCACGAACAAAATCTCGTTCCGTTCGCCGCCGAACCGTTCCTGCACCAGATCGTAGACGCGTACATGGGGTTTGAAGACCCCGACGCTTTCGACCGACAGGACATCGTCCAGCACATCGCCAATCCCCGCAGATTGCACCGCACCGTCCAACATCGGCGGCGAGCCGTTCGACAGAATCGCGGTCTGCAATCCTCCGGCCTTGAGCGCTTGCAGCATCTGGGGCACTTCGGGGTAGGCCTGCAACTCCCAATAGAGGTCGAGCAGACGTTGCCGTAGTTTTGAATCGCCATCCAGACCGGTGGCCTCCAAAGCCCAATCCAACCCGTCCTGAGTGACATCCCAGAAATCCGCATGTGCGTCCGAGACTGCGCGCAACCAAGTATATTGCAACTGTTTCAGGCGCCAGTAATTAGCCAGTTCGGGCCATTTCTGCCCCAGCTCCTCAAACCCTGGTTCGGCTGCGGCCTGTCGCGCGGCGGCGGCTACATCAAACAGCGTGCCATAAGCGTCAAAGATACATGTTTTGATCGGCATCTGATCCCTCCATCCCTGGGGCGCAGGTTGGCAAAAGAGGAACGAGTTTACAATGGCGTGTCACACTCTAGGGTTGGCCGTTCAACTCTTTAACGGCCGGAGGCCAGAATGACCGCTATCAAACAGGGCGACACGGTTCGCATTCACTATACGGGGACGTTACTGGACGGGAATGTCTTTGACAGCTCGGACGGTCGCGATCCGCTGGAATTTGTGGTGGGATCGGGGCAGATCATTCCGGGGCTCGACAGCGCCATGTCTGGCCTGACGGTGGGTGAGAAGAAGAAGGTCGAGATTGCTTGCGTCGACGCATACGGGCCGATCAACCCGGCGATGCGGCAAAGCATCCCGCGCGAAGGCATCCCCGACGATATCCCGTTGGAGCCCGGTTCACGCCTGCAAATGCAGGCACCCGACGGGCAGGTCATGCCTGTGACGGTGGTTGATGCGGATAAGGCAACAGTGACACTGGACGCCAACCATCCCTTGGCCGGTCAGGACCTCGTGTTTGATATCGAGGTGGTGTCGATCAACTGACCCTGCGCCGATGCGGATCAGCCTGTCAGCAGGCTGGTCCAGGATGCGACTGCGGTTCTGACCTGCGGCTGGGTAAAATACACAAACAGCATCAGCATTGTGGTCAGGCCCAGCAGAGCTATACGCCCTCGCGCACCCAAAAATCCAGACTTGCGACGGGATCGGGACGTGCGTGCGGTGCTTGCCGCGATATGTTCAGCTTTGCTCATACCCGTATCCCTGCCGGTGAAAGATGGTAAAATCTGGGCACCGGCAGGGAAAATTGGGGTCACATAAAGTCAGGCTGCGGCATGCCCAGAACGTGGAAGCCACCATCTACCTTGATGATCTCGCCCGAGGTGCATGCCCCGGCCTCGGATGCCAAATAAACAGCGGTGCCGCCTACGGCCTCAAGCGTAGCGTTCGAACGCATGGGCGCGTTCTGGTCGCAGAACTTGTAGGTCTTGCGTGCGCCACCGATGGCCGCACCGGCCAGCGTTTTCATCGGACCGGGCGAGATGGCGTTGACGCGAATGCCTTCGGGGCCAAGATCATTGGCCAGATAGCGCGTCGCCGATTCCAGCGCTGCCTTGGCCACACCCATCACGTTGTAGTTCGGAACCACGCGGTTCGAACCCTGATATGTCAACGTCAGCAGCGTGCCACCATTGTCTTTCATCATCGGATAGGCGCGGCGCGCGACCTCGATGAAGGAATAGGCCGACACGTCCATCGAGTGTTTGAAATTCGCCCGCGTGGTGTTCAGGAAGCGGCCGGTCAGTTCCGACTTGTCCGAATAGGCAATCGCATGAACCACGAAATCAATGGTGGGCCAGCGTTCGCCCAGCTCGCCGAACGCTCGGTCCAGCGAGTCGTCATCGGTGACATCGGCGTCGACCATGAAGTCGCTGCCGAGGCTCTGGGCCAGCGGCTCCAGCCGTTTACCAAAAGCCTCGCCCTGATAGGTGAATGCCAGTTCGGCACCGGCCTCGTGCATGGCTTTGGCGATACCCCACGCGATCGAGCGGTCGTTCGCCACGCCCATGATCAGGCCGCGTTTGCCTTTAAGAAGATCCGACATCACATTCACCCGTTATACTTTGAAAGAACCATGGATCCGTTGGTGCCGCCAAAGCCAAAGCTGTTGGTCATCACCGAGTCGAGTCCCGCATTTTCAACAACTTGCGTTGCAATTTCACCGGGCTGGATGCCTTCGGCGAGCGTTTCGACATTGATCGACGGTGTAATGAAATCATTGTCCAGCATCAGCAAGCAGAAGATCGCCTCTAACGCGCCTGCGGCACCTTGCGCGTGGCCGGTCATCGACTTGGTCGAGGAAATCGGCGGCACGTTGCCTTCACCAAAGATGCGGCGTACGGCTTCAACCTCGCCCACATCGCCGACCGGGGTCGAGGTGCCGTGGGCGTTGATGTATCCAACCTTTCGGCCTTCGGGCAGGGTGGACAGGGCCAGACGCATCGCGCGTTCGCCGCCTTCACCCGAAGGGGCCACCATGTCATGCCCGTCCGAGGTTGCGGCATAACCGGTCACTTCGGCATAGATCTTGGCACCGCGTGCCAACGCGTGATCCAGATCCTCCAGCACGACAATGCCGCCGCCGCCGGAAATCACGAAACCGTCGCGATTCTGGTCAAAGGCGCGCGAGGCTTTGTCCGGCGTGTCATTGTATTTCGAAGACATCGCGCCCATCGCGTCAAACAGGCAGGACAGCGTCCAGTCCAGCTCTTCGCCGCCGCCTGCAAACATCACGTCCTGCTTGCCCAGCATGATCTGTTCCGCCGCGTTGCCGATGCAATGCAGTGAGGTCGAGCAAGCCGAGGTGATCGAGTAGTTAATGCCCTTGATCTTGAACGCGGTCGCAAGGTTGGCCGAAATCGTTGAGCACATGCATTTCGGCACCGCAAACGGCCCGATCCGCTTGGTCGCGCCATTCTTCAGTACGGTTTGGTGCGCAGTCAGCATCGCACTGGTCGAGGGGCCACCCGAGCCGGCCACCAGACCTGTGCGCGGGTTCACCACCTGATCTTCGGTCAGACCGGAATCTGCGATCGCCTGGCTCATCGCGATATGGGCATAAGCCGCGCCGGGACCCATGAAACGCAAGGTTCGCTTGTCCACATACTCGGTCACGTCGATCTTCAGCGACCCTGCAATCTGGCTGCGGAAACCGTGTTCGACCATCTGGTCGTTGGCCTCAATGCCGGATTTGCCAGCTTTAAGTGAGGCCAGAACCTCTTGGGCATTGTTCCCGATGGAGGAGACAATCCCCAAACCGGTGACAACTACTCGACGCATATGCGTGCTCCTTATTTCGGGCCGATCAGGCTCAGGCTTCGGACAGGACGACTTTCATGTCCTTGACGTCGTAAATCATTTCACCGTCCGCTTCGACGATACCATCCGCCACACCCATGGTCAGGCGGCGCGTCTGGATCGCTTTTTTGAAATCAATTTTGTAAGTCAGCATCTTGCGGTCGGGGCGGACCATGCCGGTCAGCTTGACCTCGCCCACGCCAACAGCCATGCCACGCCCCTGCCAGCCGCGCCAGCCCAGGTTAAAGCCGGTCAGCTGCCACAGGCCATCCAGCCCCAGACAACCGGGCATAATCGGGTTGCCGGGGAAGTGGCAGTCAAAGAACCACAGGTCCGGAGTAATGTCGAATTCCGCCAAAACATGACCTTTGCCATGGGCTCCACCATCGGCTGAGATATCGGTAATCCGGTCCATCATCAGCATCGGCGGGGCGGGCAACTGCGCGTTACCGGGGCCGAATAATTCGCCACGGGCGCATTTCAGCAGATCATCCTTGTCAAAGCTGCTCGGGAATTGGGCCATTCTTGCCGCCTCTCCTGCCAGGGGTCCGTTTATCTAATCTGGCCTCGTCTAGCACCCGTATGCAAGGTCCTGCAAGAGCGGTGACATACATCATGACCAGTTCCGTCTGTTCTTGCGAATGAATTTCATTTGAAATTCCTAGGCCTCAGCACTTATATATACACAAGCAACAAATCGGTATCGGATTCATGACACCAGAAAGCCAGAGCATAGCCAATAATTGGTTGGTTCACGCCGGATTGCGCCCGACACGTCAGCGCGTGGCCCTGGCGGAGCTTTTGGTGGGTGACGGAAATCATCGTCATGTCACCGCGGAAAGCCTGTTTGAATCGGCCAAAAAGAACGGCGATGCTGTGTCTTTGGCGACGGTCTACAACACGCTGCGCGCGTTCTGCGAGGCCGGGGTGTTGCAGGAAATCACCGTGGACGGTTCGAAAAGCTATTTCGACACCAACACCCATGACCATCCGCATTTCTTCTGGGAAGACGAAGGCCGCCTGAGCGATGCGCCGTCGGACCAGTTGGTGATTCAGCGCCTGCCTGACGCGCCTGAGGGGGTCGAAGTCGCGTCGGTCGATGTGGTGATCCGTCTGCGGAAGAAATAACCTTACGTCGATAATTCAGCCAGGACCTGTTGCGCCCGTTCGGTAAGCGCATCCAGCGGTCCCGTACCGTGCCGCGCCAGCACAACCGGCTCGCGCGCGATCTGGTCAGTGACGGGCAGGCTGACCAGAGGCGTTCCGTCGTAGCTGAGCGGGGCTGGGATGTTGGCATAAGTCATCGCAACCCCTTCTTCATGCGCCGCAAAGCTGCGTTGAATTTCCAGCGATGCTGCCCGGTGGGCAACCTTTGGGGTCTGTCCGGCTGAGCGGAAGAGATTGAGAAAATGTTGTGCCGAAAGCCCTTCATCCGACAGGATCAAGGGATAGGCGGCCACGTCACTTAACAAGACGTGTTCCCGCCCCGCAAGCGGGTGATCCGGAGACATCACCGCGTTCGGGGAATTTGCAAACAACTGCGTCGTCGAGAAGCCAGCATCCAAAGTCAGGCCGTAGGTGAATGCCAAGTCGATTTCCCCCTGAACCAGGCCCGAAACTAGGCCCTGAAAATCCGCCACGCGGTAGGTCACAGCGACATCTGGGAGTTCCCTGCGCAACAGGCGTAAAGAACGCGCCAGCAGGAACGGCGCAAGATCTTCGAAACATCCCAAGCGCAGGCGCGCCGCCGCAGGTCCCTCGGCGGATGCGTTTTCCAGTTGAGCTGCGCGGGCCAGCAGGGCCTCGGCCTGTTCGATGAACCTGCGCCCTTGCGGCGTCAGGCTCATGGCTGCGCCGCGTTTGCGGGTGAATAGTGGGTGGCCCACTTGTTCTTCGACCCGTGTCAGGGCGTTGGACAGGGCGGGTTGCGACACATTCAGGTACTGCGCTGCCGCCGACAGGCCCCCATGTCGACCGATGGCGCAGACATATTCGTACTGTCGTAGAGAAAGATATAACATGATTTTATATCTACCTTCAAAAGATATGACTTGAACAGAGTGCAATGCCATGCGCAGATCATCGCACAACCGGCTCGGAGACGAACATGACCCACTCCCTTGTGACGCAAGACATGATCGACACTTATCAGCGTGACGGCGTCGTGCTGATCAGGGGGCTGTTTGCCGACTACGTTGATCGCCTGCGCGACGGAGTAGCAGCGAATATGGCGGATCCCGGTCCATATGCCTCGGACAACAAGAAACAGGGCGAAACGGGACTGTTCTTTGACGACTACTGCAACTGGTCGCGAATCGAGCAGTTTCAGGACGTAGTCCACAACTCTCCGGCGGCCGAGGTCGCGGCGGATCTTATGCAATCGCAGACAGTGCAAATGTTTCACGATCATGTGCTGGTGAAAGAGCCGGGGACCTCGATGGCGACGCCCTGGCATCAGGATGGGCCGTATTACTTTGTCGAGGGTCGGCAGACGATCAGCTTTTGGTCCCCGCTGGACTCGGTGTCACAGGCCACCTTGCGCTGCGTGGCCGGATCGCATCGGTGGGAGAAAGAGGTTTTGCCGACCCGCTGGGTGTCTGAGGAGGGGTTCTTTGCGGATGAGGGCCAGTACATCCCTGTACCTGACCCGGACACCGAAGGGATGAATGTGGTCGAATTCGAAATGCAGCCGGGCGACGCGGTAGCTTTCAACTATCGCACATTGCACGGCGCACGCGGGAATCACTCAGACAGTCGCCGCCGCGCGTTTTCGTTGCGGTTGGTGGGGGATGATGCGCGCTATGTGGAGCGACCCGGCCGCACCTCACCCCCGTTTCCGGGCCATGACATGGTGCCGGGGCAGCGCCTGCGCGAGGATTGGTTTCCGATGGTGTGGCCGCGATAGGGGGCTCTGCGCCCGGCGCGGCGGGGCCGCACCTCCCCCGGGATATTTTTGGCCAGATGAAGGGCGGATCAGAACCATTGTCCCGGTTCGATCAGGCCCAGGTCCAGCAACTGGTTTGAGGTCCATTCGAACGCGACCGAGTTGCGCCATTGAAAACTTGGGATTTCAAAGGTCGATCCTGCGTTTGATTTCAGAGCCTTTGCCGCACGGAAGGAACAGATCGCAGCCGTCAGGTTATGATGCCAGGGGCAGGAATAGGTGTTGTATTCCTGTGTGTTGAACGTGTGATCTGACCGGAGCGTCAGGCCCTTGCGGGATTTGAACAGACCAATCCGGTCGATGCGGCGGCGTTCATAAGGAATGTGATCTTCAAACCGCCAGCGCAGCCCCCCTGACATGTCCAACTGCCGTTCAACCGGGTGGCCGTCGGGCGTGTGGCGGGTGTGTGCGTAGTACCCGCTTCGGTCCAGCATCGCGCGATCCGGAGCAACCCCGTTGGGGAAAGCCGCCAGATCGTCAGCATAGAGGTCGACCACGTGGGTCAACATTGCATCACGGCGTTCTTCGGTGTGAAAGGCCAGCATCTCGCCGATGGTGCGGGTCTCGCAGAAGGGGAAGAACAGGTATTCGGCGTTGTAGCAATAATACATCCAACGCGTCGGGGCCGATGCGATCATAGTATTGATCGTGTCGAAGACGACTGTGCGCGGGGCGCAGGTCAAAGTGACACGGTGTATGCGCTCGGCCAGATCGTCGGACAAAGTGAATTCGGTGGGCATGAAGGCTACCAGCGCAGCGAAGCCGAGGTTCAGGTGGTGACGGATCGTGCTTTCGACCTCGACCTCATCCTCGGCAAAGATCAGAGCAATTGGGCCTTTTGACAGCGTGGGTATACCAGATCGCAGAAAGGAATTCACCGAGTCGTATTGCATGGCCTGTTCGCGCTCGTCTTGCTGGCGTTTCGGGCCAAAATCGGGTAATCGCGCGGGCATTGCAAGCGGCGTTCGTAAGGTATAGACGACGCCGATCCCGCGAACGCAAAGGCCTTACCCATGTCGGAACCCAAAAAGCTGTACATCAAGACCTATGGTTGCCAGATGAACGTCTATGACAGCGAGCGTATGGCCGAAACGCTGGGCGGTCAGGGATATGTGGAAACCCAAAGCCCCGATGACGCGGATATGATTCTGCTGAATACCTGCCATATCCGCGAAAAGGCGGCTGAGAAGGTCTATTCCGAGTTGGGTCGCTTCAAAGGGCTGAAAGCGGAAAAGCCCGATTTGAAGATCGGTGTGGCCGGTTGTGTTGCACAGGCCGAGGGTGAAGAGATCATGCGTCGTCAGCCTCTGGTCGATCTGGTGGTGGGGCCGCAAAGCTACCACCGTCTGCCCGAGATGGAGGCCAAGACCCGCGAGGGCGCCAAGGCGCTGGACACCGACTTCCCCGAGGAAGACAAGTTCGAAAAGCTCAAGAACCGGCCCAAAGCCAAGCGTGGCCCGACGGCGTTTTTGACCGTTCAGGAAGGCTGCGACAAGTTCTGTGCCTTCTGCGTTGTGCCCTATACCCGCGGGGCCGAGGTTAGCCGCCCGGCGGATCGCATCATCCGTGAGGCGCAGGATCTGGTCGAACGCGGCGTGCGTGAGATCACTTTGCTGGGTCAGAACGTCAACGCCTATCACGGGGCCGGACCCAACGGTGACATGACGCTGGCCGGGCTGATCTGGGAGTTGAACAAGGTTGACGGGCTGGAGCGTATCCGGTTCACCACGTCGCACCCCAACGACATGGCCGATGACCTGATCGAGGCGCACGGAACATGCGACAAGCTGATGCCCTATTTGCATCTGCCGGTTCAGTCGGGCTCGGATCGAATTCTGAAGCGAATGAACCGCAGCCATACGGCAGACAGCTATTTGCGTCTGATCGAACGTATTCGCGAGGCACGGCCGGATATCATGATGTCAGGCGACTTCATCGTGGGCTTCCCCGAGGAAACCGATGCGGATTTTCAGGCGACATTGGATTTGGTTGAGCAAGTCAGATACGGATACGCGTATTCGTTCAAATATTCGACCCGTCCGGGAACGCCGGCGGCCGAGCGGTCTCAGGTTGATCCTGAGGTGGCGGATGACCGCCTACAGCGCCTGCAGGCCGTGATCACCCGGCATCAACGCGAAATTCAGGATGCGATGGTGGGCCGAAATGTGCGTGTTTTGTTTGAAAAGCCGGGTCGTCTACCGGGGCAGATGGTCGGAAAATCCGAGTATCTTCATTCGGTTCACGTGGCCGACGCGGATTTGGCCATCGGAGAGTTGCGAGACGTACGCATCACCTCGTCGGGCGCGAATTCGCTGGCGGGTGAGCTTGTCTGACACGCGCGCTATCTGTGATGAAAACGCCAAGGGTCAATTTGAACTGAAAATTAACGCTTGATTTATCGCTTCGTTCTATGCTCCGAGAAAAGCCAGATTTTTTAGGGACCTACGACATTTGTAGCCTCTGAATTTTCGGGTTGTGTACTGACGCGGGCAAAGTGTCTGGGCCTTGGAGGGTGCGAGTGGTAGTCGAAAGAAATAAAACAAAGCTTTGTTTGCAGTTTGTTTTGGCAGTGATGGTTTCGCTTTTGGGGCTCTCAGGGGCAGCGATTGCGGGCAATACCGATGCCGCCTTGTCAGACCCTCCGGTATTGGATCCGCAGCGGGTTGATCGCGACGTTAGCGCTTTCTATCTGGGATTGACGGCGGGATACGCAAGTGGCGGAACGGATCAGTTCGGTTTGGCCACACCAGGCGGCACGTTTCCCATTGGCGAATTGGACTTGAACGGGTCATTCGGTGGCGTTCGGGCTGGATGGCGCGGTGTTCTTCCGGCCAAAGGCGGGCGCGACTATGTTTACGGCCTTGAAATCGGGTATGAGTTCGGCTCGATTGACGATGAAACAACCGCGCTGATCAGTGGAACGACAGTCACCGGCGGGTCCGAAGTGTCGGACGTGTTGTCCATCCGCTTCCGCAATGGCCTGACAAACAAAAGCGGCTCCATCCTTTATTTTGTGTCCGCTGGCTATGTGCGCGGCGACATCGAAACGACAAACAGCATTACCACCGGCGCAACGACACAGTCATTTCAGGAGAGTGACAGCCGGGATGGATTCTCGCTGAGTATTGGGGCTGAGCATTACCTGAACGACGATTGGTCAATTACCGGCGAATATGAATATGTTCAGTTTCAGGGTGAGGATATCGAATTTGGCAACGGATTCTCGACCCGTTCCACGCCGGAGTATCGCAGTCTTCGGTTTGGCCTGACTTATACGTTCTGATTTGCAGAGGGTGCTCTGTCGAATACCGGGATGATTGGCTGAAATCACAAACAATCGGCGGAATTGTCATCTGATCCGGAAAATTTGAATCTGTGGCTTGCACCTACCGGCAATTGTTGTCACGCTCAGGGTGAAACGCCAAGACAGGAGAACGGATTGGCCATCGGTGCCCTGACCCCACCGCAAGATGAAATGCCCCAGCGTGAGGCATTTGTTGAATTTCCAGACAACCGGTTGTTGATTGACCTTTGCGGCGAATATGACCGCAATCTGACCGACATCGAAAACAAGCTATCGGTGCAGATCGTGCGCCGTGGCAATCAGCTTGTCGTCATGGGTGACGAGGAAGCCCAGAAACAGGCGATTGAGGTGCTCCAGGCGCTTTACACGCGTCTGGAAGGCGGGCGCGAGGTTGAAGCCGCAGATGTGGATCGTGAGTTGCGCATGGGCGGGTCCGAGACCGGAACCGGCAGCCGCGACGGCGATCAGCTTGAGATGTTCAAGGGCGGCACGGTCGAGATCAAGACTCGCAAGAAACTGGTCGAGCCCCGCACGGATGCGCAGAAAGCCTATGTGCAGTCGCTGTTCAACAATGAACTAGCCTTTGGAATAGGGCCGGCAGGCACGGGTAAAACCTATCTTGCCGTTGCTGTTGGTGTGTCGATGTTCATCGGCGGGCATGTGGATCGCATCATCCTCAGCCGTCCGGCGGTCGAGGCGGGCGAGAAGCTTGGATACCTGCCCGGCGATATGAAGGACAAGGTCGATCCCTACATGCAGCCGCTCTATGATGCGCTGAACGACTTTTTGCCCGGCAAGCAATTGGCCAAGCTGATCGAGGAAAAGCGGATCGAAATCGCGCCGCTGGCCTTCATGCGGGGGCGTACCCTTGCGAATGCCTTCGTGGTGCTGGATGAGGCGCAGAACGCCACGACCATGCAGATGAAGATGTTCCTGACCCGTCTGGGTGAAGGTAGCCGGATGGTGATCACCGGTGACCGCTCGCAGGTCGATCTGCCGCGCGGGGTGCAATCGGGGCTGGCAGATGCGGAACGTTTGTTGAAAACGATCCCGAATATCAGCTTCAACTACTTCACTTCCAAAGATGTGGTCCGCCACCCGCTTGTCGCCGCCATTATCGAGGCGTATGAGGCCGACGCGGGGCGTGAAACCGGATAAGGCCCGCGCTGCGGATACCGGGTATTGGGCGAATTGACATGGCTATTGAACTGACGGTCGAAGACCCCCGTTGGAGAGGTCTGGAAGCATTGGTAGACCGTGCCGCTCAGGCGGTGTTCCATCGTTTTGATCTGGATGCAGATCTGTGTGAAGTCAGTGTTCTGGCCTGCGATGATGCCCACATTGCCGCGCTGAACGCCGAGTTTCGGGAAAAACCCAGCCCGACCAACGTGCTGAGTTGGCCCGCCGAGGATCTGTCGCCCGAGGCCGCAGGCGATATCCCTGACCATCCGCAGCCCGATTTTACCGGTGAAATCGCTCTTGGGGATATCGCCATTTCCTTCGATACCTGCACCCGCGAGGCTGCCGAGGCAGGCAAACCCATGGACGATCACGTGACGCATCTGATCATTCACGGATTGTTACATCTGCTGGGCTATGATCACATTCGTGACCCCGACGCCACTTTGATGGAGGGGCTTGAGGTCGAGATACTTGGCAAAATGGGTATTGATAACCCATATATAGTTTAATACGGGCCAGTCAGGCCGATCATTTGGACTAGGATAATGGGCGAAACAGACGGCAGTTCTATGGCGGCGCAAAGCGCGCAACCGCAGAGCAGCGGCGAAAACAGCAAAGAGAAGACAGGGTTTTTCTCTCGAATAGTAGATGCGTTCTCAACCCCGACCGAGGGGGAGGCCACTGCGATGAATGGTCATGACACTGAGGCGACACAGCCACGCGGCATGATCAACCTGCGCCGGATGCGGGTTGAAGATGTGGCCATTCCCACGGCAGAAATCGTGTCAGTTCCTTCGACCATCTCCAAAGACGAGCTTGCGCAGGTGTTTCGCGAAAGCGGTCTGTCGCGGATACCTGTTTATGAAGGGACACTGGATACGCCTTTGGGCTTCGTGCACCTTAAGGATTTCGCGCTGACCCATGGGTTCAACGGAACATCATCCGAATTCGATCTGGTCTCGATGTTACGGACTTTGCTGTTTGTTCCGCCCTCGATGCCAATTGGGGTTCTGCTGACCAAGATGCAGACAGAACGTAGACATATGGCCTTGGTGATCGACGAATATGGTGGTGTTGACGGGTTGCTGACCATCGAAGACCTGATTGAGCAGGTTGTGGGTGAGATTGCAGATGAGCATGATGCTGACGAAAGTCAGTTATGGGTGCAGGAAAAGCCTGGCTGCTATGTCGTTCAAGCCCGTGTCCCAGTCGAGGAGTTCGAGGCCGAGATTGGAAGGTCTCTGACCAGCCATGAGGATGTGGACGAGGAAGAGATCGACACGCTGGGCGGGTTGGTCTTTATGCTGTCCGGCCGCGTGCCTGCGCGCGGCGAGGTTGTTTTGCATCCCGAAGGTCCCGAATTCGAAGTGATTGACGCTGACCCGCGTCGTATCAAGCGCCTGCGCGTAATGTTGCCGGATCTTGTTGCATGACCCCTGTGGGGGGCTGGCCATTCTGGCTAATCTTCCTGTCTGCCGCAGTGCTTGGTGGCGTGGCCGCCTTTGGCCTTGCTCCGTTCGGGTATTGGTGGGCGACGGTTATCGCGCTGACGCTGCTGGGCCCGGTTTACCTGTCCAGCAAAAGCCGGGGGCAGGCGGCCTGGATCGGTTGGGCCTTCGCGACGGGCTATTTCGCCCATGCCCTAAGCTGGATCGTTGAGCCATTTCTGGTCGACGCGCCGCGCTACGGATGGATGGCGCCTTTTGCGCTGGTGTTTATGGCCGGAGGGCTTGCCCTGTTCTGGGCTCTGGCATTTTGGGTGGCACGAAAACCCGGCGCATCGGGGGTGGGGCAAACTGTTTTGCTCGCACTGATCATCGCGCTGGCAGAAGCGGGGCGTGGCTATGTGCTGACCGGGTTTCCGTGGGCCGGGTTGGCGCAGGTCTGGGTGGACACACGCGTGGCGCAGGTTCTTGCTCTGACCGGGCCCTATGGGTTGGGGGCGTTGACCTTGCTGGCTACTCTGCCGCTGGGCGCGGCGCTGTCGCGGCGCAAGGGGATTTTCCTGCCTTTGTGTCTGTCGGTTGGTTTTGTAGGTCTGGGTTTGGGATACGCCGCGATGCGCCCGGACGTTACCAATACCGAACACATCGTCCGTCTGATCCAGCCGAACGCGCCGCAGCACCAGAAATGGGACCCAGACTATGCTCCGCTTTTCTTTGCCCGCCAGATTGAATTTTCGGCGCAGCAGCCACGCCCGGACCTGATCGTGTGGCCGGAAACCTCGGTTCCCGCTTGGCTGGGTAGCGCGCAGCCTCATCTGGACGCGATTGCCGAAGCCGCGCAGGGAACGCCGGTTTTTCTGGGCATTCAACGGGGGGATGGGCCCCGGATCTACAACTCGATGATCTACCTGAATGAAGATGGGCAGCAGCAGGGCCTGTATGACAAGCACCATCTGGCCCCGTTTGGCGAATACGTTCCGTTTGGGGACGTGATGGCCCGGTTCGGCATTCACGGCATGGCCACGACCACGGGCAACGGCTTCAGCGCCGGTCCGGGCGCTGAGCTAATCGAGGCGGGAAAGCTGGGGCTGGCCCTGCCGTTGATCTGCTATGAGGCGGTGTTCACGCAAGATGTCTTGTCGGCACCGGGGCGCCCGGATTTTCTGATGCAGATCACCAATGATGCTTGGTTTGGCACTCGGTCCGGGCCGTATCAGCACCTCGCCCAAGCCCAAATGCGCGCGGTTGAACAGGGCCTGCCAATGATGCGCGCCGCCAATACTGGTGTCTCGGCGATGATCGACCCTTTGGGGCGGATCACCAAGGCACTGCCACTTGGAGAGGCGGGGTTTATCGACGCGCTTTTGCCTGCCCCGCTGGCTCGGACACTGTATGCGCGGATCGGCGACTATCCGGTCTTTTTTGTGCTATTCGGCCTGACCGCGCTGCTTTGGCGCAACGCCCGGCGGGTAGACGCATAAATACCGATTGACCCCGGCTTTGTGCGGGCGTATCCCCTCGCATGCCCGTCACAACGGCTTCCTGGCGTGATGGGGAAATCTTAATGGAGCACATTCATGTCCCGACAGAACTATACTTTCACTTCGGAATCCGTGTCCGAAGGGCACCCGGATAAGGTCTGCGACCGTATTTCCGATGCCGTACTTGATGCCTTTTTGAACGAAGAACCCGAAGCACGCGTAGCGTGCGAGACGTTTGCCACCACCAACCGGGTTGTCATCGGTGGCGAAGTTGGCCTGTCGGATCAGGACAAGTTGCACGACTACATGGCGCATATCGACGACATCGCGCGCGCCTGTATCAAGGATATCGGCTACGAGCAGGACAAGTTCCACCACGAAACCGTCGAAGTGACGAACCTGCTGCACGAACAATCCGCCCATATCGCGCAGGGTGTCGATGCCGCCGATGACAAGGACGAAGGGGCAGGCGATCAGGGGATCATGTTCGGCTACGCCACGACCGAAACGCCTGCGTTGATGCCGGCTCCGATCCAGTATTCCCACGCGATCCTGCGTCGGCTGGCTGAAGTGCGCAAAAACGGCTCCGAGCCTGCGCTGGGCCCCGATGCCAAGTCGCAGCTTTCGGTTGTCTACCGTGACGGAAAACCTGTCGGTGTCAGCTCGATCGTGCTGTCGACCCAGCATCTGGACGCGGCGCTGAGCTCGGATGACATCCGCGCCATAGTCGAGCCTTATATCCGCGAGACTCTTCCCGAAGGTTGGCTGTCGGCCGAGACCGAATGGCACGTAAACCCGACCGGCAAATTTGTGATCGGCGGCCCCGATGGCGATGCTGGCCTGACTGGTCGCAAGATCATCGTGGACACCTATGGGGGTGCAGCACCTCACGGTGGAGGCGCGTTCTCGGGTAAAGACCCGACCAAAGTGGATCGTTCGGCCGCCTATGCCGCACGCTATCTGGCAAAGAATGTAGTGGCTGCCGGTATGGCTGAGCGTTGCACGATCCAGCTCAGCTATGCGATTGGCGTGTCCAAGCCTCTATCGATCTACGCGGATACGCATGGCACGGGCCAGATCGCAGATGCAGCGATCGAAAAAGCCGTGGGCCAGGTAATGGACCTGACCCCGCGCGGCATCCGCGAGCATCTGCAACTGAACAAGCCGATCTACCAGCGCACTGCAGCCTACGGCCACTTCGGCCGCGAACCCGATGCCGATGGCGGCTTCAGCTGGGAAAGCACTGATCTGGCGGACGCGCTGAAAGCGGCGGTCTGATCTTAGACCAAAGGTGCGCCCATTCGGGCGCGCTCTATTCTGGTGCTTTTTGGGGGCGGCAGGTCTGTTGAGTGGACCGGTCGCCCTCTTGCGTCCGTGGTTTCGGCACAGTATGGGCTCGGCCCATGAGCACCGAGATCCCCCAACGCCCCCGCCGGAACTTTTATGGCCGCTTCAAAGGCAAAACCCTGAAGCAAAGCCAGAAGACCTATCTAAGCGAAGACCTTGATGCGCTGTCCCCGGGTGCGGTCGATTGGGAGAGCAACCCTGAACGCAAGCCGCTGGACTTGCAGGAGCTGTTTGACGGTCGCGACGTCTGGCTTGAGGTCGGCTTTGGTGGTGGTGAGCACCTGGTGCATCAGGCTGCGCGCAATCCTGACATCGGCATCATAGGGGCCGAACCTTACATTAACGGCGTCGCCATGTTGTTGGGTAAAATCCGGCAGGCGGGGGTTGAGAACCTCGCCGTCCATCCCGGCGATGCGCGTGATCTGTTCGATGTGCTGCCCGAGGCCAGCATTTCCCGCGCGTTCCTGCTCTATCCCGATCCGTGGCCCAAGACGCGGCACCATCGCCGCCGCTTTGTGACCCCGGAGCACCTGGAGCCGCTGGCGCGGACGCTGAAACCGGGTTCGATCTTTCGCGTGGCGACGGACATTCCCGACTATGTCCGCCAAACGCTCGAGGAAGCGCCGCGCGCGGGGTTCGAATGGCTGGCGGAGCGCCCCTCTGATTGGCGCGAACCGTGGGACGACTGGATTTCCACCCGCTATGAACAGAAAGCTCTGCGCGAAGGGCGCACGCCGCACTACCTGACCTTCCGCCGCAAGGGCTGATTGCCGCTGGACCATCTGGCCCCAATTCGCTAATCGGCTAAGGCACTGATAGCGAAAACAGGAGCCCCCATGTCCGGACACGGCACGCCCATCCCGATGACCTCGCATCCCTGCGGTCCGCTGACCGGAACGGCAGAGGTGCCCGGCGACAAGTCGATCTCGCACCGGTCGCTGATTTTGGGCGCGATGGCGGTGGGTGAGACGAAGATTTCCGGCCTGCTGGAAGGTGAGGATGTTCTGGATACCGCCAAGGCCATGCGCGCCTTTGGGGCTGAGGTTACGGATCATGGTGGCGGTGAATGGACCGTGCATGGCGTGGGCGTTGGCGGCTTTGCCGAGCCGGATCAGGTGATTGATTGCGGCAATTCGGGCACGGGTGTGCGGCTGATCATGGGCGCGATGGCGACCTGCCCGATCTCAGCCACGTTTACCGGCGATGCCAGCCTGAACAAACGCCCCATGGCGCGGGTGACGGACCCGCTGGCGCTATTTGGGGCGCAATCGGTTGGCCGCTCGGGCGGGCGTTTACCGATGACCATCGTGGGCGCGGCAGAACCCGTGCCGGTGCGCTATGAGGTTCCCGTTCCGTCGGCGCAGGTGAAATCCGCTGTGCTGTTGGCCGGTCTGAACGCACCGGGCAAAACCGTGGTGATCGAAAAAGAGGCCACCCGCGACCATTCCGAACGGATGCTGGCCGGGTTCGGCGCAGAGATCACCGTTGAGGATACCGATGAGGGCCGGGTTATCACTCTGACCGGTCGCCCCGAGTTGAATCCGCAGGTTATTGCCGTGCCGCGTGACCCGTCCAGCGCGGCCTTTCCGGTTTGCGCGGCGCTGATCACGCCGGGTTCGGATGTGCTGGTGCCGGGCATTGGCCTGAACCCGACCCGCGCGGGGCTGTTTACCACGCTGCGCGAGATGGGTGCGGACCTGACTTATGAGAATGAGCGCGAAGAGGGTGGCGAGCCGGTCGCTGACCTGCGCGCGAAATACTCGCCCAACATGAAGGGCATCAACGTGCCGCCGGAACGCGCAGCCTCGATGATTGACGAATACCCGGTGCTGTCTGTGGTTGCGGCCAATGCCACGGGCACCACGATGATGGGCGGGGTGAAAGAGCTGCGCGTCAAGGAAAGCGACCGGATCGACGCCATGGCCCGCGGGTTGCGTGCCAATGGCGTGACCGTGGATGAGGGCGAGGATTGGTGGTCGATTGACGGTCTGGGCATCGGCAATGTCCCCGGCAGCGGCACCTGCGAGAGCTTTCTGGATCACCGCATCGCCATGTCGTTCATGGTGATGGGAATGGGAGCGAAATCGCCGGTCTCGGTTGATGATGGCGGCCCGATTGCGACTTCGTTCCCGATTTTTGAACCGCTGATGGCTGCGCTGGGCGCCAAGGTCGCACGCACATGAGCTTTACGGTCGCCATAGACGGCCCTGCAGCTGCTGGGAAGGGCACGATCTCGAAAGGGGTTGCGGCACATTTCGGCTTTGCGCATCTGGACACCGGGCTTTTGTACCGCGCGGTGGGGCGGCGGACGCTGGAAGGGATGGAGCCCATCGCGGCGGCCGAGGCCCTGACCGCCGAGGAGTTGCAGCAGGGCGATCTGCGCACGGCCGAGATCGCTCAGGCCGCGTCGAAAGTGGCGGTGATCCCCGAGGTTCGCGCGGCTTTGGTCGATTTCCAGCGCGCCTTTGCCCGACGGGATAGCGGCGCAGTGCTGGACGGGCGTGACATCGGAACCGTGATCTGCCCCGAGGCCGAGGCCAAGCTGTTCGTCACCGCCAGCGCCGAGGTGCGTGCTGAACGGCGGTATCTGGAACTGAGCGCCAAGGGCGACGATGTGACCCGTGAACAGGTCCTTGCTGATGTGCGCGAGCGCGATGCCCGCGATGCCGAGCGGAGTACAGCCCCGATGAAACCGGCTGAGGATGCCGTTTTGCTGGATACTTCGGACCTCAGCGTCGAAGAGGCCCTGGCACAGGCCATTACGCTGATCGCAGAACGCAAGCCCGCGACGCCGTAGCGCCGCGGGTGATCGCTGCGAGGTGTCGGGATTACAACTCGCCGACTGCGATGCTTTTGATTTTCGACCACTGACCATCGGCTGTTTTTGCCGTGCCGGGGACGTCTTTCAGGAAGGCGGCGCGGGTTTCTGCATTCAGGAACAGGTACAGCTTGCCATCTGCAATAAGGTACTGATCCGGGTCGCCATCAAATTTCTTCCCGACCGACACACCGAACGAGCAGAAACCGCCATGTTGGGGCAGATACGCCGCCGGGTTGGCCTCGAACGCGGCGAGGTTATCCGCCGAGGTGAAATAGTACGATGCGCCATCATAAGTCGCCGAGTGGTTGGCAAAGCCTTCCACCGGATTGCCATTTGTCACCAGCGCCACCAGGTCGACACCATGCGCGGCCAGTGGAGCGCCCGCTGCTGAAATGCCGTTCGAGACGTTGATTTCGTCTGCTGCAAAGGCCGGTGCAGCAACCAAGGGCAGGGCGGCGATCAGGGTGGTCAGGATCAGAGATTTCATTGCGTTTCCTTACGTGCTTTGGGCTCAGAGCGGTCGGGGTATCCGTCGCTGAAACAAATCTAACAACGCTCAACCGAACGAACTATGACAGAAAGGACTTACAGTTTTGCAGATCGTTCAAAATTGCGGCGCTTCTCAGTGATGCCTTCACTAAGCTTTGTTTGGTCACGTGACCTGCTGCCTTTTATGCTGACACTGAAACCAGCGGGAGCCTCGCCATGATCCGACTAGCCTTTTTCATGATATTTCTGGCCACAGGTCTGGCTGCTCAAGAGGCGCAAGAGACCCCGGTACTGGAACCTCCCATGACCTATGAACGGCTGGGTAAAATTCTGTTTGCATTGGATCCCGAGGCACTGCCGCAAGGTCCGGGTTTTCAACTAACATTGGGCGACGTCCCGGTTTTTGTTGTTACTGATATCAACGCCGACCGGATGCGGGCCATGGTGGCGATTGTCAGTGCGGACGATCTGTCGCCAGCGGATCTGCAGCGCGTGATGCAAGCGAATTTCGACAGTACTTTGGATGCACGCTATGCCATAGCCAATGGTACATTGTGGGCGGCCTATATCCATCCGTTGTCGGCGCTTGAGAAGGATCAGCTGATCTCGGGTCTGGCGCAGACAGTGAATATAGCCAAGACATATGGCACGCTCTATTCCGGTGGTGCGGCCGAGTTTGGGGGCGGTGACAGTCAGGGTTTGCAGCGCGCCCTCATCGAAGAGCTTTTGAAGAAGGGCGAGGAAATCTGAACGCCGATGTCGCGGTGCAGACTTCTGCTATCTGGCAACATTTCCAAAGCACCGGTCATAGGCTCTGGCTAGGTTAGGGAAAGCTGTTATAGTCCCCCAAAACAAGGGGGAGCAGAGCCTAATGAGCAAGCGTTTGAGCAAGATTTCCATCGTGGGTGGTGGCACAGCGGGGTGGATGACCGCGTTGATCCTCGAGATGGTGTTTTCCCGCACATCCGCCCCCAAGGACCGCCCCCGCATCTGCCTGATCGAAAGCCCAAATATCTCGACCGTGGGTGTGGGCGAAGCAACCGTGCCGCGTATGCCGGTCACACTGCGTCAGGCAGGCATATCCGAGCGCGATTTCTTCCGCGAAACCAACGCGTCGTTCAAATTGGGTGTGAAGTTCTGCAACTGGAACAAGGACGCCAAGGGCAATCGTATCGACTATATGAACCCATTCGCGCATGGCCAGTTGCTGGAAGGGTTGGAGGCCTCGGAATATTTCCTGCGCTTCGGCAACGGGGATCGGGATTTCACTCAATCCATTGCCCCGCATGATGATCTTGCGCGGCTGTGCAAAGGTGCGCGTCCTTTGGGCGCGCCGGAGTTCGAACAACGGTTCGGCTATGCCTACCATCTGGACGCGGTGAAATTCGCCGGGATGCTGACGAAGGTTTGCACCAAACGTGGCGTCGAGCATATTCAGGATGAGGTTCAGGCGGTTGAACTGGACGAACAGGGCAATGTCAGCCACCTGATGCTTGAACGCAAAGGCCGTCATGACATCGAGATGGTCGTGGATTGCACCGGATTCCGGGGGTTGATCATCAATCAGGCTCTGGGTGAGCCGTTCATGGACTATTCGGACTATCTGCCCAATGACCGGGCCATGGCGTTGCAGGTCGAACATCCCAATCCGGAGAAGATCGAAAGCGCCACGCGCTCGACCGCGTTGGGGGCGGGTTGGACGTGGCGAGTGCCATTGTTCAATCGCGTAGGCACGGGCTATGTGTATTCTTCGGCGCATCGGACGGATGATCAGGCAGCCGATGAATATCTTGAGTGGCTGGGTGACAGCGGCAAGGGTCTTACGCCACGTGTGATCCCGATGCGGGTTGGGCGAGTGCGCAATGCCTGGGTCAAGAACTGTGTGGCCATCGGCCTATCGGGCGGCTTTATTGAGCCGCTGGAAAGCACCGCGATCCATATGATCGACCACGCCATCCGTTGGTTCGCGGAACATCTGCCGACGCGTGACATCGAGCCGTCGTTGCGCGCGCGCTATAACCGGCAGATGGACAAGCTCTACAATGAGGTGCTGGAATTCATCTGTCTGCATTACCGGTTGGGCAACCGTACGGATGACCAATACTGGATCGACGCGCGGACCGAGATGAAAATCCCCGATCGTCTGGCTGAGAATCTTGAGCTTTGGCAGCACCGCCTGCCGATGGAGCATGATGTGGAGTTCGCCACCCTGTTCGACCATCGCGTTTTCCAGACGGTACTGTTGGGCAAGCAGGTCTACGACACGGGCTATGGTACAGGTATCCGTGACCGTATCCGACCGCTGAAGAAACCGATTTGGTTCCAGTGGTGGAAGGGTGCGAAGGTAGACCTTGCGCAGATACTCAAATCCATGCCGGACCATAAAACGCTGCTGCGCGATATTCGTGGCGAGCTTGAGAAACCGGCCTTCGGCAAGCCAGCCAAACCGACAGTGGCGATGCCTGGCACGAAACCGGCCCCAGTGGCGGTGCAGAATATGCCGAACTTTGCCGAGATTCAAAGTGGTGCAAAGGATCTGCAACTGTTTTGAGAAGTCTGGGCGCTTTGCGGCGCCGCGTCTTTAGCATGGAAAGGGCGGTGAATTGATCCCGCCCTTTTTGCATTTGGAGTGCTTGTCTAACCAGCCTTGGAATGTAATAACATTACAAAAAATTTTGTGACGAGGTTTGCCATGCGACGAAACAAGACCGGGCGAGGCGGTCGTAATCTTTGCACCGGTCTAAAGCGGCGGCGCAGGGTGTCTCCGATGCGAACCTATGATTCCCTGCCGCCTGAATTGCGCTGCTGGTTGGCAGCGGCATGCCTGCCGTGGAGCCCGGCCTCGGCGCTGAAGATCTGGAACCGGTCGGGCGGATCGACGGATATTGCCGGGGCGCTGTCCCGACTGGATGCCATCGAACGGTCGATGTTGCAGAAGGACGCAGGCATCTGGCACGTGAAAGATAGCCGAGCAGCCGGTAACTAAGGGCTTTGCTCTTGCACATTACCTGAATTCGGCCTATACGCGCGCTGTCTGAACAAGGGCGGTCAACGTCCGGATGACGTATCTGAGCAGGGCCGGGTTACCTCGGCCCTTTGTGTTTGTGTAATCGGATGCGCACCGGGTCACGCCAGAGGACACCATGAAACAAGACCGGCGGAGACAACCGCTCGGCCAGCAAAATCGTACTGTAAAGGAAAACAACGCCACATGGCTAACGCATCCATGGAGGAATTCGAAGCCCTCCTGAACGAAAGCTTCGAAATGGACACGCCCGAAGAGGGTTCTGTTGTCAAAGGCAAGGTTCTGGCGATCGAAGCCGGCCAAGCCATCATCGACGTCGGCTACAAAATGGAAGGCCGCGTTGATCTGAAAGAATTCGCAAATCCCGGCGAAGCCCCTGAAATCGCTGTAGGCGACGAGGTAGAAGTTTACCTGCGTGCCGCAGAAAACGCCCGTGGCGAAGCCGTCATCTCGCGCGAGATGGCCCGCCGTGAAGAGGCATGGGACCGTCTGGAAAAAGCATATGCCGACGACCAGCGCGTCGAAGGTGCAATCTTTGGCCGCGTCAAAGGTGGCTTCACCGTCGATCTGGGTGGCGCAGTTGCGTTCCTGCCCGGCTCGCAGGTTGACGTTCGCCCCGTGCGCGACGCTGGCCCGCTGATGGGTTTGAAGCAGCCGTTCCAGATCCTGAAAATGGACCGCCGCCGTGGCAATATCGTTGTGTCGCGCCGCGCAATCCTGGAAGAATCGCGTGCCGAACAGCGTGCCGAAGTTATCGGCAACCTGTCCGAGGGTCAGACCGTCGAGGGTGTTGTCAAGAACATCACCGAATACGGTGCATTCGTTGACCTGGGCGGCGTTGACGGCCTGCTGCACGTCACCGACATGGCATGGCGCCGTGTGAACCACCCGTCCGAGATCCTGACGATCGGCGAAACCATCAAGGTTCAGGTCATCAAGATCAACAAAGAGACCCACCGCATCAGCCTGGGCATGAAGCAGCTGCAGGAAGATCCGTGGGATCTGGTTGCTGCGAAATACCCGCTGGGCTCGGTCCATCAGGGTCGCGTCACCAACATCACCGACTACGGCGCGTTCGTCGAGCTGGAAGCCGGTGTCGAAGGTCTGGTGCACGTGTCCGAGATGTCCTGGACCAAGAAAAACGTCCACCCTGGCAAGATCGTTTCGACCAGCCAGGAAGTCGACGTCATGGTTCTGGAAATCGACGGCGCCAAGCGTCGCGTGTCTCTGGGCCTGAAGCAGACTCAGCGCAACCCGTGGGAAGTGTTTGCAGAAACCCACCCCGAGGGCACCGAGGTCGAAGGCGAAGTCAAGAACATCACCGAATTCGGTCTGTTCATTGGCCTCGAAGGCGACATCGACGGCATGGTACACCTGTCGGACCTGTCCTGGGACGAGCGTGGCGAGGATGCGATCCAGAACTACCGCAAAGGCGACATGGTTTCGGCCGTCGTTTCGGAAGTGGACGTTGAGAAAGAGCGTATTTCGCTATCGATCAAAGCCCTGGGCGGTGACAAGTTCGCCGAAGCCGTGGGCGGCGTGAAGCGTGGCTCGGTCATCACTGTTGAGGTCACCGCGATCGAAGATGGCGGCATCGAGGTCGAATACGAAGGCATGAAGTCGTTCATCCGTCGTTCGGACCTGTCGCGTGACCGCGCCGAGCAGCGCCCCGAGCGGTTCAACACTGGCGACAAGGTCGACGTCCGCGTCACCAACGTCGACAGCAAGACCCGCCGTCTGGGCCTGTCGATCAAGGCACGCGAGATCGCCGAAGAGAAAGAGGCCGTGGAACAGTACGGTTCGTCGGACTCGGGCGCGTCGCTGGGCGACATCCTGGGTGCAGCGCTGAAGTCGGGCGACTAAGCCCGGACCTCAGTCCAAGCAGAATTTGCGGCCCCGCATGAGAGTGCGGGGCCGTTTTTGTTGCGAATCAACACGTTCCGATTTGCAGGCTTTATTCATCTGTGGTTCACGATTTGCAGGCCAATTCCCCGACAAGTGCAAAAATTCGCGTGAGTTTGACGTAGAATCAAGGTCGCACACACAGAGTCAACGTTCCCCCGAACCAAGTTTTTTTCTATAGTGATCAGAATAATAGACATGGTAATCCGGTCGCCTGGGAGGGTAACGCACATGATCCGTTCAGAACTGATTCAGAAAATCGCCGACGAGAACCCGCATCTCTACCAACGCGACGTCGAGCGGATCGTGAATACTGTTTTCGAAGAAGTGACGGATGCCATGGCCCGCGGGGACCGGGTGGAACTGCGCGGATTTGGCGCGTTTTCCGTCAAAAAGCGCGACGCGCGGGTTGGCCGTAACCCTCGGACAGGTGAGACTGTTCAGGTGGAAGAAAAATGTGTTCCATTTTTCAAGACTGGCAAGTTGCTAAGGGACCGTTTGAACGGTAAAGCCTAAGGCATGATGCGCTACATTCGATATGCTTTTCTGGCGACCCTCGGGATCGTCCTGATTTCGGTTTCGCTGGCCAACCGCGAAGCCGTTGAACTGACCTTGATGCCGCAGGCGATTGCCGATCTGGTCGGGGTCAATTTCAGCATTTCGCTGCCGTTGTTTATTGTGGTTCTGGGTAGCATCGTGGCCGGACTGGTCATCGGTTTCCTGTGGGAATGGCTGCGCGAGCACAAGCACCGCGCAGATGCGTCGGCCAAGACCGGCGAAGTCCGCAAGCTTGAGCGTGAGGTCAAGAAGCTCAAGAAGAAACAGAACGAAGGCAAGGACGAGGTCCTCGCCATTCTGGATGAGGCCAGCTAAGGCACCATGTCCGGTATTTCGGTCAAAATATGCGGCCTGACCGCCCCTGAGTACGTGCGCGCAGCAGCTGAGGCCGGCGCGCGGTATGTGGGCTTTGTCTTCTTTCCAAAATCGCCCCGGCACCTAGAAATTGAGGCCGCGGCCGCTATGGCCCATCTGGTGCCTGTCGGCGTGGCCAAAGTTGCGCTGACTGTCAATGCCTCGGACGCGGAACTGGACAGGCTTGTCGCGGATGTACCGCTGGACATGTTGCAACTGCATGGCAAGGAAAGCCCCGACCGCGTGGCTGATATCCGGCAGCGTTACGGCCTGCCTGTGATGAAGGCCATAGGTGTGGCCGAGCCCGAAGATCTAATGGCGATTGATCTGTATTCTGAGGTGGCCGACCAATTGCTTATCGACGCTAAGCCGCCTCGCAACGCCGAATTGCCCGGCGGGAACGGTCTGGCCTTTGACTGGCGCCTGCTGGCTGGGCGCAAATACTGGCGGCGTCCGTGGATGTTGGCGGGTGGCCTGACCCCTGACAACGTGGCCGAGGCTGTCCGCATGACCGGGGCACAACAGGTCGATGTATCCTCGGGGGTCGAAAGCGCGCCGGGGGTCAAGGATGCCGGTCTGATCCGCGCATTTGTTGACGCAGCAAGCTGATACGTTTTGCCATGGCAAATCCCGCCGCTACCTCCTATGAACAACGGGAATGACGAGGGAGACACCCATGGCCAACGATCTTTTCAATTCCTTCATGTCCGGCCCGGATGAGCAGGGCCGTTTTGGCATCTTCGGCGGACGGTTTGTCAGCGAGACCCTGATGCCGTTGATCCTTTCGCTGGAAGAGGAATACGAGAAGGCCAAAGACGATTCGACCTTCTGGGCCGAGATGGATGATCTGTGGGCGAACTATGTGGGTCGTCCCTCGCCGCTGTATTTCGCGGAACGCCTGACCGAACACTTGGGCGGCGCGAAAATCTACCTCAAGCGCGACGAGCTGAACCACACCGGCGCGCACAAGATCAACAACGTGCTGGGCCAAATCATTCTGGCGCGCCGTATGGGCAAGACCCGGATCATCGCCGAAACCGGCGCAGGGCAGCACGGCGTGGCCACCGCCACGGTCTGCGCCAAGTTCGGCTTGAAGTGCATCGTCTATATGGGTGCCCATGACGTGCAGCGTCAGGCCCCCAACGTGTTCCGTATGCGCCTGCTGGGGGCCGAGGTGATTCCAGTTACGTCCGGTCGTGGCACGCTGAAAGACGCGATGAATGACGCGCTGCGCGATTGGGTGACGAATGTGCGCGACACGTTTTACTGTATTGGCACCGTAGCCGGTCCACACCCGTACCCTGCAATGGTCCGCGATTTCCAGTCGATTATCGGCAAGGAAGCCAAGGAACAGATGTTGAAGGCCGAAGGCCGTCTGCCCGACACGATCATTGCCGCCATCGGTGGCGGATCGAACGCGATGGGCCTGTTCTACCCGTTCCTTGACGACAAATCGGTCAATATCATCGGGGTCGAGGCCGGTGGCAAAGGTGTAAACGAGAAGATGGAGCATTGCGCCTCGCTGACCGGCGGTCGTCCTGGCGTGCTGCATGGCAACCGCACCTATCTGCTGCAGGATGATGACGGTCAGATTCTGGAAGGCTATTCGATTTCGGCCGGTCTGGACTATCCCGGTATCGGGCCGGAACATTCGTGGCTGAACGATATTGGCCGCGCAAACTATGTCTCGATCACCGACAAAGAAGCACTCGAGGCGTTCCAGCTCTGCTGCGCTACCGAAGGGATTATCCCGGCGCTGGAACCCAGCCACGCGCTGGCCCACGTGATGAAAATTGCGCCTGACCTGCCCAAGGATCACCTGATCTGCATGAACATGTGCGGGCGGGGCGATAAGGATGTGCAGACCGTGGCCAAGTATCTGAACTTCGATATGTCAGATACCGAAGGGCGTACGGCGGGTTAAGCGCCATAGCGTTAAACGTTTGGAGCCGGCCCCAAAACAGGGCCGGTTTTTTTGACCGCGCCCACAAGAGGGCCCGCGCGGCGGTCTATTGATGTCGCAAACCAGAGGTTCAGCCAGGTCTCAATCACCTGCAGCCGCGTGGTCGCGTAGTATATCCAGCGGGACCACTTCTAAGGCGCGTTGGTGTGTGGCCTCAAGGTGTACCATGGGCGCGCAGCCTTCGTCATGCGCTTGCAGGAACCGCCCGGCGCACAGGCACCAACGATCCCCGGGTTTGAGGCCGGGAAAGTCGAACTCTGGTCGAGGGGTGCTCAGGTCGTTGCCGACATATTTGGAAAAAGCCAGAAACTCGGCTGTCATCACAGCGCAGACGGTGTGGCTGCCCTGATCCTCGGGGCAGGTGTTGCAAGCGCCGTCGCGAAAGAACCCGGTCAGCGGATCGCGGGAACAGGGCGCAAGCACGCCGCCCAGTACATTTATGCTGTCCTGTTTCTGCATAATCCGACTTTACAGGCTTTGCGCGATGCTGCGGAACATTTCTACATTGGCCTCATTCACCCCGTCATCGCGGAATTTACGGTCCGCGCCGGTTGTTACGATCAGAACGCCCCGAGGCTGATCGAAATAGATATATTGGCCATAGACGCCGCGCGCCAGAAACTCACCCTCATGCGCGCCGATGGGAATCCACCACTGATAGCCATACCCGATCTTGCCCGCCTGTGTTGGGGCGCTGGGCAGAACGGATTCGGCGATCCAGTCGGCAGGGACCAGTTGCTGCCCCCCATAGGTGCCATTTTGTAGGATCATCTGCCCAAAGCGGGCGAAATCACGGGTGGTAAAGTTCAGCCCGCCCAACACAAAGGCCACTCCGGCACCGTCCGCCACATAGTAACCATCCTGTTCCAGACCTAGCGGCTGAACGATCTTTTCGGTCAACAGATCCGAGACGCTGCGCCCGGTCGCCCCTCGGATCACCATGCCAACGACATGTGTGTCGATGGACACGTATTGCCATTGCGCGCCGGGTTCTACGAAAGTGTCCTGCAACGAGGCCGCGAAATCGTCCAACTCACCACCCAAGGCCACCACGCGACCCATCCGATTGATATCGGAGTTCGGGTCGAAATAGTCTTCGTTAAAGGTGACGCCGCTTGCCATGTTCAGCACGTTGCGGACCGTTGCGCCATCATAGGCCGTTCCCGCCAGCTTGGGCGCATATTGCACCACCGGATCGTCCAGCGACCCGATCGCGCCTTCGGCCAGCAGGATGCCGAACAGGGCCGATAGATAGCTTTTCGCAACCGACCACGAAATCCGGTGATCGTCGGGACCGGTGCCCAGGTAATATTCCTCAAACCGGATTTCGCCATCCTGCATCACCAGCAGGGACGTCACCGCCCGGTCCTCGATCCATTGATCGGTGCCCTCGGGCAGGTCGAATCCAGCGCCATAGGGCAATTCGCTGGTTGGGCCGTTACCACGGGGCAGGGCGACCGTTAGAAACGCCTCATCCATATGAGAGAAATTGTGGACGATCTTTTGTTCTGCAAACAAAGAGTTCACGGCCATGAGCCGCTGAATTTCTTCGCGCTTCCAGACCCCGACAACGATTGCGGCTAGCGCCAGCATCAAGGCGACGCGCAACATCCACTTCAGCAGTGATCTCATATGTCTCCTCCCATAGACGTGCCGCATTGGACCGCGTGCGGCAGCCATCTGCAATCAGGACGTTACGGCAAGAGCTAAGGGGCTATTTGAACTTATCCAGCAGTTTCTGCATCGCCGAGCGGTCATCAACCTGTGGTTCCGGCTTTGGTTGGGGCGCAGGTTTTTGCGCTTTGTCTGCAGTTTTCGACGATCGCGGCGGCGCGGTGCGCATGGCAACCGCGTTCATGAACTTGCCACCGTCACCATCGGCCAGATGCCCTGCACCATCCGAGACACCGCGTAGCACATCATCCAACCAGTCGGTATCAGCCTTGGCGAAGTCGCCCAGAACATAGGGCGAGACCATCTCTTTCCGCCCCGGATGCCCGATCCCAAGGCGCACACGGTCATAGGCCGGGCTGATATGTTCGTGGATTGACCGCAGTCCATTGTGCCCCGCATGCCCGCCGCCTGCCTTGACGCGCACTTTGCCAGGGGCAAGGTCCAACTCGTCATGGAAAACGGTCACGTCGGTTGAGTCCAGCTTGTAGAACCGCATCGCCTCGCCCACGGACTGGCCCGAGCGGTTCATGAAGGTTTGCGGCTTGATCAGCAAAACCTTTTCTCGGCCAAGACGACCTTCGGCAATCTCGGCCTGAAACTTGGATTTCCAGGGACCGAAATTGTGATCTTCGGCAATCCGGTCCACGGCCATAAAGCCGATATTGTGCCGGTTGCGAGCATATTTCGATCCGGGGTTCCCCAATCCGACAAACAGTTTCATAAGCGCGCCCTTGTCTGATGCTACAGGTTGATGCCACGGTTTGCCCCCTGCTTTCCAGCCCACAGGGCAAAAGAAAACGGGGCCTGGATCAGGCCCCGCTTCAAACTCCAAACACCGGGTCTGGGTTTATTCTTCGGCTGCGTCCTGGCCGACGACTTCAACCTCATCCGCGGCCACTTCTTCGCCTTCCTCATCATCGCTGGACGACAGGCCGGTCGGGGCCGAGATGTTGGCGATCACGAAGTCACGGTCAATGGTCGGCTTGGTGCCTGCGGGCAGGTCAACTGACGAGATGGTGACAACGTCGTTGATGTTCAGACCGGTCAGATCAATGGTGATCTTCTCAGGAATGTCACCAGCGGTGCAGACCAGCTCAACCTCGGGACGGACAACCGTCAGAACGCCGCCCTTCTTGATGCCGGGCGCTTCGTCTTCGTTGACGAATTCAACGGGGATGAACAGCGCGATCTTGGTGGTCCGACGCAGACGCATCAGGTCCAGGTGGGTCGGCAGGTCTTTGACAACGTCACGCTGAACGTCGCGGCAGATGACGCGAACGTCTTCGTGGCCTTCAACCTTCAGGTTCCATAGGGTCGACTTGAAGCGGCCTGCTTTCAGGCGCTTGAACAGAACGTTAAACGGGATGTTGATCGGCAGCGGCTCTTTGTCGCCACCAAAAACAATGCCCGGAACCATGCCGTCGCGGCGTGCTTGACGAGCGGCGCCCTTGCCTGTCCCCGTCCGTTCCAGAGCTACGAGATCAGGAATCTCACCAGCCATGATATATCTCCAAATGTTAGGGCGGGCATCCTCCAAGGCTGTATGCCCGCGTGAAGCCGCGTCCTTAGCTTGATTCATTGGATTTGGAAAGGGCTTTTTCGAGCCATCGTTTTTTTGCGAGGCTCTGCCTCGCGCTCCGGGATATTTGGGGCCAGATAAAGAGCGGATCCAGACTTCATCTGGCTGAAAATATGCCGGGGGAGGCGCCCGGAACGGGCGGTGGGGGCAGAGCCCCCTGACCCAGTGATCACTTTTGCCAACGGCCCCCGAAACCTTCGGGCACCAACAGGTTGTGCGGCCCGACGTCCCCGAGATTGCGTTCACCGCACAGCGCCATTGTTGTATCGAGTTCCTTGTGGATCACCTCCAGCGCGGTGGTGACACCTTTTTGTCCCATCGCTCCCAGACCATAGACAAAGGCGCGGCCAATATAGGTGCCTTGCGCACCCAGGGCGACGGCTTTCAAGACGTCCTGGCCCGAGCGTATGCCGCTGTCCAGATGGACTTCAACATCATTGCCTACGGCGTCCATGATTTCGGGCAGTACCCGGATTGAACTGAGCGCGCCGTCCAGTTGGCGACCGCCGTGGTTTGAGACAACAATCGCATCCGCGCCCAGTTTGGCGGCTATCTTTGCGTCTTCGGCGTCCAAAATGCCCTTGAGGATCACCTTGCCGCCCCATTGCTCCATCAGCTTTTCGACCTTGTTCCAGTCGAGGCTGGGGTCGAACTGCTCGGCCGTCCACGCGCCAAGGGACGAAGCATCCGATATCCCTTCGACATGGCCGACGATGTTGCCGAATTCGCGGCGCTTGGCGCCCAGCATCTCAATCCCCCAGGACCATTTGGTCATGAGGTTTGCGATGGTTTTGGGCGTCAGCTTTGGTGGTGCAGACAGGCCGTTCTTGAGGTCTTTGTGCCGTTGGCCCAGGATTTGTAGATCCAGTGTAATGACCAACGCGGAACACTTGGCGTCCTTGGCTCGTTGAATGAGGCGGCTGACATAGTCCTGATCTTTCATCGTATAGAGCTGAAACCAGAACGGTTTGGTCGTGTGCTCTGCCACGTCTTCGATCGAGTTGATCGACATGGTGGACAGGGTGAAGGGCACGCCGAACTCCTCGGCGGCTTTGGCGGCCTTGATCTCTCCGTCCGCGTGTTGCATGCCTGTTAGACCGACCGGGGCCAAGGCGACCGGCATTGACACGTCCTGACCAATCATCTGCGATGCGGTTGAACGCCCTGACATATCGACGGCAACCCTTTGCCGTAGGCGGATGTCATCGAAATCCGAGCTGTTGTCGCGGAAGGTCTGCTCGGTCCAGCTGCCGCTTTCCGCATAGTCATAGAACATACGCGGGACACGCCGCTCATAGATGCGTTTGAGGTCTTCTATGTTGGTGATGACGGGCATGAAGCAGGCTTTCGTAGGATTGGTTCACTTTGTTTACCAATCTTTATGCCGCGTCGCAATGTAAGGTTTGAGCAGGATTTTAGTGCGCTAACACAAAACCGCGACTGGGGCCTCCAGGCGCGGTTCATGGTCTTGATGTCGAGCAGGGCAGGGTCAGGCGGAGTGTGCGCCGTCAGATAGGGATTTTACGAAATCCAGAACCTCGGCCACCGGTTTGCCAGCCGCGATCTGGCTGACAATGGCGGATCCCACTACGGCCCCGTCAGCAACGCTTGCAATGGCCTGCGATTTCTCGGGCGTGTTGATGCCAAAGCCGACGATGACGGGCAGGTCTGTGGCGGATTTGATGCGGGCCACTTCGGGGCCGACATTGGTGGCCTGGGCCTCGGCTGCGCCGGTGATACCGGTGATTGAGACATAGTACACAAAGCCGGACGTGTTTTGCAAAACGCGCGGCAGGCGTTTGTCGTCGGTCGTAGGGGTCGCAAGGCGGATGAAGTTCAGGCCTGCAGCCTGCGCAGGCAGGCAGAGTTCATCGTCTTCTTCGGGCGGCAGGTCCACCACGATCAGCCCGTCGATGCCAGCTGCTTTGGCATCGGCCAGAAAGGTATCTACCCCACGGCTGTAGATCGGGTTGTAATATCCCATCAGAACAATCGGCGTCGTGTCATCCGTTTCGCGGAATGCACGGGCCAGGTCCAACGTGCGCTGCAAGGTCATCCCACCGTCCAGGGCACGCTGACCTGCGGCCTGGATGGTCGGACCATCCGCCATAGGATCGGTGAAAGGCAGGCCAAGCTCGATCACGTCCACACCGGCCCCCGGCAATCCTTTGACGATCTCAAGCGAGGTGTCAAAGTCGGGATCACCAGCCATGATATAGGCAACGAAAGCCTTTTTACTCTCGGCCTTGAGAGCGGCGAACTTGGCGTCGATACGGGTCATCTGCGGTCCTTGCATTCAGGTTTGAACCTGATGTGCAGAAACTTTCGTCGGAAATCAATCCCGACCGCTCAGATTGGCCTAGAACCCGTAGTGATACCGCAGGAACAGTGCGTTGACGCCGGGGTTGAAGCTTTCTGTGCTGGCGTTCGACTTGTGAGTGACGGCCAGCGAAATGGCGTTGCCGCTGTCCAAAGTATAGCCAACACCCAGAAGGCTGCGAATCTGAAAGCCACCACCCAAGTCATTGTCGCCGTTAGAGGCGTTAAAGTAGCCTGGCATCACACTCAACTCAGCGAACCAGCGATCCGAGAAGGAATAGATGCCCACCAGACCTGCGCCGATATGCGTGTCACCGTCGGTGTCGACAGTCAGGGCTGCACCCAGACCAGCGCTGAAGCGCGTTGCTTCGTGAAACGGGCGATGCTGGTATTCTAGCGAAAAGACGCCCTGATCGTCGCCGTTGCCGTTAGAAAAATCCGCAAAACCCGCGCCAAAGATGACAGATTGGGCCTGTACCGAGGTTGCAGCCACGAGCAAGGCGACAGAAGTAAGTAACGCTTTCATTGGGTTCTTCGTCAATTAATTGTATGTGAATTCCTAATTGGGGACCATGACCCGCGCGGTTCAACTCACGCAAGTACAAATACCGTAACGGTTTAGTGAAGCTGCGGTGGCCATCTGCCGGTTGCACCGCTTGGGTTGCGCATTTTCCACAACCCGCCTAGAAGACGCCGTCACATCGCTTCAGGAGGCCGCAATGGGCTTTAAAATGGGAATCGTGGGTCTGCCGAATGTGGGCAAGTCGACCTTGTTCAACGCGCTGACCAAGACTGCCGCGGCGCAGGCGGCGAATTTCCCGTTCTGCACCATCGAGCCGAATGTGGGCGACGTGGCCGTTCCTGATGAGCGTTTGGACAAGCTGGCGGCGATTGCGTCTTCGAAGCAGATCATCCCGACGCGGATGACTTTCGTGGATATCGCCGGTCTGGTGAAGGGGGCGTCCAAGGGCGAAGGGCTGGGCAATCAGTTTCTGGCCAATATCCGTGAAACCGACGCGATCGCCCATGTGCTGCGCTGTTTCGAAGATGGCGATGTGACCCATGTGGATGGCCGCGTGGACCCGGTGGCTGATGCCGATACGATCGAGACCGAACTGATGCTGGCCGATCTGGAAAGCATCGAAAAGCGCCGCGCCAATCTGGTGCGTAAGCTGAAAGGCAACGACAAAGAAGCGGCACAGCAGGACCGCCTGCTGGCCGAAGCGCAGGCTATGCTGGAAAGCGGTAAACCCGCGCGGCTGGTTGAGGTTACGGCCGAGGACGCCAAGGCGTGGAAGATGCTGCAACTGCTGACCACCAAACCGGTTCTGTATGTCTGCAACGTGTCCGAAGAAGAAGCCGCCGAAGGCAATGAATATTCCGCCAAGGTCGCTGAAATGGCTGCCGCGCAGGGCAATTCTCACGTCATCATCAGCGCCAAGATCGAAGAAGAGATTAGCCTGCTGGAAGCAGACGAAGCCGAGATGTTTCTGACCGAGATGGGTTTGGAAGAACCCGGCCTCGACCGTCTGATCCGCGCCGGTTACGACCTGCTCAAGCTGGAAACCTATTTCACCGTCGGCCCGAAAGAGGCCCGAGCCTGGACCATCCGCTCCGGCACCGCGGCACCGCAGGCGGCTGGCGTGATCCATGGTGATTTCGAAAAGGGCTTCATTCGGGCCGAGACCATCGCCTATGACGACTACATCGCCGCTAATGGCGAGCAAGGAGCCAAGGAGGCAGGCAAGATGCGCGCCGAGGGCAAGGGCTACATCGTCAAGGACGGCGATGTGATGCACTTTTTGTTTAACAACTGAGCCCGTCTGGCAAACGTCCGTATCAGAGCGTTTCGTTCAGGCTGCAATGGCTGATCAGCCACCCGCCGTCAGGTTGCCGGTACAAAACGTTAAGGGATGTCCCGTGACCGGTCGTCCCTTCACTAAAGTGGACAAGGCACCAGCCGATTTGACCGTCGATGCCGGCCTGAACAACCGTAACGATTTTGTCCTCGCCACCTTCCTCAACCCATTCAGAATGGGTAGCTTCTATAGCCTTTCGGCCTTTGGCTGCAGGGCCGTAGGGCGAAAATAGTTGTGCGTCATTCATAAAGAATGACGCACAACCAGTTGCATCTTTTAACCGATAGCAATCAACATACTTGTCATACAATTTCTGAAAAACTTCTACTGCGGTCATCCGAAGCCTCTCCGTGTTGCCCTTGCCGTGTATTACAGGCGAGTTTCTTGAGTAAGACAAGAATGCGTTCAAAGGTATGCTCGCCTGCAGACGGTGCTTTTCCCGCAGGTTAATACGGCTAAAGTGGTCGTCGGCCCGTTATTGGAAAACTCGAATATGATCGAAATCCGCGACCTCCAACTCCTTAGCGCCCTTGCGCGACACCAACATTTCGCCAAGGCAGCTGAGGAATGCGGGATATCGCAGCCCGCGTTCTCGATGCGCATCCGCAATCTTGAGGACCGGTTGGGTGTCTCGATCGTCCGTCGTGCCAACCGGTTTCAGGGCCTCACCGAAGAGGGCGAGATGATGGTTCGTCGGGCACGGCGGATATTGGATGATTCCAAGGCGCTGGAGCAACAAGTGCTGGCCGCGCGGGGAGAGATTACGGGCACGTTGATCCTAGGGGTCATTCCGACGGCGATCGCTTTCACCGGGCGGCTGATCAAGCGTTTGCAGCAGGCGCATCCGCGCATCCTGTCGCGGATTGAGACCATGTCGGCCAGCGCCATTCAGCACCGGCTGGATGAGGGAAGTCTAGACGCGGGCATCACCTATGGCGACAGTATCGGCACCGATCTGCGGCAGGTTCAGCCTCTGTACGAGGAAACCTATGTGCTGCTTGTGCCCTCGCATATGACCGAACAGACGGGTCCGATCCCCTGGGCACAGGTGGCCGAATTTCCGATCAGCCTGCTTGAGCCGCAGATGCAGAACCGCCGCATTCTGGATCGAATATTCGCCGAACAGGGCCTGCATCCGCACGTGGTGGCGGAAACCAGCGGCTTTACCGCCTCGATGGTCATGGCGCGCGAGGGGCTGGCAGCCACTGTTGTTCCGCGCGTTCTGGTGCGGGCTTTGGGCGATTTGCGGGGCACCAAGGTGCTGCCGCTGGTCGATCCTGTTGTCAGCAAACCGATTTGTCTGGCCACCCTGACGCGCGAGCCCGAATTGCCCACGGTCGAGGCTTTGCGCGCCGTCGTCGCCTCATTGCGGTGATAAGCTGTCGTTATCGTGCGATAGCGATAAGAGATTTGACGATATGCTGGTCTGATGAGACACGGGGCCTTAATCGGAGGGCATCATGGCACCATTAGACACCAAGCCATCAGGCGCACCCAAGGGCGTCTGGAAGTCAGGTAAAGGCAAGGGGCGGCACACGCCCAAAGGCCGTCAGTTCACGGATGAGGCGCAGGCCGAAGTTGCGCGCCTGCTGGGCGACCGCCCGCGCCGTCGCGATCTGCTGATCGAATTCCTGCATTTGATTCAGGACGAACACGGCCATATCAGCGCCGACCACATCGCCGCCTTGGCGGTCGAGATGCGCATCGGTCAGGCCGAGATCTATGAGACCGCCACCTTTTATGCCCATTTCGATGTGGTGAAAGAGGATGAGACGCCTCCGCCCGCGCTGACGATCCGTGTCTGTGATTCCCTGTCCTGCGAAATGGCCGGTGCCCAGCAGTTGCAGAAGGCGCTGGAGGATGGTCTGGATGCGTCGGAGGTTCGCGTCGTGCGTGCGCCTTGCATGGGTCGTTGTGACACCGCGCCTGTACTAGAGATCGGTCACAACCATATCGACCACGCGACCCCCGAAAAGGTTCAGGCCGCGATTGCTGCCGATGATACTCATGCGCATCTGCCCGACTACGAGACCTTCGCGGCCTATGAGACGAACGGCGGTTACGCCAAGCTGAAAGAGCTGCGCGACATCGGTGATTGGGAGCAGGTGCAGGAAGACGTCCTGTCCTCAGGCCTGCGTGGTCTGGGCGGTGCGGGTTTCCCGTCGGGCAAGAAATGGGGCTTTGTTCGCATGAACGAAGGCACCCGCTATCTGGCCGTGAACGGCGACGAAGGCGAGCCCGGCACGTTCAAGGACCGCTACTATCTTGAGCGCACGCCGCACGTTTTCCTTGAGGGCATGCTGATCGCCGCATGGGCGGTCGAGGCCGAGACCTGCTTTATCTACATGCGCGACGAATACCCGGCGGTGCTGGAAATCCTGCACCGTGAGATTGCCGCGCTGGAGCAGGCCGGTATCGTTGCGCCCGGCTATATTGACCTGCGTCGGGGTGCTGGTGCGTACATCTGCGGTGAAGAATCCGCGATGATCGAATCCATCGAGGGCAAAAAGGGCCTGCCGCGCCACCGTCCTCCGTTCGTGGCCCAGGTCGGCGTGTTCAACCGCCCGACCTTGGTCCACAATGTCGAGACGCTGTATTGGGTGTCGAAAATCTGCCGCGAGGGCCCGCAGATTTTGAATTCAGTTGAAAAGAATGGCCGTAAGGGCCTGCGTAGCTACTCGGTCTCGGGCCGTGTCGCGAAGCCGGGTGTTTACTTGTTGCCCGCAGGCTCGACCATTCTTGACGTGATTGATGCCGCCGGTGGCATGGCGGACGGCCATGTATTCAAGGCGTATCAACCGGGCGGGCCGTCGTCAGGTCTTCTCCCCTCCCATATTGACGACGTCCCGCTCGACTTTGACACGTTGCAGCCGCTGGGCACGTTCATCGGGTCGGCTGCCGTGGTGGTTCTGTCCGATCAGGACACGGCCCGCGATGCGGCGCTGAACATGCTGCGGTTTTTCGAGGATGAAAGCTGTGGTCAGTGTACGCCCTGCCGTGCAGGCTGCGAAAAGGCGGTCAAGCTGATGCAGGCCGACAAGTGGGACACCGATCTGCTCGAGGATCTGTGTCAGGTGATGGGCGACGCCTCGATCTGCGGTCTGGGGCAGGCGGCTCCGAACCCGATCCGCCTTGTCATCAAACATTTCGCTGACGAAATCTGAAGGGAGACAGAGCCATGCTAGATGCAAGCCCAAACAAGACCGTCACCTTCAACCTGAACGGCGAAGATGTCACCGTGCCCGAAGGCTGGACCATCTGGGAAGCCGCCAAGGGCCAAGGGTTCACCATTCCGCACCTGTGCCACAAGCCGCAGCCCGGCTATCGCCCGGACGGCAACTGCCGCGCCTGTATGGTCGAGGTGGAAGGCGAGCGCACTCTGGTCGCCTCGTGTATCCGTCCTGCGGCGGACGGTATGGTCGTCAAGACCGACAGTGACCGCGCCGAGAAATCACGCGCGATGGTCATGGAACTGCTGGTCGCAGATCAGCCGGAAGAGGCGCATGACACCTCCAGCCACTTCTGGGATATGGCCAAGCTGAACGATGTATCCGGCAGCCGTTTCCCTGCGAAAGAGGCCGAGAAAATCCCGCTGCTGGATGACAGCCACGTTGCGATGCGCGTCAATCTGGACGCCTGCATCAACTGCAATCTCTGCGTCCGTGCCTGCCGCGAGGTTCAGGTGAATGACGTGATCGGCATGGCCGGTCGTGGCCATACTGCGCAGGTGGTGTTCGACCAGAACGACCCGATGGGCGATTCGACCTGTGTAGCCTGTGGTGAATGCGTTCAGGCTTGCCCCACCGGCGCGCTGATGCCTGCCACCGTTCTGGACGATCAGCAGAAGGGCGACAGCAAGGATTATGACAGCGAAACCGAAAGCGTCTGCCCGTTCTGTGGTGTGGGCTGTAAGGTCTCGCTGAAGGTTAAGGACGGCAAGGTCAAATACGTCGAGGGCATCAATGGCCCCGCCAACGAAGGCCGTCTGTGTGTCAAAGGCCGTTTTGGCTTTGATTACATCCACCACCCGCACCGTTTGACCAAGCCGCTGATCCGGCGCGAGGACGCGCCTGCCAAGGGGCTGAATGTCGATCCCGCGAACCTGTCGACCCATTTCCGCGAAGCGACATGGGAAGAGGCGATGGATCTGGCCGCCTCCAAACTGGTGGCCCTGCGCGACGAAGACCCGCGCAGCGTGGCCGGTTTCGGCTCGGCCAAATGCACCAACGAAGAAGCCTATCTATTCCAGAAGTTCATCCGTCAGGGGTTCAAGCATAACAATGTCGACCACTGCACCCGTCTGTGCCACGCGTCGTCCGTTGCGGCGTTGATCGAAAACGTCGGATCAGGCGCTGTGACGGCTGCGTTCAACGACATCAAGGACGCGGACGTGGCGATCATTATCGGGTCGAACCCGATTGAAAACCATCCCGTCGCGGCAACGTATTTCAAACAATTCGCCAAACGCGGCGGCAAGCTGATCGTAATGGATCCGCGCGGCGTCGGCATGCGCAAGTTTGCGGATGAAATGCTGCAATTCCGCCCCGGGGCGGATGTCTCGATGCTCAACGCGATCATGAACGTGATCGTCGAGGAAGAGCTTTACGACAGCCAGTACATCCACCGCTGGACCGAGAACTGGGAAGCGGAGAAAGAGCATCTGCGCCAGTTTACGCCCGAAGCAATGGCCCCGATCTGCGGTATCGAAGCCGATCAGCTGCGCCGCGTCGCGCGCACTTTTGCGCAGGCCAAGGCCGGTCTGATTTTCTGGGGGATGGGCGTCAGTCAGCACATCCACGGCACTGACAATTCGCGCTGCCTGATCTCGCTGGCCCTGATGACCGGCAACGTTGGAAAACCCGGCGCAGGTCTGCACCCGCTGCGCGGTCAGAACAACGTGCAAGGTGCCTCGGACGCGGGTCTGATCCCGATGTTCCTGCCCGACTACCAGACCGTGACTGACGATGGCATTCGCGCCAAGTTCAACGAGGTCTGGAATTCGGACGACTTCTCGAACGAGAAGGGTCTGACGGTGACCGAGATCATCGACCAAGCCTATCAGGGCAACATCAAGGGTATGTACATCATGGGTGAGAACCCGGCCATGTCTGACCCGGATGTGAACCACGCCCGCGATGCGCTGGCCAAGCTAGACCTGATGATCGTGCAGGATATCTTCCTGACCGAGACAGCGAACTATGCCGACATCATCCTGCCTGCCTCGGCGCTGTATGAAAAGAACGGCACCGTGTCGAACACCAACCGTCAGGTGCAGCGGGTGCGCCCCGCCGTGCCGCCTCCGGGTGAGGCGCGCGAGGACTGGGCGATCACTGTTGAACTAGCGCAGCGCATCGGGCTGAACTGGGGCTACACGGACGTGTCTCAGGTGTTTGATGAGATGAAGCTGACAATGGCATCGCTCGATAACATCACTTGGGATCGACTGAAGTCCGAGACGATCACCTATCCGTCTCTGTCCGAAACCGATCCTGGTCAGTCAATCGTGTTTGGTGATGGCTTCCCGCGAACGGACGGCAAGGCCAAGTTCACCCCGGCAAGCGTTATCCCGCCAGATGAAGCCCCGGATGACGAATACCCGATGATTGCCACTACGGGCCGTCAGCTGGAACACTGGCACACCGGGTCGATGACGCGCCGCTCGAACGTTCTGGACGCGGTTGAGCCCGAGGCGAACTGTTCGATGAACCCCCGAACGCTTAAGTTGATGGGGATCGAGCCGGGCGAGACAATCCGACTGACGACCCGTCGCGGCAGCATCGACATCATGGTGCGCGCCGACCGTGCGATTGCCGAGGATATGGTGTTCATCCCCTTCGCCTACGTCGAGGCGGCGGCCAACATCCTGACCAACTCGGCTATCGACCCATATGGCAAAATCCCCGAGTTCAAGTTCTCGGCCATCAGGGTAGAAAAGATCGAAGACGCTATCGCGGCGGAATAACCGAACAAAGGCGGCCCTTATGGCCGCCTTTAACTTTTCTTGACAGCAGGGTTCGTGCGTCCAAACATGCCGCCCTGTTGCGAGGATGATGCAGATGACAGAACCGTTAAGCGGGCATGACGGCCCCTATGATGCGCCGGTCGAGATTCGGGGCTTTGAAGTGCTGCCCGAATGGATCGACTATAACGGCCATATGAATGTGGGCTACTACGGCGTTGCGTTCGACATGGCGCTCGAGCGGCTGATGGTGGATCATCTGGGCTTGGGTGAGGTGCAGGTCAACGCGCTGGGGCAGGGACCCTATGTGCTGCAATCGCAGATGTCCTTCCTGCAAGAGGTGCTCGAGGGGCAGCCTCTGACATTTCGTATCCGCATGTTGGATGCCGATCACAAGCGCGGGCATTATTTTGCCGAAATGCTGTCAGACACGGGAGAGGTTTGCGCCACGCAAGAGGCGTTGTTCATGAATGTCAGCCACACCACCGGTCGGTCTGAGGCGTATCCAGAGTGGGCCGCCGCCCGGTTGGCCCAAATGGTGCGCGACCACGCGGGGCTTACGCCTGCGCCGCAGGTCGGTCAGCCGATTGGTATCCGCCGTCAGTAGTCGCGTTGAAAGAACATGCCGATCCCTGTCTCACCCTGTCCGTCGACAGTGCCGCGCACGGTGAAGTTATCCGTCACGTCCAGGTTCAGGTTCACCTCGGTGTCACCTTCGGTGTTCACGGTGAAATCGGTATAGAGGTTGTCGCTCAGATACGCGCCTGCGCCCAGGCGTCCAGCGCCGCCCTCGGTGGCGCCGATATCAACTGTATCAACTCCGGTGCTGTCGCGCAGGCCTTTGGTCGCGTCCCCGCCCGCCCCGCTGAGCTGCGCCAATGACGCGGCCATCTGGGCGATGACAAAGGGCGACAATTCCGAGAACCGGTTGCCGAACAGCAGGATCGCCAACGCCTCTTCTGCAGGGCGCTCGGGGTCTGAGAATACATTGACCTCGGGCGCATCCAGCGGGCCTGCGATCTCGATTGTCGCGGTGCCCTCTGATGTGCTGGTCGAGGATGCGAACTCGATATAGGGCGTCAGGTCGCCTTGCAGGGTTACGACCCCCTTGGTCAGGGCCAGACGGCGGCCAAGGATGTCCAAGTTACCTCGGATCAGCTCGATCTGACCGGATGGGACCACGGAACTGGTTGTCCCGCCAATGAACAAACGCCCACCCAGCTCTGCATTTACGCCGCGACCGCGCACGAACACAGCCTTCGGAGCCAGCAGTGAAACATCAAGCGCGATGCGCGAGTCGCTTTGGGTGGCCTCCTCGTCCACGATCAAACCAGCGCGTTCCCGCGTCAGGTAGCTGGCCGGGCTTTCCCCGACATGTTCGATATTCGGGATCGGCGCGGCACCTACGGCGCCGGACGCCGCAGCAAGATTGATATTGGTTTCGCCGAAATTGATCTGACCTGAAACGGCACTGTTGGCAGCCAGAGCGCCGGTCAGCGCGATCTGACCGTTCAGCGATGTTTCGAATAAGAGCTGATCTGTCAGCACCAGATTGTTCAGCGTCGTCGTCACATTGGCGTTGAAGGGCGGGGTCAGGTCAATCGGTCCGGACACGTTGAAACTGCCACCCGAGCGCGGGCCGCCGGTTATCGCAATGGTTGCCCGGCTTTGCGCTAATGTTACCGTTCCGTCGATCCCGGTGAAGGTCTGTCCTGCGGTTGGCAGCGCCAGCGAGGTGCCGTTGGTGGTGATTGTCCCGCTCAGCGCATCCAGCGCGGGCTTGCCCTTGAGCGCCACGTCAAACTGGGCCGTGCCGTCGATCTTGTTGGGCGAGATGAACAGGTTCGCGATGCCGATATTGACACCGCCCACGGCCTTCAAATCGGCTTCGCCCGAGGTTTCATCGAACGTACCCGACAAAGTGCTGTTAATTTGTGCCGGACCTTCGGTGTTGGAATCGATGGTCCAGACCCCGTTCTGCCGCTTTGCCGTGCCGCTTGTGGCGACTGAGCCAGGGAACTCTGGCAGGAACCGCTCGATCCGGTTGAACTTGGCGTCAAAGTCAAAATCCGCCGAACCGTCCGCGTCTACCGACCCGATCAATGACGCGTAGGAGCTGTCGGGACCACTCAGGGTTGTCGTGCCCTCGACGCCATCCGCGGTGGGTGCGACATTGCCGGTCAATGTTAGCGGCCCTGACAGGATGTCCGTGATCCGCGCTAGGTCATCCAGCTGAACCGAATAATTCAGCCCGCCCGACTGACGCGCCACCTTGCCCGACGCATCGGCCGAGATTGCGGTGCCCTTCAGGCGAAAGTTTCTGACATCCAAGCCTTCGTCGCTGTTTTGGGCGTCCACAGACAGGGTCGTGCGGCCCTGAATTAGGCGGTCCACAAGGTCCATTCCAATCTGTATATTGTCGGCATCCACATCACCTTGCACATCAAAAGCGCGGCTCGATAGGTCGCCGCTGCCCGTCAAATTGGCGTTGACCACACCGGTCAGTTCCCGATCCGCAATGCCCGAGAAAAGCGACAGGTCGGGCACGACCAACTGCACCGTCCCTTCACCCGAAGGCGCGTCCGTTGGGTTGTTGACCGTCGCCTGTACCTGCGCACGCAGCGCTGTGCCGTTCACGGTTGCTTTGCGAATTTCAATCTTGTCGAGCGAACGCGCGCCATCCCACAGAATCGTGGTTTGCCCGGTCAGCAATGGATCGTAATCGGCCAAGCCGGTCTGTAGATCGCGCGCGACGATGTTGAGCGTACCGTCGAATTCTTGTGTTTGCGCGGTGCCCTGGCCCGCGAACTCGGCCCGGACAGAGCCGCCCAGATCATGTTGGGCCAACCTGGAAAAGACCGACAGATCCGGGGCGTTGACTTTTGCCTGCCCGTCAATTGTCAGGTTTCCATCTGGTGTCGTGACGTTGCCACTGGCCTCGACCTGCGCGGCGGAACTGTCCAGAGCGAAGGTACGCACTGTGATGCCGTCCGCCCCCCGCTGACCGTCCAGCGTGACGGTGGTGTTGCCGGTGATAATCGGGTCGATATCCTCGCGCCCAGTCGACAGGTCGGCCCCCTCAACGGTCAGTTTGCCGTCAAAGCTGCCATCAAGCGGGGATCCTTTGCCCTCGACCCGCGCCGTGATCTGACCGCCCAGTTCCATCTGCGCCAGATCGGAAAAGCGCGACAGGTCGGTTGCGTTCAACTCGGCCGAGCCATCGATGCTGAGTCCGCTGTTCAGGCCGTTGACCAGCGCATCCAGCGCCAGATCATAGTCCGAGCCGATCAGCTCGAACCCGGACAGGTTCAAGGACTGATCGCTGCCATAGTCGAACTGTCCGTCCAATATGATCCGCTGCCCCAAAGCGGCGTTCAGGGCGGGATCGTTCAGGTCAATGCCGGAAACACTGGCCTGAAGATCGCCGCTGACCGCAAAGCCCTCGTCCTGATCCAGAACGCCCTGAGCGGTAATGCGCGCGTTTTGCAGATTGGCTTGCGGTGCGTTCAGCCCGTTGGCCGTCAGGCTGAGATCCCACAGATTGCCGTTTTTCCGGTCAAACAGCGCCGAAATCTGTGCCGCTTTGATCGACGTATCCCCACCTGCGACGGGTAGGGTCACGGATTGCCCGTCGGGCGGGGTGATCCGCCCTTGCAGGGCCGCCAGTTGCAAAGCGCTGCCTTCGCCCAGTTGCAATTCCCCTTTCAGGCTCAGAGCCTGCGTCGTCAGTTCAAGGTCCGAGACCTCCAGAGCGCCGTCGGGTTTGGTCTGCCCGTCGACGAACAGGCGGGTCTCGGGGCCAAAGAACGGGTCAATCTCGGCGGTCAGAAACGGGGTCAGGTCGCCGCTGAGGTTGGTGGTGAAGGCGATACCCTGATCGGCCTCAGCCGCGCGCAGGCGCACTTGGCCCGAAACGCGCTGCTTGTTATCGCTGCTCAGCCCGATATCGGCAGTAAAATCCGTCAGCGGGCCTGATCCCTTGGCCGTCAACCCAATCGGCGGGCTGTCAGGGATTTTCAGCGCGGTCGATATGAGCCCGCCCGACGCCTCGATCACCTGCAAATCCAGTGTGATCTGGCTCGAGTCGTTCTGGAATCCAGCGGTCAGCTTGATCTCATCCCCAGCGCGATCCAGCCGGGTGATGTCCAGATTGGTGTCCATCGTTCCGTCGGCCAGAGACAGATTTCCAGTGACAGACAGATCGGCCGCCACACCGATTAGAGGCTCGCCCAAGGCCAGCTCATCCACCCGAATCTCGCCGATCTCAATGGAAACCGGCAATTCAGGAAGTTGAAAGGGCTGTGTCTCAGCCGAAGCGGCGGGCTCTTCCGTTGTCGTCGCCCCCGGCGCGCGGGCGATGTCGATTTCCTGCGCCGTCAGCGCATTGACCGAGAACCGTCCCCGGATCAGGGCCAGTCGGTTCCAATCAAGCTGGGCGTCCTTGATGGTCAGCCAGACACCTTCATCATCGGCGACAGTGATTTCCTCGATCGTGGCACGGGCGCTGAGCGCGCCTTGCAGGCCCTTGACCGTTACGTTCTGATTGTCGCCCGACAATGTGTCCTGCAAGAAGGTCTCGAGCATACTGCCGCCGCCGTCTTCCTGCGCGAATACCGGCGGTGCGATTGCGATCAGAGTGGCACTGACAATCGTATATGAAGTGTGTCGTATCAAAATGCCTGTCCGATCCCGATATAGAATTGCAGACCATTGCCCGTGTCACCCTGAACCGGCACAGCCAGATCAAGCCGCAACGGGCCAAAGCCGCCCAAATCGTACCTGACCCCCAGACCAGCCCCCGAATGGGAATTCGCCGTGCTGGTCACAAAAGCCGTCGTATCGACCGCCCCGTAGTCATAAAACCCAACCAACGAGATAGTATCAGTGATTTTACCACGAACTTCGCCCGAAAGCCCCAAAAACGACTTGCCGCCTGCGACCTCATCTCCGACGGGGATACCAAGGCTTTCAAAGGGCTGCCCGCGAACAGTGCCTGCACCGCCAGAATAGAACAGGAAGTCCGGGGTCACACCGTCCAGCGAGGGGCCGATGACTGAGCCGATTTGCACCCGACCCGCCAGAACGATGCGCCCGTCGGTTCCAAGGCTGGTATAGCTGCGCGCATCCGCGAAGAAGCGGGCACCTGTTTCCGTGCCTGACAGTCCAACAAATGGCATAGCCTGCGCATCCAGATAGAACCCGCGCGTGGCGCTGACCTTGCTGTCGCGTTCATCCCACTCGGCGCGGAACGGAAGGATGAAATACCTGAATTTGCGTCCGTCGCCGAAGGCATCGTCCGCGTTTGACAACTGAAACCCTGCCGAAGCCTCGGCATAAAGCCGGTCCGAGAAGGTCCGGCGCGCACCATATGCCAGCGAGGTGATTGACACACTGTAGTTGTCCGTATTGCGGCGGTCGATCAGGGCATTCCAGAAGGTGCTGTCATCGGGACCAAGCCGGTCTGGCTGGTCCAGTCGCAAGCCGATCCGGCCATCCAAGTCCTCGGACCCGCCGATGTTGCGCAATGCAGCTTCAAAACGCAGACGCTCGGCGCGTTTGAACACGTTGCGGTGTGTCCAGGTGGCGGTCAGGTCGATCCCATCGCGCGAGGCTATTTCGAAACCCAGCGTCAGGCGGCGCTTGGGCAGGTCTTCGAAATAGACGTCGAAATCCAACGTGCCGTCGGCGTTCGGGGTTTCACGCTCTTCGATGGCGACCACATTGAACGTTCCGGTCCTGCGCAATCGGGTGCCGACCTTCTGGATTTCTTCGGGTGAATAGAACTGACCCGAGGGGAAACCCGCTATCTTTTCGATCGAAGAGTGTTTGACGTCAGAATCACCCAGAATGAACATCTCGCCAAATCTCAGGCGCGGGCCGGGATCGACGTCGATCTCTGCGTCCAGCCGGGCCTGTGGGTGGCGCGCGATCGCCTTTTGCCCGGCGACATCGGCCTTGGCATGACCCACGTTGCGCCAGCCCTGAACACCGGCCGAGGCCGCGCGCTGGATGGCCCCAGTCGAGGCTGGTTTGCCAATCGCAAAATCCTCGGGCAAGACGGTTTCCGGCGCAATCGGTCGCAAGGTCGCCTCGCCAAAACGGTAGGAAGGGCCCGTTGCCACGGTAATCACCGCGCGGTCGATCTTGGCCGGGACGCTGAGCGAGCTGAGCTCTGCTGCTTCCTGACCATCTAGCTTGATGCTGACTTCCGGGCTGAAATATCCCTCATCATACATGATCTGGACGATAGTCCGATAATCCGACAGTGCGGCGGACAGGATTTCCAGCGGAGTATCCAACCCGCGGGATTCTGCGGTGGTAACCGAAGATGTCTCCTCGATCCGGTCCACCAACTCTTGCGGAGCGCCTGGCGCGACCAGCGAGGTTTCCAGAGCGGACAGTCCGGTCGGCATTGCGGCGGCCACGATGCCTAGTACCAAGTTTTTAGAAAAGCGCAGCCTGCTTCCCTGCATCTGTTGGCTCCAACTGCCCAAAATCGAACGCAATATTGCTGCCTTATGAAGGGTGACAGCTCTTTCTGAACATTTAGATCATCAGTCGCTGCGCTGGGAAAGAAATTATCGAATATGTACTGGGAATTGCAGCCAGGTGTGGTGGCCAAGACCCTACGCATTGGTGCTGGAGGACCGTATTGAATGGTAGTGGCGCGTTAAATTGGTGATATTGGGCCGCATCGCGGCAGGTCGCGCAAAAGCGTCATATGAATTCAATGCGCGGGTGCTCGTCAGTGTCGCGTTGGTCTGCGACCCGGAGGGTGCTGTAGCTGGTCCGCGATTTTTAGCTTGCAGCCATTAGCTGCGCGACATCCAGCATCCGGGCGGAAAAGCCCCATTCATTGTCGTACCAGCCGAATACGCGGATCTGGTGTTCTCCGATTTGACGCGTCTCGGGGCCAGCGATCACCAGAGACTCGGGGCGCGTGCGCAAATCCGATGAGACCAGAGGTTCATCCGTCCAGCCCAGAACCGGCGATTGTGTCACGATCTCTCGCAGCGCTGTTTCGAAAATTTCGGCCGAAATACCGCGTTCCAGCGTCACGATCAGATCGACTGCTGACACGCTGGCCGTGGGAACCCGTACCGCCGCGCCCGAGATACGGCCCGCAAGATGGGGCAAAACCGCGTCGATCAGATGCATGGCGCTGGTGGTTGTCGGAACCATCGACAGCGCCCCCGCCCGCGACCGGGTCAGATCACCGCGGGGCGCGTCCACCATGGGCTGGCTGTTGGTATAACAGTGAATGGTGGTCATGTGCCCGGAAACGACGCCGCCGATCCCGTCCAGCACCTTGACCAGAGGCGCCAACCCGTTGGTCGTGCACGAGGCATTCGAAACGATGCGCGCAGACCCAAGCTGATCTTCGTTTGCTCCAAGAACAATCGTAACTTCGGTCGCAGGTGATGGGCCCGAGATCAAGACCTTGCCTGCACCTGCCACCAACCCTTGACCAGCCACATCCGAAGTTCGGGCAACGCCGGTGCAATCCATCAGCACATCCACGCCTGTCAGATCAACGCGCGACAGGTCGGGGCTGTGCGTCACGGGAATCCTGCGCCCGTCCACGACCAAATGGGCGCCGTCCTGATCTAACTGTCCCGCATAGGGGCCAAAGGTGCTGTCATATTTGAACAGATAGGCACAGGTCTCCAGCGGTGCGATATCGTTGATCAGCACCAGGTCGATACCATTGTCCTGCGGCATGGCCAGCAGCTGCCGCAGGATCGTGCGGCCAATGCGGCCGAATCCGTTGATCGCAAGTTTCATGCGCAAGCTATGGCAGCGCGTTGCGTTGACCTCAATGCCCGTTTTGTGCCGGGTTCAGTTACAGCTAACTTGGGAAAAGAACTGGCCCGAGATGTTCTGATACATGCTGGATACGATGGGTTTGCACCCGGTGGCCTGCTGGATCGCCGCAATGGCCTGTAGCGTGCGCAGTCGCGGCGGCGGGCCAAATGGATTGAGGTTATTGTCGTCCCGCGTCGCACGATATACGATCGGACCATCCGAGACTTGCATGATCGCCCAGGTACGGCTGAAGACCGAGACGGACTTGGTCTCTTCCTTGGCGACAACAGGGGTTGCGTTAAAAGCCGTCAAGCCGATGACAGCGGCCAGCGCCAACAGGGATCCACGCAGTACCATTGAACAATCTCCAGTGCTAAAAAACTACGCGTATTTCATCAGATTCAACTCATCCTGTGAAGCCCTGCGCCAAAGAAACCGCTCGGAAACACACTGTTTTTACAGGGTTATGGGCATGCGACGCTACTTGTCCCAGAAGGTCGGGTATCAAAAACGTCCTGAAAAGCTGGAATGTGCGGCTTGCGGGCAGGGAATGTGAGGGTGATGAGCGCGCAAATCTGGACCAGAGCCAAGCAGCGGCTTTGGAATTTGGGTCGTACCTATTGCGAAGGGTTCCGATGCCTTGGGGCGGGGACGGCTGTGTTTGACTGATGGGCGCGGCGGGGGCTTGGACGCATGGTCAGAGCCTGTATAGTGTTGATTGCGAATTCATTTCGAAAAAGAAGAGGCAGCTATGATGGCCCGGATTATTTCAGCTACGGTTTTGGCGGTGGCGTTGACCGCCGGCACGTTGAGCGATGCGAAACCATTGTCGCGGATCATCGCAGAAATGGGGCTGAGCCCTGACGATTTCAAAGTCGTCAATGCGACGGCAGACGCGATGCTTGAATCCGGCAGGCCGCAAGTAGGGGCAGAACAAAGCTGGAGCAATCCCGAAAGTGGGTCCAAAGGCACAATTCGGGTGCAAGGCGTGCGTGACAATTGCGTGCAACTGCAACACTTTATCCAGCCCGACGGCACCGATCAAACGCGTGAGGTGGGCACACAGCGTTGCCGCAGCGCGGACGGCAAGTGGATTTTGACCCCTTGAACCGCCATCAATAGCCGCGTGTGCGGTCTACCTCATGAAGCAGGGGCGATCCTGCATTCAGCCGCCGGTAATTCTCGGCCACATCAGCCAATGCGTCGCCCAAATGCCAACCCGAAACATGCGGGGTGATCGTGACACCGGAATGGGACCAGAGCGGGCTGTTCGACGGAAGCGGCTCGGTGCTTGTCACGTCCAGAACCGCGTGAGCCGGGCGGCCCACATCCAGCGCGTCAATCAGGGCCGCCTCGTCGATCAGGTCCCCGCGTCCAGCATTCAACAGCTGGCTACCCGGTTTCATAGTCCCCAGCATGTCGGCATCAAACAGGCCCTTGGTTTCAGGGGTCGAGGGCAAGATCGCGCAGACATGATCACATTGCCCCAGCAGTTCGGGTAGAGCATCATCGCCGTGAAGGCAGGTTACGCCGTCAATTTCTTTGGGCGAGCGGCTCCACCCCAAAACTTGAAAGCCGATTGCGCGCAGCATCAGGGCGCTGCGTGACCCGATATGCCCCAGCCCCAGTACGCCGACCGTGGTATCGGGCGAATAGCCGGGCTCTTTTGGCAGCCATTCAGCGCGGGTCTGGGCGGCTTCGTAAAAGGGCATGTGGCGCTGGTGTCGCAGAACATAGGCCACGAACCACTCGGCAATGCCTTGCGCGGGCGCATCCGGTTTCAACCTTGCGATGCGGACGTGGTCTGGCAGATTTGGGTTGCCCACAATCGTTTCAACCCCTGCACCAAGCTTTTGCACCAGTTTAAGGTTGGGCAATTCTTTTAAGCACGCGTCTCGCAGCCCAGCCACAGCCACCATGGTAATCTGATCCGCATCGCCGATCGTATCGGGCGTCCGCACATCCAGATCAGGGTCCACAGCTCGAATGTCACGGGCGATATCCGCATCACCCATCCAGCCGGTTAACCCGGTTTCGATCAACAGCGCCATATTTGTCTCCACCTACTAATTTGATTGAGTTGACGTTTCGTCACCCAACTGGACATCATGTCGGCAGCTAAGTCATTCTCGGGCCGAAGGTAAAGCCCGTCTGCCGGGTGCAAGGAGGAAGCCCATGAACATGTCATTCACCCTGCGCGAGGAAAACCGCGCTCTGCTGCAACGGGTGGTCGAGATGATCCGTGACGAGGTGATGCCGCTGGAGGCAGAATATCAGGGCGAAATCGCCAAGGGCGACCGCTGGCAATATACCGAAAGACAGGCCGAGATTTTGGAAGGTCTGAAAGCCAAGGCCAAGGCGGCGGGGCTGTGGAACTTCTGGCTGACGGATAGCGAGAAGGGGATTGGGCTGACCACGGTCGAATATGCCTTTTTCGCTGAAGAGATGGGCAAGACCCCGTTGGGGGCCGAGGTGTTCAACTGCTCTGCGCCTGATACCGGCAACATGGAGGTGTTCGAACGCTACGGCTCGAAAAAGATGAAAGAGCAGTGGCTGAAGCCTCTGCTGGACGGCCAGATTCGCTCGGCTTATCTGATGACGGAACCAGATGTGGCCTCGTCGGATGCCACGAATGTGTCGATGTCCTGTGTGCGGGACGGGGACGACTATGTTCTGAACGGCGAAAAGTGGTGGTCGTCAGGGGCGGGCGATCCGCGCTGCAAGGTCTATATCGTGATGGTTAAGACCGCAGGCGAGGAACAGCCCAAGCACCAGCGTCAATCGATGATCGTCGTGCCTGCCGACACGCCGGGGATCGAGGTTCTGCGCCCGATGGAAGTTTATGGCCATGACGATGCGCCCCATGGGCATATGCATATCCGGTTCACCAATGTGCGCGTTCCTGCAGAAAACATCCTGCTGGGCGAAGGGCGTGGATTCGAGATCGCGCAGGGCCGTCTGGGGCCGGGACGTATCCACCACTGCATGCGCGCCATCGGTCAGGCAGAAAGCGCGCTGGAACAGATGTGCAAAAGGTCGCTTCAGCGCGAGGCATTTGGCAAGAAACTGGCGCAGCTTGGGGCCAATTTCGACATCATCGCCGAATGCCGGATGGAGATCGAGATGGCCCGCCTGCTGTGCCTTAAGGCCGCGTGGTACATGGATCAGGGCGATGCGCGGGCGGCGGCGCCTTGGATTAGCCAGATCAAGGTCGTGGCCCCTCGGGTCGCGTTGAAGGTGATTGACGAGGCGGTCCAGATGTTTGGTGCGCAAGGGATCAGTCAGGATACGCCGTTGGCCACGGCCTGGACCCACGTGCGCACGCTGCGTCTGGCCGATGGGCCGGATGCAGTGCACCGCCGTCAGGTCGCGCGGGCCGAGTTGAAGAAACACACGCAGGAAAAGGTGTGAGCATCGGTATGCAGGCAGAGCTCGACGGGAGCCAACCCGCCTATTTCCACATCAGCCCGGATGGCGCATTTGTGGGCAATGACGCGGCTCGGGGACCTTGGTCCGCCGATCATTGCCATGCAGGTCCTGTCAGCGGACTGATCGTGCGTGCAGCCGAAACCGAGGTCGGGCCCGAGAAGATGCTGACCCGGCTGTCGGTAGACTTGTTGCGCCCGCTACCGCTGGCCGGACTGCGTGTCGCCGCCGAGACGACCCGCCACACCAAGACACTGGCGACCACGCGGGTCACGGTGCATGATCTTGACGACACGCTCTGCGCGACGGCCACTACCATGCATTTGGTGCGCCGTGATCTTGGCCCCGTTGCGAATGTGACCATGCCCCCGCCGCAGTTGGATGACGCAGTGACCGGGCCGTTTCCGATTGGAGAGACCCGCCACAACCTGCCCGGTTTCGCCAATCACTCCGATATCCTCTACCCCCAAGGCGGCAATCAGGGCCCGGGGCCCAAAACCATCTGGATGCGGACGCCGCCGCTGTTGGCGGACGAAGTGCAATCTCCTATCCAGGCGCTCTGTCCGCTGGCCGATTGCGGCAACGGTATTTCGTGGAACGCGCCGACAACCGAGATGGGCTTCATGAACACTGACCTGACGGTTCAAATCCACCGCGAACCGGTCTCGGACTGGCTGGCGTCAGAGTCGGTCTGCCATTGGCAGCCATCGGGTATCGGCATGTCGCAGTCGGTTTTGTTCGACACCCAAGGCCCCGTGGGCACGGCCCTGCAAACACTGGTTCTGTTTCCTCGGGCCTGAAGGTGGGCCGGTTTCTGCGCGTTGGCTTGAATGTGCATTGTCGCGGCGGGTACAAGGCCCTATCTTCCGATCATGCGTTTGTTGATCTCCTTGTTGACCTGTTGCCTGCCGATCCCGGCATTGGCCCACCCTCATGTTTTCATCGACGCGGGGCTGGAGTTTATCGTGGATGACGCGGGCAACCTGACCCATGTGCGCGTCACTTGGGCCTATGATGAGCTGTATTCCCTGTTCGAGCTTGAAGACAGAAAGCTGGATCAAGATGGTGATGGTCTGCTGAGCGAAAGCGAGCAGGCGTTTTTGGCCGGGTTCGACGCCCAATGGCTGGAAGGCTACAACGGTGATCTGGTTCTTTGGTCCGAGGGGCGCATCGTACCTTTGTCGGGTCCGGCAGAGCCCACGGCCACCACCGAAAATGGCCGCATCGTCTCGACCCACCTGAGGGCGGTTGAGGGCGCACCAGTGGCGGCATCGGCGCTTTCAGCCAAAGCGTTCGACGAGACCTACTACACCGCCTACGAAGTGACACGCCCTGTGACGGTCACGGGAAATATATCGTGCAATATCGAAATGATCGTGCCGGATATTGACGGCCAGCTTGCGCAGATGCGGGCGTTCCTTCTGACATTGGATGCCGATTATGATCTTGAGGAAAACGATATCCCGCTGGTGGGCGAAGACTTCGCGACTGAGATCCGCGTTTCATGTCCAAGTACCTGATTGTCCCTGTCGCCTTGGCTTTGGGCCTGCTGTTGTGGTTCTGGGGCAGCGGAGGGTTTGACAACCTCGCCGCTTGGGCCGCCGGGGAACAGCGGGAATTTCAGAACCAGATCGCCCGATCCCTGCGTGCTGCGCGAGCAGAACAGCCTCAGGCCGTAGCCACTCTGTTGACCGTATGTTTCGCCTATGGGTTTTTTCACGCCATCGGTCCCGGTCACGGCAAGGTGCTGATCGGAGGCTATGGACTGGGCCGCAACGTCGCCTTTTGGCGTTTGTCTGCGATCAGCGTGCTGTCCAGTCTGGGCCAGGCCGTCACGGCTGTTGTGCTGGTTTATGCGGGTGTTCTGGTGTTCCAGATGTCGCGGGACAGTCTGGTTGGCACGACCGAGCAGGTCATGGCCCCGGTCAGCTACGGCGCCATCGCTGCAATCGGTCTGTGGCTGGTGTTCCGGGGCCTGCGTAGTTTCGCCCGCCGAAACCGGGCCGAGAAATCTCACGCGCATCATCACCACGATCATCATCACCATGATCATGAGGTCTGTTCCGATTGCGGCCACCGCCACGGCCCCACCGCTGAAGAAGTGGCGCAGATCGGCAATTGGAAAGAGGCGGCATTGCTAATCGCAGGCATCGCGGCGCGCCCCTGTACCGGCGCTTTGTTCGTGCTGATCCTGACGTGGCAGATGGGTATCGCCATGGTGGGTATTGCCGGTGCGTTCGCCATGGCACTGGGCACGGCGACAGTGACAACTCTGGTCGGTTGGACTTCGTTTGGCTTGCGTGGCGGGTTGTTGGCCTCAGCCTCTGCCACCCGTTTCGCGCAGGTGCTGGCCCCCACGATTGAACTGGTGGCAGGGTTGTTGATTGCCGTTATTGCTAGCGGGCTGCTGCTGCGTGCGATCTAGTTGAAGATGGGTTCGGGATAGCCGACCCGCGCCAGATACAGCCCCTGCGGCGGGCATACGGGCCCGCAGGCGGCGCGGTCTTGTGCCTCTAACGCGTCCCGCACATCTTCGGGTGACCAAGCACCGGCGCCCACCCGTTCCAGCGTGCCGACGAAACTGCGGACCTGATTGTGCAGGAAAGACCGCGCGCGGACGTGAAAGTGAATCTCGGGACCAGAGAAACCCTGCACCTGTTCAACCCGCAGCTCATCCAGCGTTTTCACCGGGCTGGCGGCCTGACAAATGGACGACCGGAAGGTGGTGAAATCATGCCGCCCGATCAGCATATCTGCCCCGGCCTGCATCGCCGCCACGTCCAGTTGGTGATTGATCTGCCAAACTTGCCCCGCGTCATGGGTCGCGGGCGCGCGGCGCATCAGGATACGGAACAGATACTGCCGCTCGACCGCTGAGAACCGGGCATGCCAATCGTCCTCGACCCGCGCGGCTTGCACAATCGCAACAGGGTCGGGCTTGAGGTGATAGTTCAGCGCCTCGGACAGGCGAAACGGGTCCCAATCCTTGACCAGATCGCAATGGGCGACCTGTCCCAGCGCGTGAACGCCCGCATCAGTACGACCAGCGGCGGCAATGGTATGCGCGCCGGGTTGAATGCGCGACAAGGCCTGCTCGATCGCCCCCTGAACCGAGGGTTGATCCTTTTGCCGCTGCCATCCGGCAAACGGTTCTCCAAGGTATTCGACTTTCAGCGCGTATCTGGGCATGTGCTGCTGGTAGCGCGCGGTGACGAGACGGGCAAGGGCAGGAAAGCGCTGGTATGTCGCGCACCGGCTACCTATCTTGGGAAAAACGATAAAAGCGGGACGACAATTTGGTCATTTCATCGCTGGCAGACAGTCTTGTGCGCGGATTTGAAACCGTGGGCGACAGCGTGTCCGAGGCATTGTTCGAACCGGTGATCCGTCTGGGTGTGACCGGCTTGGCACGGTCGGGCAAGACGGTGTTCATCACGTCGCTGGTCGCCAACCTGCTGGACAGGGGCCGGATGCCCGGCTTAGTGGCGCAGCAAGAGGGGCGGATCAACGCAGCCTATCTGCAACCCCAGCCCGACGACACGGTGCCGCGGTTCGATTATGAAAACCATTTGGCAGCCCTGACCGGCCCAAAGCCGCATTGGCCGGACAGCACGCGGGCGGTTTCTGAACTGCGCCTGTCCTTCAAGGCCCGGCCTGCCGGATTGCTGTCCGGCCTGCAGGGTCCGCGTAAGGTTCATCTGGACATCGTGGATTACCCCGGCGAATGGCTTTTGGATCTGGCTTTGCTGGACAAGTCCTATGGGTCGTGGTCGTCTGAGACGTTGGATCGTATCACCAACCGCGCCGAGGCAGCAGGCTACCTTGCGCAGGCCAAAGCCTCCGACCCAGAGGCCGAGCATGATGAGCCGCAGGCGCAGGCCCTGGCGAAGGCGTTTTCCGATTACCTCAACACCGCGCGCGATGCCGGCTACTATGATTGCACGCCCGGGCGGTTTTTGCTGCCGGGGGATTTGGCGGGCTCTCCGGTTTTGACCTTCGCGCCGCTGCCTGTCGAAGGTAGTGGTGCAAGACGCAGCCTGCACCGCGAAATGGCCCGTCGGTTCGAGGCGTATAAATCGCAAGTGGTCAAACCCTTCTTCCGTGATCACTTTTCGCGCATTGACCGGCAAGTGGTACTGGTTGATGCGCTGGGCGCGATTCACAAAGGGCCGCAGGCAGTTGAGGATATGCGCCGCGCGATGGGCGATATCCTGTCGGCGTTCCGGCCGGGGCGGAACGCGTGGCTCAGCCGGTTGCTGCTGGGAAAGCGTGTTGAACGCATCCTGTTTGCCGCCACCAAGGCGGATCATCTGCACCACCACCAACACGCCCGTCTAACCCACATCATGGAGGCGCTGACCCGCGACGCCCGCGATCGCGCCAGCTTTGCCGGGGCGGAAACGGCGGCATTGTCGCTGGCCGCGCTCCGGGCCACGACCGAAGAAATTCGCACACATGATGGGGTGGACTTGCCCTGCGTGCGCGGCACTTTACTGGACGGGAAGCAAGCCGCTTTCTATCCCGGCGAGTTGCCCGACGACCCCGCGCATCTGTTGGGGCCTGCGCGCAACGGGGCTGAAAGCTGGCTGGGCGAAGACTATGGGTTCATGGCCTTTGCGCCCGCGCAGTTGACCCTGCGCCCCGGTGACGGCCCTCCGCATATCCGGCTGGACCGCGCGGCCCAGTTCCTGATCGGAGATCGGCTATGACGGTAATCCTGCGACCTGCCCGCAGCACCGATGCCGGAGCCACCGGAGAAATCCTGCACGGATTCGCCCGCGAGCATGACTGGATGCCCGAGCTGCATTCCCGCGCGGAAACCATCGCCTTTTGCGGCCGGATGATAGATCAGGATTGGGTCACCGTCGCGGAATCCGACGATGGTGTAGTCGGGTTTCTGGCCCTGAACGGGGTCGAGGTACACTCACTATATCTAAGTGCCCCGGCACGTGGGCAGGGGATCGGACAGCGCTTGCTGGATCACGCCAAAGCCGAACGCTCACACCTGTCGCTGTTCGCCTTTCAGGCCAATGGTGGCGCGCGCCGGTTCTACGAACGCAACGGGTTCGCCGAGGTTGCCCGCAGCGATGGTTCTGACAACGACGAAAACCTGCCCGACATTAAATATGTCTGGCATCGAGAGGAACACGCAGATGGCTAAAGGTCCGGTCCTGATTGATCTGGAGGCCGAGGCCCCCGGTGCGGACGTGGCGCAGGCACCGCCGGTTCCGGATGTCGCCGCTCCGCAGGGGCAGGCGATGCAGACCGCTGCGCGGTTGGCAGCGCGAAAACCTTCGGCCTTGTCGCGTTGGTTCTGGGGGCTGGCGGCGGCTGTGATAGGGGCTGTGGTCTCGGTCGCGGCTTGGGATTTCGTGACGTCTCTGTTGCTGCGCGCGCCGGTTCTGGGCTGGGTCGTAACGGGCCTGATCGGCGCGTTGCTGGTGGTCGGGCTGATCATCGCCCTGCGCGAGCTGGCTGCGATTGGGCGTCTGTCGCGGGTGGACGGGATGCGCCGCGCCGCCGATGTCGCGCTGGCCGAGGGTGATCTGGGGCAGGCGCGGGCAGTCACGAACCGGCTGATTGCCTTCTACAAGGGGCGCGACGACACCAAATGGGGCCGCGATCGCCTATCCGAACGCATGGGCGAGCAGTTTGATGCCTCCGGCCTGCTTACCCTGACAGAAGACGAACTTCTGGCCCCGCTGGACGAAGCCGCCAGCCGCGAGGTTGAGGCCGCCGCCCGTCAGGTGGCCACGGTGACGGCGCTGGTTCCGCTGGCGCTGGCAGATGTGGTGACGGCACTGGCGGCTTCCCTGAGGATGATCCGGCGAATTGCTGAAATCTACGGTGGCCGCGCCGGGTTTCTGGGCAGCTGGCGTTTGACTCGCGCTGTGTTCGTGCATCTGGTGGCCACGGGCGCGGTGGCTGTGGGCGATGACCTGCTGGAACCGGTTCTGGGCGGCTCGGTCCTAAGCAAACTGTCCCGCCGGTTCGGCGAAGGTCTGGTCAACGGCGCGCTCAGCGCGCGCGTCGGGGTGGCCGCGATGGAGGTCTGCCGCCCGCTGCCTTTCTCGGACCGTCACAAGCCCTCGACCCGGCGGATCATCAAAGGGGCGTTGGCGGGATTGTTTTCCAAGACTTGACCTGACGCAAAGACCTCTGCCCTGCTGGTTGCCATACCAAAGGTGGAGCCAGCCATGACCGAGCACGGACACAGCCAGCAGGAAATTGCAGCCCGGATCAACGCGCCCCCCGGTCGGGGCGTGTTGCGCGATGTAGTTTACGGCGGCATCGACGGATCGGTGACGACTTTTGCGATCGTAGCTGGCGTCGCGGGGGCCGGGTTGTCGCCGTTCATCATCGTAGCCTTGGGGCTGGCCAATGTGCTGGCTGATGGGTTTTCCATGGCGGCAGGCAATTACTCGGGCACCAAAGCTGAGTTGGACAATATCCGCCGCATCCGTGCCATCGAAGAGCGCCACATCCACCTTTACCCGGATGGTGAGCGCGATGAAGTCCGGGAAATCCTGTCGCAGAAGGGCCTGTCGGGGCGCGTTCTGGATGAGGCAACCGATGCCATCACCGCCAATCACGACAACTGGATCAACCTGATGATCGAGGGTGAATATGGTCTGGGCAGTGTGGACCCGCACCCGATGAAGGCCGCGATGGCGACGTTTCTGGCCTTTCTGGTTGCGGGCATGATCCCGCTCTTGCCGTTTCTGGCCGGGGTCGAGCGCGCCTTTGCGCTCTCAGCTTGGATGACGATGGGAGTCTTTTTTGCCATCGGCGCGCTCAAAAGCCGCTGGTCGCTGGCCCCGTGGTGGCGGTCGGGTGGTGAGACCTTGTTGATTGGGGGCGCTGCGGCATCAATCGCCTATCTGGTTGGATCGCTGTTTCATCCCTGACGGCTAGAATTGTCGCAGGCGGCACAGTCCCCATGGCGGATATACCTCAGATGGCTAGGGTGAAGGCATCAACGTGGTGGCGAGGTGTGCTCTGACACTCACTGGGAAAAATATCCTTGTTCTAGGCGCTTACGGCTTCATAGGCGCGGCGGTGGTCCGCGCCTTGCGAGGCCGGGGCGCGCAGGTCACGGGGCTTGTTCGTGAGCCTGTGCAAGGCGCGTTGCTACTGGACGGAATTAAGTTGGTTCAGGGCGATTTGCGCCGTTTTACGCACCCGCAGGATTGGGAGGCCGCACTCACTGGTATCGACTGCGTTGTGAACTGCGCAGGCGCGTTGCAGGACGGCCCCTCGGATGATCTTGCGGCGGTGCATCATCACGCCATTGCAGCGCTGGGTCAGGCCTGTGCAAAACGAGGTGTTTCGGTCGTACAAATATCAGCCATCGGGGCGACGCCCAATGCGGACACCGAGTTCATGCGCACGAAGGCCGCTGGTGATGCGGCCCTTGAAAGCAGCGGTGCGGACCTGTGGATTTTGCGCCCCGGGCTGGTTATCGGGCAATCAGATTACGGTGGAACGGCCCTACTGCGGATGCTGGCAGCGGTTCCGCTGGTACAGCCGATTGCCTATCCAGCGACACCGGTCCAGTGCGTTGGGATGGAGGATTTGTGCCATGCCGTGGTTACCTGCTGCGCCGACGAAATACCGCAAGGCGCCTACGATCTTGTTGAGGATCAAGCCCAATCGTTGGGGGATGTCCTGGCCACCACGCGCCGTTGGCTGGGTTTCCCGGCGGCCCGCTTTCGGCTTGTCATGCCTCCGGTCTTGACCAAGGCAGTTGCACGGTGTGCTGACGCGCTGGGCTATCTTGGGTGGCGCTCGCCCCTGCGCAGCACGGCGATGACGGTCATGGCTTCGGGTGTTATGGGTGATCCCGCGCCCTATCGCGCAGCAACGGGTCGGTCGCTCAGGCCGCTGCCCGAAATTTATGGGTCAATGACCAGCGCGCGTGAACACAGGCTGACCGCGCGCATGTCCCTGCTGGCCCCGCTTGTCATAGCCGTACTGAGTCTCTTCTGGGTCCTGTCCGGCATTTTCGGATTGGTCGGATTGCCCGAGGCCGCCGGTGTTCTGACCGAGGCCGGATGGGCCGATGCCGCTGCCGTCAGTTCTGTCGTGTTCTGGTCTTTCGTCGATATCGCTTTGGGACTGGCCGTTCTATATCGTCCTTGGACCCCGCGCGTGTGCCTGGCGCAAGTTGGGGTGGCAGCGTTCTATGTGCTGGCGGCAACGGTCGTGACACCAGGCCTGTGGCTGGACACGTTGGGCCTACTCGTCAAAGTGCTGCCTGCACTGCTGCTGTCGCTGGTTGCCTGGCCTATGGTGCAAAGCCGATGATGGATCCAGACCTGATCCTGCGATGGCTGCACGTCATCGGTGCAAGCGTTCTGCTGGGCACGGGAGCCGGGATCGCGTTTTTCATGCTGTTGGCGCATCGGTCCGGCGACGCGCGGTTTATTGCGCAAACTGCCCGTGTGGTCATTCTGGCTGACCTTCTGTTCACGACGACCGCCGTAGTCGTCCAACCCGTGACCGGAGCTTTGTTGGCCTGGCGACTGGGTTGGTCCCTTGCCGAAGGGTGGATCGTGCTGTCGCTGATGCTTTACGGCGTGACGGGCGTGTTCTGGCTGCCTGTGGTGTGGATACAGGTCCGCCTGCGGGATCTGGCACAGACGGCTGCTGCACAGGGTGCACCGTTGCCTGACAGCTATCACCGATTGTTCCGCATCTGGTTCTTATGCGGCATCCCGGCCTTTCTTTCGGTGCTGAGCATCCTGTGGCTGATGATTGCGCGCCCCGCGATCGAGCTGTTTTGAACCGCGCCATTCGCCGCAGGGGGCGGAAGCTCTGGACCATCTGCCAAGGGCGTCTTATAAGCGCGGCCATGTATGACCGGATGGCCATCATTATTCGAATTATATCCCCGGCGCTCTGACATCCTGAGACGCCGGGCAAAGGTGTTTGAGACCTCGCACCGACCGCTTCGATCCATACGACCAGATCATCCAAAGGACGCCCCCAATGTGCGCCGATACACCTGATTACAAAGACACGCTGAACCTGCCCAAAACCGATTTCCCCATGCGCGCTGGCCTGCCCAAGCGCGAACCTGCATGGCTGGAGCGTTGGGAGAAAATCGGCGTCTATGACCGCCTGCGCGAGAAGGAAGGCCGCACGCCCTTTACCCTGCACGATGGTCCCCCCTATGCCAACGGCCACCTGCATATCGGCCACGCGCTGAACAAGACCATCAAGGACATGATCGTGCGGAGCCATCAGATGATGGGCCACGACGCGCGTTACGTGCCCGGCTGGGACTGCCACGGCCTGCCCATCGAATGGAAGATCGAAGAGCAGTATCGCAAAAAAGGCAAGAACAAGGACGAGGTGAACATCGTCGATTTCCGTCAGGAATGCCGCAAGTTCGCCGAAGGCTGGATCGACATCCAGCGCGAAGAATTCAAGCGTCTGGGGATCACCGGCAATTGGCCTGACCCTTATATCACCATGGATTATCACGCCGAGGCCGTGATCGCCGATGAGTTCATGAAGTTCCTGATGAACGGCACGCTCTATCAGGGGTCCAAACCCGTGATGTGGTCGCCGGTCGAAAAGACCGCTCTGGCCGAGGCTGAGGTCGAGTATCACGACAAGGAAAGCTTCACCATCTGGGTGAAGTTCAAGGTCGTGAATGCAGGCGATCTGGATGATGCGTTTGTGGTGATCTGGACGACGACCCCTTGGACGATGCCGTCGAACAAGGCGGTCGTTTACGGCAAGGACATCGCGTATGGCCTTTACGAAGTCACCGGCGCGCCGGATGAATGCTGGGCCAAAGTAGGTGACAAATTCCTGCTGGCCGACAATCTGGCGGCGGATGTTCTGGGCCGTGCCCGTTTGAACGACGATCAGTGGACCCGCGTCCGCGACGTAACCACGGATGAGCTGGCAGGCGTGCAACTGACCCACCCGCTGGCCGGGGCCGAGGGCGGCAATGGCGAATGGGATGGCATCCGCGATTTCCGCGCCGCTGAATTTGTGACCGATACCGAAGGCACCGGTTTCGTTCACTGTGCGCCGTCGCACGGGATGGAGGAATTCGAGCTTTATCGCGATCTGGGTATGTTGGAACAGGTCATCACCTATAACGTGATGGATGACGGCTCGTTCCGTGCCGATCTGCCGTTCTTCGGTGGCAAATATATCCTGTCCCGCAAGGGCGGTGAAGGTGACGCGAACAAGGCGGTGATCGACAAGCTGGCCGAGGTTGGCGGGCTGCTGGCGCGGGGCAAGATCAAGCACAGCTATCCGCATTCGTGGCGTTCGAAGGCTCCGATCATCTATCGCAACACACCGCAGTGGTTTGCCTCCGTCGACCGCAAGCTGGACGACGGCTTGGGCGAGATGGGCGACACCATCCGCGAACGCGCCCTGCGCTCGATTGATGAGCTGGTGAAATGGACCCCGCAGACGGGTCGTAACCGCCTGTATTCGATGATCGAAGCCCGTCCGGACTGGGTGCTGTCACGCCAGCGTGCCTGGGGTGTGCCGCTGACTTGCTTCACCAAGAAGGGTGCCCTGCCCACCGACGCGGATTACCTGCTGCGCAATGCAGATTTGAACGCACGCATCAAGGCGGCGTTCGAGAAGGATGGCGCAGACGTTTGGTACACCGAGGGCTTTAAGGAAAAGATCCTCGACGGCATCGCCAACCCTGATGACTACGATCAGGTGTTCGATGTGCTGGACGTGTGGTTTGACTCGGGCTCGACGCACGCCTTTGTTCTGCGCGACCGTGAAGACGGGACCGAGGACGGTATCGCCGATGTCTACATGGAAGGTACTGACCAGCACCGCGGGTGGTTCCATTCGTCGATGCTGCAGGCCTGCGGGACCAAAGGCCGTGCGCCCTATCGCAACGTGGTGACCCATGGTTTCACGCTGGATGCCAAGGGCAACAAGATGTCCAAGTCGCTGGGCAACACCATCGTTCCGGAAGAGGTCGTCAAGCAATATGGTGCGGACATCCTGCGCCTGTGGGTGGCTCAGACTGACTATACCGCTGACCAGCGGATCGGGCCGGAGATTCTGAAGGGCACCGCCGACAGCTATCGCCGTCTGCGCAACACCATGCGGTTCATGCTGGGCTCGCTGGCTGATTTCACCGAGGCTGATCGCGTCGCGCCCGAAGATATGCCGCGTCTGGAACGCTGGGTTCTGAGCCGTCTGGCCGATCTGGATGAACAGGTGCGCAAGGGCTATGCCGCGTTCGATTTCCAGGGTGTGTTCAGCGCTGTGTTCACTTTTGCCACGGTAGATCTGTCCTCGTTCTATTTCGACGTCCGCAAGGATGCGCTCTATTGCGATGGCGACAACCTGCGTCGCCGTTCGGCCCGAACTGTGCTGGATATCCTCTTCCACCGCCTGACCACATGGCTGGCCCCGGTTCTGGTCTTTACCATGGAAGAGGTCTGGCTGGAGCGGTTTGGCGGTGATGACAGCTCGGTCCATCTGGTGGATTTCCCGGACACGCCGGCCGATTGGCGCGATGCGGAACTGGAAGCAAGCATGGCCAAGGTGCGCCGCGTGCGTCGTTCGGTGACGGCTGCGCTGGAGGTTCAGCGTCAGGACAAAGTCATCGGGTCCAGCCTTGAGGCCGCGCCGATCGTTTATGTTGAGGACCAGGAAACCCGTGATCTGCTGGCTACTTTCGATGTGGACGATATGTGCATCACCTCGGGGTTGACTGTTACGGGTGATCCGGCCCCGGCCGAGGCTTTCCGCGTCCCCGAGATTGAGGGCGTTGCGGTGGTGTTCGAAAAGGCCGAGGGCGAGAAGTGTCAGCGGTGCTGGAAAATCCTGCCGGATGTCGGGCGTCATGCTCATACGGGTGTCTGCGGGCGCTGTGACGAGGCGTTGGCGTAACGACTCTGGATTTGGAGTTCTGCGAGGCTCTGCCTCGCGCTCCGAGGTATTTTTGAACAGAAGAAGATTGGGGCGCAGCCTGTTGGGGGTTGCGCCTTTTCTCAATTCGCGGTCAGGTTCTGGCTATGCCGATGATTGCTGTCGATACGCGATTTGGACGTCTGGGGATTGAAGAGACGGGTGGTGCGATTACCCGTTTGGTCTGGGATGGACGCAATGAAGGTGAGGCGTCAGCCTTGTTGCGTGAGGCGGCAGCGCAGATGGCGGCCTATGATCAGGCGCGGTTGGAGCGGTTTGATCTGCCTTATCGTGTGGCCGGTTCTGACTTTCAGCGGCAGGTATGTGATCTGATGTATGCGATTCCACTGGGCGAGACTGTGACCTATGGGGATATTGCCAAACAGCTTGGTCGCCCGGCGCAACCTGTGGGGCAGGCCTGTGGGGCGAACCCGATCCCGGTCATTATTCCGTGCCATCGGGTGTTGGGGGCAAATGGATTGGGTGGGTTTTCCGGTGACGGCGGCGTGGAGACCAAGGTGGCCTTGTTGCGGCACGAGGGCGCGGCAGGGTTGCTGATCTGAGAGTGGAAAGCTATTGCAATCCATTCGCTTGCGTCCCAACTTGTATCACATAGAGAATTCGAAGGATGTTTTTGGCATGACCGTTCAAGCCGACCCCGCCGCGCGCAAGAAAGCCATTATTGACCGTTTGATGTCACTGGAAGAACAGGAGCTGGCGACCGCGCAGGCGCATTACGATGCGTTTCTGAAGGATTCTCAATTGGACGACCGGGAAGGGCACGACAAGGATGATATCGCGGCTTCGCGTGAGAATGCGGATCTGGCGGCGGCTTTCGACGCGCCCTTGCAAGCGCATCATGCCAAGATCGACGTGATCGAGAACACCGATTTTGGGCTGACCGATACAGTCCAGCCCGGTGCCGTTGTAAAGTTTAACAACCGGAGTTTTGTGGTCTGTGTGTCGACAACGCGGTTCGATGTGGACGGGACGACCTATATGGGGATTTCGACCCAAAGCCCGATCTATCTGGCGATGACCGGCCTGCAGGAGGGCGACGTGTTCACCCATAACGGGACCGAGTTTGAGGTCGAGGAAATCCTTTAGGCTTTATGCTGTGGGATCACCTGTTGGGCGATCCCTGCAAAGACTAGGTACAGGCTGGTGATCACCAGCCCCCAATGCGCCCAGCTTTCGGGATGAAAATCCACCCAGGCCGCCCATCCGGCGAAAAAGGTCCAGGCGAGGGCCATGGGGAGGGTGACGCTGCGCCAACGCTCGGTCCGGACGGGATGCACGAATTTTAACGGCAGGAACATGGCCAGAGCCAGTAGGGAGACCATGAGCAGGATGACCCAGAAATTGGGTTCGAGTGCGAAGGTCACAATGACAAACATGTTCCAGCAGCCGGGAAAGCCCGAGAACGAGTTGTCCTTGGTCTTCATCCGAGTGTCCGCGAAATACATCGCGCTGGCGAAGGTGATGACGATGATCGCAAACCAGCCGGTCCAGCCATCCATCAGCCCGGATTTAAACAGGGCGAAGGCGGGAATGAATACATAAGTCAGGTAATCGATAATCAGATCCAGCAATACGCCGTCAAACTCGGGGGCGTTTTTCTTGACGTGATAGTGCCGCGCCAGTGGGCCGTCGATGCCATCGACAATAAAGGACACGACCAGCCACAGATACATCAGACTCCATTTTTCTTCGACAGCGGCCAGCATGGCCAGCATCGCGAAAACGGCGCCGGTTGCAGTAAAGAGATGGACGGAGAGAGCTTTGAATCTGAGTGTCATGCGCGTGTCATGTACGATGCGTGTCCAAGATGCAAAGCAAAATGCCCTGTTTGGTGAAATTGCAATTGTGTCAGGCTTTCGGGTGAGTGCGGTCGTAGACTTCCATCAACCGGGCGGTGTCCACGGCGGTGTAGGTTTGCGTGGTCGACAGAGAGGCATGCCCCAGCAATTCCTGTATGGCGCGAAGATCGCCGCCCGCAGACAGCAGGTGCGTGGCAAAGCTGTGGCGCAACGCATGTGGGGTGGCCGTCGCGGGCAGGCCCAACTGCTGACGCGCCTTGGCCATGACGCCCTGAATGGCACGCGGGTTCAGCGCCCCGCCGCGGACACCACGAAACAATGGCTTGGTCTTGTCCAGCGGATGAGGGCAGAGCGCCAGATACCGGTCCAGAGCTGCTTGTGCGGCGGGCAGGACCGGGACGATGCGCTCCTTGTTGCCTTTGCCAACAATTCGCAGCGATTGTGGCAGGGGGGCGTCAGCGCCGGTCAGCGACAGCGCCTCGGAAATCCGCAACCCGCAACCATAGAGCAATGTGACCACGGCCACGTCGCGCGCAGAGACCCAATCATTGGTCGATTGCAGTTCGACCGTTTCGATCAGGGCGCGGGCAGCATCTTCGTCGACGGGGCGGGGCAGTTTCTTGGTGAATTTGGGCGCGCGGGTCGACAAGACCGCGGTCGGCTCGAACCCTTCACGTTCTGCCAGCCAGCGGTAGAAGCTTTTGACAGCCGACAACTTGCGCGCCAGCGAACGCGCGCCGACGCCCGAGCCGCGCTGATCCGCCATCCAAGCCCGCATATCGGATACGGTGATCCGAGCCAGTGCTGCCAAACCCTGACGCTCGCTATGGTGCAGGGTCATAAAGGATAGGAAATCATTCACGTCGCTGCGGTAGGCGGCCTGAGTATTGGTTGATCGGCCTGAAAGCGCGACGAGACCCTCCAGCCAGTGCTGCAACGCGTCGCGGCAGGCCGGAGAGATCAGGCTCATGACAGCCAGTTGCGCATGGACCGTTCAAAAACACCGGCAAAGAAGGTCAGCAGGTCGGTGCCAAGTTGCGGTGAAAAGTGGTTGGGGTCTTTCGCGCTCATGATGATCATGCCGGGCAGGCGGCCTTCGCCCAAGTCCAGCCGCATACAGGCTTCGGACCGCAGGTGATCGGCCTGATCGCCGAAGATGCGGTGTGTGGGGTGGATGACCTCGCGCAGCACGACTTCGCGGGCAGGGCCGCTGCGATCGAAAGTCAGGTAGTTGTCGACAAAGCCGGGCTCGACTACGGCCAGCGCTCCGCCCAGTTTTTCGATCGCGGGGTCTTCCTGCAGGACGGTGGTTTCCAGGACCAGCGTAATCCGATCCACGCGCAGAATTTCGGCGACGTCTGAGCCAAGGGTGGTCAGGAAGTCCTCGAACCCTGTGGGCTCCAGCAGGCGCAGGATTGCGCGGTGCACCTGATTGGTACCCGCAAGGTTTTCATAAGCGGCCGCGATGACCGAGCGGTGGGTGTCTTCAAGCCGATCCAGCCGCGCTTCGAGCCGCTGCATGGCGATGCCGCGCAGGTCGACGATGTTATCTCCGCGCGCTTGTTCATTGGCGGCGACGAGGGCCTGCATCAGGTCCTTGTCGTCCAGCACGGCGTCAGGCTCGGCCAGAATCGCCTCGCGGAGAGTGTCCTTGAGTTTGGTATTGCTGCTCATGTCCCGTCCGGTCTTTTTTATGTTTTGCGGCCTTATAACACGGCTGGACCGATTTGCCTTGGGAAAAGTGAGCCTTTGGTTGGATTTCCCGTCATTTGCGCGACGGGGCCTCTCCCGCCTGCAAGACCCTGATCTGCGATCAGGGCTGGCAGTTGGGCCGGGCGCGGTGCCTGGCAGCACCGCGCGGCAGTGTCAGGGATCAGAGGATTTTCTGACCGGTCTTGGCCCAGTCGGCCAGGAAGGTTTCAAGCCCCTTGTCGGTCAGCGGGTGATCGGCCAGTTTCTTGATTACGGCAGGCGGAGCGGTGATCACGTCGGCGCCGATGCGGGCGCTGTCTGTTACGTGGTTCACGGTGCGGATGGATGCGGCCAGAATTTCGGTCTCGAATCCGTAATTGTCATAGATCTGGCGGATATCAGCGATCAGATCCATGCCGTCGAGGTTGATATCGTCCAGACGGCCGATGAAGGGCGAGATAAAGGTCGCGCCCGCCTTGGCGGCGAGCAGTGCCTGATTGGCCGAGAAGCAGAGCGTGACGTTGACCATCTGGCCTTCGTCGGACAGGGTTTTACAGGTTTTCAGCCCCGCCCATGTCAGCGGAACCTTCACGGCGATGTTCGGCGCGATCTGGGCCAGCTTACGGCCTTCGGCGATCATGTCGTCGGCCTCGGTCGCGACGACTTCGGCGGATACGGGGCCGTCGACCAGATCACAGATCTCTTTGGTGACTTCTAGAATGTCGCGGCCCGATTTCAGGATCAGCGAGGGGTTGGTGGTCACACCGTCTACCATTCCCAGATCGTTCAGTTCGGCGATGGCGTCGATCTCGGCGGTATCTACGAAGAATTTCATGCGGGCAGTCCTTTGATGGGTTGGCCTTGGTTGCGGATGGCTTTACCCCAATAACACCGATGCTGAAACCCCCGACCCGAGGAGATGCGGTGAGCGCGCAGGAGTATTTCGATCAGGGTGAGCTGGTGGCTGTGCTGACCACACAGCCCTTGGACCGGACGCTGGATTACAAAGCGCCCGAGGGCGGGTGTTTTCTGGGCGCGTTTGTCGAGGTGCCGCTGGGCCCGCGCAAGGTTCTGGGTGTGGTTTGGGGGCCGGGGCAGGGCGGTTTTGATCTGGCCAAGGCGCGATCCGTGATCCGTGTGCTAGAGGTCGCGCCGATGCGCGAAGAGATGCGGTTGTTTCTGGGCAAGGTGGCCGATTACACGCTGACACCGATGCCTGCGATGCTGCGCTTGGCGACCCGTGCGCCTGGGCTGGGCGATCCGCCGTCGATGCGGAAAATCTATCGTTTGGGCGGTGCCGAGCCAGACCGCATGACCGATGCGCGGACCCGCGTGCTTGAGGTGCTGCGCGACTACGGCGGCTTGGCGTTCACGTTAAAGGAGTTGGCCGAGCAGGCGGGGGTGACGTCCTCGGTCGTCAAGGGGTTGGTCAAGCAAGGCGCAGTGCGCGAGGAAGACAGCCCACGTGATTTGCCCTATCCCCGGCTGGACCCGGACTTGCCGGGCAAGGCGTTGACTGACGATCAGGCCTCCGCGGTCGCGCGCCTGCAGGCTGGGCAACGTTCCGGGGATTATGGGACAACGTTGCTGAAGGGTGTCACTGGCTCGGGCAAGACCGAGGTTTACCTAGAGGCCGTCGCCGAAGCCCTGCGCATGGGGCGGCAAGCGCTGGTTCTGCTGCCCGAGATCGCCCTGACCGCCGAATTCCTGACGCGGGTCGAGGCTCGGTTCGGCGCGCGGCCTGCCGAATGGCACTCGGGTGCGACCATGACCGAACGCCGGCGGGTCTGGCGCATGGTTGGGCAGGGGGAAGCGCAACTGGTCGTCGGCGCGCGTTCGGCGCTGTTTCTTCCGTTCCGCGATCTGGGGCTGGTGGTGGTCGATGAAGAACACGACACCTCTTACAAACAGGAAGACGGCGTGCATTACAGCGCGCGGGATATGGCGGTGCTGCGGTCCTCGGTCTGCGGGGCGCGCGTGATTCTGGCCAGTGCGACGCCGTCGCTGGAAAGCTGGGCGAATGCCGAGGCCGGCAAGTATGAGCGGCTGGACCTGACCTCGCGCTTTGGGGCGGCGGTGCTGCCAGAGATGAAACCCATCGATATGCGGGCCGAGCAGATGCAGCCGGGGACATGGATTTCCCCGTCGCTGCGGCAGGCGGTACGGCAGCGGATCGAACGCGGGGAACAGTCGCTGCTGTTCATCAACCGCCGTGGCTATGCGCCGGTGACGCTGTGCCGGGCGTGCGGGGAGCAGATCGCCTGTGATCATTGCGATGCGCGGATGGTTGAACACCGGTTTCTCAAACGACTGATGTGCCATCAATGCGGCGAGACGAAGCCGATGCCCGACACCTGCCCATCCTGTCAGGTTGAGGGCAAGCTGGCCCCGGTCGGGCCGGGGATCGAACGGCTGGCAGAAGAAGCCGAGGCGACGTTTCCTGAGGCCAAGATCGCGATGCTGAGTTCTGATCTGTTCGGCTCGGCCCGCGCGTTAAAGGCCAAGATCGAAGAGATTGCCGAGGGCGATGCGGATATCGTCATCGGTACGCAGCTGGTGGCCAAGGGGCACAACTTTCCCAAGCTGACACTGGTGGGGGTGATTGATGCCGACCTTTCTCTGCACGGGGCGGACCTGCGAGCGGCGGAACGCACGTTCCAGCTTATGCGGCAAGTTGCGGGCCGGGCCGGGCGGGCGGATAAGCCGGGGCAGGCACTGTTGCAGACGTTTCAGCCTGAACACCCGGTGATCCGCGCCATTCTGTCAGGCGATGAAGAAGGGTTCTGGAAGGCCGAGGCCGCCGGGCGTCAGGCCGCAGGCGTCCCGCCCTATGGGCGCATGGCCGGGATCGTGCTGTCCGGGCCCGAGGTCGGTCCGGTTTTCGACATCGGCAACGCGATGGCACGCAACGATGCGCCGCTACGTGCTATAGATGCCCAAGTCTTCGGACCTGCGCCCGCGCCAATAGCACGAATACGCGGGCGGCACCGTGTACGCCTGCTGGTCAAAGCCCCCAAAGGCGCGCCGATTCAGGATGCTATCGCCCGCTGGATTGCGCCCCTGCGTCTGAAGGGCGATATCCGCCTGACCGTCGATATCGACCCGCAGAGTTTTTACTGACCTCTGCACCGGTGCAGACCGCCTGTGCGTCTGCCCCCTCGCCAAACCGAAAAAATGAGCGTAGAGCGGTGTCATGCTGAAACCCATGCCGCTCTCTGATGCGCAGAGCCTTCCGTTCTGGCACCGTCCCATAACGCTCTTGTTCATGATGGCGTTGATGATGCCCATTGCGTTTAACGCATGGAGCGCGCTGCTGAACAATTTCGTCATCGAGGTCGCGAATTTCGACGGCGCAGACATAGGCCTGCTGCATACGGTGCGTGAAATTCCCGGATTTCTGGCCGTAGGCGTGATCGCGGTGATCATCTTTATCCGCGAGCAAGTGCTGGCGATGATCTCGCTGATGATGCTGGGCGTTGCGACGGCAATCACTGCGTGGTTCCCCAGCCTTGGCGGGCTGCTGTTCGTGACGCTGTTCAGCTCGATAGGGTTTCACTACTACGAGACGGTAAACCAGTCGCTGCAACTGCAATGGTTGCCCAAGGATCGTGCGCCGCAGGTGTTGGGCTGGCTGGTCGCGATGGGCTCAGCGGCGACAGCACTGGTGTACGGTTTGATCGTGCTGACATGGGACCGGTTCGATCTGTCCTATAACTTCGTCTTCATGGCAGCGGGCGGCGTGACGGCCCTGTTGGCGCTGTTCTGCCTGCTGGCTTACCCGCAATTCGATGCGCCGACGCCGCAGACCAAGAAACTGATCCTGCGCAAACGCTATTGGCTGTATTACGCCCTGCAATTCATGGCCGGTGCCCGGCGGCAGATCTTTGTCGTCTTCGCAGGCTTCATGATGGTCGAGAAATTTGGGTTCGAGGTGCATGAGCTAACCAGCCTCTATCTGATCAATCTGGTGATCAACATGGCCGCCGCTCCGATGCTGGGCAAAGCCGTGTCCGTGTTCGGCGAGCGCCGCACGCTGATCTTCGAATATGCCGGTCTGGCCATCGTGTTCGCGGCCTATGGCGGCATCTATTGGTTTGGCTGGGGCGTGGTGCTGGCCGCGATCCTTTATGTGATTGACCATGTGCTGTTCGCGCTGGCATTGGCGCTGAAAACCTATTTCCAGAAAATCGCCGACCCTGCCGATATCGCACCAACCGCAGCCGTGGCGTTCACGATCAACCACATCGCCGCCGTGTTTCTGCCGGCGTTGCTGGGTTTGCTGTGGGTGGTCTCGCCTGGCGCGGTGTTTACGCTGGCGGCAGCGATGGCGATGATCTCGCTGACCTTGTCGTTGCTGATCCCGCGCCACCCCGAGCCGGGCAATGAAACCATCCTGTCAAAATACGCCCCGGCCCCTGCGGAATAAGCCAGCGCTTGACCTTGCCTGCCCGGCAGCCTAGGCGCAGGGGAAACCCAAACAGGAGGCCCCCATGCCCACATTCACTGCGCTGACCACTCTGATGGGCAAGAAAGCCGCCGAAGGCTTGGGCGAAGCAATGGAGCGTCTGGAGCCGGAACCTACCGGCGTTGGTGTGTTCGAGGTCGAGGACGGCTCGGGCCTATGGGAGGTTGGCGGCTATTTCACCGAAACCCCAGATGAAACCGCGCTGGCCGTTCTGGCCGCCGCGTTCCAAGCCAAGCCCTTTGTCGTCTCGGAGCTGCCCGAAACCGATTGGGTCGCCCATGTGCGTCGCGAACTGGCTCCGGTCGAGGCCGGGCGCTTCTTTGTTTACGGCAGTCACGACGCCGACAAATTGCCTGAAGATCGCATTCCCCTGCTGATCGAGGCCGCGATGGCCTTTGGCACCGGGCATCACGGCACCACACTTGGTTGCCTCAAGGCGCTGGATCATCTGCTGAATGAGGGGTTCGAGGCGACAAAAGTGGCCGATATCGGCTGTGGCACCGCCGTTCTGGCCATGGCCGCCGCGCGGGTCTGGGATGGCGATATCATCGCCAGCGATATTGATCAGGTGGCCGTCGATGTGGCCGAGGCGAACCTGAAAGCCAATGGCATGGCCGGTCAGGTGCAGTGCGTCGAGGCTGCCGGGTTCGGTCACCCCGACCTGAAAGCCCACGCGCCCTATGACCTGATCTTTGCCAATATCCTCAAGGGGCCGCTGGTCGCGTTGTCGCCGGAAATTGGGGCGAATCTGCGGGCAGGGGGGTACGCGATCTTGTCGGGAATCCTCAATGAACAGGCCGATGATGTGGTTTCCGTTTATTCACAAAACGGGTTCAATCTGGCCCGTCGGGACGAGATTGGCGAATGGACGACGCTAATCTTAAGCAAACAGGGCTAAAATCGGGCCATTTACAGGAGTTTTATGGATTCCTGCCACTTTTTTGGCGCAATCTCTGTCTACCGTTCAAAGATGCATATCGGGGGCGGTTATTGGAGGCTGCCATGACTGGAAAACAACTGGAATTTGATCAGCGCGTTCATCGTCTGAACAAAAAACACGCGAAACTCAGCCGTGGTTATCGTGCGACGATGCGCAAAGATGGCCTGGTGGTGATGAGGCCGCAGCGCGTTCAGTCTGCGGTGCCTGCCAAAGTGTTGCTGATGTGCCTTGTGGGCTTTTTTGCATTCAAGACCTTTCTTTTAGCGAGCCTTGGGCCGTCCGCCTATGAATACCGCGTTGACAGTCTGAGCCAAGGGACGTCGGTCGAACAGGCTGGGGCCTGGATCATGCAGATTGACCCGATTTCTGCCTTTCTGGCCGCGCAGGTCTCAAGCTATCTGCCCTGATTTTTTGCAAATCTGAATCAGAAACGCCGCGCATAAATCAATGCGCGGCGTTCTGCTTTGCCCCCGAGGGAGGAGATAGGGGCGTGTGAGTGGTGGTCTAGATCTTACCGGCGGCTATCCGCTACGACGTCAATATCGCCGCGGCACATGCCAATATCGTCCAGTTCACGGTCACTCAGACCGCTCAGCGCGTTGCGGGTCACGCGGGCGTCGTTCCATTCCACAACGGCGTTCACAACCGCTGCAAAAAATCCGCCGATACGGCCAGCAAGGCCGAACGAGCCAGTGGTGGCGCGGGTGGTATCCAGTACGGCCATATCCTGTTTCCTTCTGGTTAGAGTTCAGTTTCAATCCTTCGTTTGAGCGGCATTTAGGGATGTCGATCTGACACCACAAGCGACGAAATTGCATGTGTCCTATGCGTTTTCTGCAATGCTCTGAAAACGTGAAAGCCCCTTAATTTACTGGTCATTTTTGCTTAATCAAACACGTCGAATTCAGGCATTTCGCGGTCGCAAACAGGCCATTGTGTCGCCCCTCGAGCAGGTCTGTCGTTTTTGGACTTTCCGTCAATTCGCTTGGAAAATGTTCACGCTTCGTGCTAACCCGTAAGAAAGATCACAAAAACCCGAGCAGGCTGGGGCACAACATGCGGATTTTGGGCATTGATCCGGGGCTGAGAACCCTGGGATGGGGCGTCATCGAATCGCATGGCAGCCGCCTGAGCCACGTGGCCAACGGGCTATGCAAATCCGACGGTGATGATTTGGGCGAGCGGTTGTTGTCTCTGCACAACCAGATTGTCGAGGTGATCGCCGAACACACGCCCGATCAGGCCGCGATCGAACAGACTTTCGTGAACAAGGACGGTGCGGGCACGTTGAAACTGGGCCAGGCGCGCGGGGTTGCGCTTCTGACGCTCGCGCAAGCCGGGTTGCCGGTAGGGGAATATGCGCCCAACCGGGTCAAGAAAACAGTTGTGGGCGTGGGGCATGCCGAGAAAGAGCAAGTCTTGCACATGGTCAAGCTGCAACTGCCGGGGTGTCAGCCCAAGGGCGCAGATGCGGCAGATGCGCTGGCGATTGCGATCTGCCATTCCTACTATGGCGCAGCGCCGCAGGCGCGGATGAAAGAGGTGCGGGCATGATCGGAAAACTCACTGGACGCCTGGATTACCGCGCAGCAGACCACGTGCTGATCGACGTGCGCGGGGTTGGTTATATCGTCTATTGCTCGGACCGGACCATGGCGGCTCTGCCGGGCGTGGGGGAGGCGGTCTCGATCTACACGGACATGGTGGTGCGCGAAGACCTGATGCAGCTTTATGGGTTTCTGTCTTTGGTCGAGAAGGAATGGCACCGCCTGCTGTGTTCGGTGCAGGGGGTGGGGGCCAAAGTGTCTTTGGCGATCCTGTCTGCGCTGGGCCCGGATGGGGTCAGCCGTGCGATTGCCTTGGGTGATTGGGGCGCGGTCAAGGCGGCCAAAGGCGTGGGGCCGAAAACCGCGCAGCGCATCGTATTGGACCTGAAGGACAAAGCGCCGGGCGTGATGGCCATGGGCGGCACCGTGACCGAGGCGATGGACGGCCCTGTGCCTGAGCCGGTCGAACTGATTGAGCCAGCGCCTGCGCCCAAACGCGCTGCGAAACCGGCCTCGGGCAATGCGGCGGCCTCGGCTGGTGCGTTGTCGGCCCTGTCGAACCTCGGCTATGGCCCGTCCGAGGCGGCCTCGGCCGTGGCCGAAGCGGCCGCCAGCCTGCCGGACGCCGGTGAGGCTGATCTGATCCGGGCGGCGTTGAAACTGCTGGCTCCGAAAGGCTGAATGGATGACTGACGCCGATCCCACTCTGCGCCCGGACCCTTTGCCCGAGGATAACGACCGCGCCCTACGCCCTCAGGGGTTGGACGAGTTCATCGGTCAGGCCGAGGCGCGGGCGAACCTGCGCATTTTCATCCAGTCGGCTCGTCAGCGGGGCGAGGCGATGGACCATACGCTGTTTCATGGCCCTCCGGGCCTTGGCAAGACGACGCTGGCGCAGATCATGGCGCGCGAGTTGGGGGTGAATTTCCGCATGACCTCTGGCCCGGTGCTGGCCAAGGCCGGGGATTTGGCGGCAATCCTGACCAATCTGGAATCGCGCGACGTGCTGTTCATCGACGAGATTCACCGCCTGAACCCGGCGGTCGAAGAGGTGCTGTACCCGGCGATGGAAGATTTTGAGCTGGATCTGGTGATCGGCGAAGGCCCCGCCGCGCGCACCGTGCGGATCGAACTTCAGCCCTTTACGCTTGTCGGTGCCACCACGCGAATGGGTCTGCTGACCACACCCTTGCGCGACCGTTTCGGCATTCCGACTCGGCTGCAATTCTACACGGTCGATGAATTGCACGAGATCGTCACCCGCAACGCCCGCAAACTGGGGGCACCTGCGGATGACGCAGGCGCGCGCGAGATCGCGCGGCGGTCGCGCGGGACGCCTCGGATCGCGGGACGTTTGCTGCGGCGCGTGGTGGACTTTGCCATCGTTGAAGGCGACGGGCGGATCACGCGGGATCTGGCCGATGGTGCTTTGACCCGTTTGGGCGTGGACAATCTGGGGCTGGACGGGGCCGACCGGCGGTATCTGAAGCTGATCGCCGAGAACTACGCCGGTGGACCAGTGGGGATCGAAACCCTTTCAGCAGCGTTGTCGGAAAGCCGGGATTCGCTTGAGGAAGTGATTGAGCCCTATTTGTTGCAGCAGGGTTTGATCCAGCGCACACCGCGCGGGCGGATGCTGGCACAAAAGGCGTGGACGCATTTGGGTATGGCAGCGCCTCGGGGGCAAAGCGATCTGTTTGGTTGAATTGTAGTGCTAGGGATTTTAAGCCTCCGGCGGTCATATTTGAAACGAGAAGAAGGGTCTGCGCGTGACACCTGATCAAATCGAAGCGCTGTTCACCCGCGAAAGCGGCGAGTTTTTGTTCGCACGTTGGGGGCGTCCGATTGTGCCCATCGTTTTCGGGGTGGAAGATGACACCTTGGCCACGGTCAAAGGGGCGTTCGAAGCGGTCGTCACGCTGGCCGGTCACAAAATGGCGGAAACGGACCCTGAACTAGGGGCCAACTGCATGGTGTTCTTCTTCCGGGACTGGAATGAGCTGTTGGAAGTGCCGGACCTCGATCGTCTTGTCCCGGACCTAGCACCTTTGGTCGAACGACTGGTTGCGGTAGATGCCAACCAATATCGTATCTTCCGGTTCGAGGAAGACGGCGCAATCCGTGCCGCGTTCGTGTTTTTGCGAATGGACAAAGAGCTGTCGAAGGTGCCTGCCGAAACCCTGGCGCTCAGCCAGGTGGTGCAAACCGTTTTGCTATGGTCCGACACGGCATTTCGCACGCAATCACCTTTGGCGGTGGCGGGTGAGGCTACGATTTTGAGACCTGATATTGCAGGGCTGATCCGCGCGGCCTACGATCCGGTATTGCCGGGTGCGGCGCAGGATGCCTCTCATGCGTTGCGCCTGTTTGCCAGATTGGAGCAACCGCAATGACCCATACCTATGCCGTCCGGGTTTTCTATGAAGACACCGATATGGGGGGTGTGGTCTATCACGCGAACTATCTGAAATTCATCGAGAGGGCGCGCTCGGACTATGTGCGCAATATCGGTAACGACCAGAATGCGATGCGCGATGCGGGTATTGTCTGGGTCGTGCGTAAGATCGAGGCCGAATATCTGGCCCCTGCGAAATTCGATGATGAGTTGACGATTGAAACCTGGATCACGTCGCTGTCTGGCGCGCGGCTGACGATGGCGCAGCGGGTGACACGGGGCGAGACCGAAGTTTTCACCGCCTCGGTCACGGCGGTCTGCATGAATGCGCAGGGCAAACCGGTGCGTCTTCCGGCAGAGATTCGCGCATTGATGTAACATTTTGCGGGACCGGGGTGGTTCTGTTGGCTTTTCATATCCAACTGCGTTAGCGTTTATCAAAACAAGGCCAAACGAACGGCCATCAGGCAAAAACTAAAGAGCAGGTTCATGGAAGCTGAAACGCTGGCGCTGGCGCAGGAGATCGACTTCTCCATGTGGGGGCTGTATGCCCGCGCGACCTTTATCGTCAAACTGGTGATGCTGATGCTGATCGGTGCGTCGATCTGGTCCTGGGGGATTATCATCCAGAAGATCATCAACTACCGGGCCGCGCGGCGTGAGGCGCAGGTGTTTGATGAGGCGTTCTGGTCAGGTAACCCCTTGGATGAGTTGTTTGAGCAGATCGGCACGCAGCCCGATGGCAGTTCCGAAAAAATTTTCGCTGCGGGCATGATCGAATGGCGTCGTTCACACCGCACCGATGGCGGGCTGATCGCGGGGGCCACGGCGCGGATTGACCGGTCAATGGATGTGGCCATCGCCAAAGAGTCCGAGACGCTGCAAAAGGGTCTGCCGGTCTTGGCGACGGTTGGCTCGACCGCGCCCTTTATCGGGCTGTTCGGCACGGTTTGGGGCATCATGAACGCCTTTATCGAGATTGCCGAACAACAAAACACCAATCTGGCGGTTGTAGCCCCCGGTATTGCCGAGGCTTTGCTGGCGACCGGTCTGGGCCTGTTGGCCGCGATCCCGGCGGTGATTTTCTACAATAAACTCAGCGCGGATAGTGACCGGATCGTGGGCGGCTATGAGGCCTTTGCAGACGAATTCGCCACCATCCTGTCGCGTCAGTTGGACAGCTAGGATGGGCGCTGCGGTTCAGCAAAGCTCGGGCAGCAATGGACGCAGACGCGGACGTCGTCGCGGTCGTGCCCAGCCAATGGCTGAGATCAACGTCACGCCCTTTGTGGATGTTATGTTGGTGTTGCTGATCATCTTCATGGTCGCCGCACCATTGTTGACTGTCGGGGTGCCGGTGGACCTGCCCAAGACGGCGGCCAGTGCATTGCCCGGTGATAATGAGGAACCTTTGACCGTGACGCTGACCGCAGATGGTCAGGTGCAGATTCAGACGACAGATGTTCAGCGTGAAGAATTGATTGGCAGATTGCGCGCCATCGCGTCCGAGCGCAGCAGTGACCGTGTGTTCCTGCGGGCGGATGGCTCGATCCCTTATGCGCAGGTAATGCAGGTAATGGGTGCGTTGAATGCGGGTGGGTTTTCCAATGTCGGTCTCGTCACCGACACGGGCGGTCCGACGCTTGACGAAGGTGGAGAGTGAGGCGGCACGGTGGATACCGGCACCAAGATCTCGGCGATTGCCCATGTCAGTTTGATCGGATGGGCCTTGTTCGGCGGCACGTTCCGGTCCGAACCTTTGCCGATGGCCGTGCAGGATGTCTCGGTGATCTCGGCTGAGCAATTTGCGGCAATGACCGCTCAGCGGGATGCGCCCGAGGTGACAACGCCTGCGGCCTTGCAGCAGCCTGACACGCCGGTTGAAGAGGTGACGCCGCCCGAGCCGGTCGAAGAAGATCAGACGGTGCCCGAGGTGTCGGAGCCATCCGAACCCGAGCCTGACCCGGTGCCCGAGGCGGTGGAACCGCCGCCCGAGCCGGTGGTAATCGAACAACCCCCAGCGCTTGAGCCGCCCGCGCCAGAGGTGGCCGCCTTGCCCGTGCCCCCCGGCCCCGAGGCGCAGCCGCGCCCGGCAGACAAGGTTGCGCCCGAACCCGTTGCACCGCCTCCGCCCGAGGCTGCACCCGATGACATTGAAACGCCCGCTGTGTCCTTGGAAGAAGGCGCCGAGATCCAGCAAGAGCAACAGGATCAGACCGCTCCCGAAGAGGCCACGGATGAGATCGTGACCGAGGCCGAGGAAGCCAGGGAATACGCGCCGCGCAGCTCTCCGCGCCCGCAGGTTCGGCCAAACCGTCCGACCCCTCCTGCGCAGTCTGAGGTGGCGGAAGCGCCTGAAACCGAGCCCGAGACGCCTGCACCCCAGCCTGCGGATGAAAGCGCCATCGAAGATGCGTTGGCCGAGGCGCTGGGGCAGGGCACAGAACCCTCTGGCCCGCCGCTGACCAGTGGTGAGAAAGATGCAATGCGTTTGGCAGTGTCCAAGTGCTGGAATGTAGGGTCGTTGTCGACCGACGCCTTGCAGACTGTGGTCGTTGTAGGGTTTTCGCTCACGCCGGATGGCAATGTGGTGGGCGGCAGCTTGCGTTTGATTGAAAGTTCAGGCGGTTCCGACGGCGCAGCAAGACAAGCCTATGAGGCCGCCAGACGCGCAATTCTGCGTTGCGGGGCAAAAGGATATGACCTGCCTGCTGACAAATACGCGCAATGGCAGGATATTGAGATTACATTCAATCCCGAGAGGATGCGGATCAAATGATGAGATTTCTGACCAGCCTGTTGCTCGGCCTGACGCTTCTGACAGCACCGGTTCATGCCCAGAACGGACCGCTGCGCTTGGAACTGGATCAGGGGATCATCGAACCCTTGCCCTTCGCGGTGCCCAGTTTCGTGCCCGACGGTCCCGCTGCGGCTCAGTACGCGCAAGATATCACACGGGTTGTTGCAGCGGACCTCACCGGCACAGGGCTGTTCCGCGAAATCTCGTCTGATGCATTTATCAGCCGGGTCAGCAGCTTTGAGGCGCCACTGCAATTTGCCGACTGGAAGGCGATCAATGCCGAGGCGCTTGTTACTGGGGCGGTAAATGTCTCGGGCAACCGGCTAACGGTCCGCTTCCGGGTATGGGATGTATTCTCCGGGCAAGAGCTTGGCAACGGGCTGCAGTTCGCAGGTACTACGGATGGCTGGCGGCGCATGGCGCATAAGGTGGCCGATCAGGTCTATAGCCGCGTGACGGGTGAGGGCGGTTATTTCGATAGTCGCGTGGCCTTCGTGTCGGAAAGTGGCCCCAAGGATCAGCGCCTGAAACGTCTGGCGATCATGGATTACGATGGTGCCAACGTGCAGTACTTGACCGACAGCGCCGCCATCGTTCTAGCCCCGCGCTTTTCGCCGACGGGTGACCGGCTGCTTTATACCAGCTATGAAACCGGCCAGCCACGCATCTATGTGTTGGATGTGGACCGCGTCCGCCGCACCGAGCTGAACACGCCCGGCGGCACGATGAGCTTTTCACCTCGTTTCTCGCCGGATGGACGCTCGATTGTCTATTCGCTGATTCAAGGGGGGAATACGGATCTTTGGAAAATGGATCTAGCCTCGGGGCAGAGCGTGCGTTTGACTAAAACGCCGGCGATTGAGACCGCGCCCAGCTATTCGCCAGATGGGTCGCAAATCGTGTTCGAAAGCGACCGCTCGGGCACGCCGCAACTGTATATCATGCCCGCAAATGGGGGTGAGGCGACGCGGATCAGTTTCGGTCAGGGGCGTTATGGTACGCCGGTCTGGTCCCCGCGGGGCGATCTGGTCGCTTTCACCAAGCAAAACAAAGGTCGGTTCCATATTGGCGTGATGCGCACCGATGGCAGCGAGGAACGGTTGCTGACTTCGTCCTTTCTGGACGAGGGGCCGACATGGTCGCCCAATGGTCGGGTGATTATGTTCACCCGTGAAACCCAAGGCGCCAGCGGTCGGGCGACGCTTTATTCGGTGGATATCTCGGGGCGCAACCTGCGCCCGGTGCGAACGCCAGATGGCGGCAGCGATCCGTCCTGGGGGCCTTTGCAGAATTGATCGCGGGGGCGGTCGGAAAAGTTCACAAGAAACCCGCGCTGTGATACACAGGCGGCAATAAACAGAAAACACAACGAGGCACTTGAAATGAACGTATTGGGCAAAGTGGTAGCTTTGGGCGTGCTAGGCATTCTGGCCGCCTGCACCAGCAACGATCCCTCGACATTAGGAGGCGGCCTTGGCGGCGGCGCAAATGGTGGTGGTCTGGCCGCAGGATCGCCCAGCGATCCGCGCTCACCTGCTTATTTCCAGCAGACCGTCGGCGACCGGGTTCTGTTTGCGATCGATCAGTCGACCCTTACACCGCAAGCGCAGACCGTTCTGCAGGGTCAGGCGGACTGGCTGTTGGCGAACCCCGATTTCGTGGCAACCATCGAGGGCCACGCAGATGAACAGGGCACTCGCGAATACAACCTTGCACTGGGCGCACGTCGGGCGAATGCGGCCCGCGAATACCTGATCTCGCGCGGGGTGGCGGGCAACCGTCTGACCACGGTCAGCTTTGGCAAGGAACGCCCGATCGAGATTTGCAGTACCGAGGATTGCTATTCCAAGAACCGCCGTGCGGTTACGGTGCTGACCGGCTCAACACTGGGGTAAGATGATGAAAGTTGCAGGATGGGTTCTGGCCGCGGTTTTGGCGACCGCCGGGGTGGCACAAGCACAGGATCAGCAGACCCTAGCCGATATCCGGCAGGAGTTGACCGTGTTGCATGTGGAAATCCAGCGTCTGAAACGTGAGTTTTCGACGACGGGGTCACCGTCACCCAACCTGTCCGGTAGTTCGGTGCTTGAACGCGTCGACGCCATCGAGGCCGAGTTGCAGCGCCTGACCCGTCAGACTGAGCAGTTGAACCAGCGGGTGCAGAATATCGTCACCGACGGCACCAACCGCATCGGCGATCTGGAGTTCCGTTTGGTTGAGTTGGAAGGCGGCGATCTGAGCACGCTGGGCGAAACCTCGACCCTTGGGGGGGAGACGCAGATTACGGCGGCTGCTCCGACAACGCCTGCTGCGCCCACGGCGATTGATCAGGGTGAGTTGGCGATAGGCGAACGCGCGGATTTCGACGCTGCCGCGCAAGCGCTGGCCGAGGGCAATTTTCAGGCCGCAGCCGACCAGTTTGCAAGCTTTGATACCTCATATCCCGGCAGCCCTCTTGCGCCCGAAGCTAACCTGAAGCGCGGGCAAGCGTTGGAAGGGTTGGGCGACACTCGCGAAGCGGCGCGTGCCTTTCTGGCCAGTTTCACCGGTGATTCCGAGGGGACTTTTGCGCCCGAGGCTTTGTTTGAGCTCGGCTCGGCCTTGGGTCGACTGGGACAAACCGATCAGGCTTGTATAACACTCAGCGAGGTTGGGGTGCGGTTCCCGGCATCCCCAGCGGCCTCTAGCGCGACACAGGAAATGGCGTCGCTGGGCTGTTCTTGACCACATTCCCCGACAAGTTGAAGGATGCGTTGCGCAGGCGACTGCCCGCGCAACTTCCTGCCCGCTTGGGGGTTGCAGTTTCAGGCGGCGGCGACTCGGTCGCTTTGCTGCACCTTCTTGCGGAGAACGCGCAGGGCGTTTCGCTGTACGTTGCAACGGTGGATCATGGATTGCGCCCTGAATCTCGCACTGAAGCCGATCGGGTTGCCGAAATGGCCCGAAACATGGGATTGCCCCATGAAGTGTTGCGGTGGACCGGATGGGATGGCAGCGGCAACTTGCAGGATCAAGCGCGGCAGGCCCGGTACAGGTTGCTGACCGACTGGGCCCGGCGCAATGATGTACCCGCTATCGCACTTGGTCACACTGCCGACGATCAGGCCGAAACCGTCCTGCTGCGGCTTGGTCGCGCGTCCGGCGTCACAGGCCTGTCTGGGATGCCTGCTGCGCGCGAGCTGAACGGGGTTCAACTGCTCAGACCGCTTTTGGATGTCACCCGACAGGAGTTGCGCGACTACCTGAATGCACACGGGTTGGACTGGATAGAAGACCCTTCGAATCACGACCTGCGCTTTGATCGGATCAAGGCACGTGAGGCTCTGGCAGGGTTGGAAGAGATCGGCATAACCGCCCGTTCCCTCAGCCGGGTGGCTGACAACCTTGCACAAGCGCGCGAGGCTTTGGACGTGTTTACGCAGGAAACCGCGCGTCAGGTTCTGCGGGCTGAGACGGGCGACATTTGCGTTGATCGCGCTGCCTTTGTGGCGCTGCCCAGCGAAATCCAACGGCGTCTGTTGGTGGGCAGTATCCAATGGATCGCGGGTGCAGGCTATCCGCCGCGGCAGATGGCGGTCGAACAGGCTCTGTCGGCTTTGCACCAAGCAGAAACAACCACAATCGGGGGATGTATGGTGGTTGCCAAGGACGAGAACACGTGGATTTGCAGGGAACTAGGGGCGATTTCCGTACAACCTTCCAAGCCGGGCGATTTGTGGGATAGCCGCTGGATCTTGACCGGTCCGCAAAGATCAGACGCGCAAGTCCGCCCATTGGCAGAGGCCGGGCTGCGGCAGTTGCCCGACTGGCGTGCTTTGGGAAAACCGCGCGCGGCGCTTGTGGCATCGCCCGCGATTTGGGCAGAAGACACGCTGCTGTCGGCGCCTTTGGCGGGTTTTTCCAATGGTTGGCGGGCGGAATTGGCGTCAGAAGTGCCCGAGTTGCACTCTTCTTTTTTATCGCATTGAACCTGCTTGAATCATCTCTATTTTATAGGGCAACCCGGCAGACCCCCATCTGCCGAAATCTTTTGGGAGATTTTCCTTGGGCAACGCTCGTAACATCGCCTTCTGGGTCGTTCTGTTTTTACTGATCCTAGCACTGTTCAATCTGTTCAGCGGACCTGGTGGAACGCTTCAGAGCAATGAAAGAACTTATTCCGATTTCGTCACAGCCGTTGAAAGCGGCGAGGTTAAGAATGTGACGCTGGATGGCGAACAGATTCGCTACACCACGCAAAGTGGTGCCAGCTATGTCACCATCAAACCCGGGGATGCCGAAGTCACCAAGCTGTTGATCGACGAGAACATCCCGGTGCGGGCGGAAAAACAGCAGCAGTCGGGCTTTCAGTCGTTCCTGATCACATTGCTGCCCTTCCTGCTGCTGATCGGTGTCTGGGTCTATTTCATGAACCGGATGCAAGGCGGCGGTAAAGGTGGCGCGATGGGTTTTGGCAAGTCCAAGGCCAAGATGCTGACCGAAAAGCATGGCCGAGTGACCTTTGACGACGTCGCCGGTATCGACGAGGCCAAGGAAGAGCTGGAGGAGATCGTCGAATTCCTGCGCAACCCGCAGAAATTCAGCCGTCTGGGCGGCAAGATCCCGAAAGGCGCTTTGCTGGTCGGCCCTCCGGGTACTGGTAAGACACTTCTGGCCCGTGCGATTGCAGGTGAGGCAGGCGTGCCCTTCTTCACAATCTCAGGATCGGACTTTGTCGAGATGTTCGTGGGTGTCGGTGCATCGCGTGTGCGCGACATGTTCGAACAGGCCAAGAAAAACGCGCCCTGTATCGTGTTCATCGACGAAATCGACGCCGTGGGCCGCCATCGTGGTGCGGGTTATGGCGGTGGCAACGATGAACGCGAACAAACGCTCAACCAGTTGCTGGTCGAGATGGACGGGTTTGAGGCCAATGAAGGCGTGATCATTCTGGCGGCCACTAACCGTAAGGACGTTCTGGACCCCGCGCTGCTGCGTCCGGGCCGGTTTGACCGCAACGTGACCGTCGGCAACCCTGACATCAAAGGTCGTGAGAAGATTTTGGGCGTGCATGCGCGCAAGACGCCTCTGGGCCCCGATGTTGACCTGCGCATCATTGCGCGGGGGACGCCGGGCTTCTCGGGTGCCGATCTGGCGAACCTTGTGAATGAGGCCGCGTTGATGGCCGCGCGTGTTGGTCGCCGCTTTGTCACCATGGAAGATTTCGAGAACGCCAAAGACAAGGTGATGATGGGGGCTGAGCGCCGCAGTATGGTGCTGACGCAAGACCAGAAGGAAAAGACAGCGTATCACGAGGCTGGTCACGCTGTGGTCGGTCTGGAATTGCCGCTGTGCGATCCGGTTTACAAGGCCACGATCATCCCGCGCGGTGGTGCATTGGGTATGGTGGTCTCACTGCCCGAAATGGACCGCTTGAACTATCACCGAGATGAGTGCGAACAAAAGCTGGCCATGACCATGGCCGGTAAGGCCGCCGAAGTCATCAAATACGGTGAGGATCATGTGTCGAACGGTCCCGCTGGCGATATCATGCAGGCCAGCCAATTGGCGCGTGCGATGGTGATGCGCTGGGGCATGTCGGACAAAGTCGGCAATATCGACTATGCCGAGGCGCATGAAGGCTATCAGGGCAACACTGCTGGTTTCTCGGTTTCTGCCCATACCAAGGAGCTGATCGAGGAAGAGGTGAAGCGCCTGATCCAGCAAGGATATGAGCGTGCCCACAAGATTCTGACCGACAAAAACGAAGAATGGGAACGCTTGGCGCAAGGCCTGCTGGAATACGAGACCCTGACCGGTGACGAGATCAAGCGCGTGATGAACGGCGACTCTCCGACCGAAGGTGACGACGAAGGCGATAGCCCTGACGAGGGCAACGCGCCCAGCGTTACGGCCATTCCGAAGACCAAGGTCAAGAAAACTCCGCCCGATGGCGGGATGGAGCCAGAACCGACCGCGTAACAGCAAAAACCCGAGCTAAGGCTCGGGTTTTCTTTTCTTTCCGACATGCCTGCCGTCTAGTGCCCGTGAAAAGCTGTAAAGGGGATGATTATGCCGGTCATGCGCGAAACGGAATTCATGGGCGAAGTGGTCTGGTTGGGCCATGTACCGGCTGGTCGGTCCATCCGTGCCGACTCCGTACCCGCTTTGTCGCTGGGTTTTGCAGGTGTCGCCGGAGAGCGGCATGAGGGCGAAAACCGCGCTTCATGTGTGCGGATGACGAACCTTTATCCCAAAGGCACAGAAATCCGAAATGTGCGGCAACTCTCGGTGCTGTCTGAAGAGGAGATGCAGGCAACTGCTACCGAGATGGGGCTTGAAACGCTGGACGCGTCCTACCTGGGGGTCAGCATCCTTTTGCGCGGTATTCCTGACTTTACCCATATCCCGCCTTCGTCGCGTCTGCAGGGGCCGGATGGAGTAACGATCACGGTGGATATGGAAAACCGCCCTTGCGTGATTCCCGGCCGCGAGGTCGAGGCCGATTTGCCCGGCCATGGTGCCGCGTTCAAGCCCGCAGCCAAGGGGCGGCGTGGGGTGACTGCATGGGTTGAAAGGCCCGGAGCGCTACATCTGGGTGACCAGCTAAAGCTGTTCGTCCCCGATCAGCGCGCTTGGGCACCTTAAGACACAGGATTTCCGATGGGAAACGATCAAGCTTACGTTACGCGACCCCCTAAGTGACGCTACGCCGTTTCACGGCGTGATTATGTCGGAATCCATATCCATCGCTTTGGTACACAATTGTATGGATTGATCAGCACCGGGCTATTTGCGCCGGTTTGCAAGGCATTCAATCAGGGATCTTGCCCAATGAGCTACAAATCCGACATCGAAATCGCCCGCGAAGCGAATAAGAAACCGATTCAGGAAATCGGTGCCAAGATCGGCATCGAATCCGCCGATCTGCTGCCTTATGGCCACGACAAGGCAAAGGTCAGCCAGGACTTCATCAACTCGGTTCAGGACCGTGAAGACGGCAAGCTGATCCTTGTCACCGCGATCAACCCGACCCCTGCGGGTGAAGGCAAGACCACCACCACCGTGGGTCTGGGCGACGGCCTGAACCGCATCGGCAAAAACGCGATGATCTGTATCCGCGAAGCCTCGCTTGGCCCGAACTTCGGCATGAAGGGCGGCGCTGCAGGTGGCGGTTACGCGCAGGTTGTTCCGATGGAGGAAATGAACCTGCACTTCACCGGTGACTTCCATGCCATCACCTCGGCCCACTCGCTGCTGTCGGCGATGATCGACAACCACATCTATTGGGGCAACGAGTGTGACATCGACATCCGTCGCGTTGCATGGCGTCGTGTGGTCGACATGAACGACCGCGCTCTGCGTCAGATCACCGCCTCGCTGGGCGGCGTGTCGAACGGTTTCCCGCGTGAAGCTGGCTTTGACATCACCGTGGCGTCGGAAGTTATGGCGATCCTGTGCCTGGCCAACGACCTGAAAGACCTGGAAAAGCGCCTGGGCGACATCATCGTTGCTTACCGCCGCGACAAGACCCCGGTCTATTGCCGCGACATCAAAGCCGAAGGCGCAATGACCGTTCTGCTGAAAGACGCAATGCAGCCGAACCTGGTACAGACGCTGGAAAACAACCCGGCCTTCGTCCATGGCGGCCCGTTCGCAAACATCGCGCACGGCTGTAACTCGGTCATCGCGACCAAGACCGCGCTGAAAGTTGCTGACTATGTCGTGACCGAAGCAGGCTTTGGAGCCGACCTGGGTGCCGAGAAGTTCATGAACATCAAGTGCCGCAAGGCGGGCATTGCTCCGTCGGCAGTGGTGCTGGTTGCCACCGTGCGCGCAATGAAGATGAACGGCGGCGTTGCCAAGGCCGATCTGGGTGCCGAAAACGTCGACGCGGTTCAGTCCGGCTGCGCCAACCTGGGCCGTCACATCGAGAACGTGAAGTCCTTCGGTGTTCCGGTCGTTGTCGCTATCAACCACTTCGTCACCGACACCGATGCCGAAGTTGATGCGGTCAAGAAATATTGCGCCGATCACGGAGTCGAAGCGGTTCTGTCACGTCACTGGGAACTGGGCTCGGAAGGCTCGGCGCCGCTGGCCGAAAAAGTCGTGGAAATCGTCGAAGGTGGCACTGCTAACTTCGCGCCGATCTACCCCGATGACATGCCGTTGTTCGAGAAGGTTGAAACCATCGCCAAGCGCATCTACCGCGCCGATGAGGTTCTGGCCGACAACAAAATCCGTAACCAACTGCGCGAGTGGGAAGACGCGGGCTATGGCAACCTGCCGGTCTGCATGGCGAAAACCCAGTACTCGTTCTCGACCGATCCGACCCTGCGCGGTGCGCCCACCGGCCACTCGGTCCCGGTGCGTGAAGTCCGCCTGTCCGCTGGTGCCGGCTTCATCGTGGTTGTCTGTGGAGAGATCATGACCATGCCTGGCCTGCCGCGTAAACCTGCTGCGGAAACCATCTGCCTTAACGACGCAGGTGAGATCGAAGGCTTGTTCTAAGCCGGTTTTTGAACCATCTCATGGTCCGGGGATATCCCCGGTCCATGAGGAGATCGCTATGCCCACTCTGACACCTCCGCAAGACTGTCATTCTATGCAGGAATTGCGGGTTCAGATCGATAAGCTGGACCGCCAACTGATCGAGATGTTGGTGACGCGCGCAGGTTACATCGACCGCGCCACGCAGCTTAAACCGGCCGAAGGGCTGCCAGCCCGTATCCCGGATCGTGTTGAAGAAGTGGTGCAGCGGGTACGCGACAGCTCGGATGCGTTGGGTATGGATCCTGATCTGGCCGAGCAGTTGTGGCGCATTTTGATTGACTGGTCGATTGCGCGTGAGGAGCGCGTTCTTGGGCCGGAATGAATGACCGGGCGCTTTGCGCCCGATCCGTTTTTGGAAAGAAGGGATCACAGGATGGTAGCCCAGGTTATCGACGGTAAGGCCTTTGCAGCGAATGTGCGTGCACAAGTGGCTGATCAGGTTGCAAAGTTGAAAGAGGAAAACGGTATCACGCCCGGTCTGGCCGTGGTTCTGGTGGGCGAGGATCCGGCCAGCCAGGTTTATGTCCGCTCAAAGGGCAAGCAGACCGTCGAGGTCGGCATGAACTCGTACGAGCACAAGCTGGACGCCGAGACCTCGGAAGAAGACCTGCTGGCACTGATCGACAAGCTAAACAACGATCCGGCCGTGCACGGCATTCTGGTGCAGCTGCCGCTGCCCAAGCACCTGAACGAAGATCTGGTGATCAACTCGATCGACCCGGCCAAGGATGTGGATGGCTTCCACATCTCGAACGTGGGTCTGTTGGGCACCGGCCAGAAGTCGATGGTGCCTTGCACGCCGCTGGGCTGTCTGATGATGCTGCGCGACCACCACGGCTCTCTGTCGGGTATGGACGCTGTTGTGATCGGTCGTTCGAACATCGTGGGTAAGCCGATGGCGCAACTGCTGCTGGGCGATAGCTGCACCGTGACCATCGCGCATAGCCGCACCAAAGACCTGCCGGACGTCGTGCGCCGCGCCGACATCGTTGTCGCCGCTGTGGGCCGCCCCGAAATGGTGCCGGGCGACTGGATCAAGGAAGGTGCGACTGTCATCGACGTGGGCATCAACCGCATTGAGCGTGACGGCAAGAACAAGCTGGTCGGAGACGTCGACTACGCCAGCGCCGCTGAGCGCGCAGGCGCGATCACGCCGGTTCCGGGTGGCGTAGGTCCGATGACCATCGCCTGCCTGCTGGCCAACACTCTGACAGCGTGCTGCCGCGCGAATGGCCTGCCCGAGCCCGAGGGGCTGACGGCTTGACCTGAATTTTTACTTAGGGCGAATAGAAAAGGCCGTGGAGTTCATCGACTCTTCGGCCTCTTTCGCGATTCATTGTGGAAATATTAAATTTGCACGGTCAGGCTTTTTCGTGGAAGGAAACGGTGATAAATCAGTAATCCCAGCTGGTTACGACCTAGGTCGATGGATTGGCCGGGGCCGGGGGGATTTGCAGAGCCAATATGAAGACCATACTGAACTCAATTCTGGCCGAGTTTACTTTGCGCCGAGTGATCGCGGGTTTCGTTTTTCTGCCTTTGTTGGCTTTTGCGCTCCAACCTTTCCCTGAACTAAGCCTGCCATTCCTGTCGCGTCTGGTGTTCTGGTCCGGTGTCACGGCTTTGGCCATCGCGGCAACATGGGCTGCGCGGAGGATCAGCTGCAACTGGTTCAGAAAGTTAGAATTGTCGCGGCGTGATCTGGCGGTAATTCCGGTAATATTGGTGCTGTTCCTTCCCTGCTTATGGGTGATGGTCTGGCTGCTCTTCGCCGCGCAGGGAGCTCAGTCGCCCGGATTTTTGCCGGTTGCCTCTTATGGGGCTTTGTTCGCGACCGGGCTTTTGATGACGCGCAGCCCCATGCCCGAAGCGCCGGAAAAGATTGCTGTTCAACCCCGTCTGACACGACGCTTGCCTAAGGGGTTTTCTGGACAGATCCACCGATTGGCGGTGCGGGACCATTCCGTGGATGTCGTGACATCAGAGGGTACATTTACCATCCGGTCACGGCTTTCAGATGCGATTGACGAGATGGAGCCTGTCCTTGGGTATTGTACCCATCGGTCGCATTGGGTAGTTGGCAGCGCCATTGCTGGTGTCGAAAAACATGGTGGCAAGACGTTTCTGCGCCTTGAAAATGGCGACCTGGTTCCGATCAGCCGCAAGTACAAGCCCATGCTGGAAGAGCAAGGGATTGTCTGAATTCGCTATCTCGGCATAGGGACCATTTGGGGGTGTGTCCCGATCAAAATGGCCATTGCGTCAACCCCCATTAGTTCGGACACAGCAGCCTGTGTGCTGCGAAGACCGCCGGTATAGGTGCCATAGGCGGGCAGGATCAGGCGGCGTTTGTCCAGCAGAAATGCGGGGCGCGAGATTGACCGTCCTCGTAGTTTTAGCCGCACCTTGGGATGGTAGTGGCCCGAGATTTCGGTCTTTCCGTCAGGGTGCGCGATATGGCGGAAGGTCAGGCCCGAAACTGAATGCTCGGCCAGATGCGCGCCGCCCAGATCGACCGGTCCGGGGTCGTGATTGCCTTCGATCCAAATCCAGCGGCGACCGGCTTGCGAGGCTGCGATCTGCAATCTTTCGGCTTCGTTCAGGCCCTGCGTCGAGTCCAGGTCGTCAAAGCTGTCTCCTAAGCAAATTACCGTATCGGCCTGCGTGTGGGCGATGTCCGAGGAAAGCCGCGCCAAGGTGTCCCGGTTTTCATAGGGCGGTAAAGTCAGGCCGGATCGGCGCGCCAGACGCTCTGACTTGCCCAGATGCAGGTCAGACACGCAAAGCAGGCTTTGTTCGGGCCACCAAAGCGCCCCGCTCCCCAAAGCGCGCAGCGTATGCCCCGCAAAGGTGAATGTCAGATCGTTCATGATACGTTCTTTGCGGGTTTTCTGCGGCGCTGCAAGCGGATTCGCTATGGTGCCAACCCTGCTTCTTGCAACAGCCGCGCGCTTTCTTCGGCTAAAAGCCGCTCCTCGGCAGCGCCCTTGACGGGGACTTTGCCGACCTCGAGAAACAGGGGCGCGGCCAGCGGTGAGACGCTATCCAACCGCAACAGGTCGATGCGGTTGCCGATCCGTGCAATCATGTCCTCGATCCGGCCAAAGTCGACCAGACCGCGCATCGCCTCTTCGCGGGTGATCTGCATCAGCAGGTGGTCGGGGTCGTATTTTAGCAACGTGTCATACAGAATGTCTGAGGAAAACGTCGCCTGCCGCCCGCTTTTGCGCTGCCCGCCGGTGTTGCGCTCGATCAGTCCCGCAATGGTCGCCGAGCTGCGGAAGGTGCGTTTCATCACGGCATTGCCCGCCAGCCACGTGTCCACTCCATCGCGCAGCGTCTCGGCCTGAAACAGGGGGCGCGGGTCGGTGACGGCGTCCAACCCCCAGATCAGGGTGGCATAGTCGGTGGCGACAAACCCCAGCGGCGCAAGGCCGGTTTCCTCCATCCGTTTGGTCAGCAACAAACCCAGCGTTTGCTGCGCATTGCGCCCGGCAAACCCGTAAACACACAGATGTTCGCGCCCGTCCGAGGGGAAGCTTTCGATCAGTAGACGCTCACGGCTGGGAAGGCGTGAAACCTGCCGTTGCAGGGCTAGCCAGTCCGCCGTGTGCGAGGGCAGTTGTGGCCAGTCCGGTTGGGCAAACATACGCAGAATACGGTCGCTAAGCTGCGTCGAGGTGGCAAACTTCGTGCCCGAGAACACAGCGACTTTTGGCTTGCGATCCGCGCGTCGGCTGACCTCAACCGTCATGTCGCGCAGGCCTTCGTAACGCACGATCTGACCGCCGATCAGAAACGTGTCACCGGGGGTGAGCGTGGCGGCAAAGGCCTCTTCAACCTCGCCCAGCGGTTTGCCGCCGCGATTGCGTTTCAGCCGAACTTTCAGCGTGTCGGTGTCCTGAATAGTTCCCAAGTTCATACGGATGCGCTGCGCCGCGCGTGGATCGCGCAACTGCCACATGCCATCGGGGCGTCGTTGCAGCCGCTGCCAACGGTCATAAGCGCGCAGGGCGTATCCTCCGGTGGCGCAGAACTCCAGACAATCATTGAATTGCAGGCGGGACAGATCGGCGAACGGTCCGGCGGCCACCATTTCCGAATAAAGCGCATCCGCATCAAACGGGCCTGCCGCCGCCGCGATCAGGATATGCTGACACAGCACATCGCGAGGTCCTGCGCCGCGCGGTTCCCCGTCCAAATCATGGGCTCGTGCAGCTTCGAGTGCTGCGACGCATTCCACCACCTCGAACCGGTTTGCGGGCACCAGCAGAGCCTTCGAGGGCGCGTTGTAGCGGTGATTGGCGCGCCCGATCCGCTGAACCAGACGTTTGACATTCTTGGGCGCACCGATCTGGATCACAAGGTCCACGTCGCCCCAGTCGATGCCCAGATCCAACGAACCGGTACACACAATCGCGCGCAAATCGCCCCGCACCATTGCGGCCTCGACCCGTTCACGCTGTTGCCGATCCAGACTGCCGTGGTGGATGCCAATGGGCAGGGCGTCTTCATTGGCGAGCCACAGGTTATGAAAGAAAACCTCGGCCTGCGCGCGGGTATTGTGAAAGATCAGCGTTGTTTTGTGCTCTTTGATCTGTTTCAGAACCGCAGGAATGGCATAGGCGGCCCCGCCGCCGGACCACGGCGGCAGCTCCTGGGTTTCAAGCATCTGAATGTCGGGGTCTGGTCCGGGGTCGGCCTGTACGATTTGGCAGGGGTCGGGGTGCCGGGCCAGAAACCGGGCGATGGAGTCCGGGTCCTCGACCGTAGCAGATAGCCCCACACGCCGCATAGTCGGGCCGAGTGTTTGCAGCCGCGCCAGCGCCAGCATCAACTGATCTCCCCGCTTGCTTTCGGCCAGCGCGTGAATCTCATCAACGATCACACGCTGTACCCCGTGAAACATGCGTTGCGCGTCTTCGTATGAGGTCAACAGAGCCAGGCTTTCCGGCGTGGTTAGTAGGATATGCGGAGGGTCCACCCGTTGGCGTTTCTTCTGCGTGGCCGAAGTGTCACCTGTGCGGTCCTCGATGCGGATGGGCAGGCCGATCTCATCCGCTGGGCCCCGCAGGTTGCGCCGGATATCCGCCGCCAGCGCCTTGAGCGGCGAGACATAGATCGTATGCAGACCCTCTGGAGCACTTTCGGACAGTTCGGCCAATGTCGGCAGAAACCCGGCCATCGTCTTGCCGCCACCCGTGGGCGCGATCAGCAACGTTGCCGGGTCCATGGCCCGGTCGAACATATCTAGTTGGTGGGGATGGATCGACCAGCCTTTGGTCGTGAACCAGTCGGTGATCCGGGCGGGAATCGGCGTCATGGCCGTATGATGGCCCGCCCGGCGTCAGAATGGCAGGGGTTAGTGAACGATCTTTTCTTCTTTGACGAACATGTTGGCCCAGGCGCGGTCGATCAGGTCGGGGCTCATCTGATAGGGGATGCCTTCGAATTCGCAGATCGAGATCATCTGGTCGATCAGGAAGATCGGCTGATAATTGGCGTAGATATTGTTGATGGTCGGGTATTTGACCTTCAACAGATGCACCAAAGCCGCTTCATCCAGTGGCATGCCGCGTTTGCGGGCGACCATGGCGAAAATTTTCAGGAAGTTTTCCTGGTTAGGACCGTCGATCTTGATCTTAAAGAAGATCCGGCGCAAGGCCGCTTGGTCGAAAATCTCATTCGGGTGGAAGTTGGTCGAAAAGATCACCAGCGTGTCAAAAGGCACCTCGAATTTCTCGCCCGATTGCAGACCAAGGATATCCTTGCTTTCTTCCAGCGGAACAATCCAGCGGTTGATCAATGCCTGGGGTGGCTCGGCCTGACGGCCAAGGTCGTCCACGATAAAGATGCCGCCGGTCGATTTCAGCTGCAGCGGGGCCTGATAGGTCCGCGCGGTGGGGTTGTAGACTAAGTCCAGCATGCTGAGCGACAATTCACCACCGGTCACAACGGTCGGACGCTCGCACTGCACATAGCGGGTGTCGAACCGTTTGCGGCGGCGCAGGCTGTTGGGGTCGTCAGCCTCTTGTTCGATCGCCGTGTGTACGATCGGGTCATAAACGGTGATCACTTGACCGGCATATTCGATGGCGCGGGGAACATACACGCTGTCCCCCAACGCATCGCGAATCCCGTTCGAAATCGAGGATTTACCATTGCCGGGCGGTCCATACATCAGGATCGAGCGACCCGCGCTGACCGCAGGTCCAAGGTGATCCAACAGGCTGTCGGGCAGAACCAGATGGCCCATAGCACCGGTTAGCTGATCGCGTGTCACCTGAATATTGCGGATCGACTGGCGCTTGACCTGTTCGCGGTACACGTCCAGCGGAACCGGCATCGCGCCAAAGTATTCCGACTGGCTAAGCGCATCCAGCGCCCGCGCCTTACCGGCATCGGTCAACTGGTAACCCATCTCATTGCCGCTATTGGCGTTCAGCGTACCTGTCGCCTCAAGCAATTTTTGTTCGCGTGAGATATCGATCAATTCCTGTGTTACCGCACCGGGCAGGCAAATCGCTTCGGCCACTTCCGAAACGGTGTCTACGTTCTTGCGGAACATCGTTTTCAACAGAATGTCCCGCATCATCACGATCGGAAGCCGCATTTCACCCAGCCCTTTGGGGGCAGGAGGGGCCATGACCGAGGTTGTCTGCATATTCATGAGCGTCGCCCGTCTATCCAGTATTCACGCCAAAAGCCCCCACGGGGCCGCTTGGTAGAAAAACTGGCCTTGCTTTGTGGCAGTACCAAGGCATCGACAAGGCGGGTTAATGATAGTTTACGAGCCGTAAACAGTTCCCAGTATCAGATAAAGGGCGAGGCTACCGCCAAGCGCAAATCCCATGGGAAATTGCTTGCCCCTGTTCCAGCTTTCCCATTCGGGTGCGATGGCCCTTAAGGGGGTCGCCTTGGCCAACCGATGCGTGGCAAATGCCGCCAATGTAGTTGCCATCAAAATCAGGATCACCGCACGAAAATCGGCGGTCCACACAAACGGAGAAGCCGCCGCAATGAACTTGGCGTCCCCCGCGCCCATGACCCCGGCGACATTAAACAGGATGCCCAAAACCAGAAAGACGAGCGCGTGCAGAAGTTGCCAGATATAAGGTGGAAGGGAAATCGCAATTGGCCCCAGCCGCCCCTGCGTCCACTCCATTGACCAAGGAGGCAGTAGAAACAGACCGATCACCACAAAGACGCCAAACAACGCTACCACAGCGTGGTTCTTGATCAGCATCTCGCGCATGTCGGTGAAAGCAACATAAAAACAGATCGGCAGGACGAACGGCAAAAACCAGGCCGCGGCCTCTGCTGGGATGTGCATCAATCAGGCTTCCTCGAGCGCACGGAGCGAACGAACCGCTTCCTCGTAGTGCTGCGGGTGCGTGGAAATCGCTTCCCGGAACAGGTTCTTCGCAGTGGCAACATCGCCTTGTTTGACTGCGGAAATCCCCATTGTGTTCAGCAACATAGCGCGTTCAACCTGCGTCATCGGGACAACCGGCATCGCATAGTTTCCCTGAGCCGCACGCGCCAGAACCAGATTGTTCTTGGCGGTAAAGAGGGTCCGGTCCTGACGAATTGCTTCAGCGAACAGACGCTCTGCGTCTTCGTAATCGCCGCGCGACAGTTTGGAATAGCCCCAATTGTTCATCACGCTTCCGGGACGGGTCGTCAAACCGACAGCGGTTTCATAAAAATGGTCCGCGCGGTTCCAATCTTTTTGAGAATCCGCGACAACCGCCTCGAGGCGATACCGTTTGAATGTCTCATAGGTTGGCGAAATACCGTCCAGCACCGTCTTGGCCTGCTTCCAATCGCCCGACCGGACCAACGCGTCCGCATACTCCACACGGTCCACGTTGCCGGACCCTTTCATGGTGGTGACCTTTTTCCAGGCGGCCGTCGCCTCGGTGGTGCGTTTCGCGCGAGACAGTGAAATGGCCAGACCGCGCTGCAAATCAATCCGACCGGGGTTCTTTGCGGCTGCGCCCTGGAAATAGGTCACGGCCTCGTTCGGGTCTGCGGCGGTCAGCAGGACATCGTTCAAATTGGTCTCGTCGATGACGTTTACTTCCTGAAACGTCTTTTCGACCTTTTCCTCTTCGGTTTCTTTTTCGCAGGCCGACAGGATCAACCCACACAAAACCATCGACGGAATCAAGAATTGTTGGCGCATTTTTGCGTCCCTTACTGCTCAGGCTCTGGTTCCGGGAGCTTGCGAAGCGTGAATTGCCCGTCGCCTTGCTGCTCCAGTGTGTATTCTTGTTCTTCTGGAGTAGTATTAACAGGATTTTCCATTTTTGCGAGAGCTAAGCGCAGATTGTCCAGAATTGCGTCACTTTCGCCATTGTCCAACGCGAAGGCGCGCCGAAAGACCTGAGCGGCCTCAGGATATTCGCCTTTTTCGATCAGCAAAACGCCCAGATTGTTCCAGGCAACGGACCATTCAGGGTCCTCCTCGACCGCGCGGCGCAACAGGGTTTCAGCCGGCTTCAACTGCTTCAGACCCAGATTTGCAGTGCCCATACCGGTCAGGATTTCGGAGGTCATACCCTGATCCAGAGCGGCACGGGCAAAGGAATCCAAGGCAAGATCATATTCACCCGATACCAGCAGGCGATTGGCGACCACCAACGGATCCTCGGCCTCGCCATCTGGATCAAAACTAGGCGGGGTGAGGTTGTCACTCTGTGTCGTTTCCGTGCAAGAGGCCACCATGGTAAAAACCATGATGGCCTGCAGCATGCGGCGCACCCTGTTTGAGACGCCCCTGTTTATGTTTTTCATCGGTTTTTTTAACCACTGCCAGTGTTTGCGAAATCCGAGATAGCTTTTGCCGAAGGACCGACCAAAATGACCAGCAACGGCGGCACCGTCAAAATCATTGTGGCAAGTGTCATTTTGGTTGGCAACTTGTTAGCGGCCTCTTCGGCCCGCATAACACGTTTGTCACGCATTTCGCTGGCATAAACCCGCAGAGCGTCTGCGATCGACGTCCCGAAAGTGGCCGACTGGATCATCACTGTCACGAACGAGTTGACGTCCTGCACCCCGCATCGCGTCCCAAAGTCACGCAGAACAGTGTCTTTGTCCTTACCAGCCTTCAGCTCGTAGGCGACGACCTCGAACTCCTGCGCGATGTCAGGGTAGGAGGCTTTCATTTCGGACGCGACCCGGACGATGGCCTGGTCCAATGATTGGCCGGCCTCAACACAAACCAGCATCAAGTCTAACGTGTCAGGGAAGCCGGCTTCAATGGCACCCTGCCGCTCGGCGACGCGTCTGGTGATCCAATAGCGGGGCAGGAAGTAGAGAGCGGCCGCAGGGATCAAAACGCGAATGATCATCTGTTGCGAGGTGAACTCCTGGTCTCCGGCAAAAACGGTTACCAAAGACATACCGATCAGTAGGCCGACGATGCCCAGAGCGAATTGCGCAAAGTGGAAGAAGCGAACGGCGTCCTTGGACTGATACCCCGCCTGACGCAGTTTGAGCTGCATTGCAGAGAGTTCTTCTTCATTTTTCGGCTCCAGAAAGCTCGAAAACTTTTCAAGCTGTTCGTTGCGGCCTGCGGTGCGCAGTTTGTCGCGCTTGTCCTTCTTGCTCTTCTTCGGTGCCGCTTGCGAACGCTGCAACTTTTTCAGCGGATCTTCACGCTGATTCATCATCAACGGAATTGCGACAAGGATCATTAGTACCCCCAGCGCGCCCACGATGATCAACGGGCCGAATTCGCCGAGATGTTCTGTGATCAAGTTATTGATATGGGTCAGGAATTCCATGGGGTCCTCCTCAGACCTTAATGTTTGTGAGAATGCGCATGACGATTAGGTTCACCGTGAGCATGATGCCAACAAAGAAGCATGCCGGGATAAACCAGGGATGGTCCAGAACCTCGTCATAGTATCCAGGGTCTTTCACCAGAATGAAGACCAGGCAAAAGACGGGGAAGCCGGACAGGAACTTACCGGACCATTTCGCCTCGGCCGTGATGGCTTTTACACGACGGAACAGACGGAACCGCGATCGAATGACAAGCGCCAAACCAGCAAGAACCTCGGCCAGGTTACCCCCGGATTGTTGCTGAATGCCGACGGCAACGGACAGAAAGCGCAGATCCTGCATGTCGAGCCGCTCGGCCAGATCCTTCAGGGCCTCGCCTACGTCGCGGCCATAGGCACATTCGTCCGCAATCACGCCAAACTCGGTTGCAAGTGGATCCTGAACCTCGTTCGCCACAATCTGGATGGTGGATACGAACGGGTTACCGACCCGAAGCGAACGCACCATCAGTTCCACAGCATCTGGCAATTGTTCTTCCAGCATGGCCATGCGCTTGCCGGCCTTGTGATTCACCCACGCATACACGCCTCCAACGCCGATAGCGATTGAGAGCGCAATACGCAGGACCACATCTGTTGCGGTTCCGATGCTCAACCCCATGAAGGCAAAGCCCGACACCAGGACCATGATCATGATCAGTTGCCGCGGCGAAAACGCAATCGCCGCCTTCTGCGCTTTGTCGGCCAGAAGCGAATAGAGCGGGATGCTCTGGGATTTCATGTGCTGCTGCATTTCCTTGCGCAGCTGTTCCAGAACCTGTTCGCGCCCGACACCTTTATCGAGCATGTCCAGACGTCGATTGACGCGGCTGTTTAAGCTGATGGATTTGCCGAAGGCGACCAGATAGATCCCTTCGACCAGTGCCAATACGGCGACGAAAATGACGACGTAAATAAGGGCCTCGACTGGCAGTTGCATAATGGGAACTCCTTACATTGTCGTCGGTTCGTAGATCGCTGGGGGCAGGTCAAAGCCCCACAGACGGAACCGTTCCGAATAGTGGCTACGTACACCGGTGGCGGTGAAATGACCGATGATTTTGTTCTCAGGCGTCAATCCAACACGTTGAAATCTAAAAATTTCTTGCATCGAAATGACGTCACCTTCCATGCCTGTGATCTCAGTGATCGAGGTCATTCGGCGCGAGCCATCCTGCAAGCGGCTGGCTTGCACGATCAGGTTCACAGCGCTTGAGATCTGGCTGCGGACCGCCTTGATCGGCATTTCGATCCCGGCCATCGCAATCATGTTTTCCAGACGCGAAATCCCATCACGGGCCGAGTTGGCGTGGATTGTCGTCATCGAACCATCGTGGCCAGTGTTCATAGCCTGCAACATGTCGATCACCTCGGCGCCACGCGTTTCACCCACGATGATGCGGTCAGGGCGCATACGCAGGGCGTTCTTCAGACAGTCGCGCGGGCTGACTTCGCCTTTGCCTTCCACGTTTGGTGGACGGCTTTCCATCCGGCCCACATGGGTCTGTTGCAGCTGAAGTTCCGCCGTATCCTCGATGGTCAGGATACGCTCGGCGTCATCGATAAAGCTGGACAGGGCGTTCAGCGTGGTCGTTTTACCCGAACCGGTACCTCCCGAGACGATCACGTTCAGCCGGGTCGACACGGCGGCTTGCAAATAGGCGGCCATTTCTTCGGTGAACGCGCCGAAATTGACCAGGTCGTCAATGCCCAGCTTGTCCTTTTTGAACTTACGAATGGACACAAGCGAGCCATCCACCGCAATTGGCGGCACCATAGCGTTGAAACGCGAACCATCGGCCAGACGGGCGTCAACATACGGGTTGGATTCATCCACACGACGACCCACGGCGGACACGATCTTGTCGATGATCCGCATCAGGTGCTTTTCATCTTTGAACGTGATGTCGCTGATTTCCAGCTTACCATGACGTTCCACGAAAATCTGTTGCGGGCCGTTTACCAGAATATCGTTTACGGTATCGTCCTGAAGCAGCGTTTCCAGCGGCCCAAGCCCGGTGACTTCGTCATATAGTTCTTTGTTCAGTTGCGAACGGTCATCGCGGTTGAGCACGATGTTCTTGTCTTCCAGAACCTCGCTGGCGATCGAGCTGATCTCGGCCCGCAGTTCGGCTTCGCCCGCATTCTCAAGGGCCGCCAGGTTCAGGTTCTCAAGCAGTTCACGATGCAACTCGATCTTGATCTCGCCCAACCGCTCCTTACGCTTGCGTTCCTTGTCACTTGCGACCGGCTCGGCGGTTTTTTTCTTGAGCGGACGCCGCGCGACCGCAGTCGCCGAAGCTGCTTTTTCCGGCGCCGGGGCAGGTGTCGCGGCTTGCGCCTTGATTGCTTCGACCGGCTGTCCGGCGGGCTGTTTCTTGTATCTTGAAAACACGTCGGATCCCCCTTTGGGATGATGTTACGCGGCCTCGGCGCTGCTGCTGCCAAGGGTGTGAAGTGACTTTGCCAGTTTTGCGATTTCCTTGCGCAATGGGTTCTTTGCTGCCGAATTGGCCAGCGGTAGACCGTGATCGCCGCTTTGCATCACCGGCTTGCCGCCGTCGGGTAGTTGCAGATCAATCGAAATACCCAGGCTTTCGCCCATACGTTTCACGCGGCTTTTACCGTTTAGATCAGTGAATTTCGGGGCCCGGTTCAGGGCAAACCGTAGCTTGTTGAAGGGCAGTTCCTCGGCCTGCAACGCGCGCTTGAGGCGCAGAGCGTTTTGGGCCGAGCGCATATCCAGCTCGATCAGGGCGAAATATACATGCGCGGCCTGAAGAACGGTTTCCGACCACTGCACCAGCGTGCTCGGCATATCGACGATCACATAGTCAAAGTGCTTGCGCGCGGTATCAATCACGCGCTGGATGTCTTCGGGAGTGATCAGATCCAGCGGAACCATGTCCGAAGGGGCCGTTAGAACCTGCATCTTGTCTTCGTAGCTTTGCAGCGCTTGCGAGAAGACATCGTCATCCATCGAATCCGTGTCTGACAGCATCTCGAACACCGTTTCTCGACGCGGCAGGTCCAGATAGGTCGACACGGTGCCAAACTGCAAATCCAGATCCAACAGGCAGACCTTCGGGGTTTCCTTGTCCGATGCGGTTGCCAATTCCCAGGCAAGGTTGACGGCCATTGTCGTCGATCCGACGCCGCCAGCCAGCCCATGCACAACGAACAAAGCACCTTCTTTCGACTCGCCCTGCGTCAGCTGAACCGCAGCTTGTTGTGCGACAACGACGGGGTCAGGCTGATTCATGCGCGCGATTGCTTCTTGCAGTTCGCCTTCGGGAAGAGGGTAGGGAACAAATTCGTCCGCGCCCTTGCGCAGCAACTGATGCAGCGATGCCGGAGTCACATCTTCGGCAATAAGGACGACTTTGATTTTCTTTTCTTTAGCGCGCGAGATGATCTCGCCCATCTGGGTCAGGTTGTCCTCGTCTTCGCCGTCGATGGCAAGAGCGACGAATTCCAGGTTGTCCGCCTCGGGCTGTCCAAAGAAAGCAAGTGCTTCCGCAAATCCCAGATCGCCCCAGCGCTCACCCAGAGCGGCTTCCATATCTTCGATGAGCAAGTCGAAATTCTGGACATCTCTGCTGATCGTGCAGGCCAGAATGGCGGTGTTGTCATCTTGCGTCGTTGCGCTTGTCATTAACCCAATCCTCATCATGAGGGCAGCCATCCCGGCGAACGCAATCGTTCGATCAGGCTGGCTGTTGCCCTGCTGCGGCCTTTTACGGCCGACTTCACCCAATTGTTGAAAATGTGGCTTGGAACTTAGGCAAGATTTAGGCGCAAAAGAACCAATTGTAGGGAATTGGGCGACGATGTCGCCCAATTCAAGTTTATTGTTTTATTCGTTGCCGGTGATGGTGCCGAGAGCGGTTTCAGAGCGCAATTGGTTGGCATAGGTCGCGCTGCCGATATACTCGCGGTAGATCACCTCGGCGTATTTTCCGTCCAGAATCAACGGGTTGCCGTCCACAAAGCCGGAAACCTCGGTCACTGTCCGGCGGTTGCGGCGATCCCGGTTCGGGGTGTCGATCAACGGACGCGTCTTGCCGAAGGATGCAACAGCTTCAAGACGAGAGCGTGAAATGCCCTGTTGGGTCAGGAATGCCACTGCGGCGTTCGCCCGGCGTTGACCCAAGGCCTGGTTATAAGCCTGAGAGCCGACCGCATCAGTGTGCCCATAGACGCGGAACCGCGCTTCTGGGAATTGTTTGATCCAAGCCGCTTGCCGCAACAGAATCCGCCGTGCCGATTCATCCAGCTGTGCGCTGTCGAAGGCAAAGTTGATCTGCGTCGGCACCTCGGCGGCGAATCTCTGACCCAGAATTTGAGCGTAGCTCAGGTCGCCGTTCAGGACACGCGTGTTGTGCAGTGTCGCATTTCCGAATGCGCCTTGGTCGATTTCATATCCGGCCTCTCGCGTACACGCGGTGACAGAGACCGAAAGACCCAGTGCGATTATCCACTTTTGCATTGGTCCTATCCTCCTATCAATCCAGGACGTAGCCGTAAGAGCTACCGAAGTCCTGCTTGGCGACCTCAGAAGCCGCGCCGGCTCCGGCGGGTTCGGTTCGTGCGACACGGCCATTGATAAACAGATCAAATTCGCTGGGCGGTTTGACCCGATCTGTCGGCAATGCCAAAGCTTCGCCACGTGTGGGCGACACCAGGTGTGCCGTCACAATGATGACCAACTCACTTTGCGCACGCTGGTATTCCGCGCTGCGGAACAGGGCACCCAAAACCGGCACATCGCCGATCCAGGGAACCTGGCTGTTGATGTCGGTAAAGTCATCCTGAATCAGCCCAGCGATTGCGAAGCTCTCACCATCGCGCAGTTCAACAGTTGTGCTGGTTTGGCGAACGATGAAGGTGGGAACATTGTCACCCTGGATTGTGAAGTCCGAGTTTCCGTCAATGGCCGACACAGAGGCCGCCATTTCAAGATTAATAATGCCGTCATCCAGAACGCGGGGGATAAAGTCCATCTCTACGCCGAAGGCGCGATATTCGATCGCGATGACGCCATCGTCCTGTGGCACAGGAATCGGGACCTCACCACCGGCAAGGAAGGTGGCTTCCTGACCGGACAGGGCCGAGAGATTCGGTTCTGCCAGGCTGCGGGCCAGGCCTTTGGATTCCAACGCTTCAAGCAGCAGGCGAACCTGAGTAGACCCTGCGCCAAATCCAAAGAGGATTGCGCCGGTATTGGTCTGAACGACTGGAATGTTATTGTTCAACGCATTCGTCAGAGCCGGAAGGTTGTTCAACGTGTTGAAACCACCTGATGTGTCAGTCCCGGCAAAGCCCAGCGAAGCGGTCAGACTTTTGGCAACCGACCGGTTCATCTCGGCAAAGCGAACTTTCAGCATCACTTGTTGAACACCACCGACCGACATCAGGTTGGACACACGTTCGGGCGCGTAGCGCTCGGCCAACTCCAATGCGCGGGCCAGTTTGCCGGAACTGGATACTGTCCCGGACAATACGATCCCGTCATTTGCAGTTCGTACTTCAATCCGCTCATTGGGAAGAATCTGACGCAGACGCTCTTTGAACTCCGATACATCCGGCGAAACCCGGACCCGAACATTCGCAAGCAAGTTACCTGCACCGTCGAACAATGTCAGAGTGGTCAGACCGGGCGCTTTACCCAATACATAGATCGTGCGATCCGAAAGCGACGAAATATCAGCGATGCCAGCGTTGGCAATGCTGAGCTCGGCGAACGGCTGCTCACTCTCAACAACAATGGCGCGGTTCATCGGGACATCCAGCGTTTCCGCTGTTCCCTTCTTTACCACGCGAAGACTTTCAGCCCAGGCGGTCTCACCGATTGAACTGATAACAAGCGTCAACCCCAGCAGGGTTGCGCTGATCCAAGAATATATTTTCATGTGACCTGCCTCTCCGATCACGCCTCGTTTTAGGTTTAGCACCTTATGCCTGTTAACCCTGCGCGAATTACGAATTTATTGCAATAATCAAGGGTTTCTGGAATTTTCCTTATGTGGACAATTCGCAACATCCAAAATGAAACAAGCCGCGCAGAGGCGCGGCCTGTCATCCTAAAGCGCTGATTTGGCGCTAGTTTGTGCAGGGTGTCACGATTCCGGTATCAAAGATTTCGGCGCCGCGACGGGTCTTAATCGTGCAGACTTCTTCGACGGCTGCAGGTGCCGCAGGAGCGGTCTCTTTGATTCCCAACAACTTGCGTTGGTCAACCTCGACGGCGCTTGCGACCGTCTCATCTTGTACGCCAACCAGAGCCAATGACAAACGGCCTGTGTTCTGCGCTTGCGCTAGGGCGGCAATCTGTTCAGGTGTAGCCGCAACAGTAACAGTACGCGCGATCGTTGCGCCAGCCAGATCTGATCCGGCGGTTTGGTCGACTGCAATCAACTCGATATTTGTCTGGATCAGACGAGTGATTTCGCCGTTGTTGCCGGCAATCGCACCGCTAAGAGAGCCGGTCCAATACACGTCGACCTTGTCGCTGGGGCGTAGGAAGCCCGAAACCCCCGAGGCCACGTCGACACGGATTGCGAACGCACGCATCCCTTTGGCAAGGCGCGAGGTCAGACCTGCTGCTTCGCCCGGCTCAGTCACTTTGACGGCCATCAAAGCTTCATCTTTTTCCATTGTCCTCAGTACAAAACGGTCGCCCTTTGCTGCTTCTGGAAAAAATGCTGCCATTTCGGAAAAAGTGCCTTCGGGAATCGCATCTTCGGGCCATTTCACGACGCGCACATCTTCCTGGGCGATGCGCTCACCATATTTCAGGGCGCGTGTTGATACCAAAACGTCAACAGTCGGCACGGATTTGACATTCGCCAAAGCCTCTTCCGCCGCTCGTTTCTGTCGCTCCACTTCTGCCTGAGTCTGGGCGATATAGTCCCGCGCCAAGTAAACAGCGCCACCGGCCAAAGCCACCCCTATAATCAGGACTAGTCCAAATACTGCACGCATTCGTGTCCCCTCGTATCATTTTGTTGTCGTTTAATCGCCGATTGGATTTCGGCCATGCTCGACCTTGGGTATCGGTCAATTGTGTCGAAAAGAGGGACAATCCCGATAGTTTTTGCGTTTTTTTGTGCAGAGCTTACTCAAGCCTACACTGAACTTAAGAATCTGGGCTGTCCGAAAAATCCAGGTCTATTTCATGCACAACTACAGACGAGACCGCGGCGCCGTTTCTGGCGTCCAAGTCTTTTACTGGTTCCGCTATGTAAAGGCCGATGAAAGAAGCGAATCCAACAATCGCGGCGGTCAAAACAACCCAGTCGACCGTGACTGCTCCATTTTCGCAATCCAAAAACTGTTTAAGTCTTTTTAGCATGTGGCACCATGGCAAGGACGCTTAAAAAAAATGGGGCCAAGCCTAACTAAGCATGACCCCACCGAATTTGTTTTCAACAGGAGTGGTATTACGGAGTAGTACCAAACGAAGTGTTGATGTCGGACGGAGTGTCAACCGTGCCAAGTGCGGTACCGACGTTGCGCGAAACAGTCGCGGTGCCGTCGCCGATCTGAGTGTAAGCAACTGCGGCCAGGCCAACGATAGCTGCGGTCAGAACGACCCAGTCAACTGTTACGGCGCCGTCTTCGTCTTTGCAGAAGTTCTTGATGAACTTGATCATGTTACGTCCCTCCTAAGGATCAAAATAGTTAAGTAAACCTCGGCGTCTTCCAGAGCTTTCTCTCTCAGTCCGCTCCCGACCGTCTCGGTATGGCATTATGTTTGACGGGCAGGCGTGGCAGGAATTGGGCCAAACCCCAAATTTTTTCGCTTAAGTTTAACTTTTTGATAGCTTTCACGGTAAGTCACTGATAATAAACAATTAAAATATTCTCTTTTGCTCGAGGATGTGAAATCTGCGATGCAAAATTGCGGCAAATGAGGCGAATCTGCCCCAATTCACGTTGTTTTTATGGCCTTAGCCGTCGATTCCGGGTTCATATCAGCCAAAAGAAATCCGTGAGGCGGGCAAAATGAATCTCCGGAATGTAATGCTGAGCGTCAGCTTGGCGGTTGCGACGATATTGGCTCCTGTTCAAGCGCTTGCGCAGACGCAAGAGCCAAGAGGTGTCTATAAACGTGTCAAAGCGCCAAAGCCGGGGACGCGCCCACGCGTGACCGTGCAGATAACACCTCAGGAACATGCGGCGGCTCCGTCCGCGCCCAGTACCGGGGCAGAGATTGAGGTGCCGGAGGTAATCGCTCGTACCCGCGTCGCACCTCCGGCCTTGCCGGGCGGATCGGACAAACCGGTTGGGTCCTACAAAGCCTTCTGGGACAAGATATCTCCTGAATTGGCGCAGGCCCGGGCTGGCCGGTTGGAAGATGCGATGAATGCGCTGATCGCAATCAACGTGGCCTCCCCTCGGCTGCAGACCCTTCAGACCATTGCACAGCAGCAAGGGATTGAGATCCTGCGGCAGACCGTGGGCACTAATGTGTCCCCAGCATTGGTTTTGGCTGTGATCTCGGTGGAATCGGCTGGCCGGTCTGACGCGGTCAGTTCAGCAGGTGCACAGGGGTTGATGCAGCTTATGCCTGCCACTGCCAGGCGCTTTGGCGTCGAGGACAGTTTTCACCCCGGCCAGAACATCTCGGGTGGTGTGAAATATCTGGACTGGCTGATGAACGAGTTCGACAACGACCCGATTCTGGTGCTGGCGGGCTACAACGCAGGCGAGGGGTCGGTGCGCAAACATGCCGGGGTGCCACCGTTTTCCGAGACTCGGGACTATGTGCCCAAGGTGCTAGCGGCGTTTCAGGTGGCCCGCGCGCTTTGTTCCACGCCACCCCAATTCATTTCCGACGGCTGCGTGTTTCAGACGCTGAATTGAAATAGGCCCGCTTGAACCAGCGGGCCTTTTCATTGGATACTCAGTTGACGATATTGGACTCGGTGGCGGCACGAATCTCGTCCTCGGTCACGCCCTCGGCGATCTCGACGATCTTGAGGCCGCCGTCGACCACGTCCAACACACCCAGATTGGTGATGATGCGGTTCACCACTTTTTTGCCTGTTAAAGGCAGGGTGCATTTCTTCAGCAACTTTGATTTGCCGTGCTTGTTGGTGTGATCCATCACTACGATCACGCGGCCCACACCGGCCACCAGATCCATCGCACCGCCCATGCCTTTGACCAGCACGCCGGGGATCATCCAGTTGGCCAGATCGCCTTCTTCATCGACTTCCATCGCGCCCAGAACAGCGGCGGCGATCTTGCCGCCCCGGATCATGCCAAAGGACGTGGCACTGTCGAAATAGGACGTACGAGATAGCTCGGTAATCGTTTGCTTGCCCGCGTTGATCAGGTCGGGGTCTTCCTCGCCCTCGAAAGGGAAGGGGCCCATGCCCAGCATTCCGTTCTCGGATTGCAGAGTGATGTCCTTGTCGCCCACATAATTCGCCACCAGCGTCGGAATACCGATGCCGAGGTTCACATACATGCCGTCTTCCAACTCTTGCGCTGCGCGGGCGGCCATTTGATTGCGGTCCCAGGGCATTATGCGTCCTCCTTCTTGCGGGTGGTGCGCTGTTCGATGCGCTTTTCGTGGCTGCCTTGAATAATGCGATGCACATAGATGCCGGGCAGGTGGATCGCGTCGGGGTCCAGCGAGCCACGAGGCACGATTTCCTCAACCTCGGCCACGCAGACCTTGCCGCAGGTCGCAGCGGGCACGTTGAAGTTCCGGGCAGTCTTACGGAACACCAGATTGCCGGTGTCGTCGGCCTTCCACGCTTTGACGATCGCGAGGTCGGCAAAAATGCCTTCCTCCATTATGTAAGTCTCGCCGTTGAAGTCCTTGTGCTCTTTACCTTCGGCGATCACGGTGCCAACTCCGGTCTTGGTATAGAAACCGGGGATACCTGCGCCACCGGCGCGCATACGTTCGGCAAGAGTACCTTGCGGGTTGAACTCTAGCTCGAGTTCGCCGGCCAGGTACTGACGCATGAATTCGGCGTTTTCGCCAACATACGAGCTGATCATCTTCTTGACCTGCTTGGTCTGCAACAGAATGCCGATGCCGAAATCGTCGACGCCTGCGTTGTTCGACGCAAAGGTCAGGTTCTGCGTACCTGCCTCCTTGATGGCCTCAAGCAACAGTTCCGGAATACCGCAGAGGCCAAATCCGCCTGCAGCGATGAACATGTCGTCATGCAGCAGCCCGTCCAGCGCCTCGGCCGCGTTTGCATAGACTTTTTTCATGAAAAAACTCCCCCAATGACATGGTGATGGGCAGGTTGTGCCGCCACGTCACGGGGAAGTCAACGAATCCAACAGGGTGGTGGTATTTCTACCTATGAGGCCGCCTTTTTGGCCGTCTTCTTCGCTGCGGCTTTCTTCTTGGGGGCAGCTTTCTTTTTGGTGCCTTTCTTGGCAGCGCGTTCGTTGACCAGTTCGATGGCCATTTCCTGCGTCACGTCCTCGGGCTTGATATCCTTGGGGATGGTCGCGTTGACCTTTTCCCACTTCACATATGGCCCATAGCGTCCGTCCAACACCTGCATCGCGCCGCCATCGGGGTGATCGCCCAACTCCTTAAGCGGTTTTGCCGCCGCCCGGCGTCCACGGCCCGGATTGGCGCGCTTTTCGGCCAACATCTCGACCGCGCGGTTCATGCCGATTTCAAAGACGTCATTGGGGTCTTTGAGGTTGGCATAGACGGGCTTCGCCTCTTCCGGCATCTGGTGCATGATATAGGGCCCGAACCGTCCGAAATTCGTGCTGATCATGCCGCCCTCGGGGTGTTCGCCGATCTGGCGGGGCAAGGACAGCAGCGTCAGCGCCTTGTCCAGATCCATGTCATCCTTGCTCCATCCACGGGGGAGGGATGCACGCGGGGGTTTCTTGTTCTCGGGCCTTGGCTCGCCGCGCTGGACGTAAGGCCCGAACCGGCCGGATTTCAGCCAAATCTCATCGCCCGCATCTTCGCCCAGCAGACGTTCATCGCCCTCAGCCCCTTCGCCCGCGATGGGGCGGGTATAGGTGCATTCGGGGTAGTTGCCGCAGCCGACAAACCCGCCGGTGCGCGAGGTTTTCAAGTGCAGTTGCCCCAAGCCGCATTTCGGGCAAACGCGGGGGTCGGAGCCGTCTTCGCGCGGCGGATACAGCTGGGGTGCCAGCGCTTCATCCAACTTGTCCAGTACTTCGGAAATCCGCAGCTCGGACGTCTCCCCAATCGCGGCCGAGAAATCGCGCCAGAATTTACCCAACAGGTCTTTGTAGTCGCGGTCGCCCGCGCTGACATCGTCCAACTCGCCTTCCAGATTGGCGGTGAATTCATAGCCCACGTACTGCCGGAAGAAATTCAGCAAAAAGATCGTGACAATCCGGCCTTTTTCTTCGGGGATCAGCCGGTTCTTATCCTTGCGCACATATTCGCGGTCCTGAATCGTGGTCACGATCGAGGCATAGGTTGATGGACGCCCGATCCCTAGCTCTTCCATGCGTTTGACCAGCGTGGCCTCGGTATAGCGTGGGGGTGGTTGGGTATGGTGTTGCAGGGCCAGAACGGCCTCATTGTCGGACAGAACTGCGGCCTTGTCCTCGGCTTTCGAGAACTGATCCTTAAGCGAGGTCTTGGCGAACCGCGCCGGATCGCCCTGCATGATCTGCGGCAGGCGTTTATCGTCGTCATCGGCAACGTCGTCGCGGCCTTCTTCATAGACGCGCATGAAGCCGTCGAACATGACCACCTGACCGGTGGCACGCAAACCGACTTGGCCGTCATCGCTGCCGATCTCGACCGTGGTGCGTTCCAGCCGTGCCGCGGCCATCTGACAGGCAATCGTGCGCTTCCAGATCAGGTCATACAGCTTGCGCTGATCCTCATCCGTGATCTTCAGGTCGCTGGCATCGCGCGACATATCCGTGGGACGGATACACTCGTGGGCCTCCTGCGCGTTTTTGGCCTTGTTCTTGTAGATGCGCGGGCTGTCCGGCACGTATTCCTTGCCATAGCGGTCAGAGATGGCATCGCGAGTGGCGGCCACGGCCTCGGGGGCCATGTCGATACCGTCGGTCCGCATATAGGTGATGTAGCCCGCCTCATACAGTCGCTGCGCCACCTGCATTGCATGGCGCGCGCCCATGCCGAACTTGCGGCTGGCCTCCTGCTGCAGGGTCGAGGTCATGAACGGGGCCGACGGGTTGCGCGCCGCAGGCTTCGCCTCGACGGAGGTAACGCTGAGTGCGCGGCTGGTGATCGCCTGCACAGCCAGTTCTGCCTGCGTGGTGTTTTTCAGGTCGTGCTTGTCCAGCTTGTTTCCAGCCAGAGTGACCAGACGCGCCTCATAAGTTTGGCCGCGCGGGGTCTCGAACAGCGCTTTGACCGACCAGTATTCGACCGGCTTGAATGCCTCTATCTCCATCTCGCGCTCGACGATCAGGCGCAGACAGACCGATTGCACGCGGCCTGCCGACTTCGCCCCGGGCAGCTTGCGCCACAGGACGGGGGACAAGTTGAACCCCACCAGATAGTCCAGCGCGCGGCGGGCCAGATAGGCTTCTACGAGAGGCATATCGACCTGACGTGGGTTCTGCATCGCCTCGGTCACGGCGTCCTTGGTGATGGCGTTGAAGGTCACGCGGCTGACGGGCGTGTCCTTCTTGATCGAGCGGCGCTTGGTCAGCGCCTCTTGCAGGTGCCAGCTGATCGCCTCGCCCTCGCGATCGGGGTCAGTGGCGAGGATGAGGGCGTTGTCTTCTTTCAAGGCGTCGGCGATGGCTTTGACATGCTTGCGGCTGTCGGTGCCGACTTCCCATTTCATCTCGAATTCATGTTCGGGATCGACCGATCCGTCCTTGGGTGGCAGGTCGCGCACATGGCCATAAGACGCCAGAACCGTGTAGTCGGGGCCAAGGTATTTGTTGATCGTTTTGGCCTTGGCAGGGGATTCTACAACAACTACAGGCATTTAGGGGAAAACCTCGCTCGACGAATTTGGCGCCTTCTATGATGGTGCAAAATGTGTAGGGCAAGAGCGAATTGTCAATGCGTTCCTTTGCTCATTGGAATTTAGAGGTGATTTCAAAGCGATACAGGCGAAAATCAGGCCTTTAAGCCGAAAGAGACAGCAACCCGCCCGGTTGACGTTGGATACGCCCTTCCAGCTCAAGATCCACAAGTGCAGGGCCGATTTCGCCAGCGGAGGCGGCGATGTCACGGATCAACTGATCCTCGGCAATTGGTGAGGGACCGAGGCGGGTCAGAATCGCCTGGTGCAACGTGGCAGGCGGGGTGGGCTTTGTGATTGTTGAGGTTTCCTGCGATCGAGTAGCTGTGAACAGGTCGTGTTGGGGCAGGGCTTCGATCACGTCTTCTGCCGAACGCACCAAAGTCGCCCCGTCGCGGATCAACAGGTTGCATCCTGCGGCGCGGGCATCAAAGGGATGGCCGGGAACGGCCAGAACTTCACGTCCCTGATCCAGTGCATCCCGCGCAGTGATCAGGCTGCCGGATTTGGCGGCGGCCTCGACCACGACAACCGCCTGCGCCAGCCCCGATATGATCCGGTTGCGGCGCGGAAAATGCCGGGCTTGCGGTGTCACGCCCATGGGCTGTTCCGATACACGCAACCCGGATTCGGCGATTTTATGAGCGAGATCAGTATTCTCGGCGGGATAGATCACATCTACGCCACCGGCCATCACAGCAACAGTACCTGTGTCCAACGCGGCCATATGCGCTGCGGTGTCGATCCCGCGTGCCAGGCCCGAGACGATGACATGTCCCTGTTTGCCAAGATCCGTCGCCAGCCCCCGCGCCATCCGCGCGCCGAGTGACGAGCAATTGCGCGCGCCAACCATCGCCACCGTAGGGTGGTGAAAGATCGACACGTCGCCGATGGCCCACAGCATCGGCGGGGCATCGTTAAGATCGTTCAAAGCGTCAGGAAAATCGGCGGACCCAAGGCACAAAAGCTGCGCTTTGGCAGCTTTTGCGGCCTTGAGTTCCGCCTCAATCACGCCGGGCGGGCACGTTTCATACCCTTCGATACCGGCAGCGCGTGCCATTTCGGGCAGCGCGGCCAGCGCATTCTGCGCTGAGCCATGTTCCCGCAGCAGCCGACGAAACGTTGCCGGACCAACCTTGCGAGAGCGCAACAGACGAAGCCAGGAAAACCGATCCTCTTCCGTGGTGGGTGGGAGTGTGGGGTGATAGGAAGAAAGCTGCTCTTCGGTCATCCGTTGCTCCGCCTGATTGCACAACTGGTTTACGACTGTAGGGGTTAACAGCTTCTGAATCCCCTCAAATTTTTCCGGTATTTTTGCGATTTGATCTCGTGACAATGTCTAGCGTTCTGAAAAATAACGAAAATATTTTTCCGCAACAATAGGGCCAACCAGATATTGCCCAAATCTATGCGCAGGATTTGAGGCGCAGTGTTAACCCTGCGCCCCAACAGATGAGCCACGATTCTAACCTAGGCCGCCGATCCGCCCACGGTCAGGCCGTCCATCAGAACGGTAGGTTGGCCAACGCCAACGGGCACCCATTGACCGTCCTTGCCGCAGGTGCCCATGCCGGGATCCAGCGCCATGTCATTGCCAACGCCACGAATACGGTTCAGCGCGGACGGGCCATCGCCAATCAACGTGGCCCCTTTCACCGGTGCGCCGATTTTGCCGTTTTCGACACGGTAAGCCTCGGTGCACGAGAAGACGAATTTGCCATTGGTGATGTCCACCTGACCACCGCCAAACCCGACCGCCCAGATACCGTCCTTGATGTCGGCGACCAAAGACGCAGGATCGGCGTCCCCGCCCAGCATGACAGTGTTGGTCATGCGGGGCATTGGCTTGTGAGCATAGCTTTGACGACGGCCATTCCCGGTAGGGGCAACCCCCATAAGACGCGCGTTCTGGCGGTCCTGCATGTAGCCGGTCAGGATGCCATCCTCGATCAAAACCGTGCGCGAACTGGGCGTGCCCTCATCATCGACCGAGATCGAGCCGCGCCGATCCGGGATCGTGCCATCATCTACCACGGTCACGCCTTTGGATGCGATTCGCTGCCCCATGAGCCCGGCAAAGGCGGAACTGCCCTTGCGGTTGAAGTCGCCCTCCAACCCATGACCGATGGCTTCGTGCAGCAGAATGCCGGGCCAGCCAGGGCCAAGCGCGACCTCCATCACACCGGCCGGGGCGGGGATGGCGTCGAGGTTGACCAGCGCGATCCTCAATGCCTCTCGCGCCTTGTCCTGCCAGTCTGCCGGGTCGATCAGCCCGTCCAACCCAACACGACCGCCCCCTCCGGCCGAGCCGCTTTCGCGGCGACCGTTCTGCTCGACAATCACCGAGATGTTCAGCCGCGTCATCGGTCGCACATCGCGTACCAGCACGCCATCGGGGCGGAGAATCTCAACCTCCTGCACAGCGGCAGCGATGGTTGCGCTGACTTGTACGACCCGAGGGTCCAGATCGCGGGCAAAGGCATCGATCTCGCGCAGGGTTTCGATTTTGACCGGAAAACTGGCGGATTCTATTGGGTCCTCATCCGTATAAAGCCGCTTGTTCGTAGCGCGCGGAGCGTCCGCCAGCGTTCCTCCGCCATCCCCAACCGCCAAACGCGCGGTTTCGGCGGCTCGTTTCAAAGCGCCGATCGAAACATCGGTGGAATGCGCGTACCCAGCCACTTCGCCTTGCACCGCCCGCAGGCCGAACCCTTCGGACGCGTCATAAGACGCAGTCTTTAGCCGACCGTCATCAAAGACCAACGCTTCGGATTTGCGACGCTCGACAAACAGCTCTCCGTCCTCGGCCCCGGCGGTGGCAGATTGAAGGACCGCAAGGGCTTCGTCCTGTGGAAGAACGCTTTCAAACGGGCGAAACGGGTCGTTGGGCATCACTTGGGACCTTTCGGGTTTGATCCAGATCAAAAATAGCGTCTGTTTGACGCAAGCATTTTGCTTTATCTACCCGCAGGAATATGGTTTTTAACGCGGCTAAAGACAACGGGAGAGGTGCGACCGATTCACACCTTTTCGCCAGGGACGCAAAGATCAAACGATCAGGACAGAACATGAAGAATGCTTTGATGCTTTCGGGCTTTATGACAGCCCTCTCCAGCCTTCCGGCCATGGCTCAGGAGCTTGAGATTATTGGCAAACCGGTTGATGGTGGTATGGGCTTCCAGCCCGCCGTGACCGAGCTGGCCACCGGAATTCAGCGGCTGGACGGGATGATTCTGGTGATCATCACCGCGATCTGTCTGTTCGTGGCTGGTCTGCTGATCTATTGCATCGTGCGCTACAATGAACGCTCGAACCCTGAACCTGCGCGGTTCTCGCACTATACCCCGGTTGAGATCGCGTGGACGCTGGGCCCGATCCTGATTCTGGTCTTTATCGGTGCATTCTCGCTGCCGGTTCTGTTCAAACAGCAGGAAATTCCCGAAGGCGACGTGGTGATCAAGGTTGTCGGCAACCAATGGTACTGGACCTATGAATACGTCGACCACGACTTTGCATTCGACAGCTACCTGCTGGGCCATCCGGCCACGCTGGACGAAGGTGCACGCCCGGCGGATGCCGATGTGACCCCGTTTGTTCTGGATGATGCAATGCGCGCCAAGCTGGCAGATGCCGGTTACAGCGATGATGAGTGGCTGCTGGCCACCGACACCGCTGTTGTCGTGCCCGTGGGCAAGGTCATCGTTATGCAGGTCACCGCGTCCGACGTGATTCATTCGTGGACCATCCCGTCCTTTGGCGTGAAGCAGGACGGTGTGCCCGGTCGTCTGGCCGAGCTGTGGTTCCAGGCCGACAAGGAAGGTGTGTACTTCGGACAGTGTTCGGAACTGTGTGGCAAGGACCATGCCTATATGCCGATCACCGTCAAAGTGGTCAGCGAAGAAGCTTATGAGGAATGGCTGCAGGGTGCTCTGGAAGAGTATGCAGGTCAGCCTGACACCTATCAGGTTGCCTCGAACTAAGCCCTTTGCGGCCTAGGTTTTAACAAGTGGGCTGCGCGGGGATCGCGCAGCTTTTGCCCCCAAAGGACCGGACATGAGCGACGCAAGCATCAATGCCAGCCAAGTGACCGCCTCGGCGCACGCGGATGAGGCCAGCTTTGGCGATTATTTCGCCCTGCTGAAGCCGCGCGTGATGACACTGGTCGTGTTCACGGCCTTGGTGGGTCTGCTGGCAGCACCGGTGCCGGTGCATCCTTTTGTCGGGTTCTGTGCCATTCTTTTCATCGCCATCGGCGGCGGCGCGTCTGGCGCGCTGAACATGTGGTGGGATGCGGATATTGATCGGGTGATGAAACGCACCAAGGGTCGACCGATTCCGGCGGGTAAAGTGCAGGAAGGCGAAGCGCTGTCGTTGGGATTGGCGCTGTCGGGCCTGTCGGTGATCATGCTGGGGCTGGCGACCAACTGGTTTGCTGGTGCGTTTCTGGCGTTCACCATCTTCTTCTACGTCGTCGTCTACACGATGTGGCTGAAACGCTCGACGCCTCAGAACATTGTGATCGGTGGCGCGGCAGGGGCCTTCCCGCCGGTAATCGGGTGGGTCGCGGCCACGGGCACGATGTCGATTGAGCCTTGGCTGATGTTCACCCTGACCTTCATGTGGACCCCGCCGCATTTCTGGGCGTTGGCGCTGTTCATGCGCTCGGACTATGACGACGCAGGCGTGCCGATGCTGACCGTGACTCATGGCCGCCGCGCGACGCGCAGGCATATCCTGGTTTACACGGGCCTTCTGGCGCTGCTGGCTGTTGGAACGGCATTCTCGGGCATTGGTGGTCCGGTCTATCTGACCGTCGCTATAGTGATGAACGCCTTGTTCCTGCGCGGTGCATGGGCAATTGCGCGCCGGACCGAGGACGACTCGGAAGCAGATAATTTCAAGGTCGAGCGGTCGTTCTTCAAACTGTCCCTGCTGTACCTTTTCCTGCACTTCGGCGCGATTCTGGTCGAAGCGTTGCTGAAACCCTATGGGCTGGGAGGCTGGTCATGAGCCTGCGCAAAAGCCACGAACTGCACGAACGTCGTTTTAGTCGCAATCTGGGCGTAGGCCTGACGCTGGCGGCGTTCATCGTGATAATTTTCGGTCTGACGATCGTCAAAGTCTCGGGCACCGATTTCAACATGGCGAAGCAAGAGGTACAGAACTGATGGCGCTGTCTGGTCCTCAAAAGACGGTTGTTCAAACTGTGGGCGTCGTGGTGCTGATGGGCAGCCTCGCCTGGGCTGCGGTGCCGTTTTATGACTGGTTCTGCCGCGTCACCGGGTTTGGCGGCACCACAGGTGTGGCTGAAGCCGCGCCCGAGGATATTCTCGACCGCACCGTCACCGTCCGCTTCGACGCGTCTAAGGCCAAGGACATGGCGTGGGAGTTCAAACCGGTCGAACGTGAGATGGAAGTACGCATCGGTGAGAACGGGTTGGCCTTTTACGAGGCTTATAACCCGACGGACCGACCAATTGCGGGGCAGGCATCCTACAATGTCGCGCCCTATTCGGCCGGCGGCTATTTCCAGAAAATCGCCTGTTTCTGCTTTGAAGAACAGGTCCTGCAGCCCGGCGAGCGGGTTCAGATGCCGGTAAGCTTTTTCGTCGATCCTGAGATGGTCGAGGATCTGGAAGCGAAATATGTGCATACGATCACGCTGTCGTATACATTCTACGAAATTGACCTGCCCGAGGGCTATGCCGCCCTTGATGCGCAGGCTGATACAAACACGAACTAATGCCTTTAGGTGAGGGACGCTGATGGCACACGCTAAAAACCACGATTATCACATTCTGGCCCCGTCGATCTGGCCGCTGATCGGCGCCGTTGGCGGCTTTGTGATGCTGTTCGGAGCCGTCCTGTGGATGCACGGCGTCACGTCGTTCATGTTCTGGATGGGTCTGGTTGCCGTTCTATATACCATGTTCGCCTGGTGGTCCGAAGTGGTGGCCGAAAGCCGCGCGGGCGACCACACGCCGGTGGTGCGCATCGGCCTGCGCTATGGCTTCATCCTGTTCGTGATGTCCGAAGTGATGTTCTTTTTTGCCTGGTTCTGGTCGTTCTTCAAACATCGCATGTATCCGATGTACGACTATGCCGGAACCGAGTACATCCAGCCCGATATCCATGCGGTTGACCCGTTCCACCTGCCGCTGATCAACACCTTGGTCCTGTTGCTGTCGGGTTGTGCGATCACATGGGCGCACCACGCTCTGGTTCACAACAACGACCGCAAGGCGTTGGTGCAGGGTCTGGCTATCGGTATTGTGCTGGGTATTGCGTTCACCGGCTTGCAGGCGTTCGAGTATTATGAGCTGCTGGCGCATGAAGGCTGGGAATTCGGTGGCGACCAGTTCTATTCGAACTTCTTCATGGCAACCGGTTTCCACGGCGCGCATGTGATCATCGGGACGATCTTCTTGAGTGTCTGCCTGATCCGAGCTCTGAAGGGCGATTTCACACCTGAAAAGCACGTGGGATTTGAGGCCGCCGCTTGGTACTGGCACTTTGTGGACGTCGTCTGGCTGTTCCTTTTCTTTGCCGTTTATATCTGGGGTCAGGCTCCGCTGTTCTGATCCGCTCAGATAGGTAAATTGCAAAAGCCGCCCCGAGGGGCGGCTTTTTCTCGATCGGGGGCGCAAGATTGCGCCCCATACAATTGCGTGGTTGCAATCGGGATTACGCTGCCCTTAACAAGACGCCGGTTTCTGTAACAAGGTTTCACCTGACTATGCGCCGCATTTTGTTCCTGCTGATCTTTGGGCTTGCCGGTCTGGGCGTGCTGCTGTCGCTGGGCGTCTGGCAGGTGCAGCGTTTGGCCTGGAAAGAAGGCGTTCTGGCCGAGATCGACTCGCGCATAGCAGCAGATCCTGTGGACCTGCCGCCGAGCGTTTCCGAAGACACCGACAAATACCTGCCGGTGACAATCTCGGGCGATATGGAGCCGGGGGAGATCCACGTTCTGGTCTCGGTCAAGCAGGTCGGGGCGGGCTATCGGATCATTCAGTCGTTCAGCACCGAGGATCGGACTATTTTGGTGGATCGCGGCTTTGTGCCCACCACGGCGAAACTGGTCGAGCGACTGACCGGGCCAATGACCGTAACCGGCAACCTGCATTGGCCGGATGAGATCGACAGCTACACGCCCGAACCCGATATTGACGACAACATCTGGTTTGCCCGCGATGTGCCCAATCTGGCCGCCGCGCTTGGAGCCGAACCGATCCTGCTGATCGCGCGGTCGGAAACCGACCCCGGCATCACGCCTCTTCCGGTCGATACAGCGGGAATTCCAAACGATCACCTACAATATGCAATCACATGGTTTGGTCTGGCTCTGGTCTGGGCCGCAATGACCGGTTATTTCCTGTGGCGCAACCGCGCCCCTGCACAGAGTGAAGAGCAATGAAATATATCTCGACCCGCGGCCAAGCGCCGGAACTGACCTTTGAAGAGGCGATGCTGACCGGCCTTGCCCGCGATGGCGGCTTGTACCTGCCCGCTGAGATTCCGGTGATGAGCCATAATGAGATCGCCGCTCTGGCCGGTCTGCCCTATGAAGAGATCGCGTTCCGTGTGATGTGGCCCTATGTCAGCGGCTCGTTCACCGAGCAGGAGTTCAAGGACATCATCACCCGTGCTTACGAAGGCTTCGGCCATGACGCCCGCGCGCCCTTGAAGCAGCTGAACGAGAACCACTTCCTGCTGGAACTGTTCCATGGCCCTACGCTGGCCTTCAAGGACTTTGCCATGCAGCTGATCGGCCAGCTGTTCCAGGTTGCGCTGAAGCGGCGCAATGATCGTGTGACCATCGTGGGGGCGACCAGTGGCGATACAGGCTCGGCCGCGATTGAGGCGTTCCGGGGGCTAGACGCGGTGGATGTGTTCATTCTGTTCCCCCATGGTCGTGTCTCTGAGGTGCAGCGCCGTCAGATGACGACGCCCGCCGACAGCAACGTGCATGCGCTGGCCGTGGATGGCGATTTTGACGATTGTCAGGCCGCGCTGAAAGATATGTTCAACGATTTCGATTTCCGCGACGGGGTGAAGCTGGCCGGGGTGAACTCGATCAACTTTGCGCGGGTGCTGGCGCAGATCGTGTATTACTTCTCGGCGGCTGTCAGTGTGGGGGCACCGCATCGCAAGGTCAGCTTTACCGTGCCCACCGGCAATTTTGGCGATATCTTCGCGGGCTATCTGGCCAAACGCATGGGGCTGCCCATTGATCGTCTGGTTGTGGCGACCAACCAGAACGACATTCTTCACCGCTGCCTGTCGGGCGAGGGGTATTTCAAGGGCGACACTATCCCGTCGATCAGCCCGTCGATGGACATTCAGGTCAGCTCGAACTTTGAACGGGCGCTTTACTATGCATATGGCGAGGATGGCAGCGCCGTGGCGCAGTTGATGGATGAGTTGAAACGCGGGGGTTTCAACGTCAGTCAGGGCGCGATGGAGGCCCTGCGCGAAAGCTTCGACTCGGGACGTGTGTCCGAGGATGAAACGCTGACGACAATCAAACACACGCTGGCCCACAGTGCCGAACTGGTCTGCCCGCACACTGCCGTTGGAATTAAGGTCGCCGAAGAACAACGCGCAGTGGCGGTTCCGATGATCACTCTGGCCACCGCCCACCCGGCGAAATTCCCGGCAGCGGTAGAGAAGGCAAGCGGGGAATATCCGCCTCTTCCATCCCGCATGTCTGATCTGTATGAACGTCCGGAACGGGTGACACGGATTGCCAATGATCTGGGTGCCCTCGAGGATCATATCAAAGGGCATATCGCCGAGTGACTGTCAGACAAGACCAGCTGAAGAACGGATTTCGGATCGTCAGTGAGAACATGCCGGGGCTGCAATCTGCGGCCATCGGCATCTGGGTGACCGCGGGTGCGCGGAACGAGCGGATCGAACAGAACGGCATTGCGCATTTCCTTGAGCATATGGCGTTCAAGGGAACCGAGCGACGTTCGGCTTTGCAAATCGCCGAGGCGATCGAGGATGTGGGCGGCTATATCAACGCCTACACCTCGCGCGAGGTGACGGCCTATTATGCGCGTGTTCTGCAAGATGACGTAGCGCTGGCGATGGACGTGATCGGCGACATCGTTCTGAACCCCATCTTCGACCCGCGCGAGATCGAGGTCGAGCGCGGCGTGATCCTGCAAGAGATCGGTCAGGCTTATGACACGCCCGACGACGTGATTTTCGATTGGCTGCAAGAGCAGAGCTATCACGACCAACCTCTGGGCCGTACCATTCTGGGACCGTCCGAACGGGTCAGCGCGTTTTCGCGCGAGGACTTGTCGGGTTTCGTGGCTGAACACTATGGCCCTGAGCAGATGATCCTATCTGCGGCTGGCGCCGTGGATCATGACGCGCTGATGAAAATGGCCGAAGAGATGTTTGGCCATCTGCAACCGCGCAAGGGGTTGATTGCAGAAGCCGCGAAGTTCACCGGCGGCGAAGCGCGACAGGAGAAAGAGCTAGAACAGGCGCATTTTGCGCTGGCGTTGGAAAGCCCCGGCTACCGTGATGATGCGATCTATACCGCGCAGATTTACTCGACCGCTTTGGGTGGGGGTATGTCATCGCGCTTGTTCCAGGAGGTGCGCGAGACACGCGGGCTCTGCTATACGATCTTTGCGCAAACCGGGGCCTATGCGGATACCGGAACGACCACGATCTATGCAGGTACGTCAGCCGATCAGATAGGCGAGCTGGCGACGATCACAATCGACGAGATGAAGCGCGCTGCCGAAGATATGAGCCCCGAAGAGGTCGCCCGTGCGCGTGCGCAGATGAAGGCCGGAATGCTGATGGGGCTTGAAAGCCCCTCGAACCGGGCTGAGCGTCTGGCGCGGTTGGTGCAGATTTGGGGCCGGGTGCCCTCGCTTGAAGATACCGTGGCCAAGATTGATGCGGTCAGCACCGAGGACGTGCGTGCCTTTGCCGAAACCATGGCGATACAGGCCCCGGCGGCGCTGGCGCTGTATGGTCCGGTCTCGGGCGCGCCCACATTGGCGGAATTGCAGGAGAGGCGCGCGGCGTGATGCTTCTGGGCCGACGCAAGCTGAAACTTGAGACAGCGCGCCTCAGCCTGCGCCCGCCGGTGCATTCCGATTTCAACGACTGGGCGGCGCTGCGGCGGGCCTCAAAAGAGTTTCTCACTCCGTGGGAGCCGATCTGGGCCAAGGACCACCTAAGCCGCAAGTCTTTTACTAACCGGGTTTATTGGGCGCAGCGCTCGGTCGCGAGCGGGACGGCGATACCGCTGTTTCTGTTCCGGCGCGAGGATGACCGGCTGGTCGGCGCGATCACGCTGGACAATATTCGGCGGGGTCCTGCGCAGGCGGGAACGCTGGGGTATTGGACCGGGCAGGCCTATGCGCGGAACGGCTATATGCGCGAGGCGATCGGGGCAGTTGTGCATCATGCCTTTACGCGCTTGGATCTGAGCCGGATCGAGGCGGCGTGTTTGCCCGAAAACAAGCCCTCGCGCGGGTTGCTGGAGCGGTCAGCCTTCAAATATGAGGGCGTGGCGCAATCCTATTTGCAGATCAATGGACGTTGGCGGACGCATGTTCTGTATGCGTGCCTGCGGTCGGACCGTCGCGGCAGGACCGACGCGGGCTAGGGGGCTCTGCCCCCGTCGCGGCAAGCCGCGCCTCCCCCGAGGTATTTTTGAACAGAAGAACAAGGGGCATGACTTGCGGCGCATCTGCGCTAGTATCGGGTTATGCGCTGGGTGGTTGCGATATTGTTGGTGATTTCGGGTGGGGCTGCGGCGCAGGAGCGGCGGCCAAGCCATTGTATTGCCATTGCGGATGCCGCACCTGGAATTGAGTATGTTCACAAAGCCGCCTGGACGGACCCGGTGCCGGAGTTTTCGGTGCGGATCAGCTATGTCGCCCATGCCTCGTTTCTGATTCAGACGCGGGGCGGGTTGAATGCGGTGACGGATTTCACAGGGTTTATTGGCAGTGCCGATCTGATCCCGGATGTGGTCACGATGAACCATGCTCATAGCACCCATTGGACGGCGCATCCCGACCCGGCGATTCCGCATGTCTTGCCCGGTTGGGGGGAGTTCGGGCAGGGGATCGAGCATCATCTGGATTTGGGTGAGATGCTGGTGCGCAATGTCTCGACCGACATTCGTTCGGTCTATGGCGGGGTTGAGGAGCGCGGAAACTCTATCTTTGTTTTCGAAATCGAGGGGCTGTGCATTGGCCATCTGGGGCATTTGCATCATGTCCCGTCGGACGAACAATTCGCAGCCTTGGGGCGGCTGGACGTGGTCATGGCCGCGGTAGATGGGGGCACGACCATGCCTCTGCCCGAGATGATTGAGGTGCTGAAGCGGTTGAAAAGCTCGGTCATTATTCCGATGCATTGGTTTTCGGGCTTTTCGCTGGACCGGTTTCTGGTCGATATCCGGGATGAGTTCCCGGTTGAGCGGGATGGTATCTCGGAATTGACTGTGTCGCTGCGCACATTGCCGGATCGGCCGACGGTGGTGGTGCTGGAGCCTCAATATCTGATCGAGCTTGAATAGGGCTTGCCGGGTCCGGCGGAGTTGGTCAAGGAATGCCTATGAGACTGAATCCTGCTAACCAAACCTTTGCTCAATCCATCCGCGACTCTCTGGGCGATGACGTTTTACGTGTTCCCGAGCTGCGATATGCAGAGGAGCCGCGCCGCAGATTTTCAGGACAGGTCGGTCTTGTCGCGGCCCCGCGTCGAACGGAAGAGGTCGCGGCGCTGATACGGTTGGCGTCTGCGGCGTCGATACCGGTTGTGCCTTATGGGGGCGGAACCGGGCTGGTCGGTGGGCAGGTGATGCCTGATGGGCCTGCGCCGCTGTTGATCTCGTTGGAGCGGATGACAGCTATCCGCGCGGTTTATCCGACCGAGAATATTCTGATTGCCGAGGCCGGAGCCGTTCTGGCTGATATTCAAGCGGCTGCCCGGCAAGCAATCCGCTTGTTTCCTCTGTCTCTGGCCGCGGAAGGGTCGTGCCGGATTGGCGGCAACCTTGCGACCAATGCGGGTGGGGTCAACGTCCTGCGCTATGGCAATGCACGCGATCTTTGCCTGGGGCTTGAGGCGGTTCTGCCCAATGGGGAGATCTGGCATGGGCTCAGCCGGTTGCGCAAGGACAATACCGGTTATGACCTGCGCAATTTGCTGATCGGGTCTGAGGGAACGTTGGGGATCATCACCGCGGCATCGCTTAAGCTGTCGCCGTGTCCTGCTGGGGTTGGAACGGCGATGGTGCAGGTCCCGTCGCCCGAAGCTGCCATTGATTTGTTGGCCCTGGCGCGGGATCAGCTGGGGGACGGTGTCAGCACGTTCGAACTGATCCACAGGCAGGGGCTGCACTTTCTGTCCGAGGTGCTGCCGGATATACGTCAGCCATTTGCATCCCCGCCGGAATGGTCCGTATTGATCGAGATTGGGTTGTTCGGCGATATCGCACCTCAGGAGGCACTTGAGACGCTCTATTCAGCGTCTGAGGCAAGGGGTTTGGTCCGGGATGCCGTGATCGCGCAAAGCGAGGCGCAGCGGGCTGATCTTTGGGCTGTGCGCGAGCGAATCCCCGAGGCGAACCGGCTGATCGGCTCAGTTTCGAGCCATGATATCTCAGTGCCGATCTCGGAAATCCCCGCGTTTATCCGACAGGGGGCAGAGGTTGTTGCCACGTTGGGGCCGTTTCGCATCAACTGTTTCGGTCATCTGGGGGACGGTAATCTTCACTACAACGTGTTTCCCCCGGCAGGGCGTAATCGCTCTGATTTCGATGTGCAGCGGGCCCTGATCAAGCGTGCCATCCACGATCTTGTGCACAAGTTCGGTGGATCGGTCAGCGCAGAGCATGGGATTGGACGGCTGAAGACAGATGATCTGGAACGCTACGGCGATCCGGCCAAGCTGGCTGCAATGCGGGCGATCAAGTCTGTGCTTGATCCCAAGGGGATCATGAACCCCGGGGCTGTTTTGTCGGTATAAGTGCGGCCCGGGTACCCCCGAGCCGCGCGCCGTTTTACGAGGATGGCAGGATCACTTTGTCGATAACGTGGATCACGCCATTCGTCGTTTCGATATCGGCCTGAACGACTGAGGCGTCATTTACCATCACGCCGTTGTCCAGATCGATTGTCACGTCGCCGCCTTGCACGGTCGCAGCCTTCATATCGTCGGACAGATCACCCGACATCACTTTGCCCGGTACCACGTGATAGGTCAGAACAGCGACCAGTTGATCTTTGTTTTCGGGCTTGAGCAGAGACTCAACGGTCCCTTCAGGCAGGGCTGCGAAGGCTTCGTCAGTCGGGGCGAAGACCGTAAATGGACCTTCACCTTTCAAAGTATCCACCAACTCGGCGGCCTGAACAGCAGCGACCAGAGTCTCAAAGCTGCCCGCGCCGACAGCGGTATCCACAATGTCTTTCTTGGCTCCGGCTAAAGCAGCGGTGGCGATCAGGGCGCCGGACACGCCGGCAATTGCGAATTTGCGAAACATGATAAAAGATTCCCTTGTTGGGATGCCCTTGGTGGCATCAACAGGGGTACGCGCGCTATTCAAAACAGGATCACTGAATATGTTGATGACTTTGACTTGAAGCCGCCAAACTCTGCGCTAAGCCAGCGTAGAACGAATTTTCAACTCACAGCTTTGTGATCAGTTTGCAGTCAGAGACCTTCGAATTCGCACAGGACATGCACATCCATGTCCATCTCCTCCAGCAATTTGCGACCGCCAAGGTCGGGTAGGTCGATGATGAACGCGCAAGAGATGATCTCACCGCCCAATCTCTCGATCAGTTTGATCCCGGCGGCAGCTGTGCCCCCGGTGGCCAGCAGATCATCGACCACCAGGATTTTTTCGCCGGGCTGGATCGCGTCGTCGTGGATCTCAACGATAGCCTCACCATATTCCAGCTTGTAGTCTTGGCTGATCGTCGTGCCGGGTAGCTTGCCCTTTTTGCGGATCGGGACGAACCCGACACTCAGTTGGTGGGCAATCGCGCCGCCCAGAATGAAGCCGCGGGCCTCAAGTCCCACAACCTTGTCAATCCGCTCGCCTGCATAAGGGTGCAGCATCTGATCAATCGCCATGCGAAACCCGCGCGGGTCGGCGAACAGCGTTGTCACGTCCCGGAACATGATCCCTTCATGGGGGAAATCGACGATGGTTCGGATGTAATCCTTGACCGTTTTGTTTCTGGACATGGAAGGACCCCTTTGGCGTCAAAACACGCTGGGCTGTTTGGCCCATTGGGGTCGGTCATGCAAGGATTGATTGAGAGTGTTTATTTATGACGTCCCGCAAGAATGGTCGGGAAGCTTTTATAGCGATACAGCGCCGAGGGCAGCCAAGCTAGGTGAGGTTTGCGCCAGTTGCGCTGGTCTTGCAAAAGAAATGCCTGAGCAGCATGAAGGTTCATTGCCATATTCCTTATTTATTGTTAGGTGCTCGATAACTACAATTTCTATGCGATGTATATACAATGCATCTCGGGAAGAATCAAGACTTTGTCAGGGATGTGCAGCGTGGCCAAGAAAGACGGTAAGGGTTCTACCAAGAAAAACAGTCAGTTGGTCCTGCGTCTGGACAAGGATGAGCGGGACGCTTTTGTCGAACTGTGCAAAGAGTTGGACACTTCGGCCGCCCGCGAAATTCGGCGGTTCATACGCGGCTTCATGAAGGAAAACGCCGAAGACTAGGCTGGACGGCGCAAAACCGCAGTCGCGACACCCATTCCGATCAGGGCCAGCCCTCCCAACCGGGTCATGGCAGTGATCACGCCCGCTCGTCCGATCATCACCCGCAGCCGATCTGCCAGCAGCGCATAGGCTAGCGCGTTCAGCCAAGCGAGTCCGACGAATGTGGCGATCAGGATGATGAATTGCGGGCCCAGAGGGTCCGAGGGGCGCAGGAATTGCGGCACGAACGCAATGAAAAAGGCAATGGATTTCGGGTTAAGCGCCGTCACGGCTGCTGCGTGACCGAACACGCTGCGGGCAGTGACGTCCCGGCTGGTCTCGACGGTGCTCAACCCACCGGATGGGGCGCTGCGCAGCAATTTGATGCCAAGCCAGATCAGATAGGCTGCCCCCACCCATTTCAGGACCGAAAACAAGGTGGCGGAGGCCAGCACCAGTGCGCCTAAGCCCAGCAAAGACGCGGTCATGGCGATCAGATCTCCGACGGCAACGCCAGTGGCCGAGGCCACGGCAACGCTGCGTCCTTTCGACAGAGCATAACTTAGCACCAGCAGGACGGTCGGTCCGGGGATCAGCAACAGTGCAGTCGAGGCAGCCACAAAGGCCAGCCAGAGATCAAGGGACATGGGGGCTCCTGTCAGAATAGTACCGCCAGAAAGCCCTGCGATACCGAGAAGGTCAAGCCGCACGTGGCTGCGTCATGCGACGCATCAGGCCCTCAAGCGGTCCACGCGTGAACCAACGCGACCAAAGCAGGCCCGCCAGTGAAGACAGTATGCAAAAGCCCAGCGCATAGAAGACAATCTGAGCGGGGGAGAGAGAGCCGTCCAGCAGATCTGCTTCCTCTAGCGCGCCCATACCGATCAGGATATGCGCGACATACAGTGTCAGGCTGATCCGCCCCGGCGCTGTCAAAGCTGATGCGGCGCCCAAGCGTTTGAGCTTTGGCCACAGTTTCAGCAGCAGCCCGATCACCACGCAGGCCGATCCGGTTCCGGCGAGGATATAGAATGGTCCGGGCGGAATGGATTCGGTGCCGAGGTAGGCGACCAGGTCAGGGTCTTGACCAGCATCGAAGGAAACATTGCAAGCACGGCTGCGCCGAACCCCCACATGATCAGGCGGTGTTGGATACAGATCGTGTGGAGTTCTGACCGCCCAATTGCCATGCCAATCAGCAGGAACGCAGCCCATGGCAAAACCGGATGCCAGCCGTTGAAGACCGCGTTGCGCAGAAAACCGGGTAAGGTCCAGAGGTCGTAATACGTCAGGGTCGCCCAGTTCCATCCATTGCTGTAGTCGAAGGTCAGATTGGCCAGTACAGCCAATCCGACGATACCCAGAGCGCCCAACCAAAGGCTTCGCGCCGAGGCGGTCAAAAACGCTGCGCCGACCACAAAATACAATGCGTAGAAATGCAGGATGTCGGCGTCAAACACGTTCATGTTGATCAGCCCCAATCCAAAAAGGAACAAAGCACGCCGCAGCAGCAGAGGGGCCGCGATGTGTGACAGGCTGACGCCGATCCCGGCCAGGATCACGAACAAGGCCGCTGCACGCCCCTCCAGCGCATCGACCAGAGCCGTCGCCCAGCCGCCATCTGGCGCAACCTGCGCCGCGATCCGGAAATTAACCAACACCATACCGCAGAACGCCAAAAACCGGGCTGCGTCCAGTGCCTCTAACCGTTTCATGCTTGTCCTCATAGTTGTCGCCTGCGGTTCTGCTGGGTCTTTGTGGCGCAAGTGCGGCTGCACCCTGTAAACAAATCGCGAGCGGCTGCGCTTGTTTTCAACCTTGACCCTATCCAACCCGCGCACAGGGCGGTATTTCCGCAACAGTCTGAAGATTGCATTAAACCGCGCGGTCGCGCCTTGAAACACAGGGCAGGGTTCCCAGTCTATGAACAGGCAGATTTCAACCGGGAGGAGGCCTATGGCACAGGTGCAAACGGATCATCCGCACATCACGGGGCATGTACTCACAAGCGCGCGGCTCAAAAGGGCGCTGATCCTGTTGGTTGCGATCTGTGCTGCTGTCTATGCCGCGATCCTTGGGTATATGTACGCCAACCAACAATCGCTGTTGTTCAAACCGGGCGAGACGCTACCTGCGCCGGCTACGGTCGGTCTGGCGGATGTCGAGGTGCTTTCACTGCTCATGGCCGATGGTACCCAGCTGGCTGTTTGGACGGCTCCTCCGGCCACAGAAGGCGCGCCTACAGTGCTGTTTTTCCATGGTCAATCCGGCAGCCTGGGGGATCGCGCAGATCGGATGCGTGAAATCCTCAACAGTGGTTTCGGCCTGTTCGCCCCCAGCTATCGCGGCTTTCCGGGTAGTGAGGGCACGCCCTCTGAACCGGCGCTGATCGGCGATGGGATCCAGATGTATGACCGCCTTGCTGCAGCGGGTCACACGGTCGTTCTGCATGGGCAAAGCCTTGGGACCGGCGTTGCCGCCGCCGTGGCCGCGCAGCGCCCTGATGCACGCCTGTTGGTGTTGGAGGCACCGTTCACCGCAACGGTCGATGTCGCAGCTGAACGTTATCCGTTCCTGCCGGTCTCAGCCCTTATGAAGGACCAATTCGCAACCCGCGACCTGATTGATCAAGTCAGCGTGCCAACGCTGATCTTCCACGGCACGGCGGACACGACCATCCCGGTCCACCACGGGCAGTCTCTGGCCGAAATGGCCGGAGACAACGCGCAGCTTTTCATCATTCCCGACGGTATGCATAACGACCTTTGGTCCTACGGCCTATGGGATCAAGTGCAACAGGCGCTGATCAATTAGCGGTCAAAGGATCCGCCCGGCCACCGCATCCAGTTTGGCCAGCAGGGCCGGGTCACGTTTTTCCGGTGCTGTCAGAATGGCGTATTCCAACGCACGGTCACATCCATGCGGGCAGGGGGCACGGTCTGCCCCCAAAAGCACGGGCAACCCTTTGACCAGGGCCCTGCCTTTTTCCGCGTTGCCGGTCAGGGTGGCGATAATGGCGGTGACGTCAACCTCGCCGTGGTCAGGGTGCCAACTGTCGTAATCCGTGACCATCGCGATTGAGGCGTAGCACAGCTCGGCCTCGCGGGCGAGCTTGGCCTCAGGCATGTTGGTCATGCCGATCACGTCACAGCCCCAGTGTTCGCGGTACATTTTGGATTCCGCCAGCGATGAGAATTGCGGGCCTTCCATCGCCAGATAGGTGCCACCGCGGTGGATATTGATCCCGGCGGCCTTGCCTGCGGTTTCACACGCATCCGACAGGCGCGGGCAGGTTGGATGGGCCACGCTGACATGCGCCACGCAACCGGTGCCGAAAAAGCTTTTCTCGCGCGCAAAGGTCCGGTCGATGAACTGATCTACGATCACGAAGTCCCCCGGTGCCATATGATCGCGAAACGACCCGCAGGCAGAGACCGAGATCACATCGGTGACACCCAGCCGTTTCAACGCGTCGATATTGGCGCGATAGGGTACCTCGGTCGGAGAGTGCACGTGGCCGCGCCCATGGCGGGGCAGGAACGCCATTGCAACACCGTCCAATGACCCGGTCAGGATCTGGTCTGAAGGGTCTCCCCAGGGCGTCTCGACAGTGACCCATTCTGCATTTTCCAACCCGTCAATGTCGTAGATGCCTGATCCGCCGATGACGGCTATCTTGGTCTGGGTCACGTGCTTTCTCCGAGTTGTTGTGCGAGTTGAAGGATTTGTGCGCCGAGCGACGACGGCTGACAAGGGGCAATGCGGCTTATTGTGACGTCAACAGATTGCGCGCCTGCGCCTGTTGTTGGAAATCCGCCCATGCGGGGCTGAATTTCTGCAATGGCCATGTTAGGTCCTGTGCCTGCCCATGCCTGTCGCGGAATTCGAACCGATAGGCCTCGCCCTTCAGCATGGCTTCAACGATCTCATCCGCACCGACGCCGTCAAACGTGCAGCTCAACCCGGTCAGACATCCAGGTCTGCGCGTGCGCCAAACCGCTCCGTCCTTTCCATCGATCCGAAAGCCGGATGGCCAGAACAACGTGCCGGGCTCGATACCGAACTCGATCTCCACGCCATCCGGGGCAGGGGTGATAAAGATGAACTGTGCTCCAAATTTCGGGCGCAGCGAAAACACCTCGGCCCGGCGAATGTAACAGCTTTGCTTGAGCGCCCCGTATTCCTCGCGCTCATCGCAGATGGAATTCCAGACCCCGTAGGTTTCATAATGGGTCACACGCCAGTTGCTGGCAGTGTCATTGCCCTGCAAATCCTGCGCCAAGGCAGCAATAGGGGTCAGAAGAAACAAGATCAGCCATCGCATGGCGCAAAGGTGTGCCCCCGGTGTGGCAGGTTCAACTCACGACTTTGTGAGATACCGGCTATGCGCCCCGTGCATAGCAGCCTCCCGCTTGATGCGGTGGCTCAGAGAGCGGATGACAGGTAGAAAGCCCCTTTCGCGCGCAGATCAACCGACAGGACATTCCATGCCCCGAGCCATGCTGGCAAGCTTTGCCAACCGTATTGCCAAACCCGACCTGCGTTGGGTGCCGGATGAAGGGCTGACACCGTCCCGTTTGCGGATCGAACTGCTGTCTGGCCTGACCGTGGCCCTTGCGCTGGTGCCCGAAGCGGTGGCATTTGCCTTTGTCGCAGGCGTGCATCCGTTGGTTGGCCTCTATGCTGCCTTCATGGTCGGCCTGATCACGGCGCTGATCGGCGGGCGTCCGGGCATGATCTCGGGTGCGACCGGGGCCTTGGCGGTTGTGATGGTGGCGCTGGTGGCGGAGCATGGCGTGGAATACCTGTTTGCGACCGTGGTTCTGATGGGCATCCTGCAAGTGATTGCCGGGGCCATGCATTGGGGCCGGTTTATCCGCTTGGTGCCGCATCCGGTGATGTTGGGCTTTGTAAACGGGCTGGCGATCGTGATCTTTCTGGCGCAGCTTGGGCAGTTCAAGGTTCCGGGCACAATGGAGAACACCGGCCACGGCATGGGCGGAGGTGAGTGGCTTTCGGGTCTGCAGCTTTACACCATGTTGGGCCTGGTCGCGCTGACCATGGCGGTGATTTGGGTCATGCCGCGCATCACGCGTGTTGTTCCGGCCCCTCTGGCCGGGATTGTCGTTGTTGCCGCGCTGGTGATCGGCTTTGGCCTGGATGTACCGCGCGTAGGCGATCTAGCCTCGATCGAAGGCGGCCTGCCGCCTTTCCACATTCCGATGGTGCCGCTGACCTGGGAAACCATTGAAATCATTCTGCCCTACGCCGTCATTCTGGCCGCCATCGGCCTGATTGAATCGCTGCTGACCCTGAATCTTGTGGGTGAAATCACGGGCAAACGGGGCGGAGCGTCACAGGAATGCATCGCGCAAGGCGTGTCCAACGTCGCTACCGGGTTCTTCGGTGGCATGGGCGGCTGCGCGATGATCGGCCAGTCGATGATCAACGTGAAATCCGGTGGTCGAACTCGAATCGCTGGCATCGCGGCAGCCTTGTTTTTGTTGATTTTCATCCTTTTCGCGTCCCCGCTGATCGAGCAGATTCCGCTGGCCGCATTGGTCGGCGTGATGTTCATGGTGGTCATCGGTACCTTCGCTTGGAACTCGTTCAACATCATGCGCAAAGTGCCCCTGATGGATGCGTTCGTCATCGTGCTGGTGACGGTTGTTACGGTGATGGAGGACCTTGCGGTTGCAGTTGTCGTCGGCGTCATCGTCTCGGCTCTGGCCTATGCCTGGAACAACGCCAAGCGCATCCATGCGATTACGCGGGATTCTGAAACAGAGAAAGGTGCGAAAGTCTACGAAATCCAAGGCCCTCTGTTCTTTGGTTCTTCTGACGGATTTGTCGAACTTTTCGATGTCCCGAATGATCCCGAGACCGTCATAGTGGATTTCGCCGAAAGCCGTGTGGTCGATCAATCTGCCCTACAGGCGATCGAAAATATCGCTGGCAAATACGAAGCGGCCGGTAAACGCGTGATGCTGCGCCATCTGAGTCGAGATTGCCACAAGCTGCTGAACAAAGCCGGTCACCTTATGGTCGATAGCGACGATGACCCTGATTATGAAATCGCGGTCGATTATTCAGTTCGCACCGGCATTCTGGGCGGTCACTGAGGATTTAGCGAGGCTCCGCCTCGCGCTCCGGGATATTTGGGGCCATATGAACGGAGGATCCCCTGCTTCATCTGGCTATTAATATCCCGGGGGAGTCGCCGAATAGGCGGCGGGGGCAGCGCCCCCTATACGCTCAGTCATCCGGGCGGTTGAGTGAGAATAGTTCAGTAACCACCGAATAGTCGCGGTATCCGAGCCGCGCCAGTGGCTGAAACGCCGTGACGTCGAACTTGCCATCCTTCAAACAGTCATCGCGCAGGTGGACACCGGTGACTTCGCCGAAAACAACGCGGTTCGCCGCGCCGGGCAGTGTGACGATCTGGGTCAGCTTGCATTCCAGGGCGGCGGGCGCGTCTTGAACCCTAGCACATGGGATCGTCTCGCACTCCACTGCAGTCAAACCTGCGTGGCCGAATTCATCCACATGTTTTGGTAACCCGGCAGAGCTGGCGTTCATCGCATCACGATGCGCATGGGCGACAACGTTGACGCAGAAAACGCCTGTTGCTTCGATATTGGCGAGACTGTCTTTGCCGCCGTCTTGGTCGGGTTTCGTCCCGGTCGTGGCAAACATCACCTGTGGCGGTGTATACGCGACCCCGTTGAAGAAGGAGTACGGCGCCAGATTGTTGATCCCATCGCCGTCGCGGGAAGAGATCCAGCCAATCGGGCGCGGGGTTATGATGGCGTTGAAAGGGTTATGCGGCAGGCCGTGGCCGTCTTCGGGGCGATAGAACATATGAACTCCAAGCGTTTGCCCAAGGCGTAACGAAGTGCTAGGGCGAATTCCAGCAAGGAAAAGAGGGCAGGGGTGCAGCAATTCACGATCAAGCCGGAGGACCCGGACGATTGGTGGGAGGTCGAGGCTTTGTACGACCTGTGCTTTGCGCCTGGGCGCGAGGCGCTGTCCTCGTACCGGTTGCGCGATGATGTTCCGCCGGTTGAGGGCTTGTCTCTAGTGGCCCGAGATGGTGAGGGCATTTTGGCGGGGGCGATCCGGTTCTGGCCCGTTCATGTGGGGACCTTCGATGCGTTGTTGCTGGGGCCGGTGGCCGTGCACCCCACCCATCAGGGGGAGGGCTTGGGCGGTTTCCTCATACACGAGGGCTTGCAGGCAGGTCTTATCAGAGGATGGGAGCGGGTGATGCTGGTGGGCGATGCACCTTATTACAGTCGTTTCGGCTTCGCCCGCCTGACCGGAGTTGAGATGCCGCCGCCCACCAATCCCGAACGGGTTCTGGGGGCTGAGCTTGCCTTGGACGCGTGGACGGATGTCAAAGGTCCTGTAACGCGTTGGGACCGATGAGCTATTGAAAAAACGGGGCATAGTGCCGATCTTTTTAGGACAGGAGGGCACGCATGCAGAACGTTGTTCTTGTCGAAAAACTGGATGCCGAGGCAGAGTTGGACCGGCTGGCCGGGTACTACCGCTCGGCGGGTGGGCCGGGTGTTCGGTTGCTCAACAGTCTGGGCGGATCTGCGGAAACCTTGCTGGATCAACTGCCCCCGTCAGTGCGAGAGGCGTTGACTGGCGCAACCGAGCAGGCGCTTTGGCTGGCCATGCATGCCGCCGAAGGGTCGCGCAGGGCGGTGCCGGATCAACGACCTTGGGTGAATACGGCTGTGACCACGGCCATGGGCGCAGCAGGCGGTGTGGGCGGAGTGTCGACCTCTTTGGTGGAATTGCCCGCAACGACCACGATGCTGTTGCGCGCCATACAAGGTGCTGCGGCACGAGAAGGGTTTGACCCATCGGAAGACGGTGTGAAATTCGATTGTGTGCAGGTTCTGTCCGCGGCGGGTCCGCTGTCCTTCGACGATGGTGCGGATTTCGGGTTTTTTTCAGCTCGGATGACGTTGACCGGACCGGCCCTTCAAAAGCTGATCGCCACCGTCGCGCCGAAACTGGCGGTGGTGCTGGGGCAAAAACTCGCCGCGCAATCCGTACCTGTTTTGGGGGCGCTTGCTGGGGGTGGGACGAATTATGTCTATACACGCTATTACCAGCGTATCGCCCGCGTGCATTTCGGTTTGCGCCGATTGGCCAGTGATGCCGATATCCCGCATGACGATCTTGTGCGAAAACTGGCCGCACGCATGTGACGCTTGGTGGAGTTCGCCAAGTATGGTAGTGGTTCTGCGACGACCCTCTAAATAAGTACAAAAACCAAAGCTTTGGGCGTCGCAGGTGTTGAAAGGGGCACAGGGCATGAGCAGGCTATGGCGGTATCAACCGCCGGAATCGGACAGGATTCCGGTTCGACAACAATCCGCCGCATTGTGTTACCGTTTACGTGCGGGCGCCCCCGAAGTTTTGCTGATCACAACTCGTAGGTCGGGCCGCTGGATTATTCCCAAGGGCGGATTGATCAAGGGGATGTCTTCGTCCGAGGCAGCGCGGCAGGAAGCCTGGGAAGAAGCGGGCGTGCGTGGGTTCTGTTCGGCTGAGATGATCGGGCGGTACACGCACGTAAAACAACGGCGCAAAAAAGGAGCGGTCCTTTGCCTGGTGGATGTATTTCCGCTGATAGTAGTGTCCTTATCGGAGCGCTATCCCGAATGCGGTGATCGTGAGCGCGCATGGTTTTCGATGCAGGAAGCGGCAGCGCGGGTGGATCAGCCTGAACTCTCCCAAATGTTACGGCAGGTGGCAACGCAGTCGCATTGATCTGCAGACTGGGGCTTGTCATTGTTTTGATGGTCAGTATCTATTCGGCAATCGCAATCTGGACGGATCATGATTCAATACGCCTTGAAATGCAGCAAGGGCCACGCGTTTGACAGTTGGTTCCAATCGGCCGCCGCTTACGACAAGCTTGCCGGGGCAGGCATGGTGGTCTGTGCCATCTGTGGCGACGCTTGCGTTGAAAAGGCGATCATGACCCCGCGTGTGCGCCCAGCCCGAAAGGTCGAGGCGCGCAGCGAGACACCCGCCAAGGAAGAAAACCCGGTCGAGATGTCGGTTCCACCCGCCGAGCTTGAGAAGGCGCTGTCCGAGTTACGGCGCAAGGTCGAGGAAAACTCGGACTACGTGGGTAAGGATTTCGCGTCCGAAGCACGCAAGATGCATTTGGGCGATGCCCCAGAACGGGCTATCTATGGTGAAGCCAAACCCGAAGAGGCCAAGGCCCTGATTGAGGACGGCGTTCCTGTCGCGCCCTTGCCCTTTATCCCCAGCCGCAAAAGCAACTGATCCTAAGTTTACCGAGGGGCCAACGCCGCCGTGGGGATTTCGTAGACCTCGCCGGGGTCAACGAAGATCACCATGACGTTTCCCTGCGTCTCATAGCTGAGGCGCGCGGCGGAATCGGTGGATTCTGGGATGCCGTCGGCGAAATAGATGTTGCGTACTTCGCCATTGCCCATGCCAACTGCCAGAGTTATCCGTCCATCTTCGCGATGGCGCAGCTCGGCGTTGCAGCTGCGCAGCGGTTCGCCCGCATTGGTGGCACAGGGTACGGTTCCAAGCGCGTTCTGCCCATCTGTTGCGGCGAGCGAGGCTTGCTGAGCCAAAGCGGGTGTGGACAACAAGACAAAAGCAAGGGCTAGGCGGGGCATGGGGAACCTCTTCACAAATGGAATAGGGCCAAGCTGACACCGTGGTGGGGGGATGTAAAGCACCCGTTAGACCGCAATGGAAAAGGTTTTGAACACTTGCCCTTGCGACCCCCCTGACATAAGACGCTCGGGATCTGAATTCCAAGGCGCGGAGACAATTGCCCCCATGCCCGTACTCGTGATGAAATTCGGCGGCACATCTGTCGCCAACCTGGACCGCATCCGTCGCGCTGCGAAACGTATCGGCGTCGAGGTGGCAAAGGGCTATGACGTCATTGTCATCGTCTCGGCCATGTCCGGTAAAACCAATGAGTTGGTAGGCTGGGTGAACGAGACCTCTCCATTGTTCGATGCGCGCGAATATGATGCGGTTGTATCCTCGGGCGAGAATGTGACCGCCGGCTTGATGGCGCTGACGCTTCAGGAAATGGATATCCCCGCCCGCAGCTGGCAGGGCTGGCAGGTGCCGCTGATGACCACCAGCGCCCACAGCCAGGCCCGGATCGAGGAAATCCCGACCGAGAACCTGAACCAGAAATTCGGCGAAGGCATGCGCGTTGCCGTCGTCGCCGGGTTCCAGGGCATCAGCCCCGAAGGCCGCATCACCACGCTGGGTCGCGGTGGATCGGACACGACGGCGGTGGCCTTTGCCGCAGCTTTTGGTGCGGAGCGCTGCGACATCTATACGGATGTGGACGGCGTCTATACCACCGACCCGCGCATCTGTGAAAAGGCGCGCAAGCTGGACAAGATTTCGTTCGAGGAAATGCTCGAATTGGCCTCGCTGGGGGCCAAGGTGCTGCAAACCCGCTCGGTCGAGCTGGCGATGCGCTACAAGGTGAAACTGCGCGTTCTCTCAAGTTTCGAAGAACAATCCGACGAGGCCGGTACGCTGGTCGTCGATGAGGAGGATATCATGGAATCCAATGTTGTGGCCGGTGTGGCCTATTCCCGCGACGAAGCTAAGATGACCGTCGTGTCCGTGGCAGACCGCCCCGGCATCGCCTCGATCATCTTTACCGCGCTCAGCGATGAGGGCGTAAATGTGGACATGATCGTGCAGAACATCTCGGACGAGGGACGCACCGACATGACGTTCTCGTGCCCGACCGATCAGGTGGCACGCGCCGAAAAGGCATTGCTGGCGATCAAGGATGCGGGTGAGTTGAACTATGCCGAACTGGTCGCCGACGAAGACGTCTGCAAGGTTTCGGTGGTTGGCATCGGCATGCGGTCGCAATCGGGTGTTGCGGCCAAGATGTTCAAAATTCTCTCGGATGAGGGGATCAACATCAAGGTCATCACAACCTCCGAGATTAAAATTTCCGTCCTTGTGGACAGGAAATACATGGAACTTGCGGTTCAGGCACTGCATGATGCCTTTGAACTGGACAAGGCGGCCTGAGCGTTTCAGCCAAAGGTCTTGCCTGACGCACTAATTTGGGTGGGCCATGGCGGACGGTACCGAAACTGAATCCCGCAAGCTGCTTGGGCGGCTGCGCGAAGAGATGGCGAGCGAGGCCGCCGGTCAGGAACGTCTTGACCGGATCACCCACCTGATCGCCGATAGTATCCGGGCCGAAGTGTGCTCGATCTATCTGTTTCGCGATGAAGACACATTGGAGCTCTGCGCGACCGAAGGGTTGTCACCCGAGGCTGTTCATAAGACCCGAATGCGCATGGGTGAGGGGCTTGTGGGTCGTGTAGCTAAGTTCGGCAAAATCGTGAACACACCGAATGCGCCTGCCGCCAAGGGTTTCCGTTATATGCCTGAAACCGGGGAAGAGAGATTCTCGTCTTTCCTGGGTGTGCCGATCCAACGTCTGGGTGAAAAACTTGGTGTTCTGGTGGTCCAATCCCGCGACGCGCGGGAATACTCGGCGGACGAGGTCTATGCGCTGGAAGTAGTCGCCATGGTGCTGGCCGAGATGACCGAACTGGGTGCCTTTGTGGGTGAGGGTGCGGCTCTGTCGCCACGACACCAGCAATCGGTACAGCTGAGCGGCGGCCCGGCGCAGGAAGGCTCGGCCGAGGGCCATGTCTGGTTGCACGAGCCGCGCGTGGTGGTCACCAACCCCATTGCCGAAGACCCTCATCGCGAACGTGAGCGGCTTACCGAGGCTGTCGATGAATTGCGGGTCGGCGTCGACAAGATGCTCGAGATATCAAAGGATGGCGATACCGAGCAGTTGCAGGTGCTGGAAGCCTACCGGATGTTCGCGAATTCCAAGGGCTGGATGCGCCGGATGGAGGAAGACATCGCTCGCGGCTTGAGCGCCGAGGCGGCTGTCGAAAAGGAGCAATCGCAGGCCCGGGTGCGGATGGGGCAAGTAACGGATCCCTACCTGCGCGAACGTTTGGCTGATCTGGACGACCTCAGCAACCGTCTGCTGCGTATTCTCACCGGGCAAGGCAACACCAATGGCGCGGATTTGCCGCCTGACCCGATCCTGATCGCTCGGAATATCGGGCCCGGAGACTTGCTGGAATATGGCAGGTCGCTGAATGGGATTGTGCTGGAAGAAGGCTCGGTCGGAAGCCACGCAACGATTGTGGCGCGGGCCTTGGCGATTCCGCTGGTTGTGCATGTGGGCCGAATTACGACCGAGGCGTTGAACGGGGATCACATCCTTGTCGACGGTGACAACGGCAGCGTCCATCTGCGCCCCGAAGATTCCGTCGTCACTGCCTTCCGCGACAAGATCGCCATGCAGGCGCAGGCGCAGGAGAGATATGCCTCGATCCGCGAAACGCCTTGCGTGACCCGTGATGGCGAGCGGATTAATCTGGTGATGAATGCGGGTCTGATGGCGGATTTGCCCTCGCTGGGCAATTCGGGGGCCGAGGGCGTAGGCCTGTTTCGGACCGAGTTGCAATTCCTGATCCGCAATCAGATGCCGAAACGGTCCGAGCTTGTGACGCAGTATCAGCGGGTTCTGGACGCGGCGGGCGAAAAGCGCGTGGTGTTCCGGACGCTGGACATCGGTTCGGACAAGGTTCTGCCCTACATGAAACACGTGGAAGAACCCAACCCCGCGCTGGGTTGGCGCGCAATTCGGGTGGGGCTGGACAAGCGCGGCGTGATGCGGATGCAGTTGCAGGCTTTGATGCGCGCTGCCAATGGCCGCCCGCTGACGATCATGTTCCCATTTGTGGCACAAGCTGACGAATTCCGTGATGCCAGGTGGGAGGTCAACAAGACCATTGAACGCGAAAAGCGTCTGGGTCACGTCCTGCCGGAAAAGATCGAAGTTGGAGCGATGCTGGAAACGCCCTCGCTGGCTTTTGCGCCGCAGAAGTTCTTTGACGAGGTGGATTTTGTCTCGATCGGAGGCAATGACCTGAAACAGTTCTTCTTTGCAGCTGACCGCGAGAACGAACTGGTGCGCCGCCGCTATGATACGCTGAATGTCAGCTTCCTCAGCTTCATTGAACGCATCGTTGAACGCTGCAACATCTCGAACACGCCACTGTCGTTCTGCGGTGAGGATGCCGGCCGACCGGTCGAAGCGCTTTGCCTTGCTGCGATGGGCATCCGGTCGCTGTCGATGCGGCCTGCCTCAATCGGGCCGGTGAAAAGCGTTCTGTTACGGGCTGATCTGCAATCTCTGCGCAAGATCATCGCAGATGCGCGGCACCGGGGCGAACAATCCGTGCGCCCCGCCGTCATGGAGTGGCTGCGCAATCAGGGCTAAGCGGGCAGGGATTTTGAAACTAATTTCAAATCCGGTGTTGATTTATGCGTCGGATTTCATTAGTTCGGCGGTGAATGTTAGCGATAACATAGCTGGTAAGCCCAGTGAGTTCTGAAGGAGCCTGTCGATGGTTTCACGCGTAATCCCGGTTAATCCCTTCGATCTGGTGCTGTTTGGCGCGACCGGAGATCTGGCGCAACGCAAGATCCTGCCCGGCCTGTATCATCGCTTCGAGGTCGGCCAGATGCCGCCCGAGGCCCGGGTGATCGGCACCGCGCGCTCGGATATCGACAGCGCCGCGTTCCGAGATCAGGTCCGCGCGTCGATGAAGGAATTCGCGCCGGAGTTCAAAAAGGATGTGCTGGATCGGTTTCTGGCACAGGTCGAATATGTCTCGGTGGATGCACTGGGGAACAAAGGCTGGCCAGAGCTAGCCAAAATGTTGCGCCCGGACGTGGTGCGCGCCTTTTACCTGTCGGTCGGTCCCAGCCTGTTTTCCGGGATTGCACAACGCCTGAACGACCACGGCGTGGCAACGCCTGACAGCCGGATCGTCGTGGAAAAGCCGTTCGGGCACGATCTGGCCTCGGCCAAGGCGCTAAACGAAGGGCTGCGCGCCTGTTTCGAGGAACATCAGATTTACCGTATCGACCATTATTTGGGCAAGGAAACGGTGCAGAACCTGATGGCCTTGCGCTTTGCCAATTCCCTGTTCGAGCCGCTGTGGAACGCCACCCATGTCGACCACGTTCAGATCACCGTCGCTGAAACCGTCGGGGTCGAAGGGCGCGGGGTCTACTACGACCAATCCGGCGCGATGCGGGATATGATCCAGAATCATCTGGTACAACTTCTGTGTCTGACGGCGATGGAGCCTCCGTCGAAATTCGCGCCCAACGCGGTGCGCGATGAAAAGGTGAAAGTGATCGAAGCGTTAGAACCAGTCGACGCAAGGGATATCGCCCGAGGTCAATACCGTACCGACAAGGGTGGCGACGGCTATCTGGACCATGTAGGAGATCCGGCCAGCCGCACCGAAAGCTACATTGCGCTCAAGGCGCATATTGGCAACTGGCGCTGGGCCGGGGTGCCGTTTTATCTGCGCACGGGCAAGCGCCTGCGAGCCCGTGAATCCGAGATTGCGGTTTTCTTCCGCGACCCGCCGCATACGATTTTCCCGAATGTTGGCCCTCTGCATGGCAACGTGCTGGTGATCCGCCTTCAACCCGACGAAGGCATTACCCTGCGCACTACGATAAAAGACCCCGGCCCGGGCGGCTTCCGTCTGTCTGATGTGGCGCTGGATATGAGCTTTGCTGAGGCGCTGGGCGCAGATGCGCGGGCACAGGACGCCTATGAGCGACTGGTCATGGACGTCATTCGCGGCGACCAGACCCTGTTCATGCGCGGCGATGAGGCCGAGGCCGCCTGGGCCTGGGTCGATCCTATCATAAGCGGCTGGGAACAGCGTGGTGACCGGCCCGCTAAATACGATCAGGGTAGTTCTGGCCCAGAGGAAGCCCTGATGCTGATGCATCGGGACGGACGCCGCTGGCGTCAGATCGGAGGGTAATCATGGTTCATTCCGTCATCACCGACGTCACTCAGCGCATTATCACGCGCAGCGCCGATCTGCGGGACCCGCATCTGGAACGGATGGAGCAGGCCAAATCCAAAGGCCCCGCTCGCGCGCACCTGTCCTGCAGTGGACAGGCCCATGCCTATGCCGGTGCGGGCGAGGATCAGCAGTCCATGGCCACCGGCGCGGCAGGCAATCTGGGCATCGTCACCGCCTATAACGACATGCTTTCGGCCCACCAGCCGTTCGAACGCTACCCCGCCCTGATCCGCGATGCGATCCGCGCGGCAGGCGGCACGGCGCAGGTCGCGGGCGGCGTGCCTGCCATGTGCGACGGCGTTACGCAAGGCGAAGCGGGGATGGAGTTGTCTTTGTTCTCGCGCGATGTGATCGCGCTGGCGACCGGCGTGGCCCTCAGTCACAACACATATGATGCGGCGGTGTTCTTAGGCGTCTGCGACAAAATAGTCCCTGGCCTGATCATTGGCGCGCAAGCATTTGGCCATCTTCCCGCCGTCTTCCTGCCCGCCGGTCCAATGACCAGCGGCCTGCCAAACGACGAAAAGGCCAAGGTCCGCCAGAAATTCGCCGCCGGAGAAGTCGGCCGCGACGAGTTGATGAAGGCTGAAATGGCCGCCTATCATGGCCCTGGTACCTGTACCTTCTACGGTACTGCCAACACCAACCAGATGCTGATGGAGTTCATGGGCCTGCACCTGCCGGGCTCTAGCTTCGTCAACCCCAACACCCCCCTGCGTGATGCGCTGACCGAGGAAGGCGCGCGCCGCGCCCTGTCGCTCAGCGCGCTGGGCAATGACTATACGCCCGTATGCCAGATCCTCGACGAACGCGCTTTTGTGAACGGGATTGTCGGCCTGATGGCCACAGGGGGTTCTACCAACCTGCTGATCCACCTGATCGCCATGGCGCGTGCGGGCGGGATCGTACTGGATTGGGAGGATTTCTCGGATATCTCCGCCGTGGTGCCTTTGGTCGCGCGGGTCTATCCCAACGGTTTGGCTGATGTGAACCATTTCCACGCCGCAGGCGGGCTTGGCTATTGCATCGGCACTTTGTTGGAGGACGGCCTGCTGCACCCCGATACGCTGACGGTCGCAGGGCAGGGGCTGCATAACTACACCAAGGAACCCAAGCTGAAAGATGGCGACTTGGTCTGGGAAGAAGGTGCAGGACACAGCCTGAACAACAAGATCCTCCGTCCGGCCAGCGACCCGTTCCAACCCACCGGTGGCCTGTCACGCCTGACGGGCAATCTGGGAACGGGCGTCATGAAGGTCTCGGCTGTCGCGCCTGAACACAGGCAAGTCGAGGCTCCGGTCCGCGTGTTCCACGACCAAGACGAGGTGAAAGCCGCGTTCAAGGCCGGAGAGTTCACTGGCGATGTCATCGTCGTCGTCCGCTTTCAGGGACCAAAGGCCAACGGAATGCCCGAACTGCACTCGCTGACACCCATGTTGTCGATCTTGCAGGGCAGGGGTCACAAGGTCGCGCTTGTCACCGACGGCCGCATGTCGGGTGCTTCCGGCAAGGTCCCCGCTGCGATCCATGTGGTCCCCGAGGCGCTGGATAGCGGCCCCATCGCCTGCCTGCAAGACGGCGATATCCTGCGGGTCGACGCAGTAAAAGGCGATTTGGAGATCCTGACGCCCGGCGTGCTGGATCGTAGACCCGCCACCGCCGACCTCAGCGCCAATCAGCACGGCGTGGGGCGCGACCTGTTCGGAGCCTTCCGCCAGAATGTCGGGTCCGCTGACACTGGCGCCAGCATTTTCGGAGTGTAAACCATGTCCAAAACCCAACGCACCCGCGAGATTTGCGCACTGGCCCCAATCGTGCCGGTTCTGGTCGTCGATGACGCGGCTCAAGCACGGCCTCTGGCCGAGGCTTTGGTCGCAGGAGGCCTCCCCGCGCTTGAGGTCACCCTGCGCACGCCTTCGGCGCTCAGCGCGATCCGCGCCATGGCTCAGGTGCCGGGTGGTGTGGTTGGTGCTGGTACGCTGATCACCCCAGAAGACGTCCGCGCAGCGAAAGAGGCGGGAGCGCAATTTGGTGTCTCACCGGGTGCAACCGACGCTTTGATCGCCGCATGTGAAGCCGAAGGCTTACCCCTGCTGCCGGGTGCGGCCACTGCCTCTGAGGCGATGCGCCTGTTTGAGCAGGGCTATGACATGCTGAAATTCTTCCCGGCCGAAGCGTCCGGTGGTGCCCCCGCGCTCAAAGCGATCGGCGCGCCGCTGCCGCAAATCACATTCTGCCCAACGGGTGGTGTGTCGCCGTCAAATGCACGCGATTACCTGTCTTTGTCGAATGTTGTTTGCGCAGGCGGTAGCTGGGTCGCGCCCAAACAGATGGTCATGGACGGCGACTGGACCGGCATCGAAAAACTTGCACGTGAGGCGTCGCAGCTGATGGATTGACGCCGCGCGGGACGTCACTAAATTGGGCGTCAATTCAGACAGGTTGACCCCATGACAAACCACATCTCTCTCGCGCAAGGGCGCGAGTATCTGGCCATTCCGGGCCCATCAGTTATGCCTGACGCCGTGTTGCAAGCGATGCATCGGCCGTCGCCTAATATCTATGATGGCGCACTGATCGAGATGATGCCCGACCTGACCCGCGACCTCAAGCGCGTGGCGCGAACCGAACACAAAGTGGCGATCTACATCGCCAACGGTCACGGCACGTGGGAGGCGGCACTGTCCAACGTGATCGCTCCAGGTGAGGTGGTTCTAGCCCCAGCGTCTGGCCGCTTCACCTATGGTTGGGCCGAGATGGCCGAAGGCATAGGCGCCAAGCCGCAGTTGATTGATTTTGGGACCTCTTCGCCTTGGAATTTTAACCTCATCGCTGAAGCTTTACGCGCTGACAAAACACATGAGATCAAAGCCGTTTTGGCAGTGCATGTGGACACGTCGACTTCCGTACGCAACGATATTCCAGCATTGCGTGCCCTGCTGGATGACTTAGGCCATCCCGCTCTACTGATGGCCGATTGCATCGCATCGCTCGGGTGCGACCGGTTCGAAATGGACGCCTGGGGCGTCGATGTCATGGTCACCGCCTGCCAGAAAGGACTGATGACCCCTGCAGGAGTGGGCTTTGTCTTTTTCAACGAAAAAGCCGCCGCCAAACGCGCCACCATGCCCCGCGTCTCGCAATACTGGGATTGGGTGCCGCGCGCCCAGCCCGACCTGTTCTATCAGTATTTCGACGGCACCGCGCCGACCCATCATCTCTACGGCTTGCGCGCCGCGCTCGACCTGATCCACGCCGAAGGGCTCGAACATGTTTGGGCGCGCCACGAGCGCCTTGCCACCGCCATCTGGACCGCCTGCGAGACATGGGCAGAAGGCGGCGCGCTGCACCTGAATGTAGCCGACCGCGCGCATCGCAGTCACGCAGTCACAGCGCTGCGCCTATCACACGGACAGGGCACTCCGCTGCGCCATTTCACCGAGACCCAACTCGGCCTCACCCTAGGCATCGGCTTGGGGATGGAGGACTGGGACGGCTGCTTCCGCCTCGGCCATATGGGTCATGTCAACGCCCAAATGGTGATGGCGATGCTGGGCGGGGTCGAAACCGCGCTCGCAGCGCTGAACATCCCGCGCGGTAAAGGCGCGCTCGAAGCCGCCGCAGCCACTCTCGCGGCCTAAAGCGCAGATCCGCCCTTCATCTGGCTAAAAATATCCTCGGGGGGAATCGCGCCCAAGCGCGATGGGGGGCAAACAGCCCCCCGCTCGCTCACCACACGAGCCCAGCTCAGGGAAAACGCGCCTGCGCCTCAGCCAGCGCCTTGGGCAAAGCTGATGCAAACGCATCCAGATCCTTCTCTGCACCGCAACTGATCCGAACGCATCGGTTCTGAGGCGCGGCAAACGGCATCCGCACGAAAATGCCCTGCGCAACCAGCGCGTCCAGCACCGCCTTGGCAAACTCCCCGTCACGCCCGCAATCAATGGCAACGAAATTGGTGGCCGAGGGCAGGGGCTCCAACCCGTGATCCCGCGCGATGACACCAATGCGGTCCCGTGCTGCCGCAATGCGTTGCTGAACATGGGCCAGCCATTCATCATCCTGCAACGCCGCCAAGGCCCCCGCCTGCGCCGCCCGGTTCATTCCGAAATGATTGCGCACCTTGTTGAACGCTGAAATCAACGCCGGTGCCCCGATCCCATATCCAACCCGCGCGCCTGCCATGCCGTGAACTTTGGAAAAGGTACGCATGCGGATCAGGCGCGGGTCGTTTGCATCAATTGGGGCGGCGGTGCCCTCGGGGGCGCATTCTACATAAGCCTCGTCAAGAACCAGCACGCAGCCTGCGGGCAGTTTGTCCATCGCCGCGACTATATCTGCACCCCTGTGCCAACTGCCCATCGGATTGTCCGGGTTGGCTAGGTAAACCAGCTTTGCACCTACCTCAGCCGCCTTGGCAAACAGCGCCACGGGGTCCTCATGGTCATCTCTATAAGGCACCTTGTGCAGCACCCCTCCGAACCCGGCCACGTGGTAGTTGAAGGTAGGGTAGGCCCCGTCCGAGGTCGCAACGGCATCGCCCGGCCCGACAAATAGGCGCGCCAGATATCCCAGCAGCCCGTCAATCCCCTCGCCCACAACGATATTCTCGGGCGCAACGTCATGGTGATCCGCCAAAGCATGGCGTAAGTCGTGGTTTTCGGGATCGCCATACATCCAGATCCCGGTCCGCGCCATCGCCTCAATCGCACGCGGAGAGGGGCCAAAGACGCTTTCATTGGCCCCCAATCGAGCCAGAAAAGGCGCACCGCGCTGCCGCTCCTGCGTTTCTGGGCCGACAAAAGGCACGGTGGCGGGTAGGGATTGGGCAAGTGGGGTAAAGCGGAACTCTGTCATGAAGGCAGATAAACGTAAGGTCATCCGTCAGGCAAGCTTGCGCTGCGGGCAAAACACCCGCACCCTTGCGCCGAGCCACAACGGAAGGAGCGCACATGCGCATCGCAATCGGTCTGATCCTAATTGGTCTCGCCTATCTGCTTTTTTGGCCGGTCGCAGTTGAGCCCGTCGTCTGGGACGCCCCAAAGGCCCCTGGTTTTACGGGCGAATTCGCCGAAAACAACGCGCTGGATCGGCTTGAACTGATCTCCCTGCCCGACGGCGAGGAGGGCCCTGAAGACATTGCTGGTCTGCCTGATGGCACAGTCTTTACGACCACACAGTCCGGAGCGCTCTATCGCATTGATCAGGATGCGCCGCAGAAGGTCGACGATCTTGGCGGCCGACCGTTGGGTCTGAAGGCCGGTCCTGACGGAGCCCTCTATATCTCGGACAGCTATCGGGGACTGATGCGCTGGACCGGGCCGGGGAATTTGGAAACGCTGGTCTCTGAAATTGACGGCGCACCGGTGATCTACGCCAACAATCTGGACGTCGGGCGTGATGGCACGGTTTATTTCTCGAACTCGTCTGACCGTTTCGACCCCGAAACCATGGGGGGTACCAAACCCACTTCGGTTCTGACGATTTGGGAGCAATCGCCCACTGGCTATGTCGCCCGCTATTCCCCGGAGGGAGCCGTCGAAAAGATCGCCGAAGGTTTCGTTTATACCAATGGGGTCGCGCTGTCGCCTGACGAAGATTTTCTGCTGATTGCTGAGACCGGGCGCGCACGAGTGCACAGGCTGTGGTTGACTGGTCCCAAAGCGGGAACACAAGAGGTGTTTCTGGACAACCTGCCGGGCTATCCAGACAATATCAAAGCCCAGGACGACGGCACCTATTGGCTGGCCTTCGCCAGCCCGCGCGTACCGACCGAGGCGCTGATGCCCTATCCGTTTCTGCGCAAGGTGATCTGGCGGTTGGGGCCGATGGTCCGGCCTGCCCCGATCCATCGGGGTATGGTGATCCTCTTCGACGGCGACGGGACGATCCTGCAAAATCTGCAAGACCCCGCTGGACGTTTGGGCATCACGACGGCAGGGCGGATTGTAGGTGATGACTTCTATGTCATGACACTGGATTCGCCGTGGTTCGGCCGAATGCCTGCCGAAAAGCTGCCCTAACGTTGATCTGGAACTTGGTGGCACTTGCAGGCATGCTTGCCTCAACCGGTAATGGGAGGTCCGCATGTCACGCGTATCCGTCGAATACAAAGATCACATCGCTCATGTCACGCTGACGCGCGGCGACAAGATGAACGCGTTGGATGACGCGATGATCAAGGCGATTTTGTCTGCGGGGCAAGAAGTGGCGGCTTCGGACGCGCGAGCGGTGGTGTTGTCGGGCGAAGGTAAGAGTTTCTGCGCTGGTCTGGATATGGCGAGCTTTGCCAAGATGGCCCATATCGACCCGCGCGAATGGCTGATGGCCCGCAGTCACGAAGATGCCAACGAGATGCAGGAACTGGCCCTGATCTGGCGACGCCTACCCATGCCGGTAATTTGCGCAATTCAGGGCGTGGCCTATGGCGGCGGGTTGCAGATCGCCTTGGGTGCGGATGTGCGCATCGCGCATCCTGACACCAAACTGGCCGTGATGGAGATGAAGTGGGGCATCATCCCCGATATGGGCGGTATGGTGTTGCTGCCCAAGCTGGTCCGCTCCGACGTTCTGCGTCTGTTGACTTATACTGCGCGGCCTATCGGTGCGTCGCAGGCGGCGGATTGGGGTTTGGTGACCAAACTCTCTGACGATCCACTGACCGAGGCCATAGCGCTTGCCGAAGACATCGGGGGCCGCAGCCCGTCGGCCATCCGCGCGGCCAAGCGGCTGATCGATCTGGCCGAAACTCAACCTCGCGCCGAGGTGCTGATGGCCGAATCCGCCGAACAGGTTGAGTTGATTGGCAAGCCCGAGCAGATGGAGGTCATCGCGGCCCAAATGCAAGGTCGCAAGCCCGTCTTCAAGTGATCAGCGCATAAATGCGCGGCGGGCGTCGCGGGCCATGTTATAGCGCGTCTCAAGATCGGCGATGCGCGCCATCGCCCGTTTGCGCGCTTGCGGATCGCTCAGTGTGGCATAGTCCTGCCTGGCAGCGTCGAGTTGTTTCTTGATCGTGAATTCTTCGGGCAAAACACCGGCCTGCGCCATGATCCGATGCCCGGCGGCCAAAGCAGGATCGGTTTGCGCTTCGCAGGATCGGTCGGGCAGGGGGCGGCCTTCGCCTTCAAGGCCCTCTAGCTGCCCCTCGGCCTGCGCCTTTTGGATCTGGCGTTCGATGAGTTTTGCTAGCGACCCGAACATGGCACTATTCTAAAGGCTGTCTCTGAAACTGAAAACCCCGCCACGGGTGGTGCGGCGAGGTTTGGGATTTCCGTATATGGAACGAGAAGAAGATCAGGCTATTTCTTCCAAACGGGCCAGCGCCTCGTTCAGTTTAGCCTCTTCTTCTTCGCGGGCGGCGAGGTTGGCTTTGGCTTCTTCGACAACCTCTTCCGGGGCCGAGGCCACGAACTTGGGGTTGTTCAGACGCCCGCGCAGACCGCCCAGTTCCTTGGCCAGCTTGCCTTTGGCTTTTTCCAGCCGTTCCTTTTCGGCACCGATGTCAATGATATCCGCCAGCGGCAGGCCGAAGGACGCGCCGGGGGCGGCGATGGAAATCGTGCCTTTGGGCAGCGCATCGGCCTTGGTCAGGCTGTCGATCCGGGCCAGACGCTTGATCAGCGCCTCGTTGCGGTCCCATGCGGCTTGGCCGTGGGCGTCGATTTCTGTCACCAGCATCGGCACGTAGAGCCCCGCTGGAACCCGCATCTGGGCACGGGCCGAGCGGGTGTTTTCGATGACCGAGATCACCCAGTTCATCTCACGATCCGCATCGGCATCGACCAGTTCGGTGCCATATGTCGGCCAGTCGGCGTGGACGACCATTTTCGCGCGGTCGCCGGTCAGGCCCCAGAGTTCCTCGGTGATGAAGGGCATGATCGGGTGCAGCAAGACCATGCACTGATCCAGAACCCAGCGCATGGTGGCGCGGGTTTCGGCCTGCGCCTCGGCGTCATCGCCTTGCAGCAGGGGTTTCGACAATTCCACATACCAGTCGCAGACCTTGCCCCAGACAAAGGCATAGAGCCCGTTGGCCGCGTCGTTGAAGCGATAGCTTTCCAGCGCCGCGTCGACCTCGGCCCGCACGCGGGCGGTTTCGCCGATGATCCAGCGGTTTACGGCGGCTTTGGGCTTCAGGTCGGCCACGTCCAGTTGCGGCACGGCGTCGGTGAAAACCTCGTTCATCTCGGCAAAGCGGACGGCGTTCCACAGTTTGGTGCCGAAGTTCCGATAGCCGGTGATGCGCTCGCGGGACAGTTTCAGCACGCCGCCAATCGCCGCCATCGAGGCGTTGGTAAAGCGCAGGGCGTCGGCGCCGAATTCGTCCACGATCTCCAGCGGGTCGATGACGTTGCCGGTGGTCTTGGACATCTTCTTGCCCTTCTCGTCGCGGACGAGCTGGTGCAGGTAGACAGTGTGGAACGGGATCTGATCGACCACGGCCAGTTGCATCATCATCATCCGGGCGACCCAGAAGAACAGGATGTCAAAGCCGGTGATCAGAACATCGGTGGGGAAGTAGCGCTCCAGTTCCTCGGTCTGCTCGGGCCAGCCCAGCGTGCCGATGGGCCAGAGGCCGGAGGAGAACCACGTGTCGAGGACGTCGGGGTCGCGCCACACCGGATAGACCAGCTTGGTCGGGTCTTGTTCGACCGCGTAATGGGCAAGGCTTTCAGCGAACTGATGGATCGCTTCATGCTTGTCTGCGACTTCGATGACCGTCGCGTGGCTCAAAGGGCTAGGAATGTCAGCGTTATCGTCGAGGAATTTTTCAGTGACGGCCTCAAGGCTTGCGGCACATTCCATGACATTGCCACGATGCAGCATGCCGCCTTCGTTCAGCAAACGGCCCAATTCGACCAGATCAAGGTTGCCGTCGTTTTCGTCATCCTTGAAGTTCTCGGCCGACAGATCGAGCCCATACCAAACTGGAATCTGATGGCCCCACCACAGCTGACGCGAGATGCACCAGGGCTCGATGTTTTCCAGCCAGTGGTAATAGGTCTTCTCGCCCGACTCCGGGATGATCTTGACCGTGCCTTCCTTGACCGCATCCAGCGCAGGGCCGACGACCTTTTCGGCGTCGACGAACCACTGGTCAGTGAACATCGGCTCAATCACCACCTTCGAACGATCGCCGAAGGGCTGCATGATCGGTTTGCTCTCGACCAGCGGCACCAGCGCCGACGGGTCGTCATCCTCGCCCAGCTTCACACCCAGACGAGGGTCATCTGCGCGGGTCATCACGGCCAGGCCGTCAGCAGTGATATCTTCGACGACTTTCGCGCGCGCTTCGAACCGATCGAGGCCGCGCAGGTGATCGGGGATCAGGTTGATCGCGTCGATCTCGTTCTCGGTGAATTCGCGACCACGCGCGTATTCCTGTGCCTTGTCGGCCTCATCGGCATAAGGCGCGCCATCGGCCCGCATCGCGCCTTTGGTGTCCATCAGGCGGTACATCGGAATGCCGCCGCGCTTGGCGACCATGTTGTCGTTGAAGTCATGCGCGCCGGTGATCTTCACCGCGCCCGAGCCGAAATCGGGATCGGGATACTCATCGGTGATGATCGGAATCTGGCGGCGATGTTCTTTCGGACCAACCGGGATTTCGCAGAGTTTCCCGATGATTGGGGCGTAACGCTCATCCGACGGATGAACCGCAACCGCGCCGTCTCCCAGCATGGTTTCGGGGCGGGTCGTGGCGATCGAGATATAGTCGCGCTCTTCCTCAAGCACGACGTTCCCGTCCTCGTCCTTTTCGACATAGGTATAGGTTTCGCCGCCGGCCAGCGGGTATTTGAAGTGCCACATATGGCCGGGCGTTTCGATGTTCTCGACTTCCAAATCCGAGATCGCCGTCTCGAAATGCGGGTCCCAGTTGACCAGACGCTTGCCGCGATAGATCAGGCCCTTTTCGTACATATCGACGAAAACCTTGATGACCGCGTCGTGAAAATTCGCAGAATTTTCGTGGCCGGTGCGCGGGTCACGCGGTGCGCCCGCCATGGTAAACGCATTGCGCGACCAGTCACAGCTGGAGCCCAGCCGTTTAAGCTGTTCGATGATGGTGCCGCCGTATTCGCCTTTCCATTCCCAGACCTTGTCCAGAAACGCCTCGCGCCCCAGCTCACGTCGTCCTGGTTGCTGGGTATTGGCCAGCATCTTTTCCACCTGCATCTGGGTGGCGATACCGGCGTGGTCCTGTCCGGGCTGCCACAGCGTGTCAAACCCGCGCATCCGGTGCCAGCGGGTCAGGATATCCTGCAGCGTGTTGTTAAACGCGTGCCCCACATGAAGCGCGCCCGTCACGTTGGGCGGCGGGATCATGATGGTAAAGCTTTCGTCGCGCGAACGGTTCGCGCCTGCCTTGAAGGCTCCGGCCTGTTCCCAGGCCTCGTAGATGCGGGCCTCGGCCTCGGCCGCGTTGAATGTCTTTTCCATCGCCATGGGGTGCGTCCTGCGTCATCAATCTCGGGTCAGCGATTGCAATAGCGAATGCGCGCAAGAAGGGGAAGGGTGCGTGTGCTATCCGGCCTGGGCAAATCGGGCACGGAAGTAATCCTGCACCCTCTGATAAGCCGGTTCGTGGAAATCCAACGTCAGCAGAGAGTGATCCTTGCCCTCATATTCCTGCGTTTCAAGGTCATCACCAAAGGCGTCTTGTAGCGCGCACATCAGCCGTTTCGGGGCCAGCTTGTCACCCGCATAACGCATCGCCAGCCCCGGACCTTTAGTCGCCATACCAGCACGGGCTTGTGCGACATCATTGGGGCTCATGTGCAGTTCATCGCCGCCGAAGATCGGCAGAGCGGGCTGGCTGGCGACGCCGCCCAGAACCGCGTCCTCAGCCATCATGGTCAGTGCAAAGCTTCCGGTCAGGCACATACCGATGACACCCACGCCTGCTGCGTTGTCGCGGGACTTGATTTCGGCCGCCAGCGATCGCATCCAGCCCGCAATGGGGCTCTGACGGCCTTTGAGGAACATGTTGAACTCGCGCCGGACGCAGAACAGTCGGGCCATGTTGCGGCCCATCGTGACTTTGCCATAGGTGCCGAACATATGCGGCAGGTAGACACGAAACCCCGCCCCGTTCAGGCGTTTGGCCAGATCCAGCGTTTCCGGCCCAATCCCGGGCAATTCCTGCAGGATCAGGATGGGTGGGCCTTCGCCCCCGGCATAAACGTCATGGGTTGCGGTCTTGCCGCTCGTCATCGCGGCAGAGAAAGGGAAAACGGTATCATGTGTCCAGGTCATGGGGTCTGAGGCTATCGGAATCCCGCAGAACTTAAAGTCCAAACCCCTGTCTTTTTCTGGACATCGCCCACACTCGGGCTAGGGTCGCCTTCGGAACCGCGCAGGAGGGTCGCCCCATGGAAAAATTCGGCAGAAGCCAGCCCGTCAAACGGACCGAGGATCAGAGGTTTCTGACCGGGCAGGGACACTACATGGATGATGTTGTACCAGAAGGTGCCCTGCACGCCGTGTTTGTCCGCTCGCAGGTGGCGCATGGGGTGATCACGGCGCTTGATCTGGACGGCGCGCGCGCAGCTGATGGGGTTCGGTTGGTGATGACGCTGGAGGATTTGAAAGAGGCCGGGATCGACACCGTGATCAATGCGGCGACGGTCAAGAACCGGGACGGATCGCCCGCAGCAGCGCCTGCGCGTCACATGCTGTCGACCGACCGGGTGCGCTTTGTTGGCGAACCGATCGCGGTGGTTATTGCTGACACTCAAGCCCAGGCCCGTGACGCCGCCGAACTGGTCTTGGTCGAGATTGACGAACGCCCCGCCAAGCTGGACGTGGATGCGGGCGGAGAGACCTTGCACCCCGAAGCGCCGGATAATCGCGCATTTGACTGGGGTCTGGGCAACGAGGCCGCGACCGAGGCCGCGTTTCAGGCTGCGGCGCATACTGTATCGCTCAACGTGGTGGACAATCGGGTCATCATTGCCTCGATCGAGCCGCGCGGCTGTCAGGCCAACTGGGTCGATGGTCGCCTGCATTTTGCTTATGGCGGACAGGGGGTTTGGGCCATGCGCGCTCAACTGGCGCAAAAGCTGCGGGTTGAGCCTGAAGACATCCGCGTCACCACTCCGGATGTAGGTGGCGGCTTTGGTATGAAGGTGATGCCCTACCCGGAATATTTCTGCACTGCCGTTGCAGCGAAGAAGCTGGGCAAACCCGTGCACTGGATGTCCGACCGGTCCGAGGCGATGCTGTCCGACCATCATGGCCGCGACCTGACCTCGCTGGCCGAACTGGCCTTTGATGCCGATCACCGGATCACGGCCTATCGCGTTCACAGCAAGATCAATCTGGGTGCCTATAACAGCCATTTCGGGCAGGCGATTCAGACTAGCCTGTTTAGCAAAGTTTTGATGGGCGTTTACGACGTCCAGACGACCTATCTGCGGGTCGAAGGGTTCTTTACCAACACCACACAGGTCGATGCCTATCGCGGTGCGGGCCGCCCCGAGGCGATTTATGTGCTAGAGCGCGTCATGGACCGCGCCGCGCGCGAACTGGGCGTGGACCCGTGGGAACTGCGCCGCAAGAATTTCATCCGCCCCGAGGCGTTTCCCTACACCTCGGCCACCGGCGAGACCTATGATGTGGGCGACTTCAACATGATCCTGTCCCGCGCGGGCGAACAGACTGCGGGGTTTGCCGCCCGCAAGGCCGCCGATGCCGAACGCGGCCTGATCCGCGGGCAGGGCGTATGTTACTATATCGAAAGTATTTTGGGGGACCCTTCCGAGAACGCGAAAGTGGAGTTCTGCGAGGATGGCACCGTGAACCTCTATGTCGGCACCCAATCGAACGGGCAGGGGCATGAGACGGTTTATGCCCATTTCCTGTCAGATCAGACCGGAATTCCGGTGGACCTGATCAATGTGGTGCAGGGCGACAGCGATCAACTTCCTCATGGTGGCGGTACCGGTGGGTCTCGGTCCGTTACGGTGCAAAGCACAGCCACACTGGCGACAATCGACGTCATGATCGCCGCATTCACGCCCTATCTGGCTGATAAGATGAGGGTGGAGGAAAGCGATGTGACATTCGATCACGAAACCTTTCGCGCGCCGGGGTCGAACCTGACGCCCACCCTGACCGAGGCCGCGGATATGGCCCGCGCCGATGGCCGTACTGATCTGCTGCAACATCACGCGCGCGCCAACCTGGATGCGCGCAGCTATCCCAATGGCGCACATGTTGCCGAAATCGTCATTGATTCTTACACCGGAGAAACCTGGGTCGACCGCTATACAGTGGTCGATGATTTTGGTAACCTTATCAACCCGATGCTGGCCGAAGGGCAAGTACATGGCGGTGTGGTCCAGGGGATCGGACAGGCGCTGACCGAGCGTGTTGTGCATGATGCGCAGGGGCAACTGCTCACGGCTTCGTTGATGGACTATGCCTTGCCGCGCGCCGCCGAGATACCCATGATTAAGTTTACCTCGGCGCCGGTTCCGTCAACTTCAAACCCGATGGGGATGAAGGGATGCGGTGAGGCCGGCACCGTGGGCGCGCTGGCCGCAGTGGCAAATGCGGTTCAGGATGCGCTCTGGGATCACGGGGTGCGACAGGCAGATATGCCTTTCACACCTCAAAGAGTATGGGAGTTGCTGACGCATGGATCTGTCGCGGCTGAGTAGAAAGGTACTGGGATGGCTCGGACGGCCTCTGCGGTCCGAACACTCAGCCGAGTCGCGCCACCGTGAACCGATCAGCCATGTGATTATCCTCGACGGGACCATGTCGACGCTGGAACCGGGCCGAGAGACCCACGCAGGCCAAACTCTGCGTCTGTGTTGCGAGATGGGCAGCAAGGTCTCGGTATTTTACGAAGCTGGGGTACAGTGGGACAACTGGAAGTCCTCGCTGGACGTGATGATGGGGCGGGGGATCAACCGCCAGATCAGGCGTGCTTACGGCTATCTGGCGTCGCGCTACAAACCCGGCGACAGGATTTACTTCATCGGCTATTCGCGTGGAGCCTACGGGGTGCGCAGCCTTGCCGGGGTGATCGACTTGATTGGGTTGCTCAAGGCCGAACACGCGACCGAGCGGAACATCAAACAGGCCTATCGTCACTATGAGTGCAACGCTAACGGCAAGGCGGCGGCTGAATTCCGGCGAGCCTTCTGCCACGAGGATGTGGCGATTGAGATGGTCGGCGTCTGGGACACAGTAAAAGCGCTGGGCCTACGTCTTCCACTACTGTGGCGCTGGGCCGAAGAACGTCACGCCTTTCACAACCACCAGCTTGGCCCGGCAACCCGCCACGGCTATCACGCCATGGCGCTTGACGAGACCCGCGAAGTGTTCGAGCCGGTCTTGTGGAAATGTACCCCTGATTTCAAGGGCCATGTGGAACAAGTCTGGTTCCGGGGCACGCATGGGGATGTCGGCGGTCAATTGAACGGGTTCGAAGAGGCGCGCCCACTCAGCAACATCTCTCTGATCTGGATGCTGGACAAGGCCGAGATGCACGGCCTGCCACTGCCTGACGGATGGCGCGACCGCTTCCCTACCGATACCGCTGCGCGGTCAGTGGGCACATGGCGCGGCTGGGGTAAGATTTTCCTGCTGCGCAAGCACCGGAAAGTGGGCAAGGACCGATCCGAGAGGCTGCACGTCTCGGTCTCGCCGGATGATCTGCCGGGCTGGGTACCGATGCCGGATTTGCCATCACATCCGGCGCAGTGAAGGGCTGACGATTTGCTAACGGCTCCAATGATCACCAACACTTCAAAGTCCGGTTCGAGCCCAAAACAGACATCTTAGGGAAGCAGAATTGGAGTTTTCGTGGCAACGCCAAAAGCAAGCTACATTAATTCGCCAAAACTGCCCAACCGACAGTTGGGCTGCCCGAGGCAATCGAGCCAGCCGCGAAGATGCAGGGGCTTTCAGCCAGAAGTGGACTTAACCTAAGTGGGGGGCTGCGTTGCAGTTGATCTGGCTATACGGGCCACAGAAAACAATGTCATAAAGTCTTGCAGGTCTCGGCGTTTTCGCGCGAACGTCTGGGTCGGTGCGCGGCAAGTTGATCCTGTTGAATTTTTCGCATTTGTAAGCCGATTTGACCGGTCCTGTTCGAAATCTCTGCTGTGTTGGCCCTTGGAACACCGTCAATCGTGGCAGCTGCGTCTGACTGAATGTTGGACAGATTGCCGCAGGTTGTGCAACGCTAAGGCGCATGACACATGCGCTTAGGGAGGTAAAATGTCAGATACAAGTCAAAAAAAGATGCTCGACCCAGACCCTCGCGTCTGGGATTTCGAGACTGAATATGAACTCGGACAGGACAACATCAGACCCCTCGGGTTAGACATCCATAACCCTGTCTTCATCGTTTCTGGTTTGCTGATCCTAGGCTTCGTGATCGTGGCATTGGCCAATCAGGAAGCGGCCGCTGCATTTTTTGGCTGGCTTCGGCCGTGGCTGACCAGCACCTTTGATTGGTTTCTTGTGTTGTCGGTGAATGCGATCACCTTGTTCTGCCTGGCGCTCATTGTCTTGCCGGTCGGAAAGGTCAGAATTGGCGGAAAAGATGCGAAACCCGACTACTCGTATGCGGGTTGGATCGCAATGATGTTTGCCGCAGGAATCGGGATCGGTCTACTGTTCTTCGGTGTATTGGAGCCCGTGTACTACAACTTCTCGGAAGATGGGAATGCGCGCCCCTTAAACATCGACATCACCGAGCCCGGCAATGAGTATATCGGTGTTGTTGGTACGATCCATCACTGGGGTCTCGAAGGTTGGGCTGTGTACGCTGCAGTGGGACTGGCACTGGCGATTTTTGCATACAACTTGAACCTGCCGCTGACGCTTAGGTCGGCGTTCTTTCCGCTACTCGGTGAACGTGTCTGGGGCTTCTGGGGGCATGTCATCGACACGCTGGCCGTGTTTGCGACCCTCTTCGGACTAACCACCTCGTTGGGCCTCGGTGCGCAACAGGTTGCCGCAGGTTTGAATGAAGTGTTTGGCATCACGCCTTCGCCCACATTGACCGTCATCATCATTGTCGCGATCACGCTCATTGCGCTTGGTTCTGTTTTGTTGGGAATGGATGCCGGTGTGAAACGGCTATCTGAGATCAACATGATCATGGCTGTGGGGCTGTTTATTTTTGTGATCGCAATGACCGGGGTGGCGGCCGCAATTGCTCGTTACGTTTCAGTCATGGTAGACTATGTCACGCTGCTACCTGCGCTCTCCAATCCCTTTGGCAGAGAGGATACCAGCTTTTTCCATGGGTGGACTACGTTCTACTGGGCATGGTGGATTGCATGGTCTCCTTTCGTGGGAATGTTCATTGCCCGGATCTCTCGGGGTCGTACGGTGCGTGAGTTTGTTCTTTGTGCCCTTATTGCTCCTACGGCGGTCTGCGCATTGTGGATGTCCACTTTTGGAGGGGCCGCGATTGACATGCTGAACGCAGGTAGCGCTGAAGGCGTCAAAGCAACCGTCATCGACAGTTATGCGCCGGAGGGCGCCCTGTTTGGCTTCCTCAAGGAGTTGCCTCTGTACAATATCGTCGCCCCGATCTCGCTGATTTTGATTGTGATCTTCTTTGTCACGTCATCTGATTCAGGGTCGTTGGTTATCGATACTATCACCGCAGGTGGTAAACTGGATGCGCCCGTTGTTCAGCGTGTTTGGTGGTGCACTTTGGAAGGTTTGGTTGCAATTGCGCTTCTTCTAGGCGGTGGATTGAACGCCCTCCAAGGTGCTGCCGTGTCAATGGGGATTCCATTTACACTGGTGATCCTCATTATGTGCTACTGTCTGTGGCTGGCTCTGCGATCCGAGTACAAAAAGCTGTAGCAAGCGGACAAAATCAATGATGGCTTCCTAAAATAAGGGAGCCATCACATCGGGTTGCCGAGGTTTTTGAATCAACTAGTGCCGAACAACAAAAACCGAGCAACTGGCATGTGTCACTACGTGGCTGGCGGTCGTTCCCAGGAGGTAATCCTGAATCTTTGGGTTGGCCGCCTCCATCACGATCATATCCACGTTGCGTTCATCGGCGAGCTTTACGATTTGCCGATGCACAGCACCGGTTCGAACAACAGTTTCTAATTCGACGCCTTCCGCCGGGTGATCTATCACAAACTTCTCCAATTGCTCGCTCCAATAGCCAACAGAGTCGCGAATATTCAAGTTTCGCTCCATTTCTGGCGCAACTGTCACCACGAGAAGCCGCGCTTCTCTGCGCCTGGCCATTGCGATTGCTTCTTCGTAGGCGCTGTAGTCCAACCTGACGTGACGAAGGTTTAGCGGGCATAGGATTAGTTTCGTATCACGTGGCATCTACAACATCCCGTTTCACGCATTTGGCCAATAAGTATTGAATGACTTTGCAAAGCGAACAGTCAAGAGCGACCGCGTTCCATAAACAGCAGGCACTTTGTCCGCTAAGCAGTTTCTGATGTACTACGCAACGAATGGCCGTGTCGCGTCCTAAGCGGACGTTCGCATGAACGCACTAGCCTAGTGTTGCTGCGACAGGAACTGCCGGGCTTTTGCCGTAACGATGACAGCTTAGGTATATTTCAGCCCCCGGGAGTATACCAAATTGGCGAAGTGTAAGCACGTTCCTGAGTTGACGTGGGCACCTCGGCAGGCAGTTCGTCTCCGAACCGAACAGCATCGTAAATTGTCCATCTCGGTGTGGGAATTTCCAAGACACGGGCATAGTAGAAAGCGCTCATAGAAGGATCGAAATCCGGGTCTTTCCAAACGGTGATCAGTTCCGGGGAACCTATTGAATTCGTAAACGTACCCGTTGCAACATCCACGGTGTTCCCCACCGCTGGCAGGTTGCCGTCCGCATCGCGTTCTCGGTCTCCCGACCAAGCCACGTCATAGACCCGCTCTTCAGTTTCGCCGCTGGAATTTAGCCAACCTTTCACAATCTGAACACGGTCGAGATTGCCGGAGAACGGATCTTTCAGCGCAGCAACCAGGAAGGTTGGGGCGTCCGCGCCTTGTGTCGCGTCCGCGAGGTCCCCACCCATCGGAACGCCTTTTTCATATCCAATTTCTGCGGGCAATCGAGATCTTGCGTCAGCTTCCGTAAAATCCCAACCACCAAAGAAACGAACCGCGATGCGACTACCGGTTGTCCCGTATACTTCTTTCCGTTCCATGGCGTCGAAGATGGCTTCGCGTGTGTTGTCCTGAGCCCAAACCGCTGCATAGCCTGAGGCTGCCATTTCCCACCCGAGAATCCTCAAGGCATCGAACTCGCCAACGACATGCTGCCAACGGCCAGGTTCCGGCTCGACGCCAGAGTGTTTGCCAAAGAAATTGTCTTCTTCCGCCGTTGCCAAAGCAGTATGGCTGTCGGTCGAGCCCACTACTCCGAACTTGTATGGATTGGTGCCGAGCTGAGCTTCTAGCTTGAGACCGTTCTTCAAGGCCTCGCGGGCGTATTCGTACTGAAGCATCCAGTCTTCTTTGAGTGTCGGACCCAGATTGGATTTGTCCCAGGTTTCATAGTCAGCGAACTCATCGTTCGGGCTGAGAAACGGGTGAGTTTCTCCATCACCTTTGATCTGGGTAATCTCATACATCGGCTCCCACTTGGCACGCCGCTCTGCGTAGTCTTCTGTCAAAGGCTCACCCGTTTCAGGGTTTGTCTCGACCGGAAACATCAAACCGTTGGAGACGTTGCCGTTGTGAGCAAGGGCCAGTACACGACCACCAGTCTCTAGTTCATAAGTTTCCATCCAGTCCCAAAGCCGTTCCGGATTAAATGTTTCCGCAGTTGTGAAGGGCAACATTTGCCGAGCGCGAATGGCATCATCCCGGTAGATCACATTGCGGTGGAGGTTGTTGCCAGCTTCGGTAGATGTCCACTCGTATCCGATGAACGCAGTGAATGTGCCAGGGTCATTGTGATGATCCGCAGTTTGCGTGAACTCGTCCCATACGGATTGCACAAACCTTCGATCTGCAACAGCCTCGGGAAGTGCCTCGCCCGTGATGCCAGCAAAGGTTTCAATAACTTCCATAGTGGCGCCAAGTGCAACGTCTCCGCCCGCATTAAGCCGTTCGCTCCAGTCTCTGAGCGTTGCATCGCGCATCAGTGTGGAGTTTCCCGCGATGATTTCATTCATTGCACCCATGGCGTCAGAATGATCGGATACAACAAGCCAGTCGAGCGGGCGCGATAACTTCACACGGAGGCCATGTGATGTGGTGACTTCCTCACCACGTGCAAACCTATAGGCATCGTCGGGGCTAAGAATAACGCCAAATCCGCGGGCATCGAGTGAATTTGATGTGTGCAGGTGAGTGTCACCCCACAGCGGGCGTGTAGGAAAGTCTCGACCTGCATAGGGTGAGAAATCGGCGGGTGCGGGTTCACGCATATCATCAACCGATATAGTCATCTCTCCGACTAGCCCACCTTGTGCGGCCTCTTGAGCATGTGAAGAGCTTGTTATGAATGCTGCGGAAACTATTGCTGTCGATGTCGTTAGAAAAAACTTCATATGAACCTCCCAGCCGAGCTGAATGCCAGCTTATGGCAACATCTGAGTCGGTTGTTCGTCAAGGAAAACAACGGTTTTTCTTTGTTGAGCAAAAGAGAGCCTGAGGGAGATTCGACCAAAACCGGACCGCAGCTTCGCCCGCAATTCTGACGCTCTACCACTGTGAGAAAATACCGCAACGAGTGGCCGTTCTTGACGACTGGCAGCTTCGTTCGACAGTCTTGAGTCCGTGAGCCTAATTTGGAGATGTTATTATGAAGTGGTTGTCCCGCACATTCCTACTGTCCTCATCTCTTCTATTTGCCGAGGCCGCTTCGGCTCAAGAAAAACCTAACATCGTATTCATATTTTTAGATAATTTTGGGTGGGGCGAACCCGGGTTCAATGGAGGTGGCATAATCCGTGGTACTGCGACTCCCGAGATGGACGCCCTCGCTGCGGAAGGACTACGACTCACGAACTTCAACGTGGAAAGCCAGTGCACGCCGTCCCGCGCAGCGACCATGACTGGACGGTACGGCATCCGGAGCGGCAACCATACGGTCCCACTGGGAGGTGGCGTTTACGGTCTGACCCAATGGGAAATCACGATGGCCGAGATGCTGAAGGATGTAGGATACAGCACGGCCATGTACGGGAAATGGCACCTTGGATGGACCGAAGGGCGCTATCCAACGAATCAAGGATTCGATGAGTTTTACGGCGTAGAGACCACTGACGTTACAGTCTGGCGCACGCTTCCGGGTTTTGCCGATGCCAACATGGAAGAGCCGGTTGTGATGCAAGGTGTTGCTGGCGAGCCAGCAACCATCGCTCAAGACTACGATCTGGACTATCGCGGCGAAATAGATGGCGACCTGACGAAAAAGGCCATCGAGTTTATCGAAGCAAAGAGTACCGAAGACGCGCCGTTTTTCATCTATCTTGCTTATACTCAGACCCACTATCCAAACATCGTGTCCGAGGAGTTCGAAGGCGCCACTGGAAACGGCGTCTGGGCCGACATTCTGTTTCAAACAGATAGCTATATCGGGCGCATTGTTGATGCGATTGAGGCAGCAGGCGTTTCCGACGACACCGTGGTGATATTTACTGCTGACAACGGCCCCGAAGCTCTTCCGGTTGGGAACGCCAACGTCTCGCCAGTTCCTGCGGTACATGGTACGGCCGGACCTTGGCGCGGTACTCTATTCACCAGCCTCGAAGGAAGTATGCGTGTACCCTTTGCAATCAAGTGGCCGGGAAAGATCCCTGCCGGTTCTGAAAGCAACGATGTTGTCCACTCAATGGATCTCTATCCGACACTTGCGGCTTTCGCAGGGGGCAAGGTACCTGATGACAGAGCCTTTGATGGTGTCGACCAGTCAAAGTTCTTTCTTGGTGACCAACCAAACTCAAACCGAGAAGGCGTGATCGTCTACATGGGTGAGCAGATATTCGGCGTAAAATGGAAGGATTGGAAAGTTCTTTTCAAAGAGAATACGACGGCTTTTGGTGCAACGGAGTCTTTCGACACACCAAGGCTCTATAACCTTTTGAATGACCCACACGAGCGTGAAAGCGTACTCTTCCCGCACACATGGGCGGCTGAAAAGGCTCTGCCACAGTTGCAGGAGCACCTCGCTACATTCGAGAAGTTTCCTCCGATCCCCCCGGGAACGCCGGATCCCTATGAACCACCCAACGACTGAGTGACGGCTTTGTCCGCCCAGCCGACGCTCGGACCCAAATCACCCTCGCAGCTTTCAGCGAGGGTGTTTTCCTTGTGAGGACTCGTTGCGCCTTGCGTAGTTCTTGAATTTACAACACTTCCAGTAGGAGGCTCCACGAAACGCCTCCACTCTTTTCAAGCTCTACAATGTCTATTTAGGTTCCGGTGTTCCCAATCACCGCCTACGATCGCGGCGCGAGCTCATGGGTTGGAAGGCCACGCCCACATGCGCCTCGCAATAAGGCTTACCGGCCTCAACCGGCAGGCCGCAGAACCAGAAATCCTCGGTTGCGGGGTCGCCGACGGGCCATTTGCAGGTTTTCTCAGTCAGTTCCATCAGCGTCAGCTTCTTGGCCTTCTTCTCGACCTCGTTGACCTTGGCCAGAGCCTCGGGGCTGATTTCGTTGGCCGAAGGCTGCGGCGGCAGCGGTTGACCGGCCGGGATGATCTGGCGGCGGGCGGGCACGGCGGGCTTCGCCTCGGCCGTCGGAGCGGGTGCGGGGCGCGCGGGTTCGGTCTTGGGCGCGGGTTTCGGTTTGGCCTCGGCCTTGGGCGCAGCGGGGGCCGGTTTTTCCTTCGGTTCGGCCTTGGCCGGGGTCGCGCCGGTTGCGCGGTTCGACAGGCCCAGACGGTGAACCTTGCCGATCACCGCATTGCGGGTCACGCCGCCCAGTTCCTTGGCGATCTGGCTGGCCGACTGGCCCTCGCCCCACATCTTTTTCAGCAGCTCTACACGCTCGTCAGTCCAGGACATCATTTGCCTTTCAAAAGCGGAAAGCGGCCCCGGATTCGGGCCGCCTTGGGAAATCATCTCAGCGCCCTATTCTAATCACTGCCGCCCGAGTTACAAGCGGTTCTCGAATCAGCCATGGGGTGGGTCATGCAGAATCTGATCGAACAGGACGCGCGCCGCTTTGGCGCGGTGAATTGGATGGGCCTTTTCACCCTGGCGCAACGCGAAACGCTTCGGTTCATGGGGGTGTGGACACAGACCTTGTTGGCCCCTTTGGTGACGGCGGGCCTGTTTCTGCTGATCTTCAACATAGCCATCGGCCCCAGCCGTTCGGACGTTATGGGTGTGCCTTTCCTGACCTTTCTGGCGCCCGGGATCATGATGATGACCGTGATCCAGAACGCTTTTGCCAATACGTCTTCGTCGATGGTAATCGCCAAGGTGCAGGGCAACATTGTCGATACGCTGATGCCGCCCTTGTCGCCGCTGGAGATCCTGTTGGGTTATCTGGCAGGCGGGATTGCGCGGGGCGTTCTGATCGCGCTGGTGGTCGCCATAGCTTTGGCCCTGGTGTTGGGTATCGTGCCGCAAAACCCACTTATCGCGTTGATTTTTGTGGTACTGGGCGGGGCTTTCATGGGTGCACTTGGCCTGTTCGCCGGGATTTTCGCCAATAAATTCGACCAGATGGCGGCGATTACCAATTTTATCGTCACGCCACTGGCATTCCTGTCGGGCACATTTTACTCGGTAGAGGCTCTACCACCCGTATTGAACCGCCTGAGCCACGTGAACCCGGTTTTCTATCTGATCGACGGGCTGCGATATGGGATGATCGGGGTGTCCGATAGCTCTGCGTGGCTGGGGATGGTTATCTGCGCAGGCGCAACCCTTTTGGTAGGCGCGGCGACCTGGCAGATGTTGCGAACAGGTTATCGGCTCAAGGCCTGACGCTGCCGTCCTTCGCGCCAGACGAGGATCAGACCTCCGGTCAGGATGATCGTGGCGCCCAGCGTGCTAATCCAATCAGGCACAACGCGGAAAATGGCGAAATCATAGAACGCGGCAAAGATGAGCGTGACATAGCTGATCGGTGCAACAAATGATGCGTCCGCCCGCGCCATTCCGTTGACGAAACACGCCTGTGCACAGGCCATCAGCACTCCGATTCCGGCCAGTGCCGCCCATTGCTGTGGGGTGGGCATCTGGAACACGAAGCTGACCGCGACCGAGGCGATAGTCAGGCCCATCGCATTGTTGATCAGCAGAATCTGGATGGGAATCTCTCGGCCCGAGAGCTTCTTGATGAAAATCAGCTCCATCCCGATCACCACGGCAGCTGTCAGCGCCAGCAACGCGGCGGGTTGAAAACTGTCGGGGGTGGGGCGCAGCAAGATCAAAGCTCCGGCCAAAGCGACCGCTGCTGCAAGCCAGCGCCACGGGCCGATGGTTTCCCGTAGCAATGGAATTGCTAGCACCATGGCGAAAACCGGGTTCAGGAAGGATATCGCAGTGGCATCGGCGAGCGGGATAAACGCGACCGAAGCGAACATCAGTGTGATCCCCAACCAGCCAAAGCTGGTGCGCCCGATATGCAGCCCCCAATGCGGGCGGCTCAGGCGCGGGCGCAGAATGCCAACTGCGCTGACAATGACCATAAACGCGAACATAAACCGCCCGTGGCTGATCTGCATCGGGTGCAGGGCTGGGCCCAACTCATCTGTTCCCAACGCCTTGGCCAGCAGGGTTGTCCCGGCAAGAAGCGCGCTGGCTGCAATGATCAGCAAGGCCGCGAACGGCGGGTTATGGCGGGCGGGTGTCATGGGCCAGCGGTGCGCCAAGGAGCTTCAAATAGCAAGGGACAAGTTCACCTTTGGACGGAAATTCGACCACGCGTCCATTTCGGGGTTCCCAGTTGGTGCAGACCTCGCTATACGCGCTTGCATGATCAAGACTGCACATATCCTGCGCCTCCGACGTCGACGCATCACTGCGTAACCGGCCTGTTTGATCTATTGCGCACTGTAATTCCGCGCAAACTCCACCAAATCTGTTGACGAATAGGGCCTTCGTGTTTCACTCACGAGGCTCAACTGATCCAAAAAGGATGATCCCATGATCCCGTCCGTTCTGCCGACCTATAATCGCGCGCCTTTGACCTTCGTGAAAGGTGAGGGCGCCTGGCTGACCGAGGCGGATGGCCGACGTTTCCTTGATCTTGGCGCCGGGATCGCCGTGAACGCGCTGGGCCATGCGCATCCGGCGCTGGTGAACGCGTTGTCCGAACAGGCGCATGCGCTGTGGCACGTGTCGAACCTCTATCACATTCCCCAGCAGCAGGCCTTGGCCGACAAGCTGGTGGAACATACCTTTGCCGATACGGTGTTTTTCACCAATTCCGGAACGGAATCCTGTGAACTGGCCGTGAAAATGGCCCGCAAGCATTTCTATGACAAAGGTCAGCCAGAACGGGTCGAGATCATCACATTCGACGGTTCGTTCCACGGTCGCTCCTCGGCAGGTATCGCCGCTGCGGGGTCCGAGAAGATGACCAAGGGCTTTGGCCCGCTGCTGCCTGGCTTCGTGCACCTGACATTTGGCGATCTGGACGGAGTGACCAACGCCGTCACCGAGAAAACCGCCGCGATTCTGATCGAACCGGTGCAGGGCGAGGGCGGTATCCGCCCTATCCCCGATGCGGAAATGAAAGCGCTGCGCCAGATCTGCGACGACAATGGCCTGCTGCTGATCCTTGACGAAGTGCAATGCGGCGTGGGCCGAACCGGCAAGCTCTTCGCCCACGAATGGGCTGGGATCACGCCGGATATCATGATGGTTGCCAAAGGCATAGGCGGAGGGTTCCCCCTGGGCGCCGTCCTGGCCACCGAAGACGCCGCCAACGGCATGACCGCAGGCACTCATGGATCGACCTATGGCGGCAACCCGCTGGGCTGCGCCGTGGGCTGCGCAGTGATTGACCAAGTGGCAACCCCTGCCTTCCTAGAAGGTGTGAACCGCAAGGCGGGCCTTCTGCGTCAGAAACTCGAAGGGCTGATTGCCGACCACCCGGATGTTTTCGAAGAGGTGCGCGGCACTGGTCTGATGCTGGGCCTGAAATGTAAGCCCACCAATATCGACGTGGTGAATGCGGGCTATGACAATGAGGTCATCACCGTCCCTGCTGCCGACAATGTGATCCGCCTGTTGCCACCGCTGACCCTGACTGAGGACGATATCGCGCAAGCCATGATCCGCCTGGAAAAAGCAGCGCAGCAGGTCCAGGCCAATCTGACCACTGCCTGATCCTTCTTATGTTCAAAAATACCTCGGGGGCCGCCATTCGGGCGCCATTGGTTCAAGATCCAATGATGACGGGCAGCGCCCCCGGCAACCAAAAGCCAAAAGCGAAACGAAATGAACCATTTTCTCGACATTCACAAAACCGAAGCAAGCGACCTGCGGGCTATGATCGACCAAGCCGGCGCAATGAAACAGGCGCGCCTTGGCCGCCCCAAAGCCGCCGTTGATGATGAACAACCCCTCAAGGATCGGATGGTTGCTCTGATCTTCGAAAAACCCTCGACCCGGACGCGCGTGTCTTTCGATGTCGGCGTGCGCCAAATGGGCGGGCAAACGATGGTGCTGTCCGGCAAAGACATGCAACTGGGTCACGGAGAAACCATCGCCGACACCGCGCGCGTGCTGTCGCGCTATGTCGACATGATCATGATCCGCACCTTTGACGAGACGATCCTTACGGAAATGGCCGAATTCTCGGACGTGCCGGTCATCAACGGCCTGACCGACCGCACCCATCCCTGTCAGATCATGGCCGATGTCCTGACATTTGAAGAACATCGCGGGCCGATCGCAGGCAAAAAGGTGGTCTGGACCGGCGACGGCAACAATGTCTGCGCATCCTTTCTTCATGCGGCCGGTCAATTTGGCTTCGACTTCACATTCACAGGCCCTCCACAGCTTGACCCCGAAGAAGAGTTCATGGGATTCGCCCGCCAAAAAGGGTCGCAGATCGTGATCGAGCGTGATCCGTTCAAAGCCGTCCAAGGCGCCGATCTGGTGGTAGCCGACACGTGGGTCTCGATGCATGACAGCCAGTCTGCCAAGGAACGCCGCCACAACCTTCTGCGCCCCTATCAGGTCAATACCGAACTGATGTCACATGCTAAGCCGGACGCGCTGTTCATGCATTGCCTGCCGGCCCACCGCGAAGAAGAGGCGACATCCGAGGTCATGGACGGCCCGAACTCGGTGATCTTTGACGAGGCCGAAAACCGTCTGCACGCGCAAAAGGCTGTGATGCGCTGGTGTCTGGGCGTCTAACGCCTGCGCAGGTCCCATACACGCAATCTGGCGAGCGTCCAAACGCTCGTCACCAGAACCAAACCACATAGGGCGGCTTTGGTCACAACCTCCATCGTGCCTTCAATCAGGAGCGCATGAGCGACGGTCCCGGCAATTGTCACAGAGGCTAAAACGGTGTGCAATAGCCGCCAGATGCGAAACCGCAGGGCCAGCCGCTGCCTCAAAACGCCCAACCCACAAGCCACGAATGCAGTCCACATGGCGATGACGCCCCACACTGAGAATGGAGTGGGTGATGTGAAGGTCAAAGCATCTACAACATCCGGCGGGCTGGTGATCCACAACCCGGCGACGTGGATGATGATGGCACCGATCAAAATCAGGCCAACCCAGCGGTGCAGGCGGCGGCTGAGAAGTGGCGTTACTCCCGGTAGAGCTTTTGAGGCCAATAGCGGCTGCAACAACAATAAGCTCAGCGACAGCACCCCCGCGAAACCTGCAACGATGTAGATAGGACTTCGCCAGGCCAGATAGGGGCTGAAGCCAGCAGCAATGACTGGCACCAAAAGCGCAACAAACAAGGCCACCCAGACCAACGCGGTGCGACGAGCCACTTAGATAGGTTGCAACACGAAATGCGCCGCAAGGGTTTTGTCCCGTGCACTGGACATCACAGGGCGTAGGAAAACCGTCTCGAATTCGCCGCTATCATAGGCCAGATGCCCATGCGGTTGCCCAAAAGCAGGCACGATCTGCGGCATCTCCAGCCGGAACACACCTTCCGCGTCGGTTAAGGTTGCGCCGTGGCTTTGGGGGTCGCGCTCATGACCTTCGGTTGTGTGCGCCCAGATTTGAATGCGTTGACCGGGCAGAGGGGCACCGTCACCTGCGCGGCGCACGGTACCCGTCATCCAGAACCCGCCGCCACCAATCCGTTCGACCACAGGAGCGCCGGGGCGATAGTTGTTCGATCCTCCGCGCATCGACGGCGTCGGCGCCAACCCTTTGGCGCGAGCAGGAACCAAAAGGCCCGAGGCCAACACAGCCCCGCCTCCTGCGATCAGAGAACGACGATTGAGGGGCGAACCGGTCATGCAATCCTCCTGCGGTTTGACGCTAGATATAAAATAGCACGATCTCAGCTTATTCCGAGGAGGATATGCGAATTGTGAAGTGGCTCGAGGATGCGGGGGCCACTTCTGGGCGTTCGGAGCAGGGTTTCTTTGCCGCGACTAATCGAATGGTATGTGATAACATAATTGCAATGAAATGATGTAACTCGCAATGCGCACTAGTTATGTGCAAAAATTGCAGTATTAATGATGTTTTTTGGGTATATGTTGCATCTACGAACAGAACCTACGTTTGCAACTGAGGACACCGGAATGAGTTGGAACCCCACCCACAGCCCCGAATGCCTGTCTGAGAGCGCCGCGCTTGAAACACTGATCATTCCTCGGGCTCGCGATCTCGGCGGGTTTGAGGTGCGACGGGCGCTGCCTTCGGTAAAACGTCAGCTTGTCGGACCATTTATTTTCTTCGACCAGATGGGCCCGGCGGAATTTATCACCGATGGTGGCATTGACGTGCGCCCGCACCCGCATATTGGGCTGGGTACCGTGACTTACCTGTATCAGGGTGAATTCGAACATCGCGACAGTCTGGGCACCCATCAGATGATCTATCCAGGCGAGGTGAACTGGATGGTGGCGGGGCGCGGTGTGACCCATTCGGAACGCACAAGCGCCGAAACACGCGGCAAAAAGCACAGCCTGTTCGGCATCCAGACCTGGATCGCACTGCCGGAACAGCACGAGGATATGGCCCCCGATTTCGAACATCACAAGCAATGTGCGTTGCCGCATATTCAGGACACAGGGGTCAGTGCGAGGCTCATCCTTGGATCGGCCTATGGCGCGTCCAGCCCCGTAAACATGCTGTCCGAGACCTTTTATCTGGATGTTCAACTTGACCCCGGCGCGGCCATTCCCTTGCCCGACGATCAAGAGGATAGGGGCGTCTACGTGACACAGGGCTCGGTCGAGGTTGCAGGCGACGTTTTCGAAGCCGGCCGCATGATGGTGTTCCGGCCAGGCGATCGCCTTTCGGTCAGGGCAGGACCAGCAGGGGCGCGGCTGATGCTGTTAGGGGGCGCAACATTGGGGCAAGATCGGTATATCTGGTGGAATTTTGTCTCATCCTCGAAGGAAAAGATCGAGACCGCCACGCGGGAATGGCAGGCCGCCGATTGGGCGAAGGGTGCTTTTCAACTGCCCCCCGGAGATGACGCCGAATATATCGAGATTTCTGAACAGCTTGCACGCACGAAGCCCAGATTGGCGCGGTGACGGAACGTCACGTGACCTTGCCCCAGTGGCCTATCCCGGCAATTCTTGTCTGAAGGGGAGGGCGCCATGAAAATCGCCATAGCGGGTGCAGGCAGTATCGGGTGTTATTGCGGCGGGTTGCTTGCTAGTGCCGGTCACGAGGTCACTCTGTTGGGGCGTGCCCGCGTTTTGGACCCGATCCGGCAACATGGCCTGACCCTGACGGATTTTGCCGGGCAGAACCGGCACATTGACACTTTGACCCTAGCCGAGGATCCGGTGTGCATGGCAGATGCCGAGGTGGTCATCGTCACCGTCAAATCCGGAGCGACGGCAGATATGGCTGCGCTGATTGGGCAATATGCGCCGCAGTCGGTAGTGCTGTCCTGGCAAAACGGGATCGAGAATGCGCGTGTACTGCGCGCTGCCTTGCCCGCTCAGGATGTCCGCGCCGGAATGGTGCCGTTCAACGTTGTTCCTATGGAGGGCGGGCGGTTTCACCGGGCCACCTCGGGCGAGATTGTCATCCAATCCGGCGCAGGAGGTTTGGGGCAGGCGCTGGGATCTGCGGAATTGCCTGTTGTCGAAAGCGACAGGATCGAGGCCGTTCAGTGGGGCAAGCTGGTCATCAACCTCAACAATGCGCTGAACGCCTTGTCCGGGATGACGTTGAAACAGCAGTTGATGGACCGGAACTGGCGTCAGCTTTTGGCCGACCAAATGGCCGAGGCTCTGGCTGTTCTCAGGGCTGCGGATCATCCCGTTGCATCGACCACACCGTTGCCTGCTTGGGCTATTCCGCATGTTCTTCGCCTGCCGACGCCGTTGTTTTCAAAAATTGCGGCGCGGATGCTGACGATAGATCCTAATGCGCGCACCTCTATGGCATATGACCTGATGGCCGGGCGCGTTACCGAGATCGACAGCCTGCAAGGCGAGATTATCCGCCTCGGAGTGCAGCATGGCGTGGCGACGCCGTATTGCGCGGGTGTGCAGGCTTTGATCGAAGAGGCGCAGGATCAGCCTTTATCCGTTGATCAGGTCAGGCGCGCTGTGGATTAGTGGAAGGCCGTCAGAAGGCCGAAGATCATCGCCGACATGACGGCCGAGGCGGGTACTGTCACCATCCACGCCCCAAGGATCGTCATGAAATGCGACCGGCGGACAAGCTTGCGGCGTTGGCGTTCCTCGCGGGCACGTCGTTGTTCAGGCGGGCGCTGTTGGTTGGACTTTTTCCAGCGGCGATCTGTCTCCCATTCGCGGAAGAAACCCACCCCGAATACTGCGCCGATAGCGATATGGGTGGTGCTCACGGGTAAGCCCAGCCAACTGGCCAGAATGACGGTCAGAGCTGTGGCGAGGGCGATGCAAAAGGCACGCATCGGGTTCAGTTTCGTGATCTGGGTACCCACCATGCGGATCAGGCGCGGACCAAACAGGAATAAACCGAAAGAGATCCCAAACGCGCCGATCAGCATGATCCATTGCGGCACGGCTACCGTGGCGGCAAGGTCGTGGAATTCAGACACGTGGACGATCCCGGCCAAAGGGCCAATCGCGTTCGCCACGTCATTTGCCCCATGCGCGAAGCTGAGGAAAATGGCAGCGATGATCAGAGGAAGGCCAAACAGAGATTTCATCGCCCGGCGGCGGTTCTCTATGTTGCGGGTCCGCCTGTGCACCCATGGGATCGTAAGTCGCCAGAAAACAAGCCCCAAACCTCCACCGGTGCTCAATGCGATGACAGGATCAACTTGGACGACCCGCTCTAACCCTTTTACCGCCATATAGGTCGCAAAAGCACCTGCCATCAGCCCCACCAAAATAGGAACCCAGCGGCGCGCGGCGGTGATTTTGTCGTCCTGGCGCAGAATGCGCGCGCGGATAAAAGCCAGGAACATGGCGGCGACCGCGCCGCCAATCACGGGCGAGACCATCCAACTGAGTGCTATGGTGCCGACGGTGCTCCAGTTCACGGCGCTCAGACCTGCGGCTGCGACGCCTGCGCCGACCACGCCCCCAACGACCGAATGCGTGGTCGAAACCGGGGCCCTCACCCAAGTGGCGATATTGACCCACAACGCCGCCGACATCAGGGCCGCCAACATGGCCCAGATAAAGTGCGCTTCTGTTGTGACCGAAGCCGGATGTACGATATCGCGCGAAATAGTCGTCACGACATCACCCCCGGCCAGCAGCGCACCTGCGCTTTCGGCGATGGCGGCGATTGTGATGGCGACACCCATCGGCAACGCGTTGGCGCCCACGGCGGGGCCCATGTTGTTGGCGACATCGTTGGCGCCCACATTGATCGCTATATAGGCGCCGAATACGGCGGCTGAGACCACTACCAGACGCCCGTCGGCCTGCCCAAACAACACTGCAGCAGTCAATCCCGCCAACACCACAAAGGCCAACGCAACGCCGGAGGCCAGCAGCGGGCGCGCAACGAACGCATTCGCGTGTTCAATACGCGAAATGCGGTGCAGGTCGCTGTCCAGCGCCTTCCATCGGCTGTTGGTGTGGATTTCAGTCATTGGGTTTTGCAAGTGGTTGCGGGCTAGCGCAGGCCGATACAAGGTTCGGGCCTGCTATTCAACCTTCTGCCCTTTCAGGGCTTGCGAATGTGTTAATACCGACGAAGAAGCGCACGCAATTCGGGCTCGTTCACCCGCTCTGCCGCCTCGGACGGGCGAACCCAGTGCCGCTCGCGCTGGCCGAGCTCCGGGAACTCGTCCGCCAACTCCTCTACCTCAATTCGGTACACGCTGGTCAGAACCGGAAGCAAAGATCCGTCGTTTAGCTTTTTGTCATATGTATAGCGCCCCACCGGGTCCCGGTGGATATGTGCGGCCTGAACGCCGGCCTCTTCCCATGCCTCTTGCGCAGCCGTTTCCGCACCGTCTTTGCCATCCATGGGCCAGCCCTTTGGGATGATCCAGCGACCGGTGTCGCGGCTGGTGATCAGTAGCACCTCGATCCCGCTATCGGTTTGGCGCGTGCACAACGCTGCGACCTGCACCCTGCGGGGACGCAGGAACAGGGGGCGAAGGATCTCCTCCCAGGTATTTCGCAACCAATGTGACATGTATTTTTTACGCCGGCCTGCCCGAGCGCCTCCTCAAGCGGTCAAATAACAACGAAAGAAGATATATTCAATAAACCGGAGGGGCAGGCCTAATTGCGTCGTTTCGCACGCAAGGTTGGGACGGCCTGTGTGGGGTCTTCGGGCCAGGGGTGTTTGGGGTATTGCGCGCGCATGTCCTTTCGGACATCAGCGTAGGAGCCCGCCCAGAACCCCGGCAGGTCGCGTGTGATCTGAATGGGGCGTTGGGCCGGGGACAGCAGGGTGATCTTCAGCGGTTCGCCTCCGACAACCGGATGGCGGGTAACACCGAACAGTTCCTGCAACCGGACCGAGATTTCCGGGATCGCCCCGCCATAATCAATCGGTACCTTGCGGCCCAACGGCGTCTGAAACGCGCCCGGCGCACGTCGGTCCAGTTCCTGCGTCTGGGTCCAGTCTAGCCGTGCACGCAGGGCAGGCAGCAGATCAAACCGCTTCAAGTCCTCGGCCGAGCGCACGCCTGACAGCATGGGCAGCAGCCAGTCCTCTAGAGTGTTCGTCAGCCCCTCGGCTGAGAAATCGGGCAGGTTGGCACCTTGGGCTCGGACAAGTTCAACCCGCGCCGCCAGCCGGGCGGACGCCCCTTCGAGCCGCAGTCCGAGGTCGCGGACACCGTCCAACATCGCCAGTGCCAAGGTTTCGTCGGGCACGTCCTTCCAGATACGGTCATCCAAGGTAATCGCGCCCAGCCGTTCCTGCCTGCGGGCGATGACGCGGCGGTCGCGTTTGGACCACGCACAACTTTCGACCCAGGCGATCTGATCCGCGAAGAGATCACGGATTTCACGTTCCGAGATCTGCGCAGCCATGCGCACGCGCGCCTCGCGCGGATTGCCGTCGGTGTCGGTGACAACCAGATAGGGGGCTGCGGCCAGGGTGTCCGTGCTGTCCAGCACCACTCCCTTGCCACCCGACAAGACATAGCGCGGCTCATCGCCTTTGCGGCGTTGGCCGATGCGGTCGGGATAGGCCAGCGCGGCCATGGTGGCGGGGCTCGGGTCGGATGGGCTGCCCTTGCTGCGCAGCCGCTTGGCCTCGGCCTTGATGCGATCAAGCGCACCCGTATTTACTTGCCAGACGCGGTTGCGTTGAAATGCGCGCGGGTCGCGCAAGGCCTCAAGCCGCAACAACATATCAACAGGCGCGCCAAGCAGCGGGTCGCGCTCGGCCATCAATGCGGCCAGAGCGGCGGCGTCCGGCCCGGCACGTTCCAGCATATGTCCCAGCCTTGGGTGCAGGGGCAGGGCGGCCAGTGTGCGACCGTGATCGGTGATCCGCCCCTTGCGGTCCAGTGCGCCCAGCATGGTCAGCAAGGCGCGGGCCTCAGACATCGTGCCTTCGGGCGGAGGGGTCAGAAAGGCCAGATCGCCCGGTTCCGCCCCCCAAAGCGCCAGTTCCAGCGCCAGACCGGTCAGGTCGGCTGCCTCGATCTCGGCCGGAGGGTAGGTGGAAAGGGCGCCCTCTTCGCCTTTGGACCAAAAGCGATAGCAAACGCCTTCAGCCACGCGTCCGGCACGGCCCGTGCGTTGGGTTGCCTCGGCGCGTGTGACCCGTTCCGTTACCAGCCGCGACATGCCTGATCCCGGATCAAACCGCGTCCGCCGTGCCTGTCCCATATCGACCACAACGCGGATGTCGGGAATGGTTAGAGAGGTTTCGGCAATCGACGTGGCCAGAACGACCTTGCGCCCCGTCTCGACCGGACCAACCGCCTTGCGTTGGGCGGCGAAGGGCATCGCGCCGAATAGGGGGCGCACAACACACACATCGGGCAAGCGCCCGGCCAAGGCGTTTTCGGCGCGGCGAATCTCGCCCTCGCCTGGCAGGAAAACCAACATCCCGCCGGTTGTTTCGCGTTCGGCCTGCACCACCAGATCGACCAGAGCATCCAGCCGTCGCGCCTTCGTGCCCAAAGGATGGTCCAGCCAGCGTGTTTCAACCGGAAAGCTGCGGCCGGACGAGGTTACCAGTGGCGCGTTCATCAACCGCCCGACAGGTTCGGCGTCCAACGTGGCAGACATGGCCAAAAGGATCAGATCGTCGCGCAACGCGCCTGTCACCTCAAGGCACAGCGCCAGTCCCAAATCGGCATTAAGGGACCGTTCGTGGAATTCGTCAAAGATCACCGCGCCAACGCCGGGCAGGTCGGGTTCGGATTGTAGCATCCTGGTCAGGATGCCTTCGGTCACGACCTCGATCCGGGTGTTGGCCGACACCTTCGCTTCGCCCCGTACCCGGTAGCCCACCGTCTGCCCCGCACGTTCGCCCAGCGTTTCGGCCATGCGTTCCGCTGCCGCACGGGCGGCCAGACGGCGCGGTTCCAGCATCACGATCTTGCCGCCACACAACCCCGCCTCGAGCATCGCCAGAGGGACCCGTGTCGTCTTACCCGCGCCCGGAGGCGCTTGCAGTACGGCCCGCCCTGCGGATTTTAGGGCAGCCAGCAGTTCAGGAATGGCGTCGTCGATTGGCAGTCGAGTCATGCAGGCTTTATCCGCCAAGCGCCGGGCGGCGTCCAGTTCCTCTGCACCGGTTTCGTCAGAGGAGAGGCCTATCTCGCACGCCTTTACCCAAAGCGGGTCCGCACGCTGGGCCTGAGCAGCGACGGTGAAGGGGACAGAAACTAGACGCCAGGGTCACAAAAACAGCGCAGCTTGTTGGCATCCAGCGGGGTCTTCGCACAGTCCGGTCTGGACAAATCGGCTGTGGCGACGGCAATTAGTGGAGCCGCAGGAGGTTGGGACGAAAATGGACATAGACAACCTGAGTGACAGGATTTTGGACGGGGACCGGCGTGCGCTGGCCCGCGCGATCACTTTGGTCGAAAGCGGCCGTGCTGACCACCGGGCACAGGCGGGTGAACTATTGGCGCGTCTGACCAATTCCGGGCGGCAGGCGCTGCGCATCGGGCTGTCGGGCACGCCGGGCGTTGGCAAATCCACATTTATCGAAAGCTTCGGCATGATGTTGATCGGGCAGGGGCTGCGCGTTGCTGTTCTTGCGGTCGATCCCAGCTCGGCCCGGTCCGGCGGGTCCATTTTAGGCGACAAGACCCGGATGGAGCGTCTGAGCCGCGAACACGCCGCCTTTATCCGCCCGTCCCCAAGCCAAAGCCATCTGGGTGGTGTGGCCCGTCGCACCCGCGAGGCCATCGCCCTGTGCGAGGCCGCAGGGTTCGACGTGGTTCTGATTGAGACCGTTGGCGTGGGGCAATCCGAAACTGTGGTGTCCGAGATGTCGGACTTGTTCCTGCTCTTGCTCGCACCGGCGGGCGGGGACGAGTTGCAGGGGGTCAAGCGCGGCATCATGGAAATGGCGGATATGATTCTGGTCAACAAGGCGGATGGGGACCTCAAGGCTACTGCAACCCGTACCTGCGCAGATTATGCGGGAGCATTGCGGCTGTTGCGCAAGCGCCCGCAGGACCCTGAGGGCTTTCCCAAGGCAATGACGGTTTCAGCCGTCGAAGAACACGGGTTGGAACAGGCTTGGGTCGAGATGCAGGCGCTTAGCCAATGGCGCCGTGAAACAGGTCAATGGGCAGCGAACCGGTCCGATCAAGCCTGTTTCTGGTTCGATCAGGAGGTGCGCCATGCCCTGCTGGCCAGGCTGGAAACGTCCGAGGCCAAAGCTGAAATGGCATCGTTGAATGCCAAAGTCGCGCAAGGGGTGCTCAGCCCGGCTGCTGCTGCGCAACAGATGCTGTCTCATCTGGTTTAGGGGGCTATCAGTGGGGTGTTCTTTTTGCGAATTTTCCTGACAAAACCATGATGTGACTGGTGCGCCCCGGCGTCATGCAGCAAAGTCAAAGAATTCCGTTGATCCGTCTTGACCCTCTCGGCGATTCCCACTAAACGCATCCAACCAGTTTTCGGGCGCGACTTCGGGTTGTGCCCCTTGTGATTTGGCCGAGGGCGTTTTGCCTGGCCTCCAGAAACAAAGGAAGAAACCATGTCGCGCCGTTGCGAACTGACCGGAAAAGGCCCGATGACTGGCAACAATGTCAGCCACGCCAAAAACAGAACTCGTCGTCGTTTCCTGCCCAACCTGAACGACGTCACCTTGCAGTCCGAAGCTCTGGGCCGTGGCGTGAAGCTGCGCATCTCGGCGGCTGCGCTGCGCTCGGTCGACCACCGCGGTGGTCTGGACGCGTTCCTGGCCAAAGCCAAGGACGAAGAGCTGTCGGCCAACGCGCTGAAAGTGAAAAAAGAAATCGCTAAGGCACAGGCCTCCGCCTAAGCTTTTTCCTATCTGCGAATTTTGACCCTGCACCTGTCCGGTGCGGGGTCTTTTCGTTTACAGTCAAGACATTATGAGAAAAGCACTTCCAGCGTGACAATGTTCACATACAGTTGGCTGACGTAGGGTTAAGTTAAGTCATATTCATCTGGCGGAGTTCACTCTCATGTCTTTCAAATCCTACGATTTTCTTGCCCTGTTGACCGGTTTTTTCGGCAATACCTTTGGGACAGGTTTTCGGATGCAACGTCAGGTGAACCGGCTGCATACGAGCTTGACCAAAGGGTCCGTAAAACGACCGGAACTGGACCGCTGACGGTTCATTTCAAACCAAGGGCTTCTAGCGCTGCCGATTGTGCTTGAAGCCCGCTTTCCCTCGGGCTTATACCGTGGGTCAGAGTGAGACCCGTTCTGAAATATCTCTTGCCTTACATGCTATCGCTGCTGGTTGTCCTGACCGGTCAGAGCGTTGCGGCCTCGCGCGGGGTGGACGCCGCTGTAGGGCAGATGGTGCTGTGTACGGGCACAGGGCCGGCGGTCGTCTATATGGACGCCGAAGGACAACCGACGCAACCGCCGCACTATTGTCCGGACTATGCGCTGACATTGCTGGGGGCGATTGACGCGCCGCATGTGGATGTTCCGCCTGCGCCGCGCCCCAAGGTTGCCGTGCCGGCACGCACGCGCGGAAATCTGATCGCGGCACCCCGTCCACGTCATCCGGCGCGCGCGCCTCCGGCCCGGATTTGATCGCAAACTCAGTTCGTTCAAATACCCAAGTCAGGAGAGGCGCAATGCCCTTTTCATCCAAATTCACGGCGGTGCTGGCCGCCGTTACCTTTGCCTCCGCCGCTATGGCGCAGGACACTATCACGGTCGAGGATGCCTATGCGCGTTCGGCAGGCAAAGCAGCCAAGGCCGGGGCGGCCTTTATGGTGATCCAAAACAGTGGCGATGCCGAGGACCGGCTGATCGGTGTGCAATCCGACGCGGCGGCACGGGTCGAGTTGCATACCCATGAGATCGATGAAAACGGCGTTGCCAAGATGATCCATGTTGAGGAAGGCTTTGTGATCCCGGCGGGCGAGTCGCATATGCTGAAGCGCGGCGGCGACCATGTGATGTTCATGGGACTTGCCGCTCCGTTCGAACAAGGTGAGACGGTTCCTGTGACGCTGATCTTCGAAAAAGCCGGTGAGGTCGTGATCGAGGTTCCCGTCGATTTGGAACGTCACGATACGGGCGGCCACGGGTCGCATTCTAACTAGGCCTACGCCTGTCTTCGGGCCGCGATGCGGCCGTCATCCATGCGTCAGGCCGGGTAAAACCCGGCCTGTTTGCGCCTTAGCGGTTAACGACACGCGGGGCGACCCGGTCATGGGCGCGTTTTAAGCGGGCTGCCAGAAAGAACATGACGGCAGAGAAGGCCAGGGCTGAGAAGGCGATCGCCCAGCCAAGCGCGACCATACCACTACCGGGCCAAAACAACAGGACCAGCCCGATGACTAGGGCAACGATCCCCGAATTGCGAACAGTCCCCGCATCTGGGTTGTGTTCGGGCATTTGTCGCCACGCCATCAGCGCGCCGATCCCCACGATCAGCGCCCATGCGCCTAGCAGGAAAAAGGTCAAGCGCGCGACGCCTTCGGGCCAGATCAGTAGTACCAGACCGATCAGCAGCGCGCCGACGCCAACACCGCCGATCAGGCCGCGCCGCCCGAACCCCAGCAGGGTGAGGCCGCCATCCAATACCAGCAACACCCCCACCAGCCGCAGCAGCAGTGCGATACTACCCGTGGGCCAGAACAGCGCTGCAATTCCCAGCGCGCCTGCCAGAAGGCCGCGCAGCAGGAAGGTCCACCACAGATTGGCCAGTTGATCGCCCAGCGCATCGCGGCTGTCCATGCTGTGTGCCTCAAGGATCTCTGGCTGCGGGTTGTTCGGGTCGGTCATTGGGGCCTCCGGTATTGGCAGGGTTATTCAGCCCCAAAATAAATCGTTTTTCAACCGCAGGTTAGGAATGTGTCAGCAATCCGTCGACCCACTGCGGCACGATCTGAGTGGCTGGGCCCAGAATGACTTCATCATACCGCGAGGCGCCATCCGAGGGATCAAGGTTTAGTTCAACCGTTCGCGCTCCGGCCAAGGCAGCTTCGTGTACGAATGCAGCTGCCGGGTAGACCTGGCCCGACGTGCCGATTGATGCAAAAACGGTCGCCCCTGCCAAGTGGTCGTAAATGAGGTCCATGTGATACGGCATCTCGCCGAACCAGACCACGTCGGGTCGGGCAGAGGGGGCGGTGCAGGCCGGGCAAACCTCGCCCACGGACATCTCGGGTGGGGCAGTCCAGCGATGATCGCAAGTGGCACAGAGTGCTCCTGCAAGCGTGCCGTGCATGTGCAGGACGTTTTCGGCCCCGCCAGCCTCGTGCAGGTTGTCAACATTCTGGGTGACGATCACAACCTCCGACGGAAAGTCGCGTTGCAGGCGGGCGAGCGCCAGATGGGCGGCGTTGGGCTGCGCTTTGGCAGCCTGAATACGGCGGGCGTTGTAAAAGCCGTGAACCAACGCTGGATCACGTGCAAAGCCCTCGGGCGTGGCGACGTCTTCGATCCGGTGCTGGGACCACAGACCGCCTTCGTCGCGAAATGTGCCCAAACCGCTTTCGGCGGAAATCCCGGCACCTGTCAGAATGACGATCTTTCCCATCTTTGCCTCACGCGCTACACCTCGCCTCATGAGCCACCGTATCCTGTTTGTCTGTCTGGGCAATATCTGCCGTTCTCCTGCCGCCGAAGGTGCTTTTCGTACCCGTGCGCCCCATTTTGTCACCGACAGTGCCGGGACCTCGGGCTGGCATATCGGTGATCCGCCTTATGGGCCGATGCAAAAAGCGGCGCGGGCGCGCGGGATTAAGCTGGACGATCTACGGGCGCGGCAATTCGTGGCCGAGGATTTCCACCGGTTCGATCTGATCATCGGGATGGATGCCGACAACATCGCGAATATCGAGGATCTGCGGCCTGCGGGCAACGACACCCCGGTTCGTTTGCTGACCGATTTTGCACCGCAATCTGGTGCGGACCATGTGCCCGATCCTTACTATACCCGCGATTTCGACGGAGCGCTGGACCTGATCGAAGCCGCCGTCGTAGGCCTTGAGACGCATCTGCGCGCTTAGCCCATCACCTTTAGCCGGCTCTCCAGCCATGGCAGTTGCGATAGCGCCGGGTCCACGATCTGGCTGCGCATCAGGCGGCGCATCATGTCGGCCACCTCTTGCGGGACCTGATCGGACCAGTCAGTGCGGGTGAACAGGGAAATCATCCGCGAGAAATCCCCAAACGGGGCAGGGTGCGCCTCAAGCCCTTCATGGAACCGGGCGGCGCGCATGAACCCCAAGGGCGTGGTGATGGCCCAGCCGAGGCCACGCGCGACCATTGCCATCAGCGCAAGATGCGAGCCGATCTCGAACCGTTCCTCGAACTCTAGCTTCTGGCGGGCCAGATGTGCCTCGATCTGGCGGCTGATAAGCTGTTCACGGGCGTAGCGCAGAAACGGAAGCGTCTGCACCGCATCCTGCGCTCCTTTGGGAGTGACCAGAATGAACGGATCCTGCACCAGCGGGTATTCGGCCACGCCCTCAAGCACTTCACCGGAATGGGCCGAGACGGCCAGGTGCAGGCGCTGTGCCTCGAGTTCGGCAAACAGATCAAGACTGGGCAGGGTGATCAGCTTGAATTTCGAGCGAGTCAGGCTGTCGGCCAGCAATGTCGCCAGTCTGGGTGTCAGGTCATTGTCGAAATCGTCGATCAGCCCGATGGACAGGGTAGTCAGATGGCCCAGATCCATCACGGTCAATTCGCTCTGGGCCATTTGCAATTCGGCCAAAACCGTCTCAGCGCGGGCCAGAAAGCTGCGCCCGCCCTGCGTCAGCCGCATTGGGCGGCGTCCGTGGTCGACCAGTTCGGTGCCCAACGCGTTTTCCAGATTGCGCAATTGCTGGCTTACCGATGGCTGGCTGAGCCCGGTGATCTCGGCCGCCTGCGCCACCGAACCGGTGCGCGCCAAGGCCTCGAACACTTCAAGGCCCCGCAGAGTCAGCCCTTTCATCACCATCGCACACCTCTTTCGCTGCGCCTTTTCTGGGGCGCAGGACGGGTCAGGTCAAGGATGCTGAGGTATTTAGCTACAGATCGCCTGCGCCATCTGGCCAAAATTCTGATATCGATCCCATAGCGCATCATCCCGCGCGGTGCGTGACATTTTCAACTCCTGCGCCTGATGGGGGTCAGCGAACCATTTCGAGACGGTCTTTTGGTCGCTGCGCGTCAGCGCCTGATCGGCCACGCGTTGAATGCAACTGCACCGATCCCGCGTCGCAGCCGAACGGTCCGACGCCAGACACGCCCGCTTGATTTGCGCGGCCTCAACCGCCAACGGAGAGCTTGCCACAGACGCAGCACAGAATGCTATTAAGAGGAACTTTTTCATGCTCGAGCCTCGTTTTTGCCTGCCCGGAGGGATCTTGCGCCCCTCTCGGCCTTTCGCGGAGTATGAATCAAACTGGTTTCGGGATCAATCGGGGGGTGCGAAAATGTGATTGGGCAGTGGAGCAAAGTCGCATTTGCTTAGGCAAACCAACGGATTTGAAAATAAAATGCTTAAGAAATACGGCCGCACATTCCATTTGCCACAATCCCCTGGGGCTACCAGCGATGACAAAATTATGCGCAGTGTCGACGGGCTGGTTGCCGCCGATGAGGTGGTCTTCACCGAGAAAATGGACGGTGAGAATACGACAATCCACAGTCAGGGCTGCCATCCACGCAGCCTTGATGCCCGATACCATCCGTCGCGCGATTGGATGAAAGCTTTTGCGGCTGGTATCTCACCTCAACTGGCCGAGAATGAGCGTATTGTTGGCGAGTATCTCTTTGCACGCCACTCTATCGTGTATCGCGCTTTACCATCCTATTTTCTGGGTTTGTATGGATCAAACAAGTGGAGGTTCAGGCCTGGGATGCGACTCTCTTTCGCTTTGCCGAACTTGGGATCGCGCCGGTACCAGAACTGCATCGCGGGCCGTTTTCGGATCAGGTTGTTAGCACTGTTCTTTCCAACCTCAATCGCGATAGGCAAGAGGGTTTCGTGGTTCGTGATATGGCTGCGTTTTCGGAACAGGATATGCCAACCCGCCTAGCCAAGTATGTGCGCGAAGATCATGTGCAAAGCGACACGCATTGGGTGAATGCCGAACCGATCAAAAACGAGCTTGCATGACATCCGACAAGCCATGCGAACAAAGGCGTTCGCATGGGGCTGTCCCACCTTGACCAGCGACTGTTTTCGAACCATATCCCGTCGCTATGACAGACCTCGCTCATATCCGCAATTTCTCCATCGTCGCGCATATCGACCATGGCAAATCCACCCTTGCTGACCGGCTCATCCAAGAGACCGGAACGGTCAAGGATCGCGACATGAAGGAACAGCTGCTCGACAGCATGGATATCGAGCGGGAACGCGGCATCACCATCAAGGCCAACACGGTTCGCATCGACTATACGGCTGATGATGGCGAGGCATATGTGCTGAACCTGATCGACACCCCCGGTCACGTGGACTTTGCCTATGAGGTCTCACGGTCCATGCGCGCGGTCGAGGGCTCGCTGCTGGTCGTCGACTCGACCCAAGGGGTCGAAGCGCAGACGCTGGCCAACGTGTATCAGGCCATCGACGCCGATCATGAGATCGTGCCGGTGCTGAACAAGATCGACCTGCCCGCATCTGACTGCGACCGCGTGGCCGAACAGATCGAGGATGTGATCGGCATCGACGCGACCGACGCCATTCAGGTCTCGGCTAAGACGGGGCAGGGCATCCACGAAACGCTGGAAGCCATTGTTCAGCAACTGCCAGCACCGCAGGGCAATCTGGACGCGCCGCTCAAGGCGATGTTGGTGGATTCGTGGTACGACGCCTATCTGGGCGTGATCGTCCTGGTCCGCATCATGGACGGCACGCTGAAAAAGGGGATGCGGGTCAAGTTCATGTCGAACGGGACCCTCCATCATGTGGACCGCGTCGGAGTCTTCCGCCCCGAGATGGAGATGGTCGACAGCCTAGGCCCCGGTGAGATTGGCTTTCTGACCGCTTCAATCAAACAGGTCCGCGACACCCGCGTCGGGGATACCATCACCAATGACCGCAACGGGACTGAGGACGCGCTGGACGGCTTCAAGCCCGCGCAGCCGGTGGTGTTCTGTGGCCTCTTTCCCGTCGACAGTTCCGAATTCGAAGACCTGCGGGACGCGATCGATAAGCTGGCGCTGAACGACGCTTCGTTCTCGTTCGAAATGGAAACCTCGGCGGCACTTGGTTTTGGCTTCCGCTGCGGCTTCCTTGGGCTGTTGCACCTTGAGGTCATTCGCGACCGGATCGAACGTGAATACGATATCGAGCTCATCACCACCGCGCCGTCGGTGATCTATCACGTCTACATGAAAGACGGCGAGATGATCGAGCTGCACAACCCTGCTGACATGCCCGACCCCTCCAAGGTCGACCATATCGAGGAACCGCGCATCAAGGCGACCATTCTGGTGCCCGACGAATACCTCGGCGACGTGCTGAAACTGTGTCAGGACCGCCGTGGCATCCAGCTGGATCTGACCTATGCGGGTAGCCGCGCGATGGTCGTCTATGACCTGCCGCTGAACGAGGTCGTCTTTGACTTCTACGACCGTCTGAAATCGGTGACCAAGGGCTACGCATCCTTCGACTACCAGATGACCGGCTATACAGAGGACAATCTGGTCAAGATGTCGGTGTTGGTGAATGACGAGCCGGTCGATGCACTGTCAACCATGGTTCACCGCGACCGGGCCGAGATGCGGGGCCGGGCGATGTGCGAAAAGCTCAAAGACCTGATCCCACGCCACATGTTCAAAATCCCGATCCAGGCCGCCATCGGAGGCAAGGTCATCGCCCGCGAGACCCTCTCGGCCCTGCGCAAGGACGTGACCGCCAAGTGTTACGGAGGCGACGCCACCCGGAAACGCAAACTGCTGGACAAGCAGAAGGCGGGTAAGAAAAAAATGCGCCAATTCGGGAAGGTCGATATCCCGCAAGAGGCGTTTATTTCGGCGTTGAAGATGGACAGCTAAGGCTGTCCATTTCTTCCTCTTGGTTTGTCTAAGTTTACGCGGATTCTGGATCGGCGTCCGATTGTCCGAGGTCGGTGAGTTCAGTCCAGACCGCCTCAGGTATGTCCCAATCGGCCCACTCAAGCGTTTGGTTTACATGCTGGGGCCACGTCACCCCGCAAACTGTTGAAGCAATGTTTGCATCTCGAAGCGAGAATTGCAGCGCCAGCGCGCCCATTGGAATGTCGTATCGGGCACAGATATCTTCGACCGCGCGCACAGGCGCGAGCATTTCTTCTGTTGCTGGCCGGTAAACGTAAAAGTGGTGAACCGCGCTACCTCTTGCCAGAATTCCTCCCGCGTAGGGTGCTGCATTTAAGACGGTGACACCCTTGGAAACGGCTTGTTCGATTAGGGGCGAAGCATTCACGTTTACAAGTGTGTGCCGGTTATGCGTCATCACGACATCGAAGTCCCAGTCGCGCAACATAGGCGACAGAACGTCCAGCCGTCCGCCGGCCAAACCAACGGCAGTTGCAAGGCCTTCCTCTTTGATTTTGAACAATTCGTCCAGCGCACCTCCGCTGCGCGTGATCTCTGACATATCACCAGCGTATTCCGGGTCGTGCAGGTGAAGGATGTCGACGCTGTCTACACCGAGTGCCATTAAGCTTTGCTCTAGCGATCGCCTAGCTTGGGTAGCGTCGAACACGCTCGTCTCCATGTCGCGGTCGATTTTCGTGGACAATACACAGCCTTCTGGCAAACCACCGAGTTCACGAATTACGCTCCCAATGCGGTCTTCACTTCGGCCCATAGCATAGCCGCGGGCGGTATCGATAAACCCGTCGGGGCGGATAAGTATTGTGCGCAAGGTTTCTCGCGCCCTATTCTCATCAACTTCGTAACCATAGATTTGCGGAATGCTACCTATCCCTGTTGACCCAAAACCAATTCGAGGAATTCGCACCCCGGTTAGACCGATTTCGTGAAACGTCGTCATTGCTCCCCTCCCTGAAAATTCGAATCAGAATATATGAATATTCTGCGGGACCGTTATGCACTTCAAGCTTGAGGGCTGAGTAAAATCACTTGAAATCCAAACAGGATATCCGAATCTGTGATCCAGCTCACAGCCCAACTTTTTAAAACTTGTTAGTGGTGACCTAGCGGCAACTTCGGCAGGAGGCCCCTATGTCCATGGTCCCCATAATCGCCCTCGGATCGGCAGGTCTCTATTCCATTGCCATGATCTCGATGAAGTTCTGGTGGAAAATCCCCGGCCTCGGCCTTAGCCTGTTGATCGTGGCAACCCTGCTGGCCGCCGCAACGCTGGAGCTTGCCGCGCTGCGCGAGGAGCGGTTGGGTATCATCTATACCGGCATTCTGGGGGCCGAGGTTGTGCTGATCGCCATTGCCTCGTTCTTCTTGTTCGGTGAAGATTTCTCGATGCGGGAAGGGATCGGGATTGCCTTGGTTGTCGCCGGAACCGCCTTGGCGTGGGCCTGATTAACCGCAATCTAAACCCTTCATGAAGCTTCCTTCACAAATGTTGTAACGTGTCCGCCACCTCCCAATCTGTTGAGCAGGCCAGCATCGGCCCGGACACAAACGGAGGAGAGACCATGACCAGATTTATGACTGCCGGAGCAGCCGCTTTGGCCACGAGCCTCAGCCTTGCCACCGCAGCCGCAGCCGATACGCCGGACCTGCGCGGGACGTGGACGGGCAGCTATACCGCCGTCGGGCCGAACCGGACCTCGACCGGGGACGCGCCTCGGTTCAACAACGCCGAGTGGGTTCTGGATATCCAAAAGCAGCAGGACAATGTGTTTTGGGGGCCCAGTAAGTGGCGTCCGAATGCGGCTCAGACCTGGCGGGTGATGGACGCGACTGGCACCATCAGTCTGGATGACCCGACCCGGATCAGCATCGTCGAAAGCTCGGCCAACCCCGAGATCGGTGTGAATGCGCTTATTGATGCCCGGTATGAGGACGGCAAAATTTACGCGGATTTCCGTAGCCTGCGTCGTGGAACGACCTACAGCACCGTTCTGGAACGGCAGGTGAACTGAAGCGACCCTGACTCGGACGGGCTGTAGGGGGTACCGGCTGCTAAGGTATGCCGCGGCGTAGTAGGTAATTCCGGCCGGGTCAGGGCGCTTCTCAGGACTACCCGTCTCCGCAGGGAGGAGGCGGTTCGGGCGGCGGCGCGCCCCACATGCAACAGGCTTTTGCTCCTTTCCGCCAGATACGCAGCGTCTCTTGGCGGCAGGGGATTGGGCCCGCGACCTTCAGCGCGGTGTTGCAGTGGTTCGATGCTGTCGCCCGAGCTCTCTGGTTTTTCAGGTCGAATTGCGCGGTTTGATTCGGATTGGCAACGTGATTCTGCCTCTGCACCTTCAGGAAACCCATTTGCGGGTGCAGAAACGGGTGCGAAGGAGGCCATTTTTCACAAACGGGAGTTTTCCGTACTCAACAGCCCCTCGCGGCTGGGTTTCCAGACTTGTCCACAAATTCATCCCTGCGGATATCAACACTTTATCCACGGCTAATTTTCATGCTGCGGTGCTATTTTCTTGCCGGACTGCGGATCGGATGTAACAGTTTCGATATCGCCAAGGCCTTTAGGGGTCACGGCGGGACGCAAAGGCCAAAGGGGCTACGCGGATGATGGGGAACTTTCGGGTTTTTCTGTGATCGCAGCGGGTTACCGGCTGGTTTCAAGGTGGTCCGGGCATCATGGCCGGACCGTTTCGAAACCTTATCAGATGGTTGATGCGGGCTGTGACGCGCTTTCACGAGCGTGGCACGGTGGTCGCGGTTCCTGCGGGGGCCGAGACAACTGGAACGGTGCGTCCCTCGGGTGTGCCGAACCGGCAAGGCGTCAGGAGTGTTCCGCAAGGGCACATGCAAAGACCGCGTCTGCGCACCTGACGCCTTTTCCTTTTCCCAGGCTATTGGGCAATCAGGCTGCCACTTACCTTTCGCCAAATGCGAGAAGGGGTTCTTGTGTGACCACAAGAACCCCAACGTCGTGTCAGATATGCAATGCCGCGTCTATGCACCTGTGGATCTATTATAGCCACGATATGCTGGGTCATTCAACAATATATTGAGGGCGGCAAGGTTCTTGCCCCAAAATGGAGGGGATCAGATGTTTTCCTGAACGTCGCTTGCCGTGTTGGTAATTGCGTCCCCGGCTTTCTCGATATCCCGACCAACGCCTTTTGCAGTTTCGCAGGCGGTCAGGGCCAGCAGGGTCAGTCCAATCAGAGCGGTGCGGATCATCTGTGTCTCCATAGGTGTTTGCTATGCCGTGCCTAGCAGTTTTTCAAAAGCGAAACCAGCGTTTTGCAGCGGAATCAGTCCTTGCGGATGAAAGGGCCAAAAAGTGCGGTCAGCAGGAAGATTATAGCGGCGGCACAGACGATGCTGGGACCCGCCGGTGTGTCGGCCAGATAGGCACCGCCGAGCCCACCCAAAGCGGCGAGGGACCCGATCACGGCGGCGAAAACAGCCATGCTTTCCGGGGTTTTGACCAGCGACCGCGCCCCGGCTGCCGGAATGACCAACAGTGCGGCGATCAGCAGGATGCCAACCACTTTGATTGCGACTGCAACGGCCAGCGCCATGGCGAGGGTCAGCCAAAGCTCCTCGCGTTTGGGGTCGATGCCTGATGCATAGGCCAGATCGGGGTTCAGCGTGGCGACCAGCAAAGCAGACCACCTGAGTGTCATCACTGTCAGGATCAGCGCTCCTCCGATCCAGATGGTGGCAAGGTCCCCTTTGGTCACGGCCAGAATGTCGCCAAACAGAAAAGCGTTCAGGTCAAGACGTACATCTGACAACAGCGCCACCGTCACCAGACCTGCCGCCAGCGCGGTATGTGCGATGACGCCCAGCAAAGTGTCCATGGCAAAACCTTTGCCGCGCAACAACGTTACGGCCAAACCCATGGTAAGGGCCGAGGCCAGGATCGCGGGCAGAAGCGGAAGCGAGAAAGCAAGCGACAGCGCGACCCCAAGGACCGAGGCATGGGCCGTGGCTTCTCCCATATAAGCCATTCGGCGCCAAACGACGAAACAACCCAAAGGGGCCGCGGCAATCGCCACGCCAACACCAGCCAGCGCTGCGCGCACCATGAAGTCATCCAGCATCAATGTGCCTCATCATGCGAGTGATCATGGTCATGCGAATGACTGTGCTGATGCTGGTAGAGCGCCATGGTCCCCTTAGTGCCACTGCCGAACAGCGCACGGTATTCAGGCGCATCAGCAACCGTTCGCGGCGACCCTTCACAGCAGATATGTCCGTTCAGGCACAGAACCCGGTCCGAGGCCGCCATGACCACGTGCAGATCGTGGCTAACCATGACGACCGCGCAGCCGATATCGTGACGCACCTGCTCGATCCTTTGGTAAAAGGCCGCGGCACCCGGTTGATCCAACCCTTGCGTAGCCTCATCCAGCAAAAGCACTTGGGGTTTCTCCAAAAGGGCGCGGGCTAGAAGGACACGCTGGAACTGCCCGCCGGACAGTTTGGTCATTTGCCGGTTTCTGAGATCCGGTACACCGGCCAATTCAAGGGCCTGAACCGCCTCTTGCGCCGAGACCCGTCGGGGCAGGCCGAGGAAACGCTGAACGGTCATCGGCAGGGCCGCATCCAAAGCCAATTTTTGAGGGACATATCCAACACGCAGGTTTGGCGCACGGTGGACTGTTCCTTCTGCTGGTGGGATTGCACCGATCATGGCGCGCAACAAGGTCGATTTGCCCGACCCGTTCGGGCCGACAATCGTCACGATCTCAGCCTCGGACACCGATGCGTTGACGTTTTCCAGAATTGTGCGCCCATCCACCCGGATCGTCAGGTCTTTGAGAGTGATCAGTGGGGTCGTCACGCCTGTGTTCCAATACATTCCGGGCACAGGCCTTCAGCCTCGACCACGACGCGTTCGATTTGAAAGCCGGATGTGTTTGCGGCAACGCCCAGACGGCCCTGCGTCAGTTCGGTTTCGGTTTCGGCGACCGCTTTGCAAGATCGGCAAATCAAAAAGGCTGGTACGTGATCATGGGTGGGGTGCGCGCATGCTGCATAGGCATTGAGCTGCTCAATGCGGTGGACAAAGCCGTGTTGCACCAGAAAATCCAGTGCCCGATAGGCCACGGGGGGTTGTGACCCCATGCCTTCCGCAGCCAGCACGGCCAGGATGTCATAAGCACCCATAGCCTTGTGTTTTTCCAGCAAAATCTCAAGAACCCGCCGTCGAACTGGCGTAAATTGCAAACGTTTTGCTTTGCATTTCGCCTCAGCTTGGGCGAGGGCGGTATGTACGCAATGGGCGTGATCGTGCTGTCTGAAACCGACGGTGCTCATCCGGTGCTCCGAATTATTTTTGGCTTGATATGTTATAACGTCGGGCATATCAAGCGACCAAGAAATGTAATAACATATCACTCGAGGGTAAATATGCGACGGTCAGTTCTTTGTGCTGTGGGCTCTGTGTTGGCAAGTCAGGCGGTCGCCGAGCCGCCTAAAGTAGCGACGGATATTGCGCCTGTTCATTCGTTGGTCGCGCAGGTCATGAACGGTGTTGGAGAGCCGGCGCTGATCATCCCGGCTGGATCTTCGCCGCATAACCACGCCATGCGCCCATCCGAGGCGCGGGCGTTACAATCTGCCGATGTCGTGTTCTGGGTCGGCGAAGAGCTAACACCATGGATGGAGAAGCCGCTGGCTGCGCTATCGGGCGATGCGCGCCTCGTCACGTTGTTGGATTCGGAAGGTACAGTGCTGTATGAATTCCGCGACGTGGTTGCAGATGTTCACGACGATCATGATGACCATGCGGGCCACGATGGTCACGATTCGCATGATGAACACGAAGAACATGACGATCACGCCGGGCATGACGATCACAAAGATCATGAAGAACATGTGGGGCATGACGATCATGACGGTCATGACAAAGATGATGAGCACGCGGCGCATGAAGATCATGATGACCACGCCAGCCAAGACGAAGATCATGACGAGCACGCAGGCCATGATGACCATGGTCACGATCATGAAGGCGTCGACCCGCACGCTTGGCTCGACCCTGCAAACGGGCGTGTTTGGGTCCATGTCATTGCTGAGGCGCTGGCCACGTCAGACCCTGAGAACGCCGCCATTTACAGGGAAAATGCAGAGCGCGCCAAAGCGGAGCTGCTTGAGTTGGAAGCCCAGATCGCTACTGAAATCGCTGGGATGCAGGATCACCGGTTTATTACGTTCCACGACGCCTATCAGTATTTCGAAAACCGCTTTGGACTGCAAACATCTGGCTCCGTAAGTCTCGGCGACGCGTCCAACCCTGGGCCTGCGCGACTGGCCGCGCTGCAAGAGAAGGTAGCAGAGGATTCAATCCAATGTGCCTTCGCCGAACCTCAATACGACACGCGCCTTGTCGAGACAGCGATCGAAGGTTCTGGTGCCGGTGTTTACGAACTGGACCCGCTTGGCGTCGACGTCACCCCCGGAGCCGATCATTACTCGGCTATGTTATTGGGGATGGCGCAGGGCTACGTGAATTGCGCCAGCGGGTCCTGAGCCGCGCTTAGGCCGCTTCTTCGGTGCAAAACAGTTCGTAGACAAGTTCCAGCATCCGGCGGGGGCGATCATCTGCCAAACGGTAGAAGATCGCCTTGCCCTCGCGTCGGGGCGAGACCAGCCCCTCAAGACGCAGGCGAGACAGTTGTTGGGACACTGCGGCTTGTCGCGCCGACAAAAGTTCTTCCAGTTCGGTGACCGATTTTTCGCCAGAGACCAAATGGCACAAGATCATCAGCCGCCCTTCGTGGCTAATGGCTTTCAGGAAGTTCGACGCGTCCGTTGCGTTCCCCGCGATCTGTTCGAGGTTCTGAGGTGACATATCCTGTGAAATCTGGGGCAGTGCCATTAATATTTTCCTTGTGGGCCCGGTCGACGGGCGAGTGTTTTCGATTTTCAATGATCTCCGCTGCGCGGAGGCCGTCTGCCTGTATTTTGACCAATTGCCCCCATATGCATGAATCAAAATGACGTGATGGGATGATGCTTGCACATGATTGTGAGGCTCTGTGTGCAAGATGCGTGTTTTTCGAGTCCGAACGATCTCATTTGCACAAGAAGATACAGAAGTCTTTGGCCCCCCTTGCAGCCCCTCAGTGGCAGCACTAAGACTCGGGTAACGTTTCTTCGGGTATTGTCCCGATCCATAGCAAAGCAGGCAGGTTCCGTATGTTCGATCCCGTTGATACCTATATGAATACGCTCGTCCCCATGGTGGTCGAACAGACAAGCCGTGGTGAACGCGCCTATGATATTTTCTCGCGCCTTCTGAAAGAGCGGATCATTTTCATCAACGGCCCGATCCATGACGGGATGAGCCATTTGATCGTGGCCCAGTTGCTGCATCTTGAGGCCGAGAACCCGAACAAGGAAATCTCGATCTACATTAATTCGCCCGGCGGCGTTGTGACCAGCGGTTTGTCGATCTACGACACAATGCAGTATATCAAGCCGAAATGTTCGACATTGGTGATCGGTCAGGCGGCCTCGATGGGGTCGGTTCTGCTGGCCGGGGGCGAGAAGGGGATGCGCTTTTCGCTGCCCAACAGCCGGATCATGGTGCACCAGCCCAGCGGTGGTTATCAGGGTCAGGCCAGCGATATCATGATCCACGCGGCCGAGACGCAAAAGCTGAAGGATCGTCTGTATGACATTTACGTGCGCCATACAGGACAGACAAAAAAGGCGGTTGAAAAGGCGCTGGACCGTGACAATTTCATGAGCCCGGAGGAAGCAAAAGAATGGGGCCATATCGACGAAATCGTCGAAAATCGTGCAAAAATGGACGGGGACGACGCGTAGGAATCTGTGCCCGTGTTGACCACGTTGGGTACATTTTTGAGATTGTAGCCGCCCCGGTGGTGGCCTAAGCTGCACCAACAAGCGGCAAACGCGGCCCCGGGCGGGGCCGCAGAGACGAAGCCCGAAAGGTATAACATGGCGACGAATTCAGGCGGCGACGGCAAAAATACGCTCTATTGCAGCTTTTGCGGCAAGAGCCAGCATGAGGTGCGCAAGCTGATTGCCGGACCCACAGTATTCATCTGTGACGAATGCGTCGAACTGTGCATGGACATCATCCGCGAAGAGACCAAGGCCAGTGGCCTGAAGTCCAGCGACGGGGTGCCGACGCCCAAGGATATCTGCGAGGTTCTAGACGATTACGTGATCGGTCAGGCCACCGCCAAGCGCGTTCTGTCGGTTGCGGTTCACAATCACTACAAACGTCTAAACCATGCTCAGAAAGCGGGCAGCGATATTGAGCTGGCGAAGTCCAACATTCTGCTGATCGGCCCGACCGGCTGCGGCAAGACGCTGCTGGCCCAGACGCTGGCGCGTATTCTGGATGTGCCCTTCACCATGGCGGATGCGACGACCCTGACCGAAGCCGGGTATGTGGGCGAGGATGTCGAGAACATCATTCTGAAACTGCTGCAAGCGTCGGAATACAATGTCGAGCGTGCGCAACGCGGCATCGTCTATATTGACGAAGTCGACAAGATCACGCGCAAGTCCGAAAACCCCTCGATCACCCGCGACGTATCGGGTGAGGGCGTGCAGCAAGCGCTTCTGAAACTGATGGAAGGCACAGTGGCCAGCGTTCCGCCGCAGGGCGGACGCAAGCATCCGCAGCAGGAATTCCTGCAGGTGGACACCACGAATATCCTGTTCATCTGCGGTGGCGCATTTGCGGGTCTGGACAAGATCATCGCGCAGCGCGGCAAAGGTTCGGCCATGGGCTTTGGTGCTGATGTGCGTGACAATGATGACCGGGGCGTGGGCGAGATTTTCAAAGATCTTGAGCCCGAAGATCTGTTGAAATTCGGCTTGATCCCGGAATTCGTTGGCCGTCTGCCGGTTCTGGCAACGCTTGAGGATCTGGACGAGGATGCTCTGGTTACGATCCTGACCAAGCCCAAGAACGCGCTGGTCAAGCAATACCAGCGTCTGTTCGAGCTGGAAGATGCCGAGCTGGCCTTTACCGATGACGCACTTAAGGCGATTGCCAAGAAGGCGATCGAACGGAAAACCGGGGCACGTGGTCTGCGCTCGATCCTGGAAGATATCCTGCTGGATACGATGTTCGAACTTCCAGGTCTGAAAAACGTGACCGAAGTTGTGGTCAACGAAGAGGCCGTGACCTCAGAGTCGCAACCGCTCATCATCTATGCGGATGCAGCGGAATCTGCGTCAGCCGGGTAAACCGCTTAATTTCAAACACATACGGCGCGGTTTTCCGCGCCGTTTTCTTGTGAGGCGCAGGAATGATCAAACGTATTTCGTCCGGTGGTGAGTTTGAAGCCAAACTCGGATATTGCCGGGCTGTTGTTGCAGGTGGCTGGGTCCATGTTGCGGGCACGGTCGGGCAAGGCAATGACGTGGTCGAGCAGTGCCGTTCGGCGTTGACGATCATTGAAAAGGCGCTGGCTGAGGCCGGAGCTGGGTTTGCTGACGTGGTCCGCGTGACGTACATGTTGCCTGACAAGGCCGAGTTCGAACCCTGCTGGCCAATCCTGAGCGAGACATTCGGCGCGAACCCACCGGCGGCAACGATGATCGAATGTGGGTTGATCGACCCGAAATACCGGATTGAAATCGAAGTGACCGCATATCTGCCGGAATGACAGGTGTGATCCTTGTGAGACTGGACCTTGGCGCGCCTTTGGTCCATATCTGCGGAAACAGAATTGCCGGAGGCAGCCCATGGGTATCCTGAACAATCTCTTGCGAGCCGTGACTTGGTGGAACGGGGCGACCTTGAACACGCAGATCTATACTGCACGCAAGGGTGAGAAGGTTGGCGAAGATGACCAGGGTAACGTCTTTTATCGCAACGCCGATGACAGCAAGCGCTGGGTGATCTTCAATGGTGAGGCCGAAGCCAGCCGCATTGATCCTGACTGGCACGGTTGGCTGCACCGCACGTGGGATGAACCACCGACCGACAAGCCGCTGGCGCATAAATCATGGGAAAAACCGCATCAGGAAAACCTGACGGGCTCGGCGCTGGCATATGCACCGGCTGGGTCGCTGCGCCGCCCGGACCCGATTGAACGTTCCGATTACGAGGCCTGGAGCCCCGAATAAACGAGGCAATTTATGTCGAGCTATAACGTAACCGAAGTCCTAGTTGGCGGCGCTGTTTTAGCCTGTGCCGTTGCGTTTGGCATCTATGCCAGTCAATCCACTGGCCTGTCGCAGGGCGGTACAGGGTACGAACTGGGGGCCTCGTTCCGGTCGCTGGAGGGCGTGGGCGTAGGGACAGATGTGCGCCTTGCCGGGGTTAAAATCGGAACTGTGACGGGGGTAACCCTAAATTCCGATACCTACCGCGCAGATACAACCTTTTCGATATCGGACGGCATTCTGGTGCCTGATGACAGCGCGATCGTGATTTCCTCCGAAGGGCTGCTGGGCGGCAACTTCGTTGAGGTAATGCCTGGTGGTTCGCCCTTTTATTTTGAGCCGGGTGACGAAGTTACCGACACGCAGGGCGCGGTCAGCCTGATCTCTTTGCTGGTTAAATTCGTTGCCGGGGACGGCAGCTGATGCGACGCGCAGCCCTTGTCGCGGCATTGTTGACCGCAACGGGCGTTTCGGCCCAGCAAAAGGTCCAATCCGGGCCGGGCGCGATGTTGCGCGGGTTGGACAAAGTCAGCGGCCAGACCGTGGATATCCAGATGCAAAATGGTCAGACCGAGGCAATCTTTGGTCTGGATGTCGCCTTGGGCGACTGCCGATATCCGGCCGAGAACCCGACCGGTGACGCTTTTGCCTATCTGACGATTTGGGAAAATGGTAAGACAGATCAACTGTTTGACGGTTGGATGATTGCGACAGCTCCGGCGTTGAACGCCCTGGATCACGCGCGCTATGACGTCTGGGTCATCCGTTGTATCACGCCTTCAGCGGATTGATCCAAAGCCGCGACAAAGTCAGCCTCAAGTTTGATTGCCTCTTCCAGTTCCTGCCGGTATTGCACGCGCGGTATCTCAATCGCGCCCAGAGAGGCCAAGTGCGCTGTCAAAAACTGCGTGTCGAATAGCTGGAATCCGGTTCTTCGCAGCCGGTCAATCAGATAGGCCAACGCGATTTTCGACGCATCCGTGCGGCGGGAAAACATGCTCTCACCAAAGAAAGCTGCGCCAAGGGTCACGCCATAGACGCCGCCAACCAACGCGGATTCGTCCCACACCTCCAGTGAATGCGCATGGCCCGAGCGGTGAAGCTGTTGGTAGAGCCGGTGCAATTCGCTATTGATCCACGTATCTGCGCGGTCGGCACAGCCATCGACCACCGAAGCGAAGTCTTGATTGATGCTGATCGAGAATCCGCATTTGCGCATCCGCCGCGCCAGACTGCGAGAAATGTGAAACCCGTCCAGCGGAAACACGCCGCGAAACTTGGGATCGACCCAGAACAACTCCGGGTCGTCGCGGTGCTCGGCCATCGGAAAAATGCCGACGGAATAGCCATGTAGCAAAAGTTCCGGCGAGAGGCTCATGCAGGACGTCCCGCGGTCGAAAGGCCAAGGCCCTTCGACCGGGTTGTGTTAATCGGCCATGTTCTCCGCAAGCCAGTGCTCCAGCCAGTGGATGTTGTAGTCACCGCTGTGAAGATCAGGCTCTTGCAGCAAGGCGTGGAACAGAGGCACGGTGGTGTCGATCCCGTCCACGATCAGCTCGCCCAAGGCACGTTCCAGACGCGCTAGCGCCTCGGCCCGGTCGCGGCCCTGTACGATCAGCTTGGCAATCAACGAGTCGTAGTAGGGCGGGATCGAATAGCCGTCATAGAGCGCCGAATCCATCCGTACGCCCAGACCACCCGGCGCGTGATACGCTGTGATCTTGCCGGGGCAGGGCGAGAAGTTGGGCAGCTTTTCCGCGTTGATCCGAACTTCGATGGCGTGGCCATTGATCTCCAGATCGTCTTGACCAAACGACATGTCTTCGCCGGCCGCCACGCGGATTTGCTCGCGCACCAGATCGACGCCGAAAATGCCCTCGGTCACCGGGTGTTCCACCTGCAGGCGGGTGTTCATTTCGATGAAATAGAACTCGCCGTTTTCGTACAGGAACTCGATTGTACCCGCGCCGATATAGTTGATCTTGGCCACCGCGTCCGCGCAGACCTTGCCGATCTTGGCGCGTTCCTCGGGGGTGATGCATGGCCCGGGGGCCTCTTCAAACACTTTCTGGTGGCGGCGCTGCAGGGAACAATCGCGTTCGCCCAGATGGACGGCATTGCCCTTGCCATCACCAAAGACCTGAATCTCGATATGGCGCGGCGTGGTAAGGTATTTCTCGATATAGACCTCGTCATTGCCAAAGGCAGCCTTGCCTTCGGCACGCGCGGTCATGAAGGCGCTTTCCATCTCATCCGCGTTCATCGCGACTTTCATGCCGCGTCCGCCGCCACCGGCGGTGGCTTTGATGATGACGGGATAGCCAAATTCCTCGCCGATACGTTTGGCGTCTTCCAGCGTGGGGACGCCGCCGTCGGAACCCGGAACGCAAGGCACGCCCAGTTCTTTCATCGTGTCCTTGGCGGTGATCTTGTCACCCATGACGCGGATATGTTCGGCGGTCGGGCCGATGAAAGTTATGCCATGATCTTCTACGATCTGCACGAACTCGGCATTCTCGGAAAGGAAGCCATAGCCGGGATGGATCGCCTGCGCGCCGGTGATCTCGCAGGCTGAGATGATAGCGGGCACGGACAGATAGCTTTGCGGGCTGGGCGGAGGGCCGATGCAAACCGACTCGTCTGCCATGCGCACATGCATCGCGTCGCTGTCGGCTGTCGAATGCACGGCGACCGTCTTAATCCCCATCTCGCGCGCGGCGCGGATGACGCGCAGGGCGATCTCGCCTCGATTGGCAATCAGGATTTTGTCGAACATGGGCCCGCCTTACTCAACGATGACCAGAGGCGTGCCGAATTCCACAGCGTCGCCGTCGCCCACCAAAATACGCTTGATGGTGCCGGATTTCGGCGCATGGATGTGGTTCATGGTTTTCATCGCTTCCACGATCAGCAGCGTGTCGCCCTCGGACACCGACGCACCGACCGAGATAAAGGCAGGCGCGCCCGGTTCGGGCTGCATGTAAACGGTGCCCACCATGGGCGAGGTTACGGCACCGGGGTGGCTGGCGGGGTCTTCGGCTGCCGCAGGGGCTTCGGCCGGAGCAGCAGCAGGTGCGGCTGCTGGGGCAGCAGCGGGGGCTGCTGCCGGGACGGCAACCTGAACAGGAGCGGCTGCGGCTTGGTTCATGCGGCTGACGCGCACGTTCAGGCTGTCTTCTTCGCCATATTCGCGTTTGACCTGCAACTCGGTCAGGTCGTTTTCGCGTAGCAATTCGGCAAGAGCCTTGATGAATGCCACATCCGCTTCGTGTTTAGTGTCTGTCATGAGTGTCCTCGACGGTTCCCCTTGGCCCGTCTGTGAGTTGCGGGCTTTGATCTGATTACGCAGCGTTATAATCTATGCGTCCAGCCATGAAAAGCGCGTCTCGGCCTGTCTGAACCGGGTTTGGTTAAGTTTTCGGTAGGGAAATAAACCTAGAGCGGCATTCCAGAAAGTTTCGCTACCAATTCCGGTAGTTTTCGCGCTCCGAATTTCTCCAGCAGCCGGGCACGGTAGGCCTCGATGGTGCGGTAACTCAGGCCCAGTTCCACGCCGATTTCCTTGGCGGACAGGCCACGGCAGGACAGGATCGCGACCTCGCGCTCGCGCGTGGTCAACTCGACCAAGGGGCGTTCTTCCGAGATGTCGGAAAAACTCCAGATTCCATGCCGGAATGGGTCGTCCGGCGTTAGGGACCGACCGCGTGCACGGCACCAGAACAGGTCGCCATTACGCCGCCGCATGACCCGTTCGTCCGTGTAATATCCTGTGTCACGCATCACTTGAAGGCTGCGCGCGCCAATCCGTTCCCAATCCGCGACCGAGGGGTAAAGGTGCAGCAGAGGCATATTGCGGTACTCGAATTCTTCCCCGCCAAAGGTGCGGGCGAATTGCAAGTTGCACCGTCGGATGATCCGGTTCTCCAGCTCGACAAGGCCGATTGGGGCATATTCGAAGGCGGGGTCGCTCATCCCGCTATGGTGCCGGGATTTTAGTGGGATGAGAAGGGGGAAGGCCGGGAATATGTTCCTGGCTTGACCTGTGATTTTGTTAAGGTTGTAAAGATGGTGGGAAAATTTGACTATAAGTAATAGAAATATATCAAGAGTTCCGAAAATTCCACGAACAATGACAGGGAAAGTGCAGCTATGAGGGACGCGCTGACAGGAAGTCGAATCCGCGAAAGGCGTCAGATCGCCGGTCTACGTCAGGCCGAACTGGCGCGCCGTGTGGGTATTTCGGCTTCTTACCTGAACCTGATCGAACATAATCGCCGCCGGATCGGGGGGAAATTGCTGGTCGATATTGCGGCGGCTCTGTCGGTTGAGCCTTCGGTCTTGACGCAGGGGATCGAAGCCACCCTAATCTCGGCCCTGCGTGAGGCTGCGGTAGACGCAGTTGGTCAGCAGGCTGAGGTTGATGCGCTTGAGGAATTTGCTGGGCGGTTTCCCGGTTGGGCGGGGGTTCTGGCGCAGATGCACCGCCGGGTGGTTTCGCTGGAACGCACCGTTGAAACCCTGTCCGACCGTCTGACCCATGACCCGCATTTGGCGGCCTCGATGCACGAGGTGCTGTCGACCGCCGCCGCGATTCGGTCCACAGCTGCCATTCTGGCTGAAACACATGAGATTGAGCCTGATTGGCAGGATCGATTCCACCGCAACCTTCACCAGGATGCGGAGAGGTTGGCAGATAGCTCCAAATCGCTGGTGGCTTACCTGGACGACACCGAAACCACCGATGATCGGCGCGGGGTGCCGCTGGAAGATGTTGAGGCGTTCTTTGAACGTCACGACCATCATTTCCCCGAGATCGAGGCTGGTGCGGACCCTGCAGACTTGGACCTGAGCGGTTTTGCTTCGACGGCGGCCCGGACTGTGACCCGCGGGTTTCTGGACGTCTATGCAACCGATGCACGTGCTATGCCTTTGGACGCGGTGAAAGCGGTGCTGGACGGTGCAGAGCCAGACCCGCTGAAACTGGCTGCTCAATTCAACGTGGATATCGCGACCGTCCTGCGGCGACTTGCGGCTTTGCCCGAAGGCGTGCTGCGGCGACCGACAGGGCTGGTTATTTGCGATGCATCCGGCAGCATCCTGTTCACCAAATCCGTCCCGGGCTTCGCAATGCCCCGATTTGGCGAGGCCTGCCCCCTTTGGCCCCTGTTTCAGGCGCTGAATCGCCCTCTGGTTCCGATCCGTCGCCGGATCGTGCAGCTTGGTCGCTCGGCTGCCGAGTTCGATTGCTTTGCCTACGCGTGGCCGCAAGGGGTCGCAGGCTACGATGATGCGCCTGTTTACCATTCGGTCATGTTGGTCCGGTCGGTTGAAGAGGGTCAGCCCAGTGATCAGGCCGTCGCACGTGTAGGTCCCAGTTGCCGGGTGTGCCCCAACGATGATTGCGCGTCGCGCCGCGAACCATCGATTCTGAGCGAAGGTTTTTGACAGTTTCCCGACAGACGGCGTAAGCTGGCGCTGACGGTTTGTGGATGGATGATCCGTCTCGGGGAGGAATACGACAAATGAGCCGCAAGGTTCTGTTGATTGAGGATGAGCCCAACATTGCCGAGGCCATTCGGTTCCTGTTGACGCGTGAGGGTTGGCAGGTCGAGACGCACTCGGAAGGGACGGACGCGATCGAGGTGATCCAGGGCGCACAGCCTGATCTGGTGATTCTTGATGTCATGTTGCCGGGCAAAAGTGGCATGGACATTCTGCGTGACCTGCGCGAACTGGACGATATGCGCAGCTTGCCGGTTTTGATGCTGACCGCACGCGGGCAATCGCGCGACCGCGAGATGGCTGAAAATGCTGGGGTCAGCCGCTTTATGACTAAGCCGTTTTCCAATGCCGAGGTGCTGACAGCCGTACGCGACTTGCACGCTCAGGCCACGCAATCATGAGCAACGGCGGGGATCGACAGCCTCCGGGCGTTCGGCCTTCGCTGTTTCTGGAACGCCAGAGTTACCGCCGCCGCCGGCTGATGGACGCCGCGCGACTGCTTCCGATTCTGGGGGCCGCGCTGATCGCCATTCCGTTGCTTTGGCCGGAATCCGAAGGCGACAACGGTGTGCCCCTGTCCTCGGCCATGTTCTACATTTTCTTTTGCTGGGGCCTGCTGATCGGGGTCAGCTTGATCTTTGGCTTCGCAGCTAGGCGCAGCGCTAGCCGAGATGACGCCGAATCGGATGCGGACAAATGGCAACGCTGAACGTTCTAATCCTTGTTTGTCTGGGCTATGTCGTGCTGTTGTTTGGCGTCGCTTTTGCGGCGGACCGGTTGGCGGCGGCAGGCAAGGGTGCGTGGTTGCGCTCACCTCTGATCTATACGCTGTCTCTGTCAATCTATTGTACTGCCTGGACTTTTTACGGCGCAGTAGGCAATGCTGCCCGCTCGGGGCTGGAATTCGTTACGATCTATCTTGGCCCCACGCTGGTGATGATCAGCTGGTGGTGGGGTTTACGCAAACTGGTGCGGGTGGGGCGCAGTCAGCGGGTGACGTCAATCGCCGACCTGATCTCGTCCCGGTATGGCAAGTCGAACACGCTGGCAATCGGCGTGACCATACTGGCTGTGCTAGGCGGCACGCCTTATATCGCGCTGCAACTGCAATCCATCACACTATCCTTTTCGATCTTTGCCGAGGCCGACCCCACAGGGCTTTACCGCGAAGGATCAAGCGTGTTTTGGGTTGCGGCAGGGCTGGCTGTTTTCGCCATTTTGTTTGGAACGCGAAATCTGGACGCCAACGAGCGCCACCACGGCGTGGTCACTGCAATTGCGGTTGAATCCGTCGTCAAACTTTTTGCGCTTCTGGCGGTGGGCATCTTTGTTGTCTGGGGCATTGCCGGCGGTGTCGCGCCAATGATGGACCGTATTGACGCCTCGGAGATAGGTCAGTGGAACGTCGATGCCGGTCGCTGGACAACCTTTGTCTTTCTGTCCGCTGCGGCCTTTGTCTGTCTGCCCCGCATGTTTCAGGTCATGGTCGTCGAGAACGCAGATGAAGCGCATCTGAGGACTGCCGCCTGGGCCTTTCCGCTATATCTTCTGTTGATGAGCCTGTTCGTGGTGCCGATCGCCGTGGTCGGGCTTGACCTGTTGCCCGACGGCTCGAACCCCGATCTGTTTGTGCTGACGGTACCGCTGTCGCAGGGCAATGAATGGCTGGCCATGCTGTCATTTATCGGAGGATTTTCGTCGGCCACATCCATGGTGATCGTCACCGCCATGGCGCTGTCGACTATGGTGTCGAACCATGTGGTTATGCCCATTTGGCTGAGCACGCAGGAAGGGGGCGGACCTGTCTCGGGCGATGTGCGCAACGTTGTTTTGATGGCGCGACGCGTGTCTATCGCGGTGATCATGGCGTTTGGGTACTATTATTACCGATTGTCAGGAGGAGGAGCGGCGCTTGCGTCAATCGGGTTGGTGGCTTTTGCCGGAATTTCGCAAATCTTACCCGCTTTGGTCGGCGGGTTGTTCTGGAGAGGGGCCACGCGGACGGGCGCGCTTGTGGGGCTGACGACCGGGTTTCTGCTTTGGATATATACGTTGTTGCTGCCCGGAATGGGCGGTGTCCTGATGACCGACAGCGTCTTGCAGCACGGACCTTTCGGGCTGGGCTGGTTACGCCCGCAGGCGCTGTTCGGGATCGAGGGCATGGATCCAATGGTCCACGCGGTGATGTGGTCGCTGTCGTTGAACACGGTGGCGTTCTGCGTGGCTTCGCTGCTGAGCTTTCCCAGCCCGCTGGAACGGTTGCAGGGCGCGCAATTCGTCAATGTATTTGACCATTCCGTTGCCCCACGTGGCTGGAGTGGATCGGTCGCACAAAGCGAAGACCTGATGATCATGACCCAGCGGATTCTGGGGGCCGGTCCTGCGCAGGAATTCTTTCAGGCCGAAGCCCAACAACAGGGTGGCCGCACGCGCCTACCCGAGCCGACACCTGCCTTTCTGGAGCGGCTGGAACGGGAACTTAGCGGTTCGGTCGGGGCGGCGACGGCCCACGCGATGATCGGTCAGATCGTGGGAGGCTCGTCGGTTTCGGTCGAAGACCTGCTGGCGGTGGCCGACGAATCGGCGCAATTGTTGGAATATTCCAGCCAGCTTGAGGTGAAGTCAGCCGAACTCAGCCGCACTGCACGGCAACTGCGCGAGGCCAATACCAAGCTGACCCAAATCTCAGAGCAGAAAGACAGTTTCCTCAGCCAGGTCAGCCATGAATTGCGCACCCCCATGACCTCGATCCGGGCGTTTTCCGAGATCATGCGCGACACGGACGGGCTGAGCGTCCAGGAACAGACGCGCTATGCCGCCATCATCCATGACGAGGCGCTGCGCCTGACGCGGCTGCTGGACGATTTGTTGGACCTCAGCGTTCTGGAAAGCGGTCGGGTCAGTTTGAACATGGGTGGCGATACGCTGCGGTCCGTGCTGGATCGGGCTGTTTCCAGCGCTTTGGCCGGAGGAAGCCATACTTTGACCGTTCGGCGTTCAATCGCGTCTGAACGCCTGCCGCTCCATACCGATCTTGATCGTCTGGGGCAGGTCTTCATCAATCTGATCACGAACGCCCAGAAGTATTGCGACGCGGATGAGCCGGTTCTGACGATTTCCGCCCATGATGTAGGGGGACAAGTCGTGGTCGATTTCACCGATAACGGCAGCGGCATTCCTCCCGAGGCGCAGTCGATGGTGTTCGAGAAATTCGCTCGGATCGGCGGTGACAAAGCCGGCGGGGCGGGATTGGGTCTGGCGATCTGCCGGGAAATCATGCAGCGCCTTGGCGGAGAGATCACCTACTTGCCCGGTCAAGGCGGCGCAGCGTTCCGCGTTCGCGTGCCGTTGGCCTATCGGCAGGCCGCGCAATAGCTTTTTTGTAAAGACATTGGTAACCGCCGCTGGGTTAGACCAGAGAAGATGAAGTAAATTGGCGGTTTAGGCTATGGCACAACCGGTCAACGCGGTGTTGGCGCGCAAACTCTCGGTCGGGCAAGAAGGGCAGGGGGATGGCCCTCGTTCTGCCCTGCGCGCTTTTCGGCTGGGGTTTGCCCGCGCCGCGGGGGATCGGTTGAACTTACCTCTTTCAGTCATCGGGGCGAAGCAGTCAGCAAGATCTCCGGATGTACTGGGCGATTTTGCAGGCGACGATTGGTTGTTGTTGCGCTTCTCAGATCCCGATGGGGTCGCGGCAGCGGTATGTATGGATATCGGGGTGGTATCGGCCATCCTTCAGGTGCAAACGATCGGAGAGGTCATGCCTGACCCTCCTTCCGGTCGCTCGTTCACAGACACGGATGCCGCCATGGTCGCGCCAATGGTCGAAGAGGCACTGCGTCGCGCCGATGCTTTAGCCGATCCCACTGGCGGCCAGCCTGGCCTAACCGGTTATGAATTCAAGGCCCGTCTTGCTGATATGCGATCGTTGTCCCTGGCCATGGTTGAGGACGCATATTTGACCTTTGATCTGACGGTCGAATTGAGTGGCGGGTTGCGTCAGGGCCATATTGCACTGCTTTTGCCCGAGCGGGCGGGCACGGATGCTGAAATTGTGCCAGAAGACCCCTCGGGGCCGAGCCTGGAGCAGGCAACCGGGGTTGTGCGGGCCGAATTGAACACGGTGATTTGCCGAATGACCCTGCCGCTGGCTGCATTGTCGGGGCTCTCGGCGGGCGATGTATTGCCGCTTACCGGCTCCCGGTTGGATCGGGCCGAGGTTCTGACCATAGATCGCACCCGTGCCGCGGTCGGACGATTGGGCCAATGTGGCGGGATGCGAGCAGTGCGGTTAAATGAATATGCACCACTGCCAGCACTGGCCAATACCGAAGAGTTTCTGGAAGCCCGGTTGGCCACCGAGCAACCTCACCACGCAGAAACAGCGAGGCAAGAAAGTCAGCCCTCGATAAAGGAGCCCGATCTGACAGCAGAGACACTGGAATTCAACGACTCTGATCAGATCGCCGCCGAAATTTCCAAACTCGCTGGTTTGGAAAACAACCCGGATGCATTTGGGTAAAGCGGTAGATCAGTCTGTCGAGCCGCGAATTTGGTCCAGCGTCGGGCGCAGGTTCTCCAGTGCGTAACCCGCCTTGGTTGTGGCCTCTAGAATGTCATCGGTGCTCATCCGGTCACATTGTCCCAAGGCCCAGACAACCGAGCATCGCGTGCCAGAGGCGCAATAGGCCAGAACCGGCCCGGTGCAGTTTTCGGCAAGGTCACGCTGACGGGTCACGTTTTCCGGCGTCATCGTCTGGTGGGTCAGTTCCAGAACCTCATATTCCAGCCCTGCCGCCCGAACAGCCTGACCGATTGCGTCAGACTGCATATCGACCGGCACCTCAGTATTCGGGCGGTTGCAGATAACCTTCACGAAACCTGCATCGACAATGGCTGGGACATCCTCGACCGTGATTTGCGGCGAGACGGCGTAGCGGGGGGTGATGGGGCGAATCTCCATCCTGTTTGATTAGGCCGCGTTGGCCGCCCTGTCCAGTTTCGACCCCACCGCAGGGGCCGCATACATCCCCGCAATCATCGCAAGAAGGAACACAATCCCGCCAACTCCCCCATATGAGATCGACGCAATGGCCGGTCCAGGGCACAGGCCCGACAGCCCCCAACCCATCCCGAACATAACCGAGCCGATGATCAGGTTGCGGTCAAGCTCGGGAGCGGATGGGGCCGGAAACGTCCCGCCAGTCAACGGGCGGCGGTGCTCGGCCAGTCGCCAGGCAAAGAACATGGGCACGATCGCGCCGCCCATCACAAAGGCCAGCGTCGGGTCCCAATTTCCGAAAATGTCCAACCAACCCTGAACTTTGGTGGTGTCGGTCATGCCCGACAAAAGCAGCCCCGCGCCGAAAAGGGACCCTGCAAGGAGGGAAATCACCATACGCATCAGATCAACCCCAGCAGGTGGCGCAGGAACACCAAGATTACGGCACCGGCGCCAATATAAATTACCGTCGCCACGATGCCGCGCAGCGAAAACCGGGAGATGCCGCAAACCCCATGCCCCGACGTGCAGCCATTGGCGATCCGAGTGCCGACCCCAACCAGCAGGCCCGCAATAATGACGACCGAGAGATTGCCTGTCAGATGTGTCGCGGGCGCGGGAGATAGAAGCAGGCTGAGAATCAGGGGCATTCCGACAAGTCCTGCGATAAAGGCCAATCGCTCCTTTGTACGGTCCGAGCCGTCGATCAGCCCGCCTAAAATACCGCTGGCCCCCATGATGCGACCGTTACCCAACAGGTAAATGGCAGCGCCCAACCCGATCATCAGGCCGCCGCCGAATCCCCAAATCCATTCCGTTTGCATTGTTTGCCCTTTCGACGGATCGTTACAGCTTGTTCAGTGGAACCTTCAGAAAAACATCGCCTTTTTCGTCCGCTGGTGGCATCTGGCCGGCCCGCATGTTGACTTGAAGGGAAGGAAGGATCAGACGCGGCATTCCCAGGGTCGCATCGCGCGCATCCCGCATCTCGACGAATTCTTCGATCGGGCGGCCCTGACCGATATGCACGTTCAGCGCCTTTTGTTCGCCCACGGTGGTTTCCCACGCGAACTCATCGCGGCCGGGGGCTTTGTAGTCGTGACCAACAAAGATCCGAGTCTCGTCGGGCAGGGAAAGGATCTTTTGAATCGAGTCATATAAGACCTCCGAGGACCCACCGGGAAAGTCACAGCGCGCGGTTCCGAAATCGGGCATGAACAGGGTATCGCCGACAAAAGCCGCATCGCCGATCACATAGGTCATGCAAGCCGGAGTGTGGCCGGGCGTATGCAGGACATCACCCCGCATCTGGCCGATGTGAAAACTGTCGCCTTGGCGGAACAGGGCGTCGAATTGGCTGCCATCGCGCTGAAACTCGGTCCCTTCGTTGAAGATTTTGCCGAAGGTTTCCTGAATGGTGACGATCTGGTCGCCGATGCCAATTTTCCCACCCAGTTCCTGCTGAAGGTAAGGCGCAGCCGACAGGTGGTCGGCATGGACATGACTTTCCAAAATCCATTCGACCTTCAGCCCGTTGGCGCGGACATGGCTGATGATCTCGTCGGCTGAACTGGTGCTCGTGCGACCGGAGGCATGGTCGAAATCCAGAACGCTGTCGATAATCGCGCAGGCTGTGCCTTCGGGTTCTTGCACCAGATAAGACACCGTGAATGTATCGGTGTCGAAAAATGCCTTGACCTTGGGTGTCATCTTGCCCTCCGCTTGTCTTTCTCTTTATATAGTAAGTCTGGAATATATCGCAATCAAGCTTGCGTGACTTGATGCCTGTCAAGGCAGATTAGCCGGAAATCGACTAGACTTTAACCGTTCCGCAATTCGCCGCCGATTTTGCCTTACGTAACGGCAAGTTTATGCGCGACCGCGGGCGTGGACCAGCTAGTCTTAAAACAGTTACCTATATGGGTGTAGTCAGACAGCATTTGGGAGGATGACGATGTCTACAAGCAATTTGTATTCCGAAGCCGCACAACTGGAAGAAAAGTTGCAGGGTGCCTGTCTGGAAACTCGTCTGGCCTTGCAGCCTAGCGTTACAAAGGTAATCGATCGGATGCGCCAGCAGGGCGTTCACGTGCCATCGCGGCTGCGTCGCCTGGATGCGGCCCTTTGCGAAGATGCAATGGAAGCGCAGTTCGACAACTTGCCAGTATGACGTACAGGTTTAGCTGAACGAAATTCCCAGGATCACCAGCATCAGGCCCAGGACCGACAAAAACAGGGATGCCAGATTCCACGGCAGAACCCCCTGAACAACGGCGCGCAGTTCATCATCAGACAGGCCCGATTTGCGGGCCTTCATCACGCGCAGGATACACCAGACCAGCCCCAGGAGACCGGCAAGCGACAGGGCGGCTCCGCCCCAGGTGATGAGTTCGAACATTTGGCCTCGCAATCTTTTGCTGATGCGCATTGCGCTTACCGGATCGCATTGTGGCGCACAAGCCCGGCCTGCGATTGACCGCTTGCGGCGCCGGCGGGTGCGATGTATCCGGCATATTGCCGCTGCCACCGCGGCAGGACCGCAACCTCTGGGAGAGACGTAGATGGAAGATATGACCGAAGACCAGGCCACCGCCAATTACCGCGTGACCGCCGGAGAACTGCGCCAATTTATCGAGCGGTTCGAGCGTCTGGATGCCGAGAAAAAAGACATCGCAGAGCAGCAGAAAGAGGTTATGGCCGAAGCCAAGGCCCGCGGCTACGACACCAAGGTGATGCGCAAGGTCATTGCCCTACGTAAACGCGACAAGGACGACATCGCCGAGGAAGAGGCGGTCCTTGAAATGTACAAAGAAGCGCTTGGCATGAGCTAAAGGCCCTTTGCAAACGCCCACACCCGGCGTTTGCCCATCCCTCTGTACCTAGAGGGGCGCGTTGCGCGGGCTCAGAACCTGAACCCCGCTCATATTTGCCAACCGAGCTACGTCCTGTTCGTACAGCTCCGAGAATGCATCAACGATTTCTGCGTTCCATCCGGGAAGCTCAAGCTCCTCTTCAAGCCTGTCCGTTTCGGCGTGTTCCTCAAAAATGTGGAACAACTGGACCTGAAGGGCTTCAGGATCGTTGGCTTCAGTGTCCAAGGCTGCCTGCGCCAGAACTTGCCCCTCTGCAGTCAACAACGACAAGATCAGGTCATATTCTCCGGTCAGGGCTGCGGTTTCTGGTATCCCGCTGACTTGGCGCACAACATTGCCCCAGATGAGGGGGGTGTCTTCGTTGCACCAAAGCGTAATCTTCACATCCGGGGCGAGATCACGAATATCCTCGATCATGCCAATCCAGCTCAGACAGCTTAGATCTGTTGTGCGCAGAATCTCTTCCCGATCTGGGTCGGGCAGGGCCATCAGCAGTTTCGGGATGAAACTGCCCGGATTTCTAAGGGCGAAATACAGATTTATAGGTTCTTCTGGAAAGGCCTGCTGCAACAGCGCCATCCTGCGCCCGGCATCGGGATAAAGTTGGCCGTCGCGCAGAAGATTCCCCTGATCACCCACGAAATTGTCGTTCAGGAAAATGGCACGCTTGGTCGCCGCGTCCACAGGTAAGGCCAGTCGCATTTTCTTGATTGCGTCAGGTGACAGAGTTCGAATATCCGGCCCGCCGAAATTCGGTTTGAAATACTGACGATACCGACGAGGGCCAAAGAACCGCGCGCCACACTCGCTGAGCAACGCACCATTCGCCTGAAGCGACCTTTGCAGCCGCCCCTGATCCGTAAAAGCGGCCCCAGCGTGGATCGCAAACTGCATATCCGGCTCTCGTCCCTGCATCTTCTTGCCTCGTTTGTCGGGTTACAGGTTGCAACCCGCGCAGTCAAACCCGCCTCAACTAACCCTTCGCTTGCCTCGCCAACGACGAAACAAGAATTTCCCTAAGTTGCGGTGAAATTTCGGGCTTGCAGTCGCGCGGCAGAGAAAGTAATCGACACCCAGTGCCCCTATAGCTCAGCTGGTAGAGCAACTGATTTGTAATCAGTAGGTCCGCGGTTCGAGTCCGTGTGGGGGCACCACTAAATCAATAGGTTAGCTGGTTTTTGAGGTCTTACAGTCGATTGTAGGACGCAAATAGGACGCGCGTTACGAAGCCGTGCGTTGGCAATGTTTTCCAAAACTTGATGCAATGCTTAGCTAAAGGCCGCGGAACCAAGTTGCCCGAAAAACTTCCGTCGAATTTTTGATATTCTGCCGTTCGATACTTCTAATCAAATCGGTTTAAGTATAGAGCTTGCCTGAGTTTTTTGTCGCTTCGCCAGCGGCGCACGGCCATACTTGAGGGATAATGCGTGCCTACACCAGTAGATACTAGTGCACTGACACAACGTGGTTTCCAAGTTGAGTTCTATTTTCACGCAGCTGCGATTCTTTTCATCGACTTTCCGGAGGCATGGGATGAGCTTTGCAGTTGCTTGTTAGAATTTGAAATCCCAATGTCAGAGCTGATCGGGTCTGGTGGTGGGGAAGCCAAGGGAACACAAAGGCTTCGTCGTGCTCTAGACGAGATGGGCTGGAAAAAGACGAATTTCACGATTGAAAAAACGATCAACGGTGTGAAACGTGAATCTGTTTCCCACGAAGTTGATCACGTCAAAAGCTTTGGTGAAGCAGGGCTTGTTGCTCTCGAAATCGAATGGAACAACAAGGACCCTTTCTTTGATCGAGACCTTGAGAACTTCAAGCGTCTCCACGCAGAAGGCGCTATTGACGTGGGAGTGATCATCACAAGAGGACGATCATTGCAGGAAGGCCTACCGAATATGGTTAGGCGGTTCTTGGACGATCATGAAGTCGACAACTTTGATGAACTCGCAGCGCACGAGTATGTGCCTACGCCTAAACAACGGCAAGCTATCAACAAACTTGTTGAACGAGACATTAACCCAATGGCGTTTCGTGATGCTTTCACGCGCCGGTTTGTCTCAGATAAATTCGGAACGGCTACAACTCACTGGTCGAAACTGGAAGACCGTGTGGCACGCGGTGTGGGCAACCCATGTCCACTCGTTTTAGTTGGGTTGCCGGATACTATTGTAAACTTTGACTAAGGAACGACATGAAGATCGGTGCTTATTATTCCCATTTGAATGGGCTGGAATGGTTGCGGCATCACCACGAGGACTATTGGGAGGAAATTAAACTGGCTATCGCCAACGTAGATGCCGCTAGCTGCCTAACCAAGGTTTCCAAAGAGAAAACTATGAAGGGCAAACTCTTGTACGGCCCGAAACCTATGAACAAGGCATTCCGCAAAGCGCTCAGGGATCAAGGGTGGGCAAAGGCGAAGACTAACAGCTACTACGTTGCGCGGGATGCAGAATTAACCAAGAGGATTATTGACGAACCGCGGGCGAAGCAGAAGCAGCTTATTGAAGAAGCTGGAGAGGAGCCGCTCAGGACTTCAAACTCCGCAGACTTTCGAAAGGGAAGGGTTTCTGTTGAGGTTCAGTTTGGGAAGTATGCTTTCGTACAGTTTGATTTGTTCGTTAAGCATGCTGCGGATTACATGCGTGACCGAATAGATTTGGGAATCGAGATAGTCCCAATGAAGGAGCTTGAGCGCCAGATGTCTAGCGGCCCTTCTTTCTATGAGAAAAACCTAAATGAAATACTGCGGCAAGGTAGGATATTTCCGCCAGTGCCGCTTATTCTTATCGGCGTGAAGCCCTGAGCTTATTCCGCAGCAACTGATCGCTTAGGGTTTGCTCTAAGCGATTCATTTGTTGCTACGGCTAGCACGGCACCAGCGATGATGCTCCTAGCGTTCCGTTTCAGCTTTGCTAGCCCTATGGGTTTTTCGCCTTCTTGTTCAGTGAGAAGTGTTTCCAATAATACCTCAAAAGTACCGTCGGCTGTTTCTAGCCATAGGTCCGATGCTAGAATGCTCGAAGCTATCTCTCCTAGTTTGTCCAAGAAGAGAAAGGCTGAAGTTCCCTTGACGCGATGCGACCACAATAGCTGCAGGTCACTAGATGTTTCCGACGGTAGTTGAACTGAGGCAGAACGCAGTGTGTGCTCTAGAAGTTGGGGGAGGTCAGCCTCCAAACCTTCACCGACTGCCAGCATTTGCTCAAAGTCAAACACATGCTCCCTAATACGTTTGGAGTCACCAAAGAAAAATCTGACTTGCCAATCATAAGGGTCTGAAACATTAGAAAGTTCGAAACGGGTGCCGCTTTTGAAGCGTAAATTTGGAACGCTAAAACGAAACCTACGTGTCTCCGGATAGGTTTTGCCTACTCTGTCTGGCTTCGTTTCGATTGGTTTGGATCGCTCGATGTAACGAGAAGCAACCTGTTTCGACAAAGCGGGTACGCTCGTGGGCGGTGTACCCAGCATACTATGAGCAACGAAGTAGGTGAACGCTGGAGGAATTGCATTTCCTATCATTTTTAGTTTTTCAGCGTGAGTGGAGCCGTGAAATTGATAGTCCACCGGGAACCCCTGTAGAGATGCCCGCTCCCTCACGCTGAGACGCCTAAACTTCCCTTCGTGAGTTGTATCCCCCACAATCAAGCTTTCGCGGCTGACGCGCGTGCAGGTAGCTGTAATTGTCCGACTTGTTCGGTTGAGTGGCTCAGGGAACTCCATCCCATTGTAAACCGGGTGAGCACGCTTCATGTCTCGATTGAAACGGGCTTCTTCATCGCTCAGGAAATCTTCTCGCTCAACATCAGTGACGGGCTCCGTCGTCACACGGCGGTAAACTGGATCGTTTTGCTGATGAATTGCAGAGAGAACATCCCCCAAAGTTACACTCGGAGATACTTCCTGATAACTAGCAAGAAGCTCAAACGGGAGGTTGCCTATAATACAACGCTTTCGCCTTTGAGGGACGCCAAAGTTTGACATGTCGACGATCTGCATTTCAGCGTTCTGCAGCAAATCTCCATACTGTTCGAGCACACCTCCCTTTCCACTTTCTTTTTCGACGACTTTGGCGACCCGAGGTACGTTTTCGAAGGCCCAAAACTTTGGCTTAACGAGTCTTACAACTTCCATGAAGCGCTGAATGTCAACTAACCCGTCAGCAAGATCACCCGAACCTCCTCGGTTAGCGTACGAAAATTGGGTGCATGGTGGGCTTCCAACCACAACGTCTATATTGGACCCGTCTGGAAGGCTAAGCAGATCAAGTGGCATTTTTCGAATATCGACAACTTGAACATCTCCCTTCAAGTTGGCGCTGTGCGTTAACGCTGCTGGCCGCCACCACTCAAAGGATCGCACGACTTCGATTCCAGCCAGCTTCAAGCCGAGGCTCCAGCCGCCGATTCCCGCGTATAGATCAATAGCTTTCATGCTGCGAATTTTGTCCAAGTAAGGTGTCTTCTTTCTCGCTTGTATCAAAATGTGGTGTTGCGTGCACGCAGTTTAACTCGCACTCGCACCTATTATTTGGGGGCTATATACTTAACTTGCTGGTATGGCTTTCTTCCAAACATGCCCATATATAGAACATAGGAGGAACCCATGGCAGAGCATGAGCACGCCCCCAGCACAGCAATGGCGGTAGCGAATTGGTTCCTGACGAAGAGTTGGTCAGAGCCAAACTTTCCGCCTTGCGATCAGATGAAGCTATACAAGCTCGTTTACTATGCGCAGGCTTGGTTTCTTGCCAACTATGGCAGTCCTCTTTTCGAAGAGGATATTGAGGCATGGCCGCACGGCCCGGTCGTTCGCGACCTGTATATTGAGTTCAAGGGGTTTGGACGGCGTCCGATAACTGCCTTAGGAACACGTTTGGAGTCGCGTAATGGAGAATTCGTTCGCGTTACCCCTGAACATGACGGCACCCTTGACGATTTTCTTTGTGCCGTTTGGGACAATTACAAGCAGTTCAGGGGCGTAAGGCTTTCGAACGCGACCCATGCAAAAGGTGAGCCATGGGAAATTGTTTCTCGGCACTATGACCTTGATGAGAAGCCGACCATCCCGACTGATTTAATTGAGACTGTGTTTAGGGAAAAAATTGGCGATCAAGATAACGAATAGAGATGTCGCCAAGGCATCCGACAAACCAGACAAAGCAACCGGAATGGCTCCGGACTGGACGGCTCCTGCCGCCCCCGACCGTGCCTTCTATATTAACCTCGGCATCTTCCGCTACGGAACGTCAGACAAAGCTCACGGCGCGGCTGTACTACTGTCTGTTCTCTTGTTGATTGTCATTGTGGTGTTAGTCTTCTGCGGACACAGCCTCGGGTTGTCAGAGGCGTGGCTTGATAGAGTTTTTACTTGGATGGGAAGCGCGTTTCTGTTTGTCGCAGGCGCTGCAGTCGGACGGGCTGGCGGCCCAGACAACGACAAGAAGCCTTAATCCCCTATTGGCCTTTGGCGTCGGGTATTGGACGAGGTGCCAAGCTACACCATGTGAAGATTTCGCCGTGCGTATTCGAAACGACGTTCTACGACGTATATGCGTCTGTCTGATTTTAGCGTTTTTAGAACAGGTGGGTTTGATCGCGCCAATCTTTGAACCGTCGCTCGTATTGGATCACCTGCAGCCAAAGCAAGACGACCGTTCTTAGCCAGATTATGGATAATAGTTGTGGCGATAAACGGGGTTTCCGACGCTGCTGCAATAGCCGCTCTGAGTTGGTCGGGTGTCGCGTCCATCTCGTGTTTTTCTTCCCAATGCCACAAGTGCTCAAAGACGTCATTTAGAGTTTGAGTTGCTTCGGCTTTGAGATTCTCGACCGCTAGTAAAAAATCTTCCATAGAGTGGAAAGATGATCGCCGATGTAAGGTACTGCGATACCCATCAGGAAAGGTAACCTCGAAGCGAACTCGGCGATCCGTTTTTGCATATACTCTTAGTCGGCGATCACGAGTGAGGTAGATTGTTGCGCTCTGAGATTGGTGTGAAATTTCGCGTTCTGTTGGCTCGATCCGTCTGCGTGTGATACGCATTCTTTTTGCGACGCGAGGTAAAGAGTGAGTCAGCGTATCGACAAAAGTGATCGGTGTATCGTGATTGAACTCCCAATAGAACTCTATGTCACCTAGTTGGTAGTCTTCAGGAGAAAAATCTGTCGCGTTCGCGCTGTCGTTTTCGATCAACTCGTGTTGTTGCAACGCTTGAACGAATGTCGCCAGTGTTCCCGCTACATAATTCGATAGATGGGTTTCCAGCGTTCTATTCATTACAAACCTATATCGAAATTCATCGCCGATAATCAGATTGTCGCAGACAACAAGAGGCCGTTCGTTTCGCCACCACTCGGGCTTGGGTTCAATTGCATTCGGAAAGTTATGTGTCGAGAAGCGAGGTTTTCCATTTTCAGTTTTAATGAACAATTCGTGGGCCTGCAGGAAACGCGACAAGTTCCATGTTGCGTCTATTTCGATTGCACAACGCGCCTCCTGGCCAGAACCCGGAATGTCCGTCCCGAGCAATTGGCCGAAGATGTTTCCTGAAAGTAGCGGTCGCGGGCCAATGTTTTGCGGCCCTCTTCCTGTGCTGCGAAACGACAAGTGCAACCTTCTATAGTTGCTTCGATAGTTTCGGCTTTGAAACCATGGCACTGTGGTTCCTGACGAAGTTTCTACTTCATGTGCAGAGAGTAGCGACCATTTAGCTGAGATTTCGTCGCGAGTTCCATGAACGTACCAGCGACCAACTTTCAACTGAAAACGATCTATCATTGCCGTTTCCGCTGAAACTCGTGAGCCAGCTCCAATGTTTGGCAGAAATCTGTCTCTCTGCGTCATGTGTTATGTCCCTAATTACGGTCTTTACAGAGGGGACGCCAAATGGAGCTAGGTCAAGCAATTAGCATTGAATCTGTTATATACTCTGAAAACAGTGGTTTGATGCCACGATCCTCCTCGGAACGAAGGAATGTCCTTGCTATTTAGCTCTTCGGCGATCTGTTTAAAACTCAAGTCTAAATCAAAACGTAGGCGAGCTATCTTTGGGCCGATTTCGGCGGCAAACTTATCTGCTCTCGTGGCGTTCCGGTCTTCAACTAGTTTGGCAGCTTCACCCAGCTTCACCCCTCGTTCCTTTGCTCTGGAAAGTGCAGCTTTGGTTCTCTCGCTTATTCTGCGACCTTCCTCCTCAGCCATGGCGGCATAGACGTGCAACATAAATTTGTCTGCATTGGGCATATCTGCAGCTACAAATCGAACATTGCTTTCCAGAAGTCCGGAAATAAAGTGTACGTTGCGGGCAAGGCGGTCTAGTTTCGCGATTAGAAGGATAGAAGTCGTGCTTCGACATTTGTCTAACGCCTCAGATAGTTTTGGTCTGTTGTTCCGCTTTCCGCTTTCCACTTCTATAAATTCCCTAATGATTTGCCCGCCAAGTTGGTTAGCGTATTCGGTTGCGGCTTTGCGCTGGGCCTCTAGTCCCAGTCCGCTTGTGCCTTGCCGGTTAGTCGAAACACGGTAGTAACAGATAAATTTCGGGTCCATGTGGTCTCCTGCACAAGTAACGTCGGTTGCATGTGTACAGACCTGATCACCTGCGCCATCAATTGGTAGGTTTTGCCAAAGATTTTTTGTATTTTTTCAATTTTCCGAAAAAGCACGTTAGAATCGTACATATTTTCCCACGATTATTGAGTTTTTGGCTGCAATCGATTGTATGTTGATTTACGCCTGTCGGCTCATGGACGTTGGTTCAATGTAGGGTGCGTTTTATATCAATGTGTTAGTTGTATCTGTTATGTCAATCGAAGATACGCAGTATGCACCCCTAAGCGCTCGGGACGCAGGTATTAGGAATGCTCACCTACAGATTTATTACATTCTAGTATTTACTGTCCAATATTCCGAGACAATTTAGGCTAGGGAAGGTGGCTTAGCTCCGGTTTCTAAAGCTGGGGCCCACATTCTGCATTCGCCAGAGGTAGTAGGTCTGCTCAGTTATCCGCACTTCACGGATCGAATCCACGCGCTGCATTCCCTGACCGACAAGCACTTCAACCTACCGTAAATTCGTGACAGTCTATTCCGGCTTGTGTCGATTAACTCTCATTCTGATCCTCCGGTTTCCTATGCATACGGCGGACCACTTCAGTGGGGGAAGACTATCGCCAAGGCAATGTCCATTGCCCTTTACTCTCTTCTTGGGCATTCTCGCAGTATTAAATTCTGCTTTGCCACATCACGCGCTAGCGCAAGGAATGTCATGTTGTTTAAACGTTTATCGCTGCCTTTGGGCTTTATCATATCATTTTTATTTCTTGTCGCTTGCTCTAGTGGGCAGGGAATTAGCGAGGCTAACAGAGAAGAAATTCAAGCTTTGGAAGCTGTTCTTGCACCTCGTCCGAGTGCTGAGGAGATACGAATACGCGCAGACGCTGACAGAGCCAAACTGCACGAGTATTTCGAGCGTGTGGGGAATTGGGTCATCACCTGTGATATTCCGAAAAAAGCCACAACAGGAGAAGTTGTTGGAGGCAATCAGTGCACACTTAAGCCAAGTAATTCGCTTACCTATATTTATAGGGAGCATCTTGCTGAGATTGAACTGCCGTATGAAAACACGCTGACGGTTCGCGCGAGCGAGGGTCGCATAGCTTTACTGGGGCCGAAAGACCCCGCGAACAGGAGTGATAGCTATGTTTGTGGTTACGGACCGAAGAACCATGGCGTCGACGGTACTAGTCTCAATGGTAAAAGCCACGAAGAACAAATTCGAATTTTGAGAAAAGGCCGAGAATATGGGAAGGACAGGCAGGAAGAATGGCCCAGTTGTCGAATATGGATTGGTCGAACGCCTCTTCAAGGTTTTGGACCAGCATACGACCGCTTTTTGCAAGTATCGAGTAGCCGTAACCTAGGTTGAATCAGTCGTATTGTTACTCCGAAAGTGCATGTTGCTTTTGGGTGACCCGATCTTGAGTAACCATCCCAAAACTTTTGTGGGGCTGGAGTGATATTGGCCACGCTCTACTGATGTGATCGTAAACGGCAAATGACGCGTGTTGAAATCTCGCATCATTCGGTTAGGAACATCTGTTACATTGATTGGGGGCAAGTGCTTTTTACTCCTAAACGTTAGACGTTTCTTCGAGGAAACAGACTCTTCGGGTTGTTATGTGCACCTTAAATTTACTGTCCGAATTTCAGCTACAAATAGCGCTATAGGGGCCTCTGCCGCCACGCATTCGAAATATGGGCCCACAAGTGACTGGATGATGCGGCCATAATCAGTGAATTATAGACCAGAGTCGTCGCGTTCGACTTCGGATTGCCGTTTCTCCCTGCTTTCTTTCGCGTTTTCGATTAGAAGTTTTCCTCTTCTTTTAAGGTCTTCATGTGCCAAATCATTTGCACTAAAGGTCAACCTCATAAGCGATCCGTCGCAGTCTAGTGTAATCGCCTTGCCGGTATGAATGTTGCCATACGTGTAGGTCCACCAAGGTACCTGTGAGATGCCGCCGGATTTACTGAAAGACAATTCTCTCTTTTGGGTGTGTTCAAACTTTCCGTATTTTTGTTCAAGTAACTCAATCAAAACGTCTGCTGTGTCCCAGCAAACCGACCATCCTTTATAGCGAGTTTCGCCGAATATTTGATAAACGCCAATTTCGGATTTTAAGACACTCGCGTAGTAGACTTCAAAGTTTTTATTCGGAACCGGTGGGGAAATTTTGACAGTGTATGAGTGTTTTTCATCGCTCAAAATTTCCTCAATTATTTCTTCTGGCAGTGATTCTCCGAAAGTTACTCCAAAGCCGCCAGAAATATTCGGATTTGGAGCAAAGAGGGGTTTGAAGTGTGAGAAAATTAGAACCGCGAGTATGGAGCACGATATAAATAGTACGGCTTTTACTGTTCTCTGCATAAATACTTCTCCGCTGGTGATCTTGGCTGTCTTCGCCGCCAGTTTTTGGCTTGTCTGGTAAAAAATATTCGGAAGTTTCTAAAGTCTTTGTCTGAGGGGAAGTGGCCATTGCGTAGATGCTGAAGGTTTCCCGTTTCCGAAAACTAAATTTGGTCTACCAATGTCAGCTTCGCTTGTTTGGAAGATGACGCCCTCTCTTTCTTCTTATTTTGTCAAAATCCAATATGTCGGAAAGGTGGTAATACACACTTCTTCCCTTTTTGAAGTATTTTGGTGGTTCACCTAAGCTACGCCTGTTGCGTAGCGTCTGCACGCTAAGGTTCAGGATTTTCGCGGCGGCAACTTCATTTAGTTCATCATTTAATGTGTGAACAGCCTGACGCTGTCTTCGCCTTTTTTGCTGCTCTTCTGCGGTTTCGGCAACTAACTTGTAACGGTGCACTCCAGTTTTAGGGTCACGCACTCTAATCCTTCTAAATTTCATCATTCTTACCCCTGTCCAAGAAGGTGCTTCGAACGCGACTACCCGTTTCATTGATAGCGGATTGGGTTGTCGATGATCTGGAGTGAATGTATCGCATTGTAGACCTAATGCTTTTGTGCCCACCGACGGACTGCGCTGTCGCTAGATCATTTGATGCGGCGATGTCAGAGAGCACATTGTGCCGAATATCATGTAGCCTCAACTCTGGTAACCCCGCACGTCTCCGGACCATTTCCCAAGTTCGCTTTATGTCTTTAAGAGGCTGTCCGACTATGCCGCCAGGAAACAAATACTCGCTTGTGGCGCGCTTATGGAGTTCATCAAGCCAGCTATGGAGGTCGTCGGACATGTGTTGCTTGCGATCACCTGATTTGGCCCCAATGAACGCTATGGTTTTTCGTTCAAAGTCTAATTCATCCCATCTCATGCGCAGTGCTTCACTGCGTCTGCATCCCGTAAAGAACATGAAGATAATTGCGTTTAGCGATGCGTCCGAGCCGGGATGCTTGATGCGAACGTAGTCTAAAGCTTGCGCTAATCTTTCTGTCTCTTCTATTGTGAGTAACCGCTCTACGGCTCGTTCCGTATAGGGTTTAACGCCTTTTGCTGGATTGTAGTCATCGCAGAGACCAATGTTTTCAGCCCAATTGAAGAGCCTTCGGATCAAGGCAATTAGCCGGTTAGCTGTATATGGGGTATTGGCATGATCCCTATGGAAATGGAGTAGGTCATTTCGGGTAATTGATGAGATTGGCCGCTTGCCCAGAGAGTTGACCAAGTTTGCCCGATGCAATTGCCTGTACCCTTTGATCGTCGAAGATCGGAGGTGAAATTGGCCATATTCTTCTAAGAACCGTTCGAACAATTCGTTCAAAGTTAGGCCATGACGTTTTTTTGCGCGCTCGTCGGCTGGGTCGTGGCCCGCAGCAATGTTGTTTAGATGACGTGCTGCCATGTTGCGCGCGAGCGTTACGCTCATGTCTGGAAAATCACCCAGCTTGAACTTTTTTTCCCGTCCAAAAGAATTCCGGTACCTGATTAGGAAACTGCGATTTCCTGCTGGGGTAATTTTTACTTTTAGGCGGGGGACTTCAGTGTCTGCGACCAGATAGTCGTACGGAAAGGAAGGCAGACTCTCTATAAAAGACTTGGTCAGTTTAGCCTTCGATGGTGGTTTTCTTGGTGGTGTCCTTTTTTTGATCGGCATACCAACTCAAAATCCTAGGACGCGTATAGGACGCGTCAAACTGGTAAATCAAAGTAAATCAGTAGTTCAAGATCGGTAAATCAAACGGGATTTTGGTATATAAGTCAACGTGCTTTCGATGTTTAGGTAAATGTAGGTAATTCAATGGCATTAGATTTGTAATCAGTAGGTCCGCGGTTCGAGTCCGTGTGGGGGCACCAGAAAATTCCTTAAAAACTGGTCTTAACACCTATCAGGGCGATTTGACCCAGTGCAGTAAGTCCAGAATGGGTCGGAATTTGGGACGCTTTCGGTTTTGCCTTAGGCTGCGTTTAGCATCTCGCGCGCTTTGTCTGACGTGGTCAGATTCGCGAACTTGGCGGTTTTTTGTGTCGGAGTGACCGTCGAGTGACCGTCGAGTGACCTAAGAGATGAGACACTTCCTCAGGTCGCATACCTTTGTTCAGCATCCGAGTTGCATAGGTATCCCTGCAGGAGTGAATTGTTGCCGCTCCTTTCTCCGCCAACACACGGGCACTGGAGGCGCAGTTGTCCGTTAGGCTTGCCGCTTGGGTTTGACGGCCCGGTCCATTGAGACGAAAGGTTTTGGCTGCTCAGGGAGCCTTGTAAAAAACGTCGTAGAGCCGGTCGCTGATTGGGACTAACACGGACTTCTTGGTTTTGTGGCCCCGGTTGCCGATCGCTCTGTTTTCCAGATCATATCTGCTTACTCGACCAGAATGGCTTCAATCAGCCTTAAACCTTTATTTTTTAGGTAGTCGAACAGATCGGCCGCCTTCTGATATGCGGCGTTTCCCTCAGATGCCTTGGCGTTGGGAAACTGGGGAATGGCATTTTCTTTGGTTTCAGAAAAAACTTGGCATTTCACTAAGCCGCGGTCGAATTCAGTATCCAGGTCAGGGTTCACCTTGTTCTTCTTTTTGCAAAAGTTGTTCACTCGCTTGAGAAAGCGAAGTTCGACTTTGGTCGTGTTTGCCGTCATACCTTCTGCCCGACGTGCCATCCTTAGGTGATCCACGTCGCCACCGGTCCAAGGAGAAAGAGGACGGTCCGGATCAAGCGACCAGTGGCCGTGGAAGACCTTGGTCAGCCCTAGCATTTGATGCATGTTGTATTGGTAGCTGTCCTTGGTCCGGCTTTGGACACTGGCCACCGTGAGCGCGGAGGCGTCTCGGAGCGTTGTCTCCGGCTTCTCGCCATGTTGGCGAATGTCCATGACCTTGTTGTATTCCGCCGGCATGACGCGTTTAGCAACAGTCTAGTCTTTGCGCTTGGTACTGGCCTTGTACTCTTTGCCGCCGATCATGAACTTGTCGAAGTACGGGCTGTCATTGGTTTGAAGATATTCATTGGGCTCTTTCTTTAGACACAAAGAAGACCCAGCGCATCCGAACTTGGGCACGCTAAATCGATCCGCTTTGCGCTGGGCATGCAGAGGTCAGGTCTTCAGGTGTGGATTTTGGTTTGGGTTGTTGGTTCTGCTGGTTCAGCAAGTTTTTCAGTTGTCCCTTGTGCAAGGCATCCAAGAAGTTCGCTACTTCCCGGCTGCTCAGGTTGCCAAGAGCGACCAATGCATGTCGGGATGTTATTCTTGGGTTCAAAGACGCACCCAGATATAGCGATCCAAATTGAGAGGTTCGTCAAGTGTTACCCATAGGTTCGAAGGTACTGCCACATTGCCAAGTTCCATTTGCTTGATCATAGTGTGGTGTTCGACGCCCAATGCCTTGGCCAAAGCCTTTAGAGTGTATCCCTTTTTCAGTCGGACATCTTTGAGACGCGCAGCCAAGTTGCTTCGGTTGGGGCCACCCGCTGTCGCCGTGCTCCTGTCCGAAGTGATCGCACGTGCCGAGTGGTCAGGCATCCGCAAGTATTAAATCGCTCGCCTTTTCACCGATCATGATCGCAGGTGCGTTGGTGTTTCCGCTGACGATTTCTGGCATGATCGAGCAATCAGCGACCCGCAGATTTTCTATTCCGTTGACTTTCAGTTTGGGGTCTACGACTGCATCGCCCGACGCGCCCATCGCGCAAGTGCCCGTCGGATGGTAAATCGAAACAGAATTCGACCGTGCCCAGTCCAGTGTGCCTTCGTAATCATCGCAGGATAGCTGCGCGTCAGGCCGGAACTCTTCCGAAATTTTTGACGCTAATGGGTTATGTCGTGCAATCCTTCGAGCGATGTTCACACCGTCCACGATCGTCCGGCAGTCGGTTTCCGTAGACAGGTAATTCGGGAAGATTTTGACATATTCAGATGGATCGGGCCCATTTAAGCGCAGCTCGCCTCGGCTTTCCGGGCGCAATTGGCAAACCGACATGGTAAAGGCAGAAAACGGGTGTACCCCCTCGCCAGGACTGTCCGCCGACCACGGCTGGACGTGGAACTGGATATCGGGCGTTTGCACTTCGGGGCGCGTTTTCAGAAACCCGGTGGCAAGGCTAGCGGCCATGGTCATGGGACCTGCGCGGAACAACGCATATTTTAGCGCAATCCGGGCCTGATTGAACAGGCTACGCACTTCGTCATTCAGCGTGGGCTCGTTGCATTTGAATACAAGTCGCGCCTGCAGGTGATCCTGCAAACCTTTGCCAACGCGAGGCAACGCGTGGATCGGCTCAATCCCGTTATCCTTCAAGTGATCGGGATCACCAATGCCCGATAGCATCAATATCTGCGGCGAGTTGATTGCTCCGCCGGACAGAATGATCTCGCGACGAACGGTGATTTTCTGCACAGCTCCAGATCGGTCGCGATATTCCAGTCCGGTCACTTTTTTGCCGTTAAATGTGACGTGCGACACCATAGCGTGGGTGATGATATTCAGATTGGTGCGGTCGCGGACCGGCTTGAGATAAGCCACCGCAGCGCTGCACCTGCGACCGTTGCGCGTCGTCAGTTGAAAATACCCGACGCCTTCTTGTTCCGCACCGTTGTAGTCCGGGTTGAACGGATAGCCCGCGGATTGCGCAGCGGCGACCCAGGCGTCGCAGATCGGACGTTGTATACGCATATTCGATACTGACAGCGGGCCGCCTGTGCCGTGAAAGGCATCCTTGCCGCGTTCCTGATCTTCGCTGCGTTTGAATAGGGGCAGCACATCTTCCCATCCCCAGCCGACATTGCCCATCTGGCGCCAGCGGTCGTAGTCCTCTTTTTGTCCGCGTACATAAAGGAGACCGTTTAGCGAGGATGATCCACCCAGTACTTTGCCGCGCGGCCAGTCGATGGAACGACCGTTCAACCCTAGGTCGGGTTCGGTGCGGTAGCACCAGTCGACCGACGGGTTGTGCATGGTTTTGAAATACCCAACAGGGATGTGAATCCACGGGTTCGTATCTGGCCCGCCCGCTTCAAGCAGGGCGACTTTGGTGTTGGGATCAGCGCTTAGGCGGTTGGCAATGACACAGCCAGAAGACCCCGCCCCGACAACCGCATAATCCACTTCCATGACCGTCTCCTCCCAAAGTCGTCAAAAAACTCTATGCAAATTGCCAGAACTATACTAGCATTTTTTGATACAAAACGTCTCAATAATTGCGAAACGGGAGGATAGCAATGGAGATCGGACGGAAACTGAGTGGCATTTCACGGCGGGATTTCTTCCGTGTGGCAGGGCGCTATGGCATGAGCTCGACTCTGCTGGCAGCTGGTGGGTTTGGCGGCGCGATGAGCCTCGCCAATCTGGCGCAAGCCGCTGAGTCAAATTATGAAAAGAGGTTCTCGAAGGAGCCCAAACACACGCTGAAATTCGGTGCGGCCGGCTTCAATACCCGCAACCTTTTGATCGAACGGGCCGGTGCCATCGAGTTCGCGCGCGACCTCGAAGAGCGTACAGACGGTGAGATTCGCATCGAGTTCATCGGCGACAACCAGATCTGCGGTCAGCTGAGCTGCGTCGAGAAGACTCAGCAGGGAATCGTCGACATCTATGCCGCTTCAACCCAGAACTCGGCAGGCGGCGCGCCGTATTTGAACGTGTTGGACTATGCCTATATGTTCCCCAGCCGCGCAGCGCAGTATCATTTCTTTTACAGCCCCGCCAGTCAGCGCATCTTACGAGACCCCCTTGAGAAGCGCCATGGGCTGAAGTTCTTGTTCACCCATTGTGAACTGCGTGGCCTTCAGATGGGTTCTAACTTTGCAGACAAACCAACTGTTACAAAGCTGGAAGAGTTGTTCGGTACTAAGAACCGCGTGACCGGCACACAACTTGGTCGGATCGCAATGCAGCTGCTGAACCTGAACCCAGTGCCTGTCGCGTGGGAAGAGACGTTGGATGCGTTGAAAACTGGTCTGATCGATGGGGCCGAGACTTGGGCCTCTGCCGTGGCTTATGCCAACATGGCCCCAGTTGTGTCGCAGTCGGTGAACCTCAAGTTCTTCTGTGGTACCGAACACACCTCGATGTCAGCAAAAGTGTTCGACAGCCTGAGCGGAGAGCTTCAGGATGCCGTCATGGAATCCTCGTACTTCACACAAGCGCTCATTCAAGGTGCGAACGAGGCTGCGTTGCTGAACACCGTGGGCTTCTCGGACCCGCAACTGCCGAACACGATCTTTGCCGAAAACGGTGTACGGGCCGCGTTCCTAGCTGATGATCAGATCAAATTGGCCGAAGAAATGTGTGCGCCCAACTACAACCCTGAACCCTGGGCGCAATGGCGTGAGCGTCTGAACAACTGGGCAGGTGGCATCGATACCTATCAGGAAATCTACGACATCGCGCGCGAGATTCCGGCGGATATGCTGCCTGAAAATGTCGAACCCCGCCGTTGGTGGATGGGCACTGCCTGATTAAACTGAACGAACCGGCCCTTTCGCGGGCCGGTTCCACTAAACACCGACTGGGAGGATGGGGTTCATGTCGCTGTGGGCAGATATTGGGGCAATTTTCAGCGCCTTACTCAGCCGGGATTCATTCGAGATTCAAACCGCACTGCGGTCTGACGCGGCTTGGGTAGTCGGAACGGTGGTCGCCGCGCTCGGCGGTTTGCTAATCATGATGATCTACCGAAAAGTACCGTTCATCGAGCGCCAGCTTGAACGCTCGGTCATGGTGTACTCCTATCTGGCCATCGCGCTGATCATCTTTTGGGGTGTTATTGACAGGTTTGTGTTCAACGATCAGGAACCGTGGTCGACGACCATCCCGCCGTTGTTGTTCATGGTGATGGCTTGGTTTGGCGCGTCTTACAACGTGCGCCTGCGTACACATCTGAGCTTTACTGAATTTCGCACAGGGATGCCGCGCGGCGCGCAGCTGGCCTGTCTGATATTGGACGCTGTTCTTTGGTTCATTTTCGCAGTCATTGTCATCGTGACAACGACACGTCTGGTGGCGCTTTCGGCTTCGAATTTTCAGATCGTGCTCGGAACCGACAACATCATGCAATGGTGGTTCCTTCTGGCCGCGCCGCTGTCGTTCTTCCTAATGGTTGGGCGGGTGTTTCAGAACCTGGCAGATGATTTTGACAACTGGAAAACAGGTAAGCCACTGCTTCAGCAGGCGGTGATAGGATCGGACTGATGGCGGACGGAACCTGGGTAACTCTGATCTCGATAGGGGTCACTTTTCTGTTCATGCTGGGCGTGCCGGTTCTGCTGGTCATCAGCTATTGGGTGATCGGCTGTTCTTTTGTCCTTGGCCTGACGCTGGACAATATGGGAGCGGAACTCTTGAACGTGTTCAACAAGGGCTTCGCCCTGTTGGCGATGCCATTGTTCATTCTGACCGGTGACCTGATCAACAAATCCGGTATTGCGCGCCGGCTAAGCGACTTTGCCTATGCCTGTCTGGGCTGGATACGCGGCGGGCTTGCGATGGCCTCGCTGGGGGCGTGCGGGTTGTTCGCGGCGATTTCCGGCTCAAACTCGGCCACCACCGCGACGATCGGGTCGATGCTGCACCCGGAAATGGTCAAGGGCGGTTATGACGAGCGCTTTAGTGCCGCAACCGCTGCGGCGGGTGGTACGGTCGGCATCATCATACCGCCGTCGATTATTTTCATCGTCTACGGGTTCCTGATGAACCTGCCAATCTCCGAGCTGTTCGTGGCCGGCATTCTGCCCGGCGCGCTGATGGTGATGGGCATGCAACTGGCCTGTTGGATCATCTGCCGCATCAACGGTTGGGGCTATCTGATCCCGTTGCAACTTAACCGCATCCTGAAAACCGCCTTTGGCGCTTGGCTTGGGTTCTTTGCCATCGGCCTAGTACTGTGGGGCATCTACACCGGCAAGTTTTCACCCACCGAAGCTGCCGGCGTGACTGTCGGATTCTGTGTGATTGCCGGGCTGGTCAGCTATCCGATTAACCGCATCATGGGCGCGCGCAACAATATTCCGCCGACTGAGAAAACCTATGCCGAGATGTTCGTAGTTGAAGGGTTTACCATCCCCGAGATCCCCTCGATCGTGATCCGATCTGCGCAGATCACTGGTATCCTTGCACCGCTGATTGCCGTGTCTGTCGTGATGCAGCAAATCCTGTCGTTGCTGGGGGCGCAGCAGACGATCGGTGACTTTGTCACCTCAATGGGCGGGTACCACGCCGTGTTGTTTACCTCGATGGTGATCGTATTCTTTTCCGGCATGGTGTTGGAAAGCCTACCTGTCACGATCATTCTTGCGCCGATCCTGGCCCCCATAGCAGCGTCTGTTGGCGTCGATCCAATCCATTTCTCGGTGATCTTTCTGGTTGGGGCATCCATCGGTTTCATCACCCCGCCCTATGGATTGAACTTGTACGTGGCGTCCGGCGTGACCGGCGTGCCCTATTTCAGATTGTTGCGCTACACGGTGCCGTATCTAGTGGCTTTGCTATCAGTTTGGATACTGGTGTCACTGGTACCTGATCTGGCCTTGATCCTGCTGCCAAACAACTAGAATGTATCGGGATGGCCTATACTGATGCACCCGAAAAAGAAACTCAGATACCGACAAACCTGCGCCTATTGGTGATCCTTGAGGAAATCGCCCGGCGTGGGGTCGCGGTAAAGCCATCGGATTTAATCGAAACTCTGGGCTTGGCAAAACCGACGATCCATCGCCTGCTGCAAACCGCCGAAGCCGAAGGGTTTCTGCAGCGCGATCTGGATGGGCGGTCTTTCGGACCGGGGCCTCGCCTGCGCCAGCTTTCCGTGAATACAGTGTCATCGGAACATCTTCGTACCGCGCGACTAGCAATTTTGACCAGCGTGGCGGATGAGATCGGCGAAACGTGCAATCTGGCGATCCCCGACCGCGAAGGGATGATCTATCTTGACCGGGTCGAGACAAAGTGGCCTTTGCGCATTCAATTGCCGATCGGGACGCAAGTGCCGTTTCACTGCACCGCTAGCGGCAAGATGTACTTGTCGACGCTTAGGCAACAAGTTCTGGACGGTTATCTGGCCGCTGGAAGGCTGGACGCCCAGACGCCGCATACACTGACCGAACCGGAAGCATTGCGGGCCGAAATGCACCGGATTTCTGCCAGAAATTATTCGACGGATGACGAAGAATTCATGTCCGGCATGACCGCTGTCGCCGTGCCAATTCAGGACGAGACGGGCAGGTTGGTCGCCACTTTGTCGGTTCATGCCCCAACGCAACGTCATGAACTGCAAGGGTTGCTCGAATTCCTTCCTGTCCTGAATGGTGGAGCCGAAAAGTTGTCGAACCTTCTTTGTTCCTGATTGGCTCTTTGCAGTGCTGTAGCAAGTTTTTTGCCTAAACCGGTATTGTTCGCGCCCCTATCTATTTTCCAGATATCAACAACCTTCACCCGCTTACGCGGGCTCAAGGAAAGTCGGTTGTTTGAATGTATATCGCCTCTGAGAGTCCCGAAATTTCAGCCGAATTGCCGAGTTAAGTTTCCGTGGGCGTCGGTTGGAATTTCCAAATCGTGAGTTCCGCCCTTCTTTTTGCTCTCTACCTAGCGCGTAGACGGCTCATCGTAACGGGCGTGATCCCCAAAAAGGATGCTATCAACGAATGAGTGAAAATGTCTTCATAGCTGGGGAAGGCTTGGCGGAACCAGTTCAGCCGCTCCGCCCCGTCAAGAGCGGCGAGACACCATTCGCGTTCCGCCTTTTCACTCAATGCGTCTCGTAGAATACCATTTGCCCAGTTTCGGATTGGTTCAGACTCAATCATCAGGTTCGTAAGCCGATCAGTATTGATCCAATAAAGCGAGGCGTCTTTGGTTGCCTCGATGGACACAAGGGACACTCCATCCCGCGTTCGCGCGATATTCGGCGTGACAACGCAAGGACCTACATGGAGCCCAACGCATACTTCCTTGCCTTCTTGGTCACAAATGCTGCTGGCTAGGCACCCATCCAAAAGAATGAACTCATCTGATTCAGGTTGTTCTTGGTGGGCAAGGCGCGCGCCCTTGTTCAAACGCTTACTTCTCCACTGAGACGCAAAACCGTCTGCAAAACTCATATCAGGCAGGTCAGGAGACTGTGCGAGAAATTTCCGTAGATCCATCTTGGTTTGCCTTATCAAATGATAATGCGTGTGGCTTCACCCAAGGGCAACTTGGCACAGATCAAGGAGTTCCCAAAATGATTCACACAATTCTTTCAAGGTACATCGGTTTTGCCGCCGTTGGCTGCGGGTTGATTGCTTTAGTCATCTACGTGCTGATGATCAGCGTCACGCTTGCCCACATCGAAGCTGTCTCGGGGCAGGTCCCATTCGACATGCGTCCGCTCGGCTACTCTCCCAAAGACGCCGCGTCGCTTCTTGAAGCCTTAAGAGCGGAAGGGCGCGAGTATTATCTCAGTTACCAGCTCTCTCTGGATACATTTTACCCGGCTATGCTCGCGCTGACTTTGATAACCACGTTTAGCTGGTTCGGGCGACGTATGCCCGACAGCAAGCTTGTTCGCTCTGGCATAATTCTCTCGGTTGGCTGCGCCTTGTTCGACTATTTCGAAAACATTGGAATCGCGGCCATGATTTGGAGTTGGCCAGAGGTATCAAGTGCACTGGTGTATGCCGCCAGTACAGCCACAATTGTTAAATCGGCCCTGACAACTTTGGCTGTACTGCTTTCGCTTCTGACTGGGTTTCTCTGGGCGCGTCTCCCCAAAGCGGACCTTTGTCCCCAGGCGGACAATGGCGACTTCGTCCGCAGAGCGGACACTCATACAAGCTGTAGTGAATGGCTGCTTCGAGCCCAAAGCTGCCTTTCAACAAGTGTCGAAAATGCTGCGTTGCAGCCAAGCGAACCCGCCGTTTGCAGTGTGTGCAGAAAACTATCACGTGGGATCCAAAAATCGCTTTGAGTTTGCGTAAGCAACTTGGCATCGTCACATTGAGACCAGGTTTACCCAAAAATATTGGGAGAGAATTCAATGAAACGCCTGTTCCCGTCTTTGCCGGACAACGCAACACTTGGTAGTGTCTATCAAGCTTTTCCCGATAAGCTTTCTCCACTTTGTGCGTACGAAAGCCTGGTTATGAGGGGAAAGAGCGATCTGTCGGTCGCCGAACGTGAATTAATCGCAGCCTATGTCTCGGGCTTGAATGCTTGCGCGTATTGCCATGGGGCGCACATCGTTTTTGCCAAGGCATACGGTATTGAGGTCGAGACAATTGAGTCGCTGATGGAGGACCGCGATACGGCACCAGTCGAGGATCAGCTTAAACCTTTATTGGCATATGTCGAAAAGCTCACTGTCTCGCCATCGCAAATGACTGAATCAGACGCAAAAGCGGTGTATGACGCAGGCTGGTCGGAGAGTGCATTGTTTGATGCCATCCAAGTTTGCGGCGTGTTCAATCTGGTGAACCGATTTATAGAAGGAACAGGTGTCCAAAGCCCTGGCAACGATCCAAGACAAGCCGATGAGGCCACTTTGGAACGATGCCGCAGCGAAACCTTCTACACTGATTTCGGACGGGAGAACGGCCTCGATATCTCTTGATTTGTAGTTGTGCCAGACCGCAGAGCAGAGATTGAACGGAAGTGACATAGTGTGTGCACCGAGCCCAAAGCTGACGTTACTTATCCCGGCCATGCAAAAGTCTGCGATGACCTCATAAGTGCATCAAGTGCAGGCGAATGTTTTCGGCCGGGAACTGTAAAGGCCGCGATAGTTCTTGAAACTTCTGGCTCAACAAGCGGGCGCTGCATCAAGCCCGGTAGAGTAACCGAGTACTCAGGCATAAAGGCAAAACCAATGCCCGCAGCAACCATTGCTTGTACCCAATCTTCTCGCTCAGACCTGAAGCGAGCGTACAGCTCAACGCCTTTTGACTGACAAACCGACATTACCATCTCGCGCAACTCACAGGCCAAGCGGTCAACGTAGTTTTCTTGTGATAAGTCTTGGAGCGAAACTGAGTTGAGTTGTCCAAGGCGGTGTTCCGGCGGGAAAACAACCACATATCTTTCGTCGTAGAGTGGTCTAGTCCTGAACTCCTCTTCAAGCTCTTCAGTCAGGGTCATTAAAGCAACATCGATATCGCCATCGGCAAGTTTTTTCTTTAGGTCCGACACGCTTGCTTCGTTGACAGACAACTCTAATCCGCTGTGGTTTTTCTCGAATTGAGCTAAAAAGCGAGCAAGGCGAACGTGCCCAATTGTTGATAGGACACCCAAGCGCAGCGGTACTTTTTCCAGCAAACGAAAATTCTGAGCCAGCGCTTGTGTAGCTGCTGCTTCGTCGACGATGTGCTGTAGATGCGGCAGCATAGACTTCCCAAAGTCGCTAACCAGTATTTTCCTACCTTCCCGATGGAAAACCTGTGCGCCCAGTTCGGTTTCTAGTGACTTGACGCCCTTGGTAAGCGCTGGTTGGCTCACATTGCATTCTGCAGCAGCTTTGGTGAAATTCAGATGCTTTGCGGCAGATAAGACATATCTAATCTGAGACATCTCCATGTTGGGGCACCTCGTCACTGAAAGCTAATAACAATCATGACGCAGGATACACCGTTTTATCCAAACCTGGAGTTATTAAGTCATAAGGTATTGATAGTTCCCCGAGCCACCGCTCCGTGATGCAATAGACGCACTAGTTTTGACTATTCGAAAAGGGAGCGAAATGTCTGTTTTTATGGTCGAAAGAAACCTTAAGGGTATCAGCATAGATGACTTGGGCGCTGCTCAAAAAGCCGCGATAGCAACTGCGCAAAAAATGACGGCAGATGGAGACAAGATCAGCTACGTTCGTTCAACATTTGCTCCCGAAGACGGGCGCTGCATGTGCTTGTTTGATGGTGAAAGCGCCGATCAAGTTCGTCGATTGAACGATACCGCTGGGCTTCCTTACGAAAAGGTCGTAGCCGCAATGGACCTTACTCCGTAACGGCTTGTAATATTGATTGCTTTTTGGGCCCTGAGTATATGCTCATGGGCCCTTGGCAATGGTTGAGCAGCTCGGCAGGGAGGTGCAGGTTCGTCCCGCAGATACTTGGTACACCGAGTTTTGCGGAAGCGCAGCATCATCTCCAATGCAGACTAGAACTCATCTCGTTTTAGCTTCTTCGAAAGACTAGCTCAGACTCCCTGGAGTTCTGCTTACACAATGCGACCACAGACTGCCGGATGGATCACTTGGTCAACCTGCGCGACTGTTTGCATTGGACGCTGCAGTACAGAAGGGAACTCGGGCTAAGGCCTGCCCTCGCCATCCCAATACTCTTGATCAGGCCTTTGATATCCAGCCCCTTGATAGCTGTCATAGCTGCACACCCTCACAACAATAATTACAAAGAGTGCTATGAGGATTGCCCTGGCAGTTGGGGTTTGGAGCAAGTACTTCATTATTCATTTTTAATTTTGCGAGAGTGAAATGGCAAAGAAGTCCTGCGCCCCTTCATTCAGACCGCCAGTAGAACCGAACTAGACGAACGCGAAATTACACTGCTGAACAACGCGCTGAAGGTTTGCGAGGTGGCTTGGATATCGCTTGTTAGGCAACACCTGCTGATGACGGTGTTAACGGCGGCTTCGTCCACTTAGCAGACTCTAAAGGACTTGATCTGTTCGACCAGGAATGACAATTCAATACGTAACCAGTCTCACGTGGAAAATGTCAAATGAAAAATCTTCTTCTAACGTGCTGCTTTGGATTTGTTTTTCTTGGGTTCACCTCGCTTCCGTCGGCTGCCCAGCCTCGGTTAGGCTGGGCGTATCAGGTTGATGGGCTTGCCGCGTTTCAAGGGGATGCGGATTTGAGTGACGGCGGCAAGTTCTCTGCAAGTCGAGCGTTTCTACGTGCTACCGCACTTTACAATCTAGAAGGCGGAAGCTCCGTTGGGCTTTCCACCAGTTTTGGCAAGCTGGACTATAAATTCAGCCAATCGAACAACCAGCCATGGGAAAACATACGTGACCTTCGCGTAGCTGTTCCTGTTCGGTTTCGTGTGGGGGATACAACAACGGTTTTTGTATCGCCACAGATCAGGTGGGACTACCAAAGCGGGGCCTCCTCATCTGACGGTAGAACCTACGGTGTTTTTGCAGGTATTGCATGGCAACTGAACGAGCGCCTAACGATAGGCCCAGCCTTTGGTGTGTTTTCTGAATTTGACGAAAGCGGTACTGATTTTTTTCCGGCTCTGCTTATCGACTGGGACATAAATGACCGCTGGAAATTGAACACCGGCTCTGGTGTCGGAGCAACGCAAGGTCCCGGTTTGTCGCTGAGCTACGCTCTAAATGAGGCTATCGACCTTTCGTTGACCGCACGCTCAGAGAGGATCCGTTTCAGGCTGGATGGGGATGGCCCCGCCCCGGATGGGGTGGGTGAAGATAAGAGTATTCCTGTGGTTCTTTCTCTTGGGTACAATCCGAATCCTGGAGTTTCATTGAGCGTATTTGCGGGAGCAGAATTTGATGGCCGCCTAACGTTAGATGATGCGAATGGAGTAGAAATCAGTCGGCAAAGCTATGACACTGCGCCGTTGGTTGGGCTGGCGTTTAGGGTCAGGTTCTAATCGCGGCATTGAGCCTGTTTGCCAGATGTGTGCGGAGGTTTTTTCGCGGCTGAGTTCATACTTCTGCTTTGTCCGCACGGCGGTCATTGATGCGCTGCTTAGCGAACGACTGCTCCGAGCCCAAACCAAAAAAATGTCGCGCGGCAAATGATTGGCCACTTTTAAAGATTCGAGTTTACGTCTCCCAGACTTTCGCGAGTGTATCTTCGTCGATGTTCACGATTTGGTTTGCATTAGGAAACCCTCCGTTCGTGACGTCCGCGAATTTTTCACGGTAGGCGGCGACACGTTCATCTTGTAGCCTGTCCCGCTCTCCGGCGAAGCTACGGTAGGTTTTGGCATGGCGCGGGATATAGCCGCGGTTTTCGCCCAACAAATTAGCCGAGAACAGATATTGCGCGTCGCATCCACCGCCTGACCGCAGCGAGACCGTCGGCATAGATGTGCGTTTGGTGATCTCGATTGCAAGACCTGCGGCCACGACCTCCATCTCTACGGCGAACGCACCGGCGTTCTCGAACTCCTGAACTTGCGTCCGGATCATCTTGGCTTGTTCCAGCGTCTTGCCCACCGCCTTGAACCCGCCCGTCCAAGCTGCCTTGGGCGGGCAAGACCCACGTTGCAAATGGCAGGAACACCGTGATGGGCAAGCGCCTCCACGACCCATGGGTTGTAGCCGCAATAGACAGATTGAGCGCCTGCCATCATTGCGGCCATGGCATCGCGCAACGCCTCTGTTACGTCTGCGGGTATGCCCCATGGTAGGCCAAACTGGAAATGCGTGTCGGGCACAGCTTTAGCAGAATGGCCCTGCTCTGGTACAAAGGCTGAGCCGATCATGTCTATACCCGCTTCGCGCGCCGCAATCGCTTCTTTTTCGCGGGCGACCTGCACGTAGTTGATTGTGCGTTTGCCTTTGGCCTCCAGCAAGTCCTTGACTGTCATGCCACCCAATTCATTTGGCCCCGTTGGTAAATTTCTTGCGCCGCTCGCGGATTTTCGCGTCAGATTCTACGGTGCCATCATGGAATGAACCGAACCACTTGTCCCAAGGCAATTCGAGCGAGCCATAGTTACACTCAAAATAACGATGGTGCATCTGGTGATGGAATGTTCCCAACTTCAAGCGGTTCTTGTCCTTGATCATCATGCCTTCAAAGCCCGTATGCGTCGTCGCAGCCGTCAGCGCGTAATATTGCAGGTGGAACAGAATGTGCAGCGGGTGTGCCGTAACAATAAGATGGATCAGCACCGACCCAAGAAAGATCAAATGTTCTACCGGATGCATCGCCATGCCCGACCAAGGCCCTACGTTGATGTTGCGATGGTGCAGTGCATGCACGTGTTTGTAGAAGAACGGGATGTGCAGGAAGCGGTGAATCCAATAGAAATAGAAACTTTCCCAAACGGGGATCAGCAGAAATAGAGCGATGAACCAGATGGGGTTCGCTGCCCATGTCAGCATCGGTGCATAACCGTTGGCCATCGCCCAGAACATCAGCACCTCATAGAACGTCCAAACTGTGACGCCACTGGCGATGGTCCAGAACATGTTGTCGCGGATTTGCCCGCCCAGCGTGAACTGTCGCCCGTTTTTCATCAGGGGACGCGGGTCGTATTTCAACTCCTGGCCCTGTTTGGTGAAGGTATAGAAATAGAGGTGAAGCCCTCCGGCGACGAGTGTCATCAATGCGACGTTACGGATGAACATCTCGGCAATCCAACCGAACGCCAGCGTTTGCGTTTCGGCTAAGGGGGGGTGGAACCAATAGAACGAAATGCAGGCAATCGCGACGACGATTAATCGTTCGGTGAGGAAGAACCAAGAGTTCCAGAACCATGCGACCATCGCCATTGGGCGCGGGGGCCAGCTAAAGAATGGCGACACTTGCAGCGGGACATTTGGCGTGTGGTTCCAGCCTTTGAGTGGTGCGCCAGACATCAATGGTCTCCTAGAAAAGCAGCGCATTTACGTTGGCACGATTTATTTCACCGGAAAAATAGTATTAAAAGACAAACATCATCATAAATTCAGAGATAAAGATGCCGCTAACCCTTAAGGCCATGGAATATTTCACAACCGCGCTGCGTCATGGCAACATTGCCAAAGCGGCGGCGGAACTGAACATTGCTGCCTCTGCAGTATCCAGCGCGATTGATCAGGTCGAGGCAGAATTTGATCTGACACTTGTGATCCGCCAACGCGCGCGTGGTATTCAGCCGAACGCAGCGGGACGCGACGTGGCGCGGAAATGCGAGCATTTGTTGGAAGACTACCGGTCACTTCTGATTGAGGGCGCGGAGTTGAAGCAATCGCATAGTGGAACGCTGAGGGTAGGCTACTATGCTCCCATCGCCCCAGCGTTTCTACCGCGGATTTTTGATACGTTCTTGTCTCACCGCACAGGTGTCACGCTCGAATTGCAAGAATGTAACAATGATGAAGTACAGGACGGGCTGCTCTATGGGACATACGATGCCATTTTGTTTGTCGCAGAGGGTGCAAGGCCCTCCATCGAATTTACCCCCCTCATCACAGCACCGCCGTACTGCTTGCTGCCACAGTCCCATCCATTGGCAGACCAAGATGCAGTCACGATGGCTCAGATTTCAAAGGAACCTTTGGTTGTGCTGAACCGCCCCTTGGCCGCTTCCTATTACAAAGGTCTGTTTCAATCCCGCACAAGGCAAGTGCCAATCGCGGCCTACGCGAACTCGACCGAAATGGTACGCAGTCTTGTGGCAGCGGGGAGGGGATGCGCAATCCTAAATATGCTGCCTTTAACGTCCGAGACGTATGTTGGTGCGCCTGTCGTCGCGCGCCCGATTTCAGATACTTTGCCGCCACTAACGCTGGCCCTCGGCTACGACAGTGCGCGTCCAAGACGAATCGTTCAAGAATTCGCTCAAGCTTGCCGAGATTACTTCTCTGAATCCGGGTCAACACAATGCGTTGTCTTGAGCTAGTCCTAGACAGGCGACCATTGGGGCGCAAGCAGCGAAATGACGTAGTGTCCGCAAAGCAGACTTTCATGCCCGACGCAGCGAACGACCGCTTCGAGTCCAACCTGTACCCTGGATTTTATTGCTGCATGCGCTTGTAGCAGTAACAACATTGCAACTGCCGAATATCTTGTGCGGCCAAGCAGCGGAAAGAACTGTCATTCATGCAAATAGCAGCGATGCTCGCGGCGGCAGTTCACAGTTTGCTCAACAAAGCCGTCCTTCACTTCATCCGCAACAGCTATCGCCTAGCTGAATTGGTGGACACGGGACCGTCGCATATGAACAGTAAACACAACAGTAGCCTTCCAACGGCTTCAAAACTGTTTTGCACGACTTGCATTCATAGAACCACTGGCAAGCATCCGTTGGCATTTGCTCGGTTTCGCTGTGGCCGCACTTCGGGCAAATCAGGGTGCTTTCTAGGACTACAGTTTGTTTTGTCATAGTCTCACATCTGCATGATCAGGTAATCGTTAATCCGTGCCTCGTTAAACACAACGACCCAAGCCACGCCGGTGATTAGAGTTGTTCCTGCAAGCCGCCATTTTAACGTCGGTAAGGAACCGCGCCGATAAGATACCAGCCACGATATCGCGACGAGTGCCGTTGAAATCGTCAGCACATAGTAACTCGCTGCCGCAACCTTCCCAAAGATTGCCAACCAACTGCCGCCCAGCCCCAGTAACATCATCATCATGGGCAAAACGCAGCAAGTCGCGACGCCAAGCGCTGATAGCGATCCCAAATAGCTGAGGCTAAGATACTTCTGCATTCTGTTTCCCTGATGGACTACGTCGCGCGGAGTTGTAGAGACAACAACCTCTCGTATAACTTCTGTAGCCACTACAGGATCAAGACAGGAAATCTCACATGTTTGCGATTGGGGAGGCATCCCGGCAAAGCGGTGTCGGAATTGAAACTATCCGCTACTACGAACGCGAAGGGATCGTGCCGAAACCAGAAAGGGCATCGAATAATCGACGCATGTACTCTGCGCACGATGTGGGACGGCTTTGTTTTCTAAGGAAGTGCCGAGACTTGGGTTTTGCGCTTGCCGATGCAAAGGTGCTTCTCAACCTGTCCGAAGGTGATAGCGAGGATTGCCAATCCGTTAAGGAACTGGCCGAGCTTCATATCTCCAATGTGCGTATGAAGATAATCGAACTTAAGCGATTGGAGGCCGCCCTGAATGAACTTACGGCCAACTGTAACATCGGTAACGTTTCTTGCCCGATGCTTACGCAGATACGGACCTACTAATGGCACTTTGAGGCTCGCAGTCGCCCTATGCCAACGCAGCATGACCCAAGATTCGGGCCGCGCAGAATCTACCGTTCGTTAGAGAGGTCAACTCGTTGATTTAGTAATGTTTCAATCAATCAACGAACATTTGTGCCTGGCCACGGTGTTCTTGAAGCACGCGGCGATTTCGGACAGTGAGCCCTACCTGCCGTGCCTGAGCAATCAGTTTGCTGCATACGCATTCGGCAGGTTTTATCAGAAGCCGACCTCTGATTTCCGAAACGCAGAGCAATGCGTTCTGCTTATCTTTGTCCCAAATTGGGCTAGGCAGACTCAGATCTTCTGTTGCTTTCCATTGTATCAAGGCTTGTATCGTGTGTACTCAAAGTCCATATACACAAGGCTTACGTTTTTCTTTTTCGACCTGCTGTCTCCCAAACTCGGCGTTCAGTCTTTCGATTCAGACCGACCACGCCGAGTCGCCGCAATAATGCGGGCGGCAAGTATTAGGAGACTTCGACCATGGCAAATGGCACAGTAAAATGGTTCAACTCGACCAAAGGTTTTGGCTTTATCGAGCCTGAAGATGGTAAGCGCGATGTGTTCGTGCATATCTCAGCACTTGAACGTTCCGGCATCAGCGAATTGAAAGACGGCCAGAAGGTCACTTTTGACGTCGAAGCTGGCCGTGACGGACGCGACAGCGCCGCCAATCTGGCACTGGCCTGACCTTTTACGGGCACCCTTATGGGGTGCCCGTTTGCACAATGGGCTGCTAAAAGCCCTTGGAGAAAAAGTCAGTTGCAACCTAAAGACTGGACGCGGGTGCTCGCGCAATACCGTGTTGCCGATGCAAAGCGCAGTATTTATGAAATTGCGATCACCGTTGTCCCCTTATTCGCGCTATGGGCTCTAGCGTGGATGGCTTTATATTTTAGTGTCTGGATCGCATTTTTACTGGCCGTCCTGAATGCCGCATTTCTGGTCCGTATCTTCATCATTATGCATGATTGCGGTCATGGATCTTTCTTTAGAAGTCGCACTGTTTGCAATTGGACCGGCCGGGTTCTGGGTGTTCTTGCCCTGACACCCTATGACGTTTGGCGGCAAAGCCATGCGATTCACCATGCCTCAACCGGTAACCTTGATCGGCGTGGTATGGGTGACATCCCTACATTGACCATTGAGGAATACCTGAAACGGAATTGGTTCGGGCGTGCCGCGTATCGTCTGACCCGGAACCCCGTCTTCCTGTTCGGTGTTGCGCCGATCTATACGTTCTTTATTCAATACCGCTTACCTGTTGGCTTCATGCGGTCGGGCTGGCTGTATTGGGCAAGTGCGATGGGAACAAACGCCGCAATTGCAGGGTTCTTGGCTCTGATTTTATGGGCCGGAGGCTTTGAGGTGGTGGCGTGTGTTTTCCTGCCAACCGTGATTGTCGCATCATCGATTGGTATTTGGCTTTTCTACATTCAACACCAGTTCGAACACACGACCTGGGACCGGGAAGAGGGCTGGAACCTTCAGAACGCCGCGTTCTATGGTAGTTCTCACTATGCCTTGCCTGGCATCTTGCGGTGGTTCTCTGGCAACATTGGTGTGCACCATGTTCACCACCTCGCCAGCCGCATACCGTTCTATCGGCTAAACGAAGTTTTGCGTGACCATTCTGAGTTGGAAAACTGCCAGCGTATTACTCTATATCAGAGCCTTCATTGTGCGCGATTGCATCTTTGGGATGAAAAAAGTCAGCGCCTGATGACCTTTTCAGAGGCTTTGTCAAACGCCAATCCCAAAAAGAGCTTAGTGTAGTCTGGCGCGGACCAAATAGGCTTCAATAGTATCACCGCCGAGGGCGCGGATAGCCTCTAGTCGGTGAAGACCTTCAATCAGCACGAACCTTTTGTTGTCAGCGCGTATCTGGATCGGGGTCTTCTGGCCATTCTTCAGGATATCTTCGGCCAGCGTCAGAACTTTTTGTTGATCAAGCGTTTTCGCCCGTTTCACAGGTACATAGATCAGGTCGAGCGGATATGGTCTTTTCTCCAACATAAGCTACGTGAGCAACCTTTCGTGCATTTGTTCCGGTTCGAAGTTCGCTACAGGAGCTGGGGCTGTAACGTACGTCATAGAACCGAACGAACAGCGTCGCGCAGTTCCTGATGCATAATCCAAGTTGCTGGCTCGTCGTCACTTTCGATGTGAGAAAATGCCAGGACCTGAGCGGCGCCATCATTCTGTACCGATCCGCCTTCGGGAAGTTCGAGCTCTAGATACTCCGCAATCAATAGACCGATTTTCTTAAAGACCTTGATTGAGGCCTCGCGCGATTTGTAACCGGCCGCCTGAGACAAGTGACCAATGGTCAGACCGTCCTTGCCTGCGATTGTAAGTGCTTTGAGCAATGTGACCTGCGCGGCGGTGAGCCTGATCTGGCGTAATGCCTCTGCATATTCTCTTTCACTAGGAACGAAGGTGCCGGAGTTTCCCTCCAAACGGCGTTGACCGCTACGCTTTCTGTCTCGTTCTTCGAGAATTTCTTTTAAGGCCTCAATGGCCAATGCTGGTGTTTCTCCAACTGCGTCGGCAATCATTGCCTGCGTTTTAGCCGGCGGCTTGGGAAATGCCCGTGCAACACTATTGCCGCTCAGAACGCCAGCCTTAATCAAGTACTTTCCAAATTCTTCCTCAATCACTCCTGATACGTCAGCGTTCCGCGACTTACGAACACTGCGGTCCTGAAACGCTCTTTGTTCCAGACCATGAGCTGACATCTTTGAACTGGGAAGAGTTACTTGAGGGGCATTTTTACGCATCAGAGAAACACCGCCACAATTATGGCCGCAACAAGCACCGCCGACGCCACAGATATTTTAATCCCGTAGGACCGGCGACGCGCCTTTTCAGCCTTGAGGCTTTTACCCAAGTTTTCGTTAATCGAGTTATGGTTCACGGCTTGGTCCTTCCGGATATGTCGGTCGATATTGATTTCCACCAACCTATTGTCGCGGCACATTTTCGGTGCACGTATCGTTCTGTCGTGTGAATGGCCGTTTGCATTCCCAACCATCACCTCTTCGATTTAAGTGAGCATTTGAAGGGACAAGGATCGCAACGCACCTGTCCCGGTTTGCGCGAAAACCACGTTCGCATTTCCATCCGGAATAGGTTTCAGGTGCAAGGTATGCATGCAGTGGAACGGCCACAGGCTCACAGCCGCTCTCAGCTGCCCTGTAGCCTCTGAGGCATACCCACCCATCCGAGCTTCTTTTGTCGCTCAGACGACCGTTTTTTGGAACTTCTATTGCAACACAATCCTGGTTCTCCTTACGAAATCCCCAGTTGCAGTGTAATTCCTGCACGCCAAACCGGGTTTCGACGTACCCATTTTGAGGTGAAATCACCTCTTCACATTCGTCCTCGACGCGCTGGAACAGCCGGTTGCACTCCCATCGGTCTCCGGTTGATGCAAGATAGGCGTTTTCAGGAACTCTTATCTCCTCGCAGAGTTCTCCGACAATCTGAAAACCATGATTGCATTCCCAGCCGCTGCCAAAGGAGCTACCCGTCAAATATGCGTTTTCCGGTAAGTCTATTCTTTGGCACGATCCGTTCTTGTTTTCGAAACCTTGGTCACAAACCGATCCATCGGCATTGCCTGCGACTTGGGCAGGAAGCTGCGTCCCTGAGAACAACACCAAGAGTGTCGGGATCAAACAAAGAATGCAGCGCGCAAACAGGATGAATGACTGATTGAAACGGAGCCTGAGACCTGATCTATCGGGCATCAAGCACGCAATTTATGAGCCATGTGTTGTTCATACGGCGCTTTCTTTCATGGGTCACGCGATGGCTGGCGCATGTCAGGTGACAGTTGCGAATGCATGTGAGGAACGAGCTCATAGCGAAGACCCCAGCGAAACCCGTTCCTATGCTGGGGCATATGCTACAGTTATTCTGAAGGCCATTGGATCATCGAAGCCGGCAGCATCGCGGCGACGAGTAACTTTCACCAATGCACTTTTGTGGTCCTTAGCCAGAATAGAGTCAAGGAAGTTTCCCTTGTCGCAATGCAAGTACCGCCAGGGCAGGTAGTTTTTGAAACTGCCGGTGACCAAGATCCTTGGTGAACTACCGAAAGAAATTGTCTGGCCTGAGTGCGGCGAAAGAGGAGTATGTGATCAAGGCTTCCCCGTAACTAGGAATGACTGGCTTGATGACATTGGCTGCAACGCAGCGATTTTCGCGCCGCTTCTGCACAAGTGCTCGCGGCGTGATCAAATGGCCGCTCGGTCCCGCACCCTGTAAATTGCGCCTGAGCCGAGAAAACTGTGCTGCGAGCGTACGCAACAAGATTTTGACACTTCCGCTCAGGGCACGCTACGTCCCACTCCTGCTTAAAAGAACTAGAACCACTATGGATTGGCGACCGACAGCGCCGCTCGCCAAACTGTCTCAGATGTCTATGCGCTCTGCAATGCTTAGCGCGTCTTCCAATTCAACGCCCAGGTATCGCACGGTGCTATCGACCTTTGTGAGCCCAAGCAGAAGTTGGACCGCGCGGAGATTTCCTGTCTTGCGGTAGATCTCAGCTACTTTGGTTCGGCGAAGCGAATGCGTGCCATATCCGCTCGGTTCCAATCCGATTCCGGTCACCCAGTCTCGAACCAGCCTGCCATACTGGCGCGTCGAGATGTGTGGTCGATCATGGAATCGGCTGGGAAACATGAACCGGCTAGCAAACATTTCCGGTGATTTTACCCATACCAATACAGTTTCTCGCGTGTTTTCCGTCAGTTCGAATTGAACAGATCGCTTGGTTTTGCTCTGGATCACCGAAACACGCTCACGGACGCGATCGTCTTTGACAAGATCGGTCACAGCGAGTTTGACCAGATCGCAGCCGCGTAGCTTGCTATCAATCGCGACGTTGAACATTGTGAGATCACGCAGATTTCCAGAAAGTTCGAGCCGGGCACGGATCGCCCAGACCTGTTTTGGGAGTAGCGGTCGTTTCTGACCGATGATCCGCCCCTTGTTCCAAGCTCTGGGTTTTGGGGTGACTGCAGGTAGTTGGACTCTTGGCATTTTTTGCACTCCGATCCACCCTCCGCACCCAAGCAACAGCACCGCGCTGACCACCGAATAGTACAAGCGGCGTGAATGCCTGCTGTCCGATTATGAATACTGGCATGGTTTAGTGTGTGCATTAGGCGGCTTGAGCCCATATCACTACACATAAGAACGGTTCGAGTCCAAACCGCGCGTACGCTTCGTCTTCAGCACCGATTACCGATCGGGTTCCACGTTAAAAGGCCCGGGTCAGCACTAATAAGATAAAATGAGACATGATCAGAAAAGCTGGAAAGACCGGCGTCAGGTTATCAGCGACGCCGAGCTAACCCAGGGCTTACTGATACGCCATTTCGCCACGCGCTCAACCCCTTGCAGCGTCGACAAATCCGCTCTCCGAACCCTTCGCTCCAGAATGGCGTTCTGCAACGAAGACACGGGCGTTCTTGCGGCACGTCATTGTGGGCGCGAGCCATGATCGTATCTGCGTCGTTGTCGAAGTCTTCCATCAGTTCTTAGCCTCGATTTCTGTTTTGGTTTATACAGCGACTGGAAAAGAAAGTTCCGAGCCCTAAGCCTTGAGATTGAAGGAGCTGCCTGGTTCAGACTGTCCGATGGGACGGCCTGTAATCCGAGGGGTTTTAATAGGACGAACTGGCATTCCTTCGTTCTCAGCAGCTTGGACAGCGAAAGCATACCGAGAACCGCTTGCGCATCCTCGTGGTATGGCTCGTTGATCTGATGATCCGTCGTCTGCCTCAGAAATGAGCGACTCCGAGTAGAGGTGCCGAAGTTGAGTCTCAGACACACCGTCAGCTTCCATGATCAGTTGCACCATCGGATCGGCCAAGAGTTGGTCGAGCAGGAATTGCGACAACTCCTTCGCAGACAATTTATCCCTTGCGCGGGCTCTCTCCAAATCAGTAAGAGAAACGGTCAACGTTCGCGCCAGACCGGGGTGAGATTTCCGTGGAAGCAGAAAGATTAGCACTGATGCTTTCCAGGCTTCTGGATCCAAATAATCTGGTGGTGCGGAAAGCTCAGTTTCTATGTCGTATTCGCCCGCCGGGAGTAATTCGTCAAAGCCAGGGAAAGTAAACGGCCTGGAAAAGACTGCGATTGTCTTGCTGATTAGTTGGTTCATTTGGGTAGTTCTCCTTTGCTGATACCGCTCGCTCGGAGATGTAAACAAGAACAAGCCACCCGCTCCCGGCAGGGTATTATCAGTTTTGAGGTTTAGGCTTTGATTTTTCGGGGACGGCGTCCTGCCCTTTCGAAGTCACTTCTTTTTTTGACGCGTCCGCATCGTTTTCCTTCAGTGCGGCAGCCGCTCTGGTCGTAAGGTCTTTGAAAGGCATCATTTTGATCCTTTGATTGTCCGCAACACTCACGAGCCCAGATAGGGTGTGAAAAGTGAATGCGGGTACCACCAATATAGGTATTGGTGGCCCAATTTACTACGTAAAGCCGTAGAATAAGACGGGTGGATGAAGCAGAACCGAGGCGGCGGCAACCCTGGCGCGCTACTTTCGCTTCGAATATGGGCGATCAGTGTTCGCTGCGGTGCAGTCAACCAATGCGCCATCACCATGGAAGACTTTTGCTACATCGGGTGCAGCCATGCCGCGCGAGAGCGCGCTATAGTTCAATTTCAGCTTCACCTCGCCACCAGGGCGAAGCAGACAATCAGTGGTTTCAACAATGATATGATCGCTGGTGGCTCCGACGAACGTGACGCCCGCAGGGAATACAAGACCCGCCGCATCGGTGTCCTGGAGTCCGATCGCAAGGATCGACCGAGTATTCGAAGGACCGTCTAAAGTCACACACTGCATTGAAGGTATAGGGTAGTTCATTCGCACGGGATTTGGGTTTGATTTGGCTTTCGTTTCGATCACTTCCGCCCAAAGAGTGAAAGCATCTGTATAAAGCCCGCCGATCGCGTGCCCGGATACAGGATCGGTACCCAACAGGATAGCCTCACCCAGACGCAGGTTGTTGATCTTTCCGGTCGCCCCCTTGCCAAGCGCCCATGGTAAACTGGCAGAACCGCCGCCTGACACTGTTTCCAGAGCGGGTCCACTTGCAAGTTCGGTATCGACGGCAAGCGACGAAAGCAATGCCATTGCTTCTGCAGAGGGTGCCACATGACCCAGACAGGCAAAATTTGCGCCAATCCCCTTCAGAGAAATACCTTCCATTCTAAGAATTTGAAACACAGTGCTTTCAAGGTGTTCAGGCGGGATTCCTTCCCGCATATCCCCCATTTCCACCATCAGGATAATGTTGTGAGTAATGTTCTTTCCCAGCGCACTCATGGCCAGGCTTGCGATAATGTCCATCTCTGTGTTGAAGCTTACATCGCAGTAATCAACAACTTGCGCGACCTGGCTCAGCATGGGTGTTCGGATCAAGGATATGGAGCACGAGATTCCAGCATCGCGCATACGCATGATATTGCTGATCCGCGCGTCCGCCAGCCCTGTCGCGCCGCCTTCAAGCATAGCATTCGCAATCTCAGGGTGACCGCACACGGCTTTTGTCACGCCTGTAACCGTAATTCCACGGGGTCTAAGGCGATCGACAAGGAACCGTGTGTTGTAAAGAATTTTGCTCAGATCAATGTCGATACGCAGCTTGCTCATTCAATCGTCGTTACAGGTACGTGCTGCAAACGCGGAAAGGCAGAAAGAACCATGTTCACCAAGTTTGATGAAGGACGGTTCAGAGCGTCAGTGACCGGGAGGTACAATTTGCAGTTATAATCTGTGATGGCCTTTGAAATCTCAACATCATTCATTCCTTCATGGTTGATCGTCATGCCAATTACCTCTGTGTTCGCAAAAGCCTCGATCAGGGTGATTTCATCGCAAGGGTCGGGCATAGTCATGTTGGGGAAATCACATCGACGTTTTCGTTTAGGCGCGTGTTGAAGAATAACTGCATGTGGCTGACTGCCTCGCAGAATGAATGCTGATGTGCAAAAGGCCGGATGGCTTAGCGCCCCCTGGCCCTCGATCACTATGACATCCGGGTGTTCATCTTCAGATGCTGCAACAACAGCGCGCTCAAGCTCGCCACAGCAAAATTGCGGCGGCACCGAATCCATCGCGACACCATACTTGGCGCCCTGCATCAATCCTGTCTGGCCGGTACCGACCAAAACTGTTTTGATCCCATGCGCGTTAAGGGAACATGTCAGGATTGTCGCGGTTGTACGCTTTCCAATTGCACAATCGGTGCCGAACACCGCGATGCGGATCGCCTGGACGTCTCCAATACTGCCATCTAACAGGCGCAGGTCGGGATTGGGCCGCGGCTTGCGAATGTCGCGTATCGTGACATCGTGAATTTTGGCAAATCCGGCGAGCTCTTTATCATCACTAAGAAATTCATGCAGTCCACTCACGATGTTCATTCCGAGCGTTATCGCATCCACAACAACTTCGCGATCCTCAAGGGACATTCTGCCGCTGGCCGGCGCCATTCCGTAAATAAAAGTGTCGGGGATCGTAGCTTCATTAGCGACGGCGGCATCAAGATCATCGAAGATGGGAACCTGATTTGCGAAATTATCAAGCACTTTGCCACTGTCACAACCGCCATACGTGCTGTCGATCACCGAAAGAACGCGATAGGCCTGTGAATGTCGAACCAGACCATTAGCCGTCTTGCCATCGATCTTTGCGAAGTTTCCTTCGCAATACACAATTGCAGTCGGTGTATCTGTCACGAGTGTCTTGCGGTGAAGCTCTGGAAAAACTGCTTGTTCAGGCGCCAGCTTTTGCGCATCGCTGGCAATGAACTGCTTGGCATCCGACACAATGGGTACGGGTTTCATATTTGTTCCTTTTTAGAGTGTGAAACGCGCGTCCTTGGTAAGGACGGGCAAAAATTGTGAAGTTTGGGAAAGTGGGCTTTCTGTCTGAATTCTCACTGGTTCAGAACACACAGCCCTTCTGATCGATGATAGTTTTTGTGGCATTGCCACCCATTGCCGGATCGGTCGATATGGGCATTTGCCGGTAGCTCGATTGCATTGCAGCGATCACCGGACGCCTCGTAGCCACGTTCGCATTTCCATCCAACTCCATGGATCGCGTCATCGTAGAAAGCATTTTCAGGCACAAACACGGCATCGCACCGTCCGTCGCGCTCAAAATACCCACGCTCGCACGTCCAGGGACGCCCGCTGGTTGATGCGTTCAGAAAAGCGTTTTCCGGCACCGCTACTGCCACGCATGCTTCTCCGTCTTTTTCGTAGCCACGGTTGCAACGCCATGCAGATCCATAAGTGCTATTCGTTAGGTAAGCATTATCCGGCACCACGATTTTCTGGCAGCTATCGTCTACTCTTGTGTATCCACGCAGGCACCGCCACCTCTCACCTGATGGATCGAGATATCCACCCTCAGGCACAATCACTTCAGTGCATGAGGTGCCGCCAACTTCAACAAAGCCATGCATACATGCCCACCCTGAGCCATAGGTTCTGTTTGTGGGGTAGGCATTTCCCGGCACGACAATGGCCACGCATTCTTCGCCTTTCAACCGATAGGACAAATCGCATTCCCAACCGTCGCCATACTTTTTGGGATGCGCGTTATCCGGGATCGAATTTGTTTCGGCCGATGCGGGACTTGATGAGATAAAGGAGCCCGCCAAACCGCTGAAGACGACAACAAACAACGCAGCCATTAAGTGAGCGCAAAACCGGTACTGATTTTTTCGATTTGCCCTGATGCAAACGGCGTTGTCCGAATGTTGAGTGATTGAGTTACGATCCATCCAGGTTCAGCCCCTCGATACAGGCCTGCGCCAGGTCTTTGTTAGGAGTTTGGGATCCCGGCACCGTTGCCCAGCCAGCCGCCATGACGGCATCCTTCTGCTTGAAAGAAGAAGCCTCTTTGATCGTCGTTATTTTTTCGGCGCGTTGAGTGTCAGTTCTCGCCATGTCGACGCAGATCGGAACCAACGCAGCGATTACATTATCGCGGGACATGGCGTTGGCCATCTTGTCCGCGCTACCGCCGGTCATCCATCCACCCCATGAAAATCCAACGACGCCTACGAAAACCCCGCCGATCAGAGCACCGTAGATTCCGGGTTTAAGCCATTCGGGCGTGTTCATAATCTATTCCTCCTGCGGGGAAAGCGCCGCATCGCTGTCATTGTTAGATGTGGCCAAGGTCTGGTCGTGCTTAAGCGCCAGTTCAAAATCTTCTGGGTCAATTGGGCGCATTTCCGTGCGGCCTGGCTTGCTGCCTTTGCCCTGAACTGTCAGGTAGGTTCCGGTTCTGCGATATGCTTCGAAACTCAGGCCCTGTAGTAGTTCTTCTTCAACAACTACTTCATACTCGCCTGCAGGAAGTTCATCCGGGTAGCCGGACAAAGAGAACGGATTTGAAAACGTCACCAAAGAACTGGACGATCTCGTGCTCACCTTGGTCCTCCATATAGTTTGTTGGATCTTCCCCGCGCAGTCTGCCGCGGTACACGCTCGTAAGCGCTGCGGTAGTACTGGCGTTGTAATTTAGAATAATGTGCAAATGGCAGACGCGCGCTGATCGATGTTAGTCTTCGACCAATGACCTGAGATTTTATTGGAATTTCAAATGCATTTGGTGCCCGAGGATCAGGTACTGTAAAAAATTGACTAACCTGCGTCAGTGCAACGATGTTTGGATTCCGGCAACGTGATGTATGTTGGCGGGATATTTGCTGGCGTGTTCTTAACGAGTAATTGAGAAGCGCAGGAAATCCAGTACCGCAATCGGACTGTATTTATCTTGCGCTTCTTTTTCAGTGAAATCCCAAATCTGCCGAAGCGAATTCCGTCTCTAACAGGCAACGATCATCAAAATCCCGGCATCGCTGTAGGGGTGAACTTATTGCTTCAACAGTTGCCCGGCCTGATCCAGATAAGTGGGGTCAAAACCGGCCAACGTCACCAGTCCTTCATAATCATCAAATACCACTTGCCCGGATTGAAAAGTAACCAACCCCTTCTCCCGCAGTTGCCGTAGGACACGATTAACATGCACGGCACTCAGTCCCAGCGCATCGGCAAGGTGGTATTGTGTCAGGGGGCAAGTGTATCCCGTCTTGTTTGCCATCCCGACCTGAGTCAGCCTCACACCAAGTTCCAAAAGAAAATGCGCCATGCGCTCACCCGCATCGCGCCGTCCTATGTTGACCAGGTGCTCAACCACCATCGCTTCATCTCGGGAGACCGCCCAAAGAATTGCTGTCGCCAGCCGGGGCGTCTGCGCAAATGCTTCCAGGAGATCATCCACTACTACTTCAATGGCTTGGATTTCCATGATTGGTTCTATGCTGTGATCCGAGGTGTGCAGCAGAACGCTTCGCAAGCCCAGAAAGTCACCCGGTATTTGGAAATCGACGATCTGACGCGACCCGTCAGTCTGGGTTTTGTAGGAACAAACCCAGCCCGAGGCCAGAATGTAGGCAGCCTGCTCTGATTGCCCTTGATGCACAAGGTCACGTCCGGCTTCAAAGGTTCTGCGACGCTTGTGCAGGCGTGCCAATGCCGCAAGTTCAACCTCAGTCAGAGCGACGAAGTTTGAAAGCTTTCGGGTGAGTGGACTGTTTTTGATAGTGCGCAAGTGTTCTTCCTTCATCGATGAGCAGCCCGCGAAACTATCCGACGCCAAGACTGCTTTCGATCAGTTAAGTATACAGCAATCTATGCCAGTATGATGCAATTCATTGTGGCGCTTCCTTGCTTGGACGCCTGTTAAAAAAGGACGTCTACCATGGCTGACCGGCAAGACCACTCAGGAATGGCCGCACTCTCAATTTGTGAAGCGCTTTTGCTTGCAATTAAAGATCGTGAGCTTCTGCCCGAACATGAAATTGTGGGAGTTCTGCATGACGCAGCTGCTGTCCACGAAACAGCGGTCGGCAATAACGATGAAAAGGACATGCACCAGGCCGCCGCTGTTCTGATAAACAAGATCATTGCTTCCGGCTATCGCGTTCGGCAGTAACGTTAATTTCCTGTCAGAAAAACAAGAATACGCTCGTCAAAAAAGCATAACAACAAATAGAAGCACTATTGGTGCTTCGTTCCCGATCAATTCAAACACGAAGCAAGAACCAAAGATCCAATCTCTGCAATATCTCAACTTAATGAAAAATTCCACGACCGCGAATTACTCCCTCTTCCCCGCCACCTGCATGAGCCACAACGAGAATTTTCTTACTGGCTGAAGGCCCGCATGGCCTGTCCTGCTGCACTGCCTGCGACAACGCAAACGTTGGCTTTGTTCGGCGTCTAAGTTGCTGATCCTATGTGCCTCGAAACTACAGTTTGATAGTATCGCATCATCATAGCTTTGAATGACCGGTCTGGCGACAACAGCTGCAACGCAGCGATGAATGTGCTGCGACAGCAAATCAATGCCGCGTCAGCAATTGCCGCAATCGCACAAGTCCGGTTTGTCCGCACAGCGGACGCTCACTGAATTCTGCTGAACGTCTGCACCGAGCCCAAAGCAGGCGCTCATTGCATTACCCTGAACAGCCAGTTTGCGTGAGTATCTGAATTTGCGAAGGGGCGCACGATGACAGAGAGAATGACTGAATAAATACCTATCAGGCGTTTGCGCTGATCACGGCTGAAACCTTGTGATAACAGCGGTTCCTGGGGAAGTTGGTCCATTCATTGCGCGAAGTTCATTGCTGGCCTCTTCCAATCGGACCTCTCTGGCGACCATTGGCTGGATATCTACTTCGCCACGCTCGATCATTCCTAGAAGGCGTGGGTATTTCCACGAAGGCATACCACGAGTGCCGAAAAACGAGAGTTGTTTGGAATAGATTGCACGCATGTTTACCTGCATCTGGCCGTCGCCCGAAGGCATACCAATTTGCACGTGTCGACCAAGGATGGCGAGACACTCTAAGGATGCGTTCGTCGTTGTCTCTATCCCCAGCGCTTCTATGGAAACCTGTGCTCCTCCATCCGTGATATCTAGGATCGCTGCTGCGGCGTCTTCTTTGCTGGCATTTACTGTAGCGTCTGCGCCGTTAAGCTTTGCATGCTCAAGTTTCTCATCAACCACATCCACTACGACAACTCGGCATCCAAGCATTTTTGCCAATAGAAGAACGGACAAGCCAATACCTCCTGTACCGTGGACAGCCACCCATTCACCAGCTGCGACATCTGCACGGTCTGTCAAAGCATGCCACGCAGTGGTTACACGACACCCGAGCCCTGCCGCCAAGGAAGGAGAGAGCGTTTCTGGCAAGTGAACCAAGTTATGGTCAAACGGCACAGCGACATATTCTGCGTAGGCACCTGGCGTTCCAAATCCTGGAACGATTTGGTTAGCACAAGTGTTTGATACGCCTGTTTGACAAGCGTTGCAGCTGCCGCAACCCAAGATGAATGGCGCTATGAGGCGGTCACCAACACTGTGCTTCGCTTGAGGCCCTGCCTCTACCACAGTTCCACAATATTCGTGCCCTAAGATGGAGCCATTTTGAACTTTGGGGTGCGCGCCAGACCATCCATGGTAATCCGAGCGGCATACTCCACAGGCTGCGACCTCCAGGACCACTCCATTGTCTGGGCAGGTTGGATCCGGGACCGTCTCAATCGAAAGATCTTCACAAAACTTTCTTACGACTGCAGCTCGCACTTATCGCTCCTAAAGATTCGGTTTCTTTGATCCAGCAATTCGGTTCGGTCGAGTCTAGACAGGCCTATCGCCTTTCACGGTCACACGTCGCCCTTTTCTCTCAGCGGGCCAATAGTCCCAGATCGCACGATGCATACAGCACCGGTTGTCCCAAAAGGCCATGTCGTTAAGTGACCACCTGAACCGGATTTGATAGTTGATCTGTTCCGCATGCTCGAAAAGCATGTTGAGGATCGCGTCGCTTTCCTTTTCCGACAAGCCCAAAATCTTTGTTGTAAATGTTCGATTCACAAACAGCGACTTTCGGCCCGTTTCCGGATGGGTCCTGACGATCGGATGAACTGCTTCGGGACAGTCAATTTCGCTGTCTTTTTGCCCCCGGTCGCTATAGCGGCCTTTGTAGATATGCTCGGAACTATGAAGTGCAGATAACCCGTTGATCATATCTTTTATCGGTTCTGAAAGATCATCGTAGGCCGCATACATATCACTGAACATGGTATCCCCGCCACAGGGTGGTGCAATATGGATTTGCAGCATAGTTCCAAGGGGCGGTGTCTCATCGCAAGAGACGTCAGAGTGCCAGAACTCACCGTTTGCTACCTTGGAATTCTTAGTTGCATGTATTTCGAAAATCTCCGGATACCCGTCCATCGTTGGGGCTGCGGGGTGTGCGTGAAGCGGCCCAAAGCGTTTCCCAAATTCAATGTGCTGCGCAGGTGGTATTTCCTTCTGCTCTTTGAAGAACAGCACCTGGTAGGTGTGAAAAGCGTCGCAGATCTCTGCAAACTGGTCGTCAGGCACAGGCCTGCTTAGGTCGACTCCGTAGATCTCAGCCCCGAGGTTTGGAGCGAAGGGTTTGGCGACGATGGAAGTATAGGCGTTGGATTTGGGAGCAACCATAAGCATCTCTGGGTTTGGTTTCATAAGGCGTGCTGTGTGCATGGTACACATCAACAAAAATGAACAAAAACGAAAAATCTTTGACTAATAAGTGAAAAAATTTTCACATAATGAACACGGTTTTAGCGCTAGCGAGGTTATCGGAATGAGCATTCGGGCACTGCGAACTCTAATCGCAGTTCATCGACATGGTAGCTTCCGTGCCGCGTCTGAGGCGGAGCATCTAACCCCGTCGGCGGTCAGTCACCAGATGCGGAATCTGGAGGTCGCGTTGGGGCTCGAATTATTTGACCGATCATCCAAGTCGCCCAAACTTACTCATACCGGGCTAACGTTCGTCGGAGAGGCTGCTGCGGTGGTGGCCGCATATGACGGTTTGGCGGAAAGGGTGAAGTCGAACAACGAACTCTCTGGTGAAATAACTTTGGGGGCCGTTCCAACGACCCTGACTGGATTAGTGCCAACTGCGTTGGCGAGGCTAAAGTCCGCGCATCCGGACATCCTTGTACGGATTGTTCCAGGTTTGACCAATCAGCTTTTGCTACAGTTGGACCGCGGGCAGATTCAAGCGGCGATCATTTCCCGACCAGATGTTCTGCCAAACACATTGGATTTCTCAGAAATTGTATCTGAAAAATTGGTCCTGCTTGTCTCGGAAAACACCCCGGATTTACCTTCGAGAGAATTGCTTGTTGCGTCACCGTTTATTCGCTTTACGCGTGATGCGGTTGTAGGAAGGCAAATCGAGACTTGGCTGCAAAGAAAGGGCATTGAAGTCAAAGACGCGATGGAGCTTGAGAGTCTTGAAGCAATCTCAAGTATGGTGGCCGCTGAACTTGGCGTGTCAATCATACCAGACAACCGTTTAACGACATACGACCATCTGCGGCTCAAAAGGATCCCCCTTGAACAGAAGGGACCAGAACGCATTGTTGGCTTAGTAAGTATGACGGCATCGCCTCACACCAAAATGATCGACGCAGTTACAGCGGCGCTGTTGGAAGCAGCAGATAGTCAACGGGTTTGTCTGTGAGTTGGCACTCCAGTAGGTATCCACAAGATGTTTTCGACCAATTGAACTAAGAAAACTGGGAGTCAAAACTGGGCTTGGGTCAGTCATTAGTATGCAGCGTGGAGAAAAACGGATTCGAGCCCATATCGAATACTCATCCGATGTCGTTTTTCCAGACCAGATTTGGGAAGGTGAGTGTGGTCGTCATAACGCCTGCCGTGCTGGCACTAGCGAATTCCTTTAGTTTGTCTGTGAGGAACAGTGAGATAAAGAAACCCGCCATGCTGGCCACGCCGATACCGATGATGCCTGGAAAGTTCGTGTCACCAGCGTCGGGCACGCCTACCATGTGGTATTGAATGTAGCGTGTCAGGAAGACGGCGATTACTCCCAGAAAGAACGCCCCGACGAAGGCTCCGGGATAGGCGAGGCGTTGCCAGATTGTATTTGTGCGAAGTTGGGGTGCCAGGCTGGCGGCCTCTTGGCGCGATGTTCGATGCCAGCGATCCAGTCTGGAAAGGACTTTTGTTCTGCACTCGTAACTTGCCCGAAAATCGAAAATGATATCCCTTAGGGGTGGTCCCCGTCCTAGAGATTGGCAATTTATGTGCAATCCTTGCGTGCGAATTTTAACCAGCCTTTGACGATTGGCAACGATCGCTCCGGTTGTCGGCCCTCCGTGAATCAGAATTCAAGTGGTTGTCGTTGAAACGGATTGTGTTTGCAGCGTTATCCGCTTAGTGATTTCCTCAGCCCAATTGGGAGCGGAATACGCCGTGCGGGCGTGATGGAATGGTAGACATATCAGACTTAAAATCTGAAGGGCTTATGCCCGTGTGGGTTCGAGTCCCACCGCCCGCACCAGGTATTTCACAGCCGATGTTGTTTGGCGTGCAACCCGTTCCAGAGTCGTTGATTTTGGTAGAATCGCTACGCGGTGTCAGTTGCCCGTGACGGCGTGCCTGTTCACTGCTTACACAACCTCTACGCAACAAAGCCATTCAAGGCTTCTGTTCTCAGTCTCAAGTTAGGCGCGCACTGGGGGGCTAGATAAAAAGGAAGCCGACAAGCAGCCCGGTTGCGACCCATATCAAAGTGGTAGAAGTTGTCAGAACATAGTTGAACATCGAAAGACCCTGATCGGGTAGCAAGATAATGTCGCAGTTAAAGCGACACTCGCCACTATAGATCAAGTCAGGTGAACGTGAAGGAAATGGCCTGTTTATGTTCTGTTAAACCTGACCACCCGCACCACGTCGCCTTTAGACCGGAAAGCCTAACCTTGTGATCAACTGCCAGATATCGCGGTTGGCGTCCGAGAGTTTTTTCACTACGCCTTCAATCTCTGTCAGCGCTGCGGCGTCAACGGTGTCTTCGCGTCCCAGCTTGATGTCGGTTTTCCGGTCTGAAATCCGCATAAGAATCGTCTTGGGATTTCCACTGTCAGGGTCGAAGGAATAGATGCAGTGATTGTACTTGTTGCGAATGCCCGAAAGTTTCGACAAGCGCTGGGTGTGCTCCAGAATCGCATCCCTCAGATCGGGGGGGCGACCGTCCATCTTTGCCAGCCGTTCCACCAGATCAATGCGTGCACGGGTGGTGTTGAGGGTCAGAAAAATGATGACCGCGACATCCTTGTTGGTTCCGCTCAGCCCGGCGATCAGGTGGATCAGCAGGCTTTCTGTATTGGTCCACATATAGTTCAGCTTGCCGACCAAAAGGATAAGACGGTCAAAGCGGGTTTCGAAATCCTCAGTCGCTGGCAAGTTCATGGGCTTCGTCCGGGGCGACTTCGAAAAAGAACTGTGCGGCGGCGGTTCTGTTGCTGACGCCGATCTTTCCGGCGACATTGTGCATGTGCAACTTCACCGTGTGTTCGGTTATACCAAGATTGGCCGCGATGATCTTGTTACTGTGCCCTTTTGATACCTGTTGCAGGACCTGCTTTTCCCTCCGGGTCAGTTTGGAATAAAGCGGGTGCGGCTCAGGCGCGGCAGGCGTAGAGCCTGCGTGCTGCTTGGGTGGGCTTTGCAAGTTGGAGACGCTGTCTGCTAGAAAGCCGGGCAGGTATAGTTCCTCATGCAGCAACAATCGAAGGATCGCGCGCCAGACATCGGGACCGACATTCATTGGCAGAAAACCGATATCTCCATGGCGAGTCCGGTCCCATTGCTCAAACAGAAAGCGGGCGGATTCCTCTTTTCGATACGCGTATGCCAAGCTGCCGCTGCCCACGCAATCGCGATAGTGTCTGGGACGGGCCAGAAGATCTTCCAGAATCATCTGATCGACGATCACGATCCTACCGGGGCCGGTGGTAGGGTCGCCATATGTCGGCAGGGCTGAGATTGAATCGTAGCGGTGTGTGGTGACACCAAACTCTGTTTCAACACCCGTTAAGGTCTGGTCCGAGTAGAAAAGCTCTTTACCAATAAAATTTACCGAGAATTCGTCAAAACCAAATTGGTTTTGCGCAGCATTTTCCCGAAACGGAATGCTCATCATTCCCCCCTTGTCAAAACCTGCACCGCTAAGCGGCGAAATAGCAAACTGGCACTTCGAATAATATTAACCGAACATTAACGCACTTTCGGTGCAGGCTATAGGGAAAAGTGCAAATTTCCTGGTTGCACGGTCGTTAACGCGCAAACAGTTCTAGAACTTAAGTTTAGGATCAGGGGCGTTTCACCCGCTTAAGTAGAGGCAATTTAACGAGTTTTCTCGATATGCGATTAGCTAAAAAATCAGCAGCCAAAAAAGTCGCGCATTGTTCGTGATTTGGAAATAATCAATCCGAATCAGGTGATTACCCGTTCTAGTGCTTCCGGCTAGCTATTCAGGCCAGTTTCCTCCTGCAACCATGGAACGGCTCCAATTAACGGGGCTAAAGATCCGAACGTGTCTGCGAATCGCGCATTTCCACGAACGTCTTGGCAGATGCAGGACCGGCTAAGCCGGGGAAAGGAGGGTGGAGGACAATCTCACTGTGAAATACGCATCCGCGCGGGTTTTGCGCGAGTGCGCTGTTTGTTTCAACCGCGCCCGTAACCGTTTTTGAAAGAGTGACGGTCAGTGCGCTTAATAAGTGGAAATTGATATGTCAAAACGTCAACAACCCCATAACAGCATTACCGATATTGACGAGGTGAACGTGGATACGATCATCGCGCCAATCGACGCAGATATCCATGTGGATGACGCCTATGTTGATGCTGACCTGACGTCGCAAGAGACGGATGTCGACAATGATGTCGACAACGAACAGGGCCAGGGTCAGGACCAAGCGCAAGCTCAGGCGACGTCTGTTGAAAATGGTCAGGGTCAAGACCAAGCCCAAGGCCAGGATCAGGGCCAGGGTCAAGATCAAGGTCAGGGTCAGTCGCAAAGCAATGGCGACAATGACAACTCGAACAGCAACTCGGTCACGATCGACTTCGGCGACGGAGAAGGCTTGCCGAAAGACAATGACACCGTCGATATTGACGCGTCAGGTTCGGCTGAGCTGGGCGATGTCATCACCGTTGCAGGCGATATGGACTATGACCCGGGCGACGACCTGAATCTGGACATCGACCTGAGCGGTGAAGGCAATGACATGTCTTCGATCAGCAGCCAGGTCGCAAACTTGTCCGACAATGACCATCTGGGCTCGGCCGCCGTTCGCAACGAAGGCGAATTTGACCAGAGCGGCAATGCTCATGGTGGCACCGCGACGGCCCATGAAGGCATCGGCTCTTCAACCGATGGTGGCAACTCTGGCAGCGGTGGCAGCACCGATGGCGGCGCGGCAAGTGCCCAAACCCATGGCGCTGACGCGCTGGCCTTTGGTGGTCTGACCGGCAACGCGGATGGTACAGGCGTTGGTGGTGACGGCGGCTCGACCGGTTCAGCATCCAACATCGGCCTGGGTGTCGGTGTGTCGGGTGCCGAGTCCAACGGCAGCAGCAGTGGCGGTGAAGGCGGAGACGCCGGTAGCATCTCTGGAGCAAGCAACACAGGTTCATCCGACACCGACGCAGACGGCACCAGCGGTGAAGGCGGAGACGCAAGCTCGTTTGGGCTGGGTCTGGGTCTGGGCCTGTCGAATGCCGACAATGATGGCCAGTCTTCCGGTGGCAACAATGCTTCGGTCGCAGAGGCGCTTGGCGCGGGTCTTGGCGCGAACGACTCGTCCGCGCAAGGCGCAGCCGGTGGCGACGGTGATGCGGATGCGGATGGTCAGGCCGGCAATGGCAGCAGCAGCGACACCGACGCCAACGATGCGGCGGCCGGAAATGTCGGTCTGGGTCTGGCTGGCAGCTTGGCAGGCAGCGACGCTGATGCCGATGGTGGCGAAGGCGCGGGTGCCGAAGGCTCTGGGGCCCAGGGCAACGGCGCAGAAGGCATGGGCGGTACCGGTGATGCTGGCAACGGCACGGGTGGTGCAGGCACGGGTGCTGAAGGCACTGGTGGCACTTCCGGTCAGGTCGATGCAGCGCTTGCAGCTCTGAACCAGCAAAACGGTCTGTCCGGGCTGAACGCAGGTCAGGCCGGTGCCGGCAACGGCGGTGGCGACACCAATGGCGGCAATCCGGGAACTGGCGGTGACGGAACCGGCGCGTTTGGATCTGGCGGCGACGGAACCGGAGGCTTTGGCTCGGGTGGCGACGGCACCGGCGGCTTCGGCTCGGGTGGCGATGGCACCGGCGGTAGCGCGACAGGCGGTACAGCCGGAGCGAACGCCGGCGCGCAGGGTGTCGGCGATCAGGCGACAACCGGTCCGAACATCACCCAGTCTCCGGGTGACGTGAACGGGTCGGCCAGCAACTCGCAGAACACCAGTGGCGATGGCGGAGCAGGTGGCACAAACGACACCGACGGCTCGGCCAGCGGCACCGGAACCGGCACCTCGACCGCCGATGGTTTCGGCGGCGGTGGCGGCGCGATCCAGCAAGGCGCGACGTCGGATGGTTCGGGCACCGGTTCGGCCGATGCGATGAACACGGCCGGAGACGGTGGTCTGGTGGATGTGTTTGCGCAGGCAGACACAGATGGCTCGGCGGACAGTCTTGCCGAATCCATTGCCGGATACGGTGGTGACGCGTCTTCGGACAATGATGCCACCTCTGATGCATCCGGTTCGACGGACGGGTCGGCGACCTCAGGCTTTGGCGGCGGCGGCGGCGCCGGGGCCGGTATGGGCGGCACCAGCGGTGAAGCAATCGGTTGGGCGACTACCGGCCACACAGCTGGTGGGATAGTCACTGGTGGCGATGCTTCGGGTGCGAACTCGGGCGCAGGTGGCACCGGTGGCAACGCGGGTGTCTGGGGCTCGAACAATGCTGGTGACGGCATCGTATCGGGTGAATCCTATGCTTCGTCTGCCGCAGTTGTGGACACCACGGCCTTCAACCAGTCGATCGTCATGGGTGCCAACGTGCTTGGCAACTCGGTCGATACGACCATGGTTGGTGGATCGATGACTTCGTCCTACTCCAGCGACGATACCGACGTATAAGCCGGTGTCCCAGCCGGAGATCGGCTAAACCCCCACGATCTCCGGCAAAAACATGCTGAGGCCGCATGGTGCGGCCTCGGCCCAACTTAACCCAAAACGGAAATTTCTGGCCGGGATGGGGAAAGGAACAGTGTTATGTCGCTCGACAGTATCAGTGAAACGATTGCTCATTTTATTGGAACATTTGAACTTACCAGCGAACAGGCCCGATGGCGGGATCAGTATGACGAATTTGTCGCATTCAGGCGCAAGGCGGAACTGGAAGAGCTTGAAGATGCGACCGTCATCAAGGTCAAGGCGGGGTTGAAGCTGGATCCGGGGAAATATGATGCCCTGCCATTCAGAACGGATGCGCCACAGGCTGATATAGCCCCTGCACCCGTGCAGGCGATGTCCGTGGCGGCCCCGGTTCCGGGTTTCGGTCTGGTGCCGAATGCCGATGATTTCATTTCCGACGTGCAGCTTCCGGCGATCTCATTTCAGACCGTAGTTCTGCAACCGCAATTGATCCCCGAGCTGATCGGGTCGGCCGTGACCTATACCGTTCAAACTCTGCGTCTAAGCGACAATGACACCCTTGGACAGGCCGAGTTCCGCGATGTCGAAACCTTGATTGCGCAGGGCGACGCCTTGGCGGCGGTTGCGGAGTCGCTGCACGCGGTATCGGCCCCGTCTCTGAATATCGCCGATTATCAGTCGGTTGAACACATTCAAGCCCTCGTCGAAGAGGTACAGCAGACCATCGAGGTCGAAGGCGCGACGGTGCATCAGTTCCAGGGCGAAGACGCGATGGGTGCCATCGTGAACGGCGAACATGTCGATGAGGCCCCTGACTGGAGCGAGCTTCTGCCGCAGCATCATCAACCCGATGAGGACCAGACAGAGGATCTGCCCGAAGAACTTCTTCCCGCCGAGTGGGACCAGTCCGAAGACTCGGAATTTGGCGAGGGGCATACCGTATCCACCGGTGGCAATCTGGCCGTCAACGAAGTTGCCGTCACAGTGGCCTGGGTCGACGCGCCAGTGATCGCGGTGGGCGGGCAATCGGTCAACGTGACCGTCGTCAGTCAGGTTGCGGTAGTGTCGGACATTGACACCGGCGATGCCGGTGCGCAAAGCGACACGATGGTGGTTCAAACCTCGACCATCACCGTTGAAGGCAACGAGGCCCATTGGCTGGATGACAACGTCGCGGCCGAGGGGCAGGATCCTCTGGTCGCTGTGACCTGGATTGCGGGCGATCTGGTGGTCGCGAATTTCATCCAGCAAGAAATCGACGCCACCGATATCGACCACATCGAAACCGAGATCACCGCATCGTCCAGCCTTTACGTGATGGGTGACAATGTTCTGATCAACGTAACCGAGATTCTGCAACTTGGCAGCTATTACGACGTGATCCTGATCGGCGGGGACATGATTTCGGTGGATATCGTTCACCAGACAATCGTGTTCCTCGATGATGACGAGATCAACGGTGGCATTCCGGATGAGGATGATGACAATCTTGTTGTCAATCAGGTGGCGCTGACCACGATGGGTGAGGACACGCATGAGGAGTTGGACGCCAGCTTGGCGGGTGTTCTGCCGCTTGAGGAAATGGACACCGAAGCGCTGGAAGACGCCTTGCTGAACAACCCGGACTTCGCGGGGATGGAACAGATCCGGGTCCTCAAAATCGACGGCGATCTGGTGCAGGTTAACGCGATTGAACAGATCACGATCCTGCAAGACCAGGACGACATCAACCTTAACGGGGAAGCCGGTGCAGTGGCTTCTGCGTTGGGGGCTGGAAATGCGGTTCTGAATACCGCGGGTGTGGTAAAAGCCGGCGTCGATTCCGTGGTCATGACCGGTGAGGGCGAATATTCCGACCTCGTGCTGCATCAGGCCAGTCTGATCGACACGCCGGACGATGATCTGGATGTTGAGATCGGAAATGATGCCATCGCTGTCCTTATTGACACGGTGGATGGACCCGGAAACTCGGAAAACGCGCCGGGCCACAACAAGATGACCCCGTCCGAGATGGCCGAAAGCTTCGATGATGGTCTGCAAACCATGCTGGCCTGATTTCCCTGTTGGATACGAGTGTTTCGAAAGTTTGAGTATGTCGATTTTGTTCTCGTCGCGCCGATCCCTGTTCGCCAGCCCACTGGACGGACGCGGTGGTGGTGGCCCGACCAAGGCCCCTGCAGATGACCCCGTGACCAAACCCGCCAAAATGGCGAGCTTGCGGTTAAGCCAGGATCTGCGTGTGCATAATCCGGTGACGTTTCCACCCAAGGCCCCAAAAGTCTCTGAACTGCAACCTTCACCAAAGGGCACGCAAAGTGCTCAAGAAACGACATTCCTCCGTCACGCCGAGAAATCCCTTCGGCGTGACGTTCCGCAGCCCGTCAACGACAAACTCCAGAAGGGCCGCGAAGCTGGGGTGGCCGATGCCAAAGGCCCCGATCCGGAAACCGCCAGGGAGAAGACCGACCGGACGCCCCCCCCGGATCGCTCAAAAGGCGGTGGACAATTGGGAACCACGATCGAGGCCAAGGCGAACCAACCTCTGCCGCTCCGGAAAGAGGGCGGTGGGGATGGCAAAGGGCCACCCCAGACCTTTCACAAACGCACTCCGCCCGAGGACTTTCAGCAGACGCTGCGAATTTCGATGCGGGCAATCTTGCGCAATCTGGCTTTTGTGCTGGTGCTGACTTGCGCAACCAACATCCTGATCCTGGCCATCCCGATCTACCTGTTTCAGATCAGCGACCGCGTATTGACCAGCCGGTCTCTGGACACGTTGATCATGCTGACCGCGATTGTGGCCGGGGCGGTGATCTTTCAATCAGCCTTTGATGCGGTGCGCCGATTCATGCTGATGCGCACAGCGGTCGAGGTAAACGCCCGGTTGGGTGCGCCCATCCTCAGCGCGGCGGCCCATGCCTCGCTGCATGGGACCGGACGGGAATATCAGACGCTGGGCGATTTGCAGCAGGTCCGCGGATTTCTGGTGTCGGGCACGTTGATCTCATTTCTGGACGTGCCGTTCGCGCCCTTGTTCATCCTGATGATTTTCCTTGTGCACCCGCAACTTGGCACAATCGTGATCGTGACTGCGCTGCTACTGATGATCATCGCTCTGATCAACCAGCGCATGACCGCCAAGCCCTTTGCCGAGGCGAACCGGGCTCAGTCCATGGCCAACCAGCATCTGGATTCGATGGCGCGCAACAGTCAGATCATCAACGCTTTGGCGATGATCCCCGAGGCGGTGCGCATTTGGGGCCGCGACACCGCGCAGTCGCTGACATGGCAGGTGCGGGCGCAGGATCGGAACGTCATCTTTGCTGCGATTTCGCGCGCGGTGCGCTTACTTACACAAATCGCAATTCTGGGCTGGGGCGCGTATCTTGCCCTGCAAGGTGAGATCACCGGCGGCATGGTCATTGCAGCCTCGATCATCGCCGGGCGCGCCTTTGCCCCGATTGAAGGATCCATCGAAGGGTGGAACACCTTCCTGCTGACCCGCGCTGCCTTTGGTCGGATCAAGACCCTTTTGACCAAGTCCGAGTTGCAATACGAAAAGCTGCGCCTGCCGCGCCCCGAAGGCCGGTTGGATGTCGAACGGCTTCTTTACGTGCCCGGCGGGACCAAACGCGTGGTGCTGAACGGGATCGGGTTTTCGCTCAATCCCGGTGAGACACTGGCCATTATCGGCAATTCCGGGGCGGGCAAGACGACGCTGGGCAAGACACTGGTGGGCTCGATCCTGCCAACGTCGGGCAGCGTGCGACTGGACCTGATGGATATCCGCAACTGGGACCCGCGCCAATTCGGTGAGAGTATAGGTTATTTGCCGCAGGACGTGCAGCTGTTTCCCGGCAGCATTAAGGACAATATCGGCCGCATGCGTGAGGACGCGACGGATGAGCAAATCCACGACGCCGCCGTGCTGGCCGATGTGCACAACATGATCGCCACGCTGCCTCAAGGGTATGAGACTGTTGTCGCCGCCGATGGCTCTCCGCTGTCCGGCGGTCAAAAGCAGCGCATCGCGCTGGCGCGCGCGTTCTTTGGTAACCCACGTATGGTGGTTCTGGACGAGCCGAACTCGAACCTGGACGTGGCCGGGGATCAGGCTTTGGCACGGGCGATTGCGCAGGCCAAGGCGAACAAGATCACGGTGGTGGTGATCACGCAAAAGCCGACTTTGCTGAATGCGGTCGACAAGATCATGCTGCTGACCGACGGGCGGGTCGCCCTGTTCGGTCAGCGCGAACAGGTGCTGCAACAGCTGAACGGGCCGCGTAAACAGCCCGGTATCGAAGGCCAGAAGGGGAATGCGACATGAATGATCTGGTGCCCGTCAACAATGATCCGAAAGACCCCGAGGTGTGGTATGCCGAGGTTCCACGCTCGATCAGCAAATTCGTTGTCGTCGGAATGGTGCTGCTGGTTGTCTGTTTCGGCGGGTTCGGCGTGTGGTCCTTTCGCGCGCCCTTGGCTGCCGCCGTGATTGCGCAGGGCAGCTTTGTCGCCACTGGACGCAACAAGATCGTGCAGCATCTGGAAGGCGGCATCATCGAAGATATCAAGGTCATCGAAGGTCAATCGGTGCAGGCCGGGGAGGTCCTGATGACATTGGACCAGACCTCTGCCGAGGCCAATGAGCGTGAGCTGTTCATCCGTAAAATCCGCCTTCAGGCGATGAGCCAGCGCCTGTTGGCCGAGTATGAAGAACGCGAGCGGCTGGAATTTTCGCCCGATCTGATCAAGGCCACCGATGACGTCGAGGTGATGACGATCCTAGACGGCCAGAAGATCAGCTTTGACGTCTCGCGCAAGACCCTACTGAACGATATAGCTCTGCTTCAGCGCAATATGGAAGCGCTGCGCATCCGCTCCAGCGGGTTTGAGGCGCAGTTGGACAGTATGCGGGTGCGCTCGGCCATTTTGCAGGAAGAGTATGAGACCAAAGAGGCGCTGTTTGAAAAGGGTTTGGTCCGCAAAGGCGAGCTAAACACGATCCGCCGCGTGCAGGCCGAGGCCGATGGTCAGCAGGCGCGGTTGGCGGCTGAGACCGCCGAGGTCAACCAGATGATGCTGAAATACGAAGAACAGATCACCCGAACGCGGTCGGCCTACCGCGAGGCGGCATTGGACGAGCTGGGCGTGATCGAGGCCGATCTGGAAAGTGTCCGCGAAAAAGCCCGTCAGGCCCGCAGTGTTCTGGACCGCGCCGTTGTGCGCGCACCGGTTACGGGCACAGTCGTGCGGCTGCATTATCACACGCCGGGCGGGGTGATCGAAACAGGTGAACCCATCGCCGAAATCCTGCCCGCCGACGCCCCCCTGATCATCGAGGCTCAAATCCCGCGTACCGAGATCGACAGCGTCGTGACGGGACAGGACGCCACCGTGCGATTGGTCGCCTTGAACCAGCGCACGACTCCGGTGCTGAGCGGCGAGGTCTTTTACGTCTCGGCCGATGCCTTGCTCGAGGACTCTGCGGGTGCCCCGCAAGAGGTCTATTTGGCCCGAATCTCGCTGCCGCCGGAGGAGATTGACCGCGTGCGCGGCTTTATCCCAACGCCAGGGATGCCAGCCGAGATCATGATTCAGACCGAGGAACGCACTTTCGCGGCCTATATCGCCAAGCCGGTGACAGACAGCATGTCGCGTGCCTTCCGCGAACATTGATCGCCAGTGTAGGGCGATCCCACTACACCTTCCAATTTTCGCATGTTACCCTGTCGGCAGCACCAACAGGAGAGATACAGATGCCCTTGACCGTGAAAGAGATGATGGAAGCCGCCAATGCCAGCGTGGAGCGGATCGACATGGCCCGCGCCGCCGAGATTCTGGGGCAGGGCGGTTTACTGCTGGATGTCCGCGACGGGGCCGAGTTGCAGAAAACGGGCCGTGCCAGTGGTGCGCATCATATCTCTCGCGGGTCGCTTGAATTCAGCGCAGATGAGGCGCTGAAGTCCCATGACCCCGAGTTGCGTAAGGATCGCCCCATTGTTTTGTATTGCGCTGCCGGGGGACGTGCTGCCCTAGCGGGCAAATTGCTCAAGGATATGGGCTATGCTCAGGTCTACAATTTGGGTGGCTTTTCCGATTGGGTGAACGCAGGCGGTGAAGTGTCAGAAGAATAGAAAAATTTTTCACCTGACGCATGTCAAGGTCTGCGGGAGTGTACCGCGTTACAGTTGTGGTCAGTTACATAACAAAGGGCAACTGACCATGTTACGTCTTGCGACAACTCTTTATGCCATGATTTCCACTGCACTGGCCGGAACGGCTGTGATCGCGGTTCTGGTTGCGGGCACGAATTCCGTGGCCACCATCGTATTGGCAGCGGCATTGGGATTTGCGTTGGCGGCACCGGTCTCGTGGCGGGTAGCCCGAGACCTGTATAACGACGCAGCCTGATCAGGCGTTCAGGAACGCCCGGACCGAGGCCTCGAACTCGCGCGGTTTTTCAGCGTGTAGCCAATGGCCTGCGCCGGGGATCTTGGCAAAGCGCGCGGTCGGGAACAGGGCCCGGATCGCGGGGCGGTGTTCGGGCAGGACATAATCCGACGCGCCCCCCGACAGAAACAGGGTCGGTTTGGTGCATGTGCCGGTGATGTCAGGAAAGCTCATGATCTTGGGCATCTCGGCGGCCAGAACGTCCAGGTTCAGCAGCCAGCGTTGGCCCTTGATGTCCAGCGACTGGGTGAAAAAGCTTTGCAGGGCTTTCTCAACCCCCTGATCAGCCAGCTGCTGTTCGGCGTCCGAGCGGCGTGTGACAGAGGAAAGATCCACGGCCCGCATCGCCTCGATGAACTGGATCTGGCTGTGGGTATAGGTCACGGGTGCGATGTCGGCGACTACCAGCTTGCGCAGTTTCTCACCATGCAGCAGGGCCAGCGTCATGGCCGCCTTGCCGCCCATCGAATGCCCCACCACATCGGCCTGTCCGCCGAAATGGTCAATCACCTCGGCCAGATCATCCGCCATGCTTGGGTAATCATGCTGCTGGGTCCACGCGCTGTTGGAATGGTTGCGCATATCGACGGCAACGACTTGCCGCTCATCCGATAGTCTGCGCGCAATTACGCCCCAGTTGCGGCCAGAGCCATAGAGCCCATGGGCAATCAGCAACGGGGGGTTTGAAGTTGGCTCACCATGGACAATCGTATTCAGCATTACCGAGTGATACCCGTCACCGGTCCAAACAACCAGCCCCATTGTCGTGCTGGCGCCACCCGGATATGGTGCCGCGCCAGGAGGCCCCAATATGGCGCAAAACCCCGATATTCAAACTCAAATCGCGCAGACCGTGCAGCTGATGCGCGACAAGCTGGGTGTGCGGGATAAGACGCTGACGGCCTCGGTCAGAAAGGCCAAACGTCAATTGCCCCGACGCATCTATAAGCAGGCGCTGCTTTTGGCGAATGCCGAACAGATGGCGGCCCATCCCAAGCTGAGGCTGGTGCTGGATACGCCCAAACTGGCTCGCGCGTCAGAAGAGGTGCAGGATCATCTGACCGGCATCAATTTGGCCGACCGCAGGTTGGGCTGGTTTCTGGGGATGTTGGGTGGGTTGGCTTTCAACCTGCTGGCGTTGTTGGTTCTGCTGCTGGTGTTTTTGCGCTGGCAGGGCTTCATATGAAAAACGGCGCCGCTTGGGGCGCCGTTCAGCCTGTTGATATCCTGAAAAATTACAAGTTCGGGTAGATCGGGAAGCGGGCGCACAGCTCGGCCACTTCGGCTTTGACCTTGGCTTCGACCTCGGCATTTCCGTCTTCGCCATTGGCGGCCAGACCGTCGACCACTTCGATGATCCAGTCCGCGATCTGGCGGAACTCGACCTCGCCAAAGCCGCGGGTGGTCCCGGCGGGGCTGCCCAGACGGATACCGCTAGTGATGGTCGGTTTTTCCGGATCAAACGGCACACCGTTCTTGTTGCAGGTGATGTGCGCACGACCCAGGGCCTTTTCGGTCGCGTTGCCCTTGACGCCTTTAGGGCGCAGGTCAACCAGAACCACATGGGTGTCGGTGCCGTGCGTAACTGTGTCCAGACCGCCTTTGATCAACTGATCAGACAGCGCCTGTGCGTTGTTGATGACCTGCTGGATGTAGGTCTTGAACTCGGGGCGCAGCGCCTCACCAAAGGCAACGGCTTTACCAGCGATGACATGCATCAGCGGACCGCCCTGAATGCCGGGGAAGATGGCCGAGTTCACTTTCTTGGCGATCGCCTCGTCGTTGGTCAGGATCATGCCGCCGCGTGGGCCGCGCAGGGTCTTGTGGGTAGTGGTGGTCGCGACATGTGCGTGCGGGAAGGGGCTTGGGTGCTCGCCAGCGGCAACCAGACCGGCAAAGTGTGCCATGTCGACGTGCAGATAGGCGCCGACCATATCGGCAATCTCGCGCATGCGGGCAAAGTCGATCCGGCGCGGAATGGCGGAACCACCGGCGATGATCAGCTTGGGCTGATGCTCTTTCGCCAGCGCTTCGACCTGATCGTAGTCCAGCATGTTGTCCTGCTGGCGTACGCCGTATTGAACAGCCTTGAACCACTTGCCCGACTGGTTGGGGGCCGCGCCGTGGGTCAGGTGGCCACCTGCATCCAGGCTCATGCCCAGAATGGTGTCGCCGGGTTGGATCAGCGCTTGGAACACGCCTTGGTTGGCCTGCGAGCCCGAGTTGGGCTGCACGTTGGCGAATTCACAATTGAAGAGCTGCTTGGCGCGGTCGATGGCCAGGTTCTCGGCTATGTCGACGAACTGGCACCCGCCATAGTAGCGGCGACCGGGGTAGCCTTCGGCGTATTTGTTGGTCATCACCGAACCCTGAGCTTCCATCACGGCGGCAGAGACGATGTTCTCGGATGCGATCAGCTCGATCTCGTCGCGCTGACGGCCCAGCTCGGATGTGATCGAGCCGAAAAGCTCGGGGTCACGATCCGCGAGAGACTGGGTGAAAAAACCTGTGTCACGAAGGTTGGCGTTCATTGGGGGCTCCGCATGGCTGGAATTATCTTGCGGATTTCCTATCGGAAACGGCAGATATGCAAAAGCTGTAAAGCGACGATTTGGCCCGCTGCGGCGTCAAGACTGGCCTATCGGGGAAAGGTATGGTTGTTTCGGAACCAAATGTTCAGCACCGGAAACTGCAACCGATGATTCAGAGAATCGCTTTTCTCGCCAGCGACGCCAAGGTGGCCCAGACCGCCCGTGATGCGCTGGTGCGGCGCTATGGCAATGCGGCCCCGCGCGACGCGGATGTGGTTGTCGCTTTGGGCGGTGACGGTTTCATGCTGCACACGCTGCACAACATGCAGCATCTGGATACGCCTGTTTACGGGATGAATCGGGGCACGATCGGCTTTCTGATGAACGAGTTTCACGAGGCAGATCTGATGGAACGCCTCGCCGATGCAGAAGAAGAAGTCATCAATCCGCTGGCCATGCGCGCCATGGATCAATCCGGCAAGATGCATGAGGCTTTGGCGATCAACGAGGTGTCGCTGCTGCGGGCCGGTCCGCAGGCCGCCCGGCTGAGGATTAGCGTGGATGGGCGTGTTCGCATGGATGAACTGGTGTGCGACGGGGCGCTTTTGTCTACGCCAGCGGGGTCGACGGCTTATAACTACTCGGCACATGGACCAATCCTGCCGATAGGATCGGATGTGCTGGCATTGACCGCTATTGCCGCCTTTCGCCCCCGACGTTGGCGCGGGGCCTTGCTGCCCAAGATCGCAAAAGTGCGGTTCGATGTTCTGGACGCTGACAAACGCCCGGTGATGGCAGATGCCGATTCGATCTCATTCCCGGATATCGACTGGGTTGAGATTCGGTCTGAGCCTTCAATTCAGCATCGCATCCTGTTCGATCCCGGCCACGGGCTGGAAGAGCGGCTGATTTCTGAGCAATTCACGTAGTTTCCACAGTCGACCGCGGTTTTTTCGCGCTTATGTGAACCAGTTCACAGGAGTTTGATTAACCTGGGGTTAATGTGAACTTGCCCGGAGACACATCCAAGGCGGGAGTGAGTGGCCGCCGACGGTGTTTTCGAAATGACCGCGCAGTTTAGGCGCTGACAAGGGTAGGTGGTGCTACGCTTGTTATCGGATCTCCGGGCATATTTTAGAAAGTGGACCCCGGGCACAAAACCCCGGGGTCAATTTCTTTTGTCGGGGGTTATTCTGCGGAACCCATCTTATCCCACAGTGGCAGACACATCTGCCCAACGCGCGCCTCAATGGCCGCGGCCGCATCAACCGCCATGTCCTCACGCCAGCGCGGGGCTGCGATCTGAACATTGATTGGCTGCGCTCCTTTTGGCAGTTCTGCCAAACGCGCCGGAACGCAGGCTGCGGGCAACCCGAGGAAATTCATCGCATAGGAATAAACCGCGCAGCCCAGCACCTCATGCACGCCTTCAGGGCCTTCTGTATCGCGGTCGGGTCTAAAGAATGGTTGCGGCAGGAAAGGCGACAGAACCAATGGGTAGTCCTGCATGAACAGAGACCATTCGCGGGCATAGTGTGTGCGCTTGGCCAGCATCTCAATCAGCTCTGTACCGGTGATCGGCGGGAACTCCTGAAAATACACGTCGAATATATCGCGGATGGTCTGCGACCCCGCTGCCTTGATATCAGTTTTCAACAGGGTCAGTACTTCGCCCATCAAAGCGCGGTATCCGTTGCGCCCACAATCAAAGACATCAGGCGGATCGACCTCTGTTACCGCATATCCTGCGTCAATCAGCGCGTCACGGGCAGTATCTAAGGCCTTTGCGACTTCTGGATGCAGATCATAGCCGAACGTGTTCTTTGTAAAAGCAACCTTGATAGGTCCGTCATAGGCGGCCCCACGCCATGGCATCGGCACATGGAACGGATCGCGCGGGTCGGCGGCGATCAGGCTGGGCATCGACAGGTGCAGATCGGTGGCTGAACGGGTGATCAACCCCTGCACCGACATGGATTGCGCCAACAGGCCGCGTTCCACCTTTTGGCTCGGGTTCCACGCAGGCACGCGGCCCAATCCCGGCTTTACGGTCACGGCCCCGTTTGCCGCCGCCGGAAACCGCAGACTACCGCCAATATCATTGCCATGCGCCAAGGCCCCGATCCCAGCCATCACCGCCGAGCCGGCCCCGCCCGAGGACCCACCAGGCGAGATATGCCGCCCCCAGGGGTTATGTGTGCGGCCGTGCAGCTCGTTGTCGGTATCGGCGCGAAAGGAAAACTCGGGCGTATTCGTGCGCCCTAGGACGACGGCGCCAGCATTTTGCAGGTTTCGCACTATGGGCGCATCGTCCGGCGCGATCACGTCTTTCAAAGCCACGACCCCATTCGTGGTCGCGTGTCCTTTTTGGTCGACATTGATTTTGATCGTCACGGGCACACCGTGCAGCGGACCGGGCTCCGTGCCCGCAGCCACGGCCTGATCCAGCGTATGCGCGTGCGTCAATGCCTCAGTGCTCAGGTCTTCGACCACGGCATTCAGGGCTGGATTGACTTGATGCAGCCGGTCAATCGAAGACTGAACGGCCTCCACCGCGCTGATCTGCTTGCTGCGGGTCTGCTTCGCCAAGTCCGTGGCGCTTAGTCGCCAGATGTCATTGTCGCTCATGCTCGTCCTCCGGGGTTCAACCTGAGGCGGAAGACGGCCGATGGCAAGAGGTTCAGTCCCATTTCGGGGATCCTCTTTCATCTGGCCAGAAATATCCCGGAGCGCGAGGCAGAGCCTCGCATTCGCGCGTCTGCGCAAATCGGGCGCGCCGACAGGCGCACCCTTGAGTTTCCCGTTGTTATTGTGCGTAGCCGATGGTCTTCAGCGCGTCCGTGATCTCGTCTAGAATGGCGGGATCGTCGATGGTAGCAGGCATTTTGTAGTCTGCACCATCGGCAATCGACACCATGGTCCCCCGCAGGATCTTGCCTGAACGCGTCTTGGGTAGGCGGTCCACCACAACAGCCTGTTTGAACGCCGCAACCGGACCGATCTTTTCGCGCACCAGCTTGACCACATCCTGCACGACCTCAGCATGATCGCGGTCGCAGCCTGCGTTCAGGCACAGGAAACCAACCGGCATCTGGCCCTTCAACTGGTCGGTTACTCCGATCACAGCGCATTCGGCAACGTCGGGATGGGCGGCCAGAACCTCCTCCATGCCCCCCGTGGACAGGCGGTGGCCCGCAACGTTGATCACATCATCCGTGCGCGCCATGATGTACAGATATCCGTCCTCATCAATCATGCCTGCATCGCCGGTCTCATAGTAACCGGGGAAATGATTGAGGTACGAGCTTTTGAATCGCTCTTCCGCATTCCACAACGTCGGCAACGTACCGGGGGGCAGGGGCAACTTCACCGCAATCGCGCCCAACTCGCCGGGTTTCATCGGATGGCCGCCTTCGTCCAGGATCTGCACGTCATAGCCCGGCATTGGCTTCGCTGGCGAGCCCAACTTGGTCGGCAGTTCCTCGATCCCCAGCGGGTTGCCAGCGATGGTCCAGCCGGTTTCAGTCTGCCACCAATGGTCGATCACCGGCACTTTCAACGCGTCCTGCGCCCAGACGATCGTGTCCGGGTCTGCCCGTTCTCCAGCCAGGTAAAGCGCGCCCAAATGGGACAGGTCGTAATTGGCGATCAACTCACCTTGCGGATCCTCGCGTTTAACCGCGCGGATCGCCGTCGGGGCAGTGAAAAAGCTCTTGACCTTATGTTCCGAAATCACGCGCCAGAAGGTCCCCGCATCCGGGGTGCCCACCGGTTTGCCTTCGAACACGATGGTGGTGTTCCCATGGATCAGGGGCGCGTAACAGATGTAGGAGTGCCCTACGACCCATCCCACGTCGGATGCCGCCCAGAACACGTCACCAGGGTCGACATTGTAGATATTCTTCATCGTCCAGTTCAACGCGACCAGATGGCCTGCCGTGGGGCGCACGACACCTTTGGGTGAACCGGTCGTGCCCGAGGTGTAAAGGATATAGGCAGGATCATTACCATCGACCGGGACACATTCAGCCGGTTCGACGCCGTACTGGAAGCCGTGCCAGTTAAAGTCGCGCCCTTCGACCAGCTGGGCGACTTCCTGTTCGCGTTGGAAAATAACGCAGAAATCGGGTTTGTGCTCTGCCAGATCAATCGCGCCGTCCAGCAGGGGTTTGTAGTGAACCACGCGGCCCGGCTCCATCCCGCAAGAGGCGGCGATGATCGCTTTGGGTTTGGCGTCGTCGATCCGCACGGCCAGTTCGTTGCTGGCAAAGCCACCGAATACCACCGAATGCACCGCGCCCAGACGCGCACAGGCCAGCATCGCCTCAAGCGCCTCGGGGATCATTGGCATATAGATGATAACCCGGTCGCCCTTTTCGACACCCTTGGCCCGAAGTGCACCTGCCAAATTGGCTACGCGGTTGCGCAGCTCGACATAGGAAATCTCGCGCTTGGTATGCGTGATCGGGCTGTCATAGATGATTGCAGTCTGCTCGCCCCGTCCGTTTTCGACATGGCGGTCGACAGCGTTCCAGCAGGTGTTTACGCGGGCGTCCGAGAACCACTCGTATAGCGGTGCGTTGTCATCGAACAATGCTTTGGTCGGGGGGCTTACCCAGTCGATGCCCTTTGCGGCCTCCATCCAGAAGCCCTCGGGGTCGGATTTCCAGCCTTCGTAAACGTCCTGATATGCCACGGTGTTCTCCTCCGTCAATTCCTGGGCATGTGTGTAAGGGGCAGGGCGGCCACAGGACAAGCAAGCGGCGTGACGGAGCGTCACTTTATCGCAAAAAGTTTGCAGAATTCGCCGAATTGTCTTGCAAATTTTTGCAAATGCACGACTGCGTGAGGGTTATCTGGCGATTGATGGGTAAATTTGCAAATCTGCAAATTCAGGCGTGCAAACAGATAGGGAATCGGCCGGACGCCGTTTCAGACGTCCGGCCGCAGTTTATCCGTAGTGCGTGACCGGCGTACCGGCGATGGCGGCCATGTTCAAAAGCCCTCGTGCGGTGATCGAGGGCGTCACGATATGCGCTTTGTTGCCCATCCCCATCAGGATCGGCCCGACCTCCAGCCCGTCGGCCTTCATCTTCAGAATATTCCGCACACCGCTGGCTGCGTCCGCATGAGCAAAAATCAGCACATTGGCCGAACCTTTCAAGCGCGAATTGGGGAAGATCCGCCCGCGCAGTTCGGGGTCCAGTGCCAGATCCAAGTTCATCTCGCCCTCATAGGTAAAGTCACGCGGCTCGGAATCCAGAATATCCAGCGCGGCCCGCAGGCGTTTGCCGGACCCTTCGGACTGGTTGCCAAACTGCGATTGCGAGCAGAAAGCGATCTTGGGCTCTAGCCCAAAGCGGCGCACGTGACGGGCGGCCCCAATGGTGCTTTCGGCGAGTTCCTCGGGCGAGGGCAGTTGCCGCACATGAGTGTCGGCGATGAACAACGGCCCGTCTTCCAAGATCATCAACGAAAGAGCACCATGCGGGCGCAGGTCGCCGTCCGCCAACACTTGTTCCACATAGTTCAGGTGCCAGCGATATTCGCCGAAGGTGCCGCAGATCATACTGTCGGCGTCGCCCCGTTGCACCGCGATGGCGGCAATTGCGGTGTTGTTTGTCCGCATGATGGCCTTGGCCAGATCAGGCGTTACGCCGCGGCGCTGCATGAGCTGGTGGTAGGACGTCCAATAGTCGTAGTATCGCGGATCGTTTTCCGGGTTCACGATCTGAAAATCCGCACCTGGCCGCACCGTCAAACCCAACCTTTCACAGCGGGCCCCGATCACGTCTGGTCGACCGATCAGAATGGGGGTCTCGGTGGTTTCTTCCAGAATAGCCTGAGCAGCCCGCAACACCCGTTCATCTTCACCCTCGGCAAAGACGATCTTGCGGGAAGCGGCTGCGGCGGCCTCGAAAACCGGGCGCATGATTAGGGCGGATTTGAAAACGGTCTGGTTCAGTTGTTCCTTGTACGCCTCGATATCTTCGATGGGACGCTTGGCAACGCCGCTGTCCATTGCGGCCTTGGCCACGGACGAGGACACAACCCCCACAAGGCGCGGATCAAAGGGTTTGGGGATCAGATAGTCCGGCCCAAAGGTCAACTGTTCCCCTTTATAGGCGGCTGCGGCCTCGGCACTGGTAGTAGCGCGCGCCATCTCGGCGATGCCGTCCACGCAAGCGATTTGCATCTCGTCGTTGATCTCGGTTGCGCCTACATCCAGCGCGCCCCGGAAGATGAAAGGAAAGCACAGGACGTTGTTGACCTGATTTGGAAAGTCACTGCGGCCTGTGGCGATGATTGCATCCGAGGCCACTTCGCGCGCGGCGTCGGGCAGGATTTCCGGCGTCGGGTTGGCCAACGCGAAGATGATCGGGCGGCTAGACATTTTCGCGACCATTTCGGGCTTGAGCACATTCGGCCCGCTGAGGCCCAGAAACAGGTCCGCGTCGCCGATCACATCATCCAATGTACGCAGGTCGGATTTCTGCGCAAACTGATCCTTGTGCGGATTCATATCCTCGGCGCGGCCCTCGTAGACCAGCCCGTGAATATCGCACAGCCAGATATTCTCGCGCTTGACACCCAGTTTGACCAACATGGACAGACAGGCAATCCCGGCCGCCCCGCCGCCGGTCGAGACGACTTTGATATCTTCGAACGATTTGCCGGCAACGTGCAGCGCGTTCTTGGCCGCAGCGCCCACGACAATGGCGGTGCCGTGCTGGTCGTCGTGAAAAACGGGGATGTTCATCCGCTCGCGGCAGATTTTCTCGACGATGAAACAGTCGGGGGCCTTGATATCTTCAAGGTTGATCGCGCCAAAGGTCGGTTCCAGCGCGCAGACGATATCAGCCAGCTTCTCGGGGTCGGGCTGGTCGACCTCGATATCGAAACAGTCGATACCGGCGAATTTCTTGAACAGAACGGCCTTGCCCTCCATCACTGGCTTCGAGGCCAGCGCACCGATATTGCCCAGCCCCAGAACAGCAGTGCCATTCGAGACCACTGCAACAAGATTGCCGCGCGCGGTGTAAAGCTCGGCATTGTGCGGGTCGGCCTTGATTTCCAGGCTGGCTTCGGCCACGCCGGGCGAATAGGCGCGGGCCAGATCGCGGCCATTCGCCATGGGCTTTGTGGCCTTGATCTCAAGCTTTCCAGGTTTGGGATGGGCGTGGTAATCAAGCGCGGCCTGCCGCAGGCTGGGTGTGTCCGACATCGACAAATCAACTCCGTTCCAAGATTTGGTTGATCGTTAAACCATTTTCCGAGGCTTGGCTACGTTGCGTCATTTCATTGTGGGTTTCCGACCTCATGGGGGTGCTGGTTGAATTCTGCCACGAAACATTTACGGTCTGCCGCGTTCGTAAACACCAATGAATACGCGCAGTGATGAAGGTCTGATATGAGCTTGAAAGACGAACGCAACCCCGGCTTGGTCCTGCACGGATCGTTCGGTGTGCAATCCATGGGGCTACGGGCGGTGCTGGCTGTGATGGCCTGGATTCTGGTCGTGATTTCGATCTGGCCTGTTCAGGCTTCGGCCTTCAACCAAGAAGGCGGGCTGATCGAAACCGGATCGGCATTCGCGCTGATGATGGCTGGGGTGATTGCGCTTTATCGCTATCGTGGCGTGTCGCGTTTGTATATTGGCGTTGTCTGTCTTCTGCTGGCCGAGCGCGAGCTTGAGGCAGATATCTACGCCATTGGCACTTGGCAGCATACGATCCTCAGCGGGTTGGATACAGCGCTGGACATGACCCTTGTGCGTTTGGTGCTGGTTGCAATCGTGCTTGGCGGGCTGGTCTGGCATGGCATTCCGTCTGGCTGGCGCGCGTTCAAAGCCCGCGCGCCTTTTTTGCTGGTGTTTTTCCTGGCGGGCATGTCGGCGGTGGTCGCGCAACTGCTCGAAGAGGTGTCCGGGATGATGGGTTCGGATATTTCGCAAACCATGATGCTGCGCCTGTTTGTGCTCGAAGAAACGCTTGAGATGTTCTTTTCGATTGGCATTCTGGCCGCTGTTCTGATCGGATGGCCGAAAGCCAAGACCGAAGAGACAGTGAATGACCAACAACCAGACCAAAGCTGAGATTCGCCTGCCCACGCAGGAGCTGCGCGACGATATCCCGTTTTATACCAAGGTGCTGGGGATGCGGATGGATATGATTTATCCCGCCGATGATCCTCGGGTGGCGGTGTTTTCCGGCCACGGGCTGCGGCTGCGGATTGAAAAGGACGCGTCGGAAAGCCCCGGCACGTTGCGCATCCTGACCGATGACCCCGATAGCTTTGCCGACGGGCAGCGCAGCCTAGTGGCCCCGAACGGCACAAAGGTCGAGATTGATGAGTTGAATCCGCCCATGGTCATGCCCGACACCGTCCATTCCTTCGTGGTGCGCAGGCTCAAGGATCAGGCCCCGTGGATCATTGGCCGTGCCGGGATGCATTACCGCGATCTGGTGCCCGACCGGCTGGGCGGGTCCATCATTGCTAGCCATATCCGCATTCCCTACGGTGGACCGGTGCCGGACATGGTGCATTTCCACAAGGTCGGGTTCCAACTGATCTTCTGCATCCACGGCTGGGTGGATGTGGTCTATGAGGATCAAGGCGAAAAGATGCGCCTGACGGCGGGTGATTGCTTTATCCAGCCACCCGAAATCCGTCACCGCGTGCTTGAGGCATCGGACAATGTGCAGGTGATCGAGATCGGCGTGCCTGCCGAGCACGTCACCGAGATTGATCACGATATGGACCTGCCCACCCCGCACCACCGCCCCGATCGTGAATGGCAGGGGCAGAAGTTCGTCTTCAATCAGGCCGAGGGCGCGGATTGGGTGCCGTTCCGCCTGCCGGGCTATATCTGCCGCGACACAACCATTGCCGAAAACACCAAGGGCGTGGCCGGGGTGCAGGTGGTGCGCAAAGGGCAGGGTGATCCGCGATGGGCCGCCCATGACACCGATATCCATTTCACCTTTGTCATGAACGGCGCGGTCACACTTGAGGGTGAAGGGCGTGAGCCGTACCCGCTGGAACAGGGCGACGCTTTTGTGATCCCTCCGGGGATGCGGACGCGCCTGTCGGACCCGTCGGATGACGTGGAGCTGCTTGAGGTCACACTGCCCGGTACGTTCAATACGCGGCTGGGATAAGAATTGCGGCGTGCGGGGCTTCACCTTGGCGCGCCGTTTCACTAGAACAGTATTTTTCTGACCAGATGATCAAAAATCGGGGAATCGCCATGAACCTGAAAGACACAGCCCTCTTAGTTCGCGAAAACGCATATGCACCCTATTCGAACTTCAAGGTCGGGGCGGCGGTCCGGTCGGCAAGCGGCACCGTCTATTCCGGCTGCAACGTGGAAAACGTGGCCTATCCCGAAGGTACCTGCGCTGAAGCAGGGGCGATTGCCGCCATGGTCGCCGCAGGCGAGCAGGAACTGACCGAGGTTTATGTGGTTGCCTCATCGCCTCAGCCCGTGCCGCCCTGCGGGGGGTGCCGTCAGAAACTGGCCGAGTTCGGCAAGCGCGAGGTCAAGGTGACGCTGGCCTCGGTCGAAGGGGCTGAGATGGAGACCACCATCGGCGATCTGCTGCCGGGGGCCTTTGGTGCCTCGCATATGGAGTGAGCCATGGACGCCCGTTCGATCAACGCCAAGCTGCGCCGGGGTCAGGTGCCCACGGCCGAGGAGTTGCGCTGGTTCGCGCAAGGTCTGGCCGATGGCGGCGTTAGTGACGCGCAGGCCGGTGCCTTTGCCATGGCCGTTTGTATGGGCGGTCTGGGCGTGCAGGGCCGCGCTGACCTGACGGTTGCAATGCGCGACAGTGGCGACGTTCTGACATGGGACGTGGATGGCCCGGTGATCGACAAGCACTCGACCGGCGGGGTGGGCGACAGCGTCAGCCTCGTGCTTGCGCCTGCACTGGCCGAGATGGGGGCTTATGTCCCGATGATCTCGGGTCGTGGGTTGGGCCATACCGGCGGGACGCTGGACAAGCTCGAGTCGATTCCGGGCGTGACCACTCAGATCAGCGAAGATCGTCTGGCGCAGATCTTGCGCGAAACGGGTGCCGCCATCGTTGGCGCAACGGGGCAGATCGCCCCTGCGGACAAGCGGCTATATGCAATCCGCGATGTGACGGCGACGGTCGAAAGCCTCGACCTGATCACCGCCTCGATCCTGTCCAAGAAACTGGCCGCCAGCCCTGATGCTCTGGTGCTGGATGTCAAGGTGGGCAGCGGCGCGTTTATGAAAACCCACGAAGATGCACGCAATCTAGCACAGGCCCTAACCCAGACCGCGAATGCTGCGGGATGCCGCACCTCGGCGGTGATCACGGATATGAACCAACCTCTGGCTCCGGCGCTGGGCAACGCGTTAGAGATCTGCGAGGTCATGAAGGCCATGACCAACGGGCACAATTCGCCCTTGGCCGAAATCTCGGCAGAATTGGGTGGCGTGCTGCTGGTGGATGCCGGGATGTGCGCAACCGTGGATGAAGGTCGCGAGAAACTGGCCGAAATTATCCGCTCTGGCCGCGCGGCCGAAAGGTTCGGGCGCATGATGGCCGCCGTTGGCGCGCCACTGCGTTTCGTCGACAACTGGTCGCGGTACTTGCCCGAGGCCAGCGTGATCCTTGAAGTCCCTGCGCCAAGTGCGGGCTATGTGACCGCGATGGACGGTGAGGCGCTGGGTCTGGCCGTTGTCGCGCTGGGCGGTGGGCGGCAAGTTGAGAGCGACCTGATTGACCCTGCCGTTGGCATCTCGGACATCGTGCGGCTGGGTGACAAGCTGGACAAGGGTGCGCCGTTGGCCGTGATCCACGCCGCCCGCGAAGACGCGGCGCAACAGGCGGCGCAGGCCGTCCTGCAAGCGATCAGTCTCGGGCCGGCCAGCCCCGCGCTGCCGGGGATCGTGCATGAAAGGATCACCGCATGACCCGCGCGTTTCTGGTCGTGATGGACTCGGTCGGCATCGGCGGCGCGCCGGATGCGGATCAGTTTTTCAACGGCACGGTGCCCGATACCGGGGCCAACACGCTGGCCCATATCGCACAGGCCTGTGCCGAGGGGCAGGCCGAGGATGACCGCTCGGGTCCGCTGCACCTGCCCAATCTGGATGCGTTGGGGTTAGGGGCGGCGACCCGTTTGGCCTCGGGCGCGGGTACGCCGGGGCTGCGGGCGGAACCGACCGGCCTATGGGGCTGCGCGCGGGAACATTCGCCGGGCAAGGACACGCCCTCGGGCCATTGGGAACTGGCGGGGCTGCCGGTGCCATGGGATTGGCACTATTTTCCGGACACGCGCCCGTCTTTCCCCGCCGATCTAAGCCGCGCTGCGGCGCAGGCTGCGGGAACCGATGGCATACTGGGCAATTGCCACGCCTCTGGCACGGCGATCATCGCCGATCTGGGCGCCGAACATCTGCGCACCGGCTGGCCGATTTGCTACACATCCGCCGACAGCGTGTTCCAGATAGCGGCGCATGAGGAACATTTCGGCCTCGACCGCTTGTTGGAAATGTGCCGAACTCTGGCCCCGCGCTTGCACGAGATGAAAGTGGGCCGGGTCATCGCGCGGCCATTCTTGGGCACGCCAGAACAAGGCTTTACGCGCACCACCAACCGCAAGGATTTCGCAATCCTGCCACCTGCGCCGGTTCTGACCAACTGGGCGCAGGATGCCGGGCGGCGCGTGCATGCGGTGGGCAAGATCGGCGATATCTTCTCGATGCAGGGGATCGACACGCTGCGCAAAGGCTCGGATGCGGACCTAATGCGCCACCTCTCCGATCTGGTCGACGAGGCGGAAGAGGGCAGCCTGACCTTCGCCAATTTCGTGGAGTTCGACAGCCTCTACGGCCACCGCCGCGACATCAGCGGCTATGCGCGCGCGCTGGAATGGTTCGACCGTGAGATCGGCGCAATCATCGCCCACCTGCGCCCCGGCGACCTGATGCTGCTGACCGCCGACCACGGCAATGACCCCAGCTGGATCGGCACCGACCATACTCGGGAACAGGTTCCGGTGCTGATCGCCGGGCGAGGCGCGGGTCAGATCGGCGCGGTCAATTTCGCCGACATTGCGGCCAGCATCGCACATCACCTGAACATCCCGGCACATGGGCCGGGGCGGAGTTTCCTATGAGCGTTGCAGACCTTCCCAAAATCGAATTGCACCTGCACCACGAAGGCGCGGCCCCGCCCGCCTTTATCCGGCAGTTGGCCCATGAAAAGCGCATCGACCTGAGCGGGATTTTCAAGCCCGACGGTAGTTATGATTTCCGCGACTTCGCGCATTTCCTCAGCGTGTATGAGGCCGCCTGCGAAGTGCTGAAATCGCCCGAGGATTTCCGCCGCCTGACACTGGCCATCCTCGAAGAAAGCGCGGCGAACGGAGTGGTCTATTCGGAAACCTTCCTCAGCCCCGATTTCTGCGGCGGCGGAGACCTGCACGCTTGGCGTGACTACCTGACCGCCATTCAGGACGCGGCGGATGAGGCGGAACGAAAATACGACATCACCTTGCGCGGCGTCGTGACCTGCGTGCGCCATTTCGGTCCTGAAAAGGCTAAACTCAGCGCCTATTGCGCGGCGGAAACGGCGGGCGAGTGGATCACTGGGTTTGGTATGGGTGGCAATGAATCCGTGGGCGCTCAGGGCGACTACGCATGGGCCTTCGATTGCGCGCGCGAGGCGGGTTTGCGATTGACGACACATGCCGGAGAGTTCGGCGGCCCCGAAAGCGTACGCGATGCCATTCGCGATCTGGGCGTGGAGCGTGTGGGCCATGGCGTACGCGCCATCGAAGACCCTGACCTGATCCGCGAGATCATCGACCGCGACATCACGTTTGAAGTCTGCCCCGGCTCAAATGTGGTACTGGGGCTTTTCCCCGAATTCGCGGCCCATCCGATTGCAAAACTGCGGGATGCCGGTGTCAAAGTCACGGTTTCCACCGATGACCCTCCGTTTTTCCACACTACAATGCGGCGGGAATATGAGATGCTGGCGCAAGCCTTCGGCTGGCAGGCCGAGGATTTCGCGGCCCTGAATGAAAACGCCCTTGCGGCCGCCTTTTGCGATGACAAGACCCGTGAACGGGTCAAGACAAGACTGGAGAGAACATGAGCGAACACCTGACCGTCGTTGACCATCCGCTGGTGCAGCACAAACTGACGCTCATGCGGGACAAGGGCACTTCGACCGCCGAATTTCGGCAGTTGCTGCGTGAGATCACGCTGCTGCTGGCTTATGAGATCACGCGCGAAATGCCGTTGACCACCCGTCACATTGAAACCCCGATGGAGGAAATGGACGCCCCTATCCTGGCGGGCAAGAAACTGGCGCTGGTGTCGATCCTGCGCGCAGGCAACGGCATGCTGGACGGGGTGCTGGAGCTGATCCCTTCGGCCCGTGTGGGTTTTGTCGGCCTCTACCGCGATGAGGAAACGCTCAAGCCCGTGCAGTATTACTTCAAAGCGCCCGAAGAGTTGAAGGACCGTCTGGTCATTGCCGTTGATCCGATGCTGGCCACCGGCAACAGTTCAGCCGCGGCGATAGATCTGCTGAAGGAGGCTGGCGCCACTGATATTCGCTTCCTTTGCTTGTTGGCCGCGCCCGAAGGGGTCGCACGCATGAAAGAGGCGCACCCGGATGTGCATATCGTCACGGCCTCGCTGGATCGCGAGCTGAATTCCAAGGGCTATATCATGCCGGGGCTGGGCGATGCGGGCGACCGGATGTTTGGCACCAAGTAAGCTGGTCTAGCCGCCGCAAATATTCTGTAGCCGGACCCAATCGCGGTCCGGCAGAACCTGCTGCTGAGGACGTCCGGCCATGGGATCAGCCTCGATCAACCCCAGGACGGTTTCGCCGGTCACATCCAAAGCATAGGAAAACGGGGTCGAGGGCAAGGCGGTCTGCGCGAACATCTCCAGCAACGCGTCATCAGGTAGGGACGGGCGGGGTTCAGACAGAACCTCTTCGGTATAGGCATCGACGATGCCCGGTGTCAGCTCTCCGGTTGTCAGCAGGCGAAAGGCGGTTGCAGCACCTGTGCGGTTCAGCAGATCGTCCAGCGGGTCCTGTGCCTGTGACCGGGCGCGTTCGGCGACGATATAGCCGGCGGCGACCGAAGGGTCCTCGTGATCTTCGACCAACGCGCGGTTTAGCAGGATAATGCCGCCCGGCAGGCTGAGGCTCGTTTGCACGCCCGCAGGCAGGATAACCACTTCACGCACACCGGTACGTGTGGCCAACTGTTTCAGCGCGTCCTGTGCGTCGACCGAGGCGCAGGCGCGGCCTGACACGCGCTCGATCCGTTCAAGAATTGCGTCGCCGATATCGTGGCGTTTGATCTCGGGCAGCACCGAGACCACGTGGTTTTGCACGGCGGCGGGCACCCAGAACACCAAAAGGGCCACGACGGCGGCGGCAACACCGGCGACGCTGAGCCAGCGCAATCGCCCCGGATGCGGACGGCTGCGGTCAATGGCCCGTTGCAGGCGGTCGATTGCCTCGATCATGGTGGTCTCGGTTTCGGCCAGCTCCAGCGTTTCGTCCGGGTCGCCATCGGGGTTGTATATAGCTGGATACGCGCCGGGGTTCTGCCGCTCCAACGCAGCCAGCGACCAATGGGTCAGCGCGTTGTCGTTGAAATCCGAGATTGTCATCGTGGCTTCGCCAATCGACACCACGACCTCGCGCCGCTGCACATCGGGCGATGGGCGCCACAGACCGGTTGCTTCGATCCGTTGGTACTGTTTAAGGGCCGTCATCACGGGTGAGGTCTGCTCATTCTTGATTGGCGGCAGTTTAGCACGCAAAAATCCAGCGGCGCAAACCTGTTGCGCGATGTCGGGGAATTGTGCTGGATGTGACGACGCATCCGGGCGCAGGCGTGCCCCGGTCGGTTTCTGCAATAGGGTCAAACATGTCGTCTGGTGCGCAAACTTCTCCGATCCTGGCCTCGGTTCTGATGGTCAGCGCAATGGCGATCATCGGGGTGATCGACAACGTAGTGATCCTGCTGGCCGACACGGTCGGGCTGTGGCAGTTCCACCTGAGCCGGTCCACCCTGATGCTGCCGCTGATCATCGGCTTGTCCTTGTTGGGATTCGGGCGCTTGCGTCCCGTCCGGCCGGGTCCGGTGATGCTACGCAGTGTGCTGATCACGCTGGCCATGCTGTTCTATTTCACCTCGCTGGCGCTGATGCCGATTGCGCAGGCGCTGGCAGGTCTGTTCACCTCTCCGATTTTCGTGCTGCTGATTTCGACGCTTGCAATGGGGCAGAGGATCGGGCCTTGGCGCATTCTGGCCGTCCTACTGGGGTTCGCTGGGATTCTATGCGTGCTGCAACCCAATCCGCAGGATTTTGATGCCCGCACCCTACTGCCGGTGGCCGGAGGGCTGTTCTATGCCCTCAGCGCCATCATCACGCGCAGCCATTGCGCGGGTGAAAGCACAGTCGCGCTGTTGGCGGCGATGGTGATCACACTGGGGTTGACGGGATTGATCGGAGTGGGGGTTCTAACCCTCTTCCCCATGATATCGCCCCCAGGGCCCGACGGGTTTGTCACGCGTGGCTGGGTGTGGCAGATGCAAGACGCTGTGCCATGGATCATCGTGCAGGCTGTAGGGTCAACAATCGCGGTTTTCATGCTGATCAAAGCCTATCAGGTAGGCGAGCCATCCTATGTTGCAGTGTTCGAATACTCGGTCATGATTTTCGGCCCCCTGTTTGCGTGGGTCGCCTTTGGTCAGTCCATCGGGCTGATGCAGATCGGAGGGATTGGTCTGATCGCGACCGCCGGAGCGCTGCTGGGCTGGCGGGCCGGTCGCGCGCCCGCCGAGCGGGCGGCGGCATGATCATCTCAAATGGCCGTAGATACGTGTTTGTCCACATCCCCAAAACCGGGGGAACGTCGCTGTCTCTGGCGTTAGAGGCGCGGGCTATGAAGGATGATATCCTTATAGGCGATACGCCCAAGGCCCTACGGCGGCGCAAGCGGCAGAAGGCTTTGACAGGCGTTGGCGCTTTGACGAAACACGCACCGCTTTCTGCGCTGGACGGATTGATGACGCCGGATGCGTTGCGCGGCGTGTTCACGTTCACGCTGGTGCGCAACCCTTGGGACAGGATGGTCAGCTACTATCATTGGCTCAGAACCCAAAAGTTTGACCACCGGGATGTCACCTTGGCGCAAACCCTTTCATTTCAGGATTTCGTCTTGCACCCGCAGATTGCACGATCCTTCGCAGCCAATCCCGCAAGGCGCTATATGACGCTGACCGACGGAACCGAACATTGCAGTGCTTTCATCCGGCTGGAGTATTTTGACCGAGACGCCGCCCCGCTAATCGACCATTTGGGATTTCGGGTGGCATTGCCCCTGAGCAACAGGTCCGAGCGGGCGCCGGATTATCGCAGTTACTATTGCGACAAGACACGTGCGGCTGTGGCCGAGGCTTGCGCCGAGGATGTCGACAGGTTTGGGTATCGCTTTGATTAGCAGTACGTTCCGTTTGGAATCTTGAAAAAGTGCAAATGGGAAAGCTGGCGCAGGGGGGCTGCGCCAGCTTCTTTGACTTTTAGGCCGCTTTGGCTTCGGGGTCGAAACGCCCGTAGAAGCTTTGACCCTTCTCCGCCATTTCCCGCAGCAGCGGCGGGCAGGTGAAGCGTTCACCGTAGGCTTCGGTCAACTGATCGCAACGTTCAGCCGCATAAGGTGTGCCGATGATGTCCAGCCAGCTCAGCGGGCCACCGGACCACGGCGCAAAGCCCCAACCCAGGATGGCGCCCACATCGCCTTCGCGGATGTCTTCCAGAACACCTTCCTCCAACGCGCGGACAGCTTCCAACACCTGCGCGAACATCAGGCGTTCCTGTACTTCGATCAGGTCGGGCTGCTCTTCGGCATGCGGGTATTTCTCGGCCAGGCCGGTCCAGTATGCGACGCGTTTGCCCTTTTCGTCATAGTCGAAGAAGCCTGCATTGGCCTTGCGGCCCAGACGGCCTTCGCCTTCCATCCAGAAGATCAGGTCATCGGCGGGGCTTTCGGGATAGGCGTTGCCCATCGCAGCTTTGGTCGCCCGCGCGATCTTGGCACCCAGATCAATCGAGGTTTCGTCATTCAACTGGATCGGCCCTACGGGGAAGCCCAGCTGACGCGCGGCATTGTCGATCAGCACCGGGCTGACGCCTTCGGTGATCATCCGTAGACCTTCGTTGATGTAAGGGATGATGCAGCGGTTGGCGTAGAAGAAGCGTGCATCGTTGACCACAATCGGCGTCTTGCGGATCTGGCGCACATAGTCCAACGCCTTGGCAACCGCACGATCGCCGGTTTCCTTGCCCTTGATGATCTCAACCAGGAACATCTTCTCAACCGGCGAGAAAAAGTGAATGCCTATGAACTGTTCGGGCCGAACGCTGGCCTTGGCCAGATCGGTGATCGGCAGGGTCGAGGTGTTCGAGGCAAAAATGCAATCCTCGGGGATGATCGCCTCGACCTTTTGGGTCATCTCGGCCTTGACGGAAGGGTCTTCGAACACGGCTTCGATGATCAGGTCGCAGCCTTTCAGGTGGTCCAGATCGGGCGTTGCGGTGATGCGCGACAACATCGCCTGTTTCTTGTCTTCGGTGACTTTGCCGCGCTTCATGCCCTTGTCCAGATAAGCCTCGGTATAGGCTTTGCCTTTATCAGCAGCCGCCTGATCACGATCGACCAGAACAACCTCCATCCCGGCCTGGGCCGAGACCAGCGCGATGCCCGCACCCATCATGCCCGCACCCAGAACGCCGATCTTCTTGACCGACTGATCCGGCACACCGGCTGGACGTACTGCGCCTTTCTCAAGCGCTTCTTTGTTCAGGAACAGCGACCGGATCATGGCACCCGAGGACGGGTTCATCAGGACTGAGGTGAACCAGCGCGCTTCGATCTTCAGCGCGGTGTCGAAGTCAACCAGAGCCCCCTCATAAACTGCACTCAGCAACGCCTTGGCCGCCGGGAAGGCGCCTTGGGTCTTGCCGTGTACCATCGCCGAGGCGCCAACGAAGTTCATGAAACCTGCAGGGTGGTACGGCGCACCGCCGGGCATTTTATAGCCCTTGGCATCCCACGGCTTGACCAGATCGGTGTCTTTCGCGTTCAGCACCCATTCCTTTGCGGCTGCCACCGGATCTGTAGCGATCTCATCGATATAGCCTGCGCCTTTGGCCTTTTTGACGTCCAGCATCTTGCCTTCCAGCAGCAGCGGTGCCGCTGCAATCGCGCCCACCTTGCGGACCATCCGCGTGGTGCCGCCCGCGCCGGGGAAGATGCCGACCATGATCTCGGGCAGGCCATATTTCGCCTTGGGGTTCTCGGCAGCGAAAATGCGATGCGTGGACAGAGGCAACTCCATGCCGATGCCTGCGGCAGTGCCGGGCAGGGCGGTTGCGATCGGCTTGCCGCCTTTCTTGGTCTTGGGGTCCATGCCTGCCAGCTCGATCTTGCGCAGAAGGGCGTGCATTTGCATCGTGCCCTCAAACAGACCTTTGGCCGGGTTGTCGCCTGCCTGTTCCTTCATCACGGCCAGCAGGTTCAGGTCCATGCCGCCCGCAAACGACCCTTCTTTGCCCGAGGTCAGGACGATCCCCTTGACCTCCTCATCCGCCAGCGCTTGATCGATCAGGTCGCTCAGCTGGGCCAGCCCGTCAAAGGACATTACGTTCATCGTCTTACCTGGAACGTCCCAGGTGATCGTGGCGACGCCGTCTGCGTCTTTGGTCAGAGTGAAATCAGTCATTGTCATCTCCAATCTGGTCAGCCGTCAGCGGGCTGCCGTCTTTCCGGGTGAAGGCCTCGCCGTCGGCGTCATCCTTCACCATCATGTCGATATCGCTGTAAAAGCCGGTCTCGGTCGGGGTCCGCGTGCCCACCACCAGAAAGGTCGCGGGCGCGTTGGTTTTGTTCACAAGGTGGTGGCCGTTGGGCTCACCTGCGGGCCAGGCCGCGCAGTCACCGGGCTGCATCTCATGCTCACCATCGTCGTCGATCAATGTGCAGGTGCCGGAAAGCACAATGGCGAACTCGTCCTGCTCCATGTGGTAGTGCCGCAGCGAGGACATCCCCGCAGGCTCCAACCGTACGATGTTGACCCCGTATTGGGTCAGACCGCCCGTATCCCCCAGCCGCTGAACGAAACGACCTGCGGTCGCCTCGGCCAGCTTACCGGGATAAGACGATCCCCCAATAAACGGGATCTGAGAGAGATCCAGCTTGGGCATCAGACCCGCTCGATGATAGTCGCGGCACCCATGCCCGACGCGATGCAGAGCGTGGCCAGGCCGGTTTCTTTGTCCTGACGCTCCAGTTCGTCCAGCAGGGTGCCGATGATCATCGCGCCGGTTGCACCCAACGGGTGACCCATCGCGATCGAGCCGCCGTTGACGTTCACCAGCTCGGGGTCCACATCAAATGCCTGCTGGAACCGCAGTACGACCGACGCGAAGGCTTCGTTCACTTCGAACAGGTTGAAATCCGAAATCTGCATGCCGTTGTCGGCCAGGATTTTCTGGGTCACCGGAACCGGGCCTGTCAGCATGATCGTCGGGTCCAGACCGATCTTGGCGGTGGCTTTGATACGCGCGCGCGGCTTGATGCCGTGCTTCTCACCGAATTCCTTGTTGCCGATCAGAACGGCCGCTGCCCCGTCCACGATGCCCGAGCTGTTGCCCGCGTGGTGGATGTGGTTGATCTTTTCCAGGTGCGGGTATTTCAGCAGGGCGACCTTGTCGAAGCCCGGCATCTGCTCGCCCATCATCTGGAAGGCTGGGTTCAGGCTGCCGAGGCTCTGCATGTCAGTGCCGGGGCGCATGTATTCGTCGCGGTCCAGAATGGTCAGGCCGTTGCGGTCCTTGACCGGAATGATCGATTTTTCAAAGCGGCCTTCGTCCCAGGCTTGCGCCGCGCGGCGCTGCGATTCCATCGCCAACTGGTCCGCCTGATCGCGGCTGAAGCCGTATTCGGTGGCGATGATGTCCGAGGAAATCCCCTGCGGTACAAAATAGGTATCCATCGCCAGGGTAGGGTCAACGGCAATAGCTGCGCCGTCCGATCCCATGGGTACACGGCCCATCATCTCGACGCCGCCGGCGATATAGCCGTCACCGGCACCGCCTTTGATCTGGTTTGCGGCCAGGTTCACGGCTTCCATGCCGGAAGCGCAGAAGCGGTTGATGGCCAGACCCGGGATCGATTCATCCAGATCCGAGGCCAGCACGGCCGAGCGCGCCAAACAACCGCCTTGCTCCATCACCTGCGTGACGTTGCCCCAGATCACGTCCTCGACGGCGTGACCTTCCAGGTTGTTGCGCTCTTTCATGGCGTTAAGGGCGACGGCGGACAGTCGCACCGAGGTTACCTCGTGCAGGCTGCCATCCTTGCGGCCCTTGCCACGCGGGGTGCGCAGGGCGTCATAGATATAGGCTTCGGTCATGGGTCTTCTCCTCAAGCTCGATCCGACGGATTGCCGGGCATCAGGTCATAGGGGTGTTTCCAGCCGGGCTGTTCGCTGAGGCGCGTCAGCCAGGCGTCGATATGGGGCCAGTCGGCACGGTCAAAGCCGAATGGTTCAGGGTAGTACAGGTATCCGCAGCAGCTGAGGTCGGCGTTGGTCACGCCGTCGCCCACGATCCAGTCGCGGCCCTCAAGGTGGGTATTCAGAATTTCGTAAGCGGCCTTCAGGCGTCCTTGGTTGAACGCAATGACATCTGGGTTGCGGTGCTCTTCGGGCAGGAAATTGCACAAAAACCGGGTCATCCCCGCATTCGAGCTGAGCTTGTGATTGTCCCACAGGACCCAGCGAAAGATATCGTAGTTTTCGTCGCGGTCCTTGCCACCGAACTTGCCTGACTTTTCAGTGATATAAGCCTGAATGGCCCCGGATTGGCTTGTGCGAAAATCGCCATCGGTCAGGACTGGCACCTCGCCCATTTCATTGACCTCGGCGCGATATTCGGGGGTGCGCGATACGCCTTTGAAAAAGTCCACAAAAACGGGTTCCCATTCCAGGCCCGACATCTCAAGCGCAAGCGCGGCTTTGTAAGAATTTCCGCTTTCTCCGAAGCAATGCAGTTTGATGGTCATGTGCGCGCCCCTCCCGTGGCTTGTGCGGCTATGTCGATATTTCCGAATTTTTGAAGAGAAGAAGTCCGCAGAGTTTTCCCTTCTCCGTAACGGTTCTTTAACGTCAAAGCGGCCTTTTCATGCGTGCGGTACAGGCTGCCGAGCCGATGTCCGCACGATGAAAAGCCTCGCCGTCCTGACTGCGTGCCCAAAGGTGCGATCATAACCCGGATGGCGGGGGGGAAGCGTGCGTTTGCCTTCTTCTCGCTCCAAATACGTCCGCCGGAGGCGGACAGAGTATCTGCGATTCGCCAAAGTTGTCTGGTCCCCGCATCATTCACCGTTTTCGCGCCTCTAGTTCCGAGTTGAAGATGCGCAACTTGTGCGTCAGGTTGTCGTGATCAATCACGCTGTTGAAATTTTCGAATAGAAACGACAGAGCCTCACCTTCATCCAACCCGGCTTCGGCAGCGAAACCGCGCAGTTTGCGATAGCCATCTTCGGTCATTGCAACCGGAAACCGGCGGGTCAGGCGAAAGCGTTTGGGCATGTCGGTCCTTTGCGAAGTCCGGCTGCAAGACAAAATCCTGCAGCCGGTTTTGGATCAGAAGTTCGCCGCATCCAGAGCCATGACAGTGTCAGCACCGGTCTGGATACGCGCCAGATGCAGGCCGGTGGCCGGCAGGCGACGCGCCATGTAGAACTGGCCGGTGGCAATCTTTGTCTGGTAGAACTCGGTATCCGACGCCCCGCCGTCAAGGGCCGCATAGGCTGCTTTTGCCATTTGCGCCCACATCAAGCCCAGGCAGACATGGCCGAACATGTGCATGAAGTCGTTCGAACCAGCCAGTGCGTGGTTGGGGTTCTTTGCACCGTTCTGCATGAAGTACATGCCAGCCGCCTGCAGATCCTTGGACGCCGCCTTGAGCGGTTCGATGAACGCCTTGTCAAAGGCTTCGTTCTGGCCACCGTTTTCCTTGCAGAAATTCTTGACGATGTCGAAGAAGGCCATGACGTGCTTGCCGCCATCGGTAGCAAGCTTACGACCCACCAGATCCAGCGCCTGAACGCCGTTTGCGCCTTCGTAGATCATGGCGATACGGGCGTCGCGGGTGTATTGCGACATGCCCCATTCCTCGATGTAGCCGTGGCCGCCGTAAACCTGCTGAGCTTTGACAGTCATGTCATAGCCTTCGTCAGTCAGGAAACCTTTGATGACCGGCGTCAGCAGCGAGATCAGGCCGTCTGCATCTGCATCGCCAGAACGATGTGCTTGGTCGATCAGTGTGGCACCCCACAAGATGAAGGCACGCGCACCTTCGGTAAAGCTTTTCTGATCCATCAGGCTACGGCGAATATCGGGGTGGACGATCAGCGGATCGGCCGGGCCATCGGGGTTTTTCGCTCCGGTCACGTCACGGCCCTGCAGGCGGTCCTTGGCGTATTCGACAGCGTTCTGATAGGCGGCCTCGGCTTGTGCCAGACCTTGCATACCCACACCCAGACGCGCTTCGTTCATCATGGTGAACATGGCGCGCATACCTTTGTGCAGATCGCCCAGCAAAAAGCCGGTGGCTTCGTCATAGTTCATCACACAGGTCGAGTTGCCGTGGATGCCCATTTTCTCTTCGACCTTGCCGACCGAAACGCCGTTGCGTTCGCCCAGCGAGCCGTCTTCGTTGACCATGAACTTGGGCACGATGAACAGCGAGACACCCTTGATGCCCTCGGGGCCGCCGGGGATTTTGGCCAGAACCAGGTGGATGATGTTGTCGGCCATGTCGTGATCACCGGCCGAGATAAAGATCTTCTGACCTGACACCTTATAGCTGCCGTCGTCCTGCGGTTCAGCCTTGGTGCGCATCAGGCCCAGATCGGTGCCGCAATGCGGTTCGGTCAGGTTCATGGTGCCGGTCCATTCACAGCTGACCATGTTGGGCAGATAGGTGGCCTTCTGCTCGTCGGTGCCGTGGGCGAGAATGGCCGAAGCCGCGCCGTGGGTCAGACCCTGATACATGGTGAAGGCTTGGTTGGCGGACTGAAAGAACTCGCCCACCGCGCTACCCAGGACATAAGGCATGTTCTGACCGCCGAATTCCTCGGGCATATCCAAGCCGGTCCAGCCGCCTTCTTTCATCTGCTCGAAACCGTCTTTGAAGCCGGTCGGCGTGTAGACGACTCCGTTTTCGTGGCGCACACCTTCGGTGTCACCCACAACGTTCAGCGGGTGCAGGACGTTTGTTGCGATTTTGCCGGCTTCCTCAAGAACGGCACCGGTGAATTCGGCTTCCAATTCGTCGTAACCGGGGGTTTTCGATCCCGAAACGTTGAGGACTTCGTGCAGAATGAACTGCATGTCTTTTGTTGGCGCGTTATAGACGGGCATAAGAAGCTCCCTTTAATCTCAAATGTCCGGAGGTGGGGCCGCAGGGCTACTCGGCGGCTTTCTTTTCGTTCTTCATCGAGGCGATCACTTTCTCGCCCCAACGCAACTGTTCCTTCAGATCGTCGATGGCCTGCGTCAGTTCTTCGCGGCGGGCCTCCATATCGGTCAGACGCTCGCGGGCGATCTCAAACGTGCGGGTCATCTGCGTCATCTGCTGATCCCCCACATGATACAGATCCAGAAGTTGCCGGATTTCTTCTAGGCTAAAGCCAAAGCGCTTGCCGCGCAGAATCAGTTTCAGGCGCGCCCGGTCGCGTTTGGTGAACAGGCGTTTTTGCCCCTCGCGGATCGGGAACAAAAGTTCTTTGGCCTCGTAAAACCGCAATGTGCGCGGCGTGACGTCATAGGTCTCGCACATTTCACGAATGGTCATCAGATCTTCGGTCATGGTTTCAGCACTCTTGTCACTGGCGTCTATCAAGTACAGTTGCGCAGTCGATGCGCCACTTACAACACGGAGATGACGTTCACGTAATGCAAACGCTACGTCACAACTTTAGTTGACGTAACTTCCGTTTGCGTCAAGTCCGTTTGAGGGTGAAATCCCCAACGTCACGTCACGTCATTTTAAGATTTCGACAGCTGGCCAACACCCAATTGAAACGGGAATTGCAACAGCAATCCCTTTTGCGGGGCTTCAAGAGGGCCGCAATAGGCGTTGAGGTCAATCCAGCGACCTGGCGGTCTGATCGCGCATGGTTTTCAGAGCGTCGATCGCCTCATCCAGTTGCTGCTTTTGCTTGTGTAGTTCAACTAATTGGACATCGGCCAAGTCGACAAAAGCCTTCATCTGCGCCTGGTTGCCCTGATCTTCGTATATCAGCAGCCATTGGCGGATGTCTTCCAAGGGAAAGCCGTATTTGCGCCCCCGCATTATCAGCGTCATGCGGGCGCACTCGCGTGGACCATAGAATCGCGCACGGCCTTCGCGGTCGGGTTGCAACAGCTCGATATACTCATAATAGCGCAGGGTGCGCGGTGTCACATCGAACTGGGCGCACATCTCTTTGAATGACAAACGGTCGTCGGGCATTCCTGATCTCCTCTGGCGCAGCCTATGACCTACGCCTGACAAGCGCAACAGGTGGGCTTGCTCTTTTGCGGGCCACGCGCTCATAAAGGGAGAAACCAAGAAGGTACAAATAGATGGTCGACAAAGCTGCTATCGCGCGTCAGTTCATCGAGGCGATCCCACATGCCAGGGCGCTGGGCATGACGCTGACTGAAATCGGTAACGGAGAGGCTGCGATTACAATGCCCTACAACGTGGAATTGGTGGGCGATCCGCGCACTGGGGTCATCCATGGCGGCGCTGTATTTGCCGTTCTGGACACCTGTTGCGGCGCCGCTGTCATGAGCCACCCGTCCGCGCCCGGTGGAACGGCGACCATCGATTTGCGTATCGATTATATGCGCGCAGCAACTCCGGGTCAGACCATCACCACGCGCGCGACCTGCTACCACATCACCCGTAACGTGGCCTTCGTACGCGCGACCGCGATGGACGAAAATCAGGACCTGCCGGTGGCTACGGCCTCGGGCTCTTTCACGGTGGAGGGACTCTGATGGCGCGCAAACGTCCCGAACCCGTGCAAGTGGTCAAACAGCGCCGGGACGCGGCGCTGAACGCGATTGTCGATGGAGTGCCTTATATCCGATTCATGGATTTCAGCTTTGACCGGCGTGGGGACGAACTGACCGGGGTGTTGAACTATGACGAAAAGCTCATCGGAAATCCGATCCTTCCCGCCCTGCATGGGGGCGTCACCGCAGCCTTCCTTGAGGTCACGGCCGTGATCACCTTGAGTTGGGAGTATTTCCTCCCCAGCATCGAGAGCGGTGAGCTGGATGCCGAGCAGATCGCGCGGGATGAGACGATCCGCTTTCCCAAAACCGTGGATTTCACGGTCGACTATCTGCGATCCGGTCTGCCGCGCGATGCCTATGCGCGGGCTATCATCAGCCGGTCGGGGCGTCGCTATGCCTCGGTCCGGGTCGAAGCATGGCAGGACAATCATGCGCGCCCCTTTGCGCAGGCCACGGGTCATTTCCTGATGCCACAACCTATGACCAAGGGTAGCTAGCATCCATGCAGGACGCCTCGGCGCCAATAACGCATGGACGGGTGCTGAAGATTGCCCTTCCTATCGTGTTGTCAAACGCCACCGTTCCGATTTTGGGCGCGGTCGATACCGGCGTTGTGGGCCAGATGGGGCAGGCGGCCCCCATCGGAGCCGTCGGCATGGGCGCGGTGATCCTGTCAGCGATTTACTGGATTTTCGGGTTCTTGCGCATGGGCACGACCGGTCTTGCAGCGCAGGCGCGCGGCGCAGGCGATACAGCCGAGACCGGTGCGCTGTTGATGCGCGGCCTACTGCTGGGCGGTGCCGCTGGTCTTGTATTCATCGCTACGCAAGTATGGGTGTTCTGGGGGGCCTTCGCGCTGTCCCCGGCCAGTCCCGAGGTCGAGTCCCTGACTCGCGCATACCTTGAAATTCGGATCTGGGGGGCGCCGGCGACAATAGCGCTTTATGCCGTGACCGGCTGGTTGATAGCAATCGAACGCACGCGCGGCGTGTTCCTGCTTCAGATCTGGATGAACGGGCTGAACATCCTGTTAGACCTTTGGTTTGTTCTGGGACTGGGCTGGGGTGTCGAAGGCGTCGCCATCGCCACTTTGATCGCCGAGTGGACTGGTCTGGCGTTGGGTCTGTGGCTGTGTCGCAGCGCGTTCGGCGGCAATCAGTGGCGCGACTGGCCCCGCATATTCAACGCCGCGCGTTTGCGTCGGATGGTGCAGGTGAATGCGGATATCATGATCCGGTCGGTCCTGTTGACGGGCTCATTCACCACCTTCCTGTTTGTGGGGTCCGATCTGGGCGATGTTAATCTGGCGGCCAATCAGGTCCTACTGCAGTTTCTGGAGATCACGGCTTTTGCGCTGGACGGATTCGCCTTTTCAGCCGAGGCGCTGGTGGGCGGCGCAGTGGGTGCGCGGGACCGGTATCAAGTGCGGCGGGCTTCGGTCTTGGCATCGCAGTGGGGTGTGGGCGGAGCCTTTGCCTTGGGCGCAGTGTTTTACCTTGCCGGGCCTGCGCTGATCGACCTGATGTCCACCTCGCCCGAGGTTCGTCTGGCTGCGCGAGAATACCTGATCTGGGCGGCGCTGGCCCCGGTGATCGGGGTGGCAAGCTGGATGTTTGACGGCATCTATATCGGGGCAACCTGGACGCGGGATATGCGCAACGCGATGATCCAGTCGGTTGCGATCTATGTGGTCGCCCTGTTCTTACTGGTGCCGACGCTGGGCAATCACGGCCTTTGGGCCGCGTTGATGGTTCTGAACATTGCGCGGGGATTGACCTTGGGATGGCGTTATCCCCGGCTTGAGGCTCAGATCGCTTAAAGCAGGTCCAGCAGTTTCTCGGGCGGGCGTCCGATGGCGGCCTTGTCGCCATTGATCGCCAGAGGGCGCTCGATCAGGATCGGGCGTTTCGCCATGGCCGTGATCAATGCGTTCTCTGACGTGGTTTTGGTCAGCCCGAGTTCCTTGAACTGTTTCTCCCCTGTCCGCATCATGTCGATGGCGGGTACGTTCAAAAGGGCCAGTGTTGCGCGCAACTCATCCGCCGAGGGGGCGTCTTCAAGGTACTTCCGCACCTCGACCTGCGCGCCTTTTTCCTCAAGCAACGCCAGTCCCGCGCGGGATTTGGAACAGCGGGGGTTGTGCCAATATTCGATCATAACCAGTCCTCACGTTTACTGCCCACAGCCTGTGCGACAGTGTCGAACCCGTCGCGCGCCAGAAGTTTATCCAACCCCTGCACGATCTCAGCGGCCAATGAGATGCCGCCATAAACCATCGCCGTGTAGAACTGCACGGCAGAGGCTCCGGCGCAAATCTTGGCATAGGCCTGTTCCGCCGTGCTGATCCCACCAACACCGATCAGAGGGATTTGACCTTCTGTCAACTGGCTCAGCCGGGCTAATACGCGGGTGGATTTCTCGAACAGAGGTGCGCCGGACAGACCTCCGGCCTGATCCTTATGCACACTTCGCAGCCCGTCGCGGGACAGGGTGGTATTGGTGGCGATCACCGCATCCACGCCGGTTTCCCGAGCGACATCAGCAATGTCTTGCAATTCGCCTTCGGTCAGATCGGGGGCGATCTTCAGGAAGACAGGCAGGGGACGGGGCAGGGCATCGCGGGTTTCGATCACTCCGCCTAGCAACGCACTGAGCGCAGCCTTGCCCTGCAGGTCGCGCAGTTTCTCGGTGTTAGGGGACGAGACATTGACCGTCGCGAAATCCAGATGTGCCGCGCAATGGGCCAGCACCTTGGCAAAATCGCCGGGGCGGTCGTCGCTGTCCTTGTTCGCACCCAGGTTCAGGCCGATCACAGCGTCTTTGGGGCGATCCGCCAGACGAGTGGCCATGACCTCCATGCCTTCGTTGTTGAAGCCAAAGCGGTTGATGGCGGCCTTGTCTTCGGACAGGCGAAACAGGCGTGGTTTGGGGTTACCGGGCTGCGGGCGTGGGGTCACGGCACCGACCTCGATAAACCCGAAGCCCACGCGGGACAGAGGTGTCAGAACCTCGCCGTTCTTGTCGAACCCAGCGGCCAGCCCAACCGGGTTGGGCAGATCAAGCCCAGCCACCTGTGTGCGCAACCGGGACGAGGTCACAGGACCGGGCGCGGGGGCTAGCCCCGCTTTCAACGCCTTGATCGACATCCCATGCGCGGCTTCCGGATCCATCCGGTGCAGGGCGGCAAGGCCCAGTTTCTCGGTCAGTTTCATCCGAAGCTCTCTCTGCCTTGGGTCGGCGCGCAACGGATAAGCCGCGACGTGTCCACCGCTGCCTGACGATGCACGACCGCTTTTTGGTAATCCGGGTCCGTGACCATTTCCATGAACGCATGAGCGGTGGGATAGCTGGCGATAAAGACTGCGTCCCAAACCTCGTCCTGCGGGCCGATCAGGGTTGTTTGAAACGCGCCGCTCCATAGAATATGTGCGCCGATACGAGCGATGATCGGGGCGGTGTCGCTCCCGTAGTTGCGATAGGCCTGCGCGCCGGTCAGACCGGCAGCGGCCAGATCGTGGTCATCCGGGTACGCGGCCTTGGCGCGGAATTTCACCAGATTAAGCATCTCGATCGGATGATCGCGGTCCAGATCCTTGAACGCCGCGAACTGAGCACGCTCAGGGTCGATGTAGCGGGTCATTCCATCTCCTCGGGGAACTGGTGGGCCTGTCCGTCAAAAGGCAAAGGCTTGGCCCAATGCACATCCGTCATCCTGATCTGCCGGTAGAGATGCGGAAACAGCGCGCCCCCGCGCGAGACCTCCCATTTCAGGTCGTCGCCCATCGCGTCGGCGTCGCAGGCCAACAGGGTCAGACCGTCGATCCCGGCGAAATGCTTGGCCGCTGTCTCGGCTGCTTGCTCGGCCGTCGAAAAATGGACATAGCCATCCGCCACATCAATCGGAGCACCATCCGTCGCCCCATCGGACTGCAACGCGGCCCATTCGTCGGCCCGGAAAATCTTGTAAATCAGCATGGGGCCGTGATGCCCCGCACGGCGGGTAGAATCAAGCTGGATTTCCCCCTTTGACTCTTTGCGCAGCACGGCGCACGATCACGACAAATAACAATTGGGAGTTTGAACATGTTCACCCGCTTACTGACATCGGTCGCCGTTCTGGGCCTGACAGCAGGCATGGCCGCAGCCGAATATAAGCTGACGATCCTGCATACCAACGATTTCCACGCCCGGTTCGAGCCGATCAACAAATATGACAGCGGCTGTAGCGCTGAAGACAATGCCGAAGGCGAGTGCTTTGGTGGCTCGGCCCGTTTGGTAACGGCAGTGAACGATGCCCGTGGCCGTGCCGAGAACTCGATCCTTGTGGATGGCGGAGACCAATTTCAGGGGTCCCTGTTCTATACCTATTACAAGGGCAAGGTCGCGGCTGAGTTCATGAACAAGCTGGGTTATGACGCGATGACCGTGGGCAACCACGAATTCGACGACGGGCCCGAGGTTCTGCGCGGTTTCATCGACTCGGTCGATTTTCCAGTGCTGATGTCGAACGCCGATGTCAAAGACGAAGAGCTGCTGACCGACAAGATCAAGAAATCGACCGTGATTGAAGTGGGCGGCGAGAAGATCGGCCTGATCGGCCTGACCCCGGAAGACACCCATGATCTGGCCTCACCCGGCCCGAACATAACCTTTTCGGACCCGGTCCCGGCGGTGCAGGCCGAAGTTGACAGACTGACCGGCGAGGGGGTGAACAAGATCATCGTACTCAGCCATTCGGGCTTTGGCGTGGACCAACGCGTGGCCAGTGAAACAACCGGTGTCGATGTGATCGTGGGGGGACATTCCAACACGTATCTGTCCAACGTCTCGGACAAGGCGGCGGGTCCCTATCCAACCGTGGTGAACGGGGTTCAGATCGTTCAGGCCTATGCCTATGGCAAATTCCTTGGCGAGCTGAACGTGACCTTCGATGACGACGGCAATGTGGTCGAGGCCGCGGGTGAGCCGCTGATCATGGACAACACTGTGACCGAGGATCAGTCGGCGCTGGATCGCATCGCGGAACTGGCCGTGCCGCTGGACGAGATTCGCAACAAGGTTGTGGCAAGTGCTGCTGACGCGATTGAGGGCGACCGCGCTGTCTGCCGAGTGCAAGAATGCCAGATGGGCAATCTTGTAGCCGATGCCATGCTGGCCCGTGTTGCCGATCAGGGTGTGCAGATTGCAATTGCAAACTCGGGTGGTTTGCGTGCCTCGATTGATCCGGGTGACGTGACCATGGGCGAAGTGCTGACCGTGCTGCCGTTCCAGAACACGCTCTCGACCTTCCAGATCAGCGGTCAGGGCGTCATTGATGCGCTGGAAAACGGTGTGAGCCAGGTGGAAGAGGTTAAGGGCCGTTTCCCGCAAGTGGCCGGTATGACTTTCACATGGGATCCTGCGGTTGCGCCGAACGAAGGGCGTATCAGCGATGTGATGGTAGCCAAGGATGGGGGCTTTGTGCCGATTGACCCGGCGGCGACCTATCTTGTCGTGACCAACAACTATGTCCGTAATGGCGGCGACGGCTATGACATGTTCGAAGGCGATGACAAGAACGCCTATGATTATGGCCCGGACCTGGCTGACGTGACGGCCGAATATCTGGCCGCCAACGCGCCGTACACCCCGTATCTGGACGGGCGCATTAAGCAGAAATGACACCTTAGGTGCAGAAAACTGATAGGCCGCATCGTACGGATGCGGCCTTTTTTTATTGGGATCAGTCGAATTCGTATTCAGGCCAAAGCGCGGGATCGATACCATCAAGCATTGGCTGAAGATGGTGCCTGACGCTGCGCCATCCGCCGACAGATTTGGTGGAGATTTTGTTGCGCACCTGGTCGATGCTGGCCGTTCTAACCTGTTTTTTGTTCTCTTCCGGATGCATCATCGCCTCGGACCAGTCGATGCCGCAGAATGCCGCGACCTGCTTGCTGTAGGTCTCTGGATCGGCCACGAGTTTTTCGTAAGGAATGGTCAGGATGCGATCCCCGAACACTTTTTTCCAATGCGCCATATAGCGCCGGTACAGGTTGGCCGTGTGTGCAATAGCCTTTTGGTTTGACGCATAGTGCATACCGCCTGCGGGAAAGCGTCGGATCCATTTTGACAGCCCTACATCGCGTGGATCGCGCTGCATGTTGATCACACGTGCGTTCGGGAAGGCCGACAGCAAATAGCCCACCCGCTGGAAGTTATGCGGCATCTTGTCGACAAAGGCGATGGACCCTTCAGGGATCGGAGGCATCAGTTTGCGAAATTCCTGCGCGAAATGAGCGGCTGATGTCGTATCGAAGGTATCTTGGCCTTGCCAGAAGTTAACCGAGAGGTCGGACCCGAGCATAAGTTCACCACAGCCAGCAATGTTGGGGTCCGAACTCAGCATCATTTCCATCAAGGTTGTGCCTGATCGCGGTTGGCCGACGACGAAGATCGGCAGCGGGCCTTCGCTCACGTCATCTGCCTGTGTTCGCTTATCTTCAGAAAACTGGCCTGTGACGATATCCAGTTTTTGATCTTCAGCATCAAAGTCGTATGGGTTGGTATCGTGCTGAAGTGCGTTGGCCTTTTCGAATTGCGGCATGGCCGCGTCCAAGCCATCGATTTTGTGTGTCAGATGCGCCTTGGCAAATTCCAATTCGGATAGCTTATGTTCCGATCTCTCAACTGCGCTTTCAACGTTTTTGAGCAAGCTTCCGGCTTCCGCACCACCTACCATCGTAGATAGTTGCAGCAACGAATTGATGTGGTCCGGGTTTTCGTTAAGAATTCGATCCAGAATAGCCTTGGTTCCCGCCTTGTCACCGCCTTGATGCAGGTTGACGGCCTTTTGGAACGCGATTTTGTGGCTTTCCGGTGCGATCCGGTAGGCATGGTCAATATCGTTCGAACTATCTTCGACAAAACCGACGCGCCCATAGGCCCGCGCCCGTGTTGAAAGAAGGTCGGCATTGTCGGGGTCCGCGGCCAGCCTTTTGCTTGTGTGATCAATGATCTGCCGCCAGTTGTTGCCCTTCAGATAAATCTCATCCAGAACGCGGTTGAGCTCTTTGTTATTCGGAAAGATCTCAAGCTTCTGTTCGGCATATTCCAGCGCCTTTGGAATCTGGCCGGTTTGCATCAAGGCATTGGCCAGATTCTCAACAAATTGCGGGTCGGAAGGCTTCATCCGCGCAGCTTCTACAAAATGCGGGATCGACTTCTTGTATTGCTGCATCTCGGTCAGGACAAAGCCCGCGATGGCGTGGAAGTCATTGTCTTTGGGAAACTTCTTCAATCCCAGCTGCGCCTTCTTCAACGCCTGCTGAAGCTTGCCGGTCTCCAGCGCCGACAATGCCTTGCTTTTCAAAGTTTTCGCTGATTGATTTTGCATATGACCTGGCGCCTGTAAGAAGGAAATATAGGTGGTTCATTACCCATGTGCGGACGGTTTGCAATAACTCTTCCCAATGATGCGATGGCTCAGCTTTTCGCCGCGCGTCCGTCCAACAGCTTGCCAATTGTGCCCAATTTCAATGTTTGTCCCACAAATCAAGTACATGTGGTGCGCGCGAGCGAAAACGGGCGGACCCTGGATCCGATGCGCTGGGGGTTCCTGCCACATTGGTACAAGACCGAAACTGCTGGGCCCCTGCTGATCAACGCGCGGGCCGAGACCTTGGCCGAGAAACCGGCCTTTCGCGCGGCCTGCCGCGAAAGGCGCTGTCTGATCGTGGCGACGGGGTTTTTTGAATGGACCAAGACCGAAAAAGGCAACAGGTTGCCATGGTATATTCATCGCCTCGATCATGCGCCCATCGCCTTTGCCGGTGTCTGGCAGAACTGGGGCGCTGAGGAAGCCCGGCAGCCGACCTGCGCCATCGTCACGACCTCGGCCAATGACACTCTGGGTGCGATCCACCATCGAATGCCGCTGATCCTTGAGCCACAGGACTGGCCCTTGTGGCTGGGTGAGGCTGGGAAAGGGGCCGCCCGTCTGATGGTGCCGGGGCCAGAGGGCTTACTGAGCTATCATCGCGTCGATCCTGCCGTGAACTCGAACCGAGCCAGCGGAGCGAGCCTGATCGAGTCCGTCGCTGGTTAAGCGTTCTTCTTTTCAAACCAGCCTGTGCGGGATAGACGGTTGGCATGGTTCTGAAATTCTCCAGCTTGCCTGACCTGTATGCGCATGGGTTTGACACCGTGATCGACGTGCGCAGCCCCGCAGAATATGCCGAAGATCACCTTCCAGGTGCGATCAGCTTGCCGGTTTTGGACAATGAAGAACGCGCGCGGGTCGGGACGATCTATGTGCAAGAAAGCCCGTTTCTGGCCCGCAAACTAGGGGCGGCGTTGGTGTTTCGCAATGCTGCCAACCATATCGAAAACAACCTGTCGCATCATGAGGGCGGGTGGAAACCTCTGGTCTATTGCTGGCGTGGTGGTCAGCGTTCAGGCTCGTTCACCTGGATGCTGCAACAGATCGGTTGGCGGGCCGAAGTGGTCGAGGGCGGCTATCGCACCTATCGCCGGTTGGTGAACCGGTATCTCTACGAGGACCCTCTGCCGCATCGTCTCTTCGCGCTGGATGGCTACACCGGAACTGCCAAGACGGAATTGTTGACCCGCCTGAACACCCGTGGTGTTCAGGTGCTGGACCTGGAAGGGTTGGCCAATCACCGCGGCTCGCTACTTGGGGAACAGCCCGGGGGTCAACCTAGTCAGAAAGCATTTGAATCGGCGCTTGCGGCGGCGCTCTGCGCCCTTGATCCCGCACATCCCGTGGTGGTCGAGGCGGAATCTTCCAAGATCGGGTCTTTGATCCTGCCGCCCTCACTGTGGACCGCATTATGTGCCGCGCCGCGCATTCACATCTGCGCACCGCTTGAGGCGCGCTCAGCTTATCTGGTGCGGGCCTATGATGATATTTTATCTGACACAGCTCGATTGCGGGACAGGCTGTTTCCGCTCCGGTCTCATCGCGGGCATGAGGTGGTCGACGGTTGGCTTACCCTGATCGAGGCGGGCGACAAGCTGGCGTTGACGCAGGCTTTGATGCAGCAACACTATGACCCGGCCTATGCGAAATCCAGCCGTGCCCGGAAGGCGGATGTGATTGCGCGGGTTGATGTGCCGACGCTGGATGCCAAGGGGTTGGAGCAGGTCGCTTCTCAGGTGCAGACGGTTCTGGATCAGTCCTGAAGGCGCAGCCCTGCGGCTTCGGTCATATGGCCGATCACCACCGCCGGATATCCCGCTTTGTGCAACCGTTCGCAAAGACTGTGGGCCTGATCCGCCGCGACCGCGGCCAAAAGCCCACCTGCGGTTTGCGGATCGAACAACAGATCGGCCTTTCCACCGGATGGCAGATCCAGTGCGATGGAACGATTTTCGTCGAAAATCGTGGACCGGACCCCCAGCTTGGCCAAGTCGAGCGCGCCGGTCATCAATGGAATCGCATCCAGATCCAGCGTTGCGCCACAGCCCGAGGCCTGACACATGCCCATGAGATGCCCCGCCAGCCCAAACCCGGTGACATCCGTCATCGCGTGGGCATCGGCCAGAATCCGAGACGCTTCGGCTTGCGGGTGGGTCATCTGTTCATAGGCTTTGGTGATCCAGCCCCCGTCGGCTTGGCCGGCCATTTCAGCAGCCATTAGAACGCCGCTGCCCAAGGGTTTGGTCAGGATCAAAGCATCGCCCGTATGCGCCCCGGACAGGGTGATCGGCGCGCGCGAGCACAGTCCGGTCAGGGTGAACCCGATGGTCATCTCATCCCCCATCGAGCTATGACCGCCCACGATCTCGGCCCCGGCTTCGCGGATGACCTCGCTGGCGGTTGCCATGATCTCGGCCATCGTTCTGCGCTGCAATTCAGGCGTCATGCGGGGTAGGATGATGGTCGCTGTAGCGGCCTGTGGCGTAGCGCCCATTGCCCAGATATCGCCCAAGGTATGAACTGCGGCGATGCGTGTCATCAGTACTGGATCATCTGAGACGCTTCGCAGATGGTCCGAGGTGATGACCTGCCGCACGCCACCAGTATGAACCAGGGCGGCATCGTCGCCGGGCAGGGAGTGGATGTCCTCTCGTTGTACCTCGGGCAGGTGTTTCAATGCAGCGTGCAGCGCACCGTGCCCGACTTTGGCACCGCAGCCGCCACACATGGGTTTGTTGCCCAACGCTTCATGTAGACCGCTGGCGTGAAGTCGCGGCACTGCAGGCGGTTCCTTCTGGGGCAGGTGGCGAAACTTGTTCATAAAGGTCTGATCAATGTGGTTTTTCCAACGCCACATCAAAGGGCCACTGAACGATGTTCCGAGGCGCTCGCCCAAGGCTGACTTCTCGCCCAGCGAGACTAGTTTCAAATAGTCTTTCTGCGGCTGATACCGGCGCATTCGGCCCGCCCCCAACATAGCCCGCAGGTTGTTGAACAGGATCGGTGCCTCGCGCACCGCGTAAACGCCCGCTTTGGGGCGCGGGTTTTCGGACAGATGCGCGCAATCTCCGGCGGCGAAAATCGCGGAATCGCTGGACTGGAGGAAGCCGTTCACCCGGATAAAACCATCCTGCATCTCCAGCCCGGTATCGGCCATCCAGGCATAAGGGCGCGCTCCGGCTGCGCCTGTCACGAAACTGGCAGGGATTTGGCGGCCATCTTCCAGCACGACGGTTTCGCTGGTGATCTTTGCAATGGTCGCGCCTTCGATCACGTCAACCCCAAGCCCCTCCATGGCCTTGCGGATGGTTGCAGCGGCCTTGTCCGCTGTCGCCGTCAACGCCTGCGCATTGTCGATCAACGTGACCTGCGCCACACGTCCCTTGGCGCGCAGGGCGTGGGCCATGGCCATCACCAACTCAACCCCGGCCACTCCGCCGCCAATCACAACGACCCAAGCAGGGCCCGTGCGTTCAAGATATTCGCCCCATCTGGCGGCAAACGGACCCAGAGGTTTAGCGGGCACCGCGTGATCAGAAAATCCGGGCAGGGCGGGCATGTCCGAGGTGATGCCAATGTTAACCGAGGCCACGTCAAACGCCACGGGAGGGCGGCCTGGTACGCGCACGCAACGGGTATCCAGATCAATTCCCTCGACCTTGCCCAAAATGACCCGCGCGCCAGCGAACCGGGCCAGCCTCACCAGATCAATATCCAGTTCTGCGCGTTGGTAATGCCCGGCCACAAACCCCGGCAACATGCCGGAATACGGCGCGGTGGGGCCGGGGTTGATCACGGTCACGCGTGCGCCGGGCAAGGGGTTCATCCCCCATTTGCGCAGCAGCAGCGCGTGCGTATGGCCGCCGCCGACAAGAACCAGATCGCGGGTCAGGGGCAGCGGAGAAGTATGCATCAGGGTCAGTTCGCTGTGTGGTCAGGGACGTCCTCGACCTGCTCGACCGCGTGGGTGGCCCAAAGCTCATCCTCGCCCGCATCCGGCAGATCGCTTGGCTTTTCATGGCGATGAATATGCCATTTGGCAATGAACAGGGCCGTGATCGGCGCGGTCAGGAACAAAAAGAGTGTGATCAGAAGCTCGTGCAGCGAGAGCTTGCCTTCGAGCAGAACCGAATGGCCGATCGACGCCAGCAGCACCCCGCCTACGCCCAGCGTGGTGGCCTTAGTGGGTGCATGCAGGCGCGACATCGGGTCCTTCAGCTTGATCATCCCATAGGACCCGACAAAGCCGAAGATGCCAGAAACGACCAGAAAGAAAGCAATCAGAATTTCGAAGATAATCGTCATGCCGCCCTCACTCGATGATATTGCCGCGCAGCATGAAGCGCGCATAGGCTACGGTCGAGACAAAACCCAGCATGGCAATGATCATGGCGGACTCGAAAAAGATCTCGGTCCCCAATGCAAGCCCGTACAGGATCATCAGCGCGATGGTATTGATCACCATCGTGTCCAGCGCCAGAACGCGGGTGCCGACCCCCTCGGCCGAGATGATCCGGTAGAGACACAGCATGATCGCCGCGCCGAAACAGGCGAAAGCGAACCAGATGGCATAGGTGACAATCATTCGAAAATCTCCTTCAGGCGGCGCTCATAGCGTTGCTTGATCTCGTCACGTACCGCCTCGGGGTCGGGGGCGTCGAGGCAGTGAACCAGCAAGTTATGGCCTTGTGCGGACAGATCACAGCTGACTGTGCCGGGCGTCATGGTGATTGTTCCGGCCAGAACGGTGATCGCCTCGGGGGTGCGCAGTTCCAATGGGATCGAGACCCAGTTGGGTTGCCGGTCGGCATCGCGTTTGAACAGGATGATCCTGGCCACGGTTATATTGGCGATCACGATGTCCCACAGCACGACCAGCATGTATTCGGCGATCATCGGCCAGTTGCGCAGTTTCGGCCGGTCGGGCCAATAGGGTTGCGTGACAAAGGGGATGATGATCCCCAACAACAACCCGAACACCACCGAGTTGAGCGAGCCGGTATTGGCCAGCAGCACCCAAACCACCGTCAGCAGGAAGGTCAGGTGCGGGTGCGGGAATATCCGGTGCAGCAATCTGATCATCCGTTCTCTCCCAATACGGCAGCGATATAGTTTTCTGGGGTAAAGAGCTGCTCAGCCGTGTTGCTGGCATATTTCAGCGCCGGACCCGCAAAGAGTGTCAGCAGGACCAGACCCAGAACTGCCGCAAAGACCGATGTAAAGGCCAGTCCGGGGTGGGGCTCGGGGGCAGGGCTGGCCAGCGCCTCTTCTTCTTTTTCAAGGTCGGTTGCAGGATTGTGCTGGATGTCGTGGCTTTTCCAGAAGATTACCGTACCCGCGCGGGCCAAACCGACGATTGTCACGAAGGACCCGATCAGGACAACCGCCCAGATCGCGTTGGCGTCAGGCGCATCTCGCGCGGCATCCAGCACCAGCAACTTGCCGATAAAGCCTGACAGGGGTGGCATCCCAGCCAGGGCGATGGCCCCTACAAAGAACAGGGCCGAGATCAGCCCGCCCTGCGGCATCGGCGCGGTGGGAGCGATGGACCCGCCGCGGCGTTCGACCACCATATCCGCGATCAGGAACAGCAGCGCCGTGGCAAGGGTCGAGTGGTAGATGTAATACAGCGCCGCAGCCGTAGCGGTCTCGGTAAACAAAGAGATTGCGATCAACAATGTCCCCATCGAGGCGATGGCGCAGAACGCCACCATCCGCGCGATATGCTGTGCGCCCAAAATGCCGATGGTTCCAATGGCCAGTGTCACCAGAGCCGCTGGTTGCAGCCAAGAGCCCACCAGGCCTTGGGTGGCCTCAACCTCGGGACCGAAGCCCAGCGTGTACATCCGCAGGATCGAATAGGCCCCAACCTTGGTCATGATCGCAAACAGTGCGGCCACCGGTAACGGCGCGTTGGCATAGCTGGCAGGCAACCAGAAGTGCAGCGGAAGAACGGCGGCCTTGATACAAAAGACCAGTAGAAGCAGCACTGCGCCGACCCGCAGCAAGGCCGTATCTTCGGCAGGCAGTTCAGCCACGCGCACCGCCATATCGGCCATGTTCAGCGTGCCTGTGACGGCATAAAGCGTACCCAGAGCAAACAGAAACAGGGTAGAGCCCAGCAGGTTATAGGCCACATATTGCACGCCTGCTTTCAGGCGGGTTGCGCCGCCTCCATGCGTCATCAATCCGTATGAGGCGATCAGCAGCACCTCGAAAAACACGAAAAGGTTAAAGGCGTCGCCTGTCAGGAAGGCTCCGCACACACCCATGAGCTGGAAGTGAAACAGGGCGTGGAAATGTTTGCCCCGGTCGTCCCAGCCCGAGGCGATGGCGTAGAGCACGATAGGCAGGGCCAACAGCGCGGTCAGTAGCACCATCATCGCAGAAAGCCGGTCCAGTACCAAAACGATGCCGAATGGCGCAGGCCAGTTGCCCAACTCATAGACCAGAATATCTCCGCCAGCGGCCTGCGCGGTGATGGTCAGGGCAATACCCAATAGGCCCACCACACCAGCGACCGAGAAGATGCGTTGCAGGTCCAGATGATAGCGCAGGACCATGATGATGAACGGGGCCAGGATCGCGGGCAGAACGATCGGAGCGACGATCCAGTGGTTCATGCGTCTTCTCCCGGCGCATCGGTATTGTTTTGTCCACGCATGTCGATGTGATCATCCTTGGCCGACAGATAGGCCGAGAGGGCAATCATCACGATCACTGCCGTCATCCCGAACGAAATTACGATGGCCGTCAGCACCAGCGCCTGCGGCAGCGGGTCGGTGTAGGGCACGTCCTTGTATTTGTTCAGCACCGCAGGTGCATCCAACGCCAACCGGCCTGTGGCAAACAGGAACACGTTCACCGCATAGGTCAGCAGGGAAAGGCCCAGGATGACGGGAAAGGTTCGGCGGCGCAGGATCAGGAAGATCCCGGCAGCGGTCATGACGCCTACGGCTGAGGCTACGAGCGCTTCCATCAGGCCTGCTCCTTCTCGTTATCGTCTTTTGTGTCGCGGTCCCGCAGCGGGTTGATATCCATCGGGAATTCCTGCGCCATGCCCGGCTGCCACGCAAAGCGCGACAGGCTGTCCAGCGCCAGCATCACCGCGCCAAGCACGGCGAGGAACACGCCAGTGTCAAACAGGATAGCTGTGGCCCATTCGAACTCTTCCAGCGGCGGCCAGTGGATATAACCGAAATCGCTGGTCAGGAACGGACGCTCATTGAACCATGCACCGATCCCTGTTGCAGCGGCGATCAGCACGCCCCACCCGATAGACCCATGGTAGTAGAACCTCTGCCGTTCAATGGCCCAGGTATAGCCGCTGGCCATGTATTGCATCAGATAGGCAATGGCGACAATCAGACCGGCGATGAACCCGCCGCCGGGCTGATTGTGCCCACGGAAAAAGATGTATGCTCCCACCATCAGCGCGATCGGCATCATCATCCGGGTCACGACGACCATCATCAGCGGATGCGAGTCCCCCGACTGTGGCCAATGTGGTTTGCGGTTCAGCAGATAGGCGCGCACATTCGTGCCCAGAACGGACTCGGTCAGGGCAAAGATGATCAGGGCGGCGATGCCCAGCACGATAATCTCGCCGAATGTATCAAAGCCTCGGAAGTCCACGAGGATTACGTTCACCACATTGGTGCCGCCTCCGCCCTTATACGAATTGGCCAGGTGGAAATCCGAGATCGTGGGGAAGGCAAAATCCCGCAACATCAGCGCATAGATCAGGGCACCGGATCCGATCCCCGCTACGACCGAGATCGCTGCATCCCGCCAGCGCCGCGCGGCGCTGCTGTCCCAAGGCGTATCGGTGGGCAGAAAGTTCAGCGACAGCAGCAACAGGATCATCGTTACCACCTCGACCGAGATCTGGGTCAGCGCAAGGTCGGGGGCCGACAGATAGTTGAAGGCCATCGAAACGATCAGACCAACGACACCGATCAATACAAGCGACAATAGGCGGTTGCGGTGGAACCACATGATGGCCAGGGTGGCTCCCACCAGACAAATCCAGCCGATCACTGGGATCACCTGCAGCGGCAGGGGATCGCGCGTCTGCGCGCCGATAGAACCGGTCGCATAGGCGTAGTACCCAAGCCCCACGGTAAAGGCGATCAGGATGATGGCATAGCGGCTGATCACGCCATTATGCAGTGTGTCGGTGATCCAGCGGCTTGCCGAAGTCAGCGCACTGATCACGGCCTCGAATATGGTTTTCGCCTCGGGGCGGGGCAGGGCGTTCCAGAATTGCTCACCCCGGCGGTGCTGGGACAGCAGGAACAGGCCACCCAGTGTGGCGACAACCGACATGTAAAGCGCGGGCGTAAACCCGTGCCACAGTTTCAGCGAGTAATAGGGCGGCTTGCCACCGCCATAGACCGCATCCGACACAACCGCGACCAGCGGGCCGACGATAGCGTTGGAATAAAGGCCGATGAGCACGACCAGCACGACCAGAAACGCCGGGGCCAGCCACAGCCCGACCGGGGGGTCATGCGGATGATGCGGATAGTCGTGACGCTCGGGGCCAAGAAACACGTGGCTGATGAAGCGGAATGAATAGGCTGCCGAGAACACTGCAGCCAACAGGGCTAGACCCGGCACCAGATAGTGCGAATGCAGCCAGGTGGTGTGGACGGTTTCTTCCAGCATCATCTCTTTCGACAGGAACCCGTTCAGGGGCGGCAGACCCGCCATGGACAGCGCTGCGATAGTGCCGATGGTAAAGCTGATCGGCATCAGGTGGCGCAGCCCGCCCAGTTTTTTGATATCCCGGGTTCCGGTCTCGTGATCGACGATCCCGGCGGTCATGAACAGCGCAGCCTTGAATGTCGCGTGGTTGATGATGTGGAACACGGCGGCGACAGCGGCAAACTTGGTGCCAAAGCCCAGCAGCATGGTGATCAGGCCCAGATGTGACACGGTTGAAAAGGCCAGCAGCGCCTTGAGGTCGTCTTTGAACAGCGCAATCACCGCACCGATCAACATGGTCACCAAACCGGTGGTCGCCACGATATAGAACCACGCATCCGTGCCCGCCAGAACTGGCCACATCCGCGCCATCAGGAACAACCCGGCCTTCACCATGGTTGCCGAGTGCAGATAGGCCGACACAGGTGTCGGAGCCGCCATTGCGTGCGGCAGCCAAAAGTGGAACGGGAACTGCGCCGACTTGGTGAAACAGCCCAGCAGGATCAGGATCAGAGCGGGTAGATAATAGGGCGACGCCTGAATCATCTCCTTGTTCTGAAGGATTACGCTCAGGTCGTAAGACCCCACGATATTGCCCAGAATCAGCATCCCCGCGATCATGGCCAGCCCGCCAGAACCGGTCACGGCCAGTGCCATGCGCGCGCCCTGACGGCCCTCAGGCAGGTGTTTCCAATAGCCGATCAACAAGAATGAGCTTAGAGACGTAAGTTCCCAGAAAATAAGAAGAAGTAAAACGTTGTCAGACAGAACGATCCCCACCATCGCGCCCTGAAACAGCAGCAGATAGGTGTAAAACTGTCCCATCGGGTCCTCGCGCGACAGGTAGAACCGCGCATAGAGGATGATCAGCAGTCCGATCCCCAAGATCAGCAGGGCAAACAGAAAACTCAGCCCGTCCATCATGAAATTCGCGTTCAGACCCAGGATGGGGATCCAGTCGAACCGGGCGGTCACGACCTCGCCGCGCATGATCGTGGGGATATGGATCAAGACGCCCATCAGTGCCAGGAATGTGGTGAGGCCCGCAGCCGAAGCAGCTGCATTTCGTCCTGCCCTGATCAGTAGAGCTGGAAATACAGCGCCAAGAAAGGGAAGGGCCGCGATGAGGAATAGGGACAAGTGCGATACTCCGGTCTGGGCGGTCAAGATAACCCTGATTTTGTAAGGATAATTTTCGAACTGTCCAGCTATTGCAAGTACCGCTGTTTGACCTACTGATGTCGCCAAATTGCGGTTTTTGAAAAAATCCTGACATGAACTTGATCCGGCTCTCTGAATTGAACGCGGATTTGCGGTGTTCAATATGGTAATACGTATCTGACCACACAGGAGGGCACGACGTGCCAGACAAGACGATCCGCACCCGCAGGTGGATTCTTTTCGGCGGCGGGGCCGCCGTTGCAGCGGGTTTTGCGATCCGGGAATACCGGTTGATCCCGCCCAGCTATGCGGGTGGGCATCTCAGTGTGCAGGCGGCGCATGAACAGGCCGTGTCGGGCGACGTGCTGTTGCTGGATATTCGAACCCCGCGCGAGTGGGATGCGACAGGCGTGGGTGAGGGTGCCTATCCATTGGACATGCGCCGTGATGATTTTGTTCAGGCGCTGGATCAACTGACCGACGGCGACAGGTCTGCGCCTATTGCTCTGATCTGCGCGCGCGGGGTTCGGTCCGCGCGGCTCAGCAACCGGCTGAGCGAAGCAGGCTTTACCAATATCATCGATGTACCCGAAGGGATGCTAGGCTCGGCCGCAGGGCCCGGTTGGGTCCGGTCGGGGTTGCCGGTTGGAACTTATGAGGAGGCCGTTCAATGATCCGCGCCGCCATGCTGGCTGTCGTGGCCGCAATCGCCGGGCAGTCGGCCCATGCCGCCTGCGCTGATCAGGATGGTGCCTGTAGCACTGAAATGGGCGAATACCATATCGAACTGCCTAAGGCGGAAAATCCGCCGCTGGTAGTTTTCCTGCACGGCTATGGCGGCAGCGGAACCGGTACGATGAAGAACCGCGGCATGGTCAAACCCTTGTTGTCGCGAGGCTATGCGGTGATGGCGCCCGAGGGGCTTGAGCGCGCCAATCGCCCCGGTGTCAAAAGCTGGAACTTCTACCCCGGCTTAGGCGACAGGGATGAAACCGCCTTCCTGACCGAGGTCGTTCAGGACGCCGCTGACAAGTTCGGGATTGATGCCGAGCGCGTTATTCTGGGTGGTTTCTCGGCCGGTGGGTTCATGGTCAACTATCTGGCCTGCGATGCGCCCGATACGTTTTCGGCTTATGTGCCCGTATCAGGCGGGTTCTGGCGACCTCACCCTGAGGCCTGCGAAGGGCCGATCCGTATGTTTCACACCCATGGCTGGACCGACAATGTGGTCCCGCTCGAAGGGCGTTTGCTGGGCGGTGGCCGGTTCCATCAGGGCGATATCTTTGCCGGGCTGGAAATCTGGCGCATCGCCAATGGCTGCGTCGACACCAAACCCAGCGGGTTTTCGACGACCGGCCCTTTTATGCGCCGGTATTGGAGCGGCTGTGCAGATGGCAGTGCACTGGAGTTTGCGCTGTTCCCTGGAGGGCACACAGTGCCCAAAGGGTGGGCGGACATGATGGTGGACTGGTACGAAGGCCTGCCCGGCGGCTGATCACTCTGCCGGGGTCATCACGCCTTTACCTTCGATCAAGCGCTTCAACTCGTCTCTGTGACGGCGGGCCGAGCGTGTGATCGCGGGTTCCTTAACATCCTCTTTCATCCCGACCATGCGGCGCGCAGGGCCCGAAGACACTCCGCTGAGTGCAGAAAGCGGGATCGCGAAGGCCAGGCTGATCGCTATCGGGGCCAGCCAGACCGAGACCAGCCCGGACAGGATGCCGACACTCAACGCTACGCCGCTGACGGTTTCCAGAGCATGGCACAGGATCAGAGTGCGCAGCCCATAGCTGCCCCCGTCGCGCGCCTGTGGGGACCAGCCCTTTTGCACACCGAATGCGGTGCGGAACACAGCGATCATCTGTTGCACCATCAGGATTGGCGCGTAGAGGATCGACAGAATGACCTCGGACAAAAACGAAGTCAGGAATTTGAAGCCGCCGCCAAAATCCGAATAGCGCACACCGCTGAGCGGCAGGGCCAGAACGCCCAGCACCTTGGGGGCCAGCAACATGGCATACATAACGAGAATGATCAGCACATGGCGGGTTTCCGACATCTCGGGCCATTGCGGGAACAGTGGATTGTCGGGGCTGAAATAATACAGGACCGAGGCGTCCTCACCCTGACCGATCAGCGCCCACATAACCAGCAGAGCAAACCACAAGGGCGACATCAGATACCCGACCGCACCATGGAACATGTGGAAGCGGGACACCGCGCGGAACCCGGTCGAGCCCAGCAGTTTCAGGTGTTGCAGATTGCCCTGACACCAGCGCCGGTCCCGCAGCGCGTGGTCGATCAGCGTAGGGGGCGTCTCTTCATACGACCCGCGAATGCGTGGCAGAAACCGCACGGCCCACCCGGCGCGGCGCAGTAGTCCGGCCTCAACAAAATCGTGGCTCATGATCAGCTTTTCCTGACCATTGAAGGCGCGCAGCTTGGGCAGCCCCGCGCTGGAAGCAAAGGCACGGGTGCGGATGATGGCGTTGTGGCCCCAATAATTGCCTTCTTGCCCGCACCAACGGGCCAGACCTTCGGCAAAGGCGATGCCGTAGACGCCGTTGGCAAATTGCTGCATCCGGGCAAAGACCGATTGCGCGCCGATCAGCTGCGGGTAGCTCTGGATCAGACCGGCTCCGGGGTCACGCGCCAAGGCGTCGGTTAGGCGGGTGATGGCACGGCCGGTCATCAGACTGTCGGCGTCCAACACCAGCATCGCATCCCAATCAGCCCCCCAGCGGCTGACCCAATCGGCGATATTGCCCACTTTGCGGTCAGTGTTTTCAGGACGACGGCGGTAATACAGCTCAAGTCCCGGCGCTAGGGTTGTGCGCAGCGCCTCGACGCTGTCTTGTTCCTGCGCGGCGATCTCGGGGTCGCGCGTGTCGGATAGGATGAACATGGCATAGTGATGCTGACCACCGCGCTTACTCAGATCCTCCTGCATGGTGCGGGCATTGCCCAGCACGTTCCACGGCACCTCGTTGTAGACGGGCGTCAAGAGCGCCACGCGCAGGGGCTGAGGGCGGCCTTCGCGTTTGGGCTGTTCCTGCCGCGACAAGGATACCATGCCCAGGAGCACGGTGCAGACCGTGAAAGAAATCCAGAAAAAGTTAAACGAGATCAACGCCAGCAGGATGCCTTCGATCAGGTTGATCCCTTCGGCCCCGAACCAGTCGGACATCACCCAAAGCAGCCCCAGAGTGGCCGCCATCGCAGGCGAAAAGGCCAGCGCGCGCCAGAACCCGGCCGAGGCGCGCTTGCCATTCGGTACCTGTGCATCCCGAAACCCGGCGCTGAAATCCTGCGCGGGCATCGCCAGAGGGGCCTCAGACGGCATGATATGCAGATCGCGGCTCATGAGGTCCAACGGTAGAGCCACACCTCAGAGGCTGGCTGTTTGTCCTTCAGAAGCTGCGCGCGCAGCTCCACGTGGTTCCGCTCGCCCGGCTGGAACGAGAATGCCAGCCGCAAGCCGCCGGTATCGGGATTGCGTTGCAGCACGCCGTCTGAGGTCTCGGCATGGGGTGAGTCCACAAAAATAGTCATCGCTTCGGGGTCATCGAACAGGTCGGAGGCCTCAAAATCGATTACTGCCAGACGTCCGTCGCCGAAGGTATTGTCGCCCATCGCGGTGTTGATCACCCGTGGCATGGGCGTGCGCTGGGGTTCTTCGCCCCAGATCAAACGATAGGACATGTCGATCTGGCTGCCGGCGGCATAGGGCTCGGCCGGGCGCCAATAGGCGACGATGTTGTCGTAGATTTCCTGATCCGCCGGAATCTCCACCAGCGTCACGGTGCCTTTACCCCAATCGCCCTTTGGTTCCACCCACAGGCCGGGGCGCTTGTGATAATTCGCCTCAAGATCCGCATAGTCCGAGAACTTGCGTTTCCGCTGCATCAGGCCAAAGCCGCGTGGGTTCGTATCCACGAACGACGAAATCTGCAGGCGGGTAGGGTTGGCCAAAGGCCGCCACAGCACCTCACCCGCGCCATTGCGAACCATCAAGCCATCGCTGTCATGAACGGCGGGGCGGAAATCGTCAAACCGGCTGTGGTTGGTCTGGTCGAACAGGAACATCGAAGTGCCGGGCGCGATACCCACATGGGGCAGCTCTTCTCGGGGGAAGAGCGTTGCTTCGACATCCATGATGCAGTCGGCCCCGGCGGTGACGTTGAACCGATAAGCCCCGGTCACGCTGGGGCTGTCCATCAGCGCGTGGACGACCATGTTGCGCTGGCCGGGTTTGGGTCGTTCCAGCCAAAAGCGGATGAATTCGGGAAATTCCTCACCATCCGGGTCCCCTGTTTTTAGGGCCAGACCACGCGCGGACAGCCCGTAAACCTCGTGCAGACCAATGGCGCGGAAATAGCTGGCGCCTTGCCAGACGCAGAACTCATCGGTCTTACCGGGGCGGTGCATTTCGGTGCGCAGGCGCAAGCCAGAGAACCCCAGCGTGTCGTCGATGGGCAGGGTCGGCACGTCTTCGGATTTGTCGAACATCGACAGATCGAACGTAACCGGGGTGGTCATCCCGTCCTCGACCGTTGAAACCTTAACAGTGCGCGGGAAGTACAGGCCTGGCGTAAAGAAATCTACGTTGAACGGCGTCTGGGTTTCATACCACAGCGCACGGTCCAGCCGGAATCGGATCGAGCGATACTGTTGATACGTCAGGTCCTGCCATTCCTGCGGAACCATTTCACGCTCGGCATAGGGTTGGCTGGCCAGTTCACGGGCCAGCGCGATCACATCGTTGCGGTCAAAGGGGACCTCGCCACCGGCAGCAAAGGTGGCCGGAGCGAAAGCAAGCGCCGAAGTTGAGGCCAGAAATGCGCGACGTGTGAAATTCATTTTTTAGACTTCCAAGGCTGTGACTTGAACCAACCGGCCAGATAGGCCACGCCGATGATCATGGCAAAGCCAATCATGTTGGCGATGAAGACGCTGGCAACATCCCGCCCACTCAGGTCCAGTCCAACGCCGATCAGGCGCGCTGCTGCCATGGAAAAGACGAAGACCGCCAGCGATTGCTGCCCGACCTTGGTGATGACGGTCAGCAGGAATTCCCAAACTTTCGCGGCTGCACCCTGACCGGTTGCGATCAGGCGATGGCCATGCTCACCCGCGACAACCCAGCCCAGATAGGCCAGTGAGAGGAAGTGAACATAGCGCAGCAGGCCAAACTCGGTCTTGCCCCGCAGTTCCGAGGTCAAGTGCCAGCCCTTGCGCAGCACGGCACCCAATTCAGGCGCGGCATTGTTGATCCAGGTAAAGACCTTCCAAGATCCAAACGGGGCCGACAGGATCAGGAACAGCACGGCAGCCCAGATCAGGGTTTTCGATACGGGCGGGGCAGGGATCCACCCGCGCATGAAGGCAAAGCCGGTAAAGAACAGCAACTGCCAGCCGAAGGGGTTGAAGAACCACTGACGGTCCGACCAAGGCTCGGCCGGTAGGGCCAGCGCGCCAGTTTGTGCCACCAGCCAAATCGCAATCGAAGTGGCGGCCACGGCCCAGAACCCGACGCGGTATAGGCCCATGTAAACGGGCATCAGCGCCAAAACCACCAGATACATTGGCAGGATGTCAAAGTAGTTCGGCACGTATGTCAGCGTGAACAGACCGACCATCTGTGGCGCAGGATCGTTGAAGAAATGCTGGAGGTTCAGCGAGGAAATATATGTTTTCTCGAAGAAACCTGTCTGGTCCAGCGCCGCCATCGACATGGCCACAAAGAAGAACAGGCAGATATGCGCCCAGTAGACCTGCCAGATGCGGAACGCCACGCGAGCCGTTCCCATCCACCAACCCTTGCGGGCAAAGGCCCCACCAAACGCAATGGCCGAGGCCATCCCCGAGCAGAATACGAAAATCTCGGTTGCATCCGAATAGCCGAACCGCGCTGGAATCCATCTAGCCCAGGGGTCGTTCGGGATGTGTGCGATCAGGATGATGAACATCGCGATGCCGCGATAGAAATCCAGCCGTGGGTCGCGCACGCGGGCAGGGGCGGCTACTTGAGCTGCCACAGGCGCAAAATCAGAAGCGGGCGATGCTGTCGCCATACGTGTTCTGTCCTTCTTTGGTCTTTTTGTTTTTGTTATTCAGCCGGAACGCTTTGTGCGTCTCCGTCATCGCGTGCCGCGTCGATCAATGCGCGGCGCGCAAGGGCGTAATTGTCCTCGCCACCGGCTCGTTTTGCGCGGCGGTCATCCAGGATGCGCTCGACTGCATCCAGACGCCCGGCGCGCAGGCCGGAATCAATTGTGATGCGCTCGAATACATCACGTTGCGCGTGACTGCCACCTGCAAGTTGCATTCCGTCACGTGCTGTAGAAAGGAAATCAAAGGCTTGGCCGTACAGGCCGTCGCCAAATGCTTCCAACCCTTTGGCTGCTGCAACGCCCGGATCGGACATGCGGATCGGGGTGTCGCCCTGATTACGCTGGGCGTCTTTCTGGATGCGTTTCAGCATCTTTCCGGTCGCCTCGTCCCGGTTATCGCCAGTGAGGGCCAGGAGATAGTGCAGGTCGGCAAAGATCAGGCAGCCGTCTTCGGTGCGATTGGCGCTCAGGTCGGCCAGTTCTTCCCAACGATTGCCGACATTTACCCCCTCAAGCTCCAGACGGGACAACAACGAGGTCGCGTTCGAGATATCGCGGTAATCGTCGGTTTTGTCCTGACGGATGTAGTTGTCATAAAGCTCCATCACCTGATCGACCTGCCCCAGATCCAGATGCATCAGCGCTTTGTGCCACCAGACGTGATAGCGGAAGTTGTTGCAATGCGCCCAAGCGTCCTCGCGCCGGGCCAGCCAATCCAGACCCAACTGTGCGTTACCGGTCATCTCATGCACGTGGGCCACCGCGTGTAGGCCCCATGCGTCATCTGACACCATCCACAGCGCCTGACGGCCTGCAATCTCGGCCTTCTCATAGGCGCCGGTTTCTTCCAGCGCGAAAGAATGGCAGCCCAACAGATATCCACGGCCCGCGTGATCAGGCTCATACGCCGGCATCACACGTTCGATCGAGCGACGCATGCCTTCGGCGTCGCCCAGAACAAAGCGGGTGGCATGGCTAAGCTTCATCGCCAGCGAGTCTTGCGGATGGGCGCGCAGGATTTCCTCGAACTTCTGAACGGCTTGCGAGGGCAGATCGGACAGATACAGCTCCAGCGCTTGTACATAAAGGCGTTCGCGTGAGGTTACCGGTTGACGCTCCATTGCGGCATTGGCCGCGGCCAGAGCTTCGATGGCGACTGGCATCATCTCGCGGCGGCCCAGCAGAACCATGAACAGACCTTTGATCGCATGGCCCAGGACAAAATCGGGCTCAAGCTCTAAGACTTTTCCCAGATGCTGAGGCGTCACCGCCGCATGCGCCATGAACCCGAGCAGCACGCCATCCCAGGCCTCGGCGCTTGCCGAATGGCTCAGGGTGTTCATCTGTCCGAAAACGTCTTGTTTCATGCTCGTGGTCCGATCCGTGTGAGAATTAGTACAATATTCGACTTACCAGAGACTCTAGTCGGGTCGTATCAGTATCGACCGACCTCTCGAATTGGTGAAATGCTGTGTGTGCAAAACGTGAAAAAAACCGCCGATTCAACGGCATGTTTCAGCAACATGCCGCCGAATTAGGCATTGTGTTTCAGTCTTCAAACGGGTTTTCGGCGTTCAGAACGGCCTGAGTGTCCGCGCCAAAGGTCGGTGGAGCACTGCGATATGTTACAGGCGTTTTGGACAGTTTCAGCGGATTTCCGATCAGATTCACCTGTGCCGGGTCGGCTTGCATGGCGATCTGCATCTGCCTTGCGGCGACCTGATCGGTGGCAAAAACCTGATCCAACGTCTGCACCGGGCCCACAGGCACTTTGCGCGCCTCAAGCTCGGCAATGACGGTTTCAGTGTCATAGTTTTGCACGGCTGGGCGCAGAATTACATTCAGCGCATCACGATGTTCCAGACGTGATGGGTTGGTCGCAAAACGGGGATCGTCCGCTAGGGCAGGCTGCCCGATGAAGTCACAGAACCGTCTAAATTGGCTGTCGTTGCCAACCGCCAGGATCACGTGCCCGTCCGCCGTTTGATAGACGTCATAGGGCACGATATTCGGGTGCCCATTTCCGCGCCGTTGAGGGACGTTGCCAGAGGTCAGGTAATTCACGCCCTCATTGATCAGCCACGCAATTTGCGCGTCGACCAGCGCAAGGTCGATCTGCTGGCCCTCACCTGTTTGATCCCGGTGACGTAGCGAGGCCAGAATACCGACGGTCGCGTACATGCCGCACATCACGTCAGCGATGCCCACGCCCACCTTCATCGGCGCGCCTTCGGGGTCGCCGGTCAGCGACATGATCCCGCCATAGCCCTGCGCCATCAGGTCATACCCGGGTTTCGATGCGTTCGGCCCATCCTGCCCATAACCCGAGATCGAGCAATAAACGAGGCTGGGAAATTCCTGCGACAAGGTTTTGTAATCCAAGCCGTATTTCGCCAGCCCGCCGGGTTTGAAGTTCTCGATCAGAATGTCCGCGTGCGAGGCGATGCGTCGGATTTCCGCCTGACCCTCGGGGGTGGCGATGTCGATGGCAACAGATTTCTTGTTGCGGTTGGCCGACATGAAATAAGCGCTTAGGTCCGATGCATTCCCATCTGCGTCCGTCACATAAGGTGGACCCCACTGCCGCGTATCATCGCCGCCGGTTGCCGGGTTTTCGATCTTGATCACGTTGGCGCCCAGATCGCCCAGCAATTGCGTGCAGGTCGGTCCTGCCAGAATGCGGGACAGGTCCAGAACCTTGACGCCCGTCAGCGGCCCCTCAGATCCGGCCATCATAGCCTCCACGGTCGATCTCGGCGGCGATGACGGTAAAGCTGTCGGCCTTGACCGCCGCGTCCAGCGCCGCGCGCAGCTCCTCGCGGTTGCGCACCGTGTGGCCGTTTCCGCCGAACGCGCGGCCCATGGCGGCAAAGTCGTGGCGGTCGAAATCCACGCCCGTATTGCCCATCTGGCGCTGGCGCTGTTTCAGCTCGATCAGCGCAAGGCTTGCATCGACAAAGACCAGAAAGATTGGGTTTCCCCCCATCTCGGCTGCTGTCGAAAGCTCTCCGGCAACCATCAGGAACCCGGCATCACCCGAGAAGCTGATCACAGGGCGGTCGGGTTCGGCCAGTTTCAGGCCAATCGCCATCGGCACGGCACAGCCCATGGTACACAGGGCCGAGGATTGGATCAGACCGCGTTCCTCGGAGCAGTCCCACATCTGGCTCAGCAAAATACGATGCGCGCCGCTGTCGGCGGTCGCCAGCGTGTTGGCGGGCAGGGCAGCACGGGTTTCGGCGATCACCGCCGCGGGCCCCCAGTCGTCATCCGCTGGAAACGCCTGCGCCAAAGCGGCTTTGACTTGTGCGGGCTCGCCGCCCGGCCATGTCTTGCGCGACGGGGTGCCTTTGGCAATGGCCTCCAACGTCTCGCCCGTGTGCGCGACCAGATTCAGCCCCGCCTGATGCATGTAGTGGTCATTGGGCACGGCCGAGACGTCGATCACACGCTTTTCCTCAGGGTCCCAGATCTCACGCCAGCCGGGGCGCATTTCGATCGGGTCATAGCCCAGACACAGCACCAAATCGGCCTGTTCGACCAGCGGAACCAGATGTTTGTCAGCCAACGGCGACAGGCCCGCGCCGCCCAGACACAGAGGGTGATCCTCGGGGACTACGCCCTTGGCCTTGTAGGTCGTCACAAATGGGATGTCGAAATGCTCCAGAAATGCCTGCACCACGTTGCGCGAGTCGTCATAGAGAACATCCAGCCCGACAATTGCGATGGGCCGTTCGGCCTGTGACACCCAACGGCGGGCTTTCTCGACGCAGTCGCCCGCGGGGGATACGGTGGCAATCTTGGCGCGGCGGCGCGGTTTCACGCCCGACACGCGGGTATCCGCGACCGAGATCGGCACGTCGATATGCACTGGACCGGGGCGCGGCTGATTGGCCAACGTAACCGCCTTATCGGCAATAATGTCTGCGCCTTTGGCGGTCAGTGCAAACGTCCCCTTGGTGATTGAGCGATAGACCTGTGCGTGATCCATTACCTGATGGGTATAGGTCAGCGCTTCATCGGCATCGACGCATCCGGTCAGCACGATCATCGGCACACGGTCTTGCAAGGCATTGGCGACCACGTTGATCCCGTTCATCGCACCGGGGCCAAGGGTGGCAACCAGAATGGCAGGCGCGCCATCGCGGTGATGCACGGCCTCGGCCATGAAACCGGCGGCGTTTTCATGCTTGGTCAGGTGAAAGGTGATCCCGGCCTGTTCCAGCGCATCGACAAGAGTCAGAACCTCACCACCGGGCATTCCAAAGGCGTGGCGACATCCGGCCTCGTACAAACGTTGGGCCAGAAGGTCCGCTGCGCGGGGCGAGAGGTCTTGCATAAGTCATGCTCCGAAAAACTGTTTCACAGCAGATTGCGGAGGACGGCCCCAGACGCAAGGCGGATCACGCCAGTGTGACTATTTGACTGCTGTTTCAGCCACAGCCTGAAACTTGCCATCCAGCTCCTCAGCGATCTCGCGCAGGGGGTCTCCGCCCTCATAGACATAGGGCGCGAAGACAAAGCTGGGAGTCTTGTAAGATAGGGTGGCGGTGCCGTCCTCGTTCTCGGTGACATAAAAGCGGATCGGCGCCTCGATCATCGCGTTCACTGATGTTTCCAGCACGCGCACCGCATAGTCGTTGTTGAAGGCACCAATGACCCGATTGCCGGGGATAGTGATCCCGCGCGATGCGGCGGCGTTGGTCGGGCCTGCCTGCGTGACCACGATCAGACCATTAGCTTTGATGGCATCCTTGGTGTCGGCAACCAACGCGTCGTAACTTTTGTCGGTTGCGTAGCTGGCCCAGCCCGACAGGGGCTCGTCTGACAAAGTAGGGGTCGCCATCAGGGCAATCGCAGTCCAAAGGGCTTTCATCCGGGCCTCCTGTTTCGGGGTTGCGACAGTGATGCCAGAAAGCGGGACAGGGCGCACTCACAATCTTGTGCGTTTTCCCGATTGCGCCGGCAGTTGGAAACCCTCAGAAACAGGCAAATGCCACCCGATGAGGTCCGAATTGGATCAGATGCGCCTGTTGATATGTTCGTCCTGTGCCGGTGCCCGCGATTACGGGGCTGAGGTCAAAGCTGTCGAATCCGCCCTGACCCGCGCTGGGCTGGGCGCGCAGGTAGCGGTCGACCAGCACGCCTGTTTCAGCGGATGCTCTGAACCAGTGGCCATCGCGCTGCAGGCCGATGGCGGGGCGTCATATGTGTTTTCAGGGGTCGATGTCGCCTCGGACGCCGATGATATCGTGGCGACCTGCCGGACCTATCTGGAAAGCCCCAAAGGCTGGATCGAAGACGCCCGGCCTTGCGGGCGGCTCCGGATGTGTTTGCGGGCGCGTATCCCGGCGCTTTAGTCGACCTGTAGTGTGACCGCCGCGCTGACGGGGATGTTGTCGACCATCAGCGGGCTGTGGCTGTTTGCGTTCAGAGAGACCGAGACTTCGACCTCGCCCTGCGGCAGATGGTCGATATGCATCCAGTTACCGTACAACCGGGCCAGTTTCTCTCCATTTACGTAGACATGTGCATGCCCCTCGCCGTCGACATCGGTCTTTGAGGCATTTTGTGGTGAGAACCGAAAGTTCTGCGGCATGACATACAGGTTCCAGCCCGCCATAGGATCGGGCGTAAGAGCGATCTCAAGCGCCGGAGCATCAGCGCCGGCAGGCAGGTTGATGGCAGTCGAATGATCGTGTGCGGCTGCCTCGGCGTGAGATGGACTGTGATGTGCAGGATCGCCATGGTCATGGCCGTCGAAAGTGACGCCATTTGCAGCCGCAACCACAAATCCTGCACCACTGCCAAAAACTATGCCGATTGCAAACAGGGCAAGTGAGCGTGCCATTTTATGTTCCTTGATGGTAGTAGCAAACACGCCGAGCTGGTCTCGGCGTGTTCATAAGCGTGCTTGTCAGGCCGCAGCTTCGGCACGCTGGCTTTCATATCGCCAGAAGTACCCGGCGAATGCCCCGACCAGAACCCAGGCTACCAGTCCGATGCCAAAAGCGCGTGCGGCAAACAGCGCGCCGATCTCGGTCGGAACGGGGCCGGTGAACACGTCCGGCTCGGGCGCGCCGATCAGATGTGGGGCCAACAGCAGGGCGGCTGCGATCACATAGCTGATCAGGGTGCCGCCAAAGGCAATCAGCCACATGGCAACACCTGCTGCTGCGACGGTCGCAAACCACCAGATTTGACGCGCAGCGACATCGGCTGCTGCCACGCCGGGCACTTCTGGCGCGAGCGAGAATCCGGGTGCGAGGTGCACGGCAACGAACCCCGCAAGCCCCCACAAAACACCGGTGCGCCCGTCAATCTTGTGGCCGTTGCCCTCAGCCACGGACATCAGCGCAATCATCATCAGCGCGTAACCGGTATAGATAAGCATCGTGAAAATGACGCTCAGCGCATCGCGGAACAGGTCCGAGAACATTCCCGGCAGCTCGGGGTGAGCACTTACGACGTCACCGCCGAAATGGACCAATTCGCCTGATTCATACAGTTCCGCGTGCAGCAACACAGGTTGCACAAAGACCAACTGCAGCAAGGCGGCAATCAGCCCCGCTGCAGCACCAGCGAACAACGCGCTGGTCAGGATACGGGTAAACATGGGTTTAGTGGCAGGGGAAGCCGGTTGCGTGACGCACGTCATGGGCTGCGTCATGCAGGGCAGCGGCCTGAACGTGGCCAGTCACCGAAATGATGCCAAGACCCAGAACCACAGCGAACATGACCGGCAGGATACCAGCGCGCGAGGCGGTTTGTGTTTGTGTTGTCATTTTCAATTCTCCTGTGCCGTCGCACCCGACGGCCGGTGTTTCAAATCACGCCTGGCAGGTCTCCTGGCTTGCGGGTCAGGGCCTGTGCTCGCCTTCCCCCTGAAAATTCAGGAGTGGCTGGTTGAGCAAGACTCACCGCTTACAGTCGCGGGGGCGGCTGTGGATTGGATCAACTCGGATCGCACCACATTCCCTCTTAGCTCGTCGCTGTGAACGACGGGACCAGACGGGTTCATCTAGCCTTCAAAACCCGCGTGGCGCAATCGCCATTCGCGACCAATTTGGTCAGTTCACGCACTTTTTGAGAAGATAGATATCCATGATCCACCCGTGATCGGCGCGCGCAGCTGCACGGGTGTCCAGAATCTGCTGCGCAACCTCAGCCAAGGGCCCCTTGATCAGAATTTCCTCTTTCATGCCCACGTACGCCCCCCACCAGATGTCATAATCTGCCATCTGAAGATGTTGGAACGAGCACTCACCATCCAGCATTACCGCCACGTTTGACGCACCGTCCGGCCACCCTTCGTCGCGAATCCGCCGCCCCGTGGTCACGATGTAGGGGGCACCCAGATCGTTGATCGGAATCACGTGGGCAGCCGTCAACGCCTGCAGCGCTGTAATGCCAGGAATCACCCGCGTCGTCGGTTGAGGGTCCAGCCGCTCTGCAATCCGCAGGGAACTGTCATAAAGCGACGGATCGCCCCAGATCAGTAGAGCTACATGTCGTGCTCCAGGATGGGCGGCGATTGCCTCGCTCCAGCGCAATGCAATCGCGTCGTGCCATTCATCCACCCCGCGCAGATATCCGTCGTCGGACCGGCGCTTGGGGATGTCGAAATAGGCGATCTGCGGCGGCGTGTCGGTCACCTGCGCAATGATCTTTTCGCGCAGCCCGGCCAGATCGGCCTTATTCTCGCCCTTGCGGGGGATCAGGATCAGGTCCGCCGAGCGGATCGCCTGCGCGCCCTGAAAGGTCACGTGGTCAGGGTTCCCGGTGCCGATGCCGATCAAGGTCAGGTCAAACATCGTCAAACTCTGCCAGCGGGCCGTAAAGGATCAGCGCCGGGGCGGTGCCTATCTCGTCCGCCAGTTTATTGGACAGCGCGCCTACAGTACTGCGATGCAGCTTCTGCTCGGGGGTCGAGACGGATTCGGCCATCAGTGCTGGCGTTTCCAGCGGCAGGCCATGTGCGTGCAGCGTTTCGACCAGCAGAGGAAAGGTGCGCTTGCCCATGAAGACGACGGTGGTCGCATCCGGGTCGGCCAGCGCGGGCAGGTTCAGGTCCTCGGGCAGTTTGCCGCTGACATCATGGCCGGTGACAAACTGCACCCGTCGCGCGGTTAGCCTACGGGTCAGCGGGATGCCAGCCGCCGCCGCCGCCGCTACAGCTGAGGGGATGCCGGGGATGATCTCGTATTCGATCCCAGCCGCGCGCAGGGCAACCAGTTCTTCTTCCAGACGTCCAAACATGCCGCCATCGCCGGATTTCAACCGCACGACCCGCTGCCCGGTCAGGGCGTAATCCACCAACAACCGGCTGACATGGTCCTGCTTGGGCGAGGGGCGACCCGCCCGTTTGCCCACGCCCACCAGATCGGCATCCTCGCGCGCATGGGTTAAGATCGGCCCGCTGCTGAGGTCATCAAACAGCACCGCATCCGCCTTTTGCATCCGATCTACGGCCTTGAGCGTCAGCAATTCCGGATCGCCCGGACCTGAGCCGATGAACGAGACAAACCCACTCATACTGAGGCCTCCGCGATCAGGTGAAAGAACGTGCCGGTCACGTTGCCACGCACCGATCCGGTCTGCGGCCCTTCGGCCCCTTCTGCGTCAAACACACGGGCCAAAGGCGCGTCAGGTTGCTCGATGATTGAGGAATAGTGGAACTCATGCCCCCGCAGGCCCGTGCCTACGGCAAAGCCGGGCATCGGGGCCAGCAGTTCGGCGCGACGATAGCCCAGATTGAACTTGCGCTTTTCATAGGACGTCACCAGCCCCAACAACCCGGCCATCTGATGCGAGACACCCTCTTTGTCGATCAGAGCCTGTCCCAGCGCCATATAACCCCCGCATTCTCCATGCACGGGCTTGGTTTGCGCGTGGTTCCGCAACCCTTCCTGAAAGACGGATGCGGCGGCCAGAATGCCTGCGTGCAGCTCAGGATATCCGCCCGGCAACCAAACCAGATCGGCATCCGCCGCAGGGGCTTCATTGGCCAAGGGCGAGAACGGCAACACCTCGGCTCCAGCCGCCCGCCAGCCTTCCAGCAAATGCGGATAGGTGAAGGAAAACGCCGCATCGCGGGCCAGCGCGATCCGTTGCGCCGGTGGCCGCGGCAGCGCGGCGGACGATGGCCCATTCGGGCCTGAGGACGCCGCCCGCTTGATCGCCTCAAGATCGACATGTTCGCGCAGAAACGCGGCATAGCCCACAATTGCGCTTTCCAGATCGGGATGTTCAACCGCCTGGATCAGGCCCAGATGCCGCTCGGGCAGGGTCAGGTCTCCACGACGGGGCAGCACGCCCAGAACCGGCAGGCCCGCGCGTTCCATTCCCAACCGCGTCAACCGCTCGTGCCGGGGGCTGGCGCAGCGGTTTAGAATCACGCCCGCAAAGGGCAGATCGGGGTTATACATCTTGAACCCCAAAGCCGTCGCCGCCGCCGATTGCGCCTGACCGCCCACATCCAGCACCAGCACCACCGGCCAACCCATCCGTAACGCGGTTTCCGCACTGGACCCATGACCCAGTTCACCGGGCTTGGCGACGCCGTCGTACAGCCCCATTGAGCCCTCGGCGACCACGATATCCGCGCCTTCGGCCTGTGCAGAAATGGCGTCCAACAGAGGCTCTCCCATGGCCCAGCTGTCCAAATTGAACGAGGCACGCCCCGCAGCCGCCCGGTGAAAGGCCGGGTCGATATAATCTGGTCCGCTTTTAAAAGGCTGAACGGTCAGCCCATCCTCGGCCAGCGCACGCAACAGGCCCAGCATGACCGTGGTCTTGCCGGTGCCCGAGGACGGTGCAGAAATCAGAAGGCCCGGAGGGTTAGTCATCGCGTCATTCATCCTCGGGGCTCCAGCTGGACCACGGGCTGTCGGCGCTTTGCGGGCGATAGCGGCGGTCGTAATCCTTGGAATACAGACAGCTTTCGTCGAACCCTTCCCCCGCAAGCGCTGGGCCGACCATGATCAGCGCGGTGCGGGCGATGCCGTCGTCCAGCGCGTCTTTCAGCGTCTCCAGCGTTGCACGGATGATGCGTTCATCGGGCCAACTGGCGCGATAGACAACGGCCACCGGGCAATCGGCCCCATAGGCTGGGGTCAGGTCGGCGATGACCTTGTCTAAATTGCCGATCGACAGGTGAATGGCCAGCGTTGCGCCGGTGCGGGCGAAGTTCTCAAGCGTCTCACCCTCGGGCATCGAAGACGCGCGGCCCGGCGTGCGGGTCAGCACCACCGATTGCGCGAGGCCGGGTAGTGTCAGTTCCGTGCCCAAGGCCGCGGCTGCCGCGGCAAAGGACGGCACGCCGGGCGTGACGCTGACCGGGATACCCATCTCTTTCAACCGGCGGATTTGTTCGCCCATGGCGGACCAGACCGACAGATCGCCCGAATGCAGGCGGGCCACATCCTGACCAGCCTTATGGGCGGCATCGATCTCGGCCATGATCTGATCCAGATCCATCGGCGCGGTGTTGATGATCTTGGCTCCCTCGGGGCAGTGGCCAAGGATTTCCTCGGGCACCAGCGAGCCCGCATAGAGGCACACGGGACAGGACGCGATGATTTCGCGCCCGCGCAGGGTCAGCAGGTCGGCAGCGCCCGGTCCGGCGCCGATGAAATGAACGGTCATTTTTGTCCTCCGATGGCGATGGCGCAGGTGGCCAGCCGGTCGTCTGATATCTGTCGTGGTGAAAGCAGCCGCGCGCCAGATCCAGCGGCGGCAAGGGCGGATGCTTCGGCCACACTGCCGGTGCCATAACTGGCGCGGCTGCGGGGCGAGTAGGTGAGCGTGCGCTGCCCGGCCAGATCGGCGGGCGCGATGAAATGCAGGGGCAGGGCGGTTACGGCTGCGAATTCTGCAAGCGCAGCATGGCCCTCTTTGTCCGCGACGGTCGCCAAGGCGCTGACGGGGTGGTCAGAGGCGGCAGCCGCAAAGGCCGCGCGCAGACTGTCCACCGTCGCGGTGGAGGAAAAGCCAAGGCCCGCGACGATCATAGCGTGACGCTCCACTGCACCACCGGATAGCCGGATTTCCAACCCCGGCGCGGCCCCAATGGCGCAGCCTGCGCCAATTCAATCCGCAAAAGATCGCCGCCGCGTTTCTCATGCCACTGCGCCAGCAACGCCTCGCTCTCCAGTGTCACTGCATTGGCGACTAAGCGGGTACCAGCGGGCAAAGTGGCATACAGCCAGTCCAGCAGCGCGGCGCTTAGACCTCCACCGATGAACACCACATCCGGCAGGGACAACCCGTCCAGCGCATCGGGCGCAGTGCCGTGGATGACGGTCAGCCGATCCTGACCCAGCGCATCGGCATTGCGACGAATCCGCTCGGCCCGGTCCGCGCGGGGTTCAATCGTGGTGGCCGTCAGCGTCGGGTCACACATTAGCCATTCGATACTGATCGAACCGGTACCGCCGCCAATATCCCACAAATGTTCAGCGCGCTGCGGGGCCAGCGCTGACAGGGTCAGGGCGCGGATGGGGCGTTTGGTGATCTGTCCATCGGTCTCGAAAATCTCATCGGGCTTGCCCGAAGACTTAGGCAGCGCGCGCCCATCGCCCGCGACCTCAAGCGCAACACAAACCGGGTGATCGAACCCGCCCAGCAGCGCCTCAGTCAGGGATACCCTGCGGGAACGTTCACGAGGGCCGCCGAGCGCTTCCATCACGTGCAGGCGGGTGTCGGCAAAGCCGGTTTCGGTCAGGTAGGTCGCCAGTTCCGTCACCGCAGCCCCGTTGCGCAGCAACAGAATGGCGCGCAGGCCTGGCGACAGATGCGGTCGCAGCCGCGTCAGGGGGGCGGCGTGCAGGCCGAAAGTCAGCGTCGCCTCCAGCGGCCAGCCCAGCCGCGCGGCGGCCAAGGAAAAGGTCGACTGGCCGGGCAGGGCGGTCCATTCCCCAGCCTCGAAATTACGCGCGATGACCGATCCGGCACCAAACCAGAACGGATCGCCCGAGGCCAGCACCACAGTGGGTTGCCCCCGGAACCCCGTCAGCACGGGCAGCCCGTCGGCAAAAGGCACCGGCCATTCGACCCGCCGGGCCTGGCTGTCGGGGATCAGCGACAGGTGGCGCGGCGGGCCCATGATGATTTCAGCGCGGTCCAGCACTTGACGGCTTGCGGGTGACAGGCCATCAAGCCCATCCTCACCCAGGCCCAGAACGGTCAGCCACGGAGCTTCATGCATGACACACCTCCTGATCCTTGGCGGCACGACAGAGGCCAACGCCCTGGCTAAAACCGTGGCCGAACGGGGCATCCAAGCGACCTATTCCTATGCGGGCCGCGTTGATAACCCGCGCCCGCAGCCGTTGCCGATGCGCGTGGGCGGGTTCGGAGGCGTGGACGGCCTGACCACCTACCTGCGCGATCACGCGATCACCCACGTGATCGACGCCACGCACCCCTTTGCCGCCCAGATGAGCGCCAACGCGGTGGCCGCCTGCCATAAGGCCGACGTGCCTCTGGCCGCGCTGACCCGCCCGGCGTGGGAGGAACAGGACGGAGACCGCTGGCAGCATGTTCCGGATATCGACGGCGCGGTGGCCGCCCTGTCCGGTGCGCCGCAGCGGGTGTTTCTGGCCGTGGGCCGGATGCATCTTGAGGAGTTCGCCGCCCAGCCTCAGCACCGTTACTTGCTGCGTCTGGTTGATGAACCGGGCGACCTGCCGTTGCCGCATTGCGAGGTTGTTGTCGCGCGCGGGCCATTCACTCTGGCCGACGATCAGGCGCTGATGCAGCGCCATGGGATCCAGTTGGTCGTCTCCAAGAACGCAGGCGGCCTTGGCGCGCGGGCCAAGCTGGACGCGGCGCGGGCGCTGGGCCTGCCGGTGCTGATGATCGACCGTCCCGCCCTGCCGCAGCGGGTCGAGATGTCGAGCGTCGCTCAGGTTCTGGACTGGCTGGCTCATTCCGGTGTGAACCTCGGGGTGTAGACGATGGGCGCGCCGTCGCGCTCGATCACGCGGGTGCGGGACGAGCCGACGATGACCACCGTTTGCATATCCGCCATCTCGGGCGTGGCCTCGGCCAATGTTGAAATCCGAATGGCCTCATCTGCGCGCGACACAGCGCGGGCGAACAGGATCAGCCGTTCGGGCTCGCATTCTTCACGCAGGATTTCCAGCGTCTTTACAAAGCCCTCGGGGCGGGACTTCGAGCGCGGATTGTAAAATGCCATCGAGAAATCCGCCTGCGCGGCCAGCCGCAGACGCTTTTCGATCAATGACCATGGCTTGAGGTTGTCACTCAGGTTGATGGCGCAGAAATCATGCCCCATTGGCGCGCCCGCACGGGCCGAGGCCGCCAACATCGCCGTGATCCCCGGCAGCACATCAATCTGGATATTGCGCCACTCGGACGGGCCATCTTCTAGCGCCTCAAACACAGCCGCCGCCATCGCAAACACGCCGGGATCGCCCGAGGACACAACGACCACGCGTTTGCCCTCAGCCGCCATTTGCAGCGCGTGCTGCGAGCGGTCGATCTCGACGCGGTTGTCACTGGAGTGCAGTGTCAGGCCGGGGCGCTCGGCCACGCGGGCCACGTAGGGAATATAGCCGACCACATCTGTGGCCTCGGCCAAAGCGGCAGTCACCTCGGGCGTCACCAGCGCATCAGCCCCTGGTCCAAGACCGGCGATCTTGACCCAGCCGCTCATGGCCTGCGCCCCTGACCGTGCACGATGATGATCGAGAAATAGGGTGTGACCTTTTCACAAGCCTCAGACAGTTTCGTCACCGTCTGGTTCGGCATTTGCGCAAATTCCACGATCCACGCGCGGTCATAGAGGCCCGCCGTTTTCAGCGCGCGTTTCACCTTGTCGATATTGCGCCCGATCTTCATCACGACCAGCGCGTCTGTCTGTGCCATGCGCTGCGCCAGATCGTCCTCGGGCAGAGTACCCACCAGTACGGTCAGCACGTCATCACCCCAGGTGATCGGGTCTCCGGTCGCTGTCCACGCGCCCGACATGCCGGTGATGGCAGGCACGACTTCGACATCAGATTCGTCGCGCAACCGGTTGTAAAGATGCATGAAAGAGCCGTAGAAAAACGGATCGCCCTCGCACAAGACCACCACGTCTTCGCCCTGTTCGGACAGAGCCTTCAGATGCGCGGCGCAGTCTTCGTAAAACGCCGAGAGCAGCTCGTTATAGCGCGGATCGCTCACTGGGATCTCGGTTGTGACCGGGTACTCCATCGGGAATTCGACGGCATCTTCGGGTATCATCCCATTGACGATTTTGCGCGCCTGTCCGCTGCGACCGGGCTTGCGGAAAAACGCCACGTGGCGCGCGTTGCGCAACAGGCGGTCGGCCCGGACGCTCATCAGGTCGGGATCACCGGGGCCGAGGCCCACGCCATAGATGGTGCCGCTCATTCCGCGCGGCTCGCGATGGCGTTGATGGCGGCGACGGTGATGGCGCTGCCGCCCAGGCGGCCCTTGACGATGCAGGAGGGCACTGGCTGTGCCTCCCACAGGGCGTCTTTGGATTCGACCGCGCCGACAAAGCCCACGGGGCAGCCGATGATGGCGGCGGGGCGTGGGCAGTCGGGGTCTTCCAGCATGTTCAGCAGATGGAACAGCGCAGTAGGTGCGTTGCCAATGGCGACAACGGCGCCTTCCAGATGTGGGCGCCACAGCTCCAGCGCGGCAGCCGAGCGCGTGTTGCTCATCTCAGCGGCCAAGGGGCGCACACGTTCGTCATGCAGGGTGCATATCACCTCATTGTCAGCGGGCAGACGGAACCGGGTCACGCCCTCGCTGACCATGCGCGCATCGCACAGGATGGGTGCGCCGGCTTCCATTGCAGTGCGGGCGGCGGCCACAAAACCGGGCGAGAAATGCACGAACTCTTCCAGCCCCACCATGCCGGCGGCGTGGATCATGCGGACGGCGACCTGTTCCTCGTCGGCGTCGAACCGGGCAAGATCAGCCTCGGTCCGGATGGTGGCAAAGCTTTCCTTATAGATCGCAGCGCCATCGGTTTCATAAGTATAGGGCATCAGGTGAAGTCCATATTCATCAGTGTTTCTTCGGTCAGGCCGGTCTGGCAGGGCTCATCCCCCGCGCGGCCCTGTTTGACAAGATCAAATCGTCCGGCATTGCCTATCAGCGTCACATCGGCCAGGCTCATGCGCGCGCATCCTTTGGCGCAGCCCGAGACATGCAGGCTGCCATTGATACGCGCGGCAAGCAGGCGCGCGATGTCGCGGGTTTCCACCTGCGCCTGCGGGCAATATGGCGCGCCGGGGCAGGCGTCGGTCGTCATAAGCGGGTTGGTGCCATCTGTGACAAAGGCTGGGGCGGGTATCGCCGCCCCGACTTCCAACAGGATCAAGCGCCATGGGGTGACACGCAGCGCCTCGGCCCCGCTTTGCGCGATCAGGTCTTTCAGGGCGCGCGCAGGCAATTGTCCGAAGGCCGCACCATAGAGCGTCCCCTGATCGCAAGCACCGGGTTGCAGCGGCGCGCCAACTGGTCCCGGAGCCACGCCCTGCCACTCCGGCGGCAAGTCCGCGACCACGCGGGCCATGCGCCTGCTCTCAGGCGTGTAGTTTTGGGAGAACCATGCGGCCAAGGCGATCAGCAGGTCGATGGATTCCGATTCTTGGACCAAACGTCCGGTGTTTGCCCCATCAGCGCGCAAGATCAAACCCTCTGGGCTTGTTTCCAGCCGGATATCGGCTGAATCCCCAGCCAACAGGCGCTCAGGTTCAGTGTCGATGGCAAAGCCGAACTTGGCGGGCAGGGCGGGCAGTTCGGCCAGCCGGTCAATAAGCTCTTGCGCCAGCCGAGCGGTCAGGTCTCCGGCTTGGTACAGAGGTGAGACCAGAATGTTGCGGCGCACCTCGATCCCCGGCTCGGCGTCCAGCAGGTCCAGCGCGGCCAGTTCGGCCAGCAGGGATTGATGATCCGCCTCGGCCACACCCCGCAGCTGCAGGTTGGCGCGGTTGGTCAGGTCGATGGTGCCATTGCCGAAGCGTTCCGCCAGATCGCACAGACCCATGGTCTGCTCAGCTGTCAGACGGGCCAGCCGCGGCCGCACCCGGACCACCAGCCCATCGCCCGACATCATCGGACGGTGCGCGCCGGGGCACCAGCCCTGGACGATGGGAGCGCTCATCCCAGCCCCTCCAGATCGGCGCGAATCGAGTTGCGGCGTGTGTTCCAAAGCCCCGCCTCAAGCAAAGCGCGGAACCGGTCCTGCATGGCCTGATGCGCTTTAGGGTTGGCCTCGGCCAGAAAGGCGTCGACCTCAGCGTCGCCCAGCGTGGCATCGTGGTAAAGGTCGAAAAGGTGCGGCGCGACTGTGCCAGATAGATGCGCGAATGAGGCCATGTGATCCAGCGTCGCGGCGATCTCGGCCGCGCCCCGGAACCCGTGGCGCTGCATCCCGGCGATCCAACCCGGATTGGCGGCGCGGGCGTGGACCACGCGGCTGATTTCTTCGGGCAGGGTCCGCGCGCGTGGGGTGGCGGGGTTGGTGTTGTCCAGATGATAGAGCTGCGCCGAGCCGCCTGTGATTTTTTTGGCGGCGGCAAATCCGGCTTCATGCGTGGCGTAATCATTGGCCAGTAGCAGGTCGGTCTCGGTCAAATCCTGCAGGTGGACGAAACTGTCGGCGTTGGCGACGCGCTGGGTGATGCCGTCCTTGTCCTGCGCGACATGCTCGCCTTCCAAGGCATAAGAGCTGGCGTCCAGCCATGCCGCACCCGCCTGCACGCGCGCCTCGTCGGTGTAAATTTCGGACAATTGTGTCATGTTCACGCCATAGCTGCCGGGGGCTGGGCCATAGACGCGGGCGGCGGGTTCCTGACCGGCATAGGGGTTCCAGTCGGCCGCCTCATCGCGCGCCGACAAGGCCCGGATCGCCTGACCGTATAGCGCCGATAGCGTCGGAAAAACGTCGCGGAACAGGCCCGAGACCCGCAGCGTCACATCCAGACGCGGGCGGCTGAGGTCGGTGATGGGCAGAACCTCGATGCCTGAGACCCGCTCTGACCCCTTGTCCCAGACGGGTTTGACGCCCAGCAGGTGCAGCGCCATGGCGAATTCCTCACCCGCCGTGCGCATAGTGGCCGAGCCCCAGAGGTCAACGATCAGCCCTTTGGGATAGTCGCCTTCCTCTTGCAGGTGACGCCGCACCAGTTCTTCGGCCAGTTTCACGCCTTGGCTATAAGCCGCGCGCGTGGGCACGGATCGCGGGTCGGTGGTATAGAGGTTCCGTCCGGTAGGCAGTACGTCCGAGCGGCCACGATAGGGCGAACCGGATGGCCCGGCCTCGATCCGCTTTCCGGCTAGTGCGTCGATTAGGGCGTTGCGTTCAGACTGGGCGGAAGGCGCGGGGTCGAAATTGCCGGTCACTTCTGGCACCCGGCCAAATATGTGCAGCCCGTCGCCGAACTGGCTTTCCTTGATGTCACAGACAAAGCGGTCGATGCGGGTGATCGCCTCGGCGGAGCAGGTGGCCTGATCCAGACCCAGATCGCTTTCCAGCCCGATGGCCTGAGCCTCATTCCGGATATCCTCTTGCAAACGGTCGCGGCGCTTGGGGTCCAGACCATCGGCGTTCGAGAATTCGTCCAGTAGGGACTCCAGCCGTACCATCCGATCCGGTGTACCGCTTTCTTTCAAAGCGGGAGGGATGTGGCCCAGCGTGACCGCGCCGATCCGGCGCTTGGCTTGCGCCGCCTCGCCGGGGTCATTGACGATGAAGGGGTAGATCACTGGCAGGTCGCGGATCAGCGCCTCGGGCCAGCAATCGGCTGATAGCGCCACGGATTTGCCGGGCAGCCATTCCAACGTGCCATGGGCTCCGATGTGGATCAGCGCATCGGCATTCAAGCTTTTACGCAGCCAAAGGTAAAAGGCGACATAGCTGTGGCGCGGGGTGCGCGACAGGTCATGATAGTCGTCATCGCGTAGCTCGGGCGTGCCGCGTTCAGGTTGCAACGCGACCAGAGCCTTGCCCCGACGCAGGGCGGTGAAGTGAAAGGCACTATCGGTGTAAGCGGGGTCATCCTCGGGAGCGCCCCAAACCGTATGCAAGTCGGTGCGCAGCTGTTCGGGCAGGTCCGCAAGCGCGGCCTGATACTCGGCCAGCGGCCATGCGATCCGGGCGTTCAGCAGCGTATCAGCGATTGGTTTGGCAGGGGCGGTATCATAGCCCCCGGCTTGCAGGTCGGACAGCATCGCCTCAGCCGAGGCCAGCGCGTCGAGGCCCACCGCATGGGCCATCTGCCAGTCTTTGCCGGGATAGGTGGACAGAACCAGCGCGGGCACCTGATCGGATTTGGGTTTGCCTTGCAAGTTCAGCCAGCCGGTCACACGGTCAAGGATGGCCTCGATCCGTTCCTCCTCGGCCCGGTGGGCAAAGCGGGAATATTCCAGATGCGGGTCGCGTTTGCCCGGTTCCTTGAACGAGGCGATGCCCGCTGAAATCCGCCCGTCCACCTCGGGCAGCACCACATGCATGGCGAGGTCGGCGGGGGAGAGGCCGCGTTCCGCCTCGGCCCACGCCTTGCGGCGCGAAGTGGCCAGTGCGACCTGGAAGACGGGCACATTTGCAGCGTCCAAAGGCGAGGTACCCGACGCGCCTTTGCCCGAGAAGGACGTGGCGTTGATGATCGCGGACGGGGCCAGCGATACGATGGTGTCGCGCAGCCAGTCGGCGGCGGATGGCGCTTTCAGGGAAGGGGCGAACAGGCCCACGGCCTGAAAGCCGCGCGCGCGCAGGCTACGGATCAGGGCGGCCACGGGGGCTGTGTCGGCCGAGGTCAGGTAAGCGCGGTAGAAACTGACCACGACGCGTTTTGAGTCACCGGAAAACGCCTGTTCCGCCGGAATCACTCCGCGATCGGGGCACCATGCGCCGCAGTCGGGCAGGGATTTAGCCCCCATCACCGGACCCGCATAGAGCCCCGCTGCCAGTGCCATCTGTGCCAAAGCGGCTTGTGCTGCAACCTCGCCGCCGGTGTCACAAAGATGCGCTAAGCGGCGCAGGGTGGAGACGGGCAGGGTGGAATACTCATCCAGTCGCGTATCCTCGCGCCCGTCGGCGGGCAGCACGGCCACAGCAATCCCTTTGGTCTGCGCAAGCGATAGAACCTGCTGCAGTCCGTAGGACCAATAGGGCACTCCGCCGATCAGACGGATCAGGATGCCTTTAGCGTCCTCCAACGTCTGTTCCACATAGGTGTCAACGGACAGAGGGTGTTTCAGCGCCGTCAGATTGGCCAGTCGCAGGGTCGGCATCCGACCGTCAGGCCCGCCACCGCGATGCCAGCCTGCCGCGAAAGCACCAAGGTCGCTGTCCGAGAACGACAGCACCACCAAATCCGCCGGGCTCTGGCCCAGATCGGTTGGGGTTTCGGATTCCTCTAACCCGTGGCTTTCGCGGAAGACGACGTGCATGGTTTACTCGGCAGCCTCGGTGACGCCCACGAGGATGTCGCGGATTTCAGCCTCTTTGATGTCGTCATGCTCGGCAATCACCACCAGACGCGAACGGCGCTCTTCGCCGGGCTGCCACGGACGGTCGTACTGATGACGCACGCGCGCGCCCACAGCCTGAACTAGAAGGCGCATTGGCTTGCCCTTAACAGCGGCATAGCCCTTGACGCGCAGGATGTTCAGTTCTTTGGCAAGACGTTCGATTTTCGCGACCAGATCGGCCGGGTCGGTCTGTTCCGGCAGCTCGACGATGATGCTTTCGAAATCGTCATGTTCATGATCGTGATGACCGTCATGATGCGAAGGCCGCGCCTCCATGTCATCCTCGGCGGCAGCCTCAAGACCCAGCACGACGCGCACGTCCACCACACCTTCGGCCACTTCGACCACGGGCAGAGGACGCGGGGCCTCGGCGGCGATAATCTCTTTGGCTTTGGCGACACCTTCGGGGCCGGCCAGATCAGGCTTGGTCAGAAGGATGATATCGGCGCAGGAGATCTGATCTTCGAACACTTCGGACAGAGGGGTTTCATGGTCGATGGAATCGTCGGCCATGCGCTGGGCATCCACTGCCTCGACATTCGGCGCGAACCGACCAGCGGCCACCGCCTCGGCATCGGCCAGCGCGATCACGCCATCCACGGTAATTTTCGAGCGGATATCGGGCCAGTCGAACGCTTTCAGAAGCGGTTTCGGCAGCGCAAGGCCCGAGGTTTCGATCAGGATATGCTCGGGGCGCGGCTCCAGCGCCATCAGCGCCTCGATCGTGGGGATGAAATCATCGGCCACGGTGCAGCAAATGCAGCCATTGGCCAGTTCCATGATGTTTTCCGCCGGGCAATCGGGAATGGCGCAGGACTTCAGGATATCGCCATCCACGCCGACGTCGCCGAATTCATTAACCACAACGGCCAGACGCTTGCCCTGCGGGTTCTGCATCAGGTGCCGCACCAGCGTGGTTTTACCCGAGCCCAGAAAGCCGGTGATCACAGTAACGGGGAGTTTTTCGAGGGTGGACATGTCAGGCTCCAATCGGGGGAATGCGCGAGGCGCAGTTTTTGCGGAAATGTTCGGGGCGCTCGCGCCATTTGACCAAGCCGTCTTCGGTGGCCAGATACTTGGTCGCGCCGTCGACGATCACGTCGACATGATCGACCTCGTTCAGGTTCTCATAAACAAAGGTCCAGCGCTCGGGTCCGCCGCGCAGAACGATGGAACAGCCCTGATCGCAATTCGAAAGGCACTCGACGGCTCTCAGCGTTACGCCTTCGGGCAGATCGGCCTGTTCCAGCGCCTTGTGCAACAACGTGCCGGGGCGGTCTGCGTCATCTTCAACAGGTAGGCCGCGGCGGCAGGTGGTGCAAACCAGCAGCTCGACCGGAGCGGTCTCGGTCATGTCTCTCATCCCCCCAAATCCTCATCGTGGGGGACGGGGTTTCAAGCGGGTCGCATTTGACCCGACACCGGAACACCCCGTCCGGTTTCAATCGCGGGTGCTGGCAGGTCTCCCGGCTTGCGGATGTCAGGGCAATTGCCCTGTCGGATGTCCCGCCTTCCCGGCCTGTTTGGCCAGTGGCTTGGGCACCCTCTCCGGTCACGGTCGCGGGGGCGGCTGCGTTTGGCGGATGATCCGTTGACGCATTCCCTTTTCATCCTCGTGCAGAGGACACCAACGGATCGGACATGCGGCACCGGGCCGGGGCTTGTCAAGCGAGTCGCAAGCATCTGTGAAGCAACGGTGGAAAAGCGACCTGTAAGCGTCGCTGGGCGGCATGACGAAGCCCGCAACCCCGTGCTGCCATGACCGAAACGGCGCAAACAGGGAGACGTGTCGCATGAGAGTGGGCTTTATCGGACTGGGCAATGTGGGCGGCAAACTGTCCGGGTCTTTGCTGCGCAACGGGATCGACCTGACGGTGCACGATCTGAACCCTGATCTGGTCGCGGGCTTCGTGGCGCAGGGGGCCAAGGCCGCCGAAAGCCCGGCCCAGCTGATGCGCGATTGCGACGCGGTGATCACCTGTCTGCCATCGCCTGCTGCCTCGGACGCCGTGATGCAGGAGATGCTGCCCGAGGTCGGCCCCGGCAAGATCTGGATGGAGATGTCCACCACCGACGAGGCCGAGGTCAAGCGGCTGGGTGCGCAGGTCATCGAACGCGGAGGGGCGGCAGTAGACTGCCCCGTCTCGGGCGGGTGCCATAGGGCGGCGACGGGCAATATCTCGATCTTCGCGGGCTGCGACCGCGCGACGTTCGAACGTATCCTACCCTTTCTGACCACGATGGGCCGCCGCGTGCTGCACACGGGCGAGTTGGGCTCGGCCTCGGTGCTTAAGGTGCTGACCAACTACCTGGCGACGGCAAACCTGATTACCTGCGCCGAAGCGCTCGTGACCGCCAAGGCCGCCGGGATGGACCTGAACACGACTTATGAGGCGATCAAGATTTCATCAGGTACTTCCTTTGTGCATGAGACCGAAAGCCAGGTGATCCTGAACGGATCACGCGACATTGCCTTTACGATGGACCTTGTGAAAAAGGATATCGGGCTGTTTCAGGACGTCGCTGACCGCGCCGGTGTACCGCTGGAGATCAACCCGGTCATGATCCAGATTTTCGAGGACGGAATTGCCCGCTATGGCGAGCGTGAATTGTCTCCCAACATCATCCGACGTCTGGAGGATGCAACCGGTCTAGACATCACAGCCTCCGGTTTTCCGCCCGAGATGGAGGACGACGAACCGGAAGAGCCCGGATACGAGGTCATCCCTCAGGGGCGTGGGGCCGAATGACGCAAGCCGCGCGTCAGTGGAATAGTCTGTTTTGTAGAGAGAGTGGAGGCGAGTACCGGAATCGAACCGGTGTACACGGATTTGCAATCCGCTGCGTCACCACTCCGCCAACTCGCCTTTTCAAGTAAAATCAAATACTTGCTGTGGTGTGACAGGCGTTTTAACAGCTTTCTTCTGGGGCGTCCAGAGGGTTGCGGCGAAAATTCAGCAAGCGCAGGCGTGCCGTATCGGAAACAGGTTCACTTTCTTGTTCTGCAACAAAAGTTTCGATGCCTGAGCCGTTGCCGGTTTTATCCGGATATGGCACAAGCCCAGCATCCAAGGGAATAGAACGAGCGATCCAATGACAGATTTCGCAGCCCGGCGCCGCACTATGGTCGATACGCAAATCCGGCCTTCTGATGTCACGAAATTTCCGATTATCGATGCGATGCTTAGCGTCAGGCGTGAAAATTTCGTGCCCGATGCGCAGCGCGAGGCAGCATATGTTGAAGGGCTGCTTGATCTGGGGAACGGTCGCTGCCTGCTGGAGCCTCGGACGCTTGCCAAAATGTTGGATGCGCTGAATATTTCCAATGATGAGGTCGTACTCGATATCGCGCCGGCGATGGGGTATTCTACTGCTGTTGCTGCAAAGATGGCGCAGCTTGTGGTTGCGGTGGAAGAGGATGAAGAACTCGCCACCGAGGCCCAAACCGTTTTGATGGAAGCAGACGCAGATAACGCAATCGTGCATGTCGGGCCTTTGGAGCAGGGTGCAACCGAACATGGCCCCTACGATGTCATCCTGATTCAGGGCGGGGTCGAGCATGTGCCTGACGCGTTGCTCGCGCAGCTCAAGGATCATGGCCGGATCGCATGCCTTTTCATGGATGGTGAATTGGGAACTGTTCGGATCGGCCACAAATCCGGCGAACGCGTGACTTGGCGCCACGCGTTTAATGCCAATGCCCCGGTTTTGCGCGCTTTTTCCACGGATCGTGTATTTTCGCTATAATTCCGGGACAGATTGTCCTGCCGCCTTGATTAGTTGAACATAAACGCGCAAACTGTCCGCAGGGCTGCGTAATTTTGGTTTGAGAGGATTTCGTGATGAGTTCTACGGCGGGAGGAAAACTGGTCAAGGCGTTGGCGCTGACGGCTGGTATCGCGCTTAGTGTTGTGCCAGGTCGGGGCGCATGGGCAGACAATCTGACAGACGCGTTCATTGGTGCTTATAACACCAGCGGGCTGTTGGAACAAAACCGGGCCTTGCTGCGTGCTGCCGACGAAGATGTGGCGATCGCATTGGCCGCGCTGCGTCCGATCATCAACTTTGCCGCTCAGGTCAGCCAGGATTATACCCGCTCGACCATTGACGATGTGACGGTCCGAAATGAACCTTCTACGTTCTTTGCTGGTCTGACGCTTAGTCAGCTGATCTACGATGGTGGCTTTTCGGTTCTGGGCAAGCAATCGGCGCAAGAAATCGTTCTGTCCACACGTCAAAGCCTGATTGATGTGGAACAGGCCGTGCTGTTCCGAGCCGTAAATGCTTATTTGGCCGTTGTTCTTCAGGAAGAAACCGTTCAGATTCAATTGAACGATGTGGAAGTTTCTGCCGAGGAACTCCGCGCTTCGCAGGACCGTTTCGATGTGGGCGAGGTGACGCGCACGGACGTGGCGCTGTCGCAGGCGCAGCTTGCCAGCGCTCAGGCGGAATTGTCCGTTGCGCGCGGGAACCTGAGCACGGCGCAGGCCGAATACGTTAACGCCGTAGGTAAAGCGCCGGGCGCGACGGCTGGTCAGCCCAGCCTGCCCAACCTGCCGCGGTCAGAGGCGGAGGCGATTGCCCTGGCTCAGCGCAACCACCCGGCGATCCTGTCATCTCAGCATGAGGTTCGTGCCTTTGATCTGGCCGTTCTTCAGCAGCGTGCAAACCTTGGCCCGAATGTTACTTTGAACGCGGATGCCGGGATTACCGAAAGCTACGACAACGACGATTCAATCGAAGACGCGACGGTCGCTTTGACCTTCACTCAGCCGATCTATGCTGGTGGCGCCTTGGCCGCGCAGGTCCGTCGTGCAATGGCGACCCGTGACGCGTCCCGCGCGAACCTGCTGAACGTACAGAAAGATATCACGCAAGGCGTTTCCGTGGCTTATGCCAACTTCCAGGCTGCATCGGCCAGCCTGCGCGCATCGACCGAGCAGGTGCGAGCTTCTCAAGTGGCCTTTGACGGCATCCGGGAAGAGGCGACCTTGGGCGCTCGGACGACGCTGGATGTTCTGAACGCACAGCAAGACCTGCTGGATGCGCAGCTCAATGAGGTTGCATCGCGCACCGAACGGTCGCGGGCTGCCTATCAGTTGTTGCAGGCGCAAGGTCTTTTGACGGCCGAGCGTTTGGGGCTGGCCGTGCAAATCTATGACCCGACGCTGTATTACAATCTGGTCAAGAAAGCACCGGCACAGGTTAGCAAGCAGAGCAAGGATCTGGATCGGGTACTCAAGGCCCTGCGCCGCGACTAACCCAGGACACAATCTGTTGTGAGGGCCGAAGTGTTTGGCTACACTCGATTCTGAGGAAAGAGTGGTAGAGAAGAATGACGGATAAAGTCGTAGACGGGAGAGTAGAGGACGTTTTGTCCTCTATTAAACGCCTGGTCGGTGAAGAAGGCCGCAAAATCCCCGATCTCGTTCCGTCTTCTTTGGCACGAAAGCCCGGTAGATTGGTTTTGACGGACGCACTGCGAGTCGGGGATAATGAGGACGGTAAACCCATTGCAGACCCGGTGGTGGATGCGTCAGTCAAACCTATGGTTCTGCGCGCCCGGGATGCAGTAGAGAGTGAGGCGTCGCAACCCGTCCCAACCCCAGAGAAAGTTCCGAGTTTCAGCCTGAGTTCCAAGATAGAAGCGCTGGAGGCGGCGATTGCCCGCACCGAGGATCAGTGGGAACCCGACGGTGATAGCGATGACGCCTATTCTGGAACTCCGACCCGTGCTTTGGGTTGGAGCGTCGGGAACGAAGCCAAAGAGGATGAAGTGGTGGAAGAGGGGCTCTCGGACACCAAAGCAACCTTCATCCGTGACCCCGAGGTCATCGCGGCGACCGAGGCTGAAGAACAGCCTGAACCTCCTGCGATGGATGAAGACGCGTTGCGCCAGCTTATCGCGCAGGTCGTGCGGGAAGAGCTTCAGGGCGTGCTGGGCGAACGCTTTACCCGCAACGTGCGAAAAATGGTCCGGCGCGAGATTTATCGGGCTTTGGCTGAGCTGGAATCCAGCTAGACGCTAGGCCCGGCAGGGCTGTTGCGCCAGTTCCAAAAGCTGATCCAAATCCATATGCTGCTCAAGATGGTTGGCCAATGCGTCCAGCGTCTCGTCCACGCCGTCCTCGTAATAGATCTCTGAGACAGCCCCCAATTCCGACAGGTAACGCGCGCGGAACGCATCGGACGAAAATATCCCGTGCAGATAGCTGCCGCGAATACGTCCAGTTTTGTCTGCGGCACCCTCGGGCCGACCTTCAACCTCCAGCCAAGCGCGGGCGCAGTCGGGGCCCTCGGTCCGGCCCATATGGATTTCATAGCCTGACACCGGTTCTTTGCCGGGAACCGCATGTGCCTGCCGCAACGTGACCTGCTTCTGGCCAGCCATGATGGTATCGACGTCCAGCAAGCCCAGCCCATCGACTGTTCCTGGTCGACCATCGACGCCGCCGGGATCGGAGATGGTATTGCCCAGCATCTGATACCCGCCACACAGGCCCAAAACATGACCACCGCGCCGCACATGGCCATAGAGGTCCACATCCCACCCCTGCGCCCGGAAATAGATCAGGTCGCCGATAGTGGATTTACTGCCTGGCAGCAGCACAAGGTCAGCATCGCCGGGCAGGGGGCGCCCCGCAGGGACGATCTCGACCGTGATGCCTGGTTCAGCCGAGAGCGGGTCCAGATCGTCAAAATTGGCCATCCGCTCAAGTTGCGGCACCACCACTTTGCAGGTCCCGCCCGCGTGAGAGCGGATGTCCATCATATCCTCGGCAGGCAGTTTCCATGCGTCGTTGAACCACGGCACGACACCCACGCAGGCCCAACCGGTCCGCGCTGCGATATCGTCACGCCCTTCATCGAAAAGGGATACATCGCCTTTGAAGCGGTTCACCGCAAAGCCCTTGATCATCGCTAGATCGCTGGCTTCCAGCACTGCCTGCGTGCCTACAATCTGTGCGATTACACCGCCGCGGTGAATGTCGCCGACCAGCACGACCGGCACACCTGCGGCGCAGGCAAAGCCCATATTGGCAATATCTCCCTTACGCAGGTTGGTTTCAGCCGGACTGCCTGCGCCCTCGACCAGAACCAGATCGGCATCCGCACAGAGCCGGTCAAAGCTTTCCAGCGCAGCCCCCAGCAGCTTGGATTTGTCCTTGCGGTAGTCACCCGCCTTCATCGTTCCAGCCCGCTGCCCCTGCACGATGATCTGCGCCCCCGTGTCGGTTTCGGGTTTGAGCAGAATCGGGTTCATATCCGTATGCGTCGGCCTGTTCGCTGCCCACGCCTGAAGCGCCTGCGCGCGCCCGATCTCGCCGCCGTTTTCGGTTACGGCGGCGTTGTTTGACATGTTCTGCGGCTTGAACGGAGCCACGCGCAGCCCGCGTCGTGTATAGGCGCGAGCCAGCCCGGCCACCAAAACCGATTTACCCACATTGCTGCCGGTACCCTGAATCATGATGGCGCGAACCATGCTTGTTCTCCTATAACCTGACGGGCACATGACCCGATTTGATGGCAGAGGAAAAGCCCCCGATGAACACGCCAGCCCATCTTTTGATCGGAGCCGCCGCCTTTGCGCGCCCGTCCTATGGCCGAACTCTGCGTGCCGTTCTGATTGGGTCGGTGCTGCCGGACCTGTCGCTCTATCTGATGGCGGGGGTGTCGCTGTTCATTCTGAACATCCCCGAGCAGGTGGTGTTCGGGCAGCTTTATTATTCCGACGCGTGGCAGACCGTTTTTGCCATCGACAACTCGTTTCTAGTCTGGGGGCTGGCACTGGCCATCGGGGTATTGCTGCGCGCGCGTTTGCTGGTGCTGGGCGCCTCGGCCGGGTTACTGCATCTGGGTACCGATTTTCTGCTGCATGCAGGGGATGGACGGGCGCAGTTTTGGCCGCTGAGCAATTGGGTCTTTCACAGCCCGATCAGCTATTGGGACAGCGCCCATCACGCACAATGGGTCGTGCTTGTGTCGATCACAGCCTGCGCGGTGTCATATATCGCGCTGTGGCGGCGCGGATTGACCCTTCCGACAAAGATCTTCTTCGCAGCTTTGCTTGCAGCCGAAGTCTGGGTCGCTCGGCAGTGGCTGTTGTTTTTCTGACGTTGGTTTAGCCAAAAGAAAAGCGCGCTCTGGCAGTCAGAGCGCGCTTTTTCTCAAAGACAGCTGTTCAGATCAGGCGGCTTCGGCCTGCTGAGCAGCGTTACGGCGTTCGCTTTCCTCCCGCGACAGCGCGACCGAGGTGCGCACACCGCGCCCCACGAATTCCATCAGGCCGCTGACAACCCGCTCATTGGGGTCGATACCCGCGCAGGACAGCACCTCGCGGCCATCGCGAGAGCGTGCCCAGCGGGCGATTTGTTCGGGGCCATTGCCGTATTTCTTGTCATCGGCAATTGCATCATCCAGCGCAGCCAGAACGACGGCTGCAAAAAGTTTGCGCGCACGGTTGCCTTGCTCATTGTTAAAGGCGGTGCCGTCAACGAAATCTCTCATCTCGTCTTCCTTGTTGTTCTTGCTCTTGCATTTTCGGCGTGACGGTCCTTATGACCTATAAAGTGTGATTCGGATACAGCTAATATGCATAGTTGCGTTGCGTCACTCGCATAGCTTGCTGCATGTGCAGCACTAGGTCTCGTTGTCTTGCCAGGTGTGGTCACGCCAGATATAGGAAGCGCAACTGACGCATCAACCGTTTGTGAAGGATTTATGTCATGCCCAAGATAAATGGGAACGAAATTCGCCCCGGCAATGTGCTTGAGCATAATGACGGCCTGTGGGCAGCCGTAAAAGTCGATCACGTAAAGCCCGGAAAAGGCGGTGCTTTTGCGCAGGTCGAACTGCGTAACCTGCGCAACGGGTCGAAATTGAACGAACGGTTCCGCTCGGCGGACAAGGTCGAGCGTGTGCGGCTGGAACAGAAGGATCAGCAGTTCCTCTACGAATCCGACGGCATGCTGGTGTTCATGGATTCCGAGACCTATGAGCAGATCGAACTGCCATCGGAACTGCTGGGCGAACGTCGCCCGTTTCTGCAGGACGGCATGACCATTGTGGTTGAGTTCTACGAAGCGGAGGCCCTGAACGCCACGCTGCCCCAGAAAGTGACCTGCAAGATCGTCGAAACCGAGCCTGTCGTCAAAGGTCAGACCGCTGCGAACTCGTTCAAACCGGCCATTCTGGACAATGGCGTCAAGGTCATGGTGCCGCCCTTCATCGGTCAGGATGAGATGATCGTAGTGAACACCGAGACCATGGAATATTCCGAGCGCGCGTAAGCTGCACTGAAATCACCAAGAGGCCGCGTTAGCCAAGGCTACGCGGCCTTTTTTATGTGCGGCGCTTGATACGGCGGTATTGCTCGGGGTGGGGGCCGAACAGTTCCAGCATCAGCTCATACTTGATGCGGTTGGCGCTGACCTGGCGGTAGAAGGCGATCAGAAACGCGGTCGGTCCCTGGATCCGGGCCAGCCCGCTTGTTGCGGCAACCACGGTGCCGACATCGGTGCGCCCTTGCAGAACCAGCCAACCGCCCAGCATCAGTATGCCAACGGTGCCTGCGCCGTTGATGACGCTGAGCAGGAATTTGGCAGAAAGCTTCCAGAGAAACATCCGGCGGCGGGTTTCATAGATGTCGTCGAACTGCGCCTCGACCTCACGCGCAGCGGCGTCGATCTGGGCCGAAGTCAGCCGGTCCGTGGCGCTGCGCAGAATGCGCACGCGTTCAGCCACAAAGACATTCACTTTGCGTTGCGACACCAGCACGATGACGATCTGCGGCACGATCATCGAAAAAGCGATCAGTCCCAGCCCCGGCTGTGTGGAGGAAATATATCCTATCACGCTGATCAACGTTCCGATTTGCACGACCGGGTCGGAAAACGCACCACCTGCGAATTTGCCGAGCTCTTCCGCTTCGGCCGAGATGGCGGTGGTCATGGTCCCCTTGCGCACGTCCTCGCCCGTTTCGTTCAGATCAGCAGACCTGACCAGCAGCCGCTGACGGATAAGGCGGATCATGTCTTCGCCCAGCGTGCCCGAGCGGTATCCCAGCACCCATTTCAACCCGAGGCTCAGCAGGATAACCCCCATCATCCCCGCGCCCAGCAACATCAGGTGATCGGCATCAATATTGGCCGAGGTCAGGTGGTTGACGATATCGCGTTGAAATTCCAGTGGGACGGCGGCAAGGGCGGCCACCGCAATGGACAGGGCGATCAGGATGATCTGTCGCCCGGCGCTGGCGCGCCAGATCGCTCTGTATAGCTTGAACATACCCGCACCCGTGTTGGTCCCGTCGGTATTGTGACAGCGCCAGGGTGGGGGTGGCAATCTTTACCCGCGGTGACGGGGATCAGCCGTGCCGATTGCGCAACAATTCAACCGCTTAGCCGAACTGTCGCTGTGTCGGCCTGCATATCGCCAATGGCGCGATCCAGCCGCAGATACGCGATGGCAGCGCCGCCAGACTGAGTGAACAACGTCCCAACAGATTTGCCACCCGCGTTGATTTCCGTTCCGACCGGGGCGCTGCCGTCGATCAGCACCCGGCGCAGACCTTTGCGCAGCTCGGTCTTGTGCTTCATGCGGGCGGTGACCTCTTGCCCGACATAACAGCCCTTCTTGAAATCGACGCCGTTCAGCGCTTCGAACCCGGATTCGAGGATGTAGCTGTCTGGGGTCAGCTCAACGCCCGTCTCAGGGATGCAATTTCGCACACGGATGGCGTCCCAATCGGTGCCGTCGTCGCTTTCAGAAGCAGCGCTATACGTCCGCCAGCCCATGTCATTGTGGCGTGGGTCGGGCAGGGCGCCGTCGGGCGCAGGGCCGGTGCCGCGTTGCAGATTCAACCCGCTGTCCGCGATCGTGACGTCCGCGCGCAGCTTGTACATGCTCAGACGCTTGACCAGCCCGTCCGCCAGAGTTTCTGCCACGTCCAGCAAGACAGCGTCGCCCCGACGCGTCAGAAAGAAATCGGCAAGGTATTTGCCCTGCGGCGTCAGCAGCGCTGCATAGACCAACCCGCCCTGCATCCCGGCGATATCGTTTGTCACCAGCCCTTGCAGGAAACTGTCAGTGTCCGCGCCACTCAGGCGCAGGATGCGGCGATTGGGCATGGGGGTGTCCTCGTGCTTTCCCTCGGCTTCGTGATATAGGAGTTCGCGCCGACAAGACCAGAGGGTAATCCACGTGCCAGCACCGATCTCGATCGTCATCCCAACCCTGAACGCGGCTCAGACCTTACCCGCAACGCTTGAGGCGTTGATGGAAGGGCTGCATACCGGCCTGATCAGGGAGTTGATCGTTTCGGACGGTGGATCGACGGACCAAACCCTAGAGATCTCGGATGAGGCCGGGGCTGAAATCGTGTCCGGTGCCGCGTCGCGCGGTGGTCAGTTGCGCCGGGGGTGTACCGAGGCCAAGGGCGAGTGGCTGCTTGTTCTGCACGCCGATACCGTATTGCAGCAGGGCTGGACCAAAGTGGTTGGGGATCATCTGCGATATGGCACCCCGGGGGTCTTCCGGCTGGCGTTTTCTGCCTCGGGTTTTGCCCCGACATGGGTGGCGGGTTGGGCCAACCTGCGCAGCCGGATATTTGGCTTGCCCTATGGCGATCAGGGGTTGCTGGTTCCGCGCCGCCTGTATGAAAAGGCGGGAGGGTTCCCGGATCAGCCATTGATGGAGGACGTGGCGTTGGTGCGTCGCCTTGGCCGCATCACTCTGTTGCCGGTCCGGGCCTTTACGAGTGCGGGCCGATACCAGAAGGCGGGTTGGCTGCGTCGAGGGACGCGGAACCTTTGGACTCTGACACGGTATTTTCTTGGCGCGGACCCGGAGCGGCTGGCTCAGGCGTATCGGCGCTGAAGGCGGTGCGTAGTTCTACAAGCGATTTGCCCAGACGGAACGGTGCAGCAAAGCTGACCAGACATAGGGCAATGATCTGCAACACCAATATATGCGCGTTGGCTTGTAGATATTCCCATTCGTCTTTCAACTTCCCGACTTGCGCAATCAGATCCTCATAGCTTCGGGCAAGGATCAGATAGTCACCGGCAATCGCAGGCACCTTGCGGCGCATATTGTCGATGGCAATCTGGGTTTTGTCGTCCACGGTCGTAAAGACAAGAAACTGGTCAATGTCGAAAGCGTTGGCCTTTGCGGCCATCGCGCGTGCGTCGTCCATATCGTCTTTTGCCTGACGTCCGAATAGGAAGTGCAGTCCTTGCAGCGGCGCGACCTCGTTGGTCACGGCTATAAACAGGGGGAGGTCAGCGTTGCTGGCCGTAGACGCTGACAGGAATTCCACCTTTTCGCACAGAACGCCGATATCATCGTCGTAGGCGGGATCACAAAAGCGCAACCGAAAGCGGGCAGCGTCTCGGTCAAAGGCCAGTGTAGCGGCATAGGCCACGTCGATTTGTCGGTCGAGACGAGAACTGTCTGCAGTGTAAAGACCTGCCAAAACGGCAACCAATGCGCCGATGCCACCCAACACGACCCAGACCAGATCGGCCAGTTTCCACGCTCGATGCCCCGCAGGTTTGCGGAACAGAAACCCGGTGCCTACGAGTCCGATCAGAAAAAACAGGATCAGAAGCGGCAGTTGATTATCGGCGACAAAACTCATGCCCATAAAGTGAACGCGCGGCCCCGAAGTGGCAACACTGATCACGGGCAGTTGTAAATTATAGCAATTTCAGATGTTAAGAACCCGAGCTTTGGCCGAACTTGCGGAACAGCTTGGTACGGTCAAAGGCGGCCTCAAGTTCGTCGGTGCGGTCTTTGACCGAATCCCAAAGGCGTTCCTGAACCTCGGCGATGGCGCACTCCATCAGCGTCAGGATCGACGCCATCGAATCCCACGCTGACGGTACCGCAATCCGTGCGGCAAAGGTATGTTTGGCCAGTCGGTGAATGGGCGAGCGCCACTGGTCTGTGAACAGCACAATCTCGGCCCCGCGTTCCTGACAGAGCTGTCCGATCAGCATGGTCGAGTTCTCGTAGCGCCGTACGTCCAGCGCGATTAGGACATCATCCTTGCGTACATCCAGCAGATCATGTGTCCACGACGCAGCCACCGGTAACATTCGGACGTCGGGACGGATCATTTGCAAATGCAGGTACAGGTACTGCGCCATTGTACCTGTGATGCGTCCTCCGGTGATGAAAATACGTCGGTTGGGATCGGATAACAGGTTGCAAAAACTGTCAAACTCGGCTGGATCGACCTCATCAATCGTGCGCTTTTGGTTGGCGAGGGATTGCTGGGAGTAGCGGTTGAGGATGTGTTCTTCGGGCAGATCGTTTTGCCAGACATCACGCTTGGCGATGGGGCCCGAGATCATCTCTTTTACTTCGCCCCGCAGGGCGGCCTGAAATTGCGGATAGCCGTCAAATCCGGTCTTTTGCAGCATCCGTGCCACCGTGGTGGTCGAGACCGAGGCGGTGCTGGCCAGTTCAGTAATGCTGCCCAAGCCTGCCATGGGATAGTCATCCAGGAGCACACTGACCAGTTGCCGTTCCGAAGGCGTCATCTTGTCCCGATGGGCCAGCAGCCTGTCCGTCACCCGCACTAAACGATCCTCCTGTATGCGACAAAGGCATATTGTGAATAATTTTTCATCAAGATCAAGTCTGGAGAAAATTGTACAGGAAAATTATTGACAGGTGATCGACGTGTGTGGAAATTTTTCCACAAAGAAGATTCTGGGAATCGCGGGGCGATAAGTTGGATTTCGGCACAGTTGTTCACACTGACTTGGCAGGCAACGCCCCGAAGGTGGTGTTGGTCTGCGAACACGCGTCGAACCGCATCCCTGCGTTTCTGGGCGACATGGGCCTAGGCGCCGAGGCGCGCGACAGTCACATCGCATGGGACCCCGGCGCATTGGCCGTGGCCCGGATGATGTCTGCCGAACTCTCGGCACCGCTGGTTCATGGTGGTGTGTCGCGGCTGGTCTATGACTGCAACCGCCCCCCCGAAGCGCCGGGCGCCATGCCCGTCCGGAGCGAGGACTACGACATCCCCGCAAATGCCCAGATGTCGGATGAAGAAAGGCAGGCCCGTATCCATGGGGTCTATGACCCGTTTCGACAAGCCTTGTCGGCTGTGATTGACCGCAACCGCGCCTCACTGGAGTTGCTGGTGACGATCCATAGCTTCACGCCAATTTATCACGGACAAAAACGTCAGGTCGAGCTTGGCATACTGCACGGAGTCGATGATCGGTTTGCCGCCGCGATGATGGCAACGAAAGCCGTTGAGAACCCGTATATCACGCGACTGAACGAGCCGTATTCGGCCAAGGACGGCGTGGCCCACACATTGGATGTGCAGGCATTGCCCAATGGTTTGCTGAACGTGATGATCGAAATCCGCAACGACTTGATCCGCACGCCTCAGCAGCACGCAACCGTCACCAACTGCCTTGTACCGTGGATCAAGCGGACCTTGGCGACCTTCGAAGAAAGGGCGACCGAGTGATCCGGGCGATGAGCATATATGTCCGCGTCGTTGACGCGATCAACTACCGGATCGGGCGGGTGATGATGTGGGGTCTGTTCGCGATGATGGGCATCCTGCTGTGGTCGTCGATCTCGAAAACCTTCTTTCTGCCGTCGCTGTGGACCCTGGAAATGGCGCAATTTGCCATGGTGACCTATTACATCATGGGCGGGCCGTATTCGATCCAGCTGGGTTCGAACGTACGGATGGACCTGTTTTATCACAACTGGAGTCACAAGAAGAAAGCGTGGTTCGACGCCTTCACAGTGCTGCTGTTGATTCTGTATCTGGGCGTGCTGTTCTATGGCGGCTTGGGCTCAACTGCCTATAGCCTTGGGTATTGGGGCACGGAACCCGTGGCTTATTTCACTGGTCTTCTGACCGGCAGTGAAGAGGTTGGGCGGCTCGAGCGTTCCTCGACCGCGTGGCGACCTTATATCTGGCCGATCAAATCGATCATGACGCTGGGCTTCTTCCTGATGCTGCTGCAGGCGATATCGGAATTCTTCAAAGACATAGCCCGGATCAAAGGGCAGGAAATCGGGGTCGCTCGGGCATGAGCCAGGAATATATCGCCATTTTCATGTTCGCCTCGATGATGCTGATGCTGTTCACAGGTCAGCGCGTCTTTGGCGCGATCGGAGCGGTCGCAACTGTTGCCGCGCTGGCCCTGTGGGGAACAGGCGGGCAAGACATCACATTTTCGGCCGCGATGAAGCTGATGAAGTGGTATCCACTGCTAACGCTGCCTATGTTCATCTTCATGGGCTACGTGTTGTCAGAAAGCCGTCTGGCCGATGACCTCTATCGGATGTTCCATGTCTGGATGGGGCCTGTGAATGGCGGGCTGGCAATTGGCACAATCGGGCTGATGGTGCTGGTTTCGGCCATGAACGGGCTCAGCGTGGCGGGGATGGCGATTGGCGCGACCATTGCGCTGCCGGAATTGCTGAGGCGGGGCTACGACAAGACGATGGTCACGGGTGTCATTCAGGCGGGTTCCAGTCTGGGAATTCTTGTGCCGCCCTCGGTGGTTCTGGTGCTCTATGCGATGATCGCGCGGCAGCCGGTAGGGCAGTTGTGGCTGGCCGGGATCGTGCCCGGCCTGCTGATGGCGGGCATGTTCATTCTGTATATCTGGATCCGCTGCCGCATTCAGCCGCATCTGGGCCCCGCCATGGAAGATGCGCATGAGGTCCCGCGGGCCGAGAAGATCCGCTTGCTGGGCGCGGGTGCGCTGCCATTGATCATCTTTGCCGCCATGATGGTGCCCTTTGTGAATGGCTGGACCTCGCTGGTCGAAAGCTCGGCCATTGGGGCGCTGACGGCGCTGGTCGTGTCGGTGGTGAAACGGCGCATGACGTGGAAGATTTTCGAGGACTGCACCAAGCAGACGCTGGCGATTTCGTGCATGTTCATGTGGATCATTCTCGCCGCTCTTGGCTTTGGTGCGGTGTTTGATGGCTTGGGCGCGGTGAAGGCCATCGACAACCTGTTCACCGATCAACTTGGCCTGTCGCCATGGATGATTTTGATCCTGATGCAGCTCAGCTTTATCGTGATGGGCACGTTTTTGGACGACACGGCGATGCTGGTGATCGTAGCCCCACTCTATGTGCCACTGGTGGGGGCGCTGGGCTTTGACCTGATCTGGTACGGGGTGCTGTATACGATCACCACGCAGATCGCATATATGACGCCGCCCTTCGGCTATAACCTGTTTTTGATGCGCGCGATGGCCCCGCCCGAGATCACACTGCGCGACATCTACCGCTCGATCTTCCCGTTTGTGGCGGTGATGGTGCTGGCGCTGACGATTATCATGATCTTCCCGGAACTGGCCTTGTGGCTGCCCGGATATGTTTACGGAAACTAACAAGAATGCCGATGAAAAGGCACGAGAAGAACTGCAACAGAGAGGAAATGACATGACAACAAGACGTAAGTTTCTGCAAACCGCCGGGGTGGGCGTTGCCGCTGCCCCTCTGGCCGCGCCCGCGCTGGCGCAGAGCACGATCACATGGCGGATGCAGACCTATGCCGGTCCAGCTTTGGCGGCCCATGTGATCGACCCGGCCATCGAGATGTTCAACAAGATCGCTGGTGACCGGATGCAGATCGAGCTGTTCTATGCTGATCAGCTGGTCCCGACCGGAGAGCTGTTCCGCGCCATGCAGCGCGGCACCATCGATGCGGTGCAATCAGATGATGACTCGATGGCATCTCCCACCGAAGTCACCGTGTTCGGTGGCTATTTCCCGTTTGCTTCCCGCTACTCGCTGGACGTGCCGGTGCTGTTCAACCAGTACGGCCTGAACGAGATCTGGGATGAGGAATATTCCAAGGTCGGCGTCAAGCATATCAGCGCGGGCGCTTGGGATCCCTGCCATTTTGCCACCAAAGACCCGATCAACAGCTTGGCCGATCTGCAGGGCAAACGCGTCTTTACCTTCCCAACGGCGGGCCGCTTCCTGAGCCAATTCGGCGTTGTGCCGGTCACTCTGCCGTGGGAAGACATCGAGGTCGCGGTGCAAACCGGCGAGTTGGACGGCATCGCTTGGTCGGGCATCACCGAAGACTACACCGTGGGTTGGGCTGATGTGACCAACTATTTCCTGACCAACAACATCTCGGGCGCATGGGCAGGATCGTTCTTTGCCAATATGGACCGCTGGAACGAACTGCCGGAAGACCTGCAGACCCTGTTCCGCGTTTGCTGCGACCAATCGCACTACTATCGCCAGTGGTGGTATTGGGGTGGCGAGGCCAGCCTGCGCGTGAATGGCGATAAGATGGAACTGACCTCGATCCCGGACGCCGAATGGGCGCAGGTCGAAGAAGCAGCCGTTGCCTTCTGGGATGAAATCGCAGCCGAGTCCGAGACCAAAGCCAAGGTTGTCGAGATCTTCAAGCAGTATAACGCTGACATGCTCAAGGCCGGACGGCCTTATCGCTACGGCTAATTTCAATGCGATTACGGCGCGCGGCCTCGGTCGCGTGCCGGTATTGGACCTCTGGAACCCCGATCCCCGATGCTAGGCTTGCCTCTGAAACAGACAAGAACACTCTGGTCGCGCCTTGGCGTGAACCGGGTCAGAGGGGTATAGGCCAATGGCTATTGCGGGGTTCCTGATCGAGATTTTTGCGGCGACCATGTTGCTGCTGTTTGCGGTGCGGCTGGTCCGCACGGGCATCGAAAGACGCTTTGGCGCATTGTTCCAGTCGCTGTTGACGCGACACTCGAACACCTTTGTTGCCGGTGGGGCCGGTATGGTTCTGGCCACGATCCTGCAAAGCTCGGCGGCGGTAACGGTTTTGCTGACCGGTTTTGCCGCGGCAGGCATGGTCAGCTTTGGCCTTGCGTTGGCTGGGGTGCTGGGCGCGGATCTGGGTGCAGCGCTTGTCATTCAGGTTCTGTCTTATGATCTGGGCTGGCTGCAGCCCGTGCTGCTGGCGCTGGGCGGGTGGCTGTACCTCAAGTCCGACCGCGCCAATATGCGGCTGATCGGGCGCATTGTTCTGGGCATCGCGTTCATTCTGGTTTCATTGCAGTTCTTGCGCGATGCGGTTGATCCGATCCGCGAGAGCGCCTTTTTGCCCGCCATCGCGGGCTATCTGGAAAGCGACTATTTCAGCGCCTTTATCGTGGGCGCGGTACTGGCTTTTGTCATGCACAGTTCGGTTGCGACGATCCTGATGTGCGTGACACTGGTTCAGATCGGAGCCATCCCTTTTGCTGCCGGGCTGTCGCTGGTTCTTGGGGCCAATCTGGGCTCGGCCTTTATTCCGATCTGGCTGACCCGTGACCTGACGGTTTCCGCGCGTCGTATTCCACTGGCCAACCTTCTGCTACGCGGCAGCGCGGCGCTGGTGATGCTGATTGTGGTCAACGTGACCGGCACGCATCAGACGCTGATGGTAGCGGGGGCAGGGCAGTCGTTGATCTTGGCCCATATCGGGTTCAACCTTGCCGTTTTTGTGCTGGCCACAGGGTTTGTGAACTGGATGGAGCGTCCGGTGACACTGCTGCTGCCCGAGCCCGAGGTTAAGGCGCACGCGATGGACCACTTCTCGGACGCGCTTAGCCCACTGAACGATCCAAGCGCGTCGGGGGCGAACGTTGCGATGTCCTCGGTCCGGCATGAGCTGTTGCAGATGGTCACACAGGTTGAGCGCATGTTCCGCCCGGTTCTGGATATTTATGAGCAGGACGACAGCGATGCGATCTCGGCCCTGTGGCAGCAGGATGAACGGGTGAATGCACAGCTGACCGAAATCCGACGCTTTGTCGCCCGAATGCCGCGCCAAAACATGAGCAAGGCGCAGATCAAGGCGGCGCGCGGCCTGGTCGAATACGCGATCCGGCTTGAGGCGGCGGGCGACGTGGTGTCAAACCGCATGACCCGAACCGCGCAGATCAAACACACTGAACGCACCGAGTTTTCGGCGCAAGGCTGGAAGGAACTCAAGGACCTGCACGCGGCTGTACTGGCCAGTTTCTCGCTGGCTCGTCATGTGCTGCTGGTGAATGATGTGGACTGCGCCCGCCGTCTGGTGCTGGACAAGGCCGAGGTCAAGCGCCTGTCACGGCATAGCCGCAAGGCGCATCTGAAACGGCTTGAGAGGGGGCAGACCGAGAGCTTTGCCTCAAGTGATCTGCATCTTGAGACGTTGCGCGCCATGCGTGACCTGCACGGGCATATCGCCGCCATCGCCTATCCGATCCTCTACCAAAGCGGGCAGGTGCTGGAGACACGTCTGGTGATGGAAATGGATAGCGAAACGGTCGAGGACTAGGGCCGCTGGGAATAATTTGGGACGACGGTCCCAGAAGATGACAAAGGATGAACGGGATGGGCAATGAAGCAAGATTGAACGATCTCAAAGCCAAGGCCGAAGCTGGTGAGGTCGACACCGTGCTGGTCTGCATGGTCGACATGCAGGGGCGTCTGATGGGTAAGCGGTTCCACGCGGGTCATTTCGTGGCGGGCGCTTGGGAAGAGACCCATTGCTGCAACTATCTGTTGGCCACCGACCTCGAGATGGCGACGCCCGATGGCTATGCTGCCACCAGCTGGGAACGCGGATATGGCGACTATGTGATGAAGCCTGACCTAAGTACTCTGCGCCCGGTTCCGTGGCTTGAGGGCACCGCCATGGTGATGTGCGACGTGTTGGATCACCATACGCATGAGGAAGTGCCCCACGCGCCTCGGTCCATCCTGAAAAAGCAGGTGAACCGGCTTAAGGCCATGGGCTATGACGCCATGTGCGCCACCGAGCTGGAGTTTTTCCTGTTCGAGAAGAGCTTTGACCAGATCCGCAAGGAAGGGTTTCGCGATCTGGAGCCGATCTCGGGCTATAACGAAGACTATCACATCCTGCAGACCACCAAGGAAGAGCATGTGATGCGCCCGATCCGCAATCATCTGTGGAACGCGGGGATTCCGGTCGAAAACTCGAAAGGTGAGGCTGAGACCGGGCAGGAAGAGCTGAACATCAAATACGCCCCCGCGATGGACACGGCCGAGTATCACTCGATTGCCAAGAACGCAGTGAAAGAAATCGCGTGGCAGCATGGCCATGCGGCGACGTTCCTGCCGAAATGGCATCATGAGAAAGTGGGAAGCTCGTCCCACGTGCATCAGTCGCTTTGGGCAGATGGGGTGCCAATCTTTTTCGACGAAAAAGATCCGCTCGGGATGTCTGATGTCATGAAGAATTACATGGCGGGTTTGCTGAAATACGCCGCCGACTACACCTATTTCATGGCTCCCTATATCAACAGCTACAAGCGGTTCATGAAGGGTACGTTTGCGCCAACGCGGATCATCTGGTCGGTGGACAACCGCACGGCGGGGTTCCGTCTGTGCGGGGATGGCACCAAGGCAGTTCGGGTGGAGTGCCGTATTCCGGGCTCGGACACGAACCCGTATCTGGCGATGGCAGGGATGCTGGCCGCTGGGATTGCCGGGATCGAGGAAGCGCTGGAATTGCAGCCCCCGACACAGGGAGACGTCTATCAGGGCGAAACGGGCATGATCCCCGGCAACTTGCGCGCGGCGCGGGATGCGTTGCATGGGTCGGCCATGTTGCGCGCGGCCATGGGGGATGATGTGGTCGATCACTATGCCCGAGCGGCGGAGGTCGAGATCGAAGAGTTCGAGCGTGTAGTGACGGATTGGGAAATTGCGCGCGGGTTTGAGCGGGCTTAGAGGGCGGGAGCGAGGGGCCAGCCCCTCGCGCTCCCCGGGATATTTTGGGCCAGATGAAGCAGGGATCCTGTTTCTTTCGAAAATGGAGTGAAAATGGGGCAGATGTTGCAATGTGTCTCGCCGATTGACGGATCGGTTTTTGCGGAGCGTGAAGTGTTGTCGGCTGAGGCGGCTTTAAAGTCCGCCGCGCGGGCCCGTGCGGCGCAGGTGGAGTGGGCGGCGCGGCCGTTGCAGGAGCGGATTGATCTTGTAATGGCAGGTGTGGCCGCTGTGGGGGCGATGAATGACGAGATCGTGCCAGAGCTTGCGCATATGATGGGCCGGCCGGTGCGCTATGGCGGTGAGTTTGGCGGGTTCAATGAACGTGCAAGTCATATGGCCGAAATTGCCTCAGACGCTCTGGCCGATATCGCTGTGGGTGAGGATGAGACCTTCAAACGCTATATCAAGCGTATTCCGCATGGGGTCGTTTTTGTGGTGGCGCCTTGGAATTACCCCTATATGACGGCGATCAACACGGTGGCACCTGCGCTGATTGCGGGCAATGCGGTGGTGCTGAAACACGCCACACAAACTTTGCTGGTGGGTGAGCGTATGGCGCAGGCGTTCCATGCGTCGGGAGTGCCCGCGGATGTGTTCCAGAACGTGTTCCTCAGCCATGACGTGACCAATGATCTGATCGCTGGCAAGGCGTTTGATTTCGTAAACTTTACCGGCTCGGTCGGCGGCGGACAGGCGATGGAACGCGCTGCGGCGGGCACCTTTACTGGCGTTGGTACCGAGTTGGGTGGCAAGGATCCGGGCTACGTCATGGAGGATGCCGATCTGGATGCGGCGGTCGATACGCTGATCGACGGGGCCATGTTCAACTCGGGCCAGTGCTGCTGCGGGATCGAACGGATTTATGTGCATGAAAGCCTCTATGACGCCTTCGTTGCCAAAGCGGTTGAGGTGTTGAAAGGCTATAAGCTGGGCAATCCGCTTGACGCTGAGACGACGATTGGCCCGATGGCCAACGTCCGCTTTGCTGATGAGGTGCGCGCGCAGATTGCCGAGGCTGTCGCGGATGGTGCCGTTCCCCATATCGAGACCTTCGCTGAGGATGATGGCGGGGCCTATTTGACCCCACAGATCCTGACCAATGTCACCCATGACATGCGCGTGATGCGGGATGAGAGCTTCGGCCCGGTTGTGGGCATCATGAAAGTGTCCTCGGACGAAGAAGCCATCGGGCATATGAATGATAGCGAGTTTGGCCTGACTGCCAGCCTCTGGACCCGTGACGTGGATCGCGCGGCGCGGGTGGGCGACCGGATCGAAACCGGCACCGTGTTCATGAACCGGGCGGATTATCTGGACCCGGGTCTGTGCTGGACCGGCTGCAAGAATACCGGACGCGGAGGCGGATTGTCGGTCATCGGCTATCACAACCTCACACGTCCAAAATCCTACCATCTGAAAAAGGTGACATCATGAGCCTTGTTGGAAACTGGTCCTACCCGACCGCGATCAAGTTCGGCGCTGGCCGGATCAAGGAATTGCCCGAGGCCTGCGCAGCGGCTGGGATGAAACGCCCCTTATTGGTGACGGACAAGGGGTTGGCCGATCTGCCAATCACCACGGCCACTCTGGATATCCTCGAGGCCGCAGGGCTGGGACGAGGGCTGTTCAGCGAAGTGGACCCGAACCCCAATGAAAAGAACCTCGAAGCAGGGGTTGCCGCCTATAATGCGGGCGGTCATGACGGGGTGATTGCCTTTGGCGGTGGCTCGGGGCTGGATCTGGGTAAGATGGTTGCCTTCATGTGCGGCCAGATCCGCCCTCTTTGGGATTTTGAGGATATCGGCGACTGGTGGACTCGCGCCGATGCTGACGCCATCGCACCGATCATCGCCGTGCCGACCACCGCCGGGACAGGGTCCGAGGTGGGCCGTGCCAGCGTTATCACCAACTCGGAAACGCACGCGAAGAAGATCATCTTTCACCCCAAAGTTCTGCCTGCGGTCGTGATCTGTGACCCTGAATTGACCGTGGGGATGCCCAAGTTCATCACCGCAGGCACCGGTCTGGACGCGTTTGCGCATTGCGTCGAGGCGTTTAGCAGCCCGCATTATCACCCCATGTCCCAGGGCATCGCGCTGGAGGGGATGCGGCTGGTCAAGGACTACCTGCCACGCGCCTATGCTGACGGTACCGACATCGAAGCCCGCGCCCAGATGATGAGCGCAGCGGCAATGGGCGCCACGGCGTTCCAAAAGGGCCTCGGAGCGATCCACGCGATGAGCCATCCGATTGGCGCGGTGTTCAACACCCATCACGGCACCACCAACGCGGTCTGTATGCCCGCCGTGCTGGATTTCAACGCGCCCGTTATCGCGGACCGGTTCCGGCAGGCCGCGGCCTATCTGGGCATCGAAGGCGGCTTTGACGGCTTCCGTGCCTTTGTGCAGGCGTTCAACGACAGCTTTGCCATCCCGCGCAAACTGTCCGATCTGGGCGTGACCGAAGCATCGATCCCGGAACTGGTCAAAGGTGCGATCACCGACCCGTCCTGTGGCGGCAACCCGATTGAACTGACCGAAGACAACCTGACCGCGCTGTTCAAAGCCGCGCTGTAACAGGGTTGCAAACCCGCTCCCTCACTCCGCATACTGCGCGCAGGTGAGGGAGATTTTCATGACCAAAGAGATTGTTCTGATCCACGGGGCCTTTGCCGGGCCGTGGTGTATGGAGGATTACGCGGGCTTCTTCCGCGCGCGCGGCTGGACGGTTCACACCCCTGCGCTGCGCTACCATGACGGCGACCCCAAGGCCGAGCCCGATCCCGGCCTGACCGACACCAGCGTCATGGACTACGCCGATGACGTTGCCGCATTCGTGCAGGGGCTGGATAGCAAGCCGGTGCTGCTCGGCCATGCCATCGCCGGGGTGGTGGCACAGCAGGTGGCGTCTCGGGGCCTGGCCAGTGTCATCGTTCTGATCAACCCGAATGCGGCCTGGGGGACGCTGCCCGAAACCGACGACGAACGCGCGGTACCGCGCGCACTGATGGAGGGCGGGGCGTTCTGGAAACAGCCCATGCGCGTCGATTTCGACCTGATGGCCCCCTTTGCGCTGAACAAAATGCCCGAGGCACAGCAGCATGAGGTATTCGACCAGCTTGGCCCGGAAAGCGGGCGGGTGATGTTCGAGATGTTCTTTTGGATGTTCGACGACCAGCACGCGATGAAGGTGGATATCGACAAGGTCGACTGCCCGGTGCTGATCGTATCCGGAACCGAGGACCGGGCCGTGAACCCCAACACCTGCCGCGCGCTGGCGGAACTTTACGGCGTGCGAGCCACCTTCCTGCCAGCCGAAGACCACGCCCATTTCCTGTTCATGGAGCCCGGCTGGGAGGGGCCAGCAGGTCAGATCGCGGATTGGCTGGAGCAAATGGTGGGCTAGAACGCCCACCCAACGCGTTCAGTTGTTGGTCGAGAATGTGCTCTGCGGTTTCCACTTCAGCGAGCCATCCTCTTCACGATGACAGCGCAGCAGGCGTTCCTGAACGGTACTGACGGTGCTGGTTACAGTGTTGTCGCCGACCATCAGAACAAATGCGTCTTCGGAATAGGCCATGCCTTCATAATAGCAAAACCGCTTCTCGGCACCTTCCGGAATAGGCGATGCGGTGCTGAGCATTTGCTGCGCTGGGGCTTGTGTGGCCAGCAGGGCTAAGGCCAGTCCGAGGGGTAGTGTCTTCATGTCGTCCTCCCGTTGAGAAATCAGTGGGTCAAATGGATCTTGGACGCTCGGGAACCTCAAATGTCGTTCTTGAATGACGGGTTGAGGGTAAGTGTGAACGGGATCAACGGGTTAGGCAGGGGGTTTACTTGTGCCGGGCTGAAGCCCAGCCTACCCGGGGGGGAGTATTTCAAGCTATCCAACCACGGTACGATGCGAAACACTACGTGCCCGTCGACCCGACTCTTATGAGCGATCACCGATACTTCGCATACTCCGATCGAGAGTGCGGATTAAATCAGATAGGTCATTTTGAGTTCTTGTGGCACTTTTTATGACTGTGCAGTTCATTAACGATTGGTGCAGGTTACTATACTATTCTCATTACCCGATTTGGTTATGCAGAGCCATGACCCAGTGATTTCCATAACCCCACTGAAGGGTGCCAAAAACCAAAAATGCAAGTTCCGTTCGCCAATACAACTTTGCCCAAGGGTTGAACTGTGACTTGATGTTCGCCAACTGCTGCAAAGCTCTGGTAGCTTGTTCATCTTCAGGCGGTGCTGGCCTAAACTCTCCGCCTTTGGTTCTATTGGTGACGCTATCTGCTAGTTCAGAGATTTCTTTGTCAGTTTCAGGCCCGATGGGATTAGGAACCTCTAAGTGTTTGGAAAGTTGAGCAATCTGGAGCATGTGCACATCGAAAGTTAGATTGGACCTTTCATCTGAAATTTTCCGATGCGCTTCAAGTCGGTTTAGCGCACTTGCAATAACAACTTCTTCTGCAACTTGGATGCTGTTTTCGTATTGAATTCGTCTAGTGCCAATGAACAGAATTCCCCAAGCCACCACAATAGAACCCGCGGCTTGAAATGCATCAGGCCGATTGTCCAATAGAGGCGATAGGCTAAAAGCTAACCATATTCCAATAAATGAAAAAACAGAGAGAGTAGCTCGGAGCCAATATGGCAGTTTGCCTACCCACTCAAACATCCAACTCCTCCACAAACCGCGCGTTCTCCTGAATGTACTGGAACCGCAGTTCGGGCTTCTTACCCATCAGGCGCTCGACCAGATCGCCGGTTTCGCCGGGTTCGTCCTCGTCAATCGTAACGCGGATCAGTTTGCGCGAGGCCGGGTCCATCGTGGTCTCTTTCAGGTCCTTGGCGTCCATTTCGCCCAGCCCCTTAAAGCGGGATACGTCGATCTTGCCCTTGCCACCCAGACCTTTCTCAAGCCATTCGTCGCGCTCGGCCTCATCCAGACAATAGACGCGTTTGGCGCCTTGGGTCAGGCGGTACAGAGGCGGGCAGGCCAGATACAGGTGGCCCGCGTCGATCATGGGTCGCATCTGGGTGAAGAAGAACGTCATCAGCAGTGAGGCGATATGCGCGCCGTCCACATCCGCGTCGGTCATGATGATGACCTTGTCATAACGCAGGTCGTCGACGTTGAACTTGGTGCCAAGACCCACACCCAGCGCCTGCGTCAGGTCGTTGATCTCGGCATTGGTGCCCAGCTTGGAACTGGCCGCGCCCAGCACGTTCAGGATTTTGCCGCGCAGGGGCAGCAGGGCCTGTGTCTTGCGGTCCCGCCCCATTTTGGCCGAGCCACCGGCCGAGTCGCCCTCGACGATGAATAACTCGGTCCCATCGCGTGTTGAACTAGAGCAGTCCACCAGCTTGCCGGGGAGACGAAGTTTTTTAGTGGCGGACTTGCGTTGTGTCTCTTTCTCGGCCCGTCGGCGCAGACGTTCCTCGGCTCGGAGTATCACAAAGTCGAGTATCGCGCCGGCGGATTTCGTGTCCGCGGCCAGCCAGTTATCGAAATGGTCGCGGACCGAATTCTCGACCAGGCGCTGCGCCTCGACCGTGGCCAGACGGTCTTTGGTCTGGCCCACGAATTCCGGCTCGCGGATAAAGCAGGACACCAGCGCGCAGCCGCCGGTGATCAGGTCTTCGCGGGTGATCTGCGCGGCTTTCTTGTTGTTGATCAGCTCGCCGTAAGCCTTGATCCCCTTGAGGATCGCGGCCCAGAAACCCGCCACATGGGTTCCGCCTTCGGGGGTGGGGACGGTGTTACAGTAGGATTGGATGAACCCATCGCGCGAGGGTGTCCAGTTGATTGCCCATTCGACCTTGCCCGGTGTTCCGAATTTTTCAGTGAAGTCCACGGTGCCTGCAAAGGGCTGCTCGGCATAGGTGGACGAGCCGTTCATCGTCTCTTTGAGGTAATCGGACAGGCCGCCGGGGAAATGGAACGTGGCCTCGGTCGGGGTTTCGCCGTCGTCGATGGCGGACTTCCAGCGGATTTCCACGCCTGAGAACAGATAGGCCTTGGAGCGAATGGATTTGAACAACCGCGCCGGTTTGAACTTGTGGTGGCCAAAGATTTCGGCATCGGCGTGGAATGTCACGGTGGTGCCGCGCCGGTTGGGGGCCGCGCCGACTTTTTCGACCGGACCCAGCGGGATTCCGCGGGAGAACCGTTGTTCGAACAGCGTCTTGTCCCGCGCCACCTGTACGACCATCGAATCCGACAGAGCGTTCACCACCGAGGCACCAACCCCGTGCAGACCGCCCGAGGTCTGATAGGCCTTGCCCGAGAACTTACCGCCCGCATGCAGAGTACACAGAATGACTTCCAGCGCGGACTTGTCCGGGAATTTGGGGTGCGGATCAATCGGGATGCCGCGCCCGTTGTCGCGCACGGTCAGGGCGTAATCTGCGTGCAGTTCCACCTCGATCCGGTTGGCGTGCCCCGCGACCGCTTCGTCCATCGAGTTGTCGAGGATCTCGGCCACCATGTGATGCAGCGCGCGCTCATCCGTGCCGCCGATATACATGCCGGGGCGTTTGCGAACGGGTTCCAGTCCTTCAAGCACCTCAATCGAAGAGGCGTCGTATGTGGAGGTGGCGCTGGGCGTCAACAGATCGTCTGGCATCGGTGCTGCTCTTGTTTTTGGGTTTTACCCATTATGGCAGGTGATGTGGTCCGGGGGAAGAGGGGCGCGAAGTGTTGTGGGCGGATTGCGGCGCGCAACCAAGGTCGGATCAAAGCGAAAGCCAGAGTTTTTCGTTCTTAAAACCGCCCCGTATGGTGTGTTCAGGTTGCAGAATTTGGCTGAAATCCTCAGCCCAGTCGCGGAATCTGTCATTGGATACGACGAATCCCCGATAGTCGGTAGCCGCCTGTAGAACCAGCGGGTCTGCCGGTGTGCCGCTGGGGGCAACCAGAACGCGGTCTTTGGGCAGGCTCAGACGTCGGGCAAGGACGCGGTGATCCAGATAACGGTCAGATATTTTGTAGCCCACATTGGCATCAAAGACGACGCCGGGCGTATATCCGGCCTGCGACAGTTTCTCGACAACATCGCGCACCGTTTCGAGGCTGGGTTCGCCATCTTTCCAGTGCATGACGTTTGATCCGTCAATAACCGCCCATTTTCGCGGGGTGTGGAGGCGTTGCAGACCGCCCCAAAGGATCAATATCGCGCTGCCGAAAGCGCACGGGGCGGCCAGCAATACCCAATCCGACGCGGCTGGGTCCAGCGCTGCGTAGAGGGCCGCGATGGTGGAAAGCAGAAAACAAGTAATAAGCAGGCGCATGTTAGATATCTGAGTGGCGTTCTTGCAAAACGGGAAAATGGGTTTTCGAATTCAATCTCTTCAGGTCTCTTATCAAAACCGGTTGATTGTTAATAGGGAAATCAGCAAACCTGTCCGCAGCCCGGTGGCAGTCAGGAAAAAGGACATCGTTTCAATGAGCTGGATCAAGACCATACCGTTCGAGGACGCCTCGGGGAAGCTGAAGAAACTGTATGAGCGGGTGACGGGGCCGGGCAATAATGTGGACAACATCATGATGGTGCATTCCTTGCGCCCGCATTCGATGGAAGGCCACATGGCGATGTACAAGAATGTCTTGCACCATTCGGCCAACACCATCCCGAAATGGTTTCTTGAGGTCCTGGGCGTGTGGGTCAGCGCGCTCAACCGCTGCGACTATTGTGTCGAGCATCATTTCAATGGCCTGCAGCGGCTTTTGGCTGACCCTGACCGAGGCAATGCTATCCGTGCCGCGATTGAAGCTCGGACACCGCAGACAGCCCCTCTAGATCCGGCGCAGATCGCGGCGATGGGCTATGCGCGCAAACTGACCGAGGCGCCTGCGGAGCTGACAGAAAGTGATATTGAGGCTCTGCACGCTGCAGGGTGGGAGGATGGAGAAATCCTCGAGATCAATCAGGTCTGCGCCTATTTTTCTTACGCCAATCGCACGGTTCTGGGGCTGGGCTGTTCCACCGATGGGGATATTCTGGGGCTGTCCCCCAACAACTCGGACGATCCGTCAGACTGGGGACACCGTTAAGGCTCGGGTCCAGTTCAGAATGGCCTGAGCCAGCGCCTTGGGGCGTTGATGATGCAGCCAGTGGTCCGTGCCGGGAATGTCAATGCGGGTCAGGTCGGGGGCGAACTCTTCCAGCCCCTCAGTGGCCTCGGGTAGCAGGGCCTTGTCCTCAGATCCCCACAGCAAAAGATGCGGGCAGCGGACCAAAAGGCGCTCGACCGGCAGCTCGGGCAGATTCGTCAGCGGTTCGCCGGGTTTCGCCACCACCAGCGGAGAGGCGCGGTACCAGTTCAGCATTGCGTCCAACCGGCCGGGCCGGGCCCATTCGGTGCGATAGGCCTGCATTTGTGCATCCGACAGCCAATCCAGCCCCATCCCGTACCGAATGAACCTCTCGAGCCGCGCGAAATTGTCGGCAGAAAATCTTTGGGCGGCGTCTTCGGCCCTCAGATCGTTGATATATTGCGAGGCCGCTGATTGCGCTCCGCCCGACGCCATCGCGCGCTGAAACGGCACCGGGTGGACGCCATTGGCGATAATCAGTCGGCCCACCAGCTTGGGCTGGAACATGGCCAGCCCATAGGCGACTGAGGCCCCCCAATCATGGCCCAGAACCGTGACAGGTGCGCCCAGCATATCGATCAGCGCCGCCATGTCCCCGACCAGTTTTGACAGGGTATAGTGCCCGACCCCCTCGGGCGCCCAGCTTTGGCCATAACCACGCTGGTCCGGGGCAATACAATAGAAGTGTTCAGCTAGATGCGGGGCCAGATCAGCCCATGTGCCGCCATATTCAGGAAAGCCATGCAGCATCAGCAAGGGCGGCAGGCTGGGATCGCCCCAACTGCGTAGAAAGAACGGCTGTCCGTCCAGTTCGACAAATCTGCTGTCCACGCGTTAACCCTCTGCTGCCATAGCCAAAAACAGAACCACAAGGTTACAGCAATTTGATACCAATCAAAGCGCGAAATGGTGGTCTCTGCTAGTCATTGGGTCAGACAGCTTTTCAAGGAGAGATTGCATGGAAACAGCGGCGCGGATCGAAAAGACACAATCCTCCGCCAACGGCGTTCCGGTGCCCACGACCGGCCCGGCTGAGCCCAGCCCCGAGAAAATTCGCCACGCGTTTGAAAGCGGCAAGTACCCTTATGGCCGCAAGATGGCGCGCAAGATCTATGAGGCGCAAAAGGCCGAGTTGCAGGCTGAGCTGCTGAAGGTTCAGATATGGGCGCAAGAAACCGGCCAGCGGTTCGTGTTGCTGTTCGAAGGCCGTGACGCTGCGGGTAAGGGCGGCACAATCAAGCGGTTCATGGAGCACCTGAACCCACGTCAGGCCCGAGTGGTTGCGTTGAACAAACCCACCTGGGAAGAGAAGGGTCAGTGGTATTATCAGCGTTATGTTCAGGAATTGCCCACCGTTGGTGAAATGGTGTTCTACGACCGGTCCTGGTACAACCGCGCAGGCGTGGAACGGGTGATGGGCTTCTGCTCGCCCAACGAATATCTGGAATTCATGCGCCAGACTCCGGATCTTGAGCGGATGCTGGTCCGCTCGGGCATTCAGCTTTACAAATACTGGTTCTCGGTCACGCAGCCCGAACAGCAACGCAGGTTCAAAAGCCGCGAGACGGACCCGTTGAAACAGTGGAAACTGTCGCCGATCGACAAGGCCAGCCTTGACAAATGGGACGACTACACCGAGGCGAAAGAGGCGATGTTCTTCTATACTGACACCGCCGACGCGCCATGGACCATCATCAAGTCGAACGACAAGAAGCGTGCGCGCCTGAACACAATGCGGCATTTCCTGTCGACGCTGGACTACCCCGGCAAGAACCATGATGTGGTCCGCGAGCCTGATCCCTTGATCGTTGGACAGGCGCATCACGTCATCCATCGGTCCGAGCACATCCTTGGCAGCGCACTGCACCCTGATGCGCGTTAGTGTCATCCGGGGCTGTTGATTGGCCCCGGACCGAGAGTCTCATCCTGAAATTTCGCTGATCTGGTCTTGTCCCGGCCTCGGGCCGGGCATAAGGCTGGGGCGATGAACAAGGTGATGACATATCGCGGCCATTTCCGGGCCATTACCGTGCTGGGCCTACCGTTGGTGGGCGGGCATCTGGCGCAGTTTGCTATCGGTCTGACCGACACCATCATGCTGGGCTGGTACGGGGTCGAAGCTCTGGCGGCTGTAACCCTGGCCAGTAGTTACTACTTCGTGCTGTTTCTGTTTGGGGCCGGGTTCGGCTGGGCGGTGATGCCCATAGTCGCCACCGCCGCCGCCGAGGAGGATGAGACCAGCATCCGCCGCTCGACCCGCATGGGGCTGTGGTTGTCGCTGATCTATGCCGCGTTGATGATGCCACTGCTGTGGTGGTCCTACCCGATCCTGATTGCGTTGGATCAGGACCCCGTGGTCGCCCGGACCGCCGCGCAATATCTGCGGGTCGCGGGCTGGGGCCTGTTCCCGGCGCTGATCGTGATGGTCCTGAAATCCTATTTGGCGGCGTTGGAACGCACGCAGATCGTGCTGTGGATCACTGTGACGGCGGCTGTGGTCAACGGTTTCACCAACTATGCGCTGATCTTCGGCAATTGGGGCGCGCCCGAGTTGGGCGTGATCGGTGCGGCCATCGCTTCGGTCGTGACACAGGTTGTCTCGCTGGTTTTCGTGGTCATCTACGCCGTGCGTGTCTTGCCCGAACACAGCCTGTTTCAGCGCTTTTGGCGCCCGGATTGGGAGTTCTTCTTCAGCGTCCTGCGTCTCGGTGTGCCCATCGGTCTGACCACATTGGCCGAGGTCAGCCTGTTTGCCATGTCGGCAATCATGATGGGCTGGCTGGGACAAGTGCCGCTGGCGGCGCATGGTATCGCGCTGAATCTGGCCTCGGCTACGTTCATGGTGCATCTGGGTCTGTCCAACGCGGCCACGATCCGCGCAGGTAATGCGCTGGGCCGCAAAGACCGGGCACATCTGGAAAAAGGCGCGATTGCTGTGACGGCGATGTCGCTGGTGATGTCGGTGCTGACCGTGATCCTGTTCCTGACCTGCGCCGAGCCGCTGATTTCCCTGTTTATGGAGGCGGATGACCCGCAGCGGTCGCAAATCCTGCTGATCGGAACCGGGTTGCTGGCCATGGCGGCGCTGTTCCAACTGGTCGATGGCGCGCAGGTGATTGCGCTGGGCCTGTTGCGTGGATTGCAGGACGCCAAAGTGCCAATGGTGATGGCAGGACTCAGCTATTGGGTCGTGGGGATACCGGCCTCGTATTACTTCGGCTTTGTCCAGGGGATGGACGGGATCGGCGTGTGGCTGGGCCTTGTGCTTGGGTTAGCCTTCGCAGCGGTGTTACTGATGGCGCGGTTCTGGATGCGGTCGGTCCGCTCGGTCCCGGTGGCAGGTTAGTCTTTGGTCAGACGATCCGCCTTTTTACGCACCAGAACACTGCGCAGATCGTGCATCGCCAGTAATAGCCGGTCGGTGACATCCTCAAGCTGCGCATCTGTCGCTTTGGACTGCGCCCACTGAGTCGTCAGGTTCAGGTAGTCCACCGCGCGATGTATGTCGTCGAGATCGCGCTGCGCCAACAGCGCAGAGCGTTCTTCGATCCAGCTGTCGATAGCGGCCTGGTCGGTCTCGGTCAGGGTGCGCTGTCCCTGCGGCTTGACCTCACCGTTGCGGATGTTGATGACCGCGATCTGGTCCATCTCGATCCGGCGTTGGCGGTTTTCGGTGTCGATCCGAAAAACCGCCGCCCCATTCTCGCGCACGCGAAAGTAATATTCGGGCAAATCCACGGCTCAGAGCCTCCGATCAGGTCAATGCGGCGCAGAACCGCTGAATGCGGGTGCAGGCCTCGGTCAGCGCAGCGTCCGAGGTTGCGTAGCTGACGCGGAAGTTTGGGGACAGACCGAAGGCAGCCCCGAAAACGACGGCCACGTCGGCTTCTTCCAACAATGCCGTGGCAAAGGCTTCATCAGATGAGATCACCGTGCCTGCCGGAGTAGTCTTGCCGATCAGCCCTGCGATCGAGGGGTAGACATAGAACGCGCCTTCGGGAGTGGGGCAGGATACACCGTCAATCTCGTTCAGCATCCGCACTACCAAGTCGCGGCGGCGTTTGAATGTCTCGGCATTGGGGGCCAGAAAGTCTTGCGTGCCCTCCAGCGCCTCGACTGCCGCCCATTGACTTACGGAGCAGGGGTTTGAGGTCGACTGAGATTGAATCTTGCGCATCGCGGCAATCAACTCGACCGGACCCGCCGCATAGCCGATCCGCCAACCGGTCATGGCATAGGCCTTGGACACGCCGTTGCAAGTCAGAGTGCGCTCAAAGAGGCCGGGTTCAACCTCGGCCGGGGTGCAGAACTCGAACCCGTCATAGGCCAGGTGCTCATACATATCATCAGACATGATCCAAACATGTGGATGGCGCATCAGCACATCGGTCAATGCCTTCAGTTCGGCCCGGCTATAGCCCGCGCCCGTTGGGTTGGACGGAGAGTTGAAGATGAACCACTTGGTGTTTGGCGTGATAGCGGCCTCAAACTGGTCGGCGGTCAGTTTAAAGCTGTTCTCGAGCGTCGTTTCCACCACAACCGGCGTGCCTCCGGCCAGTAGCACCATGTCGGGGTAGCTGACCCAATAGGGCGCAGGGATGATCACTTCGTCGCCGTCGTTCATCGTCGCCATCAGCGCGTTATAGAGCGTTTGCTTGCCGCCCGTGCCCACCGAGATCTGCGCAGGCGTATAGTCCAGCCCGTGGTCGCGCTTCATCTTCGCGCAGGCGGCCTGTTTCAGCTCGGGGATGCCATCGGGTGCGGTGTATTTGGTTTTGCCCGCCGCAATCGCGGCAACGGCGGCATCCTTGATGTTCTGCGGCGTGTCGAAATCGGGTTCTCCGGCGCTCAGGCCGATAACGTCGCGTCCCGCGACCTTCAATTCGGCCGCTTTGGCCGTCATGGCGATTGTAGGCGACGGTTTTACGCGTGACAGTGTCGCAGACAGGAAACTCATGGGGGCCCTCGGTTTGAATGATCAACCTGTCTGTCATAGGGTGCGCCCGAACGACGATCAAGCGATATGAATTGTGGAATTGGAGACCCCGATGAACGACGAAAACGACTGGTACGGCCCGGATTCAGCGACATTCGGCGACCGTCTGGCAGGTGCGCGTGAAGCTACGGGGATGACACAGTCACAACTGGCCCGCAGGTTGGGCGTGAAAAAAGCAACCCTCGCGGATTGGGAAAACGACCTGTCCGAGCCGCGCGCCAACCGCCTGTCGATGCTGGCCGGGATGGTCAATGTCTCGATCATGTGGCTGCTGACCGGGGAAGGCGAGGGCATGGATGCGCCCTCGGAAGCTGAAGAATCCATGCCCGAACTTGTGGATATCGTGGCCGAGCTACGCTCGATCCGGGGCGAGATGCGAGCCAGCGCGGAACGAGCCGCGAAACTGGAAAAGCGTCTGCGACAGATGGCTGAGCAAGTCCAGTGACCGAGCAGCGGGACACGCGGATCAAGCGGTTGAAAATGCGTTCGATGCGCCGGGGCATCAAAGAGATGGACCTGATCCTGTCGGCCTATGCCGATCGCAATCTTGGCAGCATGGAAGAGGCGTTGCTGGACCTGTACGACGCCCTGCTGCACGAGAATGATCAGGACCTGTATCAATGGGTGACAGGACAGGTTTCCACGCCCGATCCCTACGCAGATCTGATTTCGGATATTGCGCAAACCTTTCAAAAGTAAGGGCGAAATCTGCTTAACTGAATATTCGGTTTTTCGATTCATGCTGCCTGAAACGGCGCGATTGAATCGGAGGATCGGATGAGTATGGAAATGCAGGTCTCCGCGCACGGGGCCAAGGGCTTCATGACCAGCTATCTTGAGGCGCTTGCGCTGGTGGAACGGCTGCACCGCCTGCTGCTGGACGTCATCAAGGACGAGTTCGAGCGTGTCGGCGTGCTTGAGATCAACGCCGTGCAAGCCTTGTTGCTGTTCAATATCGGCGATCATGAGGTCACGGCGGGCGAATTGAAAAGCAGGGGCTACTATCAGGGCAGCAATGTCAGCTACAACCTGAAAAAGCTGGTTGAGATGGGCTATATGCACCACCAACGCTGCGAGATTGACCGCCGCTCGGTGCGCGTGCGTCTGACGCCGCGGGGGCGTGAGATCCGCAATATCGTATCCGAACTGTTCGCGCGCCACGCAGGTGGGTTGCAATCACGTGGCGTATTGGAGCTGGAAGGGATTGAGGACATCACCACTTCCCTCCGCCGGGTTGAACGCTACTGGACGGACCAGATCCGCTATATTTACTGATCAGGGCCGGGTGTAGGGCCCGGCATCGGACAGGACCAGGCCTTCAAGCTCGCGGATCAGCTTGCGGGCCATCGCGTCCTCATAGGCTTCGAACCCCACGGCAACCTCGACAAAGGCATCGGGGCCCAGAATGACCCACGCATTGTAATAGGCGGACAACTCGCTGATCTGCACGTCGCGCTTGTCCCCAACATTGGCGTCATCCGGGCCGATCACCAGACCGTTGATGGTGATCCCGCTGGCTTGCAGCGCCTGTTTGGCCTCGCGGGGATGGGGTCCAATGTTGTGTTTGCCGTCGCCAGACAGGTCCAGCGTGTGCTTCCAGCACTCAGGTTGTTGCCACAGCAGACCGGCGCCAAACTGCATCGCCGATCCGACCGCCGTTCCCTGCGGCGCCGAGCTGCGCGTCACGGAGTTCAACAGGTCTGAAATACCATCCAATTGTTCCTCGGATCGGATTTCTGTCCAGTCTAGCAACATGCGCTGATGACTGGGCTCACTCCATTCGAATACCGCCAACCGCACCGCAGGGCCAAGGCCCGAAAGAAGCAGTTGCTTGACTTCGGGTCGTTGCAGGGCAGCGGCCAGACCACCAAGCTGCAACCGGTATTCGGTACTATCGACCGAACCAGAGACATCCAGCCCAAGGGCCAGCGCTTGCCTGCACTCAGACATCGCAGGCGTTGCCAAAAGGGTTGCGGCAGCGGCAAGGTAGCGGATCATTTCAACGCATCACCAGATAGCGCGCCGATTTGCAGGCCCTGCAATTCCCGCTCAAGTTTGCGGCGCATGGCGCGCTCGAAATCCTCAAACCCTTGCGCAACTTCCAAAAAAGCGCCGGGGCCATGCAGGACATTGTTCTCGAAAAACGGGATCAGGAACAGCTCACCCTCGAAATCGGCGGCGTTGATGACCAGCCCGTTCACCACGATGTCCTGAAATGGAAAGTGGCGATAGGCCGAGTCTGGTCCGTACCCGTCATTGTTCGACCCATCCCCAGACAGATCGATGGTCTGGAACAGGCAGGGCGGGGCTTGCTGCATCAATGTCGCACCAAAGGCCAGCGCATATCCCATCGCCGTGGCCGACCCGCTGTCGGACCGCACCGACTGTTGCACCGTCGTCGCCGCTGCCAGCAAGTCCGCCCGCGTGCGGATCATCGACCAGTTCAGTATGACGTGCTGCGTGCTGCGCCCGCTCCATTCATAAACGGCCAGCGCCACGGGCATGGGGGACGAGAAAAACGCCTCGGTCACCTCGGGTGCGACGAGTGCTGCGGCCAGGCCCTGCCGTTGCAGCGTGTCTTCGGATGCGTCTACCGAGGTCGATATGTCCATCGCCAAGGCGAGCGCCAGCCTGCAGGTCTCGGCCTGCAGAGGGCTGGCCAGTAAGGCCAGTCCCGCTATTGTCAGCCAGCGGATCACCAGTGGCCGGTGCTTTCCATGCTGGCCCAGGGTTCGGCCGGATCAAGCGCGTCACCGTTTTGCAGCAGCTCGACCGAGATATTGTCGGGCGAGCGCACAAACGCCATGCGCCCGTCACGCGGCGGCCGGTTGATCACGACGCCATTGTCCTGAAGTAGTTGGCATATTTCGTAGATATTATCGACTCCGTAGGCCAAGTGACCGAAATGCCGGCTATCGCTAGGCAATCCGTCGTCGCCATCCCAGTTGTATGTCAGTTCGATCGGGCGATCTTCTTGCCCCGGAGGCGCCATGAAGATCAGCGAAAACCGGCCCTGTTCACTGTCATACCGGCGGGTTTCTTGCAGCCCCAGCAGTTCGTAAAACGCCATGGATTTCTCAAGATCTTTCACACGGACCATGGTGTGGAGGTATGTCAGCCCCATTGCGGTTTCCTTTTTTTGTTCAGGTGATGACAAGCACCTTAGCGCGCTAACATAGTCTGTCGAGAGGCGCGGCGGACACAATTTGGAAAATGCACAAACAAGCGTACATATCGCGGTTCCGGTCGCTGCATTGCCGAGATATAGTGGTCGCCGACTCATTCGATGGAAAGGAAATTTCATGCCGCTGTCCTCTGACCAACTGGCCGAGATCGAAGCGCAAAGGGCGCAATCGCATCAAACGCGTCGTGTTGTGGCTCCGGGGATGGAAGATCATTTGTACACCGCTCATCAAGTCCTGGACCACGGCTTTGTGCGCGTAATCGACTATATGGGCGATGATAACGCGATCTGTCAGGCGGCGCGGGTGTCTTACGGCAAAGGCACTAAGTCGGTGCAGAATGACGAAGGCCTGATCCGCTATCTGATGCGTCACTGGCATTCGACCCCGTTCGAGATGTGCGAAATCAAGTTGCATGTGAAGCTGCCTGTCTTTGTGGCCCGTCAATGGATCCGGCACCGGACGGCGAATGTGAATGAATACTCCGCGCGCTACTCAATCCTGGATCGGGAGTTCTATATTCCCGCGCCCGACCATGTGGCGGCGCAGTCCGAGGTGAATAACCAGGGTCGGGGCGAAGCATTACAGGGTGAAGAGGCCGCGCGGGTTCTGGAGATACTAAAGGCTGACAGCGCCCGGTGCTATGACAATTACGAGGCGATGATCAGTCAGGACGGTCAGCAGGGTCTGGCGCGTGAACTGGCGCGAATGAACCTGCCGGCGAATATCTACACCCAGTGGTATTGGAAGGTGGACCTGCACAACCTGTTCCACTTCCTGCGTTTACGGGCCGACCCGCATGCGCAGTACGAAATCCGGGTATATGCAGATATGATGTGCAAGATCGTCGCCGATTGGTTGCCATTCGCTTACAAAGCCTTTGAAGATTATCGTCTGGGCGCGGTGAATCTGTCGGCACAGATGGTCGACAGCCTGCGGCGGATGCTCGCCGGAGAGGCCGTGACGCAGGAAACCTCGGGCATGACCGCCCGCGAATGGCGCGAGTTCGAAGCGGTCATTCGCGAAAACTAAACGCATATCGTTTGTCTATACGTACCGTCATGAAGCTGTTACACTGGCTTCATGACTTTTCTTTCCTGTATCCGATACGCGTGCTTGATGTCGTTGCTTGGCGCTCCGGCTTTGGCCAAATCCCCTATTGCTGAGGTGCTGTGTGAGCCGACGTCCCGGTTGCATGACAAGCTGGAACGTCAGTTCGACTCGCAACGCGCAGCCTCTGGGGTGCGCAGCCCTGAGCAGATCATGGAAGTCTGGACTAGCGAGAAAGGTGATTGGACGATGGTTGTCGCTTATTCGACCGGCACGTCCTGCATCGTTGCGATGGGTCAAGACTGATTCATGCACGTCGACGCAGATCCGGCGCGCGGTTAACATTGGTCGAACCATTATTGGTCAACGGCCGGAAATTGGCCGTTGCCCTGCTTTGTCTTCCCGTCGGGAGGGGGCCTTACAACGGTTTCAAATCGGCGGCCATCTGGCGACCGTCGCGTCCGTCCTGCAATTCGTATGAGACTTTCTGATTGTCTGCGAGCCCGGTCAGACCTGACCGTTCAACAGCCGAGATATGTACAAATACGTCCTTGCCACCTTCATCAGGGGCAATAAACCCATAGCCTTTAGTGGTATTAAACCATTTCACGGTGCCAGTTGGCATTTCCCGTGTCTCCTTCTACTTACACGTTGTCCCACAAATTGGTGGGGGAAGTGATTGACGCCACCGCCTTTCATCACCGCCGCGCCCACACGCTTCGGCCCGAATTGCGTATTTCGTCTTTTTCAACATTGCACGGTGAAGTAAAAAATCAAGAATTACCGGAACACGTTGGCGAAATTGCCTAAAATTCGCACAAGCACAGGAAGCCCCCGAAAATGCGTCTATATGGACTTAAGAACTGTGACACCTGCCGTAAGGCATTGAAGTCATTGCAGGATGTTGAATTCATCGACGTCCGCGCTGATGGCGTGCCTGAAACAGTGCTCTCAAAGGCTCTTACACATTTCGGCGAGGCTTTGCTCAACACCCGGTCCACGACTTGGCGGGGCCTAAGCGAAGACGAACGCGCGCGTGCACCGTTGGAGCTGTTGCGCGATCATCCGACCTTAATGAAACGCCCGCTGATCGAGCGTGACGGGGAGCTTTTTCTCGGCTGGACGGCGGCGACGAAGGCGGCTCTTGGCGTCGGCTGAGCGGATGCTTATCTGCAAGGGCGCAAGCAAGAGGGCGAAGGATGCGTAACGCAGCGATGATTTTGGGTGTGATTGCCGGGCTAATCGGCATGTTGGTCGGCTTTGTCGGCTATGGCTATGTCGAACTGATCGACCGGTTCGGTGAGATCGACGGGTTGGCCGAGCAGGTCGACAACGCGCAACTGATCCAGACGGCCTCAATCCTTGCGCCTCTGCTGGCGATTGCCGGTGGTGCCATGGCCAAGGCGCGGGCACTGGTTGGGGGGCTATTGTTGCTGGTCTCAGCAGGCGGCATGTATTACGCGTTTGGCTTCAATGCCTTTACCATGTTCCCCGTCGCATTTGCCGGGGTGGCGGGGGTCCTCGGGCTGGCCGCAGGTAAACCGGACGAGCCCAAGGCGCATTTCTAGATCATTTTAGGCGCAGGACGCGGTCAATGGAAATCGGGCCTGCGCCGTTGATCACGATGACCAGGAACAGGAAGGTCCACATCACACGCTGATCCATCAAAGTGATGGCGTTGTCGAACAATCCACCCAGTTTCACGCCGTGACCGGCGACATCAACGATGGTCTGGACCCAGACGAACCCGATCATGGCCAGGGCAGCAACGCGTGTCAGAAGACCAACCAGCAGAAGCGCAGGCAGGACGAATTCGGCCACGGTGCCGAAGAAGATCACGATGCGCTGGAAAAAGGTCATCTGGGTGACGTCGTACAAAACGGCTTCAGCCGCTTTGGGGAAGATCTGGCCAAAGGCACCGGCTGACGCCGAGAAGATCGACCCGTCAATCTTCAGGGTGGCCGAGTTCCAGTAATACACAAGCAATACAGCAACAAAAACAAGCCGCGCCAGGGTCGGGGTCAGCCAATTGGCCGAACTGTCGAGCCGTCCCAGGACGTTATTGTGAAGAGAGATCAGGGCAGTCATTATGCCAGCCTTTCGATAGTCACAGAAGTAAGAGCGCCGCCTTGAAGCAGCAGCGCCAGAGTAGCCCCAAGGTCAAACTCGGGGGTGGTTGCAGAGGTGTTTTTAAACGCCTGACCGATCGTCTGACCGGCCATCATCTCTGCAATCCAATCCGCACCACCGGCAGGCAGCAGATGCGGAGCGGGATCATATTCCGGTCGTGTTACTAACACGCCTTCGGCCCCAGCCTGTGGCTTGGGTGCGTTTTCTAGCGTGTTGAAACGCCAGATCGAATAAATCGGCCATTCCGAGCGGATCACCCGCATCGACGGCGCAAATTCAAGCGTGGCCTGCATCACCTCATCAGGCGCAACTGCCAGCGCATCCGCTGGGGCTGGGGTGCTGTCGGCGGCGTGGTAAGACTGACGCAGAGCCAGTTCCAGCCGAGCGATGTCGGGCAGGTAGCCCAGATGCGAAAGCTGCGGCATCCCGGCCAGAAACTCGGGGAATGCTTCGCCATAGAACATCATCATGGGCGAGGTCGGAGGATGCTGACGTAGGAAAATACCCGATAGACCATCCATATTCTGCGTGCCCAGCAGTTTGGTAATCACCGGAAAGGCCTGATGCATTGCCTCGGTCAGCGACACGGCGACGTTGTTGCGATAGACGCTGAAACGACGTCCCGCAGGGTGTTCCGACGCGTCCACAAGGCCGTCGGGCACCGCCTGTGACGGGTCCAAAAGCGCCGTGTGGAAGGTTGTCTGAGAAACGCTCATGCTGGAACGCGGTCCAAAGCCGCCTGAGCCCTATCGGCCTCGGCGCGCAGTACAGGCCAGTCGGGAACGTCGGTATCCCATTCGATCAAGATGGGCTTGGGGCCGGACTGGTCCAGAGCGTAATCTAACAGCGTCCATACAGGGTCCACAACCTCGCGCCCATGGCTGTCGATCAGCAGGGGGCGACCGTGGTCGTCTTCATCCTCGTCGTGGCCGCCCAGATGAATCTCACCCACTTTGTCCAGCGGATAGGCGTCGATATAGCCTTGCGGCGAGAAATCCAGATTGGTGGCCGACACGAACACATTATTCACGTCCAGCAACAGGCCACAGCCCGTGCGACGCGCGATTTCACGTAGGAAATCAGGCTCGGACCAGGTGCTCTCCTCGAACGCCAAATAGCTGGAGGGGTTTTCCAGCAGCATCTGCCGCCCGACAACCTCTTGCACCTGATCAATATGCTCACAAACCCGGTCCAAAGTTGCGTCGGTGTAGGGCAGGGGTAGCAGGTCGTTCAGGAAATGGCTGTCATGGGTCGACCAGGCCAGATGTTCCGAAAAGCTGGCAGGGTTCAGCCAGCCAACCAAATGTTTCAACCGGGCCAGATGATCGGGGTCCAGCGGGGTTTCGCCGCCAATGGACAGGCCGACACCGTGGACAGAGATGGGGAATTGTTCGGACAAATGGCGCAGTTGCGCCAGCGGGCGTCCGCCATCGCCCATGTAATTCTCGGCATGGATTTCCAGCCATGCCACCGGGTGCGCGTGATCCAGAATTTGCTGAAAATGCTGGGGCTTATATCCGACACCCGGCGCGGCGGGCAGTCTGTTTGAACGAATAGCATTGTCCAGCATCGTTATAGTCTCCGGTTCACGACAAAGAGGCGGGCGACAAGGCCCGCCCCTTCGTTTTTTCCTAAGCGCGGGCTTATGCCGGCAGATCGCGGTCCAGCGGCTCCAGCGAGCCTTTGCGGTCCGAACCGTCTGCGGTTTTAGGCAGCTCGATATCGGCGCAAGTGCCTGCGTCGACCAGAGTCCAGGCATTGCCCTGATAATCAACGGTCGAGGTACCGGCGCAGGTGGTGCCGGGGCCTGCGGCGCAATCGTTTTCGCCTGCCAGCGAAACGCCATAGCATTTCTCTTTGGCTTGTGCGGTTGCGGTGGTGGCCATGCCCGATACGGCGGCTGCAACGGCGCTTGCGATAACGAGGGACTTAGCTGTGTTCGACATCTCGGTAATCCTTTTGGTGACTGCGTATGTCTGTGTTGACAATGACAAAGGTAGTCGTTCAGAGGCGACAGTTAAATTCACGAGCCCGTGTCTCACAACCCCGTCAGGCACTGTCATGCCCTCTTGCAGGTTAACATATTGTTTTTGAAATCGAAAATGGAAAATATTTCAATCCGGCCCCTGTTTTAGGGCCGGATCGCAGGCGAATTGACGCCGAATGTTACAGCAGATCGGGGGGAGTCGCCGCCTTGGATAGCTCAATTGTTACAGCCTCAAGTGATTGAACCTGTGTTTGTTTTTCGCCAAGACGGCGCACGCTGACGGTGCGGTCTTCGACTTCGCGGTGACCGACGGCCAAAATCACGGGCACTTTACCGACAGAATGCTCGCGGACCTTGTAGTTGATCTTTTCGTTGCGGATATCCGCTTCGGCCCGAACCCCGGCGGCTTTGAGCGTTTCCACCACTTCGGCCACATAATCATCCGCCTCGGAAGTGATCGAGGCCACAACAACCTGACGCGGGGCCAGCCAGAACGGCAGCTTGCCGGCGTGCTCTTCGATCAAGATACCGATGAAACGTTCAAACGAGCCCAGCGTTGCCCTGTGCAGCATGAACGGACGGTGCTTGGCACCGTCTGCGCCGATGAAGCTGGCATCCAGACGTTCGGGCAGATTGGGGTCAACCTGCAGCGTGCCGCATTGCCAGGTCCGGCCGATGGCGTCGGTCAGGGTGAATTCCAGCTTAGGTCCATAGAACGCGCCTTCGCCTTCGAGGATCTCATAGTCGTACCCGGCCGCCTTGCAGGCATCACCAAGGGCCTTTTCCACCAGATCCCAGCTTTCATCCGACCCGATGCGCTTTTCCGGGCGGGTGGACAGTTTAATCGTCCAGTCGTGGAAGCCCAGATCGGCATAGACCTTTGACAAGAAGGCAATGAATTTTGCGGTCTCGGATTCGATCTGATCCTCGGCACAGAAGATATGGCCGTCATCTTGCGTAAAGCCGCGCACCCGCATGATCCCGTGCAGCGCGCCCGAGGGTTCATAACGTGCGCAAGACCCGAACTCGGCCATGCGTAGGGGCAGGTCGCGATAGGATTTTAGACCCTGATTGAACACCTGCACGTGGCAGGGGCAGTTCATCGGCTTCAGCGCGTTGATCGCCTTTTCACGGGCATGTTCTTCATCCACTTCGACGATGAACATGTTTTCCTGATATTTGTCCCAGTGACCCGAGGCCTCCCACAGTTTGCGGTCGACAACTTGCGGGGTGTTGACTTCGACATAGCCGTCACGCTCCTGCATTCGGCGCATGTAGTCCTGAAGGGTGGTGTAGATTTTCCACCCGTTCGGATGCCAGAAGATCTGGCCGGGGGCCTCTTCCTGCATGTGGAACAGGTTCATCTCGCGGCCCAGCTTGCGGTGGTCGCGTTTGGCGGCCTCTTCCAGCATATGCAGGTGGGCTTTCAGCTTTTCCTTGCCGGTGAAAGCCACGCCATAGATCCGCTGCAACATCGCGCGGTCGCTGTCGCCGCGCCAATAGGCGCCCGCGATGCTCATCAGTTTGAACGCATCGCCGGGCAGTTGGCCGGTGTGCTGCAGGTGCGGGCCGCGGCACAGATCCTGCCAATGACCGTGCCAGTACATGCGCAGCGGTTCATCGCCCGGAATGGCTTCGATCAGCTCGACCTTATAGGGCTCGTTATTGGCTTTGTAGAACTCAATCGCGCGGTCGCGATCCCACACCTCGGTGGTGACGGGGTCGCGCTTGTTGATGATCTCTTTCATCTTTTTCTCGATGAGGCCGAGATCTTCGGGGGTGAAGGGTTCCTCGCGGTCAAAGTCGTAGTACCAGCCATTGTCGATCACGGGGCCGATGGTGACTTTGGTCGCGGGCCAGATTTCCTGCACCGCCCGGGCCATGACATGCGCCAGATCGTGACGGATCAGCTCATTGGCCTGCTCTTCATCTTTCATGGTGTGGATGGCGATTTGGGCGTCGGACTCAATAGGCCATTGCAAGTCCCAATGCTTGCCGTCGACCGTGGCCGAGATTGCCTTTTTGGCCAGCGAGGTCGAGATATCGGCGGCCACCTGCGCGGGTGTTACGCCTGCGTCATAGGAACGTGCATTGCCATCGGGGAAGGTGAGAGAGACGGATTTCGAATCCAGGGCCATGTTGGCTCTCCTCGTCGGTTTGGCGCCCACTGAACGCCCGGTTGCGGGTTATTTGCGTCTGGCTGCTTTGGCAGGTGGTGGGGATTGTGTCAAGTGCGGGAGCGAGGGACGCTGCCCCTCGCGCACCCCGGGATATTTTTAGCCAGATGAAGGTCGGATCGGGGAATTGCGGTTGGGGTTGGGACGTGCATGATGTTGACAAAGCAAAGAGGGTTTTATGGCAGAGGCTGAATTTCTGGAGACCGCGCAGGGGCGGCGATTGGCGTATCACAAAAGTGAGGGGTCTGGGCCCACGGTCGTTTTTCTTGGCGGGCTGAAGTCGGATATGGAAGGCACCAAGGCGGTGCATCTTGAAGCATGGGCAAAGGCACGTGGGCAGGCGTTTTTGCGGTTCGACTATTCGGGGCATGGGGAGAGTTCCGGTACGTTTGAGGAAGGCTGCATTGGCGATTGGCATGAGGATACCGTTGCCGCGGTCAAGGCGCTGACCGAAGGGTCCTTGATTGTGGTCGGGTCGTCCATGGGTGGCTGGCAGGCGTTGTTGTTGGCAAAGGCAATGCCGGAACGAATTGTCGGGATGGTTGCAATCGCTGCCGCGCCGGACTTTACCGAAGATGGCTATTGGGCCTCGTTCAGCGATTCACAGAAGGCGGCTCTGGAGACGGTGGGGCATGTGGAATTGCCCTCGGATTACATGGAGCCTTACATCATTACCAAGCGCATGATCGAAGATGGGCGCACGCGATTGGTTCTGCGCGATCCGTTGGCTTTGCCATTTCCCGTGCGATTTTTGCAGGGCACGGCGGATACAGCGGTGTCAATCGAGACGGCTGTGCGGTTGCTGGACCATGCCAGTGGACCGGATATGCGATTGCTGTTGGTCAAGGATGCGGATCACAGATTCTCGGACGGGCCTTGCCTGGAGATCATCGAACGCGCCGTGCTTGATGTGCTTGCCCCCGAATGACCCGGTTGGTTCTGCGTTTCATTGTCGTGCTGGCAGCTCTGGGCGGCCTGATCTTCTGGTTGGGGCCGCGCGAAGAGGTTGACCTTCATCCCACGTTTGAGCCGCGCAAATTTGGCGAGGGGGTGCAGGTCTATTTCGAGAGTGTCGAATCCGCCTTCGAAGACATCGTTCCCGGTGTCGAAAAGCGGGTGATCTGGCAAGAGGGATTCAAGGAACAGCGAACATCGGTGTCGATCCTTTATGTTCACGGATTCTCGGCCTCATCCGAGGAAATCCGCCCGGTGCCGGATCTGTTGGCAGAGGCGTTGGGTGCCAATCTGGTCTACACGCGTCTGCAAGGCCATGGTCGCAGCGGTACGGCCATGGCTGAGGCGACGGCCTCGGGTTGGATGTTGGACATGGTCGAAGGTCTGGCTGCGGCACGCGCGGTTGGCGACCGGGTGGTTGTGATCTCGACCTCGACTGGGGGGACGCTGGCTGCGGCTGCCGCGCTGGATGCCGAGATGGTGCAGGGCGTCGGCGCGATGATCTTTGTTTCGCCGAATTTCGGGGTCAATACGCCGGGGGCTTGGATACCCGGCCTGCCCTGGGCACGGCAGTGGTTGCCGCTGTTGATGGGGGAAACCCGCGATGTGTCTGATACCGACCCGGAGCGGAACAAATACTGGTCGCTGAGCTATCCGTGGGAGGCCGTTGTTCCCATGACCCGGCTGGTCGATGTGGTGAACGCGCAGGATTTTGCGCAAGCACAGGTTCCGGCGCTGTTCTGGTTCTCGGATGACGATCAGGTGGTACGACCGGATCGGACTCATGAAGTGGCGCAGGCGTGGGGCGGGCCTGCGACGGTTCATCTGGTTACGATGGGAGCAGATGACGATCCTGCGTCGCATGTTGTGGCCGGGCGGCTGATGTCGCCGGGGCAGACCGAAGTCACCGTGGATGGCATGCTCGCGTGGCTACGCTCGGTGGGGATCGAATAGCGATGCGTAAACCGGCCAGTATGTGGAGCCTTGAGACGCTGGGCCGGGTGCGCTTGTCGCGGCATTTCTTCATGCGGGACTTCCTGTATTCCGAAATCGGGAATTTTCATGGGATACAGAACATCCCCGAAAAACCTGATCTAGCCATCGAAACGGGGCGCGCTTTTTGCCAAACCCTGCTGGACCCTTTGGAAGAGACCTTTGGGCGCGTCGCCGTACGCTCGGGTTATCGCGCGCCGTCGCTGAACCGGTTCGGCAACGAAAACAAACTGAACTGTGCCCGCAATGATAACCCGATGGAATGCCATATCTGGGATCGGGGCACGGGCGAGAACCGGATTGCGGGGGCTTCGATCGTGATTCCGTGGTTCGCGGATCAATATGGAACCGGGCGCGATTGGCGCGATATTGCGTGGTGGATGCATGATCATCTGGACTATTCCGAGATCTGGTTCTTTCCCAAGCTCTGCGCGTTCAATCTGGTCTGGAGACCCAATCCGCATCGCCGGATCGATAGCTATATCGCGCCACGCGGATGCCTGTTGCGGGCTGGGGCGGAACCTGATGAACCCCGGGACAAGCGGCAGGCGCGCTATGCGGATTTCCCACCCTTTCGGGGCATCGACTATCCTTGAACTTTCCCTTGCCCGGGTGCTGGAAAACACTCATCCTGCAGGGAAAGTTGATTATTGTGGAGGCTCTGTTGATTGAGCCGTTGGTTTTACTGCCCGGTTTCATGTGCGATGCGCGCCTGTTCGGGGCTCAGATTTTGTACCTGTCTCATTACCGCGCGGTGACGGTTGCGCCCCTGTCGGTCGGCGAACGGATAGAAGAGATTGCCTCAGGCTTGCTGGACCAGTTGCCGCATCGGTTTGCATTGGGCGGCTTCAGCATGGGCGGGGTTGTGGCGCTTGAGATCGCGCGCCGCGCGCCGGACCGGGTCTCTCGGTTGTGCCTGATGGCGACCGATGCGCAGGCCGATACCCCTCAGATCGCGGCGGGACGTGAAGAGTTGATCGTTGGGGCAAAATCCGGGCGGCTTGAGGATGTGATGACTCGCATGATCGGTTCGGACACGTTGGCGCCGGGGCCGGAGCGGGTGCCCGTCCTTAACGAAGTGATGGCCATGGCCATTGATCAAGGGCCGGATATGTTCGAACGGCAAATGCGAGCCATGCAGCGCCGACCGGACCAGCAAGGGGGGTTGCGGCATATCAACGTGCCAACTCTGGTTTTGTGTGGGGCCCATGACCAAATCACTCCAGTGCGCAAACATAGTTTCATGGCTGAGATGATCCCGAATGCCGAACTGCGTGTGATCGAGGAGGCGGGCCATATGGTGCCGCTCGAGGCCCCCGCCGCGGTGACCGAAGCCTTGGAGGCTTGGCTGAACATTCCGGCGCGTTTGGCCTACTTGTAGAGGGCTGCGCGCTCGGGTTTCGTTAGGACGGTCGGTTTGGCCGACGTTTCCCCGGTGTAGGCATCGAAGAAAGGCGTGTTCTTCCAACTGCCAGACAAACGGGACTTCAGCACGCGCGTCACCAGACCAATTGCCGCAGGGCCCAAGCCTTCATGCGCTTGCTTTCCGCCGGGGCGAGGAACAAAGCCGCGTGTACGTACGGGCCCTAGGTCGCTTGGGTCCGGGATGCGGTTCACGATGAACCCGGCGAAAGGAACTTTCGGTGTACGTGAAGTGGTGGCCAGCGGGGCGTTGCAGCAACTGGCGTACCAGCGCAACATCCCTTTGGGGCTGAGCTGCATCAGCGCAAGGTGTTCTGCGCCTTGTTCAAAAACGATCTCCTCGGGCAGCATTTGCAGCACGTCGACCGGGCCAGGGGCAGGGTCGGGTTGTCCAAAATAAAGCTGCGCGGCCCGGCAATCGTGGCAAAAGCATTCCACATGTGTGGACGAAGCGACCCCTGCGGCTGAAATGCGCCCACTCAAAGCACCGCAGGTGCAGGCGAAGGTAGTGTCCTTGGCCGGGCTTTGAACCATGCGCCTCAGGCGACTTTGTTCTTGTTGGCGGCCCGGCGGCGCGGTTTGCGTGTGTTGGCGTTCATGAAGTCGATCACCAGCGGGCGGATATTGTCGCGCCAGCTGCGGCCCGCAAAAATACCGTAGTGCCCCGCGCCGGGTTCCACATGGCTGGCCTTTTTCGCATCGGGCAGACCGGTGCAAAGATCAAGGGCCGCGATACATTGGCCAGGGGCCGAGATATCGTCATTCGCGCCCTCAACTGATTTTACCGCGACATCGGTGATCTTGCCTATATCCACCTTGTGCCCGGCCACCACAAATTCATTCCGCGCAATTTCGCGGTTTTTGAAGATGCGTTCGACGGTAGACAGGTAGAACTCGGCCGTCATGTCCATCACTGCCAGATACTCATCGTAGAAACGGTTGTGCGCGTCATGATCCGAGGCCTCGCCCCGCATGACACGCTGGATCTGGTCGGTGAAGGCCTTGCTGTGGCGCTCTCCGTTCATCGACATGAACGAGGCCAACTGCAACAGGCCGGGATAGACCATGCGGCCGACGCCTTTGTACTTAAAACCCACACGCTGGATCATGGTTTCTTCCAACTGACCCATTGTAACGCGGCGGCCAAAATCGGTGACATCTGTCGGGGTCGCGTCGGGATCCACCGGCCCACCGATCAGGGTCAGTGTGCTGGGTTGGGCTTTGGGGTCGACCTCGGCCAGATAGGCGGTGGCTGCCAAAGTCAGCGGGGCAGGTTGACACACAGCAACGACATGGGTGTCCGGCCCAAGCTCTTTCATGAAATCGACAAGGTAGAGGGTATAATCCTCGACGTCGAACTTGCCTTCGGACACGAGGATATCGCGCGCATTATGCCAGTCGGTGATGTAAACTTCGCAATTGACCAGCAGGCTTTTGACTGTCGAGCGCAGCAGCGTGGCATAGTGGCCCGACATCGGCGCAACCAGCAACACCTTGCGGGGCTGTTCCTCACGACCATTGACGCGGAAATGGATCAGGTCGCCAAATGCACGCTCGACCACCGGTACGATATCGACAAGGTGGTCCTTGCCATCCTCGCAGGTGAACGTGCGAATGCCCCAATCCGGTTTGACGACCATGCGCTGGAACGTCCGCTCGGTCACTTCGCCCCAGGCGGCCATCATGCCGAACACAGGGTTGGGCACCATCGAGAAAGCCGGGTAGGAGGCCATCGCGCTTGCGGTTGCACCCATCCATTGATTGGTGTTGCGCATGGTTTCCATCAGATCATAGGTCATCATGTAGCGCATCGGGCGAACCTCCTTGAGTGTCAGCCCGAAATTTCGGACCATTCGTCGCTTTGCGCTGCGGCTGCCGCGACGTTATTCTGCATAGCAGAAAGATTACGGGGGAATTGTTAAAATGACAACAAGTGAAGACCAGGCGCAGGAATTGTCCGCAGAACATCTTGAACGGCTTAAAGAAAATATGAACAAAGTCGAAGAGCTGTCGAAGCGGCTGGTCGAGGTCATGGCCGGGAAGAAGGCGCATTCCCCCGCGTTGGACGGCCCGAATCAAGAGCTTTTCGCAAAAGCAGCAACGGCATATATGGCCGAGGCTTGGCAAAATCCCGCCAAGCTGTTGGAACACCAGATTGCCTATTGGAGCAAGTCTGTCATGAACTTTGCCGAAGCGCAGCAGGCGCTGACAACGGGCGAAGTTGAGGGGGCGGCACCAGTAGCCAAAGACAAACGTTTTGCCAATCCGCTTTGGGAGACTAACCCTTATTTCCGCTTCGTCCGCCAGCAATACCAGACAAATGCCGATGCGATTTCAGAAGCAGTGGCCTCGGTCGATGACATGGATGCCAAAGACAAGCAGCGTCTTCACTTTTTTTCGCAACAGATCATCAACATGATGTCTCCGACAAATTTTCTGGCCACAAACCCCGATGCGCTGGAAAAAGCGGTGGAGACTGAAGGTCAGTCGCTGATCAAAGGGCTGGAGAACCTTGTTTCCGATCTGGAGGCCAATGATGGCGAGATGGTTGTTCGACTGGCGGATGACAGCGCCTTTGAAGTGGGCGGCAATATCGCCACGACACCGGGAGAGGTGGTCTATCGCAACCGGTTGATGGAGCTGATCCAGTACAAACCGGCAACCGAGACAGTGCATGAAACGCCGATTGTCCTGTTCCCGCCCTGGATCAACAAATTCTACATTCTGGACCTCAAGGCCCAGAACAGCCTGATCAAATGGGTAACAGAGCAGGGCTACACCCTATTTGTCGTCAGTTGGGCAAATGCGAACGCGTCCCACGCCGAAATCGGCATGGGGGACTATATCGAAGAAGGTTACCTGACCGCGATCGAGCAGGTGAAGGGCATTTGCAAGGTCAAGCAAGTCAATGCGGTCGGCTATTGCATCGCGGGCACCACACTAAGTCTGTCGCTTTCGCTGTTGAAGCAGCGCGGGGACAAGTCGATCAAATCGGCCACGTTCTTCACCACTCTGACCGATTTTGGCGAACAGGGAGAGTTCACCCCGTTTCTGCAAAACGACTTCGTCAACGGCATCGAAGACCAGATCGGTAAGGATGGCGTGCTAAAAGCCTGGGTCATCGGGCGAACCATGTCCTTCCTGCGCTCCAACGACCTGATCTACGGCCCCGCAATCCGCAGCTACATGATGGGCGAAACACCTCCGGCGTTTGATTTGCTGTACTGGAACGGAGATGGGGCCAACCTGCCGGGCCGCATGGCGGTCGAGTATTTGCGTGGGCTGTGTCAAAGCAATGATTTTGTCACGGACGGGTTTGAACTGCTGGGGCACAAGCTGCATATCCGGGATGTCGACGTGCCGTTAATGTCAATCACCTGCGAGACTGATCATATCGCGGCCTGGAAAGACTGTTACCGCGGCGTGCAGCAGATGGGCTCGCGGTCGAAAACTTTTGTGGTATCGGAATCGGGTCATATCGCAGGCATCGTGAATCCGCCCAGCAAAAAGAAATACGGGCATTACACCAACCCGGACATGCAGCTGGACGCTGACAGCTGGATGAAGGATGCCGATTTCCATGAAGGGTCCTGGTGGCCGCTTTGGGAAGCGTGGTTGAGAAAGCGGTCCGGCAAGCAGATTCCGGCGCGTGAGCCGGGCGATTCGAACCACCCGTCTCTGTGTCCCGCGCCCGGTACCTATGTTTTGGCCAAAGCAACTGATTGATTAATAAGGGAATCCGAAGTTTTTTCTGCGTTGCAGCAAAAAAATCTTGCAATGCTGCGATGCAGCAATCATATTGTCCTCAAGCTGATGAAAACCGGGGCGGGCCCGGTTCGGCAAAAAGGATTTGGACAATGGCAAAGACCCCTGACTTCACCGCGACCCTGAAAGACATCATGGGCGCATTCCCCGTTGACACTTCCGCTCTGGAAGGTGCCTTCAAGTCGACCGCAACCCTGAACGAAAAACTGTCGGGTGTTGCTCTGGAAGCTGCAGAGAAATCGGCAGAAATCTCGAACAAATGGACCAAAGACACTCTGGCCAAACTGACCGAGATGTCGAAAGCAAAGGCAGAGCCTGCCGACTACGCAAAAGCCGCAACCGACTTCGCAAGCGCGTCGGCTGAAGTTGCCGCTGAAAACCTGGCTGCTTTCGCTGAAATCGCGAAAAAAGTTCAGAGCGAAACCGTCGAGCTTCTGATGGCTGCCGGTAAAGACGCTGCAGAAGACGCAACTGCTGCTGTCAAGAAAGCCACCAACGAGGTGACTGCTGCTGCCAAGAAAGCAACAGCTGCCAAGTAAGTAAGGCCGCGAGGCGCACCCATTCCTCCCATCTGGTGCAATCGCGTTGGGCAGGTCGAAAGACCTGCCCTTTCTTTTTGTTCTGCACTCGCATAATCTCTGCTGCAACGCATCATCCTTGGGGAGGGTTAACGGTGTCAGAACAAGAAAAACCGTTGCTGATCAAACGCTATGCCAGCCGTCGGCTGTATAACACTGAGACCAGTGACTATGTCACGCTGGAAGATATCGCGGTATTTATTCGCGACGGGCGTGAAGTGCAGATCATTGATCTGAAAACCGGGGACGACCTGACCCGGCAATATCTGCTGCAAATCATTGCGGAACATGAAAGCCGGGGCGAAAACGTGCTGCCGGTGAACGTGCTGAACGATCTGGTCCGCAGTTACATGCTGCCGGGAGGTGGAATGATGCCGCAGTTCTTGCAAAGCTCGTTCGATATGCTGCGCGAAAGCCAGTCCAAGATGATGGAAAACATGAACGCCATGAACCCGATGTCCCAGATGCCCGGGTTCGAGGCGATGCAGGCGCAGCAACAGGCTTTTCTGAAGGCGATGACCGGCGGATTGTCTGGCCAGTGGTCTGGCCCCGACAAGGAAGATGAAGCCAAATCCGAACCGAAAGAAGATCTGGACGACATCAAAAAGCAGCTTGCCGAGCTTCAGCAGAAACTATCCAAACTGAACTGAACCTGCCATGCGCTGGGTGCTGACGGGCGTTGTGCTGTGTTGGGCAACGCTCGTTTATGCGCAAGGGCAGTTTTCTGAGCCGTGGTCGCCGATCTGCACGCTTGGGTCTGCTGCGGATGATGGTTGCGCAGATATCCGTGCCCGCGAAATACTGGATGCGGCTGAACCGCCATGGCGCGCAATCGGACGAGTCAATTTTGCCAGCAGGGCCCAGCGATCTCATTGCACCGGCGTTTTGGTCGCGGATGATCTGGTTCTGACCGCCGCGCATTGCCTTTACAATGCCGCGCGTCAGCGCTGGATCCCGCCATCCAGTATCCGCTTTGCTGCTGGGTATCAGCGAGGGGAGGCCTCCGCGGTCTCGACCGCCAAGCGCTATGTCCTGCCCGAAGGCCAAGGCACTGCATTCAATTACGGACCTGAACTGGATTGGGCGGTGCTTGAACTGGAGAACCCGATTGGCCGGACGTTGGGTTCTTTTCCTCTGACAGAGCAGGATATGTTGACCGGATCGGTCGCGGGTTATGCTGGGGTGCGGCCGCATGTCCTCAGCCGTGCGAACCCATGTCCGGTTGTTCGGCGGACTGATGCGCTGATGATCGCGCGTTGCCCTGTAATGATGGGGGATTCCGGCGCGCCCTTATTGATTGACACGCCATCGGGGCTGGCTGTGGCTGGTGTCTTATCGCGCGTCGCCGCAACCCCCGAAGGGATCGCGGCGCTGTTTGTGTCCAGTCAAGTTGTCTACGTACCCTCGCGCTGACGCTCAGGTGCCGAACGCCATCTCGGGGGCGGTGACCTCGCCGACTGAGGCCAGCAGAATGTCCGCGATCACGTCCAGCTCTTCCCGTGTCAGGCGGACGGGCAGGCGCACATCGCACGCTTTCATCAGCATCTCGCGTGTTTGGGGAAGATCGACCTGCTGGGGCAGAAACTGCCAGTTCCAGAAGGCGCGGGCGTTGTCCTCGCTCAGACCAAAAACCTGAACCTTGACGCCCCGCGCCTCGGATGCTGCGGCAAAGGCGCGGATATCATCATCGCTCAGGTTCACCAGGTTGAACTGGATCGAATCCGGTGCACGTTGTTCCGGCGCAAGCGGGGCAGGGACGTTGATATAAGGCGAGGTGTTCAATCGGTCGGCCACATAGTCGTGATTGGCCAGCCCGTCTTTGACGCGGCGCGCCAGCTCAGGGATCTGCGGCCGGATCACGGCGGCGCTGAGGTTGCTCATCCGCAAATTATACAGCGGCAATTGGTTCTGCCAGCGAGAAAAGGCTTGCTCCAATTCGGGCGAGTTGTCGCCATGCGGGGTTTTGTGTTTCTTCCAGTTATGCTCATACGCGCCCGACATAATCACCGCGCGGGCCACCAGGTCGGCGTCGTCCGTGATCAGGATACCACCTTCACCCGCGTTGATCATTTTGTAGGACTGGAATGAGAAACAGCCGACCTTGCCAATCGTGCCGATATTACGCCCATGCCAGGTGGTGCCCAGCGAATGGGCTGCGTCCTCGATCACGGGAATATCGCGCGCATCGCACAGCGCCATGATCGCGTCCATGTCGGAAGTATGACCGCGCATATGGCTGATGATGACGGCCTGAACGCTGTCCAGCTTGGCCTCGAAATCGGCCATGTCGATGCGATAATTCTCGCCCACTTCGCACAAAACCGGAATGCAATCCGCATGGACGACCGAGGACGGCACGGCCGCAAAGGTAAATCCGGGGATCAACACCCGCGCATCCCGCGGCAGGCCCAACGCCTTGAGCGACAGGAACAAGGCCGCCGAGCAGGACGATACCGCCAGCGCGTATTTCGACCCCAAGAGGGCCGCGAACTCACTTTCCAGTAGCGAAACCGGCGCATCCTGTGGCGCGGTATAGCGAAACAGGTCGCCCGATTGCATCAAGGCGTCGATGGCCTCGCGCGCAGCGGCAGGGATGGGTTCGGCGTCATGAACGTTAGGAGGAAGCGTCATATTTGATTTTCCCAAATTCTATCTTTGGAAAAGATAAAGCTAAAAGAACTTCAATCCAAGCCCCTACGTGACCATGCCGCGAAATTTCACCGAACTGTTGTATTTGAAGGCAATTGCATCCCGACCGCCGGATTGCGTCTTGCATCCGTAGGGGAACCCGGGTGGCAATGGGACAATCTAAACATTGCATTTCACGGTCCGGGTTGTTGCCATCATGCTTGCTAGACTTGCTTTTTCACTGTCCATTCTCGCTCTGCCAGCTCATGCGCAATACGTCCTGTCCGACGGAACCGAAGTCGCGCCGCTTGAGATGTTTCAGGAATGCGACGTCTGCCCCGAGATGGTTGCCTTGCCGCTTGGTGAATTTACGATGGGGGGTCCGATCGGTGACTCGATTGATGGGCTGGTCATGCTCGATGGCAAATTGGCCTTGGTCGAGGTCGGGCATCCGGCCATTGGTAAAGATGAACGTCCGCTACACCCCGTTGAAATAGATGTTCCTATCGCCATGGGGCGCAACGAAGTCACGTATGATCAATGGATGGCCTGTGTCCACGATGGCGGGTGCGGCGGTTATACTCCTGACAATGTGATCTTAAAACTCAATGATGAAGAAAAGCATGTCAGGATCCCTGTGTATGGTAACCATCCTGTCGTGAAGGTGTCCTATCTGGACGCGCAGACCTATGTCGAATGGCTAAACGAAAAGATAGGTGTCCAAGCTTATCGTTTGCCGACAGAGGCAGAGTGGGAATATGCGGCTCGAGCCGGGACGCAGACGCGTTTTGCGCAAGGGGATGAGCTTACGTCCGAGCAAGCGAACTTCTACGGCCTCGGAACGGAACGCCTAAGCGGTGTTCCCCGCCCAGATTTACTCTCTCGGATGCTGCCTGTTCCGGTGGATGAATTGGATGCGGCCAACGCATGGGGTGTGCGACATATGTCTGGGAATATCAATGAACAGACGCGGTCCTGCTACACCAGTGAATACGCTGGCTGGTCCACCTCAAGTGAGTGGTTACGCCAAAGCGACGTTGAGAGTTGCAAGCGCGTATATCGCGGAGGTGCATTCAATACGGGAATGGACGCAGTCCGAGTAGCGTCTCGAGGCTCGGGACCGGAAAATCATCGCAGCCAGTATTCCGGTTTTCGCATCGTTCGTCAAATGAACTGAATTTGCCGCGCTGGCCAAATTTTTTGAGTATTTCGCGAAACGGATACATCTTGGCACACTTACGGTGCCCATTACTTGTAGCGCCTGCCAAACAGAGTTGAGTGTACTTTGACGCGCAAAAATTCGAGTTTTGGTTTTGGGCTCACAATCCCAGCCGATCCCTTAGCGCAAACCACGTCATTGCCAGCACCAGCAGGGGGCTGCGCAGGGAGGGGCCTCCGGGGAAGGGCAGGGCGGGGACGCGCGCCATGGTGTCGAAGCCTTCGGCCTGTCCCTGAATGGCCAGCGCCATCAATTGCCCCGCATGGGTGGCAGTTCCGACCCCGTGACCAGAGTAGCCCGAGGCTGACAGGATATTGGGCGCAACCCGCGCCAGATACGGCATCCGCCGCATGGTGATCGCCAGCGTGCCGCCCCAGGCATAGTCGATTTTGACGTCGCGCAGATACGGGAAAATCTCGACCATCGGCTTGCGGACCTTGGCGGCGATATCCGCAGGGAAGCGGTAACCATAGCTTTCGCCGCCACCAAATAGCAGCCGGTTGTCGGCGCTGAGGCGGAAATAGTTCACCACGAATTTCGTATCGGCCACCGCTACGTCTCGGGTCAGAACACGGGCAGCATCTGTGCCTAAAGGCTCAGTCGCAGCGATGAAATTGTTGATCGGCATGACCCGCGCAGCGACCTTGCTGTTCAGGCCCCCCAGATATCCGTTGCAGGCCAGAATGACGTGATCGGCAGTGACCTTGCCCTGCGCGGTGTGGATGATAGCGGGCGAGGTTTCCTCGACCCCCGTCACCTCGGTGCTTTCATAAGTCCGCACGCCCGCCTTGGCTGCTGCCTGCGCCAGACCCAGCGCATAGTTCAACGGATGCAGATGCGCGGCACCCATGTCCAGATAGCCTCCGCGATAGGCGGGCGAGGGACACAGACCGTGGCCCGCGCCTTCGTCCAGCAGCTCCATCTGGTCATAGCCATAGCGGTCAGACAAGTGAGCCGCGTGATCGTGCAATTCCTGCTGTTCTCCGCTGGACAGGCCTAGAACGGCAACGCCCGGTTTCAGGTCGCAGTCGATCTGGTGTTTCGCAATCAGCGATTTGACCAGTGCCTTCGCATCCTCGGCAAGATCCCACAGCTTCACCGCATCGTCATCACCAACCAGCCGCTCAAGGTCTTCCTGATCCATCCGTTGTGCGCTGCCCAACTGACCGCCATTGCGGCCCGACGCACCGAAGCCCACGCGATGCGCCTCAAGCAGCACCACGCTGAACCCGGCCTCGGCCAGATGCAGCGCTGCGGACAGGCCAGTATAGCCGCCGCCGACCACGCAGACATCCGCCTTTTCATTGCCAGTCAGCGCGGGAAACCGGTCGATCGGATTGACCGTGGCCGCGTACCAGCTGGCTGGATATTCAGCCTTGCGGTCGTTGGAATAAAGCAGGTTCATCGCAGTTCAGACATTCATCAGCAGATGCTCACGCTCCCACGGAGAGATAACCTGCAGGAACTCTTCATACTCGGCGCGTTTGACGATGCCATAGACGCGGGCAAACTCGGGGCCTAGAACCTCATGCAAGGCGGTCGCTTCATCGAACAGGTCCAGAGCATTGCCCATGACCTGCGGGATATCGCCGTCGCCTTCGTAAGCGTCGCCATAGAACTGACGGCGCGGGCGTTCCTGTTGGACCAGGCCCAGATAGCCGCAGGCCAGCGACAGGGCGATGCCCAGATAGGGGTTGCAGTCCATCCCGGCGATGCGGTTTTCGACCCGGCGCGCCTCGGGCCCCGACAGCGGTACGCGGATGCCCGTGGTGCGGTTGTCGCGCGCCCATTCCAGATTGATCGGCGCGGCGTGATCTTTCACATAGCGGCGATAGGAATTCACATAGGGCGCCATCACCGCCAGACCCGAGGGCAGGTGGTTCTGCAACCCGGCGATGAAGTGATAGAATGCGTCCGTTTCGCCCCCTTGCGGGCCCGAGAAAATGTTCTGCCCGGTCTCCATGTCGATGATCGAATGATGGATATGCATGGCCGAACCCGGCTCATCCACGATCGGTTTCGCCATGAAAGTAGCAAAACAGTTGTGGCGCAACGCCGCCTCGCGGATCAGGCGTTTGAAATAGAACACCTCATCGGCCAGCTTCACGGGATTGCCGTGGCGCAGGTTGATCTCCAGCTGGCCCGCGCCGCCTTCCTGCGTAATGCCGTCAATCTCGAACCCTTGGTGTTCGGCGAAATCATAGATGTCGTCGATCACTGGTCCGAACTCGTCCACGGCTGTCATCGAGTACGCCTGCCGCGCCGCCGCCGGACGGCCCGAGCGGCCCATCATCGGCTTGATTTCCTGCGCGGGATCCACGTTGGGGGCAACCAGAAAGAACTCCATCTCTGGGGCGACGACCGGTTTCCAGCCCTTGTCGTGATACAGTTGCACCACGCGTTTCAGAACATTGCGCGGGCTGAATGGGATCGGGTTGTCATCGCGGTCGTAGGCATCGTGGATTACCTGCAGCGTCCAGTCGCCGGTCCACGGTGCGGCGGATGCGGTCGTAAAGTCCGGCTTCAGGATCATGTCCCGTTCGATGAACCCGTCCTCACCCGCGGCCTCACCCCAATCGCCGGTAATGGTCTGGTAAAAGATGCTGTCGGGCAGGTGGAAATAGGATTGCTTGGCAAATTTCGAGGCGGGTACCGCCTTGCCGCGCGCGATGCCGGGCAGGTCCGAGATGATGCATTCGACCTCATCCAATCGGTGGCCGTCGAAATAGCTGCGGGCTGCCTGCGGCAGTTGGTCTGTCCAGTCGGCCATCAGGCCCTCTCTTTCTTCAAAAACTCCGCCATGAATTGCCCGATCTTGGGGTTGTCGTCATTGGCAGGCAGGCGGTCAGTGGCCGCTTGCATCAATTCGTCAGGCACAAGGCCCTTGCCGCGTGTCTCAATCAGGCCCTGGATAAAACGGTCACCATATTCGGGGTGGGCCTGTACGGTCCAGATCGTGTCGCCATAAGCCACCATGGCGTTGCGACAGAAATCGTTGGTGCCGGTGACACGCGCGCCGTCGGGTAGGGCGACGACCTGATCCTGATGCCACGCATTCAGCGTAACTGTCTGGCCATCAAGGTCATAGTCGGTGCGCCCAACGGCCCAGCCTCCGGTGAACTTTTCAACCTTTCCGCCCAGCGCCTGTGCGATGATCTGGTGGCCAAAGCAGACGCCAATCAGCGGCTGGCCTTTGTCGCGGATCGCGCGGATCAGATTTTCCAGCGGGGGTATCCACGCGTGATCCTCATACGCTCCATGGCGCGAGCCGGTGATGACCCAGCCCTCAGCCGCATCCGTGCTGGCGGGAAACTCTCCATCAACGACGTTGTAGGTTTCGAACGTGAACCCGTTCCCCCCAAGCAAGGCACGGAACATGCCGTCATAGGTGCCGAACTCACCGTACAGTTCGTCCGGGGGGTGGCCGGTTACAAGGATGCCGATTTTCATGAGTCACCAAATTTGATCAAATTCATTCTAACGAACCCAAAGGGGCCGGGCAAGGGGGGTCAGACGGCCTCGACGTAGCTTAGCCAGTGCTCTTCGGGGGGACGCTCGGCGAAGCGTCGGACTTCCTGCCGTTTGGTCATCGCCAGAAAGCGGATCAAATCAGCAGGGAAGATGCGCGCCACTTTGGGGTCGGATTCGAAGGTAGTGATCGCGGCCTCCCAATCGCCCGCCAGTTGGGGCAGGCCACCGATTTCATAGGCGTTGCCGGTGATCGGGGCGGGCGGCTGAGCTGCGTCCTCGATCCCGTTCATCGCGGCACCCAGAACGGCGGCCAGCATCAGGTAGGGGTTGATGTCGCCACCTGCCACGCGATGTTCAATCCGGCGGGCGGCAGGGGCACCGCCGGGAATGCGCAGGGCAGCGGTGCGGTTCTCGTAAGCCCAACTTGCACCGGTGGGCGCGTGGGCACCGGGCACGAGCCGGGTGTAGGAATTGCCGTGCGGCGCAAAGATCAGCGTGCTACCGGGCATCGCCGCCAGACACCCTGCAACTGCGTGGCGCAGCGTGTCCGTCCCCTCGGGGCCGCCATTGTCAAAGACGTTCCGACCGGCCTGATCCACGACCGAGAAATGCACATGCATCCCGTTGCCCGCATCATCAGCATAGGGTTTGGACATGAACGTTGCGGTAAACCCGTGCTTGCGGGCAAGTCCGCGCGTCAATACCTTGAAAAGCAATGTATCGTCGGCGCAACGCATCGCATCCTGATGGTTCAGGTTAATTTCGAACTGGCCGATGCCGCTTTCGGAAATGGCGGTCTGGGCGGGGATGCCCATCGCGGCGCAGCCATCGTAAAGCTCGGTGAAAAAGGCATCGAACGCGTCCATCTCGGCCATGGACAGAACAGCCTCATCCACCAGCCTGCGCCCGGTAATGGGGTTCATCGGCGGTTGTGGCTGCGCGCCCGAGGAATCGAGCAGAGTGAATTCCAGCTCGGTCGCCGCGATTACCGACCAGCCGCGCTGGGTATAACGGTCCAGCACAGCGCCAAGCGCGTGGCGGGGGTCTCCGGCGAAGGGGGTGCCGTGGTCGTCGTACAGACACATGGGCACCAGTGCGGTGTCCACCTCAAGCCAAGGCATTGGGACCGCGCCGCGATCGGTAGGCAGCAGCACACCATCGGCATCACCGGATTCAAACACCAGCGGACTGCCGTCAATATCCGCGCCCCACAGATCCACATTCAGCGCCGAGAACGGCATCCGCACGGAGCCTTTGTCCAGCTTGTCGGAATACGAGGGCGGCACGCGTTTGCCCCGCAACTGACCGTTCAGGTCACAGGCTGCAACGCGAAAACTGTGCAAGGCGCTCAGGTCCATCGGGGGCTCCATCATTGTGGTTCTCCCGAGGTTTAGTCGACACGGCGCGCCTTGTCACGAAATTTGATCAAATTAAGCCCGCGCCGGGTTCAGGCGGCGCGGGGCAGGGGGTCAGGCGAAGCTGACACCGTTTTCAGCCATCGGATGCTCGGCCACCAGAACGCCTGACATCGCGTGGATCGCATTTGCCAGCGCCGGTGCGGACGGGGGCGTTCCGGGTTCGCCCACGCCAGTCGGCGCCTCGGCGGACGGCACGATATGCACGTCGATGGCGGCGATATCACTGATGCGCAGCGGCTCGTAATCCGGGAAGTTGGACTGATCGACCGCCCCGCTTGTCAGCGTGATCTGGTCGCGCATCACATGGCCGATGCCATAGCCTATGCCGCCTTCCATCTGCGCTTTGACCACGTCGGGGTTCACCGCGATGCCGCAATCCACGGCACAGGTGACCTTTTCGATCTTGATGCCGATTTCCGGATCGCCCGAGATTTCAACGACTTCAGCCGCATAAGACCCAAAGGATTTATGCACCGCTATCCCCTGAGAGCGCCCCGCGGGTACGTTGCCCCAACCCGCCTTTTCGACCGCCAGTTTCAGAACGGCGGCCTTACGTTGTTGATCGGGGTTTGTGCTGTCGGAGAGGTGGGCCAGACGGAATTCAACCGGGTCACGACCTGCGGCTTCGGCCACTAGGTCCATCATGGTTTCCATCGCATAGGCTGTATGGGTATGACCCACCGAGCGCCACCACAAAACCGTTGTCGCCTTGGGTGTGTCGGTCAGGCCAACGGCCATTCCAGGGATGGCATATGGGCTGTCAGCCACACCTTCGACCGAGCTGTGATCGACGCCGTCATGCACCAGAACGGCCTCGAACGCGGTGCCTTTTATCACCGATTGCCCGGCGATCTGATGTTGCCAGCCAACGATATTACCGTCCGTATCCAGACCCACACGGACTTTATGGCCAAAGGCGGGGCGATAGTAACCGCTGCGAATGTCATCCTCCCGCGTCCAGACCAGTTTCACTGGGCGCGAGCGATCGGTGACCACAAAGGCCAGCGCGGCTTCGACCTGATAGTCCGCATCGGGCGTGGCGCGACGGCCAAAGGAACCACCAGCCAGCATAGTCTTGATGTGGATCTTCTCGGGTGGCAGCTGGAATATCTGCTGATAGGCCATATGAGGGCCCGTCGGCATCTGTGCGCCGTCATGCAGGACGATGTCACCCTCAGCAGTTTGTTCGATGGTGCAGTTCAACGGCTCCATCGGTGCGTGGGCCAGCAGTGGGAAGTAGAAGGTCTTTTCGACCACCTTATCCGCGCCGTCGATGGCTGCCGAAACCGTTCCAACATCCGCCTTGTTCACGTTGTAGGTGGGTTCAGCATCCAGCGCGGCCATGATCTCGGACCTGATTTGATCCGAGTCGCGGGTCTCGGCCCCCGACATGTCCCAGTCGACCTCAAGCGCGTCGCGCGCCTGGATCGCGGCCCAAGTGTTTTCGGCATAGACCGCAACACCCGCCTGATTGGGCAGAACAGCGGCGCTGATATAGCCTTTGACCTCTTTCGATGCGCTGTCGTCGAAGCCAAGTGCGACACCGCCCTTGGATTCCGGACGCTTGATCATCGCGACCATCTGGTTCGGCAGATGCACATCCATCGCATACATCGCCTGACCGTTGCCTTTGATGGCCGAGTCCTTGCGACGCACGGCTGCGTTGCCGATCAGGCGGAATTCTGACGGGTCTTTCAGGCGTGGCTCGGCCGGCGCTTCTAGCTGAGCAGCGGCTGCCACGAACTCCGCAATCGGAGCGGACTTGTCACCGGCCTTGACGATGCCTTCTTCGATGGTAATGCCCGACGCATCCACGCCCCAGCTTTGGGCGGCGGCGTTGATCAGCATCTCGCGTGCGGCAGCGCCTGCCTGACGATATTGCAGCCAGGAATTCGCCATCGCGGTAGATCCGCCCGTGCCCTGGAAGGGACCGAACAGAAGGTTGTTATAGACATTCGGGTCCGACGGCGCGAATTCATATTCGATCTGATCCATGGTCAGGCCGATTTCCTCGGCGATCAGCGTCGGCAGGCCGGTGGCCGGGCCCTGACCCTTTTCAAAATGCTTTACGATGGCGGTCACGGTGCCATCCGCGTCAATTTTCACGAAGGGATTTAACTGCGCGGACTCGGACGAAGCCGCCGCCAATACGCCATCGGGGCGGGCACCGACCAGCAGCACGGCACCGGCAGCAGCGGCACCTTTCAGAAATGCACGGCGAGAGGTGTTGATGGTCATAGATCAGGCCTCCAGAATCTCGGATGCGCGCTGGACGCCGGCGCGGATGCGTTGATAGGTGGCGCAGCGACAGGCGTTGCCATACATGTACTCGTCAATTTCCTCGACCGAGGGCTTTGGGTTCTCGGACAGCAACCCGACAGCCGACATCACCTGACCCGACTGGCAATAGCCGCACTGGACCACGTCCAGCTCGACCCAGGCCTGCTGGACTGCGGCGCCGATTTTGTCGTCGCCCACGGCCTCAATCGTCGTGACCTCAGCATCTTCGACGTCTTCGATGTAGGTCTGGCACGAGCGCACGGGCTCGCCATTCAGATGCACGGTGCACGCACCGCAGGACGCGACGCCGCAGCCGAATTTGGTTCCGGTCAGCTTCAATTCATCCCGGATCACCCACAGAAGGGGCGTGCCGGGTTCGGCGTCGACCGTGTGGGTCTGGCCGTTCAGTTTCAAGGTCAGTGACATGAGGGGAGATACTCCATGTTGGGCTGGCTACCTGAATCGGTAAACTTGCGAGTTTACCATAGGTGACGTTCCAATCTCTGTAAACCCATGCGTTTACCTAGTGTTTGACCTTGCTCTGTCAATGGGCTTATAGCTTGCAGATATGAACGACATAAGCGCGCCGAATGCGGCCAAACACGCTCAGATCATCGAAGCTGCCGTCGCCGAGTTCCAGGAAAAGGGGTTCGCGGCGGCCAGTATGGACCGTGTGTCTGCTCGCGCCGAAGTGTCCAAGCGCACATTGTACAAGTATTTCGAAAGCAAGGAAAATTTGTTCCGGTCCATCGTGGTGGAGCTGTCGAACCGGTTCGCCGGTGTGCTGGATATCCGCTATGAAAAGGGCCGCGATATCCGCGAGCAACTGACTGAACTGGCTTGGGCCGAAGGGCGTATTCTGATGCTGCCCGAGGTGATGGCAATGTCGCGTATGGTGATCAGCGAAGTTTTGCGCAGCCCCGAACTTGCGGCGGCAGCGCAGGGCAAACTGGACAAGACCTCGGTGTTCATTCGGATGTTACGGGACGCGGCAGAGGACGGCCAGTTGCAAATCGACGACCCCGACGCCGCAGGTCAGGAGTTCATCGGATTGATCAAGGCGCGGGCGTTCTGGCCGATGGTGTTCACCGGCAGTGTCCTGAGCGAGGCCGAAATGACCGACACGATCAACAGCAGCGTTGAGATGATCCTGAGCCGCTATGGCCAGTGATCCACAGCGCGGTTGCGGCGTGGCAATCCTGCGCGGGTGTTTCTACCTCTGCTTGCAGGTTTGCCGATGACGCGTGATGACGCATCTTTAACACTTGCGTGAGATTTTCGCGCAAAATCAAAGTAAGCTTTGCTTCTTTTCCGTTCTGAACGGAATACTGTGTCAAACGTTACTTTTTCGGAGCGTTCATGCGACTTAGCGTCGGCATCGCTGTCTCAATCCTGGTTGCCTTCTCGATCGGCGTCTCGACGTTTGTGGTCCATTCCTTGTGGTGGACGACGGCGCGCGATAACAGCCGCATGCTGGCTGCAGAAATCAACACGCAGATCGCCAATACCGTGCGCACCGAGGTGGGAGCGACGCTGGGCTCGGCCGAGGCCGCCTGGGCCGCGGTACGTACGATCTTTGTGCAAAACGTTATTGAGACCCGTCAGGCCGATAAGCGCGAATTCGTGTTTCTGTCGCAATTGCAGGCACAGCCCAACATCTCGTGGATTTTCTTTGGCTGGCCGGACGGCAATTTCTTTGCCTCGCATCGTCTGGGTGATGGTGGGCTTGAGATGGTCGAAATTGACGACCAAATCCACGACCGCATGTTGCGCAAGGACCAGTATATTTTCATCCCCGGCGACATTCAGTTTGAGGCGCGCACCTTTTCGGAGACCACTTATGACCCCCGTGACCACGCGTGGTTTGGGAATTTCATGGGTCTGAACTCTCAGGGGTGGATCGAAGCACGTGATTTGCCGGGCAGCAACAAAACCGTTTACGCGTTTGCTGGACCTGTCGATGTGAACCGCAGACGCGAAGGTGTCTTGGCCGTCGCGATCGAAACGGACCGGCTTTCGCGCTTTCTGGCCACTTTGAACCCCGGTGAATTCGGGGCGGCCTTTATTCTGGATGCGGATGGCAAGGTCATTGCGGTTCCTGATCAAGAAGCGGATGAGGTGACGCCTGCGCGGATGGGCGAAGGCGAACTTTACGAAGTTGCCATGATCTCGGGCGAACAGCTTTTAGGCGGCTCCAAGGCCAAAGCGGCGGGCAGCCAGAACCAGAGGGTGGTGATCGACGGGGTTCCCTACGCGGTCGCACTGACCCCGCTGGGGTTTTATGGCTGGCGGGTGGCCACGGTGATCCCGGAATCTGCGTTCTTGTCGGGGATCGACAAGACGCTGATCAACCTGCTGTATATTCTTATCGTCGTGGTGACTTTGGCCATCGGGTCGACGATCTGGCTGGCGCGCAGCATTGTGGCCAAACCGCTGGCGCGCATCGCCGAAGACCTAAACAAAATCGAACGATTTGACGTCGAAGAAATCTCGCGCAGGCCCTCGAAGCTGTCCGAACTGGCCAATCTGTCTGCTGCAACTGCGAGCATGGCGGCCGGTTTGTCGGCTTTTCGCAAATATGTCCCGACCGATCTGGTGCGCATGCTGGTTGCCGAGGGCATCAAATCGCAACCGGGCGGGGACATCAAACGGATCTCAGTCCTGTTTTGCGATGTGACCGGCTTCACTGGGCTGTCCGAAAAGCTGGGTCCGCGCATCGTACAATTGATGGAGCCGTTTTTCAGCGCGGCATCTACCGCGATTACTCGCCATGACGGCACCATCGACAAGTTCATGGGGGATGCGGTAATGGCGTTCTGGGGCGCTCCGCGTACCGATGCCGATCACGCCGAAAATGCTTGCCGCGCCGCGTTGGACCTGATCGCCGCTGTCGATGAGGCCGGTATCGTGGACGACGCTGGGCACCCCCTGCGTGTGCGCATCGGTTTGAACAGCGGTGAAGCTCTGGTAGGCAATATCGGTTCGGAACAGCGGCTCAACTATACGGCCATCGGTGATGTGGTGAATGTTGCCAGCCGATTGGAAGGGGCGAACCGGTCTTTTGGCACTTTGATCCTGATCGGCCCCGAAACGCGGCACGAGGCGGGCGATGCGATTGTCGTGCGAGAACTGGACACACTGACCCTCTTTGGGCGGGATCAGGAGCTGGTGGTCTATGAACTGATCGGCATGCGCGATGGGCGCGACGCCTCTGACGACTGGATTGTGGCCTACGAACAGGGGCTGGCACATTACCGCTCCAAACGGTTCGAGCAGGCGATTGCAGCGTTTGAGGCGGCAGACCAACTGCGTGGCGGCGACCCCGCGTCGGTGGTTATGAAAACCCGCGCCCATGAGTTGCTGAGCGCTCCTCTGCCCAAGGGGTGGCGCGCTGTGACCCATACGGAAAAGAACTGACGCGACTTTCGCCCTGTTGACCCGCTTTGATCGAATGCCGCCGTGTTTCGTCGCCTGCTGCTGTTCGTTTCGAGTGTATGTGATAAACGGTGCCGCACTCGAATCGGCAATTCGGCACCAGATGACATGTAAAGGTGCCTTTCTTGAGCGTGTAAGGCGAACCCGGTGACGAACGAAATACGAAATGCAGCGCGCCTGAGCGTGGCCCCCATGATGGATTGGACAGACCGCCATTGCCGGTATCTGCACCGTCTGCTGAGCTCCGAGACCCTGCTTTACACCGAGATGGTCACGGCCCCCGCTCTGGTACGCGGCGGGGCGCTGCATCTGTTGGATCATAGCCCGCGGGAACATCCCGTGGCGTTGCAACTGGGTGGGTCGGACCCCGCCGAACTGGCGAAAGCCGCGCGTCTGGGGGGCGAGGTCGGGTACGATGAGATCAATCTGAACTGCGGCTGCCCGTCGGACCGCGTGCAATCGGGCACATTCGGCGCGGTGCTGATGAAAGACCCGGCCCGCGTGGCCGAATGCGTGGCCGCGATGCGCGAGGCGGTCGATGTCGAGGTCACGGTCAAATGCCGGATCGGCGTTGATGATCAAGACCCGGAGCAGGTTCTGCCCGCCTTTCTTCAGGCCATACGCGCGGCAGGGTGCGAACGCGTCACCATTCATGCGCGCAAGGCGTGGCTGCAGGGGCTCAGCCCCAAGGAAAACCGCGATATCCCGCCGCTCGATTATGATTTGGTGCACCGGATGAAGACGCAGTTCAGCGATATGCATGTGTCGATCAATGGCGGCATCATCTCGCTGAAACAGGCGCAAGAGCATCTGGATCAAGGGCTGGATGGTGTCATGATCGGCCGAGCTGCCTATCACCAGCCCGCCGATATTCTGGCAGAGGCGGACCCGCTGATCTACGGAGTCGGGCAGGCCGCCGATCCGATCGATGTGGTCAAAAAAATCGTGCCATATGTCGAGCAGCACCTTGCCGCGGGGGGGCGTTTGCATCAGATCACCCGCCATATGCTGGGTCTGTTCGCTGGGCGTCCCGGCGCGCGTGCCTGGCGACGGGCCTTGTCCGAAGGGGCCGTGCAGGACGGGGCAGGGCCTGAGGTCATGTTGCAGGCGCTCGACCGCGTTGCGCCTTTGACTGACGCGTGAGAATTCAAAACGCGGCCTTTGGGTCGGGATGGGGGAAGGATGCCAGAGACGATGTTGCTGGTTCAGATGCTGGCACTTTTGCTTGTGATCGGAGCGTTCGCGGGCGTGTTGGCCGGATTGCTGGGTGTTGGCGGTGGGATCGTTCTGGTTCCGGCCTTTTTCTATGCGTTTCAAACGCTTGGTTATGGCGGTCCGCAACTGATGCAGCTGTGTCTTGCAACTTCGCTGGCCACAATCATTGTCACGTCAATCCGCTCGGTTCTGGCCCATAACAAGAAAGGTGCGGTGGATTGGTCGATCCTGCAAAGCTGGGGGCCGGGCATCGCGCTGGGCGCAATCCTCGGCGTGATGGTGGCGTCGGCCCTGCGAACCGAGGCATTGCAGGCGCTGTTCGGCGTACTTGGGATGGTAATAGGGGCCTATTTGGGGTTGGGCAAGTCGGAATGGCGGCTAGGTGACGCGATGCCCAAGGGCGTGCGGCGTGCGGTCCTGTCTCCGGGCGTTGGGTTCCTGTCGGTCCTGATGGGCATCGGAGGGGGCAGTTTCGGCGTGCCGCTTATGAGCCTGTTCAACACGCCAATTCACCGTGCGGTCGCGACGGCTGCCGGGTTTGGTGTAATCATCGCCGTGCCGTCGGTCATCGGCTTTCTGTTTCTGGGCATCGCGCCCGAACACCGCCCGCCGCTGACCATCGGCGCGGTCAATCTGGTTGCTTTCGCCATCGTGGTCGCAATGACCATGATTACGGCGCCTTGGGGCGTAAAACTGGCCCATGCGATGGACCCGAAACCACTCAAAAGGGTCTTTGCGGTCTTTCTGACATTGGTCGCGCTGAACATGCTGCGCAAGGCGGTGGGGCTTTGATGGATTTCCACGAGAGGGGCTGGGTGAAGTTTCCGTATGATCCGGTTTTGGCTGACTGGGTGCGGCACGCTTTACCACAGGCGCGCGCCTCGGTGGCGGATCCGGCCCATGCCCAATGGGTGGATTGCGAGGGCACTTGGTTCATCGGCGTCGATGCGCTGGACAATGATGCGCAGGGACGGGTCGGGCAGTCGGATATCCTGTCCGGGCAGGCCATGAGATTTATTGTCGAACAGTACGGAACGCTGCCGCTGCACAAAGGTCAGGTCTCGATAATCTATCCCGGCTATCCCAAACCGCGCCGGGGCGAGAATGAGGCCGCAGCGCGGTATCGACGCAATCGGGATGCGGCGCATGTGGATGGTCTGCGCCCGACGGGACCGGACCGCCGCCGCCGCGTGGATGAGCCGCACGCGTGGATATTGGGAATACCGCTGACCGATGCCAGTGCTGATGCCTCACCCATGGTTCTGTGGGAGGGCAGCCACAAAATCCTGCGCACCGCTTTTGCAGAAGGGCTGATGGATCACCCCCGCGACAGGCTGCACGAGGTGGATATCACCGACATCTACCAAACCGCCCGACGGGAGGTGTTCAACACCTGCCCGCGTATCGAACTGCCTGCCAAACCTGGCGAGGCGTATTTGCTGCATCGCCACTGCCTGCACGGGGTCGCGCCGTGGCCGGATGGTGCAAATGCCGGGCCGGACGGTCGGATGATTGCCTATTTCCGCCCCGAATGCGTAGGGGGTGTGGCCGAGTGGATCGAATCTCCGTAGCCTGCCGCCATTGTTTTGGTTTGGAGGTTTAGGGGTATGATTACGGTTCACACAAGTTCGGACGGAGCTCAGATCGAAGTCGAGCTGTCCGGCGAAGTCACCAGCACCGATTACAGCGAAACGCTTGTTCCAGCGATCGAAGCGGCGCTGGCAGAGCATGAGACCGTGCGCCTGATGGCCGTCGTTCAGCCCGAGTTCAAGGGCTATAACCTGGGGGCGGCGTGGTCGGATACCAAGCTGGGTCTCAGCCATTGGCGCGGCTTTGATCGGATCGCCGTGGTGGCTGATCAGGGGTGGGTGCAGACCAGCACTCGTCTGGCCGCGCCGATCATGCCCTGTCCAATGCAGGTTTTCGAACTGGCCGATATCGAAGAGGCGCGGCGGTGGCTGCGCGAATCCCTGGGCTCGATCCATGTGACCGATTTGGGCGGACCCTGTGTTCAGATCAGCCTGTTGGGCAAGCTGGACCCCGACGAATACCAAAAGGCCGGGGCGCATCTGGACGATCTGCTGCGCGACAAGATCGGGTTTCGTCTGCTGATCGACCTCAGCGCTTTTGACGGCTGGCGGGGCCTTACGGCTTTAGCTGCGCATTTCCGACTGGCAAGCGGCCATATCGGACGGCTGGATCGCGCGGCTATCGTGGGCGACAAGGCGTGGCAACATCTGGCGCAACGCGTCGCAAGCCATGTGCTGGGTGCGCGTACCCAGTTTTTCCCGGCAGAAGAGATAGATAACGCAAAGACCTGGCTTGCCGCTGGCTAGTGTCAGGATCGGCGGATTGACGCCAAGTCAGCCCATTTGGCGACATGTTGTTCTTGATTGACCAGTCAGAAAAAATCTAGTGTCCCAATGTTTGCCCCGTCGACCACGCGGGGCAACAAAAATGCCGAAACGCGCCGTTGTGGGTTGCCACTCACTCACAAAATGTCTTCGAACTTGACCCCCTCGGAGTTCAGACCAACCTGCAACGGCGCAGGCGCGGCACAGGGGTCGGGAACCGGGGAGGTAGGGTCAGGATTTGTTCAGACGCGCCGACCGTCCGCCCCGCCGTTTTGCAAGCTGCGGCTTGCGGTCGGGCAAGGAATCCATGATCTCGGCACGTTCGGAACTGTCCATCTTGGACCAGCGCGAGATCTCGTCGATGGTGCGATAGCAGCCGGTGCAGATCCGCTCTGTCGGGTGCACGACGCAAATCTGGACACAAGGGCTTTCGACCTCATTCCGTTTCCAGACCATGTTTGTCATAGGCGTCATCCGTCCTTACAGAAAGCGCAGCCTGTCCAGCGCTCCTTGCAAGATATAACCGGCGGCGACGTGATCAATAACCTGTCCGCGACGTTTTCGTGTCGTATCCGCCTCAAGCAGTGCTTTTTCTGCCGCAACAGTGCTGAGGCGTTCGTCCCAGAACCCGATGGGGACATCGGTCAGACGCATCATATTGCGGGCAAAAGCGCGGGTCGACTGGCACCGGGGGCCTTCGGATCCGTCCATGTTTTTTGGCAGGCCCAGAATAACTCCGCCAATTTCACGTTCTGCAATCAGCTCTAGCAGGCGTGCGGAATCGAGCGTGAATTTCTTACGTCGAACAGTCTCCAGAGGGCTGGCCACGCCGCGCATCCGGTCCGAGACCGCGACCCCAATGGTCTTTTCCCCCAGATCCAGCCCCATCAGCGCCGTCATTGGTGCAAGAGCCGATGCGAAATCTTCAAACGCGTCGTGGATCATTGCGCGATCCCGGCCTGAAACGCGGCTGCGTCAAGCAGTTCCAGCGCCTCGGTATCGCCTGCAAAGATGTCCACGGCTTCTTTCATGATATCAATCGCGCGCTGGCCTTCACCCAGAACCCCCAAAGCGGCAATAAGCTGCGCCCAATCCTCGACCGGACCGCCTTCGGTGGCCAGACGATCTGACAGCTGGTTGACCATGCCTTGGATCATTTCTTGCCGTTCCTCTGGCGTCAAAGCCGCGGCGGCGTCGATGTCTTCACGGCTAGGGCCGGACGGTGCCGGGATATTTGGCGGGTTAAACACGCCTGCCCGGAAAGCCAGATCGTCAAGCTGGGCGTAGATGGCCTCGACCCAAGGCGCGCCGGGTGGGGCGACGCGCAGAGCGTCGATCCAGATGCGATAGCCGATGTCAGGACGTCCGACCTGAACCATCATTTGCCCCAGATAGTAGTTTGCAGGGCCATGACGCGGATCACGCTGCAATGCCTGCTTCAACGCCTCTTCCGCCTCAGGCGAGACATAGCCATTGGCCGACAGGATCATCATCTCGGCCAGATGCGAATAGGCATCCGCCGGAGCGGCGTCACCGGAAAGTTCGATCACCCGCTGCTGCGCGGCGTAGGCAGCCCGGAAATTCCCTGCGTTTGCCTCATGTTGCGCCAGCAGGATATGGCCTTGCAGGTCGTCGGGGCGTGTCGAGACTGTTTCACGCAATTGCTCCAGTAGGGCAGCGTAGCTTTCGTCCAGTTGCGGCTGTGGAGCGGCGGGTAGGTCGGCCTCGACCTGAGCCTGGCTGGGGCGGTCGGCCCGTAAGGCTTCGGCCATCTCCTTGCGCAGCTCCAGTGGCTGATCCGGTAGTCCGGCCGCGCCCATCTGGCGATACATCCAGAATCCGCCGCCTACTAAAACGGCAGCAACGACCGAGATTGCGACGACATTGGCCCAGAGCGGCGGTCCATCCTGATCCGTTTGCGCCTGCATCTGCGCGTCGGCGGCCAGAATGCGGCGCGAGATTTCGGTTCGCACACGTTCTGCGTCCGCTTCGCTGACGACGCCCCGCGCCAGATCGCGATCAACACCTGCCAGTTGCTCGCGATACACACGCAGGTCGTAGGCTGCGGCGGGTTCACGGTTTTTACGCCCCCTGAACATCGCATAGCCAAGGAACGCGGCAATCAGCAGCGCGGTGAGGATCAAGAGGGCCCAGAAAGTCATGACAGCTCCAGTATAGCTGCCCTGACTTAGACCTGCAGGCGCGTAGAAAAAAGGGACAAATGGCCGCGAGACGATTACAACACGCAATATTGGGCGCTATGTCGCAATAGTGCGATATTACGGCGTTGAACGGCAGGGGTATAGTGTCGTTACGCGGCATACCTTCGCACAATCACCGAACCGGATGGATTCGCTTATGAAACACTATTCAGCCTTTGCTGTGGCGCGTGAAGCGCTGCGCTATCACACCGGGTGGGAACGCGCTTGGCGTTCGCCCGAGCCTAAGAGGAAATACGACGTGATAATCGTCGGTGCCGGTGGTCATGGTTTGGCTACGGCGTATTACTTAGGTAAAAATTACGGCATTCAGAATGTCGCCGTGATCGAAAAAGGCTGGCTGGGTGGCGGAAATACCGGCCGGAACACGACCATCATCCGGTCGAACTATTTGCAGGATCCGTCGGCGGCGTTGTACGAAAAGGCACGCAGCCTCTACGAGGATCTGAGCCAGGATCTGAACTACAATATCATGTTCAGCCCGCGCGGCGTGATCATGTTGGCGCAGACACAGCACGAGATCCGCGGTTATCAACGCACGGCCCATGCCAACGCGTTGCAAGGCGTGAAGACCGAGTGGATCACGCCCGAGCGCGTCAAAGAGCTGGTGCCGATCATCAATCTGGACGGGCCGCGCTATCCGGTTTTGGGCGGTCTTTGGCAGGAACGCGGTGGTACCGCGCGTCACGATGCGGTGGCCTGGGGTTACGCCCGTGCCTGTTCGGCCATGGGAATGGACATCATCCAGCAATGCAAAGTCACCGGCGTGCGTCAGGAAAATGGCCGCGTTGTGGGCGTCGACACCACCAAAGGCGCGATCGACTGTGACAAGCTGGGCATTGTGGTCGCGGGCCATTCCGGTCAGCTGGCCGAGATGGCGGGCTTCCGTTTGCCGCTTGAGGCCGTGGCGCTGCAGGCGCTGGTGTCCGAGCCGATCAAACCCTGCATGGACGTGGTTGTGATGGCCAACACTGTGCACGGCTACATGTCGCAATCCGATAAGGGTGAGATGGTCATCGGTGGCGGCACTGACGCTTACAACAACTTCACCCAGCGCGGTTCGTTCCATCATATCGAGGAAACGGTGCGGGCGCTGGTCGAGACCTTCCCGATGATCTCGCGCCTGAAGATGTTGCGCCAGTGGGGCGGTATTGTGGACATGACCGGCGACCGCTCACCCATCCTGTCGAAAACGCCTCTGGGTGGATGCTTTATCAACGCTGGTTGGGGCACGGGCGGCTTCAAGGCCATTCCGGGCTCAGGCTGGGGTATGGCGCAGCTGATGGCTACGGGTCATTCGCCGCTGACCGAAGCCTTCACGATGGACCGTTTTAAAGAGGGCCGCTTCATCGACGAAAGCGTCGCCGCCGGGGTGGCGCACTGATGAGATTTTTCGTCGAAAAATCTTACGCGCCCGACACGCTGATTTCGCAGGACACTGCCGTGTACCTGCTGCCAAAAGGATGACCAGATGCTGATCCTGAATTGCCCATATTGCGGCGTCGACGCCGAAGAAACCGAACTGGCCGCAGGCGGCGAGGCGCATCTCAAGCGCTATGGCCCCGGCTCGTCGGATGATGAGTTCCACGACTACCTGTTCATGCGTGAAAACCCCAAAGGCGTTCACTTCGAACGCTGGCGCCACGCTAATGGTTGCGGCAAGTGGTTCCATGCGGCGCGCTGCACCAACACGCTCGAAGTCTTCGGTACCTATTCCGCTCAGACCACCGAGCCTCCGCAAGAAATTCGCGAGGCGATCACCGCCAAGCGCCCCGGCTGGACCTGGAGAGAGTTCGAATGATCCAACCTGCCACCCGTAATTCCGCCTGCGAAAGGTCCGCAACATGAGCACCCGTCTCGCAAATCAAGGCCGGCTGATCGACCGGTCGAAACAGGTTACATTCAGCTTCAACGGCACCTCGATGCAGGGCTATGAGGGCGACACGCTGGCCTCAGCTCTGCTGGCCAATGATCAAATGATGATGGGCCGGTCGTTCAAATATCACCGTCCGCGCGGCGTTGTCGCCAGCGGCGCGGAAGAGCCCAACGCTCTGGTCGGTTTGGGGCAGGGCAACCGGTTCGAGCCGAACCAGCGCGCAACCACGACCGAGCTGTTCAATGGCTTGACCTCGATCTCGCAGAACCACTGGCCGAACCTCGAGTTTGACATCGGGTCGATCAACACCCACCTGTCGCGCTTCTTGCCGGCGGGCTTCTACTACAAGATGTTCATTCATCCCAAGCCGTTCTGGAAACACGTCTACGAGCCGTTCATCCGTCAGTCCGCGGGTCTTGGCAAAGCGCCTGACAAGGACAACCGCGATGCGGACACGTACGAGCACTTCTACCACTTCACCGATGTTCTGGTAATCGGCGGCGGTGTAGCGGGTCTTCAGGCTGCGAAAGTGGCAGCCGCGTCCGGTGCCAAAGTCATGCTGATCGAGCAGACTGCCCATTGGGGTGGCCGGGCTCCGGTTGACGGTGGTACGATCAATGATGAGCCTGTGGATAAGTTCGTGGAACAATTGGTTTCCGAACTCGAAGCAATGGACAACGTCACGATGCGCAATCGTTGCATGGGGGCCGGGGTTTATGACCACGGTTACGTGCTGGGATATGAGCGTTTGACCGACCACAAGCCGGGCACTCAGGGCCCACGTCACCGGCTGTGGCGCATCCGCGCCAAACAGGTTGTAACTGCCACCGGCGCGATCGAGCGTCCGCTGTCCTTTGCGGGCAACGATGTGCCGGGCGTGATGCTGGCCTCGGCCATGCGCGACTATGTGGTGAACTGGGGCGTGACCCCCGGCGACCGCGTAATCGTTGCGACCAACAATGATGACGCCTATCGCACTGCGATCATCCTGAAACAGGCCGGTGTCGAGGTTCTGCGTATCGTGGATGCGCGCACGACAGCCGGACCGCTGGCCGACGAGGCGCGCCAGCTTGGCATTCAGGTCGATCCGGGCAAAGCCATTGCCAAGGTCAAGGGCGGCAAACGCGTCAAAAAGGTCGAACTGTGCAATCAGGAAGGCATCGGCGGTGCACGCGAAGAGGTCGAGTGCGACGCGGTCGCCATGTCGGGCGGCTGGTCTCCGGTCGTTCATATGTGGTCGCATTGCGGCGGCAAACTGATCTGGGATGAGGCGCAGGCGCATTTCCGGCCTGACCCGTCGCGGCCTCCTCTGGGCGCTGATGGTGAAGGGTTCGTGCTGGCCGCGGGCTCGTCGAATGGTCCCCTGGCGCTGGGCGATGTTCTGACCGACGCGGATGCAGCGGGCAAGGCAGCAGCCAAGGCGGCTGGTTTCACAGCGAAACGCACCAAGGCTCCGGTCGGTGAGACCACGGCTGAGGCTCCGATGGCGGCGGTTTGGTTGATGCCCGCCAATGCCGAGATCGGTTTGCGGATGAAATCTTGGCTGGATTTCCAGAACGACGTCAAAGTATCCGACGTACAATTGGCCGCGCGCGAGGGTTACGAAAGCGTTGAGCACACCAAGCGCTACACGACGCTTGGCATGGCGACCGACCAAGGTAAGTTAAGCAACATCAACGGCTTGGCGATCCTTGCTGATGCGCTGGATTCCGAAATCCCGAAGGTTGGTACCACAACCTTCCGCCCACCCTATACGCCCATCTCGCTGGCGTCGATCGGCGGCGAAGCGCGCGGTGAGGTGTTCCAGCCGATCCGCCAGACTCCGATGCATGATTGGCACGACAAGAACGGCGCTGATTGGGAGCCGGTCGGCCATTGGCGCCGGACCTATGCCTATGTCCGCCCCGGTGAATCTGTGCATGACGCTGTCAATCGCGAGGTGAAGAACACCCGTGAAAACCTCGGCCTGCTGGATGCCTCGACGCTGGGTAAGTTGATCGTGAAGGGCCCCGATGCGGGCAAGTTCCTGGACATGCTGTATACCAATATGATGTCCACGCTGAAGGTCGGCAAATGCCGCTATGGCCTGATGTGCTCGGAAAACGGCTTCCTGATCGACGACGGCGTTGTTGCCCGCATCAATGAGGACACGTGGCTGTGCCACACCACCACCGGCGGTGCCGAGCGTATCCATGGTCACATGGAAGAGTGGCTGCAGACCGAGTGGTGGGACTGGAAAGTCTACGTCGCCAACGTGACCGAGCAATACGCACAGGTCGCCGTGGTCGGCCCCAACGCTCGTAAGGTGCTGGACAAGCTGAACGCACAGGCGGGCGGCGGCATGGATCTGTCGAAAGAGGCGCTGCCATTCATGGAATGGCGCGATGGCAAGATCGGCGCGTTCGACGCGCGAGCCTATCGCATCTCGTTCTCGGGCGAGCTGTCCTATGAGATCGCGGTTCCCGCATCTCAGGGTCAGGCCTTCTGGGACGCTCTGATGGACGCGGGCAAAGAATTCGGCGTGATGCCTTACGGCACCGAATGTCTGCACATCCTGCGGGCCGAGAAGGGCTTTATCATGATCGGCGACGAGACAGACGGCACCGTGATCCCGCAGGATCTGGGGCTGCACTGGGCGCTGTCGAAAAAGAAAGAGGACTATCTGGGCAAGCGCGCTCATACACGCAGCCACATGGCCGATCCGGACCGCTGGAAACTGGTCGGGCTTGAGACTGTGGATGGTTCTGTCCTTCCCGATGGTGCCTATGCGGTGGGCGAAGGCGTCAATGCCAACGGTCAGCGCAACATGATCGGGCGTGTGACCTCGACCTATTACTCGGCCAATCTGGGCAAAGGCATCGCCATGGGCCTGATCAAGCACGGTCCTGACCGGATGGGCGAGATTGTCGAGTTCCCGGGCACCGACGGCAAAACCTACAAAGCCAAGATCGTTGACCCGATCTTTTACGACAAGGACGGGGAGAAGCAGAATGTCTGAACCCATCAGCGCACTGAACCACGCCAGCTTTGAGGGCATCGCCAAAGTCGAAGAATGCGGCCTGCAAGGCATGATCACGCTGCGCGGCGATCTTTCCTATAAGGCGCTGGCGAAGGCCGTCAAAGACGCAACCGGGCAAAAAATGCCCGGTCAGCGCGAAGCTTTCGTGGAAGGTGAGTCCGGCGTGTGCTGGATGTCCTCGGACGAATTGCTAGTGCTGGTGCCCTATGCCGAAGTCGACGCCAAGCTGGCGGCCATGACCAAGACACTAAGCGGCACCCATTCGTTGGCTGTAAACGTGTCGGACGCGCGGGCTGTGTTCCGTGTCTCGGGCACCAGTGCCCGCGAGGTTCTGGGAAAAATTGCCCCGGTCGAGCTGTCGGCCAAGGCCTTCCAACCCGGTCAAATCCGCCGCTCGCGCCTTGCACAGATCGCAGGGGCGTTCTGGATGGACGACACTGAGACTTTCCGCGTTGTCTGTTTCCGTTCGGCTGCGGATTACGCGTTCAACTTGCTTAAAGTGGCCGCACAACCGGGCAGCGAGGTCGGGATCTACTGAATCTGAACCTTTATCGTTTTGAAGTAGGGCCACCATGTCTTGTACTGGTGGCCTTTCTTTTTGAGCGCCCAATTAGTCGGTAAAGCCTACTTTGCAGCACAATTTATTGTCGTGCCGTGCTACGTTCTTTTCCCCCATTGCGGGTGCCTGACCTATGCGGTAGCAATAGACGAAATATTAATAGTGACGTCGGTAATGAGAATTTCAAAATTACTTGTGTATGGCTTCATTGCCGGTCTGAGCCTGCCAAACTTTGCCGCTTCCGAGACATATGCAGAATCGTTTGAATGTGTCTTCGGTAAAGGCCTGGTAAACCGTCCAACACCAACGCGAGTCGTTTTTTCAGTTGATGAAAGTCAACATTCGGTTGTGCTTCACGAAGTTGAAATGCAGGGCATCAATACTCCGAAAACCTGGGCTTCGATCAACAGAACCAGCTATCGTCTACTTTCATTCAGTTGGTTCGGCGAGCCGTATACGTTTTCCGAAAACGGTCGTCGTACCAGGGTTGGCGACCCCAGAACCAAAGTTCTGGATATTGGGCGTCAAGAATTTTCAATCTTTTTGAATCGCCAGACTATGCGCGCAATTGCGAGTTCAAGATCCAATGTACAGACGTCCCATGATGGCAATGCGAACGGGACCTGCGTTGAGATTGAGTTTTCAAGTTGAATAGCGAAAGGGTTGGCAAGTGAGGCCAAATTCGAGCGCAATTGCTCTCATTGGTGCTTTAACCATCATCCCGGTCGCTTCACTCTCTCAAACTTTCAAAGAGACGTTCGAGTGCGATTTCGGTCCGGGTATTGTCAGCAGCCCTACGCCTCAGCATCTTGTCTTTTCAGTCGATGAATATGGCCGGTCTGCCTATCTTCACGAGGTGCAGCTGCCAAATGTCGATACACTGCCTGGGCACGCCCGCATCAAGCGCGACGGCGTCCGAAACCTGTCAATCGCGTGGTCTGGAAAAGACTATGTCTATTCTGATACAGGGCGCACTCTTTCTTCCAGTGCATCACGCTCGGACGTTGTTGATCTGAAGGATCAAGAGTTCGCGGTTTTCTTGGATCGCAAAAATATGAAAGCGACAGCCCGGTCGGAATCCTACCTTGCTGTATTTTCACGTACCGGTTTCGCAGAGGGGAATTGCAGAGCAGTTCCTACACCAAATTAACCAAATGAAGGAAAAATATAGATGAAAGTTGCACTCGTCGCACTGGCATTTTCTATCGCCGGAACAATGGCTCAGGCGGAAATTGTAAACTATGACTGTGAATTGCATAGCATGGAAGCGCAGGGCTGGATTCCCCCTCGGGTATTGCTGAGCGTGGATGCCGACAACAAGCGCGCGCGCCTACGATGGGGCGATTGCCTCGTACAACGAATACAAAGGCTGGTCGGATGAAAAACCGATGGACACAAAATTCAAGGTCAACCGAAAAGACCAGTATCAGATGCAATGGAAAGTGACGCTGTCGACCAGCACGACCCAAAAGCTTCGGGTGTCCTACATGGCGCGTCTGGACCCGAAGACAAACAGGTTTGACATGACAGCCCGGTTTCCAATGGTGGACGTTGTAAACCGCCCCAGTGGTGTCGGACGGTGTAAGCCGGTTCCCAGTCCGAACCTGTATTGAACGAAGGAACGTCAGATCGGCATTTAGCCGTTCAGAAGGAATGTTTGGAAACCGGTCAGGGCAGGGGCTGAGGTAAAGGACTGCAATCCGACCTCGGCCCCGGTCGCATCCTTGCAGGACTTATAGAATGACAAGAGTTGCGCCAGTGCTGCCATCCTGTCGGCGCGCTGCTCCTCTGGCAACAAAGGCGCGTGGGTCGACAGGTACAGGGCCGGACGGTGTTCCTCCAGAAATGATATCAGGCTGGGCAGCACGGTGAATTCGGCGCCCTCAATATCCATCTTGACCAGTGACACTTGGGACAGGTCATTCACCGCCTGGAATTGATCCCAAGCAATGGTCAGCGCGTCAGTACCATGAGCGCCATCATGCAGCAGCGAGCTGGTGGAATCGCCGGGCTCACCCCGGACTGAGGCCATACGGGCGACGCCGAACTGATCCGACAAGGCCACCCCAAAGGCCGAGACATTGCGGATGTCATTCAGATCCAGGTTCCACGCCAGATAGCGGAACGCCGTGGGATCAGGCTCGAAACACCAGACCTGCCGTGCACGGCGTGCGCCATACAGAACCGTTGGCCCGATCCACGCACCGATATCCAGATAGTCGCGGTCGGGTGAAAGGTGCTCATCCAGAACCGCGAATGTCTCTGGCTCCCACTTTCCTGCAGTTGCCTTGCGCCAGAATTTCGAGTGATAGGGATCCAGGTGAAACGCTTCACCATTCAGGGACCCAGCATAGTACCCGCGGGCGCGGTAAAACATCTTGCGCGCTTGTGTAAGCATCGCGGACCTTTCGGTTTTGTGATCTCTGCCCTTGACCTATGGCCGTTGCCAAAGCATTTAACCTTTGGAACCGCAACAATCATTTCAACAGGGGGCCGAGATGGCTTTTGAACTTCCTGATCTTCCTTATGCACATGACGCGCTGGCAGCCAAGGGCATGTCCGCGGAAACATTGGAATATCACCACGACCTGCACCACAAGGCCTATGTCGACAACGGCAACAAGCTGATCGCTGGCACCGAATGGGACGGCAAGTCGCTGGAAGAGATCATCGTGGGCACCTATGACGCAAATGCTGTCGCCCAGAATGGTATCTTCAACAACATCAGCCAGCTGTGGAACCACAACCAGTTTTGGGAGATGATGGGCCCCGGCGACAATGCCATGCCCGGCGAGCTGGAGAAGGCTTTGGTTGAGAGCTTTGGCTCGGTCGACGAATTCAAATCGCAATTCAGCGCGGCAGGTGCCGGTCAGTTCGGCTCGGGCTGGGCATGGCTGGTCAAGAACGCTGACGGCTCGCTGGCTGTCACCAAGACCGAGAACGGCGTGAACCCGCTGTGCTTTGGCCAGACCGCGCTGCTGGGTTGCGACGTTTGGGAGCACTCCTACTACATCGACTTCCGCAATAAGCGTCCGGCCTACCTGACCAACTTCCTGGACAATCTGGTCAACTGGGAAAACGTCGCCTCGCGGATGTAATCGGCTCATCGGTTATACGTTTTGAAAGGCCTGCTTGCGTAAGTGAGTAGGCCTTTTTCGTTACGTGACAAGTGCTTAAGGTGATAGGGGTTGCCGCAGCAGTTCTTTCGATGACTGTTTGAGCCCAAAGAAGACGTTTGGATCAAGCGCGGCGAATGACTGCATCAATGGTGGTTCAAACGATCTTCCACACTAGGCAAATACGAAATCGTCAGCACTTATTCCGACTACTCCCAGCAGTGTAATTTCGTCTAAGTCTAAAGCGGTGCCATCAAGGTCGATGATCGTGTTACCGTCTATCTCTTGAATATTCAGCGACAAGAAGTCTGTCTCGGCAATACCATAGCCGGAAATGTCCAGTTTATCTTTACCCACTTCAAAGTCATGGACGGTATCTAGCCCACTATTCGGGTTAAAAACGAAACTATCGGCTCCTCCCACGGCCTCGTCAAAGAGGGAACCATCTCCCCAGAGGTCGTCGTTTCCAGCCCCTCCGATAATGATATCGTTCCCTCCGACAGTGTCTCCGTATAGGTTCGGAGCGTCGCCAACGATCAGGTCATCGTCTGCTCCGCCGTTCAGAATATCGTCAGAGCTCTGGCCAGAACCAACTGCCCAATCCGTATCTCCGAACAAATAGTCGCCACCATCACCGCCCGAGATCGTGTCATTCCCATACAGTCCGACGACCACGTCGTTCCCGCCACCCATTTCGGCGACATCGTCCAAGTCAGTGAGAATAACATCCTCGCTGACATCGCTGCCAATAACATGAACCGGAGCCTGTTTTCCCTTGGCGGAAAAAAATCGAAGTGAGGAACATTCTCCTCTTCAGTGAAAAGGTGATCTATAAAGCTATCGAAATTCTTTTTTGACGCAAGCACGCCTAAGTCAACTACAGAGCTTTCGCTATCGTTTTTCGGTGGTTTTCGCGGCATTGTATTTCCCTCGAAGATGGAAAGGAATTGCTTGTGCCTGATCTGCCTTCGGCTAACGGTATAGCATCGGTGTGATTGCGTCTACCGGCATTGATTTCGGACGGCCGGAGCTTGAGGGTTTCACGTACCTGTCAAAGTTCAGAAATAGTCTTTGGAAATTTGAGAATGTGGGCTTAAGGCTTTCCTCGACTGACAGAGATGCGCGCAATGTGAACAATGATTTCCAGACAAAATGCTGCGCAATCTGTTTTTCGGCTCACGTTTTAGCATTTGGATTTGCTTGACGTCTGCTCTCTTGCTGACCGGTAATTTCCCGCCGACAAATTCGAATTAATCTGAATGCGTATTGTACGGGCCGCTCTAGTCCCTAGCTATATAGAGCGGAGGGAGAGAACCGCCAATCTACTAAAAACACTTAAGCAGCGTGCCGAAAAACCGTTGGTACGCAACGGGATGCCTATGTCTGTTGAACAAGGGATGGTCACATAAAACCATAGCAGGAGAAAACGATGGTTGCACTTTCACAGGGAACTTGGATTGTCATCGCAGATGGCGAAAAGGCTTTGTTCATGGAGAATATCACCGATGCCGAAGACCCCAATCTGGTGGTTGTCTCCGTTGAAGAAACCGATGGGGCCAGCAGCAAGCCCTCGGACCGGGCGGGACGGCGGGCGGATTCGGGTCCGAACCAGAAATCTGCCGTTGAAGAACCCAAGTGGAAAGCGCATGCGAAATCCCTGTTCGTGCAGGATGTGGCCAATCTGTTGAACCGCAAGGGGCTGAAAGGCGCGTATCAACGCCTTGTTTTGGTCGCCAGTCCGCATGTTCTGGGCCTGTTGCGCCGTCGCCTTCATGGAGAGGTGCTGAGCAAAGTGGTCGCCGAGGTCGACAAGACGTTGACAAATCATCCGCTCCACAAGGTCGAGCAGGTTCTGATCAATCGTTTGAAACCAGCGACTTAAGTGGAGTTTTGAAAGCAGGTGACGTGGTCGCCTGCTTACCCTATGCTGGGTTCCAATAAATGCCGCAGATTGGTCATCGCTGCATCCGGCCCATCGACCCATGTGATGAAATCACCCAGCGATGCATCAGCAAAGCCCTGACCTATGACCTGCTGCACAAGATCGTGCAGCGCGTCCCAGTAGCCATCCACATTTATCACCAGAATGGGTTTGTCATGCAGGCCCAACTGCCGCCATGTCAGCGCCTCGAACAGCTCGTCAAGCGAGCCAGGGCCGCCGGGCAGCACAACGACCGCATCCGCGTTCATGATCATGACCTTTTTGCGCTCGTGCATCGTTTCGGTCACGACAAAGCGGGTCAGATCGGTCTTGCCAACCTCGCGTTGCAGCAGGTGCACGGGGATGACGCCGAACGTGTCGCCACCAGCGTCCTGCGTGGCGCGGGCAACCTCGCCCATCAGACCTACATCTCCGGCGCCATAGACCAGTCGCCAGCCTTCTTGTGCCAGCAACTGTCCGAACCGGTGTGCAGCCTGCGCATAAGCCGCATTAACACCATTGCGTGACCCGCAATACACACAGACAGATTTCTGGGTCATTATATAGGCTCTCCGGGGTTGTATCTGGGGTTTTGACCCCTGATAGCGAGATTGATAGATTGGCTCAACCGTCAGGCAGAATGCGTGGAAGTCAAAGCATTTGCGCTGCGGAGTGGAAGGAAAAGAATGGACGATCAGTCTGGACGCGAAAGCTCCGGTACTTTCACCTGGGGGGTGATCGCCGGAATAGTGGTTTTGATCGGGGCGGGCGGAGCTTATCTGTCCGGTGTGTTCGATCCTGTGACTGAGGACCCAGTGCCACAAGCAGAAGCCACCCCCGAACAGCCCGCGCCGACCGAAAGCGCGCAAGCGCCGGTCGCGGTGGAGGAACCGGCTACGTCCGAAGAACCCGTCGCTTCAACGCAGCCCGAGACGACCGCGCCGTCAGAACCGGAGGTGGCTGAGGATGCTGCGCCGGCTGAGGCTGAGCCAGCACCGGAAGACGTGGCCGAGGCCGCGCCTGAGACAATCCCGCCCAGCCTTGATCAGATCTTTGTCGAGCCCGACGGTAACGCGGTGCTGTCGGGTAATGCCGAGCCGGGCTCGGTGGTGCGAGTGCTGCTGGATGGTGAAACGGTGCACAGTTTCACCGTGGATCGCAGCGGACAGTTTGCCGAGTTCGTCCTGATCCCGTTTTCCAGTGCGGCGCGTGGTTTGACGCTTGAAACCGATGGGCAGGATCAGCCCGTGCGCTCGGATGACTACCTGATCGCAGCCTTGCCCAAACCTGTGGTGGAGGCTGAACCGGTCCAGGATGAACCCCCGACGACGGTGCAGGAAGACGATGCGCCACCGGCGGATGAAGGCACACAGATTGCCGAGAACACTGCGTCGGAGGAAGAACAGGCTGCTGAAGCTCCGGAAGAACCAGCGGCGGATGAGCAAATCGCCGCAGTGGAACCGGAACCCAAGAAAGAGGAACCGGAACAGCAGGTTGCAATCCTGCGTTCAGGTCAAGATGGGGTCGAGCTGGTGCAGCCTGCAACACCTCAGGAAGACGCGGATCAGGTGGCACTGGATACGATTGGGTATTCGGACACTGGAGATGTGGAGCTGACCGGGCGCGTGCCGGATGGCTCGGTCGTTCGGCTTTACCTTAACAATAAGTTGGTGGATGACCTGCCGCCTGCCGATGACGGCAAATGGCGCAGTGAGCTGGAGGATGTCGATCCCGGCGTCTATACTCTGCGCGTGGATGAGGTGGGCTCTGACGGCACCGTTGTCAGCCGGCTGGAGACGCCGTTCAAACGCGAACCGCTGGAGGTTCTGCGCGCGGCCGAGGCGTCCAACGCGGCCGCAGCCGCGGCTGAGGCCCCGGCTATCCGGTCCGTTACCGTGCAAGAGGGTGATACGCTCTGGGCGATATCGCGGGAACGTTATGGTGACGGTCTGTTGTTTGTGCGCGTGTTTGAGGCCAACCGCAGCGCCATCCGAGACCCCGATCTGATCTATCCGGGGCAGGTCTTCACCATTCCTGAATAATCCTGTACCTCTGACCCTCTTGGGTCAGGGGCCAATCTCTGACCGCAGTTCTGGTACGTGATGAGACGAGCAGCCCCTATGCAATCCGCAGATATGCCTGAAACCGACGAGCGACGGTCGGGTTGGCGCACGATCCGTAAGGTCGCGCCCTACCTTTGGCCGGATAATGAGCCTTGGGTGAAACGGCGTGTTGTGATCGCCATGGCCATGCTGGTGCTGGCCAAGGTGATCGCGGTGTGCACACCCATCCTTTATCGCGATGCGGTGGACAGCCTGGCCGGAGACGGCGTGCCGCCGCTGGCGTTCGGGGCCGTCGGACTGACCATTGCCTATGGTATCGCACGCATGATGAATGTTGGCTTTCAGCAGCTGCGCGACGCGGCCTTTGCACCCGTAGGTCAACGCGCCCTGCGCGCCTTGGCGCTAGAGACCTTCCAGCACATACACCAACTGTCGATGCGCTATCACGTGACCCGCCGCACCGGCGGCCTTAGCCGCATCATCGAGCGCGGTGTGAAAGGTGTCGAGTTTCTTTTGCGGTTCCTGCTGTTCTCCATCGGGCCGTTGATACTCGAACTGTTGCTGGTCGCGATCATTCTGATGTGGCTGTTCGACGTGTGGTATCTGGTGGTGGTAGCCGTCACCATCGCGCTTTACATCTGGTTCACCTTTGCCGTGACCGAATGGCGGGTGAAACTGCGCCGGGAGATGAACGATCAGGACACCGAGGCCAATCAACGTGCCATAGACAGCCTGCTGAACTTCGAAACCGTCAAATATTTCAACGCCGAAACGCGCGAAGCTGAACGCTATGATGTGTCTATGAAGGCCTATGCGGGGGCAGCGCTCAAGACGGCGTATTCGCTGGCTTTTTTGAATTTCGGACAGTCGTTCTTGATCACTTGCGGGCTGATCGGGGTCATGGTTTTGGCCGCAATCGGCGTGCAGAATGGAGCGCTGACGGTGGGTGATTTCGTCATGGTCAACGCCTACATGATCCAAATCACCGTGCCGCTGAACTTTCTGGGCACGGTCTATCGTGAGATCCGGCAGGCTCTGGTCGATATGGGGCAGATGTTCGACCTGCTGGAACAACCCGCCGAGGTGACGGATAAGCCCAATGCGCCCGCGCTAAAGGTGACGGGTGGCGAGGTGACGTTGCAGGATGTGCGCTTTGGCTATGACGCAGACCGGGAAATCCTGAAGGGTGTGTCGCTGACCGTACCGGCGGGGCAGACGGTGGCTATCGTTGGGGCGACAGGTTCGGGCAAATCCACCATTGGGCGGTTGTTGTTCCGCTTCTATGACGTGACAGGTGGGGCGCTGAAGATTGACGGGCAGGATGTGCGGGATGTCTCGCAAACCAGCCTGCATTCTGCGATCGGCGTGGTGCCGCAGGACACCGTCCTGTTCAACGACACGATCCGCTACAACATCGCCTATGGCCGCGATGGCGCCACGCAAGAGGATGTTGAGGCCGCCGCAAGGGCTGCGCAGATTCACGACTTCATCGTGACCCTGCCCGAAGGCTATGACACGAAGGTCGGCGAACGCGGCCTGAAGCTGTCGGGCGGAGAAAAGCAGCGCGTCGGGATCGCACGTACTTTGCTCAAGAACCCGCCGATCCTGTTGCTGGACGAGGCGACCTCGGCGCTGGATACAGACACCGAGCAGGACATCAAAGATGCGCTAGCCCGCGCGGGCGAAGGGCGCACGGTTCTGACCATCGCCCACCGTCTGAGTACCATCGCCGAAGCGGACCGGATCGTGGTGCTGGAACAAGGTGAGATTCTGGAGCAGGGCACCCATGACGAGCTGCTGGAACGTCAGGGCCGCTACGCCCAGTTGTGGAGCCGTCAGCAATCGGATGCCCAAGCTGCATAACCTGTTATACTGCCCCCATTGGTTGGAGGTCTGGTGATGCGTATTTCTTTGAAACTGGCAGTTACCGCAATTATTTTGAGCGCGATGCCAGCGCTCGCGTCAGATGATCCGATTGTCGGAGTGTGGAAGACTGAACCGGACCGCAAGAACCTAACCTCGCATATCAAGATCACTGCGTGCGGCGACAAATTCTGCGGTCAGATTCTGTCGGCCTATGATTCCTCGGGGAAAGAGGTGCAGACGCCCAATATTGGCAAAAAGCTGTTCTGGGACGTGTCCAGCCAAGGCGGAGGTAGCTATGGCGGCGGTGAGTTCTGGGTGCCGTTGATCAATGTGGACGCGGTACCGCAGATGACCTTGCAGGGCGATAAGCTCAAGGTCAAAGGGTGCGAGCATCATATCTGCGCGCACCAGTCCTGGACCCGGTTATAAGGGCTTTCCGTAGGTTGACCCAGTTCTATTCGGCAGCTTTCAGCGGTGGACCAGGCGGATGCCCCGGTTTCTGATCGCGGTCATCTGCCGTTGAATCATCCCAAACCATTTCGGACGCTTGCGCCTTACGGGCAGCACGCCGGATCGCGACCTCTTGCGCAAGCGCGCTGTTCTCACCCGCCGTGACGCGCATCAGCAACCGGCTTAGCCACAGGGCGTAGGTCGTGACCCAGACGCGCAGCGCCAGCATCGAGGGCGTTACGATCAGCGTCAGCACCGTTGCAATGCCCAGCCCGAACACGACGGCGGTGGCCAACTGTTTCCACCACAGCGCAGTCGGGCTGTCGATCGAGTAGCCACCATTGATGAAATCCAGCGACAGGCCGAACATCATCGGCGTCAGACCGGCCATGGTGGTCAGCGTGGTCAGCAAGACCGGGCGGATACGGGATTCGGCGGTGCGTATGATCGCCTCGATCCGGGGCATATAGCTGCTGTATTCCTGATAGGTGTCGATCAGAACGATATTGTTGTTCACCACAATCCCGGCCAGAGCCACGATGCCCGTCCCGGTCATAATGATCGAGAAGGGCTGTTGCATCACCATCATGCCGATCAGCACCCCGGTGGTCGACAGGACCACCGCCAGCAGCACCAGCACCGAGTTATAGAGCGAGTTGAACTGCGCCAGCAGGATCACAAACATTAACCCCAGCGCCCCCAGGAAGGCATTCGCCAGAAAGGCTCCGGATTCGGCCTGTTCTTCCTGATCTCCGGTCCATTCCCAAGCAATCGCGGGACCAAACGGATCGCTATCCAGCCACTCGGTCAGCAGCGCGATGCGCTCGTTCGGTGTCACGGGCCGGTAGGTCGCGGTTTCAGCCTGGGACAGCAACTCTCGCATATCCGCAGCGCCGGTTAGTTGCACGACCTCGTAGGTCTTTCCATTGCCCCCTTCGAACGTACTGAGCGACGAGGACGCACCGTCCAGAACCTCGCGAACCAAGGCAAGACGCTTGTCTTCGATGCTCTGTCCTTCGCTGTCGGTCGACATGGCGACCATATCGACCAAACCCGGTTCCACATCCGCCTTCACATCATAGTAACGCTGCTGGTCGACGCGATTGATCTCGGCCAGTTTGGCGACAGGTTGGCGGGTCACAAAGTTAGACAGGGGCACCAGACCGTCCGCTGTGCGCACTTTCAAGGTATCCAACGTTGACAGCACGCGGTCATCTTCGGGCAGTCGGACGCGTATTTCGATCTCTTCATCGACCGTGTCGGGGCGCATTTCACCCAGCAGTAGGCCGCGGGTCACAAGCTGAACCATGGCACCGACGGTCGCCACATCCGCGCCAAACCGGCCCGCTTTGGCAACGTCCACGTCGATCTGCCAGTCGATACCGGGCAGGGGCAGGGTGTCTTCGATCTTGATCAGCCCCGGCGTTTCGTCAAACACTCCGCGTGCGGTTTGCGTGGCAGCAGTCAGCTCAGGCCAACTGTCGCCCTTCAGGCGCAGGTGTACCGGCTTGGCCGAGGCCGGGCCCTGTTCCAGCGGCAGAATCTCGACCACGATGCCGGGAATGGTAGCCAGTTCGGCATTCAACTCGTCCAGAACGACATCGCCGTCAAACTCTGGCGCGATGGTCTGACGGTCCAGCAGACCAAACAGGATTGGCTCGGAAATGGTTGGGCGATCCTCCCATGGGATGATCTCGAACTGAACGCGGCCCACGGTGTCAGCGGGGGCCTGCGCGCCGCCATTGTTCTGCGTCAGGCCACCTTCTCCAGCGAAAGAGAACACATTGACCACAGCGGGGTGCGATCCGATGATCCGTTCGGCATCTAGAACCATCTGGTCCATTTCAGCCAGGGATATGTTGCCACGGGCGCGCACATAGGCAGTGGCTTGTTCGGGTTCGTTTTCGACAAAGAACTCGACCCCGCGATTGTTGTTGCCATAGGCGATCATGACCATGACAACAGCGGCACTTACGACAAGAATCGACACCACCGGCATGATCGGATTGCCGACTAGAAACTTGATCACATGGCCAAAGCGAGTGTGTTCGCGGGCGGTGTGCACATGCGGGTCCGGCGCGCGTTCAATCCGAGCGGCGCTGAGCGTGACAGAGCCGGCAAACGCCCCCAGCGTGAACAGGATGGCCCCGAATACCAAACCGCCCGAGCTGCCAGCAGGCATCAGATAGGCCGGGTTCAGGACTTGCATGGCGCCCATAAAGATTAGCAGCATCGCAGGTGGTACCAGCGCGACACGTGCGCGCCAGGACAGGCGGACCCGCAGCCAGTCTGCGGCATGGTCGAACACACGGCTCAGACGGCCAGACACGCCGCCCATCACGGGTAGGTAGATCAGCGCAACGATCAGTGAGGCAGACAGAACAAAGATCAGCGTGACCGGCAGCATGCCCATGAACTCACCCGGTACGCCGGGCCAGAATAGCATGGGCAGGAAGGCACAGAGTGTGGTCGCAGTAGACGACACGATAGGCCAGAACATGCGTTGCGCCGCCTCGACATAGGCATGCATGGGCCCGACGCCATCTTTGATGCGCTTGTCAGCATATTCCACCACAACGATCGCGCCATCGACTAGCATCCCCACCGCAAGGATCAAGCCAAACATCACGATGTTGGAAATACTGACGCCCATCACGGCAAGGAAGGCAAAACACAGCAGGAATGAGGTCGGGATCGCAAACCCCACCAACAGCGCCGCCCGCGTGCCCAGCGAGGCCAGAACGACGATCATCACCAGCGCAATCGCCGTCAGGACCGAGCCTTCAAGCTGGCTGACCATCGAGCCAACGATGCGGCTCTGATCGTTCGAGGTGCCCAGTTCGATCGTGGCGCGCATCTGGTCGGGCCATTTGGCCTGAGCTGTGGCAATGGTCTTTTTGACGTCCTCGACCGTGTCGATCAGGTTGAAGCCCTTGCGCTTGACCACTTGCAAGGCGACCGTGGATTCGCTGTTAAACCTTGCGGTGCCTTCGCGGTCTTCGAAAGTGTAGTTGATCTGCGCCAGCTCGCCCATGGTCACGACCCGGTCGCCATTGACCTTGACCGGCAGGTCGTAGACATCCTGCGCCGTTTTGAACGACGAGGGGATCTTGACCGAGAATGTACCCTGTGCGGTTTCGACCTCACCTGCGGCGATCAGTTGGTTGTTGTTCTGAACGACGTTGATCAGTTCTGCTGCGGTGACGTTGTAGGCCTCAAGACGCAAGGGGTCGATGATGACCTCCAGCAGTTCGTCCCGATTGCCCGCGATACCGGCCTCAAGAACCGAATCCATCGCTTCCAGATCGTCCTGCAAGTCCTTGGCGACGCGCGCCATTGTGCGCTCGGGTACCGCGCCGGTTAGGTTGACGATGACGATGGGGAATTCAGAAAAGTTGATCTCGGTCAGCGAATATTGCTCGGCCCTTTCCGGAAATTCGGCCTGAGCGCTGTTCATCGCATCGCGCACATCCGCCATGATGGCGGTCTTGTCCCAGCCAAAATCAAATTCCAGCGCGACCCCGGCATAGCTTTCGGCGGCGGTCGAGGTCATCTCTTTCAGACCATCAAGATCGGCCAGCTCGGTTTCCATCGGCTTGACCAACAGATTCTCAGAATCTTCCGCCGAGATGCCGGGGAACTGAACCGAGACGAACAGGGCCGGGATCTCGATATCCGGCTCGCCTTCTTTGGGCAGACCAATATAGGCATAGCCGCCAATCACCAGCGAGATGGCGATAAAGGCCAGGACCATCCGGGCCCGGCCAGCGGCCCAGCTGACGATTCCGGTCATTCGGTCAGGTTCCTGTAGGTGGGGGCGACTTTCACACCCGCAGTCACAAATTCCTGCCCGATCACGATGATATCCACCGTTTCAGGCAGGCCATCGACCCAGACACCTTCGGACGTGTCGCGCAACAGTTGGATCGGCTGGAAGGCGACAATGTTGCCCGCCGCAATGGTGCGCACACCGACTTGCCCCTCACGGCTGAGGGTCAGGGCCGATTGCGGCAGCAGGTGCGCCTTGGTGCCTTCGGACGCGATACGAATATCCGCCGTCTGGCCATCGCGGATTGTCAAATCAGGGTTGGGGACGGTGATTTCCACCTCGAATGTCCGGGTAGTTTCGTCCGCGGACCGGCTGAGAAAGCTGACCCGGCCAGCCACCTGAAGGCCTGTAACCAGTTGCGCCGTCGCCTCAGACCCGACAATCACGCGGTTGACCTCTGTTTCGGGTACAAAGCCCACCAGCTTAATCGGGTCAAGCTGAATCACTGTGGCGCATAGCGAGCCGGGCAGCATCAGACTGCCAAGTTCGGCAGTGTCGCTTTCCAGTAGGCCTTTGAACGGGGCCTCGATCGTTTGACGGTCGATCTCGCGCCGGGCCGCTTCGACCTCGGCAATGGCGGCTTCGATACCGGCGCGCGTGGCTTCCAGACCGGCCTCGGCAGTTTTGATACCCGCCTCGGCGGTGCGCATGGCGGCCTGACTGGCAACCCGCCGCGTTTCCGACCCAAAGCCAGTTTCCGACAGTCTTTGCGCGGCGGTTAGGTTGATCTCGGCCTCGGCCACCAATGCGTGGGCTTCTTCCAAGCGGGCTTCGGCCTCGGGGATGCGGCTTTCGGCCTCAAGCTTGGCGGCCATTGCCTCGGCCAGACTGGCCGGGCGGGTGCCGGGATCCAGTTCACACAGCAAATCCCCGGCCTCGACAAAGGTGCCTTTGCGCTTGGGTTCCGAGATCACGGTCGAGGTGGTTTCGGCCAGAACTTCGACCTGACGATTGGCTTTTGTTTGGCCCCGCAGCGACACAGCGCTGTCAATCTCGCGTGCGACTGAACGCAGGGCAACCACATTGACGGCGAACTTGTCCGAAGCATCTGATGTTGGTTCAGGCGACTCGGTTGCGCTTGTTTCGTCGGCTTCGGCCCGCCCTGCGAATGCAAACAACGCATCGCGCTCGAACACCAGCAGGAACAGTGCGACTGTTACCAGAACCGCATTTACCAGCGAAATCAAGCGCATAAAGGGTTTCTCCCAGAAATTTTTGCCAAGATGGTGTTGATGCACGTACTTAAATGTGGGGCTGATTATGCAGCTTTTCCACGCTAAACTGAATAGTTTGGTTCACTTTTTTCCGCAAGCCTGTGCCGCCTAGTGGGAAATGTGCGAATTCGGACCCTTGGCTTGGCAAATGTGGCGGGTTATGACATGGCGCCATACACCACGGATTACAGCCCCGGAGGGCAGGGATGAGCGACACCGACAGTTTCATTGATGAGGTGACCGAAGAGGTCCGCCGGGACCGTCTTTACCTGCTGCTGCGGCGCTGGGGCTGGGTCGGTGTGCTGGCCGTGGTTCTGATCGTCGGCGGCGCGGCCTTCAACGAGGTGCGCAAGGCGCGGGCAACCGGACAGGCCCAGGATCTGGGCGACTCGATTCTAGCGGCTCTGGCGTTAAACGACTCGGCGGAACGTGCTGCTTCCCTGTCGGAGGTTGAGGCGGCGGCGCCGGGTGGAGATGCAGTCCTGAATATGTTGCTGTCGGCGTCCCAGGTTGAAGCCGGGTCCGAGGCGGATGCGGTTGCAAGTCTGAACACCATTGCGGTGCAGGGGGACCTGCCTGAGATCTACCGGGCGATTGCGGCTTTTAAAGCCTTGTTGCTGCAAGCGGATAGCCTGCCCATCGCAGACAGACGCCAGCAATTCGAAGCCTTGGCTGCGCCGGGTGCGCCGCTGCGCTTGCTTGCGGAGGAGCAGTTGGCGCTGCTGGATGTGTCTGAAGGCAATGTCGACGCGGCGATTGCGCGGTTGCAAGCGCTGCGCCAAGATGCCGAGATCGGTGTTGACCTGCAACAGCGTGCTGCGCAACTGATTGTAGCCCTTGGGGGTGAACCCGAACCGCTGATAGCCCGGCAGGGCTAATCCGGGGCGGAACACATATTGGACAGGCGAGTGCGCAATATCATGGTAACAAGTCTATTTTCCCGCGTCGGAGCGTCGGTCGCAGTTCTTTCCCTGACAGTACTGGCTGCCTGTCAGGAAGCCGAGGTGATCCTGGTCGGCCCCCGTGAGGATATCCGCCCCGCTGCGGATTCCGAGGCGGTTGAGACACGTGGAGCCAAACCTATCAGCCTGCCGGCCCAGCAAGCTAATGTAAGCTGGCCGCAAAGTCCTGGCACAGCGGCGTTCCGCACCACGCATGCGCAATTGCGCGCGACTCCGCAACGGGTATGGTCGAATTCCATCGGTAAGGGGGATTCGCGCAAACAGCGCATCACAGCCGAGCCTGTCGTAGCAGGCGGTTTGATCTACACTCTGGACTCTGGCGCCAACGTCACCGCGACATCCGCACAAGGCGCAACTGTCTGGAGCGTTAATCTGATCCCTGCACAGGATGGCGACGCGGACGCCACAGGCGGTGGCTTGGCCTATGCTGATGGTGTTTTGTATGTGTCATCTGGGTTTGGTCGCCTTACCGCGCTGGATGCCAGAACCGGCGTAACCCGCTGGCAGAAACGGTTGAACGCCACCGGCAGCGGCGCGCCTTTGGTAAATGGCGGCTTGCTGTATCTGGTCGCCGGGGATGAGACCGGCTGGGCCGTGGATGTCAAAGACGGGCGGATCGCTTGGCAGATTCAAGCCACGCCGAGCGTCGGAAACGTCCTGGGTGCGCCCGCTCCGGTAATCGCGCAGGAATTTGCCGTGTTCGCCTTTGGCTCTGGCGATGTGTCGGCCACGTTCCGTCGTGGCGGCATCCGCCGCTGGAACGCCTCGGTGGCCGGTGGGCGCCGTGGACGCGCGGCGGCGCAGATCGTTGATGTCACCGGTGGCCCGATGGTGTTGGGTGACACGATTTATATTGGGAACCACTCGGGCCGCACCGTGGCCTTTGACGCGGATTCCGGTGAGCGAAAGTGGACCGCCGATGAAGGCGCAATTGATACGGTTTGGCCTGCGGGCAACAGCATTTTCCAGGTCAGCGACCGCAGCCAGCTGATCCGTCTGGACGCAGCGACTGGTCAGGTAGTCTGGGCGCAGGACTTGCCAGGCTTCGTAAAGGACAAACCCAACCGTCGTGGTCCCATAGTGGCTCATTACGGCCCGATTCTGGCCGGAGGGCGCATCGTAATCGCCTCGAATGATGGCTACCTGCGCTTCTTTAATCCCGTCGATGGCGCGCTGGTCAACCGGGTCGAGGTCCCCGGCGGGGCCACCACTGCACCCGTCGTGGCGGGGCAGACCTTGTATGTCGTATCGACCAAAGGTGATCTACACGCTTTCCGTTGACGAAAAGATGCGCTAAAGGGCGCGTCTGAGTCTTGAAAGTTGAATGTCATGTCACTGACCCTCGCCATCGTGGGGCGCCCGAATGTGGGCAAATCCACCCTTTTCAACCGCCTTGTTGGTAAACGTCTGGCCTTGGTCGACGACCAGCCCGGCGTGACGCGCGACCTGCGCGAGGGCGAAGGGCGTCTGGCCGATCTGCGTTTTACCGTGATTGATACCGCCGGGCTTGAGGACGCCACCGATGACAGCCTTCAGGGTCGGATGCGTCGACTGACAGAACGCGCTGTAGACATGGCGGATGTCTGTCTGTTCATGATCGATGCGCGGGTTGGCGTGACACCGACCGATGAGCTGTTTGCCGATATCCTGCGCAAACGTTCGAAACATGTGATCCTTGCGGCGAACAAGGCCGAAGGCTCAGCCGCCGATGCCGGTGTGCTTGAGGCTTATAATCTGGGCCTTGGCGAACCCGTCCGACTGTCGGGCGAGCATGGCGAGGGGATGACGGACCTGTATACCCAGTTGATGCCTCTGGCTGATGCAGCCGAGGAGCAGGCCGTCGATGACGCCCCCCAGACCGATATCGAACTGGATGAGGATGGTGAGGGCGAAACCCCTCTGATCACCGCAGCTAAGCCGTTGCAGGTGGCTGTTGTAGGTCGCCCGAATGCGGGAAAATCTACGTTGATCAATAAGATCATGGGCGAAGATCGTCTGCTAACCGGCCCCGAGGCCGGGATCACCCGCGACGCGATCAGCCTTCGGGTAGACTGGGCCGACCCGGATGGCGACAGCACGCCGATGCGGATTTTCGACACGGCAGGCATGCGCAAAAAGGCCAAGGTGCAGGAAAAGCTTGAAAAGCTCTCGGTTTCCGACGGGTTGCGCGCGGTGAAGTTCGCCGAGGTCGTGGTGGTTTTGCTGGATGCGGCAATTCCATTTGAGCAGCAAGACCTGCGTATCGCCGATCTGGCTGAACGCGAAGGTCGCGCGGTCGTCATCGCAGTGAACAAATGGGATATTGAAGAGGACAAGCAGGAGAAACTGCGCGACCTCAAGGAATCCTTTGAACGGCTGCTGCCGCAACTGCGCGGCGCGCCTCTGATCACGGTGTCCGCCAAGACGGGCCGGGGTCTGGAACGTCTGCGTGCGGCCATCCTGCGTGCGCATAATGTGTGGAATCGCCGTGTGCCCACGGCTGCGCTGAACCGCTGGCTGACTGCGATGCTGGAACAGCACCCACCGCCGGCACCGCAGGGCCGCCGGATCAAGCTGCGCTATATGACGCAAGCCAAAACCCGCCCGCCGGGGTTTGTCGTGATGTGCTCGCATCCCGACAAGATGCCCGAAAGCTATAACCGCTATCTGATCAATGGCTTGCGCGAGGATTTTGACATGCCCGGTACGCCCATCCGCCTGACATTGCGCGGCCAGGGCGACAAGAACCCCTACAAAGGACGGCGTAAGAAAAACGCCGGTGCTTTGGCCAAACATCTCAAAGGGCGCGCGTAACCGCGCCAAATCGCAGCATTTTCGGCTGAGGGGCGTGACAGGCCCCAAACTGCACGCTAGCATTCACTGGCGTGCATTTGTTTTCGCGCGTGCGGGTTGCATGTGAGAATTCCACGCTTAATTTCAAATTGATATTAAACCGGGCCATCGTGAGGGGCGGGCTGGATGGATCTAAGAGAATACACGCGACAATATGCGGTGCAGGACAACCGGCTGGCGGCTCTCAGTTATTTTGGGACTTTCGCGGTGTATTTTGCATCGCTTGCGCTGGCCGTCGCTTATGTGGATCGCTGGTATATTATGGTCCCCGCCGGGATTGTTTTCGCATTTGCCGCCGTGCGCCTGTATGTCTTGCAGCACGATTGCGGCCACCATTCCCTTTTCGAAACACGTCTACAAAATGAATGGGCCGGGCATGGGCTGTCACCTTTCACTTTTGCCCCGTTCGAAGTGATGAAGCAGAACCACAATCTGCACCATTCCGGAATCGGAAACCTGGAACATCGCGAAACCGGTGAAATTCACACGATGACAGTGCGCGAGTGGACTAAGGCGGACTGGAAAACCCGTTTGTTCTATCGCCTTTACCGCAATCCGTTCATCCTTGTCCCAGTGGGCGCATTGTTCACCTATTTCATCCGTTATCGCTGGCCCAAGAACACGATGCGGTTCGGTGTGACCGGTGTCGTTCTGCACAACCTGTCTATCATCGTGTTTCTGGGGCTGCTGTACCTGATAGCGGGCAGTACCGGCATTCTGGTGTGGCTTGTCTTCTCTTTGTTGGGTGGGATGCTGGGCGTATTCCTTGTATATCTCCAGCATAATTTTGAGGATACCTATTGGGATCGGCGCCCTGACCTGGACCCTAAACTGGCGGCTTTGCAGGGGTCGTCCGCATTGGATTTCGGTTGGTGGTTCGACAACGCGGTGGCCTGCATTACGTTGCATGACATCCACCATTTCAACGCGCGTATCCCGTCTTACCGACTGCGGGAATGTCACTACAACCTACCGCCCGAATACACGCCGCGCCGGATCAAGTTCCCCGAAGCGGTGGCGGCATTGAACCTCAAACTGTGGGACGAAGACGCCAAACGCCTGGTGCCGTTCCCAAAGAAACGACAAACAGCCAACTTGGCCCATAGCAGTTAGGTCTGGGATCATACGGCTTGCGGATCTGTATATTCAGTGTATATACATCTGCTTGGAAATACAGAAAGGACAAGGAATGACCTCAGTGACCGACGTTAAAGGTGTGGGCGAAGCGTTAGGACAAGCGCTTACGGCAAACGGTTTTAGAACCGCAGAAGCCATCGCCAAGGCAAGCCCTGCCGATCTGGTCAAGGTCCCCCGAATTGGTGTCGCGCGTGCGCCGCGGCTGATCGCTGCAGCGAAAGAGGCGATTTCGACCAAACCAGCCGCCAAGCCGGCTGCCACCAAGCCAGCCGCACGCCGAACATCGACGCGCAAACCGGCGGCGCGTAAACCGGTCGCGCGCAAGACGGTGGCCGCTGCCGAAAAAACGGCTGAGGCGGCGGCCCGCAAAGCGGCCGAGGAAAAAGCAGCCGCAGATGCCGCGGCAGCCAAAGCACGGAAAAAAGCCAAGGCCAAAGCCAAAGCGGAAAAGGCCGCCAAAAAACGCGCCGAGATGGAGGCCGTGTTCTCGAAAGCCAAGGACAAGGTGAAGGCAAAGGCGAAGAAGGACAAAAAGTCCAAAAAGGACGACAAGTCCAAAGACAAGAAGAAAAAAGACGACAAGAACAAAGACAAGAAGAAAGAAAAGAAAAAGGCGAAGAAGTAACCCTTCCTCACCTTTGAGATTTGCGAACCGGCGGCTGTAGCGCGCCGGTTTTCTTATGCCAATCTGCCGTCCAGTTGCAGTGTCAGCTTGCCACCAAGATAGGGAGCCAGCACCTTGGGCAGAGTGACGGTGCCGTCGGCGTTCTGGCCGTTTTCCAGCACTGCAATCAGGCAGCGCCCCACAGCAAGCCCAGAGCCGTTCAGCGTGTGGACATATTCCGGCTTACCCCCGCCTTCGGGACGAAAGCGTGCGTTCATGCGACGAGCCTGAAAGTCTCCACAGGTCGAGACCGAGCTGATCTCGCGGTACGTATCCTGACCGGGCAGCCAGGCTTCGATGTCATAGGTGCGACGCGCGCCAAAGCCCATGTCGCCGGTACACAGTATCACGGTGCGATAGGGCACGCCCAGCTTTTCCAGAATCCCTTCGGCGCAGCGCAACATGCGCTTCTGCTCGTCGTCGGAATTGTTCGGATGTGTGACGGAGACCATCTCGACCTTCTCGAACTGGTGCTGACGCAGCATCCCGCGCGTATCTTTGCCGGCCGAACCGGCCTCGGACCGGAAGCACAACGAATGCGCGGTATAGCGGCGGGGCAGGTAGTTTTCCTCGATCAGCGTGTCGTTGACGATATTGGTTAGCGAGACCTCGGACGTCGGGATCAGCCACCAGCCTTCGCGCGTCTGATAGCTGTCCTCGCCGAATTTCGGCAGCTGACCAGTGCCCTGCATCATTTCCGACAGAACCAGAACGGGGCCGTTGACCTCGGTCAGGTCGTTCTCGTTGATATGCGTGTCCAGCATGAACTGCGCCAGCGCGCGGTGGATGCGTGCGATGCCGCCGGACAGCAGCACAAAACGCGAGCCGGACAATTTCGCGGCAGTCTCGAAATCCATGCCGTTTTGCACGGCGTCGATCTCAAAGTGCTCTTTCGGAGCAAAATCCAGCTCGCGCGGGGTGCCCCAGCGATTGACCTCGACATTGTCGTTTTCATCGGCTCCTTCGGGCACGTCCTCGGCCGGCAGGTTGGCGATGCGGATCAGTTGATCCGTCAGCAGAGCGTCCAGATCCTTGGCTTCGGTCTGCATTTGGGCGATCTCGGCCTTTTTCTCGGCGACCAGCGCGCGGAGGCGTTCGAATTCCGCCTCATCACCGCGCGCCTTGGCGGCGCCGACCTCTTTGCTGGCCTTGTTCTGTTCGGCCTGAGCGGTCTCAGCTGCCAGAATTTTCGCACGGCGGCTTTCGTCCAGCCGAAGCAGGTCCGACGACACCGGCGCGTCCCCACGGCGCGCAAGGGCGGCGTCGAAGGCGGCGGGGTTTTCGCGAATGGCGCGGATGTCGTGCATGTCTCAGATCCTTGAATGCGTGAATCACTGAGACCGCTTATGCACCATCTGAACCGCAGGGTGTAGCACCGGTTACGACTTATCCGCGTCCTCGTGGGATTCATGCGCCAGATGGCCATCCCAGTCTTCGCTGGGGATTTTCGGATCGGGCGGATCGGCCATGTAAGAGGGCGTCATGATCTGTACGCCGTTCTCATTGAACACGGCCACGATATTGCGGTGCAGGTCCGAACGGATCTTTGGAATGATGCTGCCCCGCGTAGTATAGCCGTTGATCTGGTAATTGATCGCGTAATCGGCCAAAGCAGTCCACAAAACAAAGGGTTCCGGCTTGGCCTTGATCCCCTTGGTGCGGCGGGCGGCCTCGATCAGCATGGCTTCGACCTTCTCGGGCGGTTCCTCATATCCGATGCCGACAGTGGTGTGCAGTAACAGCCCGCTGCCATCGGTTTTCTTGGAAAAATTCACCACGTCCGAGTTCATCAACTGCGCGTTGGGGATCGAGATCAGTTCGTTCTTGATGGATTTCAGATGCGTCTCCATCAGCTTGATCTGCACCACGTCGCCAATGTGATCGCCAATCTGGATGCGGTCCCCAATCGAGGTCGAGCGCCGATAGATCACAAACAGCCCCGCCAGCATGTTTGAAACGACCGAGTTTGCGCCCAGCGACAGCATTGCGCCCACCAGAATGGTCAGGCCTTGAAAGGCAGCCGAATCTGATCCCGGAATGTAAGGAACGGCAAAGACCAGCGCGATTAGTATGACGACGACGCGCGCGATGTTGAAGGTTGGGCTCACCCAGTGTTTTTCAAAATCCCCCAGATCGAATGACCCGGCCTCGACAGCGTCAAAGAACACTCGCATGCCCCGAATGATATAAACCGTGACCCAGCTGATTAGACCCAGCATGATCAAGTTGGGGATGTAACTAAGGATGCCCTTAAAGATCAGTAGAACAGGCTCGGTCAGGTAAGTCAGCAGAAGCTGCGCGAAGTACCGTGTTTCGGCAAAGGCGAGTAGGACGAAGGACAGATAATAGTAGAAACCCAGAAAGAAGATCACCAGCAGGACGAAATTCAGGGTATATCGAACCAGTGCGGCAATCGCTTCAGCCTGAACGCTTTTTGCGGTGGCGTTTTCCACGTCCTTCAGATGCCGTTGTACGAATTTCAGCGTCTTGCGTCTGATCCTGCGATGCAGCCAAAGGATGATGGCAACAAAGATACCAAAGCCTATTGTCCATGCGGTGGCTTCGATCGCTCCGGAAACTCGCGCTTGATCAGTTCGATTGGACCTGTAGGCCAGGATCGCTTGCTCAATGGCCTCGCCATGGAGAAAACCGAGAACTTCCAGTTCAATCTGCTCCAGTTCCGCGTCGGCGACCGTCACAACCGATACCGAAAGTCCGTCGACCAGTATGCGTGTACCGAGTTCAGTATCCTCATAAGTGATTGTGACTTCAAGGTTATCTGAGGCTTCGGCCGCTTCTATTATTTTTTCCTGTACTGCTTCGGCGCGTTCCGATGCTGGTAGTGCGCTGGAACCACGTAAGAAAAACAGAGTATCGCCGTCGACGATAACGGGTGCTTTGAAGGTCTCGGATTGTTCTTCGTTTTCGACAGGTGCTTCGACAGTTTCCTGACCAGAAGCAGGCGCCGCACAAAGGCCAACCCACAGGGTCGTGACCAGTATCTGAAGTAGCAATCCCAGTTTCAGATGAATGTGCGCCATTGGACCTCCCGCGGTTCAACTATATCGACGCAAGCGCTTGTTTCTAGGACTTAACTGCAACGCTTGGCCAAATCTTTGCGCATTATCTGAGTTTCGGTGCAAAAACCTGTACCGCCATTCCTTGCAAACAGTCAGTTCAAAGAATAGGTTCTCGCAAAATTTGCGGGCCCTCCGCAAACACCAAACCAAAAGGAATATCCCATGGAAGGTGGCGCAATCGCCCAGTTTCTCCCGCTGATCCTGATCTTTGCGATCATGTATTTCCTGCTGATCCGTCCTCAGCAGAAAAAGATGAAGGAACATCAGGCCATGGTCGAAGCTGTGCGCCGGGGTGATCAGGTGGTCACGCAGGGTGGCCTGATCGGCAAAGTGTCGAAGGTCAAGGAAGGCGAGAACGAGATCGAGGTTGAACTGGCCGAGGGTGTCAAGGTTCGCGTCGTCAAATCGACCATCGCGCAGGTTCTGAGCAAGACTGAACCGGCGAAGTAACGTCGCGCGTCAAATCCTTGAAAAGGCAGGGTAATGCTGCACATTGATACCTGGAAGCGGGTTCTGATCTGGCTGGTCTGCGTGACCGGCCTGCTGATGGCCCTGCCGAATGCGTTTTACACGCGCGTTGAACAATCCAACGATGCCAAGGCCGCGATCGAGCTTGGCATCGACACGCCCGAGATGCAGGCCGAAGCGGCGCAGTGGCCAAACTGGTTGCCGTCGTCCTTGGTCAATCTGGGCCTCGACTTGCGTGGCGGTGCACACTTGCTGGCCGAGGTTAAGGTCAGCGATGTCTACGAATCCCGTATGGATGCCATGTGGCCTGAAATCCGCGACGCGCTGCGGGATGAGCGGGCGACCGTAGGCACCATCCGCCGTCAGAACTCGGCCCCCGATGAGATTCGGGTGCGTATCAGTCAGCCCGAAGGCATGGCGCGCGCGCTGGAAGTCGTGCGTGGTCTGGCCCGTCAGGTGCAGACGCTGTCCGGGGTAGGGGCCACTGATATCGAAGCCCGCTCCGAAGGCGACACCATCGTCGTGCAACTGTCGGATGCCGAGAAGCTGGCCTCGGACGATCGCACCGTTCGACAGTCGCTTGAGATCATCCGCCGTCGTATCGACGAGGTCGGCACGCGTGAACCCACCATTCAACGCCAGGGCGCGGATCGTATTCTGATCCAGGTGCCTGGCATCGGCAGCGCGGGCGAGCTGAAAGAGATCATCGGAACCACTGCGCAACTGACCTTCAATCCGGTTGCTGGCCGCACGACCGATGCGGATACCGCGCCGGGCATCGGGCAAGAGGTCGTCCCTTCGCTTGATGAAGACGGTGTGTACTACATTCTGGAATCCGCCCCCGTTGTGACGGGTGAGGAACTGGTTGACGCCCAACCCGCGTTCGACCAGAACGGCCGCCCTGCGGTCAATTTCCGCTTTAACACGTCCGGTGCCCGCAAATTCGGCGACTACACGCTGGAGAACATCGGCGCGCCTTTTGCGATTGTGCTTGATGACGAAGTGATCTCGGCCCCGGTGATCCAAAGCCATATTCCGGGTGGTTCGGGCATCATCACCGGCAATTTCACGGTTGAGGAAAGCACCAATCTGGCCGTCCTGCTGCGCGCAGGTGCGCTGCCGGCGGGGCTGGAGTTCCTTGAAGAACGCACGATCGGCCCCGAGCTGGGACAAGACAGTATCGACGCAGGCAAGGTGGCCACCATCGTGGCCTTTGTTGCTGTCCTGGTCTTCATGGCGCTCAGCTATGGTTTGTTCGGTATCTTCGCCAATATCGCGCTGATCCTGAACGTCGGACTGCTGTTTGGTCTTCTATCACTAATCGGGGCGACGCTGACCTTGCCGGGGATCGCGGGGATCGTGCTGACAGTCGGCATGGCGGTGGACGCCAACGTGCTGATCTTTGAACGTATCCGCGAGGAACTGAAATCCGCCCGAGGTCCGGCCCGTGCAATTGAGCTGGGTTATGAAAAGGCACTGTCGGCCATTCTGGACGCGAACGTCACCACATTCATCACGGCGACAATCCTGTTTGCCATGGGCAGCGGACCGGTGCGGGGCTTTGCCATCACTCTGGGTCTGGGCATCCTCACCTCGGTCTTCACCGCGATCTTCGTGACGCGCCTGATGATCGTGATTTGGTTCGAACGCCGCCGCCCGAAAACGATCGAGGTTTGATCATGAGACTGAAACTTGTCCCTCAAGAAACCTCGTTCGATTTCTTCAGTCGCTGGAAGGTTTGGCTGGGTATTTCCGGCTTGATGATGGTCTTGGCCTTTACGTCCTTCATGTTGCAGGGCCTGAATTTCGGCATCGACTTCCGGGGCGGCACCACGATCCGCACCCAATCGGCGCAAGAGATCGACGTGGGTGCCTATCGCGACGCCATCGCTCCGCTTGAACTGGGCGATGTCACAATCACCGAGATTTTCGACCCGACCTTTGACGAGGACGAAAACGTCGCCATGATCCGCATTCAGGCGCAGGCGGAAGCCGAAGCGGTCTCGGCCGCAACAGTAACGGCTGTGGAAGAGGCATTGAAGGCGGCAGCCCCCGATATCCAATTTGTGTCCGTTGAATCCGTCGGTCCCAAGGTTTCGGGTGAACTGATCCAGACCGCCGTGATCGCCGTTGTCCTCGCGATTGGGGCCGTGCTGGTCTATATCTGGCTACGGTTCGAATGGCAGTTTGCCCTGGGGGCGGTGGCCGCGCTTGTGCATGACGTGATCCTGACCATCGGCATCTTCTCGGAACTGCAAATCCGGTTCGATCTGGCGATCATCGCTGCGCTGCTGACCATCGTGGGCTATTCGCTGAACGACACGGTGGTTGTCTTTGACCGGGTGCGTGAGAACCTGCGCAAATACAAAAAGAAAGATCTAAAAGAGGTCCTCAACATCTCGATCAACGAGACCCTCAGCCGGACAGTCATGACCTCGGTCACAACCCTGCTGGCGCTGATCTCGCTTTATGTGTTGGGCGGAGACGTCATCCGTGGCTTCGTCTTCGCGATGATCTGGGGCGTGATCGTCGGGACGTATTCTTCGGTCTTTGTGGCCTCGACCATCCTGCTGTGGCTGGGGGTCAAACGCGACTGGTCCAAACCGTCGAACACGGCGGGCAACCAGTTTGCAAACATCGACGCCTGATCTTTTTGGCCAGTCCCCCACAGGGCTGGCCATTATTCTATGCGCCGCCTTCCTCAGCGGCATCGTGCGTGGGTTTTCCGGCTTTGGCACGGCGCTGATCTTCCTGCCTATCGCAACGCCTTTTCTGGGCCCGTTCGGCGCGCTGATTGGGCTGACCATCATGGATATCTTCGGTCCGCTCCCCAACCTGCGCCGTGCGTGGCGCGAGGTTGACCGGGGCGACTTGATCCGGCTGGTGGCCGGGTGCGCCCTGATCCTGCCATTTGGGCTTTGGATTTTGACGCAGGTCGACGTGAATGTCTTTCGGTACGCGGTTAGCCTCCTGTCGATCGCGATGCTGGTGGTCCTGATCCTAGGTCTGCGCTATCACGGCTATGTCAGCCGCACGATGGTGGTCGGCATCGGCTGCGCTGCAGGATTTCTTGGAGGCGTGGCAGGCCTGCCTGGTCCAGCGGTCATACTGTTCTACATGTCCCGCCCACTGCAAGTGACGGTCATCCGCGCCACCATTCTACTATTCCTATTTGCCTTCGACTTTCTGCTACTGGGCTACCTCACAGGTATGGGGCGGGTGACCGGAATGGCCGCGCTTCTGGGGTTGCTGCTTGCTGTGCCAAACCTGATCGGCAATTGGCTGGGCGGCAAACTGTTCCGCCCCGAACACGAAAGGCTCTACCGCGCTGCCGCGTATCTAGTGATTGCCGTTGCGGCCTTGTCGGGCCTACCACTTTGGGGCTAGAACGAACCCATGCGCCTGAACGAGATCACCTATACCAACGCCACCCCTGTCGATGGCTACGGCCCCGGTTTCTTCCGCGTGGGCGGCGCGCTCTTTCACGGCGCGGTTCTCACCGGCCCAACCGGCACCTCGGAATGGCGGGGCTATGAGGATGCCCAACCGCTCCTCGATCTTGCCGCCAACATTGACGTCCTGTTCATCGGCACCGGGGCAGAGCTGGCACATATTCCCGCCAAACTGCGTAACACGCTTGAAGATGCGGGTATCGGGGTCGAGATCATGAATTCCCCCGCCGCCTGCCGAACCTACAACGTCCTGCTCTCCGAAGGTCGCCGCATCGCCCTTGCCGCGCTCACGGCCTGACGGATCTCCCTTCATCTGGCCAAAAATATCCCGGGGAGCGTGAGGGGCTGGCCCCTCACTCCCACCCCAACCACATCGCGTTCCGTCTAAAGCTCTGCGTCAATTCCGACCTTTTGTCCGCCCCCACAATCCGCTAAGCGAGCGCTATGACACTGACCGTGACCGATCTGGCCATCACCCGTGGTGGCATTCCCGTGCTCGAAGGGCTCAGCTTTACACTGCCTGCAGGCAAAGCACTGATCCTGCGCGGCCCCAATGGGATCGGCAAAACAACCCTGCTACGTACGCTTGCCGGGTTACAACCGCCGCTGCATGGCCGCATCGAAGGGGCCGAGGATCAGATCGCCTATGCCTCACATTCCGACGGGCTGAAACCCACGCTAACGGTTGTCGAAAATCTTAGTTTCTGGGCCTCGGTCTTTGGCACGCAAGGCATACAACCGGCGCTGGACGCCTTTGCTCTGAATGATCTGGCCGACCGCCACGCAGGCAACCTGTCGGCGGGACAGAAACGGCGGCTTGGGCTGGCGCGGATGCTGGTTACAGGGCGACCGATCTGGATGCTGGACGAACCCACCGTCTCGCTGGACCAGAACGCAGTGAAAATGTTCGCCGACGCCGTGCGCGCGCATCTGGGGCAGGGGGGATCAGCCCTAATCGCCACTCATATCGACCTGGGCCTTGACGGCGAGGTTCTGGATGTCGGCCCCAACAAGGCCAAACCCAAACCCATCGACGATTTCGACGGAGGCTTTCTGTGATCGCCTTGCTGCTGCGTGACCTGAAACTGGCCTTCCGCGCCGGAGGGGGCTTCGGCCTTGGGCTGGCTTTCTTCCTGATCGTGACCGTGCTGGTACCATTCTCGGTCGGGCCGCAATCCTCTCTGCTTTCGACTATCGCGCCTGGTGTGCTTTGGCTGGGCGCACTGCTGGCCTGCCTGCTGTCGCTCGACCGCCTGTTAGCGCTGGATTGGGAGGACGGCTCGCTCGACCTGCTGGCCACGGCACCGCTGCCGCTGGAAGCCGTGGTTACGATCAAGGCGCTTGCGCACTGGCTGACCACAGGCCTACCACTGGTTCTGGCCGCGCCGTTTCTGGGCGTGCTGCTGAATCTGCCGGTGCCGGGCTTTTCGTGGCTGGTGATCTCGCTGCTGATCGGCACCCCCGCCATGAGCGTCATCGGCACCTTCGGCGCAGCCCTGACCGTCGGCCTGAAACGCGGCGGCTTGCTGCTGTCGCTGCTGGTCCTGCCGCTATACGTCCCCACGCTGATCTTCGGCGCCGAGGTGGCGCGCCGTGGCGCCACGGGGATGGAAACCCAAACCCCGCTGCTCATGCTGGCCGGGATCACCGCCGCCACAATCGCGATGCTGCCCTTTGCCAGCGCCGCCGTTTTGCGTATCAACCTTCGGTGACGTGCTCAAACTTTGACCAAGGTCAATTGAGAATGAACCCGACTCGGACTAGATAAGGCCCATGTCTATCGCAGCCAAAGCCAACGCCCTCTGGGAATACGCCAACCCGCGCAAATTCCTCGCGACAAGCGAACGGGTGATGCCGTTTTTCTGGATCACCTCTATCGCGTGCATCGTGGTGGGGCTGATCTGGGGATTCTTCTTCACACCGGATGACTATAAACAGGGCTCGACCGTCAAGATCATCTACCTGCATGTTCCGGCGGCGCTGATGGCGATCAATTGCTGGCTGATGATGCTGGCGACCTCGCTGGTCTGGCTGGTGCGCCGCCACCATGTCAGCGCTTTGGCGGCCCGTGCGGCTGCGCCAATCGGCATCGTGATGACTTTGATCGCACTGGCGACAGGCGCGATTTGGGGTCAACCAATGTGGGGCACATGGTGGGCCTGGGATCCGCGCCTGACCTCCTTCCTGATCCTATTCCTGTTCTATCTGGGCTACGTCGCCCTGTGGGAAGCGATTGAAGACCCCGACACTGCCGCCGACCTGACCTCGGTCCTGTGTCTGGTCGGCTCGGTCTTTGCGATCCTCAGCCGCTATGCGGTGAATTTCTGGAATCAGGGGCTACACCAGGGCGCATCGGTGATGCGTACAGCTGCCATTACCGGGGCGGATACCGAGGAAAAGGTCAGTAACATCTATTTCTACCCGCTGCTTCTGTGCATCATCGGGTTTGTTCTGCTGTTCATCGCGCTGGTGCTCTACCGCACGGGCACGGAAATTCGCGCGCGCCGGATCAAGGCGTTGCTGGCACGGGAAAGGGTAAACGGATGATCCCTGATCTTGGAAAATACGCCGACACGGTGCTGTGGTCCTATGTGGTTTCAATCGGCCTTCTGACAGCACTGATCCTGTTCAGCGTGATGCGCGGCCGCAAGGTTCGGACCGAGATGGAAAAACTCGAAGAACGGATGACCCGAAATGGCTAAAATCTCGCCTCTGATGATTGCGCCACCGCTGATCTTTGGCGCCTTTGCCGTTCTGGCCGGCATCGGCATGTTCCGCGACGATCCAAACGCGCTGCCATCCGCCCGCGAAGGCCAGCCCGCGCCACCGGTCGTCCTGACCGAATTTCAAGGCAAACCCAATTTCGACGACGCCACGCTGCGCGACGGGGATGTCAAACTGGTCAATTACTGGGCCAGCTGGTGCGCCCCATGCCGAGTGGAACACCCCAACCTTCAGGCCCTGTCCGACGAAGGCATCCCGGTTTACGGCATCAACTACAAAGACCAGCTGGACAATGCCGAAGACTTCCTGACCGAACTCGGCGATCCCTACACTGGCATCGGTCGCGACGAACTGGGCCGAATGGGCCTCGATTGGGGCGTCTACGGCGTACCCGAGACCTATGTCATCGACGGCGAAGGCACCATAATCCTGCGCTTTGCCGGACCCATCACTCAACGCGTGATCGAAGGCACCATCCGCCCAGCCTTGGAAAAAGCTGCAGGCAAATAAAGCCCGCCCGTTCTTCTGTTCAAAAATACCTCGGAGCGCGAGGCAGAGCCTCGCAAATAACAAAAGGACGCCCTTAGGCGTCCTTTCTTATTCTATACGCACAAATTCCGGTCATCCGGCCTTTGCAAGGTTCCGTAGTACGTAATGCAGTACGCCACCGTTTTCGATATACTCGATTTCGGGCGCGGTATCGATGCGGCACTTCAGGGTGATGGTCTTCTCGGACCCATCGCCGTAGACGATGGTGCAGGGCACCTCTTGCAACGGCTGGATCGTGTCCAGACCGTGGATCGAGACCGTTTCGTCCCCTTTCAGACCCAGCGACTTGCGTGTGTCACCGCCGGTGAACTCAAACGGAATGACGCCCATGCCAACCAGGTTCGAGCGGTGAATACGCTCAAAGCTTTCGGCGATCACGGCCTTGACGCCCAGCAGAGCCGTACCCTTGGCCGCCCAGTCACGAGAAGAACCCGCACCGTACTGTTCGCCACCAAAGACAACCAGCGGGGTGCCCTGTTCCTGATAGGCCATCGATGCCTCATAGACCGAGGTCTGTTCGCCATCGGGGCCTTTTGTGTAACCGCCCTCGACACCGTCCAGCATCTCGTTCTTGACGCGGATGTTGGCGAAGGTGCCGCGCATCATGATCTCGTGGTTGCCACGGCGGGACCCATACGAGTTGAACTCGCGCGGCTGAACCTGACGGTCGGTCAGATACTTGCCCGCAGGCGTGGTCGTCGCAAACGAACCGGCCGGTGAGATGTGGTCGGTGGTGATCATATCACCCAGGATCAGCAATACCTTGGCACCTTCGATGTTCGAAATCGTACCCGGCTCGGCCCCCATACCTTGGAAATAGGGCGGGTTCTGGATGTAAGTCGATGTCGCGGGCCAATCATAGGTTTCCTGCTGCGGAACATCTACGCCCTGCCACTTTTCATCGCCCTTGAAGACGTCGGCATATTTCGATTGGAACGCCTCACGCGTAACGGTCTGTTCAACCAGTTCAGCGACTTCCTGGGCCGATGGCCAGATGTCCTTCATGAAGACGTCGTTACCGTCCTGATCCTGACCAATCGGCTCGGACGTCAGGTCGATATCCATGGTGCCTGCCAGCGCATAGACCACCACCAACGGCGGCGAGGCCAGATAGTTGGCGCGTACGTCAGGCGAGATTCGTCCTTCGAAGTTCCGGTTGCCCGACAGCACCGACGTGGCGACCAGGTCGCCTTCGGCAATCGCCTCGGACAGTTCTTTTTGGATGGGTCCCGAGTTACCGATACAGGTGGTGCAGCCATAACCCACGAGGTTAAAGCCCACCTTGTCCAGATCTTCTTGCAGGCCAGCGGCCTCAAGATAGGCTGACACAACCTGCGACCCAGGAGCCAGCGAGGTTTTGACCCAAGGTTTGCGGTTCAATCCCAGCGCTGCGGCTTTGCGCGCCACAAGGCCCGCGCCGATCATCACATAGGGGTTTGAAGTGTTGGTGCAGGAGGTGATCGAGGCGATCACGACCTTGCCCGATTCCATGGTGTAGTCCTCGCCGTTGACGACGACTTCCTTGCCCATGGGACGCTTGAAAGTTTCTTCCATTTCCTTGGTGAAAGCGGCCTTGGCGTCGGTCAGTGCAACATAGTCCTGCGGGCGTTTTGGACCCGAGATCGCAGGAACGATGGTGCCCATGTCCAGCGACAGGGTGTCGGTATAGATCGGTGCGTAGTCCGCATCGCGCCAGAAGCCGTTCTCTTTCGCGTAGGCTTCAACCAGCGCGATACGGTCTTCGTCGCGACCGGTATTGCGCAGATAACGCAGGGTTTCGCCGTCGATCGGGAAGAAGCCACAGGTCGCGCCGTATTCGGGGGCCATGTTGGCGATGGTCGCGCGGTCGGCCAGGGGAAGACGATCCAAACCTTCGCCGTAGAACTCGACGAATTTGCCGACAACACCTTTTTCACGCAGCATCTCGACGACCTTCAGAACCAGGTCGGTGCCGGTAGTGCCTTCGACCAGATCGCCGGTCAGCTCAAAGCCCACAACCTCTGGGATCAGCATCGAGATCGGCTGACCCAGCATTGCGGCCTCGGCTTCGATCCCGCCAACACCCCAGCCCAGTACGGCCATGCCGTTAACCATGGTAGTGTGGCTGTCGGTGCCGACCAGCGTGTCAGGGTAGGCGACTTCGTTGCCGTCCTGATCGGTGTCAGTCCAGACGGTCTGGGCCAGATATTCCAGGTTCACTTGGTGACAGATGCCGGTTCCGGGCGGCACAACGCGGAAGTTGTTAAAGGCGTTCTGGCCCCATTTCAGGAACTGGTAGCGTTCCATGTTGCGTTCATACTCGCGGTCCACATTCATCTGGAACGCGCGCGGGTTGCCAAACTCGTCAATCATGACCGAGTGGTCGATGACCAGATCAACTGGGTTCAGTGGGTTGATCTTCTGTGCGTCGCCGCCCAGTCCTTTGATGCCGTCACGCATTGCGGCCAGATCGACAACCGCCGGAACACCGGTGAAGTCCTGCATCAAAACGCGGGCAGGGCGATAAGCGATCTCGCGCGGGTTCTTACCGCCGTTGGCGCCCCATTCGGCAAAGGCCTTGATGTCGTCGACCGAGACCGAGAAACCGTTATCCTCGAACCGCAGCATGTTCTCCAGCACCACTTTCAGCGCGGCGGGAAGGTTTGAGAAATCACCCAGACCGGCCTCTTGTGCGGCGGGGATGGAATAATAGGAAATGGACTTGCCATTCACGCTCAGGCTGCGGCGTGTCTTGGCGGTATCCTGTCCGACTTTGATGGGCATCTAGTGGCCTCCCTCTCAAATGACGTGGAATATGGGATTCGCTGAGGGGTATCTGCATCACCCAAGCCGCCGGTTCAAGGTCCAACAGCCCACCTGCGGCAATTTTTGTATACCATTGCACACATTTTTTTGAAATCTGGCTGTCGCGGCTCTCAAGAAACCTTGATTGGAGGTTGAGCGGCGATAGATGTACACCTGTCTCGCATCCCACAAATCCCGAGAGCCCCATGATCAGAACCGTTACTGCGACCGCGCTTGTTTCCCTGTTTCTTGCCTCGTCTTCGATGGCGGAAAGTGACCCGGTGGTTGTGGAGTTGTTCACGTCTCAGGGGTGTTCTTCCTGTCCCCCTGCAGACAAGCTGATGCATGAGCTTGCCAAGCGCGACGACGTTATCGGCTTGGCGCTGCACGTGGACTATTGGGACTATATCGGATGGGAAGATGAATATGCCAATCCCGATCACACCACCCGGCAGCGCGCCTATGCGCGTGGGGGCGGGCGGTCGATGATCTATACGCCGCAGATGGTGATCAACGGGCAGCAGGATGTTGTGGGCGCCAAGGCTGATGAACTAAATCGCATCATCGACGCCCATCTGAAAGCTGCGCCAGAGGCATCGGTCTCAGCAACACGGGCGGCGAATGATGTCACGGTGGATGTCACGCCGATCGAACTGCCCGAAGGGGCGACCTATGAGATTCGGGTGGTGGAGTATTCACCGATGCGCCATGCCTCGATCCGCCGAGGGGAACTGGCAGGGCATGAGCTGGACTATGCCAATGTGGTGGAATCCTGGCACTGGGCGGGATCCTGGGATGGCAACCAGGCACAGCAATATTCGGTTGCGCTGACTTCGGACCTGCCTGCGGTTGTGCTGGTTCAAGAGGCGGGTCATGGCCCGATCGTGGCCGCTGCGCGGGTCAAATAGGTCGACCGCCCATTAAACCATGTCTTCCGGCTGAACACCCAGCCCATTCCAAGCTTTCCAGCGGCGGTGAATCCAGAACCACTGGCCCATGTTTTTGCGCACCATCGCCTCAAGATCGTCATTGGTGAACTGGGTCATGGTCTTGGGGTCGGTATGGGGGACGGGGTCGTGCAGGACGATCTCAAAGTCGATACCGTTGGGCTGGCGCACGGCATAGCAAGGGATCAACACCGCCTTGTACTTCATCGCAAGCTCGGCATTCAGAACCGAGGTCACGGCGGGTTTGCCGAAATAGGTCAGCTCTTCGCCGCCATGGGCATGCAGGTCCGATACGATGGCGATGATCCCACCCTTTTTCAGGGCGCGCACCATCTCAACCATGCCGCGGCGGCCCTGTTCAAACATCGGCGCGCCGGTTTTGTAAAAGGCGTCGACATACATGTCGTTGAAATAGGGGTTTGCCATCCGGCGATAGAGGCAACCGATCGGTTCGCCGCTGCGTTCCTGTAGCGCGATGCGCGCCGCAAGGTAGTGGCCGAAATGGGCGGTGATCATCATCACCGGCTTGCCCTCGGCCACGGCGGCGTCAAACGCTGCGATACCAGGACCCGAAACCTTTGCGTGGCGCTGTCGATCCGTAAACCCTTCGGGCGAGAAATGTTCCATAATCGCACGGCCAGCATTGTCGGGGACGGCCCGGCAGATGCGATTGACTTCATCCTCGGGCAGGTCGGGGCAGGTCAGCTTCAGGTTGTTGCGCACGCGTTTCGAAAACCCCACCACAGGCGCAAGCGTGCGGACCAATGCGCCCATTGTCGCAATGCGGCGCTCATAGGGCAGCAGGCGCATCGCGCCAATCAACCCTTTTAGGAACAGGCCGGTCACGTAATATTTGCCAAGCTCAATCCGGCTGAGTTCTGACTTTTCTACGGGCATCTGTGGCTCTCGGCGGCTATTGCGGGCGTTGCCGGGCCAGACATACAACCCCGACCGAGTGACCACAAGCGTTCTGAATGGGTTACAAGGGCACGGAGGCGTCTCGTTATTCCTCGGCCTCTTCTTCGACAAGGGTTATCGCGCCGCCATCCACCAGATCGCGGATTGCGCCAACGATCTGGGTCATGGCCTCTTCCGCCTCAGCTTGTTTGACCTTGCCGCGTTCGGTCATTTCCTCGCGCAGATTGTCGGCCATGCGCGAGGACATGTTGGTCAGAAGAAATTCAACCGTTGTCTTGTCGTCCTCGGTCTCCGCACCGGCGAGCGCTGTGACCAGAACCGGTTGATCCACGCCCCGAAGGATAGCGGGTACGTCGCGCGGCAGGATGCGCGTTGGGACATGGGCGAATGTAAAGATGGACCGGCGTACGACACTGGCGAAATCCGAATCCTCCTCATCCAGAGCGCTAAGCAACCCGTCGCGGGTCGAGGCGGCGGATTGGTTGAGGATGGCCCCCACGCGCGCACCGGGGCCATCTGTGAATGCCATGGTCGGGCGTTGATCCAGTTGCGCGGCCAGCGACCATCCGATCCGGTCTACTGCCTCGGGTGTGACATTGGCGGTTTTCGACACCGCATAGGTGATCCGTCGCGCCACAGGGCCGGGCAGGTGGCCCAATAGCTGCGCGGCCTTCGCGGTTTCCAGCTTCGAAAGCATCACTGCCGCGACCTCGATACTTTCGGCCTGCGCCATGTCGGCCAGATCCTCGGTCGGGACTTCGCGCAGGCGCTGCCAGGGATCGCCGACTTGACGCACCCCTGCGACTTTGCGCAGCCGCGCGGCGGTGGCCGGAGCGATTTTGCCGTTCACAGCATCCAGCGCACCCGCAAGTCCGTGCGGAAAGGAAAGCCCGACACTGTCCAGCGCTTCGGCAAATTCAGCGGCCACAGCGTCCAGCGTCACCCGGTCCACCAGACCCATCTGCCCCAGTTGGTGGGTCAGCTTTTCCTGCAAGTCATCGGGAAGATCCTCAAGCGGGATATCCGCGCCGTCATTTAACAAAAGCCGTACGACCACTGCCGCCTTTTGTCGATTGCTCAGCGCGCGTGGAACCACGCGCGGCGCTTCTTGTTCTTTGTCGGCAATGGGGGCCGAAGCCCCCGGCGCCATTTGTACCAATGTGTGTGAGTCCTGCATCTGCCTGCGGTGCCATCATTCTGATCCACGGGCAGAATAGGGAGACTCGGGTAAAAAAAACCTGAAGCTTAGTAGTTGAAGGTCAGCCCCGTGCGGATTGCCTCGCGCAGAGACGCCTCGGCCCAGGTGCCTTCACCACCGCGCGCCTTGATCTCGCGCCATTGCTCGATGGCCAGATCGGTGCGACCTTCGGCGACATAGCCTTGTGCCATGTACGAGCGCGCCAGAATATTGTCGGGATTGACCCTGATAGCGTCCTGATAGAACAGATTGGCCTGTTCCAGATCGCCCAGCTTTCGGAAGGTAAAGCCCCAATAGGTCAGAACACGGTCATCATCCTGATCCATGATCCGAAGGACGTCCTGCGCGTTTTCCAACTGCCCGTCATAGGCAAGCTCACGCACCGCGCCATAAAGTTCGTCCTGAGTGAAATTTGTTTTGTTCGGTTTCACACAGCGCCCGGCGTCCTTGTCATAGACCCGACCGAACAGACACTTCTTGGTCGTGTTCGTCGGTTTAGGCGGGCTGCTGTCCCCACCGCCAGCGGCGTGGGCAACTGGGGCGAAAGCGAATGCCTGCAGGGCAATTGCTGAGGCTAGTACTAGGCGCATTTTCCTACTCCGTTCTCTGGGCTGCTCTGATCAAGCATAGCGCGATCCGATAAAAGACGAACAATCGGCGGCTCGCTTTTATTCACGAGTAGGAAATATTTTCTTAGCTGTTCACGGTTTTGGTACAGCTCTGGGTCTCATAGTCCCATTGGGTGCCCGGCGCGCAGGATTGCGTTTGCTTGGAATGTCCGCTGCAGGCCATCGCGATCGAGGCAGAGCAGGTCAGAGCCAATGCGCATAGAAGAGTACGGGTCATGGTGGGTCTCCTGTTCTGAACAACGACCCCATCATATCCGAATTTGAGCAACCTGACAAAAGGACAAGGCCCGAATCCGCCTATACGGTCCGGGCCTTGTTTAGTGCGTTAGGCTTTATTCCTCGCCAAACACGCGCGCGAAAATCGTGTCTACGTGCTTGGTGTGATAGCCAAGGTCGAATTTCTCTTCGATCTCCGCGGGGCTGAGGGCGGCGATGACATCGGCATCGGCCAGAAGTTCTTCTTTGAAATCAGTGCGGTGTTCCCAAACCTTCAAAGCGTTGCGCTGAACCATGGCATAGGCGTCTTCGCGGCTGACACCCGCTTGGGTCAGAGCCAGCAAAACCCGTTGGCTCATGACCAGACCGGGGAATTTGTTCATGTTCTCCAGCATGTTTTCAGGGAAGATCAGCATCTTGTCGATCACACCTGTTAGACGGGCCAGCGCAAAGTCCAACGTGATCGTGGCGTCCGGCCCGATCATGCGTTCCACCGAGGAATGCGAGATATCGCGTTCGTGCCAAAGTGCCACATTCTCCATCGCAGGGATCACCGCCGCACGCACCATACGCGCCAGACCAGTCAGGTTCTCGGTCAGCACCGGGTTTTTCTTGTGCGGCATAGCTGACGAGCCCTTTTGACCCATCGAGAAGAACTCGGCCCCTTCCAGAACCTCGGTCCGCTGCATATGGCGGATTTCGATAGCGATATTTTCGATGCTGCTGGCGATCACGCCCAATGTGGCAAAGAAGGCCGCGTGACGGTCGCGCGGAATGACCTGCGTGCTGATCGGCTCGGGCACCAGACCAAGTTTGTCGCAGACATGCTCTTCAACCGCAGGGTCGATATTGGCGAAGGTGCCGACCGCGCCGCTGATAGCGCCGGTGGCGATCTCGGCCCGCGCGTCGCGCATGCGAGACAGATTGCGGTCCATCTCTGCGTAGAAACGCGCAAAGGTCAGACCCATGGTGGTGGGCTCGGCATGGATGCCGTGGCTGCGGCCGATGCGGACAGTGTCCTTGTGTTCGATCGCGCGGCGTTTCAGGGCGGCCAGCAGACCTTCGAGATCGGCGATCAGCAGGTCGGCAGCGCGGGTCAATTGTACGTTCAGGCAGGTGTCCAGCACGTCGGACGAGGTCATGCCCTGATGGACAAATCGCGCCTCTTCACTGCCGACATGTTCGGCCAGGTGGGTCAGAAAGGCGATGACGTCATGTTTGGTGACGGCTTCGATCTCGTCAATCCGCGCCACGTCGAACTCAACGTCCTTGGCCTTCCACACGGCCTCGGCGTTTTCGCGTGGTATTACGCCCAGATCGGCCATAGCGTCACAGGCATGGGCTTCGATCTCGTACCAGATGCGGAACTTGCTTTCGGGCGACCAGATGGCAACCATCTCGGGGCGGGAATAACGTGGAATCATTGGCAGCAGCACCTTATTGTGATTTGGCAGGAGGCGTTGCGGCGCGGTTTAAACCCGACCCGCCACGGGAACAAGATGCGAGTGCGCAGATGAGACGGTTTGCCCTGATTTTAGCCCTTTGGCCCGATATTTCGGCCGCGACAGAGTTTTGGCCACTGACCGGGAATGAAATCGTGTCGGCCTTGACCGGGCAGAAACTCAGCTATGGCGAAGGCGTCTGGCAAACCTTCGATGCAAGCGGGGCTACGCAGTATTTCTCGGGGCGACCCAGCAGTGGACGGTGGGCAGTTCGCGGAGATCAGTATTGCTCGACCTGGCCACCATCCGGGCTTTGGGCCTGCTATGACGTTTTGCAAAGCGGGGTAATCATTCGGTTCATCGACGACAGGGGCGGGATCACGGACGGGTATCTGCCGGAATGATCGCTCCGAACAGCCTGTCCGATTTCGAAGGCTGCTGGGGCCTGACGCGCACCATCCGCGACGCAAGAGCGGGGCAGGTGGTGCAGGCGGATGGGATGGCGTATCTGCGTCTTGCTGATGACGGTCTGATCTATGACGAAGAAGTGGTTTTGCGCATACCCGGCCAGGCTGAGGTGAAAGGCGCCCGGCGCTACCTTTGGCGTGCGGACCGCGACGACGTAGCAGTCTTTTTTGACGACGGGCGGTATTTCCACCGTTTGAATCTGGGGGTTCCGCAGACGTCGGATCACCATGATTGCGCGCCAGACAGCTATGACGCTATCTACGATTTCTCGTCCTGGCCGCGATGGAGCGTACGCTGGATCGTCTCCGGGCCACGAAAATCCTACGAAATGGACACGGAATACGTGCTAAGGTAGCGTAATCACCTTGAAGTGAGCGGCCGGATTGGGCATTGCTGTCGCAGAATTCCGATCCGAATTGGGGAGAAATGAAGATGAATGCAAATGTACTGGCCAATGCGTTTGGCCCGCGCGAAGGCACGGCGCTGCGTGTTAAGCAAGTGATCCTGGTTGCGCTGGGCATCGTTGCTTTGGCCGTTGCCGCGAAAATCAAAGTGCCGATGTGGCCGGTTCCGATCACCATGGGCACCTTTGCCGTTCTGACCATTGGCACCGCCTATGGCGCGCGTCTGGGTTTGGTGACCATGCTGGGTTACCTGCTGATCGGCGCGCTGGGCTTTGATGTGTTCGCCGGTTCGTCGGCCGAGAAATTCGGGCTGACTTACATGATGGGTGGCACAGGCGGCTATCTGGTGGGTTATGTGCTGGCGACCCTGGCTCTGGGTGCTCTGGCCGCGCGCGGCTGGGACCGCTCGGTTGGCAAGCTGGCGCTGGCGCTGGTTCTGGCCAATGTGTTGATCTACGTCCCCGGCCTGCTTTGGCTGGGTCAGCTGTATGGTTGGGATCAGCCGATCCTGGCCTGGGGCCTGACGCCGTTCCTGGTGGGTGATGCGATCAAACTGGCGCTGGCGGCGCTGCTGATCCCTGGCCTGTGGAAACTGGTGGGCGACGCCCGCGCCTGATTTCCCGCTTTTGAGAACAACGAAACCCGCGCCCGGAGCAATCCCGGCGCGGGTTTTTTTGTTATGGAATGAGACTGGACAAATCCGGTCATCGCGGGCCACTCTGAGCCAACAGAAACAACAGGTTATTATGATATGTTTTTGCGATTAAGCTCTGCCATTGCGGCAATATGGCTTGGCGCCGCGCCAGTGTTGGCCGATACCCCGGTGACGTATACGGATAATGGACGCGCCTTGTTCAGCTTTTCGGTGCCCGATTTCTGGGCCGTGCGGACAGGTGGCACACGCGAGATTGAGGATACGCAACTCGGAGATCCCCGCGCAGTGGCTCGTGTCATGGGGATACGGCCTGTGACCGATGACAACGTCTGGATCGGTTTTGTCGCACCCGCCGGCGTCGCCTCGATCGACGGAGGATTGCGGTATCTTCAGGATGTCGACAAGTTTCTGGTCAAATCTCCAGTGGTCTCAGACAATGTTTCGACTCGTATCGGAGGGCTGCCCGCGCAAGTGATCCGGGGCACCGGTACCCGTGATGGGCGGGGCGTTAACTTCACTGCGACTGTGATCGACCTGCCCAATGACCGCGTCGCCGTGGCCGTTGCCGTTCTGCGCGATGGGGCCGATCCGGCCTATTTGGATGATCTGAACGCAGTGTTTGCCTCGTTCCGGGCTGCTCGGTGAGGAGGGGGAAGATGGCCAGAAAACTGATCAAACGCACCTGTCTTGCCCTGAGTCTGGGCGCAGCCAGTTTTACCCTTTCGGCCTGTGATGGGGTCACTGTTGGCGTGGGATACGGATATGATCCGTTTTACGACTCGCTTCTTTGGAACGACTATTACCACGACGTAGATGTGGACATCGACGTAGATCGCCCGGTTCGCCCGAAGCCGCCGGTTGGGAAACCGCCTGCACGGCCCAAGCCACCGATCGCCAAACCGCCCGCGCGGCCCCGGCCACCTGTGGCTCGGCCCCCGACAGCACGGCCGCCGATCCATCGACCGGCACCGCGACGGTAAGGTGCGTCAGGTCAGCAATTCGGTCGTAATTTCCGCCGAACCCTCAAGTGTCCTGTGAACAGGGCACTTGTCGGCAATTTCCAGCAACCTGGCGCGCTGTTCGTCGTCCAGAGGACCTTCGAGCCGGATCTTGCGCCGGAACAGATCAACCTTTCCGTCGCCGACTAGCCCCGCATCCTGCCCGTGGACCTTGTTGTGGCAGACATCGACAACAATGCCCGTCAACGGCCAGCGTTTGCGACGCGCATACATGCGAATTGTCATCGAGGTGCAGGCCCCCAATCCGGAAGACACGAAACCGTAAGGCGACATGCCTCGGTCGGTGCCGCCATACGAGGCAGGCTCGTCCGCGACCGCATGGTGACGGGGGCCGGATTGAATGTCCTGCAAGAAACCGCTGGGGTCGGCCTCGGTCACGCGCACAATGCCTTCGGGGGCGCCGGGCGGTGGGGCTGGTGGGGACAGGGTTATGTAGCGTGTCACCCAGGCCGCAATCACATCGGCCGCATATTCAGCGTCACAGGCCCGCGTGATCAGGTGGTCGGCATCATCCAGAGTAACAAAGCTTTTGGGGTGCTTGGCGGCCACAAAGATGGCGCTGGCGTTGTCGACGCTCACGGTCTCATCCAAGGGGGCGTGCAGGATCAGCAGCGCGGCTTTCAGCTCTTTGATGGCGGGGGTCAGTTCGGTTTCCGATATGTCATCGACAAAGGCCTTACCAATGCGGAAAGGACGCCCGCCTAGCGTCACTTCAGCCGAGCCTTCCTGCTCGATCTCGGGAAGAGCGGCCTGGAAATGGTGCGAGACATGGCCCGGATCAACAGGTGCGCCCAGCGTGACCACCGCTTTGACGCTGGGAATGCCAGCGCGGGCGCGCAGCACAGCAGCTCCGCCAAGCGAGTGCCCAATCAGCAACGACGGCGCCATGTCGCGCCCGGCAAGATAGTGAGAGGCGGCAATCAGGTCTTCGACATTAGAAGTGAAAGTGGTGTTGGCGAATTCGCCTTCAGAGTGACCCAGACCGGTGAAGTCAAAACGCAGAACGGCAATACCCATTCCAGCCAAGCGAGCCGCGATGCGACGGGCGGCGGGAATGTCCTTGGAGCAGGTAAAACAATGGGCAAACAACGCTGTGGCCAGAACCGGCCCGTCAGGCAGGTCGAGGCGCGCAGCAAGTTGGTTGCCGTCGTGACCGGCAAAGGTAATGCGTTCGGTGGGCATGGCAGTTCCTTACGTCGCAAGTTGGCGCCAATACTGTGGGCTTCTACCGGGTCGCTCAACCCATATGTAACGCGCGTCACGGGAAGGTGAGAACAGATCGGTCATCCAGTACATGAAGCGGAACGTAGGTTTCAATTACCATCAATTTATGTGATGAGGTATCAAAATAATATTCGTTTTAAAAATATGTTTGGAGCCTCCACATTGACTTTGTTCACGTCACACAATCTCGGAGGCCATGATGGCACACATTTCTTGCGCACCACGCAGCACCGCGCTGCGCCCCGATCTTCTGATCATTCTTGCCCTGACGGCGCTGCTTAGCTTTGCGGCGGGTCACAACTGGCCCGAGGCCGCGCCGGTCGCGGCGCAAACCGCTGAAGACTGGCACGGCAATGTCAAACGCTCAACCTGGCCGGACTAGGCCAGACCCATAAGCTGGGGGTCGAACGGATAGGTTGTCAGGTTCTCATACCCGTCTTCGGTGATCAGAACCTGATCCTCCAGCTTGATGGAAAAGTCACCGCCCACTTCGCCCACGGCGGCCTCGACACACAGGACCATGCCGGGCTCCAAGGCATAGTCGTAAGCGCCGGCAACCGCCTTGTCCGGGTAGGCCACCAACGGCCATTCATCGCACAGGCCGACACCGTGCATCAGGCAACCGTATTTCTGTGCCTGAAACTTGTCGTCCAGTTTGTGTGAGTTGGCCGTCAGATCGGGGATCATGACGCCGGGTTTCAGCATCTCCATATTGGTCATGATATGCTCATGCGCGTGCTGCATGGCATAGATCATGTCCGGGCGGGGTTTCTGATCGCCGATCCACCATGTGCGTGAGATATCGATACATATACCGTAAGAACCGATCAGGTCCGTATCAAACGCGATAATCTCATTTTGTTGCGTGATCCGCGGTCCACATTCCTGAAACCACGGGTTCGTGCGTTGCCCTGAGGCGAGCAAGCGGGTTTCAATCCATTCACCGCCGCGTCGGATGTTTTCAGCGTGCAGAACGGCCCAAATGTCATCCTCGGATGTCTTGCTGTCGCCGACATTGGCGCGGGCAAACTGCTCCATCGCGCCAACAGCGGTCTCGCAGGCATGATGGGCGCAGCGCATGGCCAGAATCTCGTCCGGGCCCTTGATCGCGCGGGTCTTTTCAGTGAGTTCTTCGCCCTCCATGATCTCGAACCCCTGCGCCTCGAGAGCGCGCAGCCCATGCAGCATGATCTTGTCCACGGCCAAGCGTTTGTTGCCGCCGCTATGCTCTTCGATCAGCACCCGCACCTCATTCGAGAACACATCAGCCGCCACATCCACCTTGTCTCCCCGGTCGAAATAGAACAGGTCGGCGCCTGAACGCTGTTCGCGCACCAGCGGGTTGAAGGTCGAAAGGAAGGGCGAGTTTTTATAGTCCCAGATTACCATGTACCCATCGGCGCACAGCAGTACGGCGCGAAACGGGTTGTGGGTGTTCCAAAGCTGCATGTTGGTGCTGTCGGTGGCATAGCGGATGTTCAGCGGGTCGAACATCAGCACCCCGCCATAGCCGCGATCCACGACCGCTTGCGTCAGGCGTTTCCAGCGATACTCGCGCATGTTGGCAAGGTTGGGCAGGGTCAACCCGGCGGCCTCCCACTCGGAAAAGGCTAGTTGGGTGGGACCGATCTCGATCCGGTCCAATTCGTTCGGGGTGCCATCACCAAGGGTCGCGCCTTTGGTGGGGTCGATTTTGCGGCCGTCGCGGTAATGTGTGTTCATGGATGCCCTCTCTGCCTGTTTTTTCAGCGTGGAGAATCATTGCCGCGCAGTCTCGATAAATTGCGACGGTCGGATCGTCGCTTTTTGACCGACAGCTCTGCGTTGCAGTGATAGATCAGCCTTATGACGATTTTTCAGACCGCAATTCCCTACAACCCGCTAGATCAACGCCCACTGCCGGGTATCCAGCCCGACAGTATGGAGACATGGCTGCACCGGGATGATGCCTTTGCTGCGCAGATGCAGCACCGAGAAGCTTTGTTGCGCGACCGCCGGGCGGATGTTCTGGCGCTGGACCCAAGCGCTGAACCGGCGGCGCAGGAGCTGCTAGATATTGTGCTGTACCACGCCTATCCGGGGTGCTCCGACCATGTCACCCGACCCGATGGACAAGAGGTGGTCATCGATCGAGCCCAGCCGATGGAGACCCTATGCAAACTGGTGCAGGAGGATATCTGTATCTTGCAAAAGCACGGCGAAGAACATGTTCTGACCGGGGCCGTCTTGTGTTTTCCGGCCAGTTGGCGCCTGTCCGAGAAGTTCATGCGCCCGCTGATCGACATCCATGTGCCGGTCGACAGCTATGACGATGACATCGCCCGCCGTGTCCAGCGCTTGTTCGACGGGATACGGCCGGGTCGGCCGCTCTGGAGGTTCAACGCGCTGTGGTACGATGATGCCGAGTTGCACCAACCCCGAAGCGCGCAGGAGCCACGTCACATCAAAGACCCCGGATCCGCGCCTTATCTGCGCAGCGAAAAGCAAACACTGTTGCGGCTGCCGCAGACGCAGGCGGTGGTATTTACAATCCATACCTACGTGCTGAAAGCGTACAGCTTGCCAAATATAGAAAACCCCGCCTGATGGCGGGGCCTCCTAGGAGGGTCTTAGGTTCGTGAATCACATGCCCAAAACGTTGGCAACACCTGCGAAGGCCCCGCTTGTGCTGAGAGCGGAGATCGCTACCGAATAGGCAAGCACCTGAGTGTTAAGGCGAAAATCTTCGCCCCGGATCAGGTTCACAGCGGCCATAGAGGCCGCGATCGGAACAGACACACTGGCCACGGCACCGGTCAATCCCCAACTGGTCAGTCGCAGGATATCACTGGGCTGTTCGTCGTGGTCGAGGGGGTGCGTGTCGTCCCGATCCAAAGGCTGCTCGATAGGTTCTGTCCGAAAAGCGATGCTGAGCAACTGCTCATCCGACAACTGGATCGGCCGGGCTGCCGGGGGCGGCGCCTTTTTTTGTGGCTCGTCCAGTGGGTCTTCCTCAATAGTGTCCAGTTCCGCGAACGGGCCTGAGACTGCCTCGAAAATCTGTTTTCTATTTCGCTTCTTTTTTTTAACGGGGGGCAGAGTGTCAAACGCACTCATGAATTGTTCGATGGTCAGCACGGTGTTGGGGGTCAGCCATTCAACCCGCTGCGTGGCGCAGATGTCGACCATGCGATACAGGACAACCACCAGCATCAGCTCGGAAATCTCGCGGTCGTCCAGAAGCGGTGAGACCGGCGTGATCGTAATGGTCAGCCGGTTTTTCGGCAACGTCACCACGGGCCGTTGCAGCGTCTTCAAACCAGCCGAGCGGTTCATGCGCTCAAACCGGTCTTCAGCCACGGGCACCTGTGTGTCCAGCGTCAGACGCACCAGATATTGATTGCAGACGATGCTGGCTTCGGTCGCGTCACGAATGCTTTTGCGTTCGACCAGATGCCCGTAATCTTCAAGCGTTGCAGAAACAATGGCGCTGAACCGCTCGATCGCGCCATCGGTCTCGCCGTCAAACTGCAAACCACCATGATAGCTGTTCTTCGGAGTCACTGCGCATTCCTTTGTCGCATCCTGTTTGGACTCCAGTCTAGTGAGAGAAATGGGGCAGATTTGGGCGAAAATGGAAAAAAATCACAAATTGCAAAGATTGATTACGGTCTGGAAACCTAGGCAATTTAAGGGCCATTAAATGTCTGTGGCAGGAATGTGGCTGAAATAAGGAGGCGCGTGCTGAGATTGTGGCCAGCCTTAGCCGTCGATTCGCGCGGCCATGATGGCGATGGATTGCTGGTACACGGTGGCAGCATTCCATTGCTGAATGACGGCAAAGTTTGGCTGCCCTTGCTGGTAGCCGCGCCCCGGTTTCCAACCCTTTTTGCGAAGAAAATTCGCGGTCGAGGCCAACGCGTCGGTCATGTTGTAGAAATCCACTTTGCCGTCCCCCGTGGCATCGACCCCATAGTTCAGTGCGTTGCCGGGCAGGAACTGCGTGTGCCCCAATTCGCCATGTTTCGCCCCCCGTGTCGCGGTCGTAATGCTGCCTTGATCCACCAGTTTCAGTGCGCCGATCGCATGGGGAATGAAGAATTCCGACCGGCGGCAATCATAGGCAAGGGTGGTGATTGCCGAAACAACCTGACTGTCGCCCATAAAGCCGCCAAAGCCGGTTTCCATGCCGTGAATGGCGATTAGAACACCCGCTGGAACGCCATATTGCCGCTCGAGCGCCGCGTAGAATTGCGGGTTTCGCGCCTTGCGCCTGCGTCCCTGCGCGACAATCGTGTCGGCGCCGCGAACCTGAATGAATTTGTCCAGCGAATATTTGAAACTCTTCTGGTTGCGATCGGCTGCAATAGTGCGTGTTGCATAGGTCGTCTGGGCGAGTGCCTGGAGGCCTTTGTTTTTTACACCCGCGCGTTTGGCTTGTTTCGCGAAGTCCTTTTTCCAAGCCTCAAAATCGGCGCTTGTGTCACCGCAGGGGGCAGCAATCGCAAGAGTTGGAAGGATTAAGGCGAAAAGCAGGGCAAGACGAAACATGGTGAAAAACCTGATGGACTGAAAAGAACAATTCCCATCTTACGTACCGAGAGCTGTCCCGCAAAGGGGGTCAGTACAGATCCAGTTCTCCGCTTTGCTTGAGGGTTTCGAACCATTCATCCGGAGTTTTGTTGATCCGCGCGTGCTTGACCATCATGGCGTTCATGTTCGGCAGGTTTGACGAATCTGGCCAATCCTGAGGGTTCCACAGGTTTGCGCGGATCACGCATTTGGGGCAATGGGCGAAGACGGTTTGAACTTTGATCAGTAAGGCCAGCTTGGGCGCGCGACCTTGCACGGCCATGGTGTCCAGCAGCTTTGGGTCGGCGCAGATTTGGGCCGTTCCGCGCATGCGCAATGTCTCCATCTTGCCGGGCACGAAGAATATCAAACTGACGCGTGGGTCTTTCAGGATGTTGTGGAACGTGTCCACGCGTTTGTTGCCAGGACGGTCGGGGATGGCGATCAGGGTGTCCGAGAGCACGTGAACAAAACCGCTTGGGTCTCCGCGCGGTGACACATCCAAATGTCCGTCGGGACTGGCAGAGGCAATGATGCAAAACGGCGAGGTTGCAACAAAGTCGCGGCACATCTGATCCAGAGCGGGCAATTCCTTGGCGATGATCTGGGGCAGAGGCGCGCGGGTTATCTGTTCCAATTCTTCGGCGGTGGTCACGAAATGCGTAAACTCGGTGTCCATGGGATCTCCTCCTTGGCAGGCAGTCTGGAAGATCACCCGAAACGAAACAAGGGCGCCCGGTTGGGCGCCCTTGGAAGAATTTTCGTCGAAAATTCTTGGATCAGCAGCTGTAGTACATGCCGTACTCGACCGGGTGCGGTGTGTGCTCGTAGGTTTCGACTTCTTCCATCTTCAGTGCGATGTAGCCGTCGATCTGGTCTTTGGTGAACACGTCGCCCTGCAGCAGGAAGTCGTGATCGGAGGCCAGAGCTTCCAGCGCTTCGCGCAGCGAACCACATACGGTCGGGATGTCGGCCAGTTCTTCGGCCGGCAGATCGTACAGGTTCTTGTCCATGGCTTCGCCCGGATCGATTTTGTTCTTGATGCCGTCCAGACCAGCCATCAGCAGAGCAGCAAACGCCAGGTAGGGGTTCGCGGCTGGGTCGGGGAAGCGAGCCTCGACGCGCTTAGCTTTCGGGCTTTCGGTCCATGGAATACGGACACAACCCGAACGGTTGCGGGCCGAATAGGCGCGCAGAACAGGTGCTTCGAAGCCCGGGATCAGGCGCTTGTAGCTGTTGGTCGACGGGTTGGTGAAGGCGTTCAGGGTCTTGGCGTGCTTCAGGATGCCGCCAATGAAGTAGATCGCTTCATCCGACAGGTCAGCGTATTTGTCGCCAGCGAACAGAGGCTTGCCGTCTTTCCAGATCGACATGTTCACGTGCATACCGGTGCCGTTGTCGCCTGCGATCGGCTTTGGCATGAAGGTGGCCGATTTGCCGTAGGCATGTGCAACATTGTGGATGACGTACTTGTACTTCTGCAGCTCGTCAGCTTGCTTGGTCAGGCTGTCAAAGATCAGGCCCAGCTCGTGCTGACAGGAAGCAACCTCGTGGTGGTGCTTGTCCACTTTCATGCCCAGGCGCTTCATGGTCGACAGCATCTCTGAGCGCAGGTCTTGCGCTTCGTCAACAGGGTTCACGGGGAAGTAGCCGCCCTTGACGCCGGGACGGTGGCCCATGTTGCCCATCTCGTACTCGGTGTCGGTGTTCCACGACGCGTCGGTTGCATCAACTTCGTAAGATACCTTGTTGATGCTGTTCGAGAAACGGACGTCGTCGAACAGGAAGAATTCGGCTTCTGGGCCCATGTAGGCAACGTCACCAATACCCGAAGCTTTCAGGTAGGCTTCGGCTTTCTGGGCGGTGCCGCGCGGGTCACGCTCATAGGCTTCGCCGGTGTCGGGCTCAACGATCGAGCAGTGCAGGCAGATGGTCTTTTCCGCGTAGAACGGATCAACATAGGCACTTTCGGTGTCGGGCATCAGTTTCATGTCCGATGCTTCGATCGATTTCCAGCCAGCGATCGACGAGCCGTCGAACATGAAGCCTTCTTCCAGGAAATCTTCGTCAACCTGGTCCGACATGATGGTGACGTGCTGAAGCTTGCCGCGCGGGTCGGTGAAGCGGATGTCGACGTATTCTGCGTCTTCATCACGGATCAGCTGAAGAACTGCGTCCTTGCTCATACTCTATTTTCCTCTGATTGGAGTGTTCGATTACAGCGCTTCCGAGCCGGTTTCACCGGTCCGGATGCGAATGGCTTGCTCAACGGGCGACACAAAAATCTTGCCGTCGCCGATCTTGTCGGTCTTAGCGGCCGAAACGATGGCGTCGATGGCAGCATCGACCTGATCGTCGTCCAAAACGACCTCGACTTTTACTTTGGGCAGAAAGTCGACGACATATTCCGCGCCACGATAGAGTTCGGTGTGGCCTTTCTGACGGCCAAAGCCTTTGACCTCGATCACACTGAGACCCTGGACGCCTACGTCCTGCAGCGCCTCTTTTACTTCGTCCAGCTTGAACGGTTTGATGATCGCTTCGATCTTCTTCATACCGGGCTCCCTTTAACTCTTGTCAGGGTGGCACTGACCACGTCTAAGTTCAGTGGGCAATCGGATTACGGATTTGGTCTGGGTTGGGTGTCTGGAAAAGAAGCTGTAGGTTAAATTTTGGTCGATTTGCACAAAAAGTAATCAAAATTGAATCCGGATGGGGTTTTAAGATGACGGAATTGCTGACCGGAGCGCAGATGCGGGCCATTGAACAGGCCGCGATTGGGTCTGGTGAAGTTACCGGGCTGGAGTTGATGGAGCGTGCCGGGCAGGGCGTCGTCGAGGCGATTTTCGAGGAGTGGCCGGAGTTGGACAAGCGAGGGGCCAGCCCCTCGCGCTCCCCGGGATATTTGGGGCCAGATGAAGAGGATCCGCTGCGCGCTGTGGTGCTGTGTGGGCCGGGGAATAACGGTGGCGACGGGTTTGTTGTAGCGCGGCTTTTGCATGGGCTGGGCTGGGCAGTTGACGTGTTTCTGTATGGAGATGCCGAGAAACTGCCGCCGGATGCTCGGGAGAACTATGGGCGGTGGGTGGAGTTGGGGGCTGTTCAGCATTTGAGCAAACAGGGCGCACTTCAAAATGCGGCAAAGCCCGACATCGTCGTGGATTCGGTCTTCGGTACGGGCTTGGCGCGTCCCATTGAAGGAGAACTAGGGCAGGTCTTGCAGTCCTTGGATGCGTGGATTGCGCTAGGGGGCGTTAAAGTTATCGCGGTTGATACCCCGTCTGGGCTTTGTTCTGATAGCGGTAAGTCACTCGGTCCGTTTGCGGTGGCCTCCTTGACGGTCGCATTTCACCTTGCAAAGCGTGGACATTTTCTTGATCGCGGGGCCATCCAATCGGGCCGCTTGATCGTCAAGTCCATCGGGTTGGCGGAGCATTGGAATAGTCAGGCCGAGCGCCCGGTTTTGAAAATGATCGAAGGTGCTCCAAAGCGCGTGTTCAAGGGGCGCGCAGACCACAAATACACCCACGGCCACGCATTTATCCTCACGGGCGGCGCGGCGAAAACTGGCGCCGCGCGGTTGGCGGCGCGGGGGGCTTTGCGGATTGGGGCTGGGTTGGTGACGCTTGGGGTGCCGGGCTCGGCTCAGATGGAGGTGGCGGCGCAGCTGACGGCCCTCATGGTGCAACGGGTTGATGGGGCCGAGGGGTTTGCGGATGTGCTGGGCGACGAGCGGTTGAATGCGCTGTGTCTTGGGCCTGGAATGGGGGTGGAGCGGGCGCGCGAACTGGTGCCGGTTGCGTTGCAGGCCAAGCGGGCGACCGTGCTGGATGCGGATGCTCTGACGGCGTTTGAGGGTGACCCGGCGGCTTTGTTCTCGAAGTTGCACGACAAGTGTGTTCTGACCCCGCATGGGGGCGAGTTTGCGCGGCTCTTCCCGGATATCACCGAAAAGCTGGCGGCGACGCCGACAAAGGGACCGGCTTATTCGAAGGTGGATGCCACGCGAGAGGCGGCCCAGCGTGCTGGGTGTGTGGTGCTTTTCAAGGGGCCGGATACGGTGATTGCGGCGCCGGATGGTAGATGCTCGATCAATGCGGCTTTTTATGACCGTTCTGCCCCTTGGTTGGCAACGGCGGGGTCTGGAGATGTGCTGGCCGGGTTTATCACCGGTTTGCTGGCCCGCGGGTTCACACCTATGCAGGCGGCGGAAACTGGGGCGTGGTTGCATGTGGAATGCGCGCGCAGCTTTGGGCCGGGCTTGATCGCCGAGGATTTGCCTGAGCAACTGCCATATGTATTGAAAAACATAGATATATGATTGTATATTCGACGTGTCGCCGAACGCTGGTTGCTGCACTGGTAATGGCCGTCTGAAGGGTGAAGCTGACCAATCGACAATTGTGTCTGTGCCTTGGGACGAACCAACCTGGAAGCAAGGGAAGGTTTTGCGAGAAGTAAGAATTTAAAAAGAAGCCAGATTTCGAGGACGCGGTGTGAGGTACGTTACGGAAGGCAATAGGAATCACTTGTGCGTTCAGCGCCCGTCCTAGGCAGGTAGAAGACAAAAAATTGAGCAGCGCCAAAACAGTTTTTCTCATGGTGACTGAAATGACCCAGAATTTTAGAATTCATTCTCTGGCTGCAGTGTTGGCCGTAACGACTGCCGTTCCGGCAATGGCGCAATTGCGATACGACAATAACAGCGGCGGCTATGTCGAGCTCTACGGCCAGATTCACCCGGTCATCGTCTCGGTAGATGACGGGGAAGAAACGGAAACCCGTTTGCTCGACAATGATCTGTCGAACAGCCGTGTGGGGCTTCGCCTGATGCAGCCCTATGGCAGCAACGAGTTCACGTTCTGGTTTGAAACCGGATTGGGGCTGCCCAGCACCGGTTCGGCCAATCAGGACGGCACCAATAATGATGGCTGGTCGCGCGAAGATATTCGCCACGTCGATTTCGCCCTGAAAGGCAGCTATGGCAAATTCTCGGCAGGGCAGGGCAGCATGGCGTCCGATGGCGCGGCCGAGGTTGATCTGTCCTATGTTGGCACTGTGCTGTATTCGTTCACCAATGACGAGAACGGTGCCTTTTTCTATCGCCAGCCCGACGGGATACTGAGCGACATCACGGTTGGAGATTCCGCCGACAACTTTGACGGGGCGCGGCGCGGGCGTATCCGTTATGACACGCCTAGTTACAATGGGTTCTCGGGCGCTATCGCCTATGGTCAGAATATTTTGTCCAGCAGTGACGACGACGATTATTACGATATTGCAGTATCTTACGGAAACACCTTCACAAATGGGATCGAGTTTGCGGCCACAATCGCCTATGCGGTGCGCGACTTTGATGATGGGTCAGGTGAACGTCGGGATACGATCGGATCGGCCTCGGTGCTGCTGCCGAGCGGGTTCAGTTTCACGGCGGCTCTGGGGACGCGGGACAATACCTCTGATGGGGCTAGCGATCCGGATTATTGGTACACAAAGATCGCCTATGAGACCGATTGGGTGTCTTGGGGGCAAACCGGTATCGGGATCGACTATTTCGACGGATCCGATTTCCAGAATGAAGGATCAAGCACCAAATCCTGGGGCATCGCGGTTGTGCAGCGGATCGACAGCATCAACACGGATGCCTATCTGAAATACCGCCGCCACGATTTTGACGATATGGTCGATTTCGACGAGAACGAAGCCTGGGCTCTGGGCGCGCGCTGGCGGTTCTGAGACGACAGTTGCAGCCAACAACAAACGCTCCGGCCCAGTCCGGGGCGTTTTTTCTTCAAATCCGCGGCAAAACAAGGCTGATCGGGCAGTTGCCCCTTGCACGTTGGGGGCAGGGCAAATAGAAGGCCTCAAATTTGCCCGGCGCGCCGTTTTGCGCGCCCCGAATCCTATGGGGACTACCATAATGCAGGTTACCGAGACGCTGAACGAAGGTCTGAAACGCGGTTACAATATTGTCGTTTCCGCAGCTGAGCTGGACGACAAAGTGAATGAAAAACTGGTCGAGGCACAGCCGGAAATCGAAATGAAAGGTTTCCGCAAAGGCAAAGTGCCGATGGCGCTGCTGAAAAAGCAGTTCGGCCAGCGCCTGCTGGGTGAAGCGATGCAGGAAAGCATCGACGGTGCGATGAACAAGCACTTTGAGGATAGCGGCGACCGTCCTGCGCTGCAGCCCGAGGTCAAGATGACCAACGAGGACTGGAAAGAAGGCGACGACGTCCATGTCGAGATGTCCTATGAGGCGCTGCCTGCCATTCCTGAAGTTGACCTGAAATCGGTCGAACTGGAAAAGCTGGTCGTCAAAGCCGACGACGCGGCGATCGAAGAAGCGTTGAACAACCTGGCTGAAACCGCGCAGGATTTCAAAGCGCGCCGTAAAGGCTCGAAAGCCAAGGACGGTGATCAGGTCGTGATCGACTTCGTTGGCAAAGTAGACGGCGAAGAATTCGAAGGCGGTTCGGCCGAGGACTACCCGCTGGTTCTGGGCTCGAATAGCTTCATCCCCGGCTTTGAAGAACAGCTGGTTGGCGTGAAAGCCGAAGAGGAAAAAGACGTCAACGTCACTTTCCCGACCGAATACGGTGCCGAGCATCTGGCCGGTAAGGAAGCTGTTTTCACCTGCACCGTCAAAGAAGTGAAAGAGCCTGTCGCCGCCGAGATCAACGACGAGTTGGCCACCAAATTCGGTGCCGAAGATCTGGATGCGCTGAAGGGTCAGATTTCGGAGCGTCTGGAAGCCGAATACAACGGCGCATCGCGGGCCGTGATGAAGCGCGCTCTGCTGGACGTGCTGGATGAGAAAGTGTCGTTCGACCTGCCACCGTCGCTGGTAGAAGCCGAAGCCAAGCAAATCGCGCACCAGCTGTGGCACGAGGAAAACCCCGATGTCGAAGGTCACGATCACGACCCGATCGAGCCCACGGACGAGCACAACAAACTGGCCGAGCGCCGCGTGCGTCTGGGTCTGCTGTTGGCGGAGCTGGGCCAGAAGGCCGAGGTTGAAGTCACCGATGCAGAGATGACTCAGGCGATCATGAATCAGGCGCGTCAGTACCCTGGTCAAGAACGTCAGTTCTTTGAGTTCGTGCAGCAGAATGCCCAGATGCAGCAGCAACTGCGCGCGCCGATCTTCGAGGACAAAGTCATCGACTATATCGTCGAGCTGGCTCAGGTTGCTGACAAGGAAGTTAGCAAAGACGACTTGCAAAAAGCTGTTGAGGCGCTGGACGAGGAATAATCCTTTGTCGCCCGCGTAGCCGGGCAAAAGAATACGGAGCCGCCTGATAAAGGCGGCTCCGACTAAGTGGCTCTAACTTCTGAGGTGAGGGGGTCAGGCCCCATGAGCTAGAGCACGGGGGGAACGCATCAGGGCTATCTTCTGCTCGGGTGTGAACTTGTCCGAGAGTTCTTCTATCAAGCGCAATACGGCATTGAACTCTTCCCGGGTGGTTGCGGCGCTCATTTGTTCTACGAAGTATTTTTCCATTTGACTCAGTGGCTTGTGATCGAAGTTTGCGGGTTTGGGTTGTGGTTTGACGTTGGACTTGGCGAAAAGCTGGAGCGCTTGTTCGTCGGTCAGAAACACGTCATGGGCGATGCCAGCATAGTCGCGAATTCCTGAAATACGCTCGTCCGAGCAATCCATGAGGGCGGCCATCGCCACCACTTTCCCCATGGGTTTCGCGGTGCCCAGATAGTCATAAGGCGCGTTCCCGGATCGTTGCAGGACGCGGTTCATCACCGGGTCGATAACAGCGATCGAGTCCAGCACTCCGGCTGTCTTGGCGTATTCGAACGAACCGATCATGACCTCGCTGGTGACATAGGAGACCGAATTCTCACCCCTCCCGCGCCCCAACTTTTTAGTGTCGACACAAAACCGGGTTGCCTCCCAAATCTGGGCGCTGCGCACAGGCGGCTCGCCATCCAGGATCGCGTTAAACACATCGGCCAGCATATGAGGCCCTGTGGTCTGCAGCAGACGCATACAGCCAACGACGTTCCCCTCGTCGTTCAGACTGACCACGTGTGCAGGATTGAGCGTATCGAACCTGTCGATCTCGCGCCCGTTCTGGATGGTTACGTCCCATCCCAAGCGGTCGCCGAAAACCCGTGCGCGCAGTTGATACATCTCATCCAAGATGTCTTTGAATTTGTGTTGGTTCATCCCATCAATCACGATGATCATGTTCCATCCCCCTACAGATTGGTTACCGTGAACAGAGGATTAACAAAGTTGTGATCTGAGACTATTAGGGGATTCCCGTAGAATTTTAGTTTTTTTGTTAACCAGGAGCTATCAGGCCGAGACTTACGGCCCGTCCGATCGCCTGTGGCGTGGTCAATGCGCCTAGTTTTTCGCGACCCGACCGCATATGCACTTCGACGGTCCGGTGAGAGATGGACAGGATATCACCGATATCCTGCTGAGATTTACCCACGGCTGCCCATTGAAGGATCTCTTTCTCGCGCGTTGACAGGGCAGGTAGGTATAGTGCTTTGCCCAACAAACCCGACTGCATGACCGTGTCATGGGCGTGCACGGCGGCAAGTTGCAGGTCCCCCATCACGTGCCGCTTGAGCTTGTCCCATTCGTCGTCCGAGCAGTCACGCGTTACGTTCAGCAGCCCGCATTCGCCGTAAGGGCCGCGCACCGGAACCGAAAGGCCTCGGGTCGTGATGCCAAAGTCATGGGCGTCCCGAAACACGGTGTGGAACTTGTCATCATGGTTAAAGCGACCCCAGTCTACGGGGGCGATACTGAGCACGGATTGATACAAAGTCGGGTCAAATTTATGAAAACCCTGCGTACCATAGTGAATCTTCCATTCGTCAGGATAGTTCGCGTAGCCTTGAACATCTCCCTTTACGGGGTTGAATGTCGCATAGGATGCGTAATCAAAGCCAAGCTCGGAACAAACCGCGTCAATTATGTCAGCGGCTGACTTTTCCTCGTGGTCGATAGCGGCCAAGTCGATCAGCTTCAACTTTTCAACCTTTACGGAGGTTAACCTCGGTTCAGAGGTTAACGGCGTTAATGATCAGTAAATCTTACGAGGCGTAAGGCAGCGCGCAAGCAGTTTGTTCACATGTGTAGTGTTATTATCCGCCATTCGCGACGTCATAACGCATTAATACAAGGTTTTTGGCGGCCTCGGAGGGCTATTCGGGAACCAACCCTGTTTCAACCAACAATCCGCGTGCTTTTGCCTCGGGCCAGTAGCCTTTGGCATAGAGAAAGATCGCGCGTTGCTGATCGCCGTCGGACAGCAGCCATGCGCCGCGCAGGTACTTGCCGGCAAATTCCAAATTGGTTTCGGCGTCGAGGAGCCCCTGCGGATCGCCCTGGTAGCCCATGGACCGTGCAGTGGCCGGAAGGATTTGCAGCAGCCCGTAATAGGGTCGGTTCACGGCCCAGGGGCGATGCGTACTTTCGCGAATAGCCAGTTTGTGCACCAGCTCGCGCGGCAATTCGTAGTGATCGGCCCATTTATTGATCGATGCCCGCAGCTCGGGCGTTTCGTTCGGGTAAAGGGGGGGATCAAAGGCCGCACGCGTCGGTGTGTCGGGTGTGCCGCAAGCCACCAGCGGTGCGGCAAGAAGAAGGGCTAAGACACTGCGGCGCGGGATCTGAGTCATCAAGGGCTCCGGAGTTTTGGACGAAATACTAGGAAACTTGTCTCTGGCCGCAAGGGTAGCTGGAAATTCAGGCTGAATTATGCCGCCCAGTTCGTGAATGAAAAAAGGCCGCCCAAAATGGCGCGGCCTTTTCGAAGTTCACAGGTTGAAGGTTACGCTTTCGCGTCGTCTTCTTCCGCAGCCGGTGCTTCTTCGGCAATCAGGTCTTCGTCGTCAGACGCGGCGGAACCGATATCGTCGAACAGCTCGGCGATTTCGAATTCAGCGGCGGCTTCTTCTTCAGCGGCCAGTTCCTGGATCGATTTACCCGAAGCTTGCAGTTCGGCTTCTTCTTCCGAACGGGCGACGTTCATCTTGATTTCAACTTCGACCTCGGGGTGCAGTTTGACTGCCAGCGAATGCAGACCCAGCTCCTTGATCGGTGCGATCAGGGCGATCTGTTTCTTGTCGACGGTGAAGCCAGCTTCGGTCGCGGCCTCTGCAGCGTCACGCGGAGTGACCGAGCCGTACAGAGCACCGGCATCCGACGCCGAGCGAATCACGATGAACTGCTGACCGTCCAGCTTTTCAGCCAGTGCTTCAGCTTCTTTCTTGGTTTCCAGGTTGTGCGCTTCAAGCTGCGCCTTGCGGGCTTCGAACGAGGCGATGTTCGACTCGGACGCGCTCAGAGCTTTGCCTTGGGGCAGCAGGAAGTTGCGGGCGTAGCCGGGCTTGACGTCAACGACGTCGCCCATCTGACCCAGTTTCGCAACGCGTTCCAGCAGGATAACTTGCATATCAGTCTCTCCTTACTTCACGGCGTAGGGCAGCAGGGCGAGGAAGCGGGCGCGCTTGATAGCACGGGCCAGTTCACGCTGCTTTTTCGCCGAAACGGCGGTGATGCGCGAGGGAACGATCTTGCCACGCTCAGAGATGTAGCGCTGCAGCAGACGAGTGTCTTTATAGTCGATCTTCGGCGCGTTCTCGCCCGAGAACGGGCAGACCTTGCGGCGGCGGAAAAATGGTTTTGCGGCCATGGTTTATGTCCTTTCGTCAGGCGTTGATCAGCGGCGCTCGCGGCGGCCTTCGCGCTCGTCGCGCTTCTGCATCTGGACCGAGGGGCCCTCGGCATGTTCGTCGACCTTGATGGTCAGAACGCGCATGACGTCTTCGTGCAGGCGCATCAGGCGCTCCATTTCCTGAACCGCGCCAGCAGGCGAGTCGGTTTTCAGGAAGGCATAGTGGCCTTTGCGGTTTTTGTTGATCTTGTAGGCCATCGTCTTGACACCCCAGTACTCGCTTTCGACGACGTTGCCGCCGTTGTCAGCCAGAACAGTGCCGAAATGTTCGACAAGGCTTTCTGCCTGCGCGTTGGACAGATCCTGACGCGCGATCATTACATGCTCATACAGTGGCATGTGCACTCCTGTTTATATCAAGGCGCATTTCATAGGCGGGGCCGTTTGGTCCTTCGCGACCCTGCCACGAGAGGCTGCGCGATTCATGTGATTAGCGAAGGATGGCCCCGTATACACGTTTATGGCGGCGGGGCAAGACCTGACACACGTGCCTTGGTGAAGTCCTGCTATTTCCTTTGCACCGCCCAATTCCTGACGCTTTTCAAGTCGATCTTGAATTTCATACCGGGGACAGACCGGACACACCGGACCCACGACGGCAACCTGAGAAACAGGGTGAGAGAAATGACCGCGATGAATACGAATACACTTGAACAGTCGGCGACCGGCGCGCGTTTTGAGAAATCCGTTCCAGTTCTGATCACATTCGCTCCGAACTGGAAAGTGCGCATGATTTTGGCGCGCATGGTTGGTGCCTTTCTGATCGTGATGTCCTTTTCCATGTGGCTGGCACCGGGTTCGGCCATGGCCGCCGAAGTTTGGCCGATCAAGATGGCAGCGTCGCTTGCTTTCCTGATCGTTGGTGTCAGTCTGCTGACCATTCAGATGCTGGACTCGCGTCCCGATGCCTATTTTGACCCGATCCGTCGCGAAGTCCGCGTTCTGCAAAAGAACGAAAACGGCCGCCCGCAAACGGTTCTGCGCCGCAGCTATGACACGCTAGGCGGTGCCAAATTCAGCGATGATCAAGTCGAACTGTTTGATGTCGATGGCAGCCTGCTGATGAAGCTGCCCCTGCAGTCGGCGGATGTCAGCCGAGCGCTCAAGGGTCAATTGAGTGGAAGTGTAACAATCTTCGCCTGAATTTTATTCTGTTCATATAGGAACAGAAGTTGTGAGCGAATAAAGCTTGTGTGCCGCCCCTTGGCGGCACATTTTCGTTGCCGAGCAACCCAACAGGTTTGCATCCACAACATTGCGGAGTTTGTCATGAAACCCATCCTTCTTGCTGCTGCACTGGCCGTGTCGGCGACTTCGGCGTTTGCAAGTGCCGAGAAATACGTTCTGGACCCAAGCCACAGCCAGGTCATTTTCAACTATAACCACCTTGGTTTTTCGACCACCTATGGCATGTTCTCGGGCTTTGAAGGCGAGATCCTGTTCGACAAGGAAAACCCGGCTGCGTCCAGCGTGACGGTTTCGATGCCCGTTATCGAGATGTTCACGGGCTGGAAACCGCGCGAAGATCACTTCATGACCGAAGACTTTTTCGGAGCCGCTGAAGGCGATCTTGTCACCTTCACGTCCACCAGCATCGAAGTGACAGGCGAGAACACCGCCAATATCACCGGCGATTTGACCATGAATGGTGTAACCAAATCGGTCGTACTGGACGCCAAGCTGAACCAGGCGGGTGAGCATCCGATGGCAGGCAAGCCGTGGGCTGGCTTCGACGCGACGACCACTCTGATCCGCAGCGATTTCGATCTGGGTCAGTTCGCACCCTTCGTGGGTGACGAGGTTAATGTTCAGATCTCGGTCGAGGCGCAGAAAGCCGAGTAAATAAGGCTACTATTCTAGAATCGAAACCGCCGGAGCTTTTTGCCTCGGCGGTTTTCGTTTGTTCGCCGCTATTCACCGCGCGTAGCAGTCAGCTCGACGCTTACAGTGACTGCGAAGCCCAGTGAAGCTTCGGTGGGTTGCGATGTGCCCACATCGAAATCCATGCGGTTCAACTCCAATTCACCAGAAACCGTCGCGGTGTCACCTTGCAAATCCAGAGTGAACGGCAGCACAAGGTCCAAGGACTTGTCGCGGATGGTCAAGGGGCCGCGTGCCTCATACCCGGTTTCGGTTTTGAATAGATCTGCCTTAAACAGCGCCGTGGGATATTGTGCGCTGTCGAAAAAATCCGCGCCCATAGCTTGATCACTGACCGTGCCTAGGCTGAGCGACGGGATTGAGATCGTCACCTCGACCGAACCGGCCAAACCGGGCTCGGCGGGCTCATCAAAGGCTATGGCGGCCGTCCAGTCCTGGAAGCTACCGGTGACTGGGCTACCCAGCTGGTTGATGGTAAGGCCCAGAGTTCCTTCCTGAACCTGCCAGTCCGATTGGACTTCGGCCAGTGCCGTGGCTTCGCCCTGAGCGTAAGAGTGATGGCTGAACGCGCCGATGCCCCAGCCGCCGACCAAAACCGCACCCCAGACGACGAGCGCGGCAAGCGCGGGTGTCTTCGAATGGTGTTGGGCCGGGGGCTCGGGGGCCTGGGCTGAGCCAGGCAGCATACGCCGCAATGTGCTGTCTTTGTCGATGACGTGGTGTTTCAGCGCCCCGGCAATATGCAGCACAAGCGCGCCACCTAGGGTCCAGACGAACAGCCAGTGCAGGCTGGCGGTGAATTCGGCCAGATGCTGGGATTTGGGGACTAGCGGCAGGTTTTGACCAAAGGGCCAAAGGATCGGCGCGAACCCTTCGGCTGCGGCGTGGTGTATCCAGCCGGTCAGCGGTGCCAGCACCAACGAGCCGTAAAGCAGCCAATGCACGGTTTCGGCAGCAAAGGCCTCGGGCTTATTGTCGGCGTTCAGTAGGCCGGGTTTGGTTTGGGTCAGGGCCCAGAGAATGCGAGCAAGGGCTACGAAAAAGACGGCAACGCCCAATGTTTTGTGCAGTGAGAATAGGCGCGCCGCGCGGGTGATGTCATCCTCGGTCGTCGGGATGTTCGGGTCATATATGGCCTGCGCCAGATCATTGGCGAAATAGCCCAGCGGAAAGGCGGTGAAGATCAGCAGGGCGGTCAGCCAGTGGAAGGTCTTGGTGACGCTGCCATAGCTGGAAAACGTGTTGGTCGAGGGCATCGGGTGCTCCGGCGAAAAGATGGTTGGGTTCAACCTATCGCCGTGAGGGCAGGACTCAAGGGCGCAGGGCGCACAGATACGGTGCCTTTGTGCAGAGATCAGGCAATGCTTGTGCCGCGCGATCACACAGTTTACACCCCGCCGCAACCTAACGTCATCCAAGAGGTTGCAATGACACGCGCATTTGTTTTCCCGGGGCAGGGCGCCCAGACCATCGGAATGGGCAAAGCTCTGACCGAGGCTTACCCCGCTGCTCAGGCGGTGTTCGACGAAGTGGACGAAGCCCTGGGCGAAAAGCTGAGCGGCCTGATTTGGGACGGCGATATTGCTGAATTGACCCTGACCCAAAACGCACAACCTGCGTTGATGGCAACGTCAATGGCGGCAATGAGGGCGCTGGAGGCCGAGGGCGTCTCAGTCACCGATGCAGCCTTTGTGGCCGGGCATTCGCTGGGGGAATATTCCGCGCTGGCCGCTTCTGGTGCGCTGTCGGTTGCAGATACTGCGCGTCTTCTGCGGACCCGTGGTCAGGCGATGCAAAGCGCCGTGCCGGTGGGCGAAGGTGCGATGGCGGCGATCCTTGGGTTGAACCTTGAGGCCGTGCGCGCCGTGGCGGACGAGGCCGCGCAAGGTGAGGTTTGTCAGGCTGCAAACGACAATGACCCTACGCAGGTTGTGGTCTCGGGCGCGAAGGCCGCTGTGGAACGTGCGGCCGAGATTGCTAAGGAAAAGGGCGCCAAGCGGGCCGTCATGCTGCCTGTCAGCGCGCCTTTCCATTGTGCGCTGATGCAGCCTGCTGCCGACGTGATGGCCGAAGCTTTGGCAGGGGTTGAAATCAAAGCGCCTGCCGTGCCGCTGATTGCCAATGTACGCGCCGAAGCAGTCAGTGACCCCGATCTGATCCGACAGTTACTGGTCGAGCAGGTCACCGGCTCGGTCCGCTGGCGCGAAAGCGTGCAGTTTATGGCCGCGCAGGGCGTGACCGAGACGTGGGAGATCGGGGCAGGGAAAGCTCTGTCCGGGATGATCCGCAAAATCGACCGTTCGATCGCGGGTAAAGCTGTCGGCACGCCAGATGACGTGCAGAATGTGACACAAGCCGAATCGTAAGACACCGCGCGTCGCGTGGCGCGTAGCTAAAGGATAAGAGAATGTTTGATTTGACAGGTAAGAACGCACTGATCACCGGTGCCTCGGGCGGGATCGGTGGTGAGATCGCGCGCTCTCTGCACGCTGCCGGTGCTACGGTGGCGCTTTCCGGCACACGGATTGAACCGCTTGAGGCGCTGGCCGCTGAGTTGGGCGACCGTGCCCACGTGCTGCCCTGTAACCTGAGCGACCCTGAGGCTGTGGCCGCACTGCCCAAGCAGGCGGCGGATGCGATGGGGTCGGTCGATATTCTGGTCAACAACGCGGGTATCACCCGCGACAACCTGTTCATGCGTATGTCGGATGACGAATGGCAGAGCGTAATCGACGTCAACATGACCTCGACCGCGAAACTTTGCAAAGGCGTGCTGCGCGGCATGATGAAGGCGCGTTGGGGTCGGATCATCAACATCTCGTCCGTGGTGGGCGCGACGGGCAACCCCGGTCAGGCGAATTATGCGGCGTCCAAAGCGGGGATGGTCGGGATGACCAAGTCGCTGGCATACGAGGTTGCAAGTCGCGGAATCACGGCCAATGCGGTGGCTCCGGGCTTTATTACTACGGCGATGACCGACAAGCTGACCGACGATCAGAAGGCGGGCATTCTGGGTCAGGTCCCGGCCGGACGTATGGGGGATGCATCGGAAATTGCTGCGGCAGTTCTGTACCTTGCCAGCCCCGAGGCCGGATATGTGACCGGAACCACCTTGCATGTAAACGGCGGTATGGCCATGTTGTGACCACCTGTCGGGGCAGGCGCGAAAGCGTTTGCCTTGGGCGTTGTCTGTGCTATAGGCGGCGCATCAATTCGGGGGTCGGCCATAGGGTCGGCCTTCTAGTTTCCCGGCAATCGGGAACCCAAACCGCCCAGACGGGCACATCAAGGCCAGCCTGAGCGGGCAAGGGCAGAACCGGGCACTATGCCCTGAAATGGAATGAGGAATAGACATGAGCGACGTCGCAGATCGCGTTAAGAAGATCGTTGTTGAGCACCTGGGTGTTGAAGAAGACAAAGTAGCGGAAAACGCTTCCTTCATCGACGATCTGGGCGCAGACAGCCTGGACACCGTTGAGCTGGTTATGGCCTTCGAAGAAGAGTTCGGCATCGAGATCCCTGATGACGCAGCCGAGACCATCCAGACCTTTGGCGACGCCGTCAAATTCATATCTGAAGCGTCCTAAGACCTTCGAAATCTTATGAAAGCGGCGCTTCCGGGCAACGGAGGCGCCGTTTTTTGTTGCATGACGCGTATTCAGGCTTGTCAGATGTACATTTCGCACGCACGCTTTCCGCTGAGGCAAAAATTTCAGAGCGGGCAGGGCATGATACGATCCACCCCGATGATAAACACGGCACGCTTGACGCTTTGCGCCATGCGGCCTGAGGATTTCAACCGGTTCGCCGAGATCTGGCGTAACCCGTGTGTCGTGCGGCATATTGGCGGCAAACCGCGATCGCGTGGCGAAGCGTGGGATTCGTTTTTGCGCAATGCCGGGCATTGGCAGATGGCCGGGTTTGGTCAGTGGGCAGTGATTCAGCAATCGAATCGGCAGATGATTGGGCAGGCCGGCTTTTTCTATGGCAACCGTGCGTTGGGCGAGGATTTTGACAGTTTTCCCGAGGCAGGTTGGGTTCTGGCCCCCGAGGCACAGGGACAGGGCATGGGGCTTGAGGCCGCTCAGGCCGCGCATGACTGGTTTGACCGCATCATGCCGGGGCCATTGGTTGCAATGATAAATTCCGAAAATGAGACTTCGCAAAGATTGGCGGAAAAACTGGGGTACCAGCCTCTGCGCGACTGCGATTATCAAGGAACTGCGGTAAAATTGATGCGTCGAACAGGTCCACCGACACGTCACTGATCCCCGTGCTGCGATGCCGCAAAATGCCCGTGGTTTGCCGAAACTGGTTGCCGCACGGGTAATTTCTTCGGCTATGATACTGGGGTATAGCACAAGGATTGAGCGGAGGATCAGGCTCATGAGGATTTACCCCACGATGGAATTGCAGAACGGCCGGTGTGTCACACTGGACAAGGGCCGCCTGGACGAAGCTATGATCTGGCACGTGAACCCTGCCGAAACAGCCCGTAGCTGGGCTGCCGCAGGGGCGGAATGGATGCACCTGACGGACTTCGACGCCATCGAAGGGCGTGATACTAATGCGGAATTGGTCGAAGAGATCATCCGCTCGGCCGAGATCCCGGTGCAGTTGGCGGGCGGCATGCGCACCCGTGAGCAGGTCGAACATTGGATCGACAAGGGCGCGGGTCGGATCGTCATCGGTACATTGGCCGCCTGGGACCCAAATCTGGTAAAAGAGCTGGCAAAGCTGTATCCGGATCAGATCGTTCTGGCGGTCGATGTCTGGCAAGGTCACGTGATGACCGAAGGTTGGCGCAGCCAAAGCGCATTTACCGCCGAAGCTTATATCGAAGCCTTCGCCGATACTCCGTTTGCCGCAATTCTGGTGACAGATATCGACAGCGACATGGAAGATGTCGAGGCGCAGTTGGGTCTGATCTCGGGGGTTGCTGAGAAATCGCGCACGCCTGTCATCGCCAGCGGTGTTGTACGCACGGCCGACGATATCTCGCGCCTGGCCTATATCCCAAACATTTCGGGAGCGATTGTAGGGCGGGCGTTGTTCCGCAAGACGCTGGAGCTGTCGGATGCACTGGCTGTGGCCTCGACCGCACATGAGCCGGTGGCCGAATTCCAGTAAAATCACTTCCATCATGAATTTGCCGCCCTCTCAAACGACCTGAGGGGGCGGTTTTTGTTTTTCGGTGTCTGTGCGACGCACATGATGATAACTGGTTCTGGGCTGAATGCGCCCTTGCTCTTGCCCCCGGCCCCTACGCCGGGGTATGAGCGTTTCTTAAACACGAAGCAGGCAAGAGGCATTTCATGCGCAGAGTCGTTGTAACCGGTCTGGGATTGGTCACTCCGTTGGCCAGCGGGGTCGAGGAAACCTGGTCGCGGCTGTTGGACGGAGAATCCGGTGCGGGCCCGATCACTCAGTTTGATGCCGAAGGCAGTGGGGTCACGACGACCTATGCCTGCGAGGTTCCACGCGGTGATGGCACGAACGGAACGTTCAACCCCGACGATTGGATGTCGCCGAAAGAACAGCGCAAGATTGAGGACTTTATCCTGTACTCGATTGCGGCTGCCGATATGGCCTGCGAAGACGCTGGCTGGATGCCTGAAGATGAAGAAGCGCGCTTGAGCACGGGTGTTCTGATAGGCTCGGGTATTGGTGGGCTTGGGTCTATCGCGGATACCGCCAATCTGATCCGTGACAAGGGCCCCCGCCGTGTGTCGCCCTTCTTTATTCCTGGCGCGCTGATCAATCTGGCCTCGGGTCAGGTGTCGATCCGTCGCGGGTTCAAAGGGCCGAACCATTCGGTCGTGACTGCTTGCTCGACCGGTGCCCATGCAATTGGCGATGCAAGCCGTATCATTCGTGCAGGCGATGCGGATGTCATGGTTGCGGGCGGCGGCGAAGGCTGCATCTGTGAGATCGGAATTGCCGGGTTCAACGCGTGCAAGGCATTGTCGACCAAATATGCCGATGATCCCAAGAAAGCCAGCCGCCCTTATGACATCGACCGCGACGGCTTCGTCATGGGCGAAGGTGCGGGCATTGTCGTGCTGGAAGAATATGAACACGCCAAGGCGCGGGGGGCGAAGATTTACGCCGAGGTGCTGGGCTATGGCATGTCCGGTGACGCCTATCACATCACGGCTCCATCCGAGGATGGTGACGGGGCCGAGCGCTCGATGAAAGCCGCGCTACGCAGCGCCGGGCTGGAGCCGAAAGATCTGGACTATATCAACGCGCATGGCACCTCGACCATGGCGGATACGATCGAACTGGGCGCGGTCGAACGCCTGCTGGGCGATCACGCGGCGAATGCGACCATGACCTCGACCAAATCGGCGACCGGCCACCTGCTGGGCGCGGCGGGCGCAATCGAGGCGATCTTCTCGATCCTGGCAATCCGCGATCAGGTTGCACCGCCTACGATCAACCTGGACAACCCGGCTGTCGAGACGCCGATTGACCTCGCCCCCAACGCCAAGCGCGAGCGTGAGATCAACGTGGCCCTGTCGAATTCTTTTGGGTTCGGTGGTACCAATGCCAGCGTGATCTTCGGAAAGGTCAGTTAAATGTGGCGGGCCCTTGCATCGAACATGCTGACCGTTTTGGTGGTTGGCTTGTTCCTGATGGGTGGTCTGATCTTGTGGGGGCAATCCCGTTACAAAAACGCGGGCCCGCTTGAAACTGCGATCTGCCTTCAGGTCCAGCGCGGTTCGAACATGGGTGCGGTCAGCCAACAGCTGCAAGAGCAAGGCGCCATCACCAGCGCCGTGCTGTTTCGGATGGCGGCAGACTATACCGACAAGGCCCCCCAGCTTAAGGCTGGCAGCTTTCTGGTGCGCGAAGGCGCGTCGATGGAACAGATCATAGATGAGATCACCAGCAGCGGTGCCAGCACCTGCGGGTCGGAGATCGAATATCGCATCGGCGTCACCCGAATTCAGACCCGCGTGCGCGAGCTGAATCCGGCGACGCTGGATTTTGATGAGATTGCGACTTTTGATGTGACCTCGGACGAGGTGCCTGCCGCCTATACCGATAAACGCGAAGATGCGGATACGCGCTATCGTGTTTCGGTGGCCGAGGGTGTGACCTCGTGGCAGGTGGTCGAAGGGCTGAAGCAGATCGACGCGTTGACGGGCGAGGTGGCTGAGATACCCGCCGAGGGGATGTTGGCGCCTGACAGCTACGACATTGCGCGCGGAGCCGACCGGACCGCCGTGCTGAAGGGGATGCAGGACAAGCAGCAACTTCGGATCAACGCGATCTGGGAAAGCCGTCAGGATGATCTGCCGATCTCAAACCCCGAAGAGATGTTGATTCTGGCTTCGATCATCGAAAAGGAAACCGGCGTCCCGCATGAGCGTGGGCAAGTGGCCAGCGTCTTCGTGAACCGGTTGGAGCGGGGTATGAAACTGCAAACGGACCCGACGGTTATCTATGGCGTGACCGAGGGCAAGGGCACGCTGGGGCGTGGCTTGCGCCGCAGTGAACTGCGCCGCGCAACACCTTGGAATACCTATGTGATTGACGGTCTGCCACCGACCCCGATTGCCAATCCGGGGCTGGCCAGTCTTGAGGCCGCCGTGGCACCGGAGGAGACAAACTTTGTGTTCTTCGTCGCGGATGGAACTGGTGGGCACGCTTTTGCCGAAACGCTGGACGAGCACAATCGAAACGTCGCCAAGTGGCGCGAGATTGAGGCCGAGAGAAACAGTTCGGGCAACTAAGAAAAAAAGGGCCGCGTCGAAATCGCGGCCCTTTCTTTTTTACGCAGCGGGGCGTCTGCGCGGACGCCGCCGTTTAGACGCCGAAGGCTTGGAAGATGTGTTACCCCCCTGTGGCCTACGCGCCCGAAAACCGCCCTGTTTGCGCGGCTTTTTGGGCTCGGCGAATTCGGGCATGGTGCCGCTGGCGACCGGAATGTCGATCTTCATCAGCTTCTGGATTTGCTTCAGTTGGTCCAGTTCATCCGGGGCGCAGAAGGCGATGCCTTCACCCTCGCGCCCTGCGCGGGCAGTGCGACCGATGCGGTGGACATAATTATCGGGCACCTCGGGCAGGTCATAGTTGATCACATAGGCTACGCCGGGGATGTCGATGCCACGCGCAGCAACGTCTGTCGCGACGAGGATGTTGATCTCGCCAGCGCGGAACGCCTTGATGGCGCGATCCCGCTGACCTTGGCTTTTGTTTCCGTGGATCGAGGCTGCATTGAAGCCATCCCGAACGAGGTCCTTCATCAACCGCTCAGCCCCGTGTTTCGTGCGGGCGAAGACTAGCGTCAGAGCGTCCAAGTCGGCCGAGAGGATTTCACGCAACTTGCGGGGCTTGTCCGCGCGGGACAGGAAGTGCACGGACTGAGTGATCTTGTCCGCCGCCTTGCCAGGAGGCGACACCTGTATGCGCTGCGGGTTGGTGAGGTAGGACTGGCTTAGCTCCTCCATCTGCTTGGGCATAGTGGCCGAGAACAGCATCGTCTGGCGCGGCGTGCCCAAAGCGGGCGCGATTTTGCGGAGCGCGTGGATAAAGCCCATGTCCAGCATTTGATCAGCCTCGTCCAGCACCAGATGGCGCACAGAACCAAGATCGACGGCTCCACGCTCCATCAGGTCGATCAGTCGTCCCGGGGTGGCGACCAAAATATCGGTGCCGCGCGATAGGAACGAAATCTGCTTGCCGATTGATTGCCCACCAACAACGGCGGCGACGCGTAGTTTTGTCTTTTGCGTGAGGGTACGCAGGCTGTCAGCGATTTGGTTCACCAGTTCGCGCGTCGGGGCAAGGATCAGCGCCTTGACTGTCTTGGGGGCAGGTTTGGCCGGTTGCGCCAGAAGGTGATCAATCAGCGGCAGACCAAAGGCCAGCGTTTTACCAGTGCCGGTCTGGGCCAGCCCAAGAATGTCATGTCCATTCAGCGCCATTGGGATGGCCTGGTTTTGGATCGGTGTGGGTTGAGTAAAGTTTGCCCGTTTCAGGGCGTCATTCAAAGCCGGGGCAAGGCCCAGCATGTCGAAGTCGAACACGTAATAATCCTTTGATATCCGCAACTTTGCGCGCGGATGCGTGTGACCGCGCAAAAGCGCGGCAGGCAGGGTTTAGCGAGACCTCGGGACGCACAGGCGTATCCTGCGCCATCCGGCCATCGCATCAAGAACCCTGCGTGAAGGGGAACCAGGAGAGATATGGTGCGCCGTGGGGGCAAAGGCCCGGATGCTCACGCGGCGGCGCTGATGGACGGCACATGAGCGTTGGCGCGGGCATTGTCAAGTATTTGTCTGATGGACTGGCGGTCGGAGTTCTAGATTCTGCTGGCGTTCTCAATCAGTTTGAGCCATCGATTTCCGAGTGGCGGTTCAGCGCGTCGTAACATTGCGAGGCGAAGTTTGGGGTTGGGAATGACGGGAAGTGCACAGCAGGGCCATAGCCTCAAGCTCGCCAGTGGTGCCCTGGTTCTTGGCGGTATGATGTGGGGACTGTACTGGATCCCTGTCCGCTACTTCGTGGATCAGGGGTTGGAAGGGGCTTGGCCGGGGATCGTGATGTATTCGGCAGCGCTGCTTTTCCTTTTGCCGCTTTTGTGGCGCGACCGGCATGGTTTGGCACGGCGCTGGCAGGATTTGATGTTCAGCGGCATGTTCACGGGTGCGGCCTTTGGTCTGTTCACGATCAGTCTGGTCTATACGGATGTCGTTCGAGCCATCCTGCTGTTCTACCTGACGCCGGTTTGGGGCACGATCTTAGGCCGGGTTTTTCTTGGCGAGCGTCTGACCAGAGCCCGCGTTTTGGGGTTGATATCCGGCCTTGGCGGAATGGCGATCGTCCTTGGCAGCGGCCATGGCATCCCTTGGCCCAGCAATGTCGGAGATTGGGCGGCGCTGGTATCCGGCATGGCTTGGGCGGTGGGCACGCTGGGTTTGTATCGCTCCTCGGGCATTTCGGTTCCGGGGCAGGTTTTTGCGTTTATTACTGGGGCTCTGCTGCTGTCGCTGATCAGCCTGGTGTTCAGCGCAGGCGGGGTGCAAGAGCAAAGCGCGATTGTTGTCGGTGTGCTGCCCATTGCGATACTGTCGGTGCTGTACACTCTGCCGATGATCTTTCTGACGATCTGGCCCGCGACCTTACTGACACCGGCTCGGGTGGGGTTGTTGTTGATGAGCGAGGTTGTGGTCGGCCTGATTTCGGCTGCTGTATTTTCGGGCGAGCCCTTTGGACTGCGCGAGGCCACGGGGGCAGTGCTGATTGTGAGTGCCGCTGTGCTGGAGATCGCTCGGGGTTGAGCGAGTTTACCGCTGGATAGACAGATCAAACGCCAACAGTCTTAACAGGCAGTGCGGTTCCTGTTGCATGGGTGTTGCGCAACATATTGACTTTGCGTGCTTTTTGTCGTATTGATTGTGTCATGCTAGAAGAAATGAGCAACGGCCGCGGGGCAACCCGGCGGTCGTTTTTTCGTTTCTCTCGTGCGGAGAAAACTCACGCATGAGGTCACAGGCACACATGACTTTAATTACCCCGGAAGAGCGGATGTCCCAGACGGCGGAACTGTTGCAGTCGCTGGAAACATCTATTCGCGGTTTGCGCCAAGCAGCAGAAGAACTGCGCAGGCAAATCGGAACCGGGGAGGATGCAGATCTTGCCGGAACGGCAAAACAACTGGGTCAGTTAGAGGGGCTGATCCGAAGTTGTCAGAAAGTGGAGACAAGCTTTGTCGAACAACATCACAGACAAGCCGGAATTGCCCAAGGGGGATACGCGCTCGACCTTGAGCGCGCTCGATTTGAAATCGGGTGCAGGCTGGCTCGCCTCCGCCGATGCTGCGGTGAGGGACAGATTTCTGAGTGAGATCGGGGAGGGGGGGTTGTGTGCCCTCCCTTTCCTGTTTGAATTTTGGGCGCTGCCGCATCAACTACCGCCCGAGGGTGACTGGCGGTCCTGGGTGATCATGGGCGGGCGCGGGGCTGGCAAGACGCGGGCGGGGTCAGAATGGGTGCGGTCGATGGTCGAAGGGTCCAAGCCGCTGGACAAGGGCGAGGCCAGCCGGGTGGCGCTGGTTGGGGAGACCTTTGATCAGGTGCGCGATGTGATGATCTTTGGCGATAGCGGCATATTGCAATGCTCGCCCCCGGATCGTCGGCCGGTGTGGAAAGCGTCGGAGCGCAAGCTGATCTGGCCAAACGGGGCCGAGGCGCAGGCGTTTTCGGCGCATGATCCTGAGGGGCTGCGGGGCCCGCAGTTCGATGCGGCCTGGGTGGATGAGCTGGCCAAGTGGAAGAAGGCGGGCGAGACCTGGGATATGTTGCAGTTTGCGCTGCGGTTGGGGGATCGGCCTCGGGTCTGCGTGACCACCACACCGCGTAATGTGAAGGTTTTGAAGAATTTATTGGCGTCGCCCTCCACCGTGCAGACCCATGCACCGACCGAGGCGAACCGGGCCAATCTGGCGGATTCGTTTCTGGACGAGGTGCGCGCGCGCTATGCGGGGACGCGGCTGGGGCGGCAGGAGTTGGACGGGGTGCTGCTGTCGGATGCTGAGGGCGCGCTGTGGACCGGCTCGATGCTGGAGGCGGCGCGGTGCGCGCGGGTGCCTGCGTTGGATCGCATCGTCGTGGCGCTGGACCCGGCGGTGACGGCGGGGGCGGACGCGGATGCTTGCGGGATTGTGGTCGTGGGGGCTCAGCTACAGGGCGCGCCCGAGGACTGGCGGGCCTATGTGCTGGCCGACCGGACGGTGCAGGGCGTTGGCCCGGCGGGCTGGGCGCAGGCGGCGATTGGCGCGATGGATGAGTTCGGGGCCGAACGGCTGGTGGCCGAGGTCAATCAGGGCGGGCAATTGGTGGAAGAGGTGGTGCGGCAGGTGGACCCTCTGGTCCCTTATCGGGCGGTGCGGGCCTCACGCGGCAAGGTCGCGCGGGCCGAGCCTATGGCGGCCTTGTACGAGCAGGGGCGGGTTTGCCATGTGGCAGGGCTGGACGCGCTGGAGGAACAGATGTGCCAGATGACGGCGCGCGGGTATGAGGGGCCGGGCTCGCCTGACCGGGTCGACGCGCTGGTCTGGGCGCTGCATGAGTTGGTTGTGGGGCCTGCGGGGGGGTATCGGAGGCCTAGGGTGCGGAGTTTGTGAAGGCTTTTGGAAAGTCTGGTTCGTCACAGCTTGACTAGACGAGGCGTTCGGATTTGTCAGCTTTGGTTTTTTTTACCGAACGACAAGCTAAGTCTTTGATGAACTTGGATTGATCAGAAAAAAGCCGCCACTTACGACGCAAGCCCAAAACAAATGTGTTTTCAGAGAATACATGTCGATTCCTGCATCCAAGTAAGAATTGGCCGCCCATCCGACGAAAGAAGGCAACGAAAGAAACCCGAGTGCCGAAAGCGATTGGGTAAGCCTATGTTCGATCTCGGGCTTACGTGGGAACAATTTCCTGCTCAAACGATGCGCGGCAAACCCACCCACCGCGACACCTAAAGGCATGCTGGCTAAAAAGGCTACACCTGCGATACCAAGGAGACCTTCTCCGACAATAATCGCGCAAACTAAGAAAATCAGGATTGGAGTTAACCCGATCCACGGCAACCATTTCGAACTGCCAACTTTTTTAAAGAACTCAATCAACATGTTAGGTTGATACAGATTTTCTGACATTCATGTCACGTGTTTTTATCATGGCAGGTAAAACGTCGTAACCACACGATAATGCCACCGTTGCCCAACCCCCGTACGCCCCATTCCCAAGGCTTAAACTTCTTTCCTGCATAACTCCTTTCAACAAGCCGGGCAGAGCAGCGGCAGAAAGGAGCACAGATGGTATTCGATTTCTTGCGTCGTGGATCGGCGGGCGAAGCGCCCGATGCGAAGGCCAGCGCGGCGGGTCCCGTGGTGGCGTGGCAGACAGGCGGGCGCGTGGCGTGGAGCCCTCGGGACGCGGTGTCGTTGACCCGCACGGGGTTTTCGGGCAACCCGGTGGGGTTTCGGTCGGTCAAGCTGATTGCCGAGGCGGCGGCGGCGCTGCCTCTGGTCCTGCAGGATCAGGCGCAGCGCTATGATGCGCATCCGATCCTGTCGTTGATGCGTCGCCCTAACGCGGCGCAGGGGCGGGCGGAGTTGATGGAGGCTTTGTTCGGGCAGTTGTTGCTGTCGGGCAATGCCTATGTCGAGGCCGTGCAGGCCGAAGAAGGCTTGCCGCTTGAGCTGCACGTCCTGCGTTCTGACCGGATGAGCGTGGTGCCGGGTGCGGATGGTTGGCCCAAGGCGTATGATTACACGGCGGGCGGCAAGACACACCGCTTCCCTGCGGATGCGATCTGTCACATCAAATCTTTCCACCCTCAGGATGACCATTATGGCTTTTCGCCCATGCAGGCGGCGGCGATGGCGATTGATGTGCATAACAGCGCGTCGCGGTGGTCAAAATCGCTGCTCGACAACGCGGCGCGGCCTTCGGGGGCTTTGGTGTGGAAGGGCGATGGCCATGGGGTGATGGCCGAGGATCAGTTCCGGCGATTGTCGGATGAGATCGAGCAGAACTATCGCGGGGCGCGCAATGCAGGTCGTCCGATGGTTCTGGAAGGGGGGCTGGATTGGAAGCCGATGGGCTTTTCGCCGTCCGATATGGAGTTTCAAAAGACCAAGGAAGCCGCCGCCCGCGAGATCGCGCTGGCCTTCGGTGTCCCGCCGATGTTGCTGGGGATACAAGGGGACGCGACCTATTCGAACTATCAAGAGGCCAATCGGGCGTTTTACCGCCTGACCGTGCTGCCTCTGGTGACGCGGGTGGCGGCGGCGGTGTCGGAGTGGCTGGTGGGGTACACCGGCGAGGATCTGGTGCTGAAGCCCGATCTGGATCAGGTGCCTGCGCTGTCGGCGGAACGCGATGCGCAATGGGCGCGGGTCAATGGCGCCGACTTCCTGTCCGACGCTGAAAAGCGCGCCTTGCTGGGGCTGCCGGAGCGCGCGGATGGCTGAGGGGTATCCCCCGTTCGATTGCGCGCCGGGCCTGCGTCTGGCCGCGCATGAGAGGGTGGCCGAGATCCAGCACGACCATTTGTGCCGCAGGCTGGATCAGATCGAAGAAATGATGGAGCGGCTGGAGAAACGGTTGTGGCTGACGGTCTATGGCGTCGCGGCAGTGATCCTGGCGCAGGTGTTTCAGTCATTCCTTGCGGCGGCGCCGTAAAATCAGAGGCTTACGAGGAGGTGTTCATGGATTTGGAACACAAATTCGCACGGTTCGGAGACGGGCTTTCGGTAAGGGATGATGCGGTGATCGAGGGTTATGCCAGCCTATTCGGACAGGTCGATCAGGGCAGCGACGTCGTGCAACGCGGGGCGTATCGCGGCTCGCTTGACGGTCTGGCGAAAGCTGGGCAGCGGGTCAAGATGCTGTGGCAGCATGATCCGACGCAACCCATCGGCGTCTGGGACGAGGTGCGTGAGGATGACCGGGGCCTCTGGGTCAAAGGGCGTCTGCTAGAGGCCACGCAAAAAGGCCGTGAGGCGGCCGAGCTGATCCGTGCAGGCGCAATGGATGACCTGTCGATCGGCTATCGCACCAAGCAGGCCGTGAAGAATGACAAGGGCCAGCGGGTCCTCACCGAACTGGAGCTGTGGGAGGTGTCCTTGGTGACGTTCCCGATGCTGCCCAGTGCGCGGGTGGCGGCGAAGGGCGTTGAGCCTGACGCGCAAGACACCTGGCGCAGTATTGCCGAGGTGTTCAACACCGCCCGGCAGGAGCTGGCGCGGACCTAGCGCGCCTCAACCCCCACCCAAGAAATGGAAGTGCTGATGAGCAAGACCGAAACCCCGGCCTTGACCGGAGAGGGTGCGCCCCTGGTTCAGGAGGTGAAGCAGGCGATGGCTGGCTTCGTGAATGAATTCAGGGGCCTCAAGGCCGACGTGAAAACCCAACTGCAACAGACAGAAGAGCGACTGACCATGCTGGATCGTAAATCTACCATCGCGGCGCGTCCGCACCTTGCGGCCTCGATTGAGGACGGCGCACCGCATCAAAAAGCTTTCGACGCCTATGTGCGTTCGGGCGAGGATGACGGCCTGCGCGGGCTTGAGATGGAATCGAAATCCCTGTCCAGCGCCGTGAACAGCGATGGCGGCTATCTGGTCGACCCGCAGACCGCTGAAATGATCAAGTCGGTGCTGAAATCCACCGCCTCGATCCGCTCGATTGCGTCGGTCGTGAATGTCGAGGCGAACTCGTTCGACGTGCTGATCGACCACACGGACGTGGGCGCAGGCTGGGCCGATGAGAACGCCGCCGCGACCGAGACGGCAACCCCGTCGATTGACCGCATCTCGATCCCGCTGCACGAGCTGAGCGCGCTGCCCAAAGCCTCGCAGCGTTTGTTGGACGACAGCGCCTTTGACGTCGAAGGCTGGCTGGCCGGGCGCATCGCCGACAAGTTCGCGCGAGCTGAGGCTTCGGCCTTTATCAACGGTGATGGGGCAGACAAGCCCAAAGGTATCCTGAGCCACACCAAGGTCGACAATGACGTTTGGGACTGGGGCAACATTGGCTACGTGCCCACCGGCATCGACGGCGGTGTTGATGCGGATGCGATTGTCGATGTGGTTTACGCGCTGGGTGCGCAGTACCGCGTGAACGGCACATTCGTGATGAACTCGAAAACCGCGGGTCTGATCCGCAAGCTGAAGGACAGCGATGGCCGCTTCCTGTGGTCGGACGGTCTGGCGGCGGGTGAGCCTGCGCGCCTGATGGGTTATCCGGTGCTGATCGCCGAGGACATGCCGGATGCGGGCACCGACAGTTTCTCGATCGCGTTTGGTGATTTTCAGGCGGGTTACACCATTGCCGAGCGTCCCGACCTGCGCGTGTTGCGCGACCCGTTCAGCGCCAAACCGCATGTCCTGTTCTACGCGACCAAGCGCGTCGGCGGCGACGTGAGCGACTTTGCCGCGATCAAGCTGGTGAAATTCGGCACCGCCTAAAGCGGGCTGAATCCTCGGGGGGCCATTGGCCCCCCGGGGCGGCGGGTGCGTGCCGGGGTGAGATCCCTTGCGTTGTCTAGCTGCTCCCCTCCGTCCGAGCAACGTGGGGCGGCGCGTGCCCGTCAATTCCTGAAGTTACGGCCCCGGTGGGGTCCGAGATTGCGGAGTGAATGGATGATGTTGATCGAAGAAACCGCCATCGCGGATGCGGCGCTGCCGGTGGACCAGTTCAAGGCTCATCTGCGGCTGGGAACGGGTTTCACCGAAGACAGTGTGCAAGATGAAGTGTTGAAAAGCTTTCTGCGGGCGGCGATTGCAGCGATTGAAGCGCGCACTGGAAAGGTGCTGATCTCGCGCGGGTTTTCATGGGGTCTGAACAGCTGGCGCGATACGGCGGTTGAGGTGTTGCCGGTGGCCCCTGTCACGGCGATCAGCGCGGTAACTGTGACCGACGCAACCGGCACCGACACGGTGGTGGACAGTGGCCGATATCGTCTGGCCCAAGACAGCCAACGCCCGCGTCTGCGTCCTGCCGGAGCAAGCCTGCCGACCATTCCCACGGGCGGGTCGGTCAAGATTGCATTTACCGCCGGGATGGCTGCGGATTGGGGGGCTCTGCCCGCTGATCTGGGCCAGGCGGTGCTGCTGCTGGCGGCGCATTACTATGAATACCGCGATGAGACGGCGCTGGGCGCGGGCTGTATGCCCTTTGGCGTCACCAGCCTGATCCAACGCTACCGGATTGTGCGCTTTGGTGCCGGGGTGGCGCAATGAAGACGCCCCGGTTGAACAGAAAACTGGTGCTTGAAGCGCCGGTACGCAGTGCCGACGGGGCGGGTGGCTATACCGAGACATGGGCTGCCCTGGGCACGGTCTGGGCCGAGGTCACCGCGCGAAGTGGGTCCGAGCGGTCTGTTGCGGGCGTTCCGATCTCGCGCGTTGGCTATCGCATCGTGGTGCGCGGCGCGCCTCAGGGATCGTCGATGCGCCCAAGCCCTGATCAGCGGTTCTCTGAGGGCTCGCGCCGGTTCGTAATCCGCGCCGTGGCCGAGCGCGACCCGCGCGGCCAGTACCTGACCTGTTTTGCAGATGAAGAGGTGGCAGCATGAGTTATGGCGTTTCGGCCGCATTGCAGGCGGCGGTGTTTCAAAAGCTGTCCGGTGACGCTCAGGTCAGTACGCTGTCAGGCGGCGCGATCTATGACGCGGTTCCGGCGGGTGCGGTGCCCCAAACCTATGTGACGTTGGGCCCGGAAGAGGTGCGCGATGCCTCAGACCGGTCAGGCGCGGGCGCTGTGCATCGGTTCACTGTGTCGGTGGTGTCCGAGGCCGCAGGCTTTGGAACGGCCAAGACGTTGGCGGGCGCGGTGTGCGACGCGCTGGAAGGCGCAGCACTCAGCTTGGATCGGGGCCGCCTTGTGGGGCTGTGGTTCGAACGTGCCAGCGCCCGGCGCACGGGAACGGGCGGCGCGATCCGCCAGATCGACCTGAAATTCCGCGCCCGCGTGGAAGACGACTAAGCAATCAACGGAGAGAGCATATGGCTGCTCAGAACGGAAAAGACCTGTTGGTCAAAGTGGATATGAACGGCACTGGCCTGTTTGAGACCATCGCGGGCCTGCGCGCCACGCGGGTCAGTTTCAACGCGGAAAGTGTGGATGTCACCAGCCTTGAAAGCCAGGGCGGATGGCGCGAGCTGCTGTCGGGGGCTGGGGTCAAATCGGCCTCGATCTCGGGCTCGGGTGTGTTCAAGGACGAAGGCACCGATGAACGTGCGCGTCAGTTGTTCTTTGACGGTGGACGCCAGATTTCCAGGTGATCATCCCCGATTTCGGCATTGTCGAAGGCGCGTTTCAGGTGACTGGCATCGAGTATGCGGGCTCGCATAACGGCGAGGCCACCTATGAGATGAGCCTGGCCAGCGCCGGGGCTCTGACCTTTACGGCGCTGTAAGCCGATGGCCAATCCGTGGACGGGTGAGGTGGCATTGACCATCGATGGGCAGCGACGGGTGCTCAAGCTGACGCTGGGTGCTTTGGCGGAACTGGAACAGGAGCTGGGCACCGGGACGTTGGTGGAACTGGTGCAGCGGTTCGAAGGCGGAGCCTATTCCAGCGGCGATGTTTTGGCGCTGATCGTGGTGGGGCTGCGGGGCGGTGGGGCGGATGTATCGCGTGCCGACATGCTGCGGGCTGAGATCGATGGCGGCCCCATGGCAGGGGCCCGCGCTGCAGCCGAGCTTTTGGCCCGCGCCTTCATGGTGCCGGATCGTTGAGCGGGTTCGACTGGCCCACCCTGATGCGGGCCGGGATGACCGGCTTGCGTCTGACGCCGGACCAGTTCTGGCGTCTGACCCCGGCAGAGCTGCGGCTGATGCTGGGGCAGGGCGCAGGGATGCCTGCGATGAACCGCAAGGGGCTGGACGCTTTGCTGGCGGCCTACCCGGACAAGAAACAAGGAGAGCGTGATGACGACGGATCGTGATGGGCTGGACGACCTTCAGGAGCGGGGTGAGGCGTTGGGCGACGCGCTAGGCGATGCCGCTTCCATGGCGGCAGCATTTGACAGCCAGATGAAGCGGATCAGCGCAGCCTTCGAGGAAACTGGCAAGGACGTCGCCACGCTGGAGCGCGGCATGTCTGGCGGGTTGCGGAGGGCCTTTGATGGCGTGCTGCTGGATGGGATGAACCTGTCGGACGCGCTGGGTGTCCTGAAGAACTCAATGTTTCAGGCAGCTTACGCGGCGGCGATCAAGCCGGTAACGGATCATTTCGGTGGCCTGCTGGCAAACGGGGTCGGCAGTTTTGTCCAAGGCATCCTGCCCTTTGCAGACGGCGGCAGTTTTAGCCAGGGCCGGGTAATGCCCTTTGCCAATGGCGGGGTGATCACCGGCCCGACGACTTTCCCGATGCGCGGCGCGACCGGCCTGATGGGTGAGGCTGGCCCTGAGGCGATTATGCCTCTGGCGCGCGGACCAGATGGCAAGCTGGGCGTTCGCACATCGGGCGGAGGTGGAGCGGTGAATGTGGTGATGAACATCACCACACCTGACGTGCAGGGCTTTCGACGCAGTCAAAGCCAGATCGCCGCACAGATGAGCCGCGCCTTGGGTCGCGGCAATCGCAATAGGTAAATCACGGAGCAGGTCATGAATTTCCACGAGGTGAGATTTCCCGCCAGCCTGAGTTTCGGCTCGGTCGGCGGACCGGAGCGGCGAACGGACATCGTGACGCTGGCCAATGGTTTCGAAGAACGCAACACCCCTTGGGCTCATTCGCGCAGGCGGTATGACGCTGGGTTCGGGATGCGGTCTCTGGATGATATCGAGACTTTGATCTCGTTTTTCGAGGCCCGGCAGGGCCAAATGTTCGGGTTCCGCTGGAAGGACTGGTCCGACTACAAATCCGGTGCAGCAACCGCTGACGTGGACAAAGGCGATCAGGTCATCGCGCGCGGAGACGGTGTGAAGACTGAATTTCAGCTTGTTAAAACCTACAGTTCGGGCGGATTCCAGTATGTGCGCCCCATCACCAAGCCGGTTCTGGGTACGGTGCGGTTGGGCCTGGAACAGGATGAAATGCGCGAAGGGGTGGATTTCGAGGTTGATCTGCTGCGCGGGCAAGTGATGTTCGCCGACCCGCCGCCCGAGAATGTCGAGATCACCGCGGGGTTCGAGTTTGACGTGCCCGTGCGTTTTGACACCGACAAGATTCAAACCAGCGTTGCCAGCTTTCAGGCCGGCGACGTTCCCAATGTACCGGTTGTCGAGGTGCGTATCTGATGAGCGTGGATCGGGAAAGCTTGCAAGCGCATCTGCAAACCGGGCTGACGACTACGTGCCGGTGCTGGGCCATCACGCGACCGGACGGGCAGGTCTATGGGTTTACGGATCATGATCTGGAATTGCAGTTCGAGGGGCTGACCTTCAAGGCCAGCACCGGCTTGACCGCCGCAGCGGTAGAACAAGCTACGGGCCTGTCCATCGATAATTCCGAGGCAATGGGCGCGTTGTCCGATGCAGCGGTTCGGGAACAGGATATTGAGGCGGGTCGTTTTGATGGGGCCGAAGTCAAAGCCTGGTTGGTGAACTGGGCGCAGCCAGAACAGCGTATCCTGCAATTTCGCGGCTCGATTGGTGAGATACGTCGTGCGGGTGGGGCGTTTCATGCTGAACTACGGGGCCTGACGGATCTGTTGAACCGGCCTCTGGGGCGGATCTATCAAAAACCTTGTACGGCGGTTCTGGGCGACCGAAGTTGTCGTTTCGACGTTGGAGCACCGGGGTTCCTTGCCGAAGCCCAGATTGCTCGTTTGACTGCTGGTAGTGTGCTTGAGGTAACGGGTGCTGAAGCCGCTTTAGCCGCGTGGTTTGAACGAGGCCGCGTTGACGTTTTGTCGGGGCAGGCCGAGGGCCTATGGGCGTCGGTCAAGCAGGATGAGCCGATCTCGGGTGGTCGTCGCATCACGTTGTGGTCCGGGATAAGCGGTGGTCTGGCCGCTGGAGACCACGTTCGCCTGACCGCAGGTTGCGATAAGCGCATGGAGACCTGTCGATTAAAATTTAGCAATCTCATAAACTTCCAAGGATTTCCTGATCTTCCGAGCGAGGATTGGGTGATGGCCGTACCCAAGAAAAGCAATCCGAACGCAGGGGGAAGCAGACGATGACCGAAGAAAGGCAGGATATCGTGACCGAGGCGCGAAGCTGGCTGGGCACGCCCTATGTTCATCAGGCCTCGACCAAGGGGGCGGGCGCGGATTGTCTGGGTCTACTGCGCGGCGTCTGGCGCGCGGTCATGGGGGTCGAGCCGGAGGCGGTGCCTTCCTACTCTATGGATTGGTCTGAACCGCAGGGTGAGGAACGGATGTGGGATGCGGCCCGCCGCCACCTGATCGCAAAGCCAGTTAAGGAGGCGGCAGTCGGAGATGTTTTGCTGTTTCGGATGCGTGACGGACGCGTGGCTAAGCATGTCGGACTTGTCAGCCAGATCAAACCATTACCGCAGTTTATTCATGCGTATTCCGGCCATGGCGTTGTCGAGAATACCCTGAGCGATCCCTGGCGCCGCCGCGTGGTCGCCTGTTTCTGTTTTCCGCGGAAGGATATGTAAATGGCGACGATTGTACTTTCTGCGGCCGGTGCCGCGATTGGCGGCGCGATTGGGGGCACGGTCGCGGGGTTGTCTACGGCGGTCATAGGGCGCGCCATCGGGGCGTCGCTGGGTCGTGTAATCGACCAGCGGCTGATGAGCCAATCGGTCATGGGCAGTGGCAGCGAGGTCGTTGAAACCGGACGGCTGGACCGGTTCCGACTGACAGAAACGGGTGAAGGTGCCTCGGTCGCTACCTTATTCGGGCGGATGCGGGTTGGTGGGCAGGTCATCTGGGCCTCGGACTTTCTGGAAACGCTCAGCACCAGCACAACCACGCAGTCGGGCGGCGGCGGCAAAGGAAGCCCGAAAGCACCCGAGGTCACGACCACCACTCACAGCTACAGTTATTCGATCTCGTTGGCGATTGCAGTCGGGGCGGGACAGATCGCCGATGTGTCCCGGGTCTGGGCCGACGGCGAGGAACTGGAACGTGCAGGCCTGAACATGCGGGTCTACCCAGGCGATGAGGCGCAATTGCCTGATCCCTTGATCGAAGCGATTGAGGGGGCCGGTAGTGTTCCGGCCTACCGGGGGACAGCCTATGTAGTGATCGAAGATTTGCAGCTGGCGGCCTTCGGCAACAGGGTGCCGCAATTCTCGTTCGAGGTGGTGCGTCCGGATCAGCCCGACCTGCCAGAGACACCGAATGCACTGTCCAGTATCGTGCGGGGCGTGGCCCTGATGCCGGGCACCGGCGAATACGCGCTGGCGAGCACTCAGGTGAATTACACCAAGGGACGGGGGCAAAGCTGGGCGGCCAATGTGAACTCGGCGTCTGGCGTGCCGGATTTTGTAACCTCGACCCGCGCGTTGGAAGCCGAACTGCCGTCATGCGACGCGGCCTCTTTGATCGTGTCGTGGTTCGGGAATGACCTGCGTTGCGGCGAATGTCAGTTGCAGCCCAAGGTTTTGCACAAGGAATATGAGGGCGAGAATATGCCCTGGACGGTTGCCGGCGTGTCTCGTGCCGAGGCGCAGCTTGTACAGCATGAAAATGACCGACCGGTCTATGGGGCGACCCCGGCCGATGCGTCGGTCGTGCAGGCCATCCAGCACCTGAAGCAATCGGGCAAACGGGTGATGTTCTACCCGTTCATTCTGATGGACCAACTCAGCGGCAATAACCTGCCAGACCCCTGGTCGGGCGGAACCGGTCAGCCCCATCTTCCGTGGCGCGGACGGATCACGCTTAGCACCGCACCGGGACGCGCGGGCTCGCCGGATGGCGCCGCTCAGGCCGATGCGCAGGTCAATGCATTCTTCGGTCAGGCGCGGGCGTCGGATTTTGCCATCGCCGATGGTGCAGTGACCTATACCGGCCCGCAGGACTGGGGGATGTTCCGCTTTATTCTGCACTATGCCGCGCTATGTAAGACCGCAGGTGGGGTCGAGTCCTTCTGCATCGCGTCCGAGATGCGTGGTCTGACGCAGATCCGAGGTGCTTCGGGTTTTTCGGCCGTTGCTCAGATGCGCACCCTCGCGGCCGAAGTGCGCGCAATTCTGGGGCCTGACACCAAGATCGGATATGCAGCGGATTGGAGCGAATACTTCGGTTATCAGCCTGCGGATGGCAGCGGGGATCGGTACTTTCACCTCGACCCACTGTGGGCGGATGACAATATCGACTTCGTCGGCATCGACAACTACATGCCACTGTCGGATTGGCGGGACGGCGAGGATCATGCCGACCTGAAGGCCGGCGCGAATGCGATCTACGATCTGGACTACCTGCGCAGCAATATCGAAGGCGGCGAGGGGTATGACTGGTTCTATGCCTCGCCCGAAGAGGCCGAGGCTCAAATCCGCGCGCCCATTGAAGACGCGCAACACAACGAGCCGTGGATCTGGCGCTACAAGGACCTGCGCAATTGGTGGTCCAACCCGCATCACGAACGCATCGGCGGAGTGCGACAGACGAACCAAACAGCATGGGTTCCGGGGTCGAAACCGATCTGGTTCACAGAACTTGGCTGTGCGGCCATCGACAAGGGCACGAACCAGCCGAACAAATTTCTGGACCCAAAGTCCTCGGAATCCAGCTTGCCAGCCTATTCCAATGGGTTGCGGGATGATTTCATGCAGTTTCAATATCTGCGCGCGGTGCTGGGGTACTGGTCCGACCCGACCCTGAACCCCGTATCAGATGTCTATGACGCACCGATGATTGACATGTCCAACGCCTATGTCTGGGCCTGGGACGCACGGCCCTATCCCACCTTTCCCAATCTGCGCAGCCAGTGGAGCGACGGTGAAAACTATGCCCGTGGTCATTGGCTGAACGGACGCTCTGGCGCGCGTAGTCTGGCGTCCGTGGTGACGGAAATCTGCCACGGAGCCGGAGTGACCGATATCGACACCACGCAGCTTTATGGTGTTGTCCGCGGCTATGTGATCGAGCAGGTCTCGGACGCGCGGGCGGCTTTGCAGCCTTTGATGCTGCGCTATGGGTTCGATTCCATTGAACGCGACGGCGTTTTGATCTTTCGGATGCGGGCGGCGCAGACGCCGCAGGTGCTTGACACCGAGCAACTGGCCATCAGCCCGGATGTCGAAAACACCATCGAGCACCGGCGCGAAGCCGAAGCTGAGATGACGGGTCGCGTGCGGTTGCGTTTCGTGCAATCGGATGCCGATCACGACATCGTCTCGGAGGAGGCCGTTCTACCAGACGATCAGACACATTCCGTCTCGGTCAACGAGATGCCCCTGTCGATGACCCGCACCGAAGGGCGTCAGACGGTCGAACGTTGGCTCAGCGAGGCGCGCGTGTCGCGCGAAACTGTCCGCTTTGCCTTGCCTCCATCGATGCTGACTATCGGTGCGGGCGATGTTATCAGCCTGTCAGGGGACGAACAGGGCGCGCGTTATCGCATAGACCGTCTGGAACAGGCCGAGCTGCAATTGGCGGACGCGGTCCGGGTTGAGCCGGGCGTCTACAGCGCCTCGGACTTGCCCGAGGATCCCGTTCCCGAACGGCCCTTTGTCGCGCCGGTTCCGGTTCTGCCCGTATTTCTGGACCTGCCGCTGATCACGGGGGCCGAGGCGCCTCATGCGCCCTACATCGCAGTGTCGGCCGATCCGTGGCCCGGTGGGGCGGCGGTCTATTCCTCTGGCAGTGATGAGGATTACAGCTTGCAGGATGTGATCTCGCGGCAGGCGGTGATCGGCTTCACGCAAACACCTCTGCGGCGTGCAAGTGCCGGTGTATGGGATAATGGCGCGCCTTTGCGTGTCGAGTTGATCGCAGGGCTTTTGGAGTCCCGACCGCGAGACGCCCTGCTGAATGGGGCCAATCTGGCAGCAATCGGCGACGGCTCGCCCGGCAAATGGGAGGTGTTTCAGTTCGCCCAGGCAACATTGGAAAGCCCCGGCACTTGCGCGCTGTCTGGTCGCCTGCGTGGTCAGTTGGGCAGCGATGCCGCCATACCGGATGTCTGGCCTGAAGGTTCGACCTTTGTCTTGCTGGATCAACGGATCGCGCAGACCAACCTTCTGAGGTCCGAACGTCGTGTCGCCAAGCATTATCGCATAGGCCCGGCAGCGCGAGGGTACGATGATCCGTCCTATGTGCATCAGGTTCTGGCTTTCAACGGCAATGGCTTGCGGCCCTATGCTCCGGTTCATCTGCGCGCGCATCGCGCTGCGTCCGAGGACCAGATCAGCTGGATTCGCCGCACCCGTCTGGATGGCGACGACTGGGAGGGGTTGGACGTACCACTGGCGGAAGAAGCTGAAACCTATCTGGTACAGGTTCGCTCCAGCGGGTCCTTGATCCGAGAAGAGATCACTGCAGAACCGCGTTGGGTCTATAGCGCCGCGATGAAGCTAAGCGATGGTGTCTCAGCGGGGTACGACGTACAGGTCGCGCAGGTTTCCGCCAGCTTTGGCCCCGGCCTGTTTGCGCGACTGTCGGTCGGGCAGGGCTGACCATGCGCCCGGTGCTTCACGGCGATGTCAGTGCCGCCGCGCGGGTGCTGTTACGGGTTGACCCGCTGGACCGGGACCGCCTGTGCCAACGTATGATCCAAGAAGCAGAACTGGCCGATGCCTATGTCGGCCAGACCGGGTGTATGCATCCGCTGTTTGGAAATGGTTCCCTGATGGCGGCGGCGCGTAACAGGAAGCTGGCGGATGAGCCCAGCTTTGACGATCTGCGCTATTGTCAGTGCTTTGAACTGGTGCTGCGTCACCTGATCGACACTCGGATTAACCAGACGCGCAACTGACGCATTTGCTGGCCGCCAGGTCCAAATTCAGGCGGCCAGCGGGGATATCCTCTCCACAATCCTCGCAAAACCCGTATTCCCAGTCCTCCATACACTGCAATGCGGATTGCAACCTACGCATTTCCAGATTCCTGTTTGCTTGCTGCGCCTTGGCCATGGCCTGATTTTGCAAAGCGTCCATTCGGCTCAGGCGACCGACGGCTTGCTGGTCCAGCTCGACAACCGCTTGCGCGTCCTGTCCAGCGGCTGAATCCTCCGCCAGTTCTTCCAACCGCGCTCGAATTTTGGCTTCGAATTCTGCCAGTTGCGATGCATTCATTTTCGTTGCCTTGCAGATCACGGGTTTGCGTTTGGCGTTTTTGCCACTAAATGGCATTCTAGGCGCAGCAAAGGATGAAAAGCCATGTTGGAAAAGCGCAGTCTTGTGACCCCCGTCGACCCCGTCTGGGACCGCATCACGACCGAGGCCGAAGCGGCCGTTGAAAATGAGCCCCTGATGGGCGGGCTGGTGCATGCCTGTATCCTGCATCACCGCAGTCTTGAGCGCGCGTTGTCGTATCGTGTAGCGGCCAAGCTGTGCTCGAACGAGATGTCGATGATGGTGCTGCGTGAGATTGTGGACGAAGCCTATGCCGACGATCCGTCATTGATCGAGGCGGCTCGCGCTGACCTTATGGCGGTCTACGAACGCGATCCAGCCTGCCACCGCCTGCTGCAGCCGATCCTGTACTTCAAAGGTTATCAGGCGATGCAGGCCTACCGTGTGGCGCATTGGCTGTGGCAGAAGAAACGCTACGATCTGGCCTATTTCTTCCAGATGCGCTCGTCCGAGATTTTCGGGATCGACATTCACCCCGCCGCGAAAATCGGCAAAGGGATCATGATCGACCATGCCCATTCCATAGTGATTGGTGAAACTGCTGTGGTGGGGGACAATGTCTCGATGCTGCATTCAGTGACGCTGGGCGGGACCGGTAAGGAAGAAGAGCAGCGTCATCCCAAGATTGGCAACGGTGTTCTGATCGGGGCCGGGGCCAAGGTTCTGGGCAATATCGAAGTGGGTCATTGCAGCCGGATCGCTGCGGGCTCGGTTGTGTTACAGGAAGTGCCCGCGTGCAAAACAGTGGCGGGCATTCCAGCCAAGATCGTGGGCGAAGCAGGGTGCGATCAGCCCTCGATCTCGATGGATCACATGCTGGGAAAGGACCAGTAAGTGAGTATTAGTTCGAGCGGTTGTTCTTTTCGTTCAACCGCTTGAGCCGCCGTTCTTCTCGCCGTTTCTTACGCTCTTCAATTCGTTTGGAACGTTCTGCTTCCCATTTGGCAACCGCGCTTTTTGAATTGTATTTCGAGTTTTCGCCGGGATAGCTATTGGGCTTGGCATAGGCGTCGGCGGGTGCAATCGCAGCCAGCATCAGCAAAACCAATCCTGTTCGAGTAATTCGCGTGAAGGTCATGGGGCACCTGTGCATTCGTTTCTGATCTGCACTCAATTTGGTGTGCTGCGCAGAACCTAGCAACAGTCGGGCAGATCACGCTTGCTCACATCCCGTCAGGGCACCAAAAAGCCGCGCCGGAAAATCGGGCGCGGCTGTTTTGTGTTATTAGATGTTAGGCCAGCATAACCATCGGGTTTTCAAGGTTTTCCACGATAGCTTGCAGCAGTTCTGCCCCAAGCGCACCATCGATAACCCGATGATCGACGGACATGGTGACGGACATCACGGTTGCTGCGGTCAGCTCTCCATCATCGCCTACAACCGGTTTCTTGACACCGGTGCCCACAGCCAGAATTCCAGCGTGCGGCGGGTTCACGATAGCGTCGAAATTGTCGATGCCAAACATGCCCAGATTCGAGATCGCAAAGGTACCGCCCTGATATTCATGCGGTGCCAGTTTGCGTTCACGCGCGCGCCCGGCCAGGTCCTTCATCTCGGTCGACAAAGCAGACAGCGACTTGGTGTCGGCATCCTGCAGCACCGGGGTGAACAACCCGCCCTCGATCGCGACGGCCACGGCCACGTCCGAGGGTTTCAGTTGCAGCACCCGATCACCGGCCCAAACCGCGTTACAGGCTGGAACTTGTTGCAGCGCGTTGGCGACAGCTTTGATGATGAAGTCGTTGACGCTGAGCTTCACGCCACGGCCTTCCAGCTGCTTGTTCAACTGGCTGCGGAACTTGAGCAGCGCGTCCAGTTTGATATCGCGGCGCAGGTAGAAATGCGGGATGGTCTGCTTGGCCTCGGACAGGCGCGCAGCGATGGTCTTGCGCATGCCGTCGAGCTTGATTTCCTCGTAGTCGCGACCCTCGTACATCTTGGCAACTGCGTCTGCCGAGGGGCCAGCCGGTGCCGCCGCCGCCGGAGCCGCTGCTGCAGGTGCGGGCGCTGCCGCTGGGGCCGTCGCCGTTGCGCCTTCCACATCCGCTTTGACGATACGTCCATGCGGACCCGAGCCGGTGATCTGCGCCAGATCAAGGCCCTTTTGCGCGGCGATCCGGCGGGCCAGAGGCGAGGCAAAGATACGACCGCCATCGGCCTTGACCGGAGCAGCCGGGGCGGGGGCGGGTGCCTCGGACGCCGCAGGGGCGGCCTCGTTACCCGCAGCGACTGCCGGGGCAGCCGCGGGGGCTGCTGCGGGTGTTGCGCTGATATCATCGGCGCTTTCACCATCTTCCAGCAGGATCGCGATGGCCGTGTTGACCTTCACGCCTTCGGAGCCTTCCGGGATCAGGATTTTGCCAATGGTGCCTTCGTCAACGGCCTCGAATTCCATCGTCGCCTTGTCGGTTTCAATCTCGGCCAGCAGGTCGCCAGACGACACGGTATCGCCCTCTTTGACCAGCCATTTGGCAAGCGTGCCTTCTTCCATGGTCGGCGACAGGGCGGGCATCAGAATTTCTGTGGGCATCTGTGTCGCTCCTTACCGGTAGGTCACTTGTTTGACGGCGGCGATGACCTCATCAGTGGTGATCAGGGCCAGCTTTTCGAGGTTCGCGGCGTAAGGCATCGGAACGTCCTTGCCGGTGCAGTTGATGACCGGCGCGTCGAGATAGTCGAACGCCTCCTGCATCACGACCGAGCTGATATAGCTGCCGACCGAGCCTTGCGGCCAGCCTTCCTCGACGGTCACAAGACGGTTGGTTTTCATCACCGAGTTGATGATCGCGCCAGTGTCCATCGGGCGGATGGTGCGCAGGTCGATGACCTCGGCGCTGATACCTTCCTCGGCCAGCTTGTCAGCGGCTTCCAGCGCGTATTGCATGCCGATGCCAAAGCTGACGATGGTCACGTCTGTGCCTTCGCGCCAGATACGCGCTTTGCCCAGCGGGATGGTCAGATCATCCACTTGGGGCACGTCGAAAGACCGGCCATAGAGGATTTCGTTTTCTAGGAAAATCACCGGGTTGGGGTCGCGAATGGCCGATTTCAGCAGACCTTTGGCGTCGGCTGCCGAATAGGGCATGACGACTTTCAGGCCGGGGATTTGCATATACCACGCCGCGTAATCCTGGCTGTGCTGCGCGGCCACGCGGGCGGCGGCACCGTTGGGGCCACGGAACACGATGGGACAGCCCATTTGACCGCCGGACATATAGAGCGTCTTGGCGGCGGAGTTGATGATCTGGTCAATCGCCTGCATGGCGAAGTTGAAGGTCATGAACTCAACGATGGGTTTCAGGCCGCCAAAGGCAGAACCAACTGCGATACCGGCAAAACCATGTTCGGTGATCGGCGTGTCGATCACGCGTTTGGGGCCGAATTCATCCAGCAGACCTTGGCTGATCTTGTATGCGCCCTGATACTCGGCAACCTCTTCGCCCATCAGGTAGACGTCGCCGTCACCGCGCATTTCCTCGGCCATCGCATCGCGTAGGGCCTCGCGGACGGTTTCGGATTTCATCTCGGCATCGGCTGGCCAATCCGGCGACAGATCGACGACCGGAGCCGCCGGTGCGGCGGCGGGAGCGGGGGCCTCAACCGCCGCAGGGGCGGCCTCGGTCACCGCTGCGGCTGCGGGCGCAGCCGCGGGCAGGGCGGAGGCGTCTTCGCCTTCGTCCACAAGCACGGCTATGGGGGTATTCACCTTGACCCCTTCCGTGCCTTCCGCGATCAGGATCTTGCCAACGATACCTTCATCGACAGCTTCGAACTCCATCGTCGCCTTGTCGGTTTCGATCTCGGCCATGATATCGCCGGATGATACAGTGTCGCCTTCTTTGACCAGCCATTTGGCCAGCGTGCCCTCTTCCATTGTGGGCGAAAGGGCGGGCATGAGAATTTCGGTTGCCATGTCTTAATCGTCCTCTCAGGCGTAGATATCTGTCCAGAGCTCTTCCACGGAAGGCTCGGGGCTTTCTTTCGAGAATTCGGCGGCCTGGTTGACGATCTCTTTGATCTCTTTGTCGATCGCCTTCAGGTCATCTTCGCTCGCGTGTTTGCCGGTCAGTAGCAGCTCACGCACATGTTCGATCGGGTCGCTTTGTTCGCGGACCTTCTGAACCTCTTCGCGGGTGCGGTATTTGGCCGGGTCGGACATCGAGTGGCCGCGGTAGCGGTAGGTTTTGACCTCAAGGATATATGGGCCTTTACCCGCGCGGCAGTGGGCGACGGCTTTTTCACCGGCAGCTTTGACCGCAAGCACATCCATGCCGTTCACGATCTCGCCGGGGATGCCGAAAGCCTCGCCACGATGGTAGATATCTTTGGTCGAGGTCGAGCGTGCCTGTGATGTTCCCATTGCGTATTGGTTGTTCTCGATCACGAAAACCACGGGAAGGTCCCACAGGGCCGCCATGTTAAACGTCTCGTAAACCTGACCCTGGTTCGCAGCACCATCGCCAAAATAGGTAAAGGTGACGCCGCCGTTTTCTTTATACTTATCTGCAAACGCCAGACCTGCACCCAATGGAACCTGCGCGCCAACGATGCCGTGGCCGCCATAGAAATTCTTCTCTTTCGAGAACATGTGCATCGAGCCACCCTTGCCCTTGGACAGGCCGCCAATACGTCCGGTCAGTTCGGCCATCACGCCGCCCGGATCCATGCCGCAGGCCAGCATGTGGCCATGGTCGCGGTAAGAGGTAATTCGCTTGTCACCCTCTTTCGCTGCGGCCTCGAGACCCACAACAACGGCTTCCTGACCGATATAGAGGTGGCAGAAGCCGCCAATCAGGCCCATTCCATAGAGCTGGCCGGCCTTCTCCTCGAATCGGCGGATCAGTAGCATTTCCCGGTAATATGTGGTGAGTTCTTCAGCAGAAACATTTGGTTTCTTTGTAGTTTTTCGCGCAGCCATATTGGCGATCTCCCCCTCTCGGCAAGATAGTTTAGCGTTAAACTATTTCATAAGGCATTTCCGATGCTCTGGCGAGGGAAAATATGCGGCGACACTGACCCTGCAAGCACAGGTATCAAAGGGTGCGACGTCAGAGATTTTTCGTCGAAAAATCTTGGCCGGGCTTAGCGGATAACAATTTCGTCCGAGCGGATCATGCCCAGTACCGAGCGTGCCTGTTGATCCAGCAGATCCAGATCCAGATAAGTGTCCGAGAGGCGACGGGTCAGGTTCTCCATCTGGGCGATCTTGGCTTCCAGCTTTTCCAGATCGCGCGACAGGGCGTCCCGTTCCGCTGCAATCTCGACCCGTCGGAACAGGCCATAGTCCCCCTGCACGGCAGCGAAGGTGAAATAAACACCCAGCATAAACGCCACCATGAAGAAAACGACTGCGCCCAAACCGGGCCGATTGGAACGGGACACTCTGTTTACCGCCGTATGAAACGCCTCAATAACGGGCCCTTTCCGGGCCTCTGAAAGCACTATGTCACAGGTGATTCGGGTTGTGAATCCCCTGATTCGCAAAAAAGCGTCAGGGGCCGCGTTTTTTATTGCTCGAGCGCGGCGACGCCCGGCAGGGTCTTGCCTTCCATCCACTCCAAAAACGCGCCGCCTGCCGTCGAGATATACGAGAAATCCTTGGCCGCGCCGGATGCGTTCAGCGCCGCAACCGTGTCGCCGCCGCCGGCGACGGACACCAACTGGCCCGAGCGGGTCAAAGCGGCGGCTTTCAAGGCTGCGGCGTTGGTGGCAGCGTCAAAGGGCTCGATCTCAAATGCGCCCAGCGGGCCGTTCCAAATCAGCGTTTTGCTTTCTGCGAAGATCTGGGAAATTGCGGCAACACTGTCAGGGCCGGCGTCCAGGATCATGCCGTCATCGGTGCATTGATCTACGGGCAGAACCTGATGTGGGGCACCTGCCTCGAACTTGTCGGCCACAACGATATCCGTTGGCAGAACGATCTTGCAGCCCGAGGTTTCCGCTTTGGCCATGATTTCGGCTGCGGTGTCCTTCATGGCGGTTTCCGCCAGCGACTTGCCGGCATTCAGGCCTTTGGCAACGAGGAAAGTGTTGGCCATTCCGCCGCCGATGATCAGATAGTCCACTTTTTCGATCAGATTGCCCAGCAGCTCCAGCTTGGTGGACACTTTGGCTCCGCCCACAACCGCCGTCACCGGGCGTTTTGGCGCGCCCAGAGCGCCCTCAAGGGCCTCGAGCTCGGCTTGCATCAGGCGACCGGCGCAGGCGGGCAGAAGGCGGGCAATGGCCTCGGTCGAACTGTGTGCGCGGTGCGCGGCCGAGAAAGCGTCGTTGCAATAGACTTCGCCGAGTTTGGCCATTCCAGCGGCCAGATCAGCGTCATTCTTGGTTTCAGCAGCGTGGAAACGGGTGTTTTCCAGCAACAGAACCTGGCCGGGCTGCAGCTGCTCGGCGGCCAGCTCGGCCTCGGTGCCGACGCAATCGGCGGCAAACAGCACATCTGCGCCAAAGGCAGTGGTCAGGGTGGGGATCAGCTGTTTCAGCGACAGGTTCTCACGTCGCTCGCCACCCGGGCGGCCGAAATGCGCTAGCAGGATCGGTTTGCCGCCTGCCGCAAGGATATCGCGCACGGTGGGCACGATGCGCTGAATGCGGGTGGCGTCGGTCACAACACCGTCAACGACCGGCACGTTGATATCGACGCGCACCAGCACGCGTTTGCCGTTCAGGTCCATATCGTCCAGTGTTTTCCAGCCCATCACTCTGTCCTTGTCGTTACAACCGATTTAGGCGGTTCTTTTCCTGCATTTTGCCCTCAGGTCAATGCGTCACTTGGCATTCACGCCCATGCCGCATAGGTATTTGCGCAAGATAAACGACAGGAGGGCCACATGGCCGAGATCAAGGATCCCGAAAACACCATCATCATCGAGCTGAAAGACGGCAATGTCGTCATCGAACTGCTGCCTGACGTGGCCCCTCAGCACTCGGCCCGGATGAAAGAGCTGGCCCGTGGTGGCGAGTATGACAACGTGGCCTTCCACCGTGTGATCGACGGCTTCATGGCGCAGACCGGCGATGTGCAGCACGGCGACATGGAAGACGGGTTCAACATCCGTATGGCGGGTACAGGCGGCTCGTCGCTGCCGAACGTTCCGGCAGAGTTCTCGAAACTGCCACACGACCGGGGCACGCTGGGCGCGGCACGCTCGCAGAACCCGGATTCGGCCAATTCGCAGTTCTTCATTAACTTCAAGGACAATCACTTCCTGAACGGCCAATACACCGTCTACGGTCGTGTCATCGAAGGGATGGAGCATGTCGATGCCATCACTCGTGGTGAACCGCCGATGAGCCCTGACCGCATGATCAGCGTCAAGGTGGCCGCCGATGTATAAGCTGGCCGCTGCATTTGCCTTGCTGGCTAGCCCTGCGCTTGCCACAGGCCTTGAGATTGAGATCGAGGGTGAGGGTGCCAATGGCACCGTGACCGTTGATCTGTTTGACGATCTGGCCCCGAAACATGTGGAACAGATCAGCACTCTGGCTGCCGAAGGCAAGTATGACGGGGTGGTCTTCCACCGCGTGATTGAAGGCTTCATGGCGCAGACCGGGGATGTAGAGCATGGCCGTCTGGGCAGTGATCTGCGCCGCGCGGGCACCGGCGGGTCGGATCGCCCGGACCTGCCTGCCGAGTTCTCGGACTATAACTATGATCGGGGTGTTGTGGGCATGGCGCGGGCGCAAGACCCCAACAGCGCCAACTCGCAGTTCTTTATCATGTTTGCGCCCGGTCCGTTCCTGAACGGTCAGTATACGGTTGTGGGTCAAGTGACCGGCGGTATGGACGTGGTGGATTCGATCAAGCGCGGCGACGGACCCAACGGCGCGGTGATCGGCCAGCCGGATGTGATGAAAAAAGTCACCGTCACGGAATAATAGTAAAAGCCCCGATGCATTGCATCGGGTCTTTTTGCTTCAGTCGTCGCCCATTGCTTTCCAGATCAGTGCCCCGATTGCGGCCCCGATCAGGGGTGCAACCCAGAACAGCCAAAGCTGCGCCATCGCAGGACCGTCTGCAAAGAGGGCAACGCCGGTCGAGCGCGCTGGGTTTACCGATGTATTCGTCACGGGGATCGAGATCAGGTGGATCAGCGTCAGGCCCAGGCCAATGGCGATCGGCGCAAAGCCTTCGGGTGCAAAATTCGATGTCGCACCAAGGATGATGATCAGAAAAAACGCGGTCATCACGATCTCGATCACCAGCGCGGATAGCATCGAATAGCCTTCCGGTGAGGCCTCACCATACCCGTTTGAGGCAAACCCGCCTGCGCCTTCAAACCCCGGCGCGCCGCTGACGATCAGATACAACACAGCTGCTGCTGCGACCGCGCCTATCACCTGCGCGATCCAGTAGGGAATCAGATCCTTGGCGTCAAACCGTCCGCCGATCATCAGACCAAGGCTGACCGCCGGATTGAAATGCCCGCCCGAGATGTGACCGACCGCATAGGCCATGGTCAGAACCGTCAGACCAAAGGCGAATGAAACGCCCAGCCAGCCGATACCCACATCGGCCACTCCGGCTGCCAATACTGCACTGCCGCACCCGCCCAGCACCAGCCAGAACGTGCCGAAAAACTCGGCCAGAAGTTTTGATGACATGAAAAGCCCTCCGAAAATCAATAGGCTTAGCGTAATTCAAAAATTCATTTTTGTTAAATGTTTAGGTTATTCCCAGTTTGCCGGGTTCAGTTGGAACAGCTTGGAAAGCTGGTCGTAGACCTCGGGCGCATCGGCTTTCAGGGCTTTGGGCCGCTCGAAAAAGACCTCGACAGAGACGGCAAAGAATTCCTCGTGTCCGGTGGCGCCATAGGGGTCGATGACCGTGGGGCGGCCATGTTCCACGGCGTGAACATGGGTGTCATAGGCGGTCAGAAAAACCCGTTCCCATTCTGCGAAACTCTGCCCGTCGCTCAGGATCGGGACGCCGTTGGTGCCGCCGGACAGATCATCGACCTGATGCGCGAATTCGTGCAACACGACGTTTTGCCCATCCCGGTCGTCCAACGCGCCTTGCTGGCTGTGGCGCCACGACAGGATGACAGGGCCGCGATCCCAGCTTTCGCCGGTGCGCACGATCTCTTTCTCGCTGATCACATAGCCGTCTTGCCTGCGCTGACGCGACTTGAAGGCGTTGGGATAGATCAGAATGGTGGTCAGGTTGTCGTACCAGATGTCACGGTTGACCAGCAGCAAAGAGGCCTGCGCAGCAATGGCTAGCTTCATCTCCTGGGTGACGTCCAGTCCGTCGCAGCCGTGGAATTGTACCTGATCCAGGAATAGGTTGATTTTGCCATCCAGCTTGTCCCGCAGGCCGACGGGCAGGCGGCGCAACAGCGGAACCTGTGCGTCGATGACCCGACGCTGATGCTTGGTCAGAGGAGCTGCCAAAAGCGCATTGCGTGCTTGGATTTTGGACCAATGACGATAGGCGAAAAACCCAACGATCAGCAAAAGAACCGAGAAAAAAATCAACATTTGCAAAGACTACAAGGGACAATGGCGGTGTGAAACCAAAAACGCCGCAGGTTTCCCTGCGGCGTTGATAGAATTGATTGCGTGTCGGCTTTACTGCTTGACTTCAGCAGCCGGGTTCGCGCCGCCTTTGCCGCCGCGACCAGGGTTCAGCGGGTCGTCCTGACGCTGCACCGAACCTTCGAAATGCGCGCCGCTTTCGATAGCGATGGTCTTGTGAATGATGTCGCCTTCGACCCGTGCGGTCGACGTCAGACGGACTTTCAGACCACGCACCCGGCCTACGATACGGCCATTGATCACCACGTCATCGGCGGTCACTTCGCCCTTGATGGTGGCGGTTTCGCCGATGGTCAGCAGGTGGGCGCGGATGTCGCCTTCGACCGTGCCTTCGACCTGGATATCGCCCGAGGTTTTCAGGTTGCCGGTGATGTGTAGGTCCGCAGACAGAACCGACGCCGGAGGCTTGGGCTTGGGTGCAGTGCTGGCCTTGGTTTCAGACGGGGTAGGTGCCGCCGGTGTGGCCGGAGCCGCAGGCTTTGCCGCCTCGGACGCATTGGATGCGGGCTCGTTGATTTTGCTCTTAGAAAACATTTCTCGCAGCCTTAATGTAAGTCATTGGGTTAACAGGTTTTCCGTTCACGCGCACCTCATAGTGAAGATGCGTGCCGGTCGACCGTCCGGTGCTACCCATATCAGCAATATGATCCCCGCGCGAGACCCTTTGACCAACCTTTACACGTATCTTGGTGTTATGAGCGTAAAGTGTCTCAATTCCGAAGGCGTGCTTGATTTTCACCAGCCGTCCGAACCCGGACTGCCAGCCAGCATGGGTGACCACACCATCGGCGGTCGCAAAGATATCCGTCCCGTGCGCACCAGCGAAGTCTGCACCGTTGTGCATGCGCCGGCCACCGGTTTTGGGGTCCCGGCGGGTGCCGAAGCCACTGGTGTAACGCACAACCGCGTTCACGGGGCTGGCAAACGGCGCCTTCTCGGCAGCGATACGGTACAGGTTCAGCTGGTCCATCTGCTGTAGCAGAGTGTTGGCGCGGATTTCGTCGGGGGTCAGTTCCTCACCGCGCGTGCTGAAGGATATGGGGGTCAGGGGGCCACCCATGCCGCTGTAACCACGCCGCACTTCTTCGATGATGCGGTCTGTGGGCATTCCTGCCTGACGGAACATCTTGTCGAGCGGTTCGACCGAGATGACCATTGCCTCTTCCAGTTGACGGAAAATCTCGTCACTGCGTTCCTGCATGAGCCGGATTTCCAGCTCAAGATCGTCACGTTCTTCCAGCGCATCCTTGGCATTAGCTGCGATCTGGTCCCGTTCCAGCGCCGTACGGGCCAGCGCTTGGGTCATGAAATCCATCTGGGCGGGGTCGCTTGCGCTGGCCATATAGGCCTCGTCCGCGCCGCCTTCCTGCTTGAGCTGAGCCAGCTCCAGACGCGCGTCTTCGCGCTGTTTCATCGTCGCGCGCAGGGTGGTCTGAATGACCTCAATGCCCGTTTCCAGCTCGCGGCGGCGGTTTTCCGAAGCTAGCAATTCGGATTGCATGGCCGAAATCTGCTGAAGTGCCGCGTTGAACCGGTCCTGCGCCAACAACGCCTCGGCGGCGCGCATGTCACGTTCCGCTGACAGGACGTTTAGACGTTCTTGGTAGGTCGCCTGATCCCGTTTCGCCTGATCGCGGAAATTGCCCGATCCGATACTGTCCATCAACAGGATCGCGGTTGCCACGGCGGTCCAGCCGACGATCAGCGCGACCCCAGCAACAGCTGCCACCTGCGTCTCGGAGTTGAGACGGATGAACCGTGTATCATTGTCGGATTTCAGAAATACCCGGCGTTCTGGTAGGTGCCGCTCGAGCAGTGAATGTAGTTTAATTGCCAGACGTGTTCGCACGCGTCTTCCCTCTGTCCATCCCCAATTCGGGACCGGTTGTGAGTTGTCTCCGTCCCTTGGGCCAACTGCATAGAGGGGACGTGCGATTTGGGCAAGTTTGTTAACCAGTTCACACAACGAACCGGTTTTTTCCCGCCCATTTTAGGCGGGAAGTTGCCGATAACGTCAACTTGTTCAGGTTTAACGCGCTTGACCGGGCGCAGGTAGGTCCTCGGTCAGGGGCCAGTAGAAATCGGGGGGCAATCCGGCCTCGGCGCGTTTTTCTTCGTTGAAGGGTGGTTTCAGCACACCGTGGAAGTAGCGCCGCACCAAGGAGTGGAACACATCCTTGGGGTCGGCATTCTCGCGCCCGCAAAGGGATTCGTTATACCAACTAAAATCGTTTTATCATTGTATTCATCAGTGCAATCCCCTTGAAAACAATCAATACATCGAACCGAGATACTTCCACTTCAAAAAGTTCCACGTACATTGTGGAACTTTTTCGCCTCAAAACCCGATCAAAAGTCCCATGTACTTGAGTTCCAATCTTGATCGAAACGAGGACAGAAACGGCGAACGGGAAGAGCACTAGGTTTGGCTTGGGTAATCCTTCTGCTTCACTAGGATAGGTTGGAAGGCTCAGGCGGTTACACATTGGTGCAAGCTGGGCCTGCTCGGATCACGCAAAGTTCCGCATGGCCCAAGCGAGTCTTTCTTGGTCAGACCGCAGCAGCTTGCGATCTTCCAAAGCGAGCAAGCCTGTCCTCTTGCAAAGTCGAGGCCATCCTTGATGTATTCATAGGAGTATGGCCAAAAGTACCTTTGCCCATTAGCCACGGATCGGAAAGCCCAAATGGAGAAAAGGCTTATCGCTGCCTCACTGAACTGGTGTGGTCAATTTCCAGCGATCACCCTGACGCGGCAATACCCGTGTTGAAACGCCTGATCTCGGATAGCCGTTGCGCTGATATGGTCAAAGACCTCAAAAGCATACGCTCCGCACAGACCAGAAAGAAAGCTCTTGCAGATTTCACCCCACCGACACCACTGCAAATTGTGGAAATGCTAGACCACGGCGCAGTTGTTACCGTCGATGGGTTAAGAAAACTCGTGCTGCACGAGCTATTCAAACTTCAAGGCGCAATAGACGGTGGAGAATTCGATACGGCATCTCTGTTCTACGCTGGAGATAAGAGGCTAGACGAAGAACCGTGCACCAAGATCATTGCTGAACGGCTGGACCTGATACTGCGGCCTCAAAGCATTACAATCACGCCAGAACACCATCTAAAGCATGATAAGCGCTGCGATTTCACGGCTGGAAAGCTATTAGGCAGCGAAAGACGTCTGCTTGTAACCGAGGTCAAAGGGCAATGGCATCCAAAGCTTTACGAGGCTGCCACTGAACAATTGAATAACTTGTATGCAATCCATCCAGACGCAGAGAAACAAGGTATCTATCTTGTCCTTTGGTTCGGCGAAAAAGAAAAAGTTGCAGGAAAGAAGAAACACGGCATCAAAAAACCGGTGGAGCTAAAGCGCGACCTAGAAGCCAAAATCTCATTAGAAATTAGAGGCTTCATTGATGTTTTCGTTTTGGACGTTTCGAAGAAATAGGAAACACATCGAGATTTTCAGAAATATTTTTCGTGGCCATATCATTACATCATCACAAGCCAACTTCTTCTGCAACCAAGAGGAGCTCGCACACAGAACCGAAAGAAGCATGCGTTATATTTCCTTGCTGGAAAGCTGCCATCATCAACCGACCCTGGATACATTAATCCGATTAAGTCGTGCTCTGAGACCGCCCTTGAGCCAGCTAATTCTGGAAGCGGAGCAAGAGGAAGAAAACACAGAATGATCCCGTTTGTTGAAACGGTCTCGCCCTTGATGAGTTGTAACTGTCGCCTTGTGTATCAGCGCGCAGGGTGATTACTTGAAGCACGAGGTCCGCAAAGGAAAATGCTTCAATGGCGCGGTCAAATGCCAATTTTCTCAGCGAACATAAGCAGGAAGCTCCTCAGCGAGCGGCCAATAAAAGTCAGGTGGCAATCCGGCATCTGCGCGTTTTTCTTCGTTGAACGGAGGCTTCAAACCTCCTTTGAAATAGCGCTTTACTAGCGCATGGAATACTTCTTTTGGATCACTATTGTCTCTGCCACAGCCGAAGTTAAACCATTTCGCCCCATACGCTACGTGGCTGACTTCCTCGCTGTAGATGGTTTTGAGGCTTTCAACGGCCGCGGTCTCGCCGGCTTTCTCGAAAATTTCTATCATTCCTGGCGTTACATCTAGCCCTCGTGCCTCCAATACCATTGGAACGATAGCTAACCGCCCTTGCAGGTCATTTGCAGTATCTGATGCCGCACGCCACATTCCATCATGAGCGGGCAGCGCTCCGTAGTAGCTTCCCATCGTTTCCAGGCAATCACAGATTAGATTGAAGTGTTTTGCTTCGTCGTCTGCGGCTTTCACCCAATCGTCATAAAATCCCATCGGCATCGGTACGTGGGCGAAACGTGAGATAATATCCCAGTGCAGATCGACTGCATTGAGTTCGATATGAGCGACTGCATGCAGGAGCGCTATTCTTCCTGCCGGAGATCCCGGCTTGCGCTTTGGTACGTTGCGGGGGCTGAGCAACTCTGGTTGCCGCGGGCGGGCAGGATGATCTGGTGGAATAGAACGTCCGATTTCAATGACTTCACCTGTAGTCCGCGCAGTTTTCCAAACAGAAGCGTAAGCTCGTGATTTGGCTGTTTTTGCGTGACCATCCTTCGTGGAGAGCACGTCGACTGCCATCGCAGTTAGCGTAGTCGGATGCTGCGTTTCAGCATCTTTTTCAGTACGGCTAGACAATGGGTAACTTGCTCCCGGGTCGGTAGAATTAGCAGAGCTTGGCTTTTAACCAAATGGTGCAACAAACTTTTTAAGGTTGCCCGCTACGCCTACTATAGGGCGCAGCCTGCGTCCAGATTTCAGGTTGCTGCGTGGTCTGAACCATCATGCGCTCCCGATTCAACGGCTGTGTGTCCGTGAGAGCGCATATTGAGTGACCGGTTCATTAGAAGATCGGACGGTTGATGAGCCAGCCCTTTAACTCGGGATACTGGCGAACGGATCGGTGAGCGGGGCTGGTAAACTAGACGAAGCGGGATACAGCACTGCTATCTGGGGCGGCGACCTTAATCATCGCAGCCCTAGATTGCGGTGCGGTAGCCCTTGAGAACCCCCACCAGGTATTTGGATTCAAATCCCGTTTATACTTTCGCGCCTTTGCTAAGCATAAAGCTGTTTGGCTTTTGACCTTCTTTCATTACGAACCTAACCGTGTCGCTCGAAAATTTGGCGTAAGCAGGTGAAGAACTTTCCGTATTGAAGGTTGTTGGCTTGTGCAGTCTTTTTGAACCAAGCTTCATCTTCCTCCAAAATCGAGAGATGCAGTTGCCCAACGTATTGAGACCTTGGCCTTCTACCTGTTCGAGTTGGTTTTTCACCTGATGCAAGGTGCGGTTTGACAAAAATCTTGTGTTCATTTTCGAGAGCCAATCGCTCCAAAAAGCGCATTTCCAGTCTGTTCAGTATTTCAATCATCTGGGTTTCTGTCAGATGAACTCTTTCCGCCATTTAACGGCCCCCGCTTTTTGCCAAACCTTTGTGCAGTTGAAATTTACCCCGAGATTCAAAGTATACTGTATAGACGACTAGCGTTACGTGGGCGATTTGTCAAAATATGGCGAACGCAAAAAACGACCCTCTGCTATTGGCATTTTCAAGAGTTTTGCGTCGCCACAGACTCGCCAAGAAGTTATCGCAACTAGAGCTCGCCACGCAGGCTAACCGAAGCATGCAATACATCTCACTTCTGGAATCCGGCCACCACCAACCAACTCTCGGAACGCTACAACTTCTCAGTGGCGCACTTGGTCTATCTTTGACCAGATTGGTATCCGAAATTGGAGAAGAAGCTGAGTAGAATCTAGCGATTTCTCTCGGTACACCTCTGGACATTGAATCTATCGCAGAAAACAACTCTGACGATAGTCACAACTGCCACCGATCAATGAACTTCTCGATCTGAATGACGTTGGCTTGGAGCTTCGTTCGCAGCGTCGATGCCAGGATGTCTGCCATGGGCGTGTCCTCATGTTGCGTGATAAGTCCATCATTGCCGGTCCACCGGATGTCGAAGAAATCAGGGCAGGGCATCTCCATGCCGCGGAGGGTGGCTTTCTCGTATTCCTCGAAAAACCACTCCCTAACGGTTCGCTTGATATACTCAGGCGCATCATCGTCTTCGAGTTGAAGGACCATCTGCTCTCGCCATGCGGCCCAGCCATAGGCGATTTCTTCAGGCCTCAAATGGATTCCGTTCATTTCGCCCTCCTTTCAGCTACTCCGCCTTCGCGTCGATGATCTCAGAGCTCCGCTTTTCCGCCATCTCTTCATAAGTCAGGTCTGCGCGATCCTTTGGTCCGATGGGAAACCACCGGCCGCTTTCGTCGTCTCTGACAGCAAGTGTCATCCGCTAAAACGCGGATCTTCAGTCTCGGTGTAAACCGGCTCAATCACTCTCATCGTCATTCTCATCATACACTTTGCGCGCCCTGATCTCTTCTGCGGTGATCGGATCAGACAGCGGCAGTCGCCCGGCGATAAACTCGGCCTTTCTCCTCGCCAGGAATGCCCTGGTCAGTTCATCACCTCGCTCACCTGTTTTCCGCATCCAGAGCGTTGCGGCCTTCTCGACCAAAGCCCAGACGGTCTGCTTGCGCTTGTGGCTCAGGATCTCGCCCTTGATGCCTCGCTCTGCAATACCGAGCTTGGCGCATTCTCTTTCGTTCATCTGGACTTCATAGTCGGAGATATCAGAGAGGTCGCTGATGTTGCTCAAGTGAGCCCTGGCAACCTCTCTCTCATTCACAAAGACAATGACTTTGAGCATGTTTCACCAATTCTTCTTCACGCAAGCAGGGCAACGTCCGTGCTCATCAGTCCGGTCGATCTGACCCCTATAGCCACACACATTGCAGGCCATCCCATCCTTCACAGGCCGCCCATCTCCGAATAGGCGCTTACTCTGCGGACGCCTGGACGACACGAGCTCATGCGCACACCAACAGCACAGCGTTGCGACAAAGCCCTCTACGAGCTGCACCTGGGCTGCGTTACTGCACTTTTCGCAGCTGTGATTGGCTCGCTCGATAGTCGCTTGAATCAAGCTGTCGATCCGCTCATCCTTAACCACAGTCCCGAAATAGATACGCAACTGGCCAAACTTTTGCTTGATCTGAGACACCACAGGATACTCGATCTCCTGCTTGTCGCAGTGCTCCTTGATCTTCTGGAAAAGATCCGTGACCAGACCTGCCCAGCCGTCGGGCGTGTGGCCCAGCTCTTCCTCAACTGAATTCTTGATGTCGTCATAATCGACGACACCGCTATTGCTATCCGACATGACAGACTCCTCCTAAATGGTAGGAGTGGAGGGGCATGATCCCTCACCGTCGACGCTAATCTGGCGTAAAGAGCTTATAAGACTCCCGGCCCACCATGGCACTCCCAAAGGCTCACTGAATCAGCGAGTTATTCGGGTGCTCAATTGGTGTAGGCAGCAAGTCATAACTTAGGAATAGCTCAAGACGTCACAGTTGTGAAGTGCCTCTCATGCCACACTTAGGTGTGTCCGCGGGCACAATCCTATCTGGTTACCCCCGTGCGGACACTGTGCCTGAGTCCTTGTTTTGCGGCAAACCCTGTGTTCGTTGTAATCTCTCGGTGCTACGATCCAGGAACTGGCCTTCGACGAATTCCCCAACTTGAACCCAAAACCTGTCTGGCGTCGAAATAGTCGATACGGCCCTTGCCGGTGATTTCCACCGTTTCGCCGGGTTTGGCATCTTCGTAGCCGTCAGACGTGGCAAAAACCCGATCATGTTTTCCAACGAGTTCATATTCGACAGAAACTCGTAGGTCATCATCAGTCAGGTTCTTAACTCGGTATCGCCATTCATACTCGATTTCTGAGCTTGGTGCGTTCCAAAGGCTCCAAAAGCTAGTCACGGACGCCCGTTCGGTTGAAATGTACAGTCCCTCAAAAGAATCAGACACATACTCCAAGGGCGGATCTTCCTTTTCATCTTCATCCCACGCGATACCAGATCGCGAAGAGTCTCGCTCTGATCCAAATCCCTGCGGGATTCCTCGATAGATTTCTGGGTGGATATTAAAGTACCCGGCAATCAGAACGACTAAGGGGATTATAGTAACGCCTACGCCATACCAAATGGGGTGTCGTCTGCTCATTTTGCGCATCTCCATACTGACAAAGCGTTGTTATTACTAGGATTGCAGCACTACAACTGGTGGCCAGCAGAACTGGCGTCTCGTCACTAGTCTTGTGCGCCATGCTTTGACATAGGGCGCCAATCGGACATGTTGCCCGCCAACTCAGGCACTTTAGAAAAGACGCGATCAGGGGCAGCGACACCGTGCGCTTCCAACCACTCACGTATCACCAACCAGTCGTCTTGTAGGCCTCGCGAGTACCGAACCTATTGAACCGACTATTGTAGAATTGTCGGCGCCGGCGGTGGTAACGCTTCATTTACATCGGTTGAATCCGTATTAGTCATCACAAGAACCGACGCCGTTGTGCCTACAAGCAATTCGACTCCCTCGGGGAGTTGGTCAATTTCTATTCTTACCGGAATTCGCTGTGCCAGCCGGATCCATTCAAACGTTGGACTCACGTTTGGCAAGAGATTGACCCCAACACTCCCATCACTTTTTGCGATTCCTCGCCCGATGCTATCTACCACCCCAGGAATTACGATATCGGGGTTAGACATGAGCGTTATGGCGGCGCGGTTACCAGGGGATATATCGCCCACATAGTTTTCGCGGAAATAAGCGTCGACCCAAAAGCTTTGGGCATCAATGAGTGCAAGGATCGGTTGATTAGCGACAGCCTGGCTGCCGAGACGCAATGTCAGATTTGCAACATATCCGTCAACTGAGGCATGTACTTTAGTGAATTCAAGGTTGAGGCGCGCAGCTTCTAGAGCAGCTTTAGCCTCGCGGAGGCTTGAGTTTTCCTCACCAGTTACGCCGCGGCTTGCAATTGAGCCCTCCAGCGAAGCCTGCGCTTGGGCGAGCGCGGCTTTGGCTTGAACCACTCCGCCTTGTGCTCTGGCGGTGTTTGCTTGAGCAACGTCCAAATCTCTTTGTAGTTCGTCGAATTGTGACTCGGGGATGCGACCGTCGCTTACCAAAACAGAGGCCCGGTCAAATTGACGTTGTGCCTCTGTCTGCTGGGCTTTTGCGGATGACAATTGAGACTCGGCTTGTTGGATGGACGATTCATATTGCTGAACACTCGCACGGGCGGCCTCAATTTGCTTATCCAACGAAGCCAGATCTTCGACGGTTTTGTCGAATCTCGCTTGTGCTTGCGACAGTGCGGCTTCGAAAGTGCGCGGATCGATTTCGAAGAGAAGATCCCCAGCCTTTACAAATTGGTTGTCTCGTATCGGAAGGTTGACAATTGGCCCGGAAACACGAGGTGCAACTTCCAGAACATTTGCGCGGACCTGCCCATTGCGCGTCCAAGGGTTGGACACGTAATTGGCGTATTTCAAGAACACGGTGCCCAGAGCGACGAGTACGATTGCAACTGTGACGATCAACTTGATGTTTCGGTTCATTTGACTATGCCGGGATAAGAAAGGTTCCGATGACGGACGTATAGATTGCTACAAGTGCAACAAAAACCAACGCCGGATGAGAGATGAAACGCGACATTCGGAAACGGTTCAAAACACGCGCCGTCATCATAGTTAGAACGACTGCCAGTAGGGAAGATACGAAAAGTGGTGAGAGGTAGATGCCAAAAAAGTCGAATTCGCTTGGAACAGGTAGCATTTTTTCTTCGACCTCAAAAACGGGACTCTCGTAGTGCGGGCCAATCAATGAATGCCGCTCGGCCGGTGTACCCCAAAATACCCTCCGCAAGACCTCGATACGCGCCAAGAAGACGGTACATGTTTTCGTAGTCAGCGGTATTCAAATTTGAATTAGGCTCTTTGTTAATTAGGACTTCTACAGTCTTCTCAAGAGCTACAGTAGCGCTTTGAAGCCTGTTTTGCAGATATTCAGGGTCAATCCGCCCTGGGTCGCGTTCAATATCCAACATTACATCCGCAACGGCCAAGCGCCACTGCTTCATTGCTTCGCCACCGCCTTCTCTCATTGAAGCTGCCTGTGACAGTCTTCGGGTTGCGGCAAATTCAATTAACTTGCTGCTCAGCGCTTCTAAACTTGCCGCGATTTGAAGCGCATCCGTCCTTTTGGTATTGCCCAGTGCTGGTTCCGACAATGCAGATAGCCAAGGAACAAGTTTGGTCGGAATACTATCTATCTCGCTGACATGTAGCGAAAGGCGCATCCGATTAAACCAGTTTGGTTGCTCACTTTGGTCGGTGAGGCTGTGTCGGACCACATAATCCGCGCTAGAAAAGAAACGCTTTATCAGAGCTTCCACACGGACTTCCGGCCTTAAAGAAACCGGGAAAAAACGAGTGCATTCGATGATCACAATTACACAGAACAAACCGATGAACATGGTTGCAAAGAAGAGGAAACTGTATTGCTGCTGATTATCGATCTGAAGGCCGACCAGAAACAAGTTCAGGAAAAAACTTCGAACAATCATTTGTTCCGGGCGGGAAGTTAAGTAAGCCACCAGGACTGTGGTGCCGAAGATTAATAAGGCCAACTGCCAGAAGGTGGCCAATAGCGGTAATAGAAGAAGGTGAACAGTTCCAACGATCAACAGTAGAATCGCTGCGAAAGGCAGCGCGATGGAGACAGATGCCTGCGGATGTAAAGCAAGGTTCAGAGCGAGAGAAACGCCTATGCAGATTACAAGAGCCGGATTGGGAAAGCCTGGAACAAACAGGACACATGCCACTGTCGCAAGAAATATTACCTGAACACGGATTAGCGCGCTCCACATATCCCGATCTAGGATTTCGGATGTGGGTTCAGGTTGTTGGGATGAGGCGAAACGCCGTGTGTTTGCCTTCCGGCCTGCATCTTTGATGTCGGCCATCAGTTCTGACAAAGACCGACTGTATTCTAGCGACCGTTGGACATTGTGACGGGTAGCAGTCATGGCAGCAAGCTGGAAGTGTCCTTGCCCGCTATTGACCATTTCTTGGGTAATCTGGTTTTCGGTGTGATCCCCAACTTGCGATGCTGTTCCGGAGAGAGTTTTCTCTGCTTCAATAAGATATTGCTCGGTACTCAGTATCGCAGAACAAAGCGATTGGACTTGGGCTGTGTCACGGGAGTCTTCCAAGTCTCTTGCGTTCAAATATAGGCGCTGAAGCTCTCGGTCCAGTGACGCCATATTTGCCACGAATTGACGCCAGACAATGCGTCTATCCCAGACATCATAACTATCGACAATTGCGGCATCCAAAAGCCTCTCGACAGTAGAGTGCAATTGAGCGATCTGCATCCGAAGCTTTGGCAGGTCTTCCTTGCGCTCATTTCCAGTCAAGATGTCCAATGTCGCCATCAGAAGACGTCGTTTCAAAGTAAGCGCTTTGCGTACTTCTTCTTCGAACTGTTCCCGACTGCTGTAGGGCCATAACAGTGAGTAGACGACACTGAAGCATACAATACCAAGAACGGTTTGCTGAGCTCGAAGAACCACAACAGTAAAATCATTGACTGGGTTTTCGCCGCCTCCAATGACCAATATGGGCACCACAAATCCGGCAGTCATCCAGAAGTATGAACGAGACGTTCGGAACATATTGAAGCAACAGAATGCCAGCCATAAACTGAGCGCTGCGATAAATAGCCAACGATCCTGCGGGAACAGCGACAGTAGAGCAATCGCAACGACAATTGCCAAGAATGTGCCACCCAGCCGGAGTAGTCCTTTGTGAAAGGACTCGCCAAATGTTGTCAACGAACATGCAACTATTGAGAGACCGGCCCAGTAAGGCTTGGCCCAATCCATCGACAAGGCTATCCAATACGCGAGCACCAAAGCCAACGCTAACTTGATAGCAGATTTAAGGCGCAACGAGTCCATGGTCATGGCATTGTTTGATGAGATCACAATAATGCATTAATCGAGATGTATCTTGATCTTATGAGTTTTCCAATTGCAATCCTAAACAGGCTGAAATGGCGCGTTCACTCTCCTCCTTGGCTAGCCTTGCCCCGTGCGACAGCCCTGTGTCACAGAATGGTTGCCTACATTGTGAAGCTGTTGAAAACGCTTGATGACAAGTCACATCTTGCTGAATAACTTGCCTAAAGCAGCCAGAGACGGTGGTGTTTGAAACAGAATACTTGGCCTTGGACATCGATTGGTGTGCCGCAATATTGCAGTTGAGGAACTAGCCTGATCGGGAGAGACGCGTGGAAGCTTTGATTTCTTATGCTCGAGAAAATGTTGTCATTCTTCTCTTTGTTGTCATCGGATTGGGGTATCTGGTCGGCAAGCTGAAGATTGCCGGTATCGGGCTTGGACCAACTACAGGAATACTGATTGTCGGGTTGGTTATCGGATTGGCACAAATCGAAGTTCCGGAAATAATCAAAGGGTTGACGTTTACAATTTACCTTTTTGTTCTGGGAACGATGGTTGGACCTGGCCTGGTGCGTGTTTTAACAAGTAAGTCGGCTTTCAAATACTTGGTAATGTGCGTTTTTACTGCCGTGGTCGCTGGGGTCTCGGTTTATCTCATGGCTTTGGTGTTTGGCTTGAACAACATTGTCGCCGGTGGGCTGACTGCCGGCGCGGTCACAACATCTGCGGTCCTAGCCGCCGCTCAAGGCGCTGTGTTTTCCGGATCGGTCCAGCTTCCAGAGGGTATGGCGCCGTCAGATGCGGGCAATATCCTCGCCAGCGCCTACGCCATCACTTATCTGTATGGCACATTTGGACTAATTATCCTTATTAAATTGTGCCCAACGCTTGTGGGAGCAGACATAGCTAAAGAAGCGGCGAAACTTGACGCAGTCGGGAGTGTGCCCCAGAAGCGCGTAGCGCCATCCGTCCGGGCCTGGAGGCTGGAATTACCGAAGTACATCGGAAGTACAACTGGCGAGCTTGTCAAAAACGTTGAAAAGCGGCGAGAAGAAGGAGCTTTACCTTCACTTGAGCAGGTAATTCGCAATGGAGAACGTTTGACCGTCACCGATGATCTGGTCCTTGCAAAAGATGATATCTTGACCTTCCTTGCGCCCAGCCATTTGCTCTTGAGGGGTAATGAGACGCTGGGGCCGGAAGTTGCGGATAATGACGCTTTGGCCGTGGATATGGCATCGGCAGAACTCGTTCTCACCAACAATGCACACGTCGGCAGAAGACTCTCGGAACTGCTAAACGAGCATGGCTACGGTGTCAGCCTGGAGCGCGTAGTGCGGCTCGGTACAGAAATGCCAATAGACGACGAGGATTTTGAACTGATCGCTGGGGACGTGCTGTTTGTGTTTGGTTCAGCACGGTGTGTGTCGATATTTGCCGACGAAGTCGGTTACGAGGTCACAAACCAGATGACGACTGATTTGATGAATACTTCATTTTTCATCGCCATATTTGCGGCCTTGGGTACGATTTCAGTGACCGTAGCCGGGATTGAAATTCCACCCCTCGGGGGGTCCGCAATGGGTGCCATGTTTGGCGGGGCTATTCTCGGTTGGTTAAGGACCCGCAGCCCCAGCATGGGGTCGGTATCCGCGCCCGCGGCAACGGCGCTCTCTGACCTAGGGTTGTCACTCTTTATCGCGGCTGTCGCAATTGGCGCAGGTGGTTCGTTGATTTCGACCATGCAGGCTTTTGGGGTAAACCTTCTGATTGCCGGAGCATTTGTGACGACGGTTTGCACGATTTCTTGTTTCTTGTTCGGGCACTTCATCATGAGGTTGAACGTTGCTGAGAACGCCGGTGCCACGACTGGCGTCATGACAGGCGTCGCAATCGCTGAGGTCTGCAAGGATGCCAAGAGTTCCGCACCGGCTGTTGCCTTTGGCTTACCAGGCGCTGTATCCAGCTTGACATTTATCGTCGTCGGACTCGTCATTCTGGCCATAGTGCCCTGAAAAGACTTCTTGCCGCCACTGGATCGGTTTCTCAATCGATTGTGTATTGTCTTGCTGTTGATCAAACAGGTCGCGAGGTGCACGTGCATCTCTCGACTGGTGAAAGTGCGAAAAAAGAAAAATCTGTCGAAGTGCCTACTTGTGGGCAGCTTTTTTCAACGGCGACTCGCAAGCTTCAGGGGTAACTTTAGGCTTCCGCCTCGATACCAAGGAATTCACCGACTTTGATCCGGTCTGGCGGGCTGTATCCCATCACGCGAAAGACCGGGGGAAGGTTACTTTCCACGTCTTTGGTAAGGCACCTTTGGTCAAGATAGGGGCGCCAAGCGAATGACCCACAAGTTTGACCAGAAAACAGTTGCATCTATCTCGATTCATGATCTTGTTTGATTTCATTGTGATATTGGACAAACGCAAGTTTCATTACAGCTGGGAGCAAAAAAATGGCGAATACATCGACCGATGGACCTATCCTCGCGAAACCCGAAGATCTCAGTACAAACGTGCCGCTTGACCGCGTTCTCGAGATCAGCGCCTATCTCAACGCGCCGGAGAATATGGTCAAGGTACAGTTTCCATCTCCTGAAACGCAGTACTCCTATGTGAACTTCTCAAAAATCAGACCAACGGCGCAGGTAATGCGCGGTGGACCCGTGGTCGACCTGCCCTACGCAGTCGACCCGTCAATCGGGAATATCGAATACCGGAACAAGCATGGTGACTGGGTCAGCGTGGATGAACATTTTGCCACCAAACCAATCGACGCCATGATGGTCGTGAAAGGTGGTGAGATCGTTTACGAACGCTATCGCACGATGAAACCGCATGAGAAGCATCTGTGGATGTCCGTCACCAAAGTCACCGGGTCAACCATGATGGCGATGCATGAACATGAGGGGAATGTCGATGTGGACGCGCCGGTCAGTTCCTACCTGACAGAATTGCAAGGATCGGTATGGGACACGGTGAAAGTCGTCGAAGCCATGGACATGGCCACGGGCCTCAACGGCACAGAGCACGATGAGCCGGAGCCAAACTCGCGCACCGATCCTGACCAAATCTGGTTTCGCTGGGCGGCGACGAGCGCGGTCGGCATGTTGCCCGATGTGCGCGGTCGCAATGAAACATGGGTTGATGTCTTGCGCGATATGGAGCGGCATTCTCCACCGCATCAGAAGTTTGAATACAACTCCATCGACACCTTTGTCATGAACCGGATTAATGAGCGGATCGCCGACAAACCGCTCTACGCGCAGTTCTCAGAACGGTTGTGGTCTAAGCTTGGCATGGAGCATGACGCTTTTTACGTGGTCAGCCCGACCGGAAATACACTCGGTTTTTTCGGCATGAACTCTACGCTGCGCGATCTGGCCAGGTTCGGCATGGCCTTTTCGCCAAGCTGCGCGAAGCTGGCTGGTGAGCAACTGATCCCTGACGCGGTCATGGCCAAGATCTATGACCGGACGTATCTCGACATGTACGACAAGGGCTGGATCGGCAAGAAGAACAGCATCACCTTCTGGGATGATGCCGGCGCGATCTCTAACCGTTACCAGTGGGATGCTGTCTTTTCAGACGGCGACCTGTTCAAGGCCGGAGTGGGCGGGCAGGGGATTTACATCTCACCCGAGACCGACACCGTCGTGGCATTCTTCAGCACCAGTGATGGGGAAAACCAGGAAGAAGGCATGGCGCGTGCTATCGTTCGGGCAATCAACGGTAATCCGCTGCCTAGGTAACCTTCAAAGTTTTGAAGCGACAGTCAGGCCAAGATCAACAGTAGAGTCTGAGACAGGGAGAAGACCATGTGTTCGCGCATTTTTTTCAACAAGGATGGCCAACCAATGCTGGTAGGCCGGAATGAGGATTGGTTCGAGAGCTTGCAAACCAAAGTTTACGCGTTTCCCAAAGGGATGAAGCGTGACGGCGCGGTAGACGACAATCCTGAGACCTGGACATCGAAGTACGGAAGTATAGTTGGGGCCTGCTACGGAGCGGCAATTACTGATGGCATGAACGAAGCGGGATTGAACGCCAACCTGTTGTATCTCGCGGAGTCGGACTTTGGCCCTCGCGATACCTCAAAGGGCGGTCTGTCAGTTTCGATTTTTGCGCAATGGATGCTCGACAACTTCGCGACGGTGGACGAAGTGCTCGCTGCACTAGACAGCATTCAGATCGTGCCGATCTACATGATGCATTTTGATGACAAGGTGCAGTCACCCTTCCACTACTCAATTGCCGACAAGACCGGCAACTCGGCGGTAATCGAGGTGTTGGACGGAAAGTTCAGCGTTCACAAAGGCCGTGATGTCACAATCATGACGAACTCGCCACCATACGAACAACAGCTTGAAAACATGAAGAAGTATGTTGGTCTTGGCGGGGATCAACCGCTTCCGGGCGGCTCGCAGGCCGACGAACGTTTTGTGCGCGGCGCCTATTATCTCAGTGCGCTGCCTGAGGAGCCGGCTGACTACCATGAGGCTGTCGCAAATGTACTGGCCGTCATTCGGAACATGTCAACGCCTTGGGGTATTAGTGATCCAACCCGGCCCAACGTCTCTCCCACCCGCTGGCGCACGATCAGTGATCTGACCAATGGAAGGTATTATTTCGAGTTCACTCAGAATCCGACAGTCGCTTGGATAGATTTGCACAAGCTCAACCTGAGCGACGGAGCGCCGGTCGTAATGTTCGATCTTAAGAAGGACATTCGAGCAACGGGAGAGGTTTCGGACTGTTTCAATCCATCAAAAGAACTGGCGTGGTTGCGCGGCGGATCAGTGCTCAACCCAGCCGAATTGTGAATAGCCAAAAAGGTGAGAAGATTCTGCCTCCTCCGATCTGATTTTTCAATAGGAGTAAGCAATTATGACCAGTGGTCCCGCCCCGAACCTGTTGCCACCAGCTGCCCTGCCGAAGCCCATCAACCCGGAAATCGGTAAAATCGCGACTGAACCCAAGAATTTCGGCACAATCACTCTGGCCGGACGGCGACATGTTCAAGGCTGGCTTCCAACGGCAGGCAATCTATGCGTCGTCGTCTCGCGATTTGGTTATCGTGCATTTTTCGGTGAACGCGGCGGACGATTCGATCATGCAATACCTGAGGCACATCGCGACGTCGGGGCTTTTTGACTGAGCAAAACTAATGCACTGTGAAAAGGAGAAACTGAAATGAAACCACGAACGCCCCTGTCAGAGATTTCTGGTATTTTTCTGCCCTTAGGCCATCGTATTGTTCATGCACCAGACGATCCAATGAGCGTACCAGGCGCTAAAGTAACGCTGCCAGTAGGTGCCGTACACGATGGGTTCGACCTCGAGTTCGTCGCCGCAGCCCGAAAAAACTTTAGCAACACGCACATGCAGTTGGGTGGCGACCACGCGCTGTATTACACCACAAACATGACCGAATTCGTGCCGGCTGCCTTTACCTATTCCAAAGGTCCGGTCAGTGAACTAGCTCGTCGACCAAACCCATCGCTGGGGGACTTAACCTACATGCTGGGTGACGGCAGTGAAAGTGCAACCTTGGATGACCACATCGCGGATTTTGACACGAGGCTTCAAGGCGTGATGATCCTGCACAAAGGCGAGGTCGTCTACGAAGCCTTTCCGGGCATGCATCCTGAACAGATGCACATCTGGGCTTCAGTCGCTAAGTCGGCCGTGGGCACTCTGCTTACGATGCTAGAGCTTGAAGGCAAGGTCGACACATCCAAGCCAGTTACTGATTTTGCGGCTATGCTAAAAGGGTCCGAGTGGGACAAGGTCGCGCTCATCGATGCGATGAACATGGCGTCAGGTCTCGATATCTCCGAGGATGCCAAGGCCACGATGGACCCCCATTCTGTGTTTCAACGGATGCTGGCGGCTGATTTTGGGATCCCGAATGCGGATGGGGTAAAGGAAGATGAATATGAGGTGCTGCGCGACGTAGCCCCCATAGCAGGCGAGTCGCCGGGCAAAGTTGCGCGCTATAGCTCCGTTATCACCAAAGTATTGTGCGCAGCAGTGGAAAGCGTGACCGGACAAACCTACACCGCCTATCTTGGCGAGCGTATCTGGTCGAAAATCGGCGCGCGGTCGCCATTGGCGATCAATATTTCTCCTGCCGGTTTGGCCATTGGCTATGGTTTATTGAATTCCACGCTTGAAGACCTAGCGCGCTATGCGCTGATATTTACGCCAAGCTGGCGCAAGGTTTCGGCAGAGCCCGTAGTGTCGCCGGATGTGCTGCGCAAGATGCAGACCGCCAGCAGCAAAGAGGCCTACCTGGCGGGTGATTTTACCGACCATTCGTGGGTAAAGATGTGCTTTGGTAATGATATGCCAATCTTCAACTCGCACCAGTGGGATGCAGTGTGGGAAGACGGAGCGCTTTTCAAGCACGGTAACTTGTATCAGGGCATTTACACCGATCCGGCTCGCGATGTCGTGGGCGTGTTCTTCTCGACGTCGCCTGTCAATCTCGCGCCGGACCTCAACCCCGGCTATATGCGCGCAGCGGCAAAGCAGTTGGCAGGCGGTTGAATATCGATGGGCCGCTCGTATGCTTTCGCGCGGCCCACATCGCACTATTCTAGGACCGGAGATAGAGGCTCGTGGAACAAAGCGACTGTGTTAGTCTGAATCATACATGCTTTACGGTCACCGATATTGGAAAGACTATTCAGTTTTTCGAGGAATGTCTCGGTTACCAAGTAGAGCTCCGGCAGCAGGTGCCGGAGGTGATCGGACGCCTTATCGGTGTGGCAGATGCGACGGCAGAGCAGGCTTTTCTGACCGGTAACGGAAGTCGTATCGAGTTGCTTTGTTACCAGTCGCCGCCCAATCGCACGGTCATTTCCTCAACGCCAGTAGATACGGGGTCCGTCCACATCGGAGTTTACGTTGATGATGCCAAGGCTGCGGTTGCCAAAGCCACCGGGCACGGCTTTGCGCTTCTGGGTGACTTCATTGAGGTGGACAGCGATCATTTTTCCAGCCCGGTTAATGCCGTTGCTTGGGTCCGTAACTCAGACGGCATCACAGTCGAATTCCTGGAGATGGAATAGTAGGCCAAGCGTGCAACACGATTTCTTTGACCAGCGTATGAGAGGGAAAACGAGTGACTAACAAAACACCAGACCCGGCGAAACCCGACGCACAAATCAGGGAATACTTGGTCGATCTAATGCAGCTCCTTCTATCGTGGAGTTGGGAAGGCGTCGTAGGCCATGAGGAAGTCGTAGAAAAGGCTGCGGCCTCTTTTGGTGTAAAGGATGTCACGGTCGTCTATGGTGCAGAGTCTGCAATATTGGAGTACAAAGGTCAGACGGTTCTCGTGAAGGTAGATATGCCTGGGTTCCCGGCGCTCACGAACACTCAAAAACTAAAGAACCACCTCGCAGATGTCTTTGAAGGCAAGCTGACTCCGGAAGAAGCCTGCAAAAATCTTTCTGATCTGAAGTCGAGTAAACCTCCTTATTCGCCATTGCTCGTTTGGCTTGGCGTCGTCTCGGTGTCGGCGGCTTTTGCTGTTGAAGTCGTCGGTACGTGGGAAGGTATCTTTTTCGGTATTTTGACGGGCATGGCAACTGGTGCTGTGTTTTTGGCCGTGGACAAGAACCCGGCTTTGGCGAGGCTTGGTCCCTTAATTGCAGCATTTGCGAGTGGCCTGATTGCTATGGTCGGTTGGCAAACGGGTTATGCCTTAGCTGCACCGGGACTTTTGCTGATCGCATCCACTTTTGTCTTCATCCCAGGAGACTCCATCAGTATGCAGGCTTACGAGCTGGCGCAGGGTAGGTGGTCGCCTGCGGTAGATCGATTTTTCTACAGTGTCTTCATACTGGTGCTGTTGGCTTCTGGTGCATACTTCGCTGCGGTTGTTACTTCGACACCGGTCTCAGCTCTTCTCCCTGTTGCGCCTGACGGCGAGGAGTTTCCGTGGTGGGCCATCTATTTTGCTCGAATTCCATTCCTTCTTGGTATCATGTGGGCGTTTCAGATGGACAAAGACCATTTCCTGACTGCACTGGGCGTCTTGCTGCTCTCCACGGCAACAGCGCAGGCCGTAGCGATAGGCACAAATGGTATCTTTGGGACGTTGGTTTCAGCAGCAGTGTGTATGTACGTAAGCTTGTGGATTTCACAAAAACCACGCGCTGTTCCGACGTTTGTGCTGATGGTGCCGGTCGTTTTTGCGTTGTCGCCGGGATCTCACGGTGTTCGTGAAATCGAAACGTGGATTTCTCATGGTGAGATGACAGGTATTGCAGACCTCATGCCGCTGTTTGGTAATCTCCTCGCGATTGGCCTAGGGATGCTGATTGGACGAATGATCTCCGGGAAGCATTGGATCAGGGGGTTTGAGGAAAAAATGAGCGCATGATCAACCTTCCAGCAAGCCAAGAACACGAGCTACGCGTCACCCGAAAGCAAGAAGATTTTTGCGCGAAGTGTGCTGCAAAAAGATGTTCTTTTGGCACGTCAGTGCTGAGTGTTCTTGGTTTACGCCGCTGGACAAAGGTCATCGCCGCATTTCTTTGCTGGATATTTATCGGTCAGCAAGTGATTGCGCAGGCAATTACGGAAGATATTGAGCCATTCGAAAGCCTGCCGCCAGTTTTGACGCATTCGCCACGAGACACGTTGCAGTCATTGGAAAATTTGCGCGATGCACTCATTGGTATCTACTTGGAATACCAGGTTGGGAAATCAGCTCAACAATGGGAGCAACTGGTTCTAATCGGTGATGCGCTCATTTCACTTCTTGATCTAACGGAAGAAAACGTTGCGGAGAGACGTGATGCGAGCATTAGAACTGCCCTGGCTCTCATCGACATCATTGGTGAAGTTGGAACGGAAGAAGCGGAAGCTCTACCCGACGATGAGACGGTGTACTTGGAGGATCGAACTACTTTTTTGGTGCCCAATACCCCACTAATAATCCAAAGGGTCAACGCGGGAAACCGGGAGGGTGAGTTTCTTTTCTCGGCGAGTTCGTCGCAAATCGCTCCACGCTACTTGCGTGAAATTGCAATGCAGTCACCGCATCGCATCGGCGAGTTATGGAGCACTCGTTTTCTTCAACTGAGTGGACCGTTTATCCCTTTGTTTGTCGAAAACGCCCTTCCCCCCGCCTCCCGTAAAATCTTTTGGGGAACTCCAATTTGGAAGATTTGTTTCACTGTCTTCTTCTTAATTGTCTCTCTGGCACTTCTTTACGGGCTTAGGTTTCTGCTTAACCGTCGCGTTGCTTCGGGACAAATGCCAGAGTCGACAAGGAAGTTCGTTTTTGCCAGCGCAGGGCTTTTGATCTTACTCGCGCTCAACAATTTCTTTAACAACCAACTCTTTTTGACAGGTTCTTTGGCTCTAACGGAGACGTTCTTTGCAACAATCGCGATCTATGCAGCTGCGGCTGTAACCTTCTGGCGATTTATGTCGCTCTTAAGCGACAGGGTAGCCGAGAAAAAAACGTCCATTGTGCGTCAGTATGATGAAAGTATGATGCGTTTGCTCAACCATATTATCGCTCTTGTTGGAGCCACATGGATTCTCGCCTACGGTGCGCAAACCCTAGGATTCCCGCTCTTAAGCATTATAGCAGGACTTGGCGTTGGCGGTCTTGCAGTCGCGCTCGCGATCCGCCCGACCCTTGAGAACCTGATCAGCGGCTTTGTGATCTATATGGAAAAGGCTGTGAAGGTTGGTGATTATTGTTCGTTCCTCGACAAGGAAGGAACAATTGAAAGCATTGGAGTACGATCAACCCATGTTCGTGGATTGGACCGAACCACGATAGCCATTCCGAATTCAAAGTTTGTGAATATGGAGCTCGTCAACTGGGCCCGTTGTGATGAAATGATGATCCGGACAACGCTTGGCTTGCGACTTGAAACGGATACTGACCAGTTGAGGTATGTTCTCGCCGAAACTCGTTCAATGATGTACGCACACCCACGTATCACTTCAGATACAGCGCGGGTGAGGTTTATAGGGTATGGAGACTCATCTCTGAATATTGAAATCCGTGTTTACGCTCAAACCCGCGAGTGGAACGCTTTTTATGCTATTCAGGAAGATGTCTTGTTCAGAATGAAGGAAATTGTCGAAGCTTCGGGTACTGGCTTCGCGTTTCCCAGCCAAACGGTTTACATGTCTCAGGACGGAGGGCTTGATGCTGCAAAGTCAAAGCATGCCGTCGAACAGGTTGAACAGTGGCGCCGCCGGCGTGAACTTCCATTCCCGGATTTTGCAACTGCCGAACGCGACAGGCTTGAGGGCACGTTACGTTATCCCCCAAGAGGATCTCCGGAATTTGATGGCCCGGACGATGAGAAAAGCAGTGTTGAGGAACCGTTGTCGGTTGAGGAGCCTGAGGCTGAAGAAACAAGCAAGAGCGAGGAAAGTACACCGAACGATGAAGAAAACAGCCCGCTCCGTCAATCTCGAGAAGACAAACCCTCATGAACGAAAGCCGTGGAAAGTCCCACCTTCAAACCCCCACTTGGTTTTAGGAACTTGGCCGCAAACAACCGGAAACTAGAAAGATACGACCAAGTATGCTTTGTTGCAGTCTGCGGTACGGAAACACGTTTCGATATCAATATGGAAGCAACGCCAGGTTGCAAACCAATTGAACCTTAAAATAATCGGCTCAGGGGATTGATGTTATGAACGATGAAGTGGAATCTCGCGCTACCAGTTCTTTGATCGCCTCGCTCGTAACCGTCGGTGGAATGGTGTCACTGATATTCGCATCAGTTTTGCTGTTCGGTGAAAAAGCCGAAGATGGTCCATTACAGATTGCCATGACGCTTGGTCTCACACTTGCACTTGTGATCGCCATCACGACTGGCAATTCCGCCGAAGACCTCGCGGCGGTCATGTCCGATAGTATCAATTCAGCTCTGGGAACAATTTTTGTGCTGATTGCGGTGGGTGCTCTAATTGGAGCACTTTTTATGTCTGGGACGATTGCTTCAGTGATTTATTTCGGAGCTCAATACGGTTCGCCGCGCTTTCTGTACATAATCGTCTTTGTGGTCGCATCTGGTCTTTCGTATGCAATTGGAAGTTCATTCACCACGATAGCCGCTGTGGGTTTGCCGTTTGTAGCTCTCGCACCAGCTATGCATGTTTCTCCACTGGTCACAGCAGCCGCTGCCGTTTGTGGAGCGTTTACGGGGGACAGCCTAGGTCGAATTTCGGATACCTTCATTCTCACGGCATCGGTGGTGGGTGCCGAAGCTAAGGACCACGCACGCGCGCTACGTACTGTCCTTGCGCCTGGCTGGATTGCTAGCGCAGTGCTTTTCCTTTTTCTTGGTTGGCGACACGGTATGTCTGACAACTATGACAGTGCTCAAATACTCCAGGCTATTGAAGAGCATTTTACCGTGTCTTTCATCTCATTCTTGCCACTCATCTTGGTTCTCGTGCTGTCGGCGCGGACGACCGCGTTCTTGTCGCTAATGGCAGGAGCAATAACTGCGGCAGTACTCGCTGCATTTACACAGCAGGATCTGATTGACGCGTTAATGATCGACGAGGGCCTTGGAACGTTAGGAGGCTGGGGTAAGCTTTCACTTGAAGTATTGGGCAACGGTTTTTCACTAAACAGCGGGAGTGAAACACTCGACTCCACATTCGTAGGCGGTGGCGTTGTGTCCATGTTGCCGACTATTTGGTTGATACTCGTTGCGGCTGCATTTGGAGCGCTGGTCGAGTTTTCCGGGATGCTTAGGCGCTTGCTTGCTCCGCTGCTGGCATGGGCCACTGGAGGCGCACGTCTGATTGTCGCTACAGCAGTAACTGGAATTGGCTTGAACGCGGCTACGGCAGATCCTTACATGTCGATAATACTAAATTCAGCGACCTATCGAGAACGCTATATAAAGGCTCGTCTGGAACCATATGTCGCCTCAGCAGCAATAGCGGGATCAGGGTCCATTTTTTCACCATTGATTCCGTGGAACGTTCATGGCGCCTTTGTGGCGGGCACAATGGGCATAGGCGTTCTTTCGATAGCGCCTTACGCCGTCCTGCTCTGGATCACACCCGTCGTTTTGATTGGTATTGGAATTACAAAGTTCAAGCGGGATGAAATCCCAGATTCCGTGACCGCGGAAGAGTCCTATGGTTCCGAACCCAGCGAACTACCGCAGCGGCGAACCTCAACTTAGAGGGCCGAAAATTTTCCGTCTTGGGGTCGCTTTCTGGAACGCGTTGAAACTTTGGCGACTATGCGGCTAACTGCATGATTAAAAAACTTTTCATACAAATGCATATGTGAGATGCCAATGAAAAATGGACTTATGCTATCTGAGAAGGGCAGGGCGGTATCAGTCAAAGCTCTCTCAAGCCAATAAATGATTGGAGCTAAAAACAAAAAACCCGCCGGGTGTGACGGGGTGCCGGCCAGTGGCGAAATTGTGCATCGGTTCAAACCATCGAAAGAGCCAGCATCGCTGCCCGGCGGCGCAGTCTTACAAATGACGCACTAAAAACGGAGTCCTGCGTCTGCCCTCAGGCGCAGGGAAAAGCCAAGAAGCAAAAGCGATTTTGTTGCTATTTTTGTGCGACGGTGTGCAGACTGTCGAACATGAGTGTATGCATGTCAGTCGCTTCGTAACCTTTTTCTGTTAGGAAGCCGAGGGCGTCCACATTTTGCTTGTCACGAATGGGGCTTGCGACCCATTGCTCGTAGGCGGCTTTATCCGTCCAGTTGCACATAACGCAAAGCTGCCCATCGCCTTCATGCGACACCATCAACTCGCCGTGGCGAAAGCCTGGAATGGCATCGGCGCATTCCTCGATAATGTTGCGGTGAATGAATGCTTCTGCGGTTTGCTTTGCCTTCTCCGCAGGCACTTTTATCATGAGAAGTGTCCAAAACGACATTTTAGAATTCTTGTTTCCATAATCACGAGGGATAAGCCCGAAGTGGCTCATAAGAATCTGTGTCCAGTCTCATACACGATGCTGACACGGATCCTCCCACTCACGTAACTCAAAATGCTTATTTTTCGTTTTAGGCGAGGATTGCGGTTGTGTGCATTGTCCGACTCTCCACAATTTACTTTGATTGCCCGATCCCGAGCATTAACCTTGTTATGGAGATATTTTAGGAGTTTGGGATGACCAAGGAAAAAGTCACGGTTTTCATCGCTAAGAAATTTCGCACGATGGACCCGGGCCGACCTGAGGCTGATGCCGTCGCGGTTTTGAACGGCCGTATCCTTTCGCTCGGAACGATAGATCAGATGCAGCCTTGGCTGTCGCGCTACGACGTGACGGTCGATGAAACTCTGAAAGACAAAATCGTCTTGCCAGGCTTGATCGAGCCGCATTCGCATTGCTGGATGTCCGCAGGCTTCATGGCGGTCGACTACATCGGGCCGCTGCCTTGGCCGGGACGCGAGGGCATGAACCCTGCGCATCCGCACTTTGACGATGTGATCGAATATCTTGGCGAACTCCACGAGACGAAAAAGGAAGGTGAACCCATCATCGCATGGGGCTTTGACCCTGCGAACCAAGGCGGGTCGATTGATCGTGACACGCTCGACAAGATCACGGCCACGCGGCCCATTTACATTTTGGGTTTTGCACCGCATTTCGCCTATCTGAACTCAGCTGCCATCGAAATGGCCAACGTGGCGGATGGTGCAAACCCGACCCACATTTTGCAGTATCCGGACGGGCGCTTGAACGGCGTTTTCACGGAGGTGGAAGGTGTTTCGATTGGCATCGCCCCGATCATGCCAATTATCGCCCAATTGGGTGGCGTGGACGGCTTGAAGTTTTTTGGTCAAATTGCTCTAAAGGCAGGCATTACGACAGTCGCCGACCTTATGTTCGGCGTGATGAACATTGACGCCGAACTGAATGACCACGAAACTGCAACAGAAGACCCGAACCTGCCTATCCGGTTCTGTCTGAAACCGCATGCCATGTCCTTTGTGGGGGCGCATGGGGACAAGGCATCGGACGTTGTTTGGGAGCTCGCCAAGCACGAAAAGGACAACCTGTTTATTGGCGGTGTTAAATTCCTGAGCGACGGGTCGTTCCCACTCATGGGAGCGCTGTTGAACTTTCCCGGCTACCTGGACGGTGGAAATGGTTTCCCGGGCGACGCCACTTATGAAGGCATGGTGCCGTTTTGGAAAGGTGGCCACCAGATCCACTGCCATGCCAATGGCGATCAGGCGGTAGACTTTACTTTGGACTTACTTGCTCGATTACAGGCAGAACATCCTCGGTTCGATCATCGGTTTACCATCGAGCACTATGCCATGAGCAACCCGATGCAGGCGCGCCGCCTTAAGGCCCTAGGCGGTAACGCCAGTGTGAACAATTACTTCTCGCATTTCCGCGCTCTCCTGCATTCTGAAAATGCCTATGGCCCAGACCGCGCGCAGACCGAAGCCCGCCTTGGAAGTTTGGAAAAAGAGGGCGTGATTTTTGCGCTGCACTCCGATTACCCGCAGGTCGTCGTGCCAATGCATCCTTTGACTGCCGTGTATGCAGCCGTCACTCGTCTGGCCGAAGACGAAAAGACAGTCGTCGCACCTGGCGAGCGGATCAGTGTGGAGCGGGCATTGCGCGCTGTTACTATTGATGCCGCCTACATTCTCAATCTCGAAAACGAAATTGGAAGCCTTGAAGTTGGCAAGTTCGCGGATTTTTGCGTCTTGGAGGAAGACCCGATGGAAGTCGAACCAGAGAAAATCAAAGACATTGGTATTTGGGGCACAGTCTTGGGTGGACGCGTTATTGAGGCGCCGAATGACTGAGCGCCCGCATGCTCAAAACACCGCGTCGCGGCATGATCAATTCATGCGAGCGCTTGACCAGAGGCAAACAATTGCTGGCTTGATCTTTGCCGCCATGTCGATGCCTCGCGAATTGGCGGCCCCTGCAAGGTCGCTGCCTTTAACAATCATCGGAGGATTTCTCGGCGCGGGGAAAACCACTCTACTCAATCGGTTACTGGCGGACCCGCAAGGCCGCAAAATCGTTGTTTTGGTGAACGACTTCGGCAAGATCAACATCGATGCGGAACTTATTGCCGAACAAACCGACGACACGATTACTTTGACCAACGGGTGCGCCTGTTGTGCTGTTGCGAGTGACCTGTCCAAATCACTCGTCGACATTGCCCAGCGTAGAGATCGCCCAGATGCCATCGTTCTGGAATGTAGCGGCATTTCCGAACCCGGCTCGATTGCTCAGATCGCGCTTGCAAATGAAGCGATCCGGCTTGACGGTATCATCACAGTTGTCGACGCGGAAACACTTGAAGCACGTGCGAGCGACCCTGCGACACGCGAATTATTCAACGCCCAACTCGTGTCAGCGGACATGATTTTGCTGAGCAAACTTGATTTGCTTTCCGATGAAAGCCGCGCTCGAGCAAAGTCGCGCGTCGGGGCTCTGTATGCGGATACGCCAATACTTGAGGCTATTGAAGGCCGGATACCGACAGATGTGGCGCTTGGCATTGACACAAAACAAGACGTCTCCGATTATGAATCCCCTGTGCCCGAAGCCGAACACGGTTTTGAAACCATCAGTGTGGAAACCAACGACGCGCTCGACGAAAAAGCTTTGCAGCAGTTCTTCTCTGATCTGCCTGATACGATACTCAGGGCAAAGGGATTTGTTTTCATTGCCCAAAAGCCGGATCAGCGTTTGATCTTCCAAAGAGTCGGTTCCAGATGGAGCATGCGAGAGGGCGACTGTTGGACAGAGACAGGTCCACACACGCGTCTGGTCTTTATAGGGCCGAAAGGACAAGTCTATGGCGACGCACTGCGCGGGGGTGTTCTTTCTTGCAAGGCGCAAAAAACAAGATAAGCGCTTCTACAAATGTCACTGTGCCCATAATTCCCGGACAGTGTGTCCTGTGGATAAGTCGTGTGGGGATGATTTTGTCTAATTTAGTAGAGAGCCCGACCAATCGATGACCGCTCTCAGCCCAAAGCGGACCTTCATCACTAAGCTTTGCAATCTCTGAGATGCGGGACGAAGCTGACTTTTCAGGTCCGGCTATGCGTTCCTTTCCTAGCAATAAATTTCGTAGTCTCTATCATGCTGGTTTTGCCCCACTGTCGAAGGAAACAACATGTTGCGTTCAATGCTTATCCCCGCAGTTCTCTTTGCGCCTCATTGTCTGACTGCTGCAGAGAAAGTGTCGGCAACGAACTTCTATGTCGTCAACCAAGAGCAAATTTCCGCGGGCGAGGACGTGTTCTGGAAAGAGGACAACTATGGGACTTATACCGTTGACGAGGGACCAATCGATCCTGGTTTTGTCCGGTGCGTGGGCTCGGGTTTCGGCGGACCCAGCGGTGTCAGCGGCGGTGGCGTCTGTGTTTATGGTGAAGAAGAGGACACGTTCACCATGAGATGGGAGGTTGTTGCCTTCGGCGTCAACAACTGGCGGATTGTTTCCTCCACCGGCAAATATTCGGGGATGACTGGAAGTGGAACGACCAAAACACGTGTGGCGTCAAAATTCCTGGCGCTACCGCACCGTATTTCTGACTGGGAAGGCGAGGTTGCCTTGCCCGCTAGGGATTGAAACTCGAACTGAAATGGTCGGGGATGATGCTGATTTGAAAGGTTGGCAAAGCCCGCATTGGGCTTGTTGTCGCCTTTCGTTACTTTTCACATTAATGACCGGTGGCAGCCCAAAACGGACATTCGCAATTAGACTTTGCAATTCCCGAGAAGCGTAGCAGATCAACCATTTGCTCGCGCCGCGAGTGCTTGCGAAGCGTCAGTTCACAGGAGCGGCACGAATGTCGATGCGTTGCTGCTGATGACGTCAGGCCAGTCATTCATAGCCACGAGGAAACCTTGATCACGTACCGCTCTGTCGCCGCACTCAGGCTCGACAAGAGAGACGCGGACTTAAGCTGCCATTCGCTGCTGCTCCGCCCCCAAATCCCTACAACAACAGATTAATGCCAAGTAACTTCTTTCGGCGGTTCACCAGGCTACTTGGTCACGTGCTTGTTTCACAAACACCTGCCTTAGCAGTACTAGCGTTGCGACGAGGGAAACTTCCTTGACTCTATTCTGGCAAAGGACCACAAACGTGCATTGGTGAAAATTACTCGTCGTCGCGATGCTGCCGGCTTCGATGATCCAATGGCCTTCAGACTAACTGTAGCATGTGCCCCAGCATAGGAACGGGTCGCGCTGGGGTCTTCGCGTTGAGCTCGTTCCTCGCAAGCATTCGCAACTGTCACCTGACATGCTCCAGTGACATGCTCCAGTTATCGCGTGACCCATCAATGAAGGCGCCGTATGAACAGAACATGGCTTATAAATCGCGTGCCCGATGCCGGATAGATCAGGTCTCAGGCTCCGTTTCAATCAGTCACTCATCGTGTTTTCGCGCCGCGTTCTTTGTTTGATCCCGACACTCTTGGTGTTGCTCTCCGGAACGCAGCTTCCCGCCCAAGTCGCAGGCAATGCTGATGGATCGGTCTGTGACGAAGGCTTCGAAAACAAGAACGGATCGTGTCAAAGAGCAAACGCACCTGAAAATGCGCATTTGACCGGCAGTTCCTATGGTCCAGGTTGGGTATGCAACCATGGATTCAAGCGTGTTGGAGATTTTTGTGAGGAAATAGAAGTTCCTAAAAACGCATATCTTGCATCGACCGGAGATCGATGGGAGTGCAATCGGCTCTTCCGACAAGTCGGTGAAAGATGCGAAGAATTGATAGCGCCTCAAAATGGGTACGTCGGAACCCGGTTTGGCGCACAGGAAATACACTGCAACTGGGGATTTCGTAAGGAAAGCCAAACATGTGTTGCAATAGAAGTTCCAAAAAACGGTCGTCTGAGCGACAAAAGAAGCTCGGATGGGTGGGTATGCCTCAGAGGGTACAGGGCAGCGGAGAGCGGCTGTGAGCCTGTGGCCGTTCCACAGCATGCATACCTTGCGCCTGAAACCTACTCTGGATGGAAATGTGAACGTGGCTTTCGCGCAAACCAGGACAGTTGCGTTGCGATCCTAGTCCCTTCCAACGCTCATTTGAATCGAAGAGGTGATGGTTGGGAATGTAATCGGCCGTTCACAAGACAGAACGATAAGTGCGCCGAAAATATGCCGCGAAAATAGGTTCGCTGGAAATCAATATCGCCTGACAAATCCGGAAGGACCAAGCCGTGAACCATAACTCGATTGACGAAAACCTTGGCAAAATGCTCAAGGCCGAAAGGGCGCATCGCTGGTCCTACAGAGTAAAGATGTTTATCGCGTTATTGGTGTTTGTTGCGACCATAATTGTGGTGGTGTTTCTCTGATGCGCAAAAATGCCCCTCAAGTAACCCTTCACGGTTCAAAGATGTCAGCTCGTGGTCTGGAACAAAGAGCATTTCAGGATCGCAGTGTTCGTGAGTCGCGGAACGCTGACGTAGCAGGAGTGATTGAAGAAGAATTTGGAAAGTACTTGATTAAGGCCGGCATCCTGAGCGGTAACAGCGTTGCGCGCGCATTCCCCAAGCCACCGGCTAAAACGCAGACAATGATTGCTGATGCAGTCGGCGAAACACCAGCATTGGCCATCGAAGCATTAAAAGAAATTCTCGGTGAACGAGACAGGAAACGTAGCGGTCAACGCCGTTTGGAGAGAAACTCCGGCACCCTCGTTCCCAGTGAAAGAGAATATGCCGAGGCATTGCGACAGATTAGGCTCACCCCTGCGCAGGTCACTATGCTCAAAGCACTTACAATCGCAGGCAAGGACGGTCTGACCATTGGTCATTTGTCTCAGGCGGCCGGTTACAAATCGCGCGAGGCCTCCATCAAGGTTTTTAAGAAAATCGGACTATTGATCGCAGAATATCTGGAACTGGACCTACCCGAAGCCGGATCGGTGCAGAATGATGGCGCCGCTCAGGTCCTGGCGTTTTCTCACATCGAAAGTGACGATGAGCCAGCCACTTGGGTTATGCATCAGGAACTGCGCGACGCTGTTCGTTCGGTTCTATGACGCACGTTCCAACCCCCGCTTTTGCAACGAACTCTGAACCGGAACAATTGCACGAAAGGTTGCTCACGTAGCTTATGTTGGAGAAAAGACCATATCCGCTCGACCTGATCTATGTACCTGTGAAACGGGCGAAAACGCTTGATCAACAAAAAGTTCTGACGCTGGCCGAAGATATCCTGAAGAACGGCCAGAAGACCCCGATCCAAATACGCTCGGACAACAAGAGGTTCGTGCTGATTGAAGGCCTTCACCGATTAGAGGCCATTCGCGCCCTGGGCGGTGATACGGTCGAAGCCTATCTGGTACGCGCCAGACTACACTAAATGCCTTTTGGAATTGGCGTTCGACAAAGCCTCGGAAAATGTCAGCAGACGTTGACTTTTTTCATCCCAAAGATGCAATCGTGCACAATGAAAGCTCTCATATAGAGTAATACGCTGGCAATTTTCTAACGCAGAATGGTCACGCAAAACTTCGTTTAGCCGGTAAAACGGTATGCGGCTGGCAAGGTGGTGAACATGGTGTACGCCGATGTTAGCAGAGAACCACCGCAGGATGCCTGGTAGGGCATAGTGAGAACTTCCATAGAATGCGGCGTTCTGAAGGTTCCACCCCTCTTCCCGTTCCCAGGTCGTGTGTTCAAACTGGTGTTGAATATAGAAAAGCCAAATACCAATCGATGATGCGACAATCATGGTTGGTAGGAAAACATACGATAATACCTCAATGCCTCCGGCCCAAAAAACTAGGGCCAATATCCCTGCAATTGCAGCGTTTGTTCCCATCGCACTTGCCCAGTACAGCCAGCCCGAACGCATGAAACCAAGAGGTAAACGGTTTTGAATAAAGAACGTATAGATCGGCGCAACACCGAACAGGAAGACGGGGTTCCGGGTCAGACGATAAGCGGCACGCCCGAACCACTTCCGCTTCAGGTATTCTTCAGTGGTCAATGTAGGGATGTCACCCATACCACGCCGATCAAGGTTACCGGTTGAAGCGTGGTGAATCGCATGGCTTTGCCGCCAAACGTCATAGGGTGTCAGGGCAAGAACACCTAGAACCCGACCGGTCCAATTGCAAACAGTGCGACTTCTAAAGAAAGATCCATGACCGCAATCATGCATAATGATGAAGATACGGACCAGAAACGCGGCATTCAGGATGGCCAGTAGTATTGCGATCCAGACACTAAAATATAAAGCCATCCACGCTAGAGCCCATAGCGCGAATAAGGGAGCAACTGTGATCGCAAGTTCAAAAACACTGCGCTTCGCATCGGCAACACGGTATTGCGCGAGCACCCGCGTCCAGTCTTTAGGTTGCAAGTTACTTGTTCTCCAATGGCTTATTGTAGCCCATTGTTCAATAGGGCACCCGAAAAGGGTGCCCTTAAAAAAGGTCAGGCGAGTGCCAGATTGGCGGCGCTTTCGCGTCCGTCACGGCCAGCTTCGACGTCAAAAGTAACCTTCTGACCGTCTTTTAATTCACTAAGGCCGGAACGTTCGATTGCTGAGATATGTACGAACACATCGCGCTTGCCATCTTCAGGCTCGATAAAGCCAAAACCTTTAGTCGAGTTGAACCATTTTACTGTGCCATTTGCCATGGTGGAAATCTCCAAATACTTGCCGCCCGCATTATTGCGGCGACTCGGCGTGGTCGGTCTGAATCGAAAGACTGAACGCCGAATTGGGGAGACAGCAGGTCGAAAAAGAAAAACGTAAGCCTTGTGTATATGGACTTCGAGTACGCACGATACAAGCCTTGATGCGGTGGAGGGCAACAGAGAAATCGAACCTGCCTGGCTTAGAACTCTACAAGTTGAGAAGACGCTGTCGTTCTGCGATCCAAACGCGAAGGCGGCTTGGGAGGCCGTACAAAAGATCAATGACCGCTTTTGGGAATCTATCCCGCAACATCCGAGACAGCTATAAGCGTCCGTTTTGATGCCGTAGCGAGACTTTGCAAAGTCCGGTTTCTGCGCATTGCAGTCTTTGGGGCATCGCGCAGCATCGGCCATGCTGCGACTCATTTTCTGCGTCCCTCTGGGTAGGTATTCCCAAGTCTAGAGACGTTAAGCGGTTGCTTCATCAAGCGAGGATCAACCCCTTGTGCCACCGCGTTTGACAAGATCACGTCTAATTTCTCTTCGAGTCGAGCGATCTTTTTCTGCTGTTCTTCCATTATTGCAGCGGCGTTTTTTGGTGCCTTTCGGGTCTTCTTACCTTTATCTGTCTCTTTTTTGCGCGAGAAGGCTGCCGCTTTGTCTAGGTAGGCCGCATGGATGAGAGGGTGTTTGAACAACTGCTTAAGTGAGATATTGACAACTTTGGATTCAACTTTGACATGTATTTTGGATTGGGTGATTTCGCCCCTCATTTGACTAATCAGGACCAAAATTTTATCCACTTTTTCGGCCGTAAGCTTCACGTCAAATTCCTCGTGGTTCGAGAGGTTTCAAGCTCTGCCAGCTTTTTGTCGATGATCCGTTCAGCGTGGCTGAACTCGATCAATGGGCCGAGGTCGGTATTGCGGATCAGAGTCCCTTCGTTTGCCGGATCCATAACGGCCTCAGCGAGAGCCTGGCTACGAGCGTGACTATGTTCGATAGCTTCTATGGTTTTTTCATTGACCCGCATTCCTTTAGCCTGGCGAGCACGCAGGGTCTCAAGAGATTTCTGATCTCTTTCCGCATCTCTAAGGAGCTGATCAGCGGCTCTTTTGGAACCGCCTAGGCATACCAGCCTAGTGCATGTTCTACAGGCACCAGCTCGGTCGCACGGCTCTTGATTGAAGCGACGATTGCAATATCCGAATAACGTCGAAAGAAGATGCATCTTCAGGTTTGCAGTTTCGTAGGCCGCATTTTCGACATCCGAGTCGTCCACGACCCTGATTGCCGGTAGGTTCTCATCCTTGCCACCGCGCTTTATTTGTTCGACTTGATAAAGTTTGTCTGTGTGGTCGTAATTTCGGTTTTGCATTACATTCGCACGCCCACTCCAGTAGGCTATGTGCGATTGGGGAACGTTGGCGCGTTGAGCCATTGTGTTTAGGTAATGGCGCATTTGGTGTGTAGTGATTTTGGGGTACTTACCGTTCTTTAACCGGATATCGAAACGCTCGAAAATGGAGGGAACCGCAGGTTGAGTTTGGCCACTCTTTTTAGATCTTTCTGGCCTGCCTGATAGGACGAGGTCGACCACATCACTACTTAACGCTTCTATCATGTAAGGCCGTGCTTCAGCATTGTAAGCAAATTGGTTTTTCAAACAGACGCACAGCGCCTCGGAGTATTCTACAGAAGACAATTCGCTGAGTACTGGCAAACCGTCGGGTGCTTCGGCCAAACACTTCTCTTCAACCTGAGCGAAGTCGTACACAGCTATGGGTTTTCCGTTTTCGCCGGTCCTATACTTGGCTGCTAGGATGCGCCTGGACTGAAGCCAAAAATTTCCATCGACACCAAGAAATTCTTCTAGCTCTGAACGTGTGATTTCGCCGGTGGCCCGAACATGTTGAAGATTCTCAGGTACAAAAACCCTACCATGGTTCTCCATCATCCACTTTGCTAACTTGCGCGCTTTCTCAGTATGTTCACAAATCCTTTCGAGTGCCAACTTAGCAACCGGAACCATTTCTTTCGGAACAAACTTTATCATAGGCTTGCCGCCTTTTACTGGCCACCACCTGAGGCCAGCCTTGAAACGACAATCTTCGTTGAAGGGCACATCTGGGTTGACGTAACCTTCGCCCGGGTTATCCAAAGCCTGAACCTTGGCTGGTAGAATGAAGACCTCCTCTTTTCGAGAGGGGGCACACATCAAAAGTGCGACAATGCCCATAGCGACTTGATCTCGCGGCGTTTTTGCCCGGTGAAAGGCTTCTCCCAAGCATGACACTTCCTCCTCGGTCAAGTTTTTTCGGAGAAAGTCCTCATTCACTCTGCTCCGAAAGCGTTTGTCCTGGAGTTCTGGATGCCACCAGCTCTTTAAGTCATGCGCGATGCCCGCGTCCTCCAACACTCTCGCAATAGATCGCATGGTCTCCGCAGCCTTACGCTTATGCGATTTACTCGCTATCTCGACGACTTTGTTCAGGTCTGACTTTGCTATAAGGTCTAGGCGGCCGGGAAGTCCTCGGCTTTCGAGAACGCGGTCTAAGATGCGGCAGAACTTCACTTTGTGGCCAAAGACATTGGATTTTCTAAATTTTCCTGTTTTTGTGGCGTTTTCATTGAGTTGAAAGGCGAAGTATGCCTTTGCAAAGTCACCAAATGGCAAGTTCATTGCGAACTCGGGATCATTCGCGCGGGACCGCAATCGATCCGCATGATGGAAACCAATCGTTTCTCCTTTGGAATTCCTTGTCCGTTTTACAAAAGCAGTGATGTCCCAAGTGGCACTGTCCCAAACGACATGTCCCTCGACACGGGGGTCAAGGATCGACAGTTTCTTGGCCTTTGCGATGTATTCTTCAACTGAAATCTGTTGTTTCGACTTGAAATGAAAAGTCATGCGGTGCTCTCCCTTTCTTTGCGCGCCTGATGCTGCGATTTTTTAGCAGCGAAGATCGCAGCAATGTGCCGATTAAGTTCTCGAGAATATTCGTCATCGCCATGCATTTTAGCTTCTGCCTTTCTGCCAGCTAGAAGGCGCAGTAACGGGTCAAGCTCGGATTCAATTGAGAGATTGAAATGGCGGCAGAGAAAGCATGCATATGGCGCCGCGAGGCTATCCAACGCGCTGCAACCTCCAGAAGCGCATGTACCCAGATCAGGAGCGCCGTCAGCTTCGGTCGCTGTGATAACCGAACCGACCTCGAAGTCATCAGGGTTATCTTCGATCACTTGGCCCAAGAACCTACCGGCGACGTGCACCATCTTACCGTCAAGGAGACTACTCATGAGCTGATGATGCCGCGAGGCTAGTTCGATGTAGGCTTCGCAGCTTCCAGGGCTTGTATGATGTAGCCATGCCGCGATTTCTTCCGCCGTACATCCTCGCATCGCCATAATTGTCGCGATTGTGTGCCTTTCCCTCAACTGGTTAAACACCATTGGCTCGCCCGTGCGAGGGCTTATAATGCGCAAACTGGCTAGGATAGTTTGATACCGTGCTCTAGCTCTTTCGGCTGTCATGTGGGCTTTGTACCCCACCGCAATTTGACCTTTAACCTTCGTGGACCGTCGTATGTCGTTTGCATGTCTCCTGGTCAAAAAGACATCAGTCTTTGCCCTAAATAACGGTTGATCTTCATCCCACTCAGAAGCAGCAGTTTCCCCTGTCAATTCGTCCAAATAAGCTTCTAATGCGTGCGTAAACAGCATCGGTGCAGGGCGCTTTGGGCCAAACCTTTGGGCTTGGCTCCCTTTCTGTTTCAGGATTTCAAATCTAACCGAGGTTTCCTCTCCATGGTGTTTCGGGGTCTTAACGTCCCTGAGTTTCAGGTTCGCCACCATGCTTGATCGCTGCCCATAAAGTCGAAACATCTGAACCAACACATACTGAGCATTGTTGATTTCACCCGTTTCGTACGCGACTTGCAGTTCGCGATCCACAATTGCGATTTCGCCATCCAGATATGGTCCGGATACCGGATCAAGAGTTAGAATGTGAGTTTTCTCATTACTCTGCGGAGGGATTTTATTAATAAAATCAGCCGCTTCCTTTTTTATGGCTGTGAACCCAAGATCGAGCCACGTGGCAACAAGGTTCCTCATCGAATAATCGTTTTTAGTTCCGCCGTCCAAACGATACGCCAACACATCTTCTAAACTGATATTGGCAACTGGACTGTTTGCTTGCGCTTGAATCCAGAGGCACGGCCGTTTGAAGGCTGTTAACTCTCCACTAATCGTCGATGCAAGATTGGACTCAAGCCGGTAAGCTACTACCTCCTTGAGCGCGTTTTTCATCAACGGCGACAAAACCTCAGTACACCACTCAAAATTGAATTTAGCGATGCTCCCTGTTGCACTTACCTCCCAGTAATCGGAAGTAATATCGAAAGTTTCACCATTGGCAGCTCGGCGGATATTGGTTGGGCGCAGTGCTGGAATGCCGTGAGAGCACGGTTTGTGCTTGTTCATTTCTTTTCTTTCTTCTTGGTCGCGGCTTCTTCGGCCAACTTTTCGCGGTGAACGAGCAGGCTAATGTACTCACTTGTTTCTGAGCCAATTATGTTGAGGGATTCCGTGTCTTTGGCAGCGGCTCGAGCTTCCTGTTCCGCCCAGATCGTTCGGATACTTTTAGCCGCGCCAATGTCGGACTCTCCTCCGAGATAGCGAGAGATCATGTGAGATTTTTGCGACCATCCAAAGTGATAGGTGAAGACCCTTCGAGCTTCTTCGCCGCTGGTTCCACGTTCGTTTAGATGCTTGGCCATTTCTCGAGCCTTCTTGTGTCGCATAGGGTGCGGCGTCAGTTTTCGAACTCCAGCTGCTTTGGAGGCGTCTCTGAACACATCGTCAATTGCGGTCTTGGACATGGGCTTGCCATACTCAGCGGGATCACGAGCCAAGTTGACAAACATGAAGGAATTTGAGTTTCGGCCGCTTTGAAAATCGATGTCGTCCCTCGCATCCATCCATTCATCGAGGGTCTCGATCAGCAACGGCGACGCTGTCAAACTGATTTTTCGGTCGAAGGTCTTTGCGTTTGGCTGACGTTTCCTAGGGTCTTCTGGGTCGTTGTGGCGGCGAACGACCTCGATCAAATCATCTTCGCTCTTATAATCTTCGGTCTTCATTTGACCCAACTCGCCAGCGCGCAAACCAAGTTCGGAAAACATCAATAAAATTAGGTAGTTTCGTAGTGCTCGAATTCGGTTCTTAGGCCAAACATCATACGGATTGCATATCGCTAACCATAGGTAAAAGCGGTCAGCAGCTTCCTCATGATCGTATGCCTTGATGCGGCTTTGTGGCATACCTTTGCGAACCTTTCGAAAGTAATGCGCATAACTCCCCGGCGCTGTGTGGTAGCCGCCGTCACTTAGCTTGATCGCTGGTTCCAAGAGTTGTTTGCGACGGCACAGTTTCCGTCCGGATCCTGGACTTGGCTTTTTTCGAAGCAAGCGATTGCCATATTCGCCGAGCCAATGGAGGTATTCTTCAATACCAATCTGCCGTTGGATTATTGTGCCAGCTTGAACGCTTCGCTCTTCCAGACACCTGGTAAGAAACTTTTGCTCATTCATGGGCAAAACCCACGCCAGCTTACGCAAATCCTGGATTTGAAAATTCAGGAAGTAGTTTAAGTCTGCGACTTGCTCTAAGCTCAGGCATTCTCCATCTAGCATGATGGTGTAAAGGTCGATACCTCGGTGAATTGCCCAAAGTTCGAGAATGGTGATGTGAGACAGTCGAGTGGAAATAGTATCAGGGGTGTAGTTCCGCTGACGTGTCTCGCTGACAACCCAAGCCCAAGGCCACAGAGCGATGCTGCCATCTTCACGGTAAATCGAAAACCGGGTTTCGCCAGCTCGAGTTTGAGTCTTTTTCACAGGTTGTCGGCCTATTGTTGAAATGGGCTTCAAGGGTTTCTCCGAGGCAGTGGATGGTCTCCAAACGATACTCGAATGGGGGCCAATCTTCAACTTTCTCGCGCTTGGTGGTGTCTAAAATATTTAGCAAGAACAGACGCTTATACTATTCTTGCTCCTTAATGGATAGATGAGAGGGCTGTTCTTGGTTCCAAGGATAAAATAAGAGTAGAAAGGCGATAGTGCCCTACGAATGTCTATTCTTGGCGATGAGCCCCTAAAATTTTTTTGCCGGTCTAACGCTTTTTTAAGCATTGTCGGCGCCAGTTTTGACCAGCGCTGCGAATCACCGGAGAGCCCGCAACTGCAAGTGATCGAAGGGAACAACCTCGACAGCCAAACCAACTAGGAGGCACGGGTCCAAGCGGCCTCAGCAGGCTTACCAATCATGTCAGAAATCTTAAGGTGAACGATGACAGCTATAGCTTGACGCAGAGCAGGCAAATCAGCTCAAAGACAACTCTTGAAATGGAATTTCGATTGGTCCTGACGGACCAAGGCACCTCGGCACACGCCAGCTATTTGGAGAGCGCGCGTGCCAAGGTGCCAGTCACTCTGAAATGGCCGGGTATTACGCCTCCCAGTGGTCGGAAAACATACCGCCGTTGGCAGTCCAGAAATGAAGACACCTGAAGTAGTTGGGACCATCTGAGTCTCCGTCCGTGACTGTAAGTCAAATCTAGTCAGCAACGAGCACCTAACTAATTGGCATTGAGTGCTGTCGGTCATTTTTGTTTCCAAAACGTCAAATCTTGTAAAGCATTGTGAAAATTATATTTTTATAGGCGCTGCATATTTGAACATGGGCACATTTCGAAAGTTCCATCCGAAAAATACTTGTTCTGTAATCCCAAGTGATGGAGCAAGTCTTTTGAAGAGAGAACCTGACCTGATGAGAATATTTTAAATAATTTACAAGAATTTAGGTGCTCGAAGCTTCCTCTGGAACGAAATGGTTGGCATATAAATGGAACCATTTCGAGCCATAGGCCACATGTCCTACCTCTTCGGCATAGATCACCTCGAGTGCGGCAATGGCGTGCTCATCCTTAGCTTTGCGGAAGATGCCGATCATGCCCGGTGTGACATCCAGCCCGCGCGCCTCGAGCACCATGGGGACGACGGCCAGACGGCCCATCAGGTCCTCGGCGGTGTCTTCAGCGGCGCGCCACATCCCGGCATGGGCAGGCAGGGCACCATAGTGGCTGCCCATGCGTTCCAAACAATCACAGACCATCTCGAAATGGCGCGATTCTTCTTTGGCGCATTTCACCCAGTCGTCATAAAATCCGATGGGCATGGGGACATGCCCGAAACGTGCGATGATGTCCCAATGAAGATCCACTGCGTTCAGTTCGATATGGGCAACCGCATGCAACAATGCGATCCGGCCCGCCTCGGTGCCGGGTTTGCGCTTGGGCACCTCGCGCGGGGACAGAAGCTCGGGCTTATCTGGGCGCGCGGGGGACAAAGGCGGAGACGCCGTGCCGATTTCAATTGCGGGCGCATCCCCGCCGCGGGCGGCGAACCATTCGGCGGCATAGCGTTTGGACAGCGCGGTTTTTGCGTGTCCATCCGCGGTCGTCAGAACTTCGGTCGCCATCTGGGTCAGGGTTTTAGACACCGTTTTTCTCCGCTTGATCGGACTGCGTCATAGACCGGATGGCGACCGCAAGAAAAGGGGTCAGAGGTCGCGGACGGCCTCAAGCACCTCATCCACATGGCCGGGTACTTTGACCTTGCGCCAGACCTTGGCGACCTTGCCCTCGGCGTCGATCAAAAAAGTGGCTCGTTCGATCCCCATCGACTTGCGCCCATACATGTTCTTTTCAACCCACACGCCATAATCCTCACATACGGTCGAGCTTTCGTCGGACAAAAGTGGCGTGGTCAGGCTGTGTTTGGCGACGAATTTGTCGTGCTTGGCCACGCTGTCGCGCGAAATGCCGAAAACGTGAGCGCCCGCATCCGCAAAGGCCTGAAGTTGTTCCGAGAAACCGATGGATTCCTTGGTGCAGCCCGGCGTATCATCGCGGGGGTAAAAGAACAAAACGACGGCACCGCCGCGCAGGTCTGACAACGTGACCTCGCCACCGCCGTCGCGAGGCAAAGTGAAATCAGGGGCGATGTCTGTAACGTCGGGCATTGGAAACTCCGCTAAAGGTTTTTAAGTGCTGCCCGTGATCATAGGGCGGTGCGAGCGGGTTGAAAGGCGTGGATAGCAATTTGGTGCAGCACGACGACAAATGTGCAGACCAGAGCAAGACACCCCGGCGTCGCAGGTCGCGCCGTCGGCTGGTTGCCTATGTGACCCTTGGCTTTACGTTGATGCTTGGCGCGCTGGCTGTCGCCGGTTGGTTCTTTCTGATCGGTCACCAGTTACACGCGCCCCAATGGATGCGCACGCAGGCTGAAAAACGGCTGGATCAGACGCTGGGCGGGTTGAAAGTTCGGTTCGGTGATGCGACGTTTTTCGTGAATGAACAATGGCTTCCGCGGCTAAGGTTACGTGACGTGACGATCAGTGACGCGGCGGGTCAGCAGATCGCGCAGGTCGGCGACTTGCGGACGCGCCTGTCTATGCGCGGCCTGTTGCGTGGCCAGATCCGCCCGCGTCGCATCATCCTGCAAGATGCCCAGATAGCCCTGACGCGCAACAAGGACGGGGCGTTGTCGCTGACGGTCGGGTCCGGCAGCTCTCCGGTGCAGCAGGCCCCGACGCTAGCTGAACTGATCGAGGAATCGGATGATGTGTTTCTGTCGCCAATCCTGTCGGGTCTGCGGTCGGTCGAATTGCAATCGCTGACGCTGGACTACCAGGATTTGCGACTTGGTAGGGCCTGGGTTTTCGATGGCGGCCACATTACCGTCACACGCGACGGTGACGAAATGCGCCTTGCCACCGGCTTTTCGGTTCTGACCGGGCGGGACTATGCCAGCTCGATCGAGGCCAATTATACCAGTCTTCTGGGTAGTCCTCAGGCAAGTTTCGGATTTTCGATCACCGATTTACCTTCCGAGGATATTGCTGGGCAAAGCCTTGCGCTAGCCTGGCTGCAAGTGCTCAAAGCGCCGATTTCAGGGTCCTTGCGGGGCAGCATCGACGATCAAGCCGCGCTGGGCCCGCTGTTTGCCACCCTGAACCTTGGCGCAGGGGCCGTTCAGCCTACGCCCGAGACAAAACCCATTCGCTTCGAGTCTGCCCGGACGTATTTCACCTATGACCCAAGCCAGCAGGTGCTGGATTTTAACGAGGCGTCCGTGGTCTCGGACCTTGGAGCCATTCAGGCGGAGGGCAAGGCGTTTCTGCAAGGCATCGAAGACGGTGCGTTGGAAAGCCTGACCGCTCAGTTGCAGCTCAACAGCATCGACATCTATCCCGGCGGCCTGTTTCCGGAATCGTTGGAATCCGCACGGGCCGAACTGGATTTCCAGATGAAACTTTTGCCGTTCGAATTGCGTTTGGGACAACTGACCCTGACGGATGCCGATCACACATTGCGGGCCTCGGGGCGCTTACTTGGGCGACCCGACGGGTGGGTCGCGTCTCTGGATGCGCATCTGGATACGATGACCTCGGACCGGCTTTTGAACTACTGGCCCGAGATTTTGGCCCCCAAACCCCGCCTATGGGTGTCTGAAAACCTGTATGAGGGTGATTTCGCGGACATCGAATTCTCGCTTCGGGTCCGTCCCGAAACCAAACCTGATCTCTATCTGGGTTTCGGGTTCGACAACGCGAAGATCAGATTTGCCAAGACCCTGCCGCCCATTCAGGACGCACAAGGCCGGGTAAGCCTCCTGGAAAACCGCTTCACCGCCTCGGCCGAAAGCGGGGTGGTAATGGCCCCCGAAGGGGGCGCGGTCGATGCGTCGGGGACGTCCTTCATCATCCCCGATACGTCGATCAAAAAGGACTCGCCTGCGATTGCCCGGATCAAAGCCAAGGGCAAGGCGACTGCTGCGCTGTCACTTCTGGACCTGCCGCCGCTGGAATTGCTAAGCAAGGCCAATTTGCCCGTTGATTTAGCAGCGGGTGATGTCAGCCTGTCGGGCACGCTGTCCCTGCCGTTGATAAAAGGGCTGAAATTCGAAGATACCGAGTTTCATTTCACCGGTGACATCGACAATGTAAAAAGCGACCGGCTGGTTCCTGGTTTCACGATCAGTGCCGATCGACTGACATTGTCGGGCGATCAAACTACTGTCGAAATTGGCGGCTACGGTCTGTTTGGCGACGTGCCCATGCACGCAACATGGCGCCAACCCATCGGTGGCACCGAGCCGCAACGCAGTCAGCTGTCGGGCGAGATTGAACTGTCCCCGCGACTGATGACCGAATTGAAGGCGGGCCTGCCTCAGGGGATGCTGACCGGGCAGGGTACAGCCGATATCAATCTGGGAATTGGAGCGGGTGAACCGATCGCGCTGACGGCGACTTCGGATCTGGTCGGTGTCGCGCTGTCGATCCCCGAGTTGGGTTGGCGCAAGGGGCGGCAAGCTCAAGGCAAAATGACGCTCGACGCGACCTTGGGCGATCAACTGCGGGTTAATACGCTGAAACTGGATGCGGCAGGGCTGCGCAGCACCGCGTCTATCTCATTCCGCGAGGATGGCGAATTCGACAAAGTCGAGTTCAGCTCGTTCGATCTGGGCAATTGGCTTGCCGTCCCGGCCGAGTTGGTCAGCCGTGGCGCCTCGGTGCCTGATATTCGGGTGCAAGGCGGGGTGGTCAATCTGGGTGGCGCCACCTTCGGCGGCGGTAGCAGCGGCAGCGGGGGGACCGGGAACGGGCCGAACTTGGATGTAGTTCTGGACCGGCTGCAAGTGACGGAAAGCATTGCATTGACAGGCTTTAAGGGCGATTTCCGTACCACGGGCGGTGTCACGGGCGGCTTCACTGCGCGGATCAACGGCAGTGCCCCGGTACGCGGGACGATCACTCCACGCGGTGCACGCAGCGCGGTCGAGTTGATCTCGGATGATGCAGGCGAGGCGCTTCGCGCTGCCGGGGTAATCACACAGGCGCGGGGCGGCACACTGACCATGACGCTGGAGCCGGTCGGCAACGGCAGTGACTATGACGCCAACTTGAAAATCTCGAACACGCGGATCACCGATGCGCCCGCCATGGCGGCCCTGCTGAACGCAATCAGCCTGGTCGGGTTGATTGACGAAATGGCCGGGCAGGGGATCTTTTTTGCGACAATTGAAAGCCGAATGCGCATCACACCGACCGAGATCAAGGTCCTCAGCGGCAGCGCGGTTGGTCCTTCAATGGGGCTGTCCTTCGATGGAACAGTCGACCTTGCGAATGGGCTGCTGAACCTGCGCGGCGCGATTTCACCAATATACCTGGTCAACGCGGTGGGCAGCCTGTTGACCAAAAAGGGTGAAGGGGTCATCGGGTTCAACTATTCCCTGACCGGTCCGCTCACCGCGCCCAAGGTTGCGGTCAACCCTTTGTCGGGCCTTGCGCCTTTGTTCTTGCGTAATTTGCTTAGACCACCACCGCCAAAAGTGACGGACGGGCCGAATTCTCAGCCGGTCAAATCGGACAACACGAAAGCAGCCTCTGGGACCCGCGGCGAGGACCGCTAAATTGGGTTGTTGCTGAATCCAGCGGGGCCTTGTAATGCGCCCGCATGAAACTCAGCGATTTTGATTTCCATCTACCCGAAGACCTGATTGCCACGCGGCCCGCGACCCCTCGGTCGTCGGCGCGTTTGTTGGTTGCGCACGGCAATGCCATTTCGGATGCGCATGTGTTCGATCTTCCCGGCTGGTTGCGGGCCGGGGATCGCCTTGTCCTGAACGACACCCGCGTCATTCCCGCCCGACTGAATGGTCGCCGCCACCGCAACAGCGCGCAGGGGCCGGTCTCGGCCGCGATCGAGGCCACCTTGTTGGAGCCGCAGGCGGATGGCACGTGGACCGCGCTGATCAAACCGTTGAAAAAGGTCAAACCGGGCGAGGATATCCGGTTCTCGGACGACCTCAGCGCGACGCTGGACCGGGTCGAAGAGGGGCAGGCCTATCTGCGGTTCAACCTGACGGGTGAGGATTTTGATGCCGCGCTTGAACAGGCCGGGGCGATGCCTTTGCCGCCCTATATCGCCGCCAAGCGCCCGGCGGATGAGCAGGACAAGACTGATTACCAGACCATCTGGGCGCGTAATTCTGGCGCGGTCGCAGCCCCGACCGCATCACTGCACTTCGACACCGCGCTGATGCAGGCCCTTGAAGCGCGTCGCGTGGAGTTCAGCCATGTCACTTTGCATGTCGGCGCGGGCACCTTCCTGCCGGTCAAGGTCGAGGATGTGACAACCCACAAGATGCACGCCGAATGGGGTCGTGTCAGCGAAGAGGCCGCGCAGCAGATACGCGCCACCAAGGCTGCCGGAGGCCGCGTGATCCCGGTGGGTACCACCGCCTTGCGCCTGATCGAGAGCGCCGCGCGCAGCGGAGAAATCGCGCCGTGGGAAGGCGAGACCGACATTTTCATCTATCCCGGTTTCCAGTTCCACGTCACCGATGCGCTAATGACAAACTTCCACCTGCCGAAATCCACTTTGCTGATGCTGGTCTCGGCACTGATGGGGCAGGACAGGATTCACGATGTTTATGCTCATGCAATTGAACAGAAATATCGGTTCTTCTCATACGGCGATGCATCGCTTTTGATCCCGGAATAAGTCGCGTGTCGGGATCAAAACATGGTAATGTCGTAGACAAGCACGACCCAAGCCGCTTTTCATCTGAAACTGATCGAAACTGTCAAACCGCTTCAACTCGGAGGCCCCAATGATTCAGGTCCTTTCCAGCGCGTGGGCGCTTCTTCTTGGTATGGGCCTGCTTATGGTTGGCAACGGCCTGCAGGGTACAATTCTGGGCGTGCGGGGTGAGATCGAAGGGTTTTCAACCCTCGAGATGTCCTTTGTCATGTCCGCCTATTTCCTGGGTTTTCTGGGCGGCTCACGTCTTGCCCCCGAGATGATCCGCCGCGTGGGCCATGTAAGGGTCTTTGCGGCGCTGGCCTCTTTCATTTCAGCGGTGATGATCATGTATCCGCTGTTGACCAATGAAATCGCATGGATTTTGGGTCGTATGGTGATCGGGTTCTGCTTTTCCGGCGTTTACGTCACCGCTGAAAGCTGGCTCAACAATGCGGCCAATAACGAGAACCGAGGACAAGCGCTGTCACTTTACATGATTGTGCAGATGACGGGGATTATCGCTGCACAGGGGCTGGTTCTGATTGGTGATCCGTCAGGCTATGAAACCTTTGTCATCGCCTCGATCCTGGTGTCCGTATCATTTGCTCCGATCTTGCTGTCGATCTCTCCAACGCCCGCTTTTGACAGCACCAAACCAATGACCCTGCGCGAGTTGATGGGCAATTCACCTCTGGGCTGTATCGGCATGTTCCTTCTGGGGGGTGTGTTCTCGGCCCAGTTCGGCATGGCGGCCGTTTACGGCGCACGGGCTGGCCTGACACTGGTCGAGATATCGACCTTCGTCGCCGCGTTCTACGTGGGCGCCGTGCTGCTGCAATATCCGCTGGGTTGGTTTTCAGATCGTATGGACCGGCGCTTCCTGATCATGCTCGTGGCTCTGACCGGGGCGGGGGGCGCAGTTACGGCCATGCTGTTTGGGACGGTCTTTCCGATCCTGCTCGCCTCGGCCTTTGTGATTGGTGGCATGTCGAACCCGCTCTATTCGCTACTGATTGCCCATGCGAATGACTTTCTGGACAATGAAGATATGGCAGCGGCTTCGGGCGGTTTGGTGTTTATCAACGGTATGGGGGCAATCGCGGGTCCGCTGATCACCGGTTGGCTGATGGGCGACGCAATCTTTGGGCCTCCGGGCTTCTTCCTGATCATTGCCGCCCTGCTGGTGGCCCTGGCCGGATACGCCATGTACCGCATGACACAGCGCGCCGCTATTCCGGTGGATGAGACGGGCACTATGTCGCCGCTATATCCAACCGCCTCTCCGGTGGCGTTCGAGGTCGCGCAGGAAGTGGCCATCGAAGCCGCCGAGGCCGATCAGGATACGCAAGATGTTGCCTAAAACACGGAATTATTGCGCAAATGTTGCAATATGTTACTGTCATAAATCTGTAAAACGCCCTTAAATGACGTTACGTCCCTGGGGAGGCGAACAGACGGAGTATTGGGCAATGGCAGGGCCTGAAGACGTACTGAGTTTTTGGTTGGATGAAGTTGGTCCCAAAGGGTGGTATGAGCAGGATGAGGCGCTTGATGCCGAAATCCGCGAAAAATTCCTGACCACATGGGAACTGGCGTGCGAGGGCAAATTCTCGCTATGGCTGACCTATCCCAGCGGATCATTGGCTTACATCATCCTGATGGATCAATTCCCACGCAATATGTTCCGAGGCAGTGCTAAAGCTTTTGCATCGGACCGCGCCGCTCTGACGGCTGCGAAATGCGCGGTGGACAAGGGTTGGGACCTCAAGATTGACGAGCCCGCACGGCAATTCTTTTATTTACCGATGATGCATTCGGAAAACTTGTGCGATCAGGAACGCTGCGTGCGGTTGATGTGTCAGAACATCAATTCGGACTCCAGCAATCTGCTGCACGCGCGGGCCCATCGTGAAGTGATCCGCCAGTTCGGTCGCTTCCCCTATCGGAACGAGGCTTTGTCGCGCCCCATGACCGCGCCCGAAGCCGCCTATGTGGACATGGGTGGCTACGGTGCAACGGTCCGTGAATTGCAGGCCGCGAACTAAGACGAAGGCACACAGCCACGAATGGCAATCACGCGGTCGGCGATTGCGTCGGCCGTCGTGTTTATGGCGGTATTAATTAAGTGGTCCGGCGATTCAGTGAGATCGGCGATACGCGCCTGTGACGTTTGCAGCTTGGTTTCAAGCTGGTCAAGCTTGGCCAAGGCCAACGATATTTGCGCGGCGACGGCGCTGTCTGCGACAACCGCCGCCGATTGTAATGACGACAATTCACTGCGCAGGGCGGTCAATTCGCCACGCACTCCTTTCACCTCTTCTTTCAGCGGAGCAACGATTTGAACCTTTTCCGTGAGGGTCGTCGTGACATCGTCAACCGTCGAGGCGAGCTTCCACCCCAGAAACAGGCACAGGGCCACCAGGATCAGGGTCGCGTTCAATAGGGCAAGCAACAGGTCAGTCAGCGTTCTGGCCATGGTCGAAACTTCCAATACAATACAATCAATGAGTGCCGGGCGGGCCCGACGTCTATGTTCTAGCCATTGTGTCTTGCGCGGTATAGGCTGAAAACAGCGTTTATATTGTGCGCTGACCCTGCGTCGCTTTTGCCGCGGGACGATATTGTTGATGCATTTTTGAATTTAGTTTAATGGTAAACTAATCTCTGAAACGACCTGCGCCGAGAGGGAACAATGGCAGCACACTCTTTTGATCTGATCGTAATCGGCGCCGGGCCCGGCGGGTATGTAGCAGCAATTCGCGCATCGCAGCTCGGTCTGAAAACGGCCGTTGTCGAGCGTGAGCACCTGGGCGGTATCTGCCTGAACTGGGGCTGTATTCCAACAAAGGCGCTGCTGCGATCTTCAGAAGTGTTTCACCTAATGGAACGCGCCAAGGATTTTGGTCTGAAGGCCGACAAGATCGGGTATGATCTGGATGCGGTGGTTAAAAGGTCGCGCGGGGTTGCGGCGCAATTGTCAGGCGGCATTGGTCATCTGCTGAAAAAGAACAAAGTGACCGTTGTGATGGGCGAGGCAACGATCCCGGCCAAGGGCAAGGTCTCGGTCAAAACCGAAAAAGGGATCGAGGACCTGACGGCCAAGAACATCGTGCTAGCGACGGGCGCGCGTGCGCGCGAGTTGCCCGGTCTTGAGGCAGATGGCGATCTGGTTTGGACCTACAAACATGCACTTCAACCGCCCCGGATGCCGAAAAAGCTGTTGGTGATTGGGTCAGGCGCAATTGGGATCGAATTTGCCAGCTTCTACAATACACTGGGCGCGGACACGACGGTGGTCGAGGTGATGGATCGGGTTCTGCCGGTCGAGGACGCCGAGATCAGCGCCTTTGCCAAAAAAGCCTTCACCAAGCAGGGCATGACCATCATGGAAAAAGCGATGGTCAAGCAGCTTGATCGCGGCAAAGGCAAAGTCACCGCGCATATCGAGGTGAAGGGCAAGGTCGAAAAGCACGATTTCGATACGGTCATCTCAGCCGTTGGTATTGTCGGTAACGTCGAGAATCTGGGGCTCGAGGCCTTAGGGGTGAAAATCGACCGTACCCACGTGGTTACAGATGAGTTCTGCCGGACCGGTGTCGAGGGGCTATATGCAATCGGGGACATCGCCGGCGCGCCCTGGCTGGCGCATAAAGCCAGTCATGAAGGCGTGATGGTCGCCGAACTGATCGCAGGTAAACACGCACACCCGGTCAAGCCCGAGAGCATTGCGGGTTGCACCTATTGTCAGCCGCAGGTCGCTTCGGTCGGGTATACAGAAGCCAAGGCCAAAGAACTGGGTTATGACATCAAAGTCGGCCGCTTCCCCTTCATCGGCAACGGCAAGGCTATTGCCCTGGGTGAGCCTGAGGGGATGATCAAAACGATCTTTGATGCCAAAACTGGCGAATTGTTGGGTGCGCACATGGTTGGCGCGGAAGTGACGGAAATGATTCAGGGCTATGTAGTCGGTCGTCAATTGGAGACCACGGAAGAAGATCTGATGAACACAGTTTTCCCGCACCCAACGCTGTCCGAGATGATGCATGAAAGTGTATTGGATGCCTATGGGCGCGCGCTCCACATGTAAGGGAAGGGGGGGCTCTGCCCCCGCCGCGGCAAGCCGCGACTCCCCCGGGATATTTTTAGCCAGATGAAGCGGGGATCCTTCATTCATCTGGCCTTAAATATCCCGGAGCGCGAGGCAGAGCCTCGCTTAACCCCTAGTTGCTCAGTGCGTCCAGGATACGGGCCCAGGACCGGATGCCTTTGTGGAAGCTCTTTACGTCGTATTTCTCGTTCGGCGAATGAATCGCATCGTCGTCATTGGCAAAACCGACAAGCATGGAATCCAGCCCCAATTCGGTGCTGAAATATCCGACGACCGGGATTGATCCTCCCATGCCGGTGAAGACAGCCTCGCGCCCCCATTCGTCCGATAGCGCGCCGCGTGCGGCCTCGAATTCGGGGCGATCCAGGTTCATCACCGATGCCGGGGCGCCTTCAAGGTCGTTATCCCATTCAACCGTTGCATCTGCCGAAAGGCGATCCTCCACATGTTTGCGGATTTTGTTGCGCAGATCGTCAGGGTCCATATCGCCAACAAGGCGGCACGTGATCTTGCAATGGGCGCGCGAGGGGATCACCGTTTTGGACCCCGCACCGTTGTACCCCCCCCAAAGCCCGTTGACCTCGAGTGTCGGGCGCGCCCATTGTTGTTCAAGGGTGGAATAGCCCTTTTCGCCATGCGGTTGCGAATAGCCGACGGAGTTCAGATAGTCAGCTTCGTCGAAACCGCAGTCTTGCCATTGGCGCAACTGGTCAGCGGGAACCTCGTGGACGCCATCATAAAAGCCGTCGACTGCAACCCGACCGGTTTCGTCATCATAGAAAGAGGCAACAATCTTCGACAATTCTCGCAGCGGGTTCAGACCCGGTCCCCCGTAGTGGCCCGAGTGCAGGTCGATCCGGGGGCCGACGATGGTGAATTCGTCCTTGAGCATCCCGCGCAGCTGAGACGCGATTGAAGGCACCCCACGCGACACCATCGAGGTATCGCAAACCAGGGCCAGATCGGCTTTCAACTCGGCCGCGTTTTCGCGCAGGAAGGGCACAAGTGAGGGCGAACCGGATTCCTCTTCGCCTTCGAAGAAAAAAGTAATGCGGCAAGGCAGGGTGCCGTGAACGGCTTTCCAGGCGCGGCAGGCCTCGACAAAAGTCATCAACTGTCCCTTATCATCCGAGGATCCCCGCCCCCGGATGACGGGGCCGTTGTCGGTGTCTTCGATGGTCGGGTCGAACGGGTCGCGGTTCCACAGGTTCAGCGGGTCCACTGGCTGCACATCATAGTGCCCGTAAAACAGTATATGCGGCGCGTCGTTATCTTCTCCGATATGCCCAACGACCATCGGGTGGCCCGTGGTTTCGCGCTTTTCTGCCTGAATGCCGATGGTTTTCAGGTCGGCCACCAGCCAGTCCGCAGCTTGGCTGACTTGAGCGTCAAAAGCCGGGTCAGTCGAAATCGAAGGGATGCGCAGCAATTCCATCAACCGGTCGATTGAGGTTTGCAGATCGGCGTCGATACGGGTGAGAACTGCGTCAAGCGTCATGAGGGGGACTCCGGCCAAAAGGATTTCTGGCGGCACCCTAACAGGGCGATCCTTGCCGTCCAGTCCGTTTACTGTCAAAAAAGGCGCAATAACTGACGCATGCGACCGCCCCCCCTGCGTCGTTTCCTCGCGTTTCTTGGACGTAAGTTTACTTGTCGGGTAGGATGTGAGGCGATATTTGATGCAAATCAAATAAGCATTCCCAGACTCACTTATATGGTGCGATCACTTGGGACCATATCGGCGTCGGATGAAAACGGGGTCGGGGAAGATGTTCGGTCAATGCGGATTGGCCGGGCTTTTAAGGAGAAACCGGTGGACTATACTGCTCAGCTCGATACCGCGATTGCCAGGCTGCACGACGAAGGACGCTACCGGACCTTCATCGACATCGAACGTCGCAACGGCCATTTCCCGCATGCGGTACACACGCGCCCGGACGGGTCCACACAGAACATCACCGTCTGGTGCGGCAATGACTACTTGGGCATGGGCCAGAACCCGGTTGTCCTGAACGCGATGCACGAAGCTGTGGATTCGGCAGGGGCCGGTTCGGGTGGCACGCGCAACATCTCGGGCACGACGGTTTACCACAAGCAGCTTGAGGCTGAACTGGCTGATCTGCATGGCAAAGAGGCGGCGTTGCTCTTCACCTCGGCCTATATTGCCAATGACGCAACGCTGAGCACGCTGCCCAAACTGTTTCCTGGTCTAATTATCTATTCGGATGCGCTGAACCACGCTTCGATGATCGAGGGCGTGCGCCGCAACGGTGGCGCCAAGCGGATCTTCCGTCATAACGACGTCGCTCATCTGCGCGAACTGCTGGAGGCTGACGATCCGGCCGCTCCCAAGCTGATCGCGTTTGAATCCGTCTATTCGATGGATGGCGATTTCGGCCCGATCGAAGAAATTTGCGATCTGGCAGATGAATTTGGTGCTCTGACCTACATTGATGAGGTTCATGCGGTTGGCATGTACGGCCCCCGCGGTGGCGGTGTGACCGAGCGGGATCGCCTTGCGCATCGGATCGACATTATCAACGGCACATTGGCCAAGGCTTTTGGTGTGATGGGCGGCTATATCGCGGCAAGTGCGAAAATGTGTGACGCTGTACGCTCTTATGCGCCGGGCTTCATCTTTACCACGTCGCTGCCGCCTGCCGTTGCTGCGGGTGCGGCGGCCTCGGTTGCCTATCTGAAGACTGCCCCGGAACTGCGTGAGCTGCACCAAACACAGGCGAAAATCCTGAAGCTGCGACTGAAAGGGTTGGGCCTGCCGCTGATCGACCATGGCAGCCATATTGTGCCGGTGATCGTTGGCAATCCTGTTCATACCAAAAAGCTCAGCGATATGCTGCTGGACGACTATGGAATCTACGTTCAGCCGATCAATTTCCCGACCGTTCCGCGCGGAACCGAGCGTTTGCGGTTCACTCCATCGCCGGTTCACGGGCCGGATGAAATGAACGCTCTGGTGCAGGCGATGGACGAACTTTGGTCACATTGTGCGCTAAATCGCGCCGAACTCGCCGGTTAACCTCACGCCAAAGTGTGCAACGCGTTCATAGCGTGTTAGGCTTAAGCTAACAAAAGTAGCAGACGAATCGGTAGGCATGATTCGGCTCTGGCGTGAAACACGCGTAGGCAGAATGGGGCAGCAGGAATGATTGGGCGCAGATCTCAGCGCGGATCGGATGAGGACAGTGACGTCCGGCCGAAAGGCTATGACGATTATGAGGTCCGACTTGGCGACATGATGCGCGGCGAACGCGCGACGATGGGCAAATCTCTTCTGGATGTTCAACGCGAACTGCGGATCAAAGCCACCTACATCGCAGCGATTGAAGAAGCGAACCCCGACGCTTTTGACACACCCGGCTTTATCGCCGGGTATGTGCGGTCTTATGCACGCTATCTGGGGATGAACCCGGATGAAACCTTTGCCGCCTTCTGCAAGGAAAGTGGGTTCGAAGTGGCCCATGGCATGTCTGCGCAAGCGTCGGTAGTGCGCAAGCCTATAGGCGGGCTGCCTGCCCGTGGCCCGATGGGCCATGATCCGTTCATGTCGCCCAATACACCCTATATTCCGGGAAAAGAACCGCTGGTCAGCCAGATCGATCCGCGTGCCATCGGCTCATCGCTGGTGTTGCTGGCTGTGATCTGCGGGATCGGCTATGGCGGCTGGTCGGTGCTGAACAGAATACAGCAGGTTCAGGTCAGCCCGGTTGAACAGGCGCCGGTCGTTTTGTCCGATCTTGATCCTCTGGATGTTGCCCGCGCAACAATATCGACTGAAACCACGGCTGAGATCGAACCACCCAGCGTCGAGGCGCTGGATCGTCTGTATCGCCCACAGGCGCTGGATGTACCGGTTCTGGTCGCGCGTGACGCTCCGATCTCGACCCTTGATCCGCGCACGGTCGGGACTTTCCTGCCGCCCGAGCCGCCTCAGATTGAAGTGGCCGAGGTGCATACTGTTGAACGCCCGGTGCTGCCACAAGTGGTCGAGCAACTGGACACCACGCTCAAGATCGTCGCGGTCAATCCGTCTTGGATGCGCGTGACAGCCGCAGATGGCAGCGTCATCTTCGAAGGCACGCTGGGCACGGTCGAGCAAGGCAACACGTTCGAGGTTCCGCTGACCGAAGAACCACCGCAACTGCGCGCAGGCGCGTCGGGGTCGGTCTATTTCTCGATGAACGGTGAACATTTCGGCCCGGTCGGTGCGCCGGGTACCGTGGCTAAAGGCGTAGTCTTGTCCAAGGATGCCGTGGCGGAAAACTACACGGTCGCCGATCTTGAGGCCGAGCAGAACAGCGCGCTCAAACGCTTGGTTGCCGAGCTTCAGGCACAGGAACCCGTTGCCGCGTCTGAATGATCTAGCCATTGCGATGGCGGGTTAAGAGAACTATCTAAAGGCGCAACTCTGGCTGTCTTGGACCCGACCCTCATGTCCCTCAATCACGTGCGCCCGTGGCGAAACATATATCGTCGCAAATCCCGTCAGATCATGGTTGGCGACGTTGCCATCGGGGGTGATGCGCCGATTGCAGTTCAGACCATGACCAACACGCTGACCACGGATGTAGCCGCGACGGTAGCGCAAGTGCAGGCCGCAGCCGAGGCGGGGGCGGATATTGTGCGGGTCTCGGTCCCGGATGAGGCGTCGTCAAAGGCACTGAAAGAGATCGTGCGCGAAAGCCCTGTACCGATCGTGGCAGATATCCATTTCCACTATAAACGCGGCATCGAGGCTGCTGAGGCAGGCGCTGCCTGCCTGCGGATCAATCCGGGCAATATCGGTGACGAAAAGCGGGTACAGGAGGTGATCAAGGCCGCCCGCGACCACAATTGCTCGATCCGGATCGGGGTCAATGCGGGGTCGCTGGAAAAGCACCTGCTTGAGAAATATGGTGAGCCATGCCCCGAGGCAATGGTCGAAAGCGGGCTCGAACATATCCGCATTCTGGAAGACAACGACTTTCACAACTTCAAGATCAGCGTGAAGGCCAGTGACGTGTTCCTGTCGGCTGCGGCCTATCAGGGGATTGCCGAGGCCACAGATGCTCCCATCCATTTGGGTATCACCGAGGCCGGAGGACTGGTCAGCGGCACCATCAAATCCGCCATTGGGCTGGGCAATCTGCTGTGGATGGGGATCGGCGATACGATCCGCGTCAGCCTATCCGCGGACCCGGTGGAAGAAGTCAAGGTGGGCTATGAGATCCTGAAATCACTGGGCCTGCGCCATCGCGGTGTGAATATCATCTCATGCCCGTCCTGCGCGCGGCAGGGCTTTGACGTGATTAAGACGGTCGAAGCGCTAGAGCAGCGACTGGAGCATATCAAGACGCCGATGAGCCTGTCGATCATCGGCTGCGTCGTGAATGGCCCCGGTGAGGCGCTGATGACTGACGTTGGCTTTACCGGCGGCGGTGCGGGCTCGGGTATGGTCTATCTGGCGGGCAAGGCCAGCCACAAGATGTCCAACGATCAGATGATCGACCACATCGTTGAACAGGTCGAAAAGAAAGCGGCTGAACTGGACGCAGCGGCCGAGGCTGCGGAATAACCCAACAAGCGCGCGGTTCCGGGGAGGGATGTGTTCTCGACAGGGTGAACCGGTCTGTGTTGACAGGTCCCGCCGTTCTGGGGCCAAGTCGGGCCTATGAAGGCTACACTCGTCCTTGTTCTGCTAATGTGGACCGCTCCCATAGGCGCGGCGCGCGCGTGTGAATTGGCATTGGCTTTTGCGTTGGATGTGTCGGGCAGCGTCGATGAGGCCGAACATCAGTTGCAACGCGATGGCGTCGCCGCTGCCTTGCTGGACCCTGACGTTGTAACGGCGATTTCGGCCCAACCCGGTGGCGTGGCCCTGATGGTGTATGAGTGGTCAGACTCGCGCCAGCAGACGCAGATTTCGGCCTGGCGTCTGGTCAAAGGGGCGGCAGGGTTGAAATCGATCGCTGCCGAGGTTCTGGCGGCCCCTCGAAGTGCAACGGGTGGAACCGGCATAGGCCCGGCGGTCGCGTTCGGAGCGTTGATGTTCGACTATGGGCCCGATTGCCGTCGGCGCGTCATAGATGTGTCAGGGGACGGCAAACACAATAACGGCTTTCGCCCCCATGTCGCGCGCGAGATGCAGGTGATGCAAGGTGTCACCGTGAATGCGCTGGTGATCGAGGGGGCAGAGCCCGAGGTGCTGGCCTACTACGTCGAGCACGTCATTTCAGGACAGGGCGCTTTTGTGGAAATTGCGGCGGGGTATGAGGACTATGCCGCAGCCCTTCGGCGAAAATTGCTGCGTGAAATTCCGATGGCTGTAGCCGATCGGTAAGGGATAGGGCGGCGCACTATTGCGCGCCGCCTGTGTTTAAACTTAGCCTTGTTCAGCCCGCACGGCGTCTGCAATTTGCAGCATCTGGTCGGCAGTCAGATAGCCGCGCAGCATTTCGGTGCCAAGAACGAAGGACGGTGTGCCTTGGATTTGCATCCGCCGCGCCAATTCGCGGGTCTGGTTGATCTCATCGGTCACACGATCGCTGTCCATCGCTGCCAAAATGGCATCGCTATCCAGCCCCAGACCATCCGACAAACGGCGCAGAGAAACCTCGTTCGGCTCACCACCAAAGTCCAGCAGAGCGTCGTGCACCAGCTTATAAGCGTCATCGCCCGCCACATGCTTGGTGGCCACGGCAAAGCGGGAAGAGACCACCGAGGCTTCGCCCAGGATCGGGAATTCCTTGATCACCAGACGGATATTGCCGTCTTCGGACAACAGCTCGGCCACTTCGGGGACGGCCCGGCGGCAATAGCCGCAGCGGTAGTCCATGAATTCGACCAGCGTGATGTCGCCATCGGGATTGCCACCCACCCAGCTGTAGCCATCATTGAACAACTCGTCGGCATTGACTGCGACCAGTTCTTGATCCGCGGCGGCCTCGGCCTGAGCGTTGCGTTGTTCAAGGATGTTGATCGCTTCGATGATGACCTCGGGATTTTCCAGAAGATAGGCACGTACCTGCGCGCCGAACTGCTCTCTCTCGGCATCGCTCATGGTGTTGAGGTCCAACGCCTGCGCCGGGGCGGCAAGCAGGGAAAGCCCCAGAAGGGCCGGTGCAGCATGTCTGAGGATCATTTCCGTTTCCTTTTCGATTTCTTTGCGTTTTCCGAGGCAATCAGCACATCCTGTGCCCGTTGCCAACCTGTTGAACCCTCGGGTAGTTGCCCAAGAGCGCGTCTTGCGTGAATACCTGCATCGGTAAACTTGCCTTGCAAGGCATATCTTTCCGCCGTAACGACTGAGGCCATGCCAGTGTTGCCGACCCGCGCATATGCCACGCTCAGATCTCGCAGAGAGCCAGTGTTGCGATGGTCGCGGGCGCGTGCCTTTTCAAGCACTTGCAGGGCGTCTTTCGTCCGATCCTGTGCTAAAAGCGCGCGACCGTAGCCTGCAAGGATCAAGGCGTTGTTTGGTGCCATCTCCATCGCGTGACCATAGGCCGCAACGGCCTCGGGCAACTGACGGTTTTCCAGCAGGATCTGGCCTTTCAGTTCATAGTAATAAGGATCGTCGGGGCGAATGGCCAAGGCGCCGTCAATGGCGCCCCTCGCCTCCGCAAGATTGCGGTTCTGGTGATGGGCCGCCGCCTCGCGCATCAGGCGAATGTCTTGCGCGGTTTCCTCTTTCGCGCGTCGCAATGTCCACGAGGGCGCGCGCAGGAAGGCGGATAACTTTCCTTTTACGCGGGCAAACCAATATTCTGACTGCGCGTTGGGGACCGCAGACGCGCCAAATTCCCCTAAAAACGTCTGGGCCGCGCGCAGACGATCGCGGTTGGTGGGGTGCGAGCGCATATAGGGGTCCTGATTGGCCTCGCTCAGCAGCTCCTGACCCACGAATTTCTGGTGCAGGGCAACCATCCCGCTGGGTGAAATACCTGCCCATCGCAGATAGCTTGCTGCGCTGCGGTCGGCCGAGGATTCCTCGGCCCGTGTGTGCCCCAGAAAACTGCGCAAGGCCGAGCTCGAGGTGCCCGCAGCGATACCTGCCGCTGCTTCGCCACCTCCGGCGACGGCAACGGCCAGCGCAAGCGCTGTTCCCAACCCGGCATTGCGTTTGGCGGCTTTCAGGTTTTCGAACCGGCGGGCGAGATGGCCGTTGGCAATATGGGCGGCCTCATGCGCGATCACCGCTTGCAGCATCTCGGGGGTGTCTACGGACAAGATCAGGCCGTAGTTCAGATAGATCGCGTTGTTGTCGATAACGAAGGCATTGAATGTGCTGTCATAAACGACCAGAATTTGCACCCGATTGGTGTTCAGCCCGGCGGCCCGCAGCACAGGAAAGGCCAGTTCACGTAGGCCGTTTTCGATGTCGGGGTCGCGGATCAAGCTTTGCGCATTGGTTTGAGCTGCGCTGACGAACCAAGTCATCACACATAGAAACAGGGCCGGGATTGACGCCAGCCTGGATACACGCTCAAAAGCCATACAAGCAACATGGGAGATGGGCATGAGAAACTCAACCCGGTCCGGCGTCGATCCGTTTATTGTGATGGACGTGATGGAGGCCGCACGAAAGGCCGAAGAGGCGGGTCGCCACATCATCCATATGGAGGTCGGCCAGCCCGGAACCGGAGCCCCCAAGGGCGCGACCGAAGCACTGGCGAAGGCCATGCAGGACAGCCCTTTGGGTTATACTGTGGCGCTTGGAATGCCCGCGCTGCGACAGCGGATCGCGCAGCTTTATGGTGCATGGTACAATGTCGATCTAGATCCCAATCGAGTTGTCGTGACGCCGGGCTCTTCGGGCGCGTTTCTGCTGGCGTTCACGGCCCTGTTCGACAGCGGCGACCGCGTCGGAATCGGCGCTCCGGGCTACCCGTCTTATCGTCAGATCCTAAAGGCTCTGGGCTTGGTTCCGGTTGATTTGCCAACCGCGCCTGAAAACCGATTGCAGCCTGTGCCTGCGGACTTCGCCGGGCTCGATCTGCAAGGGCTGATGGTGGCCTCTCCTGCAAACCCGACCGGCACCATGCTGGACCACGCAGCAATGGGCGCGCTGATCGAAGCGGCGCAGGGGCAGGGCGCGTCCTTCATCAGCGACGAGATTTACCATGGGCTGGAATATGAGGCCAAAGCCGTCACCGCGCTGGAGCTGACGGATGAATGCTATGTGATCAACTCGTTTTCCAAGTATTTTTCGATGACTGGCTGGCGCGTCGGCTGGATGGTCGTGCCCGAGGGTCAGGTGCGTGTGGTTGAGCGGATCGCCCAGAACATGTTCATTTGCGCGCCGCATGCCAGTCAGGTGGCGGCTCTGGCGGCGATGGAATGCGAGGATGAGTTGCAAGCCAATCTGGACGTCTACCGCCAGAACCGCGCTTTGATGCTGGAAGGTCTGCCCAAGGCCGGGTTCACCAATATCGCACCACCGGACGGGGCGTTTTACGTCTATGCCGATGTATCCGACCTAACCGACGACAGCCGCGCCTTTGCGGCCGAGATTTTGGACAAGGCCGGCGTGGCCGTCACACCCGGTCTGGATTTCGATCCCGAACGCGGCCACGGCACCTTGCGCTTTTCCTATGCCCGCTCCACCTCTGATATCCGTGAGGGGCTAGACCGATTGCGTATCTTTATGACCGAGCGGGGCAATATTGGGTAGAGCGTTCACAAACCGGCGCGGCTGCGTTAGTCTGCTGGTCAAACGATCTCGGGATAACTTGAGGCCATGAGCAGGATTTTCTACGCCATAGTGCTGATCTGGGCGCTGACGGGGGCTGCGGTTGCGCATGAACTTAGCGCGCTGGCCCGTGTGTTGCCCGATGAAAGCCGCATCGTGGATGAGGGGCGCTCGGGCGTGCGGGTGCAACTTGGGCTCAGCCAAGGGGTTCCCTACCGTGTGTTCACGCTGCGCGACCCCTACCGGATGGTTCTGGACTTTCAGGAGGTCGATTGGACCGGGCTGAAAGATGCGGATTTCTTGCAGACGGATCGGATCAGTGGCGTGCAATTCGGGGGCTATGTCCCCGGATGGTCGCGCATGGTGTTGGACCTTGGCGCCCCTTTGGCGGTCGAGAGCGCTAATTTGAGGATCGACGAGGCAACGGGTACGGCGGCCCTGACGCTTGACTTGAAGGGAACCGATTTCGATACGTTTGTTGCCAGCGCCGGAGCACCCCGCCAGCCAGGCTGGGACTTGCCCGAACCCTCGGTAAATGCGCCAGATCACGAGGCAGATGGCCCGCGCCCGCTGCGGGTGATGCTGGACCCCGGCCATGGCGGCATTGATCCCGGTGCCGAGGTGAACGGGCTGGACGAAAAGACCCTGATGCTGACCTTCGCCCGCGAGTTGCGCGAAGTTTTGTTGCGCACAGGGGGCTATGAGATCGTTCTGACCCGGACCGATGATCATTTCGTGTCGCTAGAGCGCCGTATCGCGCTGGCCCACCGGGCCGGGGTGGATGTGTTCATCTCGCTGCATGCGGATATCCTGTCGGAAGGGCGCGCTCATGGAGCGGCGGTCTATACCCTATCGGAGGAGGCTTCGGACGTGGCTAGCCACAAACTGGCCGAGCGGCATGACCGGGGTGATCTGATCTCGGGGATCGACCTCAGCGGGGCCGACGATCAGGTGGCCGATGTTCTTCTGGACCTGGCGCGTCAGGAAACCAAACCGCGCACCGATGCGCTGGCCGCAGCGCTGGCCAATGGCATGACGCAGCAGGGCGGGCCGATGAACAACCACCCGATCCGCACCGCTTCGTTTTCCGTTCTCAAAGCAGCTGACATCCCTTCGGTTTTGATCGAGCTTGGCTTTCTGTCCAGTCCCAGAGACTGGAAAAACATCAATAATCCAGAGTGGCGCTTGGGTATGGCACATGGCATCCGCGACGGGCTTGAAGTCTGGCGTCAGCAGGATGTGATCCGCCGATCCCTGATTGGCCAGTGACCCTACGGCGCAAAACGGCTAATATGGGGCATCGTGTTTTGACCCAACGCGCGGGCGTCCCTATATAGGCGGCACCGCGAGCAAAAGGCAGTGACGTGATCCGTTTCATATTTTCGATCTTTGGGGCGATCTTCAGCCTCGTGACTCTTGGGTTTTTCATGGCCGCGCTGGTGATTGGCGCGATCTTCTGGATGTATGGGCGCGACCTGCCCAGCCATGAATCACTTGCGCAGTATAAACCACCCACGATTAGCCGGATCTATTCGGGTGAGGGTCAGTTGATCGACGAATTCGCGCAGGAACGCCGCCTGTTCACGCCTTCAGAAGAAATCCCTGATCTGGTGAAACAGGCCTTTATCTCGGCCGAGGACAAGAACTTTTACACGCACCAAGGCTATGACCCGCGCGGGATCATCGCAGCTGGCGTTGAGGCGGTGAAATCCAAGGGTGAAAACGTGCGTGGTGCTTCGACCATCACCCAACAGGTGATGAAGAACTTCCTGCTGTCCGGCGACCGTCGCGCCGAGCGCAAGATCAAGGAGATTATCCTCGCCACCCGACTTGAGGATACGCTGGACAAGGAACAGATCCTGGAACTCTATATGAACGAGATTTTTCTGGGGCAGAACTCGTATGGTGTGACGGCGGCTGCGCAGACCTATTTCAACAAGACACTGCAGGAACTGGCCCCGCATGAGGCGGCGACCTTGGCGGCGATGCCCAAGGCGCCTTCAGACTACCACCCGGTGCGCGAGAAAGAGCGCCTGCTGGCGCGACGTAACTATGTGCTGCGCGAGATGAATCAGAACGGATACCTCGACTTGGCCACCTATGAGGCCGAGGTGGCGCAACCGCTGCGATCGGTCCAAAACGGCGATTTCGAAAGCTTCCGTACCGCATTGCCGCCGCGTGACTATTTCACCGACGAAATCCGTCGTCAGCTGAGCGAGGATTTCGGTGAGGGTGAGTTCTTTACCGGTGGCTTCACCGTCCGCGCCTCGGTGGATGAGGAAATGCAAGTCGTGGCCGCCAAGGCCCTGCGCACGGCGCTGCAGAAATACGACCGATCACGTGGGAAATGGCGCGGTACGGGTGAGGTGATTGCCGAAGATGCCCTGGCAGACGAAGCGCAATGGCGCGAGGCGCTGGCGATCATGGAAATCCCCCGCGACGTGGAACTGCCGACGCAATGGTATCCGGCCGTTGTGCTGAACGTAGCCGATCAGTCCCTGACCGTGGGTATCGAGGACGGCCCGGCTGACGGCATCGTTCCTCGCTCTGACATCCAGTGGATGCAAGGTAACTTCTTTGACAACTTCAAGCGCGGCGACGTCATTCTGGTAATGGCCGGGGAAGAGGGCCAGTGGTCCGCCCGTCAGGTGCCCGAAGTGCAGGGTGGCTTTGTTGCGATGGACGTAAACTCGGGCCGTGTTCTAGCAATGCAGGGCGGGTTCTCGTATCAGGATTCGGTGTTCAACCGCGCCACGCAGGCACAGCGCCAGCCGGGATCGAGCTTTAAACCCTTCGTCTATGCCGCGGCGCTGGACAGTGGCTATAGCCCTGCCACCATCGTTGTGGATGCCCCAATTGAGGTGAACACGCCGCAAGGTCTGTGGCGGCCCAAGAACTCGTCGAACAAATTCTACGGTCCGACGCCCTTGAGGACCGGGATTGAACAGTCGCGGAACCTGATGACCATTCGTCTGGCACAAGAAGTCACGATGCCGGTGGTCGCGGGCTATGCCGAACGGTTCGGAGTCTATGACCGCATGGGGGCATTCCTTGCGAACTCATTGGGGTCCGAAGAGACGACGCTCTATAAGATGGTCGCAGCCTATGCGATGTTTGCCAATGGCGGCGAGCGGGTCGAACCCACTCTGGTTGACCGCATTCAGGACCGGTTCGGCAAGACGATCTACCGGCACGACGACCGGGAATGTCTGGACTGCAACTCGGCCTGGTTGGAGCCGGACGAGTCGCCGACCATCGTCACCGACCGTTGGCAGGTCATGGATGCGATCACCGCCTATCAGCTGACCTCGATGATGAAGGGTGTGGTGGATCGTGGAACGGCGTCGTCTTTTGTGAACCTGCCTGTGCCGACCGCCGGCAAGACCGGCACCACCAACGATTCGAAGGATGCGTGGTTTATCGGCTTTACCTCGAACATCGTGGCGGGCTGCTATATCGGTTACGACCGCCCGCGTCCCATGGGGCGGGGAGCCTATGGCGGCACTATGTGCGGACCAGTTTTCCAAAGCTTTATGGAAACCGCGACCGAGAAATATGGCGGCGGTCCTTTCGAGGTTCCAGAGGGTGGTCATTTCATCAAGATTGACCGGTTCAGCGGCGCGCGCCTGCCACCGGAGGCGACCGGTGACTATGTGGTGGCCGAGTATTTCCGCGATGGTGTCGATGGGTTTATCGACCGTGTCTATGACGGTGGATTTGCGATGGGATCGGATCTGCCTTTGTTTGAAGAGGCCAGCTCGGGTCGTCAGGTGACAACCTCGACCGGGAACACCGTCACCGTCGGACCCAACGCCAGCCAGGGCGATGTGGCAACTGGCGGTCTTTACTGACACCTGATTGGTTTGCGGCCTCCGCTGTCTTGTGGTGGCCCCAACCTCTTGCTATCACGCAAGCCTGATTGAGCAAGTTGGGACCTGACCATGCGCGCCGAAACCCAGAATATCGTGGCGGAAATCGAAAAGTCGCTGGAGCTGCTGGCGCAGCGCATGGACTATGAGACCGCACCTCATCGTCTTGAGGAATTCAACGCGCGTGTTGAAGATCCGAACTTGTGGGATAATCCCGAGAATGCACAGAAGCTGATGCGCGAGCGGCAGATGCTGGTCGATGCGATTGAGACCTATGAAACCATCAAGACCGATCTGAGTGACAATATCGAGTTGATCGAACTGGGCGAGATGGAAGAGGACGAAGAGGTCGTTACCGACGCCGAGGGCGCGATCAAGGCGCTGCAGGCCAAGGCCGCCAAGAAAGAACTAGAAGCCCTGCTGGACGGCGAAGCCGACAGCAACGATACCTTCCTTGAGATCAACTCGGGCGCGGGTGGGACGGAAAGCTGTGACTGGGCCTCAATGCTGGCGCGAATGTATGTGCGTTGGGCTGAGAAGAAGGGTTACACCGTCGAGCTGCAATCCGAGACCGCGGGCGAAGAGGCAGGGATCAAATCGGCAGCCTATAAGATTTCGGGTCACAACGCGTATGGCTGGTTGAAGTCGGAAAGCGGCGTACACCGGCTGGTTCGGATTTCGCCTTATGACTCGGCGGCCAAGCGACACACGTCCTTTAGCTCGGTCTGGGTCTATCCGGTGGTCGACGACAATATCGAGATCGAGGTGAACCCGTCGGATATTCGGATTGATACCTATCGGTCATCCGGCGCGGGTGGTCAGCACGTGAACACCACGGACTCGGCGGTGCGGATCACGCACATCCCGACCGGAATCGTTGTGACCAGTTCCGAGAAATCGCAGCACCAGAACCGGGACATCGCCATGAAGGCGCTGAAATCGCGCCTCTACCAGCAAGAGCTGGACCGCCGGAACGCGGATATCAACGCCGCGCATGAGGCCAAGGGTGATGCGGGTTGGGGCAACCAGATCCGGTCTTACGTGTTGCAACCGTATCAAATGGTGAAGGATTTGCGGACCAACCATGAGACCTCGGACACAAAGGGCGTGTTGGATGGGGATCTGGACGGGTTCATGGCGGCGACTTTGGCGCTGGATGTGGCTGGCAAGTCCCGGTCCGAAGCGCAAGGTGAATAAGTCTGGCAGGGGGCTCTGCCCCCGCCGCGCGTGCGCGCGACTCCCCCGGGATATTTTGGGCCAGATGAAGGGGATCATTGCGTGGCGGTGGACCGGAAAAGATACATTTAAACAGTGGGTTTAAATGGTGCGGCGGGGTCGTTAGGCTGATCGTATTGACGCGATATGACTGCCGATGGGACCGGGATGGAACTGAGCCAAATCACCGCAACTGAACTTTTGGGCGCAATGGCATCGGGGCAGGTCTCGGCTGCGGATGTCATGCGGTTGACGCTGGAGCGGATCGGGGCGGTCAATGGCCGATTGAACGCCATCGTGGCGCTGCGGGATGAGGCCGAATTGATGGCCGAGGCGCGGGCGATGGATGAAGGTCCACGACGGGGCTCGCTGCATGGGTTGCCGATGGCGGTCAAGGATCTGGTCAATGTGGCCGGGATGGCCTCGACCCAAGGCTCGCCGCTGTTTGCAGGGCATGTACCGGAGGTTGACGATCTGATCGCGGCACGGTTGCGGGCGGCGGGGGCCATTCTAATCGGCAAGACCAATACGCCGGAATTCGGTTTGGGGTCGCACACGTTCAACCCGGTCTATGGGGCGACGCGCAACCCATATGATGCTGAGCGTAGCTGCGGAGGTTCCTCTGGCGGAGCCGCAGTGGCCTTGGCTTCGGGGATGCTGGCGCTGGCGGATGGGTCAGACATGATGGGCAGCTTGCGCAACCCAGCGGCCTGGAACAATGTTTATGGGTTTCGACCAAGCTGGGGCCGCGTTCCGTCTCAACCCGAAGGGGACGGGTATTTGCATCAGTTGTCGACTCTGGGGCCTATGGCACGCAGCCCTGAGGACTTGGGCGTGTTGCTGGACGTGATCTCAGGGCCGGACGCGGGACAGCCGTTATCTGCGGCTTGCACGCCGGTTTCACGGGTCAGACCCGCCGATATGCGCGGCCTGCGGATTGGTTGGTTGGCGGATTGGGGCGGTGCCTTTCCGTTTGAAGACGGAATTTTGGATCAATGCGCGCAGGCCCTTGCGGTGTTTTCGGATCTGGGCGCGCAAGTGGAACCACTTGCGCCGCCATTCGAAGCGGAATTGATGTGGGATAGTTGGGTGACGCTACGCGCCTGGAGCGTGGCCGCCGGGTTGAGGCCTTTGACTGAACACCGCTCAAAGCTGAAAGACACCGCGCAGTGGGAGCTGGATCGGGGCTTGGCCTTGACGGCGATGCAGGTGCATCGCGCCAGCGTCATTCGCTCGGACTGGTATCGCAAGGCCGCAGAGGTGTTCGTTGATTATGACATGTTGGTGCTGCCATCTGCGCAAGTCTGGCCGTTTGAGCTGGACACGCCGTTCCCAACAGAAATCGCAGGGGTGAAGATGGACACCTATCATCGCTGGATGCAGGTCATGGTGCCTGTCAGTCTGATTGGTCTGCCTGCCTTGTCCGTGCCCGTCGGGTTCGGGGCCGAGGGGCTGCCGATGGGGATGCAGCTTTTTGGAGCCAAAGGGGCCGATGGGCAGGTTCTGTCCATTGGGGCGGCGTATCATGAGGTCACGCGTTGGCCGCAGAAAAGACCGGCCTGATAGAAGGACGGATGAAGGGAGGAGGATGTGATGGAGAAACCCTTTGGCGTTCCGAAAATGGGACCGGTCAGCCGTGAGATGCTGCGCGAATCCCTGCGCCGTGCCTGGGCCGATTTTCGCCGGGCGCCGGTTTTTGGGTTGCTGTTTGCTGGGTTCTATGTGCTGGCCGGCTGGGCGATTGCCTGGGTAACAATACAGACTCAGACTTCGTACTGGCTGGTGCTGGCGGCGATCGGGTTTCCGCTGTTGGGCCCCTTCGCGGCGGTGGGGCTGTATGAGGTCTCTCACCGGTTGGAACTGGGGGAGCCTTTGGATTATGGCGCGATCTTTGGTGTCGTGGCGCAGCAGGGGCGGCGTCAGTTGCCGTCGATCTGCGCAATCATCGTGGTCATGTTCCTGTTCTGGTTCTTTCTGGGTCACATGATCTTTGCTTTATTCATGGGGTTGTCGACCATGACCAACGTATCCACTTCAGTCGAGGTGTATCTGACGGCCAATGGGCTGACCATGTTGGCGGTGGGCACGGCGGTGGGCGCAGTTTTCGCGACCGTGCTTTACATGATCACCGTCTTGTCCATCCCGATGCTGCTGGACCGCGAACTGGATTTCGTTACGGCGATGATTGCAAGCTATAGCTATGTCAGTGCAAACCTGCCGGTCATGTTGGGTTGGGGGGTGCTGATCGCCGTTCTGACCTTTGTCGCCATGATCCCCTGGTTTCTTGGCTTGCTGATAGTATTGCCGCTATTGGGGCATGCAAGCTGGCATCTTTACCGTCAGATTACAGAGGCCGAAGGACTTACCTAAAGCGGCTTTTCCAACCTGCGCGCGGTGCGGGCGGCGGGCAATGCCTCGGTCGGTTTGGTGCCCAGATGGCGCAGCTGGAGTTTGCGCATGGTGGTCGCATTTGCATTCGTCTTGGACAGGCAGATTGCGACGCCGCGCCAATACTCTTCTTGCGAGTCCGAATTGCGAGTCATCAGGTAGATGCGGCTGTTCTGGGCGGCGCGGCAGGACATCAGGATATAGATTTGATGACCGGCACAAGCGGCGATCCCCTGAACTTCGCGCGCTTTGGCTGAACTGTCTTTGCCATCCGAGGGGGGCTCGAAGCTGCGAATCAGGGTGCATTGGGGCAGGCGGCGGGCGTGCAGCAGCCGGCGCCGGGACGGGAAGGGGTTTTCAAGATCCGTCTCTGACACAGAATAGAATCCGGCGGGCAGCAGCGTCTCGGTCAACGTCGTGGGCCCCGAGCCCAGAAACTCGGTCAGGGCCGAAGCGGCGGGGTGTAGAGGGGCCTTGTCCAATGCCTCAAGAGGGTGCAGCAGAATACGGGCGTCGACATCGAAGAACCGGCAAATGCGGTCCAGAACATCGGGGCGGGGAAAGCTCTCTCCGCCCAAATACCGGTTGAATTGAGTCCGGTTGATGCCAAGCTGACGGCAGAGTTCGGAAACAGATGGGTATTGCTGCGCGAGCTGCCTGAGGTTTGCGCCGAACATCCTGCGCAAGTCAGCAGGGTTGCGGGTGTCGTTGGTCATTTCTGTCCCGGTATTCAAGTGTTTTTGTGAAACCGTACCATGTCTGACCAAACGGTCGCGCATGTTCTGAAATCGTACTTAGGACCCCAACAGGCGCATAGAAACGCCACGTTACGTGTCGAAGCTAACGCGCTAAACCGCAAAGGCAATAGGCTTTATTTTTATTTGTATAATCTTTTATTCAATTATTTTCTGTTATGTAAAAAATAAACAGACATAATTGCATATTGTCTGCAGTTTTGTGAATGTTTAGCCCCGTCCGATGCTTACATGCAATGGGCGGGGCAATTCATTCAGTCACCACGCAGCAAGGCCGCGACACCGGTGCGGGCGATTTCAACCAGGCCCAGCGGGCGCATCAGGTCGGCAAAGGCGTCGATCTTGTCCGGGGCCCCAGTGATTTCGAAAATGAACGAATTCAGGGTGCTGTCTACTACATTGGCGCGGAAGATATCGGCCAGACGCAGAGCTTCGACCCGTTTGTCGCCTTCGCCCACGACCTTGATGATGGCCAGCTCACGCTCGACCGATGAACCCTCGACCGTCAGATCGTGCACATCCCGGACCGATACGATGCGACCAAGCTGGGCCTTGATCTGCTCGATCACCTGCGGCGTGCCGGTGGTGACGATGGTAATGCGGCTCAGGTGGCCGGTGTGATCGACCTCGGCCACGGTGAGGCTTTCGATGTTATATCCACGGCCAGAGAACAGTCCGATCACGCGAGCCAGAACACCCGGTTCGTTTTCGACCAAAACCGCAATCGTGTGCCGTTCCTGCACGTCCGAGAATGTGGGCCTTAGGTTATAGGCCGAATGGCGGGTGGAGCCTTGTTTGATATGTAGGGCAGACATTTAAGTCCCTTTCATCATCCTGCGAAGGTCGGGTACTGAAGCGCCCGACAAAATTCGACGAATTTTGTTAAACCAGAACCGAACCTTTGGAGTCGATCACGCCCTGCGTTTCGGCCTCGCCCAGCAGCATTTCGTTATGGGCCTTGCCCGACGGGATCATAGGGAAGCAGTTTTCGTGCTTTTCAACCAGACAATCAAAGATGACAGGGCCGTCATAGTTGATCATCTCCATGATCGCGTCATCCAAATCGGCGGGGTTGGAACACAGTATGCCCTTGGCCCCGAAGGCCTCGGCGAGTTTGACGAAGTCGGGCAGGGCTTCGGACCACGAATGCGAGTACCGCTCGCCATGCAGCAATTCCTGCCACTGGCGTACCATGCCCAGACGTTCGTTGTTCAGGATGAACTGTTTCACGGGCAGGCGGTACTGAACGGCGGTGCCCATTTCCTGCATGTTCATCAGCCAAGAGGCTTCACCCGCGACATTGATTACCAGCGCGTCGGGATGCGCCATCTGCACACCGATCGAGGCCGGAGTGCCATAGCCCATGGTGCCCAGACCACCGGATGTCATCCAGCGGTTGGGGTCTTCGAACCCAAGATATTGTGCTGCCCACATCTGGTGCTGGCCGACCTCGGTGGTGATATAGCGGTCGTGGTTTTTGGTTAGCTCTTCAAGACGTTGCAGCGCGTATTGCGGTTTGATCGTCTTTTCGCTGTTGGTATAGGCCAGGCAGTTGACCTTGCGCCAATCCGCAATCTGCGACTGCCATTGTTTAACCGCCGCTGCGTCGGTTTTACGCCCACGTGCTTTCCAGACCTTGAGGATATCTTCCAGCACATGTGCCACGTCCCCGACAATCGGGATATCGACGCGGATCACCTTGTTGATGGACGACGGATCAATGTCGATATGCGCCTTTTTCGAGTTCGGCGAGAACGCATCAATGCGCCCGGTGATCCGGTCATCGAAACGTGCGCCGATGTTGATCATCAGGTCGCAGTCATGCATCGCCAGATTGGCCTCATAGAGACCATGCATTCCCAGCATGCCCAACCAGTTCTCGCCCGACGCCGGATAGGCCCCCAGTCCCATCAGGGTCGAGGTAATCGGAAAGCCGGTTGCATCCACCAGCTCGCGCAGCAACTGGCTGGCCGCGGGGCCCGAGTTGATCACGCCACCACCCGTGTAGAAGACAGGTTTTTTCGCCGTCTCAATCGCGGCAACCAGTTCGGTGATCTCTTCGAGATCGCCTTTCAAAACTGGCTGGTAATGTGAGGTCGAAGGTTTCGGGCCGGTATAGTCACCCGAGGCGAACTGCACGTCCTTAGGAATGTCGATCAGCACAGGACCAGGGCGGCCAGAGGTGGCGACGTGGAAAGCCTCGTGCATGGTCTCAGAAAGCGAGTCTGTATCCTTCACCAGCCAGTTGTGCTTGGTGCAGGGGCGGGTGATGCCAACGGTGTCAGCCTCTTGAAACGCGTCCGAGCCGATCATGAAGGTCGGGACCTGACCGGTTAGAACCACGATCGGGATCGAATCCAGCAACGCATCGGTCAGGCCGGTTACTGCATTGGTGGCACCGGGGCCTGAGGTTACAAGCGCAACGCCGGGCTTGCCGGTCGAGCGCGCGTACCCTTCGGCGGCGTGCACAGCCCCTTGTTCGTGACGCACCAGAATGTGGCGAATGTCGTTTTGCAGAAAAATCTCATCATAGATCGGTAGCACGGCGCCGCCGGGGTATCCGAATACCGTGTCCACGCCCTGATCCTTGAGGGCCTGAACCACCATCTTTGCGCCGGTCATCTCACGTGTCATCTGCTTTGCTCCGTTCGCGACATGTGTCTTGCGTGTTGCCAAAAAAAAGCCCCCGAGATTTTCGGAGGCGCATGGGTTGAATTATGGTTTACCGTCACCGGCCCATGCGCGTGTTTCCTACGATTACGACTAGCGCTTTCATCGCCAGAGGCTCCTTTTTTGCGTGCAGGGACATTATGAGGGGCGCGACGGGGCGTCAACAGGCAATCGCACCAATTTTCTATCTCAGGCAGTGAATTTTGCGACATTTTATTGCGCAGATTGCCGCATGATGGGAATTTTCGGGAAAACCTGGAGGGAAATCCACGCGACTCTGTGATTTGACCGTGTCGGAAAGTGTCAAAGTGATGTCCGAAACGAGCATGATAGCGGCAACATGCTGGGGCAACGTGGACCCGAGCATATAGGCGATGGAGGCGGGATATCATGCACGATCTTATTGACCTTGGACGGTATCCGATAGATTGCCCGGGCTCTCGAGCATATGAGCGGTTGATCAGCGATCTGAGGCGTGAGTTGGATCAGGATGGCTGCGCGGTGTTGCCGGGGTTTGTGCATTCCGACGGAGTCGCGCAATTGCGACAAGAGGCCGATATGGTGGCCGAGCACGCCCATCGTTCATTCAGCCGAACCAATGCCTATTTTACCCGTGATGAACCCTCGCTGGATCGAAATCACCCGGTTCGGCAGTTTTTTGACCGCTCAAACGCCTTTGTGCCAGCGGACAATTTCGCAAAAACGGGGCCGTTGCGACGAATTTACGAATGCGCAGACTTCCTGCCGTTTATTCGCGCAGCGTTGGATGAGCCCGACGACTGTTTCTTTCGCTATGACGATCCTTTGGCGGATGTGATCATCAATGTGGTGGAGGAAGGGCAGGGCTTTCCCTGGCACTTCGATACTAACAATTTCACCGTGACTTTGGCCATCCAAAACGGCGAAGGGGGTGGCGCGTTCGAATATGTACCGAACCTGCGCAGCCCAACGGACGAGAATTTTCCAGCCGTCTCAGCCGTGCTTCGCGGGGAAAGGGCGCGGGTCCGGCAATTGGAGTTGCAACCCGGCGATCTTCAGATCTTCAAGGGCCGTTACGCGTTGCATCGGGTCGCAGCGGTGACCGGGACGCAACGTCGCTATGTGGGTATTTTTTCATTCGTTGAGGCCGAGGGGATGTGCGGCAGCGTCGAACGAACTCGGCAGCTTTATGGGCGGGTGCTGCAACATCATCAAGATCGGGAAGGGCTGCGGCAGGACCGTTTGCTCGACTGAAGCGGGCGGGGCTCCCGCCCGTTGTCGATGCGCCTGCGGCGTATCTTCGCCGGTTGGGCCGGGCAGCGCGTGCCGCGCTGCGGTCAGAACCCTGGGCTGGTGCCCTGCAAGACGCCGTGTTCCAGCGCATAGCGGGTCAGACCGGCGGTCGAGGATATCCCCAGCTTGCGTTTGATGTTCTTGCGATGTGTCTCGACCGTACGGACCGAGATGTCCAGTGTGTGAGCGACCTCTTTGTTGGACTTGCCCTGTGCGAGTTCCAGCAGGATCGTTTGTTCGCGCCCGGTCAGGGCCTCACGCGTGTTGTCGCCCTTGGGCTCAAGAGAGCCGCTGGCACCGGTGCACAGATATTGCTCGCCACGCATGACAGCGTCGATGGCCTGCTTGATTTCATCTGTGGGGACATCTTTGAGGACATAGCCTTTGGCCCCGTGGCTGAGCGCCGTCGAGATATATTCCGGGCTATCATGCATCGACAGGATCAGGATGCGCGTTTCTGGCAGACGTTCGAGAATGATCTCGGTCGCGCTGAGGCCACCGAGGCCGGGCATATTGAGGTCCATCAGAATGACATCCGGCTGCAACCCAGCCACCTGATCGACCGCATCCTGCCCGCTACCCAGAGTGCCGACCACCTCGATCTCGTCATAGCTTTCCAATATCGACTGGATCCCCTCGGCAACCATTGGATGGTCATCGACGATCAGAACCCGGATCGTGGTGTCGCTCATGTTCCGGCCTTTCGGTTTGGGGTTGCGTCTTCCTGCGGCGGCAGCAAGTGGCTGAGAGGTAGGCTGACCTCGATCACCGTTCCGCTGCGTGGGCCGCGTGATGACAGAATGCGCAGCGATCCGTCAAGTTGTTCGATCCGTTCCTGCATGTTGCGCAGCCCGATCCCGGCACTGCCATCGCTGGGTGCGCTGCGCAAACCGCGGCCATTGTCGGTGATCCGCATGGTCGCGCCCTTTTTGTGGCCGCGCAGGTCGATGGTGACGCTGGTTGCGCCGGAATGTCGCTCGATATTGGTCAGCGCCTCCTGCGCGATACGGTAGAGTGCGATCTTGCTGTCCTGATCCAGACGGTTGCGAAACACGACGGTCGAGAACTCGGTCTCGATCCCCGTACGCTCGCGGAAATCATCGGTTAGTGCCTTAAGGGCAGGGCCCAAACCCAGATCGTCCAGCACGCCGGGGCGCAGGTCACGGCTGATGCGGCGGACCTCGGTAATCGCGGTGCCCAGATGGTCGATCCCTTTGTCCAGCGGGTCGCGCGCGCCTGCGTCATCGCCGCGCGTCAGCCGGCGGCGGGCATTGTCCAGCGCATAGCGCACACCGACCAGGATCTGGCTGATCCCGTCATGGAGCTCACGGGCCACCCGTCCGCGCTCTTCCTCTTGCGCGTCAAACACGCGTTGAGTCAGCTCTTTCAGCTTGGCATCCGCCAGCCTGCGTTCGCGGAAATTCAGTAACATGCCCGAGGCAAACACGATCAGAACGGCGGCCAGAACGATACCGCCGATATAGGCAAAGGTGCGCTGCACGCGGGCTTCGACCTCGGCGCGGGCATTGGCGACGGTGGCGACGATATCGTCGATGAAGACCCCTGTGCCCACGGCCCATCGCCAATCCTGAAGACCAACCACATAGGCGATCATCTGCGCCTCTTCCCCGGTCGACGGTTTTTGCCACATGAAACTGTGCCAACCAGCCCCCTGCCGGGCGAGGCGGATGAACTCGTCCACAATCGGGGTGCCGTCGCTATCGGTCAGACCTTCCCAGTTGCGGTTGATGAACTGGGTCTGACGCGGGCTGACCAGATTGTTGCCGTCGTAATCATAGACAAAGAAGAACCCATCCTTGCCGTAGATCATGGCCGACAGAATCTGCGTGACCAGATTCTGAGCCACATTGTCGTCGGTCGAGGCGCGGCCGTAGATATAGGCGAACCCGTTGCGGGCCTGCGTGACGTAGTTGCGCAGCTCTTCTTTCTTGGCTTCGATCAGGCGACGTTCCAGCGCCTGAATTTCACGCTCGGCGGTGGCGCGGGCCTCGTAGGTGACGAAGAATGCAATCGCTGCCACGGCCACCAACAGAGGAATGGCCGCCACAAGCGACAGTTTCTGGCCATAGGTCAGCGAGATCAGATTGCGGATTCCCCTCATGGTCGAATCGTTACGCAAGCAGGCGTCAAAATGCAAAATCTTTGGGTCTGCGATCGTGACGTCGCCCGTTTCGCCGGAAAATGGGCCCCAGATTTACCGGTTTTGTCCCGCACCCACCTCAAAAACCGGCAATCCTACGTAGTAGTAGGTATTCACATTCAAATTCCCGTCATTAGGCTGGCCGCACTGAAAACGACTGCCCCCGCAAAGTTCGGGGGATTGGACTATGTAGGGGAGGAACACTCATATGGATCGTCGTTCATTTCTAAAAACATCTGCACTGGGCGGCTCGGCCGCTGCCGCCACCACGCTGGCAGCTCCGGCTTATGCACAGGGCAAACGCACCCTGACCATGGTGACCTCGTGGGGTCGCGGTCTGGCGGGCGTGTTCGACAGCGCGCAACGTTGTGCCGACAGCATCAACACTATGTCCGACGGCAGCCTGAATGTCGAAATCAAGGCCGCTGGCGAACTGGTTGGTGCCTTCGAAGTGTTTGACGCGGTGTCGTCCGGTCAGGCCGACATGTATCACGCTGCCGACTATTACTTTGTAGGTCAGCATCCGGGCTATGCGTTCTTCACTGCCGTGCCCTTCGGCATGACCGCGCAGGAACTTGTGAACTGGTACTACCATGATGGCGGCATGGAGCTGCATGACGAGCTGGGTTCGATCTTCGGCCTGAAATCCTTCCTGGCGGGTAACACCGGTGCGCAGGCAGGTGGCTGGTACTCGAAAGAGATCAACGGCCCCGAGGATTTCCAAGGTCTGAAGTTCCGTATGCCGGGTCTGGGTGGTCAGGCGCTGGGCAAGCTGGGCGCATCGGTTCAGAACATTCCGGGCTCGGAAGTGTATCAGGCGCTGTCCTCGGGTGCGATTGACGGCACCGAGTGGATTGGCCCCTGGGCGGACGAAAAAGCCGGTTTCCAGGAAATCACCAAGACATACTACACCGCGGGCTTCCACGAGCCGGGCGCAGGTCTGTCGCTGGCAACGAACCGCGACGTGTTCGACGAACTGACACCTGCACAGCAGAAGATCATCGAGATCGCAGCTGGTGAAGCACACCAGTGGAACCTGGCGCAATTCCTGGCCAACAACGGCGCGGCGCTGCAGCGCCTGCAGTCGGGTGGCGTGAAGGTTCTGGAATTCCCCGACAGCGTCTGGGATGCCTTCGGTCAGGCCAGCCAGGAAGTTCTGGACGAAAACATGGGCGACGAGCTATTCAAGAAAATCCACGACAGCGCAATGTCGTCGATGGCAGCATCTTCGGCGTGGCAGAACCTGTCCTCGGGTGCCTACACCACGCAGCGCGACCGCGTTCGCGGCTAAGCAACCTACTCACGACCAAATGGTTTCCCCGCCCTGTGCGGGGAAACCTTTCCCGTTGCACGTGCCGGGCTTGGACAAGCCCGCGATAACACCTCGTGCAACTGACGCGACCTGGGGACAACATGCAGGACGATAACGGTATCTCGTTCTTCGGCGCCCTGTGGAATGGGCTGCTATGGCTCATTCAGAACATTGCCGAAGCTTTCTATAATTTCGGATATGCCATCACGCATCCGCAACTCTGGCTGGATTGGTCGGACAAGGCGTCGATCATGCGTTTTGTCTATTACGGCGGTTCGGTCGAGTTCTTCTTTGTGGTCTTTACCTTCTTTTTGGTTCTGACCGCAGTTGGACTGTATTACCGCAACTTCATGTGGGGAATGGTGCGGGTCCTTGAGGGTTTCGCCAACACAACCGGCCGCTTTTTCGCCTGGGCCGGCTTGCTGATGGTGATCCAGCAGATCGTCATCGTGTTCATGCAGCGGGTCTTTACTCGGCCCGATATGTCCTTTGGCCTGGGTATCCCGTTTACGCAAGATATCAGTTGGTTCGCGGAAGAACTTAAACTTTATAACGCCATGGTTGTCTGCCTGTGCTGCACCTACACTTTCGTTCAGGGCGGGCATGTACGCGTTGACCTGATCTACGCCGGGATCAGCCACCGGGCTAAGCGTGTGGTCGATATGTGCGGGGCGGTTCTGTTCATGATGCCCATGGCCGTGCTGACCTGGATGTATGGCTGGTACTTCATGTGGCGACACCTGATCGTGCCGAAACCCTCGGCCAGTGATACGTTGGACCGTCTGGTCGCCAAATCCCGCGCGCTGCGCTGGAACGTGGAAACCATCGGCTTCAGCCCCAACGGGTTCAACGCCTACTTCCTGTTCAAGATCCTGCTGGTGGCATTTGCGGCCATGGTGTTCCTGCACGCCATCGCATTTCTCTACCGCTCGTTCCTGGAATACTCGGAAGGGCCCGAGAGCACTGGAAAATACCTCGACAAGGACAGCCTTGGTGAGGGTGAAGAAGCCTTCGAAGGCACGCATTAAGGACGGAGACCAAGACTATGCTATTCGGACTTGATGGCGTCGAGATAGGCCTCATTATCGTATTCTTCTGCCTTTTCGGAGGCATCCTATCCGGTTTTCCGGTGGCATTTGCTATCGGCGGGGCAGGGATCATTTCCTTCGGGATCATCGCTGCGCTGGACAGTGCGGGGCTGCTGATCCACCAGGCAATTGATACCGGCTCCCAAGCGTACCGGGACCTCGTCAATTCGGGGGTCAAACCAGAAACGGTATCAGTGTTCCGCTTCCCGGACCTACCAAGGATCGCCGAACCGGTCTTTGTGCAGGGCTGGGAAACCGCGCTGGACCGCAATGTGTCATTCATCGTGAACCGTATGAACGAACGCGTGCTGGCCGGTCAGTCGATTGAAACCCTGCTGGCCGTTCTGATGTTCGTCCTGATGGGTATCACGCTGGAACGCTCGAAGATCGCAAACGATCTGCTGACCACGATGGCGCGTGTCTTTGGCCCGCTGCCCGGTGGTCTGGCTGTGTCGATTGTGGTTGTGGGGGCGTTTCTTGCGGCCTCGACCGGGATCGTGGGTGCGACCGTGGTGACGATGGGCCTGCTGGCGCTGCCAACCATGCTGCGCAACAACTACTCGCCGGAACTGGCGACCGGTGTGATCGCGGCCTCGGGAACGCTGGGACAGATCATTCCGCCCTCAATCGTGATCGTTCTGCTGGGGACACTGGCAGGAGACCTGTATTCGACCGCGCAGGAAACCCGCGCGCAGGATGCGGGTTGTACAGACGCGCTGACCTATCTGGGTGAGCCCGCTGTGGTCTCGGTTGGGACATTGTTTCAGGCTGCCTTGCTGCCGGGGATCATGCTGGCGCTGCTGTATGCGCTTTATGCCTTTGGCTATGCGCTGCTGAATCCGGAAAAGGCCCCGGCCGTTGAAATGTCAGGCGGTAGTGGTGAGCCGATCACCCGTGCCGAAGGTCTGACCTGGTTGCTGAGTGCACCGGTTGCGCTGATCGTGGGCATGATGGTTCTGAGCAGTGCTGGTGTTGTCGGAAGCCAGAATATCGGCGTCTCGGCTTTCTCGGATATCGGTGAGGGCGCATCGCTGCGCACGAACGTGTCTGAGGAATGCAAAGCCTCGATGATCGACCTGCATGGGCAACTGGCCTGGGATCAGGCCGTAGCCGAGCAAGAGGCCATCGACGCCGCAGGTGGGGCCGCCGAGTCAACCCGCCTAAGCGAAGAGGAACTGGCCGCTGCGCAGCAAGCCAAGATCGCTTCGGCTGCGCCGATCGGCACCGGTGTGGCCGTCATGGTCGTGCTGCTGGGTCTGACGCTGGTCATGGGTCGCGGCATCGCGCCATCGAAGCCGGCGCAGCCGCTGATCGTAGGGGCCATCGGCCTGTTGCTGATGCTGTTGTTCGATGTGCTGTTCATCGCTCCGACCACGTCCTCGGGTGTGACCTTTGTGCTGCTGGCGGTGCCGTTTGCGCTGGCCATCTATGGCTGCAAAGAGGCCGCCGCGCGCTGTGCGACCAATGATCTGATCCGTGTGGTCTTCCCGCCGCTGGTTCTGATCATCGCGGTTCTGGGCTCGATCCTGGGTGGTGTGACTAACCCGACGCCCGCTGCGGCGCTGGGGGCAGGCGGGGCGATCATGCTGGCCGCTTACCGCAAGCTGCAGGATCAGGGCCGCTCGGCCAAGGTGATCATCTGGGCGACTTTGGCCGTGATCGTGGCCTTGCTGATGGGCGTGAACTTCGATCTGCGCATCAACCAGAGCGATGTCAGCGTCGAGACCTGGATTGCCTTCATCGTGGCCTATGGCGCCTACCTGTTTGCCCTGTTCGGCCTGCTGTTTGGTTGCTGGGTCTTGTTCACCAGCGGGGTTCTGACGCCCGTGGTGCGCGAGACGGCCAAGGTGACCTCGATGGTCTTTACCATCCTGATCGGCTCGCAGTTGCTGAACCTTGTGGTGATCTCGTTCGGGGGGGAACACTATATCCAGCAGTTCCTGCGCAGTTTTGACAACGAGTTTACGGTCTTCCTGATCGTGATGCTGGTGCTGTTCATTCTGGGCTTCGTGCTGGACTTCCTCGAGATCATCTACATCGTGATCCCCATTGTGGGTCCGGTGATCTATGGCGGGTCGTTCGATCCGAAATGGGTGACGATCATGGTGGCGGTGAACCTGCAAACTTCGTTCCTGACGCCACCTTTCGGGTTCGCGCTGTTCTACTTGCGCGGTGTTGCTCCGAAAGAAGTTACGACGGGCCATATCTATCGCGGGATCGTGCCCTTCGTGCTGATCCAGGTGGTGGGAATCGCCATCCTGTGGTTCTTCCCGTCCATCGTGACCATCGTGCCGGATCTGATCCCGAACTGATCAGGCCGACAGAAGAATGACAGACCGGAGGCCCTGTGGCCTCCGGTCTTTTTTGTTCAGGCTTTTGCCTTTGGACGCGTCAGTTCCGCAAAAGCAGCTTCGGCCTCGTGGTCGATATCCAGCGTGGCGGGGGTCTGCGTCCCAGCATCGGGGTCATTGAAGACCGCCCGGTCCAGCTTGCCGACACGCTGCGCAACGATGGTGGTGACAACCGCGTCGCCGGTGATGTTCACCACCGTCCGCATCATGTCGATGATCCGGTCAACGGCGAGGATGATGGCGATCCCGTCCAGTGGCATACCCAGCTGGTTCAGAACCATTGCCAGCATCACAATCCCCACGCCGGGAACGCCTGCCGTTCCGATGGATGCCAGAACCGAGATCGAGATGATGGTCATATAGCCACCCAGCCCCAGATCAATCCCATAGGCATTGGCCAGGAACACGGTTGCCACCCCATGCATGATCGCGGTGCCGTCCATGTTGATCGTCGCGCCCAACGGGATGCCGAACGAAGCAACCGAGCGGTCGACACCGATGCGCTGCGTCACGCATTGCATCGAGGCCGGGATCGTCGCGTTTGAGCTTGAGGTCGAGAAGGCAAATACCTGCGCCGAGCGCATCTTGCGCAGAAACGCGCGCGGGCTGAGACCGGTGCACACATAAAGCAGCACCATCAGCGTCACGCAGAGGTGAAAGACCAGCGTGAGGCTGATGGTCGTCAGGTACCCGATGACCGGAGCGAACAGGCTGAACCCTTCGACCGCGAAGGTCTTGGCGATCAGGCAAAAGACACCGATCGGGGCAAAGGCCATCACGATCTCGACGATTTTCATCGCCAGTTCGTTCATGAAGGTGCAACCCTCGACAAAAGTTTTGGCGCGGCTGCCGATCATCAGCACGGCGATACCGACAACGATCACGTAGAAGATGATTTGCAGCATTTCGCCATTGGCCAGCGCCTGAACCGGGTTCTTGGGGATGATGTTTGCCAGTATCTGCCACGCAGTATCCTGCGTTGCGACGGACACATCCGCGCTGGCCATATGCAGGCTGTCAAATCCCATGCCGGGATTGATGATGTTGGCGAACACCAGCGCCGTCATCACCGCCAGCGCCGTAGTCGCCAGATAGGTGACAAAGGTCAGCCCGCCTACGCGGCCCAACACCTTGAGATCACCAATCCCAACCACGCCGCACAGTAGGGAAAACACCACTAGCGGCACGACCAGCATTTGCAGCCCGTTCAGGAACATCTGACCGACCATGGTGAACAGGCCATTGACCATATGCTCCTGAAGGAACGGGATTTGCCAATAGTTCAGGGCCAGTCCAAGGGCTGAGCCAAGTACAAGGGCCATCAGGATTTGCGTTGTCAGGTTGGCCGCAAGCAGCCGTCGAATAGCATGAGTCATTGTCCGTCTCCCTTTACCAAAGCCAAACCCGCAGGTCGGGAACCTGTTGCATCACGGGCTATGTCATTGAAGCCCAGCCGTGCGGATCTAAACGGGGTCGAACGGCTGAGGGTCAGGATTACTTGGTGACGTAGGGTAAGGATTCAATCGCTGGGCGTAGGGAAGTCGCCATTTAGATGATTAATAATTCTTCATCTTTTCTGTCTGATCTGCCCTGAGGCAGTCGAAATACCGCACCACGCCCTAGATGAACTCAATCAAATCCCAGCGATTTCCAAACGGGTCACGCCAGACCGCGACGGTTCCATAAGGTTCATGACGCGGAGTTTCCTCGAACGTCACGCCGGCCGCTTTCATGGCGGTGTAGTCGCGTTGAAAATCATCGGTTTGCAGGAAAAAACCAACCCGGCCGCCGGTCTGGTTGCCAATCGCCGCCGCTTGTTCCGGCCCGTCGGCCTGCGCCAGTAAAAGCGAGCCCAGCTCGGATCCCGCAGGGGCGACACGCACCCATCGCTTGCCTCCGCCCAGGTCGATATCCTGCAACAGCGAAAAGGACAGGGTTTGGGTATAGAATGCAATCGCCTCATCATAGCCGGGCACGACCAGTGTGACCGCGTGCAAGCTTTGCCGCATGGGGGATCAGCCTTTGGTGGGGTGACGGTCGGGCAGTTGGATATTGGCGACCTGCTCGGCAATCGGAGCGGTGGACAGCGGATGATGTCCTGCAGCTGCAAGGTCGGAGGGATCACTGACGCGTGTCCATTCGCCCCGAATATAGACCTCCAACCCCGAGAAACGGGCCTTGTAGCCCATCTTGGGGCTGCCCGGCACCCAATAGCCCAGATAGACATAGGGCAAACCGGCTTCGCGTGCGATGTCGATATGGTCGAGGATCATATATGTCCCAAGGGAATTCTGCGGCTGATGTGGGTCGTAAAAGGAATAGACCATGCTCAGCCCGTCATCGAGTACATCGGTCAGGCTGACAGCGATCAGCTCATGCGAGTTTGGGTCAGCGTATTCTACGACGCGCGACCGGATCGGCGTTTCCTCGATCATCGCGGCGAATTCGAACACGTCCATATCGGCCATGCCACCATCTGAATGGCGGGTGTCCAGATAACGGCGGAACAGCTCATACTGCTCATCTGTGGCCCAGGGCGAGTTCGCCTTGCGCTGCAAATAGGCGTTGCGCTTGGCTGCGCGTTTCTGGCTTTTGCGGGGTTTGAAGGCCGACACGTCGATCCGTGCCGACAAACAGGCCGCGCAATCGGCGCAAGAGGGACGGTAGAGCACGTTCTGAGACCGCCGAAACCCTTGTTGTGAAAGGGAATTGTTCAACTGGTCCGCGCCTTCACCTTGCAGGGCGGTGAACAGTTTCCGCTCCATCTTGCCCTCAAGATAAGGGCAAGGCTGTGGGGCCGTCACATAGAATTGTGGCGCAATGGGCAGCGTGTGTCGCATGAACGTTCCGTGTTTCCTGGGTCGGATGATAACAACCGATCCCGGAACCGCCAAGTGATTCACGCGGCCCTGTTTGTCTTATGCGCGCTGGTTGATCATTACTGTTCCAAGGAACGAATCCGTCAGGCCCTGACAGCGTGCGCTGGTCAGCATCATGATGACCGAAACGATCTGCACGACAAAGAATGCCATGCTAACGAAATACCCCGCCGTGTGGGCCACCGCTTTGCCCAGATCCATCCGCGCGCCGAATGCGTCGCGCAGCTCGATCCCCATAAAGCGCATGCCCAGCGTGGCCGACCCGTTGGTGATAGTGACCACGCGGTAAACAAAGCTGATGACGCCGTAGATCAGCGGCAGGAAAAACAGCCCCGCGCCAAGGGTCAGGAAGACCGGCACGATACACAGCAGCGAAATCAGCGCGATATCGAACAGCCAGGCAACAAAGCGTTTAGTCGCCACCGATTGATAGAATTCCGGCTGGCGATCGGGATCGGGTAGATGGGTCATATAGGGATATCCGCGTCGTTGAATAGGATCACCCTGTCCCGAAATCCGGGGCAGGGCAAGGTCGGATCAGGCTGTCGCGCCGGTTTTGGCGTCGTCGCGGTTTTCGCGGGCGCGTTCATCCATGAACTGGTCGAACTCGGCCTTGTCCTTGGCTTCGCGCAAACGGCGCAGGAAGGCTTCAAATTCTTTCTGTTCACGTTCCAGTCGCGCCAGAGTGTCGGACTTGTAGGCGTCGAACGCGCTGTTGCCCGAAGGTTTCATGGCGCTCATGTGGCTGTTCCAGGATTTGCGACGGCTACAGGATTTGCTGAACATGCGTTTGCTCCAGATCATATAGGCCAAAAGGGCAAGGCCCACGGGCCAGAAGAAGATGAAACCAAGCACCATTGCGGCGATCCAGGCGCCTTTGCCTTTGTCGTCCAGCCAGGCCTCGATACGGTGCAACCATCCCGGATTCGAAGGGACGGCGGGGTCGGATAGTGCGGTCATGTGGTGTCTCCGGGTTTATGTAAATCGCTTTCACATTGAATAGATGGGAGCTGCATAACGGGTTGCAAGGGGGAAATGTAAAAATGTTTTACATCTACTCGGAGCTGGTGTCGCACAAGGCTAGTTTCCACTTGTGCAAGCCTTTGAAATCAGGCCATCTCTGATCATTGTGATGCAGGAGGCCGCATGACCGACGCTCTGACAATTCACCGAATGCCGCGCCCGTTCGATCCGGCTTTGGGCGATGAAGCGCGCGCAACGGTCCCCGATGCTACGCCGCAGCAGGGCGAATTGATTGCCGGCGTTGCAGGCTCAAGCCCGTACCTCAAAGGGTTGATTGATCAGGAAAAAGACTGGCTGGCGCAGGCGTTGCACCATCCCGATCAAGCCTTGGCCGAGGTAATGTCCGCCGCGCGCGCACTGCCACCGGATCAACTGAAGCCCGGTTTACGGCAAGGCAAGCGACGGATGGCGCTGCTGACCGCGCTGGCCGATGTAGCAGGGGCATGGCCGCTAGAAAAAGTCACCGCTGCGCTGACGGATTTCGGCGCGCTGGCGGCTGATGTGGCCGCCAAGGCCGAGATCGCGGCGCTGATCCGGCGCGGTAAACTGCCCGGTATGGTCGAGGACGACGTTGAGACCGCCGCCGGGATGATCATTCTGGCCATGGGCAAGATGGGCGCGCATGAACTGAACTACAGCTCGGATATCGACCTGATCGTGCTGTTCGATGAGACCCGGTTTGACCCGGATGATTTTTATGAGGCCCGGCATGGCATGGTGCGTGCCACGCGGAACTTCTGCGCCACGCTCAGCGACAAAACCGCCGATGGCTATGTGTTCCGCACTGATCTGCGCCTGCGCCCTGATCCGGGGGTGACGCCCGTATGTATGGCCGCCGAGGCCGCCGAGCGGTATTACGAAAGTCTGGGCCGCACTTGGGAGCGTGCCGCCTATATCAAAGCGCGCCCCTGTGCAGGGGACATCGCAGCAGGGCAGCGATTTCTGGATACGTTGCGCCCCTTTGTCTGGCGGCGGCATCTGGATTTTGCAGCCATCCAGGACGCCCACGACATGCGCCTGCGCATCCGCGAGAATAAGGGAACCGGCGGCGCTCTGATCATTCCGGGCCACGACATGAAACTGGGGCAGGGTGGCATCCGCGAGATCGAGTTCTTCACCCAGACCCGCCAATTGATCGCCGGAGGGCGTGACCCCGACCTGCGCGTCCGCGGCACGGTGCCGGGGCTGGCCGCGCTGGCCGAAAAAAGCTGGGTGCCGCCAGAGGTCGCCGACAAGCTGACCGACCATTACCGCGCTCATCGCGACGTCGAACACCGCATCCAGATGATCCACGACGCGCAGACCCACAAAGTGCCGCAATCTGCGGAAGGTATCGAGCGCGTCGCCTGCCTGATGGGAATCGACAGCGCTGAGTTGACCGATGACCTGACCCGCCGCCTGACCGAGGTGGATGAGTTGACCGAGGGCTTCTTCGCCCCCGGAGCCGCAGCCCCCGCGCCAACCCCCGAAGTCGCGTTTGACGAAGGCGTCATGGCGCGCTGGCCGACCTATCCGGCGCTGCGATCGCAACGGGGCGCGCGGATATTCGAACGGCTGAAACCCGAATTGCTGGCGCGTTTGGCCAAGACCGCGAAACCGGATGAAGCGCTGCTGGCGCTCGACGGGTTCCTGTCGGGCCTGCCTGCGGGGGTGCAACTGTTTTCCCTGTTCGAGGCCAACCCACATCTGATCGATCTACTGGTCGATATCGTAGGGACATCTCACGCGCTGGCGGGGCACCTTTCGCGCAATGCCTCGGTTTTTGACGCGGTGATCGGCGGCAGCTTCTTTGACGACTGGCCGGGGCAGGCGGCCTTGCAGGCCGATCTGGAGCAGGCGCTGGCGCAAGAGGCGGATTACGAGACACAGCTGGATTTCGCCCGCCGCTGGTGCAAGGAATGGCATTTCCGCATTGGTGTTCACCACCTGCGCAGGCTGATCGACGGGGCGCAGGCCGGGCAGCACTATGCCGATCTGGCTAGCGCCGTGATTGCCGCGCTTTTGCCGCATGTGGCCGCGCAATTCGCCCGCAAACACGGGCCGGCGCCGGGACGCGGGGCGGCGGTGCTGGGCATGGGCTCGATCGGGGCGGGGCGGATCAATTCGCAATCCGATCTGGATATGATCGTGATCTATGACCCGCTGGATCAGGACATGTCCGACGGTCCGCGCCCGCTGGCGACACGAACCTATTACGCGCGCTTCACGCAGGCGCTGATCACGGCCTTGTCTGCGCCCACGTCGCAGGGGCGGCTCTATGAGGTCGACATGCGTCTGCGCCCTTCGGGAAATCAGGGGCCGGTGGCAACCAGTTGGGCCAGTTTCACTAACTACCAGCAGAATGAAGCATGGGTCTGGGAACACTTGGCCCTGACCCGCGCCCGCGTTGTGGCTGGAAATGCTGATCTGGCGCAGGATATCGAAACCTTCCGCGCCGAATTCCTGGCCCGCCCTCGCGATGCCGCGCATGTGCTGCGCGAGGTGGCCGAGATGCGCAGCCGTCTGGCCGCCGCCAAATCTCCTGCCGGTATCTGGGATGCCAAGAACGGCGCAGGCCGCATGATGGATATCGAACTGATGGCAGAGACGGGCGCGTTGTTGTCCGGTCTGCCTCAGCGGGATGTTCATACGGGGCTGGATGGCGCGGTCGCTGCCGGGCTGCTGAATGTCGCGCAGGCGCAAACGCTGAAGGACTGCTATGATCTATGCTGGTCGGTACAATGCGCGGCCCGGCTGCTGTCGGGCAAGGTGATCGAGGCCGACAAAATCGGCGAGGGCGGCACCGCTTTCCTGTGCCGGGCCACCGGGTTTGAAAAGGTCGACCAGCTTCAGGCCGCGTTGCAGGACAGTTACGACACCGCCGCCGGGATCATCGGCCGCGTTATTTCGGAGGATACTCATGGCGCGCAGTGACGACCCCAATGACCACAAGGGCCTGATCCGCGAGGCATATAATATGGAGGGCATCACCTTGCCCGAGTGCCGTAGCATCTTTCTGGACTGGGCACTCAGCCTGCCTGTGGATCGGGATCAGACGCAGGCGCTGACCGATCTGCACTCGATCTACGCGGCGCAGGCGGATCACCCGATGACGCAGGTGCTGGCCGAGGGGCTGCAGGCAGCACAAAAACCCAAACGCCGGGGCGGCTGGAAATCCCGCAACCGCTAGGGCTTTTCCCCGCGCGCCGGAGCCACTAAGAGAGGCGGCATGACCCAAACCGCCGACCGACCCCGTATCCGCCTGAAACCCAAAGCCAATGCGCGCGGCCTGCGCCACGGGTTCCCCTGGGTCTATGCCAATGATATCGTCACCGACCGCCGCACCCGCAAAATCCCGGCAGGGGCTTTGGCCGTGTTAGAGGATGAAAAACGCGCGCCCATCGCGTTGGTTGCAGTAAACCCCGAGTCCAAGATCATGTGCCGCGTGTTGGACCGCGATCTGGATGCTGATTTAAACGCCACGTGGTTCGAAACCCGCCTGCGCCGCGCGCTAGACATGCGCGAGCGCCTGTTCGACGCGCCCTATTACCGTCTGATCCACGCTGAAGCCGATGGCTTTCCCGGTGTGATCATTGACCGCTTTGGTGACGCCTGCGTCATCCAACCCAACGCGGCGTGGGCCGAAGCGCATCTGGACACTCTGACCGACGCGCTGGTCGCCGTGACCGGCGTGACCACGGTGCTGAAAAACGCCTCGGGCCGGACACGCGGGCTTGAAGGGCTAGACGATGTGAACCTCACCCTGCGCGGCACGGCCCCCGATGCGCCACTGCCAGTGCCTATGAATGGCGCGACCTATATGGCCGACCTGACCGGCGGCCAGAAAACCGGGCTGTTCTATGATCAGCGCCCCAACCACGCCTTCGCGGCGCGTCTGGTTCAACCCGGCGCGCAGGTGCTGGATGTGTTCAGCCATGTGGGCGGGTTCGGTCTGGCGATGCTGGCAGGCGGAGCGGGGCAAGCGCTGTCCGTCGATGGTTCAGCCGCCGCACTGGACCTGGCCACTCAGGGCGCGCAGGCGTCTGGCTGTGCCGACCGGTTCCAAACCCGCCAAGGCGATGCCTTCGACGTTCTGACCCAATTGGGTGAAGAGGCCGCGCAATTCGATGTGGTGATCTGCGACCCGCCCGCCTTTGCGCCCTCGAAACAGGCGCTGGACGCGGGGCTGCGCGCCTATGAGCGCATCGCGCGTCTGGCCGCGCCGCTGGTCAAACCGGGCGGTTATCTTGGCCTGTGTTCCTGTTCTCACGCCGCCGATCTGGGTCGTTTCCGCGACGCCTCATCCCGCGGGATCGGCCGGGCCGGGCGGCAGGCGCAACTGATCCACACCGGCTTTGCTGGCCCCGACCACCCGCAACTGCCGCAACTGGAGGAAAGCGGCTACCTCAAAGCCGTGTTCTACCGGCTGTGAGGGCGGTTCTGGATACATGCGTCATCTACCCCACGGTGATGCGAGAGATGCTACTGGGCGCGGCAAAACTGGGCCATTTCGAACCCATCTGGTCGGCGCGCATCCTCGAAGAATGGGCCCGTGCCGCCCGCAAACTGGGCCCCACGGGCGAAGTACAGGCCCGCGCCGAAATTGCCCTGACACAATCGCACTGGCCCAAGGCGGAACGCGCGGCGCAACCGGGCGTGGAACAGCGCCTCTGGCTACCCGATGCCGCCGATATCCACGTTCTGGCCACCGCCATAACCTCGTCGTCAGATGCGATCATCACTATGAATGCCAAGGACTTCCCCCGAAACATCCTGTCGGATGAGGGCCTGATCCGCCATGACCCAGACACGCTGCTGCATGGCTTCTGGAAAGCCGACCCGCAAGGCCTCTCGGATACCGCCCACCGAGTCCTCACGCAGGCCAACCACCTCTCAGGTGACCAATGGACCCTGCGCGCGCTAATGAAAAAAGCCCGCCTCCCGCGTTTGGGCAAAGCTCTCACGACCTAATCCCGATCCGCCCTTCATCTGGCTAAAAATATCCCGGGGTGTGTGAGGGGCTGGCCCCTCACAGCCGAAACCTATCCACCCGCACCCCAACGCTGCTCCAACGCCTCCAGCGCCGCAATTCGTTCATCTGTCTTGGGATGGCTCATCAACCAGGCGGGCGTGACACCTGCGCGTTGCTCGGTCAGTTCCTCAAGCTTGTGAAACAGAGATTTCTGCGGCCCGATCCCAATTCCTGCCTTGGTCAACAACGCGGCGGCGTATTCATCCGCCTCATATTCATCGCCACGTGACAAGCGCGAGGCCAGCAGATGCGCGAGCATATTAGCGAGCCATGCGCCAACAAACGGAATGAACCGGTTCAACACCATCATCAACGCCGTCCGCAGTGCATTCTGACCGGAAAAATCAATCATCCGCCGCCGCGCATGACCCAAGGCCACATGGCCCAGCTCATGCGCGATCACGCTGGCCATCTCCTCGGCCGAGACGTCTCCATTGCGGAACTTGCGATAGAACCCACGGGTGACGAAAATCCGTCCATCCGGTGCGGCCAGCCCATTCACAGGGTCGATCTCATAGATATAAACCGGCACACGTTCGATCTCGAGCGCGGCGGCCAATCGGTCAGTCATGCGTTTTAGAGCGGGATCCGCCAACTCTGTAGATTTCGCATCCAACTCGCGATGGGTGCGCCAGACGGAAATCCGGTACATGACAACGGCATAGGCAATCGCCAGCAAGATCGGAGTTAATCGCAGCATACCTCAGATATGGGGGGCGATCGGGGCGAGGGCAACAAAAAATCGGGGCTGAAACGATCACGATGCCCTAGCTCGCGTGACATCAATCTAGGGTGAGGTCGCCTGAAACGACTGAGCCTTTGCTTGCCGCGCGAGGAGTTGCGCCATACCCTTGTTATCATGTGGTCTTTTGCAGAAATCCGCCCATCTTACAGCCGCGCCGAGCGTATCAGCGACGGGTTTGTGCATATTCTGGGCGTCAGCGCCGCCAGCATCGCGGTTCCTACGCTCATTTTCTTGACGGTTCAGTACCGCACCGAGCCCGCCGCGATACTGGGCGTTTCAGTTTATGGGGTCACGCTTATTCTGATGCTGTCGCTTTCGGCAGCTTACAACATGGTGCAATCGGACAGGTGGGGGCATGTATTGCAGCGGTTGGACCATTCCGGAATCTATGTGAAAATTGCTGGAACCTATACGCCATTCATATTGATTTCGGGCGGACAGTCGCCGGGTTTGTTGATTGGTTTGTGGTCTTCGGCAACGCTTGGGTCGGCCCTGAAGATGATTGACCCGCATCGCTTTCGATGGTTTGGGTTGGGGCTCTACGTTTTAATGGGGTGGGCCGTCGTCTGGGCGGGGCAATCTCTGCTAGCGGACCTGTCCCATCCCGTTATCTGGCTGATGGTCGCAGGCGGCATTGTCTACACGACCGGGATTGCCTTTTACCTGTTGGACTGGCTGCCTTTTCACAACACGATCTGGCATGTTTTTGTTCTGACAGACAGCGTTCTGTTTTTTGCCGCCGTTTCCGCGCATACGGCATGGGCCCCGGCGTTACCGAGCGAACCTTTATCGCGTTAGCTCGCGCATGCCCTGTTCCAGCCCAGCCAAGGTCATCGGCACCATGCGGTCCTCGAAAATCTCGCGGATCATGCTAACGGAATGAGTGTATTCCCAGTATTTCTCGGGCACTGGGTTGATCCACAGGTTTGAATTCCACTGGTCTCGTGCGCGTTGCAGCCAGACCTGACCTGCCTCTTGGTTCCAGTGCTCATTCGCCCCGCCGGGGTAGGCGATTTCATAGGGGCTCATGGAGGCATCGCCTACGAAAATACATTTGTAATCGGGGCCGTAGGTGCGCAGCACCTCATGGGTGGGGGTCTGCTGATCCCAGCGGCGGGCGTTGTCGCGCCAGACGCCTTCGTACAAGCAGTTGTGGAAGTAGTAATATTCCAGATGCTTGAACTCGGTCCGCGCGGCCGAGAACAGCTCTTCGACCACCTTGATATGCGGGTCCATTGAGCCGCCCACGTCCAGAAACAGCAGCACTTTGACCGCGTTGTGACGTTCGGGCCGGGTTTTGACGTCCAGATAACCGTGTTCGGCGGTGGCGCGGATGGTGCCGTCAAGGTCCAGCTCATCCGCCGCGCCCTCGCGTGCCCAACGGCGCAGGCGTTTCAGGGCGACTTTGATGTTGCGGGTACCCAGTTCGACCGTGTCGTCCAGATTCTTGAATTCGCGCTTGTCCCAGACCTTGACCGCGCGCTGATGGCGGCTTTCCTTCTGGCCGATGCGCACGCCCTCGGGGTTATAGCCATACGCCCCGAACGGAGAGGTCCCGGCAGTGCCGATCCATTTGTTGCCGCCCTGATGGCGGCTTTCCTGATCCTTGAGACGCTCTTGCAGCGTCTCCATCAGTTTTTCGAACCCGCCCATGGCCTCGATCTCGGCCTTTTCGTCCTCGGACAGGTGTTTTTCGGCCATCTTGGCCAGCCACTCGGCGGGGATGTCCACGGCCTCGATCACCTGATCAAAGCTGATCTCTTCCAAGCCCTTGAAACTTGCAGCAAAGGCCTGATCGAACTTGTCGATATTGCGCTCGTCCTTCACCATCGAAACGCGGGCGAGGTAGTAGAATGCCTCGACATCATAGGTGGCTAGGCCCTTTTTCATGCCTTCCAGAAAGGTCAGATATTCGCGTAGTGAGACGGGAATACGGGCTTTGCGGAGGTTTTCGAAGAAGGGCAGGAACATGGCTACGCGATCAGTCGGACGAGAATGAGGGACAGGACGAGACCCACCAACGAAAAGGCGATGCCGTAGCCCGCAGCGTATTGCGCCATATCCGCGCCGCTGCCATTACGTCTGCGTGCCGTCAGTGCCCCGAGGATTGCCCCCAGTATCGCCATTCCCAGAACTACGACCATGCGTTAACCGCCTCTGTTATTGGACGGCGCTTCTGCAACCTCTTGCATCAACGACCGGACCACCGTTTCCGAGCCAAAGCCGTAGCGTGCCCATCCCAGACTGTCCAGCCTGACGGAACGTGCCTCGACCGGGCGTCCGGCCTGATTCAGCGCCTCGGATTTCAGCAGCAGCAGCGTCGCAAGTTGCGAGGCATTCTCGGCGCGGGTCATCACGTCGATGGCTTTGTCCAATTCGGGCAGGAAGTCGGGACCGCTGCCTTGCGCCAGCGCATAGGCGCCAAGCTGCGTGGTAATGTAGGCCTGATGCACCTCAGTACTCGGTGACGTGCGCAGAAATTGCAGCGCGATATCATATTCGCGCAAAGCGGCTTGCGGGTTGTCAAATTGCCCCATGCGCCCCATCAGGTAGTGCGGATAGGCGCGGCGGTGGTCGGTCCAGCCCTGTTCCTGTCCGATCTGCGCGGCGCGCTGGGCAGAGCGTAGCCGGGCCTGCACGTTGCGGTTGGGGTTCAGCGATTTTTGCACCGCCCTGATCCATTCACGCGGGGTTTCTGAAGGGGGACCTACGGGCTGGACTTCGCCGTTTGGGTTCAGACGGCGTAGAATGCCGGGGATAACGGCTTCGACTTGTTCACGGCTCATGCCGCTGCGCAAGTCAGGCGAGTAGGCGGCGCGCAGCATCAGCATATCGAACCCGGTCAGAACGGTATGTATGTTGTCATCGTTAAAGACTGAATCCGGCAGGTGATACAGGTCGTTCAGCGGCCCCAGAGCCTGTGCAATCTCTTCGTGCAGGCAATCGCGCTTTTCCTGCGGGCTGGCATCGTAGGGGATGAAAATCCCCAGTCGCTGCCGGTCTTGCAGCCGGACCCAACTGCTTTTCTTCTTGCGCCGATCCCGGCTGTATTCCTCGAAACTGGAGGCGTTCGGGACGACGAAACAGGCGGCTTGCGGCAGGATATCCTGAATTTGGTCCTGAGTGACGGCCTCGATGGTGATATTTGCCTGACCTTCGGGGATTTGCTTGATGTCGATCCGGGCTTCGCGGCGCAGACGGTTGAGCAACCGGGTCAAGTCCTGCTGCATCGACGGAGTAACCTGGCCGGTCAGGCGCACCGTTACGGGCCCCTCGAAGCGAGTAAAGACCGGTAGGGGCGTGCCGCTTTCCAGCGCAAAGTGAAGTGATACGAAATCGCGCGCCATATCGGCATTTGCCCGACCGGGCGGGGTAGGGCGCGGGGTTACAAAGGCCTTTGGGGGCGGCAGCCCTTCAACTGTGGGCTTCACCCGGCTGGGTGGTTCTGGGACGGAAACAGCCGTACATCCAGCCAATGCCAAACCGAACACAAGAGCAGCCCAGCGGATCATGCGCGTTGATACCGAATGAAAGGTGTCTGTTTGCCGATCCGATCATACAATTTGCGCGCGGTATGGTTGAATTCTTGCGTCAGCCAATAGACCGATGGCGCGCCTTGTCGGTCAGCCTCGTCATACACGGCTTGAATTAGCGCGCGTCCAACGCCGGTTCCGCGCGCCTCGGGGCGGGCGAACAGATCCTGAAGGTAGCAGACACTTTCCTCTTTCCACGCATGGCGGTGAAACAGGTAGTGCGTCAGGCCGACCAAACCATCGGAGCTTTCGGCAACAAAGCACGAGAAATCATGCGGATCATCCCCTAAAAGCCGCGCGAATGTGCTGTCATAGGTTTTGTCGGGTACGGATGTTTCGTAGAACGCCAGATAATCGCGCCACATCTCAGCCCATTCGGCCCGGTCATCGGGCCGCAAGGCACGGATCGTAAGGGTGTCAGACACTCAGATTGCCCCATCTGCTCGGATGCCCGACAGTCGGGCGATCATGTGCCAATGCTGACAGCCCGCTTGCCGTAAGGCAAGGCTGATCACTGGATGTTCAGCGTTTGCTACGCGCCATAAAGGCCAGACGTTCGAACAGATGCACATCCTGCTCATTTTTCAGCAGCGCGCCATGTAACTTGGGCAGCGCATTCGCCCCGTCGCGTTTCAGATCCTCGGCGGTCAGATCCTCGGCCAGCAACAGCTTGAGCCAGTCCAGCACTTCCGAGGTCGAGGGCTTTTTCTTCAGCCCCTGCGTCTCACGGATTTCATAGAACTGTGTCAGCGCGGTGGTCAGCAGGGCATCCTTGATCCCAGGGTGATGGACCTCGACGATGCGGCGCATCGTGGTCTCATCTGGGAAGCGGATATAGTGAAAGAAACACCGGCGCAGGAAGGCGTCAGGCAGTTCCTTTTCGTTATTCGAGGTGATGATCACAATAGGCCGGTTCTTGGCTTTGATTGTCTCACCAGTCTCGTAGACATGGAACTCCATCTTATCGAGTTCCTGCAGCAGGTCGTTGGGAAATTCGATATCGGCCTTGTCGATCTCATCAATCAGCAGCACGACCTTTTCGTCGGCGTCGAATGCCTGCCACAGCTTGCCCTTGCGGATATAGTTCGACACGTCATGCACGCGCTCATCGCCCAACTGGCTGTCGCGCAGACGGCTGACGGCGTCATATTCATACAGGCCCTGTTGGGCGCGGGTGGTGGACTTTACGTTCCACTCGATCATCTTCAGACCCAGCGCACCAGCTACCTGCTTGGCCAGTTCGGTCTTACCGGTGCCCGGCTCGCCCTTGACCAGCAAAGGCCGTTCCAAAGTGACCGCGGCGTTGACGGCGATGGTCAGATCATCGGTGGCAACATATTCGGCTGTGCCTTGAAAGCGTGCGGTCATTGGGGCCTCATGATAGGTCGCGCAGGTTGTGCCTTTGGGGTTACAGAGGGGCGAAGATTTTTACAACCCACGTCGCTGCGTCGCCCGATGCGGAATTGACCAGCAACTCCAAGGGCTTTGCTTGATTCGTGCGCTAACACACCCTGAGGCAATATAAAGTTTGCCCAGAAATCGCCCGCACTTTTTCACAGAAAAACAAGGTTTTGTTATTAGTTGTCTCATATTTAGACGCTTTAGGATTACACAACACAGGCGCGTCGTTTGCATAGTGACAATCCCCGCGCCGTCAGATAAACGCTCCGCAGAAGGGAATGCCTCATGTCTGGTGAAGAGAGAGCACTCGGCGTTGCAGGCCACACCGAGGGAGCAAAAATGAAGCAGGAAGTATTTCTGCCCGAAGATTATCGTCCAGCCGAAGACGAACCATTTATGAACGACAAGCAGCTTGAGTATTTTCGTCGTAAGCTGCTGGACTGGAAGACTGAACTTTTGGCAGGCAGCCGCGACACGATCGAAGGTCTGCAAGACAACACTCGTAACATTCCGGACGTTGCAGACCGCGCGAGCGAGGAAACCGATCGCGCGCTGGAACTGCGCACCCGCGACCGTCAGCGCAAGCTGGTGGCCAAGATCGACTCGGCTCTGCGCCGGATTGATGAGGGCGAGTACGGCTATTGCGAAATGACGGGTGATCCGATCTCGCTGCGGCGTCTGGATGCGCGCCCGATCGCGACCATGACGCTTGAGGCGCAAGAGCGTCACGAACGCCGCGAGAAGGTCCACCGCGACGATTGATCGCTGCGAAATTCGGAAATCTTTGACGCCGGGGCCTGTCGCCTCGGCGTTTTTGCGTTAAGCCTTGCGCATGAATAACGACGGTTTGAGTTTTGCCGTAATCGGCGGCGGTATTGGTGGTTTGGCGGCTGCTCTGGCCCTGCGCCTGAAGGGCGCGCAGGTGACGGTGCTGGAACAAGCACCAGCCCTGACCGAAGTGGGCGCGGGCCTTCAGATCAGCGCTAATGGCATGGCTGTGCTGCGTGCGCTGGGTGTTGAGCACACAGAGCCGCGTGTAGGACAACGCTCAAACGGAACGATTCTTCGCGACTACCGCCGAGGCCGCGTCATCAGCCGTATTCCGCCCCCGACGGCCGGCCCGACCTACTACTACCATCGCGCCGATCTATTGGATCTGTTGGCGAAGGCCGCGCGAAACGCGGGGGTCGATATTCGGTTGGGTGCTCAAGTGTCGCAGGTGATCAAACATCCTGGCGAAGCCGAAGTGGTTTTACAAAGCGGTGAGCGATTGCGCACCGAATGCGCCATCGCTGCAGACGGAGGACGCAGCATTCTGCGTCCGATCCTGAACGGAGAGGAACAGCCGCAATTCACCCGCCAAATCGCTTGGCGTGCAACGATACCATGGGCTCAACGCGACCGAGCGCCATGTGCGTCACTGACAATGGGCCCGGGTCGCCATGTGGTCTTGTACCCTCTACGTGACCAGCAAATGATGAATGTGGTAGCAATCGAGGAACGCTCGGACTGGACAGATGAAAGTTGGCGCAGGGAAGGTGATCCTGACGATCTTAGGGCGCGCTTTCAGGATTTCGGCGGCCCAGTGCGGGAGGTGCTGACCGAGGTTGCGCAAACCCACCTTTGGGCCCTTTACCTGCGGCCGGTGGCGCAAAGTTGGCAGAACGGTCGGCTTGCTTTGCTGGGGGACGCTGCCCACCCCACACTACCTTTCATGGCGCAGGGGGCATGTCTTGCGTTGGAGGACGCCTGGATCTTGGCGCGTGCATTTTCTGAGCAATCAGGAGTGACCCAGGCGCTTTCGGTCTACGAGACTACCCGCCGCCCCAGAGCCCGCAACGTCGTGGCCACCGCTGGTGCCAATGCCCGCAATTTCCACTTGCGCGGACTGATGCGTCTGGGCGCGCAACTGGCCTTGTCCGTTATCGGTGGGAAATTGGCACGCAAATACGACTGGATCTACAACTACGACCCGACCGAATAAGGAATTAAAGATCGAGTTCCACCCAAACCGGAACGTGATCTGAAGGCTTTTCGTGCCCGCGTATCTCGGAATCAATCCGGCAATCGCGCATCAGATCTGCCGCCTGCGGGGTCAACAGGAAATGGTCGATGCGGATGCCGTCATTCCTGTTCCATGCCCCGGCCTGATAATCCCAAAAGGAATAGTGCCCAGGCCCCTGTGTGCGCGCCCGGAACGCCTCGGTAAAGCCGAGGTTCAGGATTTTACGAAATGCCGCCCGGCTTTCAGGCCGAAACAGAGCATCCTCCCGCCATGCCTCGGGACGTGCGGCGTCTTCGGCCTGAGGAATGATGTTGTAATCCCCGGCCACCAGTGCCGGCTCTTCACCAGCAATCAGCTCCTGCGCGCGCTGATAAAGGCGCTCCATCCAGGCAAGCTTATAGTCATATTTCGGTCCCGGAGCCGGATTGCCGTTAGGCAGATACAAACCGCAAATCCGCAACGAGTGCTTTCCGACGACCGTCGCCTCAATCCACCTCGCTTGTTCGTCGTCATCGTCGCCCGGTAGCCCTCGTGATACATCCTCAAGCGGGAATTTTGAAAGGATCGCTACGCCGTTAAAGCTTTTCTGCCCGTGGGTTTCGACATTGTAGCCCCGGTCTTCGAAAAGTTCCTTGGGAAAGTTCTCATCCACCGACTTGATCTCTTGCAGCAACACGATGTCGGGCTGCGCGTCATCCAGCCAACGGGGCAGAGCCTCAATCCGTGCTTTGATACCGTTGATGTTGAATGTGGCGATTTTCATGCGCAATCCTCCAGAGCCATTGGCAACCTATCGCGCAGAATGAACGCAGCGGCAAGATGGCGGAGGGCTGGGGAGCGAGGCTCTGCCTCGCGCTCCGGGATATTTTTAGCCAGATGAAGAAACGGATCGTTAACCAATCCGTGCGATCTCTAATATGCGGTACAGGCGGGGACGCCGATGACCGCGCCAGGTGAAGCTCTCCGGCATTGAGGTCGGAGAGCGGATCCCTTCTTCATCTGGCTATAAATATCCTGGGGGTGTGGGGGCAACGCCCCCGCCTTTGCTTACATGGAAAATGATGTGCCGCAGCCGCACGATGAGGTCGCGTTCGGGTTTTCGATCACAAACCGTGCACCGATCAGTTCCTGTGTAAAGTCTATGACCGCGTTTTCCAAAAACGGCAACGAGACCGAGTCCACGATGACTTTCTGTCCTTTACCCTCAAGGATCAGATCATCCTCTTTCGGTTCGTCCAGGGCGATCTCGTATTGGAACCCGGAACAGCCGCCGCCTTCTACCGCGACGCGCAGGGCTTGTCCCTGATCCGCAGCGCCGATTTCAGCCAGACGGTCGAAGGCGCGTTCGGTGACTGTTGGGGGCAGATTCATGCCACGCTCCAAAGGTTTATTTCTGTACCACACTACCATATAGAAAACCCAAGGACAGGCGACAAGGACAAGACCTTTGGAAAGAGCGGGTTTTGCCTCGGACCCCAGTCGCGCGCGAGGGCGGTTGGTGCCAGAGGAAGAGAGCAGTTTTCGGTCATGCTTTCAGCGCGATCGTGACAGGATCATTCATGCCAGCGCGTTTCGGCGGCTCAAGCACAAGACGCAGGTTTTTGTGGAGCATGAAGGGGATAGCTATCGCACCCGCCTGACGCATTCCATTGAGGTGGCGCAGGTGGCGCGGACTATTTCCGGTGCTTTGGGCCTTAACCCGGAACTGACCGAGGCCGTCGCTTTGGCTCATGATTTGGGTCATACACCATTTGGTCATACGGGTGAGGATGCGTTGCATGCCATCATGCAGCCCTATGGTGGCTTCGATCACAATGCACAAGCCATTCGTATCGTGACCAAGCTGGAGCGGCACTATGCCGAGTTCGATGGCTGCAACCTGACATGGGAGACGTTGGAAGGGATTGCCAAGCACAACGGCCCAGTTGAGGGCGTGTTGCCTTGGGCGTTGGCAGAGTGCAACGGCGTTTTTGATCTGGAACTGCACACCCATGCCAGCGCCGAGGCGCAAGTGGCCGCATTGTCAGATGATATCGCTTATAACAACCATGATTTGCTGGACGGGCTGCGGGCGGATTTGTTCAGTGATGACGAAATTCAAACCCTGCCGATTGTGGGTACGTGCTATGCCGAGGTCGATCGTGCGTACCCAGCACTGGACCCGTATCGGCGCAGGCATGAGGCTTTGAGGCGCGTCTTTGGGGTCATGGTCTCGGATGTGATCGACACGTCCGCTGGGTTAATTGCCGAATCTGGTGCGCAATCGGTGGAAGATATCCGCCATTTGGGTCGCCCGGTGATCCAGTTCTCGGAGCAATTGTGGGCGCAGTTGCAGGACATCCGCGCCTTTCTGTTCACCCGAATGTATCGCGCGCCCTCGGTGATGGAGGTGCGGGCCGAAGTTAGCAAGATCGTCGAAGAGTTGTTCCCGATTTATCTCGGGGACCCCCGTCAAATGCCGGCCCGCTGGCACGCTGAGATTGAGGCGGCTGACAATGAAACCGCACTTGCCCGGATCGTGTCAGACTATATCGCCGGGATGACGGACCGGTTTGCGATACAGGATCATGTACGGTTGACAGGACGACCCGCGCCGACGGGTCACTCGATCCCGATATAGGCCAGCGCCCAGACCTGTTGGCTGGCTTGCGAGTCGGTTGCGTCGGCATCGTCGGTTGGCGGGAACACGATCATGGTGGGGCCATATCCTCCGACGCCCATCGGTTCACCGTCGGCATGGGTGGCTAAAATGGGTTTGTACGTCGAAATGCTGTCCCATGGGATTTCCGCCTGATACCCGTCCATTGCCATGGGACGTGCGGTTTTTCCTTCGGCTCCCGCAAGGATCATAACGTCCGACAGCAGCGGGCCACTGAAAGTGTAGTTGCGCTGATGATCGGGCGGGCCATAGGGAATAGTGATTTGAATCTGGGGTAGGCTGTCCAGAAGGGCCGCGTCAAACCCTGCTGCACCCTCATGGGTCACTTCGAGAAACCCAAGCAGCCCGCCATCATTCTCGCCCCGCGCCGGCAGGTTGGTTTCGCTGACAGCGCCACCCAATGTCACCAGCACATGTCCTTGCGGTGCGGGCATCTCGGCCAGAACGGGCAGGGCGGTGGACAGAAGCAGGCTGAGGGGTAGGGCGAGGCGCATCAATGGTCTCCGAATTTCGCAGTTCGGGCAGACTGTAGCGGGGATTGCGCCCAAACCAAGGTCAAACTTTAGGCATCCATTGACCTTACCGCGCTGCGTGATAAACCGCCGGGCAAGCAAAAGGACATTCGAAATGAACCTGTTTTCCGAGATCCGCGCCCTTGTACTGGGCGCGCTGGCGCAGATGCAGTCCGAAGGTGCTATGCCCGAGGGACTGAGCTTTGACAACGTGGCGGTTGAGCCTCCGCGCGACGCGGCACATGGCGATATGGCGACCAACGCGGCGATGGTATTGGCAAAACCAGCCAAGATGAAGCCGCGCGACATTGCCGATGTGCTGGCCGGAAAGCTGGCTGCCGATGATCGGATCACCAGCGCCGAGGTGGCAGGGCCGGGGTTTTTGAACCTGCGGCTGGCGCCGTCGGTCTGGCAGGGTGTGCTGACCGCCGTGCTGGAACAGGGCAACGATTATGGTCGCTCGACCATGGGACACGGGCAGAAGGTGAACGTCGAATATGTCTCGGCCAATCCCACCGGTCCGCTGCATGTAGGCCATACGCGGGGCGCGGTCTTCGGTGACGCCTTGGCAAGCCTGCTGGCTTATTCTGGCCATGAAGTTACGCGTGAGTATTACATCAACGATGGCGGCGCGCAGGTGGATGTACTAGCGCGTTCGGCCTATGAGCGGTATCGCGAGGCCAATGGCCTCAGCCCCGAGATTGCCGAGGGGCTCTATCCCGGTGACTATCTGATCCCGATCGGCGAGGCGCTGAAAGAGAAATACGGCGATACCCTGATCGACAAGCCTGAAAGCGAATGGCTTGAGGACCTGCGCAACTTTGCCACCGATGCGATGATGGACCTGATCCGTGCTGATCTGAAGGCGCTGGGCGTCGAGATGGACGTGTTCTTTTCTGAGAAATCTCTCTATGGCACGGGCCGGATCGAGGCTGCGCTGCAATCGCTGACCGACAAGGGCCTGATCTATGAAGGCGTGCTGGAGCCGCCCAAAGGCAAAAAGCCCGAAGATTGGGAGCCGCGCGAGCAGACCCTGTTCAAATCGACCGAACATGGCGATGACGTGGACCGTCCGGTCAAGAAATCAGACGGCGCGTGGACCTATTTCGCGCCCGATATCGCCTATCACTATGACAAGGTGAGCCGTGGCTTTGACGCTCTGATCGACGTGTTTGGTGCCGACCACGGCGGCTATGTCAAACGGATGAAGGCGGCTGTGTCGGCGCTGTCCGATGGCAAGGTGCCGCTGGATATCAAGCTGACCCAGTTGGTGAAGCTTTGGAAGAATGGCGAGCCGTTCAAGATGTCTAAACGGGCAGGGAACTTTGTCACTCTGCGCGATGTGGTGGATCAGGTGGGGCCGGATGTTACGCGTTTCGTCATGCTGACCCGCAAGAACGACGCGCCGCTGGATTTTGATTTCGACAAGGTGCTGGAGCAAAGCCGCGAGAACCCTGTGTTCTACGTGCAATACGCCCATGCCCGCGTCATGAGCGTTTTGCGCCGCGCGGCTGAGGCCGGGATCGCCACAGATGATGCGACCCTCAAAGGGGCCGATCTGAGTAAGAACGATCACGCATCCGAGTTGACTGTTGCTAAAAAGCTGGCCGAATGGCCGCGTCTGGTGGAAATCGCTGCCCGCACGAACGAGCCGCACCGCGTTGCGTTCTACCTTTATGAACTGGCCGGAGACTTCCACGCGCTGTGGAACAAGGGCAACGACGAAACCCAACTGCGGTTCATTCAGGATGGCGATGTTGCCACAAGCCAGTCAAAAATCGCTTTGGCCCGTGCCGTTTCTGTTGTGATTTCAGCGGGCTTGGGTATTCTTGGCGTTACCCCGGCGCAGGAGATGCGGTAACAAACACCGCCCGAACCGCCGGTACGAGGTAGGCAAGAAATGACCCGCGCGCCTTATTTTCCGGCGCGAAACGGGCGGTGAGGCGGACATGGCAAATAACGTTTACTCGGGGCAGATGCGTCCCGAGCAGATGCATTACACGAATCAACCCTCGGTTCAGGGCGGTTACGATTATTCCGACGACTTGCACGGGTATGAAGAGACGCCGCAGGCAGCGGGCTTGGGTCGGATCGTGAATTTTCTGGGGGCGGCCGCGTCCTTGGCTTTGGTCGCCGGTATCGCCGTTTGGGGCTATAAGTTGGTCATGCGCGATGTCAGCGGTGTTCCGGTTGTCCGCGCGATCGAAGGGCCGATGCGTATCCAGCCGGAAAATCCAGGTGGGACACCTGCAGATCATCAGGGCTTGGCGGTGAACGCAGTGGCAGCCGTCGGCACCGCTGCGCCGCCTGCAGATCGATTGATTTTGGCGCCGCGCCCCGTTTCGCTAACGGATGAAGACACGCCGGTTGAACCGCTGAAGCCCACACCGGCCGTGCACTTGGTGGAAGAAGAAATCTCTGATCAAGAGGCGGCGCAACTGCGCCAAGGTGCCGTGGATGCGGTGGTTGCTGAACTGGCGGACAAGCCAATTGAACAGCCACAGGACGGTGTGCAACTGGCGTCGCTTGCGCTTGACGACGAACCGGCGATTGACCCTGCGGACTACGCAGCGCAACTGCCGGACCCCGCAATTGCAGCGCTGCCCGGTGTGCGCCGGTCGCTGCGGCCCATCACACGCCCGGCACGCAGGATCAGCAACCCGATCACACCTAGCAGCAGCACCGAAGATGCCATCAATGCGGCTGTCAAAGCCGCTGTTGGCTTGGATGTCGACGCTGATACCCTTTCAAAGGGCACCCGTATGGCCCAGCTCGGGGCCTATGAAAGCACCCAGGTTGCGCAATCAGAATGGGATCGCCTGAACGGTCGATTCGGTGAGTATATGGATGGAAAACAACGAGTTATTCAAAAAACCTCAAGCGGTGGACGCACATTCTATCGGCTGCGGGTTTTGGGTTTTGATGATCTGAGCGACTCGCGTCAGTTCTGTGCTGCGCTTCAGGCGCAGGGGGCTGACTGTATCCCGGTCGCAGCCCGGTGACATTCGGCGCTGCGATCTCTGACGCGGAAGGGCTGCGGCTTACACCCGACGAGAAAAAACTGTTCCGCGAGATGAACCCGTTCGGGTTCATCCTCTTTGCCCGAAATATCGACACCGCCGATCAAGTGCGCGCCCTGTGTGACGACTTTCGCGAGGCGGTGGGCCGCAACTGCCCGATAACGATTGATCAGGAAGGTGGACGCGTTCAGCGCCTGCGCGCGCCTTTGGCACGCGAATGGGCCCCGCCGCTGGATCATGCGGCTCGTGCTGGGGAACAGGCCGAACGGGCGATGTATCTGCGCTATCGCTTGATCGCGCTAGAATTGTTCGAGCTTGGGATCGACAGCAACTGTGCCCCGATGGTTGATCTGGCGCGTGACGACACCCATGCGTTCCTCAAGAACCGCTGCTATGGCTCTGATCCTAAACAGGTTGCGAAACTTGGCCGCGCGGTTGCCAAAGGGCATCTGGACGGCGGTGTTCTTCCGGTCATCAAACACATGCCCGGGCATGGCTTGTCCACGCTGGACAGCCACCATGACCTGCCGCATGTGGATCTGACTCAAGAAGCACTGGAAGGGGCCGATTTCGCACCGTTTCGCGCGCTGAACGACCTGCCGATGGGGATGACCGCACATCTAGTCTATGACCGGATCGACCCGCAACCGGCGACGATTTCACCTACGATGATCGGCCTGATCCGTGACAAGATCGGATTTGACGGGCTGATTATGACCGACGATATCTCGATGAAAGCCCTGTCCGGCGCGCCCGAAGAAATCGCCGGGCAAGCGCTGGCTGCGGGCTGCGACGTGGTTCTGCATTGCAACGGTACTTTTGAAGTCCGCGCCAAGGTGCTGGACGCCGTCGGAGAGATGACCCCACTAGCGCAAAAACGCGCCGAAAAAGCGCTGTCGATGCGGCAAAAGCCTGTGGAACTTGACATCGAAGCCGCCGAGGCGGAACTATCTGCCCTAATGGGCGGGCAGGTATATGAACGATAACCTTTTTAGCGAAGATCCGGTCTCGGTCGCGGATCGGCTTGTCGCCGAGGCGCTGATTGTTGACGTCGACGGGTTCGAAGGCCCATTGGACGTGCTGCTGACCCTGTCGCGGACGCAGAAAGTTGACCTGCGCAGAATCTCGGTTTTGGCGCTGGCGCAGCAATATCTGACCTTCGTTGAAAAAGCCCGTGCGCTGCGGATCGAACTGGCGGCGGATTATCTGGTCATGGCCGCTTGGCTGGCCTTTCTGAAATCCCGCCTGCTGCTGCCGCCCGATCCCGATGACGAAGGACCGTCTGGTGAGGAATTGGCCGCGCATCTGGCGTTCCAACTTGAACGCCTTCAGGCCATGCGCGACGCGGCTGCACGTCTGATGGCGCGGGATCAGTTGGGGCGTGATTTCTTCAAACGGGGGCAGGGTGAGGATGTCACTCGCATCCGCACCGTGACCTATTCAGCCACGTTGTTGGATCTGATGCAGGGTTATGCGCGCATCCGCACCCGCGATGAATTCCGACCCTTTGTCATGGACCGCGATGCTGTCTTTACCATGGAACAGGCGTTGGAACGGATGCGCCCCTTGATCGGGTTTGCGGGCGCCTGGACAGATATGGAGACCTATCTGCCCGACGGTTGGGATGCCGATCCGGTGCGGCGGCGCTCGGCCACGGCGGCGACGTTTGCGGCCTCGTTGGAGCTGGTGAAAGAAGGACATATGGAGATCAAGCAAAGCGAAACCTTTGCACCGATCCATCTGCGCAAGAGGACCGAAACACGTGACTGAAACCTCTGAGGAAACCGGCACCCTGTTCGAAGCGCCCCCCTTGGCCGAACAGGAACGTATGGTCGAAGCCGTGCTGTTCGCGAGTGCTGAACCCGTTTCGATCAGCGATCTTGAAGCCCGGATGCCCCACGGCAGCGACGCGGCACAAGCGGTTGATCTGCTGCGCAAGCGCTATGAAGGGCGCGGCGTGCGCGTTGTGCGCGTGGGAGAGGCCTGGGCCATCCGCACAGCCCCTGATCTGGGCTTTTTGATGCAAAAGGAAACGGTTGAGACACGAAAACTCAGCCGTGCCGCCATCGAAACGCTGGCCATCGTGGCCTATCACCAGCCCTGCACGCGGGCCGAGATCGAGGAAATCCGTGGCGTGTCCGTCTCGCGCGGGACCATTGACCAGTTGCTGGAAATGGAGTGGATCAGGCTGGGGCGTCGTCGCATGACACCGGGCCGTCCGGTGACATTTGTGGTTACGCCGCAGTTTCTGGATCATTTCGGGCTGGAAAACGCCCGCGACCTTCCAGGGCTTCAGGAATTGCGCGCCGCAGGGTTGCTGGAAAACAGGCCACCTCCGGGTACGATTCCCTTGGGAGAGGGCAGCGACGAAGAAGAAGATGAAGATCAGGTGGAACTGTTCGAGGAAGAGTGATCAAACGGCCCTTTTGTTGCCAGACAGATCACCTATTTTGAGGTTCAGGAAACGGAGTTGAGCAATGAATGCCAATCGAATGATCGATATGATCGTGCGTCAGGTGATGCGCCGTCTGGTCAATAAAGGCGTGGACAAGGGCTTTGATATGGCCAGCCGTATGGGCGGCAAATCGGATCAGGGCGGTGATTCAGGCCAACAGAAACAAAGCAGCGGTCCACGCCCTTCTCAAAACATGAGGCAAGCGCAGAAGATGACCCGCCAGATGCGCCGCTTTATGAAGTTCTAGCCAACCGGCTTGAAGTGCTTGGACAGCTTCAACCCCTGTCCCTGATAGTTCGAGGCAATGCCCGCGCCATAGAGTTGCGTGGGCATCTCGGCCATTTTCTCATAGACCAAACGCCCGACGACCTGTCCATGTTCCAGCACAAAAGGGGCCTCGTGGCAGCGCACTTCCAGCACTCCGCGTGAACCCGCGCCTCCAGCGGCCGCGTGGCCGAAACCGGGATCGAAGAAGCCGGCGTAGTGCACCCGGAATTCACCAACCATAGCCAGATAAGGGGCCATTTCAGCGGCATACAAGGGCGGGATATGCACCGCCTCGCGGCTGACCAGAATATAGAACGCGCCGGGATCGAGGATGATGCGACCATCCGTGGTGCGTACCTCTTCCCAGTATTCCTGCGGGTCGTATTCGCCGATCCGGTCCAGATCGATCACACCCGTGTGTGGCTTGGCACGATAGCCCACCAGATCGGTATCGGGCAGTTGCAGATCAACCGAAAAGCCCAGCCCGTCCTGAATCACGGCCGGTCCATCCACCAATGGCGACTCGGCGTGCAGCGCGTTTAGTTCCGCATCGCTTAGCACCGCTTGGCCCTGACGGAACCGGATTTGGTTCAGACGCATTCCGGGCCGCACCAGGACCGAGAATGATCGCGGGCAAATTTCGGCATATAGAGGCCCGGTATAACCCGCAGGCACCCGGTCGAACTCGGTGCCGCCATCGGTGATGGTGCGGGTCAGCAAGTCCAGCCGCCCGGTCGAGCTTTTGGCATTGGCCACGGCGGTCACGCTGTCGGGCAGGGCGAGTGATTCCATCAGTGGCACCAGATAGACGCAACCCTTTTCCAGAACCGCACCGTCGCTAATGTCGATGCGGTGCATCTCGAACTCGGCCAGACGGTCGGCGACCGAGCGCCCTTCGCCTGCCAGAAATGAGGCGCGCACGCGGTAAGCCACTGTTCCCAAACGCAAGTCAAGGCTGGCCGGTTGTACCTGCGGGTCGATTATGGCGGGATCGGCGGTGATCTCACCGCGTGCAATCATGCCTTCGATCTGCTGGTTTGGGCATACACCTGTCATTCCGATCCCCCCTGATGCCAGAGCGGGATCTGGCCTGTCTGCCATAAACGTCGGTGTGATTTGGTCGGGCTAGCAGGACTCGAACCTGCGACCTTCCGTCCCCCAGACGGACGCGCTACCAGGCTGCGCCATAGCCCGACGTTGGAGTGTTCATAACGGTTTTCCCGGCAGGGGCAAGAGGAAAACATTGCCTTTTTCTTATCCCGCCGACCGATTCTCAATTCGGTTCAGAAGGGCGCGCAGGTCACGGGCAACAGGCGCGATCTGACGCAAAAGCTGGTCGTCAAATTCGGTCCGATTCCACGCTTGGGTGGCGATGCCGCCCAGCAACGGCGCCTCATCCAGCTTGTCCAATACAGGCTGCGGCGGCGCGGGTGCTGCGGGCACCGGTGCCTCGGGCAAATCAAGCGAGATCTGCTCTTGGGGCGCGGGCTTTGTTGTAAAGGGAACGACCACGTTGTCGTCGGTTGCGGCGGGCTTGGCCTCATCCTCCAAACCCTGAGACAATGAGGCGACATAGGCCACGCCCTGTTCGCGCAAAATGCGCTGCACGCCTTTGATGGTGATCCCATCCTCGTGCAGCAGCTTTTTGATACCACCCAGCAAGCGCATGTCATTGGGGCGGTAATAGCGCCGCCCACCGGCGCGTTTGACCGGTTTGACCTGCGTGAAGCGGCTTTCCCAGAATCGCAGGACATGGGCCTGAACGCCCAGCCAGTCCGCTACTTCACTGATCGTGCGAAAGGCGTCTGGGGACTTGCTCATGGCGCTGCCGTCCTGATCCTATTTGCGGTTTCCTGCGGCGACGCGATCCTTCATCAGATGCGACGGGCGGAAGGTCAGCACGCGGCGCGGCTGAATAGGAACCTCTTCCCCGGTTTTGGGGTTGCGGCCGATACGGGCAGTTTTGTCCCGAACGCTGAATGTTCCGAAAGACGAAATCTTAACCTGCTCACCCCGCACCAGCGCGTCGGACATATGGTCCAGAACCCTTTCGACCAGCTGTGCGCTTTCATTGCGTGAAAGGCCAACCTCGCGAAAAACGGCCTCGCTCAGATCCATTCGGGTCAGTGTTTTGTCGCCCATGCCAATCCCCCTGTTGATGGTAGAGCATAGGGTCAGGGCAAATTCACTGTCAATATCAATGAATTGCAGGTCTGTGTGTAAGCCGTTTTGCGCCTGTTACCACCGAAGGAGGACTGATCCCCAGGCCAATCCACCCCCGATTGCCTCAGTAACAAGCAAATCACCCGGTTTGAACTGGCCGCGTTGCTTGGCCACGGACATGGCCAAGGGAATCGATGCCGCAGAAGTGTTGCCGTGATCCTGTAGGGTGACTACGACGTGATCCATGGGAACGCCCAATTTCTTGGCGGTGCCCTGAATGATGCGGATATTGGCTTGATGGGGGACAATCCAATCCACATCCTCGTGACCCAAACCCACTTTTTCCAAGCAAGTCTCAGCAGTTGAGGTCAAACGTTCAACCGCCTGGCGGAACAGTTGATTGCCCTTCATCCGCAGATAGCCCGTTGTTTGCGTCGACACGCCGCCGTCTACATACAACAAGTCTTTATAGCGACCGTCGGAATTCAGATCAGTAGCGAGAATACCGCGATCTTCGGCCGTGCCGTCACCTTCTTGGCGTTCAAGAATCAGCGCGCCCGCACCATCGCCAAAAAGCACGCAGGTGGACCGGTCCGTCCAATCCATGATTCGCGAGAAGGTTTCGGCCCCGATTACCAGCACCCGCTTGGCCTGATCCGAAAGGATCAGTGCGTTGGCATTAGTCAGAGCGTAAACGAATCCCGCACAGACGGCCTGAACGTCAAAGGCAAAGCCTTTGGTCATACCCAACCGCGATTGCACCATGGTAGCCGCTGAAGGGAAGGTCAGGTCCGCCGTCGATGTGGCCAGAACGATGGCGTCGATGTCGTCGGCCGTCAGTCCAGCATCGGCAAGCGCTGCTTCGGCTGCCTTTGTGGCCATGTCGGATGTGGTCTCGCCCTCGGCTGCGAAATGGCGGCGTTCGATGCCGGACCGCGTCTTGATCCACTCATCGGACGTATCAAGCGACTTTTCGAACTCGGAATTCGGCACAATTCGCTCTGGCAAATAATGTCCGACACCTACAACAACTGAACGGCCTGCCATGTTGGGGTACTGCCTTTTTTGTTATTCGCCCGCCTTGGACGGAGCTTGGGCGGCATCTTGTGCAAGCTCGACTGTCGATGCAACCCGTGCCGCCAATTTTTCAGAGAACCCGGACTGTGCCAAGGTAAAGGCCAGTTTCACGGCGGCCGAAACTCCGGTGGCATCTGCGCCGCCATGAGATTTCACCACAGTCCCATTGAGGCCCAGGAAAACCCCGCCATTTACACGGCGTGGGTCGATACGTTTCTTCAACCGGTTTAGTGAGGTGATGGCCAGAACCGACGCCAGCCGAGACAGGGGCGAGTATTTGAACGCCTCACGCAGAAGGTCCCCGATCAGGCTGGCCGTGCCTTCGCCGGTCTTGATCGCGACATTGCCGGTAAACCCATCGGTTACAATGACATCTGCCTTGTCACCGGGGATATCACTGCCTTCGACAAAGCCCACGAAATCAAAGCTCGCCTGATCCGCAAAGTCCGTGATCATGGCATGCGCTTCTTTCAATTCAGCGCGCCCCTTGTGTTCTTCGGTGCCTACGTTCAGCAAGCCGATCCGGGGGCGTTCCAGCGCCATGCCGTTGCGCGCGTACGAGGCGCCCATCAGCGCGTATTGCAGCAGATCCTTCGCGTCGGCGCGTACATCGGCGCCCACATCCAACATCACGTTGAACCCCTGCGGGTTGCGCGATGGCCACAGAATCGCGATGGCCGGGCGGTTTACACCCGGCAATTTACGCAGCCGCATCATCGACAGCGCCATCAACGCGCCAGTATTGCCGCAGGACACCGCACCATGGGCTTCGCCCTGGCGCACCGATTCCAGTGTCGACCACATTGAGGTCTGCTTGCCGTGGCGTACAACCTGGCTGGGCTTGTCCTCCATCGTGACCACGTCGGTGCAATCACGAAAAACGACGCGCCCATTCAGGACACGCCGTTTCGCAACAAGTTTGCGCAACTCAGCCTCAGGCCCGTGCAGGATAAACGCGATGTCGGGGTTCTTGTCCGCCGATTTGGCGATCCCCGCCACAACTGCGGCGGGACCCGAATCTCCGCCCATAGCGTCAACCGAGATGGTGATCCGTCCGGTTTGCGTGGGCTGTTCCGTCATGCCTTGGCCTGCGCTTTGAAAGGCTTAGGCCGCGTCTTCGTCCAGGTCGATTTCGTCGGCCTGAGCGACGACTTCACGGTCATCATAGTGGCCGCAGGACGCACATACGTGGTGCGGGCGCTTCAGCTCGCCGCAGTTTGCGCATTCGTTCGGGTTTGCAGCAACCAGAGCGTCGTGTGCGCGGCGGTTGTTGCGACGCGACTTGGAAACTTTGTTCTGTTGGACGGCCATGGTCTCAACCTTTGTCTACTGAGGGTCCGCAGATTCGCTGCCGACCGGGTTTCATTCTTCGTTTTTTACGTGGTTTGACGCGCGTTTAGGGGACGAGCCCCGCAATGTCCAACCCAAATTCCGATGAGCGCGCGAAAATACTGCGATTCTCGACATGTTCAAGCGATTTTTCTGAGGGCGTGCTATGACAGGAAATCAGACCCGTGTCACTCGTCTTTTTTTAGTGCATCGCGCAGGCTGGCAAGTCCGGCAAAGGGTTTTGTATCTTCATCTGTCATCGCCTGTTTGCCCGGCTCTGTATAGTCGGCCTGTTCCAGTTCCGCACCATCTTTGCGCGGGTATTGGGGCAGGGACAGCGACAGCGCCTCGATCATTACAATGGCTGGGTCGATCTCGGACCCCAAGGGCTCCGACTCGTCGCCTTCTGGGATTTCGAACTCTTCCTCATCGGGGTCGGTCCAGTCGGCCAGAAATACCCGCGTGACGGGCACGTCTATCCGGGTCGTCACCGGCTCTAGCGTGACGACGCAGGGCTGGATCACTGTTGCGCCCAGCTTACCTGCGAGTGCCCAGTCGCGTTTTCCTTGCGCGCGGACGTCTCCGACAAAGCTGAGCTTTCGCAGACCCAGCAGGCCCAGGTCATCGCGGATCGCCTCAAGCGCTTTGGTGTCGGGGCGCAGATCGAACGAGGTTGGCGCGTTTTGCGGCAGGTCGGCCACCCGCAGAGATGTCTGGTTGCTCATTCGTTACCCTTTCCTGTGTTGAACCGGGGCTGCGGTTTGATGTAAGCGGATAGGGTCCGCAAGGGACCAAGGCAAGAGGGTGTGCATGTTAAAGGTTGTGAACAGGTTGAAACCGGCGTCCAGAACGCTAGTGCTTGCAGCCTGTGTGGCAGGTATCAGCGCGTGCTCACCTGTGTTCGAGAATCACGGGTACATCCCGCCACCCGAAGACCTGGCCGAGATTCAGGTGGGCGTGGACACACGCGAAAGCGTCCTCGACTCGGTCGGTGCGCCGTCCTCGTCCGGCGTAGTGCGGGATTCTGGGTTCTACTATGTGCGGTCTCGGGTGCGTCACTATGGTCCGAAACGACCCGAAGTGGTCGAGCGTGAGCTTGTCGCCATCAGCTTTGATCAGGGTGGTGTGGTGCGGAACATCGAACGGTTCGGCCTTGAAGACGGGATCGTGGTCCCTCTGGAGCGGCGGGTAACCGAATCGAGCATTCAGAACCGCGGATTCCTGCGCCAGCTGTTCGGCAATATCGGCAACTTCAACCCGGCCAATATTCCGGGCGCGACCAACTAATCAGCCTTCGCCTCTTGTCCGCGTCACAGGATGGTCACACATAATGTGATAGGCACCGAGACGGGATGAAACGGGTCGGTGATCGCCGAATAGAGGACGACCATGGCTTTACTGCTTGGCAAAGGCCGGTATCGCGCCCGGTTGGCATTGACTGGGGCGGACATCGTGGCGGCACAGAAGTTGCGCACTCTGGCCTTTGGAACGGATCAGACGGATCGGGATGATTTTGATCGCCTCTGTGCGCATGTTCTTGTCGAAGATATGCGTTCCAGTGGCGAACTCGTCTGCTGTTTCCGCATGTTGACGATGGAGCGTGGGGACGAAATCGGCCTCAGCTATTCAGCGCAATTTTACGATCTGTCCGCTTTGGAGGAATTTCAGGGGCGCATGGTCGAGATGGGGCGGTTCTGCATTCATCCCGACTGGACCGATCCTGACATACTGCGCGTCGCATGGGGCGCGATGACGGCTTATGTGGATCAGAACAACGTTGAGATGCTGTTTGGCTGTTCGTCCTTTGCCGGGACAGAAACGGCCGAGTATCTGGATGCTTTTGCAATGCTAAAACACCGTCATCTGGCGCCCAAGCGCTGGTTGCCACGGGTCAAGGCACCGGATGTCTTTCGTTTTGCCGCACGGTTGCGGCGTCGGCCCGACGTCAAAAAAGCGATGTTGCGGATGCCGCCCTTGCTGCGCACCTATCTGTTGATGGGCGGCTGGGTCAGTGATCATGCAGTGGTCGATCGGCATATGAACACGCTGCACGTGTTTACCGGGCTCGAGATCGGGGCGATTCCGCCAGCCCGGAAACGTCTGTTGCGGGTGGTGGCTGGGTAGATTCCGTATTTTTGACGAGAACAAGGGCTGGGCGTTGACGCGCCGACCCTGCCGGTTTAGCTGGCGGGCATGGCGAGAATTCCTTTGTTGCAGATGTCCGGCATTTCCCTGACCTTCGGGGGCGATCCGGTGTTTTCCGAGCTTGATCTGGTGGTTCAACCCGGCGATCGCGTGGCGCTGGTGGGGCGCAACGGGTCCGGCAAATCGACCCTGATGAAAGTGATGGCGGGACTGGTTGAGGCCGATCAGGGCGACATCGTGGTGCCTCCGGGCAAGTCGGTCGGTTATATGGAGCAAGACCCGGGCATGGAGGGCTTTGCCACACTGGGCGACTATGCCTCCAGCGGGCTAGAGCCGGGCGAACTGTATAAAGTCGAGCGCGCAGGCGAGGGGCTGAAGTTCGATCCGGCGCGCCTGGTCGAAACGGCCTCGGGCGGGGAGCGTCGCCGCGCGGCATTGGCAAAACTGATGGCCGAAGCGCCAGACCTGATGCTGCTGGACGAACCGACCAACCATCTGGACATCGAAGCGATTGCCTGGCTGGAACGTGAGCTGGGCTCGACCCGCGCGGCTTATGTCCTGATCTCGCACGACCGCGCTTTTCTGCGCGCTTTGACCCGTGCGACCCTTTGGATCGACCGGGGTGCGGTGCGGCGGCAGGAACAGGGGTTTGATGCGTTCGAGACATGGCGCGACAAGATCTGGGAAGAAGAGGATCAGCAGCGCCACAAGCTGAACCGCCTGATCAAATCCGAGGCGAAATGGGCCGTTGAAGGCATCAGCGCCCGCCGCAAACGCAATCAGGGCCGGGTGCGCGCCTTGCAGGCGTTGCGGGCTGAGAAGGCAGCGCAGATCAAACGTCAGGGCTCGGCGGCGATGACGTTGGAGGCAGGGCCTAAATCGGGGCGCAAGGTGATCGAAGCCAAAGGGTTGGCCAAGGCTTTTGATTCAATACCCATCGTGCGGAATTTTGATCTGCTGGTGCAGCGCGGTGATCGTGTGGCCTTTGTTGGCCCCAACGGTGTGGGCAAGACGACGCTACTGAAAATGCTGCTAGGTCAGGAAACCCCGGATGAGGGCGCAGTCACGCTGGGCACCAATCTTGAGGTTGCGGTCTTCGACCAGACCCGCGCCCAGTTAGACCCCGAGATGACCCTGTGGGACAGCCTGACCGGCGATCCCGAAATGCGGGTTTCGGGCAAGGCCGATCAAGTCATGGTGGGCGGACAGCCCAAACATGTGGTCGGCTACCTCAAGGAATTCCTGTTCGATGAACGGCAGGCGCGGGCTGCGGTCAAATCCCTCTCGGGCGGTGAGAAAGCGCGGCTGTTGTTGGCCAAGTTGATGGCCAAGACGTCCAACTTGCTGGTGCTGGACGAACCGACCAACGATCTGGACGTGGAAACGCTGGACCTGCTGCAAGAGCTGTTGGACGATTATGAGGGCACCGTTCTGCTGGTTAGCCACGACCGCGATTTTCTGGACCGTGTCGCTACTACGACCATCGCGATGGAAGGCAATGGCCGCGCCACTGTCTATGCGGGTGGTTGGTCGGATTACATAGCTCAGCGCGGCGATCTCCTGCCTAAGAAGGAAGAGAAATCAAAACCTTCCAAGCCGAAGGTCAAGCAAGAGGCGCAGCCGAAGGCGGGTCTGTCCTTCTCGGAAAAACATCGCCTTGAAAAACTGCCTGCCGAAATGGAGCGGCTTGAGGCCGAGATCGGAAAGCTTGAGGAACTCATGTCCGACCCCGAACTGTTCACCCGCGAGCCGGTTAAGTTCCAGAAAGCGACCGAGGCTTTGGTCGAGCGGCAGGAAAAACTCGCCGCTGCCGAAGAGGAATGGCTGATGCTAGAGGAAAAAGCTGAGGGCGCTTAGGCTGGCAGCACGCGGGCTGGGTTTCCAACCACGGTCTGCCCGGCGACGACATCCTTTGTGACTACGCTGCCCGCGCCGATGGTGGCATTGTCGCCGATGGTGATACCGGGCAACAGGATTGCTCCGCCTCCGATCCAGACATGTTTGCCGATTGTGACAGGCAGGCCGACCTCCAGCCCCTGCGCGCGGTCTGCCGGATCTTTGGCATGTTGGGCGCAATAAATCTGCACATGTGGCCCGAACATCGTATCGTCGCCGATCCGGACCGGGGCCGTATCCAGAACGATGCAACCGGCGTTGAAATAAACTCTGTCACCCAGATGAATGTTCATCCCATAGGCACAGTGAAACGGTGCTTCTAGCAAACAGTCCGCGCCCACATGACCCAAGAGGGCGCGTAGTTCCGGCCCCATGTCGGTGCGCCGGTCCGGTGAACTGGTGTTGTGCGCATGAACGGCGCGTCTGGCTTGATCGCGCAAGGCGTTCAGTTCCGGGTCCAGACAACAATACCACTGCCCGGCCTCCATTTTCTCGCGCTCGTTCATGGCGCAGGTTTACCGCATTCTGAGCGCACCGTCGATGCGGATGACCTCTCCGTTCAGATAGCCCATTTCCACGATGAGCCCGGCCAGCCTCCCATATTCGTGCGGGTCGCCAAGGCGAGCAGGGTTAGGCACATCGGCGGCCAGCTGCTGTTGCACCTCTTCCGGTAGTCCGGCCAGCATGGGCGTCATGAATATGCCCGGTGCAATCGCCATCACGCGGATACCGGTCGAGGCCAGGTCGCGCGCCATGGGCAGGGTCATTCCCACGATCCCTCCTTTTGAGGCCGCATAGGCCGTCTGCCCCTTTTGCCCGTCGAACGCCGCGATAGAGGCCGTGTTGATGATCACGCCGCGTGCACCGTCCGGTTCTGGGTCATTCTTGGCCATCTCAGCCGCCGCAAGGCGCGAGACGTTGAACGAGCCGACTAGATTGATGTCGATGGTGCGCTGAAACGCTTCCAGAGGATGCGGGCCGTCGCGTCCAACGGTCTTGATGCCCAAGGCGATGCCTGCGCAATTCACAGCTGCCGTGACACGCCCCATCTTACTTGTCGCAAATGCAACGGCCTCGGTCACCGATGCCTCGTTGGTCACATCGGTCTGGACAAAGTGACCACCGATTTCGTTGGCGACATTTGGGCCCCGGTCGGCATCGCGGTCCAGAATCGTGACCTGCGCGCCCTGATCAGCGAAGTGGCGCGCGGTCGCCTCGCCCAGACCCGACGCTCCGCCGGTGATGAGTGCGGCTGTGTTGGACAGGTGCATTGCGGGCTCCTTTTCAATATATGAACACCTGTTCAATAACCTGTTGCACCCCTGTCTGTCCAGTGATCGGTTGCAGGGAAGGGGCTGTGACACGAGCAAGTATGAAGGCGTCTTCATGTTTGGCTCATGTGGGGATCACGTCCAATCGCCACTTCGTGACCGAAGAAACTTTGCAATTCGCGTGTTTGGTGAATGGAGGTGCTGTGATGCGAAATGTTTTGAAAGGTGCGGCCGGAGGGCTTTTAGTTGTCCCCTTGGCGAGTGTGATGTTTGTGGGTGAAGCCTCGGCCGCGCCTGAAGTGTGCAATTGGAAAACCGCGCGCGATGTGACCAAAAGCGGGGATTACGCGGCCTTGTGCGACTGTGCGCAGGTGACGCCCAGCTTTTTGGAGCGGTTGCAAAAACAGAGTGATTTTCTGACCACTTTGCAGGTAACGGGCGAACAATGTCCGGGGCTTGCAGGTTTGCTAACAGATGTGCCGACTGCCTCGATCGGATCCAACGCTCCGCTTGGGGAAGATCGTGACAACGAGCAGTCGGCCGATGCAGGGCCGGGTGTCGGCGGTCCGGGCGGTGGCGGAAACTCTGGTGATGGGCCGGGTGACGGTGGCGGCGGCGATGGGCCCGGTGATGGTGGCCCCGGTGACGGGCCTGGTGACGGCGGAGATGGGCCGGGTGATGGCGGTGGCGGCGACGAACCAGGTGATGGTGGCGGTGGCCCCGGCAATGGTGGTGGACCCGGCAATGGCGGCGGTGGTAACGGCGGAAATAATGGCGGTGGCAACGGCGGCGGCAATGGCAACGGCGGAAATAATGGCGGTGGCAACGGTGGCGGAAACGGCAACGGTGGGAACAATGGCGGCCCCGGAAACGGGAACGGCAATGGTGGCAACCCCGGTAACGGCGGTGGCAACAATGGCGGCTCCGGTCCCGGCACCGGTAATGGCGGCGGCAATAACGGTCAGAGCGGTGGCTCAGGCAACGGCGGCGGCGGCAATAATGGCGGTGGCAACGGCGGCGGCAATGGCAACGGTGGGAACAATGGCGGCCCCGGAAACGGTAACGGCAACAACGGCAACCCCGGTAACGGTGGCGGCAACACTGGCGGGTCCGGCCCAGGCACCGGTAATGGCGGCGGCAACAATGGTCAGGGCGGCGGCTCGGGCAACGGTGGCGGCGGAAACGGTAACGGCGGAAACAATGGCAACCGTGGGAACCGCTGAGACAGGCCAAACCTGAAACGACGACGGCCACCCATTTGGGTGGCCGTTTTTCTTAGCGTAGAACTGAGCTTAGCCCAGTTGCACCAGCGCGTGGCGCTTTTTACCCGCGCTCAGTTTGATCGGAGACGACAGCGCACCGGCGTCGATCATCAACCCTGCGTCAGTCAGCGGCGCGTCATCCAGTTTGGCTCCGTTTTCGGCGATCAGGCGCTTGGCCTCTTTGCCGGTTTTGGCCAGGCCTGATTTCACGATCAACTGCACGATCGAAGTAGGTAGATCATCTGCGCGCAGCGTCAGCGTTGGAAGATCATCGCCCACGCCGCCTTTTTCAAACACTTCGCGGGCGGTCGCCGCGGCGGTTGCGGCGGCATCGGCCCCGTGCAGCAGAGTAGTGACTTCGTTGGCGAGGCGGATTTTGGCCTCGTTGATCTCAGATCCTTGCAACGCGGCCAGACGGTCGCATTCATCCACCGGAAGTTCGGTGAAGATCTTCAGGAACCGGCCAACATCCGCATCGGTGGTGTTGCGCCAGAACTGCCAGAACTCATAGGCTGACAGCATGTCACCGTTCAGCCAAACCGCACCGCCCTGCGACTTGCCCATCTTGCGGCCGTCGCTGGTGGTCAGCAGCGGTGTGGTCAGGCCGTATATCTCGTGATCCAATACGCGGCGGGTCAGGTCGATACCGTTGACGATGTTGCCCCATTGGTCCGAACCGCCCATCTGCAGAACGCAGCTATAGCGGCGGTTCAGCTCAAGGAAGTCATAGGCCTGCAGGATCATGTAGTTGAATTCGAGGAAGCTCAGCGATTGTTCGCGGTCCAGCCGCGATTTTACGGACTCGAAAGACAACATCCGGTTGACCGAGAAGTGCCGCCCGATATCGCGCAGGAAATCGAGGTAGTTCAGGCTGTCCAGCCATTCCGCATTGTTCAGCATCAGCGCGCCGGTCTCGCTGTCATCATACGACAGGTACTTGGCGAACACCTTTTGCATCCCGGCGATATTGGCGTCGATCTGTTCGGGGCCCAGCAGGGGGCGTTCATCCGACCGGAACGAGGGGTCGCCGACCTTGGTCGTACCGCCGCCCATCAGAGTGATCGGCTTGTGGCCGGTCTTTTGCAGCCAGCGCAGCACCATGATGTTCATCAGGTGGCCCACATGCAGCGACTGCGCCGTTGCGTCATAGCCGATATAAGCTGTTTGCACCCCGCTGATCAGCGCCTCGTCAAGGCCCTGATAATCGGTGCAGTCGGCGAGAAAGCCGCGCTCGATCATCGTGGCGATGAAATCCGATTTGGGGTGGTAGGTCATATCCGTGCCCTTTGGGTTTATGTTGCGGGGCAGTGTATAGGCGGTGGGGGTGGCAAGGAAAAGGCACCTTTTGCACGAAAAGCGGAGGCCACGCCTGATGTGGCTTGCACTGTCTTCGCGTTACCGTGCAGGTTGAGGCCAACGCGCCGGATCAACGGGCGTGAGGAACACGAGGGCAAACATGGGTCGGGCGATCAGCAAAACGGGCGCAGTTAAGGCATTGGGCGCCATGTCGGGCACGTCTCTGGACGGTGTTGATACGGCTGTGGTCGAAACCGATGGTGTGCGCATTCTGGGCTTTGGTCCCAGCGGATACCGGGCCTATTCAGATGCCGAGCGTGCGGTTCTGCGGGCCGCGCTGGGCCAGTGGCACGGGCCCGAGGTCGATGCCGCCGCCGAGTTGGTCACGGTTGCCCATGCCGAGGCGCTGTCCGAGTTCGATGAAATCGACTTGATCGGTTTTCACGGTCAGACCTTGGCGCATGAGCCGCGCGGGCGGGGGACGTTGCAGGTGGGCGATGGAGACGGTCTGACACAGGCGCTGGGTGTTCCGGTCGTGTGGGATTTCCGCAGCGACGATGTAGCGATGGGGGGCGAGGGCGCTCCGCTGGCGCCATTCTTCCATTTTGCCTGCGCCAAGTGGATCGGGGCGACCGACCCCTTGTGCTTTCTGAACTTGGGCGGGGTGGGGAACCTGACCTATGTGGACCCCAGCTTTGACGGCCCCGAGGCTCCCGGCGCGCTGCTGGCCTTTGACACGGGACCAGCCAACGCACCAGTGGATGATCTGATGCAGGAGCGGCTGGGCCTGCCGATGGACCGGGACGGCGCGCTGGCCCGTCAGGGTGCGGTCGAGGCGGGCGCGCTGGAGCTGTTCCTGTCCGAGCCCTTCTTTAACAAGATGCCCCCCAAATCGCTGGACCGGAACGATTTTGCCGAGATGATCCGACTGGTGCAGGAACTCTCGGACGCTGACGCCGTGGCGACCCTGACCGGCATGTGCGCCGCAGGCGTGATGCAGGGGATGGAGCATTGCCCCAAACCCCCCGCGCGTGTGCTGGTGACGGGCGGAGGCCGCCGCAACCCGGTTCTGATGGACATGCTGCGCGCGGGCCTCGATTGCGCTGTCGAACCGGTCGAGACCGTGGGTCTGGACGGAGACATGCTGGAGGCCCAAGCCTTCGCCTATCTCGCCGTCCGTGTGGCGCGGGGCTTGCCGACCTCATGCCCCGGAACCACAGGCGTCAGCGCGCTTGTGGGAGGAGGCGTAGTGAGTAGTGTCGAGCGTATTGAGGACTCGATTAAGCGTTTTTAGATCACTCTATGTGTCACACCAATAACTATCATTTAGTGTGCTTTATGCAAACAAAGCCTAGATTTATTGGTCTATTGTTGTGAAATGAGTGCACTAAATTCGCGTCAAGTCACATTTTAGTCATTTTCTTTTGTTTGGATTAGATCCTCGAAAATAAACTGGGTGGCGGTATTCGACTAGGCTCGAGCGAGAAGGGTATGCCATCTGAAAACAGTGGAAATTTCCTTGACTACGTGAAGTCATCAGGCGCGGGAGCTTCGCGTCTGCATGAATCCGAAAATAACAAACAATCCATCGGAACTTTGAGCGGTGATCTGCTGATGATCGATGAGTCAGCGGCCGCCAGGGGCAGCAAAGGGCCGCCAGCAGGCATAGGCGGCGGGGGTGAAACCGAAACAGAGGTTGTCACGGACACGTACATCACCGGTCAAGGTGACGGAATCGACGACAGCCTTCAATACAATATTGAAGTCCGGTTTGTAGGTGACTGGCCTGAAGATCTGAAGTCAGTGTTCATTGCGTCCGCAGACTATTTGGCTTCGCTTGTTGATGGCGATATCGAAGACGCTGTCGATGGAGAAGGGAACCTCTACGACGACCTCGTCATCATGGCGGATTTGGATGCCATAGACGGAGAAGGCGGCGTGCTGGGGCAGGCGGGTCCGACCGCAATACGCTCTGATACTGGTTTGCCAGCTTTGGGAGAAATGACGTTCGATGAAGCGGACGCTCTGGCGTATCATGATGCTGGGCAATTCGATGATATTGTTCTGCATGAAATGATGCATGTCATGGGTCTTGGTACGCTTTGGGATTACTACGGTCTGGTATCGACTGTGGTGGACGACAATGGCACCAGACGGCCGACTGATGACATAGTGACCAGCGTTTATACCGGTGATGCAGCGAACTCAGCATATGTCGGCTACTTCACTGAAGACGATTTCTTGTTTGTAGAGACTGACGGTGGGTCGGGCACAGCCGGAGGACACTGGGACGAAGAAGAGTATCAGGATGAGCTGATGACCGGGTATATCGGGTATGTGGCAGATGATGGCTCGTATGATGCCACCAACTATTTGTCAGATTGGTCAGTCGCGTCCCTAGAGGATCTTGGTTATGTCCTTGCGGAAGGTGCGGCTGGCATCGAAAACGAAATCGCACTGGCCTAATATTCTGGTCATAAGCTGCTTGATGACGTCTGGTTGCTAGCCATCCAGAGCAACCGCCGGTGTTGTTAGTTCCTTACTTTGCGGATGTACGCGCTTGTAAAGTCAGAATACCCGTCTGATGTCGATCTCAAATGCGCTCGGGTCCATCTGTGCAGCGCGGGTAGCTGATGGAAGGGGACATTCGGAAAGGCGTGGTGCTCGGCGTGGTAGGGCATGTTCCAGGCCAGAAAGCGGATCAGGCGGTTGGTGAAGGTGGTGCGGGAATTCTCGAGCATATTTGCGACCGGCGGGCAGAGTCCGTGTTCGGCCAGAAGGTACAGCCTTAGAAAGGGCTGGCCGACCAGAACGGGGAGCAGCCACAGCCACCACAGCACGGGTGATATAAACAGGCTGACAAGCGCTAGGGCGTAGAGGCCCAGTAGCACCCGCGCCTCCAGCCGCATGGCTTTGTGCTGACGCGCCGGTAGATAGGGCGCGTTGATCCGGCCACGGGCATTTTGCACCAGAACCTGCGCCATGCCGCGCCAATAGGGCCAGCCGCTGAGGTAAATCAGCAGGCTGGACCAATTGTCGGGCTTGGGTTTGCCGCCCAGTTCGGGATCATTCTCGGGGTGGTTGGTCCATTTGTGATGGGCCAGGTGAAAATACCGAAACCAGACAAAGGGCAGGGCAATCGGAATCGCCACCAGATGGCCAATGGCCTCGTTCAGCCAAGGGGATTTGAACGGCGTCTTGTGCGTGCATTCATGGCTGAGGGTAAAGAGGAACACCAACATGATACCCTGAGGCAGGATCAGCAAAGGCCAGAATGGCACCTGAGCGATGATACCAATACTGGTGGCAGTCAATGCCAGCACATAGAGCGCCAGATGCCGCAGCCCGGCTTTGTCGGACCGCTCTTGCAGTTTGTCTTTGGCCTCGGCTGGAATGGACGTGATGAGGGCGCGGTGATCCATGGCCTAACCCTTTGGTATATCGAAACCCGGTGCGGCCAGTTCAAAGCCATTGAACTCGAACCCCGGAGAAACCGTGCAGCTGACCAGCGTATAGGCTCCGGTACTGCGTGCGGCCTGCCAATGACCCTTGGGGACGATGAGTTGCGGCGCGCCTTTGGTCAGGTCGGGGGACAGCATATGATCTGTGGCAGGCCCCGCATCCGAGGCGCTGAGCGACAGGATCAGTGGATCACCGGCGTGGTACAGCCAGATCTCGGTCGCATCGACTCGGTGCCAGTGGCTGCGCTCTCCTTCGGCCAGAAGGAAGTAGATGCAGGTACCGCTGGCGCGGCCTGCGTTGTCGGCGCGCCATGTCTCGCGGAACCAACCCCCTTCGGGGTGCTGTTGCAGGTTCAGGTGGTCGATAATCTCTTGTGCGGTCATGGGGCCCTCGGGGTGTTTGGAGCGATTATGCACGGGATTGCGTGATCCGCTATGGTATTCGCGTGGATGAGGAATATCTTTGGCACATGACCCTGACGATCCCGTTTGACAACAGCTACGCCCGCCTTCCCAACAGCTTCTACGCCCGGCAGGCCCCAGTGCCTGTGCGCGCGCCGCAATTGATCGCCTTTAACACCGATCTGGCGAAGGTCCTGCGGATCACACCGGGTGAGGTGCAGGACATGGCCGAGGCTTTTGCCGGCAATACGCTCCCCGAGGGGGCCGAACCCATCGCGCAGCTTTATTCAGGGCATCAATTCGGCAACTACAATCCCCAGTTGGGGGACGGGCGCGCGGTTTTGCTGGGTGAGACCGTCGGAACAGACGGTCTGCGCCGGGATATTCAGTTGAAAGGGTCTGGCCCCACGCCCTTTAGCCGTCAGGGGGACGGGCGCGCTTGGTCGGGGCCTGTGTTGCGCGAATACGTGGTGTCCGAGGCGATGCACGCGCTGGGCATCCCCACGACGCGGGCTTTGGCTGCTGTCGAGACGGGCGAGGTTGTTTTCCGCGAAGAACCCATGCCGGGCGCGGTTCTGACCCGCGTCGCACGTAGCCATCTGCGCGTGGGGACGTTTCAGGTCTTTGCCGGGCGAGGGCAGTTGGACAGCCTGCGCCGCCTGACTGAATATGCCATCGAACGCCACTATCCGCAGGCTGCGGGTCCTATGGGTCTGTTGCGCGCCGTGGCGCAGGCGCAATCTGAACTGATTGCCGGGTGGATGAGCGTGGGTTTCATCCATGGTGTAATGAATACCGACAATTGCTCGATCGCCGGCGAGACCATCGACTACGGCCCCTGCGCCTTCATGGACAGCTATCATCCGAACACGGTCTACAGCTCGATCGACCGGAAGGGACGCTATGCCTATTCGAACCAACCGGGCATCGCGGTGTGGAATTTGGCGCAACTGGCGACGGCCCTGATCCAGCAGATGGACGACAAAGAGGCCGCTGTGGAAGAAGCGACCGAGATCGTTCACGCCATGCCCGATTTGCTGGAACAGCACTGGCTGACGCGGTTTCGGGCCAAGATCGGGCTTGTGACCGAGGAGGACGGGGATCGGCAACTGGTTTCGGACCTTTTGGCGCGAATGGCGCAGAACCAGGCTGACTTTACAAATACCTTCCGCGCGCTGGGCGGTGATACTGCGCGCGATCAGTTCACAGACCCGCAGGCCTTTGATCAATGGGCCGATGCTTGGAAGGCGCGGCTGCAGCGGGAAAACGATCCACGTGCCACCATGATGTCGGCGAACCCGGTTTTCATCCCGCGCAATCACCGTGTCGAGCAGATGATACAAGCCGCTTTACGGGGCGATTATGCCCCGTTCCACCGTTTGAATGACGTGCTGTCGCGCCCTTATGAGGACCAGCCTGAAGCGATCGACCTGACGCGCCTGCCTTCGGAAGGTGAAGTGGTTCACGCCACGTTTTGCGGCACCTGACGACGGCCTAGGATCTCGAATTCTAAACAGGCCTCGGAATGTTCGAGGGGCAATGTGGGAGAGATCAGGCCGCTATCAGCCAGCATGACAGTTTCACGCTTAAGCTGGATTTCCCGCCCGCCTTCGGATTTGACATAGGTGCCTGATGTGCTGCGATCCGACAGGATCAGCCTGCCGTCTTTCATGGTGATCACCATATGCAGACGGGACACCCAAGGCTGGCTGAGCACCACGTCGCATCCCGGCGATCGACCAACCGTCAGCTCGCCATTGTCGGGGCAGCTCCAGCTTTGGCCCTCGTGTCGCAGGACCAGCGTCAGATGCTCGGGTGCGGCAAGATTGTCTTCGGTGCGGCCATAGGATTGGGGCAGGCGGGTTTGGGTGAAGGAATTTGCCGTAGGGCTGATCAGCGAATGCGCCGCGAATTGTTCGGTCAAACCCTTGAGGTTGAGCTGACCCAGCGGGGTCAGCATCTGGCGCGCGCCGTTGTGCAGCAACGCGGCGGCTTCGTCACTGACGCAGGCCTCGCCGGGATTGGCCACAGAGGCAAGACGGGCGGTTACGTTCACGGCCTCGCCATAGACACCCTTTTCCGCAATGACGATCGGCCCACAGTGAACGCCGACATGGACCGACAGCGAGGTTTCCGGTGATCCTTCGATCAGGGTCAAAACGGCGTTGATTGCCGCATCCGCATCCTTAAAATAGCTAAGAACATCGTCCCCCTTCTGACCGACCTGCACCCCGCCATGCTCAAACAGGACGCGCCGCAGGCGATCCAGTTCCAACTGGATCAGCCTTTGTGCCTCGGCATCGCCCACGGCCTTGTACAAAGGCGTGCTGCCGGAAATATCAGCAATGACCAGGGTCGCGAAGGTGGTGCTCACGTGGGGTCCTCGGTTTGGGCAGGCGGTGTATGGACTGTTATGCCAAAGGGTATACAAGGCGAAAACCCTCTTGCACATCCGATCCTTTCGACACGCGCGGAAATTTACTGTTGCGCTGGGCGCAGGGCGTGGCACTGTTGTGGTCAGATATTTGATCCGAGCGCTATGACATCCACGCCAACGCTTCGCATTGCCAGCTACAACATCCAGAAATGCGTCGGGCTTGATTTCCGCCGCCAGCCGCAGCGCATCATGCAGGTCATCGACAATATGAAGGCCGATATCGTGGTGTTGCAGGAGGCCGACAAACGCCTGCCACCGCGCCCCGCAGCCCTGCCGCATTTCATGCTGGACGAGGCCGGATGGCAGATTGTCGATCTTGGTGGGGCAGGCAGTCTGGGCTGGCATGGAAATGCGGTGATCTGGAAGGGCGAGACGATCCAAGTGCGACAGACCGGACATCACGACCTTCCGGGGCTGGAGCCTCGGGGGGCGGTGCGGGTTGAATTCGACACCCCCATCGGGCCGCTGCGCGTGATGGGCATGCATCTGGGTCTGCTGCCCGCATCGCGCCGTCAGCAGATCACCCATATCCGCCGCTGTGACGTTGACCTGACGCAGATGCCCACGGTCTGGGCCGGGGACTTCAACGAATGGTCGCGTCAGCCGGTGCTGGACCATCTGGCGCCAGACATGCGGTTTCTTCCTCCGGTTCCCAGCTTTCCCGCAGCGCAGCCTTTGGGCGCGCTGGATCGCATCGCGCTGGGCGCAGGGCTTGAGGCAGTGGTGCACGGCGTTCACGATGCGCGACCTGCGCATATTGCCTCGGACCATTTGCCGATCTGGGCCGACCTGCGGCGCGTTGCCTAAGATACAATTCCCCTGTGGCGCAGAGTGCGCAGACGTATTAAGACAGAGAACCGAATACACCCCGAGGGTCACTCATGTCCGACACGATCATCGCCCGTTGCGAGGCCAAGGGCCTGCGCATGACAGGTCAGCGCCGCACCATCGCCCAGGTGCTGCAACAAAGCGAGGATCACCCGGATGTAGAAGAACTGTATGCCCGCGCTTCAAAGGTCGATGCGGGGATTTCTATCGCGACGGTCTATCGCACTGTGAAGCTGTTCGAAGAAGCCGGGATTCTCGAGCGTCTGGAATTCGGTGATGGCCGCGCGCGCTATGAGGATGCCGAACGGGACCATCACGACCATCTGATCGACATGCAATCGGGGCAGGTCATTGAATTCGTCGACCCCGAGATCGAGGCTTTGCAGGAAAAGATCGCGGCCAAGCTGGGCTATAAGCTGAAAGGCCACCGGCTGGAACTCTATGGTGTTCCGCTGGAACAGGACTGATTCATCACGAATCGCGAACGGTGACCGCACGCGAATTCATGTATTCCATGCGGATAGGACTTGCCTGACCAAGCCGCGTTCGATTTCTGTGATCGGGCGAACAGCGCTCCTCTGACGGATCGGATTATGAACAACGTAAACGGCATCTTGCTGGTCGTCGGCGCAATGGCGGCTTTTGCGCTTGAGGATATGTTCATCAAGCACCTGTCGGCCTCGGTGCCGACCGGTCAGATCATGATTTTGCTGGGCGCTGTGTGCGGCCTGATCTTTGCGGTGATGACCGTCGTAACGCGCAAGCGCATCTTTGATCGGGCTGCGTGGCGCCCCTTGCCACTTGTCCGTGCAGTCAGCGAAGGGGTCGGTGCGATTGCCTTCGTGACTGCGCTGGCCTTAGTTGATCTGTCCACAGTCGCCGCCGTTTTCCAGGCATTGCCGCTTGCCGTAACTGTCGGCGCGGCGCTGTTTCTGGGTGAGCAGGTCGGCTGGCGTAGGTGGAGTGCGGTCTGCGTCGGGTTTCTGGGCGTTTTGATGATCATCCGCCCCGGTCTGGCCGGGTTCCAGCCCGAGACCCTGTTGGTTGTGATCAGCGTTGTTTGTATCGCCGCCCGCGATCTGATTACGCGGCGACTGGACGCTGATATCGCCTCGTCCGTGGTAGCGATGCAGGCCTATGTCGCGGCGATCCTGGGTGGATTGGTGCTAATGGTGGTTCAAACACAATCGCTGGTGCCGATCGCAGGCCCGCAGATGGGGCCGTTGATTGGGGCCGTCCTGTTTAGTGTTTTGGGCTACTACGGCATCGTCACGGCGATGCGAGTGGGGGACGCCTCGGCGCTGACTCCGTTCCGCTATACGCGGCTGGTGTTTTCGATCACGGCGGGCATGATCATGTTCGGCGAACGCCCGGATCTGATGACCATTGCGGGGGCTTCGTTGATCCTGGGATCGGGTCTTTACACTTTCCTGCGGGAACGTCGTTTGGCGCGGGTCATGGTGGCTGCGGCTTGACGGATCGTCGCAGGTTTGCGCAAACACCTGCTGCGCAATGTGTTAGCGTTAACATGAGTGGTTTACTTTTTGCCCGGTGATGGTATGAGGCGTGCAACGGATTGCAGCCACAGGGACGGGCCTCATGAGCACGATTATCGACATCCACGCACGCGAAATTCTGGACAGCCGGGGCAACCCGACGGTCGAGGTGGACGTGATCCTGGAAGATGGCACCATGGGCCGCGCGGCTGTGCCCTCGGGCGCGTCCACAGGGGCCTATGAGGCGGTGGAAAAGCGCGACGGTGACAAGGCGCGCTATATGGGCAAGGGCGTGCTGGAAGCGGTCGCTGCCGTGAACGGCGAGATTGCCGAGGAACTGGTGGGTTTCGACGCGACTGAACAGGTCGCCATCGACCAGGCGATGATCGAATTGGACGGGACCGAGAATAAAGGTCGTCTGGGCGCAAACGCTATTCTGGGTGTCTCGCTAGCGGCGGCCAAGGCGGCGGCCGATTTCACCACCCAGCCTTTGTACCGCTATGTCGGCGGCACCTCGGCCCGCGTTCTGCCAGTGCCGATGATGAACATCATCAATGGCGGCGAACATGCCGACAACCCTATCGACATTCAGGAATTCATGATCATGCCGACCTCGGCCGCGAATATCCGCGAGGCGGTGCGCATGGGGTCCGAGGTGTTCCACACCCTGAAGAAAGAACTGTCCGCCGCAGGTCTGGCCACCGGCGTCGGTGATGAGGGCGGCTTTGCCCCCAACATTGCCAACACGCGCGAGGCGCTGGATTTCATCCTGAAATCCATCGAAAAGGCTGGCTACAAACCGGGTGAAGAAATCCACCTGGCGTTGGATTGCGCCGCGACCGAATACTACAAAGACGGCAAATACGTGCTGGCGGGCGAGGGCACAACACTGACGTCCGAGGAAAACGCGGCCTATCTGGCGGCGCTGGTCAATGATTATCCGATCATCTCGATCGAAGACGGCATGTCCGAAGATGACTGGGACGGCTGGAAAGCTCTGACCGACGCCATCGGCAACGAGGTGCAATTGGTGGGTGACGACCTGTTCGTGACCAACCCTGAACGTCTGGCCGAAGGCATCGATCGCGGCTGTGCGAACTCGATGCTGGTCAAAGTGAACCAGATCGGTTCGCTGACCGAGACGCTGCGCGCTGTCGATATGGCCCACCGCGCGCGGTACACCAACGTGATGTCGCACCGTTCGGGCGAGACCGAGGACGCCACCATTGCAGATCTGGCGGTTGCGACCAATTGCGGTCAGATCAAAACCGGCAGCCTCGCGCGGTCGGACCGGCTAGCCAAATACAACCAGCTGATCCGCATCGAGGAATCGTTAGGTGAGGTCGCAGAATATGCGGGGGCTTCGATCCTCAAACGCTGATCGTACCAAAAAACGCAAATAGGCCCGGTCTTCGCTGGAAGGCCGGGCTTTTTCGTCTCTCGCCCTGAACTCGTGGGGAATCGGTTATGCGGATTGTCCGATCCGCACCCTTTATGCGCGTTGAAAACCTCGTGCTGTCGCCTGAAAAGTGTGCGCAGGTTACGTTAGGTAAAGAATCTTCAATTTTTCGAAAAATTTTTGTCCAACGTTTGCAGGTAGTTGCCAACATTGTGGCAACATAAAGGCAATTTTGTGTGAACTTTTCCCTATTTGGGCGAGCCCGCCAAACCCTAACCTGAGGTCACTACTCGAAAGGAGAATACCATGACTGGTTCCAAATTCCTTCTTGCGGCAACAGTGATTAGTACTGTTTTTCTGGCGGCCTGCTCGGCACCAGGTGTTTACCCGGTTTCAGGGCAGTCAGTTTCGGCAACCGACCCCGTCAAAGACATGGATTCGCCCATCTATATGTATAGCGGCGAGTTGCGCTAACGTGCTGTCGCTGGGGGGCTGACAAAAGACTGCTATCAGAGCTTCTTGCTCATCAATACATAGCGATCGCGCGGTTTGAAGCCGGTGCGCAGATATAGCTTCTGCGCGGTTTCATTGGTGCGGTCGACCTCAAGGTGCAGGGCGGTCAGCCCGGCACTGGCAAGGGCTTTGGGCAGGTCCAGCAGCACCTCGGTGGCGATGCCGCGACCCCGCACGGCGGGGCGGATGTAAATCTCGTCGATAAAGGCGTCCATTCCGCCGAACTCGACAGACCACCCAAAGGTCAAAACCGCGTATCCAAGCGGTGCACGCGCCGGACCGATCAAATATACGCAGCCATGGGGAATACCGTCCAGCAGCGGTGCCAGCGCGTTGCGCCGGTGATCAGCGTCCTGATCGATGCCCGCTTCGGCGTGAAAGGCGGCGACAAGAGTCATCAGACGGCCCAGATCCTCAGGCCGGGCGAGTTTAAGTGCAGCACTCATAGTCGAGCCAGCCGTTCGGTTAGCAGATCGAAGAACCCTTGTGCATCGACGCTGCCCATGAACATGGCGTTTGCCGGGCGATCTGTGACGCGCCACCAATCGGCAACGGTCATGCCCAGTGTCAGCTCGGACTGGGTCTCGATCTCGACATTGATGTGACGGCCCGAGAACAGCTCAGGCCGGATCAGATAGGCGGTGACGCAGGGATCGTGCAGGGGTGCGCCCTCCGATCCGTATTTTTCCTTGTCGAACCGTTCGAAGAAATCAGTCATCTCGGCGACTGCGTGTCCGACCTTGCTGTCCAGCGCGCGGAATGCGTCGTTGCGGTGTGGCGTGACCAGCGCGTCATGGGTCACGTCCAGTGGCATGACAACGATGTGCGCGCCGGATTTGAACACGATATCAGCGGCTTCAGGGTCGACATAGATATTGAATTCCGCTGCCGGAGTGATGTTGCCGACCTCAAAGTACGCCCCACCCATCAGCACGATTTCCTGTACCCGGTCAACGATATCGGGGGCCTTGGTGAAAGCCGTCGCAATATTGGTGAGCGGCCCCAGAGGGCATAGAGTCACCGTGCCCGGCTCATGCGCGCGCAGGGTGTCGATGATGAAATCGACCGCGTGCCCTTGGGCCAACGGCATTTGCGGATCGGGCAGAACGGGACCGTCCAGTCCGGTTTTGCCGTGCACATGTTCTGCTGTGACCAAAGGGCGGTTCAGCGGCCGATCACAGCCTGCATAAACCGGCACGTCCGTGTGGCCGGCCAGTTCGCAGACGATGCGCGCGTTCTTGGCGGTTAGCTCCAGCGGCACGTTCCCTGCGACGGCTGTTACGCCCAGCAAGTCGATTTCATCCGGGCTGGCCAGCGCCAACAGGATGGCAACGGCGTCGTCCTGACCGGGGTCGGTGTCGATAATGATTTTGCGCGGCATGGGTGTCTCCGGGGGTCGTGAAGGGCGGACACTCGCAAGTGTCAAAGCACTTGTCCAGCGGTTTCAGACCCCCGTGGCGACATCCACCGGCGGGAGTTTGCCATTGGCGCGATGCTCCTCGGTTTTCACCTCGTCCCACAGCGCGTCCATCTCAGCCAGATCGCTTTGGCTGGGTGTTTTACCGCGTTCGGCCAGACGGGATTCGACCTGTTCAAACCGGCGGGTGAACTTGGCATTGGTGCGGCGCAGGGCGGCTTCGGGCTCGATCCCCAGATGACGGCCCAGATTGACGATCACAAACAGCAGATCGCCGAATTCGTCTTCGAGTGCATCGGCATCCATGCTGTCGCGGGCCTCTTCCAGTTCGGCGGCCTCTTCGGTGATCTTGGCTAGAACATGGCTGGCGTCGGGCCAGTCGAACCCCACGCGCGCGGCGCGTTTTTGCAGCTTGTGCGCGCGCAGCAGGGCAGGCAGGTTCGCGGCCACACCGTCTAGCGCGCCTTTCTGTTCCTTACCTGCACGTTCCGCTGCCTTGATCGTTTCCCAATCCAGCGTCTGCTGTTCGGCAGACTTGTCGCGGGATTCGTCACCGAACACATGTGGGTGACGCGCAACCATCTTGTCGGACATGGTGCGGACCACGTCTTGAAAGGTGAAATGCCCAGCTTCTTCAGCCATTTGTGCGTGAAAGACCGATTGGAACAGCAGGTCGCCCAACTCTCCCTTCAGCTCGTCATAAGCCTCGCGTTCGATAGCATCAGCGACCTCATAGGCTTCTTCGATCGTGTATGGGGCGATGGTCGCAAAATCCTGCTCGATATCCCACGGACAGCCAGTCTGCGGGTCGCGCAGGCGGCGCATGATCTCCAGCAGACGTTCGATGCCTGCGTCTTTATCGTGGATCAGAGGATTTTCGGCCATTGCGAACCCTTTCGTTCCGGTGTCAGATGCATCCATTCCGCAGACCGCAACAGGAGTCCACCCCAGATGCCCGTCGTCAACCGAATTGCCGATTATACCGCCGATATGACCGCGTGGCGGCAGCACCTGCATACGATCCCTGAACTGAAATTCGAATGCCATGAAACGGCAGCTTTCGTGGCCGAGCGTCTGCGTGAATTCGGTGTGGACGAGATTCACGAGGGGATCGCGACCACCGGCATCGTCGCCATTATCAACGGGCAGGGCGAAGGGCCGACCATCGGTCTGCGCGCTGATATGGATGCGCTGCCGATCCCAGAGGAAACCGGGGTGGACTATGCCTCGACCAAGCCGGGGAATATGCACGCCTGCGGTCACGACGGACATACAACGATGCTGCTGGGCGCAGCGCGCTATCTGGCCGAGACGCGAAATTTTGCGGGCCGCGTGGCGCTGATCTTTCAACCCGCAGAAGAGGATGGCGGCGGCGCGGGCGTCATGGTCGAAGAAGGCATCATGGAGCGGTTCGACATCTCTCAGGTCTACGCCCTGCACAATGCCCCGGGCGTGCCCGAGGGGATGTTTCAGACCAATACCGGTCCGATCATGGCTGCGGTGGACACGTTTGAAGTTCATATTCAAGGTGTCGGCGGCCACGGGGCGATGCCGCATGAAACCCGCGATCCTGTGATGGCAGCTTGCGGGATTGCGCAGGCGATTCAGACCATTGTCAGTCGCAACAACTATGCGCTGGACGATCTGGTGGTCTCGGTCACTCAGATCCATACCGGTTCGGTGAACAACGTGATCCCTGATACTGCCTATATCAACGGTACCGTGCGCACCTTTGATCCGAGTGTACAGAAGATGGTGATGGATCGAATGGCGCAGATCGTGCAGGGTCAGGCGCAGTCTTACGGGGTGGAAGCTCGGCTGGATTATGAGGTCAATTACCCCGCCACGATCAACGACGCCGCCAAGGCTGAATTCGCCGCCGATGTGGCGCGCGATATCTCGGGGGATGAGCGCGTGCTGACCGAGGTTCCGCCGATGATGGGGGCCGAGGATTTCTCATTCATGCTACAATCGCGCCCCGGTGCCTATCTGTTTGTGGGGCAGGGTGATGGCGCCGGGCTGCACCATCCGAAATACAACTTCAACGATGAGATCGCGCCCATCGGGGCATCCTTCTTTGCGCGGATCGTCGAAAAGGCACAGCCACTGGGCTGATAAGGGAAAGACATGGGACTGGAAGACGCAAAAACTCAGGTGGATGAGGCATTCACCAACCCCGACCTCAAGGGGCTGTCGTTCGAGAATACCTTTGGTGGAGCGACGTCGTTTCTGCGGCGGCTATACACCAAGGACCTGAAAGGGGTGGACATCGCCGTGACCGGCGTTCCGTTCGATCAGGCGGTGACGAACCGCCCCGGCACCAGGCTGGGCCCGCGCGCAATCCGCGAGGCCAGCGCGCTGCAATCGCCCGACGCGCCCTATGGCTGGCCCTTTGATGCACTCAGCGAGTTGGCCATCGTAGACTATGGCGACATGGCCTATGACTATGCCAATATCCCAGCCTTTCCCGACACGCTGACGGATCATATCCGCACCATTCTTGCCGCCGATGTGGCCTCGGTCACTTTGGGCGGGGATCACTATATCAGTTTCCCGATCCTGAAAGCCTATGCCGAGAAATACGGGCCCATGTCGCTGCTGCAATTCGATGCGCATACGGACACATGGGCCGATGACGATATGACCCGCGTGGATCACGGGACGATGTTTTACAAGGCGGTAAAGTCGGGGATCGTGGACCCCAAGCGATCCGTTCAGGTGGGCATCCGCACCACCAACGAGGACACGCTGGGCGTCAACATCATCGACGCGCGTGAGGTCTACGAATCCGGCCCCGCTGCCGTGGCGCAAAAGATCAAAGAGATCATGAGCGATAGCCCCGTTTACCTGAGCTTCGACATCGACGGTTTGGACCCGGCATTTGCGCCCGGCACCGGTACACCAGTCTGGGGTGGTCTGAGTTCTATTCAGGCGCAGATCATCTTGCGTGACATTGCCGGGATCAACATCAAGGGCGGCGATGTAGTCGAGGTCTCTCCGCCTTTTGATACCTCGGGCGCGACGGCGATCGCCGGTGCCCATGTGGCAACGCAGATTATTTGTCTTTTGGGATGGAACAAACTGCAGCCTTAACCATTGGTTAGCCATCTTTCCGGTATCACCTTAGCCAAAAGGTCGGAAGGGAGAGATACGGGCATGACACAGTTTAACCAACCCCTCAGCGGCAATGATCTGGCGCGGTTTTCGGGGCCGAACACGTTCATGCGCCTTCCGCAGGCGGAGTCTCTGGCGGGGCTGGATGTGGCCGTGCTGGGCATTCCGATGGATATCGGCACCTCGTGGCGGTCGGGCACGCGGTTCGGGCCAAAACAGATCCGCGCCGAAAGTGCGATGATACGGCCCTGTAACATGGCCAGTTTTGCCGCGCCCTTTGACAGCCTTCAAATCGCCGATATTGGCGATCTTGCGATCAACACGTTTTCACTGGCAGAAAGCCTGAAGATCATCAAGGAAAGCTATGACGCCATTCTGGCGCAGGGGGTGACGCCAGTTGCGATGGGCGGCGATCATTCGATCACCCTGCCAATCCTGCGGGCGATCGCGGCCAAGCACGGGCCTGTGGCGCTGGTGCATGTGGATGCGCACGCCGACGTGAATGACGAGATGTTTGGCGAGCGTGAAACCCATGGCACCGTCTTTCGCCGCGCCTATGAAGAGGGCCTGATCGTCCCCGACAAGACCTTTCAGATCGGCATTCGCGGCTCGGGCTATGCGGCGTCAGATTTCACCCAGGCCAAGGGCTGGGGTTTCAAGCAATTCCCCGCGTGGGAGTTGTGGCAGCAGAACCTGACGGTAATCGGCGCGCAAATTCGCAATGAGATCGGAGAGCATCCGACCTATATCACCTATGATATCGACAGCCTTGATCCGGCCTTTGCGCCCGGCACCGGTACGCCTGAGATCGCCGGATTGACCACGCCGCAAGCTCTGCAATTGCTTCAAGCTTTGAGTGGGGTGAACGTGTTGGGCTGCGATCTGGTCGAGGTGTCTCCGCCCTATGACCCTGCGGGGACGACGGCGCTGACCGCGGCAAACCTGCTTTTCGAACTGCTATGCATCCTGCCTAGCGTGACGTCACGGTAAGGGGGCGCTTGGTGCCTTGCCGGGCGCTAAGAACCAAATAGGTTCTGCGGAAACACGAGGTTCAGGATGAAGAAGATGGTCGTTTGGGTGCTAGTCGGGGCTGTTGTGGCTTTGTGGGTTTATATCCGTCTCGCACCCTCTGACCCTGCCCAATGGCATATGCCGCTGACTGCAACGGCGGATACGGATATGCAAGGCGGCGTCATTCGCATCGTTGAAACCGGGCCGGAAGGTCTTGCCCGACTGGACGACATCGCGCAGGCCACGCCGCGCACTACCGTGCTGGCCGGGTCAGTGGATGAGGGGATGATCACCTACATTACCCGCAGCAAAGTGATCGGCTTTCCCGACTACACCACGGTCCAGCAAGACGGCGATACCCTACGCATCCATGCACGCCTGCGCTTTGGGCGATCAGATTTTGGGGTAAACCGAGACCGAGTTGACGAGTGGCTTGCTGCGCTCCAACCCTGAGGACAAACACCCCTCGGACACCTCGCGCCACATTGGCACGTTCAGCGACATCTGACACTGTGCCATGAACATGCGGCCATCGACCTGCAAGCAGATCATCTCACCCAAATCCACGCGTGCACCTGATTTGTCTGTGCAATAGCAGTCGCGCACCTTGCCGTCCGGCCCGACGTAATCCGCCATGGCAGGCACCGCAAACAGCGATAAAACGAAAACCAACCCCTTCATGTCGGCTATCTTAGCACAAGCACGGCTCTTGACCAAAGCGGCATATTAGGGGACACCGCCCAGATGATCCCCGAAGAACGCCTTGAGCAGATAACCCAGCGATTCCAATACCTCGAAGCGGCCATGTCCGATGGTGCCTCGGGTGGAGATATTGCGGCCTTGGCCAAGGAGTATTCGGATCTCAAGCCCGTGGTTGATCAGATCATGGCCTGGCGGCAGCTGCGGGCCGATTTGGCCGAGGCCGAGGCAATGCTGGCCGACCCCGACATGAAGGAACTGGCCGAAGAGGAAATTCCTGATCTTCAGGCCCGTATCCCGCAAGCAGAACATGCGCTGCAATTGGCGCTGTTGCCCCGAGACGAGGCCGACGCACGCCCAGCGATGCTGGAAATCCGACCGGGCACGGGTGGGGACGAGGCCGCATTGTTCGCAGGCGATCTGTTGCGCATGTATCAGCGTTACGCCGAGGCGCGCGGCTGGCGGTTTGAGATCATCGAAGAACAGGCCTCCGATCTGGGTGGCATCAAAGAGGTGGTGGCCCATATCAAGGGCGAGAACGTCTTTGCCCGGATGAAGTACGAATCCGGCGTGCACCGGGTGCAGCGCGTGCCCGAAACCGAAAGCGGGGGGCGGATTCATACCTCGGCAGCCACCGTGGCCGTTTTGCCCGAGGCTGAGGATGTGGACATTCAGGTCGACGCCAATGACATCCGTATCGACACCATGCGCAGCTCGGGCGCGGGGGGACAGCATGTGAACACTACCGACTCGGCGGTGCGCATTACCCACCTTCCGACCGGGCTGGTTGTGACCAGTTCCGAGAAATCCCAACACCGCAACCGCGAGATTGCTATGCAGGTGCTGAAAACGCGCCTCTATGACTTGGAGCGCCAGCGGATCGACAGTGAACGCTCAGCCGATCGGGCCAGTCAGGTGGGGTCCGGGGACCGCTCTGAGCGGATCAGGACCTATAACTTCCCGCAGGGCCGCATGACGGATCACCGCATCAACCTGACGCTTTATAAGTTGGATCAGGTGATGCAGGGCGACTTGGACGAAATCATCGACGCGCTCACCGCTGACGATCAGGCACGTTTGCTGGCCGAGATGGCACAATGAACGGGCCGCAGACAGCGGCTATGGCGATGGTTGCCGCGACGGCTCGGCTGCGCGCGGCGGGCGTCGATGACCCGGCGCGCGATGCACGTGTTCTGCTTGCCCATGCCGCCCGGATCGAGGCCAGCCGTGTCACCTTGATTGCGCCAGAGGAATTGGCTCCGGAAATCGCCGAACGCTATGATCAACTGATCGCGCTGCGGGCCATTCGTGTCCCGGTGTCGCATCTGCTGGGCGAGCGTGAGTTCTATGGCCGTAGGTTCCGGGTCAGTCGCGATGTGCTGGACCCGCGTCCCGAGACAGAGACCCTGATCGAAGCCGCCTTGAGCGAGCCGTTCGATCACGTTATGGACTTGGGCACAGGTTCGGGCTGTATTCTGATCACTTTGCTGGCTGAACGCACCAGCGCGTCGGGCGTTGGCGTTGATCTGAGTGAATCGGCCTGCCTGCAAACCAGTGCGAATGCCGTGCAGCATCAGGTACAAGACCGGGTGGAGGTTCTTCAATCCGATTGGTTTGGAAACATTGAGGGTGAATTCGATCTTATTGTCTCGAATCCCCCGTATATTTCGCTGTCCGAAATGGAGGCGCTGTCCCCGGAAGTGCGCGAGCATGAACCGCGCATGGCTCTGACCGACGAAGGGGATGGGCTTGGGGCGTATAGACGCATCGCCGCCGGTGTGCCTGATTTTCTATTACCGGGCGGGCGGTTGCTGGTGGAAATTGGCCCGACGCAGGGCGCTGCCGTGGCGGCGCTTTTTGATGCGGCAGGTTTGTCTGAGACGCGCGTTATTCCTGATCTGGATGGGCGTGACCGCGTCGTTTTCGCCAGAATGCCGCAATGACGACACGTTCTGAGGCCGATTTCTGCCGATTGATGTAAAAAAGCAGCGAAAAATGGGACAAACCCCTTGTCTGAACCTGCCGGACATGTTTACTCAGGAATAGTCAGCGAGGTTGACGCCGTTACAGCGCGCCCCTGACGCCAAGCCCAAAAAGTCGACATCGCGTCACAGCTAAAGCCTTTGAGCAGTGTACGTCGCGAGGTGATCGACATCGTAAGACAAGGCTGACGAAAGTAGATGAGATCTTCCAAATCCCGCTCGCGGGCCAAGAATAACCGCAATCGTCCTTCTGGCGGCAACGTTGTAAACCGGGTCTTTGACAGCTCGGGGCCGGAAGGCAAAGTGCGAGGCACGCCCCAGCAGATCATTGACAAGTACAACCAGCTTGCCCGCGATGCGCAGCTGTCCAATGACCGTGTGGCCGCCGAGAATTTCCAGCAACATGCCGAGCATTACCTGCGCCTGCTGAGCGAAGCCCAACGCGAGATGGAAGCCCGCCGCGAAGAGCAAGAGCGTCAGAACCGCGAACGCCAGGCCGAACGTGACCGCGAGCGCGCCGAGCGTCAGGAACGTGAAGCCGCCCGTCAAGCCGACCCGGCAGAGGCTCCGCAGCCTGATGTGATGGGGTTCGCGCCCGAAGATGCGGCACCTGAATCCGGTCTGGTGGAGACACCCGAAAGCAAAGGCGGCGACGCCGCACCTGAGAAGAAAGAAAAACCGGCACGCAAGCCACGTGCGCGCAAGCCCAAGGCCGCCCCCGCTGCGGAAGAACCCGCTGCCGACAAGGGAGACGCCCCGGAGGCGGCTGAGTAATCGGTTTGAATAGCAAAGTTAGGCCTCGGGTTTCGACCCGAGGTTTTTTTGTTTCTTAGGGCTGCTTCACTGCACGAGCCAGAGCGCAGAAGGCTTCCAACGGGACCTGTTCGGCCCTTTCGGTGGGTTCTATGCCAGCAGCGCGCAACCTGTCTTCGATATCGGGGGCGACGCCTTTCAACGAGGCGCGCAGCATTTTGCGCCGCTGGTTGAAGGCTGCCGCGACAACGCGGGACAGGGTGGCTGCATCTGCCGGAAAACGAGGCTCGGGCAGGGCGGTCAGGTGGACCACCGCGCTGGAAACTTTTGGGGGTGGCGTAAAGGCACCCGGCGGCAGGGACATGGCGATCCTTGCCTCGGCCCGCCATTGAGCAAGGATGGCAAGGCGGCCATAGGCTTTGCTGCCGGGTTGGGCGACGATCCGCTCGGCCACTTCGCGTTGGAACATTAGGGTCAGGCTTTGCCAGAACGGGGGCCATTCTGGCGGGGTCAGCCAGCGCACCAGCAATTCGGTGCCCACATTGTAGGGCAGGTTCGCGGCAATGCGAATGGGGGGCGTCAGGTGGGCGAGCGGATTGATTTCAAGCGCATCGCCGTTAATGACCTCAAGCCTGCCCGGATAGGCGGCTGCGATCTCGTTGAGGGCGGTGATGCAGCGGGTGTCTTTTTCGACGGCGACGACTTTTCGGGCGCCTTCGGACAGAAGCCCACGGGTCAGGCCGCCGGGACCGGGGCCGATTTCCAGCACGTCGCATGTAGTCAGATCACCGGCCTGACGGGCGATCTTGGCAGTTAGGTTCAGATCCAGCAGAAAATTCTGGCCCAGAGATTTGCGGGCCGAAAGCTGGTGTGCGGCGATGACGTCGCGCAGTGGGGGAAGTGTGTCGATGGCGCTCATGATCCGGTTACCGTGGCGCGGGTTGAGGCGGTGCGCCAGTTTTTTTGCCTCCGGCGGGGATATTTTCAGCCAGGTGAAGGGTCAAGTGCTTTGCGCCATGCGTTGGGCAAGCTTCAGGGCCTCGATCAGGCTGGAGGGGTTGGCGATGCCTTGCCCGGCGATGTCCATGGCGGTGCCGTGGTCGGGTGAGGTGCGGATGAAGGGTAGTCCCAGTGTCACGTTCACGCCGCGGTCGAAGTCCAGCGTCTTGATCGGGATCAGCGCTTGGTCGTGATACATCGCGATAGCTGCGTCATAGCGGGTGCGGGCGGCGGCGTGAAACATGGTGTCGGCCGGGTGGGGGCCGGTGACCGTGTAGTCATAGGTAGGCAGCCTTTCGATAAGGGGGCCGATCCAGTCCAGTTCCTCATGCCCCATTTTGCCGCCTTCGCCTGCGTGAGGGTTGAGGCCCGCGATGGCGATGCGAGGGTTCGGGATACCGAATTGGGTGCGTAGGCCATGCGCGGTGATCTCGATCGTGTCTTGCAGGAGGTCAGGGGTCAGTTCCGCCGGGACGCGGGACAGCGGAATGTGGATCGTTGCGGGCACCACACGAAGCTGGTCGCTGGCCAGCATCATCACCACCCGTTTGCAACCAGAAAGCGCCGCCAGAAACTCGGTATGGCCGGGATAGGCGAAACCGGCGCCGTCGATCAGAGCCTTTTTGTGGATCGGTGCCGTGCACAGCGCAGAGGCCGCACCGGATTGGACCAGGGATACGCCAAACTCGATTGCATCAATGACACCTGGCGCGTTGGCGGAGGCAGGGCGGCCGGGAAGAGCGGATTCGGGAAAGTCGAGCTGTAGGACGGGCAGGGCCGTGGTGCTAAGTTTCATTGCCTCGGCCGGATCCGAAATTTTTGCGGTCGGGGTCCCGCCCGGCAAATGCGCTGCGTCTCCGATGAAGAAGAACGGGCAGGTGTCGCGCAGCTCGGCCCAAGCTTTTGCTGCGATTTCCGGGCCGATACCGGCCGGGTCACCGCAGCTTAGCGCGATAGGGGCTGTCATTGCTCGACGATCGTGGCGTCGGCGCGCAGCTGCTCCAGAAGGCTTTCGGAAAAGGCTTGCAGGCGCTGCTGCGTCAGGGCGTTGGCGACGTCTGCCCGCGATGTTTCTTCTCCACGGTCCAGTGTGCGCGTGCACAGCATCAGGAAGCGCAGTGTCTGACCATTGTTGCTGGTCAGGGTGGTGGATACCTCGTTGAGGTCCAGCTTGGCCAGTTCCAGCGCTATATCGCGCGGAATCTCGGCTGGTGCGGCCTCAATCCGTTCCAGAACTTCTGGGGGCTGATCCTGTGCGATACCGTAGAGATCGTCGCAGGTATCGACCTCTTCACGTAATTCGGCTGCGCGCGCGAGGGTTGCCGGGCTGCGTCCGCCTGGCAGATTGTAGATTGCGTAATCGACCTTGGAGTACTGTGGCGCGGCTGTTGCGCTTTCCCGGATGCCCCGCATCTGAAACAGTGCGACGGCGTTGGACAGGGATATGGGTTGGGTGATGTCACCGGTCTTCAACCCAAGAATAACCGGCTGCAAAGCGGGCGGAAGCTCGGTCAGGTTCAACCAGTCCAATTGACCGCCATTGGTGCGGGTGCCAGCGGCCGAATATTGCGTTGCCGCCGCTGAAAAGGCATCGAACCCTTCAACCAGAGCGATTTCGTCGGCCAACAATTGCACTTGCGGCAGAGTCTGCGGTGTCACGGGGATGATGATTTCGGAGAGCAAAACCTGAAGGCCGCCGCTGCCCGATTGGCCCAGGGCACGGTTAATCTCATCCTCGGTCGGGCGCGCTTGCGAGATAAACCGGGCGCTGATGAAATCACGCCACGAGAGTTGGTCGGCGATAAAATCACGTACGGTTTCACGTGATACCCCGGCATCAGCAAGGAGTTGCAGGAATTCATCGCTGGAAAGCTGGCCGCGTGCTGCGAACTCGTCAATGCCCAGTTGAACGGCCTCGGGGTTGGCCGAGATTCCGGCCTGACGCATGACCTGTCGGCGTAGACGGTCATCAATTAGGGCCTGGCGGACTTCTTCGTCTGATGCGCCCGGCGCGCCCAGAACGGTCAGGAATTGCTGGCGTTGATCCAGTTCGTACCAGGTAACGATATCCTGATTGACCTTGATTGCAGGCGAGAACAGGCTTTGGGCCTGCGTTTGCGGAGCGACGAAAGCAAGGACAAGCGCGGTCAAAACCGGAGCAACCGGTTTAAGCCAACCGGAACGAAGGAAACTTGAGAAACCTGGAATCAACTGCATCTTCTCTTGAACTGTTGGCCACTGCCTTCAACGGAATATCCCGTCAAAGCTACGGTAAAGCCGAATTCTGTCGAAGGCTCAATACTTGATGACGAAGTAAAGCGCCTGCTGACACTCATGTTAACTTGTACGCATTCGTTGCGGTAGGTGACGCCAAGCCCGTATCGGATCGGCTCGGATTCACTAATATCATATCGGGCGAGGGCCTGGGTCAGCCAGTTTTGGTCGATTGTATAGCGCCCGTCCAAACGTATTTCCGATATCTCGTCGTCGATATTTTCATCCGGGTCGGGTTCTTGCCAGACGTAACTTCCTACGATCCCAACGGTTTCCCTTTGCCAGGCCGCGCGCATCTCGGCCTTGGCGAAGCTGAAATCGCCGTTCAACAGACCGCGCCCCGCGAGGGACCAACCATTGGCGGTTTGCAGCTGCCCGGCCAGCAACAGATCGGACGAGGTTCCCTGCAAGCCCGAGGTCAGGTTGAACTCGGGGTCTGCATCTGCGCGATAGACCTGCCCGACTGTAACCAACGCACGGCGACCATTGCCCGCATATCGGGACCAGTTGAGCCCGAATACGCCCGTGACCCCATCCTCGCGCCTGTCGGGCGCGGGAAAGCGCGACAGGGACAAAAGGTTCCCTTGGTCGAATTCCTGAAAGGTGCTTTCATCCAGCGGCACATCATTGGTCGAAACCTGGGTCCAACCGACCTGCGCAATCGGCTCCAGCACCTGTGTTGCCCCGCTTTGTTCGCGGCGTGCCATCGGATAGCGCAGGGTCAGCGCGGCGCGCGGCGTGGTGCGCGTCACCTGATCGGGAAAATTGCTGTCATGGCGAATGTTGAATGTGTCCACAGACGCACCCAGTTGCGCGTCGGCACGCAGCCCGGATGCAAAAGTCCAGCTGCGAAGCCATTCCGCATCGAATGTCGCCCGTGCGACGTCGCGGCCCAGCACGTCTTCGTCGCTGGTGCGCTCATGCGCGTGGGTCTCGACGCCTAGCCGTACTTCGCCTCCGACCGATTTGGGAAACAGGCGTTTCTCGTAGAACAGATCGAAGATGCGCGATGGGATTTCATCCTGATCTTCACTGTCGCGCAGGGTTTTGAAGTGGATAAAGCTGGTGCGGAATGCGGTATCGCGCTCGTACCGTTCCAATGCAATTTCACTGCGCAGGCGGTCGAATTCGGGCAGGCCATAATCGGCCAGATACGCGTCGTCCGAGGTGGTTTGCAGGTTGAAACTGAGCAGATATCCGTCGTTAAGCCCAAAATATCCGTTTGCAAATAAGAACCCGCGATCCTCACCGGGTTCCAGGTCGTCACGTGTATACGCGCCATCAATTTCGATCCGCCCCCGCTTGAACGCTTGCCGATAACGGTAGCCCAGCGTTTTGGTTTCGGGCGAGATATAAGGCGTCAGCGTCAGATCCCGGTGATCACCCAACTTGAAGAAATAGGGAACCTGAACTCCGGTCCCAAGCTGCGACGTCGTGCGGATCGACGGCACCAGAAACCCCGTGGCGCGGTCCAGCGTCGGATCGGGAAGGCGCAGATAAGGGAAGTAGAAGACAGGCAGGTCCAGAATCCTGAACTGTGCGCCTTCGAAGTATAGTTGCCGCTCCAGCTGGTCATGCGTGACTTTCCGCGCCCGGATCTGCCAAAGAGGCGGCCTGCCGTCCGAACAAATATGACAGGATGTGGCCGAGACCTTGTCGAACTGCGTATACCGTCCGCCCGCACGTTTGGCCTGAACGGATGCGATCTGCACCTGCTGTTCGAACACCATCCGCGCACCTATCAGCAGGCCGTTTTGGATGCCGCTGTCCAACGTGGCCGAATCCGCCAGAATCGTGGTTGTCCCGGCCTGATCAATGCGCACGGGGCCTTCCAGATTCAGCTCGCCGGTGTCGCGGTTATACGTGATCCGGTTGGCGGTGACTTTGGCGTCGCCCTGAAACGCCTCGACATTGCCCTCAGCCACCAGAACGCGGTCGGGGGTGATAAAGATCTTGTCGGCCACCAGCAACGCCGGTTCATCCTGTTGCTCCTGATCCTGCACTGGGGCGGCTGTGGGCTGTGCTTGCGCTGTCGCAGCTACGGGCAGTGTGAGCGCGACGGCACCAGACAACAATAAACGCGCGAAAAGACGCATCAGCCGTCCTCCGCGTGTAAAAGGAGGCCGAGCGACAAAAGAATGGCTGCAAATGGCGGAGCCCAGGCCGCGACGAAGATAGGCAATTGTCCGTTTTCTCCCAGAATTTGGGCAAAGTTTCTTACGAAGTAGATGGCGAACCCCAGCAAAACCGCCGACAGTACGGCGATCCCGGTGCCTCCGAACCTTACATGGCGCATTGTGAAGGCGGCCCCGATCAGGACCATTGCCACTAGAAAGAAGGGCCGGGCAAGCTGAACTTGCAGCCAGACCTCATATTGTTTGGTCGAAAACCCCGCTTCACCCAAATCGCGGATCAGTTCTGGCAGGTCATAGACCGACACGGATCCCTGATCGCCCAATGTATCCAGAATACGCTGACGTGTGAGCGAGGTCGGAATCTCCAGCCTTTCATGCTCTGCCGCGTTGGTTTCAGGATTGACGCCTTGGATCAACGGCCAAACCTTTGCGTTGCTGAGGATCCAATTCCCGTCCTTAAGTTCAGCCGCGTCTGCTTGGATCTGCTGGTTCGGTGTCCCGTCAGGTGAAAAGGTGATGATCGTCACCTCGTTCAGGACCAAAGTGTTCCCATTTGCGGTGCCCCGCGCGTGGATCACCGATTGTCCATTGCGCGAGCCCTGTCGCAACCACAGGCCTTCGCTGCTGATCGAAAAGGCCGAACTTCCGTTGTTGCGGTAGCTGTCGGACAGGCGTTGATATTCCTCGGACGTGGCAGCCGCAATGGGATTCAGCAGGGCGACCGCTCCTGCGCCGATGACCAGCGCCAGCGTGGCGGGCGCGAGCAGCGCGCGAATGCCTGACCGACCGATGGCGCGTGTCACCACCAGCTCCGAACTGCGGGCCAGACCGACAAAAAGCGCGATTGTGGACAGGATCACCAAAAGGGGCAGCATCTCGCTGATGGCAGCGGGGGTATTCAGCAGGGTCAAATGCAGCAACCGTCCGAAGGACAGGTTTTCGTCGTCAAAGCGGCGCACCTGTTCGATCAGGTCGATCAGAATCAGCAGGGTCAGGAAAATCGCGCCGATGACTAAAAAACTCTGCATGAAGCGGCGGGCGAAGTAGCGGTCGAGGATCATAGCACCCATCCTGCCGGACCAATATTTGTGGGAGGCAACGGGTCGGACACACCGCGGGCCGCGCTTATATGCGACGGCATATGCCTGCCCCGTCTTACCACTGCACTCTCCCACCAACCTGCCGGAATTTTTTCGCGACTGTACTGCAAATGCCTGTCGGGGAAAACTGCTATCTGGTCAAGCCGGGCAGCGCGGGCTAGGTCTTGGGAAACAGATTTTCAGGAGTTCGCCATGAGCAGTCTTATCCCGATCCAGTTTCAGTCTTTCGACATCGACGTAATGGCACAGGCCGAGGGGCGCGTGGCGATAATCATCACGGACGATGGTAAGATGGGCCCAGCAGCACGGCGTGCCAATCGTCTGACCCGTGGAGCCGTCGCACGACTGGTGGAAAGCGAACGCTTCGGCAAGGTGAAAAGCGGTGACGTGATCACGCTGGCTTGGCCCGGAGGAATGGTGGCCGAGGCACTGGACATCCTGATTCTGCCCCGCCGTCCTGATCCGGCCGAGGCCCGCAAGGGCGGTGTTGCGCTGGCCAAACTGGCAGGCGGCAAAGCGCTATTGGTCATGGCGGCGAACCAGATTAGGACCGAGGAACTGGCCCTTGGTATCGCCCTTCGCAGCTATGATTTCGATGCGCACAAGACAAAAGATGCCGACGCGGCCGCTCCGGTCACGATCGCGCATCAAAAACCCGATGAGGTCGAGGTGGCATTTGCGCCGCTCTACGCCATTGCCGACGGCGTGCGGATGACGCGCGACTTGACCAATGAGCCTGCAAACGTTCTGACCACCACCGAATTCGCCGATCGCTTGGTCGAAATGCAGGAACTGGGCCTTGAGGTCGAGGTTCTGGAAGAGGACAAGCTCGAAGAACTGGGGATGCGCACATTGCTGAGCGTCGGGCAGGGCTCGGTTAGCCCCTCGAAGGTTGTGGTGATGCAGTGGAACGGTGGCGACAAGGGCGATTCTCCGCTGGCGCTGGTGGGCAAAGGCGTTGTGTTCGATACCGGCGGGATTTCGTTGAAACCTGCGGGTGGCATGGAAGACATGACCATGGATATGGGCGGCGCAGGCGTTGTCGCTGGCACCATGCGCGCGCTGGCCAAGCGCAAGGCCAAGGCCAACGTGGTCGGCCTAGTTGGGCTAGTCGAGAACATGCCCTCGGGCAATGCCACGCGTCCGGGCGATGTCGTCAAGTCCATGAAGGGCGATACAGTCGAGATTATCAACACCGATGCCGAGGGCCGCTTGGTCCTGTGCGACGTGATGTGGTACGCGCAAGAACGCTTCAGCCCTGTAGGCATGGTCGATCTGGCGACCTTGACCGGTGCGATCATCATCGGTCTGGGGCATGAGAATGCGGGCGTCTTCTCGAACAATGATACGTTCTGCGAAGCCTTCCTGAAATCCGCCAAGGCCGAGGATGAGGGCGCGTGGCGGATGCCGCTTGGCCCGAAATATGACGAGATGCTGAAGTCGCGCATCGCGGATATGAAGAACGTGGGCGGACGGCCTGCGGGCTCGATCACGGCGGCGCAGTTCCTGCAACGGTTCGTGAAAGAGGAAACGCCGTGGATTCACCTGGATATCGCTGGTGTCGCCTCGGTCGCGTCCGAGACGTCCTACGCGCCAAAAGGGGCAACGGGATGGGGCGTGCGGGCGCTGAGCCGGTTCGTGCAGGACAATTTCGAGTAATCGGATGGGGGCTGTCTATTTCTACCACCTGACCCAACGCCCGCTGGAGCACACTTTGCCGGCGTTGCTGGACAAGGCGCGTCAGGCCGGGTGGCGGATTGCCGTGCGGGGCACTGATCCCGCACGGATGGACTGGCTGGATGAAAAACTGTGGCTGGGGCCCGAGGATGGGTTCCTGCCGCATGGTCTTGCGGGAGGTCCGCATGACGCGGATCAGCCCATCTTGCTGACCACCGGCCCGCAGGCTGGCAACGATCCGGCTTGTGTGATGGCCGTTGACGGTGCCGCTGTTGCCCCGGACGAAGTGAACGCGTTGGAGCGGGTATGCATCCTGTTCGACGGCAATGATGAACAGGCGGTGCAGCACGCGCGGGGGCAGTGGAAAGCACTGACTGACGCAGGTTGTTCGGCGCAATACTGGTCCGAGGCTTCGGGTCGATGGGAGAAGAAGGCCGAGGCTTAGGCCCTGCCGTACAGATTTCAGGAGAGTGATAAATGGAAATGAAGCCTTTGGGCCGCACCGGCATCATGGTGACCGATCTATGTCTTGGGACCATGACATTCGGAACCCAGACATCCGAGGCGGACGCCCACATTCAGATGGATATGGCGTTGGAGGCCGGGATCAATTTCGTCGACGCAGCCGAGATGTATCCGGTTAACCCGATCTCGGCCGAAACGGTGGGGCGCACCGAAGAGATCTTGGGGAACTGGAACGCGGCAAACCCGTCGCGCCGCAGTGACTATGTGCTGGCGACCAAACATTCAGGAGCAGGGTTTACGCATGCGCGGAACGGGTCTCCAATCTCTGCCCAAACCATTCCAGAGGCGGTCGAGGGATCCCTGCGGCGGTTGAAGACGGACTGCATCGACCTTTACCAATTTCACTGGCCAAACCGGGGCAGCTACATGTTCCGCCAGAATTGGACCTTTGCGCCGGCAGGTGACAACACCGACGAAGTGCTGGCCAACATGCAGGAGTGTCTGGAGGCGCTGCAGGTGCAGGTGAACAAGGGCAATATCCGCGCCTTTGGCCTGTCCAACGAAAGCGCTTGGGGCACCGCGCAATGGTTACGCTTGGCTGAGGCAGGGGCGGGGCCACGGGTGGCTTCGGTTCAGAATGAGTATTCACTGCTTTGTCGGCATTTCGATACCGATATGGCCGAGTTGAGCGTGCATGAGGATGTGGGATTGATGGCGTTCTCACCTTTGGCTGCGGGGTTCCTGACTGGTAAGTATCAGGGCGGTGCGGTGCCCGACGGATCGCGCATGTCGATCAATGCCGAGATGGGTGGGCGCAAGTCAGATCGTGTGTTTGACGCGGTTGCGGCCTATCTTGATATTGCAGATCGGCATGGGCTGGACCCGGTCCAGATGTCGCTAGCATGGTGCCAGACACGGAAGTTCATGTTGTCGGCAATATTCGGGGCCACGACGGTCAAGCAACTGGAACGTATCCTTGCGGGTAAGGATCTTGAGTTGTCCTCGGAAGTTTTGAGCGAGATCACCGCGGCCCATCGCGCCTTTCCGATGCCGTACTAGGTTTCGCGGTGGGTCGGGGGCTCTGCCCCCGCCGCCCTTTACGGGCGTCTCCCCCGGGATATTTTTGGCCAGATGAAAGCGGATCCGGTCAGTGATGGGTGGGGTGCGCGCGTTCTTGTCTTAGGTCACGGGCCGACAGGCCGTGGGCCGTGCGGAAGGCGCGGGCGAAGCTTGATTGCGAGGCAAAGCCTGTGGCTAGTGCTACGTCCATCAGCGGCATGTCAGTATCTGTGACCAGACGGCGGGCCTCGGCCAGGCGCAGTTGCAGGTAGTGGTCTTGCGGCGTGGTGTTCAGGCGCAGGCGGAATTGCTGTTGCAGGGTGCGGGGGCTGGTACCCAGTGTCTCGGCTATGTTGGTCAGCGGCAGGGGGTTATCCAGCGCGGATTGCATCAGGCTGTTGGCTTTGGCCGTCAGCGCTGTGTGGCGGTGTGGGGCGCCGGTGCGGCTTTGCGGTTTGCTGGGGTCGGGCGCGCCGTCATAGAGGAATAGGCCCGAGACGCGTGCGGCGAAGCCTGCGCCGTGGCGGGCGGCGATGATATGCAGCATCATTTCGACCGCTGGGATTGCGCCGCCTGAGGTGAGGCGGTTTTGCGAGACAGCGAACCGGTCGGGGCGGACGTCGACTTCGGGGAAACGGGCTGCGAAATTATCCAGATCTTCCCAATGGGTTGTTGCGGCGTGGCCGTCCAGCAGGCCTGCTTCGGCCAGTAGCCAGGGGCCTCCGTCGATGCCTGCCATTGTGGCGCCGGTGTTTGCGATCCGGCGTAGTCCAGCCAACAGACTGGGGGTTGCGTGGCGCGCCAGTTGGAAGCCTGCGACCACGATCATCAGGTCGCAGCTTTGCAGGCGCGCCAGCGGGATACCCGGTACGGTCAGTGCGCTGGTCAGCATCGCGGGCTCAGGCGTGGCAGTGACATAATCCCAGTCAAAGGCGGGGCGATCGGCCAGACGGTTGGCTGCGCGCATGGGGTCTACAGCGGATGCAAAACTAAGCGTGTTGCAGTCGTCCAGCACCAGCACAGCCGTTTTCAGGGCGCGATGTTCGGGTTGGAGGATGTTTTTTGCGGATTTCATCAAGTTTGATTCGCATTCTGGCAAGTGTTTCCACAAGGCTGCGTCAGAGTCGCAGGCAACGCAAATCGATTGCCGGGGAGAAGTCTGGGGAAAACTCAGGGCAAAACCGGGTATAAGCTGGGGAGAACGCCATGCCTTTGGAAATGAACCGCGAAGTATTTGTCACCTGTGCCGTGACCGGCTCGGGCGGAACGCAGGATCGCAGCCCGCATGTACCGCGCTCGCCGCAGCAGATTGCCGACAGCGCGATTGCGGCGGCCAAAGCAGGGGCGGCGGTGGTGCATTGCCATGTGCGCGACCCCGAGACCGGCGCACCCAGCCGACGGCTGGACCTGTATCGCGAGGTGACGGACCGGATTCGCGATGCGGATGTGGATGTAGTGCTGAACCTGACGGCCGGGATGGGTGGGGATATCGTGTTCGGCGGCGTCGAGAGCCCGTTTCCGGTGGCTGAGGGCACCGATATGATCGGCGCCTCCGAGCGCGTCGCACATATCGCGGAATGTCTGCCTGAGATTTGCACGCTGGACTGCGGCACCATGAACTTTGCCGAGGCGGATTACGTCATGACCAACACCCCAGGCGCGCTGCGGGCGATGGGGCAGATGATGACAGATATGGGTGTGAAGCCCGAGATTGAGGCTTTTGACACCGGTCATCTGTGGTTCGCCAAACAGTTGGTGAAAGAGGGAATTCTGGAGCCGAACGCTCTGGTTCAGCTGTGTATGGGGGTGCCGTGGGGCGCACCGGATGATCTGAACACTTTTATGGCGATGGTGAACAATGTGCCTGATGACTGGACGTTCAGTGCGTTTTCCTTGGGGCGGAACCAGATGGCTTATGTGGCGGCTACTGTGCTTGCGGGCGGCAACGTGCGTGTGGGGTTGGAAGACAATCTGTGGCTGGACAAGGGTGTTCTGGCTGAGAACTGGCAGTTGGTCGAGCGTGCGGGGACCATCATTGAAAATATGGGCGCTAAGGTCATTGGGCCTGCTGAGGTACGCAAGAAGCTCGGTTTGACCAAGCGCGCGCCGGTGGCGAAGTAAGCGTGATTGGGGGCCAGCCCCCAAACCCCCGAGGTATTTTTAGCCAGATGAAGAGGCGGATCGACGTGAAAACAGCGGCAATCATTGGTGGTGGTGTGATCGGCGGCGGTTGGGCCGCGCGGTTTTTGCTGAACGGGTGGGATGTTCGGGTTTTTGACCCTGATCCTGAAGCTGAGCGCAAGATTGGGGAGGTTCTGGACAATGCGCGGCGTTCGCTGCCGGGATTGAGTGATGTTCCGTTGCCACCCGAGGGTTCTCTGAGTTTTCATGAAGATATGGTTGAGGCCGTGCAGGGCGCGGAGTGGATTCAGGAAAGTGTGCCCGAGCGGTTGGATCTTAAGTTGAAGGTTTACAAGGGGTTGCAGGAGGCGTGTGATCCGGGCGCGATCATTGGCTCGTCGACCAGTGGGTTCAAACCTTCGGAATTGCAGGAGGGTGCGTTACGGCCCGAACAGATCGTTGTGACGCATCCGTTCAACCCGGTGTACTTGCTGCCACTGATCGAACTTGTACCGACGGACAAGAACCCGCCTGAGATGGTCGAGCGTGCGCAGGGGCTCCTGAAATCGGTGGGGTTCTTCCCTCTGCACATCAAAAAAGAAATCGACGCGCATATCGCTGACCGGTTCCTTGAAGCGGTTTGGCGCGAGGCGCTGTGGCTGGTCAAGGACGGCATCGCCACCACCGAAGAGGTGGACGAGGCGATCCGTATGGGGTTCGGCATCCGCTGGGCGCAGATGGGCCTGTTCGAGACCTACCGCGTGGCCGGAGGCGAGGCCGGGATGCGGCACTTTATGGCTCAGTTTGGGCCAGCGCTGAAATGGCCTTGGACCAAGCTGATGGATGTGCCCGAGTTCACCGATGAACTGGTCGATATGATCGCCGATCAGTCGGATGCGCAATCGGGGATGCATACGATCCGCGAACTGGAGCGCATCCGCGACAATAACCTCGTGGGCATGATGCGCGCGCTCAAGGCGCAAAACTATGGCGCGGGGGCGGTACTGAACCAGCATGATGCGATGCTGAAACCCGGTGCGTTGCCTACGATCGATCAGGCTGATCTCAGCCAACCGATCCTGACCTTGTCGCGCGCTGTGCCGCTGGATTGGACGGACTATAACGGCCACATGAACGAGGCGCGTTATCTAGAGGCCTTTGCCGCTGCTACCGACCGGTTCATGGAGGTTATTGGCTGCGACGCGGACTATATCGCCTCGGGCGGCAGCTACTTCACCGCTGAAAACCACATCCGCTATGTGGATGAGGTTCATGCAGGCGCAAAGATACAGGTGCGCACGCAGATGCTGTTGGGGCAGGGCAAAAAACTGCACGTTTTCCACAGTATGTATGAGGGCGACAAACTGCTGGCCACGGGTGAAAGCTTTCTGCTGCATGTCAGTCTAGACACCCGCCGTCCAAGTGCTCCGTCGCCACAGATCGAGGCGGCCATGGCCCGCATTGCCGAGGCGCAGGCCGGGTTGCCTTATCCCGAAGGCGCGGGGGCGGCGATCCGTAAACCTGCATGAGCGGGCGGGTTCTGATCACGGCCGGGGCCTCGGGCGTCGGCCGGGCCATGGCCGAGGCGTTCGACGCCGTTGGGGCGCAGGTCTGGGTCGCCGATCTGGATGCGGAGGCGTTAAGCGCGTGCCCAGAGCATTGGAAACGGTCGCAGGTGGATGTGGCGGATGAGCCCTCGGTTGCCGCCCTGTTCGCCGAGATTGCGGCGCAATGGGGTGGGCTGGATACGCTCTGCGCCAATGCCGGGATCGCCGGACCGACGGCGTTGGTCGAGGATGTGGCGCTTGACGAATGGCGTGCCTGTCTGGCGGTCAACCTAGAGGGGGCGTTTTTATGCGCAAAATACGCGGCACCGATCCTCAAGCGTCAGGGCAGTGGGGCGATCATCATCACTTCGTCTACGGCCGGGCAATACGGATATCCCAATCGCGCGCCCTATGCGGCGGCGAAATGGGGTGTCATCGGACTGGCCAAAACGCTGGCGATGGAACTTGGCCCTCACGGCGTGCGTTGCAATACGATCTGCCCCGGCGCGGTCGAAGGCCCCCGGATGGAGGGCGTTCTGGCCCGCGAGGCCAATGCCAAAGGCATGACCCGCGATCAGGTGTATAACGGCTATGCCGCAGGTACCTCGATGGGGCGGTTTGTCGAGGGGCGCGACATTGCCGATATGGCCGTGTTTCTGGCGTCAGACGCGGCGCGGCTGGTTTCTGGGCAAGTGATCGCGGTGGACGGGCAAACCGTCAACCCCGACCCCAAGATTTAGCCCTGATTGGGACCACGAATCTGGCGGATGGTCTGGCGGACCGCCTGCCAATCCTGTGCCTGTTGCATATTTCCGGCGGCCTCGCATTCACGCATCTTCTGCGCAGCTTCCGCCTCGGCTCTGTCTCCGTGGGCGGAATATAAGGCCCGTGCGTATTGGGCGGTTTGCATTGCGTCCATTCCTGTGCTCCTCCGTTCATAATCGGAATGCGAAAGGGTTCGCGCCCAGTGACGTTAGCACAGGATTGAGTTCAACGCATACTGTCGCGTAGCGCGCGCAGATGGCCGGGAAAATCCCGCGCGGTGACGTCGGCCTCGCGGACCAGAGTGTCAAAATGGCGGGTGAACGTTTCGATCCGGTCACGGTCGCGGAACGCCATATAGTGGCTGCCCGCATAGAACACGCAGAGCAAGGGGCCAAAGATCGTGACTGGTGCCGAATAAAGCCTTTTTGCATCAAACAGATAGATGCGCAGGCGCGGGTAGAGTTGGTCGCACAGAGCAAGTAGATGGTCGATCTGATCCTGACGTGTTTGCAGATCCAGCCCTCGGTAATATCCCGTTGCGCTTGCGAAGCTTTCGATTTCAAACAAAGGCATGGCAATTTCGTAGTCCGACTGCGCTCGGCGCATCCAGGTCAACCGGTCCTCAGATGCGCCGATGGCCTGATCTGCCGTCCGCCCCAGATGCGGTGCATACTCCCATTCCAGCACGGCGCGGGTCTTTAACATGTCCGGCAAAGTCGCTGGAACATAACGGATTTTGTATCCGGCGGCCTCTTGATGCCATTCGAATATCCGCTCATCCACCAACGCGCGGGCGGCCTCAGTCACAGTTAGCGCACCCGCCAAAAGTTCAGCCGCGCTTTCAGGTCGGTCCGAGAGCGACAGGAGCCAATCCGCCGAAACTCCCAGCGCTGACGCGCAGCCGCCAACCACATGCGCATTCGGCAAACGCGCTCCATCGCCGGTCAGCAGTTGCGACACGGTCGAGCGATCTACGCCGATGTTTCGCGCCAGAGCACTTTGGCTCACGTGCCGCTCCTCCATCGCGCGGGCAAGGCGGAGGCGGAACTGTGCGGCACGGTCTCGTTTGTCGATATTTTCGGACATGTGTTTGGTTTTATCACAAATGATGAATTTTGTTAATCACATTCAGAATGTTCACCATCTGCGTGATCCGTAATTCTTAAGCCATAACAAAAATATGGGTGACGGAATGGAGACACGACGCAGATCAGTCGTGAAGGCCGTATTGTGGAATGCGGAGGGCCTTGTGGTGATGACCGTTGTGGGGTTGGTCGCAACCGGCTCAGCCGCGATCGGGGGCGGTTTGGCTTTGGTCAACACGGCCATCGGCCTGACGCTCTACGTGATTTACGAACGTATATGGGCAGGTATCTCATGGGGCCGCAATGTCTGAGCGTGCAGGGCCTGAATGGGGCACCCTTGCCCTGATCCTTGGGTGCTATGGGGCGTGGTCGGCAATGCTGTTTTATTTGCCGGTTTGGGCCGCTGTGCCATTGGTGGGCGTCGTGGCGGCACTGCATTCTTCGCTGACGCATGAAGCGATCCACGGCCACCCCTTTCGGCAAAAGGCGTTGAATGAGGCGTTGATGGCGTTGCCGTTAACGCTGTTCATTCCGTACCGCCGGTTCCGCGACCAGCATCTGGCACATCATCGGGATGCGACGCTGACCGACCCCTATGACGATCCCGAATCTAACTATCTGGATCCACAGGTCTGGGCAGCTCTGCGCGGTTGGCAGAAACGCTTGCTGGCAGTGAACAATACGTTACTAGGGCGCATCGTGTTGGGTCCGGCCATTGGTCAATTTGTGTTCATACGGAATGAGTTACGGTCCGTTTTGCAACCAGATATCCTGCTTGCCTGGGCATTGCATCTATGCGGAGTTCTGGTGGTGCTGTGGATTGTGTCGCTGTCGCCCATGCCAATCTGGGCCTATGTACTGGCTGCATATCTGGGGCTAGGCTTGGTGAAGATCCGAACCTTTCTTGAACACCGCGCCCATGATCGGGCTTCGGCTCGTACGGTGATCATCGAAGATCGAGGGCCCTTGGCCTTTCTCTTTCTTCACAACAACCTGCACGTGGTTCATCACATGAATCCAGCGGCGCCGTGGTACCGGTTGCCCGCCTTGTATCGCGCAGGGCAAGACACGTACTTGGCGCGGAACGAGGCTTATGTCTATCGCTCTTACGCGCAGGTGTTTCGGGCCCATTTCCTAAAGGCCAAGGATCCGGTGCCGCATCCGCTCTGGCCAAAGGGGTAAATTGCGGCCACAAGGGGCGGTATGAGCCTCTGGATACCTGTCACCATCGCCGCCGCCTCGTTTCAGACCGTGCGGTTCATGCTGCAAAAATCACTGAGCAGCGTGAAATTGTCCGCCGCAGGTGCGACCTTTGCCAGATTTGCCTATTCGATGCCGTTGGCCGTTCTGGCGCTTTGGGCTGCACTGCAACTCAGCGAGTTGTCTTTGCCTTCGATGCCACCCCTGTTCTGGCTGTTCGCGACCATTGGCGGCACAACGCAGATCTTGGCAACCATCTGTGTGGTCTCCTTGTTCAAGCAGCGCAACTTCGCGGTCGGAATCACGTTCAAGAAAACCGAGGTGATCCAGACCGCTGTCGTCGGTTTCCTTGTGCTGGGCGACCAGGTTTCAGCCGGAGCGCTAGTCGCCATTCTGATGGGCCTGACCGCAGTTCTGCTGCTGTCGAAAAACCCCGGAGGGGACGGTGCGTGGTGGAAACACCTGACCAATCGCGCGTCACGGCTGGGGCTGGGGTCGGGGATTCTGTTCGCCTTTTCCTCGGTCAGCTACCGGGGCGCATCGCTACAGCTTGGCGAGATCGACGCATGGTTCCGCGCATTGGTGACGCTGGCCGTTGTTGTGACATTCCAATTCGTCAGCATGGGGCTGTGGCTGCTGTGGCGAGACCGCGCCGAACTGCGTGCGGTGTGGGAGACGCGGCGCACCGGCGTCTTCGTAGGCCTCACCAGTCTAAGCGGGTCGTTTTGCTGGTTCTTCGCCTTCACATTGCAGAATGCGGCTTATGTGAAGGCGTTGGGGCAGGTTGAACTGATCCTCAGCCTGTTCGCCTCGATCCTGTTCTTCCGCGAAACCATCACCCGGCGCGAGATCGCCGGGATGGCATTGCTGGGGGCCTCAATCCTGGCCCTGGTGCTAACGATTTAAGAGGCGTCCGCCTCGGCTAGCGCCGTTACGCCTGCGCGGCGTTCGTCAAAGCTCAGCGCTATGAAGCTGGGCAGGTGATCACCCATGCCAACAACCGCCGGACCTGAATCGGTGCGGCGACCACGGCCACGCAGTTCCTTGTCCTTTCGGCGGTCCGCGTCCTTCTTGCGCTCGGGTTTTTTGTCGACCTTTGCCTCGTCGACCGGCTTAATCTTTTTCGCGCGCTTGGGCTTTTCGTCCTTGGGCTCTTCCTTGACCGGATTGTCGAGCCGGGGAATGTCCTTCTGGATCAGCTTCTCAATCGCATCCAGCGCCTTTTCATCGCGGCCCGAGCAGATCGTGATCGCCTTTCCCTCGCGCCCCGCTCGACCGGTGCGACCGATGCGGTGAACGTAATCCTCGGCATGGCCGGGGACGTCAAAGTTGAACACATGGCTGACCGAGGGGATATCCAACCCCCGTGCGGCCACGTCCGAGGCCACCAGCAGGCGCAGTGAGCCGTCGCGGAATCCGTCCAGGGTTTTCATGCGCTGCGACTGATCCAGATCGCCGTGAATGGCGGCGGCGTTATAGCCGTATTTCTTCAGCGATTTCGCGCAGATATCCACATCCGTCTTGCGGTTGCAGAAAATGATCGCGTTGGTGCAGCCTTCACCCTCGGCGTCGATCAGCGCGCGCAGAACCTTGCGCTTGGCGCTGGCCTCGCGGTCGCGGCGGCCACCTTTGAACATGACCACGCCCTGTTCGATCGTCTCGGACGCGGTGGCCTGACGGGCAACCTCGATCCGGGCAGGGGCAGACAGGAATGTGTCGGTGATGCGCTCAATCTCGGACGCCATGGTGGCTGAGAAGAACAGCGTCTGACGGGTGAACGGGGTCAGCGAGAAGATGCGCTCGATATCGGGGATGAACCCCATATCCAGCATCCGGTCGGCCTCGTCCACCACCATGATCTGAACGCCGGTCAGCAGCAGTTTGCCACGTTCGAAATGGTCCAGCAGGCGGCCCGGAGTGGCGATCAGAACATCCACGCCCCGGTCGATCAGCGCTTCCTGTTCCTTGAAGCTGACACCGCCGATCAACAGCGCCTTGGTCAGTTTCAGGTGCTTGGTGTAGGTGTCGAAATTCTCAGCCACCTGCGCGGCCAGTTCCCGCGTCGGGCACAGCACCAGCGAGCGCGGCATCCGAGCACGGGCGCGGCCACGGGCCAGCAGAGTGATCATCGGCAGCGTGAAGCTGGCGGTTTTGCCGGTGCCGGTCTGCGCGATGCCCAGTACATCCTTGCCCTCAAGCGCAGGTGGAATCGCTCCGGCCTGAATCGGGGTGGGGGTTTCGTATCCGGCTTCCTCAATGGCTTTGAGGACCTTTGGGTTCAGGTTCAGTTCGTTAAACTTTGTCATGTATGTCCGGTTTTTGCGGACACTCGACCTGGCCCGCGCGTATGAAGGTGTGCCGGGCCCGGATGGCCATGCGTATCCCGCGCATTTCGGCTGAGGCGGGACATAACAAAAACGTTGGGCAGGGTCAAATGAAGAGGGTTTCAGACCCCTGTGCTCCGATACTGTGCAGATTTAATGCAACAATTCAGATGCTTCCGGGGAAATGTTTCGCAAGCTTCCGGTCCAGATCCAGTGGCCGATGCCGGATCAACCCGTGTTGTTCAAGCCGTGCCCGCACCTCGGGGTGCGCGCCGCTGATCTCATCGAAAAACGCGCGCAAACCGTCGACACCGTCCTCGCTTTCGATCCAGCTGAGCAGTTCGTTCATGTTCATCCCGCCCTCATCCCGCGGGACATTTGGCGTCATTCCGGGTTTGTATGACCCACGCTCAAGTCGGAACCGGTAATGCGCCAGCCAGTGATCCCAATCCGGGGCGTGCCGGTGGCAGAGCGCAGCCTCGGCAAGTTCCGCTTTGCAGATCAGGCGTTCCCCATGCTGGAACAACCCGTGAATGCGGAAGTTGATGCCTGGCAAACCGGTGCGAGCAAACACCTTGCCTTGCAGGTGACTGAGAAACCCACCCTTCACGAAAGCCCCATAGTTGGGATAGAGCGCCTGCACCGTTGCGGCACGATCAGGCCCGGACGGGATATAGGCTTTGTACAGGTCCTTGGCGTCGGCCACTGCCTCTTCCGGGCGTACGCGGATATAAGGGGTACCCTGCGCGACCTCGTCCAGCAGATCGGCTACCGGGCGGTCGGGCCACAGAAACTCGTCCAGATCAATATGCAGCAACCAGTCTTCGCTGGCCTTTCGGTAAGTGAATGAAGCGTTGGCTGTCTGGCGCACCTGGTGCTTGTCGGGGCGCTCCCGCTTACGATTGGCCCAGAACCCGTCGTCGCAATTGCGGACCTCAACCTTTGGATGCCGGTTCAGGGCGTTGAAGGCCTTGGGGCAGGGTTCGTCCAGATAGACATGCATCCGATCCACCCCAAGGTCGAGGTGATAGGCCACTAAACGCAGGATGTCCGGGGCCGTCCCCCGTACCGTCGAGACAGTTCCCCAGGTCGGTTTAGCGCCCATGCGCGGCCCTTTGGCCGGTCACGTCATCATTTCCTTGGTCGCAGTCAGGGTCAGGTCAGGATAGTCCCGCACCACCCGGTCGATATCCCATTGCAGACGTGTCAGGTAGACGATGTCGCCGTCATGATCATGCGCGATGTGCTGCTTGTTGGCGTTGACGAACTTGTCCACCGCCACCTTGTCACCACTGACCCAGCGGGCGGATGTGAACTGAGACGCCTCAAACCGCACGGGCAGGCCGTATTCCATCTCGATCCGGCTGGCGAGCACTTCGAATTGCAGCGCGCCGACGACACCCACGATAAAGCCCGACCCAATCGAGGGTTTGAACACCTTGGCTGCGCCTTCCTCGGCAAATTGCATGAGTGCCTTTTCCAGGTGCTTGGCCTTCATCGGGTCGCCCGCACGCACGCCTTGCAGCAATTCCGGCGCGAAGGACGGGATGCCGGTCACGCGCAGCGCCTCACCTTCAGTCAGCGTGTCGCCGATGCGCAGCTGGCCATGGTTGGGGATGCCGATGATGTCACCGGCCCATGCTTCATCCGCTAGTTCGCGATCCGAGGCCAGAAACAGCACCGGGTTCGAGATTGCCATGGGCTTCTTGGACCGCACATGGGTCAGTTTCATGCCGCGTTTGAAATGGCCCGAGGCCATCCGTACAAAGGCCACCCGGTCGCGGTGCTTGGGGTCCATATTGGCCTGAACCTTGAAGACAAAGCCTGCGACCTTCTTTTCATCCGGCGCGATCTGACGTGGTTCGGCCGATTGCACTTGCGGCTGCGGGCCGTAAGCGCCGATGCCCTCCATCAGTTCTTTGACACCGAACGAGTTGATCGCCGAACCGAACCAGATGGGGGTCATATGCCCCTCAAGAACCGCCTGCGGGTCCAGCGCGGGCAGCAATTCGCGCGCCATCTCGACCTCTTCCAGCAGTTTCTCAAGCAAGTGCTCGGGAACATGTTCGGCTAGTTTTGGGTCATCCAGACCGTCGATCTGAATGCTCTCGGCTACCTTGTTGCGGTCGGCGCGGTCCATCAGTTCCAGCCGGTCGCGCAGCATGTCATAGCAGCCGATGAAATCGCGACCCACGCCAATCGGCCACGCGGCGGGCGTGACGTCGATGGCCAGCATTTCCTGAATCTCGTCAATGATCTCGAACGTATCGCGGCTTTCGCGGTCCATCTTGTTACAGAAGGTCAGGATCGGCAGATCGCGCAGGCGGCAAACCTCGAACAGTTTCTGCGTCTGGCTTTCCACACCTTTCGCGCCGTCGATTACCATGACGGCGGCGTCCACGGCAGTCAGAGTGCGATAGGTATCTTCCGAGAAATCGCTGTGGCCGGGCGTGTCCACCAGATTGAACCGGAAGTTCCCATAATCAAACGACATGGCCGAGGCGGAAACCGAGATACCACGATCCTTCTCCATCTGCATGAAATCCGAGCGCGTGCGCCGCGCCTCACCCTTAGCGCGCACCTGACCGGCCATCTGGATCGCGCCGCCATAAAGCAGGAACTTTTCCGTCAGCGTCGTTTTGCCCGCATCAGGGTGCGAGATGATCGCGAAGGTCCGGCGACGGGCGATCTCGGGCGGCAGGGTGGGTTGGTTCGAGGTATCAAGCATATTCGCGCGTATAGGCGGGGAATCTTGCCGAGGCAAGACAAAGGGGGTGGTTCGAATCATACACCTGTGGCAATAGGAACATATAGTGAACAAATAGTGGAGAGAGACAATGAATTTGAAAGAGATTGCCGACGAGCTGGTCGCAGGTTGCCGCGAGGACCGCGCCAAGGAAAATCTTGAGAAACTCTATGCTGAGGATGCCGTCTCGGTCGAAGCGCAGGATTTCATGGATATGGGCCGCGAAACCCACGGTCGCGACGCGATCCGGGGCAAACATGAATGGTGGGAAGGCGCGCATGAGGTTTCCGGTGCCTCGGTCAGCGACCCGATGCCCCATGGTGAAGACCGTTTTGCCGTGATCTTCGAGGTACAAGGTAAGGTAAAAGAGACCGGTGAAGCCTTTGATATGAAAGAAGTTGGTGTCTATCACGTCGCAAATGGCAAGATCGTTCGGGAAGAGTTCTTTTACTGATATTGCTTGAAATCTGGTCTTCTCTGTCTGGCCGGTGCTAGACATGGCAACAATAACAGATGGGGAGGATCAGATGGATCTAGGTATCAAAGGAAAACGCGCGCTGGTCTGTGCCAGCAGCAAGGGTTTGGGTCTGGGCTGTGCCGAAGCTTTGGCCGAGGCCGGTGTCAATCTGGTGATGAACGCCCGCGGAGCCGAGGCGCTTGAGGCCGAAGCCGCGCGCTTGCGGGACACCTATGGCATTGATGTTCAGACGGTGGCCTGTGATGTGACCTCGACCGAGGGGCAGGCGCAGGTGATCGAAGCCGCACAGGGTGTTGATATCCTTGTGACAAATGCGGGCGGTCCGCCTCCGGGTATGTGGTCGGATTGGGAGCGTGAAGACTTCATCAAGGCGCTGGATGCCAACATGCTGACACCGATTGCTTTCATGAAGGCGTTGTTGCCGGGGATGATGGAAAAGGGCTGGGGCCGTGTGGTCAATATCACTTCGCAATCGGTGCGCGCGCCGATTGCCGTGCTGGGCCTGTCGAACGCGGCGCGGACTGGGTTGACCGGCTACGTCGCGGGAACCGCGCGGCAGGTAGCCCCGCAAGGGGTGACAATCAACAATCTGCTGCCGGGTATCCACGCCACTGACCGCGCGGAGTCCCTAGATAGTGCGGTTTCGCTGCAAAAGAACATCTCGATGGAAGACGCCCGTGCAGAGCGCGCCGCCACGATCCCTGCGCGCCGCTATGGCACACGGCAGGAATTTGGGGCTGCCTGCGCCTTTCTGTGTTCGCAACATGCGGGCTTTATCGTGGGCCAGAACATCCTACTGGACGGTGGCGGAACCAATTTGACGATGTAGGCGATGGCGCAGAATTTTTCACTAAAAGACCAGCTGTTTAATGCAGAAAAGACCCGCTATCTGGCGGGGCTTTTTTCGGCGGCCGACCCCGTTTTCGAGGCAGAGGCGTTCGAGGTTCAGGTCATGTCCCGCCTGCTGGATCTGGAATTGAAAGAGCGCATGGCGTGGATAGCCGACTGCCTTCAACAGGCCATCCCCGGCGCGCTGCCGGACATTGCGCCTAGGCTGTTAAGTGCGCTGCCACCGCCGCTGGACCCGTCAAAGACAGATGATGATTTCGGTGATTTCATCTTTGCACCCTTGGGCGATTGGGTAGTGGCCGTTGGCCTCGCCCATCCCGATCTGGCATTGGGCGTGCTTGAGGAACTGACGCAGAGATTCTCGATGGAATGGGCCATTCGCCCGTTCCTGAACGCCCATCAGGACAAGGTGCTGGACAGGATGCAGGCGTGGTGCGCGCATGACAGCTATCATGTTCGGCGCTTGGTCAGCGAAGGCACTCGCCCGCGTTTGCCATGGGGGCAGGCGGTGTGCCTGGAACTGACCGACCCGTTGCCTTTGCTGGATCGCCTGCACAGCGATCCGACGCGATACGTGACGCGGTCGGTGGCGAACCATCTGAACGATATCACCAAGAAAGACCCCGATCTGGTGCTGGACCGTCTGCAGCAATGGCGCGAGGGCGGGCAGGACGCAGATGAGTTGCGCTGGATGACCAGCCACACCCTGCGTGGATTGGTGAAATCCGGACATCCCGGCGCGATGAAGATGCTGGGCTATGATCCTGACGCGGCGATTTCGGCCGATATTCAGGTGCAAGGCGATGCCCGGATCGGGGGTGCGCTGAATTTCGATGTGGCGCTCAGTGGTGCCGGAGACCAGCCCATTCTAGTGGATTATATCATTCACTTTCAACGCCCTGGCGGTAAAACCTCGGCCAAGGTGCACAAATTGAAACAGACCGCGCTGCGGGATGGTGCGCTGACGCTAAGCAAGACCCACAAGCTCAAGGGCAATGCGACCACGTTCAAACTGGTGCCCGGCCCACACCGGCTGGAGGTTCAGGTGAACGGGCAGGTGCGCGCTGCCGTGGATTTCGACCTGCTCGGGTAACGCTTTTGTAAAATCGCACATGTGCGGATTGCGCCACGGCCCTTGCTGCATTAGCTGATCCCCTACCAGACACAGGGGATACCTTCGATGAAGCATGAATCGGTGCAGAACTATTACGGTGACGTCCTTCAAAGTAGCGCGGATTTGCAGACCAATGCCTGCTGCACGCCCGATGACATGCCGGATCATGTAAAGAAAATTCTCTCAAAAATTCATGATGATGTGCTGACGCGTTACTATGGCTGCGGTCTGATTGCACCGCTGGATCTGGAAGGGATGAGCATCCTTGATCTGGGCTGTGGTGCCGGGCGCGACGTTTATGCGCTGTCGGCGATGGTTGGCGAAAATGGCCGCGTGGTCGGCGTGGACATGACGCCCGAACAGTTGGATGTGGCCCGCGCTCATCAAGAATATCACGCGCAAGCGTTCGGCCATGGTGCGTCGAATGTGGAATTCCACCACGGCTATATCGAAAAGCTGGACGAGCTGGACCTTGAGCCCGGTTCCTTCGACATCATCGTTTCGAACTGCGTGATCAATCTGGCCACCGATAAAGAGGCCGTTCTGCGCGGCGCGCACCGTCTGCTGAAAGATGGCGGCGAGATGTATTTCTCGGACGTCTATGCTGACCGCCGCATCCCCGCCGCAATGGCCGAGGATGAGGTTTTGTATGGGGAGTGCCTGTCGGGCGCGCTCTATTGGAATGATTTCCTGTCGATCTCGCGCAAGGCCGGGTTTGCCGATCCGCGCCGGGTGACGCATCGCCCGCTGACCATCGAAAACCCGGTGCTGGAAGAGCGGGTTGCGCCCTTGAGCTTCCTGTCGGCCAAGTATCGTCTGTTCAAACTGCCCGAACTGGAACCAGCTTGCGAGGATTACGGCCAAGCGGTGATCTACAAGGGCACGATCCCCCACGCGCCGCATCTGTTCGAGCTGGACGACCATCACGCGATCGAGGCGGGCAAGGTCTTTCCGGTCTGTGGCAACACCTGGATGATGCTGAAAGACACGCGATTTGCGCGCCATTTCGAGTTTATCGGCGATTTCTCGACCCATTATGGCATCTTCGAAGGTTGTGGAGGGGAAAGCCCATTCGAAGCCACCAGTGCCAGCACCGGTGAAGCCGTCTCGGGCGGGTGCTGCTGACCGCTTGCGCCTGAACGGCGGGGTTGCTATCCCCGCCTAAGCCCGATGAAATTGATCGGGAAAGGCAACGGGGTCCTTCGGTGACAGTGAATTCAACGCCTCCACGTCTGGAAATCCGCAATTTGGTCGCCCGGTATGAAGGGCGCATTGTGGTGGATGATGTCTCGCTGAGTGTTCAGGCGGGGCAGGTGACGTGTTTGCTGGGGCCGTCGGGCTGCGGCAAGTCGACCACGCTGCGTATGATCGCCGGGGTCGAGATGCAGGAGTCCGGCCAGATTTATGTGGATGGCAAGCTGATCTGCGACACGGTGTTTCGTGTCCCGCCCGAGCGGCGCGAGATTGGGCTAATGTTTCAGGACTTTGCCTTGTTTCCTCATCTTAGCGTGGCCGACAACGTGGCTTTCGGTCTGAAGGGCCACAAGGACGAAAAACGCGCGCGGGTCGAGGAATTGCTGACCAAGGTTGATCTGATGCGCTTCGTCGACAGCTATCCGCATCATCTGTCGGGTGGCGAACAACAACGGGTCGCACTGGCGCGGGCTTTGGCGCCGCGTCCCCGGATCATGTTGATGGACGAGCCGTTCTCGGGGCTGGACAATCGTCTGCGCGACGGTATCCGGGATGAAACGCTGGCAATCCTCAAAGAAGAAGACGCCGCTGTGGTTTTGGTGACGCATGAGCCGGAAGAGGCGATGCGCATGGCCGATGAGATTGCCCTGATGCGGCGTGGTAAGATCGTGCAGCAAGGCGCGCCCTATAATGTCTATACCCGGCCAGCGGATAAGGCGGCGGTTGCATTCTTCAGTGATGTCAATGTGTTGAAGGCGCAAGTTAACGGAGCTCTGGCGGAAACGCCATTCGGCCAGTTTCTTGCGCCGGGTGTACCTGACGGCACGGACGTTGAGATCGTCTTCCGCCCGCAGCACGTCAAACTGGATTTCGACCGAAACGGCAAAGGACCGCTGCCCACACCGACTGATGGGGTGGCCGCGCGTGGCGTGGTCCAGCGGGCGCGCTTTCTGGGCAATGAAAGCCTGGTTGAGTTCCGCATGGACTATGACGGTTCGATCCTGAAGGCCACGGTGCCGAATGTCTTTGTACCGCAGCCGGGGCGCGTTATGTGGCTGACCATTCGCCGCGACCGGTGCTTTGTTTTCCCCGATTAATGCCTGACGTGGCATTTTAGACCCAACTGGTGCGCGAATGCCGCAGATTGCGCGTGCGCGTCGCTTGCCGAGGCGCGGGGCCGGGTCTATCAAGGGAAAAACGCAGGGATGGATGGGGCATATGCGTATTCTTCTGACCAATGATGATGGCATCAATGCACCGGGCCTGATCACGCTTGAGGCAATCGCCGCCCAGCTTGCCGGACCCGACGGAGAGGTTTGGGTCGTTGCGCCAGCATTCGAGCAATCCGGCGTGGGCCATTGCATCAGCTATACCCATCCGATGATGGTCGCCAAGCTGGGTGAACGTCGCTATGCCGCCGAGGGCTCGCCCGCCGATTGCGTGCTGGCCGGTCTGCATGATGTGATGAAGGATGCACTGCCCGATCTGGTGTTGTCCGGGGTGAACCGGGGCAATAACTCGGCCGAAAATACGCTCTATTCCGGAACGATCGGTGGCGCGATGGAAGCCGCTTTGCAGGGTGTCCCAGCGATAGCCCTGTCGCAATACTTTGGCCCGCGCAATCTGGGGCTGGACGACCCGTTCGAGGCCGCCGCCCGGTTTGGGGCGGATCTTGTGCGCAAGATCTTGGACGCGACCCCGGCCGAGCAGGGCGATTACCGCCTGTTTTATAACGTGAATTTCCCGCCCGTTCCCGCAGATGAGGTGCTGGGCACCCGCGTGGCGCCGCAGGGCTTTCGCCGTGACACGCATTTCTCGGTCGAACCACACAGCTCGCCCTCAGGGCGGCGGTTCTTGTGGATCAAGGGCGGCTATCAGCACAATCCGACCGCGCCCGGGACGGATGCGGCGGTCAATCTGGCGGGCTATATCTCGGTCACGCCGATGCGTGCGGACCTGACAGCGCATGACACGCTTGAGACCTTGAAGTCGATCGAATGACGGGCTTGAGTGCAGAAACCAAGATGCAGTTCCTGTTTGCGCTTCGGTCACGTGGCGTGACAGACAAGCGTGTGTTGGCGGCGATGGAACAGATCGACCGGGGCCAGTTCGTCAGGGGCCTGTTTGCCGAGCGCGCCTATGAGGACACGCCGTTGCCGATTGCTTGCGGGCAGACGATCAGCCAGCCGTCGGTCGTGGGGCTGATGACGCAGGCGCTGGATGTGGGGCCACGCGATACTGTGCTCGAGATCGGGACCGGGTCGGGCTATCAGGCGGCTATCCTGTCCAAGTTGGCCCGCCGGGTTTACACAGTTGAGCGTCACAAGCGATTGGTGCGGGAAACCGGCGCGTTGTTCCGCGAGCTGGGTTTGACCAATGTGACCGCGATGTTGACGGACGGCTCATTTGGTTTGCCTGAACAGGCGCCGTTTGATCGTATCATTGTGACCGCGGCGGCTGAGGACCCTCCGGGCCCGCTCTTGGCGCAGCTCAAAATCGGCGGTATCATGGTATTGCCGGTGGGGCAGTCGGATGCGGTTCAAACTCTGATCCGTGTGCGACGGACCGAAACCGGCCTGGACTATGACGAATTGTTGCCTGTTCGTTTCGTGCCCTTGCTGGAAGGGCTGGGAAAAGACGAGGCGTAGAAGTTTATTCTGAGGAACCCACCCGAACCCCGGTCAACAGGGGCAGGTGATGAGGACGGTAAAATGAGAGCAGTTTCCAAATCAGCGACGCTCCGCTGCGCAAGCGGCATGGTGGCAATGGTGGTTCTGGCCGGGTGTGAAGGCCCGCTGGACTATGATCTGCGCGGTCAGGTAGGCGGGTTTTCGACCGCTGACGCGGCGCAATCGGCCACCACAAGGCGCCCTGCGCCCGATGCACGCGGGGTCATTACTTATCCCACCTACCAAGTCGCCATCGCTCGGCGCGGCGACAAGGTCAGCGACGTGGCGGCGCGGGTCGGATTGCCCGAAGGGGAGCTGGCCGTATTCAACGGTTTGAAGCCGACCGATACGTTGCGGGATGGCGAGGTGATCGCGTTGCCGCGTGCGGTCAGTGCGACGTCGGGCAACGTCGATATTGCCACGATTGCCGGGACTGCGATTGATGAAGCACCGACCGATGGGTCTGTGCGTACCTCGACCCTTGCGCCTGCGCAGCCGGCGGCAGCGCCTGCACCGGTGGCCTCGGGGCCGGAGCCCATCCGGCATCAGGTCAAGCGGGGGGAAACCGCGTTTACGATTTCGCGCCTTTATGACGTGCCGGTGGATGCACTGGCCGATTGGAACGGATTGGATTCCGATTTCACCGTGCGCGAAGGCCAGTATTTGCTGATCCCGGTTAAAACCCAGACGCCGCCACGCCAGACAGAGGAACCGGCGACTAATGTGACTCAGCCGGGTGAAGGCTCACCCACGCCGACGCCTCCAAGTGCCACCCAGCCTTTGCCTGACGAAGAGGTTGTGGCAGCCCCGCCTGCGCCGGATGTGACGGCGGAAGCGCCGACGTCTCAGAGCAACTCGGCGCTGGGTTTGCCGGTGACTGGTTCGATCATTCGGACCTACCAGAAAGGCAAGAACGAGGGGATCGATATCGCGGCGGCTCCGGGCACCGCGGTAAAAGCGGCCGATAGCGGCACTGTCGCGGCGATCACTGCGGATGCAGATCAGGTTCCGATCATTGTGATCAAGCACAACAATGATCTGCTGACTGTTTATGCCAATGTGGACGGTATCACCGTTAAAAAGGGAGATCGGGTGCGTCGCGGTGAGAAGATTGCCGCCCTGCGGGACGGTGACAATGCCTATGTGCATTTCGAGGTTCGCAAAGGGTTCGAAGCGGTCGATCCTGAGCCTTTTTTGAAATAGGAAATGGCCCGTTCCGGGCTATGCCTCCGGCGGGGATATTTTTGGCCAGATGAAGGGCGGATCACGCTTTGGGGTCGAAGTCGCTTAGGCGTTTGCCGGGTTCATCTGTGAAGAGTTCGGGCAGGGGTTGGACAGCTTCGATCAGGTCGATGCGGAAGACGCGGAAGCCCTGACGTAGCTCGCACCAGGCGGTGAGGGTCCAAACGCGCCCCCAATATTCCATGTTTAGGGGGCGGATTGTGCGGTCGGTCAGTGTGCCGTCGATCCGGCGGTAGCTGAGGTGCAGTTTCTGGCGCGATTTTATGGCGGCGCGGATCGGGGCCATATGGGCCAGTCCACGCGCGGCATCGGCAAAGGGGTAGACGGCGAATTTCCAGGTGTCGGCCTCGGCGATCACCTGCGTGGGAAGAACTGCGTCGATTTTGTCTGCGAGCGTCTCGGCTGCGGTTTTCAGATCGGGGTCGGCGGCCTGGGCAACGATCGCCATGCCAAGGTTCAGCGCCTCAAGCTCGGCTGGGGTCAGGTTCAGCGGCGGCAGAGTGATCTGTTCGCGCACCATATAGCCCACGCCGCGCTCACCCTCGACCGGGACGCCCGAGGCGACCAGCGTATCCATATCGCGATAGATCGTGCGGACCGACACCTCGAGCCGGTCCGCTATGTCCTGCGCGCGGTGCAATTTGCCGTCGCGCAGGATTTGAATGATGTCAAACAGGCGATCCGTGCGGCGCATGTCACGCCGTCCGAACCGCGTTTAAGCGGTCATGTTCCATAGCACTTTCTCGTGACGCATCTGGATGCTGTCGGGCTTGATTGCCGTCATCAAGGCGGCAGCGAAGTCTTGTTGCGGGAACTGCGCGGCGGCGTCCTGTGCGGCTTTCATATCGGTCCAGACCACGTAGTCGGTCCAGCGGCCATCCTCGCCCTGGCTCAGCTGTCGATGCGCAAAGCCGGGGGCCGCTCGCACGAAGGCTTCGGTGGTTTGGCTGAGCTTCACGAACGCCTCGGGTGTGGTGCTGTCAGCGAGGGAAAAGGTGACGATTTCGGCAACATGGGTCATTTCAATCTCCGTTGACCTGGTTTCGATGATCTCTTCCTAGTCACGTACAACTGACATAAACCTGTCAGTTGGGAAAATCCAGCGCCCAAAAAACGCGTGAACAGGGCGAATTCGAACGTGGATTTGATCTGGCGCACTGTTGTTCACGGCTCGTCAGGCGTAGACACGGTTCCAGATCACATTCCCGGTGCGTGGCGCTGACGAGAAGGAGATAAGACATGCTTAACAATATCGGCCTACCGGGCTTGATACTGATTGCATTCTTTCTTCTTTTGCCTGTTCTGGTTGGCTGGGCTGCCAATAAAAAAGGTAGAAGCTTTCTGCTGTGGACCGTGATTAGCATCTTTACCAGCGCGATTATTGGGTTTCTTCTGTTTCGAATCGCAGAGGAAACGCGGCGCTTGAGTTCAACAGAACAAGTTTCCGACTAAAGGAGAAAAATCATGCCACTTAACAATATCGGCCTTCCCGGCCTGCTGCTGATCGCCGTTGTGGTCCTGGTGCTGTTTGGCCGTGGTAAAATCAGCTCGCTGATGGGCGAAGTGGGCAAAGGCATCACCTCGTTCAAGAAGGGCGTTCGCGAGGGCGCGGATGAGCTGGAACAGGACGCCTCCGAGATGGCCAAGGACGTTACCCCCGAGACCGACAAAGACAAGGTCTAAGCGCAGATGTTTGATCTGGGCTGGACCGAGCTTCTGGTCATCGGCGTTGTTGCCCTGATCGTTGTGGGGCCAAAGGACCTGCCGGTGCTGTTCCGCAATGTGGGCCGGTTTGTCGGCAAGGCCCGCGGCATGGCGCGTGAGTTCTCCAGCGCCATGAATGAGGCCGCTGATCAAGCGGGTGTCAATGAGATCAAGAAGGGTCTGAACGCGGCCACCAACCCTGTGGGCAGCGCCATGGATGGCGTGAAAGAGGCCGCGCAGGATCTGGCCAAGAGCATCGACCCGACCAAGTTCGACCCCGAAAGCGAGACCGGCAAGCTGGCGGCCGAACGGGCAGAGCAAGCCAAAAAGATTCAAGCCTCGACTGCGCGCGCCGCCGCCGAGCGCAAGGCGAAAGAGGCGGCTGACGCTCTGGCCAAGGCCGAAGAGGCCGAGGCCGCGTTGAAAACCGAAAGCAAGACATGACCAAGACCGACGAGATCGAGGACAGCTCGGCCCCATTGATCGAGCATCTGGCAGAACTGCGCACGCGGCTTATTCATTGCGTTGTGGCGTTTCTGATCGGGATGATCATCTGTTTCACTGTGGCGACGCCGCTTTTCAACTTTCTGACGCGCCCCTTGTGTGACGTTCTGGCTGAACGCGGGCAGGATTGCGGGCTGATCTTCATCTCGCCGCAGGAAGGGTTCTTTGTGGCCATCAAAGTCTCACTGCTGGGCGGGTTCATTCTGGCCTTTCCCTATATCGGGATGCAGATGTGGCGGTTCGTGGCGCCTGGGTTGTACAAATCGGAAAAGAACGCGTTCCTGCCGTTCATGCTGGCCTCGCCTTTCATGTTCCTATTGGGCGCCAGCTTTGCCTTTTACGTAGTGACACCGCTGGCCTATGATTTCTTCCTTGGCTTCCAGCAATTTGGTGCCGAAGGCGAGGCCGTGACCGATGGCGCAGTTGCTGCCCCGCTGAGCGTGGTCTTTCAGGGCTCGGCGCAGGAATATCTAAACCTGACGATCAAATTCATCGTAGCCTTTGGTCTGTGCTTCCAACTGCCGGTTCTGCTGACGCTGATGGGCAAGGCGGGGCTTGTGACGGCCGAAGGTCTGGGATCGGTTCGCAAATACGCCGTGGTCGCCATTCTGGTGCTTGCCGCGCTGGTGACACCGCCCGACGTGATTACTCAGGTGATCTTGTTCGTGGTGGTCTATGGACTGTACGAAATCTCGATCTTCCTCGTAGCGCGTGTCGAGAAAAAGCGCGAAGAACAGCTGCGCGCTGACGGCTACTATGACGACGAAGAAGAGGCGGATGCCGAAATCGTCGACGAAGAAAGCAAGTAAACCGGCTTAACCCGGATCAGGCGCGCCCACTGGTGGCGCGCCTTTTTTATGCGCGGGTCTTGCCGCTTGCATCTGATCATGGTTTGAACCCCAAAACAGCTGGAGGCCCTGATGGATGACCAAGCCCTGAACCGCATTGCTGATGCCTTGGAGCGCATGGCTCCAGCCCCCTTGGCAGCCCCTGATTTCGGCGCGGCCCCGGCTTTTGTCTGGCATGTGGACCCTGACCGGCTGGAACCAGTGACCAAGGTGAACCGAGTCGATTTGGACCTGCTGGTGGGCATCAACCGCTCGCGCGACACACTTCTGGACAACACGCGGCGCTTTGCGGCTGGGTATAAGGCAAACAATGCGTTGCTCTGGGGTGCGCGGGGTATGGGCAAGTCCAGCCTTGTCAAAGCGGTCCATGGAACCTTGCAAGTTGAATACCCCGATCTGAAACTGGTCGAACTTCAGCGCGAGGACATGGGCTCAGTCGCGCGTTTGCTAAACCATCTGCGGGCCGCGCCGCATCGGTTCATCCTGTTCTGCGATGATCTTTCGTTCAGCCATGATGACCAACACTACAAATCGCTCAAGGCGGTGCTGGACGGTGGTATCGAAGGCCGTCCGGAGAATGTTGTCTTCTACGCCACCTCGAACCGCCGTCACCTGATGCCGCGCGACATGATTGAAAACGAACGGTCCAGCGCCATCAACCCGTCCGAGGCGGTCGAGGAAAAAGTCTCACTCTCCGACCGCTTCGGCCTTTGGCTGGGCTTCCACCCCTGCGATCAGGACGAGTACCTCGCCATGATCAACCGCTACTGCGCCGCCTATGGCGTCAACGTCGCCCCCGACACCCTGCGCGCCGAAGCCATCGAATGGCAGGCCACACGCGGCGCACGTTCTGGCCGCGTAGCGTGGCAATTCTTCGTCGATCTGGCCGGGCGCACCGGGACCCATATCGGCTGATCCGCCCGCTTCATCTGGCTAAAAATATCCCTGCCAGAGGCATGGCCCGCAAGGGCCATTCCCCTATAGCGACGCCAAAATCCGGGCCGCCTCATCCGTAGGGCTCGTCAAAGCACCACGGTCCTCGCCGGGATGGAACCGGGCGCGTACGGCGGTGGGCATGGGGGCGGGCTCGACAATAGACACGCGCGGGCCAGTACGCTCGGTCTCAAGCTGCCAACTCCGCGCCAACGCCATCTGTGCGCCTTTGGTCGCGCCGTAGATGCCATAGAATTTCTCACCCGCCTTGGGGTCGTCGAAAAACACAGCGTGACCGCTCTCGCCCAACAAAGGCGCGACATATGGGATCAGAACTGAAGTCGCCGTCGCGTTGGTGTTCAAAGCCTTCGCCCATTCCTTGGGATCAATGAAGTGCGTAGGCGTCAGGGCCGAGGTGTGGATGGCGGTATGCAGCCATAGATCCACCTTGCCCCAGCGATCGTGAATACCTCGGCACAGGGTTGCCATGGCGTTCGGGTCGGCGATGTCCATTGGCGCCAGCGTGGCCGCGCCGCCCTTGGCCTGAATGCGGTCGTCCAACTCTTCCAGCCCACCGGTGGTGCGGGCAACAGCAACGATGTGGTATTCGGGGGCCAGCGCCTCGGCCAGGGCAGCACCCAGGCCCCGAGACGCCCCGGTGATGAGGGCAATTTTAGTCTGATCGGTCATGGGTTGGGTTTGAACCCCTGCGCGCAAGCCGTCAAGACAGGATTAGCGACCGGGGATGGCGATCCGCTGGGTCTGGCCGCTTTGTCGCAGCATGATCCCTTCGGCATCAATGGCTACGACGGTGCCCGAGGCAACGCGGCTACCCGGTTTGACTTCTTTGACCCGACCCGAGGACAGGCGCATCAGCGCACGTAGCTCGGTTTTGGGCCCGAACACGCCCAACAGGGCGACCGAACTTTTCTTTAGCGCGTCCTTCTGCGTAGCCGCACTTTCGACGGTGGAATTTGGCATGGTTTGCGGCAGGGGCGAAGGGCCCCAACCCCTTATGTCTGAGTGAGTGGTGGCAGCGGCCTAGCAAATGAGCAGGTGAAACGAAAGGCGGCGGTGCTCGCTGGTTTTCTCACAATTTCGCGTGGGTCTGCGAACCCATTGCGATTGCGTTTCCTTCGCCAGAGAGTTGTGTGTCAGAAAATTTTGCCCCCGGCGCTGCATCTGACAAAAAAAGCCCGGACCGACACTAAGATCCGAGCTTTTCCGCGCTTCTGATTCGCTGGATTTACGAACCCGACGCCAATTTCGTGGCGTTCCAAGACCCGCCCGGCACCTGCATGTCCTCGCGCTTTTTGCTGACGCGGGTGCTGTTTTCCAGGCTGTCCAGATAATCGTCGCTGACGCTGCCGGTGATGTAATTACCGTCAAAGCACGAGCAATCAAACGCCTCGATCTCGGGGTTGCCTTCCTTGGCGGCCCAGATCAGGTCGTCCAACTTTTGATAGAACAGCGCATCTGCGCCCAGTTCCTGCCGGATCTCTTCGATCTCTTTGCCGTTGGCGACCAGTTCATGCTTGGTGGGCATGTCGATGCCATAGACATTGGGATATTTCACAGGCGGCGAGGCGCTGGCGATATAGACTTTTTTCGCGCCAGCCTCGCGGCACATTTGCACGATCTTCTTGATCGTGTTGCCGCGGACGATGGAATCGTCGATCAGTAGCACGTTGTGACCTTTGAACTCCAACGGGACCGCATTCAGCTTGCGGCGCACCGATTTCTGGCGTTCTTCCTGACCGGGCATGATGAAGGTTCGGCCGACATATCGGTTCTTCACCAACCCTTCACGGTAGGGAATACCGGTGATCTTTGCGGCCTCAAGCGCCACAGGGCGGGCGCTGTCGGGGACGGGAATGATCCGGTCGATCTCAAGCCCTGAGTCCTGGATCTGCTTGGCCAGAGTCTGCCCCATGCGCATCTGTGTTTTGTAGACGGAGACCCCATCCAACAGCGAATCCGGACGGGCGAGGTAGACATATTCAAAGATACAAGGCGTCAGCTTGCCTTCGACGGCCTGAAACTCATGCTTGTTGCCGTCGAGATCGATCAGGATTGCCTCGCCGGGGCGCAGGTCGCGCAGTTTGTCAAAACCGTTGATGCCAAAGGCCACATCCTCGGACGCAAAGGCAAAATCGTCACCATCCACATCCGATTCTCGGACCGCGACGGACAAGGGGCGAATCCCGTGCGGGTCGCGGAACGCCAGCATGCCGACACCGGCAATCAGACAAATCACCGAATAGGCGCCCTGAATACGCTCCATCGTCATCTTCACACCGGCAAAGATGTTGCGGATCGGATCGGCATTGCCGTTGACCTTGATCGCATCAGCCACCTTGTCTGCCAGCACATTCAGCAGAATTTCGGAGTCCGAGGTGGTACGCAGGTGGCGGCTGTATTTGCCGGTCACTTTCTCTCGCTGTTCGGCCGTGTTGGTGATGTTGCCGTTATGGACCAGATAGATGCCATATGGGGCGTTCACGAAGAAGGGCTGCGCTTCGGCGGCGCTCAGCGATCCGGCGGTTGGATAGCGCACGTGGCCGATGCCCACCTTGCCCAGCAGGGTTTCCGCATCCTTGGCGTTGAAGACGTCCTTGACCAAGCCATTAGCTTTCTTCTCGCGGAAGAATTCGCCGTTATAAGTAACGATCCCCGAGGCATCCTGACCCCGGTGCTGCAACATCAGCAGCCCGTCATAGATTTCCGCAAACACATCATGCGTTCGGCTTGCGATCCCCAAAATCCCACACATGTACGGGCTCCAACTTTCTATGACGTAGCGATTGACGGCAGGTTGAGAAACAGCGGGGCGCTTGCCCTGTTCAAAGCCGCTGGCTTGCCTGCGGATACAGTCGCACCCTTGCCGCAACGGGCTGGTGCGAAAGAAAACGGGTACAGCAAGATCGGTGGCTCCGATTCCATCTCAGTTCGGCCCTCACATACTGCGTAACGATGCCTGTGTCATCAAAGGATCACAATTCGCATCTGTTGCAGGCGAATTTCGCAGCAACCACGCCTGTTCAAGTGACAGGCAGGGCAGGGTGTGCTGTCATGACCGGATAGAGAGTATCATTTGTTTTCGCTGGGATGAATTGAGCCATGTGGCAGCACAAACAGGGTCAGAAGAAAGAAACACCCGTAAAACGCCGATGCCACCGTTGCCGTGGCATGGGGCGTTCGCCTTGCCAGATCTGCAATGGCGCAGGCGAAGTGGTCAAAAGCCGCGATGTGTTTGGGAAACCTATAACCAGCCGCTGTGATGGCTGCTTCGGCTTGAAGAATATCCGCTGCACCGTTTGCGCAGGCGAGGGCTTTACCTGACTGGTAAAAGAAAAGCCCGGCCAAGGCCGGGCTTTCGCGGTTATTCAGTTGCTGCCGGTTCGGTCAGCTCTTCGGTCGCGGTGGGCTCGGTCGAGCAGCTGGCGACAAGCTCTTCATATTGCTGTGTGATCCAACCAAGCGCCTCTTCCGGGTTTTGTTCTTCGATCTGGTCGCTGAACTGTTCGAACACTTTGGCCGAGCGGCTTTCATCGACGATCGTATAGGATTGACCGGTCATGACGGTGTCGTAGACAAAGAAGGCAATGGCGACCAGCAGGATGCCACGCGCAATCCCGAAGAAGAAGCCAAGTGCCTGATCCAAACCGCCCAGGGCTGAGCGTTGCACCAACGACGAAAACAGCGGGGTAAAGATGCTGACCACGATCAGCGCTACCGCAAAGACCGCCGCAAAACCAGTGATTACTGACAATTCGCAACTGTCGCGCAGGAAATCTCCGACAACCGGAACTTCTTTGATAAGCGGAACCGCTTGGGGGGCGAAAATAAAGGCCAAAACAGCGGCCGCAACCCATCCTGCAATCGCCAAAATCTCGCGCAATAAACCGCGGGAATAGGCCAGAAGACCCGACACCACGATGATCAGGGCAACCACCCCGTCAATAATTGTAAAACCTTCCATGGCCCTCGCCTGTAGTTTTTTTCAGCCTCTCAAGGCTTTACCTTAACCTGCTCCGAAGGTTTCGCCAACAAACCCCACTAAATCAGAGGGTCGGGTGAGTGTCAGACCTGCCACAGTGCCGGTTTTGCCACCTGCCGGAGCTATAGCTGATGTGAAACCAAGTTTCTGGGCTTCTTTCAACCTGTTTTCGGTTTGGGCTGCGGGTCTCAGAGCCCCGGAAAGAGAGATTTCTCCGAATACGACAGTATCTGCAGGCAGGGCGGTATCCTCGCGCGCACTGAGCAGGGCTGCTGCCACCGCAAGGTCGGCTGCGGGCTCGCTGACCTTCAGGCCTCCGGCGACGTTCAGGTAGACGTCCAAACCGGTGAACGGCACGCCACAGCGCGCTTCGAGCACCGCCAGGATCATGGCCAGTCGCCCGCTATCCCATCCTACAACGGTGCGGCGCGGTTGTGAGTGGGGAGAGGGGGCGACAAGTGCTTGTAACTCAACAAGAACCGGGCGGGTGCCTTCGATCCCGGCAAACACGGCCGAGCCGGGACTGGGCGCGCCGCGTTCGGACAGGAACAGGGCCGAGGGGTTGGTGACTTGTGCCAATCCCTTACCCGTCATCTCGAATACGCCAATCTCGTCGGCGGGGCCAAAACGGTTCTTCACTGCGCGCAAGATACGGAACTGATGTCCGCGTTCGCCTTCAAAATACAGCACCGTGTCGACCATGTGCTCCACGACGCGGGGGCCCGCGATCTGGCCCTCTTTGGTGACATGGCCGACCATGATGATCGAAATGCCGTATCGTTTCGCAAACGTGGTCAATTCATGGGCTGCGGCCCTTACTTGTGACACGGATCCGGGCGCGCTGTCGACATTGTCGGCCCACATGGTCTGAATCGAGTCGATTATAGCAAGGCCGGGCTTTTCCGCCTCAAGCGTGGTAAGGATGTTGCGCATGTTTGTTTCTGCCGCCAGTTGCACCGGCGCGTCCTCCAGCCCCAGACGGCGGGCGCGCATCCGTACCTGGGCGCTGGCTTCCTCGCCCGAGACATAGATGGTTTTGACGCCAGCACGAGCAAACCGTGCGGCGGCTTGCAGCAAGAGGGTGGATTTTCCGATGCCTGGATCTCCGCCCACCAGTAGGGCCGAGGCGGGGACAAGGCCACCGCCCAGTACGCGATCCAGTTCCTCGACCCCACACAATGTGCGAGGCGGAGGGGTTTCCTCGGTCGACAAGTCCGTGAGTGCGATGGTCTGGCCCCGCTTGCCGCCGAGGGATTTCTTGGCTGGGCCAGCCGAAAGGGGGGCTTCTTGTACAATCGTGTTCCACTCGCCGCAGCCGTCACAGCGGCCGGACCAGCGGGAATGCGTGGCGCCACAGGCCGAGCATGAAAAAGTCGTCTTTGCCATGCGGCCCTTGGTGCCCGAGGTGGGGCGGTTCTTCAAGCCCTTGCGGGCTTTCATTGCCGCCGGTGGCGCGCCACGTCCTCAAGCCCTGCGGGCCATCGTCCGCGACGGGCGCCCAAGGGCGCCTACTCTGCGGCGCGTGAAGGCGACATGGCGATGACGCTGGATGTCGCCGTTTTGCGATCCTCGACCGGGGCCTGAAGCTGGGTCGAAAGTTCGGGCAGCAGGTCGAACAACTCGTCCCGCAGGCGTGCCAGTTGCGATTTGGCGATGGATTCTTCGATTTCGACATCGCGGGTCCATTGCCGCAGTTCTTGCTGGATGGTTTGAGCGTCACCGATGCGCTGCTGGAATTGTTCGATCTCTTCCTGACGCTGTTGCAGGAAGGTGCGCGCTCGGGCCACGCGTTCATCACTGTAGGTGACGGCCAATTCATGGCTGATCTGACTCATCTGAGCGGCGAGTTCCAGAATTTCGGGCTCCAGCGCTTGCAGGTCGGGATGTTGGCGCAAAAAGGCGATACGTTCTTTGACGGCATCGAACTCGGACGACATCATGAATGTGTCACCCCGATCCGCGGCATGAGCCAGTTGGTAAGCGTAAGTTATGTCCTGCATGTTCATCGCAAACTTGCGATGCGCATTTTCAAGCGCCATCATCCGGCTATTTGCGGGCAGGTAGAAGGCCAGCATGAGAATCAGTGCGGTCAATCCGATCTGTATGAACATGCCCGCATCTGCGGTCGGCGCGGTGCCGAAACCAGCTTGCATGGACAGCCAGGGTAGGACCCCGAGTGCGGATAATGCGGTGGTTGCCACGGCCGCAAGCGCAGCCATGCAGATGAGGAAAAAAGTCAGTCTTAAAAAGGCATTCTGAAATTGCAATGTTATGTTGTGGAGGGCGGCCATGGTTGTCGATCTCCTTCTAGAACCGGAACACACCGGAGCCGAAGCGGAGTAGACTTAACGTACAGACAGAGATCCGCCACGGACCCGAAAACTACTATTTGTTGCTGCTCGAAATATTAAGATGATACTGGGGTAAATGTTTTCAATCAATTAGCTTTAAGCTTTTCGTGAGGCGGATGTCATCTCTGTAATATGTCCCAATGCCAGCGAGGCCAGAATGCAGCCCGTGAACAGGTAAAGACCCCATGCGGTTTCGATGGTCGCGTAAGAGATGCCCTTGGCCAGCGTGATGTAGAGTGCGATCAGGAAAATATCGGCCATGGCCAACTTACCAAGGATGTTCAGCGCGGGTTGAACGCGCGGGTCCAGCAGGCTCCATTGGATCAGGGCGGTGCCGATGGTTTTTATATAGGGCGCAAACAGGGCGAAGACGGTGACGACCAATGCGAGGAAAATGTCGGATTGCCAGAGGGACTGGAGCCCGGTGATGACGCTGATTTCGCTGAGGCCGAAGATCGGCAGGAGACCTGCGCGCATCAGCGGGGCGAACCACGCGATGGGGTAGAGGATCAGGAGGGCGAGGGTGGCGAGGCGGAGGGTCATGACAGGGCGTCTTGGCGAGATTAAAAATTCGCTGCGATGTTCTGCTATGCTTAACCTAAATCAGCACTCACCACAGAGTTATTTTTTGAAGGGAGGAACGATGTCGGGTTTTGTGGCCTACAAGTCAATTGTCGACCCATCGGACTGTGATTTTCTTGGGCACATGAATGTGTCCAAGTATTTTGCAGCCTGCTCGGATTCCGTTTTTGCGCTGCAGGCTGAGTTGGGGCTTACGGCCGACGACATGCGGTCGGGACGAAAGCTGTCCTTTGCGGTGGTCCATGCAGACAGCAATTTTCTTGCGGAATTGAGTGCTGGCGAAGCCATCCAGATGGAAAGCGAGATTCTAGAGGTTGGAACGAAATCTATGACTTTCAGCCACAAACTAGTTCGCGTTGCTGATGGAGAACCTGCATTTACGACCGTTTTCAAATGCGTTTTGCTCAATTTGCAGACGAGGCGCGCTGAAGTCATTCCGCAGGAAATTGTCGAGCGTTCGGAAAATTGGATGGCAAAGAACGAAGATTAACGCACCGCCTCAATCGGCCCTTCTGCACTGCCACTGATGAACTGCTCCACATAGGGATCACCCGAGGCATCCATTTGACCAACAGGCCCAGTCCACTGGATGACCCCTCCGTGCAGCATCGCCACATTGTCGGCAATGGCGCGGACGGAACTCATGTCGTGGGTGATGGTCATGGCGGTGGCGCCCATCTCGGTCACGATTTCGCGGATCAGGTCGTTGATGACGCCCGACATGATTGGGTCCAAGCCCGTGGTAGGTTCGTCAAAGAAAATGATCTCGGGCTCGGCGGCGATGGCACGGGCGAGGCCCACGCGTTTTTGCATCCCACCCGACAGCTCAGACGGAAAGCGGTCGGCCACGTCGGATTTCAGACCCACGCGGCGCAGTTTCTCGATGGCGATCTCGCGGGCGTATTCTGGCGGGCGTTTCAGCGGGCCGCGCAGCAGGCGGAAGGCGACGTTTTGCCAGACAGGCAGCGAGTCAAACAGCGCCGCGCCTTGAAACAGCATCCCGAAGCGGGCCAGAAACGCGTCGCGGTCGCCCTTGGTGGCGTCTTTGCCGTCCACGTAGATCATGCCACTGTCGGGTTTGATCAGACCCAGAATACACTTCAGCGCCACGGACTTACCGGTGCCCGAGCCGCCGATGATCACCATTGAGGTGCCCTGGGGGATCTCAAGGTTCATGCCCTGCAGCACGCGGTTGTCGCCAAAGGCCTTGTGTACATTCTCAAGCCGTATCATACCGAAAAGAACACCCCTGTCAGAATGAAGTTGGCGGCCAGGATCATAATGGCTGCAGCCTCGACCGAAGACTTGGTGGCACGCCCGACGCCCTGTGCGCCCCGGCCCGAGTTCATGCCGTAGTAGCAGCCCATCACGGCGGTGATCAGGCCGAAGGCGGCCCCTTTGGTTAGGGACGAGATCACGTCGATCAGCTCAAGAAAATTGACCGTGTTTTGCAGGTAGACGGCGGCGTTGAAGCCAAGGCTTTGCGTTGCGACCACATAGCCGCCGGCGATGCCGATCACGTCGCCCACGGCCACCAGAGCGGGCACGGTGATGATTGCAGCCAATACGCGTGGAGCGGTTAGGTATTTCATTGGATGGGTGGACAGCGTGACCAGCGCGTCGATCTGCTCGGTCACTTTCATTGTCGCGATTTCCGCCGCGATAGACGAGGTGACGCGCGCGGCAATCATCAACCCGCCCAACACCGGGCCCAGTTCGCGCACCATGCCGATGGCGACGATTTGCGGCACCACGGCCTCGGCGTTGAAACGGGCGCCACCGGCGTAGATCTGCAGCGCCAGGGCGCCGCCGGTGAAGATGGCAGTCAGACCGACGACCGGCAGCGACAGCCAGCCGATATTCATCAGCGCCACGACAAATTCGCGCGGGTAATAAGGCGGGCGGAAAATGTGCGAGATCGCATCGACCGTGAAAAGCGACACTTTGCCGAAATTCGCAAACAGGGACAGGACGACGCGACCCAGCCCGCCCAGCATATACAAAGGGTTCATTCCACGTAGCCTCGGGAATAGCGCGCGCCCAGCGATGTGAGGATTTCATAGCCGATGGTGCCTGCGGCCTCGGCCAGATCATCCACGGTCTGGTGGCCGTTCAGGATGCGCAGGCGTTCGGGATCTTCGGGCAGGTCGGTGACATCCACGGTGATCAGGTCCATCGAAATGCGCCCAACAACCGGGCAGGGCTGACCGCCTGCAAAGGCGTCGATGCCGCCCCCAATCGCGCGATGCAATCCGTCGGCATATCCGGCCGCGACGGTGGCGATGCGGGATGGGCGTCGCGCGGTCCAGCTGTTGCCGTAGCCGACGGTCTCACCTTCGGCCAGTTCACGGACCTGAATGACGGGCAGGTCCGCTGTCACCACGGGTTTCGCCGCGGCAAAGGGCATGCCGCCGTAAAGGCCGACGCCAGCGCGGCAGAGGTCAAAGTGATATTCGGGTCCCAACAATATCCCACCGGTTGCTGCCAAGGAGCGTCGTGCAGTGACACCCTCGGTCATCTCGCGGAAATTGCGCAGTTGATAGGTGTTCATTGGGTGGTCGGGCTCATCGGCGCAGGCCAGATGCGACATGATCAGCGCAGGGTTTTGTGCCTCGATCCGTTCGCGCAGTTCAGCCCAATCTGAGCGTTCCAGACCCAGACGGTTCATGCCCGTGTCGAGCTGTATGCCGAAGGCGTGGCCGGGCAGACTTTGTTCGTGGCGCTGGACCTGTTCGGGTGAGTTCAGCATCGGCGTCAGGTCATGGGCCTGCAACAGATCTGCATCGCCCTCCATATGGCCTGAGAACACGCCGATCATCGGACCGGGGCCTACGGCGGCACGGACCTCAGCACCTTCTTCGGCAGCGGCAACAAAAAAGGTGCGCACGCCTTCTTCGGCCAGCGCATCGGAAACGGGGCCAGCCCCAAGCCCATAGGCATCGGCCTTGACCACCGCAGCGGTCTCGGCATTCGTCTTGGCATCCAAGGCGCGCCAGTTATTGGCCAGCGCAAGAAGGTTGATAGTCAAACGTGCGGTACTCATGGCACTGTTCATGACATTGGATCGCGGCAGGTCAAGGGGGTACGCACCGTTTATTGCCCGGTTTGACAGGAACGTGGGCAGGGATTGGCCACGGATCAGGGAAAAGCGCGCAGGAAATCGCGAAAAATCTCAATCCCATTGAAATTGCCGAACGGCAGTCGCAGGGTTAGGCGAGGAATCATGCTAAACGGTGTAATGCAGCGGGCAAGGGTGAAATTATGATGCTATCTTCGGGGCTTACCGGGCAAGAGGCCGCAATTCCTGAATTCTACCGCGATGTGTTCGCAGCGTCCGAGGGCGAAGCGGAAGGCGATGCGCTTTTTGCGCTGACGCAAGCCCTAATGGACACCACGCCCCCCGAAGACCTGTTCTGCGTCACCGCTGGCGAGGTTGGAGATCTGAAGGGTTGTATCTTTTTTTCTCGGCTTTTTTACGAAGATGATCCGCGCGACGTGGTTCTGATGTCTCCGGTCGCGGTTCGTACTGACTATCAGGGGCAGGGGATTGGGAGAAAACTGATTGCTTATGGTCTGGACCAGATGCGTCAGGCGGGTTTGGATGTTGTCGTTACCTATGGCGATCCCGCTTACTATAGCAAAGCAGGATTCCAGCCAATGACGATAGAGTTCGCCAGCCCACCCCACGCGCTGAGCATGCCACATGGATGGCAGGGGCAATCGCTCACCAAATCGGACCTGACGCCGCTGGCAGGCTCGTCACGATGCGTGTCTGCCTTCGATGTGCCAGAGATGTGGTAGGTCAGTAGCCCTCGATCTGGCCGTCCTGCTGCCAAGGTTTGACCAGATTGCCAAAGCGGGTGAACTGCGCCTCGAACGAGAGTTCAACCGTGCCGATGGGGCCGTGGCGCTGCTTGCCGACGATGACCTCGGCCTTGCCATGCAGGCGGTCCATGGCCTGTTTCCACTCTTCCATCTTTTCCAGCTCATGATCGCCGGGCTTTTCGCGCTCTTTGTAGTATTCCTCGCGGAACACGAACATCACCACGTCGGCATCCTGTTCGATCGAGCCCGATTCCCGCAGGTCTGACAGTTGCGGACGCTTGTCGTCGCGGTTTTCCACCTGGCGCGACAGCTGGGAGAGAGCGATGACCGGGATGTTCAGTTCTTTGGCGATGGCCTTCATGCCCATCGAAATCTCGGCAATCTCGTTGACGCGATTGTCGGCCATGCCGCGACACAGCTGCAAATAGTCGATGACCAGCAGGTCCAAACCGTGCGTCCGCTTCAACCGCCGCGCGCGGGCGGCAAGTTGCGAGATCGGCAAAGCCGGGGTGTCGTCGATGAACAGTGGGCAGGCTTCCAACTCTTTCGCCGCGTCTACAAAGCGGCGGAACTCGGCTTCGGTCATGTCGCCCTGACGGATCTTGTGCGAGGAGATTTCCGAGGCTTCGGCCAGAACCCGGCCTGCCAACTGCTCGGCGCTCATCTCCAGCGAGAAGAAACCGACCACTCCGCCGTCAATCGCACCCTCAGACCCATCTGGCTTGGTGCCGCGTTTGTAGGCTTTGGCCACGTTGAACGCGACGTTGGTCGCCAATGAGGTTTTCCCCATCGACGGACGACCGGCCAGAATAATCAGGTCGGACGGGTGCAGGCCCCCAAGCTGTTTGTCCAAGTCGGCCAGACCGGTGGAAATCCCTGCCATGCCACCACCGCGCTGATACGCTTCGTTGGTGACGTTGACGGCTTCTGTGACCGCCTTGAGGAAGGATTGAAATCCCTGTTCGGTCTGGCCCTGCTCGGATAGCTGATAAAGCTGTTGCTCGGCCTCGACGATCTGTTCCTTGGGCTCGCTGCTGACATCCACCCGCGCCGCCTTGTCCGAGATATCGCGGCCCAGCCGGATCAACTCGCGCCGGATGGCGAGGTCATAGATCATCTGGGCATAGTCATGCACCGCAAAGGCACTGATCGACGCACCCGCCAGTTTGACCAGATAGGCGGGGCCACCCAGTTCCTTGAGGCCCTCATCCTCGGCCATGAAGGATTTCAGCGTCACGGGCGAGGCCAAAGCATTCTTGGCGATGCGATTGGCCGCCACCTCGTAGATGCGGGCATGGACCGGGTCATAGAAATGCTCGGCCCCAATGATCGAGGCGACGCGATCATAGAGATCGTTATTGGTCAGAATCGCGCCCAAAAGCTGCTGCTCGGCCTCGATGGAATGCGGCATGGTTTCGGCGTTCTGAATCTGCGCCGCCGCCTGCTCGATACTGCTTATCTCGTTCATTTTGTCCCCGCTGCCCGTGCGACAGTTCTAATCAATCCGGCACCCGTTGGGCCATCTGTAAATCTCTGAAGATAAGTCGCGAATAACTCGACTTCAGCTTGGGATAAGTTTGGACAACTTTGCCAAAGAACACCGCGCGGCGCAACATTTAGTGCTGCTTCATCGCGGCAGCACTAGATGCGAGCGCTGAGGGGGCGATTCTTTGCCAAGTTACCCCCAGCTTATGCACAGGCACTTTAGGAGGGTTTGTTGGCTTCCTGCCATCCACGCGGGTCGTTCAGGAAGGCTTCGACACCGTCAAGTGTCTTTGCATCAAAGGCTTTCTGCGCTTTTGCTTCGGCCAAAACATCCCACCAAGTGCACAGGTGATGCAGTTTCACACCGTGATCGCCCAGGGTTTTCTCGGTCTCGGGGAAGATGCCGTAGTAAAAGATCACCGCCGTGTGGCCGCAGGTCGCCCCGGTGTCGCGGATCGCATCCACAAAGGACAGCTTTGATCCGCCGTCGGTGGTCAGATCTTCGACCAGCAGAACGCGCTCACCCTCGGACATTGCACCCTCGATCCGGGCATTGCGGCCATAGCCCTTGGGCTTTTTGCGCACATAGGTCATCGGCAGGGCCATCCGCTCGGCGACCATGGCGGCAAAGGGGATACCTGCGGTTTCACCACCTGCGATGTTGTCGAACGCCTCGAACCCAGCTTCGCGCATCACGGTGACGGTCAGGAAGTCCATCAGGGTCGAGCGGATGCGGGGGTATGAGATCAGCTTGCGGCAGTCGATATAGGTCGGGCTGGGCAGGCCAGAGGCCAGTGTGAACGGCTCGCGCGCGTTGAAGTGGACGGCTTTGATCTCCAGCAGCATGCGCGCGGTCAGGCGGGCGATTTCGGTGCTGTCGGGGTACGAGCTGGGGATCATGATGCAAACCTCTGGGCTGATAACACGTTGCGGGCTGATAGCCCGCCGCAGGGCACAGAGTCGAGGGGGCGGACAAAAGAAAAGCGGACCCGCAAGGGGCCCGCTATGCACATTCAGATTGACGCGCGATCAGCTTGTCATGTCGTAAGCGCGCTCACCATGCACCGACAGATCGAGGCCATTGGTCTCGGTCTCTGCATCCACCCGCAGCGGAGTGATCAGCGCGACCAGTTTGATCAGTACAAAGGTCACAACGACTGTGAACACACCTACAATGACCAGGCCACCCAACTGTGCAGTCCAGGCGCCCAGGCCAAAGACGGCGATCATAAGCGTGCCAAAGATGCCGCCGACGCCATGCACGGCGAATACATCCAGCGTATCGTCGATTTTCAGAACGTTGCGGATGACATTGACGGCTTCCTGACACAACACACCGGCCACGGCACCGATGATCAGCGCCTGAACCGGATCCACATAGCCCGAGGCGGGTGTGATCGAGGCCAAGCCGGCGATCGTACCTGTCACTAGACCGACCATCGAGGCCTTGCCGTACTTGATCCGCTCATACAGCGCCCAAGTCAGGGAGGCAGTCGCGGCCGAGATATGCGTCACGGTCATCGCCATCGCAGCACCGCCGTCAGCGGCCAGTTGCGAACCGCCATTGAAGCCGAACCAGCCAACCCACAGCATCGCGGCACCGATCATGACAAAGCCCGGATTGTGTGGGGGCGTCGTGCGGTTGCGGCGCGGGCCCAGAACCACGGCGATAATCAGCGCGGCCAGACCGGCGGTTTCATGCACCACGATTCCGCCTGCAAAGTCACGCACGCCGACCTCGCCCAAAATGCCGCCATCTGTCAGAATGCCACCACCCCAGATCCAATGCACCACTGGCGCATAGCACAGCAACATCCACAGGCCCGAGAAGGTCAGCACAAAGCCAAAGCCCACGCGCTCGACATAAGCGCCGACGATCAGGGCAGGGGTGATGATGGCAAAGGTCATCTGGAATGCGAAGAAGAGAACCTCGGGCAGCGTGCCCGATAGGCTGTCTGCATCGACACCGTTCAGAAACGCCTTGCCCAGACCGCCCCACAAGCCTGATCCGCCATCGCCGAACGCGATGGAATAGCCTGCGACCAGCCACAGGATGCTCATCAAACAAGCGATCGAGAAACAGTGCATGAACACGCTCAGCACGTTGCGGGCGCGCACGAGGCCGCCATAGAACAGGGCGAGGCCCGGCAATGTCATGAACAGGACCAAGGCGGTTGCCACAATGATCCAGGCTGTATCGGCTCCATTCATCGGCCGGTCTCCTCTTCAACTTGCGTGGCGCGGCTTGAAGCGGATCAGGGGCGAGGAAAAAAGAGGCAACATCACAAAAAGCAGCCTGTTTTCGGGGCTTTTTGTGAAAAGGTGATTAAATAGGCGGCGATCAGAGCAACATGCCCTATTTTTGAGCAATACTAGAAAGCGCCTGAGAAAGCAGGCCCAGCGCGTGATCTCGAGCCGCGCGCCGGACGTTTTCCCGACCCAACGGACCAAATTCAACTGTCTCAGACCGTGTGTGCAAACCATCGGCGGCAAGGCCGAAGCAGACACGGCCCTCGGGTTTGAACTCGGACCCGCCGGGGCCTGCAATGCCTGTGATCGACACGGCAAGTTGTGCCTGTGAATGATGCAGCGCGCCTTCGGCCATTTCGCGTGCGACCTCTTCCGAGACCGCGCCGTAAGCATCCAGCGTCGCGGCCTGCACGCCCAGCATCTGTCGTTTGGCGGCGTTGGTGTAGGTGACAAAGCCGCGGTCCACTACGGCCGAGCTGCCGGGGATATCAGTCAGAGCAGACGCCACCATGCCACCAGTGCAGCTTTCAGCAGTGGCAATCATCACACCTTGCGCCTTGGCGCGGTCCAGTAACGCGGCGACGATCAAAGTCCCAACACCCCGTGCGCGATCCCGGCCAGGATCAGCACGCCGATGGCGGCAAACACCCCGGCGATCACATCGTCCAGCATCACGCCCATCGCATCTCCCTTGCGATCCGCCCAACCCACCGGGCCGGGTTTGGTGATGTCGAACAGCCGGAACAGCACGAACCCTGCAACCCAGCCGGGCCAGAGGGCCGTGATCTCGATCCCATGCACCCAGGAGGGGTAAGAGATCGCCCAAAGCGCGATGAACTGGCCTGCGACCTCATCTACGACGATCTCGGACGGGTCGTGATCCTCTTGCCCTGCGGTCATCACGCGGGTCGCCCAGAGCCCGCCAAAGAACACCGCAAACGTGGCGATCACCAGCAGGGGAAAACCACCCAGTGTATGAAAGACCCACGCCAAGGGCAGGGCGGCCAGTGACCCCCACGTGCCCGGTGCGGGGCGTAGATAACCCAAGCCACAGACGGTTCCGATCAATTGTGCCGCGTTCATGATTTCACCAGACAGGCTGTAGCCAGAGAAGCAATACCTTCGCTGCGGCCAGTGAAGCCCAGCCGCTCTGATGTGGTCGCCTTGACTGAGATCTGATCGGTCCGCAGCCCCATGATCCGGGCCATCTCGAACTGCATCGCTTCGGCATGGGGGCCGATCTTGGGGTATTCGCAGACCAGCGTGCAATCAACATTTGAGATCGCGTATCCCATCGTCGCGGCCAGTTCGACCGCATGGCGCAGGAAAATCTCGCTGGCGGCCCCTTTCCATTTTGGGTCCGAGGGCGGGAAATGTTGGCCGATATCGCCCTGCGCCAGAGCGCCATAGATGGCATCCGTCACGGCATGCATCCCCACATCGGCGTCCGAATGCCCCTGAAGGCCGCGACTATGCGGCACTTTCACGCCGCACAGGATTACATGATCCCCGTCGCCAAAGCGATGCACGTCATACCCGTTGCCCAGCCTTACATCCATTTTCGTTCCCAATATGCGTTCCGCCCGGGCAAAATCCTCGGGCCGTGTGATTTTGATATTGTCCGCATCGCCAGGCACGATGGCCACGTCCAAACCAGCGGCCCGAGCAACCTCGACATCATCTGCGGCACTGCCGGAATACGCAGCATGGGCCGCGACTATAGCGTCATAGTGAAAGCCCTGCGGCGTCTGCGCGGCGAACAGGCCGCTGCGGTCTTGTGTGCCGGTGACGGTTGCGCCATCTCCGGTCCAGAGCGCGTCTGTCATCGCCAATCCGGGGGCTGCTGCAGGGCGAGTTTCCAACGCTTGCAACACGTTGCGAATAGTCTGCGTGCTGACACAGGGGCGGGCGATGTCGTGGATCAGAACGCGGGTCACATCCAAACCGCTCAGGGCGGCCAGCCCCTTGCGCACCGATCCCGCGCGATCTGCGCCGCCTGCGGCCAGAATCAGGCCCGACTCGGCGAGCTTTGCCCACGCTTCTTGGTCATCAGGTGATAGAACTAGCGCAATATGATCGACCTGCTCACGAAACCGCTCGATCGTCCAGTCCGCGACGCGGCGTCCGGCTAGAGGCCGCCATTGTTTCGGGATACCCCCTCCGGCGCGCAGGCCGCGTCCTGCGGCAACGATAATGGCGGCGGTGGTCATAAGGAGTGTCTCCGGCAAATTCAGGGCAATGTTTAGGGTGCGGTGAATGCAGAGGCAATCACCCGCGTTAACCCGCCTAAAAATTAAGCATGTGATGATTTTGCGGGCTTTTCAGTTGCCGATTTGTTGTTCATATACGCTCAATTCGATATCTAAGTCGCATCTGCCCAAGGATTAAGCACGTTGACACTGCAACTCGCTGAAAAAGACCTGACCCCTCCGGTTCTGCTGGCCCCGATGGCCGGAATCACCGACCGCCCGTTCCGCGATCTGGTAATGCGCTTTGGCGCGGGCATGGTGGTTAGTGAGATGGTCGCCAGTCAGGAAATGGTGCAGGCCAAACCCGGCGTGCGCGAACGGGCCGAGCTGTCGGCCGACGTGGAAAACACCGCCGTTCAACTGGCCGGGCGCGAGGCGCACTGGATGGCCGAGGCCGCCCGGCAGGTCGTTGATCGGGGCGCGCGGGTGATCGACATCAACATGGGGTGTCCCGCCAAAAAGGTAACGAATGGCTATTCCGGCTCGGCGCTGCTGAAAACGCCGGATTATGCGCTGACATTGATCGAGGCGGTGATCGCGGCGGTCGATGTTCCGGTCACGCTGAAAACGCGGTTGGGGTGGGACGACAAGTTACTGAACGCGCCGGACGTCGCGCGGCGCGCGCAGGAGGCAGGGGTGCAAATGGTGACGATCCACGGGCGCACGCGCTGTCAGTTCTACAAGGGGCAGGCGGACTGGCAGGCCATCCGTGCGGTGAAAGAGGCGGTCGATATCCCCGTTATTGCAAACGGGGATATCGTGGATACAGAAACAGCGGGAATAGCTCTGAACCAGTCAGGCGCGGATGGCGTCATGATCGGGCGGGGCGCTCAGGGTCAGCCCTGGGTCCTGGCGCGAGTATGCCACGATCTTTATGGCGCGCCGGCACCGGTGGTGCCGCAGGGCGATGACCTGATCGAGATGGTGCGAACGCATTATCAGGCGATGCTGGGCTTTTACGGTACCGATCTGGGTCTGCGCGTCGCGCGTAAGCATCTGGGTTGGTACATGGATCAGGCTAGAACGCCCGCAGCCTTGCGCCGCGCTGTTCTGACTTCTCGCGATACGGATGAGGTGATCCGCCTGCTGGGTGACGCGCTTGGGACGCAAGTGGAGGCGGTTGCATGAATTCGGACCAGAGTATTTGGACTTCGCTTCCGGTACCAGCCTTCATCATTGATGGCGACGATCGGATATCCGACGTCAATTCAGCCGGAGAGGGCTTCCTGAACGCCTCGCGTAAATCGGTGATCGGGCACCCGGTGTGGGATCAGATCGCGGTTGATGCCCCCCTCGAGGAAGCGTTCGAGCGGGCGCGGGCACAGGGAACACCCCTGTTCGTGAATGATGTAGATGCGGGATCGGGTAATCGTGCGCCGCTGCAATGCGCGCTACAGATTGCCCCTTTGGTTGGGCATCCGGGGTCGATGATCATGATTATCTCACCGCGCGAGCTGGCGGGGCGGATGACGCGGGGCAATACGGTTAAATCGGCGGCGCAGTCGGCGATTGGTATGGCCGAGATGTTGGCGCATGAGATCAAGAACCCGCTGGCCGGCATCACTGGCGCAGCGCAGTTGCTGAGCATGAATATCTCTCAGCAAGACCTTGAGTTAACAGATCTTATCGTCGCCGAAAGTCGCCGTATCGTAAAGCTGCTGGAACAGGTCGAGCAATTCGGAAACCTGTCGGAGCCCGACTTCAAACCCGTCAATATCCACGACGTTCTGGACCGCGCGCGACGGTCTGCGCTGCTGGGGTTCGGCGCGCATATGAAGATTATCGAGGACTACGATCCCTCGTTGCCTTTGGCCTATGGCGACCCCGATCAATTCCTTCAAGTCATTCTGAACCTGTTGAAGAATGCTTCGGAAGCAGCTGATTCCAAAGGCGGAACCATTCGTCTGCGGACGTATTTCGAACATTCCTTCCGCCTGCGGCGCAGCGATGGCTCGGGCCATTCGTTGCCCCTGCAGGTTGAGATCATCGACGATGGTCCGGGCCTGCCCGAGAAAATCCGTAGCGATATTTTCGACCCTTTCGTGTCGGGTAAGGAAAACGGCACCGGCCTCGGGCTGGCGCTGGTGAGCAAGATCATCTCGGACCATGACGGCTGGATTTCCGCCGACTCGGTGCCGGGCCGCACGGTGTTTCGTATCTCGCTGAGGCGGGCACCGAAGGATGCAACGTAGGACAAAGCCGACAAGAGCTTAAGGAGAGCACCCAATGGATGGAACAGTACTGGTCGCAGATGACGACCGCACGATCCGCACCGTTTTGACACAGGCCCTGACGCGGGCGGGGTGCAAGGTGCACGCGACCTCTTCGTTGACCACGCTGATGCGCTGGGTTGGCGAAGGGAAAGGCGATGTGGTGATCTCAGATGTCGTTATGCCGGATGGCAATGGCCTGGAGATGCTGCCCAAGATCGCGCAGGACCGACCCGGCCTGCCTGTCATCGTGATCTCGGCCCAGAACACGATCATGACGGCGATTCAGGCGGCCGAGGCCGATGCCTATGATTATCTGCCCAAGCCGTTTGACCTGCCTGATCTGATGAAACGGACCGCGCGGGCGCTGGAGCAGAAACAGCGCGTGCAAACCGACGCCAGCGAACCGGCGCAGGACCGCCCAGAAGAACTGCCCCTAGTCGGGCGGACCCCGGTGATGCAGGCGCTGTACCGGTTGGTCGCACGGGTGATGAACACTGATCTTTCGGTGATGATATCTGGTGAAAGTGGAACAGGTAAATCATTGATTGCACGGGCTATTCATGATTTCTCGGACCGTCGCACACTGCCCTTTGTCACGGCAACAGCCGCTGATTTGCGCGATCTGGAAGGTCCTGCACGGGTGATGGCGCGGGTTCGAGGTGGGACGTTGCTGATCGACGAGATTGCCGATATCGAGGACGAACTGCAGGCTCGCATCGTCCGCATGATGGACACGCCCGGCGACCACGTCCCACGCTTTATGGCCACCAGCCAGTCGGACCTGACCGACGCGATGGAGAGCGGGCGCGTACGTCAGGACCTGTATTACCGTCTGTGCGGCGCGACAATCCACGTGCCTGCGCTGCGCGAACGTGTGGATGACATCACCCTTTTGGCCGACCACTTTCTGGCGCGGGAAGAGCGCGAACACGGCACCAAACGCTGGCTCAGCCCGGATGCGGTAGAGCTGGTGCGGCGCTATTCGTGGCCGGGAAATGTGCGACAGTTGGAAAACGCGATCCGCCGCCTCAGCCTGACCAGCCGCGCCGATGAAATCTCGAAATCCGAGGTCGAGGCGGTTCTGGGCAGCCAGCCCGAAGCCGAACCTGTTCTGGGCGATGGTGAGCGCGAGAAACTGTCGACTTCGGTCGCGCGTCACTTGCGGCGGTATTTCGACTTGCACGGCAATATTCTGCCGCCGCCGGGCCTGTATCAACGCATCCTGCGCGAGGTAGAGGCCCCTCTGATCGAGTTGGCCCTGGATGCAACCGGCGGAAATCAGGCAAAATGTGCTGATCTTCTGGGGATTAACCGGAATACGCTGCGGAAAAAGATCACAGACCTCGATATTCAGGTGACACGCCGCCGCAAACTGATGTAATATCGCCACACAAAGCGTGGCATTCGGGTTTAACCCCGACAAGGACCACGAAATATGGCGGTTTGCCGTGAAAACGGCGCATCAGGATGAGGGCAGACGGTGGCATCCCGAGCACAGAGCGGGCTGATCCTATCGATTAATCGGTGGCGGAAATCCCGAAAGCTGCGCAATATTAGCACCTTGGGTCTGGTTCTTCTGGGCCCGGTTCTGGCGTTGGTGACCTATCTGGTCATCGGTCCCTTTGACTTGGGCACAACCGCGCCGTCGCTGCGCTTGATTCTGTTGGCAGATCTGGTCTATGTGCTGGTGGTTGCTGCGCTGGTTCTCAGCCAATTGGGCAGTTTGATCGCCGCGCGCCGGGCGAAATCGGCCGGATCGCGTCTGCACCTGCGTCTGATTGGTGCCTTTACCCTGCTCGCACTGGTGCCGACAGTGACGGTGGCGATTTTCGCTGGCCTGACGGTAAATATCGGTCTCGAGGGCTGGTTCTCGGACCGGGTGAGGCAGGTTGTTGGCTCATCCCTGACCGCCGCCGAAGCCTATGAGCAGGAGCACCGCGAAGGTTTGCGGCAGGACGCAACGGTTCTGGCGCTGTACCTCAACAATGCGCGCGCGGTGGATTTCTATATCTCGGACGCGGAATTGCGCGCGGTTCTTGCGCAAGGACAATCGCAAATTCAGCGTGGGCTGCGTGAGGCTTATGTCATTGACGGAGCAGGGGAAATAAAGTCGCGCGGTGACCGGTCTTACCTGTTCAACTATGAGGCACCGACGCCCGAGCAGATCGTAGAGGCCTCTGACACAGGCCTTCTGATCATCGACGATTGGCAAAACAGTGAATTCCGGGCGCTCGTGCCGCTACGCGCCTATCTGGACCGGTATCTCTATGTCAGCCGCGAGGTGGATGGTCAGTTGTTGACGCTGCTGGATGACACCAAGGAAACGGTGCAGTTCTATCAACAGCTTGAAAGCGAACGGGGCAGGGTACTGTTCGAATTTGGTCTGCTGTATCTGGGATTTGCGGTCATTTTGATCTTGGCGGCGATGTCGCTGGGTATGTGGTTTGCCGAGCGCCTGTCGCGTCCCGTCGGACGGCTTACTACAGCGGCGCAACGTGTGGGGGCCGGTGATCTGAGCGTTCAAGTCATCGAAGAGGCCAGCGACGATGAGATTGCCATATTGGGACGTTATTTCAACCAGATGACGCGGCAACTCAATGCACAGCGCGACACTCTGCTGGAAAATACCCGCCAGATCGAACGTCGTCGTCGGTTGTTCGATTCGGTGCTCAGTTCGGTCACGTCGGGCGTTGTTGGTGTCGATCCCGATGGGTGCGTTACACTGGTGAACCGTTCGGCGGAACGATTGTTGGACTGGTCGCGCGGGGACGAAACGCTGGCGATTGGCATAGCGGTGCCCGAGTTTCTGCCCTTGTTCGAAAGCCTTAAGGAAAGCGGGCAGGAAGCCGTTCAGGGTGAGGTCAAGGTGACGCGCAAGGGCCGTCTTGAAAACCTGCTGGTGCGGATGGCAACCAGACGGGGTGAGGATGGCGGGCTGGAAGGCTATGTTGTCGCCTTTGATGACGTGACCGATCTGGTTAGCGCGCAGCGGATGGCCGCGTGGGGCGATGTGGCGCGACGCATTGCGCATGAGATCAAGAACCCGCTGACCCCGATCCAACTGAGCGCCGAACGGATCAAACGCAAATTCTCGCGCAAGCTGGATGAAGAGGATTGCGATAGCCTTGTATCCATGACCGATGTGATCGTGCGGCAGACCAATGATCTGCGGCGGATCGTGGACGAATTCTCAAAATTCGCACGGATGCCCGAGCCCGATCGGCGTGAGGAAAACGTTGTCGATCTGGTACGCGAGGCGGTTTTGTTGCAGCAATCAGGGCAGCCCGATGTCGAGATCACGGCGCAATTGCCGGATGATCCGATCCCAGCTGATCTGGATGCGACGATGTTGAACCAGGCACTGACGAACCTGATCAAGAATGCCGGGGAAGCCATAGAAACCCTTAAACAAAAAGGCCCCCCCGAGAACCTGAAGCCACAAATCAAAGTGGACGTAGAAAGCGATGACGCGGGTACCGTCATCACAATTGCAGACAACGGCATTGGCCTGCCCGAAGATCGGGCGCGCCTGTTCGAGCCGTATGTGACAACGCGGGATGCTGGGACAGGTTTGGGCCTGCCCATCGTCAAAAAGATTATCGAAGAACATGGCGGCGCGCTGACTTTGGAAGACGCGCCGGTCTTCGACGGACAGGAGCATTTTGGCGCGATGGCCGTGATCCGTTTACCAGCGGGTAATTTTTCCCCGTCTGACGCGCCCCAAAAGCAGGCAATTCAAACAAACAAACTGAAAGCAGGCCAAAGATGAGCGACATTCTGATCGTAGATGACGAACGCGATATTCGCGAACTGGTGTCCGACATTCTGGAGGACGAGGGCTATACGACCCGCTTGGCGGGCAACTCGGATGAGTGCATGGCCCAGATCAACTCGGAACCGCCGGGGCTGTTGATTCTGGATATCTGGCTGAAGGACAGCCGGATGGACGGGATCGATATTTTGAAAGCCGTCAAACGTGACAACCCGGATGTGCCGGTGGTGATTATTTCCGGCCACGGCAACATCGAAATTGCGGTCGCGGCGATCAAGCAGGGGGCTTATGACTTTATCGAAAAACCCTTCAATATTGACCAGTTGATGGTGGTCATCCGCCGCGCAATGGAAACATCGCGTCTACGCCGCGAGAATGCCTCGCTCAAGCGCAAAGAGGTGACAAATTCCGACATGATCGGCAAATCCGCCTCGTTCCGAGCGATGCAGGGGCAGTTGGACAAGGTCACAAAATCGAACGGCCGCGTTATGCTGAGCGGCCCGGCAGGGTCGGGCAAAGAGATCGCGGCGCGCTATATCCACGCGCATTCAAACCGTGCCAACGCGCCCTTCGTGACCGTAAACTGCGCCGGGATCGAACCCGAGCGCGTGGAAGAAGTTCTGTTTGGCCGCGAATCCTCGGACCGGGGGGTGGAATCAGGTCTGTTGGAAGAGGCGCATGGCGGTGTGGTCTATTTCGACGAGGTCGCGGATATGCCGTTGGGCACGCAATCCAAAATCCTGCGCGTGCTGGTCGACCAGCAATTCCAACGTGTCGGTGGGTCGGACAAGGTTCGGGTGGATTTGCGCGTGATCTCATCCACCAACAAGGATCTGGATGCCGAGATTGCCGCTGATCGCTTCCGCGAGGAACTGTATCACCGGCTGAATGTGGTGCCGATCGACGTGCCCTCGCTTGAGGATCGGCGCGAAGATATTCCGGTTTTGGCCCAGCATTTCATCGAGATGTGCAACGAAACGCAGGGCCTGCCGGTTCGCGAGATTTCCGAAGAAGCGGTGGCCTTGCTGCAGACCATGACATGGCCGGGTAATGTGCGTCAGTTGAAAAACCTGATCGAACGGGTGCTGATCCTGGGCGACGGCACGGGGCCGATCGAGGCTAAAGAGCTGCCGACCGAGGATGAAAAGGCCGACGATTCCGGCCGCGTTGTTCTGTCTGGCGCGCTGGCGACCTTGCCGCTGCGCGAAGCCCGCGAGGCGTTCGAGCGGGAATACCTGCTGACCCAGATCAACCGCTTTGGCGGCAATATCAGCCGCACCGCCAGCTTTGTCGGGATGGAGCGCAGCGCGCTGCACCGCAAGCTGAAATCACTGGGTGTGGTGACGTCGAACAAATCGGGCGCAAGGGTGGCGCAACTGGACGAACCGGAGCCGGCGGAATAATCCGCCGGTCCTTCACCCCGTCTGGCCGGGTGTGATGATCTGAAACGATCCGTCGTCGAATTTAACAAAGCAGGACTCGGTTCCGATCGGCGGAAATTGGGTCGTGCGTGCGGGTGGTACACTGGCTTTTATCCGTTGCTTGCATGGTTGCAGGCTGATCGGGCGATACCCTTTGGCCGCCATGCACTGTGCTTCAACACGGTCGCGTAGGCCTTTATTGACGTCCACGGTGTAGATCTGCCCAGGCTGCCACCATCCCGCTGTGCGATAACAATTGCCGCGTCCGTCGCAGCGGGTACGGCCCGGCCAATAGGTGGGGGGGCCTTGACGCACCTGGGTCGCCACCGGAGCGTCATCCAGTGCCTGAACCTGACATTGTGTAGTCTCGGTCTGCACACGCGAAACGCTTGCGCCTTCTTGGTAATACATCGAAAGCGGACCGCATGAGGTCAACGCAAAGACAGGTATCAGGAAACGGGCAACTGTTTTCATAGGCTTATCTTGCCCTCGGCAGGCGGAAATGACAATTCGATTGACCGTTTTGGGGCCATCTGTCATTCAATCCTTTCAGGCAGAAGGGCCAGGTATATGAAGGTCATCATTTGCGGGGCCGGTCAGGTTGGCTGGCAGATTGCGCGGCATCTGTCGGGCGAACTGAATGACGTTACAGTGGTTGACAACAACCCGGACCTGGTGCGTCGCGCCACGGAAACACTGGACGTTCAGGGTATTGCCGGCTTTGCCAGCTATCCTGATGTACTTCAGCGCGCGGGCGCCCGTGATGCGGATATGATCATCGCCGCCACCCATTCCGATGAGGTGAACATGGTCACCTGTCAGATGGCGCATTCTGTCTTTTCGATCCAGCGCAAGATTGCCCGATTGCGGTCTAAATCCTATTTACAGGCCATCCATTCCGACCTGTATCGCCGCGATCACTTGCCCATCGACGTGGTCATCAGCCCTGAACGCGAGGTGGCCGCCGCCGCCATGCGCCGCCTTTCGGCCCCCTCGGCCTTTGATACCGAGATGTTCATGGACGGGCAGGCGCAGCTTTTGGGCATCCGCATTGACGAGGATTGCCCGATCGTAAACACGCCCCTACGTCAGTTGACCGATCTGTTCTCGACCCTCAGCTCGATCGTGGTTGGGGTGCGGCGCGAGGGGACTCTGTTTGCCCCGGAGTCCGAGGACCAGCTGTTCGTTGGTGACGAATGCTATGTCTTTGCCAACGTAAAAGACGTCGACCGCACGATGGAGGTTTTCGGCAAGGCGCAAAAGAAACAGGACCGCGTGGTCATCGTGGGCGGCGGCAATGTCGGTCTCGAGGTTGCGAGGACGCTTGAGGAACGCGAAAGCCGGGTGCGCGCCAAGATCATCGAACGCGACCGCAGCTGTGCCGAACTGGCCGCAGAAGCGTTGGAGCGCACGATTGTTCTGAACGGCGATGGCTTGGACTCCGCGCTGTTGCGCGAGGCCGGGATCGAGCGTGCCGACGCTATGCTGGCCGTCACTGACGACGACCGCGCCAACTTGCTGGCCGCCGTGCGGGCCAAGGCCGAGGGCTGTGCGCTGGCGATTGCACTGATCAATGATCCCAGCATGGTGGCCTTGATGGGACCTTTGGGCATTGACGCCTATATCAACCCGCGCGCCACCACTGTCAGCTCGATCCTGCGCCACATCCGCCATGGGCGCGTGCGGCAGGTTTATTCCATCGGCGATGCCGAGGCCGAGGTGATCGAGGCCGAGGTTCTGTCGACCTCTCCCATGGCGGGGCAAAAGCTGCGTGACATCGACTTTCCCGAGGGCGTTCTGGTCGGGGCTGTTCGCAAAGGTGATGAGTTGCTGCGCCCCACGGGCAGCCTGCGGATCGAAGAGAAAGACGTGCTGGCGATTTTTGCTATGGCCAAGGACGTGCCCGAGGTCGAGCGCTTGATGCAGGTTTCGATTGATTTCTTCTGATGGAGCGCGCGCGGACACAGCGGATCGGATTGGTGCGGCGCTTGCCGCTGTTTCTGCTGATCTGGGCCATTGCCGCGCTGTCCATGTGGATACCCGCGATTTATGCGCTGGTTCTGGATGATCACGACACCTCGCGCTCGTTCTTCTATTCCGGGTTTCTTGGGCTATTTATTGTGGCCATCATTGCTTTGGCCTCATCGAACCGTGTGCCGCGCAGGGGGACCTTGGGGCAGTTGGCGGTGCTTTTGGCCTGTTTCACCGTTTTGCCCCTCTATTTGGCAATCCCGCTGCATGACGCTTTGGGGAATACCACTTTTCTGAACGCCTATTTCGATATGGTCAGCGCCTTGACCACAACCGGCGCCGACCTGTTTCCCGACCCCGATCGTCTGAACGCGCCTCTGCATTTCTGGCGCGCGCAAGTGGGGTGGATGGGTGGCCTGCTGATGTGGATTTCAGCTGCCGCGATCCTGGCCCCTTTGTCGCTAGGCGGGTTCGAGGTTACTGCGCGTGGCCAACCCGGTCGTCCGGTCTCGGGTGTGGCGCAAAGCGAAAAGGTTGACCCGCGCGGGCGGCTAATCCGGGTCGCGCGGACGCTGACACCGATCTATGCCGGTCTGACGCTTGTGATCTGCCTGCTGCTGTTGATTGCGGGCGAGCAGGGTCTGACGGCGATCTGCCACGCCATGAGTACGATGGCGACCTCGGGGATTTCCCCGGTCGGCGGAATGGAGGGCGCGCAGGCCGGAATCACGGGTGAGGCGATCCTGTTCTTGTTTCTGTTCTTCGCCTTGTCGCGCCTAACCTTTTCGACCGACACCGCAACAACCGGCTATTCGCGCCTGGACAAAGACCCGGAATTTCGCATCGGACTGATGATCGTTGGCGCCGTCGCTGCGCTTTTGTTCGTCCGGGTTTGGCTGGGGGTCAATGAGATCGGCAACCGGTTAGAACCGATGCAGGCGGTCAATGTGATTTGGGGTATGCTCTTTACAGGCTTGTCCTTTTTGACCACGGCAGGGTTTGAAAGCGCGAACTGGAACGATGCGCAGCAACTGTCTGGCCTTGGCACGCCGGGTCTGATCCTGATGGGAATTGCCCTGATCGGCGGCGGGGTCGCCACGACCGCTGGTGGGGTCAAACTGCTGCGCGTGTTTGCGCTCTATCTGAACGGCGCGCGCGAGATTGACCGGCTGATCTACCCATCCTCGGTCAGTGGGGTGGGCGGCGGTAACCGACGTATTCAAAGCGATGGTGCATTCATTGCGTGGATCTTCTTGATGATGTTCGCTTTGACCGCCGCGCTGTTCAATATGTTGCTGGCCGCGATGGGGGCGGGGTTCGAACAGGCGATGGTGCTGACGGTCGCGGCGCTCAGCACCACGGGTCCGCTGATCGAACTGGCAACCGATGTACCTCTGCGCCTGATTGACCTTTCGTCAAACGCGAAGCTGACCATGTGCGCGGCGATGGTGATTGGCAGATTGGAGACTCTGGCCATTATTGCCTTGATTACGCCCACGCTCTGGCGGGACTGAGAATCAACACTCGTGTTAATGATTGATTTTTCATCTGGAAACTCGGTTAACGACACTCCATACTCCGCCAGAGGGAGCGCGTTGGTCCGCAGCGCGTAGCAAGAACAATGGCGAGTTTATAAAAATATGGCTTCGGACAGACAGAATCTGCAGGACGCGTTCCTGAACAATGTACGTAAGGCAAAGGTCCCGGTCACAATTTTCCTGATCAACGGTGTGAAATTGCAAGGTGTGATCACGTGGTTTGATAACTTTTGCGTGTTGTTGCGCCGCGACGGACAGTCGCAGCTGGTTTATAAGCACGCGATCTCGACCATCATGCCATCACAGCCGATCAACCTGTATGAGGGCGAAGACGCCTCTTGATGGAACATGACAGGACGCGCACCCGTGCCTGGGTGCTGCATCCGGAAATCAAGTCAGATGAACAGCGTCGTGTCCCCGAACCGGCGCTGGCAGAGGCGGTTGCACTGGCCGCTGCGTTGCCCGACCTCGACGTGGTCGGCTCTGAAATCGTGCGCCTGCCGCGGGCGCAGGCCGGGTTGTTGTTCGGCAGTGGTAAGATCGAAGAACTGGCCGAGCGGCTACATGACAATGAAATTGAGTTGGTGCTGATCGACGGCCCGGTGACACCCGTTCAGCAACGAAACCTCGAAAAAGCGTGGAAGGTTAAAATCCTCGACCGGACCGGGCTGATCCTTGAGATTTTCAGCGACCGCGCCCGTACCCGCGAGGGTGTGCTTCAGGTCGAGATGGCCGCGCTCAGCTACCAGCGCACCCGTCTTGTGCGCGCTTGGACCCACCTTGAACGACAGCGCGGCGGATTGGGTTTTGTCGGCGGCCCCGGCGAGACGCAGATCGAAGCCGACCGGCGCGCCATTGACGAACAACTTGTTCGCTTGCGGCGGCAGTTGCAGAAGGTGGTCAAGACCCGCACCCTGCACCGTGCGGCCCGTGCCAAGGTGCCGTATCCGATTGTGGCGTTGGTGGGTTATACCAACGCGGGCAAGTCCACTCTGTTCAACCGTCTGACCGGGGCCGAGGTGATGGCCAAGGACATGCTGTTCGCCACGCTTGACCCGACCATGCGCCGGGTAGAGCTGCCCGATGGCCCCGAGGTGATCCTGTCAGACACGGTGGGCTTTATCTCGAACCTGCCGACCGAGCTGGTGGCGGCTTTCCGCGCCACGCTCGAGGAAGTGTTGGGCGCGGATATCGTCGTGCATGTGCGCGACATCAGCCATGAAGAGACTGACGAACAGGCCCGCGATGTCGAAACGATCCTGACCTCGCTGGGTGTGGATGACGCGCGCCCCCGGCTAGAGGTCTGGAACAAGATCGACCTGTTGACCGCCGACAATCGCGAAGCCGCCATAGCCCGCGCCGAGCGTGATCCTGCGGTTTTTGCCATCTCGGCGGTGACTGGCGACGGGGTTGACGCGCTGCTGACCGAGATCGCCACCAAGCTGCAAGGCGTCCGTCACGAGATCACCCTGACGCTCAGCTTTGCCGAGGGCGACAAACGCGCGTGGCTGTTCCGTCAGGACGTCGTGCGGTCCGAGGAGCAGACTGAGGATGGCTTTCAGATCACCGTCTTGTGGACGGATAAACAGGCGGCTCAGTTCGCCGCCCTCTAGGTGTTATGCCCCGTCGATCTGCCGCTGGTAATCGTCAGCATCGAACCAGCCTAGCGAGGATTTGACCTTGTTATCCGCGGTCAGTTCCCATTCTTCCCAGCCTCGGGCAACGACGTGGTTGCCGGTCTGTGCATGGTGCCCTTCAAGGGTCCAAACAAAGATGGCGTGGCTCCCCGCCCAACGCAGCATGTCGCAGCGCACTTCAAGATCCGGGAAGTCGGCATAGAACCCGCGTGCCATCTCGGCCACCGCAGCGCGACCGACAATGGGCTCGCCCCGATTGATGATGATTTGCCCGTCGGGTGCATAGAAACTTGCAACGGCGTCCGGGTCGCCTGAACTCCACGCGATTGCATAGTCGCGCGCAAGATTGTTCATCGTATCTCTAATACTGGCCATCAATTCCCCCGGTCTCAAATCGTTTCACCTTGAGATCGTAAGCCAGAACAAGGGTCTGCGTCCACGAAACCTTGTTTTCAGGGCAATGTCTTGCCTAAAACCCGGTGTCAGCGCGGGGTCAGGTGGGTCACGCCGACCGCCGCCGCACGCGCCAGATCAAGGTCCAGCGACATTGGGATGTATTCCCCGCGCCGCCACAGCTGCGCCTGATCGTCATAGTAGCGCGACAGGAAATGGCCCGACTGACCTGTGGCCGTGATAAAGACCGAGCTGTCAGGGTCGGCGAAATCATAGACGCCCCGATACCCCGCGCCATGTACGTTCTGGAATGGGTCTGGCCCTTCGCCCGATGTGCGCCCCCGCAGCAAAGTATTGTCGCCGCCGCTGGTGGATTGACGGATATTTACGAAGAACCGCAGAACCGGAACCGAGCCCAGAACCGGGTGATCATGGGTGGCCTGATGTGCATCGCCCCAACGCAGAGATTCCAGCGCGCCACCGTATTTCTCGGAAATCCAGATCAGCGCATCGTCCAGCGCCAGTCGCGCCATGTCAGTGCAGGTTTCGACCGGTGCGCTTTGACGGACGTCACACCAAACTGACGCGCCGTCGATGTCGCGGTAGACGCGCTCGATGAACAGCGGCTCGACATGTTTGTATTCTGCGGCTAGCGGGCCCAGCTCGTCCGAGATCAGGCGGATTTGTAGCGCCCGCAACCAGGCGGCATAAATCAGCGGTTCGGGCAGGTGCTCGTTCATCTCGCCGTTCCATTCGGCCAGCAGACCAAGCGCGATCTGGCGCTGGCGTTCGGGCGTGCCTTCGGGTGCAGAGGCACCGGTGAACCACAGGTCCGCACCGATCAGCGGCAGAAGCGAGCGGGCTGTGAAACTGACCGTGTCTAGCTGCGCCTCGATAAAGCTGTCGCGGGTGTGCACTTCGCGCGATTGCATCAAACGCTGCCAGCGGTGAATGCGCTGTGTGTCGCCCCATTCGTATGAAACATGTTCGGGAAAGGGACGGTCGATGATCTTGTTGTTGGTATTGCCCAAAATGCCGCCCGCCGGGGCCACAAATTCGGGGTTGTCGGCATAGGGCAGGCGACCTTGCCAGCGGTTCTCGTTCAGCCAGCCGGGCGTCGGGATACGGCCCCGGCTTTGGTTGCGCAGGGCGCGGCGTGGCATGGCCCCGATCAGTTTCATTCCGATGGTGGTCCGATCGACCAGCGACAGGTTTTGTGACGGAGCGATATAGCCCTCGGCTGCTTCGATCCCTTGACGCACGCTGTCGGCATTCATCAGGGCCAATGCGGCGGACATGGAGGTGTCCTGCGCACTCAGCGCGGTCCACGACAATGAAGTCACGTGACCGGGTGGAGTGATCGTTTCCAGATCATAGTGGCTGCCGGGCAGCACAGGCCCGTTCTCGGTCCAGCGCAGGGTCAGGGTGATCGGGGCTTCGTCCTTGATCTCGATGATCGAGGGGCGCGCGCGGAAGGCTTTGAACCCGTCCGGTGTTTCGTATTCCTCGGGGTTGTCGGGGTTGAGCCGTTCGATATGCACATCCTGATCGTCCAGATAGGACGAGGTCAGTCCCCATCCCAGCCGATCACTGCGCCCGGCCATGACCGCAGGCACACCAGGGATTGTCGCGCCGATCACGCCGCCTTTGGCCAGCTCCAACCGCGCCAGATACCAGACGCCGGGTGCGGTGAAACCCAGATGCGGGTCATTGGCCAACAGCGTGCCGCCAATAGCCGAGCGTGAGGGGGCAGCTGTCCACGCGTTAGACGCGCCTGCAAGGCCGCGCTTGGGGAAAGGTGACAGCGGGCTATCGGGCATCGGCGTGCCTTGGGCATAGCGTGGAAGGCCGGGAAAGAGCGTGGCATATTCCGGCAGAGCCGCGATCCCGGCACCGGGTACATCGGGCAGGATATCGGCCAACCGAGCCGAGTCGTTCATCATAAGCGAAGTGCGCGCTCGCAGCACCTCGTCCTCAAGGTGGCCGGACAGTTGCAGCGCCATCAGCTTGATGACGGCAAGGCTGTCTCCGGGCTGCCAGGGCGAAACGGGGGCGTTGAACAGAAACATCTCGGGCGCGCCGCGGCCAAGGGCCATTTCGTTGATCTCGTCCAAACGCGCATTCACGCCCGCCGCATAGGCCCGCAAGGCGGCTTTGGTATAGTCGTCCTGCACCTGAAACGAGCGATGCGCCAGACCGTACAGGTCCAATCGGCGCAGCAGCTTGTCGATATTAAGCGTGCGTGCACCGAAGACCTCGGACAGGCGACCTTGGGCGGTGCGGCGCATGACGGTCATCTGCCACAAACGATCCTGCGCGTGGGCGTAGCCCAGCCCAAAGAACACATCCGGGTCGGATTGACCCAGAACATGGGGTACATTTGCGGTGTCTCGTACGATTTCGACAGGAGCGGTCACGCCCCGCACGGCGACGGTCTGGTTATACTCGGGCAGGGATTGGCTGGCCAAGAAATAAACCAGAAGCACAGCCCCCAGCGTCAACATGACAAGGGCCGAGGTGATACGCACCAACCAGCGAAAAACTATACCCATCTGCGGTCCATAATCCGTTCCGTCAAACCTTGTTCGCAGAGTAAAGGAAGGCTGTACCAACCGAAAGAGGAACGCCACGAAATATGCAGGTTTAACTCTGCTTTAGAAACGCGAAACCCCGCCACAACCGTTGGGCCATGACGGGCACTTAGCGAGGGGGTGGTATTTCAGCTTTACGGAATGATCCGCGTATATTTTGTGCCCTCGACGGTCGCCCCGATTTGCAGACCCGCTTGACCAAACACAGCCGCCAGAACAGGCGAGCGCAGTGTCGTCGTGTCGGTCGAAAGGCTGTCACCCTGATCGCTGACCACGTAGCCGATGTCGGCTCCGGCGGTCCAACCGCTGGCGCGGCGGAAGTCGTTCAGCGCATCTTGTGTCATGAAGAACAGAACATGCGCATACTGCTGGGCGCCGATCTGTAAGCCGGCGGTGCCTTTGACGGCTGAGTAGTAGTCTACTGTTGCCCCGTTGATGCGCAGCGCGCCACGCCCAAAACCGCCGCCGAAGACAAAACCTGCTTCGGTGATCAGTGGCATGACTAGCATACCATTAGCCTTGTTGGCGATCTCAACAGTGTTGGGATAGCTCGCATACATTTCGGTCAACGTCGCATCGACGCGAGCGTCGATCGTTGCCGCATTGGAATTGCCGACGCCATTACCACAGGCGGCGGTCACGGTCAGACCGGCCATGCCAAGCGCAAAGCCACGACGGTTCAGTCGGGGAAGGTTGGAACTGCTCATATGTTTTCTCTGTATAACTGCCTGATTTGCCGGGTGATCCCGATCTTATGTGCAAGACTACGCCGATTGCGGCGTCCTGTCACGGGAAAGCTGCCGCCGCACTCATCACAATCGGCGAAAAACCGCGTCACACTGGAATTTTATCCTTGCAAGAGGCGTGCGACCGTGGGGGCGAAATAGGTCAGGATGCCGTCACAGCCCGCGCGCTTGAAGGCCAGCAGGCTTTCCAGCATCACCTTTTCTCCATCGATCCAACCGTTTTGCGCCGCCGCTTGAACCATCGCGTATTCGCCTGACACCTGATAGGCATAAGTGGGCGCGCCAAAGGCGTCCTTCACACGGCGACAGATATCCAGATAGGGCATCCCGGGTTTGATCATCACCATGTCTGCGCCCTCGGTCAGATCACGCTCGATCAATCGCAAAGCCTCGTTCGAGTTGGCGGGATCCATTTGATAAGTTTTCTTGTCTCCGGTCAGCGCACCCGATGCGCCCACGGCATCGCGGAACGGCCCGTAAAAAGCGCTGGCATATTTCGCGGCATAACTGAGGATCATCACGTTGTGATGCCCGGCGTTTTCCAAAGCACGGCGCATTTCCCCGATGCGTCCGTCCATCATGTCCGATGGTCCGATGATATCAGCCCCGGCCTCGGCCTGCGCCAGCGTCATTTTGACCAGTGCCTCGACGGTCTGATCGTTCACAATCTCGCCATCCACGACGTATCCGTCGTGACCGTTGATGTTGTAAGGGTCCAGCGCGACGTCCGTCATAACCGCGATATCGGGGGCGGCGGACTTGATGGCCCGGATCGCCCGGTTCGACAGATTGTCGGGGTTCCACGCCTCGGCGCAATCTTCGGTTTTCAAGCTTGGGTCGGTATAGGGAAAGATGCAAATCGCCGGAATCCCCAATGCTTGAGCCTCAACAGCGGCTTGTGCGATCATATCGACCGAGCGGCGGACGACACCGGGCATCGAAGGCACGGCTTCTTCCACGCCTTCTCCATCGCGCACAAACACCGGCCAGATCAGGTCATCTGTGGTCAGAACGTTCTCGCGCACCAGTCCGCGGATGGCTTCGGACTGGCGGGCCCGGCGAAAGCGCGTCAGGGGATAAGGGGCGATGGTAGGTTTCATGTCGCGCTCTCCTTGAATATTCGTGCATTGGGTGGCATGAATTCGGCGTAGTCTCAAGGGTAACGATCGACGCGGGTCCCTCAGGACAGTGAATTAAAGGGCTGACGCGTGGACTTATTTTCTTCGATTTTCGAAATCATCGATATGCGCAGCTTTTCGAACCTGTGGTATTGGATCGGGCTGGCCGTTTTGTGGTCGACCGCCAGCCATTGGTCGATGGGTGTGCCGTTTGATCTGGTTCAGCGCGCCCGCCGGATCGGAGGGCAAAGCGAGCAGGATCTGCTTGACATCGTCCGGATCAACCGCAATCGGCTGCTTTATATTGTCGAGGTGTCGGGACTTGCGCTGCTGGGGCTAAGTTGTTTTTTCTTCACCGGGCTGGCCATGCTGGGCTTTGTCTATGGCGTGGAATTTGCGCAGGCGGTGTTTTTACTGATGTTTCCACTGGTGTTGGTAACGCTCATCAATATCTCGGCCGCGCGCAAGTTGAGCCGGGTTGAACCTGAATTGGCCTTTGTGGCGAAAACCCTCACGCGGTGCAGGATCTATACGCAGATCGTGGGGATGATTTCGATCTTGATTACCTCGCTTTGGGGTATGTATCAGAACTTTTCCATCGGCGTTCTGGGATAGAGAATTCGGAAAGGTTAGGCGATGAAGGCTCCGAACCATGTCACGGTTGGCGGCGCCCCCGAAGGGTTTGACGCACAGCTTGTCCTGAACGAGATCGCCCGGTCCGGCGGGCCGGTGTGTCATGTGGCGCGCGACGACAAACGGCTTGAGGCGATGCGAGCAGCCCTTGCCTTTTTTGCGCCGGATATGCCTGTCTTTGTGTTTCCCGGCTGGGATTGTCTGCCCTATGACCGGGTCTCGCCCAACGCAGATATCGCAGCCGCGCGCGTGGCGACGTTGGCGGCGTTGGTGCATCAGATGCCCGATCGGTTTGTGCTGCTGACCTCGTTGAACGCGGCCACCCAACGGGTGCCCGCGCGCGAGGTTCTGCGCGAGGCGGCCTTTACCGCACGTGTGGACCACCGCGTGGATGAGGCCGCGCTGCGCAACTTCCTTGTCCGCATGGGTTTCACCCAAAGCCCCACGGTAATGGAACCCGGCGACTATGCCATTCGCGGCGGCATCATCGACATCTTCCCTCCGGGCGAAACCGGCCCCGTGCGGCTGGACCTGTTCGGAGACGTTCTGGACGGCGCACGCCGGTTTGATCCCGTCTCGCAGCGCACCACCGAAAAGCTGGACGTAGTAGAATTGGCTCCGGTGTCCGAGGTCATTCTGGACGATGCCGCCATCACGCGCTTCCGCCAGAACTATCGTATCGAGTTCGGCGCGGCGGGCACCGATGACCCTCTGTACGAGGCGGTCAGCGCAGGGCGCAAACATCAGGGCATTGAACACTGGCTGCCCTTCTTTCACGAAAAGCTGGAAACGCTGTTCGATTACCTTCCCGACGCAACGATCACTGTGGATGATCAGGTCACACCCGCGCGTCTGGCGCGGTGGGATACGATTGCTGATCAGTATGAGACCCGGCGTTTGGCGCTGGAAAACCGGTCCCGAATGGATACGGTTTATAAGCCGACCCCGCCTGGATTGCTCTATCTGGATGATGCCGCATGGGAGCAAGCGGTCGGTGATCGTCGGGTGCTGCAATTCAGCCCGCTGCCACAGGCCAGTGGGCCGGGTGTGATCGACGCGGGCGGGCGGATCGGGCGTAACTTTGCGCCTGAGCGGCAGCAGGAAAGCATCAGCCTGTTTGGCGCTCTGGCCGCGCACATCACCGACAAGATGGCCCAAGGCCCGGTGCTGATCGCCTCCTATTCCGAAGGCGCGCGCGAACGTCTGACCGGGTTGATCGAAGACGAAGGTTTGGCCGAGGCGATCCCCGTTACCGACGGCACCCGCGTCGGCAAACGGGGCCTGCATCTGGCCGTCTGGGCGCTGGAGCATGGGTTTGAAACCCCCGACTTGACCGTTATCGCTGAACAGGACGTGCTGGGCGACCGCCTGATCCGCCAGCCAAAGAAGCGCCGCAAGGCCGAAAATTTCCTGACTGAGACTCAATCCCTGACCCCCGGTGATCTCGTGGTGCATGTGGATCACGGCATCGGCCGCTATCAGGGGATGGAGGTCGTCACCGCCGCTGGTGCTGCCCATGAGTGCTTGCTGCTGGAATACGCCGAACAGTCCAAGCTGTACCTGCCGGTCGAAAACATCGAACTACTGTCGAAATACGGCCATGACGAAGGTCTGCTGGATCGTCTGGGCGGCGGCGCATGGCAGGCCAAAAAGGCCAAGCTGAAAGAGCGCATCCGCGAGATGGCGGACAAGCTAATCCGTATCGCAGCCGAACGCGCATTGCGAAAGGCTCCTGTGATGGATCCGCCGCCTCACGCATGGGAAGAGTTCAGCGCTCGTTTTCCCTATCAAGAGACAGACGACCAACTGCGCGCGATTTCCGAGGTGATGGAAGACATGCATTCCGGCGCGCCGATGGATCGCCTGATCTGTGGCGATGTGGGTTTCGGCAAGACCGAGGTCGCAATGCGCGCCGCCTTTGTCGCCGCCATGTCGGGCGTTCAGGTCGCGGTGATCGCGCCGACAACGCTGCTGGCCCGACAGCACGCGGCCTCGTTTAAAGAACGCTTTCGGGGTTTCCCGCTTGAAGTGCGGCAACTCTCTCGTTTCGTTTCAGCGAAAGAAGCGCAGCAAACCCGCGACGGGCTGGCACGCGGCACCGTGGATATCGTGATCGGTACTCACGCATTGCTGGCCAAAGGTACTCGGTTCAACAATCTGGGCCTGCTGATCATTGACGAAGAGCAACATTTCGGCGTCGGCCACAAAGAGCGCTTGAAACAGCTGCGCAGCGACATCCACGTCCTGACCCTGACCGCCACGCCGATCCCGCGGACATTGCAACTTTCCCTCACAGGCGTGCGCGACCTGTCGATCATAGGTACGCCGCCCATCGACCGCCTAGCCATCCGCACCTATGTCAGTGAGTTCGACGCGGTCACCATCCGCGAGGCCTTGCTGAGAGAACACTATCGCGGCGGGCAGAGTTTCTACGTGGTTCCGCGTATCTCGGACTTGCCTGAGATCGAAGAGTTCCTAAAGGAACAACTGCCGGAACTGACCTGTGTGGTCGCCCACGGTCAGATGGCGGCAGGTGAGCTTGATGATCGGATGAACGCCTTTTACGATGGCAAATACGATGTGTTGCTGGCTACGACGATTGTGGAAAGCGGGCTTGATATTCCTACCGCGAACACGATGGTCGTACACCGCGCCGATATGTTCGGCCTGGCGCAGCTCTACCAAATCCGAGGCCGGGTGGGACGTTCAAAAACCCGCGCCTACGCCTACCTGACCACCAAGCCTCGTGCCCGCCTGACAGCCACAGCCGAGAAACGTCTGCGGGTTCTGGGCTCGTTGGACACGCTGGGCGCCGGGTTCACGCTGGCCTCTCAGGATCTGGATATTCGCGGCGCGGGCAATCTGCTGGGCGAAGAACAATCCGGCCAGATGCGCGACGTGGGCTACGAGCTTTATCAGTCGATGCTGGAAGAGGCGATTGCCAAGATCAAAGCGGGCGAGATGGAAGGGCTGTCGGATGCCGATGATCAATGGGCGCCGCAGATCAATCTGGGTGTCCCGGTTCTGATCCCCGACGACTACGTACCCGATCTAGACGTGCGTCTGGGCCTTTATCGCCGTTTGTCCTCGCTGTCGACCAAGGTCGAGTTGGAAGGCTTCGCCGCCGAACTGATCGACCGGTTCGGCAAATTGCCGAAAGAGGTAAACACCTTGATGCTGGTCGTTCGCATCAAAGCCATGTGCAAACGCGCAGGTATCGCCAAGCTGGATGGGGGCCCAAAGGGTGCTACCATTCAGTTCCACAACGACAAATTCGCGTCTCCGCAAGGGTTGGTCGAGTTCATCCAAAACCAACGTGGCATGGCTAAGGTCAAAGACAACAAGATTGTGGTGCGGCGGGACTGGAAGAATGACGGTGACAAGATCAAGGGGGCGTTTGCGATTGCCCGTGATCTGGCCGAGAAAGTCATCGCCCAGAAAAAGAAGTCCAAAACCAGTTGAAACCGGTGGAAGGGGGCGCTGCGCCCGCTGCGCGTGTTGCGCGTCCCCCCGGATATTTAAGGCCAGATGAACAGGGGATCCCAGCTTCATCTGGCTAAAAATATCCCCGCCGGAGGCATCGCGCTTTAGCGCGATTTAGCTTTGCATCGCGGCTTGGGCGCAGAAACACGAGGCTGCGACCGCCCGATCGGCCCGAGCTAAAGCGAGGTCCAGCCGTTGTTTGATCTGTTGGATTTCGAGCGTTTCATTCCGCGCCTTGAGGCAATCATGCAGGCCTTTGAGGCTCCAGACATTGTCCGGGTGGATCGAGGCGCGGCTGAGCGTTCCGCCCAGACCCAGATCTTCCCGGTATACGGCTTCGGCCTCGGTCACGTGACCTTGTTCGAACAAAAGCGCCCCAAGCGCGTGGCGGGTGGGCTGCATCCAGCCCCATGGCTCGTCGTAAGGCAGCGTATCATCCAGTTCGACCGAACGCCGCAGATGCGCGTATGCCGCTTCATAGTTTTCTTTGCGGTATTCGATCTCACCCCGCAGCATTTCACTGGCGATTTCCAGTAGGTCGATGACCCGGTTGTTGTGCAGGCGGCGGGCCTCGGGCACGCGGGCTTTGGCGGCGTGGAACTGGGTTTCTTCCGCTTCGGCTTCGGCAACCTCTCCGGTCGCAGCATGGGCGAGTGCGCGGGCATAGTGGGTTGTGGCCGTGAGCGTTCGGTAGAGGTCGGGGTCATCCGGCAGGTCTAGCGCTTTGGCCTCGGCCCAGCGACCAAAGCGGATCAGGATGTGAGGTTTCATGGACAGATAGGCTTCGAAGAAATCGGCCATCGGAGGGCTTTCGATCCGCAGCATCTCTTCCGGCGTAGTGTCCCACATTGCCTGATTTGCGGCCAGAGCCGGTGCCATCTGACCCAGAAAGAGCGCGCCATATATTGTGAAGTGGTAATTGTGCAGCCGGTAGCCGGTATAGATCGTGAAGGCGCCTTCGCGCTCGAAATACTTCAGGTCCGCGACCGAAGCCTGCTGGTTCCACTGAACGACATTGTGGTAGTGGCCGCACAGAACGTCGATATGGGTGGGCATGTGTACCAGGTGCCCGGCCTCGGGAACCAGTCTGCGCAGCACGTCGCCAGCCTTGAGCGCTTTTTCCGGGGTTGGCGACATTTCCATCAGGTGCACGTAAAGGTGCAGCAGGCCGGGATGAGACATGGCTGCGGGATCGTCGGCCATGGCGTCTTCCAGCGCGGTTTGCGCCTCAAACGTTGCTGCACCTGCGGCGGGTAGGCCTGTCTTCAGGTCCCACATTTTCCAAGGGGTGAGGTTCAATAGCGCTTCGACATAAATGGTGCGCAGGTCCAGATTACCGGGCTGGGCGGCAAAGGCGTCACGCATGGCTTCGGCAAAGTCATGGTCCCAGCTGTGCATGTCGGGAATTGGTTCGCGCTGTGGATAGCGGGCGGGTAGGGCGCTGATCAGCGCTTGTTCGACCGGGTTGCAGATTGAGGCCAGAGCCAGTGCCTGCTGCGCTGCGTCATAGGCTTGCTCGAGCGACTTTTTCTTCCCGCGGTCATCTCGCAAATCCCAGGGAAGGTTATAGTTAGGACCCGCCGCATAAGCGATACCCCAAAAGGCCATGGCACAGTCCGGGTCGGCCTCGGCAGCGCGCTGGAAACAGGCGACGGCCTCGTCATGGTTATAACCGTAGGTCCAGTTCAGCCCCCGATCGAACCAAAGCTGCGCGTCGGGTGAAGTCGTAGTGATCGGGCAGGAATATGGGCCCAGATCGTAATAGTCGCTCATTTCAGTCTCCCCTCGGGTCGAGCGGAGGTTAGCGCGTTTCAATCAAGCTGCACAGGTCAGACGAGTAGTCTGTTTTCGATCCGGCCCATATGCAGCATCAGGCCGAAACCCAATGTGCTCATGGTCAGTATACCCGCGCCCAGAGGCAGGATCGAACCGTCAAAGAGCAGACCGATTGGGCCAGCGATCAGCGCGGCCAGAACGGTTGAAACCGAACCGATCACCGAAGCCGCCATGCCCGCGATATGGCCCATCGGTTCCATCGCGATGGCGTTGAGGTTGCCCATGGTCATTCCGGCCATGAAGAACACCGCTGTCTGCCAACTGACGAATAGCGCAAAGGACAGGTTGGCCGACAGGTCGAACGAATTCAGCAGCAGTACGGATGAGGTGAACAGAATCTGACCGCCCAGCCCCCAAGTCACCAACCGCCGCATGCCCAGACGCACAACAAGGGTCGCATTCAGCAAACTGGCCGAGCCCGACATCAGTGCCACAAAGCCGAACCAGAAGGGAAAGCTGTGGGCGCTGTTGTGGATCTCGTCATAGACCTGCTGGACCATGGTCAACATGGTAAACAGCATGCCAAGGCACAGGGTCTGCACCATGATTGACAGGCGCACCGTGGGGTGGCTGAACATCTCGCGGGCGGCATCCAGCATTAGCGGCAAGCGCAAGGGGCGGCGGTTTTCGGGCGTCAGCGACTCGGGCAGACGCAGGCCCATCCATATGATGGTGATGAGCGAAAACAGCATGAAGGAGACAAAGACCGCGCGCCAACCGGCCAAGGCGATCACGCCGGCGCCCATCATGGGCGCAATGGCCGGGACCAAAGTGAAAATCATCATGGCGATGGAGACGATCCGCGCCATCTCGCGCCCGGAATAGAGATCGCGGATTATGGCCATGGCGACCACACGCGGCGCGGCGCTGCCGACACCTTGCAGAACGCGGGCCAGCAGCAGCATTTCCAGCGAAGAACTTGCCCATGCGGCGGCAGCGGCAAGGATATAAAGGGCCGAGCCTACATAGATTACAGGTTTGCGCCCGAAAGCGTCCGACAACGGGCCGGTGAAAAAGGTGCCGATACCCATACCCAGCACAAAGGATGTCAGGATCAGTTGCGCCTTGTTGGTGTCATCGGGGCTAAGCTGTGCGCCGATATCGGGCAGCGCAGGCAATATCGAATCGATGGAAAACGCAATTGTTGCAAACATCATTGCGACAAGTGCGACGAACTCTCCGCGAGACATGCGACTGGCCATGGTGCCCTCCTGACCCGTTCGCGCTATCACGCGCGGTCAGGGGGCGCCAGTCATGCCAATGCACACAGACCTGTGCTAATTTGCAGGGGAGGCCTCAAGTTGAGACATGATGTCCGCGATCACGCGCTCCCACATCTCGGGCGGCTGCGCACCGGGAACGGCGTGCTGGTTGGCCACGATGAAGGTCGGGACCGAGTTCACGCCCATTTGGCGCGAGTGGCTGTCGCGGTTGCTGATATCCGAACGGTCGGCGTCTGACTTCAACAGTTTCAACACTACGGCGGCGTCCATGCCGATGCTGTCTGCAATATCGCCAAGAACCTCATGGTCTCCGATATCGCGCGCCTGGACGAAATAGGCGTCGAACAGGGCGTCCACGGCCTCGGTTTGCTTGCCCTCGATCCCGGCCCAATGGATCAGGCGGTGCGCGTCCAGCGTATTTGGGGTGCGCTTCATGCCTTCGAAGTCGATCTTCAGCCCGGCATTCTCGGCATGTTCGACCACCGGCGCATAGGCCCGCACGGCGCCTTCTTTGCCGCCGAATTTACGCTCCAGATATTCACGACGATCCATGCCGTTATCAGGCATGTCGGGGTTCAGTTGAAACGGGTGCCATTCGATGACGAAGGGGTGGTCGGGGATCGCGGCCAGCGCTTTGTCCAGATGGGTCTTGCCGATATAGCACCACGGGCAAATCGGGTCGGACATGATATCAAGCTTGACGGTCTGGGTCATTGTTGGCTCGCCTTGAAGTAGGCCGGAAGCGCCCGGCGCAGGAGTTTGCCGTTCCCACCGGTCGGCAGTTCGGGCAGATAGATAAAGGCGCGCGGTTGCTTGTAGCGCGCCAGATTTGCTTCCACATAGGTGCGCAGGTCCGCCTCGTCCAGTTCTTCCGGCCCGGTATAGAAAGCGGCGATCAGAAAAGTGTCCTGTTTGACCTCAACCGCTGCCGCTCCGACCTGCGCGATGCCTGGGTATTGCGACAGCACCGCTTCGACCTCAATCGGTGAGACCCGATAGCCGCCCGCGTTCATCATGTCATCGTCGCGCCCCAGATAAGTGATCTGGCCGTCAACGGCCATCGCACCCTGATCTCCGGTTAAAAACCAGTCGCCCTGCATTCGCGCCTGCGCCTCGTCCGGGGCGTTCAGATAGGTCAGCATCAGGCCGGGGTCCGAACGGTGGATGGCGATGGTGCCTGCCTGACCCTGCGGGACAGGGCCGTCGGGCCCCAGAATGGCCACGCGACGACCGGGTTGCGGTTGTCCCAACGACTCTCCCCGTGCCGGATGGTTAGGGCTGGAGGAGATGAAGGTTGAACACTCGGACATGCCGTAAGCTTCGAACAGCTCGGTTCCCGTGGCGCGCATCCAGGCATGGCGCAGCGTAGACGAAAGCTTTTCCCCGGCGCACAATCCATGGCGTAGATCGGGCAGGTGCAGGTTGTCAGGGGACGATACGATCTTGCGGAACACCCCCGGAGCGGCGGCAAAGATCGTGGCTTGGTGGTCGCGCAGCAAGCCGGGCAGGGCGGTCAGATCGGTGCCCGGTTCTGGGATCAGCGCCGTGGCACCGATTGTCCAGGGATCCATCAACCCGGTGCCCAGCGTATAGGTCCAGTTGAAGGCGCCCGCGTGGCACAACCGGTCATCTTCGCGCAACCCGTACCAGCCATCGACCATCATCTGCCGCGCCCAGATCGCTTGATGCGCATGGGCAACGGCGCGGGGTTTGCCCGAAGTGCCGGAGGTGTAGACGACATAAGCCAAACGCTCGGGGTCGCCCATCTGGATTGTGGCGGGTGCGAGGTCCCGCATCATGGTCAGGTCGGACAAGGAAACTTGAACCGGATGAGGAGCACAAGCCACCGATGGGTCACGCAGCACAGCCGCTGGTTTCAGATCCTGAATGATTTTCGTCGTTTCTGGCTCGGTCAGTTGAGACGAGGTTGGAACGGGGACAATCCCCACCGCAATTGCGCCCAGATACGCAATCGGAAAATCAACCGTGTTTCCCAACCGCATCAACGCGATATCACCCGGGAACAGACCCGCCTGCAGCAAGCCGGCGCCTGTGCCCAGTATGGCGCGTTTCAACGCGGCATAAGTCCAATGTTGCGCGCCCTGCGCACCCAGCACTGACAAAGCGGTCTTTTCCGCAAAATCATCCGCGTGACGCAACACATGCGCAGCCAAATTGAACGGTACGGGGCAAGCTGGTGGCGGGCCTTGATCGAAGACAGACAACATGGACATTGGCTAACGTGACGTCTGACGCGTTGCAAGCAGGACGGGCTGGCCCTATAGAAAAACGCATGAGCACCCAAGAGCAGACATCGCTGATCCGCATCGCGCGGGAATCCGGAGACCGTACCGAGCTTGAGCCGTTGGATCTGGGCGCCCGTGTCCGCGAATTGCGCAAAGCACGCAACTGGACGCTGGAACAGGCGGCCACGCAGGCAGGGCTGGCGCGTTCGACGCTCAGCAAGATCGAAAACGGTCAAATGTCGCCCACCTATGACGCGCTGAAGAAGCTGGCGGTTGGGCTTGAGATCTCGGTGCCGCAGTTGTTCACGCCCCCGCAACGCGAGCAGGTGATCGGGCGGATGTCTGTCACCCGGATGGGTCAGGGTGCGGCACATGCGACCGCGACTTACGAACATGAGTTGCTGGCGGAAACACTGACCAAGAAACAGATGCTGCCCTACCGTGCGCGCGTACGGGCCCGCTCGATGGACGAGTTCGAGGGCTGGGTACGCCATGATGGTGAAGAGTTCCTGTATGTCCTGACCGGCGTCGTGCGGCTGTATACGGAATTCTATGAACCGGTTGAGATGCGTCGCGGTGATAGCGCCTATTACGACGGCAGCATGGGCCACAACGTCGTGTCTGTCAGCGATGAGGACGCAACGATCCTGTGGGTAACGTCACTTACGTAAAGTGCTGCTGAATTCACGGTTCAGACCTTCTGTGAACAGAAAATCCTCTAGCTCTTCATGGGCTTCGTTTACGGTCAGTTGGTGCCGCTCGGCCAGATAGGCTTCGAACCCTTTGCGATCCTTGCCCAGCTTTGGCTTATCCTGATCGCGCAGGTTCGGAAACCGCCGTTTGGCGCGTGCGTACATCGCATCCCAGTCTTGCGTCAGGTCAGTCCAGTTCAGCATGTGCAAGCTTTCCGGTTTCCAGGTTTCAAGGCTGCCCGGCCTATATTCAGGTTACGAAGCCCCTGCGCGACCCCGTGCATGACAAAATGTCGCACCTTGCGCTTGCGTATTTTCGGAATGGAAATGCCCGTTGCAGCCGCACCGCAACGGGCTGTCGGACCTAAGGTTGGAGTGAGTGGAGGCAGGTCCGTTTCTCAGACGCGCTGCGGGGTACGAAATTGGCTAAAGTTCAAGAATAAAAGCAAAAATCTTATCACACAGAGCGAAGAATAGGCCGAAGGCTAGCGGCAAAGATGTATTCGGTAAAGCTCTTTTTGAGACTGCGCCGATTTTGGACGAAAATTCGCGGACCCGCAGATTTTGTGGTAGTGAAAACAGTGACTACTCTATGTCGTCAGAAAACCGAATGTGCCAATTTTCGCCGACAGGCTGCGACGGGCGAGATCAGACCTTGGCTCGGAGGGCGGAATGGGGCGCGAAAGCGCCCCATTTGGGCTATTCTTCGAACCACCAGATCTGCGGCATGTATTCCGGCCCGTCCCCGTAAATCGGCAGAGTGTCGGGGAATTTTAGCTCTTTCGCGTGGGCGATGCGGCCAACGTCGAAATTCCAGATCGGGATGACATAGCGCCCGGCGGTCAGAACCCGGTCCAAGGCGCGGGTGGCGGCCACGAAATCCTCGCGGCTTTCCGAGGCAAGCATGGCGTCGATCATCCCATCTACCGCAGGCGAGGCAACGCCCATCAGGTTACGCGTCCCCGGCGTGTCGGCGTTCTCGCTGCCCCAATAGAGCCGCTGTTCGTTGCCCGGAGACAGTGATAGTGCCCGGCGGAAGAAGGTCATGTCGAAGTCCAGCTCGGAAGTGCGACCCGTATATTGGGCGCTGTCGACCATCTCGGTCGTGACCTGAATACCCAGACGCTCCAGCGCGCGACTGTAAATCTCGATCGCCGTTTCGCTTTCGGTGTCACCCTGTTGCAGAAGGACGGTGAGGGTAAAGGCATCGCCAGCTGCATTGCGCAGCACGCCGTCCTGAATGGTCCAACCAGCCTCGGCCAGCAGAGCGGTCGCTTTGCGGATATTGGACCGGTTACGCGCTGATCCGTCACTTTCGGGTAGGCTGTAACCCTCAAGCACGCCAGGCGGCAACGTGTCTGCAAAGGGTTGCAGCAATTCAGCGACTCGGCCCGATGCTTCGCCTGATTGCATGGCAAGATCCGAGCCCGAGAAATACGAGGTAATCCGGGGCTGTGCGCCACCCGTGATCGTGTCGTTGATGAATTCGAAGTTGAAGGCAAGGGTCAACGCCTCGCGCACACGCCAATCATCGAACGGGGCCTTGCGGGTATTCATGACAAAGCCTGTCATTCCCGAAGGTTTGCCATGCGGGATTTCAGTTTTGATCACGTCGCCACGCTGGATCGAGGGGAAGGTGTATTGCGTATCCCACTTGTCGGCGTTGAATTCGCGCACGGCGGTCAGAGCACCGGCCTTGAAGGCCTCGAACAGGACCGTGCCGTCTCCGTAGAATTCGATCCGCATCTCATCCAAGTTCATGGTTCCGCGTCGGAACGGGATGTCCGCGCCCCAATAGTCCGGGTTCCGGCGCAGGGTGACATAGCGGCCGGCCTCATAGTCATCGATCACATAGGGGCCGGTGCCGACGGGGATGTCATGCAGGGTGGCGTCTGCGAAATCCTTGCCCTCCCACTGTGCCTTTTGAAGGATCGGGCGCAGACCGGCGATGAGCGCCAGCTCTCGGTCGGGGTCGTTAAAGGTGATCCGAACCGAGCGCGGGCCAGTCTGTTCGATACTGTCGATCTTGCCCCACAATCCGCGATATCGCAGGTGGCCTTCGGTGCCCAAAATCTCGTACGACCAGATCACATCTTCGACAGTCACCGGAGTTCCGTCTGAAAATTGGGCGTTTTCGCGCAGGGTGAATTCGACCCAAGAACGGTCTGGTGCTGTTTCAACCGATTCGGCCAACAACCCGTATAACGAGAATGGCTCATCCCAGGATCGCCCCATGAGGCTTTCATGGGTCCAAAATCGCAATTGCCAGGGTGGGGTGCCTTTTTGCACAAACGGGTTCAAACTGTTATAGCCGCCGGTATTTCCAAAAACGACTTTGCCGCCTTTTGGCGCGTCGGGATTCGCGTAAGGCAATGACACAAAATCCGGTGGTAGCGCGGGCGCGCCATACATAGCTATGCCATGAGCCGATTCTGCGTTAGCGATAGCACTGCTCAAAAGCAGGGTGATTCCCGTGATCACAGGGCGAATGGGGCGGAGAATATTGGGGCGCATTTTGGAAACAATCCTGCTCTGGCCTTATTTTGTTGGGATTCATCGTACCGATGATTTTTCTTATTTTCAAACTTTTAGCTTGGACGGAGGCGTGGAATTGCTTATAAAGGGTGCACTGCTCGATAGGTTTCTTGCCTGTATGAAACCTGCCTCAATAACTTAACGCCCGCTTCGTGCGGGCGTTTTTTTTGCGCAGATTTTTGGCGCTGTTTCGTGCTTTTGTCATTCGCCGTTTTCTTTGCAGGTGCAGCATGGCACTGTGGCTGAAATTCGGTTTTCGAGGGAGAGCGACCATGAGCCTTTCGGGCAAGACGGCAATTATCACAGGGTCAAATTCAGGTATTGGATTGGGTATCGCACGCGAGTTGGCGAAGGCCGGGGCGGATGTGGTGTTGAACTCGTTCACCGACCGCGACGAGGATCACGCGCTGGCTGCCGAGATCTCGGATCAGACGGGAACAAACGCACGCTATGTCAAGGCCGATATGTCTAAAGGCGACGAATGCCGGGCGCTGATCGAGACCGTGGGCGTATGCGATATTCTGGTCAACAATGCGGGTATTCAGCATGTGGCGCCGATTGATCAGTTCCCAGTCGACAAATGGGATGCGATCATTGCGATCAACATGAACTCGGCTTTTCACACTACGGCCGCCGCTTTGCCGATGATGCGCAAGGCCGGGTGGGGGCGTGTGGTCAACATCGCCTCTGCCCATGGTTTGACGGCGTCGCCCTACAAGGCGGCCTATATCGCAGCCAAGCACGGTTTAGTGGGTATGACCAAGTCCGTGGCGCTGGAGACGGCACAAGAGCCGATTACCTGCAATGCCATTTGTCCGGGCTACGTGTTGACCCCGCTGGTCGAGGCGCAAATTCCCAATACGATGAAGGAATATGACATGAGTCGCGATGACGTGATCAAGAACGTCATGCTGGAGCGGCAACCGTCGAAAGAATTTGCCACGGTTGAGCAGTTGGGAGGCACAACGGTGTTTTTGTGCTCGGACGCTGCAGCGCAAATCACCGGCACGACGATTTCCGTGGATGGCGGTTGGACGGCGTTGTGAGACTGCGTGGGGGCTCGGCCCCCACACCCCCGAGGTATTTTTGAACAGAAGAAGGGGTGAGCGTTGTGAAGAGGATCAATCTGGCCCTGCAGGGCGGTGGTGCACATGGGGCGTTTACCTGGGGTGTGCTGGACCGGATTTTGGACGAAGAGGATATCGAGGTCGCTGCGATCACTGGGACTTCGGCCGGGGCTTTGAATGGTGCCGCGTACAAATCAGGTATGGTTCGGGATGGGCGCGATGGTGCGCGGGCCAACCTGAACGGGCTTTGGGCGCGTATGGGGGCCGTGGGCGACATGCGGTTGGCCAATTGGATGCAGGCCGTTGAGCCTGCTTCGGTCGCGCAGGCGATGGAGTATTCCCTGCCGTTTTCTGTGGGGGATACGTGGTCGCGGTTGGTGTCGCCTTATGCATACGGGCCGTTCTACAAGAACCCGTTGGAGTCGGTGATTGATCGCTTCAACTTTGATGAGGTCTGTGCGGATCTGGGACCAGCCCTGTTTGTGTGTGCGACCTGTGTGCGCAGTGGCAAGATCCGAGTGTTTACGGGGGACGAGATTTCGACCGATGCGATTTTGGCTTCGGCCTGTTTGCCGACCTTGTTTCAGGCGGTGGAGATTTTCGATCCAAAAACGGGGCGGACTGAGGCCTATTGGGACGGTGGGTATACCGGCAATCCGGCGCTTTACCCTTTGTTTGACAGAGGTTTGCCCGATGATGTTGTGATCGTGAATATCAATCCTCTGGAGCGGGACGAGGTGCCGAAGACCCCGCAGCAAATCCAGAATCGGGTGAATGAGATCAGTTTCAACTCGTCCCTGTTTCGGGAGTTGCGAGCGATCAGTTTCGTACAGCGTCTGTTGGCCGAGGGCAAGTTGCAAGCGGGTGAGATGAGCCGCGTGTTGGTGCATATGATCGCGGATGATGAGCTGATGAATGATCTTTCCGTGGCGACCAAGACGGTGCCGAACCCGGTCATCCTACATAAGCTGAAAGAGGCTGGGCGTCGGGCTGCTAATCGGTTTCTGACCGATCACAAGGCGGATTTGGGCCAGCAAAGCACTGTCAACCTGCCGGAGATGTTCGGCTGATCACTCGGGCGGCTGGGTCGGGTCTTTTTCGTTCGGGTAGACCAGACCGGCTGAAATGACCAGTTTAGCGGCGTCCTCAATGGACATGTCCAGCAGGATCACGTCCTCTTCAGGGAAAAACAGCAAGAAACCGGAGGTCGGGTTCGGTGTTGTGGGCACGAAGACGCTGAGCAGTGCACCGCCGGTTTCGGCACGGTCGCTGACCTCGCCCCGCGCGGTGGTCGAGACAAAGCCGATAGCCCAGATACCACGGCGGGGATATTGGATGAGACAGGCTTTTTCAAACGACCGTTCGGTTTGCGCGAAAACCGTTTCCGAGATCTGTTTGATCCCGGAATAGACCGACCGAACCACTGGCATCCGATTCACGACGCTTTCGCCGAAATGGATCAGCGACCGGCCCAGAATGCCTTTGGCGATCCAGCCGACGATCACCGTGAAGATCAGGAATATCACCACGCCGACGCCGCGCAGATTGATTCCTACATACTGTTCCGGGTGAAATTGCTGCGGCACAAGCGGCAGGACGGCGCTGTCGATCCAGCCAACCACGGACCAGATCAGCCAGACGGTTAGCCAGACCGGCGCAATGACAACGATGCCCGTCAGAAATGACGCGCGCAGCCGGGAAAACAGGCCCGGTCCGCGGTGAGGTTCTTCGTCAAAGGGCGTGTTCATTGCGGTCCTGAGTGATTTGCCGATTTAGTTAAGCAGTCCGGGGCCTTGGTACAATAGCTTTGCTCACTCGGACAGGGCGCGGGCGATTCTGGCGGCCAATTTTGCGTTATTTCTAACCAATGCGATGTTTGCGGTCAGTGAACGCCCCTCGGTCTGTTCATAGATGCGCTGCAGCAGGTAAGGGGTGACACCTTTGCCGGTGATCCGGTGCGCATCGGCGTCCGCTTGGGCGGAGGCGATGATCGGGGCCAGTTCCTGCGCCGGGATTTGGTCTTCGGCGGGGATCGGGTTAGCCACGAGTTGCCCGCCGGGCAGCCCAAGGGCGCGGCGTGTCGCATGGGCCTTGGCGATATCTGTGGCGTTATCCATGCGCAGGGGGGCCGCATAAGGCGATTGCGCCGACCAGAAGGCGGGGAACGCGTCCTGACCATAAGCGATGACGGGCACGCCTAGCGTCTCTAGCACTTCAAGCGTTTTCGCAAGATCAAGGATCGCTTTGGCGCCTGCGGCCACAACCGTCACCGGGGTTTGCGCCAATTCGTGCAGGTCCGCCGAGATATCGAACGAGGTCTCGGCCCCTTGATGCACACCGCCGATGCCGCCGGTGGCAAAGACCTCGATCCCAGCGTGATGCGCGGCGATCATGGTGGCTGCGACGGTGGTGGCACCGGTCCCGCCAGTGGCCATGCAAGCGGCCATGTCCGCACGGGACAGTTTGGCGACGCCCTGCGCTTGACCCAGCGCCTTCAACTGATCGGCCTCAAGCCCCACATGCAGCTTGCCGTCGATCACCGCCATAGTGGCGGGCACGGCGCCTGCGTCGCGGATATCCTGTTCCACCTGCGCCGCGACCTCGATGTTCTGAGGGTAGGGCATCCCGTGGGTAATGATGGTGCTTTCCAGCGCAACGATGGGGTGGCCTGCGTCTTTGGCGGCGCGGACCTCGGCCGAGTAGTGGATGTCGATCACAGTGGGGTTTCTCCGGAAACGTAAGTAGCAGCGGCGTGCAAGGCACGGGTCAGGGCAGCGTCGGGGGCGGCCCCGGCGGCCTCGGATGCGATATGCGCCGCCATGAAAGTGTCGCCCGCGCCAGTCACGCGGGTGACCAGAACGGACGGGGGTGTTTGGGTCAGAATCTCATCTGCGGTGCCGACAGTGGCCGAGTTGCCGCCATCTGTGACAAGCACTCGCAAGGCGCCGCGGTCCAGCAGGCCCTTGGCAGCGGATTCGGAATCGGTGAACTCGCGCTGACACAGGAGCCCTGCCTCTTCGAGGTTCACGTAGAGCGTCGCGCGGGCATGTTTGAGGAAGGGCAACAGGCGCTCGGCCTTACCGGGTGAGGCAGGGGCCACGCGCAAATCGGCTTTTGCGAAGGCCGGGCTTTGGGCGATTTCTTCCAGCAAAGTTAGCGTCAGGTTGCCATCCAATGCGATGGGGCCTTCGAACGGTGTGTTCTCGTAACCCAGCGGCCCGTGCATCAGAGGGCGTAGGATTTTGGCCCCAGCAGCCTCAAGCGAATGCGCGTCGGCGATGGCGGCGATCAGACCGTTGGCACCTTCGACGGCCATATAGCGGTCGGTTGGCAAATCCTGCGAGCGGTAGACGTGATCCGTGACCATGCCCAGCCGTGCGCAGGCATTGACCAGTTCGTCGCCTTCAGGGTCGCGGCCAATTGCGGTCAGCAGTGTAGGCGTCATACCGAACCGCACCAGTGTCATGGCGATGTTCATGGCCACGCCGCCGGGCAGGCGGGTGATCCGCCCCGGCACGTCTGACCCCTGCCGCATGGCGCTGGCAGACCGTCCGATCACGTCCCAAAGGACCGAGCCGATACACAGTATTTCGCTAGTCTGAGTCATGCCCGTGTCATGCCGCAGCGTCACGGCAGGTGCAAGGGATAACGCTCACATCGCGTCGGTCAGGGCTTTCAGCGCGGCGGCCGGATCGTCCTGCGACCAGATCTCGTCGCCAATGCCGAAGAAATCGGTGTGCGGCGACAGCTCGCGGATCAGGTCGGGGGTCAAACCGCCTTCGGCCACAACCGGAACCTCGATCATTTCCGACCACCACTGGAACAGGTCTTTTTCTGCAATGGTGCCGTCGCCTAAGGCCGATGTAACCACCGGGCCAAAGGCCACGTAGTCCGCGCCATGCTCACCTGCGGTCATGCCGTCATGGCTGGAGGCCGCGCAAAAGCTGCCGACGATGGCATCCGCGCCCAGTTCTTTGCGCGCCGCCCGGACTGAGCGCGCACCGTCATCCAGATGCACCCCGTCCAGCCCTAGCCGCTGCGCCAGCAGGACATGGTTCGAGATCACGATCGCCACATCCCGTGCGTGCGCGACTTCGCGGCAGGCATCGGCGGCGCGGGCGATGGTGTCTTCGTCGCTACCCGCCAAGGCGAGGCGGATACAGGCGATCTCGGTGCTGTCCAGCACGCGACCCAACTGCTCGGGGAAGGCGCTCAGGGTGATCGTGGGCGGGGTGATCAGGTAAATCTGCGGCTGCTCGGGGGTGTCCATTGGCGCGTCCTTCGCTTTCAGTCTTTGGCGCGGTTTAGCGGATTGGGCCGGGGAAGCAAACTTTTATGCCGGATATTGGCGCATTTGGCCTCCCGGACGGCTTGCCCTGCGCCAAAGCGCCGATTACAGCAAGCGGAACTTTCGGAGACAGCCATGCCCAGCGACAAATCCCAGCCTTCCTTTGTGCTCGTGCGCCCTCAGATGGGGGAAAACATCGGTGCTGCCGCGCGGGCGATGTGGAATTTCGGGCTGGACCGGATGCGGATCGTGGCGCCGCGTGATGGCTGGCCGAACCCCAAGGCCGTGGCCATGTCCAGCGGGGCGGGGCGGTTGTTGGATGAGGCGCAGCTGTTTGATGATCTGGCCGGGTCGCTGGCCGACAGCACCTTTGTCTTCGCCACCACTGCACGCCAGCGCGGGTTGACCAAGCCGGTCTACAGCCCGGAACGCGCCATGCAGATTGCTGCTGAAAAAGTCGCGGCGGGTGAGAAGGTTGCTGTACTGTTCGGCCCCGAACGCGCGGGGCTTGAAAATGAGGATATCGCCAAGGCCAACGCCATCATCTCGGTGCCGGTGAACCCGGAATATGCCTCGCTCAACCTCGGACAATGCGTGTTGCTGACTGCCTATGAGTGGATGCGCCAAAGCGCCGATGTGGTGCATGAGGCCACGGATCTGGGCAAGGGCGACTGGGCCACTGGGATCGAGGTTGAAAAACTGGTCGAACATTATGAGGACCGGTTGGAGGCGGCGGGCTTCTTCTACCCGCCCGAAAAGGCCGAAGGGATGAAGACCAACCTGCGCAACCTGTGGTCGCGTATGCGGATGACTCGGGCGGATGTGCAGATGCTGCACGGGATCATGCGGCAGATGGTCCGCTGGAAGGACAAGGGCTAAGGCTGGACCTATCTTCCGCTTCACCCTAGCGTGCGACGAAACAAGGACATGAGGACAGCATGAGCGGCAAGCGCAGCATCTTCGAAGAGGTCTCGGGCGACCAGAAACAAGAGGCGGTTCAGCCCGGTATGATCGACCGTGGCCGGGGCGGCGCGCGCAAGGCAATCCGGGCGTGGCTGATGATGCTGTTCGCGCTGGTCGTGGTGATGATCGCTGTGGGTGGCCTGACGCGCCTGACCGATAGCGGGTTGTCGATTACTGAGTGGCGACCGATCACCGGGGCTATCCCGCCGATGTCCGAGACGGATTGGAAATCCGAGTTCGACAAGTACAAGGAAATCGACCAGTGGCGCATCCAGAACCAGTGGATGGAGCTGGACGATTTCAAATTCATCTACTGGTGGGAATGGGGTCATCGTCAGCTGGGCCGCGTGATCGGTCTGGTCTGGGCCATCGGGTTCTTTGGTTTCTTGGCCGCGCGGAAAATCCCTACGGGTTGGACTAGTAAGCTTTTGATCCCCGGCGTTCTGGGCGGGGTGCAGGGGGCTGTCGGTTGGTGGATGGTCGCCTCGGGCGTGACTCAGGGCGAGGGGATGACTGCCGTTGCCAGCTACCGCCTGGCCACCCATCTGGGGCTGGCCTTTGTGATTCTCGGGTTCCTGGCGTGGTACATTTTTGAACTGGGCCGCGGGGAGCGCGACCTGATGCAGGCCCGCCGCACGAAAGAGGCGAAGCTGTTCTCTCTCTCGACCGGTTTGATGCATTTCGCATTCCTGCAAATTCTGATTGGCGCACTGGTCGCCGGGATAGACGCGGGGCGCTCTTATACCGACTGGCCTCTGATCGGCGGGCAGCTTTTGCCGCCCGATGCAACGATGCTAGAGCCGATGTGGAGGAACTTTTTCGAAAGCCCCGGTCTGGTGCAGTTCACTCACCGCTGTGCGGGCTATCTGCTGCTGATTTTCGGCTTTATCGTCTGGCGGCGCGGTGGCTCCAGCGCACATCCGCAGACGCGGTTTGCCTTTAACGCGGCTTTTGCAGCGCTGGCGCTGCAAGTGGTGATCGGGATTGTGACCGTGGTCTATGCTGCGCCGTGGCAGATCGCGATTGTCCATCAGTTCATGGCCGTGGTCGTCTGGACCCTGATCCTGCGCGCGCGTTTCCTGACCGCTTACCCAATCGCAACCTCGATCCGCGGAGTCTGACATGACCGCCTTTGACGACCTGATGGCCTTTCAACGCGAAACTTCGGCGCTGGGGCAGATTGCCGGGCGTTTGGGCTGGGATCAGGAAACGGTGATGCCGCGCGGAGCGGCCCCGCAACGGGCAGAAGAAATGGCCGCCATCGAAGCTGTTCTGCACGCGCGTCGGTCTGATCCGCGCGTGGCCGAGTGGCTAGAACAGGCCGACCCGCAGGATGAAGCTGGCAAGGCGCAGATCCGAGAAATCCGCCGGTCTTATGAGCGCACGGTCAAAGTGCCCGCCGATCTGGCCAAGGCGATTGCGCGTGTCACATCCGCTGCGCAGGGCACATGGGCGCAAGCCCGTGCGGACGAAAACGTGGCCACGTTCCTGCCCGTGCTGCATGAGGTCGTTGCCCTGAAACGTGAAGAGGGCGCGGCGCTGGCGCAAGGCGGTGACGTCTATGACGCCATGGTCGAGGATTATGAGCCCTACACCACGGGCACTCAAATTGCCGAGATATTCGACCAGATGCGCCCGCGTCTGGTGGCCCTGCGCGCCGCTGTTCTGGATCGCCCCGCGCCGCAAGCCCTGACCGGCACTTTTGACGAACTAACCCAGATGCGCCTGTCGCAGAAACTGGCGACCACCTTCGGCTATGACCTGAACACGGGCCGCGTGGACAAGGCGGTGCATCCGTTCAGCTCGGGCAGTGGGTTGGATGTGCGCATCACCACCCGCACCAGCGAAACTGACCCGTTCAACTGCTTCTATTCGACTATTCATGAGGTCGGCCATGCCGCTTATGAGCAAGGCATCGACCAAGCTTATGCGCTGACCCCGCTGGGCAGTGGGGTGTCGATGGGCGTGCATGAAAGCCAAAGCCGGATTTATGAAAACCAGCTGGGCCGCTCGCGTGCGTTCACCGGCTGGCTGTTCGATCAGATGACAGCGGCCTTTGGCGATTTCGGGATCAGCGACGCCGACGCATTCTATGCAACCGTCAATGGCGTCCATAACGGCTATATCCGGACCGAAGCCGATGAGGTGCAATATAACCTGCATATCATGCTGCGCTTTGATCTGGAGCGCGCCCTGATGGCCGAAGACCTGCAGGTCAGCGATCTGGAGGCCGCGTGGAATGACCGTTTCAAGGCCGATTTCGGCTATGCGGTCGACAAGCCTTCAAACGGGTGCTTACAGGATGTGCATTGGTCGGTGGGGCTGTTTGGCTATTTCCCGACCTACTCGCTGGGCAATGTCTACGCCGGATGCCTGTATGAGGCGCTGCGCGCGGCGCTACCAGATTTGGACGCGCAGCTTGCGCAAGGTGACTCGACGGGCGCAACCGGCTGGCTGCGCGAGAACCTGCAGCGCCATGGCGGGCTTTATGCCCCGCGCGAGGTCATAACCCGCGCCAGTGGGGTTGAACCGGGGCCAGAGCCGTTGCTGACGTATCTGGAAGACAAATTCTGCAAGCTCTACGGCCTCTGACCCTCACGTTTCAGTGTTCGGCCGTGGGAATCTTTGTGCCAGACGATAGAGTGCCCCAGAGGCGACTTGGGAGGGGCACGTGTCGATCAAAAACAAGTTGAAAACCCAAGCTGCGGTTGTGCTGACCAGCGAGGGCCTGCACGGCGCAAGGCAGCGTATTGCCGAGGTGCGACGGAGGCTCAGCGGCGAGCCTCATACCGTACAGTATTTTCACGACGTTGCTGATCCCTATTGCCACCTCAGCCTGCAGCTTTTGTTAGAGTTACAGAATAAATTTGATGTCCAGATCGAGCCGCATCTGATCTCGCGCCCGGCTTCGGATATCCAGCCGTTGCCCACCGAATACTGGCAGAATTCATGGGCCGACACTGTGCGATGGGCGCGACGTTTAGGGTTGGCAGCGCCACAGCAGCTGGCCCCGTCTGACGCGGGTTTTGCGCAAGCCGAGCGGCGTCTTGCGGCCCTGTTGGGTGATCAGGACTTCGCCTCAAAAGCACTGCAAATCAGCACTGCGCTGTGGTCCGGTCTGGATATCCCCGAAGGGGCGCACTCTGATCCGAATGTGGCGCGGCGGGCAGGGGATCAGGCTCTTGCCGCCGCCGGGCATTACCTTGGCGGCAGCTTTGCGTATGGGGGCGAAAGCTATTGGGGGTCGGACCGGCTTGGATACCTGGACGGGCGTTTGGCGACGCTTGGGCTTGGGCAGTCGCACCCGCCCATTGTGCCGGACTATTCCGAGCCCTTCCCAGATGCAACAGGGCAGGAACTGGAGTTCTTTTTCTCGTTTCGAAGCCCGTATTCCTATCTGGCTTTCGACCGTGTACGCGATCTAGCCACGCGGACCAATGCGCGTTTGATCTTGCGTCCGGTGCTTCCGATGTTGATGCGTGGACTGCCCGTTCCCAAAGCGAAATCATCATATATTTTAGGGGATTGCGCGCGCGAAGCGCGGCGTCTGGCCATCCCGTTTGGTCGTATTAGCGACCCTTTGGGCGCGGGCATTGAAAGGGGGTACGCCCTATTGGATTATGCCGAAGCCGAGGGTCGCCTGCCGGAATATTGCGCGGCTTTCATGACCGGCGCTTGGGCCCAAGGATTGGATGCCAGCACCGATACCGGGCTTGCGGAGGTCGTGCGTCAAGCGGGTTTGGAATGGCAAACGGCCAAGACATTGATTGGCACTTCTGACTGGCGGACCCGGGTCGAGGCCAACCAGGAACGTCTTCTCCAAATCGGGCTTTGGGGGGTTCCCAGCTTTCATCTGAACGGCCAAAGCGTTTGGGGTCAGGACAGGCTTTGGGTGCTTCAGGATCTTATGCGAGCACAAGCTTAACAAGCCATCCCGCTACGTGTGTGTCAAAGTATGACCTCGCCGCTCAACATGGGTTGCGCGGCGAGGTCACCAGATGGTTTTGGACTATTCGGCCTCTTCATCGCCCTGATCGGCGATCCAAGCGACGCTGACGACTTCTTCGCCCTTGCCGGTGTTGAACACCCGCACGCCGCCTGCGCTGCGCGACCGGAAGGAAATCCCGTCAACCGGCACCCGGATCGACTGCCCCTTGGAGGTGGCCAGCATGATCTGATCGTCGATCTCAACCGGGAACGAGGCCACAAGATCGCCGCCGCGCATGGCCTTGTCCATCGCTGCGACACCCATGCCACCACGCCCGCGCACGGGGTAATCGTGGCTTGAGCTTAGCTTGCCTGCACCGCCCTTGGTGATCGTCAGGATCAGGTTTTCAGCCGCCGACATTTCGGCGTAACGTTCCTGCGGCAGCACGCTGTCGGCGTTGCCTTCATCCTCATCGCTATCGGCTTCATCGGTGACACCGGCCATCAGGCGGCGCATCTTGAGGTAGGCTGCACGCTCGTCCGAGCTGGCGTCGAAGTGGCGGATGATCGACATCGACACGACCTCATCGTCGCCGTTCAGGCGCACACCACGCACACCAACCGACGAGCGGCTATTGAACACCCGCACATCCGTGGACGGGAAGCGGATCGCGCGACCGGATTTGGTAACCAGCATAACGTCGTCATCCTCGGAACAGATACGGGCGTTGATCAGCTTGGTCTCGGCGTGCTCGTCCTCGAACTTCATGGCGATCTTGCCGTTGCGTTTGACGTTGGTGAAATCCGACAGGCGATTGCGCCGCACGGTGCCCGCGCTGGTGGCGAACATGATCTGAAGGTTCTCCCATTCCTCGTCTGGAACATCCACCGGCATGATCGCCGCAATGGAGACCCCGGTCGGGATCGGCAGGATGTTGACGATCGCCTTGCCCTTGCCGGTGCGGCCCGATTGCGGCAGGCGCCAGGTCTTGAGCTTGTAGACCATGCCGTCCGTGGTGAAGAACAAAAGCTGCGTATGGGTGTTGGCCACGAAGAGGGTGGTGACCACGTCCTCTTCCTTGGTCTGCATCCCCGAAAGTCCCTTACCGCCACGTTTTTGCGCCCGGAAATCGGCCAGCGGGGTACGCTTGATATAGCCGCCCGAGGTGACGGTCACGACCATGTCTTCGCGTTCGATCAGGTCTTCGTCTTCCATGTCGCCGGACCAGTCGACGATCTCGGTGCGACGGGGAACGGCGAACTGATCGCGCACTTCTCGTAGCTCATCGCCGATGATAGACATGATACGCTCGCGCGATGACAGAATATCCAGATATTCTTTGATCTTGGCGGCCAGTTGCTCCAGCTCGTCCGTGACCTCTTTGACACCCAGTTGAGTCAGGCGCTGCAGGCGCAGTTCCAGAATGGCGCGGGCCTGAACCTCGGTCAGGTTATAGGTGCCGTCGTCGTTCATCTTGGACAGAGGGTCGTCGATCAGACGCAAATAACCCTCGATCTCGGCCGCAGGCCAGCGGCGGGTCATCAGCTTTTCGCGCGCCTCAGCCGCGTCAGCCGACGAACGGATAGTGGCAACCACTTCGTCCACGTTCGAAACGGCCACAGCCAGACCACACAGGATATGGCTACGTTCGCGCGCTTTGCGCAGGTCATAGGCGGTGCGGCGGGCGACGACGTCTTCGCGGAAGTCGATGAACGACGTCAGGAACCGGCGCAGGGTCAGTTGCTCGGGCCGACCACCGTTCAGGGCCAGCATGTTGCAGCCAAAGGACGTCTGCATCGGTGAGAAGCGGTACAGCTGGTTGAGCACTACCTCGGGCGTTGCGTCACGCTTCAGTTCAACGACAACACGCACGCCGTTGCGGTCGGATTCGTCCTGCACATGAGCGACGCCTTCGATGCGCTTTTCTCGCACCGCCTCGGCGATCTTTTCAATCATCGAGGCCTTGTTCACCTGATAGGGAATCTCATCCACGACGATGGCGTAACGGTCCTTGCGTAACTCTTCCACGCGGGTCTTGGCGCGGATGATGACGCTGCCGCGTCCTTCCAGATAAGCTTTGCGCGCACCGGACCGACCCAGCATGACGCCGCCGGTCGGGAAATCAGGTCCGGGGACGTATTCGATCAGTTGTTCCGACGTCAGGTCCGGATCGTCGATCAGCGCCAGTGTGGCATCGACCACTTCGCCCAGATTGTGTGGAGGGATATTCGTCGCCATACCAACAGCGATACCGCCAGCACCATTGACCAGCATGTTCGGAAACCGGGCAGGCAGGACGGTCGGCTCTTTGTCCTTGCCGTCGTAGTTGTCCTGAAAATCAACAGTCTCTTTTTCGATATCGGCCAGCAGGGCGGCGGCAGGCTTGTCCATCCGTACTTCGGTATAGCGCATGGCCGCCGGGTTATCGCCGTCCATCGAGCCAAAATTGCCCTGACCATCCAGAAGTGGCAGCGACATCGAGAAATCCTGCGCCATCCGCACCAGCGCGTCATAGATCGCGCTGTCACCGTGCGGGTGGTATTTACCCATCACATCGCCGACCGGACGGGCCGATTTGCGATAGGCCTTGTCGTGGGTGTTCCCGGTTTCGTGCATGGCATACAGAATCCGCCGATGCACCGGTTTCAGCCCGTCGCGCAGATCGGGGATTGCGCGGCTGACGATGACCGACATGGCATAGTCCAGATACGAGGTGCGCATCTCGGATTCGATTGATACCGTCGGACCGTCATAGACGGGACGCTCGGGCGGGGTTTCATCCATGTTTTCTGGGGTTTCTGGCGTATCGCTCACGTAAACTGCCCGATCTTTAGCTTGGGTCTATATCTTGTGGATGCACTCTATCAGACCCGGCACATAAGGTGCAAGCAAGCTGATCCTTTCCGGCAAAAAAGCCACGGTAACAGCTGGGTAACATATTGTTATCAGCCTGTTAGGGGGTTTGCGTGCTACCCTGAAGAGACCTTGCAAGAAATTGGGGGTCTATATGACGCAAAGCGAAACCGAATTGATGCTGAAAGGGTACGGGCTGACGACGGCAGAATTCTTCTACCATATGCCCGACTATATCCACGTCCTAAACACGTTCATCTGGCAGGATTACGATCTTGCCCCGGACCATCCGAAACTGTTCGATTTCATCGAATTCTGGCAGCGTGAGATTGAAGGTCCACTGCATTCGGTGCGCTACACGCACCGCAAGATGATCGCGCCCGGTGAATGGCGCAACATGGTGGGTGAGTTTCGGGTAAACTAGCCGACCCGCCAAGCATAGACCGAGCAGCCGGTCGATCCCGATCCGGTAAAGCTGTTGCCATCCTCGGACAGGCGGCCGCGCCATGTCACGGTGATGCCGGGGAAATAATCCGTTCCGTTAAGCTCTTGCTCGTTAAGGTAGACGACCGTGTTGGCTTTTTGCCCCAACGAATCCGTCAGGCTGCCCGTGAATTTGTTGCTACCCGCTCTGGTGTACCTAACTGAACCGGTCACTTTGACGACCAGCGCGCAGGTTGCTTTGAAGCTCCAACTTCCGCTTAGGGACACGGCCGTAGATGCTGTGGTACGGGGGGTTGTAGGTGCAGGTGCTGCGACGCAGATAGTGCCGCTTTTGCCTTCCAGTTCGTCCAGCGCGTGCCGCGTGCCCAGATCGTCCGCACCCAGATTGGATTTGCTGGCGCGCCGGTAATCCGCAAAGGCGCGTTTGGTACGGGGACCTGCGACTCCGTCGGCCCCGCCCGCATTGCATCCCAGCGCGTTCAAGGCCGCTTGAGTCGCCTGCATCACCTGCTTTGAATCCTGAATGACAGCGGGTGCAGGGGTCTCGGGGTCCTGCAACCCGGCACGCAATTGCAACGCGATTTCATAGGTATAGTCAGTGGACTGGTCCGCGTACGTCTCAAGAAACGTGTCCAGCGCCGAAACCGTACCGACGGACCGGGCTAATTCCAGATCGGCGCGCATCTTTTCAATCGGCGGCGTGACCGCATCGACGGAAGGCGGGGCGACAGCGGCCGGGGTGAAATAGAACTCGCCCAACAGCTCATCATAGTACGCTGGGACTTGATTGTGCTGCACGGTGCGAGACAGATCTCGGACTTCGTGCCTGAGATCGGCCACCATACTGCGCAGCTCTAGCCCCGGTTGCGCCAGGCGAGGCAGCAAGGCGCGGGTGAAGACCGAGTTTGGTTCGGCCTCGTTATCATGCAGCCGGTCCAGCGCCATCTGGCCCGCCCCGGCCGAGAATATCACGAACATGCCTTGCGGCGCGTCGATGCGACCCAAACCGCGGGTGCCGCCGATGCTACGTCCGGCAGTGGTTTCAAACGGGTTGTCTCGGCAGGCGTCGATAATGGCGATTGATGTCCGCGCCCCGGTGCTACGCACGCGATTCAGCAGATTCGACAGGGCGATGGATTCGGATTTGACGAAATCGGTCTCACCAGCAAAGGGGGTTTCGATATCCGTGGGTAGAAGATAGTTCTCGCCGTCAATTTCAACTCCATGCCCGGCGAAGAAAACAAAAGCTGTATCCCCTGCCTCAAGCTGCGCGGTGAATTCCGAGATTCGTTGGTTCATGCCGCGCCGGTCCAGGTTCAACCCCTCGAACGTCTCGAACCCCAATGCCCGAAGCTGCCGCGACACCGCTTCGGCATCGGCAACGGCTTTTTGCAGGACAGGGACCGACTCGTATTGATTGTTGCCGATGACCAGCGCCAACCGGTCCTGCGCCCACGCAGGCACGGCAAGAAACACCAAATAGATCACCCACATCCATCTCATTTTGGCAGCCTTTTTGTAAAACACCCGAAACCTAACCTATCGAGAGGCGACCATTTTTTCAGTGATTTCGGTTACAGTTGAAAAAGACTGTGAATTTGTGAATGCAATGCCGTGGATTTTGGGTCTGTCTTGTCTATGATCGCACAAGTTTGGTGTATCTTCGGGGGCAACATGAAAAAGACTGTTTTCTGCATTTCTATCACTGCGCTGCTCTGTGGCCCCGCCGTCGCGGATGGTTTTTTGGACAACATCAAGAAAGGGGCGCAGAAGGTTGGTGAAAGTGTTGAAAATACCGTGAATTCGACAGCCGATCTTGTCAAAAACGAAGCCACCCCTGAAGAAACGCGTGCGAAGCTGAATGTAATGGCGGATGAAGTGCTGACACAGCTTTTGGCGCAGAACCCCGAGGCGGACGCGCTTTATCAGGTCAGTGCGGGATATGCCGCATTCGATTCCCGAAAGGTGACTGTTTTTCCCGTTTCTGCGGGTTACGGGCGTGGTGTCGCGGTTTCGAAGGAGACAGACCAACATGTTTATATGAACATGGGGACCGGAGGGGTCGGTGCCGCGCTTGGGATTGGCGGATTTGAATCAAAATATGTGATTTTGTTCGAAACTCAGGCCGATTTGGAAAAATTCATCACACAAGGATACGAGGCCACTGCCGAAGCAGGAACCATGCAAGGTGATGAGCGCACTGACGAGGCGATCAGATTTACCGACGGGCGATCGTTTTTCATGCTTGATAAAAAGGGCTGGCGCGTCTCGGCTGGTGCAACCGGGACCAAATACTGGAAATCGCCGGAACTGAACTGATCAGCCAGAACAGCTTGCGCCACCCAATACGCAAAACTTGGCGCAATGAGGGTGGTTAAGATGCACGTCCGCCTCGGCCTCGGCCAGGGTCGAGCCCATTTCGAACTCGGGCTCATAGGCCAGTAGGGTACAGGCCAGAACGGCGGGTTTTTCTGCGCCTTTGCGCTTGATCACCATCCGAGCATTCGAACACATCACTGCGTCAGGTGACTTGTCCAGAATGCCCCAGCAGGCCGTCGTGATCTCGGGCACTTCGACGGATTCGTCCATTTCCGGGAACAGCACTGTCTGTGCCGGGTTCTGTGCGTCGATGTCAAAGCCGTGCTGGTCGAAAAATGCAGCATATCCGGCGCGGCTGTCAGTATCGCTGTCGCCCCAAACCGTCCGACCGGCAACCGCCATGCGAAACCCGTTGTCGCGCAGCCATTCCATGCCGGTCACGGTCTTCTCGAAACTGCCCTTGCCGCGTTCTTCATCATGCAGGTCGGGGCGGTAGTGATCGACCGAAATGCGTAGGGTCAGCTTGTCGCCATACGTGCGTTGCAGCCCTAGCAATCCTTCGCGCATCTTGCGGCGCATCATCGGTGCCATCGCGTTGGTCAGGATCAGAACCTCAAACCCGCGCTCAAGCGCAGCACGGGTCATTTCGATCATCTCGGGGTTCATAAAGGGCTCACCGCCCGTAAACCCGATCTCGCGCACCGGCCAGTCGCGTTCTTCGATCTGGTCCAGATAATCGCGCACCTCATCCGCGGTAATATAGACCAGCGCATCATTGGAGGGACTGCTGAGGATATAGCAATTCTGACACTCGATATTACACAGCGTGCCGGTGTTGAACCACAGCGTTTCGGGGTTCTTCAACGCCACCGACGCGCGGGTTTGTCCATTGGCTGTCACCAATTTGTCCTGAAACTTGCCGATATTGGCAGCGCTTGCGACGTTGTCTTTCATTCCGGTATCCGGTTCTTTGAAGTCATTGCACTGACTTAGACGGTTGGGGCGGGTTCGTTAAGTGCGACACGGACGTCCTGACAGAATTTTGAAGATGAGGGTTTCTGAACAAATGATTGCGCTAACATTGGACATGCGCCAGCGGTCAAGGTAAGGAAAACACATGGTTTCTCGCATCATCCCTGTTGATCCCTTTGATCTGGTCATTTTTGGCGGAACCGGTGATCTGGCCCAGCGTAAGATCCTGCCGGCGCTTTTCCGCAGATTTTGCGCCGGGCAATGGGTGGACGGTGCCCAAATCATAGGTGCTGCGCGCACGGGATACGACAGCGACGGGTTCCGCGATTTGGTGCGCGAATCGCTCAAGACTCACGCGGCGAAGCAATGTCAGGACGTCTCGGCGCTCGAGTCGTTTTTGCGGCGGCTGGACTATGTGGCGCTGGATGGGGTCTCGGATGAAGGGTGGGGGCATCTGGCCCGCCGGCTAAAGCCCGGTCGAGTGCGGGCCTTTTACTTTTCGGTGGGGCCGCGCCTGTTTGGTCCGCTGGCCGAACGGATCGAGGCGCACGGGTTGATCACACCCCTGACGCGGATCGTGGTCGAAAAACCTTTTGGCCATGACCTAGACAGCGCGCAGGCTTTGAACGCTACTCTGGCCGCGCATTTCTCCGAGAACCAGATTTACCGGATTGACCATTATCTGGGCAAGGAGACGGTCCAGAACCTTATGGCCGTTCGTTTCGGGAATATGCTGTTCGAACCGCTCTGGAACAGCCAATACGTCGATCACATCCAGATCACGGTGGCCGAATCCGTTGGGATTGATGGGCGGGAAGAGTATTATGACCGCGCAGGCGCCATGCGTGACATGATGCAGAACCACCTGATGCAGCTTTTGTGCCTGATCGCAATGGAGCCTCCAGCGAAGTTCGACCCAGACGCGGTGCGGGACGAAAAGCTGAAGGTCATCCGCGCTCTGGACCCGGTCGAGCCGCATCACATTGTGCGCGGCCAGTTCGAGGGTGAGGGCTCGGGCTATCGCCAGGTCGTGGGCAATGAACGCTCGACCACGGAAAGCTATGTGGCGTTGAAGGCGCATGTTAGCAATTGGCGGTGGGCGGGCACACCGTTCTATCTGCGCACGGGGAAGCGGCTGGTGGCGCGCTCCTCGGTGATCAACGTGATGTTCAAGGACGCGCCGCACTCGATATTCGGTGCTGATGCGGGGCGTCACGCGAATGTGCTGTCGATCCGGTTGCAGCCGAATGAGGGCATCACGCTGAAAGTGACAATCAAGGAGCCGGGCCCGGGCGGTATGCGTCTGGTCGATGTGCCATTAGATATGAGCTTTGCCGAGGCGCTGGGGCCGGAAAATCAGGACCCGCCCGATGCCTATGAGCGGCTGGTTATGGACGTGATCCGGGGTAACCAGACCTTGTTTATGCGTGGAGATGAAGTCGAGGCCGCATGGGCCTGGACCGATCCCATCATCGCCGGATGGCAGGCACGTGGTGATGTGCCGAAACCTTATGATAGCGGCAGCACAGGACCGGGCGACGCCGAGCTGCTGATGAAACGGGACGGTCGCCGCTGGCAAGGAATAAACCCATGAATATACAGGAATACCCCGACAGGGACATGCTGGCCATCGACGTTGCCAATGCGTTGGCCGGAGATCTTGAGGCCGCCTTGCTGCACCACGATATGGTCTCACTTGCGGTGCCCGGCGGCACCACGCCCGGGCCGGTCTTTGACGGGCTATGTGCCGCCGATCTCGATTGGGACCGTGTGCGCGTCCTGCCCACCGATGAACGCTGTGTGCCCGGTGACAGCGACCGTTCAAACGAACGACTTATCCGCGAACGTTTGCTGACCAACCGCGCCTCGGTCGCGCAATACGTGCCGCTGTTCGTGGAAGGAAAAGACCCAGAGGCAGTGCTGCCCGAGATCGAAAGCCTGATCACGCCAGTTCTGCCCCTGTCCGTATTGGTGCTGGGCATGGGTGAGGATATGCACACGGCGTCTTTGTTTCCGGGGATGGAGGGGTTGGCGGCTGCCTTGGACAGCCACGCGCCGCCCTTGACCATCGCCCGTACCGAAACGCAGCCTGAGGCGCGTATCTCGCTGACGGCCCCAGTGCTGGACGGTGCCTTGTCCAAGCATCTGGTCATTTTCGGCTCTGCTAAGCGCGAGGCGTTGAACAAAGCCATGGCGCTACCGCCGGAAGAGGCTCCGATTGCCGCTGTGTTGTCCGGCATGATGGTCCATTGGGCGGAGTGATGCAATGAAACTGGCCGACCTCAAGACCCTTTCGGGCAGCACAAAAACCATTCTGGATCTGTTCGAACAGAACCCGAACCGGGCGCAGGAGTTCTCGGCCTCGACCGGGGATATGCTGTTTGACTATTCCAAGACCCAGATTGACGGCGATATCCGCGCGGCGCTGATCAAGCTTTGCGATGACGCCGGTCTGGCGGATCGGCGCGAGGCGATGTTCTCAGGCGCCAAGATCAACGAAACCGAAGGGCGCGCGGTGTTGCACACGGCGCTGCGCAACCTTGATGGCGGACCGGCCGAGGTCGACGGGCTGGACGTCATGCCTGATGTTCTGGACACGCTTCACCGGATGCGAATCTTCGCCGAAGAGGTGCGCGGCGGCACTTACACCGGGGCAGGGGGCGGCTTTACCGACGTTGTGAATATTGGCATTGGCGGGTCCGATCTGGGGCCCGTAATGGCGACGCACGCCCTGTCGCCCTATCATGACGGCCCCCGGCTGCACTATGTGTCCAATGTGGACGGGGCGCATATCGCGGATACTCTGCGCCAGTTGGACCCGACGCGAACGTTGGTGATCGTCGCCTCGAAGACCTTCACCACGATCGAGACGATGACCAATGCCCGCACTGCACGGGGGTGGATGTCCGAAGGTGGCGGCGATCCGGCCCGTCAATTCGCAGCCGTTTCCAGCGCTTTGGACAAGACACAGGCCTTTGGCATCCCGGCAGAGCGTGTGTTCGGGTTCGCCGATTGGGTCGGGGGGCGGTATTCGGTCTGGGGGCCGGTGGGCCTGCCTGTGATGATCGCCGTGGGATCGAATGCCTTTGATGCATTCCTGCGCGGTGGCCAGTCCATGGACGTCCATTTCCGCGCCGCGGAGTGGGCCGACAATGTGCCGGTGATGCTGGCGCTGGTCGGTATCTGGCATCGGCAGGTTTTGGGCCATGCCAGCCGCGCGGTTCTGCCCTATGACCAGCGATTGCTGCGCCTGCCTGCATATTTTCAACAGCTTGAGATGGAATCGAACGGTAAATCCGTCGCGATGGACGGCACAGCGTTAGAGTTTGCGTCCGGCCCCGTGGTCTGGGGCGAGCCCGGCACCAATGGCCAGCACGCATTTTACCAGTTGATCCATCAGGGCACTGATGTGATCCCCTGCGAATTCATGGTCGCCGCCGAAGGGCACGAACCCGAGCTGGCCCATCATCATCGTTTGCTATTGGCAAATTGTCTGGCTCAGTCGGAGGCGCTGATGCGCGGCCGGTCCCTGGACGAAGCCCGCGACCGCATGGCCGCCAAAGGTCTGGAAGGGGCCGAACTGGACCGTCAGGCCCGGCATCGCGTCTTTCCGGGCAATCGCCCGTCCACCACGCTGATTTACCCGCAGCTTACTCCGTTTGTTCTGGGCCAGATCATTGCGCTGTATGAACATCGCGTCTTTGTGGAGGGCGTCTTGCTGGGCATCAACTCGTTCGATCAATGGGGGGTCGAGCTGGGGAAAGAGCTTGCGACCTCACTGGGTCCGATCGTGGATGGCGAAGAGGACACCGCAGGCAAAGACGGGTCGACCGCCGCGTTGGTGGCCTATGCGTTGCGTCAGCGGGGTGAGTAAAATCGGCTTGCCGTAGCGGCAGGCTGCATTCTTTTATTGTCAGACAATTAAATGATTGGCAGGATTTGTCCTGACCGTCCCGACGCTAACGTCGGGCCAGAACAAGGGGCCGCCGAACAGAAGCGGCCACCACCAAGGGAGGATGTCCATGCTGGGACAAATGATGACGCAGCCGTTGCTGATCTCGTCGCTGATCAAGCACGCTGATTGCTACCATGGTCAGACCGAGATTGTTTCCGTCGAAACGGACGGAACGGTGACGGAAACCAACTGGTCCGAAGTGTCGACCAATGCACGGAAACTGGCCTCTGCGCTGACGGCATTGGGGCTTGAACCCCAAGCACGGATCGGGACGCTGGCCTGGAACAACCGGCGCCATCTTGAGATCTACTATGGCACCTCAGGCGCCGGGTTCGTGTGCCACACGATCAACCCCCGTCTGTTCCCTGAGCAGCTGACCTATATCATCAACCACGCGCAGGACCGGGTGCTGTTCTTTGATGCAACGTTCATCCCTCTGGTCGCCGCGCTGCATTCTCACCTGACCGAAGTGCAGCATTTCGTGCTGATGGGCCCGCGCAACGAGGATGCGATCGCGCAAGTGCCGGGTGTTCAGTTCTATGATGAGTTGATCGAGACCGGGAATTCTGGATTCGAATGGCCCAGCTTTGACGAAAATACCGCGTCCAGCCTGTGTTATACCTCGGGCACGACCGGGAACCCTAAGGGTGTTCTGTATTCTCATCGTTCGACAGTGCTGCATAGCTTTGGCTCGAACACGCGCGATGTTATCGGGTTTTCGGCTATGGATGTCGTGTTGCCGGTGGTGCCGATGTTCCATGTGAACGCCTGGGGTTCGCCCTATGCCTGCGCGATGTCCGGGTCGCGCATGGTTTTGCCGGGGCCAGACTTGCACGGCGAAGCTCTGGTCAAGCTGATCGACACATATGGAGTGACGCTCGCCATGGGTGTGCCGACGATTTGGCAGGGGCTGCTGGCTTACGCGCAGGAATCGGGCAGCAAACTGGAAACTCTGGAACGCACGGTCATTGGCGGGGCCGCGTGCCCACCGTCGATGATCGAGACCTTCCGCGAGGTCTACGGCGTGGACACCATCCACGCCTGGGGCATGAGCGAAATGAGCCCACTTGGTACTGCCAACCATCCGCTGTCGAAACATGCGAAACTGCCGATCGAAGCGCAGCACAAACTGCGCGAAAGCCAGGGTCGCCCTTGTTATGGTGTCGAGTTGAAGATCGTGGACGATGACGGTAATGAGTTGCCGCGCGATGGCGAAACGCAGGGCGATCTGATGGTGCGCGGGCCGTGGGTGTTGGACAGCTATTTCCAGATGCAGGATCAGGATCTGTTGCAGGATGGCTGGTTTGCCACGGGCGATGTGGCGACGCTGGATGCGGATGGTTATATGACGATCCGGGACCGGTCCAAAGACATCATCAAATCGGGCGGTGAATGGATCAGCTCGGTCGAGCTGGAAAACATCGCCGTTGCCCATCCCAAGCTGGCAACGGCTGCCGTCATCGGGGTACCGCATCCGAAATGGGACGAACGCCCCCTATTGGTGGCGGTGAAAGCCGACGGCGCAGAGCCGAGCGAGGAAGAACTGCTGGCCTTTTTCGACGGCAAGATCGCCAAATGGCAAGTGCCGGATAAGGTTGTCTTTGTTGATGCTTTGCCACTGAACGCAACGGGCAAGGTTCTGAAACGCAACCTGCGCGTGGATTTCGAAGACGCCCTGACGGGTTGAGGTCTGCGCTTGGGAAGAATGGCTCCGGCGGTAGGGATCGAACCTACGACCAATTGATTAACAGTTATATGCTCCCACTTAGATGAGAGTATATTGCAGCTTGTTAAGCCCTTTATTACTTGGATATTCCTATGCTCTGCATATATTATGGTGCAGGAAGGTATAGGATTATGGTAGCCACATGGTAGCCAAGAAGCTGAGTAGTCGTGAAGTAAAGACGTTAGGCGTGGGTGACTACGCTGATGGGGATGGCCTTTGGCTACGTGTGTTGCCCAGTGGCAGGCGCAGCTGGACCTTCCAATACGCGCAAGGTCAAAAGAGAAGGAAAATGGCCATTGGTCAGTATCCTGCTTTAAGCCTGTCTGACGCGCGCACAGAGGCTCTGAGGCTGCGTGCCTTGGTTGCACAAGGTAAAGACCCAAAGGCTCCGCTTGATGCAGCGCCTGACGTGGCTACGGCTGTGGCTGAGTATCTGGAGAAGGAAGTCAGCCAGCTCAGCGTCAACAGTCAGAAGAGTTATCGCTCCTTCCTCAGCAATCACTTGGTTGAAAGGTACGGGCATCTCAATCTGTCACAGTTCACAGATCGTCACCTGGCTGCGCTAATGGATGACATCGTAACCAGTGGCAGGCCAGCGACTGCTTCGGCTGTGTTTCGCGTCGTGCGCCGCTTTCTCAATTGGGCGATGCGTACTCGCCGCTACATAGATACCAACCCCGCTGATCTGGTTGCTGAACCCAAGCCCCCGAAGTCTCGTGACAGGGTGCTTACGGCGGCAGAGATTGCTTCGATCCAAGGGGCGCTGGGTCAAGATGAGGGATCGGTTCTGGTACGCCTGTTATTCCTGACAGCAGCCAGGTTGAACGAAGTAGCCCATATGAGATGGGAAGACCTCAGCTTGGATGAGAAGACCTGGACTATACCTGACACCAAGAATGGCACAGTCCACATCGTTCCTCTATCTGATCCTGCGCTCCAGATACTGAAGACTATGCATGCCATCAGAAGCACTGGCTATGTCATCTCTGGCTCAGATGGACTGAAGCCATACTCAGGCTTCTCAAAGCTGAAGCGAAGAATAGACGAAGCGTCAGGGGTCACTGATTGGCGGTTCCATGACATACGCAGAACAGCGGCAACCATTATGCGTAGAGCCGGAATTGACCGCGATGTGGTGAAGGCAGTGCTGAACCACAAAGTGTCTGATGTTACTGCAATTTATGACAGATATGACCTGCTGGAAGAGAGGAAAAAGGCTCTGTGTGTACTGGCCAAAGAGATTAACCTGTTAACCACCCCTTCTTCGATCCAGATATTCAAGTAGCGTCAGCCGCATCCTAATCCGTCGCCGCTGAGAAAATCGTCGCAAAGGCTACATAAACAACGACATGAACGTGACATAAACAAACCGGGCTTTTCCTACCCGCAAACCGATAGATGACAGGCGAAAACTTGGTTTCTTGTTCATGTAGACTTTCATGCAAGCGTTCATGTAACGAGATTTCCCAGATTGCGCCTTAGTCAATGAAATCGTTTGATTATTCAGGCTCTGAGCACAGTCACGTTTATGTAGACTTTCATGTAACAGCGATGCCTTCGAATACCCGCTGTGGTGCGTGTGTCTGGTGTGGACACACCACCACGTTAGGGCATTACAACGACATGAATACATGAACGACATAAACTTATAGGCGGCATTCATTCATGTACCCTTTCCAGCAGGTCCAATTCTCACCAATTTTGCGTTACGTTTTCCTTCATATTCTTCCAGCCTTCCGTCTTTGATCAGGTTACGGACGAAGGGTTTGATGTCTGGCTTGACGGGCAGTTCATCGCCCAGCTCATCGACAACATCCTGCACCAGTTTTTCGATCTTCATCTTGTCTGATGCGCCTCTGTTTCCGCGCAGGATTTCTTCGTCAGTCTCAAAGTATGGAAGTAAAGCGTCCCATACGATTGGGTTGAACAAGTCTGACTTTACAGGTCGATCAAGTTTCTTCACCACCTGAACCTGTTCATCTCTTTCGTCTTCAGTGCAGTAGACACCGCGCACCTTCACCGAATAGAAGAATGTTTCGCCTGTCCTGCCCATGTTGGACTTGGTGACTGTGAACTTCACCGCAGTCTTCACATCTTCGGCGTCATTTATGCAGCTCAGATCGTTCATCTCATTGCCATCGGCGCTTTGTACGATGGCGGTTGATCTGGATGTGTCGGTGATTTCACCACCAAACTTGATGGACTGTGTGCCTTGTTTCTGAGTGTGGCTGGCTTTGGTTAAGTGGCTGAGTGCGGCGATAGAGATTTGCTGTTCCATTGCCAGCTCAGCAAGGCAGCGCGCCAAGGCATTTGATGCTGCGTTGTCCACGGTTGCGCCGCCATAGAGGGAGGCCAAAGGATCAATCGACATAAAGCCTATGTTTTCTGCACTCACCAACAGGCGCATCTTGCGGATAAGATCAGGATCAATCTGAGCATTGCCATTTTCGAGCCGTAGGGCTTGGAATGCGCTGATGTTGAGAACGCGCTTTACCGTATCCATACCAAGTATGATGGGGCGACGATCCATATTGCCGTGCTGGAACTCACTCTCCCGATATTCGTGCTGCTCTATGTCAGCACGATACATGCGATCAACATCATCCTGACTGTCCTCAAGGCACAGCAGCAACGGCTTGCATGGTTCGTGTATCGGCATCCCCATAAAGGGGCGTCCCGATGCGATACAGTTGCCAAGATGAATGGTGAGCGTGGATTTGGATACACCACCTACGCCACCCAAGATGCTGAGCTTTCCCTTGGCCAAGAAGTTACCAACGAGACGAGGTATTGCGCGCTTTGGCTTGAGGCTTGTGCCACCTCTCACCAATGCGCTTGGGTTGATACCTTCGTCTGATTTGACGGGCTTCACCTCGTTCAGATCATCTGCAAGATCATCAGACTTCATACTTTCTCCCCCATCAGCATGTCGTTCCAATCCGCACCCACTTGACCTGGCTTGAAAACTTCAGAGCCAGGGAACTTTTCCTTCAGTTCTTCAGCTTTCTTCAGTCCTGCCGGATCGTTGTCAGCTGCAATGAGCAGCCGCACTTCATCAGCCTGGTTGTGGTTCCAGTTCAGGAGATTGCCTGAGTGACCCGCCGCCCAGATCGTCACGTCAGCGCCAGTCAGCTCAGCCATGTGCAGCTGCGCAAACGACAGGGCATTCTCAACACCCTCACCAACTACGCAGACCGGATCACCATTCTTTTTGATTATGCGCCCAACCCGACAGGCGGAGCCTTTGTGCCTGGCTCCCTTGACGAAATGTTTGACCCCCGGCAGGTGCGGGTAGATTTTCTGGACAGTGGACGGAGAGCCGTCAGGCAGCTCGTACAGGGCCACAATAGCCTTGGCCTTGGCCCTCAAAGCCGTATACCGCGTGTCCAGCGTGATGCCACGGCTGCGCAGATAGCGGCCTACGGCAGGGCCACGAGCTGAGCTTTCCCACACTTGCCTGGCTACGGCTGGCCAGACTTCGGTTGGGGGCGTGAACGCTACAACAGGCTCTGGATCAGATTGAGGTTCAGGTTCGGTACCCAAGAACCCGCGTATCCAATCCTTGGCTGCACCAAAGTCACCATCAACATGGCGAACCACAAGGTCCACCATCGTGTAGGTCTCTTCCTCACTGAAGTCATACAGGATGCCTTGCGGATACAAGACCATTGATCCCTTGCGGCCCCAGCGGGGATTGCCTGAATACTGCTGATTGGGTGGGCCAAGGATTGCAATGCAGACCTCCACCGCTCGGCGGCTCAGCCGCTCACGCTCATCATCTGTCAGGTTGGCGTATCTCACAGCAAGTCCTCCTTGTCGGAAGGCTTGTCACGGTCACTAGATGTAGTACCTTTATTGGTACTGCTTTCTTCCAGACGAGTGGTTCCTTTGGTGTCGGGGCTGTTGGCGTTGCCCCGACGCTTTCCCGGCTCAGGAGCCTGCGCACGGCGCAGAGCGTCCAAGGTAGCCCATGACGGGCGACGATATGAACTCCGCATAACTCACGCCGCCTCCTGCTCAGTCAGGCTGATCAACAGCCATCCATATGCGTAGAGCGCCAGTTCAGTAGAGAAGCGGTTCTTGCCAACCTTGAAGCCACGGATCACCTTGCCATCAGGCATATAGACTTTGACCGTGTTGTCAGGCAGGCCAAGGTAATCACACCAGTTGGCGTACTTATGAAGTCGCGCGGACGTAACACCGCCACGCACTGCATCGCGTACAGCAGTAACCTCTGGTGCTTCATCTGGTTTGTAGGGTTTAGCGACAGCCTCAAGGCCAGCCATTGTATTGAAGAACTGCGCTCGCTTCGCAGCTTCTTTCCTGATGTCCATTGTCAATCTTCCGCAATGCGGCAACGCCGCAGGTTCCGTTGTTTGACAAAGAGCCATTCTTAGCGTGGTGACTGATAACGCTGTGAGGTCCGGTCCTCACATACCTGCTGGGGCTTGCTAACGGTGATCTGCCCAGCCAGTCATCCGCGTAACGCCTGAATTGTTAGTGGTGATCCACCTTGGGCCAGCACTAACACCAGTTATCCAAGATTTGTCACATTCATACTGCGATAGTGCAGCAGGGCAATCAACCCTATTTTGCACTAAGTCTCTATTATTTAAGATTATTTGTCTTCACATGTTACTTGTCGCATATGAGCGATTTAGAACCTGTCTCCGAGCTTACTCCCAAGCAGATGACTGCCATTGAGATGATGGCCAACGGCACGAACACTGACGAGATTGCCGACCATCTCGGCGTTCATCGCAGTTCGGTTTACCGCTGGCGCAACACTGAGGCTGGCATCAAATACTTCGACACCCTCATGACCAATCGGTTCCGGGATGTTCTTCCCGGTGTGCTGGGTGTGATGGTTGAAAAAGTCCATCACCCGAAATCCAACCTGATGGCTGTGGTCAAAAGCTTTGAAGCCCTGAGCAACCGCGCTGGCTTTCCAGAAGAGAAGCATCAGCATGACCCGCACGGCGGTCACTCGCTTGGCATTGAAATCAATCTGGGTGACGGCGTGAACGTCAACTTGGACGGCAAGCGGGATGAGATGGCTGAGCTGCGTGAGGAAAACGAACGGCTTAAGCAGATGCTGGAAGCGCAGACCGTAGAACATGAGCCTGTCAGAGATGAGTAAGTCGTGCCTGGATATGTGGAACGGCAGGCGACAGAAGCCTCTGGTGACAGGGCAGAGCCGCCTCAATCCAAAAGAGATGGGCTTCAATGATCTGATGATCCACAACGAGCGCATGGCCAAGCTCAAGGCTGCGCGTGAGATAACCAATCGTGAGAGCCTGATGCCTCATGTACGGCGCAACATGCCCAAGGGTGCTGACCCTAAGCCTGAGCGCCCTGAGAAGCCCAGAGAAACCACCTTCCAGCCGCTTAAGCTGGATGAGCCACCCTCGCCCACTGTTACGGCCCGCAGCGCTGAGGAGTTGTCCGGTGGTGCGAGGGATGGTTCTCAAACCAATTCGGCCGGACCAGTTGGGGAATCGTCGGGACCGTCAAGAGTCTCGTCACCCTCACGCGCTGAGACCATCAAGCGCAAAAAGTACACCAAGAAGCGCAAACTCACACCGGGAAAGGAGCGCCATGTCAGAGATAAAGCTTAAACCCGAAGATCAGAGAAAGCGTGAACTGCATTCCCTTCTGAACGGGCGCATCAAAGAACCGAAGCGTGGGTGGAAACCGACCCCCATGAAAATGCAACCTGCGGTCAATCCACATGCCTGGTTCGGTCGCAAAGACACGAGAGGACTAAAGCGATGAGTGATGACCTACCAGACTTCCAAGCACTTGTTGCCGCTGGCGATGAAGAGGCTGTGTTCGTCAATCGGCTGATGAACGATCAGGACTACATGCGCATGAATGGCGACATCCATACGACCGACAATCGGTCCTATGTCGATGCGTACTTCAAGAAGTTGTATGGCACTGGACCCGCACGAGGTTCACGTCAGAAGAACACAGTCGGAAGAGGGACAAAGAACGGATGACCGTCAAACCAATCCATGACCAAGAAGCATCCAAGATGCAGAAGCTGACAGCCGCCAAAGATAAGGCGATGGCTGAGCTGTTTGAGTATGACAAGCATGTCCTGGCACTTGAGGTGGAACTGGACACGGCTGAGGCCAATGCCAGGGTCACATCCATCAAGGTGGAAGACATCGCTGAGGAAGCCAATAAGCGGGCTGACGTGCTGTCACGCATCATTGTGCTGAAAGACATGCTGTCAGAGGCGAAGACAGAGCGTGAGCGCCTGCGCATGAACCTGAAAGACTGCATGGAGGCCATTGCCAATCAGGAGTTCGACACAGCTCAGGCTGCTATTGAGCATGGCATGAAGGTACTAACCCCCATGCTGCAAGAAGTGCATGAGATTGTGCGTGAGATGGCCCAATTCTATTGGGGTGTGCTTGATAAGCAGGGCATGCGCGGCCAGCAGTCAGTCTTTGACCAGATGTTGTGGGATTACTTCACCCTGACGCAGCGCGGTGAAAACTACACAGGCGCAGCCAATCACCGTGATCTTAAAACCTTTGAAGCTGTCCAAGAGTGGTATGCCGGAAAGTTTGGAGCAGAGTATGGGCGCAAGGTGCATGTTCATCAGTCCCTCACTGGCAAGTGGCCTTTGGCTAACCGGGACAGTGATGAGTTCAAGAAAGGCATGAAAGCCTATCTGAGCCAGAAAGAACGCAGGGCGAATAGCAAGAAGGCGTCCTGATTAGCTCATGACCCTGCGCCTTCCGGTGCCGGGTCTAACCATTGGAAAATCGTTAGTTTCGTTTCCCCTGTGTGGCTTTGGAGCTTCATGCTTGGCGTCAAACCGAGACTTTCTTGAGAATTTGTTGGACACCCGAAGGCATGTTCAGAACCACTAATCCCATCAGATTTAAGAGGGAAACATGGAACGCTCAGCTTACAAATTTCGTTGTGAATTTTCAGTGGGTGATGCGATTGGTACCGCAATCATCTTTTTACTGGTCTTAATTCTAACACTCGGTTTGGCGGCGTTTGTGCTGCCTTACTATCTTCCCAAGGCTGTTATCAACAGAACCACTGTATTGGCAGACGATGGTAGTGAAATCGGAACTCTCAAGTGCGACTTGAAACTGGGCACAATGATAGGCAATGCGCTGATCTGGGTATTGCTAACAGTGATAACACTTGGCTTCGCTTACATAGTCTATGTCTTCCGTGTTCAAAGAATTGTGCTGAGCGAAACTAAAATAGTTTACAACTCACCGCGCCTTGCTGGTGTTTCGCATAACTAGCTTGCTGCACCTTCGCCACCATCAGGCATCGGAAATACGGTTCAAATGCACCAATCCGCCACTACAACCAGAGCAAATGGCCTGCCAAGCAAAGACCACCATTTCACACTCTAGGTCGCATCCAACAAACTAGAATTGCTCGCAACAATATGACGGTCCATATATGAGAAAAGCGGAACCAGAAAAAAATTCGAAACTCATATTTCAGAGGGTGCGCTTCTTCATCGAGTATCTAATTGCGTGCGCAGCAGTAGCATTAATTTTCTTCTTTTTCGCCGACCGGATGCTTGCTTGGATTGCTGGAGTTGTACTGACATTCACGGTCAGTCTATGGCACGTTGATCGTTTAAACCGAAACTGGCTCTTTAGCCTATTTGGTGTTGTTCCAATCAGTGCATTGCTTCTGTTGTTTCTGCCGAAAAACAAAGTGAAGGAAGATGGCGAAAATGAAGAATGGCGCGCACTTGTTAAACTTCTAATCACCGTTATCGCGTTTGCAGTGGTCTCCTATGCTGTTGCTTTCACATCAGAAAACGGTTCTCTTTTTTGATTGGCGAAACTGCCGCGCTTAACGCGGCTGGCCCTAACTGGCAGCAGGACACCCCATAGCCGTTGGCACAAACTCAAAGACTTTGATTACTTCGGCAGCACTGTCTCAACTGTCTTATCAACGGCTTGGTTGTTCAGAGTGGTCGAAGAATAGAACCAGCCCATCAACTGCTCATGGCTTTCCTGCGCCCAAACGCCTGTGGCCGAAATATTGATTTCAACGCTGCGAACCTGGCGCTCAACGCTAAGGGGCAGGCTTTAGTCGTCACAGTCTGGGATTTCCTGCGTGTCAACCTGTGCCGACCGTGTGGTTTCCACGTCAACCAGACCACAGATGCGCGCATATGTGCCGCCGCCTGGGGTGGTTTCTACTTCAAGAACAAGTTGTTCAAACTTTTCTGTTGTGGCTTGTGCCATAGGTTAGGCTGCTTCAAGGTAAAAGGCGCGCTTCACAGCGAACTATTCACGACCTTGCCCAAGGGTCGGGATGTGGGCGACAGGCTACTTGCCTGATTTCTTTTCAACCGGGATCGCGGCCCCGGCCTGAATTGCTGCTTCAATCAACTCACGAGGGAACGATTGAGGTTCTTCTTTGGCCTTCACAGCCCAACCCGCGTTTCGCTTTCTGAATGAGTAGTTGAAGGGCTTAACAAAGATTGCTTTTGCCATTCTCACGCTTTCTTAACGGCCCTATTCACCGCGCGACTGATATTGCCTCGTACCCTCTTGCTATTGGCGCGATAGACCGGCCAAAAGAAGGGGTCTGCAGTGATTTGACCTGTAGACTTTCCGCTTTTGTGAAACCGGGGCGCAGTGCCAAACTCAAACCATGCCGGGGAAAATTTCGATCCCGTGGCATACATCGTTATTGCGATCTTGCCGAACTCGCGGTTCTTGACGGAACCAATCTTTAGAGCGCCTTTTGGGGCATCGCCCCATGTCCAAGCGACCTGAATATCCGGCAAGGGCTTTAGATTGTTCATTTCCGCAACCAGCTTGGTCGCTTCTTTTTCTAGTTGCGCCTCGACCTCTTTTTTCACAAGTTCGGGGATACGTTTAAACCTCTGGTGGAGTTGCGCCGAACCTGTAACCACGTCGCGCCCCCTCAATTTAAGGTGAACTATGCGAATTGCATTGCTGCTTTGTCTCTTGGCCGCTCCTGCCGTGGCTGACGAATTATCAACCAAAGAACGTCTGAAAATCGCCTGCCAAGGCTGGCAAGTTGACCGGCTATTGATTTCTGTACTCGACACCAAACGCGGAGAAATGGCCGAAGCCCTAAGCCGAGTTGAAGGCACCAACCCCGCCAGCCCTTTAGCTAAGGCCATGACAGAGAACCTAGCCGCTATTAGCTATTATTCCGGCAATTCGCAGGATAAGTCCGCGCCTGTTTGGAAAGAGGTTTGCGAGGGCAGTTAAACCTCAACCAAAGCTGTGACCACAACAACGCCGTGGGCAGTCAATGGGTCTTGGTCGGGAAACACGCGGGTTTGCGTGACGCGAATGGCATTCAGTGCTTAAGGATCTCCGTGGCGAAAAATCACAAAGGAATGGCCGAGCAAAGCAAGCAAAATAGACGCCCAGCCACCATTTAAGTCTCTGAAATAGGAATAATTTTAGGAGACTGTTCAAATGAAAAGCTTGTTCGCCGCATTCAGCACTGCAACCATGATCTTCACCGTGCCTGCTTATGCAAAACAGCCGATCCAACCAACGTTCTCTGTCACAAGAGATGTGGCCCATGGTGGCGGTTGCCGCAAGGACAGTCCGCAAGGTCAATGCTGTCACGCTGGCAAAAAGCCGTATCATTGCCATTAGCGTAAAGCGGCGTTCTCAAGTGCAGGAAGTTTGAAGTGAAAAAATTGTTCTGGTTGATAGTTTCGGCTGCACTAATGGCAGGTAACGTGGCCACTGCTGGTCAGGTAATTGAAGGCAAGGCCCGTGTGATTGATGGTGACACAATCGTTGTGTCAGGCGTGAAAGTCCGCCTGAACGGCGTTGATGCAATGGAACTAGGCACACAGGCAGGCCAACAGGCCAAGGCTGCAATGTCCAAGATCGTACACCGCCAAACCGTTACCTGCGAACTGAACGGTGAAAGGTCGTATGACCGCATGATCGGGGTCTGCTACGCCAATGGTAACGATGTGGCTGCAGTATTGATTGCCAATGGTTATGCGTTGGATTGCGCGCGCTACTCAAGCGGACGATACAAAAAATATGAAACTTCAGCCGCTCGTTCACGTCTTTCTCAGGCAAAGTACTGTAGATGAAGCCGTCAATTCATACTTAATAGTTTTAACCAAAGGAGACCAGTATGCGCGTGTTAGCCGCTTCCGCCGTTGCACTCATCATAGGCAGCACCGTGCAAGCCGAGGAATGCATGATACTGCCCTATGCAGTCTGGATTTCCCCGACGCCGGTTATCATGACGGAAAATGCCTCAGGTGCGGACATGACATTCTTCGACACTTGGGTGCAGGAAGAAATCACAATTAGTCTCGAACGACATGTAGTGATACGCCAAGACAACGGTGAAAAATTGTCAATGCTTTCGGGCACGGAAACCGTAAGGTTTGGTTCAACCACAAATGAAATCGAAGTCAAAATCACTGACAAACCAAACGAAAGTGGAAGCAGAGTTCTTGGTATCGAAACAACAATCCTGCATGACGGTTTCGAACCTGATTCAATCAGGCTTTCCGGTCTGATTATGTGCGGTTCGTAAGGCAGAGTATCGCATGAAAATTCTTCTGTTCATTTCCGTTCTTTTCGCTGCGACAAGTGCCGCCGCGCAAACCTGTCAGTTGGACGAAGATACCCAATTGATCGTCACCGACACGCAAGGACAGACACTGGTTACCTACATCAGCGAGTACAGGCATTTATCTTTCAAATGCCCAAAGTATGCGAGTGCTGCGCATGAGCTGGAATGTTACGGACACACGCCGAAAACCCCAACGCAGCTTAACGTGACGGAATTGAAGGCTGGCGGTGACGTGGCTTTGACGCTGTTGAACTCCTATTTTGCGACCAGCTGGGAACGGATGATGCAAGACGTCGAAACCCGGCGCTTCGCCGTTGATATTTTCTCTATCATTTCGTGTGAATGAAGGCGTGAAGCCAAGACCTCATGATAATTGGTGACATTTTAGAGAGAAACTCAGGCGAAAAATTTTGCTTGGGTGGGAAACCACAAAACTGATGAAACCAACAGTCTAACCGATCATGAAAACATGATCGGTATCCTGCGCCATAGTCAATGAAGGAGTTCAATATGGAGATCTGGGGATACAGTGTGCCAGTATGGGTCATTGGACCCTTGCTACTATTCGGAGCCTTTGGGTTACAATTCTATTTGATAAAGTCGGATGCTGACGAAAAAAAGAGAAATGACCAACATCCAGCTCCACACGATCATCAAATCCGCTGGCATATTGAACACATAAGACAGGATTTGAGACTGATCGCGATCCTGCTGTTCGCCATACTTCTCACAATGTGGCTTCGTTGAAACGCTGCTTTCACTCGCACAGCGTTACCGCATTCCAAACCAAAGGCACTGCACTCACCTGACAACCCCCAACATCAGAAAACGACAGCGCGGCATGGTATCCGAACCGCGAAACCTACTCTTCTAATGTTCCCGGCAAGTCTTTTACAGGGGTGCAATAATACTCTTCAATCCAGCTAGTGTTTTCATTCCCTCCACCGGTTGAAGCCGCAGAAATTGTCGCAATACCGGCCTTCGGCGCAGGACCTTCCAGCGTCAATGTCAAAAAGTGTGTACCACGATCTTCACGAACACAGGTGTAGATATGTGAGGTCGTGCCGATCTCTAGGTCACACTGATATCGGTACCCCATGAATACTGAAAACGCGGCATCTAAACTGAAAACGAAGGAATTGTATTTCGCTTTGCAGAACCACGCGAATTCGTTCGCTTGGGCCAAAGCCGGAAATGACAGAGTGCCAGCGGCTACTGCAATCGAAAGTGCAAGTCTATTCGCCCAACTCATCATGCCTCTACCTTTCTCAAGTCTCACCGTCGAACCCGTGTGCGAATTATCCAGAGTGGGGGTCCAGTTACCGCCACCAGCCTGAAAGTCTTGCCCCCCCGGGGGTACTCACACAGGGGGATGCAATCCCCGCAAGAAGATTTAAGCCATTACTATGAACCCCACCACATCAGTAAGTTCTGCTGCAACCGAAAAATCAGCAGGTAACAGTACATGGCCTGGAGCCAGCCAGCTCAGCACTGCCACCGACTGCGTGGAACTGAGTAAACCTATCCCTGTTTTGAATTGATCTTCTTTTTTCTTTCCAGTTTTTTTGGCTCTGCCAGATTTGAGAAACTGGGTTTTCAATGCGCGCGCAGTTTCTCAAATCTGGGTTTCACTTCAGTGGAAAGCTTGCACTGCGTAGCCATACCGTAGCCAAACCTCACTGAAGATCAGCCTGAGTTTCTTGTAACCCATTGATATGATTGGCTCCGGCGGTAGGGATCGAACCTACGACCAATTGATTAACAGTCGATGTTGGTAGGTAAGTAAGTCACTGAACACATTGATGAAATTAAAAATATCAATGGTCTAGCAAAATCACTGTACACAAGTCTTTGTGTCCAAAGGATAATTGTGGGGCAAGTTTGGAACACAAATCCGAACACACATGACAGTTGACTAGCAAAACCACTGTACACCCAGCACCCTGTGGGTTCGGTAGATTTCTCCCCCAAATACTGAAAACGCTTCTCTACTTGATCGGTAATCAGAGCAGCACCAATTGGGGGTACATCGAAGTGAAGCTTGGCTTTGAGTCTGTTTGCGTCGCGAATTGTAATAACCGATCGTTCAGTCGAATAGTCCGCTTTTCTGAAACTTGATTTGTCCAGTTTGAAGCCGCAGAGGTTTCTGTGATCAGTCTGACTTGGAATTGTCGCCCCACAGAAAACCTAGCCATCTGACGACTACGGGGCCTATACTTCCTACGAGTGTATGGAGATATCTGATATGGAAGATCCGAGATTTCAGGCGGAACTGAAAACGATATTGCTGGAAACACGCCAAATCTTAGAAGAGATGTCGAAAATCGACAGGTCTATTGCTTGTCACAACGCTAAGAGTGATTGGATTAAGCTACTGATTGGTTCCGGTGGGACTCTCGCAATTATTGCGGTTGTTGAGCGCTGCATCTAGTGGCTTTTTTCCAATACAGGGCTTGTTGACGGGTGGTTAGTTGAGTTCGTGATAGAACGTTACAATACTCAAAGCTCTCACAGGGTAGGTGAGGGTTGGAAAAAACAGATCGCAAAACGACCAGTTGCTAGCTAACTATCCATGCTTGGCTCAGCTACTGGCTGTTTGCGAACACCGTTGCAAATGCCGCTGCCATGAAACGCTCAAAATCTGAGGTTCCTAGGGATTCGAAATCCTGGATCATGCCGCTGACAGGCGAACACACTGTGGATCAGAGTTCACGCCGCCGAGAATAGCATTCTGTACATCGCAGGATCGTAGTATCGGAGCAATAGTTTCGCAAAGACCGCACGATCCAGTTCCAGCGCTTTTGCATAGGCCTCCATCTGCAATGGGGGCACTCGGACCTTCCCACTCTCGATTTGGCTGATCATAGTGTAGTACTCAAAACCGATTTCGTCGGCGACTTGGCGCTGGGTTTTACCAACATCGCGGCGATGATTCTTGAGAATCACTCCCACTGCTTTTCTTAGGCGAACTGAATCTTCCTTAGGTCGATTTTGGGGGTCTGAGAGTGCCATCGATAGTTATCATCCCTAGGTAAAATAACTCGTGTGTTTCAGAAGAGATTTATTTTTTGGTTACTACCTCTGGGCAGGGCGGTGACAACTACAAATTTTGAAAAATTTTGGGTTTCCGGCCATTTTTTGGCTGCCGACGGCGAATCTAAGGCTGTGAATAACGATTCCAGTGAGAGATTCGGGGCAAGATTCGAACACAAATCCGTACACACCCCCATTTCAGTACAGTAAATTCTTACTGTTGATTTGGTGTAGCTTCTTGTTTTTATTGGGAAATTTTGGCTCCGGCGGTAGGGATCGAACCTACGACCAATTGATTAACAGTCAACTGCTCTACCGCTGAGCTACGCCGGAACTGAGGGCCGTATAACAACACCGAAATTTGCCGTCCAGAGGGGATCGGCATCAAATGACGAAAAAGTTTACGCCTTATGGTAATCGGGTGAACTCGGCCTCGACGGACAGCACACCTTTGGGCGAAGCCATTGATCTGACGGTTAAATCGACCAGATGAGCAAATACGTTGCGCGTCGCGGCCGGAAGCAGTGCGGCGGGGGTTTCGGTGTAGATCCTCTCTGCCAGCTGGCGGGCTGTGCCGGGACGATCCTCCAATGCGGACAGAATCTGGGCCTCACGCGCTGTGCGGTGTTGGATCAGCCAGTCCAACCGGGCGGCAGGGTCGGTGATCGGCGCGCCGTGCCCGGCGTGAAACACCGACCAGTCGCCGGCGCGCAGACGGTGACAGGCTTGCATGAAATCCGTCAGGTCGCCATCCGGTGGCGAAACCAGGGAACTCGCCCACCCCATGACGTGATCTGCGGTGAAACAGGTCTGCCCCCAACCCAGCGCAATATGATTGCCAAGGTGGCCTGGTGTGTGAATGACCTCTAGCTGCCAGTCATCGCCCGTGATGACCTGCCCATCGGTTAGTTCGATATCAGGGCGGAAGGCCGTGTCGATGCCCTCTCCGCCGCCGGTCAGCCCTTTTTGGGCGAGCTCTTGCATCACAGCGCTGCGCCCGGCCTCGGGGCCGCCAAAGGCCAGAACCGGCGCGCCGGTCCGCTGGGCCAGAGGGGCGGCAAGCGGGGAGTGATCCAGATGCGTATGCGTGACGATGATATGGCTGATGCGCTGGCTGGGGGTCAGGGCGGACAGAATCGCCTCGAGATGCACATCGCTGAGGGGGCCGGGGTCGATAACAGCACAGTCCCTCGTGCCCAGTAGATAGGTGTTCGTGCCTCGATAGGTCATAGGCGACGGATTCGGGGCCAGAATGCGCCTGAGGCCGGGCTGCAATTCGAAAGCCTGACCGGCGGGTGGATTGAAATCGTCGGGGGCCTGCATTCTGTGCTCTTTCTCTTGTCCGATCAGCCCGTTAGGTTTAGCGCATGTCGAGTGTCTGGCTCAAATCCTATATGCCGCGCAGCCTGTACGCGCGGGCGGCCATCATCCTGGTGTTGCCGGTTGTAGTTTTGTTGCTGGTGGTCGGTATCGCCTTTCTGCAAAAACACCTTGAGGATGTGACGGCACAGATGACCACCTCCTCGGCGCGCGAAGTCACGCTGATTCTGGAAACGATGGAGGGGGCTGAGACGCAGTTGCAGGCGCTTGCCGCCATACGGCAGGACCTTGTTGCCCTGGATATGAAAGCGCGGTTTCTGGGTATTGATGAACGTCCTGCGGTCGGAATGCGGCGCTGGTATGATTTTATCGCGCCGCAAGTTGCAGCGGAATTACAGGCCAAGCTGCCACAACTGACGGCAGTGGCTTTGCCCAGCGGTGACGAGGCGCGCCTGTATCTTCAAACCGATCTGGGCCCGTTCGAACTGGTGCTAGATCGCCGCCGCCTGTCCCCGGCCGCACCACATCAGTTGATCGTGACGATGGTATTTTTCGCAGTCGTCATGACGACGATCTCGTTTCTATACATGCGCAACCAACTTCGGCCCATCACCCGCCTGGCGGATGCGGCCCAGGCATTTGGGCGCGGGCGGGTGGTACCGTATTCGCCAGGTGGCGCGATTGAGGTACGCGCCGCGGGGAGCGCGTTTTTGGACATGCGCGCCCGGATCGAGCGGCAAATCGAACAGCGCACCCTGATGTTGTCCGGTGTAAGCCACGATCTGCGTACACCTCTGACCCGGCTCAAGCTGGGATTGTCGATGCTGCCCGAAGATGAAGCCGCACCTCTGCAAAAGGATGTAGACGAGATGCAGTTGCTGCTGGATGCGTTCCTCGAATTCTCGCGCGGAGCAGCCGAGGGTGCTCCGGAACAGGTTGATCCGCGCCATTTGCTGCAAGTGATTGTTGATGACGCACAGCGCGCGGGTTACGACGCGCGTTTGGTTGCAACCGATGGGGAAGGGCAGGCCATGCTGCGTCCGACCGCTATCCGGCGGGCAGTCGAAAACCTGATTGGCAATGCTGTGCGCTATGGCAACAAGGCCGAATTGAGCCTCTCGTTGACCGCCAAAACTCTGCGAATCCGGGTCGAGGATGATGGCCCCGGCATTGCGCCTGAAGACCGGGCAGAGGCGGTCAAGCCATTCTCGCGCCTTGATCCGGCACGCAACCAGAACAAGGGCAGTGGTGTGGGTCTGGGGCTGGCGATCGTCGCTGATATCGCGCGCGCGCATGGCGGAGTTTTACGGTTGGGCAAAAGCGACAAGCTGGGCGGGCTGAGCGCCGATATCATCATCGCACGTTAGAGGTTTCAGCAGTATTTTAGGCAACGGATTCGGGGTGTGTGGTCTGGGTTTGTTGTTTCAACAATCAAGCCATTTTGTTTGCTTTCAACAACAAAGTAGCCAAAACCTATTGAATTGTGTATATATTAACTCAAAATGAATGTGCTGTAGTACATTCCGCTAGGGATGGTGAGTTTTTCAGCGTATTAAAGTTCAGTTAATATTCGAGGTTGTGGGTGTCGGGTATCGCTTTTCAAAGCGAGGTGGTTGCAGTGAACTGGATTATTGTTATCGGAATTGGTGCCGCGTTTGGCGCTGTTGCTATGGGGTGGTTTGAACCCTGCGACTCGTTTTACGAAGTCTGCCAATATGTCAACAATCGCGCACGGAACTGAATTTCCGGTTCCGGTAGGATCTAATAGTCAAAGCAAAGCACGAGGCGCCGCTCAGCTTCGTATCCAGTTATGGCAGATTTTGGTAGGCCCGGCAGGACTTGAACCCGCAACCAAAGCGTTATGAGCGCTCTGCTCTAACCAATTGAGCTACAGGCCCGCCTGAGCGCTTTGAGTATCACGGTGAACGCCCGCGTCAAGCCTGACCGTTGCAACATCTTCCACAATCGACTAACCCGCGCGGGAACCATTCATGAGGGGTTGGCCATGACAGCGGGCAAGAACGGAATCACCTATGCGGACGCGGGTGTTGATATTGATGCAGGCAACGCTCTGGTTGACCGGATCAAGCCTGCGGCCAAGCGGACCAACCGTTCCGGTGTGATGAGCGGGTTGGGCGGATTTGGTGCTCTGTTCGATCTCAAGGACGCAGGCTACACCGACCCGATTCTAGTCGGCGCGACCGATGGCGTGGGCACCAAGCTGCGCATCGCCATTGATACCGGCGTTGTTGACGGTGTGGGCATTGATCTGGTGGCCATGTGCGTCAACGACCTGATTTGTCAGGGCGCTGAACCGCTGTTTTTCCTCGACTATTTCGCCACTGGCAAGCTGGACACCGACACGGCCGCTCGGATCATTGAAGGCATTGCTGAAGGTTGCGTGCAGTCTGGCTGCGCCCTGATCGGTGGTGAGACGGCAGAAATGCCCGGCATGTACCCTGATGGCGATTTCGATCTGGCAGGGTTCTCGGTCGGCGCGATGGAGCGTGGCGCGCATCTGCCCGCAGGTGTGCAGCAGGGGGATGTGCTGCTGGGGCTGGCCTCGAACGGGGTGCATTCCAACGGCTACTCTCTGGTGCGCAAACTGGTCGAGATTTCTGGGCTGGGATGGGACGCCGAGTCGCCGTTTAGCGACGGTACGCTGGGCGAGGCACTGCTGACGCCCACGCGTCTTTATGTCAAACAGGCGCTGCAAGCGATCCGGGCAGGGGGCGTTCACGCGCTGGCCCATATTACCGGCGGAGGCCTGACCGAAAACCTGCCGCGTGTCCTGCCCGAGGGTTTGGGCGCTCAGATCGACTTGAACGCTTGGGATTTGCCGCCCGTCTTCCGTTGGATGGCCGAGACCGGCGGGATTGCCGAAGCCGAGATGCTCAAAACCTTCAACTGTGGCATTGGCATGATTGTCGTCTGCGACGAAGACCGTGCCGATGATCTTGCGACGCTGCTGGTCGAAGCTGGCGAAACCGTCTCGCGCATCGGCTCTGTCACTGACGCGCCCGGCGTGGCCTACACTGGCAAGCTGTTGTGAGCCATAAGCGCGTCGCCATCCTGATTTCGGGCGGGGGGTCCAACATGGTGTCGCTGGTTGATTCCATGGCCGGAGATCATCCCGCGCGACCCTGCCTGGTTCTGGCCAACGATCCGGAAGCGGGCGGTTTGAAAAAAGCTGCCGAACGGGGCATTCCCACTGCGGCGATAGATCACCGCCCGTTCAAAGGCGACCGCGCTGCGTTCGAGGCGGAGCTGCTGAAACCGCTCGAGGCCGCAGGGCCCGATATTGTCTGTTTGGCGGGATTCATGCGTGTTCTGACCGGTGAATTCGTATCGCGGTTTCAGGGCCGGATGCTGAACATCCACCCTTCACTGTTGCCGAAATACAAGGGTCTGAACACCCATGCCCGCGCGATCGAGGCAGGCGATGCCGAACACGGATGCTCAGTGCATGAGGTGACGGCGGCACTGGATGACGGCCCGATCCTGGGTCAGGCCCGTGTGCAGATTGACGCTAACGATACGCCCGAAGCTTTGGCCGCGCGTGTGCTGGTTTGCGAACACAAGCTCTATCCCGCTGTGCTTCGACGTTACGCTGGTGGTGATCGGACACCAGTGTTGCTGCCATGATCTGTGCAGGGTGATTTACACGCCCGTGTTATTCGGCCTATGGTCTGCACAAGCGCTCGGATCGGTATGAAAGCGACGGGCGGTCACCAAGAAGAACAAGAGCAAGAACACCACCGCGCATGAAGACCCTGACAACGACGCAAGAGCTGGCCGATTTCTGCGAGGCCGCCGCAAGCCATGACTATGTGACAATAGACACCGAATTCCTGCGCGAGCGCACGTATTATTCGAAACTCTGTCTGGTTCAACTTGCCGTCCCATCCTCGGGTGAAGACAGCGCGGTGCTGGTCGACCCTCTGGCCGATGGTCTGTCGTTGGAACCACTATATGACCTGTTCAGAAACGAGGATGTGGTCAAGGTCTTTCACGCCGCCCGTCAGGATCTTGAGATTTTCTGGGTCGAAGCAAGTGTCTTTCCGACGCCGTTGTTTGACACACAGGTTGCCGCGATGGTCTGCGGGTTCGGTGAGCAGGTCGGGTATGAAACCTTGGTGCGCAAGATCTGTAAGCAGGGGCTGGACAAAACCTCGCGCTTTACCGACTGGTCGCGCCGTCCGCTGTCTGATGCGCAAAAGACCTATGCTTTGGCTGATGTGACCCACCTGCGGCAAATCTACGAATATCTCGCTAAAGAGCTTAAAAAGACCCAGCGCAACCATTGGGTGGCCGAGGAACTGCGCACGCTAACCCATTCGGATACCTATGACATTCGACCGGAAGACGCGTGGAAGCGGGTCAAGACCCGCACGAACTCGGCCAAGTTTCTAGCAGTCGTCCGGGAACTGGCGCATTTCCGCGAGGCCTATGCGCAGCAAAACAATGTCCCGCGCAGCCGGGTGTTCAAGGATGACGCGCTGATCGAGCTGGCCTCGACCAAGCCCAAGTCGCCTTCTGATCTGGGCGGATCGCGCCTGCTGCTGCGCGAAGCGCGCAAGGGCGCGATTGCCGAAGGTATTCTGGCGGCTGTCAAAAAGGGTGTGAACTGCCCCCCCGAACAGATGCCGCGCGTGGATAACAGCCGCGACAAACTAAAGGTTAATCCAGCCCTCGCCGATCTGCTGCGCGTGTTGCTAAAATCCAAGACTGAAAGCTCGGGCGTGGCGGCCAAGCTGATCGCAACCAGCTCAGAACTGGATCAGATAGCCTCGGGCGAGCGGGATTTGCCAGCGATGTCGGGTTGGCGTTTCGAAGTGTTCGGTGAAGATGCCCTGAAGCTGTGCGAGGGTAAGATTGCCCTGGCTGCACAAGGCCAGACTGTCAAAGTCGTGGCTTTGTAAGAGGCTTATCGACGCCGCGATTCCAGCGCGTTTTGCTGACCTATGACCCGCACCAGCCGGATATTAGCCAGATCATCCTGTGTCACGTTGGTGGCGTCCGTCACTTTGCGCGAACGATCTGTCCCCTGATTGGTCGCATAGCTTGGGTAGCTGACGCGGAACGTGTACTCCAAAACGCCGTTCTTCGCGTTTTCTTCGCTCTCAACAGGGACAAGCTGGGCTCCAAACGCGCCTTGCCGCGCGGCCGTTCCGGATACGAAGATGATCGCGCCGCCGGGTGTGGGATCAATGCGCAACTGGTCAATGCGCGCGATGGGTACGCTGTTGTCCTCGGGTTCCGGGCGTCCAAACAGCCTTACGCGCTCGCGCTGTTGGGGCACCAGCGCATTTGGGTCGTAGGCCGCTGTTTCGGTCGGTGCAGGCGTCGATGTGCTGGACCCAAACCAGTTGCTTGGATTCGCGCGCGAGTCGCGCCACCCGCTGCAAGCCGACAAGGTAAGTGTAGCGACCAGAAGAACAGACAGTGTTTTTTGCATGGATCCAAAGCTCTGAGCGGTATTTCCCGCACTGGCCTAACGCAAATTCCTTGCTTTGAAAACCCAAACCGGGTCTGGACAGGCCGGGGTCGGCGGCATAGGTCACGAATGTGAATGCAATGAAAGGACCGTCGCACTATGGCAACGCCTGCCTTTGAAGAAATCGTCGAGGATTTCGAGTTTCTGGAGGACTGGGAAGACCGGTACCGCCATGTGATTGAGCAGGGCAAGGCAATGGAGCCGCTGGAAGATGCCCTTAAAGTGCCTGCCACAAAGGTGCACGGCTGCGCCAGCCAAGTCTGGCTGCACCCAGTGATCGAAGGTGGCGTTTTTCACTTCGATGGGGATAGCGATGCGCTGATCGTGCGGGGCCTGATTGCGGTGTTGCGGTCTTTGTACAACGGTCTGCCCGTCGCTGATGTGCCCAAAGTAGACGCAGGCGGAGAGCTGGCGCGACTGGGCTTGAACGATCACCTGTCAGCACAACGGTCCAACGGTTTGCGTGCTATGATCGAGCGCATCCGCGAGGTGGCACAGGAAAACGCCTGACGGGCCTCAGCCGCGCTTGGCCCAATCCGCCAGTGTCGTCTCCAGATCTCCATAGCCGGTAAAGCGCCGCTCGAACGTCAGCCCCATGCGGTCGGCGCAGTCCTTGGCGCGCGCGGTCAAGGCTGGGTCGTCGGTCTGGGCCTGATAGACCAGCTTGGTGTAATTGCCGAAATACATATCCCGCAGCTCGGGGTGGCGATCCAGACCCAGCGGTTTCCAGACAAAGGCATCGAATTGCCGGGCCAGGAAATCGGTCAGGTAAAAGGCGGTCGTTTCATCCTCGCCCCGTGCATCAAAGATATCATTGCCTTCGAAAAAAGAATAGCAATGCGGGCCTTTGATCATTTCGACGCCTAACTCGGCGCAGGCTTTCTGCAGCAGACCACCGGTGCCGCAATCGGCATAGACCACATAGACCGCGTCATATTGATCGCGGTGCTTGGCCACCGCTTCTTGCACGGCCTGTGTGATCCGTTCGGGGTGGACGTGCAGGATGGCGGGCAGGCAGGTCAGGGCCATGTGATCCCAGCCGTTGCGCTTCTTGAGGTCCAGAATCTCGCGGGCCAGTGCGCCGCAAGCCAGCAACAGGATACGCCCTTGTTCCGAGTGGCTTTGATAGCCATCCGTGGTCAGGCTGCTGTCATCGGGAACCCGTTCCTGTGTCATGTCACCCCCATGGGCCTTGGGTGTTGAACAAAAAAAGCCGCCCGGTTGCCGGACGGCCTTGAATTCGGAGTGTAGGTCCGATCAACCCGCCAGCTGGTTATGCTTGCGCGAGACGAAGTCCTTTGCCATTTCCACGGCGACGGCTGCGTCACGGCAATAGCCGTCGGCGCCGATCGCTTTGCCGAACTCTTCGTTGAGGGGCGCGCCGCCGACCAGAACGATGTATTCTTCGCGCAGGCCTTGCTCGACCATCGTGTCGATCACAACCTTCATGTAGGGCATGGTCGTGGTCAGCAGGGCCGACATGCCCAGAATATCGGGCTTTTCGGTTTCCAGCGCTTCCAGATAGTTCTCGACCGGGTTGTTGATGCCGATATCGACCACCTCGAAGCCGGCGCCTTCCATCATCATCGACACCAGGTTCTTGCCGATGTCGTGGATGTCGCCCTTCACGGTTCCGATCACCATTTTGCCGACGCGGGGTGCGCCGGTTTCGGCCAGTAGCGGCTTAAGGATGGCCATGCCGCCCTTCATCGCGTTTGCGGCCAGCAGAACTTCGGGAACAAACAGGATGCCGTCGCGGAAGTCGTGGCCCACGATGGTCATACCGCCAACCAGTGCCTTGGTCAGGATGTCGTAAGGGGTCCATCCGCGTTCCAGCAGGATGTTCACACCTTCTTCAATCTCTTCTTTCAGACCGTCGTACAGGTCGTCGAACATCTGTTCGACAAGTTCGTCGTCGTTCAGTTCGGACAGGACGATGTCTTCTTCATCGGACATGGGGCGTTTCCCTAGGGCTGTGCGGGCATAGCGCCCGTTGGTGGCATTTTTTCCGTTTTGGCCAAAACGTCGCATCCAGACTGTTACGATTGCGACCTTGGCGGTTCCGAGACCGACCTATACGGCAAAATCTCAATCAACTCGACGTCATTTCCCGCAAGATCATCCTGAATTGGTTTCAGGTTTCAGTCAAATCGAGGGGCGGTGCAAAGGTTTGAAAACTCTTGCGGGATGGTAACCAGGCCTTGCGATTTCGGCGGTTCGAGCCTAATTTGAGAGTGAGAACAAAAGGGAAACAAAATATGTCGCGACCGCATGTCCGAGCCCGCGGTGTCGCAACCAACGCAGCAGGCCGGTTCGAACAATTCGAGACCGTGACCTGCACGGATGGGTGGGAGCTTGAGGAAGATCTGCTGCCCCTGCGCACCGAAGTGCGAACAGAAGTCGCGCGCAGTCTGATCACCTATAACCGGTCGCCCGATCTGCCGTTTGACCGCTCGATCAACCCGTATCGGGGGTGTGAGCATGGCTGCGTCTACTGCTTTGCCCGCCCGTCTCATGCCTATCTCGGGCTGTCTCCGGGGTTGGATTTTGAAACCCGCCTGATCGCGCGGCCTAATGCGGCTGCTGTCTTGCGTAAAGAGCTTTCATCGCCGCGTTACAAGGTGGCAACCATTGCGCTGGGGACAAATACGGACCCGTATCAACCGATTGAGCGGGATTTGAGGATCACGCGGGAATGTCTGTCCGTATTGCGGGACTTCCGGCATCCTATTGGGATCGTTACCAAAGGGGCCCTGATCGAACGCGATCTGGATATCCTGGCAGAGATGGCGCAGGACGGATTGGTGCGGGTCGGAATTTCGCTGACCACTCTGGACGCCGATCTGTCCCGCCGGATGGAGCCACGCGCGCCGTCACCGAACCGCCGTCTGGCGGCCATTCGCCGGTTGACCGGGGCAGGGGTGCCAGTGCGGGTCATGACCTCACCCCTGGTTCCGGGCCTGACCGACCATGAATTGGAGGCGCTACTGGAGGCTGGCCGGGACGCAGGTGCGGATGCGGCAAGCTGGATCATGCTGCGTCTTCCGCGGGAGGTGTCCACCTTGTGGCAAGAGTGGTTGCACGACCACGAACCCGCACGCGCGGAAAAGGTCATGTCCAAACTGCGTGAAATGCATGGCGGTCGAGACTACGACCCGCGCTGGGGCCATCGGATGCGCGGTGAGGGCGAGTATGCCGCGCTGATAGCAAAGCGGTTTGCTTTGGCTGTCAAACGGCTTGGGCTTGCGACGCGCATGCCGCCTCTGCGAAGCGATCTGTTTGCCAGACCAGCGCAACCGGGGGATCAGCTCGCTCTGTTTTGAACCCAAAAGGTCGTGGTTTTTCTACGGCTAAACATTGGCTTTTAGGCGTCTGTTTTTAGGGGAATATTAAGTTTTGGCCATGCGATGAAACACATCTGGATATCTCGTGACTGCCCCTATATCTCCCGAAGCTGAGGTTACTATTGAGGAGGAAAAGATGGGTACCCCCAAGGAAATCGAAGCAGCCGCGAAGAAGATGCAGGCCGCAACGGCGGTCTATCATAAATCACAACAAGAATTGGATAAGGCCAACAAGGACCTGTCGAAATACAATGACATCATCAAGGGCGGCAATGTCTCGGCGATGGGCCCGGCGACGATAGAGCTGTCCAAAGTTGCGGCCAAAATCGGCACGCTACACAAAAAGGTCGGTGATGCGAAAAAGAAAATGGACGACGCGATCAAAGCGCTGAGAAAGGTCATGCCGAAATAGGCGGAAACGTCCCGATTTCGCCCACTGAGCGGGTGCTGTCAAAATGAAAAACCCCGCCAGGTAGCGGGGTTTTACTTTGTCGATAGGGTATATCAGCGGTTTTCGATATCGACGTAGTCGCGGGTCGTCTCGCCCAGATACAGTTGACGCGGACGACCGATCTTGTTCTGCGGATCGGCGATCATCTCTTTCCACTGGCTGACCCAGCCCACGGTGCGCGACAGGGCAAAGATCGGCGTGAACATCGAGGTCGGGAAGCCCATCGCCTCGAGGATGATGCCCGAATAGAAGTCCACGTTCGGGAACAGCTTTTTCTCGGCAAAATACGGATCTTCCAGAGCCTGCTTTTCCAACGCCTTGGCAACCTGCAGCTTCGGGTTGTCTTCGATACCCAGCAGATCCAGCACTTCGTCGGCGGACTGTTTCATCACCTTGGCGCGCGGGTCAAAATTCTTGTAGACGCGGTGGCCAAAGCCCATCAGACGGAACGGATCGTTTTTGTCCTTGGCGCGGGCGATGTATTCGGGGATGTTTTCGACCGAGCCAATTTCTTCCAGCATCTCCAGACATGCCTGGTTCGCACCACCATGGGCAGGGCCCCACAGGCAGGCGATGCCAGCCGCAATACAGGCAAACGGGTTGGCACCCGAGCTTGAGGCCAGACGCACGGTCGAGGTCGAGGCGTTCTGCTCGTGATCGGCGTGGAGAGTAAAGATGCGGTCCATCGCGCGGCTGAGGATCGGGTTCACCTCATATTCCTCGGCCGGGACGCTAAAGCACATGCGCAGAAAGTTCGACGCATAGTCCAGATCGTTTCGCGGATATACGAAAGGCTGACCGGTGTGATATTTGTATGCCCAGGCCGCGATGGTCGGCATCTTGGCGATCAGGCGATGCGAGGCAACCTCGCGCTGATGAGGGTCCGAGATATCGGTTGAATCGTGATAGAAGGCCGACATTGCGCCGACGACACCAACCATGATCGCCATCGGGTGCGCATCGCGACGGAATCCACGGTAGAAATACTGCATCTGCTCGTGCAGCATGGTGTGACGTGTGATGGTGGATTCGAATTTTTCCAGAACGGGCGCGGTCGGCAGCTCTCCGTACAGCAGCAGGTAGCAAACCTCGAGGAAGTGGGATTTGCCTGCCAGCTGGTCAATCGGATAGCCACGGTGCAGCAGTTCACCTTTTTCGCCATCAATATAAGTGATTGTGCTGTCACAGCTGGCGGTCGAGGTGAAGCCGGGGTCATAGGTGAACACACCCGCAGTGCCGTACAGCTTGCGGATATCGATCACATCAGGCCCGGCAGTCGGCGAATGAATCGGCAGCTCATATGTTTCGCCATGCACGGTAAGAGTGGCTGATTTGTTGCTGTCGGTCATATTTTCCCTTCCTCAATCTTGCGCAAAACGGAACGCTGTCCGATCCTGCGGGCAACGGATGCGCGCACGCGCGCAGTCCGGGTGTTAGCGGAGCAGCGTTACCCAAATGTGAAGATCGGGTTTAGTTCGCTGCATCAGATAGCCGCGCCAGAGTTTCCTCCTGGCCCAGCACAAGCATCATGTCAAAAACCGAAGGAGTTACGGCCCGACCCGCCAGGACGGCGCGCAACGGCCCCGCCAGCTTGCCGAACTTGACGCCCTTGGCTTCCGCAAAGGAATTCAAGGCTTCCTCCAGTTCGCTCCGCGACCAGCTAACATTTTGCAACTGCGGCGTCAATTCATTCAGTATACCATCGGATACTGATGCCAGCGCCTTGGCCGCTTTCTCATCTGGTTTGATGGGGCGGGAAGTCAGGGCAAAATGGGCCTTTTCAAGTAGTTCCGGGAAGGTGCGGGCCCGATCCTTGAGGCAATACATCGCACGTTCCAGTTCACTCGATTGTGTATCGGTTAGCGCTGGCAATTGGGCCGCATCAAGGTAAGCTTCGATTTCCTGCCGCAGTGCAGCATCGTCCGAGATAGCGATATGTTGCCCGCACAGATTTTCTAGCTTTTTCAGATCGAACCGGGCCGGGCTTTTGCCGATCCCGTCCAGATCGAACCATTCCTTCGCCTGTGCGTCGGTGAAAAACTCGTCATCGCCGTGACTCCAGCCCAGACGCGCCAGATAGTTGCGCATGCCGGCGGCAGGATAGCCCATGGCCTGATACTCCTGAGCGCCCAACGCGCCGTGGCGTTTCGACAGTTTCTTGCCGTCGGGCCCATGGATAAGCGGGATATGGGCCCAGACTGGAACGTCCCAGCCCATGGCCTGATAGATCATCATCTGACGCGCTGCGTTGTTCAGGTGGTCGTCGCCCCGGATCACGTGGGTCACCCCCATATCGTGATCGTCCACCACCACGGCCAGCATATAAACCGGTGTCCCGTCCGAACGCAGCAGGATCATGTCGTCCAACTGATCGTTGCGGATGGTCACGTCCCCCTGAACCTGATCGCGGATCACGGTCGCGCCGTCCTGCGGGGCCTTGATGCGGACCACAAAAGGTGCGTCTGGATGGGTCGCGGCGTCGGCGTCGCGCCAGGGGCTGCGGTACAGGGTCGATTTGCCCTCGGCCTTCGCTTGTTCGCGGAAGGCGGCGATTTCATCTTGGGTGGCAAAGCATTTATACGCCTTGCCCTCGGCCAGCAGCTGGTTGGCCACTTCGGCATGACGCGCCGCGCCCTCGAACTGGCTGATTACATCGCCATCATGGTCCAGACCCAGCCACGCCATACCTTGCAGGATGGCTGCCGTCGCCTCGGGGGTCGAGCGCTCGCGGTCGGTGTCCTCGATCCGCAGCAGGAACTTGCCACCGCGGCCACGGGCATAAAGCCAATTAAACAGCGCGGTGCGCGCGCCGCCGATATGTAGAAAACCGGTGGGCGAGGGGGCGAAACGGGTGACGACCTGATCGGACATTGTGTGGATTAACCTTTTGGTAACCGTGTCGGGCATAGTTTGGCGCCTGTCTAACGAGGCTGAGGGACGGGGGCAACCATGCGTGTTCTGGCCCGGGTCGAAGCCGCATTGCTGAACCAGACCGGGTACCTGTTTCCATGGTCTCCTGTGTGTCTGGCGATGGGGATCGGTCTGTATTTCTCGCTCCGGTTCGAACCGGCTTGGCAAGTCTACGTCTGTCTCGGCGCGGTCGTTCTTGCGGCTTGGGGGTTAGCCCGCAAGGTACGGTCCGGCTGGGCCTCGTTGGCAATCGGGGGGGCGCTGATCGCGGTCGGGTTCATACTGGCCGGTATCCGCGCCCATACGGTAGCAGAGCCGGTTTTGTCGTGGCGATACTATGGCCCGGTCGAGGGGCGGGTCGTCGCCATTGACCGCTCTGCGTCGGATGCGCTGCGGGTGACATTGGATCGGGTGCGGATAGGGGATGTGCCCAAGGATCGTCGGCCGCAGCGCGTCCGGCTCTCGCTACATGGCCCAGTGGCGCAGATCGAACCGGGGCAGCGCATCATGACCACAGGGCATCTGTCGCCACCGCAAGGTCCGGTGGAGCCCGGTGGTTTCGACTTTCGCCGCCATGCATGGTTTCAAAGCCTCGGCGCGGTGGGATATACACGCGTACCGGTCCTGACGATTGCCGCAGCAAATCCCGAAGGGGTGCAGATCACAGCGTGGCGTATGGCGATATCCGGGCATGTCCGATCCATCCTGCCTGGTGAGGTCGGAGGTTTCGCCGCAGCCGTCACCACCGGAGATCGCAGCGGTATGGGTCAGAACACGCTGGAATCCCTGCGCGCGTCTAATCTGGCGCATCTTCTGGCCATCTCGGGCCTACATATGGGGCTGTTGACGGGCTTTGTGTATCTTGCGCTCCGTATCGGCCTGTCAGCAGTGCCCGTCTTGGCGCTCAGATGGCCTGTGCGCAAACTGGCCGCGATCGGGGCGCTGATCGCGGCGACGGTCTATCTGATGCTGTCAGGCGGTAGCGTTGCGACCGAGCGTGCCTTTGTCATGGTCAGCGTCATGCTAGGGGCGGTACTCATCGACCGCCGGGCCATTTCGTTGCGCGCGGTGGCCGTTGCCGCGCTGATCGTATTGATTCTGCGGCCGGAGCCGCTGTTGAGCCCCGGTTTTCAGATGTCCTTTGCTGCCACCACCGCTTTGGTGGCTGTCTTCGGCCAATTGCGCGATGTCGGGCCGTTGCCTGGACCCAAATGGCTGAAACCAGTAGCCGGGTTGTTTATGTCCTCTGCAATTGCAGGGCTGGCGACGGCGCCGATCGGAGCGGCGCATTTTAACACGATGTCGCACTATGGCCTGGTGGCAAACATGCTGTCCGTGCCGGTCATGGGCATGGTCGTGGTGCCTGCCGCGGTGGTTGCTGCCTTGCTGGCCCCCTTCGGGCTGGAATCACTGGCGCTGGGAGTAATGGGGCTTGGGCTGGAGTGGATATTGCTGGTGTCCGAACGGGTCTCGGGGTTGGAGGGCGCCGTTGGACATGTCGCAAGCCCGCCCGGTTACGTACTGCCTCTCTGTGCATGTGGAGCGTTGTGGATCGCCCTTTGGCAAGGGCGTTCAAGATGGCTGGGGGTCAGCGCCGTGGCGGCTGCATTTTTGCTGTGGGGGCAAGGCCAACGCCCCGAGGTTCTGATTGCTGATTCAGGCGGGCTGGTGGGCGTCATGACCGATCAAGGCCGCGCGCCGAGCAAGGAAAAAGGCAGCGGATTTATTGCGACGGTCTGGCTGGAAAACGATGGGGACGGGGTGGGGCAGCCCAATGCCGCGGCGCGTTGGCCTGAGCCGAGTGCTATCCAGCGGTATTTATGGCGCGGGAAAGAGCTGATTCACCTGACGGGAAAACGAGCAGCCTCGGGATTTGGGGACTGCACGTCGAACCAGATCGTGATTGCTGCCGTAGAGGTTGATCTGAAGGGGGACTGTGATCTCTATGATCCTGCGCGGCTGTTACAAACCGGCAGTCTTGCCCTGTCTGGAAGTAAGGTCATGACCAGCCGAAAGATTGTCGGAGACCGGCTGTGGTCTCCGAAAACACGCGGCGACAAACGGGCTCAGTAGCTTCGGATCAGGCCGACCAACCGGCCTTGTACCTTGACCTTGTCCTCGGGCAGCACTCGGGTTTCGTAGGCGGGGTTCGCGGCCTCAAGCGCAATCGCATGCCCACGCCGGAAAAACCGCTTTAGCGTGGCTTCCTGATCTTCGACCAGCGCCACGACGATATCGCCATTATCCGCGACCGAGGTTTCTCGGATCACCACGACGTCCCCGTCATTGATTCCGGCGTCGATCATGGAATCACCCCGCACCTCAAGCGCGTAATGCTCACCCTTGCCAGAGACCATTGTGCCCGGCACTGCAACACGGTGCGAGACATGGCTGATCGCCTCAATCGGGACACCGGCGGCGATGCGACCCATGACGGGCAATTCCATTGCGTCAACGGTCACAGGGTCAAAATTGGCTGGGCGCGGGCCATCGGGCCTGTCGCCTTCGATCACACGCGGCTTGAATGCGGCCGTAGGCTCACCCCCAAGGCTTTCGGGCAGTTTCACAATCTCAATCGCACGGGCGCGGTGGGCGAGGCGACGAATAAAGCCGCGTTCCTCGAGCGCGGTGATCAATCTGTGGATGCCGGACTTGGACCGCAGGTCCAGCGCCGCCTTCATCTCGTCAAAACTGGGGGGAACACCATCCGCTTGAACGCGTTTGTGGATGAATTCCAACAAATCCAACTGCTTCTTGGTCAGCATTGCTCACACCTCGTCGGTCATGCGTTTTCTTTTGTTCTACGCATGTTCACGTTTTGTGTCAATGGTTTTGGCGTATCAGATCGGCAGGTACTGAACCTCGTCCCCAGCCGAGCGCGCAGGGTCATGGGGCTGGCGCACTAACAGGGCGTTGGCTTGTGCTAGAACGCTTAGCAGCGAACTGTCCTGATCATCGCAGGCGCGGATGCCTTCATAATCCAAAACGGCGCGCATGTAGTGTTCACGTGGCCCGTTCTGGCTGATATCGGCCGCCAGTTTTGCAGTGCGGAAGGGTTGAAGAACCTCTTCAATTCCCAACATCCGGCGGATCATCGGAACAAGGAAGAGATAGCCGCAAACCATTGCACTCACGGGATTTCCCGGCAGGCCAATCATCGCGCTTTGCCCTAATCGTCCGGCCATCAGAGGCTTCCCGGGACGCATCCGGATTTTGTAGAAGGCGCGCTCCATCCCCAAATTGCTTGAGACATCAGAGACCAAGTCGTAATCACCGACCGATGCGCCACCGATCGTCACGACCAGATCGGCCCCTTCAGCCAAACCAAACGCGGTTTCCAGAGACGATTGCGTGTCACGCGCAATCGGCAGGACGCGCACATGTGCTCCGGTCTTCTCCAGCAGCGCCTTCAGGCCGAATGTATTGGACGCGATGATTTGATCTGGTCCGGGGATCTCGCCCGGCATGACCAATTCGTCTCCGGTGGAAATCAGCGCGACGACCGGCTTTCGCGCAACGGGTACTTCCGCGATGTTCATTGCGGCCATCAGCGCAACATCTTCGGGTCGTAACAGTCTGGGTGCGCTTATTTTTGTGCCGCTTTTGAAGTCGACCCCGGCGGGGCGGATGTTGGTCTTTTCCCCCGGCTCGTCGGTGATGGTTAACAGATCGTCGCGTCGGTCTGTGTCCTCTTGGATCACGACGAAATCGGCTCCGTCAGGAACGGGTGCGCCAGTAAAGATGCGCACGGCTTGTCCCGGTCCCACTGTGCCTGGAAACCGCCGCCCAGCTGCGGCTTCGCCGACGACTTTGAACATGGCGTGCAGTTCGACCTCTGCGCCTTTGACTGCGTAGCCGTCCATCGACGAAGCCGCAAAGGGTGGTTGATCCCGTGTGGCAACGACGTCAGCGGCCAAACATCGACCCGCAGAGTCGGCCAGCGAGACGGTTTCGGACGGCAGGGGTGAAACCAGCTTGAATAGCAGCGCGCGGGCGTCTTCGACCGAGATCATGACGCCTCGTATCGCCCTGATTTACCGCCATCTTTCAGCAATACGCGAATGCCGCCGATCTCCATCGCCTTGTCCACGGCCTTGGTCATGTCATAGACGGTCAAGGCGGCGGTCGAGGCGGCAGTCAATGCCTCCATCTCGACGCCCGTCTGGCCCGAGGTCTTGACGGTCGCCTCAATCTGCACACCGGGCAAGTCCGGGTCCAACGTCAGTTCAACCGCGACCTTGGTGACAGGCAGCGGGTGACATAGTGGGATAAGGTCCGGCGTTTTCTTGGCGCCCATGATTCCGGCCAGTCGGGCCACGCCCAGAACATCGCCCTTCTTTGCCCGGCCTTCTGATATCAAATCAAAGGTTTCCTGCGCCATTTTAATGTGTCCGGCAGCAACGGCGACCCGGTCTGTAGCCGCCTTTTCGGACACGTCGACCATATGCGCCTGACCCTGTGCATCGAAATGAGTTAGGGGCATCACATCACTCCGGGGATGAGAGGATTGGCCAGCAGGTGGCGCGTAGCCGAGGCGACGTCGTCTTGACGCATCAGGCTTTCGCCGATCAGGAAACTGCGCGCTCCATAGCGGGCCATATCTGAAAGGTCGTCGGGGGTGCTTAGACCGCTTTCGCAGACAATAGTGCGATCGCCGGGCACCAGTTTTGACAAGCGACGGGTGGTATCAAGAGTTGTCTCGAACGTCTTGAGATTGCGGTTGTTTATCCCGATCAGAGGGCTTTTGAGGCCTGTCGCACGCTCAAGCTCTTCCTCGTCATGCACCTCGATCAGAACGTCCATGCCCCAGTCGAAAGCGGTCTGTTCCAACTCTGCGGCCTGAGCGTCCTCGACCGAGGCCATGATGATAAGGATACAATCTGCCCCCAGCGCACGCGCTTCGACTACCTGATAGGGGTCATACATGAAATCCTTGCGCAGTGCAGGCAGCGAACAGGCGGCACGCGCAGCGGTTAGGAACGGTTTGTCGCCCTGAAAGCTGGGTGTGTCGGTCAATACGGACAAACAAGTGGCCCCACCCTCCGCATAGGCTGTGGCCAGGGCGGGTGGGTCAAAATCGGGACGGATCAAGCCCTTGGATGGACTGGCTTTCTTGATCTCTGCAATCAGGCCATACCCTGTGCGGGCGGCGGTCTGAATGGCTGCTGCAAACCCGCGTGTTTCACCGGCTTCTCGCGCTTCTTCTTCCAGCGTTTCCAGTGATTTATGCGTCTTATCTGATGCAACTTCCTCAAGCTTATAGGCTTTGATTTTATCCAGTGCCGTCCCGGTCATGCGGCCTCCTGAGTAATACGGGCCACCATGGCAATTTTGTCTTTCGCGTTTCCGCTGTCGATGCTCTCGGCTGCCTTGGCAACCCCGTCCTTGAGGTCCGAGGCTGCATCCGCAACCACCAGCGCGGCTGCGGCATTCAGCAAAACCGCATCCCGATAGGCCGATGGTTGGCCTTCCAGCAATGCTCGGAACGCAACCGCATTTTCTTCGGGCGTGCCACCTAAGATGTCCTCGAAAGGGTGAACCGGCAGGCCAGCGTCCTCGGGGTGCAATTCGACCTCTTTGACGCGTCCATCCTCTAGCGCGGCAACCCAGCTTACACCGGTGATGGTCAACTCATCCGTTCCGTCGGATCCATGCACCAACCACGCGCGGTCGGCGCCCAGTAGACCCAAAGTCTCAGCCATCGGGCGGATCAGATCGCGGCTAAACGCGCCGGTCAGTTGCCGTTTGACGCCTGCAGGGTTGGTCAGCGGGCCAAGAATATTGAAGATCGTGCGAGTCCCAAGCTCTTGCCGTGTGGGCATGACATGGGCGATCGCCGGGTGGTGCATCGGGGCCATCATGAACCCGATCCCGGCCTCTTGCAGCGCCTTTTCAACTGTTTCCGGGCCGACCATAACGTTGATCCCCAACTGTCCCAGCGCATCAGCGGCCCCGGATTTCGAGCTGAGGTTGCGGTTTCCGTGCTTAGCTACTGTCACCCCGGCGCCGGCAACCACAAAAGCGGTTGCGGTCGAGATGTTCAGAGTGCCTTTGCCGTCTCCGCCAGTGCCGACGATGTCCATCGCGCCCTCGGGCGCTTGGACTGCGTTGCATTTGGCGCGCATGACAGCGGCGGCGGCGGCGTATTCCTCGACTGTTTCGCCCCGGGTGCGCATGGCCATCAGCAGCCCGCCGATCTGGCTGGGCGTGGCAGCACCGTCAAACAGAATGCCAAAGGCCTGTTCAGCCTCGGCGCGGGTCAGGGGCCGGTCGGCGGCGGCCCCGATCAGCGGTTTCAGAGCGTCGCTCATGCGGGAACTTTCATCTCGGACAGGAAATTCTTGAGCAGGGCGTGGCCGTGCTCGGATGCGATGGATTCTGGGTGGAACTGAACGCCATGAATGGGCAATTCTCTATGTTGCAGACCCATGATGGTGCCGTCCTCCAATTCTGCCGTGATTTCAAGGCAGTCGGGCAGGGTGTTACGGTCCACAACCAGCGAGTGATAGCGCGTCGCCTCAAACGGCGATGGCAGGCCTGCGAACAGACCTTTGCTTGTATGGTGCATGGTGCCCATCTTGCCGTGGACGATCTCGTGACAGCGGATGACGTCGCCACCAAAAGCCTGACCGATGGTCTGATGTCCAAGGCACACACCCATCAGCGGTGTCTGCGTTTCTGCCGCGGCCTTGGTCAGAGCCAGGCAGATGCCGGCCTGATCAGGATCACAGGGGCCAGGGCTGAGCAAGATGCCTGTCGGGTTCATGGCCATCGCTTCTTGCACATCCAATGCGTCGTTGCGCCGGATCACCATTTCGGCCCCAAGTTCGCCTAAATAGTGGACGAGGTTGTAGGTAAACGAGTCGTAGTTGTCGATCAGCAGCAGCATGTGAGCACTTGTCTTAGATTGGGCATTTCGGACTGGCGATGCAGCCCCGAGCCGCGATATAATGTCGGGACATACATGCTCAGGCTTGCGGGGCAGCGTCAAGAGGACATCCGACCTGACGCGCCTGCAAGGTGAGTGTCGCAGAAGACGGCACATTGACAGTCGACGCAGGAATTGGACGAGAGGCAATTATTATGGGCGGATTTGTGGGTGGAATGATCGCAGGTGCGGTCGTTGTATTGCTGCTGGGCGCGGCGTTGTCGCTGAATACCCCCCTGACGCGAAAACCGGAGGTGGTTGAAAAAGCCCCTGAACCGGCCGAGATCGAAGCCCCGCAAGTGACCGAGGCCGAGGTTGGTACGATCGCCGATGCCGATGTTTTAACGCTGCCTGCCCCTGATCCGGCCCCGGCGGATGCGCCCGACACTGTGGCGGGGCTGTCCGAAGTTGAAAACGCGCCGAACACTGTCCCCGAAGTGAATGAGACCGCCGTTCAGGTCGATCGCGCCGAGCAGGTTGAAACCACCGACGTGGCCATTGCAACTGAAGCTCCTGTTGCCCCACAGGCTCCGACCTCTCCTCAAGTTTCTGAAGCACTGGCCGAGGCTCCGCTTGCCGAAGACGTGCCTGCCGTGATTGAGGAGGCTCCGACACCTCCGGCCCCTGTCGAAGAGGTGGTGGTAGAAGAGGTTGCGCCAGCGGAAGACACTCCGGTTTCCGAACCGCTGCCCGAGGTGGCCGCCGTTGAGCCGGAACCGGAAACGCAAGACCCCGTTGCGGTTGAGCCGAAGGATGAAGAACCGCCCCGTACCCTGCCGCGTATTGCCGCTGTGCCACAGATCGGGGCCGATCAGGCCACCGAGGGGACGCAGGGCGTCGGCCGGCGCGTTGTTCCCCTGACCGAGCGAGACGGCGGTGAACCCGTTGATGAAACTGCCGACGCGGCCCCAGTTTCTAACAAGCCGATCGAGGCTTATGCCGCCGAATTCGACCAACCCGGCTCGGTGCCACTGATGTCGATCATTCTGATCGATGACGAAGGCGCGTATGGGGCCGAAGCGTTGCAGGACTTCCCTTATCCGATCAGCTTTGCCATCAGCCCGTCCGACCCCGAAGCTGCGGAAAAGATGGCCCGTTACCGCGCGGCAGGATTTGAGGTTCTGGCGATGGCGGACCTGCCCAAAGAAGCCAGCGCGCAGGATGCCGAGGTCTCGCTGTCTGTATGGCTAGATATGCTACCTGAAACGGTTGGCATCCTTGAAGGGGTCGATACGGGGATTCAGGGCAACCGCAAGCTGGCTGATCAAGTTGCGGCTATCGCAGGCGGCACTGGTCGCGGGTTGATCACTCAAGACAATGGGTTGAACACGGTGCAGAAACTGGCAGCGCGGAATGGCATTCCGTCCAGCGTAATCTTCCGTGATATCGACGGTGCGCGTCAGGAGCCGAAAGTGATGCGTCGCTTTCTGGATCAAGCGGCCTTTCGGGCCGGGCAAGAAGGTTCGGTTGTGATGTTGGGTCGTTTGCGCCCCGACACGATCTCGGCATTGTTGGTTTGGGGATTGGAGGATCGTGGCGGTCGCGTGACAATGGCACCGATCTCGGCCGTGATGAAGCGACAGGTTCAATAGGCGCGTTAACTGCGCCTATTTTCAGCTATTGCCCGAACCGGTGAAGCGCGCCGCATCCTCAGCAGCGCGGCGGATGGCGTTGGATTTATGGACTGTTTCCATGAACTCGGCCTCAGGGTCGCTGTCATAGACCACACCGCCCCCGGCTTGGATGTAAAGCTTTTGATCCTTCACGATGGCTGTGCGCAGGGCGATACACATATCCATGTCGCCCCCCGCGCTGAAATAGCCGACACCGCCGCCATAGATACCGCGCTTTTCGGGTTCCAGCTCATCAATGATCTCCATCGCCCGCACTTTCGGTGCGCCTGAGACGGTCCCGGCGGGCATACCGGCAAAGAAGGCGTCCAGCGCGTCTTTGTCGTCGGCCAGCTCTCCGACCACGTTCGAGACGATGTGCATCACGTGGCTGTAGCGTTCGATGATGAACTCTTCAGTCGGGCGGACAGTGCCAATCTTGGACACGCGCCCCGTATCGTTGCGGCCCAGATCCAGCAGCATCAGATGCTCGGCCAGTTCTTTCTTGTCGGCCAGCAAGTCGACCTCATTTGCCTTGTCCTCTTCGGGCGTCGCACCCCGCGGGCGGGTGCCAGCGATGGGACGGATCGTGACCTCATTGCCGAAGACGCGCACCAGAATTTCTGGGCTGGCGCCAACGACCTGAAATCCGCCGAAGTTGAAATAGAACATGAAGGGCGAAGGGTTGGTCCGACGCAACGAACGATAGAGCGCAAAGGGCGGCTGAGGGAAATCTTGCGTCCAGCGCTGCGCCGGGACGACCTGAAAGATATCGCCCGCACGGATGTATTCCTTGGCTTTTTCAACCGCTTCCATGTAGCCGGACTTGGTGAAGTTCGACTGCGGAGTCGCGACTTCCGATGCATCGCCAAGATCGCGCGATTCAGCAGGCATGGCGCGTTCCAGATCCCGCACGGCGTCCATGACACGCTCGGCGGCCTGCGCATAGGCCGCTTTGGCCGATTGCCCTTCGCTGACCCAGGCGGGCGAAACAACCGTAACCTCGCCCTTGACGCCGTCCAGCACAGCTACGACTGACGGGCGCAGCATCACCGCATCAGGCAGCCCAAGCGGATCAGGGTTCACATTGGGCAGGTATTCCACCAGCCGCACCATGTCATAGCCCAGATATCCAAACAGCCCGGCAGCGGCCTGCGGCAGATCATCGGGCAGGTCGATCCGGCTTTCGGCCAGCAATGCCCGCAGGTTGTCCATGGGATTGCCGGTTTGCGGATCGAAAGCTTCGTGGTCGAAGCGGGCGGAACGGTTCAGTTCGGACGCTTCCCCCCGGCAACGCCAGATCAGATCGGGCTTCATTCCGATGATCGAGTACCGGCCGCGCACCTCGCCGCCTGTCACTGATTCCAGCATGAACGCGTCTTTCTGCGCGCCCGTCAGCTTGAGCATCAGCGACACCGGCGTATCCAGATCAGCGGCCAATCGGGTGTAAACGACCTGGTTCTCGCCTGCCTCATAGGCGCGGGCGAAGTTGTCGTATTCAGGAGTCAGGGCCATTGGGGTCTCTTAGTAGCTCGCTTGGACAGCGTTCAGGGCCTGTTGATCCACGACGGGACGGGCGCGAACCTGCGCGTCACGGACATAGGCGTCGAAAATATTCTGAGCCAGAGCTTGGTTCAACTGCGCCGCAAGGGCTTCGCGTGCCTGACGCAATTCGTCTGTCTCATCAGGCGGCAAAAGCTCTTCGAGCCGCACAACAAAGGCAGTACCAGTGCCAGGGATCACGCGCAGCTCTTCCAGTTCCATGTCAAACACGTCCGACATGAAAGTTGCGGGAACGTCATCCAGAAAAGCGGTCCGGGTCAGGGCGTTTTCCACGCGGAAGGGCAGGCCAGTTTCAGTGAAATCGCCATTGCTCTCAAGCTGTGCAAGAACGGTTTTGGCCTGCTCTTCCAGCGCCTTGTCCGTCTCGGCCTGCACCCATGCGGCAATCACGCGCTCCCGGGCGCTGTCCAGGGGTTCCGGGCGGCGGGGCAGAACTTCGTCCAGTCGCAGGGCAAAGATTGAGCCGTCCTCAAGGAACGCAACTTCGGGGAAATCGCCTTCGTTCACGTCCTGTGCGGCAACGCGGAACCCGTCATAAGCGGCCACGCCATCTTCGCTTTGGCGAGTCCAGTCGATCTGGCCCAGTTCCATCTCAGTCTCGCCCACCAGCTCTTCCAAGGTGGCACCACCCGCCAGCAGGTCGTTGATGTCTTCGGCTTGCGCCTCGATCTGGCGGCGGGCACGGTCAGCGGCCAGTTCTTCACGCAAAATTGGAGCGGCGTCTTCGAACGCAATGATGTTTTCCGCTAGCGTGCCGTTGATGCGGAACAGTGCCGGGCCCAGAGGCGACGGAAGGGGGCCAACAACATCGTCCAGTTCGGCGGCAAATACGCCGTCGGCCGCGTCGCCAAGATCGTCCCGGGTCACGTCACCCAGATCGACATCGCTGAGTTCAAGATCGCGGTCGCGCACCAGAGTTTCGAACGTTGTGCCGCCGACAGCGATTTGCGCCATGGCAGTCTCGGCAGCAGCCTCGTCCGAAAATGGCAGACGCTCGACTAAGCGGCGCGCGGGCTGTTGGAATTCCTCCGAGCGCTGATCATAGAGGCGGCGCACCGCGTCCTCATCCACCTCAACGCTGTCCAGCAGCATGTCGGGCGACAGTATTGCATAGGTCAGCCGCTTGGTGCGGGGCAGAGTGAAAAGGTCGGCATTGCCGTCGTAAAAAGTTTGAACCTGCGCATCGGTGGGCTGCCCGATTGGCTCAGACAGGGCGTCCGCGCTGACGGTCGCAACAGTAAAGCTGCGTCGCGCGCCGACGAAATTGGTCATGACATCTGTCAGGGTTTGGGGCATCTCGACGCCGCCCATGATCGCGCCCTGCACGATGGTGCGTGCAGATTCCTTGCGCAGATCGGATTCGAATTCGCTGTCGGTCAGGCCAACCTGATCAAGCTGAAACTCATACGAGTCGCGGTCGAAACTTCCATCCACCCCCTGAAAGGCCGGGATGGCCAGAATTTCCTTCTGCAGGTTCTCATCCCCGATCGAAAGGCCCAGCAGACCGACCTCATTATCCAGCGCGGCAAGCGCGGTCAGGCGCGAGAGGGCAAGCTGGTCCAGCCCGAACTCATGCGCCTGCGAGATTTGCATCGGTTGCCCGGTCTGACTTTCGACGGCGCGGATTTCGCGTTGAAGCTCACGCACATAATCGTTGATCGAGATATCTTCGTTGCCTACCTGCGCGACACTGCGCGCGGTTCCGGTCAGGCTTGTGGCCCCGAACCCGGCAAGGCCCAGCATCAAAAGACCCATCAGGATCCAGACAAAGGTCTTTGAAAGGTTTTTCATGCCTGCGGCCATGGTGCCCTCATTTGTGGTTTTGTGGCAGATTGCTGCCCTGTCGGTTGCGGCCTTGAATACGACGCGGACCGGCGGGGGGCAAGCTTAGAAGGTGGCGTCGGTCAGCCGATCGAACAATTGGCGCAAGCCTTTGCGGTCTAGATTGGCAAAGGCGATGCGGACCTGCCGCTTGCCGGCTGGATCGTCCTGCGGCATGAACATGGTGCCGGGCAAAAGCAGGATGCCGGTTTCGGCCACCATGCGTTTGGCCAACTCGTCTGAGGGCAAGTCGAAAGGGTGTTCGAAATAGGCGAAATAAGCGCCTAGCCCCAGAAGTTTCCACCCCTTTTCGGCAAGATCGGGCAACATGTCCTGAATGGCGGCGCGTCTGTCGAGAATCTCATCCCGTTCTCCGGCGACCCATTGCGACAGGTTCTGCATTCCCCAAAGGGCGGCGAATTGACCCATCTGACCGGGGCAGATGGCGACGGTGTCGAGGAATTTTTCGATCTCGGCCAGAAGGTTTGGGCTGGTCGCGATTGCGCCGACCCTATGGCCTGTCAGGCGGTAGGCTTTCGAAAAGGAATAGAGATGCACCAGCGTCTCGTCCCAACCGGGTTGTTGGAACAAATCGTGAGGCGGGCCACTGCGGCTGTCGAAATCACGGTAGGTTTCATCGACCAGCAAGCGAATTCCGGCCTCTTGCGCCAGATCATAAAAGGCGCGGACCAGTTCCGCCGGGTATTCGACGCCACCCGGATTGTTCGGTGTTACCAGAGCAATCGCACGTGTTTTATCAGTGATCAGCGCGCGCGCAGCCTCGGGGTCGGGGAGCAAATCGTCCCCGGTATGCAACGCGATGCTGCGTACCCCTGCCATATCCAGCCACATTTTATGGTTGAAGTACCATGGGGTTGGCAGAATGACCTCATCCCCCTCATCGGTGATGGCTGAAAGGGTGGCGGCGAAAGCCTGATTGCAACCCGAAGTGATGGCGACCTGATCTGACGAAAGGTCCGCGCCGTAATGGGTGCCGATTTGTTGGGCGAGTTCGGCCCGGAGTTCGGGGTTTCCCAGCACGGGGCCGTAGAGATGCGCGCTGTCTTCACTGATGGCAAACTCGGCCATGGCCTGACGCAAGGCAAGCGGCGGTGGATCGACCGGGGCAGCCTGGCTGACGTTGATCAAAGGACGGTCTTGAGTGAAGTCCACGCCCTCAAGCCAGCGGCGCGCCTCCATCACCGGAGGGGGGAAGGTGGCGCGGGTACGGGTTTGGGGCATGGCGGATCATTTTTTGCGAGGCTCTGCCTCGCGCTCCGAGGTATTTTTGAACAGAAGAAGGATCAGTCGGTGCCCCGGTAGGGTTCGACATATTGCAGGGCCATATCCCATGGGAAGAATATCCATGTGTCCTGGCTGACTTCGGTGATGAAAGTATCAACCATCGGGCGGCCTTTGGGTTTGGCATAGACAGTGGCAAAATGCGCCTTGGGGTACATGTCCCGGACCAGTTCCAGGGTTTTGCCGCTGTCGACTAGGTCATCGATGATCAGTACGCCGGTGCCGTCGCCCATCAGGCCGGCGTCCGGGGCCTTCAGAACTTCGGCTTCGCCTTGTTCCTGATGGTGGTAAGAGCGGACGCTGATCGTGTCGACGGTGCGGATGTCCAACTCACGGCTGACAATCATCGCCGGGGCCATGCCGCCGCGCGTGATGGCGACAACGGCGCGCCAGGCACCATCTTCGGGGCCTTGCCCGTCCAGACGCCAGGCCAGAGCGCGCGAGTCGCGGTGAATCTGATCCCAACTGATGTGAAAGCCTTTTTCGTGGGGCAGGCGGTCTTTGGCGCTCATGGATATTAACCTTTTTCAACGTCTGGTGCGTCAACGGCCTTCATGCCGACGATGTGATAACCTGAATCCACGTGCAGATTCTCACCGGTTACGCCTCCGCTGAGGTCAGACAGCAGATAGAGCGCTGAGTTGCCGACGTCATCAATGGTCACGTTGCGGCGCAGGGGCGAGTTATATTCATTCCATTTCATGATATAGCGGAAATCACCGATCCCGCTGGCTGCCAGCGTCTTGATCGGGCCAGCCGAGATCGCGTTCACACGGATGCCGTCTTTGCCCAGATCCTCGGCCAGATATTTAACCGAGGCCTCAAGCGCCGCCTTGGCCACACCCATGACGTTGTAGTGGGGCATGACTTGTTCTGCGCCGTAGTAGGTCAGCGTGACCGCGCTGCCGCCATTGGTCATCATCTTCTCGGCCCGCTGCATTACGGCGGTGAAGGAATAGACCGAGACATCCATGGTCAGTTTGAAATTGGCGCGCGAAGTATCAACATAGCGGCCGCGCAACTCGTTTTTGTCGGAAAAGCCGATGGCGTGGACGACAAAATCCAAATGTCCCCATTTCTTCGAAAGCGAGTTGAATAGTTCGTCAATCGACTCTTCGTCGCTGACGTCGCAGGGCAAGACGATTTCACTGCCCAATTGAGCGGCCAGCGGGTCAACCCGCTTTTTCAGCGCATCGCCTTGATAAGAGAATGCAAGTTCGGCCCCTGCGTCAGACAATGCGCGGGCAATCCCCCATGCGATTGATTTGTCATTCGCCAGTCCCATGATGAGGCCGCGCTTGCCGGCCATCAACTGATTTGACATGTTCGGTTCTCCGCCTGTCCTTCGCATTATGTTGGGATGGTTTATGCCATTGGATGGCTTGCATCAAGGCCGTGTGCTCTTGCCCGTGGCGGGTTCTCGCCCTAGGGTGAACATTAAGAGTTTCCAGGGGATGGAAATGAGCGAACGAGACGGCATTTTCGCCGGTACCGATCCGTTTGAAATAGCGGCGCGGTGGCTGGACGACGGCAGGGACAGTGAACCGAACGATCCGAACGCGATTGCCCTGGCAACCGTGGACGCGACTGGTATGCCAAACGTGCGGATGGTCCTGCTGAAAGAGATCGAGGCTCAGGCCTTTGTGTTCTACACGAATTACGAAAGTACCAAGGCGGCCGAGTTGGACAGTGCCGGGAAAGCTGCTTTTGTGATGCATTGGAAATCTTTGCGGCGTCAAATCCGAGTTCGTGGTACAATAACTCGGGAAAACGGACCACAAGCGGATGAATATTATGCGTCCCGATCCCTAAAAAGCCGGTTGGGTGCATGGGCGTCGAAACAGTCACAGCCGCTCAGCAGCCGGACGGCTCTGATGGCCGAGGTTGCAAAGGTGACCGCAAAGCTGGGGCCGAATCCACCGCGTCCACCGTTTTGGGGTGGATACCGGTTGGAGCCGACAGAGATCGAATTCTGGGCTGACGGAGCCTTCCGTTTGCATGATCGGTTCCAGTGGCGGCGTGAAAACGCAGATACTGAGTGGCAGATACAGAGGCTGAATCCATGACATTCACGTGCCGCGAAATGCAACACTCGGAGTTTAAAGGGTTTTTTCAGCTTGAAATCGTGGGGCAATCCCATACACATCAAAACCTTAACGAATTATTAAAACGCGCGATAGGAACACTGTGCCAGACGACCTGAACAACATGTACCGCGTACGTGGACACGTGAAATGGTTCGACCCTGCCAAGGGGTATGGCTTCGTTGTGTCCGATGAGGGTGGCCCGGATATTCTGTTGCATGTAAATGTCTTGCGGAATTTTGGCCAAAGCTCGGTCGCGGATGGTGCCGGCATTGAGATCATGACGCACCGCACCGATCGCGGTGTTCAAGCGGTTGAGGTGATCAGCGTAGATCCTCCGGCGCGCGCCGACTCGATGATGCTTGCCGATTTCGCCGAGCTGGACCCTGTGGCGATAGCCGAAGCCCCATTGGAGGCTGCGCGCGTGAAATGGTTCGACAAGGGCAAGGGTTTTGGATTCGCCAATGTGTTCGGTCGGGACGAAGACGTGTTTCTTCATATTGAGGTTTTGCGCCGGTCTGGTTTGGCCGATTTGCAGCCGGGCGAGGCTTTGGCGATGCGGGTGATCGATGGCAAACGTGGACGTATGGCCGCGCAGGTTCTGGCCTGGGAAGCCGCGCTTGATAGCTAGAGCATGATGATCAGGGTTCTTTCGGTTGCTGCGACGATACTATCTGTATGGACCGGAACGGCCTTTGCGGCCTGTAGCGCGGATCGCGTGAACCTAAAAAATGAAAAGTCTCAGATCAGCTTCGATATCGAACTTGCCGTGACACCGCAGGAACGTGCGCGCGGTCTGATGTTTCGGGAATCCATGCCGCAACGGGCAGGGATGCTGTTTATCTTCGATCCGCCGCAGCGGGTCGCGTTCTGGATGAAGAACACACTGATTCCCCTGGATATGATTTTTGTGAATCGCGCAGGTGAGGTCGTGAATGTGCATAGTGATGCCATCCCCGGCGATTTATCGCTGATTGAGGGCGGCGATTCGGTCTATGCCGTGTTGGAGGTCAACGCAGGGCTGGCGCGGCGTTACCTGATTGAACCGGGCACGCAGATGCAGCATGAAGTTTTTTCGCAAGGCCCTGCAATTTGGCCCTGTTAGGGCTTTTCAAATCAGAACGGCCCCGTTAGGAAGGCGCACGGTCCGGGGCGTGGCGCAGTCTGGTAGCGCACCTGTTTTGGGTACAGGGGGTCGTAGGTTCGAATCCTGCCGCCCCGACCACTTCCTTTCAAGCTGGAGCACCGCCCATCGCGCGATAAAGCGCGGTAAGGGCCTTGTCCAATTGTTCGCTTTCGACGGGCACCTGAATGTCGGGCGCATTCTGGCGCGGTACGTTGAAATAGAGTTCAGCGTCGACGCGGTATCCGCCGGAGTTTTTGGTCGATGTTAGGCGCATCACGCTTTTGGGCAGATCCTGCGGGTAACCATCATAGTTGAGAATCAGAAAGGCCGTCGTTTCGGGGGGCAGCAACTCGGTGCATTCGAACAGGCGATTCCCGATACGCCTGAAATCTTCTCCAGGGCCATCACAGCCGACTTCGAACGTATCGAACAGCCGCGTGGGATAGGTTTCAAACTGCGCGCTGCGGGATGGAGGGGGCACATCTTGTGGTGTGCAGGCCACGATCAGACCCATCAGGGGAAGGATTCCAATCTTCGACATCTCTGCTCGTACCTTTACTTCGTGCTGCGTTGGTCGGCGAAGCTGTTTTCGCGCCGAACAAACGCAGGGATGATTCTATTCGAGTTTAGATATCTTAACTTCGGTTTATCAAATGCCGATAACTGTGCCGGAAATCACGGTTAATTGTTCTGCAGAATTTTGCGCCGGTCCATTTGAACCCGTGGATGAACCTGTGGAGGAATCGGCCCACCCCGTTCAGCGCCATTTGAGAGATCTTGGGTCAATATAAAAGATTCCAAAAATGACGGAAAAATGACGTTGACGATCTATGGCCGAATACGCCAGATTGTATGGGCCGAATATGATGCCACTAAATCTGGTAGGAAATCCGGAGCGCGGCATAGGGCGAGGGTCGGAAAGCACAACATAGAGACGTGCAACCGTTGAAACGGAATTTCGTTGCCATTGGCAGCGACCGGTTCCTTGCGTCCAATTTTCTGGCACGGCCAAAGGTTCGCTTTCTCGAACTTGAGGCGACAAGGACAAGTGATTGAATCTAGGGCGGCGGACATGAAGATTGACAGAAAATTCACCAAATCAGGACAAGACGCTTATGCGGAGCTGGACTTTGTTTCGGCAACGTCAGAAATCCGTAACCCTGATGGTACGATTGTTTTCCGTCTGGATGATATCGAAGTGCCCTCCAGCTGGAGCCAGGTGGCAAGTGATGTCATCGCCCAGAAGTATTTCCGCAAGGCTGGTGTTCCGTCCAAGCTGAAGAAGGTCAAGGAAAAGGATGTACCTGAATTCCTGTGGCGTTCGGTCCCTGCGGATGGCGCGGAATTCGAAGGTGAGACTTCGTCCAAACAGGTGTTCGACCGACTGGCGGGTGCATGGGCCTATTGGGGGTGGAAGGGCGGCTATTTCTCAACCGAGGAAGACGCGCGCGCCTATTTTGACGAGATGCGCTACATGCTGGCCACCCAGCGTGCCGCGCCGAACTCGCCGCAGTGGTTCAACACTGGCTTGCATTGGGCCTACGGAATCGATGGCCCGGCGCAGGGGCACCACTATGTCGACTATAAAACCGGCAAGCTGACCAAGTCGAAATCTGCCTATGAGCATCCGCAGCCGCATGCGTGCTTCATCCAGTCCGTCGATGATGATTTGGTGAACGAAGGCGGCATCATGGATCTGTGGGTGCGCGAGGCGCGCCTGTTCAAATACGGCTCGGGCACCGGGACAAACTTCAGCCATCTGCGGGCTGAGGGCGAAGCGCTGTCGGGTGGCGGCAAGTCTTCGGGCCTGATGGGCTTTCTCAAGATCGGCGACCGCGCCGCTGGCGCGATCAAATCAGGCGGAACAACCCGTCGAGCAGCAAAGATGGTAATCGTCGATGCAGATCACCCCGATATCGAGCAATTCATCGAATGGAAGGTGATCGAAGAGCAGAAGGTGGCCTCGATCGTTGCCGGATCGAAGATGCACGAGAAGATGCTGAACGGCATTTTCGAGGCCATCCGCAGCTGGGACGGTGCCGCTGATGATGCTTATGATCCGAACAAGAATGACGGCCTGAAAACGGCTGTGCGCGAGGCCAAAAAGGTCGCGATCCCCGAGACTTACATCAAGCGCGTGCTGGATTATGCCAAGCAGGGTCATGACAGCATCGAATTCCCGACCTATGATACGGACTGGGATTCAGAAGCCTACAGCTCCGTCTCGGGCCAGAACTCAAACAACTCGATCCGGGTGACCAACGCGTTCCTGACCGCCGTTGAGAAGGACGCCGATTGGGAGCTGATCAACCGGACAGATGGTAAGGTCGCAAAGACCGTAAAGGCCCGCGATCTGTGGGAAAAGGTTGGACATGCGGCATGGGCCTGCGCCGATCCGGGCATTCAATTCCACGACACGGTCAATGAATGGCACACGTGCCCAGAAGACGGTGAGATCCGCGGCTCGAACCCGTGCTCGGAATACATGTTCCTAGATGACACGGCCTGTAACCTGGCGTCGATGAACCTGCTGACCTTCCTCAAGGATGGTGAGTTCCAGGCGGCGGATTACATGCACGCCTCACGCCTGTGGACGCTGACGCTGGAAATCTCGGTGACTATGGCGCAGTTCCCGTCGAAGGAAATCGCGCAACTGTCTTATGACTTCCGCACCTTGGGTCTGGGCTATGCAAATATCGGCGGTCTGCTGATGAACATGGGCTACAGCTACGACTCGGATGAGGGGCGGGCAATCTGTGGCGCGTTGACCGCGATCATGACAGGTGTGGCCTATGCGACCTCTGCCGAAATTGCCGGTGAGCTGGGTGCGTTCAAAGGCTATGAGCGGAACGCCGATCATATGCTGCGTGTCATCCGGAACCACCGCCGTGCTGCGCAAGGTGTGACCGAGGGCTATGAGAAGCTGGCGGTAAAGCCGGTGCCTCTGGACCACGGCAACTGCCCGAACAAGCGTTTGATCGATCTGGCCATGTCCGCTTGGGATGAGGCGCTGAGTCTGGGTGAAAAGAACGGTTATCGCAACGCGCAGGCCACTGTGATCGCCCCCACCGGCACCATCGGTCTGGTGATGGATTGCGACACCACCGGGATTGAGCCGGACTTTGCGCTGGTCAAGTTCAAGAAGCTGGCCGGTGGTGGTTACTTCAAGATCATCAACCGTTCGGTGCCTTCGGCGCTGGAGAAGCTGGGCTATTCCTCGTCTCAGATTGAAGAGATCGTGGGCTACGCGGTCGGCCACGGCACCATCGGGAACGCGCCGGGGATCAATCACACCTCTTTGACCGGCCACGGCTTCGGTCCGAACGAACTGGCGAAAGTGGATGCTGCGCTAGAAAGCGCCTTCGACATCCGGTTTGTCTTCAACCAGTGGACGCTGGGCGAGGATTTCTGCACCGGCGTTCTGGGCATCCCGGCCACCAAACTGAATGACCCGACCTTCGACCTGCTGCGTCACCTGGGTTTCACCCGCGCAGATATCGAAGCGGCGAATGATCACGTCTGCGGAACCATGACACTGGAAGGCGCGCCGCACCTGAAAGAGGAACACTATTCCATCTTCGATTGCGCCAACCCGTGCGGCAAGAAAGGTAAGCGTTTCCTTGGGGTTGACAGCCACATCACCATGATGGCGGCGGCGCAGAGCTTTATCTCGGGCGCGATTTCCAAGACGATCAACATGCCGAACGACGCGACCATCGAAGACTGCCAGAAGGCATATGAGTTGTCGTGGTCGCTGGGTGTGAAGGCGAACGCGCTGTACCGCGACGGCTCGAAACTGTCTCAGCCTCTGGCCGCTGCATTGGTTGAGGATGATGATGAGGCCGCCGAGGTTCTGGAAAGCGGCACACCGGCCGAAAAAGCTGCCGTGCTGGCCGAGAAGGTCATCGAGAAGGTCGTCGTCAAGGAAATCGTCCGGTCTCACCGCGAAAAGATGCCCGAGCGTCGGAAGGGTTATACTCAGAAAGCCATCGTTGGCGGCCATAAGGTCTATCTGCGGACGGGTGAGTATTCGGATGGCTCGTTGGGTGAGATCTTCATCGACATGCACAAGGAAGGCGCTGGCTTCCGCGCGATGATGAACAACTTTGCCATCGCGGTCTCGGTCGGCCTGCAATACGGCGTGCCGCTGGAAGAGTTCGTGGACGCCTTCACCTTCACCAAGTTCGAACCGGCGGGGATGGTGCAGGGCAACGACTCGATCAAGAACGCGACGTCGATCTTGGACTACATCTTCCGCGAGCTGGCCGTCAGCTATCTGGACCGCACTGATCTGGCCCATGTGAAGCCCGAAGGCGCGACCTTCGACGATATCGGTCGGGGCGAGGAAGAGGGCGTCTCGAACGTCTCGGAAATCAGTGAAACAGCGGCCTCCAAGTCATTGGAAGTATTGAAGCAAATCAGCTCGACCGGGTATCTGCGCAAGCGGTTGCCGCAGGATTTGGCCATGTTCACGCCGCAAGCGGATGCAACCGGAATGGCGGAACCTGCCGCCGTGTTCGAAGCCCCTGCTGAAACCGCAGTGGCGACCGGTATGGACGCCCGCACAAAAGCCAAGATGCAAGGGTACGAGGGCGATCCCTGTGGTGAATGTGGAAATTACACGCTGGTGCGCAACGGCACCTGCATGAAATGCAACACCTGCGGTGCGACCAGCGGGTGTAGCTAAGGCAAACGCCTCGTCAGGCGGGGTGTAGGGACCTGGGCTTTCCCCCGAATGCCCGGTCCCGACGAAAACGGAAGAAGGCGCCGAGACTTACCTACGATGCCTTTTTCCACTCGGCCGACATGCCCGTGTCGGTCGGGAACAGGGTGGGGCGGAATATTGCTCTTTCCCACTCTCTCACGGGACGGGTGCGCTCGTCCCATGCGCAGTCCAGGCCGCAGGCAAAAAAACACCGGGCGGTCAACGAGATGAGCCTGGATGGCGAAACTTAAAGGGGGCCTCGGCCCCCTTTTTTTCAAATACTTACGTTGGCAAATGAATGTTAAATTTCTCGCGAATCGCCGCGTCCAGCATGGGATCGAACCGTGCGGGTGACGGTGCGGACAGGATTTCCTCTTTCCGGGCCGTGGCCTTGGCGATCAGGTCAGGCTTGTCCAATTCGGCCCATTCTTTGGGTGACGTTCGGTCGCCATAGGTCGGATACACGTAATCGGCTTGCATCCGGCTGAGCGTTGCTTCGGTGCCCAGATAGTGACCGGGGCCGCCCATGCAGACCTCGGCCATCTGATCAAGGGCAAGGGTCTCGTCCGTAACCTCGATCCCCCGCACGCAGCGCTGCGCTTGACCGATAAGATCGTCCCCCAAGATAAGGCTTTCAAAGCAAAATCCAAGAAGAGAGGCGTGCATACCAGCGGCCTCATAGACCATGTTCACCCCGGACAGGCCGGCCATAACGTTCGAGCACATCTGCTCCCATCCGGCCTGCATGTCGGGCAATTTTGAATCTGACGCACCAGCGGCGGCACCGCCCGGCAGATCGTAGAAATGATGCATCTGGGCGCAGCCTGCGGTCAGCAGCGCTTGTTCGCCCGACCCGATGGACATCGCGCCTGTGCGCAGGTCCAAGCCAAATGGCCATGTTCCAAAAACCGCAGGGGCCCCAGGGCTTACGGCATTTACGTAAACCAACCCTGCAAGACATTCCGCCGTCGCCTGAGCGATTGCTCCCGCGATAGTCGACGGTGCGGTCGCCCCCGCCATTCCGGCCGAGAGCAGCAGAACCGGCATTCCAGCTTTGATACATTCCTCCATCACTTCGCAGCTTTCGGTGGCGAATTTCATCGGAGGCACTACGAAACAGTTCGAATTCGACACGAAAGGCCGCTCACGCCATTTGTCCTCGCCGCCAGCAATCATGTGCAGCATTTCCACTGCGGGGGCTACATGGCTAGGTTCGGTGAACGAGGTGCCGATATGTTTGAAGGTGCCGGAGCAAGCGGCATAGACCGTGTTCAGATCCATTTCCAGATTGTCGGTGATGTCACGACACACCATAGGGCGTTGAACAAAATGGATATTGTCCAGTTGCTGGCAGATGCGTGCGGCGTCGTGCAGGTCTTGCACGGTCGAATCGCGGTACTCTCGCCCCTCCACATCGACCATGCTGACAGCGGCGCCTGCGGTGCCATAGTGGACGCGGGTACCAGACAGCTCCAGATCAGTTTGCCCATCGCGGCTGTGCAGGGTTACCGAGCGGTTCGCCTTGGCGATCGTATCCTCGACCAGTGCGCGCGGAAACCGGATGCGTCCGTCCTCGCCCAAGGTACAGCCAGCGCCCACCAGATAGTCGATTCCGCTTTGCGGTGCATCGGCAAGTCCGATGGTTTCCAGCGCTGTCAGCGCGGCTTGGTGTATTTGCTCAACCTGTTGAGCGGTCAGAGGTTTATACGTACCGCCCTCAAGGCCGGGGCGCACTGGGCGCAGGTGATCGGGTAGGGCCGTGGCGCGGGCAGCACGGCGCGCGGCGCGTCCGCCGCTGCGCGAGGATGTACGGGATTGGTCGTTCATTTCAGGATCCGATAGATGAAAAGCGTACAGGGTTGCGTCAATTAGCGCCCGAATGGACGCCCCCGCGCCGCGCGACCGCGATCCGCCCCGATTGTACGGCTGATCAACCGGATTTTCCAAACATCGCTTTGCATGCGGATCCTCGCTTCGTGACGTTCAGTCTTTCAATCCGAAACGTCGCAATCTGTTCTGTTTGCGACCTGATGGGTCAAAAGCGAAACAATCCGTGTCGTCAGATCGCTTAGGTGACGTAAAGTAAAGAAAAGACCCCATTTTGCGGGAAATCTGTTATACTTCGGTCACTTGTTTAACAGCTTTTCGTGATCTCAATTGAATTTTAACCATTTGCATACAGTTCTGTGCCAGTCTCTGAAGAATACTCAAATTTTTTTATGAAAGGCCTTCGCAAGGCGATGAAACTGTTCCGCGCATTCCTAGCCTCCATTTTGGTGGCCCTCGCAGCCCCCGCTGCGGCTGAGGATTGGAGCGGTGCCTATGCTGGTTTCAGCTTTGGCTATGCGGATGCGGATGGGCCCAACGGGTCAAGCGGAAGCGATACCAGCTTTGGCCCGCATGTCGGATATGATTTCGATTTCGGCAATTTCGTTCTGGGCGGAGAGCTTGAATATAACCGACTGTCCCTTGGGTTAAGCCAAAATGAAGGCAGTCTGGACAGCACGACCCGGCTGAAGCTGCGCGGAGGGTACGATTTCGGCTCCGCATTGGGATATGTCGTGGTTGGCGCTGCGCGGGCCGAGACCTCGGCGGATGATGACACCGCTGCGGTTTATGGCATTGGAGTTGCTTACCCGATCAACGATCGGTTCGTCATCAGTGGTGAGGCGTTGCGGCAGGAATTTGACGATGCCACCCAATCCGAAGGAGGGCTGGATTCCAACGTGTTCAACCTGCGCACCGCGTTCCGGTTCTGATTCAACTATCGCCCTGAACTCAGCTCCGCTGCAAAGCAGCATATGGTCCGCAAAGCGGCGGCAAAACGATCGTCGTCTATGGTCATGGCAACGCGGATATGTCCTGCGGCGGCTTGGCCGAAACTTTCGCCCGGCATGACGGCAATCGCGTGTGTATCCAGCAGGGCATTGGCAAATCCCTCGCCATTCAGGCCGGTGGGGCGAATGTCCAGCACCAGATACATCGCGCCCTGGGCTGGAATCAACCCGACCGTGTTTTGCGCGGCCAGAATATCCATTGCCAGCTTGCGACGTCTGCGGAAAGGGGCGGCGATGCGGTTCTCAAGCTCGGGGCCCGCGTTCAACGCGAAAACCGCAGCGTCCTGAATGAAACCAGGAACGCCATATGTTGTGTGCGTGGCCAGATTGATCATGTGTTCGATCACATCCGGAGGTCCGGCAACCCACCCGCACCGAGATCCGGTCATGGCGTGGGATTTCGACATCGAACCGATTACCAGCGTGCGAGCGAGCATATCTGGCAGTGCACGGGGCGAGATATGCGTGCCGTCCCACACTTGGGTGTCATAGACCTCGTCCGAGATCAGCCAAAGGTCGCGCCTGCGGCAGACTTCCGCAACGGCTTCCAAAGTTTGGAGCGAATAAACGACGCCAGTGGGATTGTTGGGCGAGTTGATCAGAAGTGAGACAGCGCCCTCCGACGCCGCGTCGATCCTGTCTGCCCGTGGTTGGAACGCGTCTTCTGCCGTCGTTTGAACCACACGCGCAACCGCTCCGGCCCCTCGGATCGTGCCGGGATAGGTGGCATAGTAAGGGTCGAGATACAGGCCCACATCACCGGGGTCACAGACGGCTACATGCGCGGCGAACAGGGCCGACTGACCTCCGGGCGTGATCAGAATATTGTCTCGGGTTGTATTGACACCGGTGCGGGTCTGAATGCGGGCGGCCACCGTCTCTCGCAGCAGTTCGGTGCCGGGCACCATGGCGTAGCCCGTATGGCCTTGGCGTGCAGACAGTTCCATCTCGGCCAAGATCGACGGATCGGTGCGAATGTCATGTTCACCTATGGTCAGTTCGGTAACCGCTTGCCCCTCACTTATCATCCGGCGGGCGCGATAGAACACACCCCACCCGTCGCTGCCGCCTTCCGTAAGCTGCGTGATCCGCTGCGACAGTTTCATGGCCGGTCTCCGTCTGGGTCTTACGCGAGTTGGGCCAGAGAGACTTGCGATTGTCAATCGGATCAGAGCCGGAAATCAGGGGCTTGGCGTGGTGGCGCGCGCGTGATAGTCACATCCTATGAACCCGATGATCTGCATCATTATTTGCTGCATTTCCTGCTGATTTATCACGCGGGCCGGTTTCTTTCGTTTTCATCCCTGAGACAAGTTGCTAAGCCCGCGCTAACGCGAGACGCCACGCTGTTCTTAGGAGCTGACCGATGACCACGATCAAACTGCACAACACACGGACGCGGACGAAAGAGGATTTCGTGCCGATCAGTGCTGATAATGTGCGGATGTATGTCTGTGGCCCGACGGTCTATGACCGCGCCCATCTGGGCAATGCGCGGCCCGTGGTGGTGTTTGACGTGCTGTACCGGTTACTGCGTCACACCTATGGGGCGGATCACGTGAATTATGTGCGTAACTTTACCGACGTGGATGACAAGATCAACGCGACCGCCTTGGCGCGTCAGAAAGCTGGCGCGCCGGGCACATTGGAGCAATTGGTGCAGGAACGCTCGGACGAGACGATTGAGTGGTACCTGCACGATATGGGGGCGTTGGGTGCGCTGGAACCGAACCAGATGCCGCGCGCGACACAGTACATTCCTCAGATGATTGCGATGATTGAAGGGCTGATCGACAAAGGCCACGCCTATGCTGCAGAGGGGCATGTGCTGTTCGCCGTAGACAGCTGGAAAGAGCGTTATGGCGCGCTTTCTGGGCGGTCGGTTGATGACATGATTGCAGGGGCACGGGTCGAGGTTGCGCCCTACAAGAAGAACCCGATGGATTTTGTGCTGTGGAAACCGTCGAGCGATGAGCTTCCGGGCTGGGACAGCCCGTGGGGACGCGGGCGTCCGGGGTGGCATATCGAATGCTCGGCCATGAGCTATGAGCTGTTGGGTGAGAGTTTCGACATTCACGGCGGCGGCAATGATCTTATGTTCCCGCATCATGAGAACGAGATCGCGCAAAGCTGCTGTGCCCATCCCGAGGGTGAGTTCGCGCGGGTCTGGCTGCACAATGAGATGTTGCAGGTCGAGGGTAAGAAGATGTCCAAGTCTCTGGGTAATTTTTTCACCGTGCATGACCTGTTGGACCAAGGTGTTCCGGGTGAAGTGATCCGGTTTGTGTTCCTGCAAACGCATTACCGCAAGCCGATGGATTGGACCGAGAAGAAGGCCCGCGAGGCCGAGGCGACGCTGCGCAAGTGGCGGGCGCTGACAGCGGGCATCGAGCCCGCCGCCAGCGCGGCCCCCTCGGTGATCGCCGCGCTGAGTGATGACCTGAACACGGCGGGGGCTGTCGCGGAACTCCACCGACTGGCGGCAGAGGGTGACGCAGCGGGCCTGTTGGCCAGTGCGCAGGTTCTGGGGGTGTTGGAGCCTGAAATGGGTGCTTGGGCTGATACGGGATCAGCGGATCTTTCGGGTCATACCGCGCGTCTGGCCGAGGCGCGCGCCGAGGCGATGCAAAGCAAGGACTTCTCGGAAGTGGACCGGCTGAAGGCGGCCTATGTCGCGGCAGGGCTGGAAGTGAGGATGAGCAAGGACGGTGTGGAGCTTGTGCAGGGGGCCGGGTTTGACGCTGCCAAGCTGGAGGGCGTGTAATGTCGAAGGAACGGCTTTATCTATACGACACCACGCTGCGCGACGGGCAGCAGACCCAAGGAGTGCAGTTCTCGACCGCTGAAAAGGTGCAGATCGCCAAGGCTCTGGATGAGCTGGGTGTGGACTATATCGAGGGCGGCTGGCCTGGTGCAAACCCCACCGACAGCGCGTTTTTCGAGGTTGCACCAAAGACCTCGGCCCGGTTGACGGCCTTTGGTATGACCAAACGGTCGGGGCGTTCGGCTGAAAATGACGATGTTTTGGCCGCTGTTATGAACGCGGGGACGCAGGCCGTCTGTCTCGTGGGAAAATCGCATGATTACCACGTGACCCACGCGTTGGGGACCACGCTGGAGGAGAATGTTGAGAATGTCCGCGCCTCGGTCGCGCATATCGTGGCGCAGGGGCGCGAGGCGCTGTTTGACGCCGAGCATTTCTTTGACGGCTACAAGGACAATCCCGCCTATGCGGTCGAAGTCTGCCGGGCGGCGCTGGACGCAGGCGCGCGCTGGGTTGTTCTGTGCGATACCAATGGCGGTGCGCTGCCCGCCGAGGTGTCGCGCATCGTGTCTGAGGTGATTGCCGCAGGGCTGCCTGGCGATCGGTTGGGCATTCATACGCATAACGATACCGAAAACGCGGTGGCCTGTTCACTGGCCGCTGTCGACGCAGGCGCGCGGCAGATACAAGGCACGCTGAACGGGCTGGGTGAACGGTGTGGGAATGCGAACCTGACTGCTCTGATCCCGACCTTGTTGCTGAAAGAACCCTATGCCTCGCAGTTTGACATCGGCGTCAGCACGCAGGCGCTGGCTGGGCTGACGCGGATCAGCCGGATGTTGGACGATATCCTGAACCGGGTGCCCAGCAAGCAGTCGGCCTATGTGGGGGCCTCGGCCTTTGCCCACAAGGCGGGGTTGCACGCCAGTGCGATCCTCAAGGATCCCTCGACCTATGAGCATATCGACCCCGGTGCGGTCGGCAATGCGCGGATCATCCCGATGTCGAACCAGGCGGGCCAGTCGAACCTGCGCAAGCGTCTGACCGAGGCGGGGCTGTCGGTGGAAAAAGCCGACCCGGCGCTGGGGCGTATCCTTGACAGGATTAAGCAGCGCGAGGCCGAGGGCTATTCCTATGACACCGCGCAGGCCAGTTTTGAATTGCTGGCGCGGGATGAGCTGGGTCAACTGCCAGAGTTCTTCGAGGTCAAGCGCTATAAGGTCACGGTCGAGCGGCGCAAGAACAAGTATAACAAGATGGTTAGCCTGTCGGAGGCTGTGGTCGTGGTGAAGGTCGACGGCGAAAAGAAGCTGTCGGTCAGCGAGTCTCTGGATGAGGATGGCAGCGACCGAGGCCCGGTGAACGCGCTTGCCAAGGCGCTGGCGAAAGATCTGGGGCAATATTCGCAGGTGCTGTCCGATATGCGGCTGGTGGATTTCAAGGTGCGTATCACCCAAGGCGGGACCGAGGCTGTCACCCGCGTCATCATCGACAGCGAAGACGGGCAGGGGCGGCGCTGGTCCACCGTTGGCGTCAGCGCGAACATAGTCGATGCCTCGTTCGAGGCGCTGCTGGATGCGATCCAGTGGAAGCTGGTGCGTGATTGCGAAAGACAGACTGCGGTGGCCGAGTGAGCGTTGCCTTTGACGATGACGTAAAAGCCTGCGCGGCTCTGGTGCATCGCGCCGATCCGGATCGGTTCATGGCGGCGATGGCTGCTCCGGTTGCCGCACGGGTTGTTCTGTTCCCGATCTATGCACTGAATGTCGAGGTCGCGCGCGCGCCCTGGGTCACGCAGGAAACCATGATTGCCGAGATGCGTCTGCAATGGTGGCGGGATGCGTTGCAGGAGATTGCCGAAGGCAACACGGTGCGCAGGCATGAGGTCGTCACACCCTTGTCCCGCGTTCTATCACCACATCTGGCTGTCGCATTGGATGAATATGTGGCTGTAAGGCGCTGGGATATCTACCGCGACCCGTTCGAGGATCAGGCGCATTTCGATAATTATCTGTATCAAAGCGCAGGGTCGCTGATGGTCGCTTCGGCGCAAGCCTTGGGTGAAGCCGACGAGCAATTGCTGCGCGATTTTGGTTATGCTGTAGGCGTTGCCAACTGGTTGCGGGCGATCCCAGAACTTGAAGCACGCGGTCGTATCCCATTGTTGGACGGGACACCTGCAGGGGTGCAGGCGCTGGCGGGATCGGCGTTGGAGCGTTTAGAATCCGCACGAGCGAACAGATCGCGTGTTTCGCCCGAGGCATGCCCTGCGATGCATGTAGGTTGGCAGACCGATTGGGTGTTGCGCAAAGCGATTGCAGAGCCCGAGCGCGCTGCGGCCGGTGCGTTGGCGCAAGGCGAAATTCGTAGGCGGGCGTCACTGATGTGGAATGTTGCCCGAGGACGCTGGTAGGTTTCAGGCCGTTTCCGGCTCGGCCGGGCGCAGGACGAGCCACAGCAGCGCGCCTCCGGCCAGTGTCAGCAGTGGGATCATGGCAAGGTTCACGGCTGTCCACCCTTCAACCGGGGATCCGCCCGAACAGTTCATCAACCCGCCCGAGGACAATGAGGCCAGTGTCACGCCTCCGAACACCAACAAGTCGTTGAGGCCCTGCATCCGCCCGCGCTCGCTTACGTCATGCGAGGCGGCTAGCATCGTGGTAGCGCCAATAAAGCCAAAGTTCCAACCAATGCCCAGCAGGATCAGGGCAATGAAAAAGTTTTCTAGCTCAACACCTTGCAGCGCGACGACACCGGCGCCTGCCAGAATGGCAAGGCCAAGGGCGACGATTTTTTCCACCCCGAAGCGCGCGATCAACTGACCGGTAAAGAAACTGGGGATATACATGGCCAACACATGGCCGGTCACCACATCCGCCGCATCATTGGCCGAGAAGCCGCATCCCACAACAGCCAGCGGGGTCGAGGTCATCACTAGGTTCATCAGCGCATAGGACACCATTGCGCAAATGATGGCCACGGCGATGCGCGGGGTTTTCAGCATCTCAAGGCGCGTACGACCTGTAGATGCGCCTTCTTCTGCTTTCGGTGGCGTTGGAATATCCAGAAAGAAGAACAGGGCCGATCCGATGATGTTCAGCGCGATGATCGCCAGATAGGTGCCAAGGAACGGAATCACATAGGCAGTCGAAGTCAGTTTGACGATCTGTGGGCCAATAATGGCGGCCGCAAGGCCGCCAGCCATGACATATGAAATCGCCTTGGGCCGGAATGCCTCGGACGCGGTATCGGCAGCAGCAAAGCGATAGAACCCGTGCGCGCTCATGTAGACACCGGTCAACAGACTGCCCAGCAAGAACACCGGAAACGACCCGAGGTAGAGGCCATAGGCCCCAACCAGCCCGCCACACGCGCCCGCCGTGGCGCCCACCAAAAACCCGGTCCGCCGTCCCCAGCGTTGCATGATGCCCGAAATCGGTGTCGCCGCTAGCATCGAGCCCAGAACGATCAGTGAGATTGGCAACGTTGCCAAACAGGCATTGGTCGCCAGCGATTGACCGGCCAGCCCGCCGACGATGAATACCATTGGCATCTGCGCACCCAGCATGGCTTGGGCTGCGACCAGCACTGCCACGTTACGTTTGGCTTGACTGTCATTGGGGGCGGTGGCGGTCATCGTCATGCGCCTATGGGTAGCCGCGAAAACCGCCTTGTACAAGCGGGTTGCATATGCGGCAAAGCAGCCTAACGTGTGCGCAATCAAACAGCCTGAGGCCCGCATGTCCGTCGGACGTATCATCGAAACCAATGACTGTGTGCGGGAAGGGGCCGAGTGGCTGGGCGATGCCTGCCCGCGCATGGCTTACGCAATGGAGCAGGTGGGGCCGTTGCCCCTGCGTCGCAAGCCTGATGGGTTCGCGCAGCTGCTTAGCGCGATTGTCAGCCAGCAGGTCAGTGTGGCCTCGGCGAATGCGATCTGGAAGCGCTTGCAGGAGGCGAAACTGACCGGCCCGCGCAAGATCATGTGGGCTACGGAAGATGACCTGCGCGGCGTTGGGTTGAGCCGTCAGAAAATCCGTTATGCTCGCGCGCTGGCCGAGGCGCGTATTGATTACAAGGCATTACGCGACCTTCCTGATGCGGATGTTGTCGCTATTTTAACCGAGGTTCCCGGCATCGGGGTCTGGACAGCCGAGATTTATGCCATGTTCTCGCTGGGCCGAGCCGATGTGATTGCACCCGGCGACCTGGCGCTGCAAGAGGCCGCGCGTATTCTCTACGATTTGCCCAAGCGACCGACCGACAAAGAACTGCGACAGATGGCCGAGGCGTGGTCGCCCTGGCGCTCGGTTGCGGCGCGGGTGCTGTGGGCCTATTACCGGGTGGCCAAGGAACGAGAAGGGATCAGATGACTAGAGTATTGAATGCGCTCCGAAAAGAGCCGGTTTCGGGCGACACACGCTCGGTCGTGGTGTTTGTGCATGGCTATGGCGCTAACGGGGCTGACCTGCTGGGTCTGGCCGATCCGCTTGGTGAACACCTGCCGGACACGCTGTTCGTGGCGCCCGACGCGCCCGAGCAAATCCCCGGTATGCCCAACGGATTTCAATGGTTCCCGATCCCGTGGATCGATGGCTCCTCCGAAGAAGAGGCGCGCCGTGGCATGGAGATGGCGGTCGAAGATTTCAACGCCTTCCTTGACGCGCTGATGGTCGACGAGGACGTTTTACCTGAACAGGTGGTTCTATTCGGGTTTTCACAGGGCACGATGATGAGCCTGTATGTCGCCCCGCGTCGCGAGGATCCGGTCGCCGGGATCGTGGCCTTCTCGGGCCGGTTGCTGGAGCCAGATCTTCTGCCCGATGAAACCGTCAGTCGGATGCCGGTCCTGCTGGTGCATGGTGACGCTGATGACGTGGTTCCGCCTCAGTCTCTGCCCGAAGCCGCCGAAGCTCTGCAAGCCGCTGATTTCAAAGAGGTCTACGCCCATGTCATGAAGGGCACCGGCCACGGGATCGCCCCCGATGGCCTGAGCGTGGCACTGGCCTTCATGCGCGACAAGCTGAGCCTTTGAACCCCTATTTGGGTCTGAACGAGTTTAAACCAGAAAGGATTGGCAATGCTGGTGGTCACAGGAGTGGTTGAGGTCGCGCCAGAAGGTGTTGAAAAGGCTGCGAAAGCAGCGCAGGAAATGGTGTCGGAAACGGTGCAGGAAATAGGTTGTATCGTTTATGAATTCAGCCTGATTCTGGGGCATCCCAACCTGTTTCGTGTCTACGAAGACTGGGAAAGCCAAGCCGCGCTAGAGGCGCATTTCGCCACTACGCATATGGCTGCGTTTCGGGCCGCTCTGGCCGAGGTTGGCGTGATCTCGAACAGCGTGTGCCGGATTGTGGGTGGTGAGAAACAGCCACTGAGCTAAGGTCAGCCCCACAGGTGGGGTTCTGCGAACTCCACCGAATTACCTGCCGGGTCGCGCACATAGATCGAACGCGCGCCGTTGGGCCAGTCGAACTCCGCATCAATTGGCACGTTCCAGTCCAGCAGATGTTTGCGCATCGCTTCGATCTGCGCGCGCGGCATGGACAGGCACACATGGCCCGGTCCACGCGCGCCGTGCGGCGGCACGGGCAAGTCTGGGTTCTGGGGCGGTTTCTCGGTCTCGTCCGCGTTGAACACCAGCAGAACCGAAGCGCCGACGCGATAGAATACATGCCGGTCGGCAATGCGCTGGATTTTTTCTAACTCCAGAATCTCACCATAGAACCGTTCAGCGGCGTCCAGATCATCGACATAGATCGCAGCCTCGAGAATACCGTTGGGGGTCGGGATATCTGGTGTGATCTTCATGGCGTAAGCCTATCACAAATCGCGGTTTTTGTCACCGGCGCGTGCGGCGGTCGCGTTTACGTTGTGGGGCCGCGTTGAACGCAGGTTCGGGCAAGCTGTCCCATTGGCCGGGCTGCAATCCGTCCAGTGCCCAGTCGCCGACACGAGCACGGATCAAGCGCAGGGTAGGGTGTCCAACAGCCGCCGTCATACGACGAACCTGTCGGTTCTTACCCTCGCGCAGGATCAATTCGATCCAGCAATCCGGCACCGTCTGACGTACCCGGATTGGAGGGGTGCGCGGCCATAGTCCTTCGGGTTCGTCCATCAGACGAGCCTTGGCGGGGCGCGTTACGCCGTCTTTCAACTCTACCCCGTCGCGAAGTGCCTTCAGTGCGGCGGTGTCGGGCTGCCCCTCAACCTGAACCCAATAGGTTTTGGACATTTTGTGTTTGGGATCTGAGATATGGGCCTGCAGACGGCCATTGTCTGTCAAAAGCATCAAGCCTTCGCTGTCCCGATCCAACCTACCGGCCGGGTAGACACCGGGTAGGTCGATGAAATCCGACAGGGTACTGCGCGGCGAGCCTTCATTGGCGCGGTCGGTGAACTGCGGCAGCACGTCAAAAGGTTTGTTGAATCGGATGAACCAGGCCATGGGCCCGCCTTAGCGTGCAGGACACAGCGGCGCAAGCTGTGGATAACCGTCACGTCTCTGTTACGGATTCGGAATAACCAATCCCGAGATATTGTGGAAACTCGGGGCTTGTCAGAGTTTTAACACGATATATAGTTAAGTTAAGGCCGGGGCGGGTGTTCCCCGCTCTGATGTCAAACGGGCAGAGCAGAGCGAGGAGCGATTCTGATATGGACGCAGACTTCAGGACCGAATTTGTCAGGGAACCCGGTGCGCTGAGGCATCATCCGGCATTGGTTTTGAACGCCGATTATCGCCCCTTGTCCTACTACCCTCTGTCGTTGTGGCCCTGGCAAGAAGCGATCAAGGCGGCCTGGCTGGATCGGGTGGATATCGTGGCCGAATATGACGAGGTCGTTCGAAGCCCCAGCACCCAAATCCGAATACCGTCGGTTGTTGTGCTGAAAGATTACGTAAAACCCAGAAAGCGCGTGGCCTTCACGCGCTTTAATTTATTTCTGAGGGATGAATTCCGCTGTCAGTATTGTGGCAGCCGGGGTGATCTGACCTTTGACCATGTGGTGCCGCGTGCCGCAGGTGGCGTGACCAGTTGGCAGAATGTTGTGGCGGCGTGCAGCCCTTGCAACCTGCGAAAGGGGTCGAAATCTTTGCGGCAGGCGGGGATGAGCTTGCGTAAACCTCCGCGTCAGCCCGATGCCGAAGCGTTGCGCAATATCGGGCGGAAATTCCCGCCCAATCACCTGCATGACAGTTGGATCGACTTCCTTTACTGGGATGCGGAACTGGACGAATTCTGACGCCACGCCGCCAGCCAGATCAGCACCAACCCGGCCGAGATCACGGCGTTCCATCCGGCCATCGACAGACCCAGCATTTGCCACGGGATATCGTCGCAGCGCACTAGCGGTGCGGTCATGATCTGATCGAACAAGTCATTGGTCGACATCCCACCGATATCGCCCGACGTGCAGCTTGTCGGACCTTCCCACCAGCCTTGCTCGACCCCCGCATGAAAGACGCCAATGGCCGAAGTGGCCAGTGCGGCGAGCGCGCCCAGCAGCGGCAGCAGTCCAAAGCGCGGCAGCGCCAAGGCCAAAGCGCCGATCACGGCAGCGGCCCCATGTGGGTAGCGCTGCCAGATGCACATTTTGCACGGTGCCAGACCGCCAAGATACTGAAAGCCCCACGCCCCCAGCAACAGCGCAGCCGACCCGCCGGCCGCACAGAAAATCAACAGAGTACGTCGTGTCATAGGTATTTCACCACCAGAAAGCCGCCAAAGAGCAAAAGGATGAACAGGGTGAACATAAGACCAAGGCGCTTTTCGATGAAACCTCGGATGGGCTCGCCAAAGCCCCGCAGCAGACCCGCCACCAGAAAAAACCGTAGCGCGCGGGCCAAGATCGAGGTTGCAATGAACGTGCCCAGCGGCATCCCTGTCCAACCCGACATGATGGTGATCACCTTGTATGGGAAGGGGGTCACACCTGCAGCCAGCACGGCCCAGAAGCCGAAATCGTTGAAGCGGGTGTTGAACTCCTCCATCGCGTGGCCTTTGCCCATGGATTCAAGGATGGGTGCACCGATACTTTCGTAAAAGAACGCCCCGATGGCATAGCCCAACATTCCCCCCAGAACCGAGGCGACCAATGCGACACTGGCAATCAGCCACGCGCGAGACGGGCGGGCGATGATCATGGGAATCATCAACACGTCCGGGGGGATCGGAAAGAACGAGCTTTCGATGAACGCCACAAAGGCAAGCGCCCACAGCGCGTGCGGATGTTCGGCTAGACGAAGGGTCCAGTCGTAAAGAGATCGCAGCATCAGACGCTCAAATCCTGTTTCATTCCCCGCCAGCCAAATCATGCGCTTTATGGGGCGTCAACCTTGCAGGCGAAACAAACCTTTCGCGGGGTGTTTTTTGCCTCTGGACCTTCTGGGCCATGGGCGCTAATCCAGTGTTCGTTGCCCAAGTGGCGGAATGGTAGACGCAGGGGATTCAAAATCCCCCGATGGTAACATCGTGAGAGTTCGAGTCTCTCCTTGGGCACCACCTCCGCAAATTGTTCTGATACCTTACCCGAACAGGGGTCATTTCTTGGGTCGAAGCACGAGCCAGATCAGAAATCCCATATAGGCAAAGACGTTCACGTTCAGAACGGTATCGATCAGGGCTTGGCTCATGAACGGGCCTCTTGCGATAGGGATTTGAACAGGCAGATCACCAGAACTGGAACGATGAAGACAAATGCGATGGCCGACAGTGCGATGATAGAGCGGACAAGTCCGATATCCCCGACCAGAATCATCGCAAGCCCCAACGCTCCGAGAATGGCACCCCAGACAGTTCGAATACGCGGCGAGGGATTCTGATCGCCGCCGGTTCCGATCATGGCAAGAGTGAAGCCGGCGCTGACGACACTGGTTACGACAAACAGGAACGCCGCCAACACGGTCGCGGCCCGCGTGATGGAATCCAAGGGGAACCGTTCCAGCAGGGCAAACGTGGTTGCGTCCAAATTCTGGGCGTTGATAACCGATAGTGCCCCGTCCTGACGCAGGGCGTCATAGAAGCCAAGGCCGCCAAAAATACCGAACCAAAGTATCGAAAACAGGGTGGGTGCTATGATCACGCCGACAAGAAATTCTCGGATCGTTCTCCCGCGCGAGATCCGGGCGATGAATATGCCGACAAAAGGCGACCACGCCAGCCACCAGATCATGTAGTTCAGTGTCCAGCTTTGGAACCAGTTTACGATGGTTTCGTCAAAAAATTCGGCCGTCGAGAATCCAGCGGGTAAAACTTCGAACAGGTAGCGGCCAAATCCGGCGACAATGTCATTCATCAAAAATGAGGTCGGGCCCAGAATCAAAAGATAAATCATCATGGCCACGGCAATCAGCATCGCCGCGTTCGACAGTTTCGCCATTCCATCTCCAAGCTCTTTTCGTAGCGGGATGATGAACGCGATACAAAGCGCAATGAACACCGGGTAGGTCAGGACCTCGGGCGTATCTATTCCGATCAGGCCAGCCACGCCGGTTTGTATCTGGAATACACCCATTGCCATTGACCCGGCCAGGCCGACCGCGATGGCGACGATGGACAGGAGGTCAAAGATCCATCCCATCGCACGAGTCCAGCGTACATCGCCCAACGCCTCGACGACGGGTGCGCTTAGCAACATTGACCCACCCCGACGATAGGCGAAATAGGCAATGACAAGCGCTACAATTCCGTAGATCGCCCATGCGTGAAAGCCCCAGTTCAGGTAAGTCACGAACATCGCATAGCTGGCGGCTTCGGCATCGTTATTGTACTGTTTGAGAACCTCGAAATGAGTCAGAGGTTCGGCTGCGCCATAAAACAACAGCCCAACACCCATTCCGGCCGCAAACAGCATCGCGATCCAGGCGGGTGTCGAGAACTCGGGCTCGGTCGCGTCGCTTCCCAGACGGATATCGCCAAAGCGGGACAGGGCAAGGAAAATAGCCACGAAAAGAAGGCCGCTGACCTCAAGCATGATGAACCAGCCGCGGCTGTTGAACTGAGTCGCCACCGCAGTTTCAGCCAATCTGCCCAACCCTTGAGGGTCAGCGAGACCCCAACCGGCAATCGCGGCACTGAGGAGCAACGCAGTAATCAAAAGCGGGCTTGGGCCGTTGTTTTCCAAGTTTTTTCACCTTCTGGTCTGTTAGGCTTAGTTAATCCCATCCCCGGCTTGAAATAAAGCATGGGACATACTGTGTCGCGCTGCGTAGCGGCCGAAAGGGGGTCGACCGTTCTACTGAGGGGAATTTTCGTCATCGGCCCTCAGATATGCGGTGCCGGGACGTTGCGCTGCGGGCGGGGGTTGACAAGCCGGGTCTCTGAATGAAACGTCGAAGCAGTTGGGAGACGTAGAAAATTCAGATGTCTGACCCTGTTGCCGGGTTGAACGGTGCAAAGCTTGTGCATGTGCCCGGCCAGGGCGCTCTGAAAATTCTCTCAAACACAATAAAAACATGGGAGTTATTCAAATGAAACACAGCAGAAAACTGGCCCTTGGCTCTGTCGTTGCCGCATTTTTGTCGCCTGCGGCTTATGCTGAGGAGTTCATCACGATTGGCACGGGTGGTGTAACGGGCGTTTATTATCCGACGGGTGGCGCGATTTGTCGTTTGGTTAACAAGGGCCGTAAGGAGCATGGGGTTCGGTGTTCGGTGGAATCGACGGGTGGGTCGGTTTACAACATCAACACCATCCGCGAGGGTGAGCTGGAGTTTGGTGTGGCGCAGTCTGACTGGCAGTACCATGCTTACAACGGCACCTCGAAATTCGAAGATGCGGGCGCGTTTGAGAACCTGCGCGCGGTGTTCTCGGTCCATCCTGAGCCGTTCACGGTTGTGGCGCGCGCGGATGCGGGGATTTCCAGCTTTGAAGACCTCAAGGGCAAGCGCGTGAACATCGGCAACCCGGGTTCGGGTCAGCGCGGCACGATGGATGTTGTGCTTGAGGCCGTGGGCTGGACGCTGGACGATTTCGAGCTGGCCTCGGAGCTGAAAGCGGCTGAGCAGTCGGCGGCGCTGTGCGACAACCAGATCGATGCGATGATCTACACCGTGGGTCACCCGTCGGGCTCGATCCAGGAGGCGACCACTGCGTGTGATTCCGTTCTGGTGAACGTGACCGGCGATGCGATCGATGGTCTGATCGACGGCAATTCCTACTACCGCACCGCGACCATCCCCGGTGGCATGTATCGCGGCTCGGATGGCGACACCACGACCTTTGGTGTGGGCGCGACCTTTGTGACCTCGGCGGATGTATCCGATGACGCGGTCTATGCGGTTGTCAGCTCGGTCTTTGAAAACTTTGACGATTTCAAAAAGCTGCACCCGGCATTTGCGAACCTGAAGCCCGAAGAGATGATCTCGGACGGTCTGTCGGCGCCGCTGCATCCGGGTGCCGAGAAGTACTACAAGGAAAAAGGCTGGCTGCAGTAAGCCGGACCTGATGTGGGGCGCGCCTGTGACGGGCGCGCCCCTTTTGCACCCGGAGCAGCCGGGTGGACGATAAGGCCGAAACGGCCATATGACGGGGAGACGCCAGATGAGTTCCGACACACAATCCAACCGCCCGCTATCCGAGGAAGAGCTTCAGGATCTGGTGGCGTCCTCTGACGCGGGCGCGCGCAATCCGGCGGGGAATGTGGGGCTGTTTCTGGCCATCGTGGCGGTGCTGTGGTCGGTCTTTCAGGTGGTGCTGGCCTCGCCCTTGTCGAATGTGCTGCTGCCGGGCAGCGTGGTGAACAACTCGCGCCAGATCCATCTGGCCTTTGCGATCTTTCTGGCCTTTGCGGCCTATCCGGCGCTGAAATCCAGCCCGCGCAATTACATCCCCGTGCAGGATTGGATCATGGGCGTGGTGGGTGCGGTGATCGCGCTTTATGGTTATATTTTCTACGAAAAAGTCGTGAACAATGGCCTGCTGGCCGATGACGTGGACAAATGGGTGGCCCTGGCTGGGTTGCTGTTGCTGTTCGAGGCCGCGCGGCGTGCGCTTGGCCCGGCGATGGCGATCATTGCCACGATTTTCCTGGCCTATGTGTTCTTTGGCTCATCCTCCTGGGTGCCCGAGGTGATCCAGTGGAAGGGCGCCAGCCTGAAAAAGGCCATGAGCCATATGTGGATCACGTCCGAAGGTGTGTTTGGCATCGCTTTGGGCGTCTCGACCAAGTTCGTCTTCCTCTTCGTGCTGTTCGGTGCGCTTTTGGATAAGGCGGGTGCGGGCAATTACTTTATCAAGATGGCCTTTGGCGCGCTGGGTCACCTGCGCGGCGGCCCGGCCAAGGCGGCTGTGGTGGGGTCAGCGGCGACCGGACTGATCTCTGGTTCTTCGATTGCCAATGTGGTGACTACCGGCACCTTCACCATCCCGCTGATGAAGCGGGTGGGCTTTTCCAGCGAACAGGCGGGCTCGGTCGAGGTCGCCTCTTCGGTGAACGGTCAGATCATGCCGCCGGTGATGGGGGCAGCGGCCTTTTTGATGGTGGAATATGTGGGCATTTCCTATGTCGAGGTGATCACGCATGCCTTCCTGCCGGCGGCGATCTCGTACATCGCACTGGTCTATATCGTGCATCTTGAGGCGGTGAAGCGGAACATGCCGACGCTGGGCAACCGCGTGGTGTCGATGGGCCGCACGATCGGTGGCATGGCGCTGTTCTTTGTGGGCTTTGCCGGGCTGTGCTATGGCATCCAATACCCGATCAAGGCGGTGATTGCGCTGATCCCCGGTGCCTCGGGTCTGGTGCTGTCGGCGCTGGTTGTTGTGGCCTATATGATCTTGCTGAAACTGGCCTCGGGCGTCGAGGATCTCGTCCCCGATGACCCCAACGCCAAAGAGGTCGAGCTGCCGGTCATTGCCGAGATCTACAAGGCCGGTCTGCATTACCTGCTGCCGATCATCGTGCTGGTCTACTTCCTGATGATCGAGCAGAAATCGCCAGGTCTGTCGGCTTTCTGGGCCACATCGCTGCTGTTCGTGATCCTGCTGACGCAGAAGCCGCTGAAATCGATCTTTCGGGGTGAGAACAACACGGCCAATGCCTTCATGGCTGGCGTGGCCGACCTGTGGAACGGCCTGATCGACGGCGCGCGCAACATGATCGGCATCGCGCTGGCCACCGCGACGGCAGGCGTGATCGTGGGCACCGTGACGCTGACCGGTGTGGGGCAGGTGATGGCCGATCTGGTCGAGTTCCTGTCGGGCGGCAACCTGATCGCCATGCTGGCGCTAGTGGGCCTGCTCAGCCTTATTCTGGGCATGGGCCTGCCGACCACGGCGAACTATATCGTCGTCAGCTCGCTGATGGCGGGTGTGGTCGTGGAACTGGGCGCGCAGGACGGTCTGATCGTGCCGCTGATCGCGGTGCATCTGTTTGTGTTCTACTTCGGCATCATGGCCGATGTGACGCCGCCCGTGGGTCTGGCCAGCTTTGCCGCTGCTGCCGTGTCAGGAGGCGACGCGATCAAGACGGGCTTTACCGCCTTCTTCTACAGCCTGCGCACCGTGGCGCTGCCGTTCGTGTTCATCTTCAACACCGATCTCTTGCTGATTGATGTGGGCTGGGTGCAGGGCATTCTGGTGGCCATCTCTGCGACCATCGCGATCCTGATCTTCACCGCCGGCACCATGGGCTGGTTCCTGACCCGCAACCGCATCTACGAAAGCGTGGCGCTGATCCTGATCGCCTTTGCGCTGTTCCGTCCGGACTTCTTCATGAACCGCATCGCGCCGCCCTTCGCGCAGATCGACCCGGCACAGCTGGAGCAAGCCGTGGGCGACGCCGCACCGGGCAGCACCCTGCGGATCGAGGTCGCGGGCCCCGATTTTGACACCGGCAACATGACCGAAACCACCGTGGTCCTGACGGTCGGCGACGAGGGTGATGGTGCGGCCCGCATCGACGCCCTTGGCCTGTTGCCGCTTGAGGAGGACGGCCTGGTCAAGCTGGATGAGCCTCTGTTCGGCACCCCGGTCTCGGACGAGCTGTCGAACTTCGACTACTACGCCGACGAGCCCGTCCGCATCACCACCGTGCAGGCCCCCCAGAACCAGCCCCCCAAAGAGCTGATCTTCATCCCGGCGCTGATCTTGCTGGGCTTCATCGCCTTCCTGCAACGCAGCCGTGCAGCCCGCACAAGCGAACAAGAGGTAACATCATGATCAAATCCGTCCTCTGTGCCGTAGATGCCGGGAAGCCCGAAACCGATGCCGAGGTCCTACGTCAGGCCGCGCGGCTGGCAGAGCTCGACAATGCTCAGCTTGATGTTGTTACGGTGCTGCCCGATTTTGGGGAATCCTTTGTCGGCAGCTTCTTCGAGCCTGAGCATCACGAGCAAGCCGTGGCCAAAGCGCAAGAAGCGCTCGAGGCGCTGGGTCAATCGGTCCTGGGCGAAGCGCGCAACGCACAGGTACGCCATGTGGTCGCCACGGGCACGGCCTATCAGAAAATCCTGCACACGGCCAAAGAAGCAGGCAGCGACCTGATCGTCATCGGCGCACACCGGCCCGACCTCAAAGACTACCTCCTCGGCCCAAACGCAGCACGCGTCGTCAGACACTCAGAAGTCTCAGTCTACGTCGTGCGCTGATCAATAGCCGGTCATTTCAAGGTAGCCGCGCCCTGTGTGACTGCCTGATACCATGATCGGGCCTTCCCAATACTCAAATCGCGTTGCCATCCATGCTTTGGGCGTCAGGGCCGTGACTTCGACATCCACTCCGCGTTCAGGCAATTCAACGCGCCAGCGAACGGGGATGTCTCGCTCTGCGATCCGCGCTGTGTCCAGCGGGGTGAAACGGGTTGACCCGTCCGGCAACGGGGTTGTGGTGCCATCTGCGCCAATCCATGTGGCCGCCGTGAAATCTTGTTGCGTCCCACGAAGACGGAAGGCCATCAGCTTGTCTCCGTCGTCAAAACTAAGCGAGAACCAGTCCCATCCGATCTGATCCGCGGCCAGAGGTTGCGAGGACCATTCTCGATCCAGCCAGCCCTGACCCTGCACGGCGACATTGCCTTCCGGCAGGTGCAATGTTCCCTCAACACTGTAGAAGGGCTGCGAGTAGTAGTGGCTTGCCTGTCCTTCGGCGGATTTCACGGAATATCCGTCCGCCCCGTGAAACACCAACGGGCCTTGGGCTGTCAGGCTCAGGTCATACGTGAACTCTGCGCCGCTGGCACGCAGCTGCAAGCTGTTCAGATCATCCCCTCGCATATACCAATCATCGACCCATGCCTCGAACGGCGAGGCCGTCACTCCGGCCTGACCGATGCCGCCGCGCGAGAGACGCTCGGCCAGAAAATGGTTGTCAGGCGTTGTGACGGCAGCGTGGCCCAGCCAAAGCTGAGGGTTTTGCCAGCCATCCGTTTGAAAGGGCTTCAGCGCTGAACGGAACAATGTCCACTGGATACCATAATCGCGCCCGTCCTCGCCTTGCAGATTGGCCGTCAGGTACCACCACTCGATCCGGTAGTCGGGGTGAGGACCATGGTCAGCCGGGAATTGAAATTGATATCCGCGTTGGGGGATCGCAAAGCCTTCGGCGGATCCGCCTAGGCCCGCATAGCCTTGCGCGTGAGCCCAATTGGGTAGAAGCAGAACGGCGATCAGAAACCAAGCCCTAACGTTCATTGGCAAATACCCTCAGTAAGTCCGCAGGTGGCAGGCGCAGCAGGCGCAAGGCAGGCAGGGCGGCCGCAACAAAAGCCGCCAGAATGGTCAGCGCCAGAAGATAGGCCCAATCCACAGGGAAAAGATACATCGGCAAGCGCCAGCCAAAAGCCTCGACATTGATGACGGCCAGCAGGGCCCATGCAAGTGCAAGCCCAAGTGGCAGCGCCAGCACTGCTGTCAGTGCGGCCAACAGGATACTGCGCAGCACCTCGAGCCACGCCAGCCGATTCCGGGTTAGCCCCAGCGCCCAGACCGGCGCGATCTGGGGCAGGCGCTGGGTCCACAAGGTCAGCAGGCTGGTCAATATTGCAAACCCGGCCACACCCAGCGTCAGGACATTCAGAGCCGAGGTTACGACAAATGTCTTGTCGAACACTGCCAGCGATTGCGCCTTGATCGCCGCTTGCTGAACCACGGCGCCCGACGGCAGATCGAACCGGTCGCGCAACTCCTGCGCCAGAGCCGAGGCACGCTCGGGCGGTATGCGAATGCCGAATTGCCGTGTCTCGACCCCCGGTGCGATCATGTCCAAAAGCGGCATTGCGATAATGGCCTGCCCGGTTGGGTTGCCATAGTCGGAATAGACGGCGGCGATGGGCAAGGTGGTCGCCGATGTCAGCGCCAACTCATCGCCGGGCCAGAGGTTCTGACGGCGGGCGAGTTGCTCGTTGATCAATACTGCGCGCCCCTGCATCACTTGGTCCCACGCGCCGTCGGACGTGGCGATCAGCGGCCAGTTCTCGCGATAAGTCGGATGGTCCAGAACGCCGTATAGGAACAATGGACCGCTTTCATGCGCTATTTCGGTGTTGCGAATGGGCAGGATCATATCAGCCTGAGGGGCAAGCCACTGCGCGATCTCTTGGCCCTGCGCATCGTCGGCGGCGGTCAGGTAGAGTTCCGAAGCCAAACGCTGATCGAGCCAGCCGGTAAAGGTCAGGCGGAAGCTCGACACCATCGTGCTGACGCCGATATTGGCGGCCAGTGCCAGCAGTAGGGCCATCAATGCCAGCGAAAGGCCCGGTAGTTGCGCGCGCATATCCGACCAGACCCATTGCGCGACGGGGCCGTTCGCCCGAGCCCCGAAGCCGCGTAACAGGATGGACAGAAGGAACGGAAGCAGTAGGGCCGAGCCGGTCAGAAGGCCCGCGACCAGGATGAACCCAGCGATCAAGCCTCCGATCGCCAATTGCGCGCCGATACCCAGAGCAATCGCGGCTACTCCGGCCATCGCGATCACCCGTCGGCCCGAGGCAGCGCTGCGCCAGGCTTGAACGCCTGCCCCGGACAGCAGCGGCAGGTGGGCTAGTCGATACAGGGCGTGACCGCTGGCCAGCAAGGTACCACCCAGCGCCATGGCAAGTCCGGCCAAAGCCCATTGTGGTTGCAGGCTGATCTGCCCGCTGACTGGCGCGCCGTATAGACCGCGCAGCGTGGCGGCCACATCGGGCAACAGGGCACCAGCGATAAAGAACCCGAGCAGCAGACCCAACACGCCGCCGATCAGGGCCAGTAGGGTCAACTCGGCCAGAATGGTCCAGACCAGCCGCCGCATCGACACGCCAAGGGCGCGCAACGTGCGGATCATCGCGCGCCGTTGGGCGAAGGCCAGCCCAACCGTGCCATGAACGATGAAAAGACCCACTGCAAAGGACAAAAGCCCGAAGGCGGACAGGTTCAGATGAAAGCTGTCGGTCAATTGCGCGGTGTCCATTTGGTCCGCGGCGGGGATACGGTCGAGATCGGGGGTGATCTCTGGCAGAGCGGGCAGGCCCTTCGGTTGTTGTGGCAATACGACCAGGTGGCTGATCTGGCCACGACGGTCCAGCAGGGTTTCAGCCACGCCGATATCGGTCAGGATCAAACCGGGTGGCAGGGCGTCGCTGATCAGGACCGGCGGCAGAGACTGCTGGTTTTGCAACCGGTCGGCCACTGGGGGCGTTGTCAGCAAGCGACCCGGTGCGGTTAGCATATCGCCAGGGTCAGGCGGGGCAGCCCCTTCTTCGACCTGAGTAACAGCGGGCAGGGCCGGGTAAGCGACCATATCAACACCAAGCAACCGGAATCTGTTTTCTCCGATACGAACCGAGCCTTCAAGCACAGCGGCCACCTGCCAACCTGCGCGTCTGAGCGTCGCATATTGCTCAATCGGGATCGTCCCCGAGGGGTTGCGCAGCGTGTCGAAGCGGCCCAGCAGCAGTTGCTCGTTGGCGCGCTGATAGCTGGCCCGCGCCTCGGCATTGATGGCCTGAACCGCAGACCACAGGCCCGTGGCCAGCGCGATGCCGATCAGCAATGTGGCCAGTTGCAACCGATGCGCCCGCCAATGGGACAGCAGAGCCAGCAGGACGACACGCGTCATGCCACCCGCCCACCAGACAGATGCGCGTGATGATCCAGTCGCCCGGCAATGTCCTGTGAATGCGTGACGAGTAGTAGCGCCGCCTTGGTTTCCGCGATCAGGGACAGCATCAGGTCCAGCACCGTGGCGCTGGCGGTTTCGTCCAGATTTCCCGTCGGCTCATCCGCAAGCAGCAGCTTGGGTCGTGTTGCAATGGCGCGTCCGATGGCGACGCGTTGCTGCTGGCCTCCCGACAGGGTCTCGGGGTAGCGGTCCAGTAAATCGGACAGTCCCAGTCGCGTGGCCAGATGACCGACCCATTCTGCATCCAGCCGGTTCGCAAGCCGCGCGTGAAAAGCCAGGTTCTGCGCGACGGTCAGTGAAGGGATCAGGTTGAACTGCTGAAACACCAATGCCACGCTTTCACGGCGCAAGGTCGCCCGACCGGGATCGTCCAAACCAGACAGAGCGGTCCCGTCCAGCGTGATCTCGCCCCCGTCGAACCCATCAAGCGCACCCACAAGGTTCAAAAGCGTGCTCTTGCCGCTGCCGCTTTCGCCCGTCAGCGCCAGAGTTTGCCCGCGATCAAGGTTCAGCGTCACCCCTTGCAAAACGGGGCGACCACCCGGATAGGATTTCCGAACGTCGTCGATCTTCAGCAGCATTTCCAAGCCTCTAACGATGTCCGTCACAATGTGGACCCTTCGGCATTGGTGTCCAGACCAGAGTTGATTTCGCACCCTTTCGTCGCAGCCGGGCAGGTGGGGTTGTTCAGCCCTGTTGAACACGTCATGGTGAGGTCAAGTGGTCACAATGAGACGGGCGAGCATGACATTACCAGAGCAAATTGTCTGGGGCAGTCTTTATCTGGGGATTTGCTTCCTGATCGAGATCGTGCTGCTGACTTGGTGTACGCAGGTGATCCGAGTGCTTTCTCTGCGGTTGGAGCAGAGCAAACGGTTCTTTACCATCGCAGCACCTTTATGTACCGCGCTGGCGTTTATCGTTCTGATTCATACGTTTCAGGTCTGGCTATGGGCCGTTGTGTGGGTGCTGGGGGAAACACTGCCGGAATGGAATGAGGCGCTCTATTTCTCATTGGTGACATTCACGACACTTGGCTATGGCGATATTGTCTTGGGTGAGGGGCTGAGGATTTTCGGCGCCTTCGCCTCGGTGACAGGTCTGTTGGCGTTCGGGTTGTCGACGGCCTTCATGGTCGCCTTGATGACCCGTGTTTTTCAGGAAGAGTTGATCTCTTAAAGGATCGGCGCAAAGAGCCGCGCCAGAGGGGAGCCGAAGCGGATATAAAGGCGTTGTTCGGACAGGTCGCGGTCCAGCTCGTAGCTTTGTTCGAAATCCGCCTCCAGCATTTGGGCCACCGCATTGGCGGCGCGGCTGTCAAAAAAGAGCGCCATGGCCTCGAAATTCAGGCGGAAGGATCGGTTGTCTAGATTCGTGGTACCGACGGCGGCCAACGTGTCATCCACGACAAAAGCTTTTTGGTGCATGAACCCGTTGGTATAGCGGAAGACCCGCGCGCCACAGTCGCGCACCTCGTCGAAATAGGCAAAGGCTGCCAGCCAGGGCAGGCGGTGATCCATCACTTCGGGTACCAGAATGCGCACGTCTACCCCGCGCAGGGCAGCGTGCTGAAGGGCGGTCATTATGTCGATATCGGGCACGAAATAGGGCGATGCGATCCACAAACGCTCTTTCGCCTCGGTAATGGCGGCAAAGAACATCATTGAACCGGTTTCTGTTTCGTCACCGGGACCAGTTGCAACCAAAAGCGCGTTCATGTCCTGATCAGACTCCGAGCCTGCCCAGTCCAGATCGTCGATCAGGTCTTCTTCATGGGCCCAGTGCCAATCTTCGGTAAAGATCAATTGCAACTGCCGGACGATATGACCGCTCATCTTGATATGCGTATCGCGCCAGTGCCCGAAATAGTTGTCTTGCCCCAGATATTCGACGCCTACATTGTGCCCGCCGATAAACCCGGTTTCACCATCGATGATCACCGTCTTGCGGTGGTTGCGGTAGTTGAGCTGAAAGCGGTGTTGTGGTCCGCGCCGATCACGCGGGTTGGCAATCTCGACCCCGGCTTCGCGCAGCGTGTCCAGATAGGCCGTGGGCAAGCCATAGCTGCCGACAGCGTCAGTCATGAAGCGCACGCTCACGCCACGCTGGGCCGCGTCGATCAGTTTCGACTGCAACCATTGGCCCAGCGCGTCATCGCGCACGATGTAGAACTGTATCAGGATGTAGTTCTGCGCCGCATCAATCGCCTCGAATATGGCGTCGAACGTGGCTTGCCCGTCGACCAGCAACGCGGCCCCGTTCCCGCGCGAGACGGGCAGGTGGGCAAGTGCCTCGAACGGGCGCGGGTTGATCCGCATCGTGGCCGGATCGGGTCGTGAGAAATCGGCGAATGTCTTGATCCCTTCGACCACACTTTCGCTGTGCTTGCGCGCGATGCGATAACCGCGAAACCTGTGGTGGCCCAGAAACAGATAGAGCGGGACGCCAAACACCGGGGCCGAGATCAGGAATACCACCCAGCCAACGGCCCCTTGCGGCGTGCGCGCGGTCTGCGCGGCGCGGATCGCAAAGACTGCCGCCAGCACATAAAGCGCAAAGACAAGCGCAGAAACAAGCAATGTCCACACGGGGTTATAGGCCCTCGTTCCAGTTATTTGCCCCAGTGTATCCCCGTTTGCGATCGGGGGCTATACGCGTGCTGAGATTAAGGCAACCGAGCCGCCAATTGCGCGAGGTCGGCCCGCAAGTTGTCCCGAACCTCGCCTGAATTCGGGCGGTCGCGCAGCGTTTCAAACCAATGCAGAGGTGGCCGCTTGCCCGCAGCCCTGTTCCAGCGCAAGCCGCGCAAAGTGCTTTGCGAGGTGTTGTTCAGCCGGTTCGGGATCTCGGTCCCGTTCAGCACCGCCCAAACACCTGTCCAAAGTCGGGCGACTGACCACGGGTTGTATCCGCCGCCACCCAACACCAGCAGGCGTGGCGCCAAGCCGCGCAGGGCCGCCACGGTGCGCCAATGGGCGTTGTTGGACAGGGTTAGGCGCGACAGAGGGTCCTCGGCCACTGCATCGGCCCCGCATTGCAGCACAATGGCCTGAGGTCGGAACGACGTTGTGGCGGGCAGGATCAACTGGTCGAGGATCGTATAGAACTCATCATCATTCAGCCCGCGTTCGACGGGCAGATTGAAGGCGGCACCGCCAGCCGTGTCCGTCAAAGCGCCGGTAAAGGGCCAGCGGCGCGTTTCGTGGACCGAGATCATGCGGATTTTGGCCGACCCTGCAAATGCGCTTTCAACCCCGTCGCAGTGATGGGCGTCAATATCCACGTAGACGATTCGATCCAGCCCGGATTTCGACAAGGTCAGTATCGCCAGAACCGGATCGTTCAGATAGCAAAACCCGTTGGCGCGGTCCGCAAGCCCATGATGCGTGCCGCCTGCGGGGCTGAAGACGATGCCGCCCTCGCGCAGAAGTTCGGCACCCAGCATCGACCCTCCGGCGGCGGTGGCGGGACGGCGGTACATCTCGGCAAAAACAGGGTTGGACAAAGTTCCCAGCCCGTATCGGCTGCGGGTGTCATTCGAGACGGCCTGCTCGGCCTCGGCCTGTTGCAGCGCGGTGATGTAGTCCGGCGTATGAAATGCGTGCAGGGCAGAGGGTTTTGCGCAAGGACTGACACGGTAGTTCTGCTGGTTCAGCCAGCCTTGCGCGCGACACAGGTCGATGACCGTCGACACACGCGGAATCGCCAGCGGATGCTGTGTGCCGTAGGTAGAGTGCCGATAGATCTCGGACCCGATGAACACAGGCTGCATGGTTCACCCTGCGCGCGGGTCTTCGCCCAAGCTTCCATCCAGCGACATCATGATCGCAATCGGCCTGAGTGCTGGGATATGGCTGAACACGATGAGAATGCAGACGGTCAGCGGCACGCTGAGGAACGCACCAATCATGCCCCAGACCGTGGTCCAGAAGGTCAGTGCCAGAATGACAAGGAAGGTCGACATGTTCAGCGATCGCCCCAGCATGGCAGGGTCCACAAAATTGCCGATGAGGAATTGGATGGTGCCGCACCCCAGCACGATGATCAGGAACGGACCGATGCTTTCAAATTGAACCAGCGCGATCATGGCCGGGAAAATGACCGCAATGATCGAGCCGATCGAGGGGATGAAATTCAGCGCGAAGGTTAGGACGGCCCAGGTCTCGGCATATTCCAGCCCGAGAACACGGAAGATCGAATAGCTGATCCCGGCCGTGACCAGGCTGATAAATGTCTTTACCCCCACATACCGTTGCAGACTAAACGAAATGGCATCCAGCACCGCCGCGAAGTCTGCTCCGGTTTGAGGGTTCCCCGCAACCAGTTGTATTTTCTTGCGAAACGCCAACCGCTCGGCCATCAGGAACGCAACATAAAGGCTGATCAGAAAGAACTGATTCAGCAACGAGGTAGCGCTGCCCAGCATTACGCGCGCGACATAGGACATGTCGATGCTGATCAGATTGTCACGGATAAAGCTTGTAACGTCATTGCCCACCAGCCCCGCGATCCGGTTTACGGCGCTGTCGAATTGATCTTCGTAGGTGTTGATCGAGCGGGCAAACTGTGTCGCCTGACTGCCCAGAATATACATGATCATGAACAAACCGGCCAAAACAACGATAACACCGGCGATGTTGGCAACCCAGACCGGCACGCGCGTGATGGAGATGACACGATCGCTGACCGCGATGATTAGAACGTTGATCAGCAAGGCCATGGTCAGCGGGATCAGAAAGGCGGACCCAGCATAAAGGCCCAGCACCACCAGCGTGGCGACTATCGCGGTGTCACGCACGACCGACAGGCGCAGTCGCGGTCGTGTCACATGTGGTTCCTGATCCAAAGGCATCGTTTTGTCTGTTGCCATTCTAGCTGTCTTGAGAAGCCGATTTACTGCTCTGATCCTGCACAGCCGAGCAGGATTATGCAATGCACGCAAGCGTTTGGGAGTATTTATTTGCGTTGAATCGGGTTTTGACGGTTCTGTGATCCGGCGCGCCGCGTTAAGATTTGGACATGAGCGCCAATATGATTCCTTCCGCAAAACGACCCCTTCAGGCGCTATGGCTGGCCTTTGGCCGGTTCAGTGCCAAAAACGGAATGGTCATGAGCAGCCATGTTGCCATGTCCCTGATGCTGGCCCTGTTTCCCTTCGTCCTGTTCACAGTCGCCTTGGCGGGGACACTGTCGCAAGACTATGTCACCAATGAGTTGATCGAGCTGATTTTCGGCGCCTGGCCCAAAGATGTCGCCGATCCGATCGTGGCCGAGCTGAGAGCAGTTTTGCAGGCTTCGAACTCCAGCGTAATCACGCTGGGGGGGCTGTTGGCAGTGTTTTTCGCCTCGAACGGGGTGATGGCAGTGCGGGCGGCGATGAATCAGGCTTATCATGATCAAGACAGTTGGCCGTTTTGGAAAACCCGCCTTTACTGTCTTGGACTGGTGATTGCCGGAGGAGCGACCGTTCTTGCGATTGCTGCAGTCGAGGTTGTCTTGCCAGTATATACAAGGCTTGTGTCCGAAAAAACGGATGTGAACGTGTCCAATTGGCTGTCCGTGGATCGGCTGCGCTGGACCTTTACAGTGGCGGTCCCAGCGGGGCTTGTGATGCTGGCCCATCTTCTGCTGCCGACGCGGTGCCACAAGCTGACGCAAATCCTGCCCGGCGTGGCGTTGACGCTTGCGCTCTGGGCGGCGGGCGGGTGGGGCTTCTCGATCTATATCGGGCAGTTCGCCTCGTACAACGCGACCTATGCGGGGCTGGCCGGAGTGATGGCGGCACTGATTTTCCTGTACCTCTGCGCGGCCATGCTGATTTTGGGGGCCGAGTTCAACGGGGCGTTGATGGATCTGGGCGAGGCGGCGGACTAGCTTCACCACATCCCGGCGCTGTGCTGCCTTGTTTGGGTCATTTTCCCGGCAAACTCTGCGTGTATCGGTACAGACAAGGTCAAACCCGTCTGTGTTAAAAGGTGCCCAATGTCAGATAAACCGGTTCACACGTCGCAACTGCAACGCCCGCTGTCGCTGGCACAGCGGATCGAAGATTTGCGGACCCGCAAGCCGGAATACCTCAACCATGGGGACGCGCTTTTGATGCAAGGGATTGCTACCGCATCGTTGCGCCAGCAGGTTCTGGCAGGAGACTTCCTGTCGATGGAAGATTAAGTCTCGCCGCGAAACCCTGTCGCCACAACGAATTTTTCCGAACTGTCGGACCGCGAGGCAGGCGGTTTCACGTTGGCGACCTTGGTGAATTTCTGCTTAAGCAGCTTTTGCAAATCGCCCTCGGCCCCTCCGGCCAGAACCTTCGCGACAAATGTGCCGCCTTCTTCCAGCACATCAAAGGCGAAGTAAGCGGCAGTTTCACACAGTGCCATGATGCGCAAATGGTCGGTTTGCTTGTGCCCGGATGAGGCAGCGGCCATGTCCGACATCACCACATCAGCCTTGCCGCCCAACCACTCTTTGACCTTCTCGTCGGCATCGTCTTCCATGAAGTCCAGCACATGCGCGGTTGCGCCCGCGACGGGTTCGACCTCCTGCAGATCAACGCCCAGTACGGTGCCGATCCGCTTGCCGCTTTTCTCGCCAAGCGCGTTCGCTCTTTTGACAGCCACCTGCAACCAACCTCCGGGCGCGCAGCCCAGATCAACGACGCGTGCACCGGGAACTAGAAAGCGGAATTTATCGTCCAGTTCCAATATTTTGAATGCTGCACGCCCTCGGTACCCCTCGGCCTGTGCGCGTTTAACATAGGGGTCGTTCAATTGCCGTTCCAGCCAGCGGGTCGAGCTGAGTTTACGCCCACGCGCCGTCTTGACCTTAACCTTCAGGTCGCGTTGCCCGCGACCCGAGTTGCTTTTTCCAGTTGGTGTCTTCGCCATCAGAACGGTCCGTCTTCCAATACGCCGTCCGCGCTCATCTGCGCATAAAGCAGTCCTTCACGCAGCCCCCGGTCCGCCACGGAAAGGCGGTCGGTGGGCCAGCAGCGCAAGAGGGCCTGCAAAATGGCCGAGCCGGACATGATCAGGGCCTGCCGGTCGTCGCCAATGCGCGGGTCCCGGCGTCGACCCTGAGGGCCGAGTTCTAGATACCCTCGTATCACTTTGTCAATCTGATCGCTGGTCATGCGCAAACCGTCTACCTTGGTCCGGTCATAGCGCTTCAACCCCAGATGTGAGGCAGCCACGGTCGTAACCGTCCCGCTGGTGCCAACGATCTGGAACCCTTCGCGGGCCTGTTCGTCCTTGTAAGGCGCAAAATCGGCGAGGTTCTCTTCAAAAAACCAGCTCATCAGAGCAAAGCGGGCTGAATCGTCCTCAACATCGTTGAACTGATCACGCAGCGTTGCCACACCCAGCGGAACGCTGATCCAATCCACCACCTTGGCCGCAGGGAACGGGCTTTCGGCCGGGTGAAACCCATGGTGCAACCGCATGATCGCGGCAGGCCGGTCACGGCGCGCAATGGATGAGATATCGATCCACACCAATTCGGTCGAGCCGCCGCCGATATCGACCACCAGCAACTGCTCGGTCTTGGTCGACACGAGCGGCGCGCATGAGATCACGGCCAGGCGTGCCTCTTCCTCGGGCTGGATGATCTCAAGCGTCAGGCCGGTTTCGCGCTTAACCTGACGGATGAAATCACGCGCGTTCTTGGCGCGGCGGCAGGCCTCGGTCGCGACAAGGCGCATCCGTTTGACTTTGTTGCGTTTCAGCTTCTGCTGGCAGATGCGCAAAGCCTGAATGGTGCGCGCCATCGAGGACCGAGACAGCCGTCCGGTCCGTTCGAGCCCCGCACCCAACTGCACGGATTTCGAGAAACTGTCGACCACATGAAAGCCGCTGCCCTTGGGCTGGGCAATCAACATGCGACAACTATTTGTACCCAGATCCAGCGCCGCATACAGCGCATCGGGATCGGGCCTTGCCGGCGCGGGGCTTTCGACCGCCTTCGGGAACGCGCCCGCACCTTTGGGACGCTTGGGCGCCATCTTCAACGCCCTCCGATTTTCGAGTTACCCCGACCATAGGTCGCGCGTTCTTGTCGCGCAAGACGCTCATTATTGTGATGAGGATTTTGATATGCGCGTTTGATGCCGAATTCGTTACAACCCCGGTATCCCGTCGTAGGCAAAACGTCGTTTGAAATGCGCCTTGTGTCGAAAACCGACCGACCTGCGACCATATAGATGTTTAGAACCGGTCCATCTGGTTAGGAGGAATCATACGCGATGCCTGACGTCACCATCGTTTACTGGCGCGACATCCCTGCTCAAGTCATCGTCGGCAAAGGCCGTCGAGGTGCCAAGCGGCAGTTGGAGGAGCGGTTCGAACAAGCCATCGACCGAGCGGCGATGAAGGTGAATGCCAAGGACAGCGATGCCTATCTGGCCGAATGGCGCAAAGCAGATCCTTTCGCGGTCGAGGGCGAGCCCTCGGAGATCGCCGAAGCCGAAGCAGCGCGTCTGGAAGCGGAATATGATCAGGACCGTATCAAAGCGCTGATCGCAAATGACGGTTGGGCATGAGCCCAAAATCTATATGGGAGGCCGCTATGGCTTTGCTGAACTTCAAAAAACGTGATGCCGCCGAAAACGGCCCTGTGAACCCGACCGTCGAAGCCTTTTTGCAGGGCTATTCGATCGAGGTGATGCCGCGCACCGCCGAAAAGGTCGAAGATTTCCGCGCGCTGCTGCCTGAAGGCACTCGCGTCTACATCGCCCATATCGAGGGCACGCCCATCGAGGACATGGTCAAGACCGCCAAGCGCATCGCTGCCGAGGGCTATCCGGTGATGCCGCACTTCCCCGCGCGGATCATCAAAGACGCCGCGACGCTGGAAAACTGGATTTCGATGTATCAGGGCGAAGCGGGCGTTGAGCAGGCGCTGCTGCTGGCCGGTGGTGTCGAGAAACCCCATGGCGATTTCCACAGCTCGATGCAGCTGATGGAGACCGGTCTGTTCGACAAGGCAGGCTTCAAGCGTCTGCACGTGGCAGGCCACCCCGAGGGCAATAAGGATATTGACCCGGACGGTTCGACCAAGAACGTGGAAGATGCGCTGCGCTGGAAACAGAAATTCAGCGAAACCACCGACGCCGAAATGGCGTTGGCCACTCAGTTCGCCTTTGATGCCAAACCGATCATCGCCTGGGCCGACAGCCTGAAAGAGGCAGGGATCGATCTGCCGATCCATATCGGTATCGCGGGTCCGGCCAAGCTGCAAACCCTGATCAAGTTCGCCATCGCCTGCGGCGTTGGCCCCTCGTTGAAGGTTCTGCAAAAGCGTGCGATGGACGTGTCCAAGCTGCTGCTGCCCTACGAGCCCGCCGATGTTCTGACCGAGCTGGCCAACCACAAGGCGGCCAACCCGGACTTCAACATCACCAACGTGCATTTCTTCCCACTTGGCGGTATCAAAACCAACGCCACCTGGGCCATCAACAACGGCGGCGCTTCGGCAAAGCCTGCAAACTCCTAAGGAACGGACATGACCCGTACTGTCGTCGAATCAAAAACAAAAACCGCCGTTCTGGGCTTTGACGAACCGTTCTGCGTGATCGGTGAACGGATCAACCCCACGGGCCGCAAGAAACTGGCTGCGGAACTGGAAGCGGGCGATTTCTCGACTGTTGAGAAAGACGCGCTGGCACAGGTTGCGGCAGGCGCGACCGTTCTGGATATCAACGCGGGTGTTGTCTACAACTCGAACCCCAACCCGAACGAGACCGAGCCGCCGCTGATGACCAAGATCGTCGAGTTGGTGCAGGGTCTGGTCGACGTACCGCTGTGCATCGACAGCTCGGTTCCTGGTGCTCTGGAAGCCGGTCTTGAGGCGGCTGAAGGTCGTCCACTGCTGAACTCGGTCACCGGTGAAGAAGAGCGCCTGGAGCTGGTTCTGCCGCTGGTCAAGAAATACAACGTGCCGGTTGTGGCGATCTCGAATGACGATACCGGGATTTCCGAAGACCCCGATGTACGGTTCGACGTGGCCAAGAAGATCGTGGAACGTGCAGCCGATTTCGGCATTCCGGCGCATGACATCGTGGTTGACCCGCTGGTCATGCCCATCGGCGCGATGGCAACCGCTGGCCAGCAGGTTTTTGCGCTGGTCCGTCGTTTGCGTGAAGAGCTGGGCGTGAATACCACTTGCGGCGCGTCCAATATCTCGTTCGGCCTGCCGAACCGCCACGGCATCAACAACGCCTTCCTGCCGATGGCGATGGGCGCAGGCATGACCTCTGCGATCATGAACCCGGTCGCGCTGCCCGTTGGCCCCAAGAAGCTGGCTGAAAAGAAGGCCGAAGTAGAAGCCAAAGGTATCATTCTGCCTGCGGATATGGATGATGAGACTTTCTGCCAACTGTTCGGTCTGGGCTCGACCCAGCCGCGTGCCGGCAAGGAAATGGAGGCTATCCGCGCCGCTAACCTGCTGACCAACAATGACCCCCATGGCGGGGCATGGATCAAGTTCAACAAATCACCTGAAGAAGCCGCAGCAGCCGGTGCTGCAGGCGGTCGTCGCGGCGGTGGCCGTCGTCGTCGCGCCTGATCCGTCGGCAAGAAAGAACAGAAGGCCGGGCCAACTGCCCGGCCTTTTTTGTTCTGGATTTTCTTGTCCTTTGGTGAAGGTTGCGACTTGTGTTTGGGAAAGCGGCAATGCTATCCCCAACCCCGCGGCGGGTATGATGTAATGGTAGCCTGTCAGCTTCCCAAGCTGAACGCGCGGGTTCGATTCCCGCTACCCGCTCCAGTTTTCCCAGATCACGCGGCCCGGCGCGCCTGAAACAGGTTGATGATTGCCGGGATTTCGATGCCGTTTTCGGTGTCGAATTGCTCAAGGTTTTTGGCAACGTCGGCTTCAATGGCCGCTACATCCTCGTCGGTTCCATTGAAATGGCCGATCACACGGGCCGCCGGTCCAACTTGCGTACACAGCGCAGCGGTGCCCGGCACACCGTTGAAACCAGGCAAGGACAATGGCACGGGGTCTGCCTTGATGTCGGTCAGTCCAGCGTCGTTCATCATCCCGGCGACATAGTCCAGATCGTGAAAGGCAAGCGGTCCGGGGGCAAATCGGCCATATTTGGGCGGATTGCCCAGCCGCGCCGTGGCAGAGACGTGAGGAATCTTGAACCAAGGATTGCCTGCAAGTGGCCCCCATGCGGCAAAAGTCATCTGTCCACCGGGTTTCAGCGCGCTTGCGATATTGCGGAATGCTGCAACCGAGTCCTGAAAGAACATGGCCCCGAACCTCGAAATCGCAGCATCGAACTCGCATTCCAAAAAAGCCTGTGTCTGGGCGTCAGCGTAAAGAAAACTCATATTTGTCAGGTTTTCAGCGCGTGCGCGCTCCTGGGCGCGGTCCAGAAAGGCCTGCGAAATGTCTGCGCTTTGGACATGACCCGAACCGCCGACACGCTTCGCCGCTGCAAGCGAACTGACGCCGGTGCCACATCCGATGTCCAATACCCGCATACCTTCGACAATATTGGCGCGGCTTAGAACAAGGTCCAGCACTGGGGTGAATACGTGATCCAACTGATCCTCGTATGTCAGCCATTTCACGCCCGACGGCGACTTGCCCCAATACTCAGCCTGTTCTTCGTTCGGTGTGTGCATTGGGGCCTCCGTCGTTTGATCCGACTATGACCTGCGGCGGCGACGACGGCCAGATTTTTCGTCATCCCCGCCGCCGGTGTTGAAGGACGGCGCGGGCAGGGTGACCACCTGCGCCAGTTCTGGGAACGGGTCGGTTTTGTGCGGGATCGCGTTGGCGGCAACGAAATGTTCCTGAAACTTTGGCTCGATGGCGGTTTCGACCTTGGTGATCTCGCGCACAACGCGCTCGATTTCCTTGCGCGATCCGATGTTGCACAAGGCGATCCGGGCACCGGTGCCAGCCGCGTTGCCCGCGCTGGAAACCTTGTCCAGCGGCGCGTCTGGGATCATGCCCAGAACCATCGCGTGTTTGGTCGAGATATGGGCACCGAACGCCCCGGCCAGAACCACGCGGTCAACGGTGTCGACCTCCATCTCATCCATCAGCAGGCGCGCACCGGCATAGAGTGCCGATTTCGCCAGCTGGATGGCGCGGATGTCACCTTGGGTCACGGTGATACGCGGGCCGCCCTCGGCGCTGGCATCGTGGATCAGATAGGCGTGGGTGCGGCCTTCGGGTACGCAGCGGGCGGTGCCGGTTTGCTCGGCGGACCCGATCAAGCCGCTATCATCCAGCAGCCCGGCGATGCGCATCTCGGCCACAGCCTCGATAATGCCCGAGCCACAGATGCCAGTGATCCCGGTGGTGGCGATATCAAGATCGAACCCGTCCTCATCGGACCACTTGTCCGATCCGATGATGCGGAAGCGGGGTTCCTTGGTTGCAGGGTCAATTTCGATGCGCTCAATCGCTCCCGGAGCGGCGCGCTGGCCGGAACTGATCTGCGCGCCCTCGAACGCGGGGCCGGTGGGTGAGGAACAGGCCAGCACGCGTGTGGTGTTGCCCAGCAGGATTTCGGCATTGGTGCCCACATCGACGATCAACACGAGGTCTTCGGACTTGCCGGGTTCTTCGGAGAGCGCAACGGCGGCACAGTCGGCGCCCACATGTCCCGCAATACAAGGTAGGATATAAACCTGCGCGCGCGGGTTCATCTTGGTCAGATCCATCTCACGTGCGGGCAAGGACATGCTCTCGGATGTGGCCAACGCGAAGGGGGCCTGCCCCAGCTCGACCGGGTCCAGACCCAGCAGCAGGTGGTGCATGACCGGGTTGCAGACGAAAACCGTCTCCACGATCAGCGCGGTGTCGATCCCGGCCTCCTCGGCGATGGAGATGGTCAGATCGTTGATCGCCTCGCGCACCGCGCGGGTCATTTCCTGATCACCACCGGGGTTCATCATGGCGTAGGACACGCGGCTCATCAGGTCTTCACCAAAGCGGATCTGCGGGTTCATCAGGCCAGACGAGGCCTTGACCTCACCGGTTTCCAGATCGGTCAGGTGGGCAGCGACGGTGGTTGAGCCAAGGTCGATGGCCAGACCGTACAGCCCTTGTTCATGCAGGCCGGGCCAAATTTCGACCACCTTGGCGACCTCATCCTTGTGGCCTTTGTGGACGGCTACAGTGACCTCCCATTTGCCTTTGCGCAGCACCGGTTGCAACTTGGCCATCAGCGACAGATCGGTGGTGACGGCCTCAATGTTCCACTGCTGGCGCAGGGCCCGTTCCAACCGCTCCAGATCGCCGGTGGGCGAGTGCATGTCGGGTTCCTCGACCACCACGAAATACAGCCGCGTCGCCGGGTCCATGGTGATGGCGCGTGCGGCAGCCGCTTTGCGGACGACCTGACGATGGACCTGAGACTCAGGCGGCACGTCGATCACGATATCGCCCTGAACTGTCGCCTGACAGCCCAGACGGCGGCCAGGCTTGAGCCCGCGTTTGTCGTCATAGCGTTGTTCAACCGCATTCCATTCGCTCAGCGCGTCCTCGGATACGGTGACACCGTGCTTGGGAAACTCGCCATAGCTGGGCGTGATCTGACATTTCGAGCAAATCCCACGCCCGCCGCAGACCGAGTCCAGATCGACGCCCAACTGCCGGGCGGCGGTCAGAACCGGGGTGCCGACGGGGAAATGCCCGCGTTTGCCCGAGGGGGTAAAGACGACAAGGGGGTCGGTGGTCATATCTGGCCTGCCTTTTGTATTCGCGCGTATGCCGGGGAAGATATGGGTTTGTGCGCAAAGGGAAAGGCCAATCAGCGGCACGTTTGTCGCCGGTTGCGTCGTTTTTTGCCGCGGCAATGTCCCGCAGGAGAAAACTAGTTCAGATCAGGGGCTTTCCCTTGGGTTCAATCCATGTCATAGGGTCGCCGTCAAACGGGGTTTTGCATGGGGTTAGCAGATGCAGATTCGTGAGGCACTCACCTTTGACGACGTACTTCTGGTTCCGGGCGCATCTTCTGTGCTGCCCGCGACGGCGGATACGACCACGCGTGTGACGCGTGAGATTACCATGAACATTCCGCTGCTCAGCTCGGCGATGGACACGGTGACCGAGGCGCGAATGGCGATTGCTATGGCGCAGGCCGGTGGGATCGGTGTGATCCACAAGAACCTGACGACCGAGGAACAGGCCCGCGAAGTGCGCCGGGTCAAGCGGTTCGAATCCGGTATCGTTTATAACCCCGTGACATTGCGCGCTGATCAGACGCTGGCCGACGCGCAGGCGCTAGTCGAGCGGTACAACTTCACCGGCTTCCCTGTGGTCGATCCTGATGGTCGCGTCGTGGGTATTGTAACCAACCGTGACATGCGCTTTGCGACCTCGGACGACACGCCGATCCACGCGATGATGACCACCGACAATCTGGCAATGCTTCAGGAGCCGGCTGATCTGGAAGAAGCCAAAAGTCTGATGAAGGCGCGCCGGATCGAAAAGTTGCTGGTCGTAGATGGCGCAGGCAAGCTGACCGGCCTGCTAACCCTGAAAGATACCGAACAAGCAGTGCTTAACCCCACAGCCTGCAAGGACCGTCTGGGCCGCCTGCGTGTTGCAGCGGCGACTTCGGTCGGGGACGCAGGTTTTGAGCGGTCCGAGCAATTGGTGGATTCCGGCGTCGACATCATCGTTGTGGACACCGCGCATGGCCATTCGCAAGGTGTGTTGGACGCGGTGAAGCGGGTGAAGACCCTGTCGAACGAAGTTCAGATCATCGCGGGAAACGTCGCGACCGGCGACGCGACCAAGGCACTGATTGATGCGGGTGCGGATGCGATCAAGGTTGGGATCGGGCCGGGCTCGATCTGTACCACGCGGATGGTGGCCGGTGTGGGTGTGCCTCAGCTGACGGCGATCATGGATTGCGCAGGGGCTGCCGGGGACGTGCCGGTGATCGCCGATGGCGGCATCAAGTTCTCGGGTGATTTCGCCAAGGCGATTGCCGCGGGGGCGTCCTGCGCCATGGTCGGTTCGATGATTGCGGGCACAGATGAAAGCCCGGGTGAGGTCATTCTGTATCAGGGCCGTTCGTTCAAATCCTATCGTGGCATGGGCAGCCTGGGCGCAATGGCGCGCGGCTCGGCGGATCGCTATTTCCAGAAGGACGCCGCCAACGACAAGCTGGTGCCCGAAGGGATCGAGGGGCAGGTGCCCTATAAAGGATCTGCCAGCGCGGTGGTGCATCAACTGGTTGGGGGTCTGCGCGCGGCCATGGGATATACCGGCTGTGCCACCGTGGAAGAGATGCGCAGGAACTGCAATTTCGTAAAGATCACGGGTGCAGGGCTGAAAGAAAGCCACGTGCATGACGTACAGATCACGCGCGAAAGCCCGAACTACCGGGTGATGTAAAACCTAAACCATTGCAGCACGGCGCTCGGTTTGGGCGCCGTTTTGCATTCTAGCCACATTATCGGACAGACCCATGATCCCAGCAGCCCGCGTACAGGCCTCGATCGAGATCCTTGATCAGATACTCTCGGGCGTTCCGGTTGAAAAAGCGTTGACGGGCTGGGCGCGGCGCAGCCGGTTTGCGGGCTCCAAGGATCGGGCAGCGATACGGGATCACGTATTTCAGGCGTTGCGGTGCAAGCGATCTTATGCCGCGTTGGGCGGGGCTGAAACCGGGCGTGGCCTGATGATCGGCGCGTTGCGTGCCGTTGGGGCGGATTTGGCTGAAACGTTCACGGGTCAGGGTCATGCGCCAGATGCGCTGACCGATGACGAAGCGGGTCGCGATTTCGCGTCGGATGCCGAGCGCTATGACATCCCCGACTGGTTGTGGCCCATGTTTCAAACGTCTCTGGGCGATGAGGCAGTGGCGGTCGCCCAGGCACTACAAAACCGGGCACCGGTTCACGTGCGGGTCAACCTGTCCAAGTCGGATCGGGCAGGTGCCATTGCCGCTTTGGCGACCGACGGGATTGCGGCGCAAGAACACCCGGCATGTAACACCGCGCTGGAGATTGGGGAGGGCGCGCGCAAGATTGCGCAAAGCCGCGCTTATTCCGAGGGTGTGGTCGAATTGCAGGATGCGGCAAGTCAGGCCGTTGTGGCAGCACTGGATTTGCGACCAGGTTTGCGCGTTCTGGACTATTGCGCTGGCGGCGGGGGGAAATCTCTGGCTTTTGCGGCCTATTCCGGGGTCGAGGTTTTTGCCCATGACGTAAACCCCGAACGGATGCGTGATCTGCCCGCGCGCGCCGAACGGGCCGCTGCGCGGATCAATATGCTGGCAACCGATGAGGTGGCGTCCCAAGCGCCTTTCGACATTGTACTGGTCGATGCGCCCTGTTCCGGCAGTGGATCATGGCGGCGGGCGCCGGCGGGGAAATGGGCGTTGGATGCGCAACGGCTGACTGAATTGACAGCGCTTCAATCCCGAATTCTGTCAGACACGTCTGTCTTGGTCGATGCGGGCGGTGTGCTGGCTTATGCAACATGCTCGATGCTGAACGAGGAAAACGGTGCCGTAGTAGATAAATTTACGTCCGCCCATCCTGACTGGTCAGAGAGTTTTCGCAAACTGTGGCTGGCGTCCCACGGAACGGATGGGTTCTTCGCAGCACACTTGACGCGATAGGTGGTCGCGAAATAACAACCTTGAGGAGAGTGTCTGAATTTCATTAAACGGACATTAACCTATTTTGGGCTCACTTGCGCGAACGCCCCAAGACCAGAGTTGTTTATGTCAGAAACCACAGATGTTTTTTCCGACCTCGCCCTTCGCAAAACTCCGGCAGTGGCGCGGCTGACGCTGTTGGCTGTTGTTGGAATTCTGGTCGCCATAGCCCCCTTGGCAGGCGTGTTGCCGGGCGGCTGGGGTGGGGGGTTTATCGTTGCGGGAATCTCGCTTTTAGCGGCAGGTGCGCTGGTTGCGGCACGCGGTGGCATCATGGATTGGGCCACGAGGAAATCCGCGGGGGTAATGGCAGCATTTGCGGAACAAGACCTGTTTCCCTGCATCACCGCCAATGCAGATGGCGTCATTCTGACTGCAAACACCGCCGCACGTGAACGGGTTCATGCAACGCCAGGCACGCGAATTGATAAGTGCCTTACGGCCATTTTTGCTAATCCGGCGGCGATTTTACTGCGCCTTCAGGCAATGGCCGAAATCCACGGCAAAGCGCGAGAAGAGGTTGTTTCCGTCGGTTCAACCGTTCCGATATCGGTGTTTGGGGTGAACAATGACTTGTTTTGCTGGCGGTTTCATCTGGAAGCGCCGGGTCAGTGGGAAGACGTTTCGGTCCCGGTAGTGACGCTTGGACGCAACGGAGCAGTGATACGTTCCAACAGGATGGCGAAATATCTTCTGGGTCAGACACCGGAAACAGCTAAACAGCTCCTTTCCAGTGAGCCGCCTGAGGATGGTAAAATCGTCTCGATTGACACCAAGGATGGTTCGGTTTCCGTGGTCACTAAGGAACTGTCCAAATCGGGATCGGTCGTCGACTTGGCTCTGGTTCCAGTGGACACTTCAAACACTCCTCGAACTGAGGCTCCGTTTGCTGACCTTCCGGTTGCCATCATGTGTCTGTCGCCGAACGGAGAAATTCTGGACGCCAACCGGCTGGCCGTGAAACTTGTTGGCGAGATCGTTCCAGGCCAGACAAATGTTGTCCAGATTATGCAGGGGCTCGGCTATCCCATCTTGGATTGGCTGGCCCGCGCAGCGGCCGAAGACAGCCCGCCAAGTTCGGAGTTTCTGCGCTTGCCACGGCAGGACAAAGAGATGTTCGTGCAGGTGACGCTGAGCCGCGTGGTAAATAACGGCGAGGTCTGCCTGATCGCGGTTCTGAACGATGCCACCGAACTCAAGACGCTTGAGGCACAATTCGTACAGGGCCAAAAGATGCAGGCCGTCGGTCAGTTGGCCGGGGGCGTGGCGCATGATTTCAACAACCTGCTGACGGCGATTTCGGGGCATTGTGACCTGTTGCTGCTGAGGCATGATCAGAATGATCCTAACTATGGTGATCTGGTGCAGATTAACCAGAATGCCAACAGGGCGGCAGCTCTGGTCAGTCAGTTGCTGGCCTTTTCGCGCAAGCAGACCTTGCAGCCCGAGGTGTTGGACTTGCGGGACACGATCTCGGACCTGATCCATCTATTGAACCGGCTGGTGGGTGAGAAAATCCGCCTGATCCTCAGCCATGATCCAGTGCTGAAACCGGTGCGCGCCGACAAGCGGCAGTTGGAACAAGTGTTCATGAACTTAGTCGTGAATGCCCGCGACGCCATGCCCGAAGGTGGCGAGGTGCGGATCGAGACTGAAGTGGTGTCGCTGACTGAGCCTCTGCGCCGCGATCGCGCTACAGTGCAACCGGGGGAGTATGTCACCGTCAAGGTGATCGATAGTGGTACGGGTATTCCGGCGGACAAGCTGCAAAAAGTGTTCGAGCCTTTCTACACAACTAAACGTACGGGCGAGGGGACGGGGCTAGGCCTGTCAACGGTCTACGGTATTGTGAAACAGACCGGCGGTTTCATCTTTGTTGACAGCGTTTTGGGCCGGGGAACCGAGTTTACGGTTTATCTGCCGGTCTCAGCCGCATCCGAACGTGTCGAAGAACCCGCCGTGCAGGCGCCGCAAACACAAGCTGCGCGTCAGGGTGAAGGCGTAGTTCTGTTGGTCGAGGATGAAGCACCGGTGCGCGCCTTTGCAACCCGCGCGCTGCGCCTGAAGGGCTATACCGTTTTGGAAGCAGATTCGGCGGAAGAGGCGCTGCATCTGCTGGAAGACGGGGCCCTGAATGTCGATCTCTTCGTCACCGACGTGGTGATGCCGGGCATGGATGGCCCAACCTGGGTGCGTCAGGCGATGAAAGACCGTCCAGATGTCCGCGTCATTTTCATGTCAGGATATACCGAAGGGGCATTTGGCGACTCGGGTCCCGAGCTTGCGCATTCGGCTTTCCTGCCGAAGCCGTTTTCCTTGAACGAACTGACCGAAGCGGTGTTCCAGCAATTGAACTGAAACAGTCAGAGGGCCGCGTCGTGACACGCGAACTCGGCCGCATGTTTGCGCCGGAATTTGCGCTCGGTTTCGGCGCTTAGCGTCAAGTCACGGAGGGGAGAGACATTCTCGCGCGGTAGTGTGATCTCCATATTCAGACGGGATTGTAGGAAGCTCAGGATTTTGTCCTGATGTTCATATTTGAAGACGTGCGTCGCCCCGAATCCGTTGCTGCGGGTGCGGAAGAACTGGCTCTGGCTGCCGACATCCGCATATTCCGGACGCGGGGATTGCATATAGGCCTGAACATAGTCGTCAAAGCTGAGATCATGGGTTGAATGAGGGTGATTCAGCCGCTCGGGACGGCTGCGGAATCGATACCAACTGCCCAGCCAGTCGATCGGTTCGCGGACCACGGCCATGATCTCCATCTCTGTGTCGTGCATTTTTTTGAAAATGTTCTGAAAGAAACGGTCATAGCGCCGGACCGGAGCATGTTTCAGGTCGGGCGGTCCTGTGACAACGATATCCGCCCGGTCCCGCAAAGCGCTGTGGTAAGCGGTGCTGCCGGTTTTGGGGACGGACAGAAATGCAAGACGTTCCTCATAGAAAACAAGCATTTAATCGTCCCTGTCAGAGTTAATTCTTTTTTGCAGATTGGCGTAAACGACTCTTTAACACAATTGCCGAAAGGTAAGTTCTGTAAGTTTTAGTTGAAATGTTCTCTTTTTGGTCTCATAAGGAACAAGAGGCGAACAAAGCAGTGATTGCCGCCCGTTCAAGGGTGTGACACAAGAGAAGGCGACAGGACAATGGCGGATCTTCTGACGATGAGCGACAAGAAAAACGCAGACAAGCAAAAGGCGCTCGACAGCGCGCTGGCCCAGATTGAACGGCAGTTCGGCAAGGGCTCGATCATGAAGCTGGGCGAGGATTCCAAACAGGATATCGAGGCCAGCTCGACCGGATCGCTGGGTCTGGATATCGCGCTGGGGATTGGCGGTCTGCCGATGGGCCGAATTGTTGAGATTTACGGGCCAGAAAGTTCGGGCAAGACCACGCTGACGCTGCATTGTATTGCAGAACAGCAAAAGCGCGGCGGTGTCTGTGCGTTCGTTGACGCGGAACACGCGTTGGACCCGCAATATGCTCGTAAGCTGGGTGTCGATCTGGATGAGTTGCTGATCTCGCAGCCCGACACGGGCGAGCAGGCGCTTGAGATCACTGATACTCTGGTGCGCTCGGGTGCGGTGAATATGGTTGTGGTCGACTCGGTCGCGGCGCTGACGCCGAAATCTGAGCTGGAGGGCGACATGGGCGACAGCAATGTCGGCGTGCAGGCCCGTCTGATGAGCCAGGCGATGCGCAAGCTGACCGGCTCGATCAGCCGTTCGAATTGTATGGTGATCTTCATTAACCAGATTCGGATGAAAATCGGCGTCATGTTTGGCAGCCCGGAGACGACCACTGGGGGCAACGCGCTGAAATTCTACAGCTCGGTGCGTTTGGACATTCGGCGTATCGGCGCGATTAAGGACCGCGATGAGGTTGTCGGCAACCAGACCCGCGTCAAAGTTGTAAAAAACAAGGTGGCCCCGCCGTTCAAGCAGGTGGAATTCGACATCATGTATGGCGAAGGCATCAGCAAGATGGGCGAGCTGCTGGATCTGGGCGTTAAGGCCGGTGTGGTTGAGAAGTCGGGCTCTTGGTTCAGCTACGGGGACGAGCGGATCGGGCAGGGGCGTGAGAATGCCAAACAATATCTGCGCGATAACAGTCGCTCGGCGTTGGAGATTGAGGACAAGATCCGCGCCGCGCATGGGTTGGACTTCGACATGCCGCCCGGTGCCACTGAGGATGACGATATTCTCGAAGCCTGACGGCATCCCGGAATTGTGAACGCGGGGCGGTCCATTGGGGCCGCCTTGTTTCGTTTGCGTGGCCTCCCCTGTGGACTATCCGCAGGGACAGCGATAAACCCGTTTTCGAACAAGATGATTGCGCGCTGAGAGAGCCTTATGCCCACGCTGAACGATATCCGATCGACCTTTCTGAACTATTTCGCCAAACAGGGGCATGAGGTTGTGGCTTCCAGCCCGCTCGTGCCGCGCAATGACCCGACTCTGATGTTCGTGAACTCGGGCATGGTGCAGTTCAAGAACCTGTTCACCGGGCTTGAGACGCGCGACTACAGCCGGGCGACCACTGCGCAGAAATGTGTGCGCGCAGGTGGCAAACACAACGATCTGGACAATGTGGGCTACACTGCGCGCCACCACACATTCTTTGAGATGCTGGGGAATTTCTCGTTCGGGGACTATTTCAAGCATGAGGCGATCCCCTTCGCGTGGGAGCTGATCACCAAGGAATTCGGCATCGACAAGAACCGCCTGCTGACCACGGTCTATCACACCGACGATGAGGCATTCGAGATCTGGAAAAAGGTCGGCGTGCCCGAAGACCGGATCATCCGCATCGCCACCAATGACAATTTCTGGCAGATGGGCCCGACCGGTCCCTGTGGTCCATGCACCGAGATTTTCTATGACCATGGCGACCACATCTGGGGCGGCCCTCCGGGTTCGGCCGAGGAAGACGGCGACCGCTTCATCGAAATCTGGAACATCGTGTTCATGCAGAATGAGCAGTTTGAGGACGGCTCGATGGTGGAACTGGACATGCAGTCCATCGACACTGGCATGGGGCTGGAGCGGATCGGCGCTCTGCTACAGGGCAGTCATGACAACTATGACACGGACCTGTTCAAAACGCTGATCGAAGCGTCTGCCGATGCCACCGGTGTGGATCCTTATGGCGATCAGAACGTGCATCACCGCGTGATTGCGGATCACCTGCGGTCGACCTCGTTCCTGATTGCCGATGGCGTGATGCCCAGCAATGACGGCCGCGGTTACGTTCTACGCCGGATCATGCGCCGTGCAATGCGCCATGCGCATTTGCTGGGTGCAAAAGACCCGGTGATGCATCGCCTTGTGCCCTCGCTGGTGCAGTTGATGGGCGCGCAATATACAGAACTGGGGCAGGCGCAGGCGCTGATCGAAGAAACGCTGCTGCTGGAGGAAACCCGGTTCAAGCAGACCCTCGATCGCGGTCTGAAACTGCTGGATGATGAGGTCGCGGGACTGCCCGAAGGTGAGGCTCTGCCCGGTGATGCGGCGTTCAAGCTCTATGACACCTATGGCTTCCCGCTGGACTTGACGCAGGATGCGCTGCGTGAAAAGGGCCGGACCGTGGATACCGACGGGTTCGATGCGGCCATGGCCGAACAAAAGGCCAAAGCACGCGCTGCTTGGGCAGGTTCGGGTGAGGCCGCGGATCAGGCTGTTTGGTTTGATGTGCTGGACAGTGCCGGGGCCACGGATTTCCTGGGCTATGATACCGAAAAGGCCGAAGGACAGGTTGCGGGTCTGGTCGTGGATGGCGCGCTGGTCGAAGCTATTGAACAGGGTGGCACAGGCTGGGTCATCGTAAACCAGACCCCATTCTATGGTGAGGCCGGTGGTCAGGTCGGCGATACCGGTGAAATCCGTCGTCTAGAGAACATGCAGGACGTTGCCAAAGTCGAAGACACGCGCAAATTTGCTGAAGGCAAGGTCTATGCGCATAAGGTAACGGTCAGCCAGGGTAAACTGTCCAAGGGCGACGCGGTCGAGCTTGAAGTCGATCATACCCGCCGCAGCGCAATCCGGGCGAACCACTCGGCCACGCACCTGCTGCACGAGGCATTGCGCGAAACGCTGGGCGATCATGTGGCCCAGCGGGGGTCTCTGAACGCAGCGGATCGTTTGCGGTTCGATTTCAGTCATTCTAAGGCGCTTGCTCTTGACGAAATCCAGAAAGTCGAGCGGGAGGTGAATGATTTCATCCGACAGAACTCGGCCGTTGAAACACGGATCATGACACCGGAGGATGCGCGCGCATTGGGCGCTCAGGCGCTGTTTGGCGAGAAATATGGTGACGAAGTGCGCGTCGTGTCGATGGGCAAAGCGGCAACTGGCAAAGGTCAGGACGGTGAAACCTGGTCCATCGAGCTGTGCGGCGGTACGCATGTGCGTCAGACCGGAGATATTGGCACTTTCGTTGTGCTGGGCGACAGTGCCAGCAGTGCCGGTGTGCGTCGGATCGAGGCCCTGACTGGGGATGCCGCCTTCCGCTATCTGTCGGCGCAGGATCACCGTCTGGCGCAAGTTGCACTCGAGCTGAAAGCGCAACCCGATGATGTTGTTGGCCGGGTGAAATCCCTGCTGGACGAGCGCAAGGCATTGCAGAACGAAGTGGCGCAACTGAGACGTGATCTGGCGATGGCAGGCGGTTCAGGGCAAGGCAGTGCCGAGGCCAAGGACGTGAACGGTGTGCCGTTCCTGGCACAGGCCCTTACAGGCGTGTCTGGCAAAGACCTTCCTGCTTTGATCGACGAACACAAAAGCCGTCTTGGCACGGGCGCTGTTCTGCTGATCGCGGATGCGGGCGGCAAGGCGGCGGTGGCCGCCGGCGTGACCCCGGATCTTACCGATAAGGTCTCGGCCGTGGATCTGGTGCGCGCGGCGGTGGCCGAACTGGGTGGCAAAGGCGGCGGTGGTCGCCCCGACATGGCACAAGGTGGTGGTAAGGACGCTACAAATTCCGAGGCTGCGATTAAAGCGGCCGAAGACGTTTTGGGAGGATAATATGGCAGCTCTCTGGATTGCGCATGTGACGGTAACGGACACAGAAGCATATGGGAAATATGCAGAATTGGCCGGACCGGCGATTGCCAAGCATGGTGGAACATTCATCGCGCGCGCGGCACGCTTTGTACAACTTGAAGGCAAAGAACGCCCGCGCAATGTGGTCGCGCGCTTTCCATCGCTTGAGGCCGCGGTCGAGTGTTACAACTCGGATGAATATCAGGCTGCGCTGGATTTCGCACGTGATGCAAGCGAGCGAGAATTGGTGGTTGTTGAGATCACCGAATAGAATCGCACCTGCTGTCGTGTACCTGTGAAGGGTGACAGCACTTTGATGCGCGGATTTTGGCCCAGTCGGACAAGTTTTGCTATGTATCGATTGGGTCATTAATTTGATTTCAGAGAATCTTTTATTTTCAAATAGTTGATTTGTTATCCGTTGAGGCGGAACAAAGCGCGCGCCCCACAATTGTGACAGCAGCACCGCAATTCTTGCCTGAAATGGTCATATTGAGTGACGAATTTCCGCCTCTTTTCCCCGTCAATTTTCCCTTAGATTGCGTCGACGTGCCCGTTTACCGATAGTTTCCGAAATGGGGATACGGTTCGGTTTGTCGGCAATCGCTTGGATGAACCAGGATCGAGGGACAGGCATGAAATCGTTTGGCAGTGAACTCGGAACCGTTGTTGGGCGCCTTGTACCTGCGACGGCTCGGGCTGTTGGCCTAGCTGCATTGGCATCCGGGGCACTTTTTGCACCCGCCCCGGCCGAAGCCCGAGAAAACAGCTTTATCCAGACAGCTGTTTCGTCTCCCCCACCTTCAGGTGCGCGACAATTGTGTCGACAATATACTTGGGCCTGTTCCAGCAAGCGCTCGGTTGTGCTGACCAGCCAGCAAGAGATGCAGATTGTGAACCGTGTGAACCGCCGCGTAAATGCGACGACGCGTGAAGTGACCGACCAATCGCAATACCGTACGCGCGAACGCTGGGCGTTGCCGACTTCGCTTGGCGGTGATTGCGAAGATTTTGCCCTGCTGAAGAAACGTGATCTGATCCGAGCAGGTATTGATCCCAGCAAGCTTTTGATCGCCACAGTGCTCGATAGACAGAGAAACGCGCATGCCGTTCTGGTCTATCGGTCCGCATCAGGAGATTTGGTTTTGGACAATCTAACCAACCGGATCAAACGCTGGTCGGATACCCGCTATTTCTTCTTGCGGATGCAAGACCCCCGGAAACCCAGCAGTTGGGTGGGAGTCTACGGGCGTTCTTAGCGTGACCCGATATTAGAGCGCAGGACGAAAAAAGAGGCGACCGGTTGGTCGCCTCTCTGTCTTTGGGTAAACGGGCCCAGATCAGCTTTCGTCGTCATTGGCGCCGCTGCCTTGGCCAGGGCTTGCGCCCTCGGAGCCGTTGCCGCCTCCGTTGTTGCCTTGGTTACCGTTGTTGCCGCCGTTCCCGTTCCCGTTGCCGTTCCCGTTTCCGTTGCCACCGCCGTTGCCGTTGCCGTTGCCGTTGTCACCGCCGTCGCCGTTGTCACCGCCGTCGCCGTTGTCACCGCCGTCGCCGTTGTCACCACCGTCGCCGTTGTCACCGCCGTCGCCGTTGTCACCACCGTCGCCGTTGTCACCGCCGTCGCCGTTGTCACCACCGTCGCCGTTGTCACCACCGTCGCCGTTGTCACCACCGTCGCCGTTGTCACCACCGTCGCCGTTGTCACCACCGTCGCCGTTGTCACCACCGTCGCCGTTGTCACCACCGTCGCCGTTGTCACCACCGTCGCCGTTGTCACCACCGTCGCCGTTGTCACCGCCGCCACCGTTGTCACCACCATCGCCGTTGTCACCGCCGTCGTCGTTGCTACCGCCGTCGCCGTTGTCACCACCATCGCCGTTGTCACCACCGTCGTCGTTGTCACCACCGTCGTCGTTGCTACCGCCGTCGCCGTTGTCACCGCCGTCGCCGCCGTTACCGTTGTCGCCATCGTTATCGGATTCATCCGCGTCACCGTCACCGGTGCGCTGTGTATTTGAAGCGATCGTCGCCGTAGGGATATCCGTCAGAACCGCCGCAAAAGCCGGGCAGAACTCTGATGTACGCGCCAAGATGTCCTCGAAATCTGCGCGTCTCTGAATATAACGCAGCATCCGTGCGTCAACCACAGAGCAACCGCACAGAGTTTCAGTTGAAACCGACTGACGTGCGGTTTTGACCGTGCATTTGTCGGCGGCTATTGCCGGAGCGGGTGCTACAAACGGAATTGCGGCCGAAACAAAAACAATTGACAGTAAACGAGATTTTACGCGCATGGCGTTACTCCTTAGTACTCATTAAGCCGTATTTGCACGAACACTCGTGCCATACTTTAAACACAATTACAGCCATCCCTCGTCACATTTTCAAGAAGTGCGGGAAAAAGAAAAGCCCTCAATTTCGAGGCAAAAATGGAAAATAGAGTAAAAACAACAATAAAGCCCGCCAGTCAGGCGGGCCTATATGTTGTGTGTTTTTCCGTGGTGGGCGCAAATATGTCACGATTGTGGAATTGTTTCCACACTGTGAACTGTTTTACAGTCTCTTAGCTAGGCGGACTTTGCCATGCGTTTGCGCTCGTGCGGGTCCAGGAATCGTTTGCGCAAGCGGACCGCGTTGGGCGTGACCTCGACCAATTCGTCATCGTCGATATAAGCGATGGCTTCCTCCAACGAGAACTGGACATGAGGCGTCAGGCGCACCGCATCGTCCGAGCCGCTGGCACGAACGTTGGTCAGCTTTTTGCCCTTCAGCGGGTTCACTTCCAGATCGTTGTCGCGCGAATGCTCGCCGATCACCATACCCTGATAGACATCCGTTTGTGGCGCCACGAACATGCGGCCACGCTCTTCAAGGTTCCACAGGGCGTAGGCGACCGCCTGACCTTTCTCCATCGAGATTAAAACGCCCGCGCGACGTCCGGGGATCGGACCCTTATGCGCGGCCCAGCCGTGGAACACGCGGTTCAGAACACCGGTTCCGCGGGTGTCGGTCAGGAATTCACCGTGATAGCCGATCAGTCCGCGCGAGGGGACATGCGCGATGATGCGGGTCTTGCCGGCACCTGCAGGGCGCATCTCGACCAGTTCACCCTTGCGCGCACCTGTGATTTTTTCGATCACAGCGCCCGAGAATTCGTCATCCACGTCGATGGTGACTTCTTCGATGGGCTCCAGCCGCTGGCCGTCTTCTTCGCGGAACAGGACCTGCGGGCGTGAGATACTGAGTTCAAACCCTTCGCGGCGCATGTTTTCGATCAGAACGCCCATCTGCAATTCGCCACGGCCTGCGACCTCGAACGCCTCGCCACCGGGGGTGTCGCTGATGCGGATGGCGACATTCGATTCGGCCTCTTTCATCAGGCGGTCACGGATCACGCGGGACTGGACCTTTTTGCCGTCACGACCGGCCAGAGGCGAGTCGTTGATGCCAAAGGTCACTGTGATGGTCGGCGGGTCGATGGGCTGAGCGGGCAGGGCCTCGTCCACCTGCGGGGAAACCAGCGAATCTGCCACGGTTGCCTTGCTCATCCCTGCGATGGTGACGATGTCACCGGCTTCGGCCACGTCGATGGGCTGTTGCGCCAAGCCACGGAAGGCCAGGATTTTCGAGGCGCGGAAGTTCTCGATCAACGTACCGTCGCGCGACAGGGCCTTGAGGCTGTCACCCGCTTTCAGAGTCCCGCTTTCCACACGGCCGGTCAGAATGCGGCCGATGAACGGATCGCTGCCCAGCGTGGTGGCCAGCATGCGGAAGGGTTCGTTTTTTTTGTCGGCCTGTTTCGGCGCAGGCACGTGATCCACGATCAGATCAAACAGAGCGGTCAGGTCCTTGCGGGGGCCATCCAGCTCCATATCCGCCCAGCCCGAGCGGCCCGAGGCGTACATGGCCGGGAAGTCCAGTTGATCATCATCGGCGCCCAGATTGGCGAACAGGTCGAAACATTCATCCAACGCGCGGTCGGGTTCAGCGTCGGGCTTGTCGACCTTATTCAGCACAACGATCGGACGCAGGCCCAGTGCCAGCGCTTTGGAGGTCACGAATTTGGTTTGGGGCATCGGACCTTCAGCGGCATCGACCAGCAGTACTACGCCGTCGACCATCGAGAGGATGCGCTCTACCTCGCCGCCGAAGTCGGCGTGGCCAGGGGTGTCGACGATGTTGATGCGGGTGCCTTTCCACTCAACCGAAGTCGCTTTGGCAAGGATGGTGATACCGCGCTCGCGTTCCAGATCGTTGCTGTCCATGGCGCGTTCCGCCACGGCCTGATTTTCCCGGAACGCGCCGGATTGTTTGAGCAGCTCATCTACCAGGGTTGTCTTGCCGTGGTCCACGTGAGCGATGATTGCGATATTGCGCAGGTCCATGAGGTCAGCCTTAAAACGGGAAGTTGCCGCGCGCATAGCGCGGTTTGAGCAAATAGGCCAGCCCTAACCGGCGGTCAGTGCCCTGCAGTCTTGGAAAACAGGTGAATGACGAGGATTCCGGTTAGGATCATGCCCAGTCCAAGCACGGCGGGCCAATCCAGGCGCTGGCCAAATACTACGAAGCCGATGATCGCGATCAGAGCAATGCCCATACCGGACCAGATTGCATAGACGATCCCGACGGGCATGTAGCGAAGAGTCAGCGCCATCAGATAAAACGCAATGCCGTATCCGACCACCACGAGAACCGAGGGCCAGAACCGTGTGAACTGCTGGCTGGCTTGCAAAGCGGTGGTGCCGATGGTCTCGGCGATCACGGCGAACAACAGGATGAAATAGGCTTTGGGCATCGGGGTCTCGAGCTGAGAGTGGCGGCTTGGATTGATCACGAAACTATCGGCGCAAGCAAGGCCTTTCTTGCGCGTGGTAACGCGTGTGAAGATCGCGTGGATTTACTTCAATTGGTCAGGATTGCCGGACTGTTTTTGAAAAGGAAAGCTGGTATCAGGGCGATAGTTTGTTTCGCGTTTAGGTTCTTTGAAATGACGAGTTTTGCGAAATCCGTAGTCGCTCTTTCCATCCTGATTGTTCTTTTCGGCTGGTTGGTCAGCGCGGGGTCAACCCGTGACAAAGCAGATCAGGACACGGTGGCCGAAGTGAGCGCTCAGGTCTGATTGCAAATCGGACCCAGAGATCACGCGGGTTCGCGGCTGGCGAAATAAGCCTCAAGCTGCGGCCGCAGCCATGACCAAAGCTGCGGTGCGCCTCGGTTGATTGGAACGCCGACGCGGCTGTCGATCTGTGCAAGGCTCACATTATACTCCACCCATGATCCGCCACCGGTGACGAGGTTGCCGATTGGGGTTTGGAACCTGTCAATGGCCTTGGCGAATTGGGCGTCGGGGGTTTCGGCCGTTTCGAACTCGAGCCAGATTGCGTGGAACGCGTCGCGCTGGTCGGTGGGCAGAAGCCCAAACAGGCGGTCTGCGGCGGCACGCTCTTCAGCTTCCTGAGCGGCTTTGTCTACTTGGCCGTGGATAGGGTGGTCGCCCGCGTCAATTTCCACAATGTCATGCAGCAACAACATCCGAAGCACGCGTGAGATCGAAACCTCAGAACCGCCATATTCCGCCAAAACCCACGCAAACAGCATGATATGCCAGGAATGTTCAGCCGAGTTTTCAAAGCGGTCGTTCGACAATAATCGCGAGGCCCGCAGAACCGCTTTCAACCGATCGGCTTCCACCAGAAAGGGGAGGCGGGTTGAAAACGCGGTTTCGACTGGGGCTTCATTGCGCAAGAACGCATGGGCGTGGGCGAATGCTGCTGGCAGCGCCGACTCAAGGTAGGCTGCGCGCCCTGCGTTCAGGTTATCTCTGGCAATCTCGATGTGGTCGGGGTTGGGGTTGGGCGCGCACAGGACCTGGAACAAAGGCTGGCATCGGTCCAATCGCTTGGCGAATTGCGCGTCAGGCGTCGCGTCTGCTTCGAACTCTTGCCAGAGGGACAGAAATGCTTGCGCCTGATCCGACGGCAACAGGCCAAAAAGCTCAAGCGCCGCTGCGTGTTCGGCTTTCTCCACCGCGTCCCAGTCTGTTTGCAGGTGGATGGGATGATCGCCGACCACGATCTCGACCAGATCATGCAGCAACAACATCTGGATCACGCGGTCGATCTGCACCTCTGCCTCGGCCAGTGGGGACATGACCAGCGCCCACAAGGCCAGATGCCAGCTGTGTTCGGCGGCGTTTTCGGCCCTGGACTGGTCCAGCAGCGTGTTGGCGCGGTTGACGGATTTCAGCTTGTCCGCCTGTTTCAGAAACGAGATCTGAGCGGACAGCCGTTCTGTCATTGCTTTTCGATTGCTTTCACCTGACTGCGATGTTCCGCCAGTCTTTGCACCACAAATTTGCGCGCTTTGCGTTCGGCCAACCGAACGCGAATTTCCGTCAGAAACGCCTCTTCCAATGTCTGGGACGAGGCGCCCAGCATCTCGCCAACTTCGACAAAGAACCGGTCGTCGCCAGTTTCGTCCATCACTTTCATTGTGTCTTCGGCCAGCTTGGACGCCAGTGAAGTGATCGTGTCGGACATCAGCGCGTATTCTCGGTCAGGCGGCGTTTCACATAGTCGCTGACATCGGTGATCAGCGTGTCCATATGGCGGTCTTGGAAGAAGTGATCGGCGCCTTCCACCTCGTTATGAGTGATGGTGATGCCCTTTTGCTCGTGCAGCTTATTGACCAGCGATGTGGTATCCGCCGGAGGGGCCACGCGGTCTGCCGATCCGTTGATGATCAGCCCCGAGGACGGGCAAGGGGCCAGGAACGAAAAGTCGTACATATTGGCAGGCGGCGAGACGCTGATAAAGCCGGTGATCTCGGGGCGGCGCATCAGCAACTGCATCCCGATCCACGCGCCAAAGGAAAACCCTGCGACCCAGCAATGTTTCGAGTTGTTGTTCATCGACTGCAAATAGTCCAGCGCCGAGGCCGCGTCGCTTAGCTCGCCCACGCCCTGATCGTATTCGCCCTGGCTGCGGCCCACGCCACGGAAGTTGAACCGCAGAACGGTGAACCCCATGTTATAGAACGCGTAGTGTAGGTTATAGACCACCTTGTTGTTCATGGTCCCGCCGAATTGAGGATGCGGGTGCAGCACGATGGCGATCGGTGCGTCTTTTTCCTTTTGCGGGTGGTAGCGGCCTTCCAAGCGGCCTTCTGGTCCGGGAAAAATCACCTCGGGCATGTGTGCGTCGGTCCTGTCTTTTTCTTCTGGGTGCCCAGAAATACTTGACGGTTATCGTCGGGCACCTTAGAACGGTTCTAATTGTGATACTAGGCGCCGAAGCGCCGCCTGTCGGAGATACGCACTGGCAGCGGCGACGTCAATGATTTCGCGCGTAAACTGCCATGAGGGAATGCAAATGAAGCTGTCGACCAAGGGTCGTTATGCGATGGTGGCGCTGGCCGATATCGCCCTTCAGCCCTCGGACGGGCTGGTGACGCTTGGCGAAATTTCGGCGCGTCAGGATATCTCACTGCCGTATCTTGAGCAGCTCTTCGTCAAACTGCGCCGGGCCGACTTGGTATCGTCGGTGCGTGGACCAGGTGGCGGCTATCGTCTAGCCCGCCCCGCATCCGAGATCCGCGTGGTTGAGATTCTGGCCGCAGTCGATGAAACCGTCGACGCGTTGCAAAAAGGCGCGGGTGCGACCGGGGCGCTGTCTGGCAGCCGGGCGCAATCTCTAACCAATCGACTGTGGGAAGGGCTGAGCGCCCATGTCTACGTTTTCCTGCATCAGACGCGCCTATCGGATGTGATTCAGAACGATCTTGCGCCTTGTCCGGCGGTGCCCAGCCTGTTTGCCGTTGTGGACGAATAAGATGACAGGGAACAAACAAAATGTTCTGGTCGGCGAAAAGGTGAATCCGTGACACGTGTTTACCTGGACCATAACGCAACAACCCCACTGCGCCCCGAGGCGCGCGAGGCGATGATTGCCGCGATGGAGATGTGCGGCAACCCGTCCTCGGTTCATGCCGAAGGTCGCGCGGCCAAGGCAGTGATTGAGCGTGCGCGGGCACAAATTGCGACTGCATTCGGGGCGGATGGTGCGGATATCGTATTCACATCAGGATCGACCGAAGGGGCAGCGCTGGCTTTGGAAGGTCGAGGTCTGCACGGGGCTGCCATTGAACATGATGCGGTTCGCGCGTGGGCTATGGAAGACTTGCCAGTTTCACCAGAGGGGGCCGTTACAGTGGCCGATCCGGCGCAATCCACGCTGCAACTTGCCAATTCCGAGACAGGGATCGTTCAGGCGTTGCCAGCAGGTCTTGCGGTGACGGACGCGACTCAGGCGTTCGGGAAATTGCCGGTGGCGTTCAACTGGCTGGATGCGCAGATGGCGTTGATCTCGGCCCATAAGCTTGGCGGTCCAAAAGGCGTTGGCGCGGTTGTGATGAAGCGCGGCACCGATCTGCCCGCCCGGATCAAGGGCGGCGGGCAAGAGATGGGACGGCGCTCGGGTACCGAAAATGTCATTGGAATCGCGGGGTTCGGGGCTGCTGCTGAAGCTGCGGCGCTTGATCTGGCCGATGGAGTTTGGGAGCGGGTCAAAGAATTTAGAAATATTCTAGAAAAGGCCCTTGAGGCCGGTTCTAAATCTACTATTTTTGTCGGGAAAGATCAGGAACGCCTGCCGAACACCCTGTGCTTCGCCACCCCCGGTTGGAAGGGTGAGACGCAGGTCATGCAGATGGATCTGGCTGGATTTGCGATTAGCGCAGGTTCGGCCTGCTCCAGCGGCAAGGTACGTGCAAGTGCGGTACTGACCGCGATGGGATTTGACGAGGTATCAGCTGCCAGCGCAATTCGCGTCTCGCTGGGGCCTACGACAACGGAAGAAGATGTACTGCGTTTCGCGGAAACGTGGCTGGAAAAAGAGAAAAAGCATCGCGCGCGGGCCGCGTGATCAGACGGAGGGTGTCTTATGGCCGCTTTGGACCAGACCCAGGTAAAAGAGGGTGTCGATCAGGAAACCGTGGATGCGGTACGCGAGGTCGGAACCTATAAATACGGCTGGGAAACCGATATCGAGATGGAATACGCGCCCAAGGGCGTGAACCCTGATATCGTCCGCCTGATCTCGGAAAAGAACGAAGAGCCCGAGTGGATGACCGAATGGCGTTTGGCCGCGTTCGAGCGCTGGACTCAGATGGATGAACCGAACTGGGCGATGGTCAGCTATCCCAAGATCGACTTTCAGGACCAGTATTACTATGCCCGTCCCAAGTCGATGGAGGAAAAGCCCAAGTCCTTGGATGAGGTTGACCCCAAGCTGCTGGCGACTTACGAAAAGCTCGGTATCCCGCTGAAAGAACAGATGATTCTGGCGGGCGTTGAAGGTGCCGAGGATGCCCCGGCTGAGGGTCGCAAGGTTGCCGTGGATGCGGTGTTCGACTCGGTTTCTGTTGGAACCACGTTTCAGGAAGAGCTTAAGAAAGCGGGTGTGATCTTCTGTTCGATCTCTGAGGCGATCAAAGAACATCCCGAACTGGTCAAGAAGTATCTGGGTTCGGTGGTTCCGGTCTCGGACAACTTTTACGCCACGCTGAATTCGGCCGTGTTCTCGGATGGCTCGTTCGTCTACATCCCGCCGGGCGTGCGCTGCCCGATGGAGCTGAGCACGTATTTCCGTATCAACGCGGAGAACACAGGTCAATTTGAACGCACGCTGATCATTGCCGATAAGGGCTCGTATGTGTCCTATCTGGAAGGCTGCACCGCACCCCAACGCGATACCGCACAGCTGCACGCGGCTGTGGTCGAGATCATCATCGAAGAAGATGCCGAGGTGAAATACTCGACCGTCCAGAACTGGTTCCCCGGTGATGAGAATGGCAAGGGCGGCATCTATAACTTTGTGACCAAACGCGCCGATTGCCGGGGCGACCGGTCTAAGGTGATGTGGACGCAGGTCGAGACCGGTTCCGCTGTAACATGGAAATACCCGTCCTGCATCCTGCGGGGCGAGGAAAGCCAAGGCGAGTTCTATTCGATTGCCATCGCCAACAACTATCAGCAGGCTGACACCGGCACCAAGATGGTCCATCTGGGCAAAAACACCAAGTCACGCATCGTGTCCAAGGGCATCAGCGCGGGTAAGGCGCAGAACACCTATCGTGGTCTGGTCTCGATGCATCCCAAGGCTAAGAACAGCCGCAACTATACCCAGTGTGACAGCTTGCTGATCGGCGACAAATGCGGGGCGCACACAGTGCCTTACATTGAGGTCAAGAATAACTCATCGCGCGTTGAGCATGAGGCGACCACATCCAAAGTGGACGACGATCAGCTGTTTTACTGCCGACAGCGCGGCATGGACGAGGAAGAGGCCGTGGCGCTTGTCGTCAACGGGTTCTGCAAGGACGTGTTGCAGGCGCTGCCGATGGAGTTTGCCATGGAAGCGCAGCAACTGGTCGCCATCTCGTTGGAGGGGTCGGTGGGTTAACCACCTGCCTGTTTCAAAAAGGACGTCTCACATTGGCTGCGCACTCGAAATATGTGCTGAAAACCACTGCGCCTGCCGGGTATTGCGCCCGGCGGACCGCTGGGGTTTTGCGCGGCGCTGGCGCGGGGCGGAGATAGGCGATGGAACAGTCTGTAGCGCATCCCGACAAGCAGCCGGTCAAGCTGTATTGGTGGGCCAGTCGTCCCAATTTTGGCGATGACCTGTCACGCGATGTCGTGTCTTTCATGGCCGGTCGCGATGTGGTCTGGACCAAACCTGTGCGGGCGGATTTGTTTGCGATCGGGTCCATCATGTCATTGGCCCGCAAAGGGGCGCTGGGGCGTGGATCGTCACATAAGCCGATGATCTGGGGAAGTGGATGTCTTGAACCGCTTGCGGCCGATTTTGTCGAGACGTTGCAGCCGCCGAAAACCGTGCGCGGGCCGATCACGGCGTCCCTGCTGAACCTGCGGGGCGTAACCTACGGTGATCCCGGTATACTCGCGGCCAAGGTGCATGCCCGGAGCGAACCACAGCAGGATATCATCGGCATCGTTCCGCATCACACTGAGGTTGACGATCCTGCAATTCAAAATCTGGTCGGCTCAGACCCGCGTTTTCGCCTTATCGACACGCGGCGCCCGGCCAAGGTCGTGTGCGATGAGATCGCGGCGTGCTGCGTGGTGTTTTCGTCCAGCCTACACGGGCTGATCGTGGCCGACAGCTACGGCGTGGCCAACCATTGGTTTGCCCACAAAGAAATACATACGAAGCCCGGTTTGAAATTCTACGATTATGCAACCGGAATAGAACGTGCTTTGCCCATGCCTCTTGGGGTGGACGACATTGCGCAAAAAGCGAAACAAGAGCCTCCGGCAACGCTGACATACCAGGATGGTATCGAACGCAGTCAGTCGAACCTGTTGGAGAGCTTTTCAACGAACAGTCAGGAAACGGAACTCCATCATGCTTGAAATCAAGAACCTGCACGTGAAACTTGAGGAAGAAGAAAAGCAAATCCTTAAAGGTGTCGATCTGACGGTCGAGGCCGGTAAGGTGCACGCGATCATGGGGCCGAATGGCTCGGGTAAGTCGACGCTGAGCTATGTGCTTTCGGGGCGCGACGGGTATGAAGTAACCGATGGGTCGGCGACTCTGGACGGTGAAGATCTGCTGGAGATGGAACCAGAAGAGCGCGCCGCCGCTGGTGTCTTTCTGGCGTTCCAATACCCGGTCGAAATTCCGGGCGTGGGCAACATGACCTTCCTGCGTACCGCCGTGAATGCCCAGCGCAAGGCGCGCGGTGAGGATGAGCTGTCAGCGGCTGACTTCCTGAAAGAGGTCCGCGCCAAGGCCAAGTCGCTGAAAATCGACGCAGACATGCTGAAACGCCCTGTCAATGTTGGCTTCTCGGGCGGTGAGAAAAAGCGCAACGAGATCCTGCAAATGGCGATGCTCGAGCCCAAGATGTGCATCTTGGACGAAACCGACTCGGGTCTGGATGTGGACGCGATGAAGCTGGTGGCAGAGGGTGTGAACGCGCTGCGCGACGAAGGACGTGGGTTCCTGGTGATCACGCACTATCAGCGTTTGTTGGATCACATCAAACCGGACGTTGTGCACATCATGGCGGACGGCAAGATCGTCAAAACCGGTGGCCCCGATCTGGCACTGGAAGTTGAAAACAACGGTTACGCCGACATTCTGGCCGAGGTGAACTGATGGCTCTGCCCGAAGTGAAACAAACCGCTACCGAGGCGCGGTTGGCCAATCTGGTCATGCCCGACGCCGGTTGCACCCGTGCCGCGCGCGAAGACGCGCTGGCCCGTGTGCTGGAAATGGGTCTGCCCGGTCGCCGGGATGAGTATTGGAAATACACCCGCCCGGATACGCTGGTCGCGCCCGAGGCCCCTCGGGCCGCACTGTTCGATCCGGACGAGGCCATGTTGTTCGCCGATCTGGACCGTTTGAAGATCGTTTTCGTTGATGGCGTTTTCAGCCCTGAGGAATCCGATGATCTGACTCTGGAAGGTGTCACCATCGACCGGATCGAGGACATTTGCTTTAAAGATATTCACTGGGCGAAAGAGCTGTACGGCGTGCTGGAAGCGCGGGGTCAATCGCCTGTGCAACGTCCTCTGGCGGCGCTGAACACGGCTTTTGCGGCGGATGGGATTGCGATTCATGTCTCAGGCAAGCCGTCCAAGCCGATCAGCTTTATTTATCGCCATGCCTCTGAAACCTCTGACGCGATGCTGCACCATATCATCCGCGTCGAAAGCGGTGCCGAGGTGACGATCCTTGAAAATGGCCCTGCCGCCTCGCGTTTCAACAAATGCATGGAGATCGACATTGCCGATGGTGGGGTGTTGCATCACGTGCGGGCGCAAGGCCGCGATCACGAACGTCGTGCCGCGACCCACATGTTCACGCGTCTGGGGCAGGAATCGGTCTACAAATCCTTCACCCTGACTGTGAATGGCGTGCTGACGCGCAACGAACAAGTGGTCGAGCTGACCGGAGACGATGCGGTGGCCCATGTTGCCGGTGCCTGCGTTGGTGACGGCGATTTCCATCACGACGATACCGTCTTCATCACGCATGACGCCGTGAATTGCGAAAGCCGTCAGGTGTTCAAGAAGGTGCTGCGCAACGGTGCCACCGGCGTGTTTCAGGGCAAGATCCTTGTCAAGGAGGGCGCGCAGAAGACGGATGGCTATCAGATCAGCCAATCGCTGTTGCTGGACGACGACAGCCAGTTCCTGGCCAAGCCCGAGCTTGAGATCTATGCTGATGACGTGGCGTGTTCGCACGGTTCGACCTCGGGCGCGATTGATGAAACGGCCCTGTTCTATCTGCGCTCGCGCGGGGTTCCGACCAAAGAGGCGACCAACATGCTGACGCTGGCGTTTCTGGCCGAGGCTGTGGACGAGATCGAAGATGACGCCCTGTCACAGGCCATTGTTGATCGCCTTGAAGGCTGGTTGTCGCGGCACAGCTGATGCCGGTGACGTCGGATATCGCCGCCACGTATCGAGGGCCAGGGCGCGTTGTGCGTCGGCTGCTCGATCTGGGCCAGCGCGAAGATCGCGCGCTGGTCTTTGTGATGGCGTTTTGCATTGTAGCTTTCGTTGCGCAATTGCCCGGCCTGTCTCGCCGTGCCCATCTGGAAGGGCTGGAGCTGAATATGCTCATGGGCGGGGCGTTGCTGGGCACGGTGATCATCCTGCCCCTGTTCTTCTATCTGCTGGCGTTCGTCTCACATGGCGCCGCGCGGTTGGTTGGAGGGAAGGGGACAGCTTACGGCGCGCGGGTTGCTTTGTTCTGGGCGCTGTTGTCCTCTACCCCGCTGGTGCTGTTGAACGGTCTGGTGGCAGGGTTCATCGGGCCAGGGCCGACACTGACTGCGGTCGGGCTGATCTGGTTCGTGGTCTTCCTGTGGTTCTGGCTGGCAGGGTTGCGACAAGCGCAGAGGATTACGCAATGAACGGAATTTCTTTACCCGATCTTGCGATCATGACGCTAACAGACCCGGCTCAGGCGGCACGGCATCTTTTGGCCCTGCGTCCGGGGCGTGAAGTCCTTTGGCTTGCTTTTTTTCTGGCCGTGGTTTTGAACGGGCTTGTTCAGGTCGGGATTGATCAACTGGTCCCAGTGCCCGAAGGTGTGCCGGTTCCACCGCCCGATCCGGTAGTCATGAATCTGTTCCTGTCTGCGGGGACAATGCTGATGGGCATCGTGGCTTTTTTTCTGATAGGTCGGTTTTTAGGCGGCGTTGCGCAGTTCGAAGACATAATGATCCTGTCTGTCTGGCTGCAGTTTCTGCAAACGGCTGCCCTGACCGTTACTTTGTTGGTGTCACTGGTGGTGCCGTTCCTGATGGCGCTGTTCCTTCTGGCAACGGTCATCGTAAGCCTTTACGTCACACTGCATTTCATCAATGAGGCGCATAAATTCGGCTCGATCTTGAAATCCTTTGGGGTCATTGTGCTGTCCGCTCTTGTGGCGATGCCATTGGTCCTTGCTCTGGCGCCCAGCGGGCCTGTCTAGGAAGAATACTATGTACGATGTACAGAAAATCCGCGCGGACTTTCCGATCCTTTCGCGTGAAGTGAACGGAAAACCGCTGACCTATCTGGATAATGGCGCTTCGGCCCAGAAGCCGCAGGTGGTGATCGACGCGGTGACCCGCGCCTACGCTGAAGAATACTCAAACGTACACCGTGGATTGCACTATCTGTCCAATTTGGCGACCGAAAAATACGAGTCCGTACGCGGCACGATTGCGAAGTTTCTGGGAGCTTCAGATGAGGATGAGATTGTTCTGAATTCTGGTACGACCGAAGGGATCAACCTCGTCGCCTATGGCTGGGCCATGCCGCGTCTGCAGGCAGGGGATGAGATCGTGCTGAGCGTTATGGAGCATCACGCCAACATCGTCCCCTGGCATTTTCTGCGCGAACGGCAGGGTGTTGTCCTGAAATGGGTTGACGTTGATGCCGAAGGTGGGCTGGATCCACAGGCAGTCATTGACGCCATTGGCCCCAAGACCAAACTGGTTGCCGTCACTCAATGTTCCAACGTTTTAGGCACCGTTGTGGACGTAAAGGCGATTACAGAAGGGGCCCATGCCAAAGGTGTTCCGGTTCTGGTTGATGGCAGCCAGGGTTCGGTACATATGCCGGTCAATGTTCTGGACATCGGTTGCGACTTTTATGCGATTACGGGCCACAAGCTCTACGGTCCCTCCGGGTCCGGTGCGATCTACATCAAATCCGACCGCATGGCTGAAATGCGCCCCTTCATCGGGGGCGGTGACATGATCAAAGAGGTCAGCAAGGATCAGGTGATCTACAATGATCCGCCGATGAAGTTCGAAGCCGGAACGCCGGGTATCGTGCAAACCATCGGGTTGGGCGTGGCGCTGGACTACATGATGGACTTGGGGATGGAGAACATTGCCGCCCACGAAGCTGGTCTGCGCGACTATGCGATGGAGCGGTTGACGGGCCTCAACTGGTTACAAGTTCAGGGCATTTGTGCTGACAAGGCTGCCATTTTCAGCTTTACGCTGGACGGGGCAGGGCATGCGCATGATGTATCGACCATTCTGGACAAGAAAGGCGTTGCGGTGCGCGCAGGCCACCATTGCGCCGGTCCGTTGATGGATTTCTACGGGGTGACTGCCACCTGCCGGGCGAGCTTTGGGCTCTATAACACCAAGGATGAGGTCGACACACTGATCGACGCGCTGGAACTGGCGCATGATCTCTTTGCTTGAAACCTGTTTGTTCCGGGTGGATTTGCAGTTGCACCCGGATCGGAACAAGGTTAGCTAACGGCCAAGGCACCTGTAGCTCAGCTGGATAGAGCGCTGCCCTCCGAAGGCAGAGGCCAGAGGTTCGAATCCTCTCAGGTGCGCCATATTCCTGATTAAGCTATTGATATTACATGGCAATAGACTTCGACGTGTCTCGGTTTTGTACACCTTTGCGGGCAACTTAACCCTCACACCCGTACCAGCGACACTATCAACGCCGGACGGACCGCACGGTCCGTTGCGGGACATACTACGGACGCCGCGAGTCTCTGGCCTAGTTGTCTGCAGTGCAGCGTCCTAGCCGCCAGATCGACACTTTGCAGACCAAACCCCGTGCCATTGGCCGGGCTTTTTTGCGTGTCGGTCACACGAATAAAGAAACCCCCTGCCTGCCGGGTTTAGACAGGGGGTTCTGAACATTATGATTTATCCAAAACCTCAATCAGAATAAGTAATACGATTTCAATAAGGATTTGTTTGTAATCAACCATTTCTACTCCTTTCGTTTAATGGTCTGCGGCTCTTGTACCGCATCGCCGGGAGCAAAAAGTTTCAAAGTCCTTAACAAATCCAGAAAGTTCATTGGCTTGACAGTCGTAAGAACAAAAATAGAACATGCTGTATGAACAGATGGCCGCGAACAATCCCGTATGACTTACGATGCAAGCTGGAAGGGTTGCACGAGTACCGCAGCTCACCCAGCATCCAAACCCAATGGGGAGAGGTTTTGGAATGGTTGGAAAAGCATGGCGTCGAGCCACCAGACCACCCTTTGCCGATTGAGCCGGAATTGGGCGGTCCGATCGGGCATAGTTAGGCTGCCAGACCATCCAGCTTGGCAATCTCTTTTGACTTAGCCGTTTCAACAATGACGTTATGTCCGTCTCTTGTCTCGACCGCGTAAAGCGTCGTGCCGCGTGATCGCGCACCGTAGGCTGCACCGACCAAAGCGCCAAGCGGACCGGCAATCACTGCGCCTGCCGTTCCCCAACCAGCAGCAGCGCCGACAGACCGCGTCGAACCGGACTCGGGTAGTTTCAAGGCCCTGGTCACTTTGTGTTCTCGCATGACATTTCCCCGGCCCAACGTTTGCTGGACCAACGGCACGTCAAACCGCCAGATAAACCGGACATCATAGCCTGTCTCCAAGTCGTGACTGATGACTTTGGGCATGTTCAGGCCGCCGGTTGTTCTGGTGCGTTACCCAAAGCGAATAATAAAAGAATTGCCAATAAAGGTGATCCGACAAGACCGATGAGAAACCAGATCAGGCCGGATCGGTTGCGGCGTCCCGCCATCGTGATTGGCAGGATGTAAAGCCAGATCACGACCACCGCTAAGACGAGTAAAACGACAAGTTGGATTATAGGTTCGTTCATGGCTTGGTTACCTTTCGTTTCGTTCTTTCAACTGTACCGCGCCTCGCCAAACTGCATAATGGCCGACCTGTCAGATCATCCGGGCTATCAACCGGGTGGTTATCCCTAGTGTGGAAGTTCACCGAAATAGCCGCTTAGATAAGCTATTATTGCACCTATAACGCCGACTACGATCACAATTGAGATTAACGCACCACTGCCCCTTGAGTAGTAGCCCATCGTGAGAAGTCCGACGACAAAGATGCCAACTAAAAAGTAAAGAACTGTGTTGTCCATTTTGAAACCTAAACTACAAAAACTTTTTGTGACAATAAGATAGACTCCCGCCACCGGTCCAATACAAAAATCCCGCTCAGAGGCGGGGCTGGCACTCGTTGCCCCTCTGACTAAGCCCCCAAAAAAACCGCGCTGTTCGGAGGGAATCCAATTGAACAACGCGGGTAGCAGTTTGGGGTAAACTAGTTACGAGACTGATCACAGGTTGGATCAAACTTCCCCGCGCTGCCCAATTCTGGGATGACAGGCAACGCGGGGATTTAGTCTGACCATGGGACTGCCCGGGCTAAATGGGGCAAGATAGGTAAGTTGACTGGACAGCGGTGGCGTACCTGGCAACTATGGAGCGGGCGTCGAGTCTGCACAGTGGGATTGAAGCAGCATCAGAAAGCATTTGTGAAGCCAACGTTGAACAGTGTTTCGTTGTAGCTAAAGGCGTTAATTCCGCTGTTCACTCGATTGTATTCCAGCTCTGCAAATGGAACGAATCCATTCCCAACAATGTAGTTTCGTTTTTCGACCCTTAACATTGCACCGTATTGATCTTCGTCGGGGTTACCAACAAACAAGGGGTTAATGTCTTGGAAGGCCTTCTTGGCCAAATACACCCTCGGCTCAACTACGTATCCCCGCCCCACATCAAACGATCCAAATGCCTCCAAGCCAGCGATGGTATAAGTATCAATATCTCGTTCAGTGGATTTGGTTTCGCCGTACAGGGCGACCCCGATTGTGCTTTTGCCGCCGAACGAGCGACGCATACCCAAACGAGCAATCGCCGAATTGCCGCTAAAAGTTTCATCGAGTTTATTGTCCACCCTGTAACCCGAGATTGACCCAAAAATCGAATAAGCATTGAGGTTTCGTCTTTCGAACGCGACTTCCATTCCCAATCTGTTTTCAAAACTCTCATCAGCCAAGTATCGCGTTGTCAAAACTGGGCTTATGACAGCAGTACTTTCGGGAAAAACAAACCTCGCGCCCCCACGAACGCCAATTGTAACATCGCGATATGTTTTCTCTTCGGATAGATCGCCAAATGAAAAGACTTCGCCGAACGCTACAACAAGTCGTTCTTTGCTCGAGATGCTGTCTAAACTCGTTCGCCATAGAGCCGAACCAGAGTATCCAATGCCATAAGGACTTTCGTCGGAGCGATCCAAAGTCGCCGGCAACGTTATGCCAGAAAAATCAAGATCGATTTCGTCGGTGTCATAATTGCGAGTTGAACCGAGTCTCTTAACGCCGATTTCAAAGTCCCATTCGAACCCTCGCCTCGCATCGATTGCTCGAATAAAGCCAAGCACTTTTTGCCTTACTGGCTCAGGAATATCCCCTGAGAGAACCTTAAAAAACTCTGACCTGGATCGGTTCCATTGCTCATCCAGAAAGTAAGCCCGCGCTAACTCCAGCCTAACCCGCGTAAGACTTGGGTCACTTGCTAGAATGCTTTGAAAAATGGCGATCGCACCTTTGTAATCGCCACTAGACACAGCGGTCAATCCTGAAAGAAACTGGCTCTCTGTGGCCTGCATATTGGCTGTTGACGCAGAAACTGCGCCAATTTGGGAAAACATCGCCAACGCACAAAGCACCACCAGTCGAGCCAACTTCATCGTCCCGCCTTTCACAGTTTTTTGGTTTTTGCCTTTAGCGTTTGGCACCAAAAGCAGCACCGTACTTAAACTCGGCACCATCAAGAGAACCTGAGGTTCCCCATTCGCCTCCAACCTCCTCGGCATTCGGCCCATAGAACGCAACTGATGCAGTTCCGGATTGGGTAGGTGTCGAAATTGTCCCTACGCCAAATCCATCTTCTACGTCGTTAATTGTTGTGGAGAAGTCCAAGCCAGTCGCAGAATTTGAGACTCCAGTTGCCGTATCCGTGATGAAGGTGTCACTGCTAGACAATGTGGCTGATTTAAAGTCTGTAGAGACGGTTACCTTGCTATCAGTCAGCCCGGAGGCTCCAGTTTCAGTTGCGAAAATCCCAACTGAGTTTCCTGAATAGGTCGCTGACGTACCGGTTGGTACATTTGACGCCGCAGTACGTTGACCAAACGAACCGGCATTTGCCCAACCTGATCGGCCATCTGGTGTGTTCAACCATGCACCATAGGTTTGGTACTCATGATTGATTTGGTCCGGGTCCGCAATTACCGCTAAACCGGTTCCGTCCGGCTTTGTTACCAATAGGGAGCCATTATAGAAGGAAAAAGTAGCGTCGTTCGGCCCGAAAGAAATGTCAGGCTGCCCCTCTTGCTTAAAGACAATTGTACGGTCGCCGTTACTTTGTGGTGTCAAGTCCGCCGAGGTGACAGCAAATTGCGTCCCTTCGAATCTTAGTGTTCCATCCGCATTCTGGGAAAACGGGATTACTCGGACACCACCGCCCGATGTCAAACGCGTCGTTTTCCCGTTTTGCAGATTCGAGAAACCGTCAAAGGGCAAAGGATTGGATGGGGTACCTGGTGCTGGTGCAGAATCTGAAGACCCGCCTCCACCGCCTCCGCACGCTGCTACCGATAGGGCTAAAGTCGTTGCCACAGTTGTTCTTAAGATCATTTCGTTCCCCTTCGTAAACTCAATACTTGAGTGGTTCACTTTTCTGTGAGTCTTGCCGGGGACTTATGATTTGATAAAAGCACTGACTTGTTGTTTTCAGCCAAAGTGTTGTTGTTTAGTGCCAATTTTGCATTCAGGTATTTACTCTTGTTTAGCTTGCATGCGCCTTTGGAGCCGTCTAGCACACAGTCAAGAAACCGAGAAACCGCTTTGACCAATTTTGAGAACCCCGCCCTCATACTTGCGGCTGTCATCGGTTTCATTCTTGTCATTTCGCTGATCGGCTCCACAAGACATTATATTTCGGCCCGCCGTTACACAGGGAACGTCGTTCCATTTCGTCGAAGGTCGCGTCTCCAGTTACCGCGTCCACCGACACTGAGACGGTCAGCAATAGTCTGGATGGCCGCTCTAATCGGTGTCGCGGTCTTTCTGACTAGCTTCGGTTCAAACCAAACCGACCGACGCACTGTGGAAGGAGCAGCCAGGGTCCGAGACGTAGACACCATCGTAGTTCGAGGTGTTCCAGTAAGGCTGAACGGCATAGACGGGCCGGAATTAAGCACTCGCGCCGGGGCGGCTGCAAAGCAGTGGATGACAGATCATCTCCGCGGCAAAACCGTCACCTGCAAGTTGAATGGAGAGCGTACGTATGATCGTTGGGTGGGCGTATGCTATCTCAACGGCGAAGACATCGGCGCGGCCTCAATTACTGCTGGGCATGCGCTGGACTGTAGGCGTTATTCAGGGGGTCGCTATCGTAGCTTGGAAACCCCGGAAGCCAGGGCAAGAATTGCACGAGCCGGGTATTGTTAGGTTCTGGCCTCGCATCCCAAAAAGGCGAGTTTCGCAGATAAAGTCTGCAGCACTGGACTGAGGCTCGGCTTGTACGAGATACACATTCATGGAACGCTAGGCTAAAACCAGAACCGGAGACTTCAATGCTTAGGATGATGGCCTTATTTGCCCTGTTTCTGCTTGCCGCTTGTGCTAGCAGAACCGAACGTTTGACACGGGAATATCAGGTCGGAGAGGAGCTGATGATTGACTGTCGGGAAAATGGCCAACGCTGCTCCGAATATATTGATTTCAAAAATCGCTTTGAAGCAAATTATGGGAACATAACAACGTTTGAACAAAGCCTTGCAACCCACAAAGCACGGGTGGCGAGAGGCGGCGCTATTTGATTTTGCGCTTTGGCCGGACATAATCTGGTTTGGATAATCTGAGGATGATTTGTCAAAATGATTTTGAGGTTAGGTTTTTTAGCTATTCTTTGTGGTGTCCTTTGCACCTTGGCACCAGCATCTAATGCGGACACCATCATGCACTTGGGCCGGGAATGGCCAGCGCCCAAGGGTTTTGAAGGTGTCTGTGAGAGTTATCCGCCAATTTGTCAAAAATCACCGCACCCTCATCAGATTACCGATGCTGACTGGAAGAAGATTAAAAAGGTTAATCAAAGCGTTAACCAAAAAACTCCAGAAGTTTCCGACGAGAGCCAGTATCACGTTCTTGAAAAATGGGCGCTGCCCTCGCACCTAGGCGGGGATTGCGAAGACATCGCAATGCTCAAGAAGGTTGAACTTCAAAAAATGGGCATCTCTCCGGATCACTTGCTTCTCGTAACAGTGCTGGACCTTCACCACGAAGGGCATGCGGTGTTAGTCGTTAGGACATCGAAGGGAGACTACGTTTTGGACAACCTGACCAACCGGGTGCTTCCTTGGAACAGAACTCACTACGCATTCATCGAGGCACAAGACCCCAACGACCCAGCGCGATGGGATATTGTCCTGCAGGATCGATGACCTGCAGTCTGAGACACGTCAATGCTATCGGCTCTAAGCATTCGTATTGAATTTCAGGCTTCAGAGGTAATACAGAAACGGAAGACATGATCCCTGTTCTTGCACGCGGTATCACTGCGTGCATTCAGCGCGTTGGGGACAAGGAAATCTTGCCGACCACGATGCTGAGCGGTATCGCAAACGCCATCGTGTAAAAACCTGTTTGCCGACCAAAAGATTGGCGGCGCACCGTGACCCGTTACGGCCGATTCGGAGAACTGTCTTCGTCGGCAATTTGCATCGCCGCTACCGTCATCTTTTGGTTATGAGTCCTGGCCCTTTACAGATGCTGAGGGTGGTGAACCAGACCACCTTTTGAAAGCTGTCGAGAACGCGGCTTGGTCAGCGTAACCTAGTGAAAAAGCTACTTCAGTCATGCTCATACCGTCTTTGATAAGAGTTTTCGCTAGGTCGTACCGCAAGTCGTCAACAATTGTTCTGTAACTGAGGCCACTTTCTGTCAGTCGTCTCCCAAAAGTGCGAGTACTCAACCCCAAATTTCCTGCAACCTCCTGTGCAGAAGGAACTTTGCCAGGAAGCACCGCGATAATTTGACTTTCAATCATTGCGCGAAGGTTTTGTGTGGGTTTGTCGACTTCTGATAGAAGCCTATTTCCATAAGCAATTAGGTGATCCCGCAGCTTCGGATCGAAGGACGGAATTGGGAGTTCGAGCGTTGTGTGGCCCAAGACAATTTCTGGTTTTTCTGCCTCAAAAACAACTGGGAATCCTCCGATCTTGGAAAATGAACTAGCAGACTTCCCGGCTTGGTGATCAAAGCGGATTTCCAAAGGATAGAAACCTGTCTTGGCCAAGTGACGCATCCGAGATAGAGCGAGGAAAAGCAAGTACTCGGTGTGACGGTGAAACTTCCCGAAACTGGCATCTTTCCAACTAACTTCGATCGAGGCTACATTGCTTGATACTCTTAATCTAAAGGCAAGGGCCGGATCGATAAGATCATGAAAACGGGCTGTATTCTCGATAGCATCGCCCAAATTTCGAGAGTATTTGCCGATGTATCCAGTAATGGTCGTACTTTCACGGAAAGAGAGTGCTGACGCAGCAGCAAAAGTCACATCGCCAACGGCATCGCAAGCCGCGCGAACCAATTCGGCCTCTTCCAGGTAAGTGATTTTCTCAGGGACGGGCCAGACAGATTTTTTTGGAATTCCGCAGCGCGTCAAGATGCCAGTGACGTCATGTTCACTTAATCCTTGCTCTTGAAGGCATTTGATTAAGTGTGCAGCTCTCGAAGCGTCAATTTCCATTGGTAACTCACAGTCCTTCCCACTTTTCCTTTATGACAGAAAGTAACAAGCAAGAAACGGTTAGAAACCGGAAACCTCTGCCTCGGCAACTCATTGAGTTCTGCTCAAGTGTTTCTGTGCTTTTTGTGCTTAGGTGAGCGGGAAAATCAAAATGAACCTGTTGCAAGCGGACCCCTTGAACTCCACTTTAACGCTTTGATGCGAACCGCCGGTTCGGCAACGGATAGTTTGTCGGCTCACGTAGCGAACGATAGCGTTAGGCTGCGGTTTGATCAGCTTTTTTGTTTCTCTTGTAGGTATAGTCAGAAGGTTCGCAGCCACACATCGGCACGACCAAGGACACGCGCCGGGCCGCGTGCGCGAGAATCATTATAGCCAAAAATTATGAGAAATCCACAGCCTTGAAAGAAAATACTATCATAAACAGATGAACCATAGAGTCAGATACTTGAGCGATTTTTAGTCGTTGCTGTATTTACGGTCACCCCCACGCGGTGACGGCCCCCGACCAAATCTTTTTGACTCATCCCCCCCGGTCTAGCCACAGCCCACCGGACCGACCGGACCGTAACGCACGCAACGGTCAGCATCAGACGCAACGTGATGATTATACCTGTGCCAGAAATCGTAACTCGGAGTTACGAAACGGAGTCACACCTGTAATCAAACCGCTATATGTTTTTATCTATACGCTTTACACACGCCACACACGGTCCGTCCTGTGTGTTTGGTTGCTGGGTCTGGGTAACATCCGTATATGCCCCAACCATATATCACACGTTGTTTTCACACGTCTGCTGGGACATGGGACACGCGATTCCTATATTAGTATGAGAAGGGTGGGACACGACAGTGGGACACAACTGATTATTTTAGCCTTATATGAGCAAACCTATATACCTAACTACTTAGTATTTATTAAATAAAAGGTCTTAATTTGTCCTCTTAAGAGTTTGGTCGTATCCCATGTCCATTTTCTATATGAATTTACATATAGGCCACTTTTTACCAAGTCGTGTCCCACTACCGTGTCCCACTATTTTAAGACGTAGCGAGCCTTTTTGCGCAGCGGTCCACGCTGTTGAAACTGTCCGTCACGCACGTAACCGAGACCAATTAACGCTGTCTTGATCCTGTTACGTTGTGCCGTTGTGCGTGCTTTGTCCTCAATACCCATCAGCGCAAAACACTCTGGTATGCTGGTCTCTGGACGATTGACCAACAGATTGCCAAGTGTCTCTTGCCAAGGGTCGATCTGCACACGGTCCATCTGTATCTCACGTGCCGCACGATCCTCAGCGGGTGTCAGGTGCCAAGCCTCACCGTTGCGATACGCCTGCAACGCCTCGGCCCATAACTGATCACGCACAGCCGTCAGACCGGGAATGTCAAACTTGCCGTTGGTCTGGACGATCCAGAACCGACGCTCGCCTGCCGGGTCTCTCAGGTAATCGTCACTGTTGGTCGATCCGGCAAACACCATACGACGCGGTACGCGCGTGTTGAGACGTCCGAACGGCAGACGAAAATCGTCCACCTGTTGCGCCAAAAATTGTCGGGCCTGTGTCAGTTCCGATTTTTTAAGCTGGGTCAGTTCCGCTAACTCAATGATCCACTTTCCCAGAATGTAGACCTTGGAGTCCTTATCGTGAAAATCTGGCAAACCATCACCAAACCATTCTGGGTCGGGACAAAGCGCACGCAGCGCTGACGACTTGCCGACACCTTGCGGACCTTCAAAAATTAACGCGTTGTCCATTTTCTCGCCGGGTTTCATGGCACGGGCTACGGCCCCAATCAGCCATTTGCGGCCCACAGCGGCCAGATAGGTCAAATAGATCGGGTCATCTGCTTTAACGCCGCAATACTTCCACAGCCACGACCCAATGCGTTGCGTGCCGTCCCATTTCAGGCCGTTGAGGTAGTCTTGCAGGGGGTCGAACCGGTTGCGATGCATAGCGGCCAGAAAACCGTTGTGAACGTCCGTGTGGGTTACCTTTTTAAACACGTGCCGTTGAAACCACATCATGGTCTGGATGATATGGCGGTCCTCAACCAGATCACCGGCCACAACACCCAATAACGGACAGTCACGGCCAAACACGGGTCGCTGTTGGAACGTGTCAAACGTGAACACACCGCGCCAAAGGTCCGAGTTCATAAAATACGCTTCAATGTTGGCTGCGTTGGTAACCAGATTGCCTTTGTCGTCTTGCGTAAACTCAACACCACCAGCACCCATAACGGTCATGTCCTGACCGGCTGGTATTATCTCACCGTTGAGTGACGCAGACGCACCATTGACCGGCACAGACGGCACGCCCGGTGCAATCTCTGGCATTCCGGCCTGTAACGCACCTTTGAGTGCCATACCTTGCCGCACGCGCATTTCCAAATCACCAGGTAGCTGTCCACCTTGGGACTGTCTTGCCCAATAGACCAGTTTTCCAAAGCCGGAATAACCGTCCGCTTCAAAGCCGTCCCAAACCCGCTTGGTAAATTCCGGATCGTTCTTTTGCGCTCTACGGGACATGGCGTCGAACAATTCCCAGCCACCGCCACCGCACGCGTTTTTGATCGCGTATCCGATAGCTATCCAGTCGTCATATTCGTAATCATCATTTGCAATGCACGCGACCACAGGTGCGACCAGACGCGGGTCATATGGCTCACTACCCAGACCGGACAAGCCGTCATTGGACGTGTTGACGTTGCTGGCCCGACCTTTGGTCCAACCATGAGCCTCAGCGATGGTCAGCATTTCATCGACCAGATAATCCATCTGTGCCGCTGTGGCTGGTATCACCTGATCGGCCCGTGGTGGCTTATCCCACTGATAAGGACGTCCGGACGGATGCGTCCCGGCAACCACGACCTGTGACGGTCTGCCTTTGGCGGTGACACCCATGATTTCAATTCGTTGGGTCTCACCGTCACGCTTGATCGGATACTGGCGTCTGCGGATCGTTTCGCCGGGTGCTATGGAAAACAGGACGGCAAATTTTGGTGTCTGGCCCCATCGGATGAAATAGGCACCGTTACCAAGCTGGTGAGCGCGGCTGACCATGGCCTGTGCGGTATGTTCGCAGGTGACGTCAACGTCCAGCACGGTCCAGCGCACGCCGGTCTTGAGACCGACATTTGCACCCAGACTGTCCCAGCGGATCGCCTTGGCCTCGTCCATCACATATGACGGCCAATTCCCCATGCCGTCGAACGCACCGCCATAATAGTCACCCGGCACCTTGCCACGGGCTTTGGGGTCTACCTTGCTGGTCTCGTGCAGCACGGCATCTGGCGGAATGACGGGTATCGTATCGGTAAACCCGGCCTGTAACCATTGCTGGTGCAACGTCTGCCCCTGCATCTTGTGGGGTATTGCAATACCTTGTGTTGTGTCGGGTGTCGAGATAATGTCTGTCACAAGCCGTTCCTTTATTGGCGTATTGGTGCGGGTTACTCTCGGCCTTTCTCATGGACCGATTTTTACGGCCCGGCTTGCCCCATGCATGCCGGGTCATTTTCTTTCCGCGCGTCGGTATTTCATGGCTTGTGTTGACGCTCGGGCAGTCTGCCTGTGTCAGCCGCTACGGGTCAACGGTGGTGGGTCAGCCCCACTCACCAGATCAGCCAAAGCGTCCCGAAACGTGCAGTTGGCCTCGCGTGTGTTACAGTTTCAACAGACCGCGACAGTATTGCGGTCCCGCTCGCTCTCACGGGCTATGCTGCGCTTCACTTGGCTTTACTTCGCACCGCTAGGCTTTAATCGGGTGCGTGATGGTCTCCCATCCCGAAACGGACGCTCGTATCCACTCGGGGATGGTCGGTCCAAGCGAACGTCCCTGTGCTACGCTTTGCTAAGCTAAACTTGGCTCTACTGGGCTGCGCTATGCTGCGTCATCTGTAACCGCCCGTAGGTACGCCAGTTGCTCAAGGCGTGTCCTGCCATCAGCCCAATAGCGATGGGTGATCGGTCCGGTTTGTACAAATGCGGGTCCGACATCCAGACGTCTCTGACGGGCCAAAGCCGGTCCATCAACGCCAAGCTGGTCGGCCTTTTTACCGGGTGGGAAAGTGGCCGGTTCTGTCCAATCCCACTGCTTATATGTCTGTTCGGGTGTCATTGATAACGTTCCATCATAACGTGATGAAACGTAGCTAAGCATACCAAAGATGATTCGTAAGTAACTGATTTTATGTAATAATACTTATATGAATAATCATATAGAGATAACGGTATGTAAGTGTTTGAACTGTATAAAATCTATGTTTTTACCATATATGTCTGAACTCAAAGATGACGTTGCGTCAATAGGTATTCAGCCCAACGGTTCAATACGACTCGACGCCGTTCCAACAGGTCAGAGCGGGCATATGCGACCCGCTTGGCTTCTTTCTGGTGAGACAGCAGGGCATCGATCATCTGGTCATCAACGTGCAGTTCATCCCGCGCCCAATCGGTCAAGGTGGATCGCCAGCCATGCACGGTATACGGCACGTCTAGATCGCGCATCACCTTGAGCATCGTCATGTCCGAGATTGGACCTTTCTGGCCGGGGAATATCCACGGATCAGCAACGGCTGCGTACCGGTCCACAACGGACCGTGCGGCACCCACCAGTGGATAATCATAATCCCGGTTCATTTTCATAACCTCAGCCGGACAGGTCCATGTGTCGCCGTTTACCTGATCGGGAATCATGTGCCGTACAGCACCGCCGCGTGCGCCGGTCAGGATGGTGACCACCAGTGCCGCACTACCAATGGTGTCCAGCCTGGCTATACGTTGGAATAGGGCAGGGGCATCCTGCCACGGAACGGCCTTGTGGTGTTTGACCACCTTGGCGGGCCATGGTGCTGCGGATCGCACTGCTGGTGCTGGGTTCATCTGCGCCAAACCCAACGCCATCGCATAGTCAAATGTGGCCCCGACCCGACCAATGACCTTTCGCGCCGTCTCGGTCTTTGAAACGACCAGCGGGGACAACTGGTCCAACAGCATAGGTGCGGTGATCTGCTGGATGGGTTTGTCCCAGAGCGGTCCTAAGTGTTGCTCTAGGCTCGACAGCCATTGTGATTTCTTGGCGTCCTTGAGACGGCCAGCACGGGCCGCAAAGGCGCGGTGCGCCACGGTCGAGAACAGATCGCCGGTCGTGCCTCTGGTCTTGATGCTTTTCGGGTCTGTACCGCGCCGGATGCTGCGTCTGATGGTACGCCATTCGTCGCGGACGTCCTCAAGGTCAATGTCGCGCAGGCTGCCGAGACCGAATTGATAGGTTCGGCCTGCTACCTTGATGCGACCAATCCAGCTACGTGCGCCCGTGGCCGTGACGTTGAGGTATAATCCTATTGTACCATTCTGACCGCTATCTGCGTGTCTACCTGGTAAAAGGGTGGTAAGATTGCGCTTGGTAAGAGCCATTACAAAACCAACGGTTCCCAATCGTCGTCTGGCTCGGAGTCCAAGTTTATTTTGTGGACTTCAGAGTAGAGTTTGCCTTCAAAGCGGCATCGGCATTCGATCCAATAGTCCTGCAATTCTTCGGTGATTTCCAATTCTATTGTCGAACTGCCGGAACTAAAGCATGCCATCCGTCTTGCTGTTTCGATGGCTGCTTCTTTGTTGTCGAAAACATGGGTTACACCATGATCAATGATTGAGCCTTCTTTGCCCTGCTCAATCGAAACCACGAGGTAAACGTATTTTAGTTTCCTTTTTCCTTTTTTCTTGGTCATTGCCCGGTCGCCTGTTTGTACACCTTATGTCGCTAAAGGTCGTAACGGATCATAACAGATAGTCAATAAAATAAGCCGATTAGGAGCGATGCATTCCGTATCGTCACGTATATACAGCGCATCTCAGGTGCGCCATTTTCCTTTGAATTTTCCTGTTCGCGCTCTGGGTCGATTGAATCTGGACAGGGGACGCGCGCACAAAAAAACCGCCGGGTCTTGGGGGCCGGCGGTCGAGAATACGGGTTGGTTTTGTATGTTGGTGCTTACCCGCCCCAACTACGGATATCGCCGCAATCCATGTGCACGAAATTCGAGCGATAGTATTTGCCCACCCCGCCCGCACGGCAGGATATGGCGGCCTTGGCCATCTGCGAGACTGACCGGGACGACAAGCGCAGGTCAGCGGCCTGACCCTTCATATGAAGTGAGTTCTTGGCCACGCGGCGCGACCGGGACCGAAGCATCGCATTGGTCTGAGGTGAGCGGTAGCCAGACAGCAGCGTGTAGGGTTCGTCAACGTCCAGCAGGTTATGTGAGGCAGCCATGATGTCGATGGTGCGCAGGTCCATGTCCTTGACTTGGTCCGTCCGCCAGTCACGCATGAAGTGGTTCACTTCTTTGACAGCGTCCTTGATGTATTTTCCATCGACCCAATATATCATATCGATACGCTCGCCGGTGCGCCCGGAGTACATCCGGATACGGCGAATGTCGCCGCCGCCGCGGAGGAAACCTGCTGCGTTGGAATATGTTGGTGCTGCAACCACTGCCGTTGCCGCAAATGCGCCCAATAGGGCCCGCCGGGTCATGCCCGAGGAACTGCTCGTCGTCATTTTAAGTTCGTCCCGTACTGTTCCTGCCTGCACACGATGTTACGTGCGCGTTCTTAATTTTTTCCCATCCCAAGTACGGGTTTTATGGCACAGACGCAAAATCCAGCCAAGAAGTCTTTCATATTCATCTTTTCAAGGGGGAATTTTCGGCAGTTTTTTGCGCAGATGACACAAATGCGTATAATTTTCAGGCGCCAAGGGTTAGCGGGACTGTGGTCGATGCAAACGCGCATCAGGCGGGTAAAGAAGCATCGATGTGATGTATTTGTGAATGGACAAGCCCGTCGACCGGCCAGCATATTTGTTCGGCGTGGATACAGGCGCGCGTAGAGTGTTGAAGAATAAAGGTTATCCCATGCGAGCATTTTTTCGTGCATCCAGTGTTCTCGCTCTTGCTGCTTGCTTGGCGGCCACGACCGGCGTGGCCAACACTCCCGACAAACCGGCCACTGCCTTTCAGATGGCCGTGGCCGAATCTGCTCCGTCCGGATCGGAGATTGCTGATTTTTACCGCGCGAACGGGTTTACACCGATTTGGGTGGGTGAGACGCCAGAACATGCGACGCGTCGTGCGAGCCTGATTCAGGCGTTGGCCACTGCCCACATGCACGGCCTGCCCGATGCCTATAACGTCGAGGCGCTGTTGACCAAGATGCAAGAGGCCCGTTCGGTCCGGGATCTGGGCGCTGTCGAAATGGCGCTGAGCCGGGCCTTTATCGCATATGCAAATGACCTTTATTCCGGAGCGCTCCGGCCTGCGGATATCGATGAGGGGTTGGTGCGCAAGGTACAGCGCCGCTCGACCGTGGATCATTTGCAAGGGGTCGTGTCCGAGAACGCGGCCTATTTTGATCAACTTGCGCCGCAGACCGCCCAGTATCGGGCATTGATGAAGCAGAAAGTGGCCTTGAAAGCTTTGATCGATCAGGGCGGATGGGGTGCGACTGTGCCTCAGGACAAGCTGGAACTTGGTGATACCGGTCCCAATGTGATCAAGCTGCGCAACCGGTTGGTTGCCATGGGTTATCTGAAACCCTCCGCCAGCCCGCGCTTTGATGACGCGATGCTTGCCGCTGTGAAGGACTTCCAAACTGCGCACGGATTAGCCTCGGACGGGGTCGCGGGGCAGGGGACGATTACTGAACTGAACCGCTCTGCCTCAGACAGGCTGCGGGCGGTTTACGTGGCGCTGGAGCGGGAACGCTGGTTGCCGCGCGAGCGGGGCGAGCGGCATATTCTGGTCAATCAGGCGGATTTCTCGGCCAAGATCGTTGATGATGGCTTGGTGACGTTTGAAACGCGTGCGGTCATTGGAAAGAACGTTCACGATCGCCGCAGCCCGGAATTCTCGGATGAGATGGAGCATATGGTCATCAACCCTAGTTGGTATGTACCACGCTCGATCATCACAAAAGAATACCTGCCGCAGCTGCAATCGAACCCGAATGCGGTGAACCATATACATATCACTGATCGCAGTGGGCGGCAGATTGACCGGGGCGCAGTGGACTTTACCCAATTCACCGCGCGCAACTTCCCGTTTGCGATGCGTCAGCCGCCCAGCAAAAGCAATGCGTTGGGGTTGGTGAAGTTCATGTTCCCCAACCAGTACAATATCTATCTGCATGATACGCCCCAGAAATCTCTGTTCGCGCGCGAGTCGCGGGCGTTTTCGCATGGCTGTATCCGGCTGGCGCAACCCTTTGAGTTTGCCTACGCGTTGCTGGCCAAGCAGGAGGAAAACCCAAGGGCGTTTTTCCAGCGGGTTCTGGCAACCGGCAAGGAAACCACGGTGCCTCTGAAACAGCACGTCCCGGTGCATTTGATCTATCGCACGGCCTATATCGGCCCCAAAGGCGAGGTTCAGTATCGCCGTGACGTCTACAGCCGAGATCAGAAAATCTGGGACGCTTTGCAGAAAGCGGGGGTGGCCCTGCCGGACGTTCAGGGGTAATCACCGGATTAGGCCTTAATCCGGGGAACCCGACATGCACTATACCATTCAGCAGATTGCCGATGCCCTTGGCGCGGAATGTCAGGGCGATGTCAGCCTGATCATCGCGCGCGCAGCGGAACCGGCGGATGCAGGTCCTGATGATCTGGCGATGGCAATGTCCCCCAAATATGCCGAGGCTTTGGGCAACGGCGCGGCCCGCGCGGCCGTGTTGTGGGAAGGTGCGGATTGGCAGGCCATGGGGTTGCAGGCCGCCATCTTTGTTCCGCGTCCACGGATGGCAATGGCGGGGATCACCGCGATGCTGGACCGGGGGCAGGGGATTGCGCCCGGCATTCACCCGTCAGCCGTTGTCGACCCAACGGCAGAGATCGGCGAAGACGTCTCGATCGGCCCATTGGCGGTGATCGGCGCTCGGGCCAAAATCGGCGCGGGTTCGGTTATCGGGGCGCATTGTGTGGTCGGGATGGATGCAGTTCTGGGTCAGAACGCCATGCTGCGCGAAATGGTCAGCATCGGTGCCCGCGCACAGATCGGAGACCGCTTTACCGCGCAACCCGGCGCGCGTATCGGCGGCGACGGGTTCAGCTTTGTCACGCCCGAGGTGTCGGACGTTGAAAACGTGCGCAAGACCATGGGCGACAAGGGCGACGCACGGGCCCAAAGCTGGTTGCGCATTCACTCACTTGGCGCGGTCGAGATCGGTGATGATGTCGAAGTTGGCGCCAACTGCACTGTCGACAATGGTACGATCCGCAATACCCGGATCGGCGACGGCTCGAAACTGGATAACCTGGTCCATGTGGGCCACAATACCCGCGTGGGGCGCGATTGCTTGCTGTGCGGGCAAACCGGTGTGTCAGGCTCGGTCGAGATTGGAAACAACGTCGTTTTGGGCGGTCAGACCGGTGTGGTCGACAATATTTTTATTGGCGATGGCGTGATCTCAGGCGGTGGCACAAAGATCCTGTCCAACGTACCAGCGGGCCGTGTCATCATGGGTTATCCGGGAATAAAAATGGAATCTCATACGGACATTTACAAAGCGCAACGCCGCCTGCCGCGCATGGCCCGTGACGTAGAGGCGTTGAAAAAGGCTGTTTTCAAACAGTCGCCGAGTGATTAAATCACCCTCAACGGGATAATCAGAGGATCGACATGAGCATCACCGATCGCGTCATCGCCATCATCGCCGAACAGGCCGTGCTGGACCCTTCGGATGTGACGCCCGAAAGTACGCTCGAAGATCTGGGGATCGACAGCCTTGGGCTGGTCGAAAGCATCTTCGCCATCGAGGAAGAGTTCGACATCTCAGTCCCGTTCAATGCCAACGAGCCGACAGCCAGCGATTTTGACATCTCGAATGTCGCTGCGATCATCGCCGGTATCGAAAAGCTCGTGTCGGAAAAGGTCTGACGCAGGATCATGAAACGCGTTGTTATTACCGGTGCGGGCACGATCAACTCGTTGGGCCACTCCGTTCCGGCGACGCTTGAGGCGATGCGCGAGGGGCGCTGCGGTATTTCCGAACTTGAGTTCCGCGATGTCGAGCGCCTTGCCATCAAGATTGGCGGTCAGGTGCGCGGGTTCGAGGCCGAGGGCCGGTTCAACCGCCAACAGATGACCCTGTATGATCGGTTTACGCAATTCACCCTGACGGCGGCAAAAGAAGCAATCGAACAGTCTGGGATCGAATTTCATGGCGATCTAGCGGCGCGCTCAGGCGTTGTCTTGGGAACAGCCGGTGGCGGCGTGTCGACCTGGGATGACAATTACCGCTCAGTCTATGAGGACGGTAAGAACCGGGTTCACCCCTTTGTCGTGCCCAAGCTGATGAACAACGCGGCGGCCAGCCACGTATCTATGGAACATAACCTCAAAGGGCCCAGCTTTACGGTCTCGACCGCCTGTGCCTCGTCAAATCACGCGATGGCTCTGGCGTTCCAGATGGTGCGCAGCGGCGCGGCCCCGGCGATGCTGACGGGTGGAGCGGAATCCATGCTGTGCTTTGGCGGCGTCAAGGCGTGGGAAGGGCTGCGGGTCATGTCCAAAGACGCCTGCCGTCCGTTCAGCGCAAACCGCAACGGTATGGTTCAGGGCGAAGGCGCAGGTGTCTTTGTTTTTGAGGAGTACGAACACGCCCGCGCGCGTGGGGCCGAGATCCTGTGTGAAGTGGTGGGGTTTGCCATGACTTCGGACGCCGCAGATATCGTGATGCCCAGCAAACAAGGCGCGGCTCGGGCAATTTCGGGCGCTTTGGCGGATGGTGGGATCAATGCCGATCAGGTGGGCTATATCAACGCGCACGGAACCGGCACGGCGGCCAATGACAAGACCGAATGCGCGGCAGTGGCGGATGTCTTTGGTCCGCATGCGGATGATCTGATGATATCGTCCACCAAATCCATGCATGGACACCTGATCGGCGGTACCGGCGCGGTAGAACTGTTGGCCTGCATTATGGCACTGCGTGACGGCGTGATTGCGCCTACGATCGGCTATGAGGAACCTGACCCGGAATGCGCTTTGGATGTGGTTCCGAACGAAGCCCGCAAAGCCAAGGTAGAAGTTGCGCTGAGCAATGCGTTCGCCTTTGGTGGCCTGAATGCTGTTCTTGCTCTAAGGCAAGTCTAAAAGGAACGCGCTGTCTTCTGACAGCGCGCTCCGGCGGTTCGGTTAGTTTTGCGCAGGCTCAAGCGTATCAAAACCAGCGGTGAATCCGGCCAGCGAGACTTCCATTTCCAACAACTGAGTCGGTGCCAACAAAGACACCAACGACAGCGTTGCCGTTGTCCCTGCTTTCATTGCGTCAATGTCACCTTGAGTGAACCCAAGCTGTGCGAGGCATCCGACCGGGTTGCAATGGTGATAGTTGTACCGCTTGCCAGGTGCGCCGTCGATGGACAGAGCAAGCTGTGCCTGCAACAGGATTTCAAGCGGAACTACGACCGTTGCTCGGGCGGCAGCGGGAGAGCCCTCGGGCAGATTCTGAATAGTGATGTCGGCAATGGGCTGCCCCTGGTCACCGGCCAGAATTTGGCGGAGGAAACAGGGATCTTCACCTGCTTCAGTCTTCACACACGAGATCATCCAATCACCGTGCTCTTCTTTGATGTAGCGGCTACCTACGCGTGGTCCTTCCTCGCCAAGATCCAAATCCGCGCCAGCCTGAGTCTGCGGAGCAGTTGTAGTGTCGGCTTGATTTTCCTGCGCCGCGACCGCCCCGGCCCAAAGCATGGCGGCAACAACATTGAGAGTGAGAAGTTTCTTGATCATGAACGCCTCGGTTCTGTGGATACGCTTTTTGCACGGTCTAACACTGTTCCGGCAGGGTGTCAGGCACTATGCCAAGAAAATGCGTTGATGTGATCGGATTTTTGCCTGTCCACAGATGAAAACTATCGTTGGAGCAACAAAAAAAGGGAGCCGGTGGAGCGGCTCCCTTTTCTATAATTTTCTCCCCGTCGGACTGGCCGACTTAGTTATGCGCAGACGTTACGAGAGGGAATCGCGACGGTCAACTGCTAACCTGAAAAATTGATCACTTCGGCGGTTTTCGTGAAAAAAGCCGCGCCCAAAGGCGCGGCCAGTCGACAGGGAGGAAGTCTGCCGCCTGCTTCCGGTTTGGTTACAGGCGGCGAATAGACTATCGCAGTTATTTGTTAAATTTGTATGCTGCCCTCAGACCGGTGGAAATTGGGGCAAATTTCATATGCAAAACAATATCTTTTTGGGCGGAGCCGGGGATGGCTACAGCGAACCGGAAAACCTGACGCTGAAATACGCCAACCGCCACGGGCTGATCGCGGGTGCGACCGGGACCGGAAAAACAGTGACTCTGCAAATTCTGGCAGAGGGTTTCTCGCAGGCCGGGGTGCCCGTATTTTTGTCGGATGTTAAGGGCGATCTTTCGGGGTTGGCCAAGGCGGGCAGCGCAGCGCACAAACTTCATCAGGCGTTTCAGGATCGCGCCCAGACAATCGGGTTTTCGGACTATAGCTATGGCGCTTGTCCGGTCACGTTCTGGGATTTGTTCGGAGAGCAGGGTCATCCCGTCCGCACCACTGTAACCGAGATGGGTCCGCTGCTGTTATCGCGCTTGATGGACCTCAGCGAGGCGCAGGAAGGTATCCTGAACATTGCCTTCCGTGTGGCTGATGACGAAGGGATGCCACTGCTTGACCTCAAGGACCTGCAATCGCTGCTGGTTTGGGTGGGAGAGAACCGAGGCCAGCTTTCATTACGGTTTGGCAATGTCTCGACATCTTCGATTGGTGCGATCCAACGGCGGCTGCTGGTGCTAGAAAATCAGGGCGGCGCGAACCTGTTTGGTGAACCCGCACTGGAACTGGCTGATCTTATGCACACCGACGCGCAAGGGCAGGGGGTCGTGAACATCCTCGCCTCGGACAAGCTGATGGGGTCGCCCCGGCTGTATGCGACGTTCCTGCTGTGGCTGCTCAGCGAATTGTTCGAAGAACTGCCCGAGGTGGGCGACCCCGACAAGCCTAAACTGGTATTCTTTTTCGACGAAGCGCATCTTCTGTTCGAAGATGCACCCAAGGTTTTGGTGGACAAGGTGGAACAAGTCGCACGCCTGATCCGGTCCAAGGGCGTGGGGGTGTATTTCATTTCCCAGAACCCCGCCGACATACCCGAAGATATTCTGGGCCAATTGGGCAACCGGGTTCAACATGCGCTGCGGGCCTTCACCGCGCGCGACCGCAAGAACTTGCGTCTGGCGGCGGAGACCTACCGAGAGAACCCCGCTTTCGATACCGAAGCCGCGATCCGCGAGGTCGGCGTAGGCGAGGCGGTCACTTCGATGCTGGAGAAAAAGGGCGTACCTGGCGTGGTCGAGCGGACCTTGATTCGTCCGCCGGGGTCTCAGTTAGGGCCAATCACGAAGGCTGAGCGTCAAGCCATTGTTGCCGCTTCGTCGATGGAGGCGAAGTACCGAGAGCTGAAGGACAGAAAATCGGCCTTTGAAATCCTTCAGACCCGCGCAGATGCGGCCGCTCAGGCGGCAGAAAAGGCCGAGGAAGAAATCGAAACCCAATCCGTGGCCGAGCGGGAATTCGCAACGGCGCGCAGATACTCCGGCAGCCGGGTTGGGCGGTCATCCTCACGCGTGATGCGCAAGAAAGACAGCTTTGCCTCCGCCATGAGCGAGGCGGTCATCAAAGAACTGAAAGGAACAACAGGCCGCCGCATCGTGCGCGGCATTCTGGGTGGATTGTTCAAAAGTAGGTAGGGCCGGGGACAGTCACGGACCGCCCCGGCGACAGGCTTAGCCCTTAAGGCGGCGCTGGCCTTCCTGCTTGCAATAGGCATCCGCCTCGGGGACCGTCATTTTGGTGGCCGGGAAATCAATCGCGCGGTCCCAAATGACGCGATCAGGGCGGTACAGTTGGCACGTAACTTCACCCTTCGGAGTTTGGACTTTGACCGGTGTGGTTTCAAAATCTTCCGGGCTTGGAACGCAAGCTGCCAATCCGGCGATCAGGGGAAGCAGCAGCAGTGATTTGGTCAGCGTCGAAGTCATGTGAACTCTTTTATACTCGACAGGGTGGTCGCATCATTCTACGGATTTTCTAAATTCCCGTAAACGCGTGGGATTTCGGCCAATGCCAAACTGGTTGTACCCCGTCTAGACGGACAGCGCGCTTAGATCAAGAAACCGCGCCTGAAAAGAGGCACGGTTTCGTCGCTTTTGAGATAACTGTTACTTTTCTGGTATCAATCCGCGTGGGCTGAACCTGAGGACGATCAACAGTATCAAACCCATCGTGAACAGGCGCATATGGGCAGCGCTGTCGATCAGATGCGCCTTCAATGCGCTGCCTTCGGGCATGGTTGAAGTAATCAGGTTCATCAGCCAAAGGCCCATCGGCTCGACCTGGACCCACAGGAACCAGATCAGGAACGCGCCCAGAACCGCGCCGAAATTGTTGCCCGAGCCGCCGACGATCACCATCACCCAGACGAGGAAGGTAAAGCGCAGCGGATTGTAGGTGCCCGGCGTCAGCTGCCCGTCCAGTGTGGTCATCATCGCGCCCGCAATACCGCAGATCGCGGAGCCCAAAACGAAGATCTGCAAATGGCGGCGGGTGACGTCCTTGCCCATCGCCTCGGCCGCAACTTCATTGTCGCGAATGGCGCGCATCATCCGTCCCCATGGGCTTTTCAGCGCCATCTGTGCCATCCAAAGCAGCACCAGCAGCACTATGGTGAACAGCAGCGAATAGCCCAGCTTGACCGAAAGCGTCGAGGCCGTGACTGGGTCAAGACCCAGCCATTCGGCGCGGGCGATGAATCCGGGATCTGCTTGCAACTCGACCTCATAGCCGACCACAGGCGCAGGGCGCGGGATGCCGTAGACATTCTTGACGCCGCGGGCCAGCCAGTCTTCGTTTTTCATGATGGCGATGATGATTTCGGCAATACCCAGCGTCGCAATCGCCAGATAATCCGAACGCAGACCCAGCGCGGTTTTCCCGATCAGCCACGCCGCACCAGCAGCCAGCAGACCTCCGGCGGGCCAAGCAAGCAGAACGGGCAGGTTCAGGCCTCCGATATTACCCGCGACCGCAGGGTCGATGGCCTCTATCGCGGCGACGTTGGGGTCGAAAATGGCTCGGTAGACAAAGAATCCGACGATCAGAATGCCGATGATCGCCAAGGTTTGTACCCGCCCTTTGGGCATCTTCTGCGCGGTGATCACAGCGGCTACAACCGTCGCTGCGCCCAGAAGCAGCGCGAGGATGACGCCAAAGCCCCCGCCGGTCCACGCGCCCGGCGTCGGCGGCGTCGAGACCAGTACAACCGCCAGCCCGCCCAGCGCGACAAAGCCCATGACGCCGACGTTGAAAAGGCCCGCAAAGCCCCATTGCAGGTTCACCCCGATGGACATGATGGCCGAGATCAGCCCCATGTTCAGGATCAGGATCGCCGCGTTCCAGCTTTGCGTGAACCCGGTCAGCAGGATCAGGCTGCCGACGGCAACGAAAAGCAGCGTATTCTTGACAGTCTCGGTCATACCGCTTTCCCCTTGAACAGGCCCGTGGGTTTAAACAGCAGCACAATCAGCAGGATCACGAAGCTGACGGCGAATTTGTAATCAGTGGACAGAAATTGGACCAGGCCAGAGGGCTCAAGGCTTTCAGGGGCCAGATAGGTCAGTACCTTTTTCCACGCGTAGGTGATGGTCACCTCGGAAAAGGCAATGATGAAGCCACCCGCAATGGCCCCCAGCGGATTGCCAAGTCCGCCCACGATGGCCGAGGCAAAGATTGGCAGCAGAAGCTGGAAATAGACGAAGGGTTTGAAACTTTTGTCGAGGCCATAGAGAACACCCGCCGTGGTCGCCAGCGCGGCAACGATGATCCATGTGATCATCACCACGCGTTCCGGGTTGATGCCGGACAGTAGGGCCAGATCCTCGTTATCAGAGTAGGCCCGCATCGACTTGCCGGTGCGCGTTTTGTTCAGGAACCAGAACAGCAATGCAACGGCGACAACAGCGACGATCACGGTGATGCCCTGAGAGGTCTTGATCGCCAGCCCCTCGCGCAGGCCGGTCATCGCTTTGAAGTCACGCGCCGAGACGATGAACCGCTCTCCGTCCGAAAAGCGCTGATCATCCGGGCCGATGATGAACCGCACGATCCCGTTCATGATGAACATCACGCCCATAGACACGATCACCAGAATGACCGGCTTGGCCTTTTGTTCGCGGTAGAACCTGTAAACCAGCCGGTCCGTGATCAGTACAAGCACGATACAGCCCAGAATTGCAAAGGGCAGGGCCAGCAGAGCGGTGGGCAGCGGCCCGAAACTGACCCCTGCGGCTTGTAGGCCCCACGTGACCAGCACAGCGATCATCGCGCCAAAGGCCATCGTGTCGCCATGGGCAAAGTTCGAGAACCGCAGGATGCCATAGATCAGCGTCACCCCCAAAGCCCCCAGCGCCAACTGGCTGCCATAGGCGATTGCGGGAACAAGAACGAAGTTGGAGAGCGCCACAAGGGCATTGAGGAAGTCCATTAGTTTATCACCGTGCAGGCGCCATCGTGGCTATAGGAAGTGTAACGCGTTGGAAGATCATCCATGCGCCACATGGCACCGCCTTGCAGAGAAGCTTCCATTGTCGATGCAATAACCATCTTCGAGAAAGCTCCAAAGTCTTTTTCACCGTTTCCTGAAGACATTGAATCGAAAACGAGCAGCTCCCCTATTTCGCCAAATTCTGCTTCTTGTTCGTGAGAATTTAGAGCGTCGAACAATTTATACTGATCCTCAGATTTGTAGTGTCTGACGATCATCCAGATATCGTATTTTTTGCAGTCCTGATTGTCTCTGGTACACTCAGGTCCGAACTTACAGGAAAACAGAGAAGATAGGTTTTGAGCCTGATCGGCAAAAGCGACTGTGTTTGCCGTAAACAGTATTGCTATCGGAGCAACCGGGTTGAACTTCAGAAACATCCTCACCCCCCCAAGAAACTCTTACGCACTTCTGGATCGGCCAGTAATTCCTTGCCCGTGCCGGTATAGGCATTCCGCCCTTGAACCAGCACGTATCCCTTGTCCGCGATCTCCAGTGCCTGACGGGCGTTCTGTTCGACCATCAGGATCGGCAGCCCGGTGCGGGAAACCTCGATGATCCGGTCGAATAGCTCATCCATCACGATGGGCGAGACGCCAGCGGTGGGTTCGTCCAGCATCAGCACCTTAGGTTGGGTCATCAGCGCGCGGCCCACGGCGACCTGCTGGCGTTGGCCGCCCGACAGCTCTCCGGCGGCTTGGTTGCGTTTGTCGCGCAGGATCGGGAAGAGGTCATAGACCTGCTCCATCGTTCCCGAAATATCGTCGCGGCGGATGAAGGCACCCATCTCAAGGTTTTCTTCCACCGTCATCGAGGTGAAGATGTTCGACGTCTGTGGCACAAACCCCATGCCCTTAATCACCCGATCTTGCGGCGACAGTTTGGTGATGTCTTCGCCGTCCAGTCGAACAGCTCCGGCGCGGACGTCCAGCATTCCGAAGACCGCCTTCATCGCGGTCGATTTTCCTGCGCCGTTGGGGCCGACGATAACGGCGATTTCGCCTTTATCGACTGCGATGGTGCAGTCATGCAGAATGTCGGGCCCCTTGCCGTAACCGCCGGTCATAGTGTCGCCGATCAGGAAGGGGCCGCCCTCGACCTTATGCGTCTCACCGCTTTTGCGATGGGCGGGGGTCATGGTGCCGACGCCATGTGTGTTGGTGATTGAGGCGTCCTTGTTGCCCTTGTCGTCGTGATAAGGATTGTCGCTCACGCCAGCGGTCATGTTTGGGCCTCCAGCTTGTCCTTGTTTTTCAGGCCGGTGCCCAGATAGGCCTCGATCACGTGCTCATTGGCCTTGATCTCGTCCAGAGTACCTTCGGCCAGCACCTTGCCTTCGGCCATACAGATTACCGGGTCGCAGATTTTGCCGATGAAATCCATGTCATGTTCGATGACCACAAAGGTATAGCCGCGTTCCTTGTTTAGGCGCAGGATTGTGTCGGCGATGGTCATCAGTAGGGTACGGTTCACCCCTGCACCAACTTCGTCCAGAAACACGATCTTGGCGTCGACCATCATGGTGCGACCCAGTTCCAGCAGTTTTTTCTGCCCGCCCGAGACCTGACCGGCCTTGTGATCGGCCAGATGTTCGATGGTCAGGAACTCCAGCACCTCATCGGCCTTGGCCTTCAATGCGCGTTCTTCATCGGCAATGCGTTTGCGCCCGAACCACGTGTTCCAAAGCGATTCACCTGATTGCGCACCCGGCACCATCATCAGATTCTCGCGGCAGGACATCGAAGAAAATTCATGCGCAATCTGGAAGGTGCGCAGCAGGCCCTTGTGAAACAGCTCATGCGGGGGCAGGCCGGTGATATCCTCACCATCCATATGGACCTTCCCGCTGGTCGGCGGCAGAACGCCCGCGATCACATTGAACAGAGTGGTTTTTCCGGCCCCGTTCGGCCCGATCAGACCGGTGATCGAGCCCTTTTGGATTTCCAGCGATGCCCCGTCCACCGCATGAAACCCGCCGAAATGCTTGTGCACGTCTTCGACGACGATCATCTTTTCCCCTAGCCGCCGTTTTCCGGCGTTATTGCCACATCCCTGTACGAATGGTGCGGGCTTTTGTCATTGAAACAGCCCGGACACAAGGCCCGGGCTGCTTGTTTTTATGATTGTTAACCTTGGATCAACGGAAGTTGACGGTTTTGTTCTCGCCGTCGGTCACTTCGATCTCGCGGTACGAACCCGCGCTTTCGCCGGGGCCGATCAGCTCAACGCCGGACGCGCCGACATAGTCGATGTCCTGACCTGCGGCCAGCAGTTCCAGACCCTTGGCCAGCTCACCTGGGTAGATCTTTTCACCCGGTGCGTTGGCGACGTCCATGATCTTGCTGCCGTAATCGGCGGGGCTGGTCGAGCCTGCGGCCTGCATGGCCAGCATGAACAGCGCAGCTGCGTCATAGGCTTCCGGCGAATAAGGCGACGAACCGTCGAAACCGGCGGCTTCAGCCATTGCAAAGTACTTCTCGGCGCCCTCGCCACCCGAACCGGCGATCTGACCGAACGAGCCGTTCAGGTCGGGGCCAACATTGTTGGGAAGCGAGTCACCGATCATGCCGCCGGGCAGACCGAACGTGTCAAACGCACCGCTGTCCAGTGCCGACTGGATGATACCCAGACCACCTTGGTCGAGATAACCCGCGACAACCAGAATGTCGCCACCGGCCGAGGCCAGCGCGCCCACTTCGGCCGAGTAGTCGGCCTTGCCGTCTTCGTGTGCGGCAACGATGGTCACTTCGCCACCTGACGCCTCAAACGAGGACTGGATCGCGTCTGCCAAACCTTTGCCGTAATCGTTGTTGGTGTAGGTCAGTGCAATCGAGCTGATGCCACGGTCATTCAGGATGTCTGCCATCACCTGACCTTCACGCGCATCCGACGGCGCGGTGCGGAAGAACAGGCCGTTGTCTTCCATGGTCGACAGGCCGGGCGAAGTCGCCGATGGCGAAATCATCACCATGCCGTTTGGAATAGCGACGTTCTGCAGGATCGCGCCGGTCACACCCGAGCAGTCGCCGCCAATGATGCCAGCAACGCCATCTGCGATCATACGCTCTCCGTTCGAGGTCGCCAGGCCATTGTCGATACAACCAGTATCGGCGCGGGACGCGCTGACTTTGGTGCCGTCCAGCAGCTTGCCAGATTCGGTGACTTCGGCCATTGCCAGTTCCGCACCTGAACCCATCGCCGGGGCCAGTGATTCAATCGGGCCGGTGAAGCCGAACAGGACGCCCAGCGTGATATCTTCGGCCAGAGCCGGACCAGCCAGCAGAGCGGATGCCGCAGTTGCAGTAAGCAGCTTTTTCATATGGTTACTCCCTATTGTGAACGTATTCGTTCTGGTCACGACCCTAGGCAAGCTGCTCGGAAAAGAAAAGTCCTAACGCAAACGTGTTTTTGCGCAAAGGAAAGCTATTTGGTCTCATAGGGCTGACGCAGTGATTTTGAAGGGAAAAATGATGGTCCGAGCATTTGCGCTTCTTCTTTTGACGCTGCTAAGCGTCCCGCTGCGTGCTGAGGTCTTAAGCACCTCTTCGGGCTCAGTGCAGGTTGAGCCGATGGTTCAGGGGCTGGATACGCCGTGGGCCGTCGGAATTATGCCTGACGGATCGTTTCTGGTGACAGAACGGGATGGAGAGTTGCTGCATGTCTCGGATGGCAAGGCAAAGAAGGTGCGCGGTGTCCCAAAGGTTGCGGCAAACGGACAGGGTGGGTTGCTGGATGTGACAATCGCCCGTGATTTCACGCAAAGCCGGGAGATTTTTCTGACCTTCTCAAAGCCTCAACGGGGTGGGGCCGGTACCGCTCTAGCCGTGGCGCGGCTGTCTGAAAGCGGGGATCGGCTGACCAATCTGCGGGTCCTCTTCGAAGCCGTTCCCGGAGGGTCCGGTGGTCGACATTTCGGTTCGCGTGTGGTCGAGGCCAACGACGGCACTTTATTTGTCACTATTGGGGATCGCGGCGACCGTCCCCAAGCGCAGGAAACGTCCAACCCTATTGGTTCAGTGATCCGCGTGAACCGTGACGGAACAGTTCCTGCGGATAACCCGTTTGTGGGGGCGCCGGATGTTCGGCCCGAAATCTGGTCCTATGGCCATCGCAACCCACAGGGGGCCGGATTGGACGCACAGGGCCGCTTGTGGGCCGCAGAACACGGTGCGCGCGGCGGGGATGAGGTGAACCTGATCCAACCCGGACGGAATTACGGCTGGCCGATCATTTCGTACGGTCGTCACTATTCGGGTAAGAAGATTGGCGAGGGCACTTTCAAAGATGGGCTTGAACAGCCGAAATTTTATTGGGACCCGTCCATCGCACCCTCGGGTCTGTTGGTTTATTCCGGCAAGCTATGGCCGCAATGGGCCGGCGATATATTCGTTGGCTCCCTGAAGTTTGACTATATTGCCCGTCTCGCAGGATCGCCCCTGACCGAGGTCGAAAAGATCGAGGGCTCAGCGACAGAACGAGTCCGCGATATTGTGGAAGCGCCGGACGGGGCGATCTGGTTTATCTCTGTCGGGCAGGGCGCGGTTTACCGGATGACACCGGGTTAAACAGACAGTTTCCCGCCTTGAGCGCCTCGCTCGCGATATGGCGTGGTGTTGTAATGGGCGCGGTAGCATTTCGAGAAATGCGACGGGCTGGCAAAGCCACAGGCCAGCGCCACGTTGATCACGCTCATATCGGTCTGCATCAGCAGGTTTCGCGCCTTGTGCAGCCGCAGCTCCATGTAATACCGCTTGGGTGAGCGGCTCAGGTAGCGCCGGAACAGCCGTTCCAGCTGGCGCGTGGACATGCCGACATCCTTGGCCAGAATCGAGGGCGAGATCGGCTCTTCGATGTTTTTTTCCATCATCAGGATGACCTGGCTGAGCTTTGGATGCCGAACCCCGATCCGGGTGGGGGTCGACAGGCGCTGCGTGTCCTGATCCGTGCGGATCGACGAATAGATCATCTGATCCGCCACCGCATTCGCCAGATCTTCACCATAGTCATCCGCGATGATCTTCAACATCAGGTCGATGGACGAAGTCCCGCCCGCCGTCGTCATCCGGTTGCCGTCGATCTGGAACACGGATTTCGTCAGCTCGACCTCATCGAATTCCTCGATGAAGCTGTCCGAATTCTCCCAGTGGATTGTCGCGCGTTTGCCATCCATCAAACCAGCCTTGGCCAGAGTGAAGGCTGCTGTACACAATCCGCCAATTTTCAATCCCCGCCGCGCCTCGCGTCGTACCCAATTGAGCACCTTCTTGGTGGTGGCGTTCTGAACATCTACGCCGCCGCAAATCAGGATCACGGCATCGCGCTGAAGTTCAACGAGATCGGAATCAAGTTTGAAGTTGGCTCCAGCCGAACATGTAACGGTGTCACCGCCTTCACCGGCAAAGGTCCAGGTGTACAGCTCTTTATCGGCCATACGATTGGCGATGCGCAGGCTGTCCAGTGCCGACGCAAAAGACAGCAAAGAGAACTTGTCCAAAAGGACAAACACGAAATTCTTAGGGTTGGCCGCAGTGTCTTGCACCGTGACAACTTGGCGTTGCTCTTGCATGGCGAGGTGTCCTTGATTCGCCGCCAGGGGACGATAGGTCCGGCGGCACGTATTAAAACCACCATGATCAAAGCTTGTTTACGACGTCAAGGGGGCGCAATTGGGATATGGTCACTCTGTCACGCATTTTGTATAGAGACGACCTGAATACTTCAGCGGAGATCAAAGCTATGACCGAGTGGCAAAAAACGAACTGGCGCAACAAGCCCCGAGTTCAGATGCCAGATTATACCGACGCGGCCGCGCTGGCCAAGGTCGAGGCCCAGCTTGCCCAGTATCCCCCGCTGGTTTTTGCGGGCGAGGCACGGCGGTTGAAACAACACCTGGCTGCGGCTGGACGGGGTGAGGCGTTCCTGCTTCAAGGCGGCGACTGTGCTGAAAGCTTTGAACAATTCAGCGCGGATGCGATCCGTGACACGTTCAAGGTAATGCTGCAGATGGCGATGGTTCTGACCTATGGTGCCAAGGTGCCGGTGGTCAAAGTTGGCCGTATGGCCGGTCAGTTCGCCAAACCGCGCAGTGCCCCGACCGAAGTGGTGGATGGTGTGGAACTGCCCAGCTACCGTGGTGATATCATCAACGAGTTGGCCTTCACTCCCGAGGCCCGCATTCCGAATCCGTCCAAGATGCTGCAAGCCTACACGCAGGCGGCGGCCACGCTGAACCTGCTGCGTGCGTTCTCGACCGGTGGTTTTGCGGATATGACCCGCGTGCATTCCTGGACGTTGGGCTTCACCGACGATCAAGACGTGCAGAAATATTCGGAGATCGCCGACCGCATTCAAGACTCCATCGACTTCATGGATGCCGCCGGGATCAACGCCGATACCACGCATGAGTTCTCGACCGTCGAGTTCTACACCAGCCATGAAGGGCTATTGCTGGAATACGAAGAGGCGCTGACCCGTCTGGATTCGACCTCTGGCAACTGGCTGGCTGGCTCGGGTCACATGATCTGGATCGGCGACCGTACCCGTCAGCCCGACGGCGCGCATGTTGAATTCTGCCGGGGCGTACAGAACCCGATCGGTCTGAAATGCGGTCCGACCACGACTGCCGAAGACCTCAAGGTTCTGATGTCCAAGCTGAACCCCGAAAACGAAGAGGGTCGCCTGACCCTAATTGCGCGGTTTGGTGCAGGCAAAGCGGGTGAGCATCTGCCGCGCTTGGTGAAGGCCGTCAAGGAAGAGGGTGCCAATGTGACCTGGGTCTGCGATCCGATGCATGGCAACACGATCAAGTCGGCCACGGGTTACAAGACTCGCCCATTCGATTCGGTCCTGCGCGAAGTCCGTGATTTCTTTGGCGTCCATCAGGCCGAGGGCACCGTCCCCGGCGGCGTGCATTTCGAGATGACCGGTCTGGACGTCACCGAATGCACTGGCGGCGTGCGCGCAGTGACGGAAGAGGACCTCTCGGACCGCTACCACACCGCTTGCGACCCGCGTTTGAACGCGTCGCAATCGCTGGAACTGGCGTTCCTTGTGGCCGAAGAACTGACGAACCTGCGCCGTAACCGCACTAAACGTGCGGTTGGCTAAGGCGGCGCGCTTCTTTACGCGAACCCAAAGGGGGCCAAGTTGTTTGGGCTGAGCTTCCTTTGGGCACGTTTGCGCCGTCGGCATTCTCGTAAGGCGTCACAGAGTTTCTACTGCCTGACGCCTTACTTGCAGAATCTCGACCCGATCCAGAATCCAAGAACCCGTATGCGCGCCGATGGCCGGTTCGAGGGCGAGGTTGGGCGAGACAAAAAAAACCGGCAAGACGATCTGGTTGCCGGTTCTAAAATAACATCGGGTTCCGAACTCAGTCGTCGCGCGACACGACCAGCCGCAGGTGCGAACCCGGACGTTTGAATTCTGTCTGATCTTCGGCAAAACCAACCACAGACGGCCGTGCCGGTTTTTGAGGGGCCTGAACATCTGAGACGGGGCGCAGTTTCTGATCCGAGACGTCAAAGCGCCGTGGGGTTGCACCGATCACGCCGTCGCTGACCATCACGCCCAACACGCGGCTGACATCACCCAGATCGCTTTTCAAGGGCAGAAGGATCATCCGTGCCTGCATTCGGGTGCGACCCAGTGCGCCGGGCGAGATCAACCCAAGGTCGGCAATCGCGGGCTTGGCAAAGACTTCTTCCAATACGTCGGTGATTTGAGTCCGCGCACCGGGTTCGAAAAACGCTGTCAGAGGCATTCCGCGTACCTCCATACCTGCCAGGTTGTTCAGATGGCTGCCCGCAAGGCGAAACCTTGCCAGACCGGGTGCGATGCGTTCCAGGATGAAGGTGTATTCCAGAATATTCTCGAGTCCGCGCGGATCAATCTGCGACCGCATGGGCACACCGTCGCCCGTCAGCAACGCTGTCCAATATGCCTCAGCCTGCCGGATGGGGGACAGGCTGCGCCCACTGTCAAAACGATCCATTGCGACGATCTTTCCAAAGTTTGACCCGGAACCGTTCCCGAAAAACGTCTTCATTTTCATCACCCTAGCGTCAATCGACCGTCATTTTCATAAAATGCCACATATCGGGGACATCACCGACTGACCACCCCCGACAGCGACCAGATTGACACGGGTTAATACAATTTTGGAGGAATTCTTTAATGAATGGTTAACTGCGTACTGGATGCGACAAACTCAGCAAACTCTTGCCCTGCGCTGGTGGTTGGCTTTAGGTGCTGGCGGAATAGGGCCATGGGCTATAACGAAAGGTCGGCTATGATCAGATCCATGACGGGCTTCGCCTCGGGCAAAGGCGCTTTGGGGCCGCATAGCTGGACGTGGGAGCTGCGCAGCGTCAACGGCAAGGGGCTGGACATGCGCATTCGCGTTCCAGATTGGCTGACCGGGCTGGAGGCGGCGCTGCGGGCGCAGATGTCCAAGGCGCTGAGCCGGGGGAATGTCACCTTGTCGCTGCGCTTGAACCGGGACGAATCCGCGCCTGAGATCGTGTTGAACGAAACGGCCATGGCCGCAGCCCTGGCGGCGGTGAAGCGCACCCAGCAGATGGCGGAGGAAGCTGGCGTAGCACTTGCAACGCCAAGCGCTGCCGATTTGGTGGCGCTAAAAGGCATGCTGGATGCAGGGGCCGATGTGGATGATCCGACCGCTCTGGTAAAGCAGCTCAGCACCGAATTTGCGACCGTTCTGGCCGAGTTCATCGCCATGCGCGAGGCCGAGGGGCAAGCGCTGGCCAAGGTTCTAGACAGCCAGCTGGATCAGGTGGCAGCTTTCACCGATCAGGCCGCCGCGCTGGCCGAACAGCGCAAGGACAAGATGGCCGATGCCTTACGCGAAAATCTGGCCCGCGTGCTGGAAAACGCACAAAGCGCAGATCCGGACCGGGTCGCGCAAGAACTGGCGCTGATCGCGGTCAAAGCGGATGTGACCGAGGAAATCGACCGCCTCAGAACCCATGTCACGGCCGCGCGCGACTTGCTGGCACAGGATGTGGCAGTGGGTCGCAAGCTGGATTTCCTGATGCAGGAATTCAATCGCGAGACAAATACCTTATGCTCCAAGGCGCAAAGCGCCGAACTGACCTCGGTAGGGCTTGAGTTGAAAGCCGTAATTGATCAGATGCGAGAGCAAGTGCAGAACGTGGAATAACGACAGGAACACCCTTATGGCGGATCGACGCGGCCTACTTATCATTTTGTCTTCACCTTCCGGGGCAGGCAAATCCACCTTGGCCCGGCGGCTGATGCAGTGGGACAGCGACCTTGAATTCTCGGTCTCGGCCACAACGCGCGCCCCGCGTCCGGGTGAGGAACATGGCCGTGAATACTACTTCCTCAGTGAGGATGCGTTCAAACAGCAGGTCGCCGACGGTCAGATGCTGGAGCACGCGCATGTATTCGGGAATTTCTATGGCTCACCCGCGGGGCCGGTGCGCGAGTCGATCAACAGCGGTAAAGACGTGCTGTTTGATGTGGACTGGCAGGGCGAGGTGCAGATTCGCAACTCAGATCTAGGCAAGCACGCTTTGTCGATTTTCATCCTGCCGCCCTCGATCCCTGAACTGCGTCGTCGGCTGGAAAGCCGGGGTCAGGACGCCGCCGACGTGATCGCCAAGCGGATGCTGAAAAGCTGGGATGAGATCAGCCACTGGGGCTATTACGACTACGTTCTGGTGAATGACGATCTGGATGCGACCGAGGAAAAGCTGAAGACCATCGTCAGCGCCGAACGCATGCGGCGTATCCAGCAACCGGTGCTGCAAAACCACGTTCGCACACTGCAAAACGAATTCGAGGAATTGTCATGACGGTCTACGCCCTCGGCCCGCACACGCCGCAAATCCACGAGGACACCTGGGTCGCGCCCGATGCGAACCTGATTGGGAAGGTGGTGCTGGAGCAGGGGGCCTCGGTCTGGTTTGGCTGCACCATACGCGCCGATCATGAAGAGATCCGGGTGGGCGAAGGCAGCAACGTGCAGGAAAACTGCGTGATGCATATTGATGCGGGCTATCCGCTGACGATCGGCAAGAACTGCACCATTGGGCATAAGGTCATGTTGCATGGCTGCACGATCGGGGAAAATACTCTGATCGGGATGGGGGCAATTGTCCTGAACGGCGCAAAAATAGGAAAGAATTGCCTGATAGGGGCAGGGGCGTTGATCACAGAAGGCAAGGAAATCCCGGACAATTCGCTGGTGATGGGTGCACCGGGCAAGGTGGTGCGAGAATTGGATGCGGCTGCGGCGCAAAAGATCACGTTCAGCGCGCTGCATTATCAGGAAAACATGCGCAAGTTTCGTGAAACTTTGACACCCGTGCCCTAGAACGCCCTCGAATATCACCGAGTACCAACGATGTCAGACGATCTGCTTGCCGAAATTGTGTCGGCCATTCCCCTACCTGCCCTGATGGTCGATCAGACCGAGCGGATCATAGCGGCCAATACAGATGCACGGACGTTGCTTGGGCAAAACATCGTCACCCGTCATTTTGCCACCATCCTGCGTCAGCCGCAGGTGATTGAGGCGATGGAGCAAAGCCTGCGTGACAAGGGGCAGGCGAAGACGCGCCACCTTGCAAATGACGGCGCTCAGGACACCACGTTCGAGGTAGAGTGCCGCTATATGAACGGTGTTGGCGCTGTCGCAGGCGGGGCTGTTCTGGCTGTTTTTCAGGATGTGACCCATCTTGAACAGGCCAGTCAGATGCGGCGCGATTTTGTCGCCAATGTCAGTCACGAACTGCGCACGCCGCTGACCGCGTTGATGGGCTTTATAGAAACCCTGCGCGGCCCCGCCCGCGAAGATGCCGCCGCGCGCGAGCGCTTTCTTCAGATCATGACGGATGAGGCCAACCGCATGAACCGGCTGGTAGGGGACTTGCTGTCGCTGAACCGGGTCGAAAGCGAAGAACGGGTGCGACCACGAGAGGAGCTGGACCTGTCGGGCTTGCTCCAATCCACGATAAATTCACTGCGGCCACTGGCCGAGGATGCGGAAGTTGAACTTCGCCTTACCAATGACCCCCAGGGACCGGTGTCCTTGATCGGTGACAGCGATCAGTTGCGGCAGGTTTTTACCAACTTGATCGAGAACGGAATCAAATACGGCGGTAGCGGCGGCTTGGTTGAAGTACGAATTCAGTCTTTCGAACGGGACACCGCCATGCGCGGCCCGGCTGTGCGGGTTCAGATTTCGGATAAGGGGCCGGGTATCGACCCGACTCATCTGCCGCGTTTGACCGAGCGATTCTACCGGGCGGACAATCACAGGTCCCGGCAATTGGGTGGAACCGGTTTGGGGCTGGCGATCGTAAAACATATCGTCAATCGGCATCGCGGGCGCTTGCGGGTGGAAAGCGAGTTGGGCAAAGGGTCTGTTTTCACAGTGATTTTGCCGCAGCAAAAACCGGAAGAGGCTCAGGTTTGACGCCCGACATACCGGGATTGTCACAAAGTCATAGCTGAATCTGCCGGTTTGTCATGAAACCGTTACAAACCTGTCACAAAAGGCTTACGCACGGCTCTTAGGGGTGCCGGCAAGATCATCATGGGGGTGATCAAAAACAACCATTCTCAAGGAGACTGAGATGTCCTTTGTAAAACTGTCGGCTTCTGCTCTGGCGATTGCTGCCGTTTCGGCCACTACCGCTGCTGCACGTGATCAGGTTCAGGTTGCCGGTTCCTCGACCGTTCTGCCTTACGCTTCGATCGTTGCCGAAGCCTTCGGTGAAAACTTCGACTTCCCGACCCCTGTTGTTGAATCGGGCGGTTCCTCGGCTGGCCTGAAGCGTTTCTGCGAAGGTGTTGGCGAAAACACCATCGACGTTGCCAATGCTTCGCGCGCCATCCGTGAAAAAGAAGTAAAAGCCTGTGCCGAAAACGGCGTGACCGACATCATCGAAGTTCAGATCGGTTATGATGGCATCGTTTTCGCCTCCGACATCAACGGCAACTCGTTCGAGTTCACGCCGGAAGATTGGTACAAAGCCCTGTCCGCACAGATCGTTGTTGACGGTCAGCTGGTCGATAACCCGAACAAAACCTGGGCCGACGTGAACCCTGCTTTCCCGGCGCAGCCGATCGCAGCTTTCATCCCGGGCACCAAGCACGGCACCCGTGAAGTGTTTGAAGACAAGGTGATCCTGGCCGGTTGTGAGCACCTGGGCGACTTTGACGTTTACAAAGCAGCCAACGGCGACGACAAGAAAGCCGCCGAGAAAGCCTGTATCGCCCTGCGTACGGACGGCGTTTCGGTCGACATCGACGGCGACTATACCGAAACTCTGGCGCGTATAGACAGCAACAAAGACGGCATCGGCGTCTTTGGTCTGGCCTTCTACGAGAACAACACCGACAAGCTGCAAGTTGCAACCATGTCCGGCATTGTTCCGACCACCGAGTCGATCGCAACCGGCGAATACCCGGTCTCGCGTCCGCTGTTCTTCTACGTGAAGAAAGCGCATATTGGCGTGATCCCCGGCCTGAAAGAATATGCTGAGTTCTTCGTCGCCGACGAGATCGCAGGCCCCGATGGTCCGTTGGCTGAATACGGCCTGGTTTCGGATCCCGAGCTGGTCAAAGTTCAGGAAGCTGTTGCGAACGAAACCGTTCTGGGCGGCGGCTCCTAATCACCCTTGCTTATGGAACTGGGGCGGTTTATGCGCGCCCCGGTTCTTTTTGACTCTTCTCCAGCCATTCCGACGGAGTTCCCATGGCACTATCCTGGCTGTTGCTCATCCTGCTTGCATTCGCAGTGATCGGATATTTCGCAGGGCGGTCCCGTGCCCTTGCAAGCGCAGGAGGAGACGCGCGGGATCTGCACTCTCTGCCGTCCTATTATGGCTACAATGTTGCGCTGACGGCGCTGGTGCCGGCGCTTGGAATTCTGGTCGTCTGGTTGCTGGCGCAGCCGATGATCGTAAACAGCACAGTCACCGGCATGATCCCCGACCACGCGATCCCTGAAGGCGCTGACCGCGGCCTGATCATGAGCGAGGTTCGGCGCGTTTCGAACGGGTTGGCCGGGGCCGTTGCGACCGGCGCGCTGAGCGAAGCGCAGGCTGGGAATGCCGATGCCGATATTGCCGAGCTGACCCAGACGTTGAGAGACTCAGGTCAGGTCCTGACTCAGGAGATTACCAAACCTATTCTGGTCGCGGCCCAGAAATACCGCAGCATGACGTCGACCGGAACGATAGCCATGCAGGTGATCGTTGTGATCGTCGCGCTGTTTGGTGCAGCCTTTGCCTATATCCGAACGCACAAGGAATTCCGCGCCCGCAACGTAGTGGAACAAGGCGTTCTGGCTCTGTTGCTGCTGGCGGCCTCGATTGCGATCCTGACAACGGTGGGCATCGTTTTGTCCATGTTCTTCGAGACGCTGAACTTCTTCCAACTGCACTCGTGGAAAGACTTCTTCTTCGGTAGCACATGGGCCCCGAACTTCCGTGGCGGCTCGGAACTGTCGATCCTGCCGCTTCTGTGGGGCACGCTCTATATCTCGGTGATCGCGTTGTTGGTGGCGGTGCCGATTGGCCTGTTCGCCGCGATTTACCTGTCGGAATATGCCTCAGGCGCGACCCGCTCCATTGCCAAGCCATTGCTAGAGATCCTCGCCGGTATCCCGACCATCGTTTATGGTCTTTTTGCCTTGCTGACGGTTGGTCCTGCGCTGGTGTCGATGTTCGGCGAAGGCGGGGCGCTGGGAGTGGGCTGGATGGCCAGCTCGAACGCGGTGCTAACTGCGGGTTTGGTTATGGGCATCATGCTGATCCCGTTCGTGTCGTCGCTGTCCGATGACATCATCAATGCGGTGCCGCAGTCTATGCGCGATGGCTCTCTGGGGCTGGGCGCGACGCATTCCGAGACTGTCCGTCAGGTGGTGCTGCCGGCCGCGTTGCCGGGGATCGTCGGAGCGATCTTGCTGGCCGCCAGCCGCGCCATCGGTGAGACGATGATCGTGGTGATGGCTGCCGGTGCAATCGCCAAATTCTCGGGCAACCCGTTCGAGGCAATGACCACGATCACCACTCGGATCGTCAGCCAGTTGACCGGCGATACCGACTTTGCCAGCCCTGAAACGTTGGTTGCGTTCGCGCTGGGTCTGACCTTGTTCATCATTACGCTGGGGCTGAACATCTTCGCCCTCTACATCGTACGCAAATACCGGGAGCAGTACGAATGACCGATATTTCCCAAACGCCCGCTGCTGCTCCGGCTGCGAAACCCAAAAAGGGGTCGTTGTTCGAGCAAGACGCACGGACCAAAAAGCGCAATGCAGCCGAATCCCGGTTTAAGATGTATGGGATTGCTGCCATCGGTATCGGCCTGCTGATGCTGATCGTGCTGGTCACAAACATTGTGACCGCAGGCACCGGCGCCTTCCAGCAGACGTTTCTTGAACTGAATGTTGAGCTGAAAGAAGACAAGCTGGACAAGAAGGGCAACCGCAATATCGAGGATATCAAGAAGGTCTCGACCTTTGGTTACGCGCCGCTGATCGCCTCGGCGATTGAGACGGAAGTGCAAGAGCTGGGTATCCAGACCGATCTTTCGCCCAAGGACATGGGTAAAATCCTGTCCAAAGCCGCACAGGCCGAGCTGCGGAACTATGTCATCGCAAACCCCGATGAGATCGGCAAGACCGTCAGCTTCCGCTTTCTGGTCAACAGCCGCGTCGATGGGTACATGAAGGGCCGCGTGACCCGCGAGTCCATCGCTAATGACAAAAGCATCACGGTTGCCCAGCTGGATTTCGTAGATCAACTGCGGGATGCGGGTGTGCTGTATAAGGCGTTCAACCCCGATTTCATCTTCGGCTCGGACGCGTCCGACCAACGGCCTGAGGCTGCGGGGATCGGTGTTTCGATGCTGGGATCGCTGTTCATGATGTTCGTGGTGCTGGCTTTGGCGCTGCCGATTGGGGTGGCCGCCTCGATCTATCTTGAGGAGTTTGCGCCGCAGAACCGGCTGACAGATATCATTGAGGTCAACATTTCGAACCTGGCCGCTGTGCCTTCGATCGTGTTCGGTATTCTGGGTTTGGCCGTGTTCATTAACTACATGCATTTGCCGACCTCGGCTCCGCTGGTGGGTGGTCTGGTTCTGACGCTGATGACGTTGCCGACGATCATCATCTCGACCCGTGCGTCGCTCAAGGCGGTTCCGCCGTCGATCCGAGATGCGGCGCTGGGGGTAGGGGCCTCGAAAATGCAGGCGGTGTTCCACCATGTCTTGCCGCTGGCCGCGCCCGGTATTCTGACCGGCACCATCATCGGTCTGGCGCAGGCGCTGGGGGAAACCGCGCCGCTGCTGCTGATCGGGATGGTGGGCTTTATCGCCTCGAACCCGCCCGACGGGCTGGTGGCGGGCTTCCTGTCGCCGAACTCGGCCATGCCTGCGCAGATCTACGAATGGTCCAAACGCGCTGACCCGGCCTTTTACGAACGCGCATGGGGAGGGATCATCATTCTGTTGATCTTCCTTGTGACAATGAACACCATCGCGGTCATCCTGCGCCGCCGCTTTGAACGCCGCTGGTAAGGGGCTTATTATGAACGATATGACACGAGTGGAGAGAGCCGTGGACTCCAAAGCCATCAAGATCGCCGCGAATAATGTGCAGGTCTACTACGGTGAGACGCACGCTATCAAAGACGTCAACGTCGAGATTGAAGACAAGACCGTGACCGCCTTTATCGGCCCGTCGGGCTGCGGCAAGTCTACCTTCCTGCGCTGCTTGAACCGGATGAATGACACGATCGACATCTGCCGGGTTCAGGGCGATATTCTGCTGGATGGCGAGGACATCTACGACAAACGCGTCGACCCGGTGCAGCTGCGCGCCAAGGTGGGCATGGTGTTCCAGAAGCCGAACCCGTTCCCTAAGTCGATCTATGACAACGTAGCCTACGGCCCTCGCATCCACGGCCTTGCCAAGAACAAGGCGGAACTAGATGAGATCGTTGAGAAATCCCTGCGTCGCGGTGCGATCTGGGATGAGGTTAAGGATCGTCTTGACGCCCCCGGCACCGGCCTGTCGGGCGGTCAGCAGCAGCGCCTGTGCATCGCCCGCGCCGTAGCGACCGAGCCCGAGGTTCTGCTGATGGACGAGCCTTGCTCGGCCCTGGACCCGATTGCAACTGCGCAGGTCGAAGAACTGATTGACGAGTTGCGCTCGCGTTATTCGGTGGTGATTGTGACCCACTCGATGCAGCAGGCCGCGCGAGTCAGCCAGAAAACCGCATTCTTCCATCTGGGCAACCTCGTCGAGTTCGGCGAGACGGGTCAGATCTTCACCAACCCCGAAGATCCCCGCACCGAAAGCTATATCACCGGCCGGATCGGCTGAGGACAGGTATCTGATCATGACCGAACAACATATTGCATCCGCCTTCGACCGCGATCTAGAAGCCATTCAGGCCCACATCATGAAGATGGGCGGGCTGGTCGAAGCCGCCATCATGGGTGCGGCCCGGTCGCTGGAAACGCGCGACGAGGAACTGGCGCAACAGGTCCGCGCAGGCGACAAGGCCATCGACGCGCTTGAGGAACTGATCGACGAGGAAACCGCCCGCCTGATCGCGCTGCGTGCGCCAACAGCCAGCGATCTGCGTCTGGTTCTCTCGGTGCTGAAGGTTTCGGGCAATCTTGAACGCATTGGCGATTATTCCAAGAACATCGCCAAACGGACCACGGTTCTTGTCAATGCAGGCGAGATCAACGGCAGCGCCGCAGCCTTGCGTCGCATGGCGCGTGAAGTCGAGCATATGCTGCGCGACGCGCTGGACGCGTACATCCAGCGTGACGCAGAATTGGCGACCGACGTGATCAACCGCGATGAAGAAGTGGACCAGATGTATAATGGTCTGTTCCGCGAATTTCTGACCTTCATGGCAGAAGATCCGCGCAACATCTCGTCCTGTATGCATCTGCATTTCATCGCCAAGAATATCGAGCGTATGGGCGATCACGTCACCGCAATCGCCGAGCAGGTCGTGTATCTGGTGACCGGCGAACGCCCCGCCGAAGCGCGGCCAAAGGCCGATGTAACCTCGCAATCCGTCTGAGGAGATTTCTGAGATGTCTGCCGATCAACCCACAGTGCTGGTGGTCGAGGATGAACTGGCCCAGCGTGAAGTGCTGGCTTATAATCTTGAAGCGGAAGGGTTCCGCGTATCCAAGGCGGCTAATGGCGACGAAGCCATGTTACTGGTGGACGAAGACAGCCCGGACATCATTGTCTTGGATTGGATGATGCCCAACCTGAGTGGGATCGAAGTCTGCCGCCGCCTCAAATCACGCCCTGACACACGCTCGATTCCGATCATCATGCTATCGGCCCGCACTGAAGAGGTCGATAAGGTGCGTGGTCTGGAAACCGGTGCTGATGACTATGTAGTCAAACCCTATTCGGTGGTTGAACTAATGGCACGGGTGCGGACGCAACTGCGCCGCGTGCGCCCGGCGACGGTTGGTATCCGATTGGAATTCGACGATATCATTCTGGACTCTGAAACTCACAAGGTCAGCCGCGGCAGCAAGCCTTTGAAACTGGGCCCGACTGAATTTCGGCTGCTGAGCACGTTTATGGAGAAACCAGGCCGTGTCTGGAGCCGTGAGCAATTGCTCGATCGGGTTTGGGGTCGCGATATCTATGTCGACACCCGAACGGTGGACGTCCATATCGGTCGCTTGCGTAAAGCTTTGACGCAACATGGCGGCGACGACCCAGTTCGAACCGTTCGCGGCGCGGGATACGCGTTGGGGTAGGGCGCGCGCTACCCTATGAGTTTTACTCATGAGGAAATGCAAAACTCTTTCTGTCCTTTGGCGCATCACCGGGTTAGGTTGCGCCGAAGCTGACAGAGCGGAGAAGCCCCATGAACGCCCCAGATACCAAACCGACCTTGCGTGCCAAAGATGCGCCGGACCTTGGGCGATTTGCGTGGGAAGACCCATTTCGCCTGTCTGATCAGTTGACTGAAGACGAACGGATGATCGCCGACAGCGCGCGGGCCTATGCGCAGGAGAAACTGCAAACGCGGGTTCTGGAAGCGTTTCAGAACGAGAAAACCGATCCCGAGATTTTCCGCGAGATGGGCGAAATGGGCCTGCTGGGCACCACGATTCCCGAAGAATATGGGGGTATCGGGGCAGGGTATGTCGCCTACGGTCTTGTCGCGCGCGAGGTTGAGCGTGTGGATTCCGGCTATCGCTCGATGATGTCGGTGCAAAGTTCATTGGTGATGTACCCGATCTATGCCTATGGCAGTGAAGAACAGCGCCGCAAATACCTGCCGAAACTGGCCAGTGGTGAATGGATCGGTTGCTTTGGCCTGACAGAGCCCGATGCGGGCTCTGACCCGGCGGGCATGAAAACCCGTGCGGAAAAGATCGACGGCGGCTACCGTCTGACCGGTAGCAAGATGTGGATTTCAAACTCTCCGATCGCTGATGTTTTTGTCGTTTGGGCCAAGTCCGACGCGCATGACGGGAAGATCCGGGGCTTTGTGCTTGAAAAAGGCCTGAAGGGCCTGAGCGCGCCGAAGATCCAGAACAAGATGAGCCTGCGCGCTTCGATTACCGGCGAAATCGTGCTGGACGGCGTTGAGGTTGACGAGGGCGCTTTGCTGCCGCATGTACAGGGGTTGAAAGGACCGTTTGGCTGCCTCAATCGCGCCCGATATGGTATCAGTTGGGGCGCCATGGGGGCCGCGGAATGCTGCTGGCATGCGGCACGTCAATACGGTCTGGATCGCAAGCAATTCGACAAACCCTTGGCGCAGACGCAACTGTTCCAACGCAAACTGGCGGACATGCAGACCGAAATCGCGCTTGGTTTGCAAGCCAGCCTGCGTGTTGGTCGTTTGATGGATGACGCTGCTGCTGCGCCCGAGATGATCTCGATCGTAAAACGCAACAATTGCGGAAAAGCGTTGGACATCGCGCGGATGGCACGTGACATGCATGGGGGCAACGGTATCTCGCTGGAATTCCAGGTGATCCGCCATATGGTCAATCTGGAAACCGTGAACACCTACGAGGGGACGCATGACGTGCATGCGTTGATCCTGGGGCGTGCGCAAACGGGCCTGCAAGCCTTCTATTGAATTACGCGTAATTGGTATTATGGTAAAATACTGCCTGCGCGTGATTTGAACTTTGCACAGTTCCTCAAAGCCTTACGATGCTCTCCTGATAACCACTTCAGGAGCGCAAAATGCAATTGAACGGAAAAACCATCGTCATAACCGGCGCCGCTGGTGGTATTGGTAAAGGTCTCGCCGAACGGTTTGCGCAGCTTGGTGCAACGGTCGTCTGCTCGGATGTTGACCTGGACGCAGCGGAACGCGTTGCGCGTTCTATCGGTGGTCACTCTCTGCACTGCGATGTGTCCAGCGAAGATCATGTGAAGGCTTTGATCGATACCGTTGAAGATCAGATCGCGCCAATTGATCTGTTTTGCGCGAATGCCGGGATTTTGACGCTTGGCGGTTTTGATACACCCGATGCGGATTGGGATCGGACGTGGAAGATCAATGTCATGTCCCATGTCTGGGCCGCGCGACATCTGGTTCCAAAGATGCTGGCACGCGGCGGCGGTTATTTTTTGATGACCGCATCGGCTGCCGGGCTGTTGAATCAACCCGGTGCTGCGCCGTATGGCGTCACAAAACACGCAGCCGTTGGTTTTGCCGAGTGGCTGGCGCTGACATATGGGCGCAAGGGTTTGAAAGTTTCGGTTCTGTGCCCACAGGCGGTGCGTTCAGACATGACCAAGGGACATGAAGTGTCTGTCGCGTCGATCGACGGTATGCTCGAACCGTCCGAGGTCGCGGAAGCCTGTGTTCAAGCCATTGAAGCAGAGCAGTTTCTGATCCTGCCGCATCCGCAGGTTCTGGACTATATGCGCCACAAAGCGACCGATTATGATCGGTGGCTGGGCGGAATGCAGAAGCTAAATCAAATTTTTATCGAGGATAATTGATCAAACTACCGCGCTCGTCGCATCAACCCTTCCTGTGCGATAGATGCAACCAATATGCCGTCCTGTGTGTAGATTGAACCACGATTGAAGCTGCGACCTCGACCGCCCCAGGGCGAATCCATTGAATACAGGTGCCACTTGTCGAAATGCACCGGTGCGTGGAACCACAAGGCGTGATCCAGGCTGGCTCCGTTGACCTCACCGGTAAACCAACTCAGGCCGTGGGGTCTTAGTCCCGAGCTGAGCAGGTACATGTCCGAAGCATAGGTCAACAGCAATTGCTGGGTGATTTGGTCCCTGCCCTGTGCGGCGTTCATTCGAAACCAAATGGCGTTTCGATCGTCGGACTTGTCAGGCGCGAACAGGTCCAGATGGTGGACTTCGCGTACATCGATCGGACGGTCGCGCATCAGCTCGGATCGCAGACGTTCGGGAACGCGATCCAGATATTGTCGTCTGACCTCGGACCGCGCGGGCAATCCCTCGGGGCCGGAGATGTCGGGCATTGGATGCTGGTGGTCCCAGCCGTCATCTGCAATATGGAAAGAGGCCGACATGTTAAGGATTTGTTTCCCGTGTTGGATCGCAATGACTCGGCGGGTGGTGAAAGAACCTCCATCTCGGGCCCGATCCACTTGATAAATAACGGGAATAGACGGATCGCCGGGGCGAATGAAATAGGCGTGCAAAGAATGGCACAGACGGTCTTCCACGGTACGGTATGCAGCAGACAGGGCCTGGGCGACGACTTGTCCACCAAATATCCGCGTCGGCGTTTCACCGCCCGACCCTGTGCCACGAAACAGATCAACCTCAAGCCGTTCCAAAGACAACAGATCCAGAAGAATATGTTCGGCTTCGGTCATGTGGGGCTCTCCGATCTGTCTATGACATGGCGTAACAGGCTGCTGAAGGTCATTCAATCATTGCCCCAAGGACAAGCCCCTTGAGTTCCGACCGTGACGGATAGGAACTAGACGGCGAAAGCTGCGTAAAGAAGACGACAGTCACGTCATTGCTGCGGTCGATCCAGAAAAAGGTCGAGGCCATGCCGCCCCAACTGAAATCTCCCAAAGAGCCCGGAGTGGCTGTTCGGCCCGGATCAATCACCACCGAACCGCCAAGGCCAAAGCCGGTACCTTCCATCGGTTGTTCCGCAAAACTACTTGGACCCATCGAGGCAATGTCGCCCGCTAAGTGATTGCGCATCATGAATTCTACCGTTCTGCTGCTGAGCAGGCGGTGTCCATTCCCCTGCCCCTTATTTCGCAATATCTGGACGAATTTAGCATAGTCGTCGATTGTGCCGACCAAACCGCCGCCCCCAGAGCACATGGTGGTGTCGAGAAAGGCAGAATCTTCGTAGCTATCTGTCAAACGCAGGCTGTCACCACCGGTCTCAGCCGAATTCAGATCCATCGCATTGCCAGCTAAGGGCGTGTAGAGTGATGCAAAACGGTCCCCGGCATCTTTGGGAACAGTAAATCCGGTCTCAGACATACCCAGCGGGTCAAAAATCTCTTCCTGAAAGAACTGATCCAGCGTTTTGCCAGACACGATTTCCACGACCCGGCCGATCACGTCGATGCCCACCGAATATTCCCAACGACTGCCGGGATGGAATGCCAGCGGCAGGTCAGCGAGCGCAGTCACCCGGTTCGCCAAAAGACCCTCACGCGGGCCAAAGACGATGGATTGATTTTCCATCGCACTCGGCAGCAGCCCGGGGTTAAACGGATAGCTCAAACCACTTGTATGGGTCAGCAATTGATGCAAGGTCGGGGTTGTCGAGGGTTCGGTTTGGTCCATCCGGCTTGCGCCCGGCACAAGGGCATGCATATTCGAAAACTCTGGAAGAAAGTCAGATACCTGCGCGTCGAGGTGAAAGTTTCCGCGTTCGGCAAGCATCATCAATGCCACAGACGTCACTGGCTTGGTCATTGAATAAATTCGGGCAATCGTGTCGCGCTGGAAAGGCAAGCTCTGCTCCACATTCCGAAGCCCGCAGGCGTGGAAAAACGCCTCTTGACCCTGATGGTGGATCAGGACGGAGCTTCCTGCATACTTCCGCTCATCCACATAGCGTTGCATCCACGTCGGAATGCGCTCGAGGCGGGAAGGGTCGAGCGTGGTCTGACTGCACATGTGGACGTCCTGACATTGCCTATCAATTCCCCGGATTTTGCCGGGCGTGGTCACCTAACGCAATGGGGATGCAGCTATTTCCATATGGCTGTTACACTCAACGGGTTAAAGAATCGACGAGTCGGGATGGAAGGATCAAAATCATGTCACAAACTCTGGATTTTATATATGATTTTTGCAGCCCGAACGCATTTCTGGCTCATAAGGTGATGCCAAAGCTGGTGGCGGATCATGGGGTGCAGATCAACTATGTGCCAGTTCTTCTGTCGACAATTTTCAAAGCGACCAACAACCAAAGCCCGTTTCAGGCATTCTCGGAAAACCGTCAGAAAACTGCTTATCTGACCCATGATCTCCATCGCTATGCCCGTCGGCGCGGCGTAAGTTTTCATATGAGCCCCCATTTTCCGATCAATACCAAATTCGCCATGCGCGGAGCGGTCTTTGCCTCGGGAAAACAATGGGAAGCCAAATACATAGACGCGATCTTTGATGCTATCTGGGTGCATGGTCAAAAAGCAGATGAGATTACGGTGCTGATGGATATTCTGCAAGACAACGAACTGCCTGTCCGAAAACTGTGCGAAGCGATGACAGAGCTGGGCATTAAGCAGCAACTAAAGGATCAGTCCAAAAATGCGGCCAAGCGCGGTGTTTTTGGTGTTCCCACATTTTTTGCAAGCTCCGAGATGTTTTTTGGCAAAAACAGCTTGCCCAATCTGGAACTTGAATTGTCACGTAGTGTGTGAGTTTGCGCCCTCAAGCGCTTTCAAGCCATACTGGGCAAACATCGGAACATAACCACCTAATTTTCTAGCCCTTTCCGGGTCCGAGGCATTACCGTCCAAGGCGCGTTTGTAGACACCTTGCAGGATACCAGCCATGCGGAAAAAATTGAAAGCAAGGTAGAATCCGAAGTTGTCGATGCCCGGCAGTCCACGGCGCTTGCAATAGGCTGCAATGAACTCGTTGTCCGACGGTAGGCCGAGGCTGGATCGGTCGATGCCTGCCAGGCCCCGCCCCTCTTTTCCCGGTGGCATTTGCCACTGCATGATCACAGCCGCCAGATCGGCATAAGGGTGGCCGATCGTAGAAAGTTCCCAGTCCAGAACGCCAATACAACGGGTGCCGTTCTTTTCGAATAGCATGTTGTCGATGCGATAGTCCCCATGAACCAGCGTTCTCTGGCCGTCATCAGCAGGCATTGACGCGTCGAGTAAAGAAATCAGTTGGTCCATCTGAGCAATGGTTTTGGTCTCGGACGCGCGGTATTGCTTGGTCCAGCGTGAGATCTGCCGTTCGAAATAATTTCCCGGCGGTCCAAAGTCGGAGAGGCCCACGTCCTGGATATCGACCATGTGGAGCTCGGCCAATACGCGGTTCATCTCTTCAAAAACACCGGCGCGCGTTTCCTTGGTTTCGCCTGTCATAGTCGGCTCAAGGAAGTTACGACCGTCCAGGCGCTCCATTACGTAAAAGGCCGATCCAATGACGGTGTCGTCCTCGCACAAAAGGAACATTTCGGGCACCGGCACTCGACTGTTCGACAGGGCTTTTTGAACCCGAAATTCCCGGTCGACGGCATGTGCGGATTTTAGGAGTATGCCAGGAGGTTTACGCCGCAAAACATAGACTTGCGTCGGTGTCTTCAATTCATATGTTGGGTTGGACTGACCGACGGCGAATTTAGTGGCCTCCAACGGGCCTCGATAGCCGTCGAGATGCGCGCTGAGATAGGCATCAACAGCCTTCAGGTCCAATTGCGTGTCCGTGGACATATCAGTCTCCTTACCGCTCACAGGGCCTCTGCGAAGATATTTCCCGCGGTCACCACATTAATCCCACCCGAAACCGGGATGACGGCTCCGGTGACATAGCTGCCGCCGCGACCACACAGAAACAGCATGCAGCCCGCAATATCCTCATCCGCGCCGACCCGACCCAGCGGAACTGACTTTCCGACTTTGTCGCGGGTGGTTTCATCGGCAGTGGCAAAGGCGGTCATACGCGACACAAACGGCCCCGGTGCCAAGGCGTTGACTGTGATGTGGTAGGGCGAGAATTCCTTGGCCATGATCTTGGTCAGGTGCAAAACCGCTGCTTTAGAGGCTGAATAACTGTAGGCGCCGTCGCCCATCGGTACCTCACCCATGACCGATCCCACATTGACAACACGGGCCGGATCATCGGCCGAACCTGATTTCATAAGCGTTGGCAACAGTTTCTGGGTCAATTCGAATATACCTGTTACATTCACCGACATGACCTTATCCCAGGCCTCATAAGGGAACTGTCCCATTGGCGCACCCCAAGACACGCCTGCGTTATTCATAAGGATATCAAGCTTGTCCGTGCGGTTGTGAACCTCGTCCACCAGCGCATCCACACCCTCTTTGCTACCAACGTCACCGGCAAACCCCTCTGCGCTGCCGGGCGCGTCCAGCGCATTGAGTTCGGCAGCTACGGTCTCGCACGCGTCCTGCTTGCGCGAGGCGATGAGAACCCTTGCGCCGGCCCGCACCAGGGCTTCGGCGGCCATGCGGCCAATTCCCGTGGCACCGCCAGTTACCAGGGCTGTCTTTCCCTCTATCGAGAATAGGGATTCGGGTGTCATCGGGTGCTCCTCGTGTTTGTTCATTTGGCGCTGACATGGTGTCTGCATACGCGTACCGCTGCAACGTCATATCCTTGACAACGTATCGGGCTGCGCCAAACTTCCTCCTGTAGGAATAACAGGGATAACGGGGTCAACATGCAAGCTTTACTCAGCGTCGCTCCGGGTGGACCAGAAACTTTGGAACTGACCACCCTGCCCGATCCGCAGCCGGGCAAGGGCGAGTTGTTGGTGGGCGTCAAAGCCGCCGGGGTGAATTTTCCTGATACGCTGATGATCCGGGACCTCTACCAGATCAAACCGCCGCGCCCTTATGCTCCGGGTGGCGAGATTGCGGGTCAGGTGCTGGCGGTAGGTGAAGGTGCCGCTGGGTTCGAAGTCGGCGACCGTGTGTTGGCGCTGACCGGTCATGGCGGCTTCGCAACACATCTGACTATTCAGGCTTCGACTGCGGTGAAGTTCCCGGATTCCATGCCCTTTGAGGATGCCGCGTGTTTCATCTTTACTTACGGCACCTCTTATCATGCTCTGAAGGATCGCGCGGCGCTGAAGGCTGGCGAAACCCTGTTGATTCTGGGGGCTGCGGGTGGAGTAGGAACCGCTGCCATCGAATTGGGCAAGGCAATGGGCGCGCGTGTCATCGCCGCCGTGTCATCGGAAGAAAAAGCCGCGTTCTGTCGACAAGTTGGGGCGGATGATACAATCGTTTACGCGACCGAAATGGATCGGGACGCGCAAAAGGCTTTTTCATCCGATATCAAGGCGTTGGCTGGGCCAGTTGGTGTCGATGTTGTCTATGACGCGGTCGGCGGAGACTATGCGGAACCCGCATTGCGTGCGATGGCGTGGGGTGGTCGTTTTCTGGTGGTGGGATTCCCGGCTGGGATTCCCAAAATTCCGCTGAACCTGCCACTGTTGAAAGGCTGTCAGATTGTCGGAGTGTTTTGGGGCGCTTCGGTCTTTAGAGACCCTGCAGGACACGCGGAGAATGTGCAGGAACTGTTCCAGTTCTACGACGCTGCCAGGATCAAGCCGCAAATCAGCACGACGTTTCCACTGGAAAAAGCCGCTGAGGCTTTGTCCTTACTATCCGGGCGCGGTGCCTTGGGCAAAATTGTCGTGACGATGCTCTGACAACCCTACAATAAGAGCGGGCCGGTGTTGCGTTGCAGCACTGCGTTCGGGCAACCAGGAAAGTGACGCAGCGCTGGCGGTGGACAAGGGGACCCATTGGCGTTTAAGAACCAAAAAAACGGGAATAGTGAAAAAAATGCGTAAAGCTCTGATTTTAAACGGCCCGAACCTGAATCTGCTGGGCACGCGTCAGCCAGAGGTATATGGTAAAACAACCCTGAAAATGGTTGAGAAAATGTGCGTAACGCACGGAGAAACAATCGGTTTCGAAGTCGCGCACATGCAGTCGAACCATGAAGGTGCCTTGCTGGACGCGATCCACGCAGCCAAAGGGACGCAGGACGGCATCATCCTGAACGCCGGTGCCTATACCCATACGTCTATTGCGCTGATGGACGCTATCGCCTCGGTCGAGCTTCCCACCATCGAGGTGCATCTGTCAAACATCCATGCACGCGAGAGCTTTCGCCATACCTCGTATATCTCGAAAGTCGTCGTCGGCCAGATTTGTGGCTTTGGTGCGCAAAGCTACATCCTCGCGTTGGACGCGCTGGCTGGGTTTCTTGACCGTGAGGGCGCTTAATGAGGCTGAGTGAGTATCTTTATTTCCTGAGCTACACCAAAACGCTTGAGGAATTGTGGGATGCCCACTGCCGCCAAATGGCTGAATACGGCTTCGACCGGCTGTTGTACGGGTATACGCGCTACAAGACCCCGACCTCGTTGGGCGACCCGGAAGATTTTGTTATTCTCACCAACCATACCAAACCCTATCTGGATGGGTTCCTGCGCAGTGGGCTGTATTTTCATGCGCCGATGCTGAAATGGGCGCTGGAAAATGAAGGTGCGGCCAGTTGGCAGATGACGCAGGATATGATGATGTCCGGCGCTTTGACTGCGCAGGAGTTGGAAGTGCTTGAGTTCAACCGCTCGAAGGGTGTTGTTGCCGGGTATACGGTTAGCTTTACGTCAGTGTCGGCGCGGTCGAAAGGTGCGATTTCTCTATCTGCCTGTGGCGCACGGTCTCAGGAAGATGTGGATGCAATCTGGGCAGAGCACGGCGAAGATATTTTGCTGATGAACAATATGGCGCATCTCAAGATCCTGACCCTGCCTTACAACGCTCCAAACAGAGCTCTGACAAAGCGCCAAAGAGAGGCGCTGGAGTGGGTCGGAGATGGAAAAACCACGCAGGATATCGCGCTGCTGATGGGCCTGACAGCAGCCACTGTTGAGAAACATTTGCGTCTGGCGCGTGAGTCGCTGGCGGTCGAAACCACAGCCCAGGCGGTTCTGAAGGCATCTTTTCAAAATCAGATGTTCGTGATGGAGGCCTAAACCCCAATTTTTTGACGCTCACCTGCGTCAATTTACCTAGGGTAAGGAAAACATTACTTTTCGATTATGACGCGTAGTTGCAAAATGAGAGCGTTCCGTGAGTGGTGGCTTTAGCCTGGGAACATTTGGTCGGATCTTTGTGATTTCAGGGCTCTCCGGCCGCTCTGACACAGGGGCGTCTATTCGTCCACGTACCTATGTCGGAAATCCGGGGGGCCTCGACCATCCCCATCATGCGGGGCCCCCCAACCCTATCCTTCAATGCCAGGCGCTTCGGCGTCTTTTTTTGGGCGCGCAAAAAAACCGGCCACGCCTTGCGCGACCGGTTCTTAAAGTGTCCCGGACCCCAAGAGGTCCGGAAAATAGCTTAACCCTGGGCTGCTTTTGCAACTTCGGCGGCGAAGTCTTCTTTTTCCACCACGATGCCTTCGCCAACTTCCAGACGGATAAAGCCGGTGATGGTTGCGCCTGCTTCTTTGGCGGCTGCTTCAACCGTCAGGTCAGGGTTCACAACGAACGACTGGTTCAGCAGAGTCGATTCAGCCACGAATTTCTTCATACGGCCTTCGATCATCTTCTCGATCACCTGCTCCGGTTTGCCGGATTCGCGGGCGATGTCCATCTGAACCTGCTTTTCCTTCTCGACGACCGCCGGGTCCATGTCGGCCTCGGACAGAGCTGCCGGGTTCACAGCTGCGATGTGCATCGCAACCTGCTTGCCGATCGCTTCGTCACCACCGGTCAGAGCAACCAGAACGCCGATTTTGCCCATGCCGTTGGTGGCTGCGTTGTGGACATAAGACACAACTGTGTCGCCCGACAGCTTCGCCATGCGGCGCACCGACATGTTCTCACCAATGGTGGCGATCTTGTCGGTCAGAGTATCGGCAACGGATTTGCCACCCAAGTCAGCCGCCAGCAGAGCGTCAACGTCTGCAACACCTTCGGCTGCAAACGCGATCTTGCCGACCATTTCCTGGAACTCAGCGTTCTTCGCAACGAAGTCGGTTTCCGAGTTCACTTCGACAGCAACACCGTTGCCACCGTTGACGTGAACAGCAACCAGACCTTCTGCTGCGGTACGGCCCGATTTCTTGGCCGCTTTCGCCAGGCCTTTGGTGCGCAGCCAGTCAACGGCCTCGTCCATGTTACCGCCGGTTTCGGTCAGGGCTTTTTTCGCGTCCATCATGCCTGCGCCTGTGCTGTCGCGCAGTTCTTTAACCATTGCTGCTGTGATTGCCATCTTTTGGCTCTCCTCAATTCAAACGGAATTGGGGCAGGTCATACCCTGCCCCATGTGTCAATTACGTGACGGGCAGCTTACGCTTCAGCCGGAGCTTCAGCGGCTTCTTCTGCAACGACTTCTTCAACCGGTGCTTCTTCGAATGCACCCAGGTCTACGCCAGCAGCACCCATCTGAGCGGTCATGCCGTCCAGAGCGGCGCGAGCGGCTAGGTCACAATAAAGACCGATGGCGCGAGCTGCGTCGTCGTTGCCGGGGATGATGTAGTCAACACCGTCGGGCGAGCAGTTGGTGTCGACAACAGCCACAACCGGGATACCCAGCTTGTTGGCTTCGGCGATGGCCAGTGCTTCTTTTTTGACGTCGATGACGAACAGCAGGTCAGGAACGCCGCCCATCTCGCGGATACCGCCCAGCGAAGCCTGCAGCTTCTGCTGGTCACGCTCCATGCCCAGACGCTCTTTCTTGGTCAGGCCTTCTGCGCCGGCTTCCATTGCTTCGTCGATCTGGTTCAGACGGTTGATCGACTGGGAAACGGTTTTCCAGTTAGTCAGCGTACCGCCCAGCCAGCGGTGGTTCATGTAGTACTGAGCCGACTTTTCAGCCGCTTCGGCGATCGGGCCAGCGGCCTGACGCTTGGTACCAACGAACAGAACGCGGCCACCTTTTGCAACGGTGTCACGAACAGCCTGCAGAGCCTGATCCAGCATCGGAACGGTCTGGGTCAGGTCCATGATGTGGATGCCATTGCGCGAGCCGTAGATGAACGGGCCCATGCGGGGATTCCAACGCTGTGTCTGGTGACCAAAGTGAACGCCAGCTTCCAGCAACTGACGCATGGTGAACTCGGGAAGAGCCATGCTATTTTCCTTTTCCGGTTTACGCCTTGGCGGGGGTGAAAGAAGCGGATGCTCCAACCGGCGGGCCTGATGAGGATGTCTCCCTGCAAAAAGCCCAAACCCCGCCTGCGGGTTTGAATGGCGCGCGTATACGGCAGGTTTTGGTGCAACGCAAGAGGCTTTCGCCCCTATTTTTCAAGCCGCGCCAAGCTATGGGCATGACGCACGGCTTTTTCGCAATGAGCAGCCAACGCTTTACGGTTTTCAAAGTCGCTGACCTTGGCGGGTATGTGGTAGATCAACTCGACCCAGCCTTGCCGACGGGCGCCCAGCGTTTTCAGCAAATGCGGACCGAAATCCATATCTCCCCACCACCCATAGAACCTGTTGGGTTGTCCGGCAGGTGCATGGTAAATAACGGAAACCGGCTGCACATACATGAATTCGCGCAGTTCATCTGTAAAGAATGCAGCAAAGAGTGTTGTTTTAAAGGGCAAAACCCTGATTCCATCGGTCGAGGTGCCTTCCGGGAAGAACACCAACTTATGACCTGCGGACAAGCGTTCCTGAAACAACAAGGTTTGCTCGCGCGCCTTTTTACGGTTGCGTTCGATGAAAACCGTACCGGTTGCGCGGGCGAGCCAGCCGATGCCGGGCCACCTTGCAACCTCGGCCTTGGAGACGAAATAGACCCTTTTGCGAGCATTAAGTGCGAAAATATCCAACCACGAGGAGTGATTGGCCACCACTGCCCCACGTTGCGTCATCAACTCACCCGAGCTGCGAAATCCCATCCCCAGAATGCGAAACGCGTTTCGGCAGACGAATTGCGTGATGAAGGGCGTGATTGGGCGACGCACCCCATAGAGCGGTCGTTCGATCAGTCGCAGGATCAGTAGAATAATCAGACCGCCGAAGACTAACACCGCCAGTGGCAGACCACGCAAGATGACCAGAATCCAGCCGATAAGGCCCAACTCAATGGGATCAGGCGCGTCTTCGCTGTGCCAGGATGCGTCGCTCAAGGGTTATGCTCCGGAATAGATGCGCCGTTGGCGCTCGTTCATACGCGCTGTGTCCAGGATCAGGCACACGTCCGTTGTGTTGAAGGCATGGTCGATGAAAGCGCCCTCTCCCACGAACCCGCCCAGCCGAAGATAGGCTTTGATCAGCGCTGGAACCTGCACCATGGCTGCACGGCGATCCAGCGCATCCACGTCCACCAAGTCCATCGGCTGAAACACATCGGGTTGCGCCCGCACCCTCAGGTCTGGCGGGGCGAGGTGGTTGTGATGCAACATCGACAGAGGCTGCTCCAGCACCTGAACATCAGTGCCATGAAAGCTGGCGACGCCGAACAGAACTTCAATCTGGCGCGCGTTCACATAGGCGGCCAGACCGTTCCACAGATGATACATTGCCGTGCCGCCGCGATAGTCAGGGTGGAGGCAGGATCGCCCCAATTCCAACAGCTTGCGACCGCTGTCTTTCAGAACGCTCACATCATATTCGTCTTCGGAATAAAACTGCCCCAGATCTGCTGCACGTTCACCCGGTAACAGCCTGTAAACGCCCACAGTTTCGCCGGTCTGGTCGTCGATGGCCAGCATATGGTCAAAATACTGGTCGAACCGGTCCTGCTCTAGCCCTGCGTCGTGGTCCACCATCTCTCCGCCACCGCCCAGTTCGCGCACGAAAACGTCATAGCGCAGCCGCTGCGCGGCACGCAGTTCGGCCTCGGTCTCGGCGAGTTTGACGGTGAAAGATGGGCCTGTACCCGACATCAGAACGTCCCTGTGGTTTCAGGGCTGATACCGCAGGTGTCGGGGGAATGGCAACATCGCCTGAACCGGTTGGATGTTAACCTTTCCTAAACCAGTTTCACGGATCAAAGACGGGCACCAGGGCGATGCGCGATCCGTCAATCACCACTTTCCCCTGCTCGCGGAAGTTCACGGTGATTTTGCCGCCGATATTGGACTGCACCTGTCCAATGCCCCAATCGGGGAAATCGGGGTGGCGGACAAACATGCCCGGTGCAAGAATGGCATTGAGTTCTGACATGACTGGGCTCCGGGTCCGGCGGCAGATACAGCAGGAGGTACGCATGAGCGCAACAGACGTCAACCTGGCCGAGCTGATCGGCTCGCGGATCTGTCATGATCTGATCAGCCCGATCGGCGCGATCACCAACGGGTTGGAGCTGCTGGAAATGGTTGGCGGCACCCAAGGCCCGGAGATGGAGCTGATCTCGGGCAGTGTCGGCAGCGCAGGCGCGCGTATCCGCTTTTTCCGGGTGGCGTTTGGATCGGCCAGCGATCAACCCCTGGGCCGCGCCGAGGTCAGCGCCTTGCTGAAAGATGTTGAAGCCGCAGGCCGTGTGCGCGTGAGATGGAACCTGACCGAGGCGGTGCCGCGCACTCAGGTCAAACTGGCGTTTCTGGCGCTGATGTGCTGCGAAAGCGCGATGCCCTTCGGGGGTGAGGTTACGATCCGCAACGATGTTGATCAATGGACCGTGACGGGCGTGGCAGACAAGCTGAACATAGAAAGCGATCTGTGGAATAACCTGCCCAAAGGCCGGTTTGCCGATAAGATCACCCCCGCCAAGTTGCAATTCGCCCTTCTGCCGGAAACGGCGCATGCGATGCGGCGGCGGATTACGGCAGAAACCACCGCAACCCGCGTCGAGATCAGGTTTTAGGCGCGGACCGTCCCGTTGCCCCGCACAAGGTATTGAAAACTGGTCAGTTGGGCGGCCCCAACCGGCCCACGGGCATGCATTTTGCCTGTGGCAATCCCGATCTCGGCCCCCATTCCGAACTCGCCGCCATCGGCGAACTGGGTTGAGGCGTTGTGCATCAGGATCGCGCTGTCCAGCCGTTCAAAGAACCGGGCCGCAGCTTGCGGGTCCTCGGTCATGATACAGTCGGTGTGGTTCGAGCCGAATTGACGGATATGCGCGATGGCCTCATCGATATCTGCTATGGGCTTAGCGGCGATGATACTGTCGAGGAATTCTTTACCCCAATCCTCATCCGTCGCTTTCAACGCACCGTCGAGAGCCAAGGAGCCCTCGGCGTGAACCTCAACTCCGGCGGCCAGCAGCGCGGTGATGACATCCCGCCCCAGCGTTTCAGCAATGTCCTGATGGATCAGCAGGCACTCGGCGGCACCGCATATCCCCGTCCGCCGGGTCTTGGCGTTCAGCACGACCTCAAGGGTTTTCGCGGGGTCTGCCGCCTTGTCGATATAGATATGAACAATGCCTTCGAGATGAGCAAAGACAGGAACGCGGGCTTCGCGCTGAACCAATCCGACCAGCCCCTTGCCACCACGAGGCACGATCACGTCTACAAAGTCCGTCATGGTGAGCAATTCCTGAACGGCTGCTCGGTCGCGTGTGGGTACTAGTTGGATCGCGTCTTCAGGCAGGTTTGCGGCCTTCAGACCCTCGACCAAACAAGCATGGATCGCGCCAGACGAATGGAAGCTTTCCGAGCCCCCTCGCAGGATCACCGCATTGCCCGATTTCAGGCACAGCGCACCCGCATCCGCTGTTACATTCGGGCGGCTTTCATAGATCACTCCGATCACACCCAGAGGCGTGCGCACGCGCTGGATATGCAGCCCCGAGGGCATGTCCCATTCGGTCAGAACCTCGCCTACCGGGTCGGTCTGATCCGCCACGGTTCGCAGTCCATCGACCATTCCCAGAATTCGGGATTCGTCCAGCATCAGACGGTCCATCATCGCTGGGCTCAGGCCCTTGTCGCGCCCAAATTCCAGGTCCTTCTTGTTGGCTTCGATAATCTCAGCGCGGCGAGCCCAGACGGCCTCGGCCGCGGCGATCAGAGCGGCGTGTTTGCGTTCTGCACTGGCAAAGGCCAACTCAGCAGCAGCAGCCTTGGCGCGCGCGCCCAAATCGGCCATCAGGGCGGGAATGCTGTCGAAATCCTTCATCTTGGGTGCCTTTCCTGTTGTCCTATAGCGCCAGATCGTCCCGGTGGATCAACACGGCGCGACCGGGATAGCCCAGCGTCGCCTCGATCTCGGATGATTTGCGCCCTTTTATCGCGTCTGCTTCCTGCGCGGTATAACGGCTGAGACCCTGCGCCAAACGCCGCGCCTGCGGGTCGATGATGGCCACAGGATCGCCGCGCTGAAAATCGCCGGTCACTTCGACAATACCTGCAGGCAGCAAGCTTTTGCCATTTCCAAGCGCACGCGCCGCGCCGGCATCCACCACAATCTCGCCACGTGGCTTCATCGCCGAGATCCAGCGTTTGCGCGCCGCGTGCGGATCGACAGTGGCCGTGAACCACGTGCAGTTCGCACCATTCTCAAGCGTATTCAACGGGTTCAAGGGCGATCCTTCGGTAATCGCCATATCGCAACCCGCTGCCGTCGCCATCTTGGCCGCCAGCAATTTAGTCTTCATCCCACCCTTGGAAAGGCCCGAACCAGCGTCACCGGCCATCGCCTCGATCTTGGGCGTGATGTCCTTAATCACATCATAGCGCGTGGCCGAGGCGTCCTCGGTCGGGTTCCCGGTATAGAACCCGTCCACATCCGACAGCAGGATCAGTTGATCGGCGCCGACTGTGACAGCGATTTGGGCCGCGAGGCGGTCATTGTCGCCATATCGGATCTCATCTGTGGCGACTGTATCGTTTTCGTTGACAATCGGGACAACACCCAGTCCCAACAGGGTCTCAAGCGTCGCGCGCGAGTTCAGATAGCGGCGGCGATCGGAACTGTCCTCTAGCGTGACAAGAACTTGCGCCGTGGTGATATTGTGCGGCGCAAGAGCCTCCTCATAAGCGCGGGCCAGCCGGATTTGACCGACAGCGGCAGCGGCCTGAGATTGTTCCAGCGGTAAGGTAGCCATCGGCAGGCCTAGAACCCCACGCCCCAGAGCAATCGACCCAGAGGACACCAGAATAACATCCGTCCCCTGCCCCTTTAGCCATGCCACGTCCTGCGCCAGCGAATGCAGCCAGTCGGACCGCAACAACCCAGTATCCCGATCCACTAGCAAGGCAGATCCGATCTTCACCACCAGACGTTTGGCCGAGGTCAGGGTTGCCAAGGCGCGGCCTCCTCGGTGGGTTTGTGGCGGAGGCGATTGTCGTCAATTTCCGCGCGCAGGGCGCGCAGAACCTCGGTCACGCCCAAATGTGCGACGCCAGACATAGTCATGACGGGTCCGCCTACGGCCTCTTCCAACTCGGCCTTAGCCAATTCGCGTTCCTCATCATCCAGTGCGTCGACCTTGTTCAGCACGGTGATCCGGGGCTTCTCGGCCAGCTCACCGCCGTAAGCCTCAAGCTCGTGAATGATGGTGCGGTAATCCTCGGCCACGGTTTCCGAGGTGCCATCGACCAGATGCAGCAAAACCGCGCAACGTTCCACGTGGCCCAGAAAACGGTCGCCGATACCGCGCCCTTCATGGGCGCCTTCGATCAGGCCGGGGATGTCGGCCACAACGAATTCGACGCTATCCACGCCCACAACACCCAGATTGGGGTGCAGCGTGGTAAACGGATAATCGGCAATCTTGGGCCGTGCGTTCGAGGTGGCTGCCAGAAAGGTTGACTTGCCCGCATTGGGCATCCCCAGCAGCCCCACATCGGCGATCAGTTTCAGCCGCAGCCAGATGGTGCGGTCGATCCCCGCCTGACCCGGATTGGCCCGGCGCGGGGCCTGGTTGGTGGCCGATTTAAAGTGCAGGTTGCCGAAGCCGCCATTGCCGCCCTTGGCCAGAAGCACGCGCTGCCCAACCTCGGTCAGGTCGCAGATCACGGTTTCTTCGTCCTCGTCCAGAATCTCGGTACCAACAGGTACGCGGAGGACAATGTCATCGCCATCCTTACCGGTGCGCTGCTGCCCGCGGCCGGGCTGGCCGTTTTTGGCAAAGAAATGTTGCTGATAACGGAAGTCGATCAGCGTGTTCAGACTGTCTACAACCTCAACCCAGACGGAGCCGCCCTTGCCGCCATCGCCGCCATCCGGACCGCCATATTCGATGTATTTTTCGCGCCGAAAGCTGACGCAGCCGCCACCTCCGGCCCCGGACCGGATGTAGACCTTTGCAAGATCGAGAAATTTCATGACTGTCCCCTACTGCAAAGGCCCCATCGGCCACAAGTCAGAGTTTCTTTGTATATGTCCAGGTGGACACGTTCGCGTCACGCGCCACCGAGTATGTTTCGGCGTCGCCCAGATATTCGAACCCGCAATGGGTCAAGACCCGCGCCGAGGCCGGGTTGTCTTGAAACACGCTGGCGAACATCGTGGCGTTTTCCAGCGGGTTCGCCGCAACCAGCGTTTCCACCGCCATCGAAGCAATTCCGGTGTTCCAATAGACCGGCGCAACCCAATAGCCCACCTCGGACTGGTTGCGATCCAGCCGTGTCAGCGAGATCAAACCGATCAGTTCCGGCCCGCCGTCCTTGGTGGCATCCATCGCCCAGACGTCTTCGTCCCGGTCCTCGGACATGGCGCGGTTCACAAATGCCTCGATCGAACCGGGCGGCAACGGATGCGGAATCCGTGTGGTCATCCGCGCCACGCGCTCATCACCTGCATAATGTTCAATGAGACCCATATCCGACCGGCGCAACGGGCGTAGGTCGAACCGCTCGGCTTCAATCACCGGCTGGTTTATTATCGTCTCAAGCTTCATGAGTGCGGTCCTCCTCCGAACAACACGTAAATTGCGGACGCAATAGTAAAACCAATTACAGTCCACATCAGATATTTGCGGCCCAGACGATCTTCAACCGCGTGGGCAATCCGTCCCTGAAACAGGGGCGGTATTGTGCTTGCTGCGTGTGTCATCGGGCTCATAGGTCAAAACTGTGTTAAAAACGAGAAAAGGGACCGGCATTTTCTGCCGGTCCCCCATTTATTTCTAAACCTTTAGGGTTTCGGCTTACTCTGCGGCCTCCGCCACTGGCAGGACCGAAATAAAGGTGCGGTTCTTGAGTCCCTTGTGGAACTTCACGGCGCCATCAACAGTTGCAAAAATGGTGTGATCTTTGCCCATGCCCACGCCTTCGCCCGGCCAGAACTTGGTGCCGCGTTGACGTACGATGATGTTGCCTGCGATGGCCGCCTGGCCACCATAGAGTTTCACGCCAAGGCGGCGACCAGCAGAGTCGCGACCGTTACGGGAGGAACCGCCAGCTTTTTTATGTGCCATTCTCTCTCTCCTTAGCCTTGAGCCAGCTCTTTGGCTTGCTCAACCCATTCGGGCTTCACTTTGATGGTGTCGATAGCAGCAATCTGCTCGTCCGACAAGGCGGCCAGAGCGGCAAAGCTCTCGATACCTGCGTCGTTCAGCTTTTTGGCAGCGGCGGGGCCGACACCGTTCAGCTTGGTCAGATCGTCAGCAGCAACCGCAGCGGCGGCGGGTGCTTCTGCCTTGGCTTCAGCTTTCTTGGCAGGCTTTGCAGCAGGTGCCGCTTCGCCAGCCGGTGCAGAACCGGTAGCTGCTTTGATGCCCGACTTGTCAGCGCCCGACGACAGGATGTCGGTGATTTTGACCAGTGTCAGTTTCTGACGGTGGCCAACGGTACGCTTCGAGCTGTGCTTACGACGGCGTTTGACGAACTTGATGACCTTGTCACCCTTGATCTGTTCGATCACTTCGGCCTGTACGCCTGCGCCTTCAACGAAAGGTGCGCCAACAACCGGAGCGTCACCGCCCAGCATCAGAACATCGTTGAATTGAACTTTTTCACCTGCGTCGGCAGCCAGCTTTTCAACGCGGAGGATATCACCCGCCTGAACCTTGTACTGCTTGCCGCCAGTCTTGAGGACCGCAAACATGCGTTTTTCCTTTGTCTAACCGCGTTCTGTGGTCCCCTTGCGGGTGTTGCCGGCTTTCGCCACCTCGAACAGCGCGCCCTTTTCGGGCCGTGTGACGACCCTTGGGATAGTCCCGATGGGTCAATAATAACGAGACCCGGCGCGGAGGAACCGGCCGGGATGCGCGCTTATCCATAGAATGCGAGGGAAAGTCAACATCAAAAGCAACTCAAAGATCAGAGCCGCGCAGTACCTGTGAAACGGCAAGACCCAACCGGTAATAGATCTTGTCATAGGTGCGGTCGAAACTGTCGAAAAAGGCCTCGTTCACGGCGCGGCCGGTCTGAGTCCGTGAAAAGGCGATGTTCTCGCGCAGTTGCGCCTCGTCCAGCGGTTGATAGGCCATCAGAAGGAAAGAATACAGCCACGTACGCGTTTCTTGCGTGATGGCGTCTTTTTCAGCGAGAAGCTGGGCCAGAACCTCGCCATCATCGCCGCCAATTTCGGAATTCAAGCCTCGGAAAAAGTTATAATCTGCGCTCACGGCGCTTTTAACATTCTTCTCGATCAACTCGTTGACCTCGATATACTCATCCACCAGTTGGAAGAATGTGCTGTCCTGATCCTGTGCGGAATACGCGTCTTGCGCCATCTCTTCTATGGTGTCGTCCTGAAAAGCCTGACGGGCAGAGTTTTCAAGCCGCACAACGGTCTGTCCCAGATCGCTTTCGAAAAACAGCACGGCGCGTTCCATTTGGCTGTCTGACAGCGTTTCCACAAAGGCGGTGGAAAACTGGTCGCGCATCCAGTCGGGATCATAGATCATATCGACTTGTGTTGCGAAATAGGCCCCGCCTGCCCCGTCCAGCATCGTTGTGTTGATCTCTTGCGCCTGCATCTGCCCTTCGTGGCGCAGCAGTTCGATCACCTCGTCCATGTGCAGAGCCGTCATCAAACGGTCAATCTGCTCGGCGACCGCTGGGGTCACACTCAGGGCAAGTGAAAGGACGGCCGCCAGCAGTCGCATCAGATGTCCTGTGCTGGGTGAAGATCGGCCATCCGCGCGGCCAGAACTTCGAATTTCATCGCCATGATTTCATATTGGATGGCATTGAGCAGCTCATAGACCTCTTGCATCAAGGGTTGTTCTAATGCGTCAGCATAGGCGGTCACGTCGGCATCCGAGAAATCCTGATACGTGTAGGCCGCGCCAGCCAGTGCCGAAAGCTGAATGGCTTGCCGCATGGCGCCTTCGTTCTGTTTCATCAACTCACGCAGATCGCCCGCATCCATTTGAAGGTCGATCACACCGGACGCGCTTGCGGCCAGCAGAAACCGGATCTGGATTTCCTGCAGCGCCCGCAGCGCGGTGCCGCTGGAATCGATCGCATTGTTCATGCGCTTCAACTCTTCGACCCGCTGTGACCCTTGCTGAATCAGGTCGGCGACGATCTTCTGGCCCTCCAACTGCTTGGCATCTTCGTCTTCGTGGATATGAGCGGCGTTTTCCGCCACGACCAGCCGCTGCCCCAGATCCGAGGCATAGAATTCGACCGCGTGTGTCAGCGCCTCATTGCTGAGCGTTTGTTCCAGAATAGCCACTGCGGTTTCATGCATATCATCAGTGTCGAACACCTCTTCGGTCAGACGCGCCCAGTCCGACCCGAACCCTTCGGGATCAATCCCCAACATCTGCGGAGCCGAGGCCGAGGCCAGCGCGATACTTTGCAGCGCGACGTCAAAGCCTGTGGTGGTCAGAAACGCTTCGATCCGGTCGCGATCCGCTGTGGCCGCATGGGACGGCAACGCGGCCAGCGCGAAAAGAAGCAGTGAAACGGGCAATGCGAAGAAGCGAGCGATATGTGTCATGGACATAGACCCTAGGTGATTTACGCCATCAGGCAATGGAAAATCCCAGAAGAGTGAATTTGGGGAATTTTCTGCTTGCACCCCTGCGCGTTCCTCACTAAATCCCCCCCTCACAGACCCCCGCGGAGAGGTGCCGGAGTGGTCGAACGGGGCGGTCTCGAAAACCGTTGTGGGTGCAAGCCCACCCAGGGTTCGAATCCCTGTCTCTCCGCCACTTTCCCTAGTGACGCCCAATTCCGAAACTGCCGCCGGACGGCGTGTTCTTGCCTGCTGGTTGGGCCGTATCGGCACAAGGTAGCCCAATTCGCCCGGGTGACGCTTGGCGCACGCAATTCCCCTTGGGCAATGCATATATTCAAATCATCTTAAGTTTATAAAACTAAAGGAGATTCGTATGATGCAGAAACTAATTCCAGCCATCCTTGTGGCAGCGATCGTGGCGGGCGGTTATTATTACCTCAATACGTCAGAGACGCCTGAACCGGCAACGGCGACGGCCCCGGATGAGACACCATCTCAGACCATTGGGGAAACAGCCAGCCAGCTTGTTGATCAGGCTGGCCAGGAAGTCGCCGCTCTGGCCGATCAAGGACAGGACCTGATGAACCAGTGGATCGAAGACGGGATGCTGACCGTTCAGAATTTCGACTACGATACCCTTATGGCCTCGGTTCAGGACAGCGATCTGGCGCAGGACATCAAAACACAGGCCACAGCTATCTTGGAGGAGATCAAGGCCTCGCCCGAAACGCTTGCCGCGAAAATTCAGGAACTGCGAGAGTTGTTGAACGCAAATTGAGTTCTGCAATTGCCTGCGCCGTTGCGCGACGTAAGCTTTGCCCTGCGTTGACCCTTGCCGGATCACGTGATTGGCTGGCCTGAGGGTTACAATGCCAACAGACGTTTTTGTATCAAACCATACACGGGATGCTTCAAGCTGTTGTTTTCAGGGGATTGAAATGAACACACCGCCATCAACCATGTTTGCCGTTGTTCAGACACAGGACGGGTATTCGGGAACGGCCACCGGCCCAGTATTGGAAGACGCCGCAGAATGGTTGAGTGAAGCGGAGTTGCCGGTGCCCGCTCCGGGCCCCGGTCAGGTGTTGATCAGGCTGCGCGCGGCCTCGGTAAATCCGTCGGATATTCACTTTATCAAAGGCGAATACGGCCAGCCCCGCGTTAAGGGAGCCGCCGCAGGGTTTGAGGGATGCGGCGATGTGGTTGCGACAGGTGCCGGGGCCGAAGTCCTGAACGGTCAGCGTGTGGCCTTCGTTGCGGCGGGCGCCGGGGCGTGGGCTGAATATGTGGTGACACAGGCGATGATGTGCATCCCCCTGAGGCCCGAGATTTCGGATGAGGACGGCTCGGCCCAGATCGTGAACCCGATGACGGCCATGGCGATGGTGGATATCGCGCGAAATGCCGGCGAGGCTTTCATAGTCTCTGCCGCGACAAGCCAGTTGGGCAAGCTGATGTGCAGTTTGGGTCGCGATCTGGGCCTGAAACCCATTGCCATCGTGCGCCGGGCGGATGCGGTAGACAGTCTGAAGGATCTTGGCGCGCATGAGGTTCTGGTGACGTCTAACCCGGACATGCCGAAAAAACTAACCGACTTGTGTCACGCGCTGAAACCGCGCGTTTTCCTGGATGCGGTGGCCGACCAGATATCCGAGCAGGTGTTTTGTGCCATGCCAAACGGCGCGCGCTGGGTCTGTTATGGCAAGCTCAGCCCCGATCTGCCCAAACTAACCCAGATGGGCCAGATGATTTTCATGGGTAAGCAGATCGAAGGCTTCTGGCTAACCAAGTGGATGACCACCACCCCGCCCACCGATCAGATGCGGGTTGTGGCCGAGGTTCAGGCGCGTTTCGCCGATGGTCGTTGGAAAACAGATGTTGCAGATCGCCTATCGCTCAGAAACGTGGTGTCAGAACTGGCCCATGCGCTAAAAAAGAGTGACGGAAAGGTGATTATCACCCCATAGTAGAACAAAGCCCTTTGGCCATCGTGGCCGAGGGGGACGAAGAATGCCGGGCAAACCGGTATTGGGAGGTGAAGTTGGATAACGCGCAGCTGCTGATTAGCGGGCTGGCGAATGGCTGTGTCTACGGCCTGATCGCACTCGGTTTTGTTCTGATCTACAAAGCGACCGAGGCGGTGAATTTCGCGCAGGGCGATTTCATGATGCTGGGCGCGTTCGTCACCATCGGCCTGACCAATACCGAATATATGGGGCTGCCATTCTGGTTGGCGCTACCAATCTCATTGGGGATCATGGGAGCGTTGGGGTATCTGCTTGATCGGTTGATCATCCGACGGCTGTTCGGAGAAAGTCAGACGGCTGTGGTAATCCTGACCATCGCCTTGGGCTTTGTGATCCGGTTTGTGGCCGGGCTGATCTGGGGGCACGAGCCGCAGACGCTTCAGAACCCGCTGGCTGGGAAAGAGGTGCGGTTCGGCGGGCTGGTGCTGGGGATGGAGGATGTGGCTGTCATCATCGTCACCATCCTGCTGACATGGGCGCTGTATGTTTTCTTCAGCCGGACCAAGTTAGGGCTGGCAATGCAAGGCGCCTCTCAAAACCAGTTGGCCGCTTACTACATGGGCGTTCCGGTCAAGCGGGTGCAAGGGTTTATCTGGGGTCTTGCGGGCGTGGTCGCTGGGATCGCGGGTATCCTGTTTGCCGCCAAGGGGTCGGTCGATCCGACCACGGGTCTGCTGGGGATCAAGGCGTTTGCCGCCGCCGTGATCGGCGGGTTCGGCAGCCTGCCCGGTGCGCTGGCCGGAGGGCTGATCGTCGGTGTCATTGAACCCTTTGCCAGTCGCTATATCGCAGCAGGCTACAGCCAGATTGCGCCTTATGCGCTGTTGCTGGCTGTGCTGATCTTCCGCCCCAACGGGCTGTTTAGTCAGGTTCGGGTCAAGAAGGTTTAGCCAGATGCGGATTGTATTCAAAACCGACTACATGCAGGATATCCGGCCATGGAAAGATGGCCATCAATTGGTCCTTTATCTGATCCTGCTGGCGGTGGTGGCTGCGGCCCCGTGGTGGTTGGACGATTTCTATCTGGGTGAACTGACAAACGTCCTGATCTGGGCCATCGCAGGTCTGGGCCTGATGGTTCTGACAGGCCACACGGGGCAAGTCAGTCTGGGTCACGCGGCTTTCCTGGCCTTTGGGTGCTATGCTAACGTAATCCTGCTTGAGGCGGGCGTGCCCTTCCTGATCGCCTTTCCGCTGGCTGGTATCCTGACCGGTATTGCGGGCGTGACTGTCGCGATCCCTGCCCTGCGGTTGCATGGCATTTATCTGGCAATCTTTACCATGGCCCTGTCCATCCTGATGGATGATGTCATCGTCTTGGCCGAGCCGATCACCGGCGGCGTTGGTGGCAAGTTCATCGGAGGCGTCGACATCTTTGGCCTGACGATCGACCGCTGGGGCACTCCGGTACATTTCTTCTGGCTGGTGCTGGTGGTCGCCGTTCTGGTGACGCTGGGTTTTATTAACTTGCTGCGCGCGCCTTTGGGACGCAGTTTCATCGCCGTGCGCGATTCCGAGGTTTCGGCGCAGGCGATGGGTGTCGATATCGCGCGCACCAAGATGATATCTTTCGCTTTGTCCTGTGCCGTCACCGGATGGGCGGGTGCGCTGATGGGGATGTTCTCGGGCGCGTTCAACAATGAGACGTTCAGTGTCGTGATCTCGATCCAGTTGCTGATGATGATCGTGATCGGCGGGCTCGGCTCGATCCACGGCGCGTTTCTAGGCGCAATCATCGTGGGGTTCCTGCCGCAATTCTTGTCGATTTCAAAGGAATATGTGGGTGCCCTGTTCGGCGGCAACACCGTTGCCATTCCTGGGCTGGAATTCGGCATCTTCGGCATGATCCTAATTGCCTTCATCCTGTTTGAACCGATGGGCATGTATGGCCGATGGCTGAAAATACGCACGTGGTTCGAGCTTTTCCCGTTCTACCGCAAGGACATGTTCAAGCGTCAGAAATCCTACCTCAAGACGGAGCGCCTGAGATGAGCCTGCTCGCGTTCCAGAACGTAACCCTGAAATTCGGTGGCCTCACGGCGGTGAATGACTTGTCCTTTTCGGTCGAAGAAGGCGAGGTCTTTGCCATTGTCGGCCCCAACGGCGCGGGTAAGTCGACGGTATTCAACCTGATCTCACGCTTCTACGACCCGTTTGCAGGCTCTATTCGGTTTGACGGACATGATTTGCTGCAGGTCAAACCCTCTGGCGTGGCAGCCTATGGCGTGGCGCGGACGTTCCAGAATATCGAACTGTTCGAACATGCCACCGTGTTGCAGAACCTGCTGGTCGGACGGCACCGCCATCGAAAAACAAACCTGATATCAGAGGTTCTGTTTCTGCCCTCGGCCCGGCGGCAAGAGCTGGAAAACCGCGAAAAGGTCGAAGAGATCATAGATTTCCTCGACCTGCAGGCCTACCGCGACAAGATGATCTCTGGCCTGCCTTACGGCGTCCGCAAAGTGGTCGAGGTTGCCCGTGCACTGGCCACGGAACCCAAACTGTTGTTGCTGGACGAACCTGCATCCGGCCTGTCGGTCGAGGAGACGTCGGATCTGCGCTGGTGGATCGACGATATCCGCAGGCAGATGGGGATTACGGTGCTGATGGTCGAACATGACATGGGGCTGGTCTCAGGCGTGTCTGACCGCGTGTTGGCGATGGCTGATGGTGCGATGCTGGCGCTGGGAACACCGGCCGAGGTGCAATCCCACCCGGCTGTGGTCGAGGCCTATTTGGGGAAGGCCTCATGAGCGCGCCCATCCTGACCATCCGCAATGTCGAAAGCTTCTACGGCCCGATCATGGCCATTCGCGGCGTGTCGCTGGATGTGCATCCGGGGCAGATCGTATCGATCCTGGGCGCAAACGGCGCAGGCAAGACTACGCTGATGAAGACTGTGTCCGGGGTGATGGACCCCGAAAAAGGCAAGATCAACTTTGATGGCGATGAAATCCAAGGGTCCGAGCCGCATAAGGTCGTGCAAAAAGGCATCGTCCATGTCCCCGAAGGGCGCGAGGTGTTCCCCCTGATGACCGTGGACGAAAACCTCAGCCTCGGGGCCTATACGGCGACCGACAAGGGGCAGATCGACCATGACCGCGAGCTGGTGTTCTCTTACTTTCCGATCCTGAAAGAGCGCCGCAATCAAGAGGCCGGAACCCTGTCGGGCGGACAGCAGCAAATGCTGGCCATCGGGCGCGGGCTGATGGCGAACCCTAAGATCATGCTGCTGGACGAGCCCTCGCTGGGTCTGTCACCGCTGCTGGTGCAGGAGATTTTCGGCATCCTCAAACGCCTGAATGACGAACAGAACATGACCATGATGCTGGTCGAACAGAACGCCAATGCCGCGCTGGAACTGGCCCATCATGGCTATGTGATGGAAGTCGGCCGTATCGTCATGGACGGGACGGCAGATGTGTTGATGCAATCCGAGGACATCCAGAATTTTTATCTGGGCGTGCAGGAAGACGGCGCGCGGGAAAACCGCCGCTGGAAACGCAAGAAAACCTGGAGGTAAGCGGCATGAATATCAGCACCCTGCCCCCTCAGACCAAGATCAACGGCATCCAGTTCAACGCTACCCCCGGCCAACGCCCCGTGCTGGTGGATGAATGCATGACGATCTGCGCGTTGTTTCAGAAACGCTGCGCCGATTTGGGCGACCGCACTGCACATCGGGAAAAGGATTTCGGCATATGGAAGTCCTATTCCTGGGCCGATTACTGGCAACATGCCAAGTGGATCGGGCTGGCCTTACGGAAGCTGGGGCTGCAACGGGGCGAGGTTGTCTCAATCCTGTCCGAGGACCGCAAGGAGTGGGCGTGGTTCGATATGGGCATCCAATGTGTGGGCGGCATTGCTTCGGGCATCTACACCACCGATTCTGCCAAACAATTGAAATACCTTGTGAATGACAGCGACAGTCGCTTTCTTGTGGTCGAGAACGAAGAACAGTTGGACAAGTTCTTCGAGGTCGAAACCGAGCTTCCCGGTCTGCTGAACGTCATCATCCTCGAGGATGAGGGCCTGCATGATCTGAGCCACGACCGCTGCTTGATGATTGGCGATCTGTATGACATCGGACGACGGGCTGAAGCCGAAGAGCCTGACCGGTTCGAAGCCGAGATCGCCCTGGCCTCGCCGCAGGACACGGCTCTGTTGGTCTACACCTCGGGCACCACTGGGGCGCCTAAGGGCGCGATGCTGAGTCACGAGAACATCCTGGCCGCGATTGAATGCGGTGCGCACGCCCTGCCCTCGCTGGAAACGGATGAGCAGCTTTGCTTTCTGCCGCTGTGCCATATCCTGGAACGTGATGTATCGGTTTACCTGCCGCTTGCGTCGAAATGCGTGGTGAATTTCGCCGAAAGCCCCGAAACCGTGTTTGCGAACCTGCAAGAGGTCTCGCCCAGCACCTTTACCGCCGTCCCGCGGGTGTGGGAGAAGATCTATTCTCAGGTTCAGATTCTGGCGCAGGACGCCACCCCCGCAGGGCGCGCCGCCTTTGGGATGGCCGTGAAAGCGGGTATGGCGCGGGCCGAGTATATCCTGGCCGGAAAGCCGGTGCCCGCCGCTGTGAGCGCGCAGTTCTGGCTGTGGGACCGTTTGGTTCTGCGCAATCTGCGGCGGATGCTGGGGCTAGACCGGATGCGGCGTGGCGGCACCGGAGCGGCGCCCATCTCGGCTAACCTTCTGAAATGGTACTGGTCCATCGGGGTGCCCATTGTCGAAGGGTTCGGGATGACCGAAACCTCGGGACTGGCGACGCTGAACACGACCGAGCACAACAAAATCGGCACCATTGGCCGCGCGGTGCCGGGCAATGATGTGCGTATTGCAGATGACGGTGAAATTCAGATCAAAGGTTTGAATGTTTTTCAGGGCTATTGGCGCAACAATGCCAAAACCGCCGAGACCTTCACCGCCGATGGCTGGCTGCGCACAGGCGATATGGGGCAGATCGACGGCGACGGCTATGTGACAATCACCGGGCGACTGAAAGACATCATTATCACGGCCGGCGGCAAGAACATCACCCCGGCCGAGATCGAAAGCCGCCTGAAATTCAGCCCCTATATCTCGGACGCTGTCATAATCGGCGACCAACGAAAGTTCCTGACGGCGCTGATCATGATCGACCAGGAGAACGTCGAGAAGTTTGCGCAGGACCGCAAAGTTCCGTTTTCGAACTTCGCCTCACTCTGTGCCGCGCCTGAGGTACGCGATCAGATCAGGGCTGAGGTCGACGCGGTAAACAAGGAATTTGCGCGGGTCGAACAGATCAAGGATTTCCGCCTGATCAACGTGTTGCTGACCGCCGATGACGAAGAGCTGACGGCCACTATGAAGCTGAAACGCAGCTTTGTGGAAAAGAAACACGCAGATCTCATTGAAGATATGTACAATTAGATAAGGGTTTACCCAAAGGGAGGAGAAACATGAGGAACGTGATCAAACAGCTGGCCACCGCCACCGCTTTGACGGCTGCGGCAACTGTTGCAGGTGCTGAGACACAAGGTGTGAGCGACGATGAGATCGTCATCGGCTCGGTCAACGATTTGAGCGGTATTTTCGCTGCCGTCGGAGTTCCGGCCACCAAGGGCGCAAATGTAGTGTTTGACCGCGTGAATGCCGAAGGCGGCGTGCACGGGCGCAAAATCCGTTTCGTGGTTGAGGATAACGGCTATCAGATGCCGCGCGCGATGCAGGGCTATAACAAGCTGCTGAACCGCGACAAGGTGTTTGCCATGCTGCAGTCACTGGGCACGCCGATGAACGTGGCCGGATTCAAACTGCTGGACCCGAAAGGTATTCCCAACGTTGCGCCTCTGACAGCCGCACGGCAAATGCTGCAAGAGCCGATGAAGAATAAGTTTACCTCGTTCTCGACTTATTTTGATCAGGCCCGGATAGGGGTGAAATATCTGAACGGCGAATTCGGATCACAATCCGTGTGCACCATGTACCTGCCCACCGATTTCGGCGAAGAAATTCAGGAAGGCAGCAAAGCAGGGGCGGAAGAGGCTGGTATCGCATTTGTCGCTGAAACCACGCACAAACCGGATGAGACGGATTTCGTCGGCTCTCTAAGCAAGCTCAAGGAGGAAGGCTGCGATATCGTCACAATGGCTTTGGGAGTGCGGCAGGCCATCACAGTGGTTGGCACGGCCAAAAAGATGGGGCTAGTGGATATGAAATTCCTTGGTACTTCGGCCAGTTTCCTGACCGTGGTTGCGCAAGTACCCGGTGGCGTAACCGATGGGTTCTATGCAGCGGCCTCCTGGCTGGACCTCTGGGCTCGCGCGGAAGAGCCTGCCCCGGCCGCATTCATCGCCGAATACAAGGAGGCCACGGGCGAAGACCCTGTCGGTTTCTCGATGCTAGGCTATTCGGCCGCCGAGATGATGGTCAAAGCGCTAGAGGCCGCAGGCCCTGACCTGACCCATGACAGCTTTATAGCGGCGATGGAGACCCTGAACTACAAGGATGATCTGGTCGGAAACCAGATCACCTATGGTCCAGACGACCATCAGGGCGCGGATACTGTCTTTGTCAGCGTTGTCGAAGATGGGGCTTGGAAACTGGTCTACGAAGAATAAATCAAAGAAAAAGGGCTCGCCGAGGCGAGCCCTTTCCAATTCGGTGTCCGTGGCGATTAACGCTTCGAGAACTGGAACGAACGACGCGCTTTGCGCTTACCGTATTTCTTACGTTCCACAACGCGGCTGTCGCGGGTCAGGAAGCCAGCGGCTTTCAGCGCGCCACGCAGCGAGGGATCATAGAGCTGCAGCGCTTTCGAGATGCCGTGCTTGACCGCACCGGCCTGACCGGTCAGGCCACCGCCTTTGACGGTTGCAACAACGTCGAACTCACCTTCTACACCGGCAACCTGGAACGGCTGGCGCAGGATCAGCTGCAGAACGGGACGAGCAAAGTACTTGTCCTGGTCCTTGCCGTTCACGGTGACTTTGCCGGAACCCGGCTTGATCCAAACGCGTGCAACAGCGTCTTTACGCTTGCCGGTGGCGTAGGAACGGCCCAGCTCGTCGCGCACGGGTTCACGCACGATGACTTCTTCGGCCACGGTTTCAACGCCTGCGACGGCGCTCAGCTCTTCGAGAGTATTGATCTGATCAGCCATCGGTCATTAGCTCCGGGTGTTTTTCTTGTTCATGGACTTAACGTCCAGAACTTCGGGCGCTTGCGCCTCATGGGGATGATCGCCACCGGCGTAAACGCGCAGGTTGGTCATCTGCTTGCGCGCCAGGCGGTTGCCCGGCAGCATACGCTTGACGGCCTGAACGACAACGCGTTCAGGATGTGCACCTTCCAGAATCTGCTGTTTGGTGCGCGACTTGATGCCGCCCGGGTGGCCAGTGTGCCAGTAGAAGTTCTCTTCGCGCTTCTTGCCGGTCATCTGGATTTTGTCAGCGTTGATCACGATAACATTGTCGCCCATGTCCATGTTCGGGGTGAACGACGCTTTGTGCTTGCCACGCAGGCGCATGGCGACGATCGAAGCAAGACGACCCAGAACAACGCCCTCGGCGTCGATCAGGATCCATTTCTTGTCGATGTCTGCAGGTGTTGCAGAAAAGGTTTTCATGGCAGGATAGTCCTGTTTGATGTGAAAGACCGCCCCCGTGTGGAGCGGCCCGAATTCGATGGAGCGTATTTAGAGGGGAGCGTTGCGCAGGTCAACTGCAGTAATCTCTTTTAAATGTCGTAAAAACAGTGACTTATAAAATAGGTATTATTTTACCCCAATTTAAACGCTGATTTGCTCGGGCGGGTTGTCCAACAGATTGCGCAGGCGCTGCATTGCATCTTCGAACCGTTCCAGCGAGACATGCCCGTTCATCGCAATGCGCACTGCATTCGGCGCGCGTCCATCGCGCAAGGCGAACTCATCGGCGGATCGCAGTTGGATCCCTTCCCGCTCAGCCGCCCGGCTAAATGCAGCAGCACGCCAGCCCGAGGGCAAGTTAAGCCAGACAAACGGCACATCAGGCGCCCAGTTCAGGTCAAACCCACCCAAAGAATTTACAGCCACGCGCACATATTCCCCCATCTTCTCGCGTACATCGCGGGCAATTCGCCGGGTGCGCGGGTCGGACAGCATGAGCCGGGTCAGTTCCGCCAGCGGTTGCGCCAATCCGAAATACCCGTATTCCGCCGACCTCCGCAGATCGACACTGCGCTCACGCGGGGCAATCGCAAAGCCCACCCGCAGCGCAGGCGTCAAAGTTTTGGAAATGGACGACACGTGCCATCCACGCTCGGGGGCCAGGGCGCGGTAGCTGGGCTCGCGTGCGTCGCCCATTCGGTAGCAATCATCCTCGATGATTTGCAGGTCAAAGCGACGGGCGACCTCGACAACTTCTTTGCGTCGCTCCAGGGGGGTATGCGCGCCAGTCGGGTTCTGAACTTCCGGAGAAACGCAGACAGCCTGCGCTGGGTTTTGACGTAGGACGTGCTCCATCGCGTCGGGGTCAATGCCCCATTTGTCCATCTTCACACCGACCACCTCGGCCCGCATCAGCTCTCCGGCGCGGCGGAACCCGGCATAGGACAGGTCCTCGACCAGGACCAAAGGTTTGGGACCACGCAGAATGGTTTGAAACACAAGGCACAATCCGTTCTGCCCGCCATGTGTCAGTACAATATCGTTATGCGACAACGGCCCCAATGGCAGATCGGATAGCCAGTCAACTACGGCCTGGCGCATCGGTATATACGCGTCGCGGGTAGGATAATTCAGAAACAGCCCCGGATTGGATTGCGACACCTTTTGCAAGCACTCCCGGATCAGAGCCACCTGCCCTACATCCGCCAGTCGCGGGCTAAACAGGCTGACGCTGGCATTGTACTTGTCGTCGCGCAGATGCAACTGCCGCGCCCAGACATCATCCAGAATCGGCGATTTCGGCGGGGCCACGAATGTACCGCGCCCCACCTCGGCTTGTAACAATCCCTCATCTGTCAGAATCGTATACGCACGCGCAACGGTGCCCGGCGTAATTTGTAACCGATACGCCAGTTCTCGTACCGGAGGCAGCTTAGTTCCGACCTCCAATAATTTGTTATCAATAGCTTTTCGAATTGTATCGGCCACAAGTGTATACTTAGGTCCCTTGGATTTCGATAGAGACTCCGGCCAAATTGTATCCATTACAATTCTTCCTTTGATTTTGACACAATGTCGAATGTATCAATCACATATACCGAACATATTACGTTTGTGTCAATACAATTTGAAAGGATACCCAAGATGACACGCGCAATGCACACCCCCGCCCTTTTGCTGCTGAACGACAGCCCTCGGCTGCCGCTGATCGCATCGCTGGCCGTGCGGTTTGCGGCGACTGTCACAAAGTGGGAGCGACAGCGCCGCAGCAGAGTCAATTTGTCGAAGCTGGATGATCGGTTGCTGCGTGATGTCGGGTTGACCCGAGATCAGGCCAACCGCGAAATCGAACGCCCGTTCTGGCACGGGTAAGATATCCCCAGTCCCTTTATTGGGACCTCTTCCTTGGCCGGGCTCGTCCCGGCCATTTTTTATCCGAATGCCGCGGCGGCAGACCCCTCGGGCGGCAGCGAATAGGTCATCGTGGCACGTGCAACGGGTTTGTCAGAGCCTTTCGAATACATCAGCACATCGCCTACGGCCAAAGCCTTTCCCAGCTTCAACAGGGTGCAGCGTGCGATCATGTCTTGGTCTCCATCGGGTTTGCGCATGAAGTCCATCGAGCAGCCAGTTGTGACGGCCAGAGATTGTCGGCCCTTGCGCGCAAGAATGATCGCGTAGACACAGACATCGGCCAGACCGAACATGGACGGCCCTGAAACCGTACCACCCGGCCGCAAGTGCCGGTCTTCGACCACCAACCGCATGGTGATTGTGTCCTCGGTCAGGTCCTCGACCACAAAGTCCCGATGCACCTGCGGAAAGACCTGTTTCATATAGGCAGTCAATTCTTCCCGGTCTAAGGCCAATGACATGCTTCCCCTCCTCGATTTGCCGACCTAGAGTTGGCCTCACATCAGATCGGAGGGCAAGATGGGAATTCTGGAACGCAGCGACACCGGAGCGGTCGCAAGGCTGACGATGAACGCGCCGGAACGTCTGAATGCCCTCAGCGACGAAATGCTGGCGGCACTGCAAACCGAGTTTGATGCCCTGCGCGACGACCGGTCTATCCGCGCGGTGGTCCTGTCGGGCGCGGGCAAAGCTTTTTGCGCGGGCCACGATCTGAAGCAGATGACAGCGGGGCGTCAAAGCGAAGATGGGGGCAAGGCCTATTTCCAGGACTTGTTCAGCAGATGCGCACAGATGATGCTGACAATTCAGTCTTTGCCTCAACCTGTCATCGCTCAGGTTCATGGCATCGCGACGGCCGCTGGATGCCAGCTGGTTGCCACTTGCGATCTGGCCGTGGCGGCAGAGACGACGCGGTTCGGCGTCAATGGCGTGAATATCGGCCTGTTTTGTTCGACACCCATGGTTGCGCTCAGCCGCAATATTCCCCGAAAACAAGCGTTTGAAATGCTGACCACAGGCGATTTCATAACGGCTGAACGTGCGGCAGAACTGGGGCTGATCAACCGGGCCGTGCCGGAAATGCTGCTGGAGCATGAGGCACAATCCCTTGCGGAACAACTGGCGGAAAAGTTGGGATCGGCAGTGAAAATCGGTAAGGAAGCGTTCTATCAGCAGCTCGATATGCCCATTGAACAAGCCTACGCACATACCGGCGAAGTGATGGCGCAGAACATGATGCACCGGGATACCGAGGAAGGAATCTCTGCATTTATCGAAAAAAGAACGCCAAATTGGGAACAATAACGCAATTGTTTCTTGGGAATTCTGCCCGATTCCGCATTTTGGGACTTTTCAAAACGGCGACACTGTGGCAATGCTGAGACAAGGCTATGGCCTGAAAACCGATTTTGGGTCGCCGTAGGCGGAAGGTCCCTCCAGCTGGTCTCTCTCACCGGCGTTGACATTCCCGCAGCGGCGACCCCAAAATTTCCCTTCTTCAGACAATCTGACCCAACAGGTGTTTGCGTTGACGCGTGCTCTGCCCTATGTGGCTGCGCATGACACAGAAACTGCATATCGTGGGCGGCGGCATGGCCGGGTCCGAGGCTGCCTGGCAGGCGGCGGAAATGGGCGTGGATGTTATGATCCACGAAATGCGGCCCAAAGTGGGCACCTTTGCGCACCAGACCGGTAACCTGGCCGAGATGGTTTGCTCGAACTCCTTCCGTTCGGATGATGATGAACAGAACGCCGTTGGCTTGCTGCATTGGGAGATGCGCGCCGCGAACGGGTTGATTATGACAACCGCTGATGCCCATCGGCTGCCGGCAGGCGGCGCCCTGGCGGTGGATCGTGATCCCTTTGCCGAATCCGTGACAGCCAAGCTACGGGCCCATCCACGTGTCGAGGTGTCCGAGGGGGAAGTAACCACCCTGCCCGATGACGGCCAATGGATTTTTGCAACCGGGCCACTGACTTCGGCTGCGCTGGGTGAGGCGATCCGGGCGGAAACCGGCACCGACTCGCTCGCCTTTTTCGATGCAATTGCACCCATCGTCTATGCCGACAGCATCGACATGAGCCAGGCCTGGATGCAGTCGCGCTATGACAAGGGCGAGACCGAGGAAGAGCGCACCGCTTATTTGAACTGTCCGATGGACCGCGACCACTACGAGGCATTCATTGATGCCTTGTTGGCTGCTGACAAGACCGAGTTCCACGAAGGCGAAACCGCCGGGTATTTCGATGGCTGCCTCCCGATCGAGGTGATGTCGGAACGCGGCCGTGAAACCCTGCGCCATGGTCCGATGAAACCCGTTGGCCTCACCAATCCGCACCAGCCCGATGTGAAGCCTCATGCCGTTGTGCAACTGCGCCGCGACAATGCATTGGGCACGCTATTCAATATCGTGGGCTTTCAGACCAAGATGAAATACGGCGCGCAAACGGATGTTTTCCGTATGATTCCGGGGCTGGAGAATGCAAGTTTCGCGCGGCTGGGCGGGATTCACCGCAATACGTTCATTAACTCTCCAACCCTTCTGGACGCACAGATGCGGTTGAAGTCCAGACCCAACATTCGTTTTGCCGGGCAAATCACCGGGGTCGAGGGCTATGTCGAAAGCGCCGCTATGGGCCTGCTGGCCGGGCGGCTGGCTGCGGCGCAGATTCTGGGGAAAGAGTTGCCAAATGTGCCGCAAGACAGCGCCATGGGCGCACTGATCCATCACATCACAGGCGGTGCTGAGGCCAAGACCTTTCAGCCGATGAATGTGAATTTCGGCCTGTTCCGCCCGGTCGATGGGCTGAAAGGTGGCAGACGTGGCCGCAAGGACCGCTACAAGGCCTATACAGATCGGGCCAAGGCGGCGTGGTCAGACTGGCTGGCGCATTGCTGACTGGACGCAACGCGCAGTACCGGCCTAACATGGGGGCATGAGCGACGAATACATGAAAGACGTCTACGGGCTGGACACTCCCGAGGCAACCCGCGACCACTATCAGAAATGGGCATCCTCATACGATAGCGAGGTCGCATCGCACGGCTATATTACCCCAACCCGTGTGGCCGAGGCGCTGTGGTCGAAACTCCCCGAACCTCAGACGGCGATCCTTGACTATGGCTGCGGCACCGGGCTGTCTGGTCAGGCGCTGCGGACCGCCGGGTTCGAAGTTATCGACGGCATAGATCCCACAACCAGAATGCTGGAAGAGGCCGAATCCAAAGGCGTTTACCGGCAGTTGTCCTCATTCGAGATTTCCAATCCCAATCCGGTTAACGCAGGGGCCTATAAGGCGATTGCAGCCATCGGTGTTATCAGCGTCGGAGCGGCACCTCCTGAGACTTTCGACATGCTGATGAAGGCGCTGCCCAAGGGTGGATTGTTGGCGTTTTCATTTAATGATCACACGCTTAAGGATTACAGCTACACCTGTCGATTGAACGATTGGCTTGATATCGGGGCCGCCCGGCTGCTTTTTCGGGAATACGGTCCGCACCTGCCGGGTATGGACCTGAAATCTGACGTCTACATTGTTGAAAAAGCGTGATTTTCACCACTCGGTTTGCGCCATCCCCAACCGGCCCTCTTCATCTTGGTCACGCTTATTCGGCTTTGCTGGCCAGCGACTTGGCGCGGCAGCACGAAGGTCAGTTCTTGCTGAGGATCGAAGACATTGACCGCACCCGCGCTCGTTCACATTGGGAAGAGCAGATTTACGACGACCTATCATGGTTGGGTTTGACATGGCCCGAACCCGTCCTTCGGCAGTCGACGCGGATGGAGGTATATGAGATCGCGTTGCAGCAATTGTGGTCACGCGGCCTTCTGTATCCCTGCACCTGCAACCGGCGCGATATTGCCGCGGCGGCCAGCGCACCACAAGAAGGCGCGCCTTTGCTGGGACCAGACGGTATCGTTTATCCCGGTATGTGCCGCGAGAAAGCAGATCGCTCAGGTCCGGTGCCACGCGATATTCCGCTGCGTCTGGACATGCAGAAAGCCGCGCAAACTGTTAAGGTCACGAATGAATTTCAGTTCTTTGAAACCGGTTGCGGACCATGTGGAAGCACGGGCTGTGTCTTCTTCTCGGATCGGGAACTGACCGACACAATCGGAGATGTCGTGCTGTCCCGGCGAGATATGGGCACGTCGTACCACCTGTCGGTAGTGCTGGACGATGCCGCGCAGAATGTGACGCATGTGGTCCGTGGGCAGGATTTGTTCGACGCCACCCGCATTCATGTGGTTCTGCAGGCGCTTCTGGATCTTCCCCAGCCCATCTACCACCACCACAAACTGATCCGCGATGATGCTGGCAAGAGATTGGCTAAACGCGACGATGCGCGCGCCATCTCGAAATACCGCGACGAGGGCGTTTCGCCCGCCGATATCCGCGCTATGATCGGGTTAGACCATCGGTGACATCAGTTCTGTTTCGTCACCGTCGCGCACAGCGGTGTAGAAACAGCTACGCCGGTTCGTATGGCAGGCCGGTCCTGTTTGCCGAACAATCACCAACAGGCAATCTCGGTCGCAATCCACGCGGAAGTCGACCAACTCTTGTACGTGGCCCGAGCTTTCGCCCTTTGTCCAAAAGGATTGTCGGGACCGGGACCAATACGTCACCCGACCGGTCTGCAACGTTTTACGGATGGCATCTGCGTTCATCCACGCCATCATCAGCACTTCGTTGCTGTCTGCGTCCTGTGCGATGGCCGGGATCAGCCCAGCCTCGTTGAACGTCAGGGTCAATGGGTCAAAAGTCGCAGGGGTCGTCATCGTAAAAACCTTTTGCATCCGGGTGGATGCTTACTATGTATGGGGAACACGAACCGAGGGAAAGCCATGTCCGGCGACAATGATCTGATCAAGCTGTATTCCGGCCGTATTCTGGCGCTGGCGGCGGATATTCCGCATCTGGACCGCCTGAGCGATCCCGACGCGACGGTGAAGAAACGCTCGCCCTTGTGTGGGTCGACGGTGACTGTGGATGTCAAGCTGACGGACGGTCGGATTTCAGAGTTTGGACAGGATGTGAAAGCCTGTGCTTTGGGTCAGGCCTCGGCCGCTGTTGTTGGCGGAGCGGTGATCGGTGCCACCCGTGCTCAGGTCGAAGCCGCGCGGGATCAACTGGCGGCCATGCTTAAGAAGGACGGCCCTGCCCCCGATGCACCGTTTGACGGGCTTGAGGTGCTGATGCCTGCGCGTGACTACAAAAACCGGCACGCGTCGATCCTGTTGGCTTTGGATGCGACCGCCGAAGCAATGGAACAGGCCGAGCAAGCCAACTGCGCCTGAACATGGCGTTTTTCGCGCATCCGGTCTAACCTTTTGGAAATGCAGGGGGCGCGGTGAACAATCTGCTTGAACATTTTGTAACGCTGTGGGTCGTCATTGATCCCATCGGCACCATTCCGGTCTTCATAGCGGTGACAGCTGGACTGGGCGCTGCAGCACGACGAAAAATGGCGCTGTTAGCCTCGGTGATCAGTGCCGGAGTTTTGTTGTTCTTCCTCGTCTTCGGTCAATTGTTGATCGAGGCGTTGGATATCGGTCTCAATTCCTTTCAGGTCGCAGGTGGGATCATCCTGTTTCTTTTTGCGCTGACTATGATCTTTGGCGAAAGCAAACAGGATGTGGAACAACGCGCCGCTGAAGATGACGAGAAAGATACGTCGCACCAGCACAATCCGGCGATCTTCCCACTGGCGGTGCCGTCTCTGGCCTCGCCCGGCGCCATGCTGGCCATCGTGATTCTGACCGACAACAACCGATATAGCATTGCGGATCAGGGGATTACGGCCCTGGTTATGATCTCGGTCATCGCCATTGCGTTTGTATTGATGCTGCTGGCTGAGCCGATCATTCGCCTAATTGGCCACTCGGGCGCTGCGATTATCAGCCGGGTCATGGGGATGATCTTGGCTTCGGTCGCTGTGAACTCAGTTTTGTCGGCAGTGCTCGAGATTATTCGCACCGGACAGCTCTAAGAAAAAAACCGCCGCACCTTCCGGGCGGAAAGGGCGGCGGCAGGTTGTGCGTGTCTCATGTGGGGTCCGGTATACCGCACGGGGCCGAGGCATGGCCCCTTCAAGGGAATTGGGACAGGCAGGTCACCCTTGACTGAGATGGGGATGACAGCGCGGCGTTGTCGGCATGAGATCGCAGGCAGAAAGGGTCAGAACGCTCCGGGCAGGTGCAGGGCAACCATCAGGATAACGACCAAAGACACAGCACCGGCAGCATCTTGCAGCAAAGTGGCGTGCGAGCGGCTGATAGCGGTTTTGATCTGGGTCAGCATGAGGTCACCTCCGGTCAGAGCTTTAATCCTTTGTTGACCTTTTGTTCTCATATTTTACCGAGTCGGTAAAGAACTTTTTAAGAACATTTGTGAACTTGCGCGAACTTTTCGACTAACCCACTGAAATTAAACGGATCGCCTGATCCTGCCGCATCATCCACAAAAGAACACGAACTGCCCGGCCCCGATCCGAGGTCAGCTTGGGGTCTTTGGCCAGCAGCGCGCGCGCATCCGTCTGGGCCGTTGCCATCAACCCGGCTTGTCGCTCGATATCCGCAATTCTGAATTTTGGCAGGCCTGATTGGGCGGTCCCGATCAAATCGCCCGCACCGCGCATCTCAAGATCGGTTTCCGAGATGCGAAATCCGTCTTCGGTTTCGCGAAGAATCTCCAGCCGTTTCCGACCGCCGTCCGTTAGCGGAGGTTGATACATCAGCAGACAAGTCGAATCCGCTTCACCCCGCCCGACCCGACCGCGCAGCTGATGCAACTGCGCCAGTCCAAAAATCTCGGCGCGTTCGATCACCATGATCGACGCGTTGGGTACGTTTACACCAACCTCAATCACGGTGGTCGCGACCAGAACCTTTGTCTTTCCTTCCTGAAAGGCTTTCATCGCGGCATCCTTGTCGGCTGGCGGCATCTGACCGTGAACCAGCCCCACGATCCCTTCCCCCAGAACCGCGCGCAACCTTTTGAACCGTTCTTCTGCGGCGGTCAGATCCGACACTTCGGATTCGTCGACCAGCGGGCAAACCCAGTAGCACTGACGTCCCTCGTCGATGGCCCGCCGCAGATGGGCGACGATTTCATCAATCCGTTCCGTGCTGATCACCGCTGTTTTCACAGGCTTTCGCCCAGGTGGTTTTTCGTCCAGAACCGAAACGTCCATGTCCCCATACTGCGCCAACGCGAGACTGCGTGGGATCGGCGTCGCCGTCATCACTAACACATCCGCGCCCTGTCCCTTTTCTGATAACTCCATCCGTTGCCGCACACCGAACCGGTGTTGTTCATCCACGATGGCAAGGCGCAAATCCCGGAAGGCGACATCAGATTGGAACACCGCATGAGTGCCGACGAGGATATGGATATTACCCTGTTGTAACGCTTCAAGCTTAGCGCGCCGCTCCGCGCCTTTATCGCGCCCGGTAAGGATCTCCAGCACGATCCCCGCGCTTTCCGCCAATGGGCGCAACCCTTCCAGATGCTGGCGCGCCAGAATCTCGGTTGGGGCCATCATGACACCCTGCCCGCCAGCCTCGACAGCGACCAACAGTGCCATGAAAGCCACCAGCGTTTTACCAGCGCCGACATCGCCCTGAAGCAAGCGGTTCATCCGCGCGTCCGAGGCCATATCCTCGGTGATCTGATCAATCGCCCGCATCTGCGCGCCGGTGGGTTTGTAGGGCAAATCTGCCAGAACCCTGGATTGCAACCGCCCGGTCGCCACACTGACAATCCCCCGCGCCTTGCGTTCCCGTTGACGCGCGAGGGCCAAAGTCACCTGATGCGCAAAGAACTCATCATAAGCCAATCGCGCTCGCGCCGGGGCATGAGGTGACACGTCATCTGCCCCCAAGGGGTTGTGCGCCGCAGTAACCGCATCGAACCAGTTAGGCCACTGCTCTCTGCCGATCTGTGACGGATCTATCCACTCTGCCAGTTTCGGCGCCCGCGCAAGCGCACTGCGCGCAGCCTTATAGGCCGTTTTTTGGGTCACGCCTTGCGTCAGATGATAAACGGGTTCGAATTCTGGGATATTCCCTGCGCTCTCGATCGGGAGAATGTGGTCGGGGTGTACCATCTGCGCCATTCCGTCGAACAGCTCCAACTTTCCCGAAACCACACGCCGATCGCCCTGCGGCAACACCTTTTTCAGGTAGTCCCCGCGGGCATGGAAAAACACAAGCTGAAATTCTGTCTGCGCATCTTCGACATGAACGCGATAGGCACCACCCTTGTTTCGTGCGGGCCGATGCGCACCGACCGTGACCTCTACCGTCAGGGTCGAAGGTAAATCCGCCCCTTGGATCGTGTCCCGCCGTCGCCGGTCGATCACGGCGTAAGGCAGACCGAACAGGACATCTCGCGGCGCTTCGGTCCCGCTTTGGGTCAAAAGCTGCGCCGTCTTGGGACCAACCCCATCAAGCGTTTCCAACCCGGCAAACAGGGGAAACAGGATTTCTGGTCGTCCGGTCATGCCGCGCCTATCAGGTGTAGCCAGCCATCCTCGTCCAACGTTTCGATGCCAAGCTCGGCGGCCTTTTTGGCCTTCGACCCCGCGCCGGGGCCCGCCACCAACAGGTCGGTTTTTTTGCTGACCGAACCTGACACCTTGGCCCCAAGCGCCTCGGCACGTGCTTTCGCCTCGGCCCGCGTCATTTTTTCAAGCGTGCCGGTGAAAACCACGGTCTTTCCGGCCACCGGACTGCCATCGGTGTCGGGCCGTTTGGCTGGTTGAACTTCAAGCTGCGCGACCAGAGCGTCGATGCTCGCCCGCTCGGCCTCTTGTGCGAAGGCGGACACAAGCGCGCGCGCCATCACCTCGCCGATGCCGTCAATGCTCAGCAATTCATCCCATTCCGGCCCTTCGAACCCGGAGGCGGCCGTCACCGCCCGCTCAAATTCAGACCATTCTCCGTAATGGGTCGCCACCAGGTTTGAGGCCGCCTCGCCCATGTGGCGAATCCCAAGGGCAAACAGCAGCCGCCCAAACGGGATAAGGCGTTTTTCGTCAATCGCAGCCCAAAGGTTGCCCGCGCTTTGCGCACCCCATCCCTTGCGATTGGCCAGCTTATTCAGATTTGCCGCGTCACGCGTTTGCAGCGTGAAGATATCGACGGGCGTTTTGACGGACAGATCAGGATCGTCATAGAACATTTCGATCTGTTTGGCCCCTAGACCTTCAATGTCGAAGGCCTTGCGTGAGACGAAATGTTTCAGTTTTTCAGTGGCCTGTGCGGGGCAAATGATGCCGCCCGTGCACCGCCGAACGGCATCACCTTCCTCGCGGATTGCCTGGCTTTGGCATTCCGGACAGGTATTCGGAAAGGTGAATTCGACCGCATCATCAGGGCGTTTTGAGATATCAACATCTGCAATTTTTGGGATCACATCCCCTGCGCGATAGACCTGCACCCAGTCGCCGACGCGAATATCTTTGCCGTCCCGGATGGTCCCGCCTTTGGCGTCGCGCCCGGCAATGTAGTCTTCATTGTGCAGGGTCGCGTTCGAGACGACCACACCGCCGACCGTCACCGGGTGTAGCCGAGCCACAGGACTGAGCGCTCCGGTACGACCGACCTGGATGTCGATGGCCTCCAACCGGGTCCAGGCCAGTTCAGCGGGGAATTTATGAGCGATCGCCCAACGTGGCGTGGTCGACCGGAACCCCAATCGCGCTTGCAACGCAAGATCATTGACCTTGTAGACGACACCATCAATGTCATAGCCAAGTGTTGCCCTCTGGGCTTCGATCCCACGATAGTGGTCCAGCATATGATGCGTCGTCTCACACAGGGCCGTCAGGGGGTTGGTCGAAAAGCCGTACTGCTTAAGCCGTTCAATGGCGCCCATTTGCGTCTCAGCCAAGGGCGCGGACGTTTCTCCCCAAGCATAAGCGAAAAAGCGCAATGGTCGCGCCCGAGTAATCGCCGAATCCAGTTGCCGTAGCGATCCTGCAGCCGCGTTTCGTGGGTTGGCGAATGTCTTCTCGCCTGCCTCCGCTTGCCGCGCGTTCAACTGATCGAAATCCGCGTGCGACATGTAAACCTCGCCCCGCACTTCGAGCACCGCTGGAGCATTCTCCAATCGGTGCGGAATGTCCGAGATGGTGCGTGCATTGGCGGTGACGTTTTCGCCAACCTCGCCATCTCCACGCGTTGCGGCTTGCACCAAGTGGCCGTCTTTATACCGCAAGGACAGGGACAGGCCGTCAATCTTGGGTTCAGCCGTAAACGCTAGCGGAGCATCGTCGCCAAGGCCCAAATATTTTCGGATTGAACGGGTGAAGTCGCCGACATCTTCATCATCGAACGCATTCCCCAGCGACATCATGCGTACGGCGTGGGTCACTTTTGAAAACCCATCACCCGGCTTGGCGCCGACCTGGTCGGATGGGCTGTCTGCGCGTTTCAGATGGGGAAAGCGCTTCTCGATCTCGGTATTGCGACGTTTGAGATCATCATATTCCGCGTCCGAAATCTCGGGCGCGTCCTGCGTGTGATACTGCGTATTGGCCCGCGCCAGCAGTTCGGCCAACCGCGCAAGTTCTGCGCGCGCGCTGTCTTCTGTCAGCTCTGAAACCGGAAGTGAATCGCCCATAGCCCCGCCCTGTCACGTCTTCTTGGACCTCAGTGATAGGGCGAGGCCATGGTCAGGTCCAGATGTGCTGTTCAGTGAGTGAGGGAGCCGCCCCGGACCAAAGCCGCAGATCTGTTTTAGGCCCCGACGGCCATGCGACGTTCATCGACGCTGTTGCTTTGCGGGTCGCGCAGCACATAGCCCCGGCCCCAGACGGTTTCGATGTAGTTGTCACCACCCGTTGCATTGCTGAGTTTCTTACGCAGTTTGCAGATGAATACGTCGATAATCTTCAGCTCGGGCTCATCCATTCCACCATAGAGATGGTTCAGGAACATCTCTTTGGTCAGCGTTGTGCCTTTTCGCAGGCTCAGAAGTTCGAGCATCTGGTATTCCTTGCCGGTCAAATGCACGGTCTTTCCTTCGACCTCGACGGTCTTGGCATCAAGGTTCACAGCGACCTGACCGGTGTGAATGACCGATTGCGAATGCCCCTTGGAGCGTCGTATGATTGCGTGAATGCGGGCCACCAGCTCTTCGCGGTGGAAAGGCTTGGTCATATAGTCATCTGCGCCAAAGCCGAAGCCCTTGATCTTGCTTTCGGTATCATCTGCGCCCGACAATATCAGAATCGGTGTTTCAACGCGCGCAACGCGCAATTGGCGCAAAACCTCACGGCCGTTCATGTCCGGCAGGTTCAGGTCCAGCAAAATCAGGTCGTAGTCATAGAGTTTTGCCAGATCGATCCCTTCCTCACCCAGATCCGTCGCATAGACGTTCAGGTTGGCGTGCGTCAGCATCAGCTCGATGCTTTTCGACGTGGTGGGGTCATCCTCGACAAGAAGTATACGCATTTACTGCTCCAATTCGGTTCAATTTACCAATTCAAACTGAGCCTGATCAAAAATGGTTAATCTGACGTTACCGTTGAATCATTTATTCACGCTCTACTTTAGGTTGTCGATATTTTTTTAATGAAGTTGCCTTCAGAGCGTCTGTTCCATGCTTTGCCACGGCTGAAACCCACGAGTTGAACTCCTCATCGCTTAGCCCATAGCGTTTCTTGGCATCCGACAGTGCGATCAAGCCATATAGTACCCCGCGCACTACTATTGCCTTGCGCGACGCCACCCAGCGTGTCGTGTCGTCCGGTGGCAGGTCTGCACGCGATAAAACCGTTCCATCCGGCAGGGTTACGGACCGTGGCCCTTCAACTTTGTGCAAATACATCTTTCCAACCTTTTCTGCTGCGACAAAGCTGACACCAGCCTACTTAATGTGCGGTGAAACCGCCTCTTGAGAGTGTGTAGAATTTTCCTATATTCTGCCGGTCTTTCTTAACCCGCACTGGAATCGTCATGGCCCTCGATACCGAGACCCCTCTGAACTCGCTTGGCTTTGCCAAACCGCCCTCGGAAACGCGGGTGGTTGTCGCTATGTCCGGTGGCGTGGACAGTTCCGTTGTGGCAGCGCATCTGGCCGATCAGGGCTATGACGTGGTCGGCGTGACCTTGCAGCTCTATGACCATGGCGCGGCCTTGGCCAAGAAAGGCGCCTGCTGTGCGGGTATCGACATCCACGATGCGCGGCGTGTGGCGGAAGAACGTGGCTTTCCCCACTATGTCCTGGACTATGAGAACATCTTCAAGGACGCGGTGATTGACGAATTCGCCGACAGTTATTTGGCCGGTGCCACCCCGGTGCCCTGCATCCGTTGCAATGAGCGGGTGAAGTTCAAGGACCTGCTGGAAACCGCCAAGGACCTTGAAGCCGACTGCATGGCCACCGGTCACTATATTCAGCGCAAGATGGGCCCCAACGGTCCCGAGTTGCACAGCGCCAAGGATGCGAACCGCGATCAGTCCTATTTCCTGTTCTCCACCACGCCTGAACAGTTGAACTACCTGCGCTTTCCTCTGGGCCACCTGCCCTCGAAGGATGCGACGCGCGAGATGGCAGCACAGTATGGCCTGGCTGTGGCCGACAAGCCGGACAGTCAGGACATCTGCTTTGTGCCCAACGGCAACTATGCCAGCGTTATCGAGAAACTGCGCCCCGGCGCAGCTGAACCGGGTGAGATCGTGCATGCCGATGGCCGTGTATTGGCGCAGCATGACGGAGTGATCCACTACACAATCGGTCAACGCCGCGGCCTGGGCATCGGCGGGCTGACCGAGCCGCTTTATGTGGTCAAGTTGGATGTGGACAAGAAACAGGTCGTCGTCGGCCCCAAAGACATGTTGGCCACCCGCACGATCCCGGTGCGCGAAATTAACTGGTTGGGTGATGAACCATTTACGTCTCGTGATGAATGGCATCTGAAGGTCAAAGTCCGCTCGACCCGCCCCCCGCGCGAGGCAATCATTCGTCCCCTGTCCGACACCACCGCCGAGGTTGAACTGCTGACGCCCGAGGAAGGCGTCTCACCCGGCCAGGCCTGCGTGTTCTATGCATCTGAGGGCAGCCGCATCTTTGGCGGCGGCTGGATCTGGCGCGGCTACTAGGCCGAAACGGGCGTGACCTCGGTCTCGATCTCGACTTGCAGCGCATCGTTGAAGCGGTTGAACGCGCCGGTCAGGGCAATGCGCCATGTCAGCTCCACGATCTGAGAATCGTTGAACCATGCGCGCAGGTCCGAGACTTCGGCATCGCGCATCCGGCCTGACCGCGTCGTGACCGCCTCGGCATAGCGAACGACCGCTTTGTCGCAATCGTCCAGTTCGGGGTGATTTTCGACATTCGGCAGACGCGCCGCGCCTTCAGGGCTTAGCCCGGTCACGGTCAGTTGTGGTGTATGATGCGATACGCAATAGTCGCAGGCGTTCAATTTGGACACCGTAACCATCGCCAGTTCCAATGCACGGCGCGGCAGGTTTTCCTGCGCCTTGAATGCCGTCAGCATCTCAGCCACGTGTTCCAACACCGCAGGGCTATGGGCAGCAATGCGCGCCCAATTGTCGAATGGCCCATACGCCCCAAGCAGGGCCCGAGACGCGCGCGCGGCCTCGGTCATGTCGTCGTCGACGAGGGGCGGAATTCGGGACATCAAATTTCTCCTTCACCGGACATGGCTGGTCTTGGCGGTGGGCCATAAAGACCTGATAGGGCCGATTTGGTCAACGCATCACAGCAGATCGGTGGGCGAGTTGAACAGGATATAGAGCCCGACGCACACCATGACATAGGGCGCGATCCGGTCCAGGCGCGCCACTTGCGGCCCAAGGCTTTTAGCCCGAGGCGCCCCCCAAGCCGCCACCGCGACCAATAGGAACGCGGCCACTACAGCACCCAGCAGGGCAGCCAGTCGGAAAGAAGGTGTGGAATCGGCCAGTAGCGGGGTCATGACGGCAAAGCTGTCGACCGACAGGCTGAGAAACAGGGTTACAACCGAACTGACAGCACCTTTCGCGCTTATGTCCTCGCCCGCGTCCCCGCGATATTGCTGCCAGATGCCGCGCAAGCCGAACACCAAGGGGATGACGCCCAGATATCCAATCCACTCGGGGATGCCGCTTTGATCAAGCCCGATTGCCACGATCATGGCAAGGGACAAGACCATAGCCTGTGCGACCGCAAATCCTGCGATCGCGCGGCGTTGCTCGATAATCAGGATCAGGCCCAGCAGTACCGCCAGATTGTCCAGATTGGTCGAGATCATGGCCAATCCGGCCGAGACCGCAAAAAGAACGTGGTCGAGCATCAGCCTGCCATCCGCTCCAGCACGGCGCGGGCAGCGCGTAGACCCGGCGCTTCGCCACCCCGGCCCAGCCGCTGCATTGTCTCAGCCATCGCCTGCTGTTGAAGATCGGGCGTTGCCGCCACCTGCCCCAACGCCTCGGCGATCTTGTTTGGCTGGCAGTCATCAAGCAGGCATTCGGGCACGGTGCGGGTCTCGGACACCAGATTGACCAGTGTGACGGTATCGAGTTTGACCATCCGCTCGGCCATCTTTTGCGTCAGCCAGCTCAAACGATAGGCGATGACCATCGGCGTCGCCTGCGCTGCCAGTTCCAGTGACACGGTTCCAGAGGCAGCCAGAGCCAGATCGGCGGCTGCAAAGGCCGCGCGTTTTTGTGCGGTTGCCTCATCCGCGGGCAAGTTGCGGGGATCTACAACAACTGGATTACCGGGCCAGTTTTCCAGATGCGCCTGAACCGTCTCGACCATATGAGCTACGGCAGGTACCACTATGCGCGTATCGAGGTGATCGCGCAGATAAAGGTCAAGTGCCTGTCCAAAGACTGGGGCCAAGCGATCAACCTCGCCCCGGCGCGAACCGGGCAAGGTCAAGAGGATCGGCGCATTCCCCAGATCATAAGCGTTGCGGAACGCGGCAATATCGTCCTCGGTTGCTATGGGTTCACTTGCGACGGGATGGCCGACGAAATCACATTCCATCCCCGCGCGTTCCATATAGGGCGGCTCGAACGGCAATAGCGCCAGAACGTGGTCGATGACCTTGGCCATCTTGTCCGCCCGCCCCGGTCGCCATGCCCAGACGCTGGGGGCCACGTAATGCACCGTACGAATGTTGCTTTGCGCTTTTACCAGCTTGGCGACGCGAAGCGAGAAATCGGGGCTGTCGATGGTGATCAAAACATCAGGTTGCATGTCCAGAACTGCCTGAGCAGTCTCGGCTATGCGACGTTTGAGATGAAAGAACTTAGGCAGGACCTCGACCAGCCCCATCACCGAAAGCTCGGACATGGGAAAGCGGCTGTTTAATCCTTGCGCCTGCATCAGAGGGCCGCCGACCCCGTCGAACTGCACATCGGGTTGAAGACTGCGCAGCCCTTCCATCAGTGCGCCACCCAAGCGGTCGCCCGACGGTTCACCGGCGACCACGAAAACGCGCATCAGTTCGTCCGCTCGCGCACGTAAAGAAACAGTCCCAGCCGGTCACATTCGGCGATGACTTGCGGCCGTTGCAGCACCATCACCCCACCCTTTTCAATGACGATACCAGACAGCCCGGCGGCCACTGCATCCGCGACGGTATCCGGGCCAATCGCAGGCAAATCGGCACGTCGATCCTGATCGGGTTTGGGGGCCTTGAACAGGACGCCTCCGCCCGCATCGGGCCGTTGTGTCAGCGATTTCAGCATCCAGGCGGTCCCGAAAATCCCCTCGACCGCCAGCGCTTGCCCCTTCGAGACGACGCAAGCTTGCCCGATATCCGCAGCACCCATGGCGCGAACGATCCCAGCTGCTCGATTGGCGTCAGACAGGTCCGCGTCCGATGGCTGAGCCTCGGTCAGCGGTCCAAGAGCTGGCAAAAGGGCTGGCACGATTTCATGGGCGGCACGGACCTGTAGGCCCGCATCTTCAAAAATCCCGATCACCGCTCGCAAGGCCCCATCGTCGCCGGACATGATGGCCTGTTGCAAGATGGGCACCAAAGGCATGGTCGCGGCATCAATCCGGCTTGGATCAATTGCAGGGCGCCGCACCGCGCCTGCCATGCAAATCTGCGTTACGCCGCGTGCTTTCAAATCCGCGATGAATGTCCCCAACTGCTCAAGCGGGAAGGTCATATCCACGTCCAGAGTGTCGGGCGCGAACCCTTCCATCGCGCAGATCACCGGGCGGTTAGCCAGTTGGTCGACCACCTCGGTTGGCAAAGCGCCGGTTCCCGCAATCACGGCCAGCATGGGCTTACTTCCTCGGTGTCAGGAAAGAGCGGTCGGTCTGCCCGGTTACGAAGTCCACGATCCGCTGGACATATTCGCTTTCATTCTTGGCTCCGACGCGATGGGCGCGCTCCATGAATGTACCGTCGCCGGTCGAAAGTTCTTTGAACGCCGCCCGCAGGGCCGAGATGTCTTCGCGCGACACACCTTTGCGTTTCAAGCCGACCAGATTCAGCCCGTCCAGTTCCCCGCGCGGAGCCTGAACAAGGCCATAAGGGATCACATCATTGGGGACCATGGTCAAAGCACCGATGATTGCGCCACGACCGACACGCACCCATTGGTGCAGACCCGAGATACCGCCAACGATCACGTCGTCCTCGATGATGCAATGCCCAGCGGCACCCGCATGGTTTACCATGATCACACGATTACCGATCTGAACGTCATGAGCCACATGGACGCCTGCCATCAGAAGACAGTCATCGCCGATCCGGGTCACGCCACCACCACCCTCGGTGCCGGTGTTTACCGTTACATGCTCGCGAATGCGGTTGCGTTTGCCTATCTCCAGCCGCGTGTTTTCGCCACCGAATTTCAAGTCCTGTGGGATTTCACCGATGACCGAGAAATTGAAAACGACGGTTTCATCGCCGATCACCGTATCGCCGGTGACCACAACATGCGACTTCAACTCGACCCGGTCGCCCAGCTTGACCTGAGAACCGACATAGCAAAACGGCCCGATGACACAGCCTTCACCGACTTGCGCACCGTCTTCGATGATCGCGCTTGGGTGAATGCCGCTCATGTCGTTTTTTCCATGTCCCAGTCCACATAGGCAGAGAATTCGGCCTCGGCCGCAACTTCGCCATCAACGGTCGCGCGGCCGGCGAATTTGAAGATCTTGCCGCCCTTCTTACCGCGCACGGTTTCCACATGCATTTCCAGCACATCACCGGGTACGACCTTGCGGCGGAATTTGCACTTGTCGATATTCATGAAGTAGATCAACAGCTCGCTGTCGATCACGTCCATGCCGACACCAAGCATCACACCTGCGGTTTGCGCCATCGCTTCGACGATGGTGACACCGGGCATGATTGGGGTGCCGGGAAAGTGGCCCTGAAAATGGGGCTCGTTCATGGTGACATTCTTGATGCCAACGGCGGATTGATAGCCTGAGATATCGACAACTTTATCAACCAGCAAAAACGGATAGCGATGTGGCAAGATCCGCTGGATCAGCTGAATATCTGCGCTTTTTGTTTCCGAGGTCATCTTTTGGTCGTCCCGTTATGGATTTCTCTTGGACGCGTGGTTAGCAACACAGCGCCGCAAGGGCAAGCGAACCTATTGGTCGCCATTCTTTTCAAGGGCGCTACCATCGCCAATGGCCGCATTGATCCGTCCAATCGCGATCTCGGTCACATCGGTCCTGTCCGAGCTTAGAAAGACGCTGGAGCGTTCAATAATCACGGTCGCGCCAGAGTCGCGCAACAGTTCAATGAGAACCGGCTGGATCATTTCAAAAAACAACTGTTGCGCCTCATCGCTGCGACGCGCCAAGGCATCCAACTTGGCCCGTTGGCCATCTCTGTGGGACTGAACTTTGCTGTCGAATGCCTCGGCCAAGGGACGGAACTCATCTGCTGGCATTTCAGCCCGCTTTTCGGTCAATTCTTTTTCTTCGCGGCTTAACTCAGCCACGATGCGCTCGTTTTCATCTGCCAGCAAAGTTCCTTCAGCCTCAATCTCGCGCAATATGCGCTGACCGAAGGCAGAATCCGAATACAAACGGTCGCTGGAAATCGTCAGCACGGTCGTTTCTGGCACACCCAGTTGCTGTGCCTCAAGCGGTAGCGCTAAGGCATGGATGAAAATAAAATACAGGGCCCAGATAGGGCCCTGTAGATACGACTTCCAGAAGCTCATCATGAACGGATCAGAACCGTGCCTGAATGGTCAGGTCAAAGTTCTGTTCCTGGTCAAAATCTTCTTTCACGATCGCTTTCGAGAAGTTGAAGCGCAGCGGACCAAAGGGTGTCGTCCAAAGCACGGAAACACCAACAACGTGTCGGACCGACCCGTCCTCGCCCACGATATCCGCTCCTGCTGTGTTCACATCATCCAGATTGTAGAGGTTGCCGACATCATAGAACACCCCGCCCCGCAGGCCCAGTTCTTCGGGCAGGCCCAAAGGAAAGTCCGATTCAAACCGAGCGACCCAGTAATAGTTGCCACCAATGGCGTCATCCTGACCATTCGACAGGTCACGCGGACCCAGACCGGCAGGTTCAAAACCGCGGAATGTGCTGGGGCCAAGAACAAAACGGTCGACTGTGCGGCTGAAATCATCCCCCGTCCAGTGCAATGCGCCCAGTTCGAAAGAGGCACGCAGAACCACCTCTTCGCTCAGGACGCGAGTTTGGGCGATCGCGCGGGCCGTCGTCTGGAAGAACTCATTGTCACCACCCAGACCTGCGGCATCAACGCCAACCTCAAACAGCACTCCGGCATTGGGGTTCAGGCCACCACGACGGCTGTCATACACATACGAGACACCAAGAGCGCTCGTTGTCCGTTCGCCCTGCGCAATCTCGGACGCGACGACAACACCGTTCACTTCGTCGTCCTGCTGCGTCATCTCACTGCGATCCCACTCATAGCGCAGACGCAGAGAAGACAGTTCACCGATGGCGTAGCTCAGCTGGGGACGGAAGAACAGGCTGTCGGTGTCAAAGCTGGCAAAGCTCGAGTTTGTAGTCGCCAGGCCCAGACCCACATCGAATTGCAGTCGGCGTCCCAGCAGGAAAGGTTCAGTGAAATTCAACGTATACTGTTCCGAGTCCTGCGCCGTCGACAGGTTCAGCCCTAGGGTTTGTCCGCGACCCAGAAAGTTCGTCTCGGTCAGGCCAACCGCGATACCGAAACCATCCGAGGCGGAGAAGCTACCGCCAAGGCTCAACGAGCCAGTAGGCTGTTCCTCGACATCCACATCGACGATGACTTGACTGGGGGTTGAGCCTTCGCGCGGTTCGACTTCAGCGTTGGCAAAGAAACCCAGAGCCCGAATTCGCTCAGCGGCCTGACGGATCTCGCGTGGATTGAACGGATCACCCTCGACCGTATCGAATTGGCGGCGAATGACACGGTCAAGCGTGGTGGTGTTGCCCTCGATATCGATCCGTTCAACAAAGATGCGCGGACCACGGGTCAGGACAAACTCGACGTCCAGGGTCAATTCGCGCGCATTGCGCGTCACCCGTGGCTCAACCCGCAGGAAATCGACGCCTTGTTTAAGGCCCAACCGCTCTTGCCGGGCGATCGAATTTTCCACCAAAGACGGGGTGTAGGTCACCCCAGGTTTGATTTTGAGCGCCGCTTGGTACTCCGCCGCGTTCACCCCTGGGATTTCACTGACTGTTGTGATGTTCCCGAACGAGAATTTCTGCCCCTCGGTAATGTTCATAACCAGGAAAAAGGCGTCCCGCTCCTGAGTGAATTCAACATTAGTGCTGTTGACGCGGAAATCGACATAGCCACGGGATAGGTAGAAATCCCGAATGACCTGTTTGTCGAACTCAATCCGGTCGCCGATGAACGTATCGCTGCGAATGAAAGTCCGAAGTATGTTTGCCTGCTTAGACTCCAGCACGCGACGCAAGCGACGGTCGGTGAAGGCGCGGTTACCCACAAAGCTGACACGCTCCACCTCGATCGTGGTGCCTTCGGACACTTCAAACACAAGGTCGACGCGGTTGTCACTGCGTCGGATAATGCGCGGAATAACCGTCGCTGACACCCGGCCCTGCGCCGAATAGATCTGCGCGATCAAATCTGCATCGGCTTCGGCAACCTGAGGCGTAAAGACACGTCGGGGTTCTGACGAAATCGCCTCGAGCAAGACATCATCTTTGACCCGGCGATTCCCTTCAACGCTGATCTGGTTGATCGTCGGATATTCCTGAACCTCGATCACCAATGTATTGCCGCGCGGCGTCAGTTCGACTGTTTCAAAAACACCACTGTCAAGCAAACGCTGAAACGCGTCATTCAGTTCACCCGCGGTGACAGTCTGCCCCGGTTCGATCCCTGTTCGAGCGATAATCGTGGACGTTTCGATCCGCCGGTTACCCTCAACCTCGAAGGAGTTGATGATGAAACTTTGCGCCTTTGCCGATTGTGGCAGGGCAACTAAACCCACCAGAACAATAAAGGAAAAAACGGATAGCGCCCGCCACAAAATCTTGTTTGCCAGCGTCTGCCCTCCGCAGGATGTGCCTGCGCCTCGCCGATCAGTCATATTTTTCTCTACCCAAAATTATAGGACTTAGAAGCTGAGTAACGGGATTAATTATTCTTGTCAAAAGCCCAAAACAGAAAGCGGCCCAATGGGCCGCCAAACACTTTTAAATTCTGGTGATCACAGAATCACATGCTGATCAAATAGGCCCAGCCTGCCATCGCAATTGCCGTCGCCGCAAAGAACAGGATCGAGTCCCAGTTCAGCATGAACAGGAAGCTGAAGCTTCGATAGGATTTTTTCAGCGCCTTTGCCATTGTAGCCTCTGACTCAGTTTGGATTTGGTCACAAACCTACAGATTGAATGCGGCGGAATTACGGCTTTTCTGGGCGGCTAAAGCCACATTCAACAGAAGAGATCGTTGGTTACTGAAAATACCATAAGACCAAGGATCAACGAAACCCCGATCCCCATCAATATCCGCAACGCGCCGTCGCTGGGCGGCTTACCGGTCACGGCTTCATAAGCATAAAACACCAGATGGCCACCATCCAGCGCAGGGATCGGGAACAGGTTCAGCAACCCGACTGCTGTGGACAAGACGGCAATGAAGAAGATGAAGCTTTGCGCGCCCTGACTGGCCATAGCGCCTGACGTTTCCGCGATTCCGATAGGGCCCGAGATGTTGCAGGTGCTAATTGCACCCGTCACCATGTGCCACATGCCCGACAGGGACGCGTCGATAATACGCAGGGTCTGACGCGTGCCCCCTGTCACAGAAGCCCACAGGCCGGCCGGTTCGGTCGCCGGTTCCAGCATCATGCCGCCCACAATGCCGATCCGCCAATGAGTGACGTACCCGCCATCCGGCTGCGGCTCATCCGTCCGACGCGGGGCTAGTGCAAAATCCAGCTCGGCCCCTTCACGCCACACGTTCAGCAACAGGACTTTTCCATTTGAGCCTTCGACATGCTCTTTAAGTTGTTCAAACGCAAAGATCGGATCGCCATCGACTGCAGTGATTACGTCACCCGGCTTCAGATCGATGTCATAGGCTGCGCTGCGTGGGGCAAGTTGTTGGATCAGAGGCGGGAACAACCAAGGGCCGGTTACGTCCTGCGTCTGGCCGTCCCTCAGGACAGTATAGTCCAAAACGGGCTGCACGGGTAGCGCATCGGTGAACTGCGTCCAGGCGTCCTGTTCGTCGAATTCGGGCACCTGAATACCGGCGATCGACAAGATCTCATCGCCTTCCCGCAATTGCTGTTCGGTGCCCGGCAGCGGGTGCAGGCTGCCGACGGTTAAAGGTTCCTTGGTCACGCCTTGCGATAGGAAAATTGTGCCAAAAACGATGATCGACATGACGAAATTGAACACCGGTCCAGCTGCAACTGTTGCCGTGCGTGCCCACAGAGGCGCGCCATGCATGGTGCGGCGTAGTTCTTCGGGGCTTTTCTGGGTGATTTCGTCCATCGCCGCCTCATCCTTGCCGGATGCCGCATTGGAATCGCCCAGAAACCGCACGTAGCCGCCAAAAGGCAGCGCAGCGATTTGCCACCGCGTTCCGCGCTTGTCCACGCGGCTCAGCAGCACGGGTCCGAACCCAATTGAGAAAACCTCGGCATGGATGCCTGACCAGCGGCCGACGATGTAGTGTCCATACTCATGCACCGCGACGATCACCGACAAGGCGACGACAAAAGCCACAATTGTATACAGCAAGTTTCCAAACTGAGGGATCAGCGAGAGTATGTCCAAAATTCTATCCTGCTCTTTGGCTTATGGCTTCATCGACCCATTTACGTGCCAGATGGTCCGTTTGCAGCACGTTATCAAGGGTCAAAGGGGCATCAATAAGGCTGCTTTGGGCATCAAATCGGTCCAAAACAGCGGCAACGCAATCGGCCATCGACAAAAATCCGATCCTACGCGCGATGAAGTGATCAAGCGCGCGTTCCTTGGCGGCGTTGAACACGGCACCAGACAAGCCGCCACGTTGCATCACGTGCCGGGCCAGTTTCAGCGCAGGATAGCGTGCATCGTCGGGCTCGCTGAACCGCAACTGACCAAGCTTGGCCAGATTGAGCCGTTCGACCGGCAAGTCCTGCCGCGCGGGCCAATGCAGCGCGTATCCGATGGCGTGGCGCATGTCGGGCGCACCCATATGTGCCATAAACGCCCCGTCGTTGAACCCGACTAGCGCGTGGACGATGGACTCGGGGTGAACCAGAACCTCAACCTGCTCAGGTGAAACCCCGAAATATTCCTTGGTTTCAATTACCTCCAACGCCTTGTTGAACATCGAGGCGCTGTCGATAGTAATTCGTTGACCCATGTTCCAGTTCGGATGGTTGGAAGCCTGCTCGACCGTTGCGTTGGCCAGATCACCTAACGGCCAATCGCGGAATGCCCCACCACTGGCTGTGATGATGATCCGCTCGACGGTGCTCATATCCTCTCCAGCCAGGGCCTGAAACACAGCGGAGTGCTCGCTGTCGACCGGCAAAAGGGTTGCATTGTGTTGCCGCGCCGTATCAAGGACCAGGGGACCAGCGCAGACTAAAGTCTCTTTATTTGCCAGGGCAAGCGTCGCGCCCTGCTTCAAAGCTTCTAGCCCCGGTGGAAGTCCGGCAGCCCCAACTATGGCCGACATCACCCAATCCGCTGGCCGCGCGGCCGCTTCGGTCAGGGCCATAGAGCCAGCCGCTGCCTGCACTTCGGAACCCGCCAAAGCAGCCCGCAGATCCTCCAGCCGGTCCTGATGGGCGGTTACAGCCACATTGGCGCGCAGGCGTTTGGCATCCTCCGCCAGTTTGTGGATATTCGCCCCACCCGTCAGTGCCACCACGTCATACGCATCAGGGTTCCGGTCGATCAGGTCGATCGTGTTCTGCCCAATCGACCCGGTGGCGCCAAAAATCGAAACCCTGCACATCACATCGGTCCCGGTGCGTATAGCAGCCCAGCAATCAGAACGAACAAAGCCGCACCCATCATCCCGTCAAACCGGTCCAGAAAGCCGCCATGGCCCGGGATCAGGTTCGAGCTGTCCTTGACGCCAAACTTCCGTTTTGTCGCGCTTTCCACTATGTCGCCGGCTTGACTGGCCATCGAGGCTGCGACGGACACCAACACGAACAAAAATCCGAACCCTGCGAAAGCCGCAAAAACCGCGCCGACGATCGCCGCCGCGAACCACCCGCCAGCAGTGCCCGACCATGTTTTCTTGGGGCTCACGCGCGGCCAGAATTTCGGCCCACCCAGCGCCTTGCCCACGAAATACCCCGCGACATCCGTCGCCACAACTACCGAGATCAGCCAGACCATCCAGCCAAACCCCATGTTTTCACGTATAGAGATAAACCCGAGCCCCGCCGCCGCAATCCACGCTGCAAACAGCAGATACGTACCCTTGGCCCGACTTACCTGCCCCGCCCCAACCAGTGCCGGAGCCAGCAGGAACGGCAATTTATAAAGCGGCGGAAGATGATAACTGAGGACAACAACAACCCCGGTCAACACTGCAAGCTGGATAGCGACCCCAGTCCGGTCCGGGTCGATCATCCGAACCAACTCCCAGGTCATCAGGCCGCAGGCGATAGCGATGAAGGCTTCGAACCACAGCCCGCCCAGCCAAACCTCAACCGAGCCGACGGCCACAAGCACCACAGCCGACAGAACCCGCGCTGTCAGATCAGACCATCGGCTGTCGCTCATGCTGGGACAGCCCCAAACCGACGTTCGCGAGCCCCGAAATTCTGGCACAACCGCGCCAGTTCATCAGCAGTGAAATCCGGCCAGAGCGTGTCAATGAATTCATATTCCGAATAGGCGGATTGCCACAAAAGAAAGTTCGAGATTCGCGCTTCACCGCTGGTGCGGATGACCAGATCAGGGTCGGGAAGAACGTGCGTATCCAGATACTTTGGCAGCGTTTCTTCATCCACATCCTCAGGTCGCAACCGACCTTCGGCCACGTCACGCGCCAACCGCTTGGTGGCACGCGCAACCTCGTCCCGACCGCCATAGTTGATAGCAATGGTCAGATGCACCAGATCGTTATCCTTGGTGGCATTTTCCAGCGTGTCCATCAGGTCGATCAGCTTAGCGTCCAGACGCACCCGATCGCCAATGAACCGAACCCGTACCCCGTTTTTTGTCAGGTTCGCTGTTTCCTTAATGATGTAGCGCCGGAACAAGCTCATCAGCCCGGCCACTTCGGCCTGTGTCCGCTTCCAGTTCTCGGTCGAGAAGGCAAAGACAGTCAGATACTTGATGCCAAGCCCCGGGCAGGCCTCGACCACATCCCGCACGCGCCGCGCACCGGCCTGATGGCCAAACAGGCGCGGCCGTCCACGCGCCTGAGCCCAGCGACCGTTGCCATCCATGATGATCGCAACATGCCGAGGCCCATCCTGAGGCGCCGTCTGTGGGGTGTCAGGCATATCCGGTCTCAGACCTGCATGATCTCGGCCTGCTTGGTCTCAAGCGCGGCATCCACGGTTTTGATCATCTGATCGGTCAGGTCCTGAACTTCGCTTTCCCAGAACTTCTGATCGTCCTCGGACATCCCGTCTGCCTTGGCCTTTTTGATCTGGTCCATCCCATCCCGACGCACGTTACGAATCGAGACGCGCGCATGTTCAGCATACTGACCGGCGACTTTGCCCAGCTCGCGGCGACGTTCTTCGTTCAGCTCCGGAATCGGCAGCATGATGATCGTCCCGTTTAGTTGCGGATTGATCCCCAACCCACTTTCGCGAATGGCTTTTTCGACCTTGCCGACCAGACCTTTGTCCCAGACATTGACCGTCACCATACGCGGCTCGGGTACATTGACCGTGCCAACCTGATTGATGGGCGTCATCGAACCATAGGCATCAACCATCACCGGCTCCAGCATCGAGGCCGAAGCCCGCCCGGTCCGCAACGATGCGAATTCGGTTCTGAGGTTGGACATCGCGCCTTCCATGCGGCGCTTCAGGTCATCGGTATCCAGTTCGAAATCGTCAGCCATTCTGCTCACTCCCCGTCTTCAGGTGCTGTTGGGATGGCTCATAAGCCATCACAATTGGGATGTATAGCGATGATGATCCGGAATTGCGCCAATGACCAGAGCTGTTTGCGGCATTTTCACGGTCGTTCAAGGGCGCAGGAACCGGCCCGGGCGGCGCCGGACCGGTGCGGTGTTCTGACATGGGTTCAGGCGTTTACGTCCACAACCACCCGGCCTTTGACGTGCCCCTTTAGGATATCAGCGCCCAATTGTGGCAGATCACTCAGTGTGGCCGGGTGAACCATGGCCTCCAACTTGTCCATGGGCAGATCGGTCCCAACGCGTTTCCACGCCCGAACGCGGTTCTCGTAGGGCTGCATCACGCTATCGATCCCCAACAGGTTTACACCACGCAGCAGGAACGGAATGACGGTTGCCGGAAGTCCGGCGCCACCTGCCAAACCAACAGCCGAGATCGACGCACCGTATTTCATCTGCCCCAGAACACGGGCCAGCATGTCACCACCAACGGCATCGACACAGCCTGCCCATGTCTCGCTTTCCAGCGGACGCTTGGTCGTCTCGTTCAACTCATCACGAGGAACAATGGTCGTAGCCCCCAAAGATTTGAGGTAATCGCCTGCTTCGGCCCGGCCCGTCACTGCTGCGACCTCGTAGCCCAAGTTTGCCAGAATCGCTGTCGCAACCGAACCAACGCCGCCCGCAGCACCGGTTACAAGCACCGACCCGTTGCCAGGCTTGAGGCCGTGATCCTCAAGCGCCATGACGGCCAGCATGGCGGTAAACCCAGCGGTTCCTACAGCCATCGCCTGACGCGTGTCCAACCCATCGGGCAGCGGTACCAGCCAGTCGGCTCTTGCGTTGGCCTTCTGACTATAACCACCCCAATGGGCCTCACCCACACGCCAGCCAGTTAGCACAACCTTGTCGCCGGGCTTGTAACGATCGTCCGCGGACGCCTCGACCGTACCAGCATAATCAATGCCCGGCACATGCGGGTAGCTGCGCACCAGACCGCCACCTTTGGGCGACATGCAAAGACCATCTTTGTAATTGACCGTCGAATACTCGACCGCAACTGTAACCTCACCCGTAGGCAGGTCATCGGTTGACAGCTGTTTGACCACGGGGCTGGCCAGACCGCTCTCGTCGTCTCTCTCCATCACCAACGCATTAAACATCTGAACGTTCCTTTCATCTCATGGTGCCAGGCCCCGTCCTTCACCTGGCAAAAAATATCCCGGGGGAGTCGCGCAGCGACGGGGGCAGAGCCCCAACCACGCCTAAGTCCAAAAATGCGCCTGTACGATTGCGCTACGCATCCCATCAGGTGTTTCAACCTCTACCTGAGTGCCGGCATCCCAATGGCTCAACCGCAACATCCCGATGGAAACATTGGTGCCAAAATCCGGAGACCAAGCAGCAGACGTCACCTGCCCCACCCGTCTCCCATCAACATAGACTGGCCAAGGCCGATCGCAGGGCGGTACCGCCGCGCCGTCAATCGCAATCGGCCGGATTTGCTGAACCGGCCCTTCCTTGGCCACGCGCAACAGCGCATCCCGACCGATACATCCAATTGCTGTGTGCGTATTACAGAACTTGCCCAACCCACATTCATGCGGCGTGTTGTCGTCGGTCATATCGTTGCCATAAGACAGCAAACCACCTTCGATCCTCTCGATCAGGTTCGGGCATCCCGCCCGCACATTCAAATCCTCCCCCGCCGCAAACAGCGCGTTCCACAGCGGCATACCGATATCTGAGCCCTCGACATAGATCTCAAACCCGCCCTGCTTGGAATAGCCCGAGCGTGCAACGGCCAAGTCGCGGCCTTCGAACGCGAACATGTCGAACTTGAAAAACCGGATATCGCGCACGCGGTCGCCGAATACACGCGACATCAGCTCATCGGCTTTGGGACCCTGCACGGCCAGAGGGGACACGTCCGGTTCATCCACCAGAACATCCAACCGATAGCCATTGGCGATACCCTTTACCCACAACAATAGGTCGCTATCGGCAATCGAAATCCACCAACGGTCCTCGGAAAGCTTCACGGCCACCGGGTCGTTCAGCATCCCGCCGGTTTCGTCCACGATGGGCACATAGAAACACTGACCTGGCAACATGCCGCGCAGATCACGTGGGGTCAGCATCTGCATCAAACGCGCTGCATCCGGGCCGCGCAACTCGACCTGACGTTCGCAGGACACATCCCAGACCTGCACATGTTCCTTGAGGTGTCGGTAGTCGGCCTCTACCGACTCGAAAACGGTGGGTAGCAACATCCGGTTATAGACAGTGTAGGCCTTGACCCCCGCCGCCTCGACGCCCTCAGAGAAAGGGGTCCGGCGCAACCGACGTGAAAACGAAACCTGAGCCATTCATCCCTCCTGTGGTAAGAAGACCAGATCGCTGACCGGCGCTGCCGATCCGGTCTCGGTCAACATTTTATGAATTTGACCCCGGTGGTGTGTCTGATGGTTGAAGAAATGCATTACACATTGCGCGTAGGGCTTCGTGACATCGGCTTGTTTTGCCGCTGAAAACCATGTGAAGGGCCCTGACAACGCCTCATCCTTCAGGCTGGCGACCCAACCTTCCATCCGGGTATCAACAACGTCACGCAACACCACCCACTCATCGACATCAGCACAGATCGCTGTGCTTTCCGGAATGCCACCGTCGGGTCCTTCGCCTCCGTCGAAACGTGACATCCATATCCAGTCACCCCAAAGCAGATGATTGGCAGTCCCAAGAATCGACCCAAAAAACGCTCCGCGCTCACGGTTCAATTCCTCGGTGGTGAGTGCGCTAAAGAACTCTTTCAACTGACTGTTCTGCCAGCGATTATAGCGCGCCATCTCCTGCGCATAAGCCGCGGTGATCATCACTTGGGTCCATGCCAGTCGATTGGGCAAATCTCGGCCGATTTACCACCAAAATCCCACACCCGGCCATAGTCCCGCACCTTGGATTTGGTGCCACGCGCCACGATGATATCCGGACCCATCCAGTATTTCGAGTTCGAGACCATCACTGGGTGATCCGGATCCTTGCCCGCCATCATTTCAATTTCGCCCTGAATTTTTCGGCCGATCACGATACGCCGCTTGGTGCCGTCGCGTTCGATGACGACCGGAGCGCGCTCTGCCCCGATGATCTCACTGACCAGCATGGTGAACAGCCCGGTGGTGCCGCCCGCCTGCCCGCTGAAGATTTGCAGCAAACCGTTATAGGCCTTGCCGCTGGCGCGTTCATCGACATAAGCCGCGACTTTCCACTGTCCTTCGCCCATGCGGCCTGGAATGTCGACCAGAAGACCCACATTCAGTCCCGACAGGTCCTCGCCCTCGAAATGACCTTCGTCGATGATCACGCCCATCCAGGCATGGCAGTGCCCCTCAGTCGGAGGATGCGCGCCCAGCGAGACCACACAGGGGCAGAACACGTCACAGGAACAATTCAGGATCAGTTCACCTTTGATGGCCCAGTTGGTCGGGCTCATCTCGCGCCGTTTGGGGTTGGGCATACGGCTGTCGATTCGTTGACTGATCGGCAAGCGGTCCGAATCTGTTTTTCTGTTTTTAGCCATCAACTTATCCTCCGTAAGCAAAGGGATAGATGAGCAGCAAAGCGCCGCCCGCAATCAAAGCAAACCCCAGCGGACGCGTGATCGCGTGCCCGATCTGAGGCAGTTTTTCGAGAACCATGAAAAAAGTCGCAAGACCCATCCACAACAAGCTCATGACGCCACCAACAAAACCAAGCGCCATGAACCCCCAGCAACAGCCGACGCAGAATGCGCCAAGTCCAAGCCCCATCCGCAGTCCGCCAGTAAATCCGGTTTTCCAATGGCCCAGAAAATAACTCATTGGCGCATGGCAGACGCCATGGCAGACCTCTTTAGCTCGGGTGAATTGAAATGCGCCCACTGCGATCATCAAAGCGCCGGATAAGAACGTCGATTTGGGGATGCCCAGCATGTCAACCACGCCACCGAACAACAGCGCCAGTTGAACAGCCGTGATAAGTGCTGCAAACCCGACCCAAACAGCGAAGTAACCAGACAGCACGCCCAGCCACCCTGCCCGCGTGCCATTGGCGCTGCGGATCAGGTCGTCATAGCTGCGCAGGGTCGGAACCAATGTCGGCAGCATCATCGCAGCCATCATGATTGCCCACATCCAGAACAAGGGGCCGAACTCGGCCATCGGCATATACATGTCCATCCGCGGATCCATCGCGGCCATGGCCTGTCCCATCGGACCCGGACGGCCGATCCAGTCCAGGTCCATTGCGCGGCTCATGGTGAACATCATCCACCACGCCCACAAGATCAGAGCGTAAAACCCCAGCCAAAACCCGTTACGGAGAACTGCGCGACTCACTTGTCCCTCCCGACTCAGTCCTTGCAATTCAAATGTCAGACTTTTAAATGTCAGACAAATAAAAACGTACCAGCAGGTGCCGGAATATGAAAATCGATCCTCAGAAGCCCGCCGACCTGTCCGCGCAGATTGCGCAGGCGATCCGCGATGCCATCGTCTCGGGCCAGTTGATCGTTGATGAGCGGTTGCCGTCCGAGGCAGAGTTGGCCGACCAATTTCAGGTGTCGCGCCCGACGGTGCGCGAGGCCTTGAAGCGGCTGGCTGCGCAGTCTCTGATCCGCACGCAACGGGGTGCGACCGGCGGTGCTTTTGTCAATCGGTTGAGCTTTGAGGACGCCTATTCCCAACAAATCACTACGTCGACACTGTTGTTGTCCATGAACACGGTCGGTTTCGACACGGCCTGCGAGGCGCGCTATGCCTTGGAACGCGCCTGCGCCCGATTGTCGGCACAGCGTCGGACGGCCGATCAACTGGCCACCATGCGGGCCGAGATCTTTCGCCAAGCGCAGCCTGGCCTGACGGATGAAGCTTTCTGCGCGTCAGATGTGGCCTTCCACCGTGCGCTGGTCGACGGCGCAGGAAACCCTGTGTTGTCCTACCAGTTGGCGGGTGCGGTCGAAGCGATGCAGCCACTGATGAACATGATCACCTTCACCGCCCGGTCCCGCGAGGAAATCATTTCGCTGCACACTCAGATTGCCGACGGCCTGGAAAACGGCGATGCAGACGTGGTTGATGAGAGCCTCGTAAAGCTTGAAAAATACACACGAAAACTGGCCCATGATGTCGCGGAACAGCGACGCAAACCAGCCTAGAGAGGATCTGATGGTATCCGTCCTGAATATCACTGCGGCCGTGCTAACTATCGGCTTTGGATTGTTCGGTTTTCTGGCTCCGGCTTATACCGCCAACGCGCTGGATCTGGCCCCGACCAACAGCACCATGGGGCTGAGCGAAATGCGTGCCTCGGTTGGCGGATTGTTTGTTGTGACGGGTATTGCGGTCCTATGGCTGAATGCGCCAATGGCCTACGCAATGTTGGGCGCGGTCTATGCGGGCGCAGCACTTGGTCGCTTCTTGTCGGTCATTCTGGACAATCCGCCTTTGGTCAAGGCCCTGACTTTTGGCGGAATCGAAGCGGTACTTGCGATTTGGTTGATATTGGCAAACTTGAATAAAGCGCCGTAAGCAACTGTAATCATGTTATACACGCTCTAAAATTGAGCAATTGCATCCCCGACGACCCTCACCTATATAAGATGTGTCCCTCGGGACTATGGACATAAACGCGCTCGTAATAAGCGGATCGGACCCGGGGGCGGTACCCGGCGGCTCCACCAATCATCCTTCGTTTGAGGATTTCGGGGCCGAAATAGGATCGACGAACGTCTAAAGGGGTTAGCTTTGTCTCGGCTGTCTGCCACCGTTATCGGCGAAACTAGTACAATTGCAAACGACAATCGTGCTCCGGTTGCAGTTGCTGCGTAAGCAGTAACAAGACCGAAACTTAAGCCCTTGCGCCTAGCCGCGTAAGGCGGGGTTCGCAGGTACCTGGCAACAGAAACCTGCATTTCTCCACCTCATATTATCTTCAGTGTTCAGAGTTTGTTCACTCCTTTTGTTCATCTTTGTTCCAGCAAGACAGGAGAGCTGAGATGTCACATGCAGAGATCCTACGTGAGTGGTATTCCGAGGTTTGGGAAAACGGCAACACCGATGCGATTGATCGGTATTTCACGCCTGATACAGCGGCTGAGGGGTTGATCCCCGAGATGCAGGTCGGTGCCGACGACTTTCGTGATTTAGTCATGGCTTTTCGCCATATCTTGGGAGAAATCTCAATTGATGTACGTAAGACCATCGAGAACGGCGATTGGGTGTCCAGTATTTTGCACGTTCAAACCTCTCGGGCTGACAATGGTGCCCCGGTTGAGGTGACGGGTCAGGTCGTGGCGCGCTTTCGCGGCGACAAAATGGTTGAGGCATATAACCAATTCGACTTCATCTCGCTTTTCGAGCAATTAGGACAGTTCCCAAAGGATACATTGCCTGTTTGCATGACCGGGCAGCGGTTGGATTGGGTATAGTTTTGCAGGGCGCTTGACCCGTTTGTCTGATGCGCGTTAGCAACGGGCAGAGGGTCAGGTCGCGAACACCCGTGATGGGGTAACCCCAAGCTTCGCGTGGTCGTGCCTGAGGCAAGTGACATGCCGTGCCCTATTCAACCTATTCTGAATGTACTCCAAAGACAAAAACGCAATATTCCCGCCGTAACTCTTTGTTGCTTAGACCTAACTTCGCGCACTGAAAGTGGAATTGCTCGCAGCAGCTGTCGTTTGACGTCAGCGCAATACCTAGCCGTTTTCATGGACAGAACCAGATGACGCCCCCTTCGGTCCCCGAGTTGATCCGTGTTTTTGGACGTATTGGCCTGCTATCTTTTGGCGGACCCGCGGCGCAAATCTCATTGATGCACGAAGAACTTGTCGAAAAACACCCTTGGTTGGATGAACACACCTATCTGCGGGCGCTGTCACTTTGCATGCTGCTTCCCGGCCCCGAGGCAATGCAGTTGGCCACCTATGCCGGCTGGCGTTTGCGCGGCGTGCCCGGCGGTTTGATTGCCGGCACTCTATTTGTACTGCCTGGTGCAATAGTTATTGGCGCTCTGGTTTTGCTTTACGCTCGGTTTGGTGACCTTCCTTTCGTCCAAGCGGGCTTTCTAGGAGTGAAGGCAACAGTCATCGTCATTGTCATTCAAGCATTGCGCAATCTGTCACGCCGCGCGTTGACCAGTGGCGAAAGCAAACTTATCGCCCTGTTCGGTTTTCTGACCATCTTCGCACTGCAACTGCCCTTTCCTGTCATTATTCTGAGTGCCGCGGTTTGGGGGTATCTACGGCTTGATGGGGGCCAGTCTTCCGTATCGGGCATTTCCTCGCCCCAAACCAACCCTGTGCGCACCTGTCTGATTTGGATCACTCTGTGGCTGACACCTTTGTTTCTCCTCAGCATTGCGGGCGCTAAACTGTTAAGCGATCTGGGTTGGTTTTTCGCCCGTTTGGCAGTAGTCACATTTGGTGGCGCATATGCCGTTCTTGCGTATATGACGCAAACCGTCGTCCAAAGATACGAGTGGATCACAACCAACCAGATGATCGACGCATTGGGTTTGGCTGAAACGACCCCGGGCCCGCTTATCCTTGTTACCCAATTCGTCGCCATGCTGACCGGACAAACAACGGCAGGTTTGCCGTTGGCGTTGGCTGCGGGAATCGTTGCGCTTTGGGCTACATTCGTGCCGTGTTTCCTGTGGATATTCCTGACCGCACCATACTTGGACCAGCTGGCCGCCAGACCCCGCCTTTCAGCCGCATTGCATGGCATAACGGCGGCAGTTGTGGGTGTGATTCTCAACCTTTCTCTTTGGTTTGCCTTGCATGTTTTTTTCACGAACGTGAAAGAGATAGCGTGGGGGCTTGTTCGTTTGCCCTGGCCCGCTTCAAATACGCTCAATATCTCCGCCCTGATATTAACTGTGATCGCTGAAGTGTTGATATTTCGATTCAAATTCGGCATGGGAAAGACATTGGCCTTGATGGCCATAGCCGGTGTCGGAACGTATTTTCTTTGAACAATCCCGCGACTCTCGGTCTTTCGTTTCCAATGGAATCCCTTATGCTGAAGGGCACCATATTTGAGGATGACACATGTCGCAGGACATTGATTACGGGAACCTGATGCACACCGCCATGCGCGGGCTGATCAAAACGGTTCTGACCAGCGTTTCTGAAAACGGTCTTCCCGGAGCGCATCATTTCTTTATTACTTTCGACACGCGCCAGAACGGCGTTGAAATGGCCGATTGGCTGCGCGAGCGATATCCAGAAGAGATGACGATCGTCATCCAGCACTGGTTCGAAAATCTCGAAGTCGGAGACTCGGGTTTTGCAATTACGCTGAACTTCGGTGATGCGCCGGAACCGCTGTATATTCCGTATGTTGCGATCAAAACTTTCGTCGATCCCTCTGTCGAATTCGGACTGCGTTTTGAAAGCGCCGAAGATGAGGACGATGAGGTACCGATAGCAGAGGCGCCGATTGAAATCGAGGCCGAGCAGGACGAGCATCATGACGCTGATGTCGTGTCGCTAGACAGTTTCCGGAAGTAACCCTGTCGGGATTATTGTTTTTTCAGGAAGGTCTCGACCGAGCGGGACTTGATCCCGTTGCGAAACCGGGAAAAGGATAGATCAAGCCCACCCTCCGCCAGGGTGCGGTCGAACTGCTGCAGCTCGTATCCACCGTTTTCATCAATAAACAACGAAAACACGGTCAGGGTGTCGCCCATGATCCGGCCCCAGACGAATGGCTCGCCTTGCATCGGGTCCAACGGCACTTCGTGCCCGAAAACGTTTCGGCGCATCGCGGCCGAGAAAACATCAGACCGCTCAGAGCGGTTGAAGTCGATCGAGAAGGCCTGCTCTTTCACGCGCCCGTCATGCTTGTAGGTCGTCGTTTTCCAACTGACATTGAATCCGTTTTTGTTCTCTTGGATCGAAACGCTCATGTCCCTTGGGGTTTCGGTGCCATCCTGATCAACCATATTGGCCGAACCTACATAGTCACCGACAAAAGGCGTGATCTCAGCAGCATGCGATGGCAATGCGACGACCGAAAAAAACGCCACCCAACCTGCAACAAGGCCAATAAGTCTAAAGGAATGAACCGGAACTTGTAGGAGCACGTGCGCCTCCAAAATGATGATGATTTATTCTAGCTCACCTACCGGCGCGTACAATGGTCCGTTTCAAGTTTAACAGAAGAAAATGACACTCGGCACGATCTATACCTTTGCCCACCTTAAGTTTATGGTGCGCGCAACTGGCCGATTGCATGATGCTAAAGTTGTGCGTAAACGGCATGCAACGGCATACACGACGGAGTGACCGATGTCCCAGACCCGCACCGAATCCGACAGCTTTGGCCCGTTGGAGGTTCCCTCAGACAAGTATTGGGGCGCGCAGACGCAACGCTCGATCATGAATTTTCCCATCGGCTGGGAAAAACAGCCCGTCGCCATCGTGCGTGCGCTAGGGGTGATCAAGAAAGCCTGCGCCATGCAGAACAAGGCAACCGGCAAACTGGACGCAACGATTGCGGATGCGGTAATTCAGGCGGCTGGTGAGGTGTTTGAAGGGAAGTTCGACGACAACTTCCCGCTAGTAGTGTGGCAAACCGGCTCCGGCACCCAATCGAACATGAACTCGAACGAGGTGATTGCAAACCGCGCCATAGAGATTCTCGGCGGCGTGATCGGATCGAAGGACCCGGTGCATCCCAATGATCACTGCAATATGGGGCAATCGTCAAACGACACCTTCCCAACCGCCATGCATATCGCAACCGCGATGAGCGTTCGGGATGTCCTCTTGCCCGGCCTGGAAAAGCTGGCCAGTGGACTGGAACAGAAAGCGGATGAGTTCAAAGATATCATCAAGATCGGCCGTACCCATACGCAAGACGCGACCCCTCTGACGCTTGGCCAGGAATTTGGCGGCTATGCCCATCAAATCCGACAGGGAATCGCACGTGTAAACGCTGCAATGCCCGGCATTTATGAGTTGGCCCAAGGCGGTACAGCTGTAGGTACCGGTTTGAACACGCAGCACGGATGGGGCGAGGCTGTGGCAGCCAATATGGCAGAAATCACCGACCTGCCCTTTGTCACCGCGCCCAACAAGTTCGAGGCGCTGGCCGCGCATGATGCCATGGTATTCCTGTCTGGCGCCTTGGCGACAATTGCCGGTAGCTGCTACAAGATTGCCAATGATATCAGGCTTTTGGGGTCCGGCCCTCGTTCCGGCCTTGGTGAACTGATCCTGCCCGAGAATGAGCCCGGCTCGTCCATCATGCCCGGCAAAGTGAACCCAACACAGGCCGAAGCGCTGACCCAGGTGGCAGCGCATGTGATGGGCAATGACGCCGCGATCAAATTCGCAGGTAGTCAGGGTCATTTTGAACTGAACGTCTACAACCCGATGATGTCTTACAACTTGCTGCAATCCATCCAGTTGCTGGGCGATGCTGCGGACAGCTTTACGGAACGGATGCTGCTGGGCATTCAGGCCAACGAACCACGCATCGACAAGCTGATGAAGGAATCGCTGATGCTGGTGACAGCGCTGGCCCCCACCATTGGCTATGACAACGCCACTAAGGTTGCCAAAACGGCGCACAAGAATGGCACGACTTTGAAAGAAGAAGCCATCGCGCTGGGTTTCGTGGATGAGGCGACCTTTGACGCGGTTGTCCGCCCCGAACAGATGATTGGTCCAAAGGACTGATGGGCAAACCGGTCAATCTGAACCGGTACCGCAAGGAAAAAGCGCGGGCCAACAAAAAGGCCCGCGCTGACCAGAACGCCGTCGCTTTCGGGCGCAGTAAAGCTCAGAAAGAGGCGGACCGGCTGGATCGAGAAAAACAGACACGCGATCTGGACAATCACGAGTTAGATGAATGAGCGGGCGCCCTGTCAAACGCTCTGTGACCCTCAAAGGGCACCGAACCTCGGTCTCGCTTGAGGATGAATTTTGGTCCGCATTTCGGGATATTGCAAAGCAAAAACAAATGCCTATCAATGCGTTGGCTGCGCAGATTGATGTGGAGCGTGACCCTGATATCGGGTTAGCGTCGGCAATTCGGGTCTATGTGCTGAACTGGTACCGCAACCGTCCGTGAGCGATTGCTTTTTGGCCTGAGGCGCAGTAGCGTCAATGGAACAAAAAGGGTACATACATGTTGAAGACCGTACAAGGCCCGGACGGCCAACCCAGATGCGCCTGGTGTCAGGCCGCACCTGAGTTCTTTGCGTATCACGATGCTGAATGGGGATATCCAGTCGCGGATGATCAACGGTTATTCGAAAAGCTCTGCCTCGAAAGTTTTCAATCCGGCTTAAGCTGGCGCACAATCCTGTCCAAACGCGAAAATTTCCGTAAAGCGTTTAAACATTTCAATATCAAAGAGGTGGCGCAATTTGATGACGCGGATGTGGAACGGTTGTTGCAGGATGCAGGTATCATCCGGCATCGCGGCAAGATCGAGGCCGTGATCAACAACGCCCAACGGGCGCAGGAATTGATCGCGGCCGAGGGGTCGCTGGCAGCCTATGTGTGGCGGTATGAGACGACAATGCCCCCGGTTCCGCAAACGGCCTCAACCTCGGCCGAGTCCATTGCGATGTCGAAGGATTTGAAGAAACGGGGCTGGAAATTCGTGGGCCCCACCACGGTTTTTGCCTTCATGCAGGCGATGGGGCTTGTGAATGATCACGCGGAAGGGTGCGTGATTCGTGAAAAAGCGGCGCGTTTGCGCCGCGAATTCACAAAACCGGTTTAGGTCAGATCAGACCGAAGCCTGGAAGATCTTGTCGATATTGCCACCCAGCGCCGCGTTGAACTCGGCATCTGATTGCTGTTTCGACAAACCCTCGGTCAGCGCCCGCGAGAAAGATGCGATCATCTTGCCGTTCTCGGACAGCAGCGCACAGGCCTGATCAGTCGAATACCCACCCGAAAGCGCCACAACGCGCAGAACACGCGGGTGATCGGCCACAGCATCGTAAAGATTGGCGGTGCTGGGGATGGTCAGCTTCAGCATTACATCCTGCCCGTCCTCCAACTTATTGAGATTCTTCAGGATTTCCGCTTTCAGGATGTCCTCAGCCTCGGCCTTGGTGGAAGAGTTGATGTTTACCTCAGGCTCGACAATCGGCACCATACCAGCTGCAACAACCTCGCGTGCGACGTCGAACTGTTGGGCGACCACAGCGGCGATGCCCTCTGCATTCGCCTCATGGATGACAGAACGTTCCTTGGTGCCGAAAACACCGTCGGCCTTGGCCAACGTATCCGCCAAGCCAGGGATCGGCTTCATCATCTGTACGCCGTTCGCTTCATCCTCTAGCCCCTTGTCGATCTTGAGGAACGGCACGATCCCTTTTTGCGACCACAGGTAATCGGCAACTTTCCTGCCGTCGATCTCTTCGCCCAGGGTGCGTTCGAACAGGATGGCGCCGATCACTTTATCCTTAGTGAAGTCATCGGCCAGAATGATGCGCGCGCGCATCTTCTGGATTTCGCCGAACATCTCAGCATCCGAGCTGTAATCCGATGCCTCAACACCATAAAGCGCCAGCGCCTTGGGGGTCGAACCACCGCTTTGATCCAGAGCGGCGATAAACCCCGCCCCATTGGCCATTTGCGCGCGCTGTTCTGATTTGGACATAAGGTTTTCCCGTTCGAAATGATTCCGCTGTTTTCAACCGCATACAGCAACGTGATTGGTGATGGTAGTTTGTTAGCGCTCAACCACACGCAACCGAATGCCATCTTTTGAGCGAACGGTCAGATGAGCCACGGGAACCGGTGTTTGGCCTTCGACCAGTTCGAAGCGATAGCGGCGCAGCAGCGTAGACAGGATCAAAGGCCCTTCGACCATCGCGAACCCTGCCCCGCTACAGACCCGTGCGCCTGCCGAAAACGGAATAAACGCGGTGCGCTGGCAGGTTTTGCCATTCTCAGTGTGCCATCTGCCGGGGTCGAACCCGTCGGGATTGTCCCACAGGCGTTCATGACGATGCAGGTGCCAGGGGCTGATAACCATCTGAGCACCGGGTTGTATCTGCCGGTTCCGAAAGACTTCGGGGCATGTGGCCTGCCGCACCATCATCGGGACCGGCGGGTATAGGCGCAGGGTTTCGCGGAACACATCGCGGCTGATCTTCAAGCCAGCAACGGCGGTCATGCCGGGGGTGTCCAGCGCTGCGGCCTCTTCAGCCACCTTGTCCTGCCAGTCCGGATACAGTGCCAGTAGGTACAGGGCCCACGCTAATGCGGATGCGCTGGTCTCGTGGCCAGCCAGAAAGAAGATGGCCACCTGATCCACCATCTCGTCTGTGTCGAAACACTTGCCAGTCTGGGGGTCCGGGGTCGTCATGATCTTGGTCGCCAGATCGTTTGGCGCCATACCTTGGGCGATCAGCGCGGCGCGCGCTGAAACAAGATGTTCGATCAGCTCTCTGATTTCTCGGGCATTTTGTTTTGTTTGGCGTGAATGGAACCGAGGCATCCAGCTAGGCAGCGGTAGGAACGCGGCTAGGTTCAACAAGGGCTGTCTGCGTTGATAGGCGCGGAATTTAGTGAACACCTGCGCGGCAACTTCATGCTCGATGGGCACTGAAAACAGGGTCCGAAAGATCACATCCGCCGCCGCGTGGCTGGTGAATTTCTCACATTCGAGGATCTGGTTCAGGCTTTGCTGCAACCGATCGTTGGCGGCTTGCGCGGCATCCTGCATCGCCGGAAAGGTATCTTTCAGACGGCCGCCTTCAAAGGCAGGGTCAATGATCCGCCGCTGGCGTTTCCACGTGTCACCATTGGTCAGAAACACTGAATTGCCCAGCAAAGGGCGCAGGCCTTCGGCGATGCGGTTGGACTTGGGGAAGTCGTCGGGCCTCTTTTTCAATACAGTTTCAACCAGCTCTGGCTGGTTGATCATGTAGGATCGAAAGAAAACAGTCCGAAATTCAGCCATCCATGCCCGGTAGAGTCGTTGTGGCTGGGCCGACAAAAGATCCTGCCGAAACAGTTTGAGGTACCGCCAAAGCGAGACCTTGTCTGGCCGCGGGGTCGGCTTGGGCGGTTTCATCCAACCACCGAACGGTATTTCGACACAGGCGTATCAATGCGCGATTTGGAAGGTGCGCGATCCCCGAAACGTGCACCCAAGGTCAAAGGTCCAGCGGTCACACGGAAATAATCATAGGCGCCCACCCGGTCGAAAGCGCAAAGATACTGAAAATGCAGCCGAAAGAACCGCCAGCGCAACTTCCCCCACCGCTCTGGTGAAAGTGTCTGCGTAAAGGCGGCCGATAGCACCAAAGGCCACTTTTTCGTATCGGTTCCAACGCCTGTCACAGACACGGGATCACAAAGCGCAAAGGCGCATCCGTCGCCTGGGGCCGAGACATCGACCCACGTCACCCCCTCTTGCTGCGAGAGGAATTGCAGATCAGCGCGTAAGTCAGTCGCGTCCGGCAGAAAAGAGACCATCGGAACCACTTGACCAAGCGACAGAAAAGACAGTGTTGGACCGTCTCTGTCAGGGAGTGCAGACCGGATAAGCTCGGCCAGGACGGCGACACCAAGATGCGCGCCCGAACTGTGACCTACGACCAGAACTTCATCCACATCGTCCTTCAGCGCGGCGTCGACCAACGACGCGAATTCAGAAAGGCGTTGCTGCAACGCATTTGGTGTTCGCCCCCGTAGTGCAGCGGAATAGGCGTAGTCATGCATCAGGTAATAGGCGAACAGGTGGTTGTCGATTTTGCGGAACCATCGCAGCACGGCATAGCCCAATGCGGTGGCAAGAATGCAGGCCACCCAGCCCAGTATCGACGACAGAAGCGCCCATATTCCCAACGCGGCGCCGACGGCGACACCCAATTGGATCAGCAACATCGCAACCGGATAAATTGCGGCGATTACAGGCCCTTTGCGGAGCTTCATCAATCGCCACAAAGCCCCAGTCGAGATATAGACCCACGCAGTTCTGATCAGTTGCCCATAGGTTGCCGCTATCGAGTTCGACATGCTGTCGCGCACGATATCCGACCACACGAGCACCTGAAACTCGGCCTCTACCGCCGTCCCGTCCTGCACGGATCGCACGTGCCAACCATAAGGCCCATCGCCAGTTCTGGGCGATAGTGTGATTTCATACCCTGATAGGGCCGCCTGAGCCGCGCTTTCGGTCCGGTAAAGCTCTCGGTACCGGCGGGGATGAATGGGGTCATAGCCGGGAATATAGAACACCCGACGTCGTTTAACCTGCCTGTGATTGTCGTGACTGCGCATGCCCTTACCTTCTGCGGCGCAGGTTAGCGCAGCGTTACCGGCAAGGTAAGTGGGGTCCGGTTTTTACCCGAAATTTGCCAACGCAGGGAAGGTTTCCAGCAACCACCAGCTGAACTGAGTGAACAGGCCGGTGATCAGCATGATACCTACGAACAGCAGCAGGCCACCCATGACTTTCTCGATAGTCGCCATGTGCGGTTTGATCTTGTTCATCACAGTCATCGAGCGGTTCAGGAACATCGCTGCCAGCAGGAACGGAATACCAAGCCCGGCCGCATAAACGCCCAGCAACAAGGTTCCCCGTGCGACCGAAGCCTCAGACGCGGCCAGAGACAGAATCGCCCCCAGTTGCGGCCCGATGCAGGGCGTCCAGCCGAAGGCGAAGGCAAGGCCCAGAATATATGCCCCAAACACGGAACCACCCGAGTCGCCCGTTTCAATCCGCGCTTCCCGGTCCAGGAAAGGAATGCGGAACACGTTCAGAAAGTGCAGGCCGAACACGATAACAACCGCGCCCGACAGCTTTGCGAACAGCACTTGATTTTGCAGCACAAAGGCCCCGAAGGCCGATGCGGTAAAGCCCAGCAACAGGAAGACCGTCGACAGGCCAAGCACAAAGAACAACGCCGTTAGCGTTGCCTTGCGTCTGGCGGCGGCCTGATCCTGCATTTCGTTGATCGACACGCCGCTCATATAGGCCAAATAAGGCGGAACGATGGGCAAAACGCAAGGCGACAGAAAGCTGATCAGCCCGCCCAGCATCGCGATGAACATGGCAGGCAGCAGGCCCGCGTCTATGATATCAATTCCGAACATGTTTCAGCACATATGGTATGAAGCCGTGAACGTCACGGGGCCATTCGGTCACATCCTCGTGGTTGCACGCTGGACACCCAGCCAAGTTGGAAATATCTCAGGCCTATGTCAAACCCATCTGATACACTTGATGCGTTGGGGCTGCTATGCCCCCTACCCGTCCTCAAGGCACGTAAGCGCCTGAAATCTATGCCGGAAGGCGCATTATTGCGTGTCTTGGCCGACGATCCGGCAGCCGTTGTCGACGTTCCGCATTTTTGCGCGGAAAGCGGTCATCGCCTCGTTTCACAGGACGAGGCAAACGGGCATCAGATCTATATCATCCAGAAAATAGGCTAGAATTGTTTCAATACTGAACAAAAAAGGCGGGCCATTGGCCCGCCCTTTGGTCACTGTCCCAATGACCACCACCCACGCCTTTTCGGCTTAGCGGGCTTTTCAGGTTCGTCCGACACAACCTCAAGAACCGGTTCTTCGACCACAGGCTCTTGCGGAGCTTCAGCGACGGGTTCCGCTGCAGGTTCTTCCCTGGCTTCGGCAACGGGTTCAGCGGTTGGCTCGGCGCTAAGCTCTTCAACAGGTTCTGCTGCAGCCCCTTCTTCGGAAACTTCTTCGGCTTCGGGTTCTGCCACAGGTCCATCCGCTGCGACTGCAGGCTCCGCTTCTTGGGAATCCTCTGACGCCTCGGCCGCAGGTTCTTCGGCAGCTTCGACACGCGGTTCTTCAACCGCTGCCGCTTCAAGGGGTTCCGAAGGTGTCTCGGCCTCATCAGACGCCTCGGCGCTGACTTCATCTTCAACCGGTGTTTCTTCTTTCTTTTTGCGACGCGGTGCGCGGCGGCGCTTTGGTTTGACCTCTGCTTCCTCGTCGCTTTTCTCGGCCGCATCCGTTTCGGCAGGCGCATCTTCCGCAGAGGGTTCGTCCTGGCTTTCAGCCTCGTCCACCGTCCCTTCGGCCTGATCGCCATTCCCATTGCCTTTCTTGCGACGCCGACGACGACGTTTGCGTTTGGGTTTGATCTCTTCGTCGGTCACAGGCGTTTCTTCCTCGACCTTTTCCTCTTCATCTGCATCCACGAGATCCATTAGGGACGCGTCCACCGACACAACAGGCGCGGAGGCTTCGGGCACAATTCGGCTGGCAGTCTTGAACTTCTCCATCGAGAAATCGGGGCTGACCAGATGAATATCGCCTTCGATCCGAACTGACAGGCCATAGCGTGCCTCGATCTGCGCGATATGCTCGCGCTTCTGGTTCATCAGGAAGTTCGCAATGCTGACAGGGCAGCGTACCAACACCTCGCGCGAACGACGACGCGTGCCCTCTTCTTCGATCTGGCGCAGAATGGTCAGCGCCATATTATCATCCGAGCGGATCAGCCCAGTGCCATGGCACGACGGACAAGGCTGTGTCGTCGCCTCAAGCATACCGGGGCGCAGGCGCTGACGGCTCATCTCAAGCAGTCCAAAGCCGGAAATCCGACCCACCTGAATGCGGGCACGGTCGGTTTTCAACTTGTCCTTCAGGCGCTTTTCGACAGCCGAGTTGTTCTTACGCTCGTCCATATCGATAAAGTCGATGACGATCAGACCGGCCAGATCGCGCAGGCGCAGCTGGCGCGCGACTTCCTCGGCCGCCTCAAGGTTGGTCTTGAGCGCGGTTTCCTCGATCGAGCCTTCCTTGGTCGCCCGCCCCGAGTTCACGTCGATCGCCACAAGCGCCTCAGTCACGCCGATCACGATATAGCCGCCGGATTTCAGCTGTACGGTAGGGTTGAACATCCCAGCCAGATAGCTTTCCACCTGATAACGCGCAAACAGAGGCAACGAATCCTCATACCGCTTCACGTTCTTGGCGTGTGACGGCATGATCATTTTCATGAAGTCCTTGGCGATGCGATAGCCGCCCTCGCCTTCGACCAGAACCTCGTCGATCTCGCGATTGTAAAGGTCGCGGATCGACCGTTTGATGAGGTCGCCTTCCTCATAGATCTTAGCTGGCGCGATGGATTTCAGCGTCAGTTCGCGGATCTGTTCCCACATGCGCTGCAGGTATTCGTAGTCGCGCTTGATCTCGGACTTGGTACGCTTGGCGCCAGCGGTCCGAATGATCAGACCTGCGCCCGTGGGAACGTCAATCTCGGCAGCGATTTCCTTCAGCTTCTTACGATCCGGAGCGTTGGTGATCTTGCGACTGATCCCACCGCCACGCGCGGTATTCGGCATCAACACGCAATAACGCCCTGCAAGCGAGAGATAGGTGGTCAGTGCGGCACCTTTATTGCCCCGTTCTTCCTTGACGACCTGCACCAGCAGAACCTGGCGGACCTTGATGACCTCTTGAATCTTGTACCGACGCGGGCGCGGTTTGCGCGGAGGACGAATGTCTTCGCTGTCATCCTCATCCGCCACTGATTCAATCGTGTCATCCTTGGCCGTCGCGTCTGCACGCGCCTCGCCCTCGTCCTCAGTTTTTCCTTCTGCCTCTTCGGTCTCCGCAGCTTCTTCTGCCACCGCGTCATCCGTAATAGCAGCATCAGGCTCAGATTCCTCTGCGAGCTCTGGCTCCACCGATACATCCGGCTGGTCATCTTCCGATGCAACCTCAGTATCCGCTTCTTCAGTCTCAGCCGGAGTATCCTCGGAAGCCGCATCCTCTTCGGGTTCCTCAACCGGCGTTTCCGCAACGCGATCGACCGGAGACGAACCTTCGGGAACGGCCATATCGGCGTTCTCATCCCCGTCATCCAGGTCAATGGTTTCCATGCCCGACGGTTCCGACGACACCTCCAGCGTTTCCACTGCATCATCGGTTTTCACATCCGCTGCCTTGCTCCGCGACCGCGACCGGCGCTTCTTGGGCTTCGCTTCCTCAGCCTCGTCGCGCGCTTTCATCGCCTCGGCATAGGCGCGCTCTTCCTCCATCAGCGCCTCGCGGTCGGCGACGGGGATCTGGTAATAGTCCGGATGAATCTCGGAAAACGCAAGGAACCCATGCCGGTTCCCGCCATAGTCCACAAAAGCCGCCTGCAGCGACGGCTCGACCCGTGTTACTTTTGCAAGATAGATGTTACCAGCGAGCTGGCGTTTGTTTTCAGATTCAAAATCGAATTCCTCGACCTTGTTTCCATCGACCACCACAACCCGAGTTTCCTCGGCGTGGGTGGCATCGATAAGCATTTTCTTAGCCATTTGTCCTTGGTGCACCGCGCCAAACGCGTTGTCCTGACCCGTCCAGGCGGACAGGCACTTTTGGGGAGGTGTCTTGTACGGGCGATTTCGGACGGCGCGCGGCAGGGTCTGGCGCTGTGGCCCCCTGCCCGTATAGTCAATCGTTGCGCGCGCGTCATCGCGGTTCTTCTCCGACAGACGCGCCTTGACGCTGTCTGCCCATTATATTCCTTTCACCCGCATCCACGGGTTCAGGCGTTCAACTGCCCCTTGATCGGGGCACAATCGGCCTGCTCAGCCTGTGTGGGAAGATGTCACCACCTGCGACCTCGCAGCGAAACTCAAAGATTCGGGACTTCAGGGCACAAAAATGGCCCGGCCCGTTCGGGTACAATAAAAGCAGTCCTGTGGAAAAGACAATGGGCAAACTGCATGCCGCCTCAATCCAGCACGCTCCCAAACCTTCTTCTGTTTAAAAAATACCTCGGGGGTGAATTGAGCCACAGGCTCAAGAGGGGGCTGGCCCCCTCCCAACCGTCACAAATAGTCCGAGCGTTGCAACCCGTATTTCGCCATCTTTTCGTTCAACGTCCGACGCGGCAGACACAGCTCATCCATCACCGAAGCGATCGAGCCTTTGTGCCGGCGCATGGTATTGTCGATTAGCATCCGCTCGAACGCCTCAACATATTCTTTCAGCGGCTTGCCCTCTGTGGTCATAACCGGTTGCATCTCTTCATGATCCGACATCAACAACGATGCGATCGTTCCAGACCCGCGCCGTGATTGCAGAACCGCACGTTCCGCAATGTTAATAAGCTGCCGCACATTACCCGGCCACGGTGCCTGCAACAGCTGCGCGGCCTCCTGCGCACTGACCTGCGGTGCATCACAGCCATATTCCTCGGCAAATTGCTCGCTAAGGCGCGTGAATAGCGTCAGGATATCTTCGCCGCGCTGGCGCAGCGGCGGCATGGTGATGCGCAGCGCAGCCAACCGATAGAACAAGTCCGGTCGCAGAACATCTTCCGAGGTCTTTCCCGCTTCCTGCAAATTCGAAATTGCGATAATGCGGGTCTCGGCAGGTGTGCCCTGATCATTCATCACGCTCAGCAATCGCGCCTGCAACGTGTCGCTCAACGCTTCGACATCTTCCAGCACCAGCGTGCCGCCACGCGCCTCTTCAATGGCAGGCAATTGCGCATCCTCGGGCATCATAGGCCCGAACAACCGTTTGGACAGCGCCTCTTCCTCCAAGGCTGCGCATGAGATCAGGACGAATTTCTTACCTGCCCGACTGCCTACGGCGTGCAGAGCGTGCGCCACCAATGTCTTGCCAGTTCCGGTTTCACCGTCGATCAGAACATGCCCATCGGCCTGTCCCAGATCCAGAATATCTTCTCGCAGGCGCTCCATGACCGGACTGGCCCCGATCAGTTTGCTCATGATCTGGGTGCCATCGGACAACTCACGCCGCAAAGCCCGGTTGTCGAGCGTCAGACGACGGGCGTTGCTGGCGCGTTTGGCCAGTTCGGACATCCGGTCGGGGTTGAAGGGCTTTTCCAGAAAGTCGAACGCGCCCACGCGCATCGCCTCAACCGCCATAGGCACGTCCCCATGCCCGGTGATCATGATGACCGGCAGTGTACTGTCCGCGCCCATGAGTTTCTTCAGCAACTGAATGCCGTCCATACCGGGCATCTTGATGTCCGAGATCACGATGCCGGGGTAGTCCGGCCCTAATACCTTGAGCGCATCCTCGGCGCTGGCAAAGGTTTCGGTGTCATATCCCGACAGTGCCAGCCATTGACTGATCGACTGGCGCATATCCTGTTCGTCGTCCACAATGGCGATCTTCATGGCTTGTGCCATTTTCTTACCCCGTTATTCCGCGGCCTCTAGGCCATCGCTTCCAAGTATTGGCAACTGCATCTCGAACACCGCGCCCCCGTTGGGACTATTGCGGGCGGTCAGCCGTCCTCCATGGTCGTTCACGATCCCAGAGGAGATGGCAAGCCCCAGCCCAACCCCGTCGCCCGGCTGCTTGGTTGTATAGAACGGTTCGAACAGGTTCTCGATATCTTCGATACCATGCCCATTGTCGCGCACCGTCAACACCGCCATATCGCCTGCTGCCAAAATGATTTCAACGTCGGGCTCAGATACTGACTTGGTGGCGTCCAGCGCGTTGCGCAAGAGGTTTACCATAACCTGCTCGATCCGCATCCGGTCGCCCATGGCCAATACCGGTTCTTCGGGCAGAATCTGAGTGATCTTAACATGGCGTTGCCGCAACTGCGGTTCCATCATTGACAAGGCCGAGGCCAGCGCTTCGCCAAGATTTACAGGGGAAAATGCGTCCGCCCCCTTTCTTGCGTAAGACTTGAGCTGGCGGGTGATCGCCCCCATCCGCTCAATCAGCCCGTCTATGCGACCAAAGCTGGCCAATGCCTCTTCGGGACGGTTGCGGCGCAGCAAAAGGCGTGCCCCGGCCAGATAGGTTTTCATTGCAGCCAGAGGTTGATTAAGCTCATGACTGACGGCTGCCGACATCTCACCCAACGCCGCAAGTTTCGAGCTTTGTGCCAGCGTCTGCTCAGCCACTTCCAGCGTCTTTTCTACCCGTTCACGTTCAGCAATTTCCCGCTGCAAGCGGGCGTTCAATGCGCGAAGCTCTGCCGACTCGCGCTGAAACAGCGTCATGCGGAACGTGGCCCGGCGGCTGAGCGCATAGAAGGCCAGCGCCAGAAGAATCGCAAAGCCCATGATCTCCAACGCGATGACACTGTTCACTTTTTCGCGGATAGAGGAATAGGTCGTGAATGATGTCATCTTCCATCCACGAAACGGAATGCGGGTTTCCATGCGCATCACGGCCTCGCCCTGCACATAGGCGTCGGCAGGCAGGGCTGTCCAATCGGCCGTCGCGCGTATGGCGCGTTCGATGGCAGAATCCGGCGATTGGCGTTGAATGGCAGTGTTTTCGTCCAGCCCTCGCCATTTGGGTTCTGTGGAAAGGATCACGGTCCCGGTGCTGTCCGCCACCATAACGGCATCCGAGATTCCGGCCCAAGCGCGTTCGAACTTTTGCAGATCGACTTCGACCACGATGACACCGAGGACTTCGGCATTTGCCTCAATCCGACGCGAATAAACAAAGCTGTATCCACCAGACTCCGTCTGGATCACGGTAAAGATCGTCGCGTTGGAGCGAACCGCATCAATGAAATAAGGCGAGTTTCTGTGCCCTTCGCCAAGACGGTTCCTGTCCGTCGCCGCCCGTGTCAGACCATCGCCGTCCAACAGCATCAGAGAGGCCGCGCCTATTTCCTCGACAAATGAAATCAAGCGTTGGCTGGAAAGCGTATAATCACTGGACTGCAAGGCCGAGATCAGGCTGGGATCGCGCGCCAAAAGCTGCGGAACAATAGCATTGCGGCGTAGTTCGCTCAGCAAATTTCCGGAGTACAAAGCCAGCCGCAGTTCAGCGCGGTTGCGCGTGGATTCGGTAAAGCGGTCGATCAGCAACCGGTTCGTGACCCAAATCGTCGCCACGGTTGCCAGAAGAAGAACCGTGACCGCAACGCGCAATCGCCACCCCAAAGGGGCGCCTTGAAACGGGGTCTTGAAAGAAGACCAGCCTGAACGATTGTCGGAACTCATGCCCCGGAAACTACGCGGGCTGAATCGGTTCCTCAAGTCACGCCGGAGCAAGAACGCCTGATAATGCGCGGAACAATGCCGTTCCGTCCGTGCCGCCATGGCCCTGATCCGCCGCCCGTTCAGGGTGCGGCATCATCCCGAGAACCCTGCGGTTTTCCGAGAGGATGCCTGCGATGTCCCCGACCGAGCCATTCGGATTCTCGGTATAGGTGAATGCGATGCGATCTTGATCACGAAGCGTGGACAATGTTGCGTCGTCAGCAAAATAGTTTCCATCATGATGGGCAATCGGCACGCCGATCTCGTCACCTGCGTTGTAGCCCTGCGTAAAGGCGCTGTCGCTGGTTTGAACTTTCAGGCCGACGGTCTTGCAGATGTACTTCAGGCCCGCATTGCGCAGCAGCGCCCCCGGCAAGATCCCGGTTTCGGTCAGGATCTGAAAGCCGTTGCAAATACCCACGGCATAGCCACCACGGTCAGTATGGTCGACAACCGCCTTACAGATGGGAGACTGCGCGGCAATCGCACCGCAACGCAGGTAGTCACCGTACGAGAACCCGCCGGGCACGCCCACGATATCCACGCCCTCGGGCAGAGCGGCATCCTTGTGCCAAACCATGTCGACCTGAAAACCGGCCTGTTCAAAGGCCACGGCCAGGTCCCGGTCACAGTTGGAGCCGGGAAATACGATGACTGCTGCGCGCATGGCGGGGCCTCCTAATGCGTGAAATCGGTGACAACGGCAACGCCGGGCGGCGTCGGGTGGTCAAAGGCGGCAAGTTCTTCACTTACCTGGGACAAAGAAATATGCCGCGTCACCAGTGGGCTCAGGTCAACACTGCCCCCTGCGATCAACGACAAAAGCGAGGGGTAGCGCCAGCTGGGCATACCGCGGGTTCCGAATACGGCAAGCTGACCGGAATAAAGCGCATCCATCGGCAAGGTCATGTTGCTATGCGGTCCGGCGGGCATTCCTATTTGCACCATGCGACCCAGCTTACGCAGGGATTTCATGGCGGCGATTGTAGTAGTTTCGATCCCAAGAGCCTCGATCGCGACATGGGCACCACCGCAGGTGATATCCTTAATAGCCTCTGGCGCATTGCTGGTCGCCGCGTTGACCACCACATCTGCACCCAGAGTTTTGGCGTAGTTCAACTTGTCGTCGGCGATATCCACAACGATCACGCGCGCACCCAGCGCCTTGCCCAGCAACAGGGTCGATATCCCTACTCCACCGCCGCCGAAAACCGCTAGCCACTCACCGCCTTGCAACTGCGCACGCCCCACCAGGGCCTGCCAGGCCGTCGTGACACGACAGCCCAAGGCAGCAGCAATTTCAGGAGGCATTGTGTCAGGCAACACCGAAAGATTGGCATCTGCATGCGCCACCGAGACATATTCAGCAAATGCGCCATCGCAGGTAAAGCCAGGCACCACCTGATCGGCGCAGATTGTCTGATGGCCTTGCGCGCAATCCGGACAATGGCCGCAAGCCAGAATGAAGGGCGCGATCACCCGATCCCCTGCCTTCCAACGGCTGACACGCGCGCCAACCGCAACCACCTCGCCACAGAATTCGTGTCCGGGAATCATGGGAAGGACAACATCGGGGTCCGCACCGGACCATGCGTGCCAGTCGGAACGGCACACGCCGCAGGCCAGCACGCGCAGAACCACACCGTCCTCTCCCGGTTCCGGATCGGAAACCGAGGCCAGCTCGAGCGGCTGGCGATAGGTGATTAGACGCGCCGCCCGCATCCGCTTAGACCAGTTCGATCTCGTAGCGTTCGATGACCGTGTTTGCCAACAGTTTTTCGCACATCTGGGTCACGTCGGCTTCGGTCGCGCCGTCGGCCAGCTCAAGGTCGATCACCTTGCCCTGACGCACGCCTTCGACCTGATCAAAGCCCATGGCACCCAATGCGTGGCGCACGGCCTCGCCCTGCGGGTCGAGAACCCCATTCTTGAGCATCACATGCACACGTGCTTTCATTCCTGCAACTCCAGCTAAGGGCCAAAAGTCGCGGCCCGTTCCGTTGCGCGGGGGATAGCGCGCCTTTTGCCATTCGACAACCCTTGTCCGCACGCAGTTTGCCGCAGGAACCGGCGCAAAAGCAAAAACGCCGCGCAAGGGCACGGCGTTTCCAGTATTCCACGCAAGCGAGGCAGATCAGTTGATCAGCGTAGGCTTGGTCACATTGCTTTTGGGCAGAACGCCCAGACGGCGCGCGACCTCGGAATAGGCATCCGTCAGGCTGCCCAGATCGCGACGGAATACGTCCTTGTCCAGCTTCTGACCGCTTTCGATGTCCCACAGACGGCAACTGTCGGGGCTGATCTCATCGGCGATAATCAGGCGCTGGAAATCGCCTTCGTACACGCGCCCGATTTCGATCTTGAAATCGACCAGACGAATACCCACCGCCAGCATCATGCCGCTGAGGAAATCATTCACCCGCAGCGCAAGGCTGAGAATATCATCCATGTCCTGCTGGCTGGCCCAGCCAAAGGCGGCGATATGTTCCTCGGTCACCAGTGGATCACCCAGAGCGTCATCCTTGTAGCAATACTCTACGATCGGACGCGGCAATTGCGTGCCTTCGGCAATGCCCAGACGTTTGGACATCGACCCGGCGGCATAGTTGCGCACGATCACTTCCAACGGCACAATCTCGCAGCTACGCACCAGTTGTTCACGCATGTTCAGGCGGCGGATGAAGTGCGTCGGAACGCCAATCTGGTTCAGACCGGTCATGAAAAACTCGCTCAGGCGGTTGTTCAGAACGCCCTTGCCGTCGATCACGTCTTTTTTTTCCGCGTTGAAGGCAGTGGCATCATCCTTGAAGTACTGAACGATCGTACCCGGCTCGGGGCCTTCATACAGAATTTTTGCCTTGCCTTCGTAGATTTTCTTGCGACGCGCCATAAGCGACCCTTCCAGACTGACGAGCGGGAATATTCCCGCTTCTTGGCGCTCTCATAGTCCAACCCCCCTTTTCCCGCAAGCGCAGTAAACCGAGAGGCTTTGACGCAGCGCAAATCCCTTGCGTCCGGGCGCGGCTATCGTCATATCATCAATCAAGAAGATATAACCGAAGAGGTCCCCAACCCATGACCACGTTTGACGAACGCGAAAACGCATTTGAAGCCAAATTCGCCCATGATGAGGAAATGCAGTTCAAGGCGCAGGCGCGTTGCAACAAGCTGCTGGGCCTGTGGGCCGCGGAAAAGCTGGGCAAGTCCGGTGCCGACGCCGAGGAATACGCCAAAACTGTTGTGATCGCCGATTTCGAGGAGGCCGGACACGAAGATGTCGTGCGCAAGGTCTCTGGCGATCTGGGCTCGCTGTCGTCGGATGACGAAATTCGTGCCAAGATGGCCGAACTGCTGCCCCAAGCCAAGGCGCAGGTTCTCAGCGAAACCGACTGAGGGAATTCGCCCCGCCTCATGATCTTCATGAGATTTATGAATTTGCTTTGAAGTCCCGGTCATGAGACACGGGACTTCTTAGTTTTATCGGCTTCGCCGACTTTTTGGGATAGCCCAATGACAAACGCACTGACGAAACTTCTGGAAACCAAAGATGCGATTCTGGCCGATGGGGCCACCGGAACAAACCTGTTCAACATGGGCTTGCAATCCGGTGACGCGCCTGAGCTGTGGAATTTAGACGCGCCTGACAAGATCAAGGCTTTGTATCAGGGCTCGGTCGATGCGGGCAGCGATCTGTTCCTGACCAACACCTTTGGCGGTACATCCGCCCGTTTGAAACTCCACGACGCGCAGAACCGCGTGGCTGAGTTGAACCGCATCGGGGCCGAGCTGGGCCGTGAGGTGGCCGATAAGGCCGGCCGCACCGTGATCGTCGCGGGCTCGGTCGGGCCGACCGGAGAGATTATGGAGCCCGTGGGCAGTCTTTCTCATGAAGGTGCCGTCGAGATGTTCCACGAGCAGGCCGAAGCGTTGAAAGCAGGCGGTGCCGATGTGCTGTGGCTTGAAACCATCAGCGCACCTGAGGAATTCCGCGCTGCCGCCGAAGCCTTTGCGCTGGCCGACATGCCCTGGTGCGGGACTATGAGCTTCGACACCGCAGGGCGCACCATGATGGGTGTGACTTCGGCCGACCTGGCGCAACTGGTTGAAACGCTACCGAACCCGCCCGTGGCCTTTGGCGCTAATTGCGGCACCGGAGCATCGGACATTTTGCGTACAGTTCTGGGCTTTGCGGCACAGGGCACCGAACGTCCTGTGATCTCGAAAGGCAATGCGGGTATCCCCAAATATGTGAACGGCCATATCCACTATGACGGCACGCCCGAGTTGATGGGCCTGTATGCGGCCATGGCCCGCGATGCCGGCGCAACAATCATCGGTGGCTGCTGCGGCACGATGCCCGATCACCTGCGCAAGATGCGCGAAGCGCTGGACAGCGCGCCGCGTGGTGTGCGCCCTACTCTGGATCAGATCACGGATGCGCTGGGGCCGTTCTCATCGGCCTCGGACGGCACGGGTGAGGATGCCGTGCCCGAGCGACGGACACGCCGCCGCCGCCGCGCCTGACGATTAGCGCCCCTCGAATTTCGGGGGGCGTTTTTCCATGAAGGCCACGACACCTTCGGCAAAATCACGCGAACGTCCGCATTCGCCCTGCAAATGGGCCTCGAACGTCAGTTGTTCGTCCAGCGTTTTTTCGTAAGTACCACGGATCGCTTTCTTGATCGCGCTGAACCCTGCGGTCGGACCATTTGCCAGATAAGTCGCCCGTTTGCGCCAATGTGCGTCGAATTCCGCGTCTGGGACGGCCTCCCAAATCATGCCCCACTCATCTGCTTGCCGGGCGCTGATCTTGTCAGCGAAAAGTGCGGCGCCCATCGCCTTGGCAAACCCCATCTGGCGCGGCGTGAACCAAGTGCCGCCCGCATCCGGCAACAGCCCGATCCGCGCGAAGGCTTGCAGGAAATAGGCGCTTTCCGTGGCAATCACTACATCGGCACATAGCGCCATATTGCACCCTGCCCCCGCCGCTGGACCGTTCACCGCGGCGATGGTCGGCACGGGGCAGTTGTAGATCGTTTCCAGCATCGGTTCGTATTCGTCGCGCAAGGTCCGCTCAAGGTCGATCTTGCCGGTGCTGGACGCATCCCCCAGATCCTGCCCGGAACAAAACGCTGCACCAGCGCCGGTCAGAACCACCGCACGCGCATTCGCGGCCGCCTGTTTCATCGCATAGGCGACCTCGGCCCGCATCTGCGCTGTCATCGCGTTCATCTTGTCGGGCCGGTTCAATGTCAGCACCGCCAGATTGTCCGAGATGTCGAGCAACACGGTTTCGTAATTCATCAGGATCCCCCCAAACAACAGTCTTGGGCAAACCCTGACGCAATTACATCACAAGGGAAAGACCGACCAAGGGTTAGTCCTTCAGAATTTGTTCCAATCGCTTCTTTTCCGCCTCGCTGAGCGTATCCGAGCCCGCGGCCTGAACGTCCGAACGTTTTCTCAGGAAATTCCACCCCATCGCAGCGGCGATCAATAGCATGATCGGACCGGCCAGCCACAACATCAGGTTCGACCCCGTAACTGTTGGCTTCAGCAAGACATACTCGCCGTAACGATCTACAATGAACCGGATTGCCTCGTCATCCGTGTCCCCGGCAACCAGACGCTCGCGCAACAATAGGCGCAGGTCACGGGCCAGATCAGCGTTGCTTTCGTCGATACTTTCGTTGCGGCAAACAAGGCACCGCAGCCCGGTGCTCAGATCGCGGGCGCGTTGTTCAAGAACCGGATCGTCCAGCACTTCATCAGGCTGCACCGCAAACAGGGGTGAGGCGATTAGGGCGAAGATCAGGAAAAAGCGCTTCATTCCGCAGGTACTCCGCCACTTGGGGCCTTGCGCGCGCCCGCTGCGACCCGGAACCGCCGGTCCGACAGGCTGAGGAAACCACCCAGCGCCATCAGGATACACCCGCCCCAAATCCAGTTGGCCAGCGGTTTGATATAGGTCCGCATGACCCAGCCGCCATCGGCCTGCTGATCGCCGATCACAACATAAAGATCGCCCAAAAAGCGATAGTCGATCGCCGCCTCTGTTGTGGGCATTCGTGCGACCGGGTAGTCGCGCTTTTCGGGATGCAGGCTGCCCATCGGACGACCATTCTTTTCGACCCGAACATCAGCAGTTGTCGAGAAATAGTTGGGACCTTCAACTCGTCTGACATCTTCCAGTGTCAGCGTAAATTGCCCAACCTCGAAAGGTTGGCCAGGTTGTGCGACGCGGATATCCTCGACTTCCCAAGCGGTCAAACCCGCAATAGCGAAAATGGTGACGCCAAGCCCAGTATGAGCGACTGCTTTGCCCCAATCCGCACCAGGCAGTCGGAACAGACGTTGGATACTGCCTTTACGGCCCGTGCGACTCCACAGGTCCACCGCGGCCCCGAAGGTGATCCATGCGCCAAGAAACAGCCCAACCGGGCCCATGGCGCTGCGGCCGGTCTGCATCGCCCAAACCAGAATGGCCAATGCAACAGCCAGCACAAACGCATAGCGTAGCGAATATGCCGCTTTGCCGATCTTACCCCGCTTCCACGGCAGGATCGCCCCAATGGGCAGCACAAGGCCCAAAGCAATCATGAAGGGCGTGAAGGCGGCATTGAAGAACGGAGGCCCAACGGACAGTTTCCGATCAAACGCCATCTCGGCCACCATGGGCCACATGGTTCCGAAAAAGACCACGAAACAGCTAACGGCCAGCAAGATATTGTTCAGCACCAGCGCGCTTTCTCGGCTGACCATTCCAAAGACACCCTTGGCCTCCATCGCCTGCGCGCGTGCGGCAAACAACGTCAGCGCGCCGCCAATGAAGATCACAAGAATGAACAGGATGAACACGCCGCGTTCCGGGTCGTTTGCGAAGGCATGGACCGAGGTCAGCAACCCCGAGCGCACGATGAACGTGCCGATCAGCGAGAACCCAAATGCGATGATCGCTAGCAGGATGGTCCAGCTTTTCAGCGCCTCGCGTTTCTCGACCACAATGGCCGAGTGCAGCAGCGCCGCCGCCAAAAGCCATGGCATGAACGAGGCATTCTCAACCGGATCCCAGAACCAGAATCCACCCCAGCCGAGCTCGTAGTAAGCCCACCACGATCCCAGCGCGATACCGATGGTCAGAAACACCCATGCGGCCAATGTCCAGGGGCGTACCCACCGTCCCCAAGCCGCGTCTACGCGGCCCTCGATCAGGGCGGCGACGGCAAAGCTGAAGGCCATGCTCAGACCCACATAGCCCAGATACAGGAAGGGCGGATGGAAGGCCAATCCGGGGTCTTGCAGCAGAGGATTCAAGTCCCGCCCATCAAACGGAGCGACGATCAGGCGATCAAACGGGTTCGATGTAAACAGGATAAAGGCATAGAACGCGACACCAATTGCCGCCTGCACCGCCAAGACGCGTGCTTTCAGCGTTGGCGGCAGCCCCGCGCCGAATATCGCTGCCATACCGCCGAAAATCGCCACGATGAAGACCCACAGCAACATAGACCCTTCGTGATTTCCCCATGTGCCGCTGATCTTATAAAGCATCGGCTTTGCGGAATGGCTGTTCTCAACCACGATGCGCAGCGAGAAGTCCGAAGTCGTGAAGGCCCAGACTAATGCACAGAAAGAGAACCCGACCAAAACGAACTGAGCGATGGCCGCCGTCTCGCCGAATGTCATCCACCCGGTCCACCTTTTGGCCGCGCCGATCAAGGGAACGACTGTTTGCACAATCGCAACGAGGAAGGCGAGGATGAGCGCGTAGTGACCGAGTTCTGTAATCATGGCCCCGGATATAGTCCTGTTGCGCCGCAAGCACCAATAACTTTCGCTTAAACAGCACGCACATAGTGTCGCGGGTCAGGCTGTTTTCGCGCGGCGCCACTCTTCAAGTGCCGGGTTCTGGTCCGGGGTCAAGATCGTCTCGGACAGTTCTGCGTCAGGGCCAGGATCCGACCGACCCACGCTGGTGTGACGTAGCGCATTCAGGGTCTCGATGTTTCCGGCAACCTGGGGTGCGCGCAGGACTGTGGCTGAGATTTCCCGCTGCAAATCCTGTGCCTTGGCCTGATGTCGCGCACCGAAATAAAACGACACGATGACCCCCAAAAGCCACCAAAGCGGCTCGGGCACCAAGGCGATTCCCTGCATTCGGGCGGCAAACCACAGCGGGTCGATCATGGCAGCCACAAACAACCCCATCGTTCCCAGCGCCAGCGCGGGGCGCGGCAGGCGGTTTAACCCGTCGATGAACCGGTCATAGGCGCCTTTCTGCGGCATCTGAAACTCGGCCCCAAACTGCGCAAGCGTTTGGCTTTGAACTGTCGCATCCCGGACAGCGCGGTTTTCGGCATTCTCGCGGAATACCTCAGCGGTTTCACGCACCACGTTGCGCCCTCCTCCGAACAGAAACGTCAAGACATCCGAGATCAATCCCATTGCGCAACCCTTTGCTGAAATTCGCGTTCGTTCAGGTGATAGCGGGCCGAAATGAACTCTTCCGCCCGGCGTATCCACCCACCCTTCCCCCCGGCCCGCGTTCGCGCGTATTTTCGGGACGCAGGGCGACGGTCGGCCAGTCGAAAGTAATAGTTTCGGCGCGCAATCCCGTATGCATCGGCCAAGGCCGTTGGGCTCCTTTCGGCCGCCTTGAGGCTGGCCTGCGCGGTTTGCGGCCCGATGACCCCATCAACCGTCACCGCAAACCCCATATCGCGCAGCAAGTGTTGCAGGAGTTTCACGGCCTGCGCGCCGGTATTCACATACATGTCGAAAACTGACGCCTGAAGACCCTCGGGCAGCAAGGCCAGACGGGGACGGTCGAAATAATGCGTGACGAAAATCTCGACGGCTCGCGATAGGCTGAGCAGCCTGACATCCTCTGTCGTCATCTGACCGTCCGCGTTCAAATCCAGCCCCAAACGCCGCATCGTATGGATTGTGACGCCGTATTTGGTCGCGCCGCCGGGGTCGTCCGGGTCGTCCACGAACCCACCTTCGCGCGCCACGATCTGCTTTGCGATATCCCGAACCGTTTGCATGGCATCCTCCGCATCTGATTGCCGAGGACGCTGGCAGAGAACGGTTAATTCAGAACAATGACAAAGGGCGCTGCAAGGTTCATCCTCGCAACGCCCGTTTACTCAAATCTGAGCGGAGTTCAGCTATCGCTGCCTTCTTTGTAGACGCCTTGTTCCTTGAGCGCATCCACCACCTCTTTTGGCATGTATGTCTCATCGTGTTTCGCAAGGATTTCAGTGGCTTCAAACACGCCATTCACGTAGCTTCCTGTGCCGACCATACCCTGATTTTCGGTAAACAAATCAGGCAAGACACCGGTAAAGGCCACCGGTACACTTTCGCCGCCATCTGTGACGACAAAGGTCACAGTCTCTCCCTGCCCCCGCACGATCGAGCCTTCTTCGACCAACCCGCCGATGCGAAAAACCTCCGTCGGTTTGGGTGGCTCGGCGATTACTTCACTGGGGGACCGGAAAAAGTTGATTCCATCCTGCAAAGCCCACCCAATCAACGCCGTCGATGACACCAAGGCCACCACAGCCAGCAGAATGATTTGTACGCGACGACGTTTCTTGAGTGACTTCATGATATCCTCACGGGAACAGAGGGGCCATCATCAGGCCAAGGGTTTCAGTTTCACCTAACATCAGGTTCGCATTCTGCAAGGCTTGGCCACTGCTACCTTTTGTCAGGTTATCCAGCGCGCCGATCACAATGGCGCGACGTTCGATCCGGTCGCCCACCACGCCGATATGGCAAAAATTCGAGCCCCGCACATGATGGGTCGACGGGGTCTCACCGAAGGGCAGCATCTGGATGAAAGGTTCGTGTTCGTAGGTTTTGGCCAGCGTTTCATACACGCTTTCTGGATCGCCTTTCACGTAAGTGGTCGCCAGGATGCCCCGGTTGGCCGGTACCAGATGCGGCGTGAACTGCACATGGACCGGACGTCCTGCTAGGGCCGAGAACTCCTGATCGAACTCACCCAGATGCCGGTGCGTGCCACCCACGGCATAGGCGTTGTACCCTTCGCTGAGTTCGGCATGCAGCAGATTTTCCTTGAGCGACCGCCCCGCGCCGGACACCGCGCATTTGAGGTCCAGAATGATGTCATCCAGATCAATCACCCCGGCCGAGATCAGCGGGCGCAGCACATATTGCCCTGTGGCCGCGTTGCAGCCGGTACCGGCTACCAGACGTGCATTTCGGATATCATCGCGGTAGAACTCGGTCAGACCATAGACGGATTCGTCCTGCTGCGCCAAAGCGGCATGCGGGTTGCCGTACCATTTCTCATACTCATCCGGGTCGCGCAGGCGGAAATCAGCGGAAAGGTCAATGATTTTAAGATCTTTGGGCAGATCGCGGATGACCTCTTGGCTGGTTTTGTGCGGCAAGGCGCAGAAACACAGGTCGATCTGCGAAAAGTCAATCTCGGCTATCTTGCACAGGTCCGGCAGATCCATATGGCGCAGATGCGGAAAGACCTGCGCCATGGACTGGCCCGCCTTACGCTCGGCGGCCAGCGCAGTGATCTCCATATTCGGATGCTCGGCGATCAGGCGCACGAGTTCGGCACCGGTGTAGCCGGAAGCGCCCAGAATTGCGATTTTATGGGTCATGTCAGACCTCTTCTATTCATATGTCACATATCACGACCGCCGATGCGCCGGCCTTGGTTTACGGATTCGTCCGCTTGGCGTCCTTGACCTAAGTCAGACAGCCTCGAAGGAGATTTGTCGTCGCAGGAACTGCGTTGCCCGGTCACTGACGAAGGCGGGCTTGCCGGTGGTCAGAAACCCAGCCTCGCCCTTGCCCAGCATGTTTGGATGCCGGGCTAGGTAATCCGCTAGGCTTTCGGCCACCAGATCACCTTGGCTAAACACCTGCACATTCGGACCAAGAGCCGCCTGGAAGGTCTCGGCCATAAGCGGGTAATGGGTGCAGCCCAAAATCGCGGCCTGCGGATCAGGCATCTTGCGTTTGAGCGCATCGACATGGCTGCGTACCAGGGCTTCGGCCAGAATCATGTCGCCGTCCTCGATGGCATCGACCACGCCGCCACAGGCCTGGGCCTCAACATCCACGCCAATGGCGCGAAAGGCCAGTTCGCGCTGAAATGCACGGCTGGAGACAGTCGCGGGCGTCGCAAACAGCGCCACATGTTTTACGGCAACCTCACGCGGAGGGCTGTTGTCGCCCCATTGCCGCTCGGTCAAAGCCTCGATCAGCGGTACAAAGACACCCAGCACGCGCTTGCCCTCGGGCACGCCTTCTTCTTGCATCCGGCGCAGCGCAGCAGCGCTGGCGGTGTTGCAGGCCAGGATCACCAGATCACAGCCGCGGTCCCACAACGCGTTCACCGCCCCGCGGGTCAGGTCATAAATGTTTTCCGCATCCCGCACGCCATAAGGCGCGTGCGCACTGTCTGCGTAATACAGGAAATCCACCTCCGGCAGACGTTTCTGCGCGGCGTCCAGAACGGTCAACCCGCCCAAACCAGAATCAAAAATACCTACTGCCATTTGCCCCTTCAGGCGCGATGCCGTTCCTCAAACTCATAGCCGTAGTCATAAGACTTCAACGGCTTCGGGGACAGCTCATACGTGGCTTTGCGCAGGAAATCCATCATCTTGCGTGTGTCACTGGCCAGAGGGTCTAGAACGTCGCGGCTGATCGGCTCCCCGATCGCCACTTTGACAGGAGTGTCGACACGTTTTTTGAACTCTTTGATCAGCAAACCCATGCGCAAAGTGCTGTGCAGATGACTGGCGATCTGAAACAGACGCGAGGTGTGGCCGTCAAAGAAGACCGGCACCACTGTTGCGTTCGATTTAGCGACCATACGTGCGGTAAAGCCGCGCCAGCCCGGATCCATCGGGTATGAGAACGGCTTAACCCCGGTGCTGACCGTACCACCGGGGAAAATCCCAATCGCGCCACCGTCACCCAGATAGTTCAGGGCCGTTTTGCGAGTTTGCAAGTTCAGCTTCATCGCTTCTTTGGTATCGTCAAACGACACAGGCAAAACGACCCGGTTCAAGTCCTCGGCCTTGCGGAACACGCTGTTGGCCAGAATGCGAAAATCGCCGCGCGTTTGCGACAGAATATGTCCCATCATCATCCCATCAAGAATGCCATAGGGGTGGTTGGCAATCAGGATCAGTGGGCCGGTATTGGGGATATTCGCGAGCGATCCACCCACCACATCCAGAGAAAGGCCATAACGGTCCACCATGACCGTCCAAAAATCGCGGCCCTGCGCGACCTCTTGCTCATAGCCGTCCGCGCGTTTGATCAGGCGCATCCGACCCGTCGTGTTTTCCATCAACTTGATGACCATGCGACCGCCTTTGGTTTCGGCGGAATAAGCATAGGAAATGTCACGAGCGACATGGCGGGGCGAAGGCATTGCGGTCTCCGAGGTTCTGTGGCCTGCAACTTAGGTGCAGCCCACAGGTTTGCCTAGAGATCGTGACAGGGATGTGACGATCTATTCCGCCGCCGCGCGCAAATCGGGCCCACCGCTGCGAATGACAGACAACAGTTCTTCGCGCCGCTTGGCGGCCTTGGCTTCGCTTTCCTTCAAGACCGGACCAAAGCCACGAATGTCCAGCGGCAGACACGCCAGTGCGATCACCGCGTCCCGTGTCTGAGCGTTGATCAGCGGAGTGATCTCTTTGAGATCACGCTCATATTGTTTGATCAGGGCGCGCTCCATCCGACGTTCGGAGCTGTAGCTAAAAATGTCCAGAGGCGTCGCTCGCAAGACTTTCAACTTGGACAAGAGCTTGAGCGGGCCCAGCATCCATTCGCCATAGGTTCGTTTTTTCGGGCGACCATTCGGCCCCTTGCTGCCAAGAATGGGCGGGGCCAGATGCAGGGTTATTTGAAAATCGCCATCAAACTCGGCTGTGGCTTTTTCGCGACTGGTCAGCAGTAGACGCGCGACCTCGTATTCATCCTTGTAGGACAGAAGTTTGTGATAGCCCCGCGCCACGGCCTCGCGGATATCGGTATCCTCGAAGGCATCGACCATTTTGCGATACTTTTTGGCCAGACGCGCGCTTTGGTAATCGGTCAGGTGGTTAGCACGGAAATCAATGATCTGATCCAGCGTTTTGGGCAGTTCAGCGACGTTCGGTTTCAGGATATCGGCGACCTGCTGCGGGTGCAGAACCGCCCAGCGGCCGATATCAAAGGCGCGCTTATTGCGTTCCACTGCAGTGCCATTCAATTCGATAGCCTGTTCTATGGCCGAATGGCTGACCGGGAGTAATCCACGCTGCCACGCGGCCCCAAAGACCATCATGTTGGAATAGATCGAATCCCCCATCACGGCGCGCGCCAATGCGGTCGCGTCGAACAGGGAGACATCCTCTTTCAGCCGCGCTTCCAGTGCCAGTTCCAAACGTTCGCCAGGAATACGGAAGGCGGTGTCACGCGTAAAATCACCTGTCACCGTTTCATGGTTGTTGACCACGGCACCGGTCTGGCCTGCACGGGTCAGGCCCAGGGTCTTTGCCCCTGCGGACACGACAAGATCGCCACCAATCAGCGCATGAGCCTCGCCGGTGGCCACGCGGATGGCGCTGATATCTTCGGGGCGATTGGCCAGACGACAGTGGATATGCACCGCGCCGCCTTTTTGCGCCAGGCCAGCCATTTCCATCATGCCCGCACCTTTGCCGTCGATCTGCGCCGCCTGCGCCAATACCGCGCCCAGCGTCACCACGCCGGTCCCGCCAATTCCGGTAATCACCACGTTGTGCGTGCCATTGATCTCTGGCAGATCGGGCATTGGCAAATCCGGCAAATCGATTTCGGTGGTGGCCTCCTTACGGATCTTCGCACCTTCCAACGTGATGAAAGACGGGCAGAACCCGTTCACACAGGAAAAATCCTTGTTGCAACTGGATTGATCAATCGCGCGCTTCCGGCCCAGCTCGGTCTCTTTCGGAACGATCGAGACGCAGTTGGATTGAACCCCACAATCGCCGCAGCCTTCACAGATGTCAGTGTTGATGAAGACACGTTTATCCGGGTCCGGGAACGTTCCGCGTTTGCGACGGCGGCGTTTTTCAGCAGCGCAGGTCTGCACGTAGACAATGACCGAGACGCCCTCGATCTCGCGGAATTTTTCCTGAACCTGCATTAGTTCGGCGCGTTCGAACGTATCTACCCCCGATGGCAGCGCCTTGAAATTCACATCTTCCTTTTCGTCATAGACCAAAGCCACGTGCTGTACGCCCATCGCCTTGACCTCGGCCACGATGCGTTCGGCGGTCAAATCGCCCTCATTGCCCTGTCCACCTGTCATGGCAACGGCATCGTTGAACAGGATCTTGAAGGTAATGTTCGTCCCCGCCGAAAGCGCCGCCCGGATGGCTTGCACGCCCGAGTGGTTATAGGTCCCGTCACCGAGGTTCTGAAAGACGTGCGGTGTGGTCGAGAATGGAGCCTCGCCAATCCAGTTCGCGCCTTCACCCCCCATCTGGGTAAAGCCCGAGGTATTTCGGTCCATCCATTGAACCATGTAGTGACACCCTATGCCTGCATAAGCACGGCTGCCGTCGGGCACCTTGGTCGAGCTGTTATGCGGACATCCCGAGCAGAAATAGGGCAAACGCGTCGCGATCTCTTCGGCATTGTCGGCCCGGCGCGACTCGGCCAGTTTGGCAAGCCCTGCACGCACACCGTCGGTTTCGCGCCCCTCTTCGATCAGGATATCGCCCAGCTTTTCCGCGATCATAATCGGATCAAGGGCACCGCGGGTCGGGAACAGCTCTTCCCGGTGTAGGGTCCCTGCACCACCTTTGTACCACCCATACACGCGCCGCCCGCGACGGTCGTCGAAGATGGCTTCCTTGACCTGAACCTCTATCAGCTTGCGTTTTTCTTCGACGATGACGATCAGGTCCAGCCCTTCGGCCCAGTCATGAAAACCCGCCATATCCAGCGGGAAGGTCTGGCCCACTTTGTAGGTTGTGATCCCCAGCCGTTCGGCCTCAGCCTCGTCGATATTGAGCAGCGACAGAGCATGGACCAGATCCAGCCAGTTCTTGCCCGCCGCGACGAAACCGATCTTGGCACCGGGTTTGCCCCAGACGCGCTTGTCCATCTTGTTGGCGTGCGAGAACGTCTCAGCCGCGAACCTTTTGGCGTCGATGATCCGCGCCTCTTGCAGGTGCGGCGTGTCGCCAAGACGGATGTTCAGGCCGCCTTGGGGCATGTCGAATTGCGGCGTGACCACTTTGATCCGATCCGGGCTGCCATCGACGACCGAGGTCACTTCGATCGTGTCCTTCATCGTCTTCAACCCGACCCACACGCCCGCAAACCGGCTGAGCGCATATCCGTAGATGCCGTAATCGAGGATTTCCTGAACACCCGCCGGGCTGACAATAGGCATATACATATCCACCAACGCCCACTCGGACTGGTGCAGCACGGTCGAGCTTTCGCCGGTGTGATCGTCGCCCATCGCAACAAGGACACCGCCATGTTCCGCCGTTCCCGCCATGTTGGCATGGCGCATCACGTCGCCCGAACGATCAACGCCGGGGCCTTTGCCGTACCACAGGCCGAACACGCCATCGAACTTGCCATCACCCCGCAGACCTGCCTGCTGACTGCCCCAGAGCGCGGTGGCAGCAAGATCTTCGTTCAGGCCGAATTGGAAGGTGACATCGCTTTCAGCCAGATGCTTTTGCGCCCGCATCATCTGCTGATCGACCGCACCCAACGGAGAGCCCCGATACCCTGTGACCAGACCTGCAGTATTCAAACCTGCCTGTCGGTCACGTTCCTTCTGCAACAGCATCAACCGCACAAGCGCCTGTGTGCCGTTCAAAAGGACGGGGTTCTTCTCAATATCAAACCGGTCGTTCAGCGATATCTGTGGCTGGCTCATCAGACGTCTCCCCTCGTCAGATCAGTGTGCGTATTTCCCTCGCATTTTAGGTCACAATTTCTGACCTGTATAGGTTTTACCCTCTGTAATCCTGCCAAAATCACAGTTTGAATGTAGAACTTGTTACCTATTTCATATAGGGCTTCCAAAAGATAACGAAAGTTGCGGCGATGGATTGGGACAAGCTTAGGATATTTCACGCGGTGGCCGATGCAGGCAGCCTGACTCATGCGGGCGACAAGCTGAATTTGTCGCAATCCGCCGTCAGCCGCCAAATTCGGGCGCTGGAGGAATCGCTTGATTCGACTCTTTTCCACCGCCACGCACGCGGACTGATCCTGACCGAACAGGGCGAGTTGCTGTTCGACGCCACCTCGGCCATGTCTAAACGTCTGGATGCCGCCGCCGCGCGTATCCGTGACAGTGAAGAAGAAGTGTTCGGCGTTCTGCGCGTCACCACAACGTTCGGCTTTGGCACGCTCTGGCTCGCACCGCGCCTACCGAAGCTTTACGAACAATACCCGGACCTTAACATTGACTTGATGCTAGAGGAGCGGGTTCTGGACTTGCCCATGCGTGAAGCAGACGTCGCCATACGCATGAAAGAGCCCAGCCAGGCTGATCTAGTACGCAAACGCCTGATGACCGTTCAGATGCAACTTTACGCCACGCAAGAATATCTAGAGGAAAACGGCGCCCCTGAGGAGTTGGAGGAAATCGCGAACCACCGGCTGATCAGCCAGACGCCATCTGCGCCACAAGTTGGGGCAAGTGCTGCCATGGTACGGCACCTGATGACCTATAACCCCAGGTCCCTGTTGTCAGTGAACAACTATTTCGGCGTGCTGCAAGGCGTGCTTCACAACCTTGGCATCGGCGTCTTGCCGGACTACGTAACCCAGGATTTTCCGCATCTGGTACCCCTGCTCACCGATATCGAAACTGCAGATGTCCCCGTTTATCTGGCCTACCCCGAAGAACTGCGCCATTCCAAGCGTGTCGCCGCTTTCCGCGACTTCGTGCAGGACGAAATCATCGCGCAGCGCAAACAGTTGAAGCAGATGGGAAAACTCTAGCTATGCACCAAGGTCATAGCGGACATGACCTTTGATCAGTCTGAAACATCTTGATCGTTCATAAAGTGATCCCTAAATGAGCACATGAAGGCGATGATGCTGCAACGCTCATCATCTTCATACCTCCCTGTTGGACTATGGCCGAGCTTAGTGCTCGGCCTTTTTTTTTGGCTTCCACCCTTGTCGCCCCCGCAAAACTACTGGGAAAAATTCCTCCAACCGCATATGATCCCGAAAAAGCTAAATAATTTGTGTTCGAGGGCTCATTCATGCTTCACCCACTTCGCCTGGCGCTGGCGATGGTCGCTGCGCTTTCTCTGGCGGTTCCCGTTTTTGCGCAGGATACCAGCGCGTCATCGGTCACAATTCCCGAGGATCTGACACCTGAACAGGTCGACGATCTTGTTGCGCGTATGTCTGACGATCAGGTGCGCGCGATTCTTCTGGAGCGGCTGGATGCCGTGGCCGAACAAAAAGCCGCTGAAAAAGCCAATGTCGAAGACCCACTGACCGAAATCAACGAAATCTGGGCCGAGATGGTTTCGTCCTGGACTCATGTTCTTACAACACTTCCCAGGATTGTAACGGCGCAGATCACAGCGTTCGGCAATTTCGCTGATACGTTCGGCACGACCGGGGTTTTCACTCTTTTAGGGCTCGTCTTGTCCGTCCTTCTGGTTGGGTTTGTCGCCGAAAAACTGTTTATTTTCCTGACCCGTCATTGGCACGAAGCGACAGAGGTCGCGGACGAGGCCGATCTATGGGGCGCTGCCCGATACCTGTTTCGACGGTTTTGTAGGGAAATCGCGGGGCTAATCGTATTTTATGTGGTCGTCCGTGCATTCGGTCGCGGCGTGTTGACGCCCGAGCAGATCATCTATGCCGGACCCTTTGTATTCTACCTGATCTGGGTGCCGCGTCTTGGGGCCGCTGTCTCGCGCTTTGTTCTGGCACCGCAAAAACCGCAGTTCCGGCTCGTCAACATTGATGATCACTGGGCAAAATACCTGCATCGCAATCTGATTGGCCTGCTCATCTTGATCGGCTTTACCCTGTTCATCCTGCGCTTCAATGGCTTGAATGACATAACATCAGACGATACGCGCATCGGATTCTGGCTGAACGCCGCGATCCACATCTATATCGGCCTGATCGCCTGGACTGCGCGCGAGGGCCTATCCCAGATGATGTTGGGTACAGACCCCGATCACACCAAATTCGACGAAGAAGTTTCGCACTATTACCCCTATTTCGCAATTGGGGTCTCGGTCGCGATCTGGTTGCTGGTCGAATTCCTTGTGGCGCAGCGTGACCCCGCTGTCATGCGTGTTCTGGTCAACGGGGCGCATTTCACCACCATGTTCTGGCTGCTGATCGCGCCCGCACTTGATACATTGATTCGGGGCTTGGTGCGGCATCTTCAACCGCCGATGTCGGGTGAAGGGCCGCTAGCCGAACGGGCGCATCGCTCGGCCAAGCGCAGCTATATTCGCATCGGTCGCGTTATTGCGGGCCTTTTCGTTGTATTCATGATCGCGAACGCCTGGCATCTGGACCTGCGCGATGTGGCCTCGGCCGGCGTCAGTGCCGAAGTGGGCGGCGCCGTGATCGAGTTCCTGCTGATCATCGCCATTGGCTATATCTTAAACGAGGTCGTCTCTCTTTGGATCAACCGTCGCTTGGCTAAGGAACAGACCGCAGCTGAGGCGCTGGACGAAGAAGCCGGTGGCGAAGGCGGCGGCGCGGGTGGTTCGCGTCTTGCGACTGTCCTGCCGCTGCTGCGCATCACAGCGCAGATCACCATCGCGGTAATCTTCGGCCTGCTTGCCCTCGGGGCGCTAGGCATCAACATCACGCCCTTACTGGCTGGTGCCGGTGTTCTGGGTCTGGCCATCGGCTTCGGCGCACAGAAACTGGTGGCTGACATCGTCGGCGGCATCTTCTTCCTGATCGACGATGCCTTCCGCGTGGGTGAATATGTCGATGTGGGCGGCACCATGGGTACTGTCGAAAAGATCTCGATCCGCTCCATGCAGTTGCGCCACCACCGCGGACCCGTTCACACGATCCCTTATGGTGAGATACAAAAGCTGACCAATTTCAGCCGCGACTGGGTCATCATGAAGCTGAAATTTACCGTACCGTTTGATACTGATCCCAACAAGGTCAAGAAAATCTTCAAGAAGATCGGGGCCGAGATGATGCAGGACGAGACCCACAAGGATGGCTTCCTGCAACCGTTCAAATCTCAAGGAGTATTCGACTTCGACGATGTCGGCATGATTATCCGGGGCAAGTTCATGGCCAAACCGGGCAAACAGTTCACGCTCCGCAAAGAGATTTTCAATCGCGTGAAGGCGGAATTCAATGCCAACGGCATCGATTTTGCGCGCCGGGAAGTTCGGGTTGCCATTCCGGGATTGGAAGAGAACGAGAACCTCTCGGAAGAGCAAAAAGCAGCCGTCGGTGCCGCCGCCGCCGATGCAGTCAACAAGGGCGAAGCCCCGGCCTGAGCCCACGCTTTTTGAACCAATACGCGGGCCCTGCACCTTTGCGGGGCCCGTTTTTCTTCATCCAGACCACCCTGCGGTGACTTGACCCTTCCCACGGGCGCGCCCTTGCCCTAAAAGGCGCGCAATCTCGGCCCCTTTGGACACAGGACATAAGATGCAAGAGCCCGCCATCACCCCGGATCTGATTGCCGCACACGGGCTTAAGCCCGACGAATATGACATGATCCTCGAAATCATCGGGCGCGAGCCGACCTTTACCGAGCTGGGTATTTTCTCGGCCATGTGGAACGAGCATTGTTCCTACAAGTCCTCCAAGAAATGGCTGCGCACCCTGCCCACCTCTGGCCCACAAGTGATCTGTGGCCCGGGTGAGAATGCGGGCGTGGTCGATATTGGCGACGGTCAGGCCGTGGTGTTCAAAATGGAAAGCCACAACCATCCCTCGTATATCGAACCCTACCAAGGCGCTGCGACCGGCGTGGGCGGCATCCTGCGCGACGTCTTTACCATGGGGGCGCGTCCCATTGCGTCGATGAATGCGCTGTCCTTTGGCGAACCCGGCCACCACAAAACCCGCCAGCTTGTGAATGGTGTGGTCGAAGGCATCGGCGGGTACGGCAACTGCTTCGGTGTGCCCTGCGTGGGTGGCGAGGTGCGGTTCCACCCGGCCTATAACGGCAACTGCCTTGTGAACGCCTTTGCTGCTGGTCTGGCGGATAGCGACAAGATATTCTACTCGGCCGCCTCGGGCGTCGGCATGCCTGTCGTCTATCTTGGCGCCAAAACCGGCCGTGATGGCGTTGGCGGTGCGACCATGGCCTCGGCCGAGTTCGATGACACCATCGAAGAAAAGCGCCCCACCGTTCAGGTTGGCGACCCCTTCACTGAAAAGCGCCTGATGGAGGCAACGCTGGAACTGATGCAGACCGGCGCCGTGATCTCGATCCAGGATATGGGTGCAGCTGGCCTGACCTGTTCCGCAGTTGAAATGGGCGACAAGGGTGGCCTTGGCGTACGTCTAGATCTCGAGAACGTCCCCCAGCGCGAAGAAAACATGACCGCCTATGAGATGATGCTGTCGGAATCTCAGGAACGGATGCTGATGGTCCTCAAGCCCGAGCTTGAGGCTGAGGCCCGCGCCGTGTTCGAGAAATGGGATCTGGACTTTGCCATTGTTGGCGAAACAATCGCTGAAGACCGTTTCCTGATCGTTCATAATGGCGAGGTCAAAGCTGATCTGGTTCTGTCGAAACTGTCTTCGACCGCGCCCGAGTACGACCGCCCTTGGGTCGAAACACCCGCAGCCGAGGAATTGGCCGAGGTCCCTCAGATTGATCCAATCGATGGTCTGCGTGCCCTGCTCTCTTCGCCCAATTACGCAGGCAAGCAGTGGGTGTACGAGCAATATGACACGATGGTCATGGCCGACACCGCCCGCACGCCGGGTCTGGGCGCGGGTATGGTCCGCGTGCATGGCACCGAAAAGGCTCTGGCATTCACCAGCGACGTGACCCCGCGTTACGTGCGCGCCAACCCGATTGAGGGCGGCAAGCAGGCGGTGGCCGAAGCCTATCGCAACCTGACCGCCGTGGGGGCAACCCCGCTGGCAACCACCGATAACCTGAATTTCGGCAACCCCGAAAAGCCCGAGATCATGGGACAGTTTGTCGGCGCGATCAAAGGTATTGGCGAGGCTGTCGCCGCTCTGGATATGCCGATCGTATCGGGCAACGTCTCGCTCTATAACGAGACCGACGGTCATGCGATCCTGCCGACCCCCACCATCGGCGCGGTTGGCCTTCTAAACCACACTGATGAGATCATCGGCAATGAGGTTCGCGAAGGCCATGTTGCACTGGTCATCGGCGAAACCAAAGGCCATCTGGGCCAATCCGCCCTACTGGCTGAGGTGTTCAACCGCGAACACGGCGACGCGCCGCATGTCAATCTGGACGCAGAAAAACGCAACGGTGACTTCATCCGCGCCAACCGCGAGATGATCAAAGCCTGTACCGATCTGGGCGATGGCGGTCTGGCGCTAGCTGCGTTCGAACTGGCCGAGGCCGCGGGCGTCGGTGTCCACTTAGACGAAGCTCCAACCGAATTCTTGTTTGGCGAGGATCAAGCCCGGTATTTGGTGGCTTGCAACTTTGATCAGGCTGAGGCGCTAATGATCGCTGCCGGTCAGGCCGGCGTTCCGCTGGTCTCGGTCGGCCGCTTCACCGGCGATGCGGTCAAGATCGGAGGCTCTGAGGCTGCGCTGGGTGAGCTGACCGCCACATTCCGTAGCAGCTTTGCGGAAGCTGTCGCCTGACATAGCCTTCTCAAACGATACCGAAACCCGCGCTTTGATCGGCGCGGGTTTTGTCGTCTCAGGACCACTTGCGCGCCCCGCTTAGGCGCTCTACATCTTGGGAAAGACCTTTAGGAGTAACCTACATGCCGATGAGCGCCCACGAAATCGAACACCTGCTGCGCGAAGCCTTTCCCGATGCGGAAATTCAAGTCGGCGGCAGTGATGGCGTGCATATGTCCGCGATGGTCGTGGACGAGAGCTTTCGCGGCAAAAACCGGGTTCAACAACAGCGCGCGGTCTATGCGGCCTTGAAAGGCAAGATGGACGGCCCAGATGGAGAGCTGCACGCGCTGGCGCTGACAACGAAAGTACCGGAGTAACTTAGCGATCTACGGCTCAATTGCGGCATATAGCGTTTTAGCAGTTTTGCTAGCTCCAATTGTACTGATCGGTTTGCCCGGTTTGATACTTCACTATCGTAGAAGACTCCGTAATAGCGCGAACGAACAGCATCGTTCAGATAGTTCTCAATCTTGATGCCAGTGGCTTCCATCGTTTTTGCAATAGTTTTTGCATCAATAGTTGCCGCCGCATTGATCGAAGCCTATGTGAAACGGGAAAGAAAACACAAACTGGCCGAAATACGCCCGGCCCCGGACAAGATCGGCGAAGCTGGCGGTATCAAACGCCGCGGTCTCGACCCGTACATTTTGGCTCAGACGGAGCAGCGGCGGCTACAGAACGAAGGATGGACCCCCGGTCTGTCTCAGGATGAAACCAACGCCCCGGACGCGGGGGAGAAGGAAACGCAAGATGAGCGACGTTAAGACCCAGATTGACGAAACCGTCAAAGCCAACGATGTGGTGCTGTATATGAAAGGCACCAAGGAAATGCCGCAATGCGGATTCTCGTCCCGCGTGGCTGGTGTGCTGAACTATATGGGCGTAGACTATGCCGACGTGAACGTTCTAGCTGATGAAGAGGTCCGTCAGGGCATCAAGGATTATTCCGACTGGCCGACCGTGCCGCAGCTTTACGTCAAAGGTGAATTCGTCGGCGGTTGCGACATCATCACCGAGATGACCCTGTCCGGCGAACTGGACACGCTGTTTGACGACAATGGCGTCGGCTACAACAAAGATGCCGCCGACAAGATCCGCGAAGCTAACGCCTGATTAGCGGCTACTACAATCGCTTAGAACAACCTGCTCGCTGGCGGCATCCCCTGCCGCCAGATAGCTGACAGTTGCGTCCCAGCCTTTCGAGCGCAGGACATAGCTGCCACCCGGACCGCTGGAGCGGTATTGGATACCCGACCCGCTGATGGTCTGCTCCAATGCAATCAACCGGTTATCCACCAACATCGCCGCAGCACTTGCACCGTCTGTAGCGTTGAAAAAGATCACCTCCAGCGGCGTGCCGTTCTCGCATGTGAAGGTCACAGGCAGGACGTCTATCTGGGCCGATGCGACGCTGCCCCACATGCCCAGCATGGAAGCTAGCGCAGTAGCAGGGAAAAATTTCATCCCGCTTTCTCTTCCACCACCGACGCCAATGCCTCGGCCCGTGCGGCCAGTTCCGCCAGCGTATCCGTGACCGAGGGCGGCACGACCGCCACTTCGACACGCTCTGGTTCAGGCTGCGGGGCGTTGCGCAGGGTCTGCACCTCGGCCTCGACCTCAGCCAGCTTGCCTTCCAGCATCTTGATACGATCATCCGTAGCGGCGGCCTTATCGGCCAGCATCAGCCCAGCCATCAGCAACATCCGCGATTCCGGCATCCGGCCAATCTGATCCGACAGCACTTGAGCCTCGTCGTCCAACATCTTGGCAGCGGCCTGCAAGAACACTTCTTCCCCCTGCTGGCACGAGACTTCAAAGCCACGACCGCCGATTTGAATGGTCACCTCGGGCATTACTCCACCTCACCTTCCGCCAGTTTCGCGCGCGACAACAACGGCTCTAGCCGGGCCAGAACTGCGTGGGCTTCGGCCGCGTCTGTGGCTTGTGCGGCGCGGGTCGCCTCAAGCTCGGCCACCGTGGCGCGGTTCAACAATTCGGCATCCGGCATTCCGTTTTGCGAGGCAGACCGCAGCTCATCTACCGTCTCGCGCAGCTGTTCATTTGCCTTGCGCATCCGTTGCAGGTCATCATCCAGACGCGACATCGCGGCCCCGTGACTACTGCGTTCGGCGCGCAGCATCTCCAACTCGGCCGAAAGTTCAGCAACCCGCTCGCTATCAGCCAATTCGGACCGCAGACGCGCGTTTTCTTCTTCCAGAGCCAGAGCCCCGTTGATCGCGGCCTTCAACTCTTCGTTTTCGGATTTCAGCGCGTCCAGTTCATCCTGATTTTCCAAAGCCGCCTTGGCTTCGGCCAACTCGGCCCGCGCCGCTTCGACAGAAGCCAGTTTCGCGGTCGCCTCTGCTAATTGCTGACGCAATTGAGGCACCTCAGGGTCTTCGACCGGGGCTGCACGCAAATTTTCCATGTCGGCGCGCATCGCGTCGACCTCTTGCTCGTGGCGCTGTTTCAGCGATTTCAAACGCTCTTCAAGCTGCGCGTTGGCAACTTTTTCGTCATCCAATGCAGCTTTCAGTACATCGTCTTGTCCGGAGGGATCTGCTGGTTTGGTGCCCAAGGCATCGACGCCGGCTCCAATCCGTTCCATCGCGGCGACAATGCGACGTTGTAGTTCTTCGATCTGGCTCATACCTGTGCCACCTGTTTACCAAGGTTCCTTGAAATGTGATTTGTGCGAATCAACATTGTCTTCGTCTTGGCCTAGTCTAACCGAATGGCGCGGAAAATACCCACTGTTTGCTTTCAATCACTTGGACCGCATTCTTGAACCACTGCGACCGCGTAACCCCCGGTTCTGCTTGCACTTTGAGGGCTGAGTGGTATTCAGCGCGCAATCTGCCCGTAATCCAAAGGAATAACGCCCGTGGACCTGACTGCGCTGCGCAATGCAAACCCCGAACATTGGGACAAAGCTGCGGCCATCCGCACCCTGACCCTGGACGCCGTCGCCGCCGCCAATTCCGGCCATTCTGGCATGCCGATGGGCATGGCCGATGTTGCGACCGTGCTGTTCGAAAAGCACCTGAAATTTGACGCCTCGGCCCCGAACTGGCCCGACCGCGACCGGTTCATCCTGTCGGCCGGCCATGGTTCGATGCTGATCTATTCGCTGCTGTATCTGACCGGCCACGCTGACGTCACGCTGGACGAGATCAAAAACTTCCGCCAGTTGGGCGCAAAAACCGCAGGCCATCCGGAAAACTTTCTGGTCGATGGAATTGAGACCACCACCGGCCCGCTGGGTCAGGGTATCTCGAACGCTGTGGGCTTTGCCATGGCCGAGGAAATCCAGCGCGCGCACTACGGCAAGAAGGTCGTTGATCACTATACATATGTGATCGCGGGCGACGGCTGCCTGATGGAAGGCGTCAGCCAAGAGGCGATCACCCTCGCCGGACGTCATGAGCTGAGCAAGTTGATTGTCTTCTGGGACAACAACAACATCACCATCGACGGCACCGTGGACATCGCAGACCGGACCGATCAGGTGCGCCGTTTCGCGGCTTCGGGCTGGCATGTGATCGAGATCGACGGCCATGACCCGCAAGCCATCGACACAGCCATCGTGCAAGCGAAAAAGTCGAACAAACCGACCATGATCGCGTGCGAAAGCCACATTGCTCTGGGTCACGCGGCTCAGGATACATCAAAAGGCCATGGCGCGCTGACCGATCAGGATCAACTAAAAGCCGCCAAAGAAGGCTATGGCTGGCCGCATGGCGCGTTTGAAATCCCTGCCGACGTGAAATCGGCTTGGGAAGCCATCGGTGCCCGTGGTGCCGCCGAGCGCACCGCATGGGAGGCCCGCTTTGCCGAGCTGTCCGAGCGTAAGCAGGCCGAGTTCAACCGCGCATATGCGTTTGAAGCGCCCAAGAAACTGGCCGGCGCGATCCGCGCGTTCAAGAAACAAGCCTCGGAAGACCAACCGAAACTGGCCACCCGCGCCTCGTCGGAAAAAGTTCTGAACGTCGTTAACCCGATCATGACCGAAACCGTTGGCGGTTCGGCTGACCTGACAGGGTCGAACAACACCAAATCTGCGGATATGGGCGTGTTCCTGCCGGAAAACCGCAAGGGCCGTTACATCCACTACGGTATCCGCGAACACGGGATGGCCGCTGCGATGAACGGCATGGCGCTGCATGGTGGCATCCGCCCGTATGGCGGCACGTTCATGGCCTTCACCGACTATGCGCGTCCGTCGATGCGCCTGGCCGCGTTGATGAAAATCCCGTCGGTCTTCGTGATGACTCACGATTCTATCGGTCTGGGCGAAGATGGCCCGACCCACCAGCCGGTCGAGCATCTGGCGATCAGCCGCGCGACACCCAACACCTATGTGTTCCGCCCCGCCGACACGGTTGAAACGGCTGAGGCATGGGAACTGGCGCTGACCTTCAAGGAAAGCCCCTCGGTCCTGTCGCTGACCCGTCAGGGCGTGCCGACCGTGCGCAAGGATCACAAAACCAAGAACCTGACCGCACAAGGCGCTTATGTTCTGGCCGAGGCCGAAGGCAAACGCCAGGCCATCCTGATTGCCACCGGCTCGGAAGTGTCACTGGCGATGGAAGCCAAAGCGATGCTTGAGGCCGAAGGCATCGGCACCCGCGTCGTCTCCATGCCCTGTATGGAGCTGTTCGCCGAGCAGGACGAAGCCTATCGCAAGCGCGTGCTGCCCGCCGGTGCCGTCCGCGTCGGCATCGAGGCCGCCGTCCGCGCCGGTGGCTGGGATCGCTGGCTACTGGGCGAGCGTGGCCGTGAAGCCAAGGCTGGGTTCATCGGCATGTCGGGTTTTGGTGCGTCGGCCCCCGCGGGTGAGCTGTATAAGCATTTCGGCATCACTGCCGAAGCCACCGTTGCAAAGGTCAAGGACCTGCTTGGCTAACCCGCAACGCATATCAAATCACAAAAAAGGCGACCACAGTGGTCGCCTTTTTTCCTACCTGTTTCCTGTCACAGGTTGGTGAGTCATTGTGACCCCGCCTGCCCTATCCTCACGACTGAAACGCATTACCTGCGGCAAAACCAACCAGTCACAGGGAAGACCAAATATGAAACTCCACGCCGTCCTCTGCGCCGTTGTCATGGCCACCGCCGCCCCAGCCTTTGCGGCTGAATTTGCCAGCAAGGAAGAGATTCAGAAAACCATGGCGGGCCACACCTATGCCGGAGGTATGCTGTCGGGCGCGTTTACCGAATATTACGCCGCTGATGGCACCATCAAGGGCGAGGGCTACACGGGCAAGTGGGAAGCAACGGATAGTGGCATGTGCTTTCAATACGGCACAGACCCCAAGAATTGCTGGGAATTGAAAATTGACGGGGTCGCCGTAACCTTGTTCAAAGACGGCAAGATCGACGGGTCGGGAGTTGTGGTCGAAGGCAATACCAACGGTTTCTGACACGATGCCGCGCCGCTCATTATGGCGGCGCGGATTGGCCAGATCAGTGCGATTTGAGCAGCTTTGTCGCCACCGGGATTAACGCCAGCCCCCAGGCTAATCCGAACACACCGTCCATAGTTGCCTTGGCGATCCACTCAGCCGCGCCTTCATATTGCGCTGAAACCATATGGCCCACCGCATAGGCCCAGTCGTGAATGTGGTGGCCCAGCCAGCCAAAGCCCAAAACCTCGAGCCCGTGGATGATGATCGACCCGCCGACCCACAGCATTGCGGCGGTCCCAACGATTGAAAGCAGCTTCATCACAATCGGCATGGCTTTGACCAAGCCTCGCCCGGTTCCGCGCCCGATCGGCGTTGGTGCGTTCTGCGCCAGAAACAGGCCCACATCGTCCATTTTCACGATCAACGCAACCGAGCCATAGACCGCAACCGTCACGCCGATCCCGACAACAGCCAGCGTCGCCGCCTGCATCCAGATGTTCGGCGCCTCAATGGCGGCCAGCGCGATGGTCATGATCTCGGCCGACAAGATGAAATCGGTCTTTATTGCACCTTTGACTTTCTGCTCTTCCAGATGGCCTGGATCTCGGATTTTCATATCCTCGTCGATGGCATGGCTGCCATGGGGAAAGAGAACATGGAAAATCTTCTCAGCCCCTTCGAAACATAAATAAGACCCGCCCAGCATCAGCAAAGGCGTGATCAGCCAAGGCGCGAAATTAGCCAGCAACAGCGCAACGGGCAGCAGCAGCACGATCTTGTTGAAAACCGACCCGCGCGCGATGCGCCAGATGATCGGCAACTCGCGCGCCGGGGCGAAACCTTGCACATATTTCGGCGTCACGGCTGCATCGTCAATGATCACGCCCGCCGTTTTGGCCCCCGCCTTGCCAGCCGCTGCAACAACATCATCAACCGACGATGCCGCAACTTTTGCAATTCCGGCAACATCGTCCAGCAATGCCAAAAGACCGCTCATGCCTAGTTCCTTCCTGTAACCAGCCGCAGGTGGACCCTACCTGATCTTTCAGCTAGCGCAAGCGTTAGCGATACCGGCCAAGGTTTGCGCTAACACGTTAAAAATATGTCACTTTTACTCTTTTGAGAACGCGTTAGGGCCGCTATATCGCCTGCAACGCAAGCGCATTTTGGAGACGTTAGATGACCATCAAGGTCGGCATCAATGGTTTTGGCCGTATTGGCCGCTGCACCCTGTCGCATATCGCGGCATCGGCCCGCAACGACATCGAAGTGATCAAGGTCAACGCAACCGGCCCGCTAGAAACCACGGCGCATCTGCTGAAATATGACAGCGTCCACGGGCGCTTCCCCCGCGACGTCTCGATCGAGGGCAACACCATGGATCTGGGCCGCGGCCCCATGGAGATGTTCTCGACCTACGACATGAACGAGCTGGACTGGGAAGGCTGCGACGTCGTTCTGGAGTGCACCGGCAAGTTCAATGACGGCCTGAAAGCCAAGACGCATCTTGAGCGTGGCGCGCAAAAGGTTCTGCTGTCTGCTCCGGGCAAGAATGTCGATAAAACCATCGTCTATGGCGTGAACCACAACAGCCTGGCTGCTGATGACAAAATGGTCTCAAACGGCTCCTGCACCACAAACTGCCTTGCTCCGCTTGCCAAGGTTCTGGACGAAGGCATCGGGATTGAGCATGGCATCATGACCACGATCCACGCCTATACCGGCGACCAGCCCACGCTGGACCGCCGCCACAGCGACCTGTACCGCGCTCGCGCTGCCGCTATGTCGATGATCCCAACCTCGACAGGTGCTGCCAAGGCGCTGGGTGAGGTTCTGCCGAACCTCAAAGGTCGTCTGGATGGCTCCGCAATCCGGGTTCCGACCCCGAATGTCTCGGCAGTGGACCTGACCTTCCGCGCCGGCCGCGAGGTGACTGTTGACGAGGTCAACGCTATCGTGCGTGAAGCTTCGCAGGGTCATATGCAGCGCGTTCTGGGCTATGAGCCCGCGCCGCTGGTTTCGACCGATTTCAACCACACCGAAGAAAGCTCGATCTTCGCACCGGATCAAACCCGCGTAGTCAGTGACCGGATGGTACGCGTGTTGGCATGGTATGACAATGAATGGGCCTTCTCAGTCCGTATGGCGGATGTCGCCGTTGCGATGGGCCGTCTTAACTAAGACGCCATTGAATTCTTGAACATATTTGCCCGCTCAGGTTATCTGGGCGGGCATTTTCGTTCGGGGCCTCGATGACCAATCAAATAGCTATCTGGCTGGGTTTTTTGATTCTGGGGGCCGCCTGCCTAGACTATGCCCTGTTCGGGCCCGAGCATTTTCTGTTTCTGGGCAAGAAACTCTATGCCTTCCTGGATTGGATCGCCGTCTGGCGCTGACATAGGTTTTGCTTGACTTTTTCGTCATTCTGGCTTTGTTAGCGCTAACTCGAACGCAAGCCGAAAGACGGACGGAGCAGATCATGACACTCAAACTGGCAATCAACGGATTTGGACGCATCGGACGCAACGTGTTGCGTGCTGTTATGGAGACTGGCCGAACCGATGTTGAAATCGTCGCCATAAACGACCTGGCCATGCCCGAGATGAACGCGCATCTGTTCGAGTTTGACAGTGTCCATGGCAGGTACTCCAAGCCAGTGACGCTGTCTGAAGCCGGAATGGATGTTGGCGCCGGTCCCATACGTTTGACCAGCGAGCTTGACCCGGAAAACCTGAACTGGTCCGATGTGGACGTCGTACTGGAATGCACCGGCGTGTTCCGCACGCGCGAGGCTGCTGCCCGTCATCTGGAAAATGGGTCTAAGAAGGTTCTGATCTCGGCCCCTGCCCGTGGGGATGGTGGCGTGAAAACGATCGTATTCGGCGTCAACGATCACGAGTTGACCGCTCAGGATACCATTGTGTCGAACGCGTCTTGCACCACGAACTGCCTATCACCCGTTGCTGCCGCCCTTGATGCGGGCCTTGGCATTGTTCATGGCAACATGACGACGGTGCATGCCTATACGGCCAGCCAACCGGTGCACGATTCCGCTGGCAAAGACCCCTACCTGTCCCGCGCCGCGGCTCTGTCGATGATTCCGACAACAACCGGAGCGGCCTCTGCCGTGGGTCTTGTACTGCCGCAACTGCAAGGCAAACTGACCGGACAGGCCATTCGAGTGCCGACGCCCAACGTGTCGGTTGTCGATCTGGTCGTCGAAGTCTCACGCTCTACTACCGAGGAAGAGGTCAACGCCCTGTTCGTAGAAGCGGCAGCCAAGATCCCCGGCGTACTTGCGGCGGAACAGCGCCCACTGATCTCGGTCGATTTTAACCACGATTCCCACAGCTCGACCGTGTCCCTGCCCGAGACGAAGGTAACCGACGGCACTCTGGTCCGGGTGCTGGCCTGGTATGATAACGAATGGGGCTTCTCGAACCGGATGCTGGATACAGCAGCGGCTATGGGCGCGTTAACCTAAACGCTCTTTCAACGCCGCATCGACACGGGGCGTGACGAATTTCGACACGTCCCCGTCCAGACGGGCAATCTCTTTAACCAGTTTCGAGGCGATCGCCTGATGGCGGGCCTCGGCCATCAGAAAGACCGTCTCAATCGAATTGTCCAGTGCGCGGTTCATCCCGACCATCTGGAATTCATACTCGAAATCCGCAACGGCCCGAAGGCCGCGCACGATGATCTGAGCCCCAACATCGCGGGCACAATCAATCAGCAGGTTTTCAAAGGGATGCGCAACGATTTCCGTGCCGGTCTGCTCGGTCAGATGCGCGCATTCAGCCTCGATCATGGCAACGCGTTCTTCCAAAGTGAACAAAGGTCCCTTGTCGCGGTTGATCGCAACCCCAATCACCAGCTTGTCCACAAGTGCGGATGCGCGACGAATGATATCGATATGACCCAAGGTGATCGGATCAAAAGTTCCGGGATATAATCCAACCCTCATCGCCGCCTCCTGCGCAACAAAATTTCTGCGCAAGCAAACACAACTCTGCCGCAGGTGCAATAGGTTGGCGTGGATATCGGGGCGATTAGTGCCCCATTATCATGGTTTCCAGCGCCTCTTTCTCCATTGCCAGTTCGGACAATTGCGCTTTGACCACATCCCCAAGTGTAACGATGCCGATCAATTTGCCATCTTCGACAATAGGCATGTGACGGAACCGTCCTTCAGTCATGCGGCTCAGGACGTCTTGGACCGAATCCTGACGCGTCGCCGTTACCAGATCGCTGGTCATGTAGGCGCTGACCGGTTTGCTGAGGCATCCGCTGCCGCTGGCCGCAAGTTCACGGACGATATCGCGTTCCGACAGAATGCCTGCTGCGGATTTCCCGCCATCCTCGGACACCACAACCGTACCGATCCGCTTTTCTGCCAGAATTTTCGACGCATCGGACACGGTCACGTCCGGGGCAACCGTCATGACCCCTTCGGTGGCCTTGGATTTCAGAATGGCCTGAACAAGCATAGGCGAAACCTCCGAAATAACTTGCTGTTTTCCAAAGCGTTGCCGGAATGTTTGAATGTGTCAAGATGAAGCTGCCGCTTCCAGCCGCGCCACTTCGTCACGAATTCCAGCGGTCAGCGCAGTTGCAAACCGGTTCAGGCGCTCGTTTCGTTGATCCCCTTGATGTCGGACCAGATGAAAACTCCGGGTCAGACTGACATGATCCGTCAGGATTTTCCGCAGATTTGGATGGAATGGCAGCGTGAAATCGTGGGCCACACAAACCCCAGAGCCCAAGGCAACCTGCCGCAACTGGACCGATACGGAATTCGATGCAAGTGCGACACGGTCAACCCCAAGATCGACCAGGTAATCGAGTTCGCGGTCGAAGATCATGTCCGGGATATAACCGATCATTCGATGCCCTTTCAGTGCTTCGGGCGTTGGGATCGCGGGCCGCGCGGAAAGGTATTTGTCACTGGCTACCAGATGCAATCGGTAGTCGGTGATCTTCTGAACCAGCACCCGGCCTGCCGTCGGCGCGCTGACGGTTACAGCCATATCCGCCTCGCGTCGGGACAGGTTGATAACGCGGGGCAAGGCCAGGATCTGGATATCCAAATCGGGATTGGCATCGCAGATTTGCGCGCAAACCTGTGGCAACAGGTAGTTGGCGCAACCATCGGGGGCCCCGATCCTGATCTGTCCACTTAGCGTTTTGGACGACCCCGCCATAGCCCCGGCTACAGCGCGCATCGCCTCTTCCGCTTTTAACCCGTGATCCATCAGGCGTTCTCCGGCTGAGGTCAGAACATAGCCTTGCTGAGATTTGGTGAACAAAGGCGCGTTCAGCGAAGCCTCAAGCCGAGCAATCCGTCTGCCCACTGTCGCGGGGTCGATCTTAAGTAGCCGACCCGCGGCGGACAGGCTTTCTTCGCGCGCAACCGCCAGAAACACCCGCATATCATCCCAATTCGGTGTCACCGCATACTCTTTGCATTTTTGCAAAACATATTTGAGACATTGCCTCTGTTCACGCGATTTTTGCAAGCCTATTGTGCGCGCAAAGATAACGGAGGAATTCGCAATGTCCGAACTGTCCCATTTCATCAACGGCGAGAACGTGTCCGGCACGTCTGGTCGCTTTGACGACGTCTTCAACCCGGCTACGGGTGAAGTTCAGTACAAATGCCCGATGGCCAGCGTGGCCGAGACCACGGCTGCCATCGAAAGCGCCGCCGCTGCGCAACCCGCGTGGGGAGCCACTAACCCGCAGAAACGCGCGCGGGTGATGATGGCCATGGTTGGCCTGATGAACCGCGACATGGACAAGCTGGCCGAGGCGCTCAGCCGCGAGCACGGTAAGACCATCCCTGACGCCAAAGGCGACCTTCAGCGTGGTTTGGAAGTGATCGAATATTGCATCGGCGCACCACAGATGCTGAAGGGCGAATACACCGACAGCGCAGGCCCCGGCATCGACATGTATTCCATGCGCCAACCGCTGGGCGTTGTGGCCTCGATCATGCCGTTCAATTTCCCCGCCATGATGCCGCTGTGGCACGTGGGCCCGGCGCTGGCCTGCGGCAATGCCGTGGTTCTGAAACCGTCCGAACGTGACCCCTCGGTCCCGCTGATGCTGGCGGAACTGTTTGTCGAGGCTGGTCTGCCCAAGGGCGTGTTCCAGGTGGTCAATGGCGACAAAGAGGCCGTGGATACTTTGCTGGACAGCGAGATCATTCAGGGCGTCTCTTTCGTGGGGTCGACCCCGATTGCGCAGTACATCTATTCCCGCGCCACAGCGAATGGCAAACGCGCGCAGTGCTTTGGCGGTGCCAAGAACCACATGATCGTCATGCCCGACGCGGATATGGATCAGGCCGCTGACGCGCTGGTCGGTGCCGGGTTTGGTGCGGCTGGCGAACGCTGCATGGCAGTTTCGGTCGCCGTTCCTGTGGGTGAGGAAACCGCCGATGCGCTGATCGAAAAGCTGGTGCCGCGCATCGAAAAGCTGAAGGTCGGCCCCTATACCGCAGGCGATGACGTGGACATGGGCCCCGTCGTCACCGGAGCCGCGAAAGAGCGTATTCTGGGCCTGATCAACTCAGGCATTGAACAAGGCGCAGAACTGGTCGTCGACAACCGCGACTTCAGCCTGCAGGGGTATGAGGACGGCTTCTTTGTCGGCCCGCACCTGTTCGACCGCGTGACCCCGGATATGGACATCTACAAGCAAGAGATCTTTGGTCCGGTTCTGTCGACCGTTCGCGCGGGATCTTATGAAGAAGCGCTGAAACTGGCGATGGACCATGAATATGGCAACGGCACCGCGATCTTCACCCGTGACGGTGATACCGCCCGCGACTTCGCCAGCCGTGTGAACATCGGTATGGTGGGCGTCAACGTTCCGATCCCAGTTCCGCTGGCCTATCACACCTTTGGCGGCTGGAAAAAATCCATGTTTGGCGACTTGAACCAGCACGGCCCGGACAGCTTCAAATTCTATACCCGGACCAAAACGGTCACCGCGCGCTGGCCCTCGGGTATCAAAGAAGGCGGCGAATTTAACTTCAAAGCCATGGATTAAATGCCACGTAGTTTTTGAATCGGCCCCTTCGGGGGCCGGTTTTTTTCGGCAACGGTCTGCCGAATTCAGGCCGAAGCGCCGATTTCACGATAAATTCAGGCCAAGATGTCTGGAAATGTGCATCGATCGCCAATATTTTATCGACAAAATACAGACCGAGCAGTTCCTGAACCGGAGGCCAAATTGTCCAATTCCCGCTTGACCCGTCGCTCTGCCTTGTTGGGGGCAGCGTCCCTGTTGGCCACCCCTGCCCTTGTGCGCGCCCAAAGCTCTGACGCATTCCCGCAGAACGAAGACGCGATCAGCACGCAGCTTCCGGTGCGCCGTAACGTTTCGTCCTTCTCGCAGCAGAACTGGCAGGACCATTTTGATGAGCTGGGTGTGGGTGCCCTGTTGGCCGACATCACCAGCCGCGCGGTGCATTACTGGGGTCCAGACGGGACCTACAAACTGTATCCGAGCTCAGTCCCCATGAGCGAAGATCTGACAAAACGCGGCTATACCGAGGTTGTACGCAAACGCGAAAACCCAAGCTGGACACCGACCGCGTCGATGCGCGAGCGTGATCCTGATCTGCCGATCCGCATGGAAGGCGGTGAGCCGGGCAATCCGCTGGGCACGCGGGCTATGTATCTTGGCTGGCCTGCCTATCTGGTCCACGGTACCCATGATACCCGAAAGATTGGACGTCAAAGCTCGTCCGGCTGTATCGGGCTCTACAATCAGCATGTCGAGGAGCTCTATCCCCTCGTCCAGGTTGGAACCCAAGTTCGACTGGTTTGAAACACAAAACCCCGGCCGCAAGGACCGGGGTTTTTTCATGACTTAGAAGAGCGTTATTCCGGCAGAATGACTGCGTCGACAACATGGATCACACCGTTGCTGGTTTCAATGTCCGCCTGAATGACTTCGGCGTCGTTGACTTTAACCCCGCGCTTGGCGTTGACGCTCAGTCGATCACCTTGGACCGTCAGAACCTTTGCGCGCTTACCAGCAATGTCACCGGACATAACCTTGGCCGGGACCACGTGATAGGTCAGAATTTCGACCAGTTGATCCTTATTCTCGGGCAGCAGAAGCGTTTCTACTGTGCCTTCGGGCAAGGCGGCAAATGCCTCATCTGTGGGGGCGAATACGGTGAACGGGCCGTCACCTTTCAACGTGTCGACCAGACCAGCAGCCTGAACAGCGGCAACAAGCGTTTCGAACGACCCGGCCGAAACGGCGGTGTCCACGATGTCGGCGGCTTGCGCCTTGACCGGCAGTGTCAGGGCAAGTGCGGCAGCGGCACCCATCAGTGTTTGGCGGAACATGGCTGTATCTCCTCTCCAGCGTGTTATCGAAAGGGGTACGGGGCCTCAGCCGCAGCGGATCACTTTGAGTTCAATTTTCTTTGATCTGCACCCAGATACTTTGCGCACGACCATCGCCCAGGAACGGCAAAGACTCGACCGCATCAGGACGATCCTGTTGCAGGTAATACCCCGGCCAAAGCATTGAAAACGCGCCAGATTGCAGCAAAGCGTGCAGCATGTACTGCTCGCCCCAACCGGGGCAGTCATAGAAGAATCGCTTGGGATATTCGTAGGGCAAAAAAACATCGTGCACATGGATCACGACACCGGGTTTCAATGCAGGAATGATGCGACAGAACAGGTGTGCGACGTCATTGCTTATGCGTACGACGTGGCTGGAATCGATGAACAGGATGTCGCCCGCCTCCAACTGATCGAACAGCGCGGGGTCGACCTCTTCCAGCCGTTTCTGTTCGAAATGATCCACCACATGGGCGATGTCTGCACGCGGATAGGGGTCAATCGCGGTGATCTGCGTCTTGAGCCCGCCGTCGATGATCGCTTGCCGGGTCACGCGCGTTGAGTTGCCGCAGCCGACCTCAATCACCCTTCGAGGTTTGAACCGACGGATCATCAGGTACAAGGCATCGGCATCGGGGCTATCATAATAGCCATTGCCAATCCGATAGCCGGTTTGACTGCGCGCCGGGTCCTTCATTGCGGCCAGCGCATCGGCATGTTCGCCATATTCGGCCGCCAGCGGCGCAATATCGAACTCCTTCATCCCCGGCGACAAGGCATAGGCGGGTCGAGTCAAGCCTCCTGCCCTCTCAAACGCTTCAAGGCGGGCGCGTTCGTCATTTTCGGGGGCTTTGTCGATAAGTTTAACCCCAAGTTCCTCAAGGGCGTCGTTGATTTTTCGGAATTTCCTGGGTTTCACGCGAACGCTCCGGGGTTTGGACTGTTGACTGAAGGGTTCTTATCGCCGGCGCCGGGGGCTTCGCAAGCCAAACACTTGGCAAGACGATCATTTCCGTATTCACTGTTTTGAATAACCGACGAGGGCGACCATGCAGCAAGAATACACGCTGGGTATCGAGGAAGAGTATCTTCTGGTCAACCGCGACACATGCGAACTTGCCGAAGCGCCCGAGGCGTTGATGGAAGCTTGCCAGACCGACTTCAAAGGCCAGGTCAGCCCCGAATTCCTGCAATGTCAGATCGAGGTCGGCACCCGCCCCCATGCCACTATCGCCGCCGCACGAGAGGACCTGAAACGCCTACGGTCCTGCGTGGCCAAACGCGCGGCAGACTACAACCTCGCACCAATTGCGGTGTCGTGCCATCCGTTTGCCGACTGGAAGAAGCAGCACCACACGCGCAAGGAACGCTATGACGCGCTGCAACATGCCTTGGGCGGCGTGGCGAGGCGAATGCTGATCTGTGGGATGCATGTCCATATCGGGGTTCAAGACCCTGCCCTGCGTGCTGATCTGATGCCGCAACTGGCCTACTTCCTGCCTCATCTGCTGGCCTTGTCCACCTCATCCCCCTATTGGAACGGTGAGGATACGGGGCTGTCCTCGTACCGTTTGACGGTCTTTGACAACCTTCCTCGCACCGGGTTGCCCCCAGCCTTGGCCAGTTGGGACGAATATGAGCGCACCACCGGTATTCTGGTAGAGCTTGGCGTGATCGAGGATACGTCGAAAATCTGGTGGGACCTTAGGCCGTCGCACCGCTTCCCCACGCTTGAGACGCGGATCATGGATGTGCAACCGAGGCTTGAACACGCGCTGTCTCTTGCGGCGATGGTACAGGCCCTGACCCGAATGCTGTGCCGCCTGAAAGCGCGAAACCTGCGTTGGCGCAACTATGACCAGTTCCTGATCGGAGAAAACCGTTGGCGCGCACAGCGCTATGGCGTCGGCGAGGGCATGATCGACTTTGGCGACCGCTCGATCAAGCCCATGCCCGAACTGATGGGCGAACTGATGGGACTACTGGCCGAAGACACCGAGGCACTTGGTACAATGACCGAACTGGCGCGGTTGCAACAAATCGCACAGTACGGAACATCGGCCACACGTCAGCGACGCGTTTATGCCGAGGCATCCGCCCGTGGCGAAGATCCGGGAAAAGCGGTTGTCCAACACCTGATCGAGGAATTTCACCACGACCTTTAATCCCCAATAGACAGATGCTGGGAATTGCTGGCTGTGAAAAATTTCTGTAAGGATTGGGAAATAAACACTCGTTCAATTCATCCGTCGGCGTGGGAGGGAAGCCATGGATTTCGCTTTGACCGAAGAGCAGACTGCGATCTTCGACATGGCCTATGAGTTCGGGCAGAAGAACATAGCCCCCTATGCTCGACAGTGGGAGGCTGAAGGGACCATCCCCAAAGACCTGTGGCCACGTGTCGGAGAGCTTGGATTCGGCGGCCTCTACGTCTCTGAAGACAGTGGAGGTTCGGGCCTGTCGCGTCTGGATGCCACAATGGTGTTCGAGGCGTTGTCAATGGCCTGCCCGTCCGTCGCGGCGTTTCTTTCGATTCACAACATGTGCGCGAAGATGTTGGACAGTTTCGCCGGGGATGCGCTTAAAGCACGTATCATGCCCGATGTTCTCAGCCTGAATACCGTTCTCAGCTATTGCCTGACCGAACCGGGCTCGGGCTCGGATGCTGCTGCGCTGAAAACCCGCGCGGACCGCAGCAATGAAGGATACCTGCTGAACGGGACCAAGGCGTTCATCTCAGGAGGTGGTTATTCCGACGCCTATGTCTGCATGGTGCGCACGGGACAGGACGGTCCCAAGGGGATTTCAACGGTCTATGTCGAGGACGGCGCCCCCGGCCTGTCCTTCGGCGCTTTGGAGCAGAAGATGGGATGGAAAAGCCAACCCACGGCGCAGGTGCAGTTCGACGATTGCAAAATCCCGGCCGAAAACCTTGTTGGTGTCGAAGGCGACGGGTTCAAATACGCGATGATGGGCCTAGATGGCGGACGGCTTAACATCGCCTCATGCTCGTTAGGGGCCGCGCAAGCGGGGCTGAATATGACGCTGCAATATATGTCCGAGCGGCAAGCCTTCGGTCAGTCCATCGACCAGTTTCAGGCGCTGCAATTCCGTCTGGCCGATATGGAGATCGAGTTGCAGGCCGCGCGCACATTTTTGCGCCAAGCTGCGTGGAAACTGGATCAGGGCGCGCCCGATGCCACCAAGTTCTGCGCCATGGCCAAGAAATTCGTGACCGAGACCGGATCGAAAGTGGTGGATCAGTGCCTGCAACTGCATGGCGGCTATGGCTACCTTGCAGACTACGGTATCGAGAAACTGGTCCGCGACTTGCGCGTGCATCAAATCCTGGAAGGAACGAATGAAATTATGCGCGTGATCGTGTCGCGCCAGATGCTGGCCAATCGCTGAGGGCGCCATGGCTGATATCGACATTCGAACAGCGGGCCGCGCCGGACGGATCACTCTGACCAGGCCCAAGGCCCTGAACGCGCTCAGCTATGACATGTGCATGGCCATCGACGCGGCGCTCCGCAACTGGCGCGAGGATGATGCGGTGGATCTGATCATCTTTGACGCCGAGGGCGACAAAGCCTTTTGCGCCGGAGGCGACATTGCCGAGCTTTACGAAACCGGCACCAAGGGCGATTTCGCATATGGTCAGACGTTCTGGCGGGGTGAATACCGCCTGAATGCGCTGATCTTCGAATACCCCAAACCGGTCGTCAGTTTCCTGCAAGGATTTACCATGGGCGGCGGCGTTGGGATCGGATGTCACGGCAGTCATCGCGTCGTGGGCGAAAGCAGCCAGATCGCCCTGCCCGAATGCGGCATCGGTCTGGTGCCGGATGTGGGCAGTTCGCTGATGCTTGCGCTGGCCCCCGGTCGGGTGGGCGAATATCTGGGCATAACCGGCCACCGTATGGGCCCCGCCGACGCGATTTTCGCCGGATTCGCCGATCACTACATCCCGACCGCGCAATGGGCTGACCTGATCGACATGCTCGAAGCCTCGGGCGACGCAAGCCTGCTGGCCGCCCATGCCCAAGACGCCCCTGACGGCAAACTGGCCGCGCTGCAAGACCAGATCAACATGCTTTTTGATGGTGAAGGGTTGCAGGACATCCTCAACACCCTGACCGCGTCAGACACGGATTTTGCGGCGAGCGCATTGAAAATGGTGAACCGAGGTTCGCCCCTTTCCATGGCCTGCTGTATCGAAATGCTGCACCGGCTGCGCGGGCCTAACCTGACCATTCGGAAAGCGCTGGAACATGAATTCCGCTTTACCTACCGCGCAAGCGAGCACGGAGATTTTCTGGAAGGTATCCGTGCACAGATTATCGACAAGGACCGCACACCCCGCTGGAAGCACCAAGACCGGACTGTCCCCATTGTCGAAGTGTCGCGGGTGCTACAACCACTGGGCAGCAATACGCTGACATTCGAGGAGGATTGAGGAATGAAGATCGGGTTTATCGGCCTTGGGAATATGGGCAATCCGATGGCTGCCAATTTGTCCAAGGCCGGGCACGAGGTTGCAGGCTTTGACATGGCAGACGTAGACGTTCCAGGCGTAGTTATGGCCGCTTCGGGGGCTGAAGCCGCCGTCGGTGCCGAGATCGTCATCACCATGCTGCCCAACGGCCAGATACTGCGTGCTGTCGCTGACCAGATCTTGCCCGCAATGGATTCGGGCGCGGTCTGGGTGGATTGCTCGACCGTAGATGTGGACAGTGCCCGCGCAGTCGCAGACCAAGCCGCTCAAGTTGGCGTCTTGGCCGTGGATGCACCCGTGTCCGGAGGGATTGGCGGTGCCGCCGCCGGAACCCTGACCTTTATGGCAGGTGGCATTGAGGAGGCCTTCGCCAAGGCCGCCCCACTGTTCGACATCATGGGGCAAAAGGCCGTGCATTGCGGTGGCTCTGGTGCCGGTCAGGCCGCCAAGATCTGCAACAACATGATCCTCGGCGTCACTATGATCGCCACCTGCGAGGCGTTTGCGCTGGCTGACAAGCTGGGTCTGGACCGGCAAAAGATGTTCGACGTGGTCAGCACGTCCTCGGGCTATAGTTGGACGATGAACGCTTATTGCCCCGCGCCCGGTGTAGGACCTGCCAGCCCGGCGGACAACGATTACCAACCGGGCTTTGCGGCGGAACTGATGCTCAAGGACCTGCGCCTCAGCCAGCAAGCGGCCGAAAGCTCGGATGCTGATACTCCGATGGGACAGGCGGCCACTGCGCTTTATGAGCAGTTTGTCGAGGCCGAGAACGGGCTGGGCAAGGACTTTTCTGCCATGCTGCCCCGGTTCGAAAAACGCGGACGCGGATGATATTATCCCGTGGGCGGGTATCTGCCCGCGGGGTTGACCGCCGACCTTCGGACCGCCATCTATCGAGTCAGAGCAGTTTTGTGTCGGAGATCACGATGTCACGCGTTTTGGCAGTTTTGTTAACAGTTTCCACTCTGGTGGCCGCTCCTGCGGCGGTGATGGCAGGCAATGGTAAAGGCAACGGCAAGACTACGGACAACGTTTTTCGCATCCCTTCGCAACCTGTGATTCAGGTCAAGAACAAGGGTGGCCATTGCCCACCGGGTCTGGCCAAGAAAAACGTACCTTGCGTTCCGCCTGGCCAGGCCAAAAAACTGTATCGCAACGGCGAGTTCATCAATAACGACTACCGCTGGATCAATGACCCTTACCGTTATGGTCTAGATCGCGGTTCGTATATCCGAGCTGGCGATTACGTTTACCGGGTCGACCCCGAAACGCGCAAAGTGCTGAACTTGATCGGCTCGGTCGTCGACATTCTGAACTAGGTCACACAACCTCAACGATAGCACCCAATTTTTGACGCAATTCTGCGTCATCACGATTCTCGTTATTGCGAGGATTGAATATGTTTAGTGACGGTGCGATTTTTGAGTTCCGCGGCCCGTGGAACGTACCCATTCAATTGAACCAGAGCCTGATTTTACTGGTTCTGATCATCGTCGGATTCAACTTCGACCCCGGGACCCTGCCCTATGCGCTTGGATTCGTGGGTATTTTGCTGGGCTCGATCCTGCTGCACGAACTCGGGCACGCTTGGGGTTGTTTGATCCAGGGCGTCCCCGTCAACCGCGTCGTCCTTTATTGCGGTGGCGGATTTTGCGAACATCGCCGCTCGACCTCGTCGTACGAGGATGAGTTGATCGTGGCCATGGGGCCAATAATGAACCTGACCCTTTGGGCGGTGTGTTCACTGGTCGAGCCCTTCGTTTCCTCTCCCGCGCTGGGGTGGGTTTTGGTCGTGACCGCACAATTGAACCTGTGGCTGGCGATTTTCAACATGCTGCCATTGATGCCGCTGGATGGTGGACGGCTGTTCCACGCAATGCTGAACCGCATGGTGAAACCCGTAACAGCGACCCGCATTGCCGGATTTGTCGGACTGATTGGCGTCGTCATGTGGCTGCCGATGATGGTGTTTGCCTATGTGAATTTCGGCTTTGTGTTTCTTTTCTTCCCACCATTACTGCGCCACTGGCATATGGTGCGATACGCGCAGTATTGACGCTATTCCGCCGCGACCTGTTCAGAGTTCAGCATCTGATTCAGGTATCGCCCAGTATGGCTGCGCTCGACGGCGGCCACGTCTTCGGGCGTGCCGGTGGCGACGATCTCACCACCGCCATCGCCACCTTCGGGGCCGATGTCGATAATATGGTCAGCGGTTTTTACCACATCCAGATTGTGCTCGATCACAACGACCGTATTGCCCTGATCGACCAATTCATGGAGCACTTCCAACAGCTTGCGCACGTCTTCGAAATGCAGACCCGTCGTTGGTTCATCCAGAATATACAGCGTCCGCCCAGTCGAGCGTTTGGACAATTCCTTAGACAATTTCACCCGCTGCGCCTCGCCCCCGGACAAGGTCGTGGCCTGCTGCCCAACCTTGATATAGCCCAGCCCAACACGCGCCAGTGCGTCCATCTTATCGCGGATTGAAGGCACGGCCTTAAAGAACTCCTGCGCGTCTTCTACAGTCATATCAAGGACATCGGCGATGGACTTGCCCTTGAATTTGATCTCCAATGTTTCGCGATTGTAGCGCGCACCCTTGCAGGTTTCGCAGGTGACATAGACGTCAGGCAGAAAGTGCATCTCGATCTTGATGACGCCGTCACCCTGACACGCCTCGCACCGGCCGCCCTTGACATTAAAGCTAAACCGCCCCGGCTTGTACCCTCGCGCCTTGGCTTCCGGCAGACCGGCAAACCAGTCGCGGATCGGAGTGAAAGCTCCGGTGTAAGTTGCTGGATTCGAACGCGGAGTCCTCCCAATTGGGCGTTGGTCAATGTCGATCACCTTGTCCAGATGCTCCAGACCCTTGATCGTCTCACAGGGCGCAGGCGTCTGCCGCGCGCCGTTCAATCGCATCGAGGCGGTTTTGAACAGTGTCTCAATCGTCAAAGTCGACTTGCCGCCGCCCGATACACCGGTCACACAAACGAACTTACCCAGCGGAAATTCTGCCGTGACGTTTTTCAGGTTATTCCCGGTGGCTTTGACGACCTTCAGCTTTTTCTTGTTCCCTTTGCGCCGGTCAGTCGGCACAGCAATCTCTCGCGTGCCCGACAGGTATTGCCCGGTCATCGAGGCCGCATCGGCCGCGATATGCTCTGGCGTTCCATGGCTGACCACCTGTCCGCCATGCACACCGGCACCGGGGCCAATATCGAACACGTAATCAGCCTCGCGGATCGCTTCTTCGTCATGTTCGACCACGATCACCGTATTGCCCTGATCGCGCAGATTCTTGAGCGTCCCCAGCAGCCGGTCATTATCCCGCTGATGTAACCCGATCGAAGGCTCGTCCAACACATATAACACGCCCGTCAGGCCCGACCCAATCTGGCTGGCCAACCGGATACGCTGGCTTTCGCCACCGGACAACGTGCCACTAGAACGAGACAGCGTAAGATATTCCAAACCGACATTATTCAGGAATCCGAGGCGCTCGCGAATCTCTTTCAGAATCGCCCGAGCAATCTCATTCTTCTGTACGCTCAGATGGTTCGGGGCGTCCTCAACCCAAGCCAAGGCCTCACGGATCGACATCTGAACCACCTGCCCCACATGCAGACCCGCGATCTTGACGGCCAAAGCTTCGGGTCGCAGACGGTAGCCTTCGCAGGCCCCGCAAGGACGGTTGTTCTGATAACGCTCGAATTCTTCCCGAATCCAGGCGCTGTCGGTTTCGCGATAGCGGCGTTCCATATTCGGAATAACGCCCTCAAAGCTGCGTGTCACCTGATAGACTCGCCCGCCCTCATCATAACGGAACTGGATTTCATCATCACCAGAGCCGCGCAGGAATACCTGTTGCACCTTGGCGGGAAGGTCTTTCCACGGGGTGTTCTTGTCGAACTCAAAATGCCGCGCAATGGCTTCGATGGTTTGCAAAAAATATGGCGACTTACCCTTGCGCCACGGGGCCAAGGCACCGTCATACAGTTTGAGCGTCTGGTCCGGCACCACGAGGCGTTCGTCAAAGAACAGCTCGACCCCTAACCCGTCGCAATCCGGGCACGCCCCAAATGGCGCGTTGAAAGAAAACAGGCGTGGTTCGATCTCGGGGATGGTGAAGCCGCTGACTGGGCAGGCAAAATTCTCGCTGAAGGTGATACGTTCCGGGTCGCCCTCCTTCGGGGCGGTTTCCAGAATCGCGATGCCATCCGCCAAATCTAAAGCGGTGCGCAGGCTGTCGGCCAGCCGAGTCTCCATCCCTTCACGCACAACAAGGCGGTCTACGACCACGTCGATGTCATGGCGGAATTTCTTGTCTAAAGTGGGCGGGGTATCGAGCTCATAGAACTCGCCATCCACTTTGACACGTTGAAAACCTTGTTTGCGCAGTTCAAGGAACTCTTTCTTATATTCCCCCTTCCGGTCGCGCACGATGGGGGCCAGCAAGTAGCCGCGCGTGCCCTCCTCCATCGTCATGATCCGGTCGACCATGTCTTGCACCTGTTGCGCCTCAATCGGCTGGCCGGTGGCGGGGCTAAAGGGCGTACCTGCGCGGGCAAACAAAAGGCGTAGATAGTCGTAGATCTCGGTCACGGTCCCCACGGTCGAGCGCGGGTTTTTCGACGTCGTCTTCTGTTCAATCGAGATCGCTGGAGACAGCCCACTGATGTGATCCACATCGGGCTTTTCCATCATGTCCAGAAACTGCCGCGCATAAGCCGACAGGCTTTCGACATAGCGACGCTGACCCTCGGCATAGATCGTATCAAAGGCCAGCGACGACTTGCCCGAACCAGATAGCCCCGTGATCACCACAAGCTGATCCCGCGGAATATCCACATCAATGCTTTTGAGGTTATGTTCGCGCGCGCCGCGCACCTCGATATTCTTCAGCTCAGCCATTCTTGGCCCCCTACACGCAAGTGACCTAGAAATAGGCGAGCAGCACTGAGTCTCCAACAGAAAAATTAGAACAAAGTGTGAACTTACGGATTATTGCCGATCACTCCTGACAAAACATGTGCGTCGGCGCGCAATGTGCTGAATGTTCAAAGTTCTGACTGAGATTTGAGAAATAAATGGCGCGGTTGACGGGGCTCGAACCCGCGACCCCCGGCGTGACAGGCCGGTACTCTAACCAACTGAGCTACAACCGCGCATCTATTTTTACGGCCTTTAACCTGGACCAAGGAGTGCAGCGATGGCGCGGTTGACGGGGCTCGAACCCGCGACCCCCGGCGTGACAGGCCGGTACTCTAACCAACTGAGCTACAACCGCCCGCTGCACGTTCGTTGCTGAACGTTGGGGTGTATTATGGCTCCGCTCGGGCAGCGTCAAGCGGCGTTTTGAAGTTTTTTCCGAATTCGGGAATTTTACCTTCGCCGAAGATCTCGGATCAACGTGTCATCACCGGTCTTGACAGTAGATCAGCCAACAACGCAAGTGGATCAAGCAGCAGGTGTTTTCGCCACAACCAAAAACTGTGTCAGCTTCGCCACATCGCACCTAATTCAACTGTGCCAGATACACTTTCCGCTCTAGCCCGATTAAGTCCGCAATTGCTCAGAAGGTCTCAACAAGACCCTATTGCACAACGAAAAGAAAACGGAGCATAAACGTGAAAAAGTTGTTTATTAGCAGCGCTTTGTCAGCAGCAACCCTGACTGGTGCAGCACAAGCTGTCGAATTTTCCGGCGGATATTTGAATCTGGATTATTCTACGTTCACAGACACCGACTTCGGTGACGCCTACAACCTGAACGGTTCTGGAGAATTGGCATTTAACCGCGCATTCAGCACACAGCTAGATCTTGGCGTCCAGCGATTTCAGGACCTAAGCGAGACCGCAACGAACTGGACCTTGCACGGCAACTGGCACACCGCCAACAACGCGTCTTTCGGCCTGTTTTACGGCCAGGAAGACCTGGACGATGCCGATTTCGAATTCTACGGTCTGGAAGCCGGATTTGATGCCGGACCCGCAGAGATCGAAGGTTATCTTGGGCGGCAAGATCTGACAAATGCCTCGGATCTGGATGGCATGCTATTTGGTATTTCGGCAAAAACCGAATTGGCTGATGCATGGGAACTGAACGCGAGCTTTGACATCGTTGACAACTTTGCAGGTGCACTGGACTACAACCTGTTTGCTATTGGCGCCTCTTATGCGGCTGCGGACAATGCCGAAGTCTACGGCAATGTCGGTGTTGCCCATATTTCGTCCCCATTGGTGTCCGGTAGCGAAAACGAAGCATATGTCAGCTTCGGCGTCCGTGTGAACTTTGGCAACGAACGCGGCACCACCTTCGGTCAGCGTGGCGTTCTGTCCAGACTGCCAGGTTTGCCGGGTCTATGAGGACATTTTCCTCTCGGGGCGCGCCTCCGGGGGGACTTTGGTGCCGGGGTTAGAAAAACGAATCCCGGCTCTTGCGGCGGGCCAAGACTCACTGTAAGACGCCGCCTTACGGGTGATTAGCTCAGTGGTAGAGCGCTTCGTTCACATCGAAGATGTCAGGAGTTCAAATCTCTTATCACCCACCATTTTCCCCTAAAACTTGGTGGTTCCTTGCGTCCCAATTCTTTGGGTAGTCGCATAAAAAGGGCGAGGTTGAAACCCCGCCCATTTTGATCATTCAATCCGAACTCAGTGCGTTCTGGCAGACGCTGCCGAACTTTCCGCGGCTTTCGCAGCCGCGGCGGCGGCCTCCTCGGCTGCTTCGTCCCATTCGATGGGTTCAGGCTCGCTAATCAGCGCCTGCTTCAGAACCTCGGACACATGCGTGACCGGGATGATCTCCAGCCCTTCCTTCACGTTATCCGGGATGTCGGCCAGATCCTTTTCATTTTCCTCGGGGATCAGGACAGTCTTGATGCCACCACGCAGTGCCGCCAGCAGTTTTTCCTTGAGCCCACCGATCGGCATCGCGTTGCCGCGCAGCGAAACCTCGCCCGTCATGGCGATATCCTTGCGAACCGGAATACCGGTCAGCACCGACACGATCGAAGTCACCATCGCCAGACCGGCCGAAGGGCCATCCTTTGGCGTTGCGCCATCCGGAACGTGGACGTGAATGTCCAGCGTGTCGAATTTCGTCGGCTTCACCCCGATCTGAGGCGAGATTGACCGCACATAGGACGATGCCGCGTCGATGGATTCCTTCATCACATCGCCCAGCTTACCGGTGGTCTTCATCCGCCCCTTGCCGGGCAGTTTCAGCGCTTCGATATGCAGCAGATCGCCCCCGACCGAGGTATAAGCCAGACCAGTCACAACACCGACCTGATCGTCCTGTTCAGCCAGACCATAGCGGTATTTGGGCACGCCCAGGAAATCATCCAGATTGTCGGGCGTCACCGTGACCGACTCGGCCTCTTTCTTGATGATCTTGGTCAGCGATTTCCGGGCAACCTTGGCGATCTCTCGTTCCAAGTTCCGCACGCCCGCTTCCCGGGTATAGGTGCGGATGATGGATTGCAGCGCATCATCGGTCAGCTCAAATTCCTTGGCCTTGAGGCCATGGTTTTTAACCTGCTTGCTGATCAGGTGCTGCTTGGCTATCTCGGATTTCTCTTCCTCGGTATAGCCAGCCAGCGGGATGATCTCCATCCGGTCCAGCAGAGGCCCGGGCATATTATAGCTGTTCGACGTGGTTAGAAACATCACGTTGGACAGGTCATATTCGACCTCCAAGTAGTGGTCCATGAACGTACTGTTCTGTTCCGGGTCCAGCACTTCAAGCATGGCCGAAGCCGGGTCGCCACGGAAATCCTGCCCCATCTTGTCGATCTCATCGAGCAAAATCAGCGGGTTCGTGGTCTTTGCCTTTTTCAGCGACTGGATGATCTTGCCGGGCATCGAACCGATATAGGTCCGACGGTGGCCGCGGATCTCAGATTCGTCACGCACTCCACCCAACGAGATGCGAATGAATTCGCGCCCCGTGGCTTTGGCAACCGACTTACCCAGCGAGGTTTTACCCACACCCGGAGGGCCGACAAGGCACAGGATCGGGCCTTTCAGCTTTTTCGAGCGCTGTTGAACCGCCAGATACTCGACGATCCGTTCCTTGACCTTCTCAAGCCCATAGTGATCGGCATCCAAAATGTCCTGGGCACGGCCCAGATCCTTTTTGACGCGGGATTTGGTGCCCCACGGCAGCGACAGAATCCAGTCCAGATAGTTGCGCACGACGGTGGCCTCGGCCGACATGGGTGACATATTCTTGAGCTTCTTCAGCTCACCCTCGGCCTTTTCGCGCGCTTCTTTCGACAGCTTGGTCCCGGCGATTTTCTCTTCCAGTTCAGCAACTTCGTTGCCGCCGTCCTCGCCATCGCCAAGTTCCTTCTGAATGGCCTTCATTTGCTCATTCAGGTAGTACTCGCGCTGCGTCTTCTCCATCTGGGATTTGACGCGGGTCTTGATCTTTTTCTCGACCTGCAGAACCGACATCTCGCCCTGCATGAGGCCATAGACCTTTTCCAGCCGCTCACTAACCGAGAGCGTCTCAAGCAGTTCCTGCTTTTGCTCAACCTCGATGCCAAGATGGCCCGAAACCAGGTCGGCCAGCTTGGCAGGTTCGGTGGTTTCACCAACGGCGGTCAGCGCTTCTTCGGGGATGTTCTTGCGGACTTTGGCGTAACGCTCGAACTCATCTGCGACGGTGCGCAGCAGCGCCTCGGTCGTCGTCACGTCGCCCGGAATTTCGGTCAGATATTCAGCGCGGGCCTCGAAAAAATCGTCATTTTCCAGAAAATCGGTGATCTGCACGCGCGCCTGACCTTCGACCAGCACTTTGACAGTGCCATCGGGCAGTTTCAGCAGTTGCAGCACATTTGCCAGTACGCCCGACCGGTAAATCCCGTCGATTGCGGGATCGTCCTCACCCGGATCAATCTGGCTGGACAGCAGAATCTGCTTGTCGTCCTGCATCACTTCTTCAAGCGCGCGGACGGATTTTTCCCGTCCCACGAACAGCGGCACGATCATATGTGGAAACACCACGATGTCGCGCAACGGCAGTACTGGGTACGAGGAATTCAGAGGCTCTTGCATGCTCTATCCTTATCATTGGCAAGACGGCTCCGGTCCCTATCAAGGCAACGCTCGGCCATCTCCTGTTTGGACGATAAAGGTGGGGCTTTTACACCCGTTTTCAACCTCACCGCCTGTTATGCGGATCAGAATGACCCGAGGTTTTTCTGACTGCAAGGCGTCGCGATCACATATCCACCGTTTTTGCTGGGCAGAACTGAATTCCGCCGCCTAAAGCGGCTCGATATCGCCCTGCGCGCGCTGTGCGTGGAACTCGGCCTTCCATGCCTGGAACGTGCCTGCCGCAATCGCGCCGCGCATTCCCTGCATGATTTCCTGAAAATAGTGCAGGTTGTGCCAGGTCAGCAGCATCCCCGAGATCATCTCGTTCGCGCGGAATACATGGTGCAAATAGGCGCGGGAGTAGTTTGAACAGGCCGGACAGGTACACTGCTCATCCAGCGGGCGCGGGTCATCCGCATGGCGGGCGTTTTTAATATTGACCACGCCATAGCGGGTGAAAACCTGCCCTGTGCGCCCTGAACGCGAAGGCAAAACACAATCCATCATGTCGATGCCGCGCGCAACGGCGCCTACGATGTCGTCGGGCTTGCCTACTCCCATCAGATAGCGTGGCTTGTCGGTGGGCAGCATATCAGGCGCGAAATCCAGAACGCTGAACATGGCCTCTTGGCCTTCGCCGACGGCCAGTCCGCCGACCGCATAGCCTTCGAACCCGATCTCTTTTAAGGCTTCGGCGGATTCTTCGCGGAAATCGTGTTCTAGTCCACCTTGCTGAATACCAAACAAAGCGTGGCCCGGACGGTCGCCGAACGCATCGCGCGACCTGTGCGCCCATCGCATCGACAGTCGCATCGATTCAGCAATCCGGTCCCGGTCCGCGGGTAAGGCCGGGCATTCGTCGAAACACATAACGATATCCGAACCCAGCAGGCGCTGGATTTCCATTGACCGCTCTGGCGTCAGCTCATGCTTGGAGCCGTCGATATGCGATTTGAAGGTCACGCCCTTTTCGGTCAGTTTTCGAAGCCCGGCCAGGGACATAACCTGAAACCCACCCGAGTCTGTCAGGATCGGACGTTCCCAGTTCATGAACTTGTGCAAACCACCCAGACGGTCAATCCGCTCTGCCGTCGGGCGCAGCATCAAGTGATAGGTGTTGCCCAACAGGATATCGGCCCCGGTTGCGCGCACGCTTTCGGGCATCATCGCCTTGACCGTCGCCGCCGTTCCGACAGGCATAAAAGCGGGCGTCCGAACCTCGCCGCGCGGTGTGCGGATCACGCCGGCTCTCGCCTTTCCGTCGGTGGCTTTCAGGTCAAAAGAAAAACGTTCGGTCATAGGGGGCCTCGGGGTCGCTGAACCGGGCAGGATTTGCCCGATCTGCCCGTCCTTTGCAACCCGTCAGGGCAATGAAGCGACCCGTTGGGTAAAGAGATCGACCACCCCTGCCCCGTCGACATCGCAGCACACGTGCACGACGGGACGCGAAGGATCAGGGCGGGTCAGGCCAATCTCGGGGCCGTCCGCAACAACCTGCAACCCGGTTTCCACCATTGTGAACATGTCCGCATGGGTACAGGCGATCACAGCTGTCGAATCGTGCAGCCCGCAACCCTCAAGCCCACCAACATCCTTGTAGAACTTCAGATAAAACTTCGAGATATCGCGCAGGAACCCACCCATATCTGCGGATTGTTCCGCGAGGCCGTCAAAATCGGCCCCTTCGTAGAGGGTCCTGAGCGTCACATCCAAGCCAACAACCACCGTCGTAGGAGGGTTGGCAAAAACCTCATCGGCGGCAAGAGGGTCATGGTAGATATTCGCCTCGGCATGCGGGGTAATGTTACCAGGGCAATAAACAGCACCGCCCATGATGACCAAGCGGGCGATGTTCTGGGCAAATTCCGGGTCCAGACGCAGTGCAGCGGCGATATTAGTTAAGGGACCGACGGCGCAGACCACCAGTTCGCCCTTATGCACGCGGGCCATTTCAACCAGGTATTCGGCAGCGGACAGGCTGTGATTGCTCCCGATCTGAGGGATGTCGGTGACATCTCCAAACCCCTCAGGCCCATGAACATGCTCAGACGGCGCATGTGTGTCCGCCCCCTGCGCCACGGGTGCGCCTTCTGCGACCGGGGCGTTTATGCCCAGTTTATCTAACAAAAACCGCGCGTTCCGGCTGGATTGATGCACATGGGTGTTGCCGAAAACCGTGGTCAGGCCAATCAGCTCAATCTCGGGGGCAGCAGCAGCATAGGCGATGGCCATTGCGTCATCAATGCCGGGGTCAGTGTCTATAATCAGTTTCATGTTTGCCCGATAGCGCAATCGGCAAGGGATGCAAAGTGGTCACAGACAGGCCTCCGCCCCCCTTATCAGCTTATTCAATGATTTGATTCCGCGCCCCTTCTCGGGATAGCTGAGTTGAAATTGGGCGAGTCAATCCCCAAATGTATACTATAGTACACAATACCGAGAGGACAGTTATATGGAAGAACAGATTATTGGATTGATTTCATCCAACATCATTTTCCTGCTGGGCGCGGCGCTGATCGTCGTCGTCATTTTCAAGGGCATAAAGATTGTGCCTCAATCCGAGAAGTTCGTGATTGAACGGTTCGGGCGCCTTCATTCGGTCCTTGGACCGGGGATCAACTTTATCGTTCCGTTTCTGGACGTTGCACGCCACAAAATATCCATTCTGGAGCGTCAGTTGCCCAACGCGACTCAGGACGCGATCACTAAAGACAACGTGCTGGTGCAGATCGACACCTCGGTCTTTTACCGCATTCTTGAACCGGAAAAGACGGTCTATCGTATCCGTGACGTAGATGGCGCGATTGCCACCACCGTGGCCGGTATCGTCCGCGCCGAGATCGGCAAAATGGACCTGGATGAGGTACAGTCGAACCGTGCGCAGCTGATTACCCGTATTCAGGAAAGCGTGGAAACCGCCGTGGATGACTGGGGTATCGAGGTGACTCGGGCCGAGATTTTAGACGTTAACCTGGATCAGGCCACCCGCGACGCAATGTTGCAGCAGCTGAACGCCGAACGCGCCCGTCGCGCGCAGGTGACTGAGGCCGAGGGTCAGAAACGCGCCGTTGAACTGAACGCCGATGCCGAGCTATATGCGGCTGAACAAACCGCCAAAGCCCGCCGTATTGAGGCCGAGGCCGAAGCCTATGCAACGGGCGTGGTCGCCAAAGCTATTCAGGATAACGGGATCGAGGCCGCTCAGTATCAGGTCGCATTGAAACAGGTCGAGGCCCTGAACGCACTTGGCGCAGGCAATGGCTCACAAACCATCGTGGTGCCCGCGAATGCGCTCGAGGCGTTTGGCGATGCCTTCAAAATGTTGAAAGGAGGCCGGTAATGGCCGATCCGTTCTGGTTGACATGGTGGATTTGGTTGGCGGGGGCTTTGGCCCTCGGCATCCTCGAGATTGTGCTGCCGGGGTTTATCTTTCTGGGCTTCGCAATCGGCGCGGCGATCACTGGGCTGTTGCTGGTCATTCCCGGGGTCGCACCGTCCCTGCCGGTTTTGCTGCTGATCTTTGCAGCTTTGTCCTTGGTGGCGTGGCTGGTGTTGCGGCGGATGTTCGCCCTGCCCCATGGTCAGGTGAAGACCTTCCGGCATGATATAAACGAATGAATCGCTCGGCGCCCAATAAGGGCGCCACGGCACCACTGGACGCTGCCCGTGGCTTTCCCTATATAAAAGCTCAGGAAACAGACCCGAGGCACGAATGACCCACCCGAGTGAACAGTTCGAAGGCACCCCGCTGATTGCGCCTTCCACGATTGAGCACCCCTTGTATGAAGCGGTGGTCGAGGCGTGCCGGTCCGTCTATGACCCTGAGATTCCGGTCAATATCTATGATCTGGGCCTGATCTATACCATCGACATCACGCCCGAAAACGCCGTTAAGGTCATCATGACCCTGACCGCGCCAGGCTGCCCTGTCGCGGGCGAAATGCCGGGCTGGATTGTCGAAGCTGTCGAACCGGTGGCCGGTGTCAAGGAAGTGGACGTAGAACTGACATGGGAACCGCCCTGGGGCATGGAGATGATGTCCGACGAGGCCCGTCTGGAATTGGGCTTCATGTAAGCAAACCAGCTGTCGATGACTAAACCGCCCTCAATCACCGGGGCGGTTTTTTATTTGATACCGCAGGTGGATTTAATTTCTTCCGCCCGCGCGTCCAGCGCTTTGACGTAATCACCAGAGAGCATCGACAAATGTTTCTTCTCGGTCCCGGTGATAAGGCCCAGCAGCGCACCGGCTGGAAGGATTGAAACAACGCTTGCAACCTGTTGAGCTTGAGCGTGTTTTTTCTCAGCCGCGATGGCGCGCAAATCCCCTGGCGCAGTGGCGCAATTCACCGGATGCCGCTTTTCATCGGTTTGAGCCGCAGCAGCACCAGCAAACGCCGCGAGGGCAATTAACGGCACCGCTTTTATTCCACTAAGTTTTAGCGAAGAATTCATCCTGTTATCCTACCTGCAGTGTTCTCTGCTCTACTGCGTGCAAGGCTAGGACGAAGGTGCAGCGTTAGGCAAGCGTAGGTTGCATGTGTGCCTACCTGAGTGGAAAACTTAGGTAAGCACGTCTGCTATGTCTTGAGACTGCCCCACCAGAGGACTAAGTTATTAACAACGCGCGACGACGGAGACGAAAATGTTTGGCATTCCCGGCAAACAGGCCGTGACCATGACCCCAAAGGCTGCGGCCCAGATTGTACGCCTGATGGAATCGGGCGGGCACGCGGGACTGCGCATTGGCGTCAAGAAAGGTGGCTGCGCAGGCATGGAATACACCATGGATTATGTGGATGAGGCCGACACCAATGATGAGGTGGTCGAACAGGATGGCGCACGGGTGATGATCGCCCCAATGGCGCAAATGTTCCTGTTCGGGACCGAAATCGACTATGAAGTCTCGTTACTGGAATCCGGTTTCAAATTCCGAAACCCCAACGTGGTCGATGCCTGCGGCTGCGGCGAGTCGATCAAGTTCGACGAAACCCTGTCAGCACAGAATTAGGACGCCGTTTTCAGGTGGACGTACGTCTCGTTGAACCGCCGGGTCAGGTGTTCTCCGGCTGAAATCACTTGGTCCGACTCAGGTAGCGCAACGTTGGTGTCATAGGACGGGTTAAAAAACAGCGGCACCGAAACCCGTTCATCCGCTCCTCCGACGACCCTGTGCATGGTCGCTTTGACCTGCCCTGCGGTCCAGAACTCCAGCATTTCCCCGAAGTTGATCACGAAGGTGCCGGGGTCGGCTTGGACCTCGGCCCAACTTCCATCCGGCAATTGTGCCTCAAGTCCCGGAGTGCCGTCGGTCGCCAGCAAGGTCAGGCAGCCATAATCCGTGTGCGCGCCGATCCCGAAATCACGCGCCCCCGCCCAAACGGGACGCTGAGGGTAGAAGTTGCCGCGCAGCAAAGCCATCGGCGTGTCAAACGCCACATCAAAGCTGCCCGCGTCGCGGCCCAAAGCAACGGCAATCGCTCGCAAGATACGCATCGCAACGGCACAAGCGTCACCATAGTAGCCTTGAATCATGTGCTGAAAACCAGACGGCGCGTCGGGCCATTGGTTAGGGGCGTAAACGCTCAGGCCCCGGTCGGCATAGGCACTGTCCTCGGGCAGATCGAAACCGCAATCGAACACCTCTTTGTAGTCCGGATTCGCATCGGGATCGACTTGTTCGGAATGCGGCGCACCCCAGCCTCGATTTGCCCCGGTCTTTGCCATGTCGACGCGGCTTTTCTGCGCCTCGGGCAGTTGGAAAAACGCTTTGTAAGCGGCTAGGACGGCTTCGATCCTCGCCTTGTCTAATCCAGTGTTGGAGACGCGCAGAAACCCAACGTCGCTAACGGCGCGCCGCAATCTGGCCAGTTCCGCCACATCACGGGCGTCCAATTTCGCAAGATCCAGTGTGTCGATCATCTCTGCCTCATTCGCTCGCGCGAGTTCTGTCGATTTCTGCGATGGTCTGCAACCGGAATTGTCACGACCCCCGGCGGGTGTTATCCGAAACACAAACAAAAATTCTTGTGGGAGTGTGTGCGATGCGGCGCAAGCTGGCGGCTGGTAACTGGAAAATGAATGGGATGTCGGCCGAGCTAGAGGAGTTGAGCACCCTCGCCCGCATGTATCCGTCCCCTACGGTCGATGTGCTGATCTGCCCGCCCGCAACCCTGCTGCACCGCGCGGCCAGCACCGTGCAGGCCATAGATATTCAGGTTGGCGGTCAGGATTGCCATGCAAACACCTCTGGCGCCCATACCGGTGATATCAGCGCCGGAATGCTGCTCGATGCCGGGGCGTCCGCGGTCATTCTGGGCCACTCTGAACGGCGCGAGGATCACGGCGAGCAAAATGAAGACATCCGTGCTAAGGCCCGTGCTGCCATGGACACTGGGTTGAAAGCCATCATCTGTGTCGGTGAAAGCCTGGAACAGCGCGAAGCAGCCAACACGCTGGATATCATCGGTGGTCAGATGTCGGGCTCGATCCCTGATCAGTCAACCGGTGAGAACTTGATCGTAGCCTATGAACCCATCTGGGCCATCGGCACGGGCAAGGTCCCCACCCTCGACGAAATCGGAGAGGTCCACGACTTTATCCGAACCCGTCTGGAACGTCGCTTTGGCGAGGGCGTGGGCCGCTCGGTCAGGCTACTTTATGGCGGGTCGGTCAAACCCGGCAATGCCGCAGACATCTTTGCCGTGTCCAACGTGGACGGGGCATTAGTCGGCGGGGCCAGCCTGAAAGCGCAGGATTTCGCGGGCATCATCGACGCGCTGCAAAACGCCTGAGCGTCACGCCAGTTTCATAGTTACCAAACCGGCCACAATCAGGGCCGCTGCAATCAAGCGCGGGGTTGTCAGGGCCTCGCCTAGAAACATGACGCCGATCATGAACGCTCCAACCGCACCGATCCCGGTCCAGATCGTATAGGCCGTGCCGAGTGGCAAATCCCGCATAGCCAGCGCCAGCAAGCCAAAAGACCCGATCATCGACACGCCCATCAGGGCGGTCGGCCAAAGCCGGGTGAAGCCAACCGATTGCTTCATCGCAACGGCCCAGACTATTTCCAACAAACCGGCGAATAGCAGAAAAATCCAGGGCATAGAGGCACCTCATATCCGTTCGGGTCGTCCCGAATGATCAACCAAAGTGGTGAGGTCGTCCTCTGCCCTCCAGATGGGCATGACCCGCAATTCGTCAAGAGGGGCGCAAAGGAAAAAGCCGGGCCTCTGGGGCCCGGCTTTCATGTGGTTCACGGCTAGTTCGTTATGATCTCTGGCCCCATGAAAGTGTTGGGCAAGAAGGTCGATATCCATGGGATATACGTGACCATGATCAGGAAGACGAACAGAACCGCCAGGAAGGGCAGCGCCGCCTTCACGACGCTCATCATCGGCATTCCGGCCACGCCCGAGGTCACGAACAGGTTCAGCCCGACCGGAGGTGTAATCATCCCAATCTCCATGTTGACCACCATGATGATGCCCAGATGGATCGGGTCGATGCCCAGTTCAATCGCAATCGGGAACACCAGAGGTGCCACGATGACCAGCAGGCCCGAAGGCTCCATGAACTGACCGCCGATCAGCAGGATCACGTTCACCACGATCAAGAAGGTCACAGGTCCCAGACCCGCCGACAGCATGGCACTGGCGATGTGTTGCGGCACCTGCTCGTCGGTCAGCACATGTTTCAGGATCAGCGCGTTGGCGATCACGAACAGCAGCGTGACGGTCAGCTTGCCTGCCTCGAACAGCGTATGCTTGGTATCGGGGTGGAAAAAGGCCGTCACCAGCGCATAGGGCTTTTTGATCAGCGGCAGATTGGGTTGCCCTTCTTCCGTGCTGAGCGGGCCCATGTCCTTGTAGACGAAGCTGGCAATCAGGAAGGCATAGACGGCGGCCACGGCCGCGGCTTCGGTCGGAGTAAAGATACCGCCATAAATACCACCCAGAATGATGACGATCAGGAAAAGGCCCCATCCGGCCTCGCGCGCCGAGGCAAAGATCTCGCCCCATCCTTTCCACTCACCTTTGGGCAGGTTCTTGACCTTGGCCATGACATAGATGGTGATCATCAGCATCAGACCTGCCATCAGGCCCGGAATGACCCCTGCAAGGAACATGCGCCCGACCGAGACCTCGACGGCGGCTGCATAGACAACCATCACGATCGACGGCGGGATCAGGATGCCCAGCGTACCCGCGTTACAGATCACACCAGCGGCGAATTCCTTGGAATACCCCACCTGACGCATCCCTGCGATCACGATCGAGCCGATGGCCACAACGGTCGCCGGGGACGACCCCGACAGTGCCGCGAACAGCATACAAGCAAACACGCCCGCAATCGCCAGACCACCAGGCAAATGCCCAACACAGGCAATCGAGAAGCGTATGATCCGCCGCGCCACACCGCCCGTTGTCATGAAAGACGACGCCAGAATGAAGAACGGGATTGCTAGCAGGGTGAAATGCCCCTCGAAGGCCTCGAACAGCGTGCCTGCGACCGAGGCCAAAGAACTGTCAGAATAGATCAGCAGGAACAGGGTCGAGCTAAGGCCAAGCGCCACCGCAATCGGAACACCGATCAACAGCAGGCCAATGACCATTGAGAAAAGAAGAACGACGTCCATCAGTCATGCACCCCTTGTTGTGCGCGGACTTCTTCGATCTCGTCCTCGACTTCGTGGCTGGCGACAAGGCGGTCGGTTTCGCCGCGCCAGATTTGTACTGCAACCTGAGAAAAGCGGATCACCAGCAGGATCATCGACACCGGCAACACCAGATACGGGATCACCTTGGGCAGCTTTTCATAGCCCTCGCCATAGTTGATCATGTCTTCCAAAAACCGCAGCGGCGCGACCATTGGGATGTCGTCAACCTCGTAAAAGCTCTGGCTGCGCGCACCGGTATCGAACCCGGTCGGGAACCACCGGCCTGAGGTCGGCGGCAGATCCGCGAAGACGGCCCAATAGTCATAAGACCCCTTTAGCAGCAGCAACGAGAAGACCAGACAGCACGCCACCGCAATTAGAGCCAGGATGCGTCGCGGCGCAGGTGCCAGCATATTCAGGATCGCATCCACGCCCAGATGCGCGTGTTTCTTCACTGCATAGGACGCCCCCAACAGCACCAACCAGCCAAAGGTGAACACTGTCAGTTCCAGCGCCCACAGGATGTTAGAATTAAAGACGAACCGCGCGATGACGTTGGCGAAGGTGACGACGGTCATCACCCCCAACAACAGCGCGATCATCGTCTCTTCGATATGGTCGATCAGCCCGCCAGAGCCGGGTTTCGCACCAGACATCTCATTGTCCCCGCATTTTGTGTGATGAGAATAATTGGGGCGGGCCTGTTTCAGCCCGCCCGGCCCGCGCATCGATAACTCCCCAGTCCCCCGACGCGCGGACTGATCGGATTAAAATCCGGTGTTGATCGCCTGTGCAGCGTCGATCTTGTCCTGACCCACATCGCCAGCGAACTTGTCCCAGACAGGCTTCATCGCATCGACCCAAGCCTGACGCTGGTCGGCGTTCAGCTCACGAATGGTGCCGCCGGCGTCGATCACCGACTGCTTGGCCGCTTCGTTCACCGCAAAGGCTTCTTTGTTCCGCGTCTCGGTGACTTCACTCAGGATCGTCAGGAACTGATCGCGCACTTCGGGGTCCAAGCTGTCCAGCCAGTCAACCGAAGTCACAACCAAGTAATCGATGATGCCGTGGTTGGTCTCGGTAATACCGTCTTGCACTTCGAAGAACTTCTTGCCGTAGATGTTCGACCAGGTGTTCTCCTGCCCGTCCACAACGCCCTGCTGCAACGCGCCATAGACTTCCGAGAACGCCATTTTCTGCGGGCTGCCACCAATGGCTTCCATCTGCGCGACCAGCACGTCCGAAGACTGAACACGGAACTTCAGACCATCCGCATCGGAAGGATCAACCAAAGGTTTGTTCGCCGACATTTGCTTCATGCCGTTGTGCCAAAATGCCAGCCCCTGCAGGCCACGGCGCTGCATGCTGTCCTTCATCGCTTGACCGTCAGCCGAGGCTTGGAATGCGTCCACCGCATCAATGTTCTTGAACATGAACGGCAGGTCGAACAGACGGAACTGCTTGGTGAACTTTTCAAACTTCGACAGCGACGGCGCGGCCAGTTGGACGTCGCCCTGCAGCATCGCCTCCAGCACCTTGTCGTCATTATAGAGGGTCGAGTTCGGGAACACCTCCATGCACATAACGCCGTTCATCTCGTCATTGACACGCTGCTCCAGCAACGATGCAGCAATCCCCTTGGGGTGCTTGTCGGTGTTGGTCACATGCGCAAACTTCACCACGATCTCGCCGTCGTCACACGCCGCCATCCCAGCGGTCGCGGTCACGGTCAGCGCCAGTGCGGTTGCGGCTGTTGTCAGGAATTTCATCTGTCCTATCCTCCCAGACTTCACAAAACTTCTCCCAGACGCTCGACGAGCGCCTCATGCCGGGCAGTGAACCGAATCGCCTCTTACCGCTCAACTTTTTGTTCTGAATGCCGGTTGATTGTATTTTTTTGTTAATTAACAGTTCATTACAAGCCGCGCGAACAGATCTTTGGCTGCTATCCTTGAGCGACGTGCGAAATTTCGCACAAGCCCAAACCCCTTCTGTGCGGTTTTCCGCACAACTTGATTCGCCCATCGAGAATCACCACCCAATCAAGCGCAACCACAGTTCGCGTCAGCGAACTGCCCGGCCCAACCGCCTGACCTGCATGAAATGCAGAGAAAGCGGGCGGGAGCACCTACCTGCGATAATCCTCGGGCCGAATGCCATAGCGAGCCAGCTTGTCGTAAAATGTCTTGCGCGGCAGTTTCAGCGCCTTGGCCGCGTCCGATGCTTTGCCGTTATGGCGCCCCAGCGCCGCGATCAAAAGTGACCGCTCAACTTGGGCCATCTGCTCGCTCAGACCCAACTCAGTGGCGGCGCCCACCTCATCCGGCATCCCAAGCACAAAGCGCATGGCCGCTGACATCAAGGATCGGGCATTCCCTGGCCAATCTTGCGACATCAAAGCCGCCAAATGTTCGGAAGAGATGTCAGGTACTGCAATGCCAGCCTGTTCCGCAGCCTGCGCGACGTAGTGGCGAAAGATCACCGGGATATCCTCGGGCCGCTCGGACAGGGACGGGATGCGCACGCGCATCACATCCAACCGATAGAACAGGTCCGCATGAAACTGCCCTGTTGCGGACAGATCCGCCAGATCCGCAGTGGTGCCGGCGATGATCCGTGCCCCAACCCCCTGCTCGATGATTTCAAGCGCCGCATATTGGGTGTCTTTCGGCATCACCGAAACCTCGTCAAGGAACAGTGACCCACCAGCCGCGTCCTCACACACCTGCTGCAAAGACTGAACCGACATGCCCGAAGCGGGCCGCTTGACGAATGGGCCCTGCGATTGCGGTGACATCAAATGAACCACCTCAGCAACCTTTGATATCCCACTGCCCGCAGGTCCTGTCACCAGAACCTCGGCCCCAGTCGGCGCAACTGAACGCACCCGGTCCCGCAACGCCTCCGACCGCGCAGACAGACCAAACAGAAGCCGCGCCGCCGGGTCGCCCTTTTCCAACTCCTGTTTCAAGGCGCGCTGTTCCAGCACTTGCCGCCGCGCCAGATGCGCCCGTTCCAGCACCTCAAGCAGATCAGAGGCCGCACAGGGCTTTTCCAGAAAATCGAACGCACCCTTGCCCATCGCCCGAACGGCCATTGGAATATCGCCTTCGCCTGTCAGCAGGATCACCGGCAACTCGGGATCAATCTCCAACGCGTAGTTCAAAAGGTAAAACCCGTCCCGTCCGGGCATGCGGATATCCGAGACGATGACCCCCGCAAAATCCGCGCGAATATGGTCCTTGGCCGCAACAAAAGAACCTGCCGTGACCGGCGCGTAATCCGCCAGTTCCAGCGTTTGCGCCAATGCCTCGCGGACCGCCGCGTCATCATCGACCAGAAGAACCTTGCGTGTCATACCACTTCATCTTCCCGAAAATACTCCAGTTCAACCGTAAAGGTCGCCCCTGGATTCGAGTTCACACCGCGAATATTGCCGCCAAAGCTTTGCACCAGCCCGTACGAGATCGAAAGACCCAGCCCCATCCCCTCTGAGGAGCCGACCTCTTTGGTCGTATAAAACGGTTCGAACAGTTTTTCCGTATTTTCAATCCCCGGACCGATATCGCGGACTGTCACCGACAGCTTTTCGTCATCATGTATTTCAATGTCGATCCGCCGCTCGGGTTGCTGGCTCATGGCGTCGGCGGCGTTGTTGATCAGGTTGACGAAAACCTGCCCCAGACGCACCTCTCCGCCCCACGCGAACACAGGCCGCACCGGAGGGGTCCAGTCCAGAACCACCCCATCCGCGCGCAAACGCGCCTCGGTCAGTTCGATCGCGGTTTCGATGACCTGCACCAGATCAACCTTGCTCATCGGCTCGCTTTCATTGCGCGCAAACGCCCGCAGGTTCTTGATGATGCGGGCCATACGTGCGGCCATATCGGAAATGCGGGTTAGGTTCTCAGCGGCCTTTTCCTCGCGTCCACGGGTCAGGAAAGCGGTTCCATTATCGGCGAATTGCCGGATCGCCATGAGTGGCTGGTTCAACTCGTGACTGATCCCAGCAGACATCTGCCCCAATGCGCTGAGTTTTCCAGCCTGCACCAATTCTTCCTGCGCGTGTTTCAGGGCGGTTTCCGCCTCCTGTCGCTCATGCACTTCGCGGCGCAGGGCGGTGTTGGCATCCGTCAGTTCATGAGTGCGTTGCGCCACGCGGCTTTCCAACTCGACATTGGCCAAGGCCAAAGTGCGCCTGCGCTCGGTGGCCAGATACAACAAAGCCCCAAAGGCCAGACAGATTGCCGCCACCGTCGCCGCCTGCAACCCGGCCAAGCGCAGGGCCGGAGCAACATCGACCAGCACTTCGGCCGTCATGTCGATCACTGGCAGATCCAGCGTCAGATGCAAGGCACGTTGCGGTAAATACCGACCCCAATCGACCTCCCACAACTCATGCGGTCCCACTTGGACCGAGGCGAAGGCCACGGACTCACCGGTTGGCGGAGATAGCCCCAGCTGGCCGTCGTCACGGCGCCAGAACAACAGGTCCGAGCGATTGGAGATGAACACGACCCCCTCGGCATCGACAAAGAAAACAGCCTCGGTACTGCCGCGCCACGTCTGCTCGACATCCTGCACGTCGGCGATGACCATTAATGCCCCGTCCACCTGCCCTTCGGGGCCAAACGCGGGGGCGGCGTAAGAATAGATCCGGTCCCCGGTCGCGTCTAACACCCCATGCGCACTGCCCATCGCGCCCTGCAAGGCACGCTCAAAGGCAGGGTGATCGGCCATATTGGTCTGTGCCGCCGGTTGTGCCGAGGCCAGAACCTGACCGTCGCGGTCCAGATAGATCATATCGACCGCCGCTGTCTTGTCGGCAACATCCAACAGCACGAAGCGCGCATCGCGCCGTTGTGCTTCGGTCTCCAGCGTGTCGAAAGCAGGATGTGTGGCCATCAGAACGGCAAGTTCCTGATAGACCTGCATCTGAGTGCTCAGCCGGTCGGCAGCGAGTTCCAGATCAGCCTCGGCCTTGTCACTAAGTTGCAGCAGCGCCTGCCGGTAGCCGTATGACCACACCCCTGCCGCCAACAGCGCGACAGACAAGACAAATCCCAAAACAACCCAAACCCTTTGCATGAAATAGGGTCTTGCATTCACCGGGCCTCATGGCAAGTGTCCTTGGAATGAAGACGCTTACCCAATCCCCGGTTGCACCGGACTTCGTCCAAAACCCCTACCCTTTCTATCACCATGCCCGCGCATCCGGCGATCTGATTTATTGGGACGACTATCAGATTGTGGCCGCCGTTTCGCACAAGGCCGTGCAAACGTTGCTGAAAGACCGCCGCTTTGGCCGTGAAACCCCAGCCGAGATGCAAAAGCCGGGTCCAAGGCACCTCGCCCCATGGTTGGCGATCGAGGCGCATTCCCTGCTTGAGCTGGAACCACCCCGCCATACTAGATTGCGGGCCTTGGTGATGCGCGCCTTCACCTCGCGCGCGATTACTGCGCTAGAGCCCGCAATACGGGACCTGACCCACGCATTGATCGACGATTTCCCGGATTCCCCGTTCGATCTGCTGGACCGGTTTTGCACCCAAGTGCCCGTGATCACCATCTGCCGTCTGCTGGGCGTACCCGAGGAGATGTCGCCGGACCTGCTGCGTTGGTCCCATTCCATGGTCGCCATGTATCAGGCCAGCCGAACGGCACAGACCGAACAAGATGCAGCCGCAGCCTCGCAAGAATTCACTGATTTCCTGAACAGCTATATCGACCGCCGTCGCACGGATTCGCGTGATGACCTGATCACCCGGCTGATTGCAGCCGAGGAAGATGGCGAGAAACTGACGCGCGATGAATTGGTCGCCACTTGCGTCCTGCTGCTGAACGCCGGACATGAGGCAACCGTGCATTCGCTGGGCAACGGCGTGAAGACAGCGTTGGAACTAGGCCTTGATCGCAGCGTCTTTCAGCCGGGTGTCATAGACGGAACGGTCGAGGAAATCCTGCGCTACGATCCGCCGCTGCACATGTTCACGCGCTATGCTTACGAAGACGTCACCCTGTTCGACCACAGTTTCAAACGCGGCGACGAGGTGGCCTTGCTTTTGGGGGCGGCGAACCGCGACCCGGCAGTGTGGACAAACCCAGATCAGTTTGACCCAACCCGCCCGGTTGTCACCAACACCAGTTTTGGCGGCGGCTTGCATTTCTGTGTCGGGGCGCCGTTGGCACGGCTGGAAATGCGAGTCGCGCTGTCAATCCTGTTCAATCGGTGCCCCTCTCTACGCCTGAGCGAAGCACCGGCCTATGACAACACCTATCACTTCCACGGCTTGCAGCGCTTGATAGTGGAAACCTGAAACTATCCGTCGACCAAAGCACCCAAGGGCAACATCGTGGTGGACTTGATTTCCTCCATCGATAGCAGCGCGGTCACGTTGTGGACCCGCACTTCCGAGATCAGGGTCTGGTAGAACTCATCATAGGCGCGCGCATTCTTGACACGCACTTTCAGAATATAGTCGATATCTCCCGCCAGCCTGTGCGCCTCTTGCACTTCGGGCCGATCCCGCAAGGCCTTGAGGAACCTGCGCTGCCAATCAGCCTCGTGCTCTGAGGTTCTGATCAGCACAAAAAACGTAGCCTCGAACCCCAGCGCCTCGGCGTCCAGCAAAACGGTCTGCTGACCGATGACTCCGGCCCCTTTTAGCTTGCGGATCCGATTCCAGACCGGGGTCTTGGAGCTGCCGACCCGCGCTGCTATTTCGTCCAGCGATTGACTGGCATCGCGCTGAAGCTCAACCAGAATTTTCCGATCCGTGTCGTCTATTCGCACCGACATTCCAATTTATCCCTCGTTTCGAAACCCACGTTCCACATCCCAATTTTACAGGAACGTATGTTCTTATTTAAGCGCCCATATGGCGCAATACTGGGAATATTTCCTATATTGCAGGTCAAGTCAAACCAACCGGAATCAACTATGCAAGACGCACGTTCATATGATGGCACAGGGCATGTCGACTTTGTCGGCGCGGGCCCCGGCGATCCTGAATTGCTGACGCTCAAGGCGCTGCGTGCGTTCGAGCGCGCGGATGTCGTACTTCATGACCGCCTGATTAGTGCCGAGGTTTTGGCGATGGCGGGAAAAACGGCTGCTCTGGTTGATGTGGGTAAAGCCGGTTTTGGTCCTTCGTGGAAACAGGCGGATATCGACGCCCTATTGGTGGAACATGCGTTAAAAGGTCAGCGGATCGTACGCCTGAAATCTGGTGATCCTACCGTGTTTGGTCGTCTGGACGAAGAGATCGAGGCCGTTGAAGCCTCAGGCATCTCTTGGACCATCATCCCCGGTATTACAGCTGCCTCGGGCGCTGTGGCGGGTATCGGCCAAAGCCTTACCCAGCGCGGCCGCAATTCCTCGGTCCGGTTCTTGACCGGCCACGACTTGAAGGGCTTTGCCGATCACGACTGGTCAGCACTGGCGCGTCCGGGCTCTGTCGCGGCAATCTATATGGGCAAAAAATCGGCTCGGTTCATCCAGGGCCGCCTGATCATGCACGGCGCCGACCGCGCCACGCCCATCACATTGGTGGAAAACGCCTCGCGCCCTGATCAGCGCATCGTGTCAACCAATCTGGACCAGTTGCCCGCCGATCTGAACGCCGCCGAAATGGACGGCCCCACCCTGACTTTTTACGGCCTTGCCCCGCGCCAAGCGGCCAAGACCCTGACCGAATTCAAGAAGGAGCACGCCTGATGGCCCGCGCTTTTACCCCCAAAGTTGTCACTGCGAATGACCTGCTAGAAGGCGACGTGATCTACCTGACCGCCGATGACCGTTGGTCGCGCGACCTGGCCGAGGCCGAGCTGATCACCGACGAGGCCCACGCTCAGGTCCGCCTGCTGGATGCCGCGCGTCAAGCCAATAAGATCGTCGGCGCATATCTGGCCGATGCAGTGGCCGGTGAAAACGGCCCCGAACCCACCCATTTCCGCGAGGACTTCCGCCGCACCGGCCCGTCCAACTATGCCCACGGCAAGCAGGAAACAACAACGCAGCCCCGGGCCTGATCTCTGGCCCTCTCTCTCCCCAAAAAGGCCCCAAGGTATCGGGGCTGCAACTAAGGACAGCTAATCATGTATCGCTACTCCGAGTTCGACACAGCATTTTTGGCAGAACGTAACAAGCAGTTCCGCGCCCAGGTTGAGCGTCGCATCGACGGCTCGCTGACCGAGGATGAGTTCAAACCCTTCCGTCTGATGAACGGCCTGTATCTGCAACTGCACGCGTACATGCTGCGCGTCGCCATTCCCTATGGCACGCTGTCCAGTGCACAGATGCGCCAACTGGCCCTGCTGGCCGAGAAGTGGGACAAGGGCTATGGCCATTTCACCACCCGCCAGAACATCCAGTATAACTGGCCCAAGCTGAACGACGTTCCCGATATGCTGGACGCGCTGGCCGAGGTCGGCATGCACGCCATCCAGACCTCGGGCAACACGATCCGCAACGTGACCGCCGACCATTTCGCCGGTGCCGCCGCGGACGAGATCGCCGATCCTCGCCCCTATGCCGAACTGCTGCGCCAGTGGTCCACCGATCACCCGGAATTCCAGTTCATGCCGCGTAAGTTCAAGATCGCCATCACCGGTTCGGAAAACGACCGTGCTGTAATCAAAGCGCACGACATCGGCCTACAACTGGTTGAACGCGACGGCGTTCTGGGCGCCCGCGTGATCGTGGGCGGTGGTCTGGGCCGTACGCCGATGATCGGCAAGGAACTGTCGGATTTCGTCGCCTTTGACGACCTGCTGGCCTATCTTGAAGCGACTGTGTCTGTCTGGAACCAGATCGGCCGCCGTGACAACAAATACAAAGCACGCATCAAGATCACCGTTCATGAAAACGGCATCGACACCATCCGCGCCAAGGTAAACGAGCGCTTCCTTCAGGTCCGCCCCCAATTCAAAGGCGCCGATATGGCGTTGTTGGAAGAGATCAAGGGCCACTTTGCAGCGCCTGATTTCCGTCAGGGCTCGGTCGCGTCCTTTGAGAGCGCCTATACCAACGATCCAGTCTTCCGCTCGTGGGTCGATACCAATATCGCGCCGCATAAGAACGCGGACCACGCGATTGTCACGATCTCGATCAAAAAGCACGGCGCGACACCGGGTGATGCGACCGCAGAACAGATGCGCGTGATGGCCGATTTGGCTGAAGAGTTCGCTTATGATGAGCTGCGCATCAGCCACGAGCAGAACGTGATCCTGCCGCATGTCCACAAATCGGACCTGCCCGCGATCCACGCCAAGCTGAAGGAATACGATCTGGCCACCGCAAATATCGGCCTGATCAGCGACATCATCGCCTGCCCCGGCATGGATTACTGCGCGCTGGCCACGGCACGTTCGATCCCGGTTGCACAGGAAATCGCAACCCGCTTTGACGATCTTAAGCTGGAGCATGATATCGGCCACCTGAAGATCAAGATCTCGGGCTGCATCAACGCTTGTGGTCACCACCATGTGGGTCACATCGGCATTCTGGGTCTGGATCGTGCAGGCGTCGAGAACTACCAGATCACTCTGGGCGGCGACGGCACTGAAACGGCAGCCATCGGCGACCGTACCGGTCCAGGCTTTGCTTATGATGAGATCGTCCCGGCGGTCGAGCGGATCGTGAACACCTATTTGGAACAGCGCGACAGCCCCGAAGAAGAGTTCCTGCAGACCTATCGCCGTGTCGGCATGGCTCCGTTCAAGGCAGCTCTGTACCCCGAGGCTCAGGCGAATGCCGCTTGATCTGATCCAGACGGAACTGGGCAAAGCCCGCAGCGAACTGACCGAAAAAGTCGAGGCGCTGAACGCCCGGTTCCGGCACCACAGCGCGCATGACGTGATGCACGGTGCCATTGACCAGATTGAAGATCTTGCCCTGGTGTCCAGCTTTGGGGCCGAGTCGGTGGTGTTGCTGCACATGGCGGCGGTGGTCGACAAGATGACCCCGGTGCTGTTTGTGGACACTCAGATGTTGTTTACCGAAACGCTGGAATACCAGCAGGAGGTCAGCGAACGTCTGGGGCTTAAAAACGTTCAGATCATCCGCGCCGAGGACGAGGATGTGAAGCGCGACGACCCCTATGGTGCCCTGCGTCTGCGGGATACGGATGCGTGCTGTAACCTGCGCAAGACCTTCCCGCTGCAACGGGCCCTGGCGGGCTACTGCGGCTGGATCACCGGGCGCAAACGGTTTCAGTCCGGCACCCGCGCCGCGCTGGAGTTCTTCGAGGTCGAAGACGGCACTGGCCGGATCAAGGTCAACCCGTTGGCCCATTGGGCGCCCGAGGATGTGCGCGCCTATATGGAAGAAAACAACCTGCCCCGGCATCCACTGGTGGCCAAAGGATACCCCTCGATCGGTTGTGCGCCCTGCACCTCGCCGGTCAAAGAAGGCGAAGACCCTCGCGCCGGACGTTGGCGCGATCAGAACAAGGAAGAATGCGGCATCCATTTTGTCGATGGCAAGATGGTGCGCGCCGGAGAGACAACATGAACGTAATCGTAAATGATGAGGGCTTCGCCCCCGATGACTGGACCGATGGGTTTGTTACGCTGGAAGACGCCGCCAATGACGTGGTTGCGTTGGATGTGGCCTCGGACACCGATCCGGATGAGCTGTTTGAACGTCTGGGCAGCGCCAAAATGGTGCGCGTGGACTTTCCGTCGTCGGCTGATGGGCGCGGCTTTACCATTGCCCGCATTTTGCGCCTGAAAGGCTATACCGGCCGTCTGCGCGCCCGCGGCCATGTACTGGCGGATCAATTCGCCATGGCTCGCCGTAGCGGCTTTGACGAGGTCGAGATCGACCTGGCACTGGCCCAGCGTCAGCCCGAGGATCAGTGGCTGGCCCGGTCGAACTGGGAAGACAACAACTATCAGGCCCGCCTGCGCGGTTAAGACCGCCATCGGTCAGCTTGAGGACAGGACGTGGGGGCAACTGCCCCCTTTTCCTGACGTGGATCAAAGATTAAACGGAGATGCCGGTTTACCCAACTGGCGGATATAACGATGACAGAGATGAAACCAGTGAGTGAAGCAACCGCCGTGAAGGCCCCCGTTCTGCCCGACGCCCAGACCGTCACCGACGTCAAGCATTGGACCGACAGCCTGTTTTCCTTCAAAGTGTCGCGCCCGGCCTCGCTGCGGTTCCGCTCGGGCGAGTTTGTGATGATCGGTTTGATGGGCGATCCCGACCCCAAGACCGGCCGCCAAAAACCGCTTCTGCGCGCTTATTCGATCGCGTCGCCCTCCTGGGACGAAGAGCTGGAGTTCTACTCGATCAAGGTGCAGGATGGTCCGCTGACGTCAAAGTTGCAACATATCAAATCCGGCGATCAGATTATCCTGCGGCCCAAGCCCGTTGGCACGCTGGTACATGACGCCCTGCTGCCCGGCAAACGCCTGTGGTTCTTCGCCACCGGCACCGGCTTTGCGCCCTTCGCCTCGCTGCTGCGCGAACCGCAGACCTATGAAGATTATGATGAGGTCATCATCACGCATACCTGCCGCGAAGTGGCCGAACTGGAATACGGTCGTCAGTTGATCGAAGACATCCGTAAGGACGAGATGCTGGCCGAGCTGATGGGCGAAGGTTTCGCCGACAAGATCCGATACTACCCGACCACCACACGGGAAGAGAGCCCCAAGATGGGCCGCATCACCAACCTGCTGCAAGACGGCACTGTCTTTGCCGATCTGGGTATCGAAGGTGGCATCAAGCCGGAAACCGACCGTGCTATGGTCTGTGGCTCACTGGCCTTTAACCTCGATATCAAAGCCATTCTGGAAGAGTTCGGCTTGCGTGAAGGCGCGAATTCCGAACCCAAGGAATTCGTCATCGAAAAGGCCTTTGTAGGCTAGTCAGGCCGCGCCGGTCACCGGGTTACCCCTGACCGGCGCATAAACCTGCTGTGAAACCACCGAAATTCCATCGTTTTGGCGTGGATCACGCTTGAATCAGGCACCGGAGCGGTCTAAATTTCGGGCTCGAATTTCTGCAATCATCAAAGGAATGAACCCATAGCCCGCAGACCTCACAACGCGCCGCCTCAGAGAGATACCGGCCCGCGCGTCAATGAAAGAATCCGTGCCCCCGAAATCCGCCTGATCGGCGCTGATGGAGATAACGTCGGGGTGGTTCATCCCGCCAAAGCCATGCAACTTGCCGCAGATGCGGGCCTAGACCTGGTCGAGATTTCGCCAAACGCGAACCCGCCGGTCTGCAAGATCATGGACTTTGGCAAGTTCAAATACGAACAGCAGAAACGCGAAAGCGAAGCGCGTAAGAAGCAAAAAGTCATCGAGGTGAAAGAGGTCAAGTTCCGACCCAACACCGACACGCATGACTATGACGTCAAGATGAAGAACGTTTTCAAGTTCCTGGAAAAGGGCGACAAGGTCAAAGTCACTCTGCGCTTCCGAGGCCGTGAGATGGCACACCAGAATCTTGGGCGTGAACTGCTGGAGCGCGTGGCAGAGGACATCAAGGATCTGGGCAAGGTCGAAAACATGCCCAAAATGGAAGGCCGTCAGATGATCATGATGATCGGGCCGCTTCCTCAGAAGTAATCAGAATTACCGGATGTTATTCAAAGCCCCCCGCCGTGGGGGCTTTTTTCTGTTCATCCTGCCGTTCACGCAGCCACACGATTGAGTCGTTCAAGTCAAATCCCAATGAGATCAGATCGACGATCAAAAGCAGAACCAGAAACCGAACAAATCCGGTGGTCAGCGGAGTTCCATCCGTTAGCAGGATTATGATGATCGCCACCATCGGCACCCAGCAGATCAGATGAGGCAGAGCCATGGCCTTGGACATGCCGCGTGCGGCCCTCATGATAGGAATATTCAACGCCATTCCTGTCACGGCCAAGGCCGCAATCAGTGCACCCTGCGGTTGATCAACAAAAGCCAGAGTGCCGAGATTCACAGGCACAAGGATGAACGTCATCCATAACTGTACCCATAGTGGCAGTGCCCGAAAACTTGACCAAATGTCTGCGATCATTACTCACACTCATTCACAATAAAATAATGAATAAGTGTATTAATTACACAGGAGCTGTCAGTACACAAACACGTTATACGACTGCGGCCAAAGAATTACTCAACTTTGTGACCATTTCGCCAACCTGAGTCTCCTTTAGAATGAAAGGAGGAGCCAAAAGAACGTGGTCTCCGAATCGCCCATCGCGTGTGCCTGACATCGGGTAGCAGATCAAACCTTCCGCTAAAGCGGCCTTTTTGATCTTGGTAGCCACACCCTGTGACGGATCAAAGGGGGCTTTGGTTACACGGTCCGCGACCAACTCGATTCCACGAAAAAGCCCCCGCCCCCGAATATCTCCGACATTGGGGTGCTGACCGAACTCGGCAAGCAAAGCGTCCTGAACCATCGAACCCATCTGCATCACGCGATGCGGCAGATCCCGCTCGATCATCTGTGTCACAACGGCAAGTGCCGCTGCTGTTGCAACGGGGTGGCCAATATAGGTGTGACCGTGCTGAAAAAAGCCGGAGCCGTCTCGGACTGCGTCATAAATCTTCCCGGTGCACATCATGGCCCCGATCGGCTGATATCCCGCCCCCAGACCTTTGGCAATGCACAGGATATCGGGGGCGACACCCTCATGATCGCAAGCGAACAGATGCCCTGTGCGCCCCATACCGCACATTACTTCGTCCAGGATCAGTAACACACCGTACTGGTCACAAATCTCGCGGATTCGTCTGAAATACCCCTCGACCGCCGGTACCGCACCCAATGTTGCCCCAACTACGGGTTCGGCCATGAACGCCATCACGCTGTCCGGTCCCAACCGCAGGATTTCTGCCTCAAGCGCGTTTGCGACCCTCTGGCCATAATCAAAGCTACTCTCATCCTCGGGTTTCTCGCCGTATTCGTAGCAGGCCGGGATATGAGACATCTCGATAAGCATCGGCGCAAACTGCGCACGCCGCCATGCGTTCCCGCCGGCCGATAAGGCCCCTAAGGTGTTCCCGTGATAGCTTTGACGACGTGCAATCACATGACGCCGGTCTGGTTGCCCGATCTCAAGAAAATATTGCCGCGCCAGTTTTATCGCGGCCTCGGTCGCCTCGGATCCGCCCGATACAAAATAAACGCGGTCCAGATCACCCGGTGCGTGTTTGATCAGCAGATCCGCCAACGCCTCGGCCGGTTCCGAGGTCATGAACCCGGAATGGGCAAACGCGATCTTTCCAACCTGCTCTTGAACAGCGGCAATCACCGCATGATCCGAGTGGCCAAGGCAAGACACAGCCGCATCGCCACAATCCAAATACCGACGCCCCTGAGAGTCGATCAGATAGCATCCGTCGCCTCCAACAGCAGTTGGCAGATCAGCCTTGGTATGGCGTGGAAAAACGTGGCTCATGATCTGATACCTTTCAAAGTTTCTACCAAAGCGGCAACAGATGCCGCGTTGTCGGCCCAAGGGGTTCCGGCGTGGTCCGTCAGACTGTTTTCAAACCCGACACGCACGTCTCCACCCTTTTTCGCAGCCATCGCAAGGCACGCATGTTCCCGCGGCCCAAAAGCACAGACCATCCAGGGCGCATCGAACGGCGGCAACCTGTCCAAATCCTCGGGTGTTGAATTCAACCCTGCCGAATACCGCCCCAGAACCAACAGATGCTCCGACTGTTCCATTCGTACTATGCCCGACGCGCGCCATTGCGCCAACAAAGCAACGTCTGCTGCATCATAAAGGATATGCTGAACCCGCGTCCCCTGTTCGGCACATAGCCCATAAACCCGATCTGCGAGGTCCGGCGCGCGCGCAATCTCGCGCACAGAGACCGAGGCCCAACCCGGCCTCACCCCGGCCAGACAGTCATACTGCGTCTGCACGTCATACAGACCGGCCGCTTCGGTTGTGATCTGGATGTCCAGCGTCGGGACCTGTCTGCGTAGTTCGGCAATCGTTTCCAGATATTGCCCCGCGTCCAAACTATGCCGTCCCTGCGCATCACGGATATGCAAGTGAAGACCCTGCGCCCCGGCCCCATGGCATGCCTGCGCCGTCACCGTGATCTGATCCAGCGTCACTGGTAGATGGGCATGATCCTTAACCCCGCGCCGCGCCCCGTTTGGCGCAACCAGAACATAGGGTTTGTTGGGCGTCTTCTGGGCAGACATTGGCACATCCTTTTGAACACCTCGGACATGACGGTTCGCTTCAATGTTTTCAATTTGCCTTTTTCAAAACATTTGTTTTTATGCGGAACATGACACTCAATTCCCTGACCCGACGCTTGCGCGGTACAATCGATCAGTTGCCCCCGGCCCTGCAAGCGGCAGCAAAATACGTACTCGACCATCCCGGCAATATCGCGCTGGACCCAATCCGAGTGTCTGCCGACAAGATCGGCGTCAGCACCAATGTGTTGGTCCGGCTGTCCGAAAGACTTGGGTACGACAGCTACGAGGCCTTCCGCGCACCCTTTCGCCATGCTCTGCTAACTGATCGGGAGCGACACCTGAACCAAAGCTGGTTGGCGGAATTGCACGAAGGCACGCCCGCCGATCAGGCACAGGCCAAATTCGCCGAAACCACACTGAATGTAACAACCCGATCCCTTCGGTTGATGACGCCCGAAAAAACGGCGCAGGCGCTGGATGTCATCACGTCCTCTCGGCGGTGCTTTGTCACCGCCACCCGCGCCAGTTATGCGCTATCCTACTATTTCTCGTATGTGGGCCGAATGGCACATCCCGGAATACAGTTGATCCCACGACATATTGGCGCAGCCAGCGATGACCTCGTGGACGCGACCCAGCAAGACTGCCTGCTGGCCATCACCGTTCACCCCTATTCCGCAGATACAATCCAATCGATGCGCTCTGCGCTAGCCCGCCGGATGCGCCTCATCCTGATCACCGACAGCGAGGTGGTCGCACCAGGCATTCAACCCGACGTCCTGTTCCCGGTCAGCACAAGATCCCTGCATCACTTTTCTGCATATTCCGGCGCAATGGCTGTCCTTGAATGCCTTCTTGGGCAGTTGTTCGACGCAGGCGGTGCAGAGGCACTGAACCAAGTTCAGGCCTACGAAAAAGCCAGGGAACAAAACGGCGCGTATTGGGCTCCCTCCAAAACGCCACGTATCCGGCGATAAAAAAGCCCCGCTTTTGTTGCGGGGCTTTTGGGTTCGTTTGTCTAGGCGGTTACGCGCAGGCTTGTACGGCGCGTTTGGTCATGACGCTGACCAGATGCGCGCGGTAGTCTTTGCTGCCATGCAGATCGCCGATCATGTTCATCGGGTTCACCTTGAGACCCATCAGCGCGTCGGCGCGGAACTCTTTTGTCAGGGCTTCCTCGGCCTCAGACCAGCGGAACACGCCGTCCTCGCTGGCACCGGTCACGGCCACGCGGACACTATCCGCAAACCGCGCCAGATAGACACCCACCAACGCAAAGCGCGAGGCCGGCTGCAGGAACTTCTGATAGCTCGCCGCCTGCGGCACCGGGAAGCGGATGGATGTGATGATCTCACCCTCGTCCAGCGCCGTGGTGAACATGCCCTGAAAGAAATCATCCGCCGCGATCTGCCGCGCATTGGTCACAATAGTTGCGCCCGAGCCCAACACACCCGCCGGATAACAGGCCGCCGGATCGTTATTGGCCACCGAGCCACCAATGGTGCCGCGATTGCGCACTGCCGGATCCCCGATTTGCCCCGCCAATGCTGCCAGCGCCGGATAGCTTGCCGCCGCCTCGCGCGCCACCGTGGCGTGGGTCGTCGCCCCACCGATAGCGACCGAGCCATCATCCTCGATGCAAACCCCTTGCATCTCGGCAATCCCGCTCAGCGACACCAGCGCCGAGGGCGCCGCCAACCGCTGCTTCAACGTCGGGATCAGCGTCTGACCACCCCCAACGCCTGCGCATCCTCAGCCCCCAACGCAGCCACCGCATCGGCGATGCTCGAGGGCTTCTCAAACTCGAAATTATACATTCCGCTTTTCCTTTCCAAAATCAGGACACGGCACGCCCCGCCCTTCTTCTGTTCAAAAATACCTCGGGGGTCCGGGGGCTGGCCCCCGGTCCACCCTCTCAACTCAGCTGTTCATCGCCGCCCAGACGCGCGACGGGCTGACCGGCATGTCGATGTGATCCACCGCTTTGCCGCCCGAGTTCATCGCATCCAGAACCGCATTGACCACAGCCGGCGGCGAGCCAATGGCCCCAGCCTCACCACAGCCCTTCACACCCAGCGGGTTATGCGTGCATGGCGTCTGGCTGGAATGATCCACGCCGTAGAAGGGCACATCATCGGCGCGCGGCATGGCGTAATCCATGAAGGACGCGCTCAGCAGCTGGCCATTCTCGTCATAGGCGCAGTTCTCCAGCAGAGCCTGACCGATACCCTGACCGATACCGCCATGCACCTGACCATCCACGATCATCGGGTTGACGATATTGCCAAAGTCATCGGCGGCGGTGAAGGCCTCGATGCTGACCTTGCCGGTCTCGGGGTCCAGTTCGACCTCGCAGGCATAGGCGCCCGAGGGGAAGGTAAAGTTGGCCGGGTCGTAAAACGCGGTCTCCTCCAGCCCCGGCTCGACCTCCAGCGGGTAGTTATGCGGCACATAGGCCGTCAGGGTCACATCGCCCCAGGCCACCGATTTATCGGTGCCCGCCACGCTGAACTGACCATCCTTCAGCTCAATATCAGCCTCCGACGCCTCCAGCAGGTGAGCGGCGATCTTCTTGGCCTTGTCGATCACCTTCTCGGTGGCCTTGACCATGGCCGAGCCACAGACCGCCAGCGAACGCGAGCCATAGGTGCCCATCCCAAACGGGATCTTCGAGGTGTCGCCATGCACGATCTCGACCATCGACTCGTCGATGCCGATCATGTCGGCCACAACCTGCGGGAAGGCGGTCTCATGCCCTTGTCCATGGCTGTGTGCACCGACCATGACACTGATCGAGCCGGTGGCGTTCACCCGCACGGTCGCCGCGTCATAGAGACCCGCGCGCGCGCCCAGCATGCCCACGATGTTCGACGGCGCTATGCCGCAGGCCTCGATATAGCAGTTGATCCCAAGGCCCCGCAGCTTGCCCTTGGCCTCGCTTTCCGCGCGCCGCGCGGCAAAGCCGGCCAGATCGGCGGCGGCCTCCAGCTTGTCCATGGTCCCGTTGTAATCGCCAGTGTCATAGGTCAGCGCCACCGGCGTGTCATAGGGGAACTGGGTGATGAAGTTCTGCCGGCGCAGCGCAATGGGATCGACCCCCAACTCGCGCGCGGCTTTGTCGACGACGCGCTCCAGCTGATAGGTCGCCTCGGGCCGGCCCGCGCCGCGATACGCATCCACCGGCACCGTGTTGGTGAACATCGCCTTCACGTTCACCTGAATGACCGGCGTCTTGTAATTGCCTGCCATCAGCGTGCCGTGCAGCCATGTGGGCACGGAACTTGAGAAGGTCGACAGATAGGCGCCAAGGTTCGCAAAGGTGTTGGTGCGCAGACCGACAAAGTTATTGTCCGCATCCAGCGCCAGTTCGATCGTGCTGACATGGTCGCGGCCATGAGCATCGGACATGAACGCCTCGGACCGGCTGGCCGACCACTTCACAGGCCGGTTGCAGGCCTTGGCCGCAAAGGTCACAAATGCCTCTTCCGCATAATGGAAGATCTTGGTGCCAAAACCACCGCCCACATCCGGGGCCACAACGCGCACCTTATGCTCCGGCAGGCCCAGCACAAAGGCGCACATCAGCAGACGGATCACATGCGGGTTCTGCGAGGTGGTATAGAGCGTATACTCCTCGGTCCCGCGGCTGTATTCCGCCACCGCCACGCGCGGCTCCATTGGGTTGGCAACCAGACGGTTGTTCACCAGATCCAGCGTGGTCACATGGGCCGCATTGGCAAAGACCTCATTGACCTTAGCGTCATCCGCCTCACCCAGCTGCCAGTCATAGCAGATGTTGTTCTTCAGATCGTCATGGACCAGCGTCGCGCCCTCCTGGGCGGCGGCTTTCATGTCGATCACGGCGGGCAGTTCTTCGATATCGAGATCGATCGCCTCGGCCGCGTCGCGCGCCTGTTCCAGGCTGTCAGCCACCACGGCCGCGATGGGATCGCCCACATGACGCACTTTACCTTGCGCCAGAATGGGGTGCGCCGGTTCCTGCATGGGCGCACCGTGCTTGTCGGTCACCTCCCAGCCGCAGGGGATGCCACCCACCCCTTCGAAATCCTTGCCGGTAAACACTTTGACCACACCAGGCATGGCCTCAGCGGCCGAGGTGTCGATGCTGGTGATCCGGCCATGCGCGATATCCGAGCGCAGGAAATACACATAGGCCTGTCCGGCCACGTTGATGTCGTCGGTATAATTGCCCGCTCCGGTCAGAAAGCGCACGTCCTCGCGCCGCTTGGAACTGGCTCCGATGCCACTGTCTTTGGGCATTGCTTGATCTCCTCCCTGGAAAAGAATTTTCGACGAAAATTCTTGCCCGCCGCCCTATTCGGCAGCGATGTTGCTCACGTCCTGACCCGATGCGGCCATGATCGCCTTGACGATGTTATGATAGCCCGTGCACCGGCACAGGTTGCCTTCCAGATAATGCCGGATCTCGGCCTCGGTCGGACGCGGATTGTCCTTCAGCAAGGCCGCCGCACTCATCACCATCCCCGGCGTGCAGAACCCGCACTGAAGACCGTGATGATCCTGAAACGCCTGCTGGATCACGTTCAAAGACCCATCCGCAGTCGCCTGACCTTCAATCGTGCCAACATCAGACCCGTCCGCCTCAAGCGCAAGCATGTTGCAAGACTTCACAGCCTGACCATCAACATGCACAACACACGCACCACATTGCGCCGTGTCACACCCAACATGCGTCCCCGTCATCCCCAAATGATCACGCAAAAAGCCAGACAATAACGTCCGTCCCTCAACTTCACCGCTCACAGCTACGCCGTTCACAGTCATCGAGACCTGTGCCATGAAATCCTCCCGTTTCGTGTTGTTCCTCGGGTGGAGTTAAACACGCGGGTTTTCATTTGAGAACAAAAATCTGAGGCGGTTCAGAGGATTGTCGGGAAAGCTCACCGCATCACGGTTTCCGAGAAGAACGGGGCTGCGGGCGCGTCGGGATCTCTTTCAGCAACCCACCAACACCCATTCCGGCGATGTCGAGCCCCGTTGTTTCGATCCCGCAGGCCACGCGGGACAAAACCCAATCGGCCCCGTTCAGTGCAGGTGAACGCGCGCAGCCCGGCAAGCCAATCACGGGCCGCTCGCTAAGCGTTCCGAGAAACAGAAGGTTGCCCGGATCGACCGGCATTCCGAACCGGTCCACCTGCCCTCCGGCGGCGCGTACCGCCTCGGGCGCCACGTCGCAAACGTCGGACGTGGCCGAGCCGGTCAGAATCATGACGATATCCCCCTCAGCGTCGGACACAGCCGAGGACAAAGGTTCTGCCTGATGCGGGACGATCCGAACGTCTGACAGTTCCATCCCCAGGGCTTCGACACGGCCGCGGATCGCTGCGATCCCCTTTTCGTTCGACGGGCCACCGGGAATATCAGTCACCACCAGACCCGCCGTTTTGTGAACCGGCGAGACCATACGGATGGATGCCTGTGCCAGACGTGCTGCGTGCATCACATCGCCTCCGGGCACGGCATAAGAGATAACCTTGATCGTAGCCACCATGCCGCCTTCGCCCATCTGCTGGTATTGCGGAACAGTCGCGACGGTGATCATCGGGTTGACGCGATTGAACGCTTCCAACGCCTCGACATCCAGCACGGCGACGCCCGGTCCATCCGCCAGCAGGTTCACGCGACCGGTGAATGGTTGGGTCACGCGTAAACCCGCCTCGGTTGGGTTCGGAGCTAGAGCGGCGGCCAGCATCCGGGCGGCCTCATCCTCGTGACAGTCACCGGGTTCCAGTTGCGCGACAGTGACGGAGCCAAGGCCAGCCTCGGTCAGGTCTTCGATGTGGTCTGCCGTCAGCGCGATGCCTTTACGCAGCTTACGGTCACCGACCTTGATCGAATGGGCAAGGATCGTGCCTACGGCCTCGGCAACGGGGACAGGACCGAACTTCACGCCTTGCCTCGTAACACGGCGGTCATCTGTGCCAATATGGCGACTGCAATTTCGGACGGATCGGCAGCCCCGATATCCAGACCAACCGGACCATGAATGCGGGCAATCTGATCTTCGGTGAACCCGGCCTCGGTCATACGAGCCACGCGTTTGGCATGGGTCCGGGTCGAGCCCAGAGCACCGATGTAAAACACCCCGGCGGCCAACGCTGATTCCAGCGCCGGGTCGTCCAGCTTGGGGTCGTGGGTCAACAACACCACAGCAGTGCGCGAATCCAGACCCAGCTTGGCAACAGCCTCATCCGGCCAATCGGTCAGTATGTTTTCACCCGGAAAACGGGCGCTGGACGCAAAAGCATCCCGTGGGTCGATAATCGCGGGGTCATACCCTGCAATCCGTGCCATCGGCACCAGCGCCTGCGCAATATGAACCGCACCCACGACAATCAGGCGCAAAGGTGGGTTGTAAACGGCCACAAAGGTCTTGCCGTCCTCTTCAAACCCCGAGCGATCCATGCGCAGCCGGTCGGTATAAGCGTTGCGACGCAGCGCGCGGTGGCCGGTCTCGACATTTACCTCATAGGCGAGTGGAACTCGCGCGGCACGCGCCTCGACCAGATCACGAAGCATGGGTTCGGGCAGAACGCTTCCGATGGGCTCGACCAACACCCGAATCGTCCCTCCACAGGCCAGACCAACAGCGAACGCATCTTCGTCGCTGACACCAAATTCCAACAGACGTGCTTCGCCTTCATCTATGGCCTCAAGCGCTTCGACGATCACAGCGCCTTCGACACAACCGCCCGAAACCGAGCCTTCGATCCGACCATCGCCGCCAATGACCAACTGCGCGCCCACACGGCGCGGGGCGCTTCCCCAAGTCTCAACCACGGTGGCGAGCGCGGCCTTTTTGCCATTGCTGAACCAGCGCAGCGCAGTTTCTGGGCTGTTGTCGAATCTGTCCATTGCGCCCTCCCATAGTGCTTTGACCCAACATAGGCAGGTTTGGCCAGATGAAAAGGAACCCCGACTTTAAGGTCAGACGCGGCAGTCAGGCTTCGGCGCGAATTAGCTGAGTTTTTACCATTTTCTGCAAAGCATTGATTGTCTGCAGAGCAGATTCTAGCCTACACATACATCTGCTGCATTCCAATATGCGCATATTTAATTTTCACAAGGGAGACAAAGAGTTGAAACGCATTTTTGCACTCGGAACAGCAATCGGACTTTTGGCATCTACGGCAGTCAGTGCAGATACATTCCTGCGCTATGGCGAGGTCGAGGGCTGGAAGGTATTCATTGATCAGGACAAGAAATCCTGCCTGATTGAGGCTATCGATGACTCCGAGAACGTGGTTCAGATGGGGCTAACCGAAGATCGCGGCGTTGGCTATGTGGGCGTCTTCACCAAAGAAAAAACCGACATCAAGCGCGGCGATACCGAGGCTGTGGCAATTCTTCTGGGCGACAATCTCTATATCGGTGAAGCCACCGGCATGAAGGGTAACATCACCAAGGGGTATTCGGGCGGCTACGTTCTGTCCAATGATCCCCAATTCGCTGAAGACATTGCCAAGCAAAAGGTGATGCTTGTCTTCCCCGAGAAGGAATTTGCCTTCACCGTGGATCTGACTGGCACCTACAAGGCCATGGAAATGGCCCGCAAGTGCAATGAAGAACAGCTGAGTTAACCCTAACTCGAAAGCGCGGTCATCAGCCGCGCTTTCTCACCCATGTCATCGGGTTTCGAGATGACCTCGGCCAGATCTTCGAGCGAGGCAATCGAATGCCCGGCCCGAAAGCTGTCTACATGCGGCAACATCGCGGCCACGCCCTGCGCCTTAGGTGCAAACCCGTCCCAGCGCAGCAGTGGGTTCAGCCAGATCAGACGGCGGGCGGAAAGGTGCAGACGCTCCATCTCTTTTCCCAACGCTTGCGGTTCGCCCCGGTCCAATCCGTCCGAGATCAGCAGAACCACCGCTCCCTGCCCCATGACGCGCCGCGACCAGTCGCGGTTGAACGCGTGCAGGCATTCGCCGATGCGGGTGCCGCCCTCCCAGTCCTGCGCTTCCGCCCCAGCGGCGGCCAAAGCGGCGTCCACATCGCGCTGATGCAGGTGGCGGGTGATATTGGTCAGCCGCGTCCCGAAAGTGAACGCGTGAACCTTGGCCCATCCCGCGCCTTTCGCGTTCGAGACCGAGTGCAGAAAATGCAGGATAATGCGGCTGTATTGGCTCATCGACCCCGAGATATCACACAGCACCACCAGATTGGGCCAGCGGGTTCGGGGTTTCTGACGGGCGATTTCGTGCAACTCTCCGCCCTGGCGCATGGCGGCGCGCAAGGTGCGGGCGCGGTCGATCCTTTGCCCTACATGGCTGGCTTGACCGCGCCGGGATTCGATTGGTTTTACGGGTAGCGTCATACGGGCCAATATGCGCTTGGCCTGAGCGATCTCTGCGGTGCTCATCTGTTCAAAGTCCAGACTGCGCAAGCGTTCCTCGGTCGAGGCGGTTTGTGAGGCGTCGATCTCAAGCTCAGTTTCTTCGCCCGTGTCTTGCGTCTCTGGCTGATCGCGTTCGACACCGTCTAACAGCGCCTCGGCCGCGCGCTTTTCGCCCGCGTCGGCCTTGCGGTCTTCCTGAACACCACGGATCGCAGGCAGCATCATGGCCATCATATGCTCCATATACCGCGGGTCGCGCCAATACATTCGAAAGACCTGCGCGAACACTGTGCGATGTTCGGGGCGGTTCACGAAACAGGCGTGCAGGGTCCAGTAGAAATCCTGCTTTTCCGAGAACCCGGCAGCCTGCACCGCGCGGATGGCATCGACAACACGGCCCGTACCTACGGGCAATCCCGCCTTGCGCAGGGCCCGCGCGAAATGGGTGATGTTCTGCGCCAGTTTGGGGTCATCTGGGATATCTAGGGGAAGCTGCTCAGCCATCACACCGGTTCAAGCGTGGCTTTGGCTTCGTCCAGAATACGTTTTGCCTCAGAACCCTGCAGTTTCTGGATGTCGTCCTGGTATTTCAGGATCGCGCCCAGCGTGTCGCCGATCACTTCGGGGCTGAGGTTGATCACATCAAGTGCCAGCAGGCATTTGGCCCAATCGATCGTCTCGGCCACGCCAGGTTTCTTGAACAGGTCTTCGGTGCGCAGGTGCTGGACGAAGGCCACCACCTCACGACTGAGCTCCTGTGCCGCTTCGGGTGCGCGGGCGTGAAGGATTTCGATCTCGCGCTCGAAATCGGGGTAGTCGACCCAATGATAGAGGCAGCGGCGCTTCAGGGCGTCATGCACCTCGCGCGTCCGGTTCGAGGTAACGATGACGATGGGCGGTTCCGGCGCTTTGACGGTGCCCAGTTCGGGGATTGTAACCTGAAAGTCGCTGAGCGCTTCGAGCAGGAACGCCTCGAAAGGCTCGTCCGTACGGTCCAATTCATCAATCAGCAGGACCGGCGCGCCGTGTTCGTCCGGGCGCATAGCTTGCAGCAGCGGGCGCTCGATCAGGTAGTCGTCCGAGAACAACTCGGATTGCAAGGCACCCCGGTCGGCGCCGCCTGAGGCTTCGGCTGTGCGGATTGCTACCATTTGCGCTGGGAAGTTCCATTCGTAAACGGCGGAGGACGCATCTAGCCCCTCATAACATTGTAGTCGGATCAGTCGGCGGTTCAGCCCGGCGGCCAGCGCCTTGGCGATCTCTGTCTTGCCGACACCGGCCTCTCCCTCCAAAAATAGCGGGCGGCCCAGTTTCAGCGACAGGAAGACAACCGTGGCCAAGGCCCGTCCGCAGACATAGCCCTGATCGCCCAGCATGGTCTGAACGGCGTCGATGGAATTTGGCTGTGTCATGGCGATCTCCCTCGGGGCACAAGAGGTCACGACGGCGCGCGCGCGTCAAGACCGGGGCTTTGCAAGGAGTTACGACGTTCGGGCATGTTGACAAGGGGCAGCCGTGCATTCGGGGCCTTTCACGGCTGCGCGCACTGTGCTAGCCGGGGGCCATGACCGATACCCTGACGATCCGCCGCCCCGACGACTGGCACCTGCATTTGCGCGATGGCGCGATGCTGGAAGCTGTCCTGCCCGAAACTGCGCGCCATTTCGCCCGCGCGATTATCATGCCAAACCTTGTACCGCCCGTGGTGCGCGGCGATCAGGCCGCCGCCTATCGTGACCGCATTCTGGCCGCCCTGCCCGATGGGATGGCGTTCGAGCCGCTGATGACTCTCTATCTGACCGAGGACACGGATGCCGAGGATGTCGCCGCCGCCCATGCCAGCGGGCTGATCAAGGCGTGCAAGCTGTATCCGGCAGGGGCCACGACCAATTCGGCCTCGGGCGTGCGGGATTTCGACAATGTGCGCCCGGTACTGGAAAAGATGGCCGAGATCGGCCTGCCCATGTGTGTGCATGGCGAGGTTACGGATGCGGAGATCGACATTTTCGACCGTGAGGCCGTGTTTATCGAGCGCGTTCTAGATCCGATCCGCAAATCGACCCCCAGCCTGCGCGTGGTGATGGAGCATATCACGACCGCGAACGGCGTGGACTATGTCAAAGCCAATGGTACTGATCTGGGCGCGACGATCACGGCGCATCACCTGATCATCAACCGCAACCATATTCTGGTTGGCGGGATCAAGCCACATTACTACTGCCTGCCCGTCGCCAAGCGCGAGGAACACCGGCTGGCGCTGTTGGCTGCTGCGACCTCGGGCGATGCGCGGTTCTTCCTTGGTACTGACAGTGCACCGCATACGGATGCGAACAAGGAAATGGCCTGCGGCTGTGCCGGGTGCTTCACCGCGACGAACACGATGTCACTAGTGGCCGAGATGTTCGACCGTGAAGTGGCGTTGGACAAGCTGGAAGGGTTTACCTCGCTCAATGGCCCCGGTTTCTATGGCCTGCCGGTGAATGAGGACACGATCACACTGACCAAGGGCGAACCGGTCGTGTATCCCGAAAAAATCGACTCTGGTGACGGGCCTGTCACGGTGTTCGACCCAGGATTCCCGCTGCATTGGCGCGTGGTCTAATCCGCAAGCAATGCCGCCAGATCGCGGGCGCGGCCTCCTGTGCGCAGCATCGACCAGATCGAGTCCGCCTCGTCACCTCCGATCAGTTTGGCGGCCTTGCCGCGCACCCGATCTTCTCGCTCAGATAAGGGCATCGGGGTCAGAAGATCATGGCTGGCCTCTTTGCGCGCACCATCACGGCGCAGCAGGATCAGGTGGGCTTGCGTCTCGGACAGCGTTTCATCCGCTTCGACCGTAACGCGATCGCGCAGCGAGATCAGGCGCGGATCGGCGCAGGTTTTCTCGGAATAGCTGACGGGCAAGGCGGTGTCATATCCCAGAGCCTGCATCGCAATCACCGTCCGATATGAGAACTTTGCGCCCAGCCCAGTTGTCGGAGAAATCTGGTTGCACACGCTCATCCATCGCGGATGGGTCTTGACCGTGATCTCGGCCACTTCGGGTTCGGCGATATCCAACGTGCGTGCGGCCTCCAGCGCTGCGTGCAGCCCGTGGCAGCAAGCGTGGAACTTGTGGCTGACGGATTCGAACAACCAATCCTCGCCCAACCGGTCCAGCGCGGTTTGCGTATCGTTTTGCCCCTGATGGGTTGCGCCGAACCCATAAGGGCCTTCCATAGCCTCGACATTTGGATCAAAACCTTTGGCGATCAGCAAAGCCGCCTCGACGCCAGCCGAGGCCGCAAGCCCCGCGTTATAGGGCTTACCCATAGTTCCAAACTGCGCTTTGAGCCCCGCCGCGCGGGTCGCCGACAGACCCAGAACTTTGCGCATCTGATCCACATCGAACCGCAGAATACGGCCCGCAGCCAAGGCCGCCCCAAACGCGCCGGCTGTAGCCGTCTGATGAAACCCGGCCTGATAATGGTCGCGCCCCAACCACAGCCCCACGCGGATCGAGACCTCCATCCCCACCAAAGCGGCCTCAAGAACATCCACAAGAATGCGGTCGTCCCATTCACCAAGCGCAAGCGCCACAGGTAGAATGGCCACCGACGGATGGCCGATATGGGCGAAATGCGTGTCGTCATAATCGAGCGCATGCGACACCGTCCCGTTAACCAGAGCCGCCCCGCGTAAGGGCGCGGCCCCACCGCCGAATAGATGGGCCTGCATGGTGCCGCCCTCATCAAGAACCAAGGCGCGCACGGTCTGCGAAACGGGTTCGTCTACCCCAGCCCGCCCCACCGCCAGCCAATCCAAAACGGACAAAGACGTCACGATGCGGGCTTGTCGCGACGTGGAAACGGGGCCAGCAGCAAACCTGGCCAAGGTATTGGTAAAATCACTCATGCGGCGCAGTCTAGCGTGCGCCGGGGTCGGGTAAAGCCTTAGCCGTACAAATCTGCGGCGCGGGCCTCGAAGGCTTTGACCACACGTTGCATGGCTTCGTTAAAGACGACCCCGATGATGCCCTGCAGGATGGCGTTCTTGAACTCGAAATCCACATGAAACGAGATGTTGCAGCCCCCTTCAGGCGCGTCCGCGAACTGCCAATCGGATTTCATGTATTTGAACGGCCCGTCCAGATACTCGGTGTCGATCCGGCGCTCCTCGGCGTGTAGTGTCACGCGGCTGCCGAACCGTTCGCGGAACACTTTGAAGGAAATCACCAGGTCGGCCTCTAGCACCTGTGCCTCGCCCGCCGCATAAGTGCGCCTGATCCGGGCCGCCGCGCACCACGGCAAAAACTGCGGATACTTCGCCACATCCGCGACAAGGTCATACATCTGCTGAGCGGTATACGGCAGGTGACGTGTCTCGGAATGGGTCGGCATGGCGGTCCGCTATTTGCAGGTGACAATGGCGCGTCATGTCGTATGTTGCGCGCCAAAGATCAAGGGGGCAGTGATGACAGACCGCGCATATGTGATAGATGAGATGATCTCGGCCAAGGCCATCGCCGCCCGGATCGAGGAGTTGTGCCGCGAGATCACAGCCGAGTTTGGCGCAACCGACAAGCTGGTTGTCGTTGGTCTTTTACGCGGCAGTTTTGTCTTTATCGCTGATTTGGTGCGCGAGTTGGACCTGCCTATCGAAGTGGATTTTCTCGAGGCGTCCTCTTATGGGGATTCCATGGAGAGCAGCCGTGAAGTACGTATTCTCAAGGACTTGCGCGGCGCAATTGAAGGACGCGATGTGTTGGTGGTTGAAGATATTGTCGATACCGGCCACACGCTGAACCACGTTACCAAACTGCTGCAAAGCCGCAAGCCTGCGCGGCTGAAATCCATTGCGTTGCTGGACAAACCCAGCCGCCGCGAGGTCGATTTCCGCTCGGACTGGATCGGGTTTGAAATCCCTGATGAGTTTGTCGTGGGCTACGGCATCGATTACGCGCAACGCAATCGCAACCTGCCCTTTATTGGCAAGGTGCGATTTGTCAAAGACTGAGCGGCCCTCTGACCTATCCAGTTTGTGCAAGTAGCAGTGGTTAAGCTTCCTAAAAATTCTCCTATTTGAATATTATTGGACATTCCTCCCAGCAAGAGACTACCATTCGAGTACTTTGGGAGGTTTTTTACGTATGAAAACACTGTCTATTGGACTTATGGCGGCTTGCGCGGTAGCCGCAACAGTTGGAATTGCGGATGCAAAGGACAACAAGGGCAAAGGTAAAGGCCCCGACAAGTCGAAAATTGAAAAGTCGGTAAAAACAAATAAAGGCGTCGGTGTACCGCCAGGACAGATCAAGCGTTACACGCGAGGTCAGAAAATCCCTAATGACTTGGATTTTGACTATCTTGACGACCTCGATGGCTGGAAGTTGAAACCCCTGCCCGCCGGTCAGCGGTATATCCGCGTAGATGACGAAATCCTGTCGATATCCGATGACACAAAAACAGTTATTGATGCCGTTGGAATTGTCAGTGATCTCGTAAACTGAGGGCTCGGCCTACAAGAGATCGAATTACTGCACTAAAAACATCTACCCCTACAGGGATCAGCGCGTCCGGAAAATCATAGTCCGGGTTGTGCAGTTGCGGGTGCGCTTGTCCGGCACCCAGCCAAAACATCGCCGCCGCGGCGCTTTTGCCAAACTGGCCGAAATCCTCGGAAAACTTTTGAGGCTCATTCGTGAGAGTGCAAGGCACGCCCTCCGTGACACAAGCCTCGGCAACCGCAGCCACTGCTTGCGCATTGTTTGTGCAGGCCTCAAACACATCCTCATAAGTGATCTTGACCGCCAATCCCTGGGCTTCTGCTGTTTGGGTGACAAGATCTTCGGCTTCGGCGATCAAGCATTTCATACGGGTGTCAGACACGGTGCGCAGCGTCACCCACAGTTCGGCCGCTCCGGGGGCGACGCCGAATGTGGGTTCGCCCAGCCGCGCATGGGTCACGGTCGTCAGGGCGAAATCGGCATTCAATGCACCGCCCGTTCCTAGATCCGCAAGCTCCGGCATCAAAGACGCGAGCGCTCCAGCCGGCGAAATTCCATCCTGCGGTTCCGCCGCGTGAGAGGTCTTGCCACCAAGCATCACCCGCATCCCGCGTGACGCGCAGTTGGCGGGGCCCTCACACAGCAGCACCTCACCTAGCGCAAGGCCCGGCAGGTTGTGCAGCGAAAATACGAAGTCCGGCGCGATTGGCGCAAACTGAGGATCAGCTATATATGATACTGCCCCCTGCCCGGTCTCCTCGGCGGGTTGAAAGATCAACACCACACGGCCCTTTTGCGGAGGGGCCTGGGCCAGATGATCAGCTACGCCCAGCACCATGACCATATGGCCATCATGCCCGCACAGATGCCCTTTGCCGGGGATCTGCGAACAGTAAGGCAAATCCCCCAGTTCTTGAATCGGCAGACCATCCAACTCACACCGAATGGCGACGGTGGGTCCAGGTGCCGCGCCATCGAATACTGCGGCCACTCCATGACCGCCGATACCGGTCAGGACTTCGTCAGCGCCCAAATCGGTCAGCAGACCGGCCACACGCGCAGCTGTGTTATTCTCTTGCCCTGACAGTTCGGGAAACCGGTGCAGGTCATGGCGCAGAGCGGTTAGTCGCGCCAGCGTCTCGGGACTCACCCCTGATCCAACATTTTCTGCCGTGCGGCGCGCAGGCGGGCAAAGTCATCGCCCGCATGATAAGACGACCGGGTCAGCGGCGTGGCCGAAACCATCAGGAAACCTTTGCCATAGGCCGCTTTTTCGTACGACGCGAATTCCTCCGGCGTCACGAACCGATCCACCGCATGGTGTTTCGGCGTCGGTTGCAAGTACTGACCAATGGTCAGAAAATCGATATCGGCAGCGCGCATATCATCCATCACCTGCCGCACTTCTTGTTCCTGCTCACCAAGCCCAACCATGATGCCGGATTTGGTAAAGATCGACGGATCGAGTTCCTTGACCCGCTGCAACAAGCGCAAAGAATGGAAATAGCGGGCACCGGGGCGCACCTCAGGGTAGAGACCCGGCACAGTTTCAAGATTGTGGTTGAACACATCCGGCTTCGCCTCGACCACAGCTTCCAGAACCGATGGCTCGCATTTCAGAAAGTCCGGGGTCAGAATCTCGATCGTCGTCTTGGGCGAGCGGTGCCGCACCGCACGAATGGTCTGGGCAAAGTGGTCTGCCCCACCGTCGGCCAGATCGTCGCGATCCACCGAGGTGATCACCACGTGGTTCAGCCCCAGCTTTTCAACCGCATGGGCCACACGACCCGGTTCGAACACATCCAGCGCATCCGGTCGGCCAGTAGCGATGTTGCAGAAGGTACAACCTCGAGTACAAATTTCGCCCATGATCATCATGGTGGCGTGGCCTTGGCTCCAGCATTCACCAACATTGGGGCAACCTGCCTCTTCGCAGACGGTGACTAGGTTGTTGTCCCGCATGATCCGCCGCGTATCCGCATAACCTTTGCCGCCCGGCGCTTTGACCCGAATCCAGCTTGGTTTCTTGGGCTGAGCATTATCGGGCTTATGGGCCTTTTCAGGGTGACGTTGTTCGGGGATCTTCAGATCACGCACGGCTGGCTTTCCTGACTTTGGGTCAATTTGCTGTCGTCTAACATAGTCTGACGATCCGCACCATGCCACTGGGACATATCCGCCATGCGTTGGTGTTTTTGCGACGCAGCATTCAACAGTTGCGACACGCGATTGGGTGCGAACCACCGCACGATTTCAGCAGATTAGGCAAATTCGCACTTGCAGCAAAAGGCCGATTGAAGCGGGGTTGGAACTCTTTTAAAGAGCCGAAAAATCATCAATGAATAACAGGAGATGAATATGAAATCCGGTGCCAAACTGCCTGAGGTCACGTTCCACACCCGCGTCCGCGATGACGCCGTCGAAGGCCCCAACCCCTTCCGTTGGGAAGACAAGACCACCGCAGATTACTTTGCAGGCAAACGGGTCATCCTGTTCTCGCTGCCCGGTGCGTTCACGCCCACATGCTCGACCTACCAACTGCCCGGGTTCGAAAACGGCTATGCCGATTTCATCGCCAAAGGGATCGACGAGATCTACTGCATGTCGGTCAATGACAGCTTTGTCATGAACAAATGGGCCCAGGATCAGGGGCTGAAGAACGTCAAAGTCATCCCAGACGGCTCGGGCGAGTTTACCCGCAAGATGGGGATGCTGGTCGACAAGGACAATCTGGGGTTCGGAATGCGCTCGTGGCGCTATGCGGCCATCGTCAATGATGGCGTGGTCGACGCATGGTTCGAAGAGCCCGGCCTGATGGATAACTGCCCTGAAGACCCATATGGCGTATCCTCACCGGAAACGCTGATGCAGCATCTGGAAGACTCAAAAGAACCTGCGCTGGCCTGAGCGTCCATCTTTTGAAGTCGGAACGACCCGCCCTTTTGGCGGGTCTTTTTTGTGTACGCGTGACCGACAGGATTTATATACGCGTAATCGACACGATGTCTTCACCGACCACACGGATCACATCGGCTAGACTGTCAAACCAATCCTCGGCACGGGTAGACCTGCGCCGGACCAATCCCACGGTTCTAAAGGGCTGCGGTTTGCCGAACCGTTGTAGCTTTAACCCCGGCACCGCCCCGGTTTCGGCCTTCGCTGCCAGTTCCGGCATCAACGTCAAACCGAATCCTTCGGCTACAAGCCTTGACAGAGTCGCCAACGAAGACGCGCCCATATTGATCAACCCACTGCTGCGATCCTGCCCGCAGACCTCAAGCGCCTGATCCGTCAGGCAATGGCCATCATCCAGAAGCATTAACTGCGTGGTTTGCAAATCGACGGGGCGCAGCGCCTCGGGGTCCTGCCTCATGGTCTGCAAACGACCCGCGCTGCCTGCCAGCAAGAAGCGGTCTTCAAACAAGGGCAGTTCGAACAGCTCATTGCCGCCAGACGGCAGCGCCATGACGCCTGCGTCGATCTCTCCAGCGCGCAGCATGGCCAATAGACGGTCCGTGCGCGCCTCGCGAATCTGCACCCGTAGCGAGACATCTGAGGCGCGAAGCCCTGCAAGAACTCCCGGCAGGATATAGGGCGCGATGGTGGGAATAATCCCGATAGACAAAGACCTGTGCCCGCCTGAATGGTCGCGCGCGAACTGGTCAAGCCGGTCCGCTGCGCCCAGCACCTGCTGCGCATAGTCCAGAACGTCCCGCCCTAGCGGCGTCAGCAGAATATCGCGAGCCTGCCGTTCGAACAGCGGGCCGCCCAGCGTTTCCTCCAGCGCCTTGATCTGCACCGACAGGGCGGGTTGCGAGACGTTGCACATCTGCGCCGCCCGGCCAAAATTACGCTGATCGGCCACGGCATTGAAATATTGAAGTTGTCTGAGCGTGAAATTCATAACCTTTGATTATCTCAACACCGCCCAACCGCAAGGGCAAATTATTACCCTAGCCGATCATTCGGTTCTTTTCCGCCTGATCCTCGTAGTGGCGCTTTAGGCGCTGAAGCGCGATCCGCAGGACGATTTTTCCTGACCTCGCCGACCAGCCCATACGCTTTTCGGCAAGTTCGAGTCCCTCAAGATAACAGCAACACCGCAGCGCTACGTCGCTTAGACCTGGCCCCAGATCGGACAAGGCGCATTCGACCCGATCCCGCGCATCGGAAGAACCGCGTCCATCTTTCATACCTGCACCAAAGCTGCCACGCCCACCCGCGGTCAGGAAATGATCCCAGTTCTGCGTCACTTGTGGGCCGATCTGGGCCAGTTCGAAATCTTCGCGTAACCGCTCTCCTGCTCGGACAAGGGTTTCATCCAGAAAGGGTTTCCCATCCCGGTCCCGGCGGCGCGCCAGGGCGATCAGTGGGCTCTCGGCCGCGCTATAGCGCATCCGACGGCGTCCTTCCGTTTTGGCCGCTCCGACCTGCGCCAGCGACGACGCCGTTTGAAACGGAGCCTGCGCCTCGGCCATTCCAAAGTCGTTGCGGCTGCGCGCCTTGTTCTCGGCCTCGGCGACCAACTGACTGAGCGCGGTGCGCCCAGACGATGAAATCCGGTAGCGGGAAATGCGACCGGGATTGTCGCAGGTGATCCAATCCTTCAACGCCAGCGCCTGCGCCAACTTGCAGTCCACAACCGCCGTTCGGGTCGCGCTATTGTCGCCACTGTCGCGCACCACAACCGCTTTATCCATTTCCTCGGCTACGGCCAGCACCGCCCCGGATTCGCATAACCGCCTAAGAACCCGCAGCGCCTCGCGCGAGAATTCTTCTTCGGCCGCAGCAACCCGATCTTCATGCCCGGCTGGGAACTTCTCGGAGGTGTCCGAGAAATGCGTCTCGGCCAAGGATTGCAGGGCAGCATCCACCAGCGGGTCATCGCGCCGCATTTCAACGCGACGTATTTGCCGAAGTATGGTCGACGCATGGCACCCCGCGGACCGCGCAATGTCGCGGATCGACTGACCGGTCTCGGTATGCGCCAGATATCTCTGCGCCCCCTCAGGTACCCAGGCCGGAATGGTGAAAGCCACGTTATTTTCCATAGTTACTTGCCCTCGTCGACAATCCAATTCTGATTCCAATCGCCCCCGATGAATGTGTTAACCAATTCTAACTAGAGCCGCTTTCGTTACTCGTTCGTTAACCAACGGGGGTAAAAACCAGATTTGATTCAAAATCATAAACAGTCATGAAACCATCGTTCGGAGGGAAAGCATTTAAAGCAACACCCGCTTAGGTTGTGTGACAAAGACGGAGACTTTTACACAGACAAGGGACCCCTTCCATGCAAGATCTGATGACCATGATTACCGCTTTACGCCGCCCTCGCCTGTTAGCACGGGCGGCAAAACACGGCGCGCAGGACTATGACCGGGATCGGCACTTGCAGCGCATTCTGGGCTACGGATCCCTGCCCGGAACAGGCGCGGCGCTGATCCGGCTGATGGATATGGAGAGAGAGGTCAACGCGCAGCGAGTTGCCGAAGATGCGGCCTATTCCTTGGTCCGTCATCTGGACCTGCTGATCGCGCTACTGGGCGAGGCGCAGCTGTACAAGGCCAGCCGCGCCGCGCAATATCAGTAATCAAGCAAAGGCGTCCGGCATGGAGGCCTTTTTCTTCTCGATATATTCATTCAGGGCCGCGTGGATCCCGGGGTCGAGCTGCGGCTGCTGGTAGTTGGCCAGCAGGTGCTCAACCCGCGACGACGCCAACTGGCGCGTGTCGCGGCCACCTTCGTCTTCCCAAGTTTCGAACGGTTTGTAGTCCAGCAGATCAGACTTCCAGAATGCCTCCTTGAAGTTCGCCTGTGTGTGGGCACAGCCAAGGTAGTGACCGCCGGGGCCAACTTCCCGGATCGCATCCATTGCCTGTGCGTTATCGTCATAGGCAACGCCCTTGGCCAGACCGTGCAGTACGCCCAACTGGTCGGCATCCATGACGAACTTTTCAAAGTCGGCAACCAAACCGCCTTCTAGCCAGCCACAGGAATGCAGCATGAAGTTCACACCCGCCATCAGGCCCATGTTCAACGAGTTGGCTGTCTCATACGCGGCCTGCGCATCAGGCAGTTTCGAGCCGCAGAATGACCCGGCCGAGCGGAACGGCAGTCCCAGACGACGGGCCAGCTGACCTGCGCCATAGGTGACCATCGACGCCTCAGGCGTACCAAAGGTCGGCGCGCCCGAGTTCATGTCGATCGACGACACGAAGGCACCAAAAATAGCCGGAGCACCGGGACGGATGATCTGGCTATAGGCAACACCAGCCATCACTTCGGCCAGCACCTGAGTCAGCGTCCCCGCAACCGAGACTGGAGCCATAGCGCCGCCCACGATGAAGGGCGAGATGATGCAGGCTTGATTATTCGCCGCGTATACTTCCAAAGAGCCCATCATCACATCGTCGAAAGTCATCGGCGAGTTGATGTTGGTCAGCGAGGTCATGACCGTGTTTTCCTGAACGAATTCTTTGCCGAACAGGATCTCGCACATCTCGATCGAATCCTGCGCGCGGCTGGGATCGGTGACCGACCCCATGAACGGCTTGTCCGACAGGGTCATATGCGCCATCAGCATGTCCAGGTGACGCTTGTTCACCGGGATGTCCGTGGGTTCACAGACCGTACCGCCCGAGTGGTGCAGCCATTTGGACATGTAGGCCAATTTCACGAACTTGTTGAAATCATCCATGGTCGCATAGCGACGGCCACCCTGAGCGTCGCGCACGAACGGAGGGCCATAGACCGGGGCCAGAACCAGATTGCGACCGCCGATAACCACCGATTTCTCGGGGTTGCGGGCGTGCTGGGTGAATTCGCTGGGAGCGGTTTTGATCAACTCACGCGCCAGACCACGCGGGATGCGGACCCGCTCACCGTCAACATCCGCACCGGCGTTCTTCCAACGCTCAAGCGCGGCGGGGTTGTCGACAAAGTTGACACCGACCTCGGCCAGAATGGTTTCGGCGTTGGTTTCGATGATCTGCAACGCTTCTTCGTTCAGAACTTCGAAGTTCGGAATGTTGCGTTCGATATACTTTGCTGTTTCGATACGTACCGCGGTGCGCTCGGCCCGGCGGGCGGCGCCACCGCCACCTCTTGCCCGGCGCCGGGTGTTTGCCTCAGCCATGTGAAGATCCCGTCTGTTGGTTGGTTTGATTATTTTGGTACAGCAGCTAAAGCGGGAAAAGCATATGGATTACGGCGCTATCGGGGGAAAAGCGACATCTGCTTTGCGCCAACGCGGTGGACCCGGTTGCTATTCTGTCAGCGTTTTTTCCATCAGAACACTGTTTCCACTCACCTTTTGCTGCACCCAACCCAGATGAAGATACAGAGATACAGTCTGCTTCATCAAACGATGAGTTCGCAGCCTGAGTTTCTTCAACCCACTGACACGAGCGGTGGTTTCGGCGACACCTAGCAAGCGCTTTGCCAGCCCTTTACCCTGGGCGCTTGGTGAAACCGCAAGGTTATGGATCATCACCGCGCCATCAACCTGACCAAATACGATGAAGCCCATGACATCCCCGCCCTGCACGGCCACCCAGGCCGTTTGGTTTGCGATATCCTCGGCCACACCATCGGTCACATCCGGCAAATCTGGCAGGTCGCGCAAGGCCGTGGCATATGCCGCCGCGATGCAGTCTGTGACCGCTTGTGTGTCATCCACGGTCGCCGGGCGCAGTTCGATTTCAGACATTTGCGACCTTTTCCGTTGCCATGCCTGCATTATTGCCGTCATAGCGCTTGCACATGCAAGGCTTGCGACCTAATAGCCAACCATGACCCAGGACACCCATGACCGCCTTCTGATCATCGACTTCGGCAGCCAGGTAACGCAGCTTATCGCGCGCCGCCTGCGCGAACTGAACGTCTATTGCGAAATCCACCCTTATCAGAACGTCACAATGGACTTCGTGCGTCAGATGGCGCCCAAGGCCGTGATTTTATCAGGCGGGCCGGACAGCGTGACGCGCGAGGGTTCTCCGCGCGCGCCGCAAGAGATTTTCGACTATGGCGTACCGATTCTGGGCATCTGCTATGGTCAGCAGGTGATGATGCATCAACTTGGTGGCAAGGTCGAAAGCGGCCACGGCACTGCCGAGTTCGGACGTGCGTTCGTGACGCCTCAGAACCGTCTCGATATTCTCGAAGACTGGTTCGCCGAGGGTGACGAGCAGGTCTGGATGAGCCATGGCGACCACGTCAGCGAAATCGCACCAGGGTTCGAAGTTTTCGGCACCTCGCCTAACGCGCCTTTCGCGATCACTGCTGATGCAAGCCGTCACTTCTATGCGGTTCAGTTTCATCCCGAGGTACATCACACGCCGAAAGGCGCGAAGCTGTACGAGAATTTCGTGAAGCTCGCTGGGTTCAAGGGCGACTGGACCATGGGCGCCTACCGCGAACAAATGATAGATAAAATCCGCGAACAGGTGGGCGACAAGAAGGTCATCTGCGGTCTGTCCGGCGGCGTCGACAGCTCGGTCGCGGCGATCCTGATTCATGAGGCGATCGGCGACCAGCTGACCTGTGTGTTCGTCGACCACGGGCTGCTGCGCAAGAACGAGGCCGAGGAAGTCGTCGGCATGTTCCGCGACAACTACAACATCCAACTCATCCACGCGGACGAAAGCGAGCTGTTTCTCGGCGAACTCGAAGGCCAGTCCGACCCTGAGACCAAGCGCAAGATCATCGGCAAGCTGTTCATCGACGTGTTCCAGAAACACGCCGACACTATCGACGGGGCCGAGTTCCTGGCTCAGGGCACTTTGTACCCCGACGTCATTGAATCGGTGTCCTTTTCGGGCGGCCCCTCGGTCACGATCAAGTCGCACCATAATGTCGGCGGCCTGCCCGAAAAAATGGGCCTGAAACTGGTTGAACCCCTGCGCGAACTGTTCAAGGACGAGGTCCGTGCCTTGGGCCGTGAACTTGGCCTGCCCGCCAGCTTCATCGGTCGTCACCCCTTCCCCGGCCCCGGTCTGGCAATCCGTTGCCCCGGTGAAATCACCCGCGAAAAGTTGGAGATTCTGCGCGAGGCGGATGCCGTCTATATCGACCAGATTCGCAAACATGGTCTCTATGATGAGATCTGGCAGGCCTTCGTGGCCATCCTGCCCGTACGCACCGTGGGCGTGATGGGCGATGGGCGCACCTATGACTATGCCTGCGCGCTGCGCGCGGTGACTTCGGTCGATGGTATGACTGCCGACTATTACCCCTTCACCCATGAATTCCTAGGCGAGACCGCCACGCGGATTATCAACGAGGTCAAGGGCATCAACCGCTGTACTTATGACATCACCTCAAAGCCTCCGGGCACGATCGAATGGGAGTGATAAATTGCCGGGCTTCTGCCCGGCTTTTTTGTTTCTGGTCGGTCGATTTGCCGTTACTTATCAAGACAACAAATTCCAGAATAGACAGGGCTTTTCATGGACAGTTCCAGACCGCAAATCGGCAAGGCCGCGCTCTGGATGCTGGGGGCGATTGCGTCGTTTTCCTCGATGGCCGTGGCCGGGCGCGAACTCAGCGTCACGCATGATACATTCGAGATCATGTTCTACCGCAGCATTGTGGGCATCTGCGTGGTAAGCCTTGTTCTCACAGTGACAGGAAAATGGCATCAGATTTCGGTGCATCGTCTGGGGCTGCACAGTCTGCGCAACGTGATGCACTTTACCGGACAGAACCTTTGGTTCTACGCGGTGTCGGTCGTGCCTCTGGCGCAGGTTTTTGCACTTGAGTTTACTCAGCCCATCTGGGTGATCCTGCTGTCACCGCTTCTATTGGGCGAGCGATTGACCACTATACGCATCCTGTCGGCGCTGATCGGGTTTGCCGGTATCCTGATCGTGGCACGCCCTGGCGCGGTGCCGTTAAGTGCAGGAGTGATCGCCGCAGCTCTCTCTGCCATCTTTTTCGCACTGACGACGATTTCAACGAAGAAACTCACTAAATTCGCCAGTATCGGCTGCATCATGTTCTGGCTGACGGTCATTCAAACCGGGCTGGGCTTTGCCGCATCAGTCGTTGACGGTCAGATGGTTCTGCCGACCTTATCGACCGCCCCGTTCTTATTGTTGGTGGGGTTCGCAGGGCTTCTGGCGCATTTCTGCATTACCAACGCGCTGGCGATCGCGCCCGCTACAGTTGTTGTTCCTTTTGACTTCGCCAGGCTCCCCACAATTGCCATTGTGGGGGTGATTCTTTACAACGAACCGCTGGATCACTGGACGCTGCTAGGTGCCGTTGTGATCTTTTCAGGTATCTTTCTGAACGTTCGGGCAGAGAATCGTAACAGTTTGGCAACAGATTCCCCTAACACTCGTCACAAGTAACGCACGGTCACTAGTTGACGCTAAAATGACCCGTGAGTGAATATCGAGCGTCCAAGCAACCACACTGCGCGCACTCACACACGATCCCCGCGCAGATGTCAGGAGAGTATTAGGGAGGAATTCTATGAAAAAGGCGCTTCTGCAGGCGTGCGCTTTGTGCGTTGGTGCGACCGGCGTTCACGCGGCGGGTCTGGACCGCAGCGGTCAGGGCATCAACTTGATCTTCGAAGAAGGCTCGGTAGTTCAGGCACGTCTTGGCTACGCTGACCCCGATATCAGTGGCTCACAGTTTGCACCCGGGCTGGGGGACGTCGACTCCGGAGACATCGCCGAGGACTTTTTCTCACCGGGATTGGGTTACAAACGGGCAATCAACGAAACATTGGATTTTGCCCTGATCTATGATCAACCTTTCGGTGCGGACGTTAGCTACCCTGCAAATTATCCCCTATCACTGAATCCAACAGTTCTTGCGGGTTTGGGCGGGCGAACCGACGTATTAAGAGCCGACGCAGATTTTGACGCTATCACTGCACTGCTGCGTTACAAGTTCAGCGGAGGCTTTAGTGCCATCGGCGGCGTCCGCGCTCAGCGCGTCGAAGCCAATGTCGCAGTTCCGGCTGTCCTAGGCTATGAAGTCGACTTCAGCGACGAAATTGACTTTGGCTACGTGGTCGGCGTGGCGTGGGAACGCCCTGAAATCGCGGCACGTGTGTCGCTGGTTTACAGTTCGAAAATCACCCACGATGTATCGTCTACTGAATCGTTCAACGCACTGGCTCCCGGCGCACCTTTGATAACCCAGGACACCGAAACCGAGATCGTCTCGCCTCAGTCTGTCAACTTGGACTTCCAGACCGGAGTTGCGCCCAAGACTCTGGTGTTCGGTTCGATTCGTTGGGTCGACTGGCCGCAGTCTGACGTTTCACCGCCGGTCTTTACCGGCCTACCGCCCAACAGCGATCCACTTGTAAGCTTCGCGGATGACACCTTCACCTACGCTCTGGGTGTCGGCTACCAGTTCTCCGAAGAATTCTCGGGCGCCCTGTCCTTCGGTTATGAGAAGGACACAGGCTCCGAAGTGTCGAACCTCGGCCCGACCAATGGCTTCTGGAGCGTTGGCGTAGGTGGCACCTACTCGATTGAGAAAGCTCAGATCTCGGGCGGCATTCGCTATACAGACATCGGCGACGCCACCACCACCACTGGTGGTGAATTCAGCGGCAACTCTGCTTGGAGTGCCGGTCTGCAGCTGACTTACGCGCTGGACTGATCCATTCAGTGATTACTTGAAAGGCTCTGCCTGATCGGCGGGGCCTTTTTCGCATCTTTCGGGTCGCCTTGAATCATCGCAGCGTGCGAAATACCGGCATGATGGATCAAAAACACCTTTCAGGCCGTGCATGGGCTGAACTTTTACTGTTGGGCGTAATCTGGGGCGCGTCCTTCGTGTCGATTCGTATTGCATTGGATACGGTACCGGTCATGACCTCGGTGTTGCACCGGGTTTTCTGGGCGATGTTAGCTTTATGGCTGGTCGTTTGGATCAAGGGGTCGAAAATCCCGACAAACCGCCGCGTTTGGGGAGCCTTTCTGGTTATGGGCCTTTTGAACAATGCGATCCCGTTCTCTCTCATGGCGTGGGCTCAGTTGTATATCGAAACGGGGCTGACCTCGATTCTGAACGCAGCGACTGCCATTTTCGGCGTGCTGGTCGCTGCGGTGTTCTTTCGGGACGAACGCTTGACGCTGACCCGCGCGGTTGGGGTTGGGTTGGGCTTTACCGGGGTGACGATCGCCATCGGTTGGCAGAATTTAGTCACCTTCGACCTGCGCAATCTGGCGCAGTTGGCCATCGTCGCAGGCACCCTGTCCTATGCCTTCGCCGGAGCATGGGCTCGCGCGACCCTCGCCGATCTTTCGCCAATCGTTGCCGCTGCGGGGATGCTGACGGGATCAACGATGATGATATTGCCGCTCTCCCTAATGACAGACGGGATGCCGTCATTTGCCCTGCCCGCCGAAACGTGGCTGGCAATTGCCTACTACGCGCTCATCGCCACCGCCGGCGCATACCTGCTGTACTACCGCGTTCTCGCCATGGCGGGTGCCGGAAATCTGATGCTGGTCACGCTTGTCATTCCACCTGTGGCGATCCTTTTAGGCAGCCTTTTGCGGGATGAAGCCCTGCCGCCACAAGCCTATTTGGGCTTTGCGGTTCTGGCGGCCGGGCTCTTGACCCTTAACCGCTCGGCCAGACGTGATTGACGCCGCCGCTGCCCCGAATTAGCAAGGTTGGAAAAAGGGATAGCGGTCGATGATCTACAACTCGGCAAAAGACTGGCAGGGCGCGGCACGGAAAAAAGTGCTTTTCTTCGGCATGTCGGGGCTGGGCAAAACCTATGTGTCGAATGTGCTGCGGGATTCGGGCGACTGGTTCCACTACTCGATCGATTACCGCATTGGTACCCGCTATATGGGCGAATACATCACCGACAACGCCAAGGCCGAAGCGATGAAGGTCCCGTTCCTGCGTGATCTTCTTCTAACGGATTCGATCTATATCGGCTCGAATATCTCGTTCGAAAACCTGACCCCCGTCGCCGCCTATCTCGGCAAACCCGGCAACCCGGCATTGGGCGGATTGGAGCTGTCGGAATACCGCCGCAGGCAGGAACAGTTCCGCCTCGCCGAGATCCACGCCCTGCTGGACACCGAATACTTTATCGACCGCGCGCAGCGCCTTTACCAATATCCGCATTTTATCTGCGATACTGGCGGCTCTATCTGTGAATGGGTCGACCCAAATGATCCGCGCGATCAGGTTCTGTCGGAACTGTCGCGCCAGACCCTGATGATCTGGCTCAAGGGGGACGAAGACCACACTGCCGAGCTGATCCGCCGTTTCGACAAGGCCCCCAAACCGATGTCCTACCAGCCCGAATTCCTGACGCGGGTCTGGGAGGAGTATCTGATCGAACAAGGCTGCACCGCCGCCGAGGTCGACCCCGACGCCTTTGTCCGCTGGACCTATGCCCGCGCGTTGGCCCATCGCCAACCGCGCTATCAGGCCATGGCCGAAAACTGGGGCGTGGCAGTAACCGCAAACGACATGCACAATGTGCGTGACGCCGCGGATTTCGATGAGTTGATCGAACGCACCCTTGAGACCCGCGCCAACCGCGCTTAATTACCGCCTCTGTACTGAAACACCAAAGGCTTGCACCTGATGCCTATCAAGATCCCCGCTGACCTGCCCGCATTTGACGTACTCTCGCAAGAGGGCGTCATGGTCATGGCCGAGGATCAGGCTATGCGTCAGGACATCCGTCCATTGCGGATCGGGTTGCTGAATCTGATGCCCAAGAAGATTCAGACCGAAAACCAGTTCGCCCGCCTGATCGGCGCGACGCCGCTACAAATCGACCTATCGCTGATCCGCATGACGGAACATCGCACAAAGAACACCGCAGCCGCCCACATGGCCGAGTTCTATCGCCCGTTCCAGGAGGTCAAGGACCAGAAGTTTGACGGGCTCATCATCACCGGCGCGCCGATCGAACATCTGGAATTCGATGACGTCACCTATTGGGAGGAGATCAGCGAGGTCTTCGACTGGACCCAGACCAACGTGCACTCGACCTTCGGCGTGTGCTGGGGTGGGATGGCGATGATCAATCACTTCCACGGCGTTCGCAAACATATGCTGGACGCGAAGGCATTCGGCTGTTTCCGACAACGCAATCTCGTGCCCTCTTCGCCGTTTTTGCGTGGGTTTTCGGACGAATGCGTGATCCCTGTCAGCCGCTGGACCGAGATGAAACAACCCGAGATCGACGGCGCCGTAGGCTTGACGACTCTTCTGGGCAGCGACGAGGTCGGCCCCTGTCTGGTTGAGGACCCCGAGCATCGGGCAATCTATATATTCAATCATTTCGAATATGACAGCGACACGCTGAAACAAGAATATGATCGCGATATCGCCAATGGCACGCCAATCAATGTGCCGATGAATTATTACCCTGATGACGATCCGAGCCAGCCGCCGCAGAACAGATGGCGCAGCCATGCGCACCTGCTCTATGGCAACTGGATCAATCAGATTTACCAAACCACACCGTTCGAGATGGATCAAATTGGCCGTTAAAACGCTTGTCACTCTGGGTCTGCTTGTTGCCGGGCTGACCATAACTACCACCTGGCGTGCAGCGCAGAATGAGGCGCGATCCGAGGCTGCCTTTCCACCCGAAGGTCAGATTGTTGACGTAGACGGCGTTTCTGTCCACGCGGTTGTCATGGGTGAAGGGCCGGATGTGGTGTTGATCCATGGCTCCAGCGGGAACACGCGCGACATGACCTTTGCGTTGGCCCCAATCCTGGCCGAGCATTTTCGTGTCATCGTCTTTGATCGCCCTGGCCTGGGGTACAGCTCCAGCTTTAACCCCGATGGCGAAACTATTGTCGAGCAAGCGGAAATCTTGCAAGAAGCCGCCGCGCGCCTTGGGGCGGACAAGCCTATCGTCGCCGGACAAAGCTATGGCGGATCGGTGTCATTGGCCTGGGCTGTGACACGCCCCGAAAACATTTCGGCGCTAGTGTTGATCGCTCCGGCTGCCATTCCTTGGGAGACCCCATTAGACGGGTTCAACAGGATGGCAGCGACCCCAGCCGGAAACGCGCTGGCCCTTCCCCTGATCAGCGCCTTTATCCCCGAATGGTATGTCGAAAAGGCACTGGACCGTGTTTTCTCCCCACAAACCGCGCCCGAAGGTTATTCAGACCACTTCGGTCCCGGCCTGACCATCCGAAGCGCCTCGATGCATGCCAATGCGAAACAGCGCGCCAACCTGTTAGAAGAGGTTCGCGCACTGCAACCGCGCTATAAGGATATCGATGTTCCCACCGAGATCGTGCATGGCACCGCCGACACCACGGTCGGGTTGGGCTGGCATTCCCACCGGTTGATAGAACAGATCCCCGGCGCGGAACTGATCGAACTGCCGGGGATCGGCCATATGCCGCAGGTCGTCGCTGCACCCGAGGTGGCCGCTGCCATCGACCGCGCGGCCCAAAGGGCGGGTTTGCGTTAAGCCTTGCGCTAATCCATAGTAGGATATGGATTTTATCGAGAGGTAGCTAATGGCCCGATCCTCAAAAGGCTCCATTGAAAAATATTTTCGAAATGATGCGCCCAAAGACGTTCGCTCTGCGATCGAAAAGGCGGACAAGGACGATATTCTGAACTCCAGCTATCCTTACGAAGAACGGATGAAGCGTAAGGACTACGAAAAGCAGATGGAGGCATTGCAGATCGAACTGGTCAAGATGCAGTCTTGGGTCAAGGAAACCGAAAGCCGTATCGCAATCATCTTCGAAGGCCGAGATGCCGCAGGAAAAGGCGGCACAATCAAGCGCTTTCGCGAAAACCTTAATCCACGCGGGGCGCGCAATGTCGCGCTGAGCAAGCCTTCGGATCAAGAACGCAGCCAATGGTATTTCCAGCGTTACATCCCGCACCTGCCCTCGGCCGGTGAGATCGTGTTCTTCGACCGCAGCTGGTACAATCGCGGTGTGGTCGAGAACGTGTTCGGGTTTTGCGAACCGGAAGAGCGCGAGCGGTTCTTTCGCCAAGTCCTGCCGCTTGAAACCGGTTTGGTCAATGACGGAATCCAGCTTTTCAAATTTTGGCTGAATGTTGGTCGGGCCGAACAGCTTAATCGCTTTCTAGCGCGTGAAACCGACCCTCTGAAACAGTGGAAACTCAGCCCAATTGACGTTGCTGGGTTGAGTAAATGGGAGGAATATTCACAGTCCATAGCCGAGACGCTGACCCGCAGCCACTCGGATACCTGCCCGTGGACGATTGTCCGGTCCGACGACAAGAAACGCGCTCGACTTGCCGCAATCAGGACCGTGCTGCACGCAGTGGATTATGACGAAAAAGACGCGGATGCCATTGGCGCAAACGATCCGAAAATTTGCGGGGGCCCGGATATCTGGGATGCGTAGGCCGCGCCCGACGGATGATCGGTTGGACGTACCGACATCTCAGCATTATGTCATAAGATCAACGAGCCAAAACAAAAAAGGCGCTTAACACAGGCATGAGCAAACGCGGCTATCATCACGGAAATCTGAAACAGGCGCTGATCGAGGCGGCGCTATCGTTGATCGAGGCAAAAGGCCCAACCGGGTTTACCCTGTCCGAAGCTGCCAAGACCGCAGGCGTGACGCCTGCCGCCGTCTATCGCCACTATCAGGGCCGCGAGGACCTGATCGCCGAAGCCGCCCGTCAGGGGTTTGAGATGTTCGCGGATCTGATGCAGTTCGCCTATGACAAAGGCCAACCCTCGGCCCTTGCCGCGTTCGAAGCGACCGGACGCGCGTACTTGGCTTTCGCCCGCAAACATCCTGGCCACTATATCGCGATGTTCGAAAGCGGTATCTCGATCAACCGCACACCAGAATTGGCCCTTGCCGCCAACCGAGCAAAAGCGGTTTTGGAAAAGGCTGCATCCGATCTGTCACAGCATATTCCGCCCGAAAAGCGGCCTCCGGCATCCATGTTCAGCGCGCATATATGGGCCATGAGCCACGGTGTGGTGGAGCTGTTCGCCCGCAACACCGGAGCCAGTTCGCCTTTCCCGCCCGAGGATCTTCTGGAGTCCGGGATCGGTATCTATTTGCGGGGGCTGGGGCTTGTGCCGCAGGATGACTGATCAAAAAACGGTTTTGGGCTTCGGCATACTCAGGCCCGACGTGACATTGATCAAGTCCATCTCACCCATGCCTTTGACGTCGACGCGACCGATATCAGACACCTGAAACGCGTCAATCAGCGCATATTTCATCTCATCCGGCGCCACGATATGCATCGGGTTGGCAAAAACCTGAAGGCGCGAGGCCAGGTTCACCGCCGGACCAAATACGTCATAGACGTATTTCTGTATACCAACGACCGACCCGACTGCGGGCCCCATACCCAACCCGACACGGGCCTGCCATTTGTGGGGGTGGCTTTCATTGCGCCGCTCCAGATACCGCAGGAACCGGACAGCACAATGCGCAACGGCGGTTGCGTGATCCGGGGTTGGATCGGGCATTCCCGATACCGCAAGATAAGCATCTCCGATGGTCTTGATCCGCTCACAGCCAAACTGTTCGACGATGCGATCAAAGGCGGTGAAAATGTCATTCAACTCGCTCAGGGTCACGGTCGGGTCCGTCTTGGCGGCAAAGTCCGTGAAGCCGACAAAGTCCAGCATCACGACCGAGACCTCATCATAAAGCTGCGGCGTCACCACGCCAAATGTCTTGAACTCTTCATACACGGCGCGCGGCATCAGGTTCAGCAGCAGACGTTCGACACGCTCTTTCTCGCGCTCTAACTCACGCGTGTTCCGCTCAACCATTGAGGAATAGCTGTCGATCATGCTTTCCAATTCGCGGATGCGGGTGATGTTCTGGCATTCGACCACCAGAAGCTGCTCGTCCAGCCCACTTGCCAAAGACACGGCGACCGCAAAAACCAACGTCCGGCGCTTGGGCTTGATCTGCAATTCCACGGAATAGCGCAGGCCCGATTGCTTGACGTCCTCCAATTCGCGCGCGTCCAGATCGGGGAACAGATCCAGCAGCGTTTGTCCTTTTTCAGGCGTCCCAAACCATTCCATGAACGGACCGTTCTGAAAAACGAAGCTCAGATCCGCGGCACGCACGACCGCAACACCAACGCCAATTGCCCGCAGCAACTGTTCGTTGATGGCCTGAATACTCATGCCGCCGAGCGCGCAACGATGATTGCGCGTTTGGATTCAATGGCTCCCAAGGCAATCTTGATATGCGCGTCTTCCATGCCGTGCTGGGCAAGAGCTTCGCCGAACAAATCGGCCATCTCGTCGAAATCTTCATGCGTGATGTTCAGATGCCGATGCACTGCCTCGATCCGGTCATCACTGAACGAGGCAGGTCCACCAACCAGAGAAGACACAAACTTGGTTTGGTGATCAATCAGACGCGGCATGTCGATATCTTCGAAATGACCGCCGATCTGATCAGAATCCAGCGCCATTTCATAGAAGGTCATCACGATCCGACTGATCGTTTTGAAGCCCCCATAGCGGTCGTAAATTGACTGACTCATCCCCCAGACCCTTGTTTAACCGTAAACAACACTGGAAGATTATATCAAACCGACAGTTTTGTTAACGCTTATGCCTTTGGATCGCTAAACGCAGGGCTTCGAAAGGTTAAAATCCCGGCGCACCTAAACGCTCAGATCATCGGCACATGGGATGAAACCGACATATCCCCCTTGCTTCAAAAGCCGCGTTTGGGCCCCCATGCGCCAGCGCAACTTACGCCCGGCCGCCAGCAATTCACGTCGCAACCGGAACCATGTCGGCCCCTTGTCCAACCCGCTATTGGTTTTCTGATCCTGCGAGCGTTCGCTGACCTTCACCTCGTCAACAATTTCCGCCTGCTGCTTAGACCAGATCATCTGCACACCGACAGCAGGAAAGCACTGATACATCCGCCAATCCGCGCGCGGGAGCGAGACAAAATCGTCCAGATGGTCGGAATAGGCCGTAGACCATGCCAGCAACTTGCGACAGGCCGCTTGCGACACCACATAGGCCGCCGCGCTTGGTGCCATTTCCAGCATGGGGCGAACTTTCACCTGCCCCAAATCCCGTTCTGTCCCAAATCGCAAGGGCCTGGGCGAATAGTCCAGCTTGACGAAATCATACGCGGTCGAACGGTTCAGAACGTCCACAATGACTCGGCCCGCATCTGCGGACATCTCGACATCGTCCTCGAATATCGCCACGGCGGTCAGGTTTTGGTCGACGGCGGCCTGCCAGACGGCCCGGTGGCTTTCGAAACAGGCGATCTCGCTTTGTTTCAAGCCCCAGCGACTGCCTGAACCGGGAAGATAGCCGTTCTGGTGCAACGCTCCGGGTTGCTGCCCGTCAACCGCACTGAACCGGGTGGCACCTGATAGTCCAGCGTGATCGAACTGCGATTCCATAAAATCCCGACGGGCGGGGACGCGGTCCAGATTGATATAGAACACACCTGTTTCGGGTGGCAGTTCGTGCTGTCCCACGGCAATTCCTTTCAGACCTTTCGCTCAGATAGACACCCTTGGCGGGCGACATTCAACCCATCCACCCCTCAAAGAAACCTATCCTGCTAAAGACAAGGCTTCTAAGCTACAACGGACAAACAAGAAACGGGAATCGCGCTATGTCGTCTCATGGGTATGCAAGTGGCCGTCTGAACCTGCCATTCGTCGGTATTTCGACCTTTGGCAAATCGCCATATGTCGAGGATTGGGACCAGATCGACGCGGATGTGGCGATCATGGGCGCACCCTTCGATTTCGGCACACAATGGAGATCCGGCGCTCGGTTCGGGCCACGTGCGGTGCGTGAGGCGTCGACACTGTTCAGCTTTGGCCATGCCGGGGCGTATGATCACGAGGATGACGCAACCTATCTGGATAGCTCGGTCCGCATGGTCGATATCGGGGACGCCGATATCATCCACACCAAGACCGACGAAAGCCACGCCAATATCCAGTTCGGGGTCGAGAAAATCCTGAACGCCGGTGCCCTGCCCGTCACCATCGGCGGAGATCACTCAATCAACATCCCCTGCATAAACGCCTTTGCCGAGGATTGCGCCGAGAATGGTCCGATCCATGTGGTGCAAATCGACGCCCATCTTGATTTCGTTGACGAACGCCACGGCGTCACCGCTGGTCACGGCAACCCGATGCGGCGCGCGATTGAGAAAAACTATGTCTCGGGCATGACCCAGCTGGGCATCCGCAATGTGTCATCGACCGCGAAGGAAGGGTATGAGGACGCCCGCGCGCGGGGGTCGGATATCCTGTCGGTGCGACAGGTCCGCAAACTGGGAACCGAGGGCGTCCTGGCCCGCATCCCCGAAGGCGCGCGGTATTATGTGACGATTGATATTGACGCTTTTTGCCCATCGATTGCGTCAGGCACCGGCACGCCCAGCCACGGGGGGTTTCTGTACTATGACGTGCTGGAGATCCTGCAGGGGTTGGCGCAGCGCGGAGATGTGGTCGGCATTGACCTGGTCGAGGTCGCGCCGAACTATGATCCCACCGAAAGCACGCAAATTCTAGCCGCGCAGGTGCTGCTGAATTTCATCGGCTTCATTTTCCACGAAAGTGGAAAGAGGGGCTAAGCGCCCCTCTCGCCTATCCGGTCAGACAATCGTGTTATGCTCAGGCCCATAGGGGAACCCGGTGATATTCTCGGCCCCATCATCGCCGACAACCAGAATGTCATGCTCGCGATAGCCACCCGCACCGGGCTGGCCTTCGGGAATCCACAGCATCGGCTCAATTGACACGACCATGCCGGGTTCCAACACCGTATCGATATCTTCACGCAGTTCCAGCCCTGCTTCGCGGCCATAGTAATGGCTGAGGACTCCGAACGAATGGCCATACCCAAACGAGCGATATTGCAGCAGCCCCTCATCTGCGAAGAACCGATTGATCTCGGCTGTGATGCCCGAGCAAGTCGCGCCGGGTTTAATCAGGCTTAGGCCAAGCTCATGCGCGGCGACATTGGCCTTCCAGATGCGCAGGCTGTCGGCGTCGGGTTCGCCCAGAAACAGGGTACGTTCCAGCGCGGTGTAATAGCCCGAGATCATCGGGAAGGTGTTCAGCGACAGGATATCACCCTTTTGCAGCGCCCGCTTGGTTACGGGGTTATGCGCACCGTCCGTATTCAGGCCCGACTGGAACCAGACCCAGGTGTCCCGGTATTCGGCATCCGGGTATGCGCGGGCAATCTCAACCTCCATCGCGTCGCGCCCAGCCATAGCGATCTCGATCTCGGTCGCCCCTTCACGGATCGCGGCGTGGATCGCAGCACCGCCCACATCCGCCGTGCGCGCACCGCCCTTGATCAACTCAATCTCTTCTGCGGATTTCACCATGCGGGCGGCCATCGTATCCGTGGCCACATCCACCAGCTCGGGCTGCCCCAGCATCGCCAGCGCCGTATCACGCGCGGCCAGCGTCATGTGGTCGCCTTCGATCCCGATCCGCTTGGCGCCGCCGATCAGGCTGGCCACCGCGCGCCAGTAATTGTCGCGTTTCCAGTCAGTGTAGATCACGTTTTCCTCGACCGAGCGTCGCCACGGCTGGCCTGCGTCGATATTCGCCGACACCGTCGTACATGCGTCCTGCGTCACCACGCAGCCATAAGGACGGCCAAAGGCGCAATACAGAAAGCCCGAGTAATAGGCGATATTGTGCATCGAAGTCAGCAACACCGCCGGAATATCCCGTGCCGCCATCATGGCGCGCAGGCCCGACAGGCGGCGGTCATATTCGGCCTTGCTGAACGGCAACGGGGCCTTGTCGCCATTGTGGCTGGTGAAGAACTCGGGGCGGTTTGTCAGGTCTGTCATCATGCTCTCTCCTGCAATGCCGGACGAAAGGTGCCCGGCCACAAGTCCCGGCGTTCAGGACAAGCGGTCTCGGGAACCGAGAGCCATGCGCCCGTAGAGATGTCACGACGCCATCGTGACCGGGCTGCATATCGCAATGGCTAAATCACGCCGCGGCGCGCGTCAAGCGGGGGAAAGACCCCGCAGACGCTCGGACCGGCGGCGCAGCAATTCAACCGTGGTCAACAGCGCAATTGAGATCACGACAAGAATCGTCGCCACCGCCAGAATGGTCGGGCTGATCTGTTCGCGCAGACCGGTGAACATCTGCCACGGCAGCGTTTTCTGGCTGGCCGAGCCGACAAACAACACCACAACCACCTCGTCAAACGACGTGATAAACGCGAACAAGCCACCCGAGATCACGCCTGGCAGGATCAACGGCATCTGGATCTTGAAGAAGGTCCGCACCGGCCCTGCCCCCATATTCGCAGAGGCCCGCGTTAGCGACTGGTCGAAACCCACCAGCGTTGCGGTCACGGTGATGATCACGAACGGAATACCCAGAACCGCATGCGCAAGGATCACTTTTACATAGCCCACAAAGTTCTTGTCCATGCCCAGCGTGCCCTCAAGGAACCGTCCGATATCGCTGTAGAAAAAGAACATGCCAGTGGCCGAAATGATCAGCGGCACGATCATGGGCGAGATCAGGATACCCATGATGGCCCGTTTCCCCGGAACGTGACTCTGGCTCAGGCCGATGGCCGCCAGAGTCCCCAGCGAGACCGAGATGATCGTAGCAATCGGTGCAATGATCAGCGAATTCTTGAAGCTACGCTGCCATTCATTGTTGGTGAAGAAGTCGCGGTAGTGTTTCAGCGAATAGCCTTCGGGGTCCAACCGCAGCATCTCGGGCGTGAAGGTAAAGAAATCCTGCGCGTTGAACGACAGCGGCAGAACCACAAGGATCGGAGTGATTAGGAATACGAAGATCGCGCCGCAGATCACTCGGAACGCATAGTGCCAGAAAACCTGCTGGCCTGTCATATAGGGCAGCAGCTTTTGGCGGTAGCGCCCCTCGTAAAGCCAGAAGATGAAGAAGGCAAAGAACCAACCAGCCAGCAAACCAACGATCAGGCCGGTCACGCCAGCAAACAGCAAACCAAGCGCGCCCAGTCCGAGGATTGTGATCCAGCGGGCCATACGTTCATTGTCCAGAACGTTGATATAGACCCAGGCCAGCCCCGCCATAAGAACCGCGCCGATCACAATGCCCAGCAAGACACTGCCCTGCCCGGCCCCGACGAACATGCCCAGGAAACCTCCGGCAATGGCCACTGCGGGCAGGACAACCGACATGGGTTTGCGGGATATAGGTGTAAGTGCTGCCATCTTCTTTATCCCAGCTTCACGTTGTCGATGCCCACGATCTTGTCATAGCACCAGTAGAGTAACAGAACGACCGCCAGCAGGATCGTCCCGAGCGCAGCAGCCAATCCCCAGTTCAGCGAGGATGAGATGTGGTACGCAATCCGGTTCGAGATGAAGACACCCTTGGTCCCGCCAACGATCTCCGGCGTGATGTAGTAGCCGATGGCAAGGATGAACACGAGGATCGACCCCGCTCCGATGCCGGGAATGGATTGCGGGAAATAGATACGCCAGAAGGTCGTCCAGTTCGTCGCGCCCATAGATTTCGCGGCGCGGGTGTAGGATGGCGGAATGGTCTGCATGACCGAATACATCGGAAGGATCATGAACGGCAGCAGGATATGCGTCATCGCAATGATTGTGCCGAACTGGTTATTGATGATCACCAACCGTGCATCATCGGCCACTAACCCAAGCCAAACTAAAGTTTCGTTGATAACACCTTGCTGCTGCAACATAACCTTCCAAGCCGAAGTTCGCACCAGCAGTGACGTCCAGAATGGTAGTAGCACTAGGATCATAAGCAGGTTCGACACGCGCATCGGCAGCGTCGCCAGCAAATACGACACAGGGTAGGCCAGCAGGATACAGGATGCCGTGATTATCAGCGACATCATCAAAGTGCGCCCAAACAGCTTGATCAGAATTTGTTTGTCTTCTGGCTGCGCCTGCGCGCCTTCGGGCGTGCGGCGCATGTCGATGGCGTTCAGGAAATATCCGTTGGTGATCGGAACAGCGTGGGTCTTGATGGTACGCCAGGTTTCGATATCCCCCCAACCGTCGTGAATGTCGATCAGCTTGTCTTTGAACGGGCCATCGGTTTCCGGGTCCAGTTTTTTGATCTGACGACCCGAGCGACGGAACATCGAGGACATACCCGTCTGCTCATAGTTCAGGCGCGAACCAAGCCGGGTGTGTGTCTTCTCGTCAATGGCAACGACCATATCTTTGGTGAACGCGGCGTATAGTGCTTCATCCGGTAGTTCGCCGCTTTCCGCATCCCAGTTTTTCAACTCGACCACGGTCAATGGCAGGGTCTCGGCCACAATGCCGTTTTCAACTGATCGGAACAGCATCGAAACGATCGGGATCACGAAAGAGAGCAGAACGAACAATAGCAGCGGTGCAATCAGGGCCAGCGCCCGCAACTTGCGGCGGCGCAATGATCGCGCCAGAGATTTCTTCAGCGGCGTACCATCTGCAGCCAGCATCGGACCGGATTGAGTTGCGTCAGTCATCTGCGTCCCTTGGTCTTTTTTGGTGGGTCGGGGCCAATTGCGGCCCCGACCGATGACTTAAAACAGGCTTATTGAGCCAACCATGCCTGGAATTTCGCGTCGATGTCGTCGCGGTAGTCTGCCCAGAACTCGTAGTTATACAGGAACGTGTTCTTGGCGTTTTCCGGGTCAGTCGGCATATGCGGCGCCATGTCGATACCCAGGTCGGCGTGCTGACCAACCAGCGGAGCCGACGAGGCACGGGCCGGACCATACGAGATGTACTTGGCCTGATCCGCCAGACGCTGCGTGTCGGTTGCAAACATGATGTAGTCCAGCGCACGCTGCGTGCGTTCTTCACTCAGACCTGCCGGAATGATCCAGCCGTCCAGATCGAACACCTGCGCGTCCCAAAGCATGGCGACGGGCTGTTTCTGCTCTTCGATCACGCTGAACAGACGACCGTTATAGGTCGAACCCATGATGACCTCACCATCGGCCAGAAGCTGCGGTGTGTCAGCACCGGCAGACCACCAGACGACGCTGTCTTTGATCGTGTCCAGCTTGGCCAGTGCCTGATCTTGGCCTTCAGCCGTCGCCAGAACATCATAGACATCGTCTTTGGCAACGCCGTCACAGATCAATGCCCATTCCATGTTGTTGATCGGACGCTTTTCCAACGAACGCTTGCCTGGATAAGCTTCCAGATCGAACACGGCGCATACATCGGTCGGCGGTGTGTCGCCCACCAGATCGGTGCGATAGCCAAATGTGGTCGAATACACGATCTGCGGGATAAAGCAGTCACTGACCAGCAGATCACCGAAGTCATCCGCCGCCGAAGTCCCGTCTGGCGCCGCGGCCAGATGCACGTCGGGGTCGATCTCCATCGCCAGACCTTCGTCGCACAGACGGATCGCGTCCGCAGCCACAACGTCGACCACATCCCAGGTAATGTTGCCCGCTTCATTCATGGCGCGCAGCTTGGCAACTGCTTCGGCGGAGCTGTCATCGTTCAGGATGGTGACGCCCGTTTTTTCCGAATAGGGCTCGTGATACGCCTTGAGCTGCGATTTGGAATAGGCGCCGCCCCAGGACACGATGGTCATCTCTTCGGCCATCGCGCCACCAGCAACGGCAGCAATCGCACTTGCCATCAGAGTGGTTTTAACTTTCATGATTAACTCCCTGTTATTCCCGTTGATTTTGCATTTCAGAACCGGATCACGGGGCAATCCGGCTGTTCTTTTCCCCGATGGTGCGGGGTCTTCATGCCTTAGGCGTCCAACGCCCGGCAGTCATGAGCCAGCCAGCCAATCTCGACTTCCTGGCCGGGTGACAGGCGAACCGCATCCGGTGCGTTCCGGGTTTTGATGATAAAGTCATCATTCCCCGCAACTGACAGGCGGAATCGGAACACGTCACCCATATAGATGAATTCCTTCACAGTGGCCTTCAACGTATGCGCATCCGCGTGCAAACGGTCCTTATTGAATTCCACCCGCTCGGGTCGGATCGAGACCTTGGTCCGCTCGCCCGCAGCGCTGACATTCACTGGCTTGGCGTCAATCTCTGATCCGTCATCCAGCGTCACGACACAAGAGTCGCCGTCTATCGATTTAACAACGCCCTCCAATGTGTTGTTTTCACCAATGAATTGCGCCACAAAACTGTTTTCGGGTTCTTCATACAGAAGATCAGGTGGGGCAAGCTGCTGAATGCGCCCGTCATCAAACACGGCGACACGATCTGACATCGTCAACGCTTCGGTCTGGTCGTGGGTCACGTAAACCGTGGTAATACCCAGCTCATGCGCCAGACGCGTGATTTCGAATTGCATATGCTCGCGCAGCTGCTTGTCCAGCGCGCCCAGCGGTTCATCCATCAAAACCAACTCGGGCTCGAACACCAGCGCGCGCGCCAAGGCGATCCGCTGCTGCTGACCACCGGACAATTGCGCAGGGCGGCGGCTGCCAAAGGCCCCCATCTGCACCATATCCAGCGCCCGTTTGACTTTCTCTTCGCGCTCAGACTTGCCGATCTTGCGAACTTCCAGCGGGAAGGACAAGTTCTCGGCCACAGTCATGTGCGGAAACAGTGCGTAGTTCTGGAACACCATCCCAATGCCCCGCTTATGCGGCGGGATATTGTTGATAGGACGCCCGTCCAACATGATTTCGCCATGTGTGGCCGTCTCGAACCCGGCGAGCATCATCAGACACGTGGTCTTGCCCGAGCCCGATGGGCCAAGCATCGTCAGAAACTCACCTTTTGGAAGTGAAAGGTTCAGATCCTTTACGACAAGGATCTCGCCGTCATAAGATTTCTGGACACGTTGAAACTCGACGAACGCTGCGTCATTTGACATTACCAACTTGGCTCCCCTGTCTGTCCTTGCTTGCCCGGTTTATCCGGATCTCAAAGACCTTTCGCGAACCATTTAAGGACAAGCAGGACAGGTCGCGCAACCAAAATATGTCAGCAGTATGTCAATGACGCCGCCAGCCGCCTGAAATTCAGGCTGAATTCAGGTGCCGCATATGCCACGCAAGGCTTTGATTGCTGGACAGAACAGGTTTTCCCAGCCGATTTTCGATCTCAGGTATCGCATCGAAAGTTCTTAGATTCGTACAGCTTAGGAACACAGCCTCAACTGCCGAATCAGCTCCCAACCGCACGGCGGCCTCGACCACGGACTCGCGTGAGATTCGGACGACCTTGCTTTCCTCGGCTTCTCCGAACGAGCCGAAAACACCCATCTCAATCCCGTTTTCAGCAAAGGCTTTGCGTAACGGTTCGTTCACTTCTTCGATATACGGGGACAACAGCGCAAACTTGGACACACCCCTGTCCGCAGCGCAAGCAGACGCCGCGCGCAGCGGATTCGTAACCCTCGCTGCAGCACAGGTTTTCTGCACCATTCTCTCAACGGCAGCCGAGCCAATCACGGAACTAGCCGAGGTGCACCCATAGCCAACCACTTTGTAGGGCCTCGCCTTCGGCAACAGATCCGCCGCTGCGGGCAATGCGGCCTCCATTTGCGACAGGGTTTCGGTTGTCACCTCGTGACCGCTGGGAATTCTGGACACGTAAATTGGCGCGCGACGGTCCGAGAAATAAGTGTTGAACTCGGGTTCGATCGTTTCATCCGTTTGCAGGACGATCAGACCCATCGGTGTGACCTGTGGATCGTCTGGTTCCAGTTCGTAAGGTAAGTAACTCATATCACAGGCAACTCCGACCCAACGCGTGGGCTGAGGAAGCGCGGCGCACCGTCATTGATGACGATGTTTTCCTCATGCACTAGGATTTTGCCGCCAACCGCAATGCCCGGTTCAAGCGTCAGCACCATGCCGGGTTCAAGCACCGTGTGATCGGACGGGATCAATGACGGCCATTCGGTCAGCGACATCCCCAGCCCGTGCCCCAGCCTTCCGGCCCCGGTATCGGCGTTGTGGCGGGACAGAACGTCATTCATAGCATGAAACAGGTCAGACGCAGTGGCCCCCGGGCGCGCGATTTGAAATGCGGTGTCCGAGGCTTCGATCAGCGCCGCATAGGCCCTGCGCACCGCGTCCGTGGGCGCGCCGACCGCCCAGTTGCGGTCGTAGTCGCAGAAATACCCATCCCACACCAAACCGGTATCCAGCATGAGAACATCGCCATCACTCATCTCGCTTTCCGGAGCGGGTGAAATGACGTCGATATAGCCACCCTGCTCGGCCCCGCCCGCAAGGTAAGGTACCCAGTCCGCGCCTTCCTCAAGGCACAGCATCTGAAACTGGCGAAAGACCTGATCAATCGAGACCCCGCGCCCGGCAATCTTGGGCACACGCTGAAATGCGCGCCCGGCTATGGCACAGGCGGTTTCGATCTTGGATATCTCGGCTTCGGATTTAATCATGCGCAGGGTTCGCAGAATCCCAGCATCGCCCGAGACTTTCCGCGACCCCAATTGCGTCTGAAGCCGCAGCAAGTCCGCCATAGGCATCCGGACATGAGTTTCATGTCCATCCGGCACGCCGATTGTCGCGTCAGCCGGAGTGACCTCACTCAAAGTCTCGGCCAACAGGCTGACCCCGTCATCCGACAGGTCCGGCGCGCTCCAGCTACGGATATCTTCGACCCAGGTTTGGCCCATCAAAGCAGCCCCGATCGAGGGGATGACCGCGATAGGTTTCCCGCTGGCCGGGACGATCAGAAACCAAGGCCGCGTGGGGCTTTCCCAGAACCGGGTCAAGTAGCCGGTGAAATACCGAACCTCGGGCTCAGTGGTCAGCAGCAAGGCAGACAGGCCCGCTTCGGCCATCCTGTCTTGCGCGCGCGTTAGCCGCGCTTGAAACTCGGCGGTGTCAAACCCCCTCATTCCGCGACCTCGGACAGGAAACAGAGGACCCGTGCGTCGGGACCGATACCCAGTTCGGCGCGAACGTCCGGGTTCATGACGGCGGCCACGCCTGCCCCGCCAGATGCCGTTGTGGCCACACCGGCCTCCGACATCGCGGGCAGGTGTTGCGCGACCTCATCATCCGTCAAAGTCAGGAACACATCGGCGTCCCGCGCCAATCCGTTCAAAGCAATCAGCGAAGGCTCTTTGCAATCCAATCGCCCCATGATGCTGTCCGGGCCGTCGGCAAAGACGCAGGCTCCGGCCTCGATACTCGCTTGCAGGGCGGGCGCGGCGTCGGGTTCGACGACGATAATCCGGGGCGCATCGCCCCAGACATTCCGGGCATAGGCGGCGACCGCCCCCGCCAAACCGCCAACACCGGCCTGCAGCATGATATGCGTCGGCACCTCGGGGCATTGACGCACGGCCTCGGCCGCCATTTGAAGATAGCCCTCCATCAGAGTGTGGGGCAGTTCAAAATACCCCTCCCACGAGCTGTCGGACAGCAATGTCCAGCCGTTATCCTGCGCGGCCTGACTAGCAGCTTGCATGCTGGCGGCATAGTCCACGCCGTGTCGCACGACCGTTGCGTTTTGCGCCCTCAGGCGGTCAGCAAAGCCTTCGGGCACGGTCTCGGCGATATAGACGACCGCATCCGCGCCGAATATCCGCGCCCCGGCGGCGACGCTCATCCCGTGGTTTCCGGCGCTGGCGGTGACATAGGTCCGCCCGCTAAGCGTTGTTTCGGCAGGCAAATCCGACACATCCGCAGCATGTCGTGCAATCACATAGGCCGCGCCAAGGGCCTTGAACGACCCAAGATTCATGCGTCCGCGCTCGTCCTTGACCCACAGATTCGCCACATCGGCCAGCCCCTTGGCATCGACCAAAGCGGTTTCCCCCGCCGCCGGACATTGCGCCAGAAGATCCGCTACACGAGCAGCATTTATGGAAGGGTACGGAGCAGAGCCGGCGAGTTTCTGCCCGCCGCGATGGGGATTGAGGGTGATCTTCACTGGGGTGTCTTTCCTGAGTTGCCCATTGACGTGACTGCATTCGTCCCGTTCTGTCAACGGAAACTCCATCGCGATAGGAGCGCCTCATGCCCCATGCCAATCCGGCCTTCACCCGCGCCGAATACGATCGCAGGCTTGCCAAGACGCGTGCGGCCATGGCTGACGCCGGATTGGACGCGCTGTTCGTACAGGACCCGTCGAACATGACGTGGCTGACCGGGTATGAGGGCTGGTCCTTTTACGTGCATCAGGGCGTCGTCGTCCTACACGATACTGATCCAATCTGGTGGGGCCGCAATCAGGACGCCAACGGCGCGCGGCGCACGGTCTGGATGAGCGATGACTGCATTCACGGCTATGCAGATAACTATGTTCAATCGACCGAGCGGCACCCGATGCAAGACCTTTCCCGCCTGATCTTGGAATGCGGCCTTGAACGCGCCCGCATCGGGGTTGAGTTGGACAATTACTATTACTCGGCCAAGGCGCATCTGACATTGGCCGCCGAATTGCCTCAGGCCACGTTGGTCGATGGCAACGCTTTGGTGAACTGGCAGCGTGCCGTGAAATCCGGTGAAGAGATCGCCTTGATGCGCAAATCTGCGCGGATTTCGGAACATGTGATTGATGGGGTGATAGAACGGATCGAACCCGGCTTGCGCAAGAACGAACTGGTGGCGCAGATTTACCATGACGCGATCTCGGGCGTGGGTGAGGATTGGGGAGACTATGCCGCCATCGTGCCCCTGCTGCCTTCGGGGCCTGATGCCGCCGCCCCGCATCTGACATGGGACGGCGCGCCATTCAAAACCGGGGAATGCACCTTCTTCGAACTCTCGGGCTGCTATCGCCGCTATCACGCACCTTTCTGCCGGTCAGTCTTTCTGGGCCAGCCCCCAGACCACCTTCAACGGGCCGAAGCCGCGCTGGTGGAGGGACTTGAGGCAGGTTTGAATGCCGCCCGTGCGGGCAATAAGGCCCGCGACGTCGCCCTTGCGCTGGCCGCTCCGCTGGAACGCGCCGGAATCGAGCGCGGTGCGCGCTGCGGCTATCCGGTGGGCATCAGCTATCCGCCCGATTGGGGGGAACGCACCATATCGTTGCGCGCGGAAGACGAAACCGTGCTGGAACCCGGCATGACGTTCCACTTTATGCCCGGCCTTTGGATGGACGACTGGGGGCTTGAGATCACCGAGACCATCCTGATCACCGAAACCGGACCCGCCGAATGTCTCTGCAACCGTCCAAGAAAGCTGTTCGTGAAACCATGACCCTTCAAAGAACCAAAGACATTCTAGCCGATCTGATCGCGTTTGAGACGGTCTCGGCCGACAGCAATCTTGAGATAATCCGCTATCTGACCGACCGGCTTGAAGCCCTGGGAGCACGCTGTATCGAAACGCGCGATGCGACGGGCAAGAAGGCCAACGTCTTTGCAACACTCGGGCCTGACATACCCGGAGGTATCCTGCTGTCCGGCCATACAGATGTCGTGCCCGTGGCCGATCAGGACTGGACCTCAGACCCGTTCGAGATGATTGAACGAGATGGGCGACTGTATGGGCGGGGTACCTGCGATATGAAGGGGTTCATCGCGGCATCGCTCGCCTTTGCCGAAGCTTTGGACGTCGAAAAACTGACCCAACCGCTGCATTTCGCCTTTACCTACGACGAGGAAACCGGCTGTCTGGGCGCGCAGAATCTGGTCAATGACCTGTCCCAACGCGGCATCGTGCCCGACATTGCCATCATCGGCGAACCGACCGAAATGCGGGTGATCGAAGGCCATAAGGGTTGCTTTGAATACACCACGCGTTTTACCGGGCTGGAAGGTCACAGCTCGTCCCCGGATGACGGTGTAAACGCCGCCGAATACGCCGCGCGTTATGTGGGCAAGTTGCTTGAACTGCGCCATATTTTGAAATCGCGCGCACCGGCGGGCAGCGCGTTTGAACCCCCATGGACCACGATCAATGTCGGGTTCTTCAATAGCGGCGTCGCGCATAATGTGATCGCCAGCAAGGCCGAGATCGGCTGGGAAATGCGCCCGGTTCAGGCCAGCGACGCCGATCTCGTTAACCAGACGCTCAGCGACTACATTAACCACACGCTACTACCCGAAATGCAGGCCGTTCACCCCGAAGCCAGCATCACGCAGGACGTCGTCGCCGAAGTTCAGGGGTTGGAGCCGATGGAGGACAACGTTGCCCGCAAATTGGTGGCCGAACTGACCGGCGCCAACGGCACAGGCACTGTAGCCTTCGCCACCGAGGCCGGTCTGTTCCAGCAGCTTGGCGTTCACGCCATCGTCTGTGGGCCGGGCTCAATCACCCAAGCGCACAAGGCCGACGAATATGTCGAGATCGAACAGCTGGACCTGTGTTGCCGGATGCTGGACCGTCTGGGCCGCCGCCTGACCGCCTAGCCCGTGCCGTGCGTCCGATCATAGGCGGACCGCGCGGGCTGAACATGGGCCGCGCGGACATCCTCGCCGGGATCATAGACCTCCATCACCAGCGGATAGCAGGCGGCCACGTCTGACGAATGCTCGGATGAACAATCGCCGCCGGGACAGGCCGATAGACCCACGATCAGGTCAATCTCGGCGTAGAATTCCAGATAGTCGCCGGGGCGCACCGGGCTGGCCTTCATGAAATACTGCCCTGTGTCGCGGGTAAAGCCGGTACACATGAAGACATTCAGCACATCATGCACATGCATCTCGGCCTCGTGCAGCGGCAGGTCGCAATGATCGGCCAAGGCGCGGGTCAGGTTCGAATGGCAGCAATAGTGATAGTCGTCCCCTGACAGCAACCGTCCCGTATAAGGATCACAGCGCGTCCCGATCACGTCATGGACCGATCCTCCGTAGGCATCGAACCCATACCAGTCCAGCGTGTCTCCGACGATGGTCGCCATCGGGCGCATGTTAGGAAAGCTAGACCACATACGGTCGCCGGTGGACAAATGCGTACCGTGCAAAGCGCGGGTTTTACCCGAATAAAACCGCTCGGTCAGGTCATGTTTGTTCCACATGTTCAGATCGCCCACCTGTGGGCCATCCACCGAAAGCACGCGCAGAAAGGCCCCTGCGGGCACCTCGACACAAACTGCATCGCGCGGGGCCGCCGTCGCCTCGGCCGTTTTCTTCGCCCCCTGTCGAAGAGCCTTCAGCCCGGCGATGTCGGGTTGCGGCAAACTATCCGGCGGGTAGCAGATGACCGGAGGCAGGCTCTGACGGACGACCGCATCTACCGGTGCTGTGAAATTCGGTGCCTTCAGTTTCATGCCTGCTCTCCCTGTGTTTCCACAGGTTTAGCGCATCATCAACAGCTGCGCTATCTGCACTTATGTTATGATTGCTGTCGAAGTAGGACGGAGAGTTTGGCGAGGCCGCAAACAACCTTAGGCAACCTGAGTGTTACCCCCCACCATCGGTTCATCATTCAGATACTTGGGTCTGATTCAGACAGTTCGATGTCGCATCTGAGGATACCCAACCGCACCAAAATAGTGAATTCTGGAAAAAAAGGTCCGATTCATGCGATATTCCGGCTTTCGAGTCATCAAAGAGGCACTGACCGGCCATAAGGGCTGGAAACCGGTCTGGCGCGAGCCTGACCCAAAACCTCATTACGACGTCATCATCATTGGCGGCGGCGGTCACGGTCTTGCAACGGCGCACTACCTGTCCAAGGTCTACGGCCAGCGCAATGTGGCAGTGGTCGAGAAAGGCTGGATCGGGGGCGGCAATGTGGGGCGCAACACGACGATCGTGCGCTCGAACTACATGCTGGACGGGAATGAGCCCTTCTACGAATTCTCGCTGAAACTGTGGGAGGGGCTGGAGCAAGACGTCAACTATAACGCCATGATGAGCCAGCGCGGTATCATCAACCTGTTCCACACGGACAGCCAGCGCGACGCCTATACGCGGCGCGGCAATGCGATGATCCTGAACGGTGCTGATGCGGAACTGCTGGACGCCGACCAGGTACGGGCCGAACATCCCTATTTGAATTTCGACGACGCCCGGTTTCCCATCAAAGGCGGTCTCGTCCAGCGCCGCGCGGGCACGGCCCGCCATGACGCGGTGGCTTGGGGTTATGCGCGGTCGGCGGATTTGCACGGGGTCGACATAATCCAGAATTGCGAGGTCACGGGCCTGCGGATTGAAAATGGCACCTGCTTGGGCGTCGAAACCTCAAAAGGCTTTATCGGAGCCAGCAAAGTGGGCTGTGCGGTCGCTGGAAACTCGAGCCGCGTGATGGGCATGGCCGGGATGCGGCTGCCCATTGAAAGCCATGTGTTGCAGGCTTTTGTGTCCGAGGGGTTGAAGCCCGTTCTGCCCAGCGTCATCACCTTTGGTGCGGGCCATTTCTATGTCAGCCAATCCGACAAGGGCGGGCTGGTCTTTGGCGGCGATATCGACGGCTATAACACCTATGCCCAACGCGGCAACTTGCCCGTGGTCGAGGATGTGTGCGAGGGCGGCATGGCCCTGATGCCCATGATCGGCCGGGCGCGTTTGCTGCGGATGTGGGGCGGCGTGATGGACATGTCGATGGATGGCTCACCCATCATCGACCGCACTCCGGTTCAAGGGCTCTATTTCAACGGCGGCTGGTGCTACGGCGGGTTCAAGGCCACGCCCGCCTCTGGCTATTGCTTTGCGCATTTGCTGGCAAAAGACGAACCGCACCCCGTTGCCACCGCCTATCGCCTGGACCGGTTCCTCACTGGCCGGATGATCGACGAAAAAGGCGCGGGCAACCAGCCCAACCTGCACTAGAGGGGACCTAGGGATATGATCATCAACCACCCTCTGCTTGGGCCCCGGGATGCCTCAGAATTCACCTATCTGGGCGATGCATCCCTGATCGACCGGCCCGACGGAATGGCCGAGAATGCCGCCGACGCGTTCTATGACTATGCTTATCTGCGCGACAACCCCGCCGGTGAACACCGCGAGCTGTGGTATCACGAAGCCGGGGACCGGTCTTGGCTAGTTGTCACCCGCAACACTCTGACCCACGAGATTTCCAAGGTTGAACTGGCCCGCGATGTGGCCTGCGCGCGGGGACGTTCGAAATGACACAAGCGAACCGATTGACCGGCGGGCAGATCGACCGCAATAAGACCCTGAACTTCTACTTTGACGGGCGCAGCTATACCGCGCACCCCGGAGATACTCTGGCCTCAGCGCTGCTGGCCAACAATGTGCGACTGATCGGGCGATCGTTCAAATACCACCGCCCGCGCGGGCTGCTGACGGCGGGATCCGAGGAACCCAACGGCATGGTGGAACTGCGCGCAGGCGCCCGCAAGGAACCCAACACCCGCGCCACGACGATCGAGATGTTCGACGGGTTGATCGCAAACTCGCAAAACCGTTGGCCAAGTCTTCGGTTCGATGCGCTTGCGGTGAATGACTTGTTTTCCAACTTCCTGTCGGCGGGGTTCTACTACAAAACCTTCATGTGGCCCGCTGCGTTTTGGGAGAAACTGTACGAACCTATCATACGCCGCGCTGCTGGCCTTGGCTCACTGTCGATGCAGGCGGACCCGGATGAATACGACAAGGGGTTTCGTCACTGCGATCTGCTGATCATCGGTGCCGGACCTGCGGGCCTGATGGCAGCGTTGACCGCCGGGCGTGCTGGCGCAGATGTCATACTGGCAGACGAGGATTTCACGCTGGGCGGACGCCTGAACAGCGAGACCTTCTCGGTCGGCGACCACAGCGCCCCCGACTGGACGGCACAAACCGTGGCCGAACTGTTGGCAATGCCGAACGTCCGGCTGATGCCGCGCACCACGGTGATCGGAGCGTTTGACCATGGAATCTATGGGGCGGTCGAGCGGACGGGTGATCATCTGCCCTCGCTGCCTGCTGGCAAACCGCGCCAGATCCTGTGGCGCATCTATACCCAAAAGGCCCTGCTGTGTGCCGGAGCAACCGAGCGTCCCATTGCATTTGAAAACAATGACCGCCCCGGCATCATGACCGCCAGCGCGCTGCGGACTTATGTCAATCGCTTTGCGGTGACAGCTTCGCCGCGGGTTGCGATCTTTACCAGCAATGATGACGGCCACCGCACGGCCGATGACCTACACGCCAAGGGTGTTAAAATCGCCGCCGTGGTCGATGTGCGCGAAGATGCCCCCCTCAGCTATGACTATGAGGTGCTAAAAGGCGCGCAGGTCATAAACACCAGGGGCCGTCTGGGCTTGAGCTTTGTCGAGGTCGCCTTGCCCGATGGTTCGACCCGGACACTGGATTGTGGCGCGCTGGGCGTGTCGGGCGGCTGGAACCCGAATGTCCACCTGACCTGCCACCAACGCGGACGCCCTGTTTGGAACGAAGCCCTTGCTGCTTTCGTTCCGGGAGAAAACCTACCGGTTGGCATGTCCGTCGCGGGTTCTGCCAATGGCGTCATGTCAACCCACGGCGCACTGCGCTCGGGAGCCGAAGCGGCCGCTGCCGCGCTGGACCTGACCACCCTGCCCGACCTGCCAGAAGCCGAGGACGCGCCCATTGCGCTAAAGCCGTTCTGGTATGTGCAGGGCTGCAAACGCGCATGGGTCGATCAGCAGAACGACGTGACGATCAAGGATGTGAAGCTCAGCTATCAGGAAGGCTTCCGCTCGGTCGAGCATCTGAAACGCTATACCACGCTGGGCATGGCAACCGATCAGGGCAAGACTTCGAACATCACGGGCCTTGCGATCATGGCCGAGGTTGCGGGCAAGTCGATCCCCGAAACCGGCACAACCATTTTCCGCCCGCCCTATACCCCGGTGCCCATCGGTGCCTTCGCGGGCCGAATGACGGGCAAGGACTTCCACCCGACCCGCCTGACCCCATCGCACCATTGGGCCAAGGAGCGCGGGGCGGTGTTTGTCGAGGCTGGGAACTGGCTGCGTGCGCAGTGGTTTCCCCTGCCCGGTGAGACGCATTGGCGCGACTCCGTCGACCGTGAGGTGCGCCAAACCCGCGCCTCGGTCGGGGTGTGCGATTGCACCACGCTGGGCAAGATCGACGTGCAGGGCACGGATGCTGCCGAGTTCCTCAACCGCGTCTACGCCAACGGCTTTGCCAAGCTTGCAGTGGGCAAAACGCGCTATGGGCTGATGCTGCGCGAGGATGGGATGGTCATGGATGACGGCACCGCCGCACGGCTGGCCGAGGATCATTTCGTTGTCACCACAACCACGGCGAATGCTGTAAGTGTCTATCGCCACATGGAATTTGTGCGCCAGTGCCTGTTCCCGGACATGGATGTGCAGCTGATTTCGACCACCGATGGTTGGGCGCAATACGCGGTGGCGGGACCAAACTCGCGCAAGCTTCTGCAAAAGATCGTGGACCCGGAATTCGATATTTCGAACGAGGCGTTTCCCTTCATGGCCTGCGGCAAGATCACCGTCTGTGGTGGATTACGGGCGCGGCTGTTCCGTATCTCGTTCTCGGGCGAATTGGCGTTCGAGATTGCCGTCCCGTCGCGCTATGGAGATGCGCTGATGCGGCGGTTGATGACAGAGGACGCAGAGTTTGACGTCACCCCTTATGGCACCGAAGCGCTGAGCGTGATGCGCATCGAAAAGGGCCACCCGGTCGGCAATGAGTTGAACGGCACCACCACGGCGCTGAACCTTGGTCTGGGCAAGATGGTGTCAAAGAAGAAAGACAGCATTGGTTCTGTTCTGTCCGAGCGTGAAGCGTTGACCGCACCGGATGTGCTGAAACTGGTCGGGCTAAAGCCTGTGAATCCGCAGGACAAGATCACCGCTGGCGGCCATTTGATGAATGCGGATGGACCGGTCGATGCAGCACATGATCAGGGCTATGTGACCTCGGCGGCCTATTCGCCCAATCTGAACAGTCATATCGGGCTGGGCCTGCTGAAACGCGGCGACGAGCGGATGGGCGAGAAGATGCGCCTTGTGTCACCCCTGACCGAATTGAATGTCGAAGTCGAAATTGTCTCGGCTCATTTCGTTGACCCCGAAGGAGAACGACTGCGTGCATGATCTTGTTGCAATAACCGCCCTCGGCGGGGCCGCGCCACGCGTGGATACGGTCGGTTCGGTCACATGTTCTGAAGTCCCAGATGTGGCGTTGGCCTCAGTCACTGCCCGGTTGGGGCACGAGGCTGCAACGCAGGATGAGGTGGCGCGGCTTATCGGAACCGTAACACCGACCGTGCAGCGTTTTGCCGGAGACCCTGTGACCGCCTTCTGGTCCGGCCCGGACCAATGGATGATCGAAGCCCCCTTCTCCACCCAAGAAGACCTTGCCGCCTACGTCAAGACCGCCGTCGGAACCGTCGCTTCTGTCACTGAGCAAACGGATGCCTGGGCGCGGTTCGACTTGCAGGGCGACGGGATCAACGCGGTTCTGGAATTGCTATGCCAACTGGACCTACGTCAGTTTCAGTCCGGTCACGTCGCGCGGGGCGCAGTTCATCACATCGGGTGTTTCATCCTGTGCCGCAGCGCCGACCATGTCAGCCTTTATGGTCCCAGATCATCGGCCGGATCGCTGCACCATGCGGTTCTGGCGGCCATGCGTTCGGCCCATTAAGACAATCAGATCGAAGGCAACGGCGCGTTGTCCTCGACCCGGAACCGGTTGATCCGGCGACGGTCCTCTGCAGGACTTAGCCCAAAGGCCGCTTTGTAGTGCGATACCAACGGCGTGACCGAGCTGTACCCGACTGCAGCGGCAATCTGTGCAATCGGGTCTTTCGTATACATAACCATCTGGCGCGCGGCTTTCATGCGCATAGACCGATAGTAGTGGCTTGGGCTTTGACCCGTCGCCTGTTTGAAAGCTCGCTCGATCTGGCGGGGCGTGACCCTCATCTGCCCGGCAACTTCTGCAATCGAGATCGGTTCGCTCAGATGGCCGGCAAATAGCTCAACGCTACGCGCAACCAACGGGGGCAGTTGATCACCTGAACCAGGTGCAGTTGTGTCCGGAACTTTTTGACGCACCCCTGCGCCTCGCATCATCGGGTGCTGAAACCAGCAGGCGACCTCATGCGCGATCTCGCTGCCAAGACGGTCTGAAATCAAGTGCAACGCCAGATCAAATCCAGCGGCCGCGCCCGCGGCGGTCCAGCGCGTATCGGTGCGCACAATCACTTCACTGCGCGCGTCTATGTCGGGAAACTCAGCCTCGAACGCCGCTTCATAACACCAATGAACCGAGACCGGCTGATCCACCATCGCGCCCGAGCGAACAAGGGGGAATACGCCTCCGCTAATGCCGCCGAGGACAGTGCCGTGCCGACCAAATCCACGTAACGCGCCGTTTCCAGTGCGCGGATCGGCAAACCCGGATGTCGGACTGCTGAGCAGAAACAGGATGTCGATATCCTTGCACCCTGTCAGGGCTAGCGCGGCTTCAAACCCCACACCCGCACTGGATTGAACCTTTTGCCCACGCTCGGACACAAGCACCCATCCAAAGGCTTGCTTCCCGGCGATTTCATTGGCCGCCCGAAGCGGTTCGATGACGGAGGTCAGGCAGGCCATCGGAAAGCCGTCAAACAGCAGAAATCCGATCGTGATCCTGTTTTCCTCATGCATCCGGGGATCCTAGCAGAAATGCAGCCCTAAGAGCGAATTCCAAACATGCTGCCCATCCGTTCCCGACGACGCTGCATGGACTTGCGAAATGCCCAGTCGCTGAACAAGGCCAGCGGAAACAAGACACGTTCGCCCAAACCATCAATCACCACCAATTTGCCGCCGCGTTCTTCGGCCCGCACTATGTTTTCGTGGCTCATATCGCCGACGATGATCCGCCCCCGTTCCAGGTCGTCTAGCAACTCCATGAACTCTTCCCCAAGGCGTTTGCGTCCAGCGGGATCCTCTTTGAGCGACATCCATTCCTTGTAGACTGTCGGCGCCAGATCTCCATCTGGTCCCGTCATTTTCTCGACAACAAGCGCCGGCCCCAATGAGGTCGGTGCATAGCCCATGAAATGGGCCAGACGTTCAATCTCGGGGCAACCGCGATGCAGCGCGGCCAAATATTCGTTGGCTTCGCGGTTCCATTGGCGCAGGTTGCCATAGCGCCATTCCGCATAGCGCGGAATCCAATGATCACGTACAGGAACATCCGCGCGGACTTTCAACAAGGCATCCTGCCGATCGGGGTGCTGAAAGATCAGGTAATTCCGGCTTTTGCGCAATGGGGTGTGGTCAGTCAGGTCAATCATTTGGATCCGATACCTAAAGGGGGCGCGCCATGGCCGACGGCCGCATAAACTGGCACCTTGCGTCAGGGTCATAAATCCTTCGCCCTGCGGTTACAAATGTGTTTTTACCGTCGACCGGACAGAGACGGAGATTCAGCGCAACGCAATCTCGAACCTGCCATAACCGCCGTCAGACTATGGCCCGACCGGCGGGCTCGGCAGCAGGACAAATGCCACGGTGCCATCCGTTTCGACTAAAGATGTATGCGTCCAGCCCAGCGGATCAAATGGCGGGGTGGCATCCGTACACTCGTCTGGTGTCGTGTCGCACGATACAACCTCTGCCCCAGTCAGATATTCCAACCTTAGACGCAATCCGCGATCAAACTGAATGAACGCCTCGCGCGCGCCTTCCAATCCGTAGTAACTACCATAAAGCTGCACTCGCTTCATCCCGTCTGGGATCTCATCCGCCAAAGCCCGCGTTGTTTTTTGCCACAGAGGAAAGGTGCCGTAGGTGATGCGTCCGAATTGGATCGTTGCGATCAACAGAACACACATGATCACAATGCGCGCGACGCTGGCCAACCGGGTGGATGTGTTCGTAAGGATAAACACCGACATTGTCAGGGTGTAACCGAACAAAATCCAGTTCCAACCAAGTGCCCGAAACGGAACCTTAAGACCTGATGTCAGCGTTTTGGCGAACAAAGGGCCACAACCGGCGAGTACCGCGACCAGTACAATCGTTGCCACATAACGCTGACGCCGAAGCAGGTAAAGCCACGAAACCGCGAAGAGCGATATCAAAAACACCCCGTTGGACAAAGACCCGCTGCCGACGCGATGCAAGTTTTCGTACAGGTGCAGTTTAAGCTTTTGATAGTTCAATGCCAGATCGCTTATCGACTTGACCTCGGTTGGGTCGCGCCATTCGGCCACCGGAATGTCGAACACTCCGTGATGCAGGAAATTCAACGAGTAGACCACACCGAAGGCCAATGCGAGGCTCGCAAAAAAAACCACCAGTGTTACGCCCGCACTGACATAGGTTTGCGGCGCCTTTCGGGACAGCAAAACAAGGCTCAACATCATGAACGGGTATGTGGTGTAGGCCATAAACGACAGCGGCACCGCCACGATCAGCAACAGAACTGACGCCCGATGGGACAGAAAAACTACGGCCAGTGAAAACAACGCTAGTACCCAGATACCGGGCAGCAAAGTGTTGAACCAGAACGATATCAGAAAAGCCGGCCGCGACAACGCGACGAACAATGCCATGACGCACAAGAACCACGCAGGCATGGAGCGCCCAAGGACTATGATCGCGGTGCATGCAGAAAAGATCGACCAACCCAGAAGGTACAATGCAAAATTGACCGGTGCAGGCCAGAGGAACGGTCGAAACTGCCACCAGAAATTTAGCCAGCGCCCCTCATCCAGCGCTTTGCTATAAGCCATGTCGAAATGGCCCAGCAAGGCGGGAAAGTCGTCATGACGGACAAATGGATCGCTCAGAATTGGCCCATAGGTCGCCATCAGAGTTCCGAGGCAAAGCAGCGTCAGCCAGAAAACCAGCGTTATATCCGAACGCGCGGTCATCAGTTGCTCCGATGAGACCGTGCGACAATTGAAGCGCGGGCTTGCGCGATTGCGGTGACCGTACGCAATGGCAGTCGCCGGACAATCATCTTTCGCAAGTTCCAACCGAAGGTTCCAACCTCACGCAGCGCTCCGGGTGCAACCTTTGTTGCCAAAACCTCTGGCGGTAAGGACGCTGCTGCAGCCGCATTGGCGTAAAGCACACTGTTGTAGCGGTACCAGGGCTCGATTGCCCCGTCGGAAAACAGTTTTGGGCGCAGGCAATCGTAGGCCGTGTACCCCTGCGTTTCGAACAGCCCTTGCCAGAACGATAAAGGTTGCTCGTTGATATGGAACTCTCCGCCCTGCCCCGGGACCGCCGCCGAGAACAACACAAGGTCGCTATGGGCTGTCAGGCTTTGCACAAGACTGGACGAGGCCTCATGCGGCAGATGCTCACCGACTTCTAAAGATTGGGCCAGACCAAAACGCCGCCCAAGATCGACGGGCTGAGTTAGGTCCTTTCCAAAAAAAGCATCCGGTGAAATGGCCAGACGCTCACGATCAACATAGTCTCCGTCTACACCGGCGATATCCGGGCATCCCGCCGCGGACCATTCCGACAGCCAGACACCTCGGCCACAGCCGAAATCGACAACACTGTCTGGCTTGACCCATGTCTGAAGACAACGGATCAGCCGGACAGCGGATTCGCGGGCTCCGCGGTCGATATAATCAAAGAACTCGTTTGAATAGATGTGAGACATAGCTGCTCTTTCAAAGTGACTTTTCTTCGCGGTAGACCCAAAGCCGCAGGATCACAAAATTTATGACAGGCAGGACGATGACTACTAGTCCGGCGGTGACCGGCTGAGACAGTCCAAACCGAGGCCCCAAAACACCTGTAATGGTTGATGAAACGACAAGTCCGATGCCGATCATGCACAAGAACCGACCAAACTGAGCCGGCGCCATGACGGGCTTGCCGAAGGTCCAGACAGACTGACCTATATACTGGATCAAGATCGCGGTTCCAAAAGCCAGCGCATTGGCAATCCAAGGTGAGCCGACAAGCCGCAACAGCCCCAGATAGGTCAGGAAATAGTAGACAGCCACGCCTGTACCAACGACCGCAAAGCGGAATATGCGACGTGTATCGGTCATGCCTGCTTTGATACGTCCTTAACCGAGACATCCGTGGATTGCCCGACATGTTCATCGACAAAATACAACGGGCGGCCCTTGGCCTCGACATAAAGGCGACCAAGATACTCACCGATGATGCCGAGCGTCAGCAGTTGAATGCCCGAGAAGAAGCTGATCACCAGAACGGTCGAGGCCCAACCAGCCACAGTGCTATACAGGATCAGGGACCAGAACACATAAACGGCCATCAAGGCCGCAATGATCAGGGTCAGAAACGCAAGGCGCGTGGCGATTTGCAGGGGCTTAATCGAAAAGCTGGACAGAGCGTCAAAGGCCAGCCTAATCATTTTGGACATCGGATATTTAGTCTCACCGGCCACGCGGGGGTCGCGGATGTATTCAATGCCAATCTGGCGAAACCCGACCCAGGCAAACATGCCGCGAATGAACCGAGATCGCTCGGGCATGTTCAAAACCGCATCCAGCGCGCGGCGACTGACCAGCCGGAAATCGCCCGTATCATTCGGGATCGGAACATCGGACAGGCGATTCAGTAAGCGGTAAAACCCGTGCGCGGTCATCTTCTTGAACCAGCTTTCGCCCTTGCGCTCACTACGCCGACCATAGACCACATCATACCCACGATCCATCATCGCCATCATATCCGACAGCAATTCCGGCGGATCCTGCAAGTCCGCGTCCAGCATGAAAATCCGCTCGCCTTTGGCTGCCATCAGACCTGCGGTCAGTGCTACCTGATGTCCGCGATTGGTCGACAACTTCAAGCCGCGCACACATGAATGTCGATCCGCCTGTGCGCAAATACCGTCCCAGGTCTTGTCCGTTGAGCCGTCATCAACCAGCACGATCTCAACCTCCGAGGCCCAGGCCCTGGTCGCAGCGATCAAACGATCCACCAACATGGGAAGAGAGTCCTCTTCGTTCATGCAAGGGACGACGACAGACAATAACATCTAACCTCCGCAGGCAAATTGCCCTACTCGTTTTATGCACATCCCAACCCCGCCATGCGAGGCCGGTCAACTCCTAGTTTTCGGATCCTTACCCTTGATATCTCAAGCCGAAACGACCGCTAATCCAAACACGCCAGATTTCAGCCTGTAGTTACCGATCTGTCACATTGCCGTTTCGGACTACACAACGATGTCCCGATGCCCGACTGATATGGCAGCATTGCGCCCAACTTGCGACAAAAGCGGTTATTTATCTGAAGCGGTCAAACTATGCGACGTTCAGACAACAAACCAGCAAGCACGCGACCAAAGGTCCAAGGAGAAATTCGCCTCGGGCTAAGACAGTCTGGGGGTATATCTGAGGTTCGAGAATTGAGGGATTGTGGCGGAGAGACAGGGATTCGAACCCTGGAGACGGTTTCCCGCCTACACACTTTCCAGGCGTGCGCCTTCGACCACTCGGCCACCTCTCCGTGCGGGCGATATTTGGACTATCGCTTGGGGATTTGCAAGGCCCGATTAGAGCGTTTTTTCGCTTTGCGGAAAGGGTCGCGAAACCCGTCAAGGCTCGTCCCCGTCCCCGCCTGACAGGTCAACCTCGGTCATCTCGATCGGCGTGGATGCGGGCGCAGACGCCTGTGCCGCGCTGTCCTGGGCGGGATCCGCCACACGCAAGGTTTCGGGATTGCGCAGCCAGACGTCGCGTTGGGCAAACGGGATTTCGATACCTTCTTCGACAAACCGGCGGTTGATTTCGTGGTTCATGTCCGACTTCACGGACAGCATCCAGTTGACGTCTCGAAGGATAGCCCGGATTTCAAAATCCAGCGAGTCTGCGCCAAACCCCTGAAACACCACATTGGGGGCCGGATTAGCCAAAACCATGGGATGCGCATTGGCAATCTCGCCCAGGATCGCCTCGACCCGGCGGGTATCGGTGCCATAAGCGACCCCGACCGGCACGATCACTCGCCCGACCGTGTTGCCGCGCGTATAGTTCGTCACCACACCGCTGATCAGGTCCGAGTTCGGCACAATCACATCGGATCGGTCGAACGTCTCGATCCGTGTCGAACGGACCGAGATATCGCGCACATAGCCCATCATCCCGTTAACATCGATCCAGTCGCCTTTCGAGATCGGACGCTCGACAAGCAGGATGATACCCGAGACAAAGTTAGACACGATGGTCTGCAAGCCAAAGCCGATACCGACCGACAGCGCACCAGCAACAATCGCCAGCGAGGACAAGTCGAACCCAGCCACCATAATGGCGCAGAGCGCCGCCAGGAAAATTCCGACATAGCCTGTCCCGGCGACGATCGCGTTCTGGCCACCGGGGTCAATCTTGGTCTTGGGCAGCAGGGAACTGCGTAGCCCCCCTTGCAGCATTCGGGTCAGGCCAAAGCCCATCAGGAAGACGATCAGGAAGGTAAAGAAATTCTTCGGTGAAATCGTCACGCCACCGATGTCAAAACCCAGCAGGATGCGGGACCAGACCTCGAGTAAGTCGGTTTCGCGAGCGCCCCAGTAGATCGCCAGAACTGGCAACGCAAAGATCGCCATCGCGAACCCGATCAAGACCGCAAAAAGCGAATCTTTCGCCGCCTCGCCCTGCCCCGAAATCCAGCCATAAACGGCCGTCAGGAAACGTTGGAAGATGACCAGTGCCCCAATCAGGACCAGTGATTTAACCGCAGGATAGACAATCGCTTCGGCGGCATTCGTATAGCCGATGACAGCCAGAATTGGGCTGGCTATACCCAACAGGAACAATGCCCGGCGGAGAAACTCGATCAACTGGGTCAAACCCGTACCCCGAGCCAGCGACCCATCATCAGCATCCAGCGGGGCTTCGGTGCTTCGGATCTGTCGCACGCGTAACAGGACCAGTGCGGTCACAATGGTGACGGGGAACCCGACAACAGCGCGCGTCGCATCCGAGATATTCTCGATCTGCTCGAATAGGTCTACCAGCTCATGCAGGATCAAAAGCACGGCCAGAACGTCCAAATAGACCCGCAACTCAGCCACGGGCTTGGCGGTCAGACGTTTAAACCCCTGTGCTTCTTGCAGCACATAGACTTGCCGCCCGATCCAGTCGAAATAGAAAATGATCGCAGCCCAATATGGCACGTTTTGCAGCAGCAATGTGCCGCGAAAGCCGGGAAGTCCGGACATGACAATGGCCTTGACGACCAGCCAGACCCCCAGCCAGGGTAAAAGAATGCGCAGCAGCGATGTCAGAAAGGTCCACACCCCACTGCCCTGCCCGCCGAACTGCCGCATGTAGTTTCCGGCCACCTCGGACCAGTGCTTGCCGAAGAACAGCAAAACCCCGGCAACTGTCACCAGAAGGGCGATACCCAGCCCCTGATCGCGCAGATTTTCATGCACGGCATCCGTGCCAAAGTTTCGACGCGCCTCGTTAAAGAGGCTTTGACCTGCTTCGCGAAGATCGGTCCATGCCGGCCCCCAATACACGGGATTGACCGGCGACGGTCCCCGCTCCAACAGCTCTTTGGTCTGCCGGGTCCGCAAGAGCTGGTCGATTTCGGTGATCAGGCCATTGGCGCGGCTGAACGCCTCTTCCGAAATGATCTGCGGGACCCGAAGCGTATTCAGCTGTTCTTCCAAATGGGCCCGCAGAGCGGCAATGTCATCGGGCTCGGTCGCGTCACCTTCGGGTTTGGGACCCAGCGCCTTGATTTGCGCATCAAGCGTCTGGATACGCTCGGTATTCGCGCCGCGTGCTCGGTTGAAGTCATCGCGGTACGTATGAATTTCCGCACGCAGATTCTCGAGCGCTGCGTTCGAGGCGCGATCCGCTTCGATCACGGTCTCGGCTCGGTCCGCTGTTTTGACCCAGCCCTGATAATACTCGCTCTGTCTGTCCGAAAGCTGCGCGACCGCTGGGCCACACAGAACCGCTATACAAACAGAGACAAGCGCCAGGAACAGGCGGACCTGTCGCAACATCACACGTCCTCGAACACGCCGGGAATGCTGCGTGGGGCTTCGGTCATCCAATCGGGTACCGGCAGTTCTTTTTCGCGCAGGAATTCCGGGTTGAACAGTTTGGACTGATAGCGTGTGCCGTAGTCGCACAAGATCGTCACGATCGTATGGCCCGGCCCAAGGTCCTTGGCCAGACGCACTGCACCTGCCATGTTGATCGCGGTCGAACCGCCCATAACCAGTCCTTCTTCGCGCAGCAGATCGAAGATGAGTGGCAGCGCCTCATTATCGGTCATCTGATAGGCGTAATCGGGCTTGAACCCCTCGAGGTTCTTGGTGATGCGCACCTGACCGATGCCTTCGGCGATCGAGCTGCCCTCCATCGCGATCTCACCGGTGGTGTAGTAGGAATAAAGCCCCGCACCCATCGGATCGACGAGGCCAATTTTAACGCCCTTTGGCTGCAATGCATCAGCGACGCCAGCCAGCGTCCCGCCGGAACCCACGGCGCAGACAAAGCCATCGACTTTGCCGCCGGTCTGTTCCCAGATCTCAGGCCCGGTGGTTTCCACATGCGCCTGACGGTTGGCCACGTTGTCAAACTGATTGGCCCAGATGGCGCCATTGGGTTCGGTCTGCGCCAGTTCCTCGGCCAGACGGCGCGAGTAATGCACGAAGTTGTTGGGGTTGCGATAGGGCGCGGCAGGCACCTGCACCAGTTGCGCACCGGCCAGACGCAGCATGTCCTTTTTCTCTTCGGACTGGGTTTCCGGGATCACGATTACAGTCTTGAACCCCATCGAGGCCCCGACCAGCGCCAAACCGATCCCGGTGTTCCCGGCGGTGCCTTCGACGATCGTGCCACCAGGTTTCAATTCACCCCGCGCGATGGCATCCCGAATGATATAGAGCGCGGCGCGGTCTTTGACCGACTGGCCGGGGTTCATGAACTCGGCCTTCCCCAGAATTTCGCACCCGGTTTCCTCGCTGATGCGCTTCAATCGGATAAGTGGTGTTTTTCCGACTGCGTCGGCAAGGTCTTTCGCAATGCGCATGGCGCCCTCATTTCATTACGGATCAAGGCAGATTTACAGTTGCCGCGCGCCAACCACAAGCGGCGATCCTCAGGCGCGCAAACGGTTTCGGTGCCGCGCAAGCCAATGGGCCAGCGCCAGCAAAGGCAAATCTTTGAACCCATGCGCATCGACACGATCCATGAAATCGACAAATGGCAGGATTTGGCTTCGGATATCTTCTCCTTCCGAGGCCAGCCCACCGCCTTGAACTGTCAGTTCCAGATCCGCCAGACCCACGTAAAGGTGAATGTATTCGGTCGATGACCCGCTCGAGGAATAGGCCCCGCCCGCATACTCCAGCGACTGCAGGACCACGCCCGCTTCCTCTTGCGCTTCGCGGCGGGCGGCGTGTTCGGGCGTTTCACCCGGGTCGATCATCCCTGCGACGGGTTCCCACATCCAGGGCTCGGGATCGTCGATAATGAAAACCGGCGGGCGAAATTGTTCAACCAGCAAGACCACATCGCGCGCCGGGTCATAGGGCAGAACCACAACAGCGCTGCCTTGCATCAGGCTGCTACGTTGTAGAACCGGCCCCATCGTGCCGTCATGTTGCCTGTGTTGCAACGCGACCTCTTCCATTCCGAAGTAGTTCACATGAGCATACCGGTGGTTATGCAAGACCACATCCTTGGTAACATCACGCAGGTCCCCTGTCCCGCGCTGACGCGCGGCGATTTTTGCCCATGCCCGTGTTCGAAGTGCCGAAAAGTTTCTGGCCAGCGTGGCCGCGTCGATCTTGCCGAAATAGCCCATCACCTCATGCGCGGCGGTTACGGAAATATCGCCCCAACGATCTACCCAATCTCGCAATTCCCAAAGTTCCGTCGGGGTCCAGAGACCCGGATCGGGGAAGTACACGTCTGCCTGCACGCTGTCACCTTCCACTGTCTCAATCCGAAGTGGGCGCAGTTCGTAGTCAAATCCACCCTCATAAAAATTGAGCCGCTCAAGGTCGTTCTGAGACAGATTCTGAACCAGCAATCCTTCCGCATACGAGCCATTTTCTGACAGGATCATCGGAAACGCCTGATCTTTGACCCCATAAACCGCGTGGTCGCGCAGTCTGGCCTCGGACAGTTTCATTTCAGATGCGGGGCGATCCAGCACAAGCTCGAGCAAAGGCAGGTGTTGCAGCGTGCCGTAGAAAAACAGGTCAGTCACGGATCAAGTCTCGTATTCGGTCGAGAATTACCGCCAGCGACGGCTGGCTTCTTCTGTGGCAAGACCCGCGACCAACGCACCGATCGCCAACGTCCACAGTATTTCTGGGGTCAGCAACTGCTGCCCAAATTCGACACTGATCTGAAAAATGGCCAGCAAAGCCTCGAACGGGCCATCATAGCGGTGACGCATGGCCAGCCGGATCATTTCATTGCAGCCCTGAACAAACAGGCCCCAGAACACCAGAGCCGCCATCCCGGTCAGGCCGTTGTTCACACCGGCTGTCCACCCGCGGCCCGCACGTTTGCCCATGACTTTCCAGCCACAGATGACCCCAAGCAACATGTTGACATAGGTGAACCAGCCGTAATCCTTCCCCTCTTCGCCGTTCTCGATCACCATGCTGGAGACGAGAAAAGCCACAACCAATAAGCAGGTTGCAGCGACAAGACGAGACGCGGTGGGCATTGTAAGGGTCCGTTGTTTAACTCGGTTTTGCTATTGTGATCTGTGTCACATCGCAATTACCCGTGTCAAAGGCCGCGCCACATGCGGTCAAATAATAATTCCACATGCGGCGAAAACGCTCATCAAAACCCATCTGAGCGATATCGTCCCATTTATCGTTGAACGTGTCATACCAACGTCGCAGTGTCAGATCGTAACTTTTGCCAAATTCCCTTGATTTGACCACGGTCAAACCCGCTTGAGTCACCTGATCCTTTAGCACGGACGGCGCGGGCAGCATCCCACCCGGGAAGATATATTTTTGAATGAAATCAACACCATTGCGGTAGACGTCCCAGCGATGGTCGGCGACAGTGATGATCTGCAACGTGGCCTGCGCGCCTGGTTTGAGCCTTTCGCGGACGGTTTCAAAATAAATCGGCCAGTATTTCTCACCCACCGCTTCGAACATCTCGATCGAGGCGATGCCATCATACTGCCCACGCTCGTCCCGGTAGTCCTGCAACTTGAATTCAACAAGATCAGAAAGACCAGCTTTCTCAATACGTTCTTGCGCAAACTTCAACTGCTCTTGGCTGATGGTCAGCCCTGTGACCCGCAAGCCACGCTCTTTCGCGGCATATTCAGCGAAGCCACCCCAGCCACATCCGATTTCAAGGATATGATCGCCGGGTTTTGCGCCCATCTCGTCGACAAGGCTGGCATATTTTGCCGTCTGCGCCTTCTCTAGGCTTTCCTGTCCGGTTTCGAACAAAGCGCTGGAATAAGTCATCGTATCGTCCAGCCATGCGGAGTAAAAATCATTACCCAAATCATAGTGATACGAGATGTTCTTCTTGGCCTGCTTGCGGCTGTTTCCGTTTAGCCAGAACCGCAAACGCTCATAAGCCTGCACCAGAAACTTGCCGGTGAAATCGTCGTAAACCGTTTCGGTGCCCAGATGCACCAGGTCCATAAAAGAGCGCAGGTCCGGCGTGCTCCAGTCACCTTCCAGATAGGCGTCCGAGAACCCAAGCTCACCTTCACGCACTAGTCGGGCAAAAACGTCGGGGTTATGGATATCTACCTGCGCGATTGGTCCGGGCTTGGCCCCTTCGGTGCGAAACACGCGGCCATCAGGCAGCACAATGTCCAGGCGACCGGACTCCATCTTTCGCAACATCTTCGTCACTTGCGTGAAGTATCGTGGCAGGTTTTCTTGCCCATCTGTCGTTGTCAGGATCATCCGCTCTCCCCTATGCGGTTGTTGGCGTAGGCTAGGCCGAGTTTGTGTTTCTGGCAAGTTTTCAGTTCCTTACTGGTTCTTGTAGTGTTCATAGGCCGCCAGCGCGCGCCTGCGCCCGTCGGCCAATTCGACAACGGGTTGAGGGTAGCCGTCATCTGGGGCCAGCCCCCAAGCGCGCGGGATGGCCTCAAAATAGGCAAGCGCGGTGTCGGGCGGATTGGCTTGTCCTTCAGCGATCCACCGCCGGACATATTCGCCGTCTGGGTCAAACTTTTCTTGCTGCGTGACCGGGTTGAACACTCTAAAGAACGGAGACGCATCCGGCCCCGATCCGGCCACCCATTGCCAGCCCATCGCATTGGCGGCGATGTCCCAGTCAATCAGGCAATCCTCGAACCACCGCATCCCGATTTTCCAATGTGTCATCAGATGCTTGGTCAGGTAGCTTGCCACGATCATACGCGCGCGGTTGTGCATCCGTCCCGTCACATACATCTCACGCAGACCGGCATCCACCACGGGTATACCTGTTCGGGCCCGCGTCCAGGCCAGAACCTCGGGTTGGTCAGTGCGCGTTTGCCATGGAAACTGATCCCATTCGGGCTTCCAGTTCTGATATGTGATATGCGGCCAGTGAAACATCAGGTGATAGGCGAACTCGCGCCAGACAAGCTGACGCAGATAGGCATCCGAGCCCGACACCCCGTTCAGGGCAGCATTCTGTACCGCGTGCCAAATACGCCGAGGGCTGATCTCTCCCAGCGACAGGTATTCGGACAGGGTTGAGGTCCCCTCGGACGCCAGCAGGTCGCGGTTTCGGGAATAGTCAGGCAGACGATTCAAGAACCCTTGCAATACGACCAGTGCCGCAGTTTCGCCCGGCTGTACGAAGGGTTTTACGACCTGCGCGCCCCGGTTCATCGCAGCACCCAAACGCCATGAGGACAAATCTTCGGACGCGGGCCAGTGCACCGGAGGCGTCAATCGAGTCGGCGCGGCCAACGGTTGTGGAACCGCCCGACCCTGAACAGCCCGCCACATTGGAGTAAACACGCGAAACGGCTGACCCGTTTTGGTGGCCACGTTCCAAGGCTCGAACAACAAAGGGCCAGGGAAGGATTTGGCTTCAACCCCTTGGTCCTTAAGGGCAGATTTTAGCTGGGTATCGCGCGAAATGGCATCCGGGTCATAGGCGCGCGACCAATAGACGGCCGAAGCCCCAGTTTCGGCGACAACGTCTTGCAATACTTGCAACGCGATGCCCTTGCGCAGGATCAGACGGCTGCCGGCCTTGCCGAGGGCGCTCTGAAAAGCCTCAATCCCCAGACCCAGCCGCCATTTCGGCGCAGCGCCCAATTTGTCCGTCAGATCATCACAGATGAACAGCGGGATGACGGGCCGACCGGTGGCGGCGGCCGCGCTTAGCGCTGGGTGATCTGACAGGCGCAAGTCCCGCCGGAACCACATGATGATAGCAGATTGCTGTTCCATAACCGCCCAGATGTTTTTCCCATTTTACGGGAGTGGACGGGAACTGGATCACAAAACGGCGTCAAGTGCATTCAATAATTGATCAATTTCCTGTTGCGATGTGTAGTGCGTAAAGCTGACTCGCAACACGCCCTGCGCCGGATCGACCCCCATCGTCTGCAACGGACGCCCGGCGTAGAAATCGCCTCCACCCGCCATAATCCCGTGTGTGGCCAATTCACCCGCCACCTCTTCCGCATTTCGGTTCAACGCCAAAGCAACCGTGGGTGCGCGCTTTTCTGCATCAGCGGTGCCAATCAAGCGCACAGCATTGCGGTTTGACACCGCATCCAGCAACGGCTGCAGCAATGACACCTCGTGCCCACGCATCAGATCATGCACGAACGCTCCACGCTGAGTGTCGGACCCGTCGGGACCACCGTGATGAACGCTGAGTGCGGCGATATAATCCGCCATGCCAGCACTGGCCGCGATCTGCGCATGATCGGGTCCGGCAGGCGTGAACCGCTTATACAGCACATCGCCGTTGAAAAAATGCGCCTGGTTGGGCAGCGTCTGCCCCAATTTTCGCCGGACCACCATACATCCTTGATGCGGACCATAAGTTTTATAGGCTGAAAACAGATAGATATCCGCCCCTAGCTCATCCACATTCGGAAGGCCGTGCGGCGCGTAGGACACCCCATCAACACAGACAAACGCACCCGCTGCATGCGCAATAGCTGTGATCTCGGCCACCGGATTGATCTCACCAACTACGTTCGAGCAATGGGGGAAACAGACCAGACGCACCTTGTCGTCCAGCAGGTTTGCCAGATCCTGCGGGTCAAGCGAGCCGGTCTCGGGGTCGATTTGCCACTCCCTGACCTCAATCCCATCCTCGGCCAAGCGCCGCCACGGGCCGGAATTGGCCTCATGGTCCTGATTGGTGACGATGATCGCTTCACCCGGCTGCATCCAATGCCGAAATGCCTGCGCCATGACATAAGTGTTCTGCGTGGTCGAAGGGCCAAAGCTTAACTCATCGGTGTCGACGCCCAGAATAGCCGCCAAGCGCCGACGCGCCTCGTCCATCTCGGCGCCCGCTAGACGACTGGCCTCATAGGGCGCATAGGGTTGTACTTTGCGTTCGGTATAGAAGCGAAACAGCCGGTCCAGCACGGGCTTGCATGTGTAAGACCCACCGGCGTTTTCGAAAAAGGCCTGGCCTTGCAGAGATGGTTCGGAAAAGGCGGGAAACTGCGCGCGGACAAAGTCTATATCCAAAGTGCTCATGGCACGGAACTCCTTGATCATGCAGGTCAATCTTTTAAGGGACCGGGCATGATTCCGGCCTCTTCGGACATCATGGCAGGTCTTCCAGCCGAGCCGCCGCAGCCGCGACGACAGCCCCAGCACAGGCAAGGACGCGGCCAAACTGCCCAGACCGACCAATCCCGTCAAGCGCCCGAACAAAAAAAGCCGGGTGCGATGGCCCGGCTTTTGTCACATATGGGTGAAGGCTTAACCCTGAACCTTGGTATAAGTCCCTTCACCGGCAAGGATTCCCCGGAAGCCGCCTGGTTCGTCCAGACCAAACACGATGAGCGGCAGGTTGTTGTCTCGCGCCAACGCAATGGCCGAGGCGTCCATAACCCGCAACCGTTTTGCCAGCACGTCATCGTAGGTGACTGTGTCATAGCGCACCGCGTCCGCATGTTCTTTGGGGTCTTTGTCATAGACACCGTCCACGCCGTTCTTCCCCATGAAGATCGCCTCGCAAGCCATTTCATTTGCTCGCAAAGTAGCCGCAGTGTCGGTGGTGAAATAAGGGTTCCCGGTCCCCGCTGCAAAGATGCAGACTCGTTTTTTCTCAAGGTGCCGTACAGCACGCCGACGGATATAAGGTTCGCACACCTCATCCATGCGAATAGCCGAGATCACACGGGTGAACACCCCGATCTCTTCCAACGCGGATTGCATCCCCAGCGCATTCATCACCGTGGCGAGCATCCCCATATAGTCCGCCGTCGTCCGCTCCATCCCCTGCGCCGAGCCGCTGAGACCCCGGAAAATATTGCCGCCGCCGATCACCATGCAGATCTCAACACCCAGATCATGCACCGATTTGACCTCTTGCGCGATGCGCTGGACGGTCGGCGGATGCAGGCCAAACCCTTGGTCGCCCATCAGCGCCTCGCCAGAGATCTTCAGCATCACGCGACTGTATTTGGTTTTCGGGGTATCGATGTCTGGGGAAAGGGTCATGTTGCGCTCCGGGCTGGCACGGGTTTAATTCCGGCGCAAAATGAAGCAAAACCGCGACAGGTTCAATGCGGATCATGAGGAACAAGGCAGCCCCAATGGCCAAAACAGATACATCGCCAGTTTGGGACCGCCTGCCCCCTATCCCAGACGATAAACCCGTACTGATTGCGGGGCCGACAGCGTCAGGTAAATCCGAACTTGCACTTCGGATCGCTGAAGAATTTGGCGGCATCGTCGTCAATGCAGATGCCAGTCAGGTGTATGACTGCTGGCAGGTGATCTCGGCCCGCCCCTCGACTGAGGATGAGGCCCGCGCACCGCATCTGCTCTATGGTCATGTCGCGTATAATCAGGATTATTCGACCGGCCATTGGCTGCGCGAGGTCACACCCTTGCTGACCGGCCCACAACGCCTGATTATTGTTGGGGGCACGGGGCTGTATTTCTCGGCCTTGACCGAGGGCATGGCCGAAATACCCGCTACTCCGCCAGAAATACGTGCCGAGGGCGACCAGCTTGACCTGCAAACGCTGAGCAAGGGTGTGGATGCCGAAACTCTGGCCCGGTTGGACCGGCAAAACCGCGCCCGCGTCCAGCGCGCTTGGGAAGTGCAGCGCGCCACCGGACGCAGCCTGCGGGACTGGCAAGCTGATACTCCGCCGCCTATTCTGAGCCCGGACGACACGGTGCCGATCGTATTTGACGTGGACAAACAATGGCTTCTGGATAGGATCAATCGCCGTTTCGATCTGATGCTAGATACAGGCGCTTTGAATGAAGTCGAGGCGATGCGATCCCTCTACGACCCCTCTCTTCCCGCCTTCAAGGCCATCGGTGTCCCCGAGCTTATGTCATATCTTGACGGCCAGCTTTCCCTGGATGCCGCCCGAGATCGCGCCACGATCTCGACCCGCCAGTTCGCCAAACGACAACGCACCTGGTTTCGAGCACGGATGAAAAACTGGATTCACGTTGATTTCTCAAAGTGATACTAGCGCAACTTGCCACCGCGATAGACGGCAAAAATTACGCGCCATCGATGATCCGAATCCCTTGTGTTAATGGGAACCCGCCAGGCATCTTGAGCCAGGACACGATCCCGTATTTCCAGGCTGCGACCCTCCACAATGTCGCTTTTGTCTCCTGAATGACGATTTCGAACGTTGACCTAACAGAATTTCTGGTGCCGAATGAAGGCATGGGGATGTTCAGTATCACAGCAACGAATACCCGCGGACGCGCTGCACGCTTCTTTCGGCGTTGAGCGGTTCCACTCACAAATCTCAAAAATTGATGTCACAGGGAGAGACATAAATGACAAAGCAAACCTTGACCGGAGCACCGATGCACTGGGCGGCGGAGATGCACGCACAGGAATATCGTGACGGCAAGCTCAGCCGGCGCGAGTTCATGGCTCGCGCCACCGCGTTGGGCGTTGCCGTGCCCGCCGCTTATGGCATGATCGGACTGAATTCACCCGCAGCCGCGCAAGAACCGCAGCGTGGCGGCACCATCCGTTATCAGATGGAAGTGCGCGCGCTGAAGGATCCGCGCACCTATGACTGGACCCAAATCGCCACTTACACCGCTGGCTGGTTGGAATATTTGGTCGAATACAACAATGACGGCTCGTTCAAACCCATGCTGCTGGAAAGCTGGGAGGCCAATGACGACGCGACAGAATACACTCTGAACGTCCGCAAAGGCGTCAAGTGGAACAATGGCGACGACTTCACCGCCGAAGACGTGGCACGCAACATCACCGGCTGGTGTGATGCGGGGCTAGAGGGCAACTCGATGGCATCCCGCATGGCATCGCTGATTGACGAAGCCACGCAGAAGGCCGCGGACGGTGCAATTACAGTTGTTGATTCCCATACCGTCAAACTGACGTGTAACGCGCCCGACATCACCATCATTCCCGGCATGGCGGACTATCCGGCCGCCATCGTACACAGTAGCTTTGATGCCAATAACATGCTGGCCAACCCTGTCGGCACCGGCTTTATGATCCCCGAAAGCCACGAGGTCGGCGTCAAAGGTGTGCTCGTGCGCAACGAAGGCTTTGACTGGTGGGGCTATGAGGCCGGCAAAGGCGGCTATATCGACCGGATCGAGTTTATCGACTACGGCACCGACCCGGCAGCCTTCCTGGCCGCCTATGAGGCCGAAGAGATCGACATGAACTGGGAATCGGTCGGCGAATTTGTTGACATCTTCGACGGCATCGGCCTGACCCGCTCGGAAATCCCCTCGGGCTTTACCATCGTCATTCGTCCGAACCAGTTGGCCGAAGACGCCAATGGCAATAAGATCTATGGCGACAAACGTGTGCGTCAGGCGCTGGCCATGGCCGTGGACAACAATGTCTGCCTCGAGCTTGGTATGTCCGGCTACGGCATCCCTGCCGAGAACTGCCATGTAGGTCCGATGCACCCCGAATATGACTCGGCGGTGACCCGTATTCCCTATGATCCGGCAGGTGCCAAGGCCCTGATGGAAGAAGCGGGCATGGCGGACTTCGAGCACGAAGTTCAGTCGATCGACGATGACTGGCGTCGCAATACCACCGCTGCTGTGGTTGCGCAGTTGAACGATGCGGGCATCAAGGCCAAACACACGGTTCTGCCCGGCTCGACCTTCTGGAACGACTGGACGAAATACGCCTTTTCCTCGACCAACTGGAACCACCGCCCGCTGGGCACGCAGGTTCTGGCCTTGGCGTATAAGTCAGGCGTGGCGTGGAACGAGTCCGGCTTTGCCAATGCCGAGTTCGATGCGCTTCTCGCCGAAGCGAACTCGATCGCCGATGTGGACAAGCGCCGCGAGGTGATGGCCAAGCTGCAAACGATCATGATCGAAGAGGGTGTGACCATCCAGCCTTATTGGCGGACAGCAATGCGTCACCACCGTGACAACATGGTTGGTGTTGAAAAGCACATCGCGGACCTGCCGCAGCTGTATAAGTTCGGCATCGTCTCTTAAGCCGACACCTACAGGGCCGCGCCGTAAGGGCGCGGCCTTTTCGTCGGCGCTGACCCGGCGAAAAATACTAGCGACGCGCACGGCCTGAAACCAGCGCCAGCCGACCAACAGGGGCTATCATGGGACTATTCATTCTAAGGCGGGTCGGGATCATGCTGTTGACAGCATTGTGCCTGACATTCCTGGTCTTTTTCCTCACCAACCTGTATCCGAACCTCGAAAAGCTTGCCAAAACGCAGGGCAACTTTCGGATGTCGGATGAACAGGTCGAGAGTTTTCTGGAAAAAGGCGGCTATCTTCAGTCAACGCCCATAAAATATGGCGAATGGCTGGGTGTTCTGCCGTCGTACCGGCACACCAACGAAGACGGAACCATTCAGGGCCGATGCATTCTTCCGGGTAAAACCGCCGAGGAATCGCCCAATTTCTGCGGTATCTTGCAGGGGTATTGGGGCTATTCCACAGTCTTCAAAGAAGAGGTCGGAACAGTTGTCGGCACACGTCTCGCCCTAACCGGTCGGCTGATGTTCTGGGTGATGCTGCTGATGGTCCCTTCGGCACTGATCCTTGGCGTTCTGGCGGGCATGAAAGAGGGTTCGGCCACCGACCGCACGCTGTCCACCTTTGCCATCACCACGACAGCGACACCGGAATATGTGTCAGGTGTGATCTTCATCGCAATTTTCACTTCATCCGCCGTCGGATTGAAGTGGTTCAAGGGCACGGCCACGCAGGCTATGGAGAACCCGACATTCGAGAATTTCTTCCTGCCCGTGCTGACGATTGCGCTTTACGGGATGGGTTATATCGCTCGGATGACCCGCGCCTCGATGACCGAGGTAATGACGGCACAATATATCCGTACCGCGCGGCTGAAAGGCGTGTCCTTCTCGAACATCGTCATGAAACACGCGCTGCGCAATGCGCTGATCGCCCCCTTTACCGTCATCATGTTGCAGTTCCCATGGCTGCTGAATGGTGTGGTGATCGTCGAGACCCTGTTCAACTACAAGGGCTTTGGTTGGGCGCTGGTGCAGGCGGCGGGGAATAACGACATCCAGCTCTTGCTGGCGATTTCAGTCGTGTCGGTCTTTGTGGTGCTGGTGACGCAGCTGATCTCGGATATCGGCTATGTCTACCTCAACCCGCGTATTCGCATTTCTTAAGGGAGGGTTAGATCATGGAACCACTTACCTGGACCGGCTCTATCGCCTTCCTCAACCCGCTGATCGCCTTGGCGCTGGCACTGATGGCGCTGTCCGTTGTCGCCTGGATGCTGGCGAGCATCATCCTGCCCGAGGATCAGATGACCGTGAACCCGGACGGCACGCTCACGTCCAGTTCGGGGCTGCGAAATATGATCCAAGCCGCGATGCGATACAGTTTTCTGGCCAGTGTCGGCCTTGCGGTTGCCTATATCGTCCTTGGCATCCTAATGGGCACAAACGCCGGGATCATCGGCGCCATGTCCCAGCAGTTTCTGCCGGTTTGGATGTCGCTGATCCTGCTTTACGCCATGTCGATCGCGTTCAAGCGCAAGCTGGGTCTGTATGGCAAGCTGTTCGACAGCCCCATCGGCATGATCGGGTTCGGCCTTGTGATGTTCTGGGTGTTTACCGGAATTTTTGGGGCGATGGATCTGATCGTCACCCATGACCCGCTGGACCAGATTTCGGGCATGAAGAACAAAGTACCAGGAACGCCTTTGTCCAGTTTGGAAGAGGGTCAATACGCCTGGTATCTGCTGGGCGGAGACAACTTGGCCCGCGACGTGTTCAGCCGCATGGTCAAAGGGGCCTGGATCGTGGTGCAGATCGCCCCGCTGGCAACGATGTTCGCCTTCATGGTCGGGATCACGCTAGGCTTGCCTGCCGGGTACTATGGCGGTCGTTTGGACACACTGCTGTCCTTCCTGGCCAACCTGATCCTGGCTTTCCCGGTGATCCTGTTGTTCTACCTGCTTGTCACGCCCGAGATCGTGGCGACAGGGGTGCCGAACTATATGGCCGCTGTCCTCTTTGTCTTTCCGATCATCTTTTTGGGCGTATTGCTAAACTCTCGTTACTACACACGCCCGAATTTCCGCACGCCGCTGCTGATTGGTGTGCTTGGGGTGGCGTTGTGGCTGTATCTGTCGCTGATCTCGACCGGCGGGTACATTGTCAACACCGACAGCTATAGCATCTGGGGTCTGCCAACCTATCTGGACCTATTCGACATCCCTGGCGGTATTTTGGTGGTGTTTGTCTCGGTGGTCTTTGTTAACTCGCCCACTGTGTTCCGTATCGTTCGCGGGCTGGCGCTGGATATCAAAACCCGCGACTATGTGGCGGCGGCGCAAACGCGAGGCGAAGGCCCCTGGTACATCATGCTATGGGAGATTCTGCCCAATGCGCGTGGTCCGCTGATCGTCGATTTCTGTTTGCGGATTGGCTACACGACCATTCTTTTGGGGACCTTGGGTTTCTTTGGATTGGGTCTGCCACCGGAAAGCCCGGACTGGGGTTCAACGATTAACGAGGGGCGTAAGCTGCTGTCGATCTATCTGCACCCTGCCCTTCCGCCTGCTTTGGCCCTCTTGTCACTGGTTCTGGGTTTGAACCTGCTGGCCGACGGTTTGCGCGAAGAAAGTCTGAAGGACTGATTGTGATCGAGGCCGGGGGGCCAGCCCCCCGGACCCCCCGGGATATTTTTAGCCAGATGAAGGGATCCCCCTGACTCTCGCGAGGAGTAACAAGATGAACAAACTGGCGGATTATGACGGGCCAATTCTTGAGATCGACAAGCTTTCAATCTCGTTTTTTACCCGGTTGAGGGAAATTCCCGCCGTTATGGATTTCTCGGTCAGCGTGCAACCTGGTGAGGCTGTGGGGCTAGTTGGTGAGTCTGGCTGTGGCAAGTCCACGGTTGCATTGGGAGTCATGCAGGATTTGGGCAAGAACGGGCGCATCGTTGGCGGCTCGATCAAGTTCAAAGGGCGTGATCTGGGTGAGATGACTACCGAGGAGTTGCGCGACATTCGCGGCAATGAGATCGCGATGATCTATCAGGAACCGATGGCATCGCTGAACCCAGCGATGAAGATCGGTAAGCAGTTGATGGAAGTGCCGATGATCCACGAAGGCGTAGGCGCGGAAGAGGCTTATGCCCGCGCGTTGGAGGTTGTCACCGATGTGCGCCTGCCCGACCCCGAGCGAATGCTGAATTCTTTCCCGCATCAGCTCTCTGGCGGACAACAGCAGCGCATCGTGATCGCCATGGCATTGATGTCGAAACCGGCGCTTTTGATTCTGGATGAGCCAACGACCGCGCTGGACGTGACGGTTGAAGCGGCTGTGGTCGAACTGGTCAAGGATTTGGGCAAGAAATACGGCACCTCGATGCTGTTTATCTCGCACAATCTGGGGCTAGTGTTGGAAACCTGCGACCGGCTTTGCGTGATGTATTCGGGTGAGGCGGTCGAGCGCGGCTCGATCAAGGATGTGTTTGACGAGATGCAGCACCCCTATACACAGGCGCTGTTCCGCTCGATCCCTTTGCCTGGGGCCGACAAGAACACGCGCCCGCTGGTGGCCATTCCGGGGAACTTCCCCCTGCCCCATGAGCGCCCGCCGGGCTGTAACTTTGGGCCGCGCTGTGACTATTTCGAAGAAGGGCGTTGTGATGCTCAGGATATCCTGATGCAGGCTGTGCCCGGAAATGACCGACACCATACGCGCTGTCTGAAATTCCAGGAGATTGACTGGAACGCACCGATCACCGTTGGGGAACAAAAGGAAAAGGCTGCGATTGGCCGCACAGTTCTGAAGATGGACAATCTGAAGAAATACTATGAGGTCGCGGCGAATGCGCTGTTTGGCGGCGGCGAGACTAAGGTGGTGAAGGCCAACGAAACGCTCAGCTTCGAGGCGCATGAATCCGAGACATTGGCCATTGTGGGCGAATCCGGCTGTGGCAAGTCTACGTTTGCCAAGGTGTTGATGGGGCTGGAAACGGCGACGGATGGGCAAATCCTTCTGGACAATCGCAACATCGAGGCCGTGCCGATTGAAGAGCGGGACGCCAAGACGGTGGGCGAAGTTCAGATGGTATTCCAGAACCCGTTTGACACGTTGAACCCGTCGATGACCGTTGGCCGCCAGATCATCCGCGCGCTTGAGATTTTCGGTGTCGGCAACTCGGAAGCCGAGCGGAAGAAGCGGATGCTGGAGCTGCTTGATCTGGTGAAGCTGCCGCGCGCCTTTGCCGATCGGATGCCTCGCCAGCTGTCTGGCGGTCAGAAACAGCGTGTGGGCATTGCCCGTGCGTTTGCCGGGGACGCGCGGATCGTGGTGGCGGATGAGCCGGTCTCGGCACTGGATGTGTCCGTGCAGGCGGCCGTGACGGACTTGTTGATGGAGATCCAGCGTGAACACAAAACGACTCTGTTGTTCATCAGCCATGACCTGTCGATTGTACGCTATCTCAGCGACCGGGTGATGGTCATGTATCTGGGCCATGTGGTCGAGTTGGGCACCACCGATCAGGTCTTTGCCCCGCCTTATCATCCCTATACCGAAGCGTTGCTGAGCGCGGTGCCCATCGCTGATACGTCAATCGAGAAACAGCATATCGTGCTAGAAGGCGATATTCCTTCTGCGATGAACCCGCCTCCGGGCTGTCCGTTCCAGACGCGGTGCCGCTGGAAGTCCGAGGTGCCGGGTGGCTTGTGCGAACAGCGCGTTCCGCCGGTGAAAACTCTGGCCGAGGGACATCAGGTCAAATGTCATTTGGCCGAGGATGTCCTGGAACGTATGGAGCCGGTCATCAAGATTGCAGCCGAATAAAACACAAAGGCCAGCCGCAGGGTTGGCCTTTTACCTATTGGGACGGGAAGCGGAGTTTAACCGCCCCAGATCACCCTGACGTAATTCTGCGTTTCTTTATACGGCGGAACGCCACCATGTTTTTCCACCGCGCCCGGACCAGCATTATATGCCGCCAGCGCCAGACGCCAGGATTTGAACTTGCGGTATTGAGCGGACAGATAGCGCGCGCCACCTTCCAGATTTTCCCGTGGGTCCAGCGGGTTGACGCCAAGCGTTCTTGCTGTCGCAGGCATAAGCTGTGCCAAACCTAGTGCTCCCTTATGCGAGACAGCATTGGGGTTCCAGCCGCTTTCCTGCTGCACCAACCGCAAGAACAAGTCTTCGGGGACGTTATGCTTACGCGCCGCTTGCCGCGCGATGGTCAGATACTGGCCTTTGTATTTCCCATTATAACGCTGGCTGAACTGACGCCTCGGCGTCTTTGGCTTATAGCGCTCGGAATTGCGGTATTGTGTGGCCGCTCGCGAATCCAACACCTTGGATTGCTTGAGGAAAATGTCCTTGCGGCTTTTCGTCGACAAGGTATCCGCCTCAGCCGGGGCTGAGACCAGTGCACAGCATAGCACCGAAAAACTCGCTAACAACAACCGCATAAATGCCGATCCCGATCTCTACGAACCTGAACGAGTATAGATATTTCAGCAAAGAATGAAAGCTTGGTAAATCATGCCTAAAGAATTAGCGCGCTCATTTTCGCGTCATCAACCATGTTTCAACCAAAGCGCAGGCCGTATAGGGTCGCAGAAATAACAGGTGCCAGATTCGGGCACTGCTCAGTCAGACAAGAACGAGGGAATATATGGCGGGTTCAGTCAACAAAGTCATTCTGATCGGAAATCTCGGTGCCGACCCTGAGGTTCGGTCGTTCCAGAATGGTGGAAAGGTTTGCAACCTGCGCATCGCCACGTCTGAGACATGGAAAGACCGCAATACCGGCGAACGCCGGGACCGAACGCAATGGCATACGGTCGCCATCTTCTCGGAGCCCTTGGTGCGCGTGGCCGAGCAGTATCTGCGCAAAGGCAGCAAGGTTTACATCGAAGGCCAGCTTGAGACCCGCAAATGGCAGGATCAGTCCGGACAGGATCGATATTCGACCGAAGTGGTTCTGCGCCCTTACCGCAGTGAACTGACCATGCTGGACGCGCGCGGTGAAGGTGGCGGCGGTGGTGGCTATGGCGGCGGCCAATCCGGTGGCGGCTATGGCGGTCAGGCCGGTGGCGGCTATGGGGATCCTTATGGTGGGCCGTCCGGCTCTCCGGCACCTGCATCCGGCGGTATCGACGACGACGAGATTCCGTTCTAACCAAGACGGAGAAATATCATGACATGGTCCTTCTCACTCGGCCGGATATTGGGGTCGGAACTGAGGGTCCATGTCACCTTTTTCCTGTTGCTGGCCTGGGTCGGGTTTGCCGCCTATTCCAGTGGAGGTCTGGCGGCCGCGGTTGAAAACCTGATCTTCGTGCTGGCGCTATTTGCCTGTGTGGTCGCCCATGAATTTGGCCATGCGCTGATGGCCCGGCGCTATGGGATCAAAACGCCTGACATTACCCTATTGCCAATCGGCGGGCTGGCTCGGCTCGAGCGGATGCCGGAAAACCCCATGCAAGAGGTTTGGGTGGCGCTGGCAGGCCCTGCGGTCAATGTTGTAATCTGGGTCTTGCTGGTTCTTCTGGGCGCGGGAATGCCTCTTGAAACCATGGCTCAGATCGACAGCACCGGCCCCGGCCTGCTGAACCGTCTGGCTTATGTGAACCTGCTGTTGGCCGCGTTCAACATGATCCCCGCCTTTCCGATGGATGGCGGGCGTGTGTTCCGTGCCCTGCTGTGTCTGAAAATGGATCGCGTCAAAGCCACACGGGTCGCCGCGCTGGCGGGACAGGCGGTGGCGGTCGGGTTCGGGTTCCTTGGGCTCAGCACCGGGAATGCGCTGTTGGTGCTGATCGCGGTATTCGTCTTCGTAGCAGCAAATGCCGAAAGTCAGGACGTGACCATGCGCTCGGTCGCGCGGCGCGTGCTGGCGCGCGATGCGATGATCACCGAATTTCACGCTCTTTCCCCCGACGACACGCTGGCGACCGCCGCGCAGGCCGTCATCCATACCACGCAGCATGAGTTTCCGGTGCTGTCCCCCGATGGCAAGCTGCAAGGCTTTGTCCCGCGCAATCGTCTGTTCGCGGCCCTTGCCGATGAAACACCCCGGTCCAATCCGGCCACTTCGATCATGGAACCGGACATTCCAAAAGTTCGCTTGACCGACGGGTTGGAGGCCGTGCTGGACGGGCTGCATAAAGGCGCCCCGGCCATTGCGGTTTGCACTGCTTCGGGGGCGATGGTGGGCTATATCACACGCGAGAATATCGGCGAGCTGATGGTGCTCAACGGGCGTTGATCAGGCAGTGGCCAGCGCGTCCTGAAGCACCGACAGTACTGCATCACGCGGTACGTCAGAGGTGACGAATGCCTGGCCGATTCCGCGCGCCAGAATGAACCGCAACTGACCGTCGATCACCTTCTTGTCCTGCGCCATCAGATCAACCAGAGCCTCAGCGCCTGGAAGTTCTCCGGGAATGTCCGCCAAATCGGTCTTCATGCCCATCGTACGCAAATGCGCACGCACGCGGCTGGGGTCTTCCTGAGAACACAGACCAAGACGCGAGGACAGCTCGAACGCCAGCGCGCAGCCGATGGCCACGCCTTCACCATGCAGCAGCCGGTCGGAATAACCCGTTGCAGCCTCAAACGCGTGACAGAAGGTGTGGCCGAGGTTCAGCAACGCACGGTCGCCCTGCTCGGTCTCATCCCGTGCCACGATATCGGCCTTCATCTGCACCGAGCGGGTCACGGCCCGCACCCGCGCCGCCATATTGCCCCCCGCCACATCGGTTCCGTTGTCTTCGAGCCATTCAAAGAAGTCGGCGTCCCCCAGCAGGCCATATTTGACGACTTCGCCATAGCCGGACAGGAAATCCCGATCTGTCATCGTGCCCAGCACCGAGGTATCGGCCAGCACCAACGAGGGCTGATGGAAGGCTCCGATCAGGTTCTTGCCCTGTGGTGCATTGATGCCGGTCTTGCCCCCGACGGAACTGTCCACCTGCGCCAGCAGCGAGGTCGGGATTTGTACGAACCGAACACCGCGCCTTAAAACGGCCGCGGCAAAGCCCGCAAGGTCGCCGATCACGCCACCGCCCAACGCGATGATAACATCCCGGCGCTCAACCCTTTCGGCCAGCAGCCACTCGACAGCACGTTCGAAATGAGGCCAGCTCTTGGTCGCCTCACCCGCAGGCAAGGCCAGTGTCGACATCTCGATCCCGGCTGTCGCCAACCCCTCGCGCAGCCCATCCAAGTGCAGCGCGGCCACGTTCTCATCCGTCAGGACGGCGACTTTGGGCCGGTGCAATAAGGGCGCGATCCGCGTGCCGGACTGCGCCAGCAAGTCTGGCCCGATTTCGACATCATACGCGCGTTCGCCCAGCTCAACATGTACGGTTTGGTGCATTTATTTTTGTTCCAGGACATCAGGCCGCTTCAGCAAAGCCTCGACAACGCGGCCAACCATATTGTCGATCGAAATCTCACCGTCCGAGGTCACAGTCAAATCGGCCTGCTGGTAAACCGGCACGCGCGCCTCATATATCCCGCGCAATGTCGCATAAGGGTCGTCGGTGCGCAGTAAGGGCCGGGTATCCTTGTGCTTGACCCTGTTCCACAACACGCTCAGATCAGCATTCAGCCAGACGGACACGCCGCGTTCGGTGATCATCTTGCGGTTCTGCTCGGACAGAAACGCGCCGCCGCCGGTAGACAGAATGCCCTTTTCCTCATCCAGCAGCCGCCCGATGACCTGACTTTCCTTGGCGCGAAAGAACGGCTCGCCGTCGCGTTCGAAAATCTCGGGGATGGTCATGTTTGCTGCCGATTCGATCTCGGCATCACTGTCAAGGAACGGGACACTCAGACGTAGGGCCAATGCACGGCCCACGGCGGTCTTTCCAGCCCCCATCATCCCCACCAGAACTACGGTTTTGTGCAACACAAGGTGCTGGACTGGGGCAACCGTGTCAGTGTTTTGCTTTATTTCGCTCATTTCACCGTGAATGACGTGATCTTAAGAAAAATGCCAGCTATAACTGGGACAAAAGAAAAAATTGAGGCGACGTTGAGCAATGGGCCGTCTGATCAAACTGCTGATATATCTGGTTTGCCTGTGTTTTATCGGGCTGGTGGGCTATGCCTATCTTGGCCCGTTCTTCGGGGTGGATTTCTCGGCCCCGCAGAATGAAGTCCGCGAACCGGTCATCCTGAATGTGGAGTAGGAGCGCAGTTGCCGCGCTTTTCCTGGCCGGAGCCGCACAGGCGCAGCAGGAACCCCTGTCTGCGATCGAATGGCTGACCCAACCTCCGGAAAACTTGCCCGGCACCGTTTTGCTGGAACCGCCCGTGTCACAGACCGGCCTGCAGCCGGGGGTCGAGGTCACAGCGCTTGAGGCTTTGTTGCCGCCCTTGGGGTTGGTGTCGTCCTCGGTGACAGGCCTGCCGGTCGATATGTGGAAAAACAGCGACCCAGGCAGGCTGGCCGAACTGATCGCCGATGTACCCGTAAGGTATAACCCGGCAATGCAGCGCCTGCTGTTCACCTTGCTGCTGTCCGAGGCGCGTGCGCCATCCGGCCCCAATGCCCAAGAGATATTGCTGCTGGCGCGACTGGATCGGTTGATGCAACTGGGCGCGGCCGATCCTGCGCAATCGCTGGTGCAACTGGCTGGTCCGACCGACAGCCGCGACAGGTTTCAACGTTGGTTTGACGCGACGCTGCTGACGGGCGACGAAGATCGCAGTTGCACCGCACTGATCGCGCAACCGCACCTGTCACAGGATTACGCGGCGCAGATTTTCTGCAAAGCGCGACGCGGCGACTGGGCCTCAGCAGCGCTGACGCTTGAGGCGGCCCATGCGCTGCAAGTGCTGCCCGATGAGGATTTGGCCGTTCTAGACCGCTTCCTCAGCCCCGAACTATTCGAAGACGCCGAATACCTGCCGCAACCTGATGACCCTGATCCGCTGACCTTCCGCCTTTATGAGGCGATTGGCGAGCGTTTGCCCTCGGCCCCATTGCCGCGGGCCTTTGCCAATGCCGACCTGCGGGATGTGGCGGGCTGGAAAGCCCAGATCGAGGCGGCCGAGCGGTTGACCCGTGTGGGTGCGCTGACGCCGAACCAGTTGTTGGGGCTTTATACTGAACGTTCGCCTGCCGCTTCAGGTGCGGTTTGGGATCGCGTCGCGGCGGTGCAGCGGTTCGAAACCGCGCTGGATTCCGGCAAGCCCGAGGCCATATCACCCGCCCTTCTCGATGTCTGGACCCAAATGCGCAGCGTCGGGCTTGAGGTCCCGTTTGCCGAACTTTTCGCAGACCGGCTGTCGCAGGTTTCACTTACGGATGCCGAAGCCGAGACCTTGCGGTGGCGTATCCTGCTGCTCTCGGACCTTTATGAAAGCGCCGCCCTATCCGTCCCGGACAAAGGCGAGGAGAACCAGTTTTTGGCCGCACTAGCCCAAGGGGATCCGGGGCGCGCGCGCTCGCCATCGCCATTAGCCGATGCGGTTGCACAAGGCTTTGCCTGGGCCGCACCTGTGCCGTCAGATATCGAAACGCTGCTAAACAACAGCCAGCTGGGTGAGGCGATTTTGGAAGCGATGAACCTGTTTGCTCATGGCTCTCGCGGGAACCTCGTGGACCTGACTGCTGCCATCGCCACCCTGCGCCGCGTCGGGCTTGAGGATACCGCCCGCCGCGCTGCACTGAACCTGCTGATCCTGCAAGGCACCTGATCATGGCCGCCCCTGCCTCCGCCGAGATTTGGATTTCGACCTTTCTGGAAGCTCAGGCCGCCGAGCTAGGTGCGGCCAACAACACCCTTTTGGCCTATGGCAACGACCTGAAGGATTTTGCCGCTTGGCTGAAACGCCGCAAGATGGGATTTACCGCAGCAGACCGCGACTTGATCGAGCGCTATCTGATCGATTGCGACGCGCAGGGCCTGTCCCAGTCGACCCGCGCCCGCCGCTTGTCTGCGATCAAGCAGATATACCGGTTCGCGTTTGAAGAAGGTTGGCGCGACACCAATCCGGCAATCCAGATCAAGGGTCCGGGCCGCCAGAAACGCCTACCCAAGACGTTGGATGTACCCGAGGTCGATCGCTTGCTGCAAGCCGCGCGCGAAACCGGCCGCTCAAAGGCCGACCGCATCCGCAACACCTGCCTGATGGAGCTGCTTTATGCCACCGGCATGCGCGTGACCGAACTGGTGTCACTGCCGGTCTCTTCGGCGCGGGGCGATCCTCGAATGCTGCTGGTTTTGGGTAAAGGCGGCAAGGAACGGATGGTCCCCCTCTCCCCTCCGGCCCGCGACGCGCTGGCTTTGTGGCTTGAGACGAGAGACGCCGCCGAGGACGACGCAGTTTCAAATGGCGGTCAGCGTTCTCGGTACCTATTCCCGTCGCGGGGCAAGTCCGGGCATCTGACCCGGCACATGTTCTTCCACCTGATCAAGGACCTGGCCGTGCAGGGTGGCGTATCGCCTGAAAAGGTGACGCCCCACACATTGCGCCATGCTTTTGCGACCCACCTCTTGGCGAACGGGGCCGACTTACGCTCGATCCAAACATTGCTGGGGCACGCCGATGTCGCCACGACGGAAATCTACACCCATGTGCTGGACGAACGTCTGGCCGAGCTGGTGCTCGAGCATCACCCGTTGGCGAAAGACCCCGGTGATAAGGGCTAACCTCTTGATCCGCAGGGGCCGCACCCCCATAACGAAGACAACAACCCAAACAACCAAGGACCGATGGAACCCTCTGCTTCTATGATCGACGGCGCATTCTGGTTTACGACCGGCGCCATTTTGCTTTTACTTGTCCTTTCAGGATTTTTTTCAGGTTCCGAAACAGCATTGACCGCCTCGTCGCGCGGCAAGTTACGGGCGCAGGCCGACAAAGGCTCGCGCGGGGCGCAGAAGGCGCTGGATATCACCGATGACAATGAACGTCTGATCGGCTCGGTCCTACTGGGCAATAACCTCGTGAACATCCTGGCGGCCTCACTGGCGACGGCGCTGTTTACCAAGCTGTTCGGCGAAAGCGGCGTAGCGCTTGCGACACTGGTGATGACCTTGCTGGTGCTTATCTTCGCCGAGGTACTGCCCAAAACCTATGCCATCACCAATGCCGAGAAAGCCGCCGCGCTGGTCGCCCCGATCATCAGCGTAGTGGTGACCGTCTTTTCCCCGGTCGTGGCCGCCGTCCGACTTTTGGTGCGGGGTGTTCTGCGGCTATTTGGGGTACAGATCGACCCAGACAGCAACATCCTTGCCGTGCGGGAAGAGATCGCCGGTGCGCTGCAACTGGGTCATTCGGAAGGCGTGGTAGAAAAGGAAGACCGCGATCGTATTCTGGGCGCGCTGGATCTTGCGGACCGTGCAGTCGAGGAAATCATGCTGCACCGTTCGAATATCGAGATGATCGACGCCGACGACGCGCCCGAGGCAATCTTGCAGCAGTGTCTGAAAAGCCCTCATACCCGCCTGCCCGTCTTTCGGGACGAGCCCGAGAACATCGTGGGTGTCGTTCATGCCAAAGACCTGTTCCGCGCCATGTACGCGCATGCCGGCGACAGTGAAAGCGAAGCCAACCGGCTGGAAAGCTTCGATATCTCGAAGGTGGCCAATGATCCGTATTTCGTGCCAGAAACCACCACTCTGGACGATCAAATGCGGGAATTCCTGCGGATGCACAGTCATTTTGCGTTGGTGGTGGACGAATATGGCTCGCTGCGGGGGTTGATCACTCTGGAAGATATTCTTGAGGAGATCGTGGGCGAGATCGCCGATGAGTTCGACATTGATGAGGACGTCCCCGTCACCCGAACCGAAGATGGTCAGTACCTTGTTGAAGGAGCGATGACGATCCGGGATGTGAACCGCGCGATGGAATGGACGCTGCCTGACGACGAGGCCAATACCGTGGCTGGTCTGGTCATCCACGAGGCGCAGATGATCCCCATAGTGGGTCAGGTATTCTCGTTCCACGGTTTCCGGTTCGAAGTTACCACCCGTGAAGGTAACCGCATCACTGAGTTGAAAATCCGTCCACTGTAAAACGTCTCGTGCGACATGTCGCGTCGGAAACGGAACAGTCAGCCCCGGTCTGCCCTTGCACGCTTTGGCCAGATACAAAGCGGAGGCACGGGCATGAAATCGACAACGCGGGTGGCAGTGATTGGTGGCGGTGTTGTCGGATGTTCGGTTCTATACCACCTGACCAAGCTGGGTTGGTCAGACGTGGTGCTGCTGGAACGTTCTGAGCTGACCAGCGGGTCCACCTGGCACGCGGCGGGCGGGTTTCACACGCTGAACGGCGACACCAACATGGCCGCTTTGCAGGGCTATACGATCCGCCTTTACAAGGAACTGGAAGAGATCACCGGCATGTCCTGCGGGTTGCACCATGTGGGCGGGGTAACGCTGGCCGACAATCAGGACCGGTTCGACATGCTGTTGGCCGAGCGCGCCAAACACCGGTTCATGGGGCTAGAGACAGAGATCATTGGCCCTGACGAGATCAAGAAAATCGCACCCATCACCAATACCGATGGCATCCTTGGCGCGCTCTATGATCCGCTGGACGGCCATCTTGACCCTTCTGGCACCACCCACGCCTATGCCAAAGCGGCCCGGATGGGCGGGGCCGCGATCGAAACCCATTGCATGGTGCACGAGACCAACCAGCGCCCCGACGGCACTTGGGATGTGGTGACAGACAAGGGCACCATCCACGCCGAACATGTGGTCAACGCAGGTGGCCTATGGGCGCGTGAGGTCGGCGCAATGGCAGGGGTCTATTTCCCGCTGCACCCGATGGAGCATCAGTATCTGGTCACCGACGCGATCCCTCAGATCGAGGCCATCATCGACGCAGGCGGAGAACATCCGCATGTGATGGACCCCGCAGGCGAAAGCTATCTGCAGCAGGAAGGCCGGGGCTTGTGCATCGGCTTTTACGAACAACCCTGCAAGCCCTGGGCCGTGGACGGAACCCCGTGGGAGTTCGGGCACGAGTTGCTGCCCGACGACTATGACAAGATCACCGACAGTATTGAATTCGCCTATCGTCGCTTTCCGGTTCTGGCCGAAGCCGGAGTGAAATCGGTGATCCATGGTCCGTTCACCTTTGCGCCGGACGGGAACCCTCTGGTCGGACCGGTACCGGGGCTGCGCAACTATTGGTCAGCCTGCGGAGTTATGGCCGGGTTCAGCCAAGGTGGTGGCGTTGGCCTGACGCTGGCTCAATGGATGATTGAGGGCGAGCCTGAGCGAGACGTCTTTGCTATGGATGTGGCCCGCTTTGGCGACTGGATCAGTCCCGGTTACACCCGCCCCAAGGTGATCGAGAATTACCAAAAACGCTTAAGCGTCGCCTATCCGAACGAAGAACTGCCCGCCGCCCGCCCCAACCGAACCACCCCGATGTATGACATCTTCACCGATCTGGGCGCTGTCTGGGGCCAGCAATACGGGCTGGAGGTCCCCAATTACTTCGCTCAGGGCGATGAACCAGACTATGAGACGCCCTCATTCCGCCGGTCCGATGCCTTCAAAGCCACCGGGCGCGAGGTTCGTGCTGTGCGCACTGCCGTGGGCATCAACGAAGTCCACAATTTCGGTAAGTACCGCATCACAGGTCCCAATGCGCGGGCTTGGCTGGATCGGATCATGGCCGGGCGCATCCCGCAACCAGGTCGCCTGTCGTTGACGCCGATGCTGTCGCCCAAGGGTAAGCTGATCGGGGATTTCACTGTCTCTTGCCTGGATGAGACCGAGTTCCGCCTGACCGCCTCATACGGGGCGCAGGCGTTCCATATGCGGTGGTTCCTGCAACATCGCGAAGACGGCTTGCAGATCGAAAATATCAGCGACCGGCTGAATGGATTCCAGATCGCAGGCCCGAAGGCAGCAGAGGTTCTGGCCGCCTGCACCCGCGATGATGTCTCGGCGCTGCGCTTCATGGATGTGCGCCGCATGACCGTGGGCATGACCGACTGCATCGTCCAACGCGTCAGCTATACCGGTGACCTGGGGTACGAGATCTATTGTGATCCGATGGCGCAGCGGCAGCTGTGGTGGACGCTGTGGCAAGCCGGAGAGCCGATGGGCCTGACCCCCTTCGGCATGCGCGCCATGATGAGCCTACGTCTGGACAAGTTCTTTGGATCATGGATGCGGGAGTATTCTCCCGACTACACACCGGCTGAAACCGGGTTGGATCGGTTCATATCCTTCGCAAAACCCGTCGATTTCATAGGGCGTGCGGCGGTCGAACGTGAGGCGCAAAACGGCCCCTCCCGAAGGCTTGTCGCATTCCAGGTCGATGCCGAGGACGCCGACGTCAACGCCTATGAGCCGATCTGGTTGAACGGCAAGGTGGTCGGGTTCTGCACATCGGGCGACTATTCCCATTTTGCGGAAAAGTCGATTGCTATGGGGTTCCTGCCCGTCGAACACGCGACAGACGGTCAGGACGTCGAGATCGAGATACTGGGGCAACGCCGCCGCGCGCGGATGATTTCAACCCCACTTTTTGATGCGGATGGCTCGCGAATGCGGGGATGACAGCGGGGCGGAACGCGGCCATCTTAAATAAATGAGTCTCATCCCGATCATCCTTTTGGCCGCTGGGCAATCCAGCCGTATGCGCGGCACGGATAAGCTGATGCAAAACGTCGGAGATACTCCTCTTCTGCGCCGCTCAGCCATGACGGCCCGGCAGGTTGGGCCGGTGATCGTCGCCCTGCCCCCGCTCCCTCATCCGCGCTATCAAGCGCTGGACGGGCTGGACCTGACACTGGTCGAGATCCCGGATGCCGCCGAAGGTATGAATGCCAGCCTACGGGGTGCCATGACCCATCTGCCGGCCGAAGCAACAGCCGCAATGGTCCTGCTTTCGGACCTTCCCGACATCACGGCCGAGGATTTAAACAGTGTGGTCAGCTCGGTTTCAGAACACCCGAAAAAGTTGATATGGCGCGGCGCAACTAAGGATGGAAAACCCGGTCACCCGGTTATTTTTGACAAATCTCTGTTCGCGGAGCTGCGCCGCCTGACCGGCGATGAAGGTGCGCAAACTGTTGTGCGCGCGCATTCCGACAAGGTGCATCTTCACCCCTTGCCCAATCGGAACGCACTGCTGGACTTGGATACGCCCGAAGATTGGGCGGCATGGCGGGCGCGGCACAGCTTGTAAGGCAGGTCCGTAAAACAAACACGGCCCGGTCTTTGCAGACCGGGCCGGTGCCCAAAACAGGACTACCACTTTTCATCAACCCTGAAAGCGCGGCCAAAGCTGCCTATAAGGCACCTCGGCTATCCGCTGCCGAACCTAAACAAGACCCCCTCGTTAACATGCCGCTCAGCGCTTCCAGTGATCGTGACGAACCTTCGGCACCCCCTAGTGCCGTCGGCTTCCCCTCGCTTGGGCCTGATCATCGTCACCGATTGGTTGAGGGCAAACAACGTAAATTTGGAAAGATCGGGTCATTTAGGATGTATCGGAATGGTTTTTCAGCAACATCTCTGAATATTGACTTCTCCCTTAGGTTGCATTCTGCTATTGAAATTTAAGGAAAATAGCAGGTTAAACATGCACATTTGACATGTATACCCACCGAAAATCTACGATTATACCTGTGCGACCAATATGTTTTGACACATCTCCACAACCAATAGTCGAACCCCAAGCCAACACCACCTTGGCTTGATCATTTGTTCATCAAATTGAATCAATTCGCGTCTTTTGGAGGATTGGACCGGCAATAGCGGACAATCTCACGATTCGAGCCACGCGATTCGCTCCGTTGACCCGAGTCGTATGACCGACCGGTCGTCATACCACCGTGTCTTTATGGCAAAATTAAGATTTCTTAACCTTTGGCACAGGAAATGATCAGACTGGTGCGCCACCTCCTGACTTAACGCGCGAACGGAACCGCGCGATAAAACAGGAGACCAAAATGAGCATCCGTAAATCCTCTCTTCTCGTGCCGCGCACGTCCGGCTGGATCGGCGTCAGCGCCCTGAGCGCCGCGCTGCTGGCCACCACCGCCCTGCCCTCGAAAGCGGACGAAGCCCTGGCTGACCTGGTTGAGAGCGTGTCTCCCTCGGTTGTGACCATTATCGCGGAACAAGAGGCAAAGCCGACACCGGCACAGGGTCAGAACTTTGACTTTGAGGCCCACCCGTTTGGCGAATTCTTCAAACGTTTCGGCACGCCCGAGGGCTTCAACACACCACAGCGCGGACCGGCACAAGGTCTGGGATCCGGTTTCGTGCTGGACGAGGCAGGCTACATCATCACCAATCACCACGTCGTCGATAACGCCACGACCGTCACCGTTCGCCTGTATGACGACCGCACATTCGATGCTGAAATCATCGGCACCGACCCGTTGACAGACATCGCCGTGTTGAAGATTGACGCCGACGCCGGATTGCAGGCCGTTGAACTGGGTGACAGCGACGTGATCCGCGTAGGCGAGGACGTGGTGGCCATCGGCAACCCGTTCGGGCTTAGCTCGACCGTGACTACAGGGATTGTCTCGGCCAAGGGGCGCAACATCTCGCAAGGGCCCTATGCCGAGTTTATCCAGACGGATGCGGCGATCAACAAGGGCAACTCGGGCGGGCCGCTGTTCAACATGGACGGCGAAGTGGTTGGCGTGAACTCGGCTATCTATTCGCCCAGCGGCGGATCTGTGGGTCTGGGCTTTGCGGTAACCTCGAACATCGTCGAGCATATCGCCGCCGACCTGCGCGATGACGGTCAGGTCAGCCGTGGATGGCTGGGTGTCTCGATCCAGAATGTCAGCCCCGAAATTGCCGCAGCCATGGGCATTGACATCTCAACCGGCGCGTTGGTGTCGGATGTGGTCGATGGCAGCCCCGCCGAAGGCGTCTTGCAACAGGGCGATATCATCCTGACCTTCAATGACGAGGCCGTGGACTCCAGCAGTGACCTGCCGCTTCTGGTGGGCACTACCAAGGTTGGCACCGAAAGCACCCTGACGGTGCTGCGGGACGGGACCGAACAGCAGCTGGAACTGACCATCGGCCAGCACCAAAGCGCGGCACTGGACGTTGAAGACCCGGTGGCCGAGGCGACCTCGGGCACCGCACTGGGTGTGACCGTCGCCCCGCTGACCGAAACCACCCGCTCCGAGATCGGTGTGTCCGACTCGGTCAACGGTGTGATCGTGACCGACCTCAAGCCCGACAGCCCTGCGGCAAAAGCGGGCCTGCAACGCGGTGATGTCATCGTCAAACTGGGCAGCCAGGAGACCGACACGCCCGACGCGCTGAAAGCCGCGCTGGACAGCGAAAAGACCGATCCCGCGCTGGTGCTGATCAACCGGGCCGGAAACCAGATCTTCGTGGCGGTGGAAATCGCCTGATCTGACACCCGCGCGCGCCACGTGATGGGGAATATCTGGCGTGCGCCTCCCCGGCAGTTTGTCTTGTCCGCTCTCTGCCGGGACTGCCGGGTGCGCCGCAACGCACCCGGCACGTATCCCATCAAACCCGGTGCCTTACCCGGAAATTTGTGTTTAAATCCCGTTGGAAAGGAGGTCCGATCATGAGCCGCCGTCTGCTGATCGTCGAAGATGACCAAGATACGCGCGACTTCATCGCCAAAGGTTTTGGCGAAGAAGGCTACGTGGTCGAACAAGCTGCTGATGGCCGCGAGGGGCTATACCATGCCACCGATGGCGGGTTTGATGCCATTGTACTGGACCGAATGCTGCCGGGGCTGGACGGGTTGTCCCTAATCAGGTCCTTGCGGGCCGCGGGGCTGAAGACACCAGTCCTGATGCTGACCGCCATGAGCGCGGTGGACGAACGCGTCAAAGGTTTGCGTTCGGGGGCGGATGATTACCTGGTAAAACCGTTTTCCTTTCAGGAGTTACATGCCCGTATTGAAGCACTCCTGCGGCGTCCGCAGGAATCCGAGGAAAGCGCCATCCTGACCTGCCGCGATCTTGAAATGGATTTGCTGACCCGCAAGGTCACACGCGATGGGCACGAAGTTACACTGACCCCGCGCGAATTCCAGATTTTGGAATATTTCCTGCGCCGCAAGAACCGCGTGGTGTCACGTACCATGTTGCTGGAAGGGGTATGGGACTATCATTTCGACCCAAATACGAATGTCGTCGATGTCCATATCTCGAAGCTGCGGCGTCAGCTGGACGAAGGCGGTGGGCCGCCGCTGATTGAAACCGTTCGCGGTGCGGGTTACATGATATCTGATGGATAACATACGGCTGTCGTTCAATAATTCACGCACGCGCCTGATATTGGCCAGCATGGTGCTCAGCACATTGTTGACCGCGACGGTTCTGGCATTGGTCTACGTCACTGCCAATCGAAGCATCGAGGGCGAGACGCGTTCGGTCGTATCGGCCGAACTCACCGGATTGGCGGATGAATATGAACGACGCGGGCTGATCGGGCTGCTAACAGCGATTGAACGCCGCCTGCCATCCGCCGCCGAGCGGGATGCGATGTACCTGCTGACAGATCGCTTTGGGGCGACACTAGCCGGAAATCTCAAGCAATGGCCAGCAGACATCGCGGCTGGCAGCGGTTGGGTCGATCTGGAACTGCGCCGTGCGGACAATGACCAACTTGTGCCCATCTCAGCGGCCTCAATCCGTCTACCCGGCGGTGAGCGCCTGTTGGTCGGGCGAGACGCGCTGGCGCGGCAGCAGTTTGACCGGGTCCTTTTGCGCACCGTTGGGATCGTCTTGGTCATTGCCCTGGCACTCAGCACCTTGACCGGGTGGCTGTTCACGCGTCTGGTCTTTTCCCGCCTGTCCGACATCGCAAACACCGCCGAGGATATCGTTTCCGGGGATCTGTCTCGCCGAATGCCAATGCGTGGAACCGGGGATGAGTTCGATCAGGTCGCCGGCACGCTGAACTCGATGCTGGACCGGATCGAAGAGTTGATCAGCAACCTGCGCACCACCTCCAACTCAATCGCCCATGACCTCCGATCCCCACTGTCCCGTCTAAAGCAACGCGTCGAAGCGCTGTCGGATCCCACCAAAACCGATCAAGACCGCGATATCGACGTAGCCCGCGCAACAACCGAGATCGACCATGTACTGCGCGTTCTGGGCCAATTGACCGAGATTTCCCGCGCCGAAGCCGGCGTGGGGCGGGAACAGTTCGAAACAGTTGAACTTGAACAACTGGTACGAGATGTGGTCGACCTTTACGATCCCGTCGCCGCAGAAGAGAACATTCGTCTGGTAATTGAAGGAACCGCCGCACCGCTGAGCGGGCATAAACCCCTGCTGTCCCAGGCCCTGTCGAACCTGCTTGAAAACGCCTTGCGCTACGCACCGGAACATACTGAAATCACAATCACTTTGACCGATGATGGTAAGGAGACATACCTAAGCGTCCGCGATCGCGGGCCGGGCGTTGCGCCCGAGGATCTTTCACGCCTTCAAGTGGCCTTTGTGACCCTCGATCCAGCCCGGACCGAACGCAATGCAGGACTTGGTCTGGCGCTGGTATCGGCCATCGCGCATATGCACGGTGGAGAATTCCTGCCGCAGGACGCGGCCCCCGGTCTGAAAGCGACGATCAAACTGGCACACCTTTGATCGCCAAGGTCTTGTTCTTATAGCATTTATCCTCTGTGACTTCCGCGCCGAACCATTCGGGCGGAACAAAGGATTTGGCGTCTGCCTCGGTCTCAAACTCAACCTCGACTATGTGCAACGGCGTCAGGCCACCCTGAAAAACATCCAACTCAAAAACGCGCCCATCGGACAGCGTTCCAGTGTAACGTTCCTTCTCAACCCGCCGTTCCGTGGTCTCGGGCCAGAAGGTTTCGAACTGCTCGCCCGAGATTTCGGTTTCGCGTTCTACGCGCACTAGTTCTCCGCAACCCTTCAGCGTCAGGAAATAGCGTTCATTCTTTTGCCGCAACCGCAGTTCAGTGGAATCCTCAGGCGCAGTCAAATAGCCCTGGCGGATCACGGCCCGGTCCAGATGCTGCAAGTCTGGAACCGCAGAAACCAGGAATTTCCGTTCGATTTCAGTGCCCATGCCTATGAACCTACATTGCTATCAACGACGGCCAACCTCATCACTAGTAACTATCTCATATGAGAAAAGGCTTTGCCACCGAACCGAGGGGGCTCGCAGGCTGTCATTGGAACAGCCTCCAGAACTGATGTTTGATCTCGGGGTTGTCCAAACCACGGAGATGCGCGATCACACGCTGGCGTTCTGCCTCTTGCCGTTGTTTTAGCACAGTGATCACCCCGCCTGCGGACAGAGCGAGCTGGGCGATTTCGGGCTGTTCGGTTTCAACCTGTCGATCCACCAATTCCAGCAACGCTTTTTGCTGAACCGAGAAGTCGTTGAATCGGCCTAGATTATCTTGCAGTTTTTTCAGCGGTTTAAGTATGGTATTTAAAGATTTTTGGTTGAACAAAGGACCAAAGAACTCCATTAAATAACGGAGTTTCTTCCCTTCGATCCTCAGGTCATGGACCAAGGTATCGGGCGAATTCGGCATAATCCGACGCGCCCGTCTGCACAGTTTTCGATAGCGTTTCCAGATCATGGTGCAGGCGAAGTCATAAGCTGCAAGCTCTGCGTTCGGGCCGGTCTGTACACTCTTTGGATCGGTGATTTGTCTGCTCAGTTCCAACATACACCGGTTATAGGACACACTTCTGAATTTCTGAGATAGAACTTTCCATGACCTTTTACGCTCTGCCTCAAACTGTGCAAACATGATCTCAGCACCAACATGAAGGTTTTCCGGTATCATGCTGTAATAGTTATTTTTCTCAAGTAGATAGACATCAAGGTCGCGCAACCGGTTGGTCGGGGCCATAAGATCGGAAAACGTTCTCTTCAAGCCCATCGTCTGATGAGGTGAAAAAACTCCTTTGAACAGGCTGAGTACCGAACGGATGCGCCGGAGTGAGACACGGTAGTCATGCAGGAACTCGGTATCGTAATCTGCGATCACACCATTTTCGTTTTGGCGCGCCACCGCCAGATAGGTCCCAATAATCTTGGTCGCCACATCTACAGTGGGTTCTGCTCGAGCGAGGGGGATATCGGGTTTGGCCTGATAACGCGGCGTGTCCGGAGACAGCGCAGTGAAAACCCCAGTTGCGTTTCGTATATCTTTGTTTTTTTCAATCGACTTACGGATATTTTTGAAACTTGAAGATGGCCCGTTCACTTGGCACAAAACCACAATCGTCGCACGTCCATGATCCGAAACAAGATCAACCACCTGGCCTTGAACACGTGTCTTTCGCAAGTCGTCGAGAACCGAGAACTTGCGCACCTTCACAGTTCCAGACGCAATCGGGATCAGTGCCCGAAGCGTGGGAAACTTTGACAATCCTGACCGAACCGCGCCGTTTGGTAGATTTTGAACGAACTGTCCGGCGCCACTGCCCTGCTGCGTCACATGTCGCTTAAAGGAAAACAGATGCAACTTTCCATCAGTTTCAATCAAAAGTTTGCCTTTGGACACAAGAGATTGGTCATGGCAATCTAGGATGTGAAAAAGCCGTTTTGATGACTCGCCGATCGTCAAGTTCCAATGATTCTTGAGCACCCCTTCGATAGCTTTTTCGTCAAACCGACCTGACAAGAAGAACACCGAACTTTCTTTGCCCATCAAAAACCCTCCAGCCGCCCGGATCGCATGTACATCTTGCAGGTAAGAATTTGTTTTTCAGCGATTTCCATAGTCTTGGGCACGAAAGGACCTCATGACGGTATTTGCCCGTGAAATCTTAACTTGGTCCTGCAGGCAAAGGTACTACGACCGGGAGGCATTCACGGTGAAATTCGGATGACAGAGGATACACCGTATCATAAGACTTTTCACATGTCCGATCCCGTCTCATCCATACGCAACCTCGGCCCCGCTTTCGAACAGGCCTGTGCTCGTGCCGGGATACACTCGGCGCAAGGATTGCGGGAATTGGGACCAGATGCGGCCTACACGAAACTATTGCAGTCGGGTTCTCGCCCGCATTTCATCGGGTACTACGTGCTGGTCATGGGCCTTCAGGGGCGTCCATGGAACGATTGCAAAGGCGAGGAGAAGAAGGCGCTGCGCAAACGGTTCGATGCGATCAAGGCCAGTGTCAGCACCGCGCCTGAGATGCAGATCATCGCTGATCTGGATGCGATCGGCGTGCGGGTCTCGGCTGCGGACCTCAAACCCGAATGAAAAAGGCCGCCCCCGGTGACGGGAGCGGCCCTGAATTCTATTGTGGTTAAAGATTAGCCGACCAGTTCAATGCCCGAGAAGAAGTAGGCGATTTCAACCGCTGCGGTCTCAGGTGCGTCGGAACCGTGGACCGAGTTTTCGCCAACCGATTCAGCGAACTCGGCGCGGATGGTGCCGGCGGCCGCGTCTGCGGGGTTGGTTGCGCCCATGACTTCGCGGTTCTTGGCAATGGCGCCTTCGCCTTCCAGAACCTGAACGACGACCGGAGCCGACGACATGAACTCGCACAGCTCGTCATAGAACGGACGCTCGGCGTGAACTTCGTAGAACTTACCGGCTTGTTCCTTGGTCATGTGGATGCGCTTTTGCGCAACGATGCGCAGGCCTGCGTCTTCAAACTTGGCGTTGATCTTGCCAGTCAGGTTGCGGCGGGTTGCATCGGGTTTGATGATCGAGAATGTGCGTTCCAGTGCCATATCGGCCTCTCCTTACAATGTGGCGCGTGGTGTGCGCCGAAATCCATCGCGCGCCGCCTAGCACGGTATGTGGCCCAAGAAAAGTGTTATATGGCGCGGCGCTCAGATCGTGTCCGGCAATGGGTCCAACTGGTCGACCCGCCGAACATAGAGGATGGACAGAAGTCCTGCGAAACTGCTGAGGCACATCATGCCAAGAACGATAAATGGGGCATTCGCGGCAGTAACCAAGGCCCCGGTGGCCATGGTCAGCACGGCCCCCAACGCCACAGTCATCGCGCCAGACAGCCCCGCAGCGCTACCCGCCAATTGCGGACGTACAGACATCAGACCGGCGGTGGCATTGGCGACGGTCAGCCCGTTGCCGAACCCCACCAGAATGGCTGAACCAAAAAAGGTCCAGACGCTGCCGCCCTCGGCTGCGAACACCACAAGACCCACAAGTGGCCCAACCGAGGCAATCACACGCCCAAAAAGAATCATATTATTCAGCCGGGCCCGCGCCGCCAGACGCCCGGTCAGATAGCTGCCCGCCATGAACCCCAGCGTGATGATCCCAATCCCCAACCCTAATAGCGCGGGGTTCAGATCGAACCACGTTGCTGCAACCAAAGGCGCACCGGTGATAAACGCATAGAACCCTCCAATCGAAAACGCCGCACAAAAGGAATAGCCCCAAAACCGACGTGAATTGAAAAGCTGCGGATAGAGCCTCATCTGCGCGGCGAAGGTAGCGGTTGTGTTAGTGTTGGTCTCACCCAGATCGACCCATATCAACGCCAAGAGGCCCGCGCCCAGAAGAAGATACAAAATAAACCCGGCGCGCCAGCCGAATAGCATCTCGAGCAGACCGCCCAGCATCGGCCCCAGCATCGGTGCTAGCGCCATAGCCATCGAGACATAACCCAGCTTTGCCGCGGCCTCATTCGGTGGATGCATATCTCGTATCGCGGCGCGGGCCAGCACCTGCCCGGCCACTACGGCACCTTGCAGCATCCGAAACCCTAGAAACACCCAGATCGACTGCGCCAGCGCACAACCGACCGAGGCAATGACGAAGATGACCATACAGATCAGCAATACCGGCCTGCGTCCGAACCGGTCGGACAACGGCCCCATGATCAGTTGCAGGACTGCCGACAGCGCCAGATAACCCGCGATCGACAGGTTCACCAGGCCGTATTCCGCCTCCAGTGCCGCGCCGATACTGGGCAGCGATGGCAGGAACATGTTCAGCGACAGAACCGAAAGCGCCGTCAGCAAAACCAATGTGATCAAGGACGGAGGGGACTGCGCAGGCCGCATCAAACATTCCACTTCATTCAAACATGGCAGCGCTATCACATTGATCCCGTGTTGAACATGCCAAGCCGCTGGCGGCGGCATCATACCTCTGTTAAGAGCGGCCCATGCTACGGATCGAAGACATCAATTACGCCGTTGAAGGCCGCCCCTTGTTCGACGGGGCCAGTGCAACCATACCCGATGGGCACAAGGTGGGTCTTGTGGGCCGCAACGGCACCGGAAAGACCACTCTGTTCCGCCTGATCCGGGGCGAACTGGCGTTGGAATCGGGCAATATCGTGCTGCGCAAACGCGCACGGATCGGCGGTGTGGCGCAAGAGGTGCCCTCCTCCGATGTCTCGCTGATCAATACCGTTCTGGCGGCTGATACCGAGCGCAGTTCCCTGATGGCCGAGGCCGACAGCGCCACCGATCCCTCGCGCATTGCCGAGATTCAGACTCGCCTTGCCGATATCGACGCCTGGTCCGCCGAAGCCCGCGCAGCCTCGATCCTGAAGGGCCTGGGGTTTGATGATGAGGATCAGCTGAAACCCTGCTCGGATTTCTCGGGCGGCTGGCGGATGCGGGTTGCGCTGGCAGCGGTGCTTTTTTCGCAGCCCGACCTGCTGCTGCTGGACGAACCGACCAACTATCTGGATCTCGAAGGCGCTCTGTGGCTGGAGAGCTATCTGGCCAAATACCCGCACACGGTCATCATCATCAGCCACGACCGCGGGCTGTTGAACCGCGCGGTGGGGTCGATCCTGCATCTGGAAGATCGCAAGCTGACCTACTACGCGGTGCCTTACGACAAATTCGCCGAACGCCGCGCCGAACGCATTGTTCAGGCGGAATCGGAGAACGCCAAGGCCAAGGCCCGCATTGCCCATCTGCAAAGCTTCGTGGACCGTTTCCGCGCCAAGGCCACAAAGGCCGTGCAGGCCCAGTCGCGTCTGAAGATGATCGAGCGCATACAGCTTGTCTCAACCCCGCAAGAGGCCGCCCTGCGCGCGTTCTCTTTCCCTGAGCCCGAGGAACTTTCGCCCCCGATCATTCATCTTGAGGGCGGTATCACAGGCTATGGCGACACCGAAGTGCTGCGCCGTCTGAACCTGCGCATTGATCAGGATGACCGCATCGCCCTACTGGGCAAGAACGGTCAGGGGAAATCGACTCTGTCGAAATTGCTGTCCGACCGCCTTCCCCTGATGGCAGGCAAGATGACCCGCAGCTCTAAGCTGCGCATTGGCTATTTCGCCCAGCATCAGGTGGATGAGCTGTATGTGGACGAGACTCCTCTGGACCACCTGCGCCGCCTGCGCCCGGATGAGGCACCGGGCAAGTGGCGATCCCGTCTGGCCGGGTTTGGCCTGAATGCCGACCAGGCGGATACAGAGGTCGGGCGTCTGTCGGGCGGCCAGAAAGCACGCCTGTCGCTGCTGCTGGCCACGATCGACGCGCCGCATATGCTGATCCTAGATGAACCGACCAACCATCTGGACATCGAAAGTCGCGAGGCGCTGGTCGAGGCGCTGACCGCCTATTCCGGCGCGGTGGTGCTGGTCAGCCACGACATGCACCTGCTGTCGCTGGTTGCGGATCGGCTGTGGCTGGTCTCGGACAGGACGGTAAAACCGTTCGAGGGCGACCTGGAAGCCTATCGCGCCCTGTTGCTGGCCCGCGACAAGCCGGTCAAGGAAAAACCTGCAGTTGCGAAACCCAAACGCCCCTCACGCGATGCAATGCTGGCGCTACGCGCCGATCTCCGCAAATGCGAGGACCGGATTGAGAAGTTGACGGATATGCATGAAAAGCTGTCTGCCAAACTGGCTGATCCAGCCTTGTATGAAGATGATCGGATCAACGATCTGGAAACATGGAACCGCAAATTCGCCGAGGTGGTTGAAGCGATGCAAAAAGCCGAAGCTCTGTGGGTCGCCGCCGCAGAACGTTTGGAGGAAGCCGAAGCGTCATGACATCCCCCGTGACCGAAACCAAAGCCATGATTGCCGGTATGCGCCCTTCGCTTCAGCCCGGTGAATATGCCTTTGTTGTCTGGCCGTCCGACGCAGAATGGCCAAAGGGCACAAGGGCCAGCTGTATCGAGGCCGAAGGTCTTTCGCTGATCGTTCCCTTCGAGGCAGCACAGACCGGCGCAGTCCCTATGCGCTGCATTACCCTGCAGGTGCATTCCTCGCTGGAAGGTGTGGGCCTCACCGCTGCTGTCTCAAGCGCACTTGCACAAGCCGGCATTCCGGCAAACATGGTCGCGGGGTATCACCATGACCACGTTTACGTTCCCAGCGATCAGGCCGATAAGGCCGTGGCAATCCTGACAGAACTTCAGCGCGGTGCCGCAGAATGATCGACCTGGCCTTCTTCATCACCGCTTTCACCACCTTGTTCGTGGTGATCGACCCGTTCGGCACCACGCCGATCTTCGTGGCTCTGACACAGGATATGGACGCCGCGACACGCCGCAAAACGGCGATCCGCAGTTGCCTGACTGCCGTTTGCATCCTGATCGCCTTTGCCGCGTTTGGTGAGGCCGTGCTTGGCTTTGTCGGAATCTCGATGGAGGCCTTCCGCGTCGCAGGCGGCGCGCTGCTGTTCCTGACCGCGCTCGACATGCTGTTCGACCGCCGCACCAAACGGCGCGAGGACCGGGCCGAGGAAGAGGAACATCCCGACCCGTCTGTGTTCCCGCTGGCCATTCCGCTGATCGCGGGGCCGGGCTCGATTGCCACGATCATCCTGCTGGCGGGGCAGCATCCCGGCGTTCTGGGCATTGTCGAAGCGTGTATCGTCATGCTGGCCGTCATGGCGGTAGTTCTGATCTTTTTCCTGTCAGGCGGCGTGATCGCGCGCATCCTCGGCAAGACCGGGTTGAATGTGCTGACCCGTTTGTTGGGGATGCTGCTGGCGGCGCTGTCGGTTCAATTCATTCTGGATGGCCTCAAGGCCTTTGGATTTGCCTCCTGACCCCCCATATACGTGTCAGGTCAACCCGTTAGGATATCGGTATGGATGGGGATAGCATTGCACGTTTGGCGTATCTTAGCCTGTTGGGCGTGGCGGTTGTCGCGTGGTTCATCTCGCAAAACCGGCAGACGCTGAACAAGACGTTGCAACAGGCCATGGCCTGGGTATTCATCTTCATCGGCGTAATCGCCGTCGTTGGCCTGTGGGAAGATATCCGCTCGACCATCAGCCCGGTGCCGCAGTTGACCGTGACCGGCGAAACGATCGAAGTGCCCCGCTCGGCAGATGGCCATTATTACCTGCCGGTCGAGGTCGATGGTCAGACGATCACTTTCCTAGTGGATACCGGTGCCAGCCAGATAGTTCTCAGCTCCCGCGACGCTGAACGGATCGGCGTTGACCTGAACCAATTGAATTATTTCGGACGCGCTCTGACTGCGAATGGCGAGGTACGCACCGCGCCTGTACGGCTGGAAACGGTCACTTTGGGCCCGATCACCGATCAGAATATCTCGGCCTGGGTGAATGAGGGCGAGCTGCACCAGTCGCTGTTGGGGATGGATTACCTGCATCTGTTTTCGAACATCCAATTCGCGGACGGGCGTATGATCCTGTCTCGCTAGAGATATTTCAGGATTGAGAACAAAATAAGAACATGTTAGATTGTCGGCATGTCCACAACGCTTCTTGGCCGCAAACCCGCACGTGATATACCGGGGCTGGCGCTGCACCCTCAGATCACCTTGCAACTGGGCCGCGTGCACGAAGCCTGCGGCCCTGCCCGGCGCAGTTTCGCCGTCTGGCTGGCTGGTCAGGCGCAAGGCCCCGTGCTGTGGATTTCCCCCGCGTGGGAGCCGGGCCAGCTGAACCCCGACGGCATGATGCCCTTTGTCGACCCCGCCCGGTTCATCTTTGTCCACCCCACCCGCGCCGAGGATATCTTGTGGTGTCTGGAAGAGGCACTGCGCAGCGGGGCCGTTCCGCTGGTGATCGGTGATCTGCCCGGCGCGCCGGGGCTGACGCCCGTGCGGCGGATGCATCTGGCGGCCGAACAGGGCGGCGCGATGGGACGGGCCCCACTGGGGCTGTTGCTGACACCCGGCGACGGCGGCGCGCAAGGGGTTGAGACGCGCTGGCACATGGCCGCGAACCATACTCAAGAGGCGCGCCGCTGGACCCTAACCCGCCGCCGTGCCCGCGCCCTGCCCCCAGTCACATGGCAGGCCACCCAGACCAAACCGCGCGCCGGATTGAACCTGCAAAGAACGGCAACCGACGAGGTATCGGCGTGACACCACCACGTGATCACGAAAGAAGTGACTAGCCAACCCCCACCCTGCGCCCTAGCGTTCCGGGAATGAGCCACGCAATCCACGACAGCCGCTATTCTTGGCTACGCCTCACGATCACGCTTGCCATCGCTACGGTGGCGAATGTCGGCATGTGGGCGGTGATCGTGGTGATGCCCGCGATTGAGACACAGTTCGACGCCGGACGGGCCGAAGCCTCGCTGCCGTACGTTCTGACCATGGTAGGCTTTGCGTTGGGAAACATGTGGCTGGGGCAACTGGTCGATCGGCTGGGTGTGACCAAAGCGTTGATCGGGGCCGCCATACTCAGCACCGTCAGCTATGTGCTGGCAACGCTGGCGCCGAACATGATCACCCTGTCACTGGCACATTTGCTGGTGGGGCTGGGCACCTCCATCGGGTTTGGGCCGCTGATCGCCGATATCTCGCACTGGTTCATGAAGCGGCGCGGTATTGCCGTGGCACTGGTGGCCAGCGGCAATTACCTGTCAGGCGCGATCTGGCCGACCCTTCTGTCGGACATTTTGGCGCGGGACGGTTGGCAGCAGGTCTACCTGACGCTTGCCATGATCACGCCCGCCATCGTCATCCCCCTGTCCCTATTGCTGCGCCGTCAGGTTCCGGCCGAAGCGCATCAGACCGCAGCCGCCAGCGCCAGCATCAAGGCCAGCAGCGTCGGGATCTCACCACGCGCGTTGCAATACATACTGGGTCTGGCCGGGATCGGGTGCTGCGTCGCGATGTCGATGCCGCAGGTCCATATTGTCTCATACTGCGTCGGGCTGGGCTATGGCCCCGCTGTCGGAGCCGAGATGCTGTCGCTGATGTTGCTGGGCGGCGTGGTCAGCCGCGTGATTTCCGGGATGGTGGCCGACAAACTGGGCGGGCTGATGACCCTGCTGATCGGGTCGATCCTGCAATGTATCGCGCTGTTCCTGTTCCTGCCCTATGACGGCATGGTCTCGCTGTACATCATCAGCCTCATGTTCGGGCTGGCACAGGGCGGCATCGTGCCCAGCTATGCGCTGGTCGTGCGTGAATACATGCCCCCGCAAGAGGCCGGAGCCCGCGTAGGTTTTGTCATGATGATGACCATCATGGGCATGGCCTTGGGCGGCTGGATGTCGGGTTGGATTTACGACGTAAGCGGAAATTATCAACTGGCCTTTATCAACGGCATTCTCTGGAACGGGCTGAACATCGCAATCCTGCTGATGTTGCTGAAACGATCGCGCCCCCGCAGGCAGGAGGTCATGGCATGACTCAACTAACTCGACGCACAGTCCTGGCCAGCCTGATTGCACTGACTCTTGCGAGTTCGGCGCTGGCTGCGCCACGCACGTATCAACTGGTCCCCGAAGAGACATCCGTCGATTTCACCTTTGACCTGTCCGGCATTTCCCAATCCGGCACCATGCCAATCGAGTCTGCCGACATACAGATCGACCTGAATGATCTTCTCAACAGTCGGGTGGACGTGATCCTGAACGTCGCCAAAGCGCGCACCAAACTGCCCTTCGCCCGCAAACCCATGCTCAGCGAGAGCGTGCTGGCGGCAAAGGAATATCCAACCATCCATTTCGTCTCAACCAGTGTTCAGCTTGGTGAGGGCGGTCGTATCTCGAACGGGGCCATCATCAACGGAGACCTTACAGTGCGCGGAGTTACCATGCCGATCGAACTGAAGGCCGACCTGTTTCGCGCGCCCGGCAGCGCTGCGGACAGTCTGGATGACCTGTCTATCCGCCTGACAGGCGAGCTGAACAGGCACGACTTCGGCGCCTCAGGTTTTGCTGATCTGGTTCAGGATACGGTCGGGCTGGATATCCGGGCAGAGATTCAACGGACCCAATAGCAAAAAAACGACGCGACAAAGTCGATAAGCTGCGCGATTCCTATGCCCGATGCCGCAAGGTGGGGGCGTTATGCGCACGATGATTTCCTTTGCCGCCCTGTTTCTTTCGGTCATTTTGCTACAGCTCTCGACCGGAGGCGTCGGCCCGCTTGACGCCATCTCGGGCCTGACACTGGATTTCTCGACCGAGCAGATCGGCTTATTGGGGTCCGCGCATTTCATAGGATTCTTTGTTGGCTGCTGGTGGGCACCTCGCCTCATGGGCAGCGTCGGACATTCGCGCGCATTTGCTGTGTGTACGGCCTTGGGTGCGATGGGTTTGCTGGGCCATACTCTGACTGAAAACCCGAACATATGGGCCGTACTGCGGATCGCGTCAGGCACCTGCGTTGCTGGTTGCTATACAGTGATTGAGGCTTGGTTGAACGCCAAGGTCACAAACGAGTCGCGTGGCCGCGTGATGGGCAGCTATCGCATCGCCGATCTGGGCGCGTCGCTTTGCGCGCAATTGATTATCGCCGTGCTGCCACCCGCGTCTTATGTGTCTTACAACCTGCTGGCCATCTTGTGCTGTGCTTCGCTGTTGCCTCTGGCCCTGACCCGGGCCAGCCAGCCTAAGACGCCCGACGCGCCCCGCCTGCGCCCCAGACTGGCCTGGACAAACTCACCTCTGGCGGTGGCCGGAGTGATTGTGTCGGCGCTTAGCTCTGCCTCGTTTCGCATGGTCGGCCCGGTTTATGGGCAAGAGGTCGGGCTGGGTGTGGATCAGATCGCCTTCTTCCTCGCTTCCTTCGTTCTTGGCGGCGCGCTGGCGCAATATCCACTGGGATGGCTGGCCGACAAATATGATCGGCGATGGGTGTTGATCTGGCTGTCCGCCGCTGCAGTGCTCAGCTGCGGCATCACAATGGCGGCCAGCGGGTCCGGTACCTTCGGCGTCATGCTGGCGGCTGGGTTCTTTGGCTTGACCACCTTCCCGATCTTCTCGGTATCTTCTGCCCACGCCAACGACTTTGCCACGACCGAACAACGGGTTGAGCTTTCTGCCGCGCTGATGTTCTGGTACGCGCTGGGGGCTATTGCCTCACCCTACATCTCATCCACGCTGATCCAGCAGTATGGGCCGGGTGCCTTGTTTGCCTTTGTGGCAGTAGGTCATATGGGGCTGATCGTGTTCGGTCTAGCGCGGATGCGGTCGCGCCCAACCCCGGACGAACGCACGAACTATGTCTATGCTCCACGCACATCCTTCACCATCGGGCGACTGCTGAAGCGGTCGCGCGAAGAATAAAGGGCCGGGAAATCCCGGCCCTTCCTTTTGTTACTGGGTCGGAGGCGTCTCGTCCTCCAGCCCCTCGACGGGGTCCTGCGTCTGCTCTAGCGCTCCGTTCACTACGCCGCCGACACCGTTTTCCATCGACAGACCAAGCTCTTCGCCCAGCTTCTTGAGCGCGGGCATCTGCACCGCCATGCCCATGATCGAATCCAGTGCCTGATTGACCACCGGCTTGTCGCTGTTGGCCGTGCCGCCCGAGGCCCCGGCCCCGATGCCGCCCACCTGATGGATCTTGATCGAGTCGATTTTTTCCGCAGGCTTGACCATCTCCGAGATGATCGATGGCATCGTCTCAATCCGCGCCATATCGACCTTCATGCGGATCTGGGCCGCGGACAGAGCATTGTCGGCCTCGACAATGGCGCGCTTGCCTTCGGCTTCGGCCAGCATGTCGTTTTTCTTGGCCTCGGCCCGGATGTTCAGCGCGTCTGCCTCGGCTTGTGCCTCTTCGCGGCGGGCTTCGGCGCGGTCCGCGGCGGCCTCTTTCTCGGCCTGCGCGGCCAGCCGGATCGCGGTCGCCTGACGTTCGGCCTCACGCGTGGCTTCGATCAGAGCGATCTGCTTGATCCGCTCGGCTTCGGCCACCTCGCGGGCGGTCGCGACGGCTTCGGTTGCCTTGGTCGCCTCGGCACGGGCCAAGTCGGCAGACGCACGCGCGCGGCTTTCCTCTTCGGATTTCTGCGCGATGATGATCTGACGTTCCTGTTCGGCCACTTCAATCTCACGCTCTTTGGCAATCTCGGCATCGCGGATTTTACGCTCCCGCTCAATATCGGCCGAACGGATGGCTTCTTCACGGGCGATCCGGGCGCGTTCAGTCTCGCGCACCGAGTCCTCGGTCCGGGCCGCGATTTCGGCCTCTTGCGCCACGCGCATGGTTTCGACCTTTTGGGCCTGCTCAATCCGTGCCTGCGCCTCATCCTGTTCGATCAGCAGCTTTTGGCGTTCCGCCTCCATCGCGGCGCGGCGCACTTCAACCTCGGCCTCAGCATCGATCTGCGCGCGTTCCTTTTTGGACACGGCAATTACCTCGGCCAGCTTACGCATACCCACGGCGTTAAAGGCGTTGTTTTCGTCCAGCGCCTCGAACGGTGTCTGATCCAACGCAGTCAGCGAGACAGATTCCAGCGACAGACCATTCTTCAACAGGTCTTCGGACACCGCATTCTGCACCTCTTGCACAAAGTCGGCGCGGTTCTCATGCAGACCATCCATGGTCATCTGAGCCGCCACGGCGCGCAAGCCGTCAATCAGCTTGCCTTCGATCATCTCACGCAGTTGCTCAACGTCGAAAGTGCGGTCGCCCAGCGTCTGCGCGGCACGTGCGATACCCTCTTCGGTCGCCATGACCGAGACGTAGAACTCGACACCTACATCCACGCGCATCCGGTCTTTGGTAATCAGCGCGGCCTCGCCACTGCGCTGCACCTCAAGGCGCAGGGTCTTCATGTTGACGGGGCTAACCTCGTGCAGCAGCGGCACAATGATGACGCCGCCATCCATGATGACCTTTTTGCCGCCCGCACCGGTTTTCACAAGACTGACTTCACGCGTGGCACGACGATAGAGACGGCCCAGCACAAGGCCAATGAACAAGAGTACGGCCAGAATTGTCACAACCGTGACGGCCAGGAATTGAACTTCCATGCAAAATCCTCCGAGTTGGGGTTTGAAATTTGGTTAGTCTGACAAGCCGACCAGAACGAACCGGTCGCGCCGTCTGTCGCGTAGAACAAGGACATCCGTGCCCTGCTCCAGCATCTCTTTGTCCTGCAGTGGCTCGGCGCGCAGGTAATGCGTGTTGCCAAAGCGATCCATGACGCGCACCTCGGCCGGGCGGCCGCGCGATGCGGTGCCTTGGGTGATCACACCACGACGGCGAGCAAGCATCCGTTCCGACATCGCTTCGGTCTCGGTCTTGGGCAGAAGGCGGGCAAAAACACCGCCAAAGCCGCGTGCGAACCACAGTCCGAATGCGCCAGCCGGGATGGCGGCGATCCAAGATGGCAGGTCAAAGCCCAGCAGGTCGCGCAGCGCCAGTTGCAGGCCCATGCCCGACAGGCCAAAGCCCGCAAGCAGCACCGCCAGCCAGATCATGAAGGGCACCTTGCCCAGACCCAACCATGCCATAGGCCCGGACGGTTCGGCCCCCGGCGCATCAGCCTCGATCTCGGCCAGCTCAAAGTCACCCAGATCAACATCCGAGTCGATGTCCAGATCAAGGTCGGCCACATCCAGATCAGGCGCATCAACCGCATCCAGGTCAACCTCGCCCTCACCCGCCAGTATGCTGCCGCCGATCGCCAAAGCCACAAGCTCTAGCGCCAGCAGACCGAACAGCAGCGCAAGCGAAAGGGTAAAGGGCACAAAAGCACCCTCGAGCAAAAAGTCGAACATCAGCGGATCGCCCTCGTTATTGTATACTTTGGTATACATTTCATATGGGAAGTCATTTCTCGAAATTCAAGAGGTTGTGATTCCAATTTACAACCTATGGGTATTGCGCGCTGTCATCCGGGTACAATCGGCGGCCGCATCAGTGGCGCGTTTTCTGATAGATGCGTGTCTAAAATGACATGTGGGTAAAAGCCGGGGTTTTGCTGGGCGGTCACATAAGGTAGACGGTCGCGCAGTTAGACACGTGGAAACGCAAAATGGCTCGGATTCTCATCACCTCGGCGATCCCTTACATCAACGGGATCAAGCACCTCGGCAACCTGATCGGCTCGCAATTGCCAGCTGATCTGTATGCACGCTACCAGCGCGGCCGAGGAAATGAGGTCATGTTCCTGTGTGCCACCGACGAGCACGGCACGCCAGCAGAGTTGGCCGCAGCAAAGGCGGGCAAACCGGTGGCAGACTATTGCGCCGATATGTACGCCGTTCAGGCCGATATCGCGAACCGCTTTGGGTTGAGCTTCGATCACTTCGGGCGGTCTTCCAGCGATCAGAACAAACGACTGACCCAGCATTTCGCTGGCAAGCTGGACGAGGCCGGGCTGATCCGTGAGGTCAGCGAGAAACAGGTCTATTCCAACGCCGATGGCCGGTTCCTGCCTGACCGCTATATCGAGGGCACCTGCCCCAACTGCGGCTATGACCGCGCGCGCGGCGATCAGTGCGAAAACTGCACTAAGCAGTTAGACCCAACCGACCTGATCGAGCCGCGCAGCGCCATCAGCGGCTCGACTGATCTAGAGATCCGCGAGACCAAGCACCTGTATCTGCGCCAATCCGCGATGAAAGATCAGCTGGATGCATGGATCGACAGCAAAGCCGACTGGCCGATCTTGACGACTTCGATTGCCAAGAAGTGGCTGCATGACGGCGACGGCCTGCAGGATCGCGGCATCACCCGTGATCTGGACTGGGGTGTGCCGGTGAAGAAAGGCGATCAGGACTGGCCGGGGATGGAAGGCAAGGTCTTCTATGTCTGGTTCGACGCGCCGATCGAATATATCGCCTGCGCCAAGGAATGGGCCGATGCCAGCGGCAAACCGGATGCAGAGTGGGAACGCTGGTGGCGCACCGACAAAGGTGCGGATGACGTCCGTTACGTACAATTCATGGGCAAGGACAACGTGCCCTTCCATACGCTCAGCTTCCCCGCCACAATTCTGGGTTCGGGCGAGCCGTGGAAGATGGTCGATCATCTGAAATCCTTCAACTATCTGAACTATGATGGCGGCCAGTTCTCGACCAGCCAAGGCCGCGGCGTTTTCATGGATCAGGCGCTTGAGATCCTGCCCGCCGATTTCTGGCGCTGGTGGCTGCTGAGCCATGCGCCGGAAAGCAGCGATAGCGAGTTCACGTGGGAGAATTTCCAGCAATCGGTGAACAAGGACCTCGCTGACGTGCTGGGCAATTTCGTCAGTCGGATCACCAAGTTCTGCCGTTCAAAATTCAGTGAGGCGGTGCCAGAGGGCGGCACATTTGGTGATCGTGAACAAGAGCTTATCGCAGAACTCACCCGCCGCGTCCGTGCCTATGAAGGGTTCATGGAGGCGATGGAGGTTCGCAAATCAGCGCAAGAATTGCGCGCGATTTGGGTGGCAGGCAATGAATATCTGCAATCTGCGGCGCCGTGGTCGACCTTCAAGGAAGATCCCGAACAAGCCGCCGCGCAGGTCCGCCTGGGCCTGAACCTGATTCGCCTTTACGCGGTGCTCAGCGCGCCGTTCATCCCCGAAACCTCGGCCCGGATGCTCAGCGCGATGAATACGCTGGACACAAGCTGGCCCGATCAAGTGGCCGAGGCTTTGGACGCGCTACCTGCGGGTCACGCGTTCACGGTGCCGGATGTGCTGTTCGCCAAGATCACCGACGAGCAGCGCGAAGATTGGGAGACCCGCTTCGCGGGCACACGCATCTAGGCGCCAATAAGGATCAAGACAAAGGGGCCTTTCGGCCCCTTTTTTCTTGCCCGCCTGTTCGCACACGACCCCAAACCCAAAAGAGAAAAAGCGAAAAACACCACGTAAACAACCGCACTTCCAGCATTTTTTCTAGATCTTATCCCCAGCGAAAAACCTCAATACGCTTGAGAAAAAATCGCAAACCCGTCATCCTCGTCTCAAAGTGCAATCGACTCGGCCTGTAAGTGGGTGGTCGGGTCGATTTTTGTTAGACCATCACGAGGCATTCGCCATGTTCTTTGATCCAAACTTTTTGAAACCTTTGCAGAGTGGCCGGTCGTTCAAAGCTCTCAGTTGCGCTGCCGCGTTGGGCTTGATTACACTTGCCGATCCCAGCACAGCGCAAGACACTGGCGATGCGCAACCGCCCAAGGTTTCAATCGCGGCCGCCTACACTCAGGACATTACCGAGGAAGCAACCTTTATCGGTCGGGCCGAGGCGCTGAATAAGGCGGATATCATCGCTCGGGTCAGCGGGTTTCTGGACAGTCAGAACGTGGAAGATGGTGCGTTGGTTAAGGAAGGCGATCTGCTGTTTACCATCGAGCCTGACCTCTATCAGGCCACGCTGGATGCCAGAAATGCCGATCTGGACCGGGCGCAGGCCAATCTGGAACTGGCCAAGGTGGAGCTCGCACGTAAACAGGAATTGTACGAGCGTGACGCGACCCCAGAATCCGAACGCGACATTGCCCGCGCCAATGAACTGGTGGCCGAAGCCGAGGTCAAGTCCGCGCAGGCCGCGATTAAACAAGCCAAACTTGATCTCAGCTATACGGAAATCCACGCTCCCTTCGACGGACGTATCGGTCGCGCTACTACAAGTGTCGGGGATGTGGTTGGGCCGAATAATCCACCACTGGTGAATATAGTCAGCGAAGCCCCGATCTATGTGAATTTTTCGCTGAACGAAAAGGAGTTCACGTCGGTTCTGCAAGCGGTGGGTGAAAACGCCGCCTCGCTTGCGGAAAGCAAAAAAAGCCCAGTGGTGAAAGTTGTCCTGCCCAACGGGACCGAACTGGATGAGGAAGGTACAATCGTCTTTGTCGACAACCGAATAGACCCGCTGACCGGGGCGATCAGGATGCGGGCTCAATTCGACAACGCCAAGCGTCTGATCGTCGATGGTGCATTCTTAAGCGTGCAGATCGAGGCATTGAAACCAACGACTGAGGTGTTGATCCCGCAAGCCGCTTTGCAGCGCGATCAGAGGGGCGAGTTTGTGCTGGTCGTGAATGATCAGCAAATGGTCGAACAGCGCTATATCACCACTGGCAACACGGTTGAGACCGCTATCATCGTCAAGGATGGGCTGCGCGCAGGGGAAAGCGTGATTGTCGAGGGTTTGCAACGGGTGCGTCCGGGTGTTGCCGTTGATGCGGTTGTCGCCTCTGAGCAGCCGGGAGAATAACGGATGTTCTCTGCCCTGTTCATCAGCCGGCCCAAGCTGGCGCTTGTCATTTCGCTTGTGCTGACCATCATGGGCGGCATCGGTTACATGGTGCTGCCGGTGGCGCAATTCCCCGACATCACCCCGCCCGTGGTCAGTGTTACGACCACCTATACCGGTGCAAATGCCGAGACAGTCGAAAACACCGTCGCCGCCCCGATCGAGGCGCAGGTCAACGGTGTGGACGACATGATCTATATGACGTCGACCTCGTCCGACAACGGTTCCTATTCGCTGAATATTACGTTTGAAGTCGGAACTGACCCCGACATCGCATCAGTCAACGTGCAAAACCGCGTGGCACAGGCGATGTCTTCGCTGCCTACCGAAGTGACCTCTTCAGGCGTCGTCACGCAAAAAGCTTCGACCAACATGCTGCTCTTGGTCACGCTGACATCGCCCAATGGGACATATGACAGTGTCTTCCTGTCGAACTATGCGTCGATCAACCTGAAAGACGCGCTGGCGCGGGTTCAGGGCGTTGGTAAGGCTGATGTTCTGACGAACCTGGAATACGCAATGCGAATCTGGATGGACCCTGATCAGATGGCCGCCTTGTCGATCACGCCGGGCGATGTGATCAGTGCCATCCGGGAACAGAATATCGAGGTCTCTGCAGGGTCTATCGGGTCTCCGCCTGTGCCAGAGGGCCAAACATTTCAGTACACCATCAAGACCAAGGGCAGGCTGACCTCGGCCGATGAATTCGGCGATATCGTGATCCGTACTGGTGAGGCAGGATCGATTGTTCGGGTCAAAGATATCGCACGGGTCGAGCTGGGGGCTCAGTTCTATTCGGCCTCGGGTTATTTCCAGGCTGTGCCTGCTACTGTCATCGGCATTTACCAGGCTCCTGGCGCGAACGCGTTGGCCGTGTCTGAACGCGTTCAGGCCGAGTTGGATCGCCTGTCGCGATCCTTCCCGACGGATGTTGAATATCAAGTGCCCTTCAACACCACCGATTTCGTAGAGCAATCGCTGAATGACGTGGTCTCGACCCTGATCCTGACCTTCATTCTGGTGATTTCAGTGGTGTTTGTCTTTCTGGGCAGTTGGCGGGCAACGATCATTCCAGCGGTGGCCATCCCTGTCTCTCTGATCGGGACATTCGCATTCCTTCTGGCCTTTGGGATGTCGCTGAACACGATCTCGTTGTTCGCGCTGGTGCTGGCCATCGGGATCGTGGTGGATGACGCCATCGTGGTTGTCGAGAACGTAGAACGGATCATCGCCGAAGAAGGCCTGCCCCCCGCCGAGGCGACCCGCAAGGCGATGGGCCAGATCACCGGGCCGGTGATCGCGACCACCCTGGTTCTACTGGCTGTTTTCGTGCCTGTAACCTTTATGCCGGGCATCTCAGGAAGACTTTATTCACAATTTGCAGTGACGATTTCGACCGCTGTTGTGATTTCGTCCATCAACGCACTGACACTGTCCCCTGCCCTGTGCGGTCTGGTGCTGCGGGCGCGGTCCGGTCCTCCAAAAGGGCTGCTGGCGATGTTCGAAAACTTCATCGGTACCGTGCGCAGCGGCTACGTCGCCATCGTGCGCAAGATGCTGATCCTGCCGGTGGTGGCTTTAGGTGTCATCGTCGTTCTGGCGATGGGCACCGGTACGATCATGGGCACCACATCCAAGGGCTTTATCCCGCTTGAGGATAACGGATATCTATTCGTGGACATCCAACTGCCCGACGCTGCTACACTAGAGCGGACCGAAACCGTCTCCAGCCGCGTCGACGACAAGATCCGCGAAATTCCGGGGGTGGCCAGTACCGTTCTAGTCAACGGGTTCTCGTTGCTGAACGGCACGACGACCAACGGGGCCGCAATCTTTGTGAACCTTGAGAACTGGGAAGAGCGGCAAGAGCCGGACCTCACCGCCGACGCGATCCTGAGCAAAGTTCTGGCAATTGCAAACGGCGAATCTGCAGCCTCGATCGTGGCGTTCAACCCACCCCCCATTCAGGGTCTGGGCATGTCGGCGGGTGTCGAGATGGAGGTACAGCAGACCGGAGGGGGCTCGCCTCAGGATCTGGCCTCGGCCGTGGGTTCGTTTGTCTATGCGGCGAACCAACGACCTGAGATCGGACAGGCCTACACAACCTTCCGCGCCAATGTTCCACAGTTGTTTGTCGATCTGGATCGGGAAAAGGCCAAAACACTGCAAGTCTCGGTGGCCGAGATTTTCCAGACCATGCAGGCGCAGTTGGGTTCGTATTACGTGAATGACTTCAACCTGTTCGGCCGGGTCTACCGCGTGATGATTCAGGCCGAAGGGTCATACCGGACCAAGGTCGACGACATCGCGAACCTCTATGTTCGCTCGACCAAGGGCGAGATGGTTCCTTTGGGAACGTTGATCGACGTGGAAAATGTGCTGGGTCCGGTTTTGCTGAAACGGCACAACCTGTTCCGGTCTGCCACGGTGACGGCGGTTCCTGCCCCCGGCTTGTCCAGCGGCGATGCAATCACTGTCATGACCGAGGAATCCGCCAACGCCCTGCCCCCCGGTTATGCGTTTGAGTGGACCGGCACAGCGCAGCAGCAGCTGGCTTCGGGCGGTCTGGTGATCGTGATCCTGGGGCTGGCAATCTTGTTCGGGTATCTGTTCCTTGTGGGTCAGTACGAGAGTTGGTCGTTGCCAGTCTCGATCCTGCTATCTGTGATCGTCGCCTTGTTCGGGGCGGTGGCGGCGGTGGCTATCGTCGGTAGTGACATCAACCTCTATACACAGATCGGGATGATCATGCTTGTGGGGCTCGCCTCGAAGAATGGCATTCTGATCGTCGAATTTGCGATGGAGCAACGCGCCAACGGCCTGTCGATTAAGGAAGCAGCTGCCGAAGCTGCGCATCAGCGTTTCCGCGCGGTGATGATGACGGCGCTGTCCTTCCTGCTTGGTGTTGTGCCGCTGCTAGCCGCCAATGGCGCCGGTGCGGCCAGCCAGAAGGCCATCGGTGTTGCCGTGTTCGGAGGAATGCTGGCGGCGACGCTGATCGGTGTCATTCTGGTTCCGGTTCTCTATGCCCTGATGCAGGGACTGCGAGAATGGATCAAGGGCACCAAGAACGACCCCGGCCCATCCGAGGAAACAGCCTGAACCAAAAGCCTCGCTCGACCAGCGGGGCTTTTTTCTGTGTACAGGTCGTTCAAGCCAGTTTTTGATCCATCCACGCCTGAATGCGCGCAATCTGCTCGGGCGTAAGCCTCAGCCCCAGCTTGTTGCGTCGCCAGACCACATCCTCGGCAGTGCGGGCATATTCGCGGGTCATCAGCCAGTCCAATTCGCGCGCGAACAGTGTCGCGCCGAAGTCTTCGCCCAGATCACTGGTTGTTTTCGCATCACCCAATATGTTGCGTACTTCGGTGCCATAGGCGCGCACAAGCCGCTCGGCCCAGCCGCGATCAAGGAACGTAAACTCTGCCTGAATTTGGCCAATCAGTTTTTCCACACCATCCACCGGAAAATCTCCGCCCGGCAAGGCCACGCCTGCCGTCCATGGCCCCGGAAGATCAAGGAAGTGTTCCGCCACTTTCTCAAGCGCGCTTTCGGCCAGACGCCGATAGGTGGTAATCTTGCCGCCAAACACATTCAACACAGGTGCCCCGCCCACGGCGTTCACCTTCAGCGTATAGTCTCGCGTGGCCGCTGTGGCGCTGCTAGCCCCATCATCATAAAGCGGGCGCACACCCGAATAGGTCCAGACAATCTGATCCCGCGTCACCGGCGATTTGAAATAGCGCGAGGCGAAAGCACACAGATAATCCTGCTCAGCCTCAGTGCAGACAGGCGGTTCAGACGGGTCAGCATGGTCCTGATCGGTGGTGCCGATCAACGTGAAATCCCGTTCGTAAGGAATGGCAAAGATTATGCGGCCATCCTCACCCTGAAAGAAGTAGCATTTTTCGTGGTCGAACAGCCGTGGCGTTACGATATGGCTACCGCGCACAAGACGAACCCCTTCGCGTGAGTTCATGTGGATTTTAGTCTGGATGATATCGCCGACCCAGGGACCGCCCGCATTGATCAGCATCTTTGCCCGCACTGTGCGGGTCTCGTCTGACCGCTTGTCGCTGAGCGTGATCTCCCAGAGATCATCCACGCGTTTTGCCGACAGAACTTCGGTCCGGGTCATGATCTGCGCACCCCGCGCCTCGGCATCCCGCGCGTTCAGGACAACCAACCGCGAGTCCTCGATCCAGCAATCGGAATATTCATAGGCCGTCTGGAACCGATCCTGTAACGGAGCACCCTCGGCCGCTGTGCTTAGGTTCAACGCGCTGGTCCCCGGCAGGATTTTGCGCCCGCCCAGATGGTCATAAAGAAACAGTCCCAGACGGATCAGCCATGCCGGACGGCGCCCCTTCATCCACGGCATCACAGTGCCAAGCAGCCGTGAGGTCGGCGTCTCAGAGTCAAACCGCATGTCTTTGTGATAAGGCAGCACAAACCGCATCGGCCAGCTGATATGCGGCATCGCCCGCAGCAGAGTTTCGCGTTCGATCAGAGCCTCGCGCACCAGTCGAAACTCAAAATACTCTAGATAACGCAGCCCGCCGTGAAACAGCTTGGTCGAGGCTGAGGATGTAGCCGAAGCCAGATCGTTCATTTCGGCCAGCGCGACCGACAATCCGCGCCCGGCGGCATCCCGCGCGATACCGCAGCCATTGATCCCGCCACCAATAATGAAAAGGTCGGTCACTTGCTGATTGTGCTGAGTCATATCTCAAGATGCCCATGACGTGAAAACTCAGCGCCATTAACCCGATACACGCTCGGGTCGTCAATGTTTACTTTCGTTATTGTTCGTTTTTTGCATCAAAATGGAAATTTTGGCAAAATGGCCTTGCAGTTTTACCGAAACCTCCCGCAAACAGGTTGGAAAGGAATAAAATCGAACATTCCCTTATCGGAGTCTCAAATGTCCCTGTCCTTCCGCCAATCCGACATTCTGGAAGTTGCACGACAGGATGGCCGTGTCATGGTCGAAGAACTGGCGCAAAGATTTGATGTCACTGTACAAACCATCCGCCGCGACCTTTCTGAACTGGCGGACATGGGAAAGCTGGACCGCGTTCACGGAGGTGCGGTCTTGCGGTCGGGCGTGTCGAATATCGGCTACGAAGACCGCCGGGCGCTCAACGCCGACACCAAGGTTCAGATCGCACAAGCCTGCGCGCAGGACATACCCGACGGTGCGTCCCTCTTCATGAATATCGGCACTTCGACCGAGGCCGTCGCGCGTCAACTGCTGAACCACAAAGACCTGATGGTGGTGACCAACAACATGAATGTCGCCAATATCCTTGTCGAAAACCCAAACTGCCAGATCGTTGTCGCCGGGGGCGTGCTGCGCCGCTCGGACGGTGGGCTGGTGGGGGATCTGACGATCTCGACGATCGAGCAATTCAAGTTTGACTACGCAGTGATTGGATGCTCGGCCCTGGATGCGGCGGGCGATTTGCTGGATTTCGACTTTCAGGAGGTTAAGGTCAGCCAGACGATCATTGCCCAAGCCCGACACAGCCTGCTGGTCGCCGACCACTCGAAATTCCAAAGAACCGCGCCCGCGCGGATCGCCTCGCTGACCAATGTCGATGTGTTTTACACCGATCAACCTTTGGCAGAAGACCTGGCCAAGAAATGCGCGGAATGGAATACGAAGGTCAAACTGTGCGCCTGACGGGGCGGCAACCGATAATTTAATTGACGAACCCCGTGCCGACGTCTGAGGATAGGACAACCTTCCAACAAGGAGGCACGAGCATGGGACTGTTGGGCCAACCCCTTGGCTACTACGATTATCTGACTTTTGTCGCGTTGATCCTGCTGCTGGGCGCAGTCATGGCGTTGTTTTTGTTCATCATGGGGCTGCCCGGTCGCATCGCGATCAAGCGCAACCATCCGCATGCCGAGGCCGTCAAGATCATGGGCTGGATGGGCTTTCTGGCCATCGTGCCCTGGGTGCATGCCTTCATCTGGGCCTTCCATGATGGAACCACAGTCGATATCCGCCGGATGCCAGACGACGAACGCGACGCGATCCGCAAAGAGATCAAACGGTTGGGTGGTACCTTGAATGAGGAATACCGCGATCCGCTTGACCCGGATGAGCCGCAGAAAAGCTAAGGCCAAAGGACCCTCCACACGATGTTTGTCGCCCTCGGCATTACGCTTTTTTATCTTATTTTCGTTTGGCTCATTTTCTTCAAACTGCAATGGCTGAAGTTCAACATTGCGTGGGGGATCGTGTCCTTCTGGGTCGGCGCGCATCTGCTGTTGATCTTTCTGGTCGCCCTGCGCTTCTTCCAGCCGTTTTCCATCGACAGCCATGTGGTGCGTTCGACCATCCAGATTGTACCGCGTCTGACCGGCCCCACCCTGCTGACCGAAGTTCTGGTCGAGCCGAACACGCAAGTGAAAAAGGGCGACCCCCTTTATCGTTTTGACGACACAGTCTTTTCGCTTGAGGTGGATGAAGCCAAGGCCCAGCTTGTGGCCGCGCAGCAAAATGCCAAAATCCTCGAACAGGATGTCATCGCTGCGGGCGAAGCGGTCGAGCGCTCCAATGCACAGCTTGCATACGCTTTGACCCAGCAGACGCGATATCAGAAACTCGTCCCCGCGGGCGGGGCGCGCCAGGATGAGCTGGATCGCTGGAACGAACAAGTTACCGAGGATGAGGCCAAGATCAAAGAGGCACAAGCCAATCTGGAAAAGGCCGAATTGGCACAGGCATCGCAGATCGACGGGGTGAATACCGGTATCCTTCAGGCGCAGGCACAGTTGGACAAGGCGCAGTATTATCTGGACAACACCACGATCTACGCGCCCGAAGATGGCATGATCGTTTCACAGCAGGCCCGACCCGGGCTTGTCGTCGGTGACCTGCGTCTGGGGGCAATTGCCAGCTTTGTCACCACCGACAACCCTTATATTCTGGCGACTTACCGCCAGCAGAACTTAAAATTCGTCGAGCCGGGGCAAGAGGTTGAGGTCGCGTTGGACCTTTATCCCGGGGAAATCCTCACCGGCAAGGTCGAAGCGATCTGGTGGGCCACCCGTCAGGGGCAATACCTGCCCTCGGGCCGCCTACCCGGCTTTGAGCTGCCTAAACTGCCGGGCCGCATTGCGGTGCAAATCTCAGTCGATATTCCGGATGGTCACACCTTCCCCGCAGGCGGTCACGCGGCGGTCGCAATCTATACCGGTCAGGGCAAAAGCTTTGAATTTCTGCGGCGCATCAACATTCGCCTCTACTCATTTGCGAATTTCATCCGCCCGCTGGATATCTGAGGACATAGCGCATGAAACGAACCCGCCTGATCCGCCAACTGATGGGCACCGTGCTATGCGCCGCCCTGTTGGCCGGATGCGCACCGGTAGGGCCGGATTTCGTGCGCCCGAACTCTCCGGTCGTGAAGGAATGGATCGAGGTCAACAGCCCCAGTGCCGGACCCAGCGGTTTGACCTCGCGCAGCGCGCCCGTGGTCAAATGGTGGGAGACATTCAATGACCCAACTCTCAACAGATTGATCAACGAGGCTTATGCCCAGAACCTCGACCTGCAGGTGGCCGGGGCTCGCGTATTGCAGGCCCGTGCGCAGTTGGGCATTGCGTTTGGCGAGTTGTACCCGCAATCACAGGCCATCGGCGCCTCGATCGAGCGGCGTCAGGTCAGCGAAAACCTCGGCCCGATTGCCGATATTCGCGAGATCATCCCGCTTGACACCGAATTTTCAACATCGCAAGCCGGGTTTGACGCGCAGTGGGAACTGGACGTCTGGGGCCAGCAACGGCGCGGCGTGCAGGCGGCGCGGTCCAATCTTGCGTTGCAAGTGGCCAATTACGACGACGCGCTGGTGACGCTGACGGGCGATGTTGCCGCGCTCTATGTCAATATCCGCGCCTTGCAGGAATCGCTGGCGGTCGCGCGGGAAAACATCCGGCTGCAACAGGAATCGGCGGACCTGACCCAGTTGCGGTTCAACAATGGCGTCACGACCGAACTGGATGTGCAGGAATCCACCGCCCTTCTGAACAACACTAACGCACTGGTGCCCGCGCTGGAAAGCGATCTGCAACAAACCAAGAATGCGCTGGCGGTTCTGCTGGGCGCGACACCCTCGCGCATGACCAGTCTGTTGGGCAATTCAGGGCGTATCCCCTCGGCCCGGTCAAACGTCGCCGTGGGTGTTCCGGCCGAACTGCTACGTCGCCGTCCCGATGTGCGCGCAGCGGAACTGGCGGCAGCCACGCAATCTGCGCAGGTCGGGATCGCCATGGCGGATCTGTATCCGCAGTTCATCCTGTCCGGCTCGATCGGGGTGCAGGCGTCAGGTGGGCGTGACCTGTTCACCTCGGCCAGTTCCACAGGACTGGCCAATGCGGGCGTGGTGTGGAACGTGCTGAACTACGGGCGGATCAAGAACAATGTCCGGGCGCAGGACGCCGCCTATCAGGCGCTGATCGCGAATTATCAGAACACTGTGCTGACCGCCTATTCCGAGGTCGAAAGCGCTATGGTCGCTTATACCCAATCGCGCAAACAGGTGGGGTTCTATGAAAACAGCGTCGCCGCCTCGCGCCGGGCAGCCGAGATCGCGGTGGATCAATACCGAGACGGGATCGCGGACTATTCCCGCATCCTGAACACGCAGACCGCGCTGCTGAATTCGCAGGCAAACCTGATCGAAGCGCGTCAGCAGGTGTCCAGCAATCTGGTAGCGGTCTACAAAGGGCTGGGTGGCGGCTGGCAGATTCGGCAAAATCAGGAATTCCTGCCCGAAACGGTTCTGGCCGAGATGGCCTATCGAACCGATTGGGGTGATTTGCTGCGGGAGACACCGCAGCAAGCCAGCCTGAATTAGCGCCTATTTGGTGAGGCCCCGCAACCCGCCCGAGATAAGGATATTCACCTCATACAAAATACGAGGTGCAGCCAGACCACCGGGGCTGGCCAGATAGTTCGGGCTCCATTCCGGATCAAACTTTTGCTTGAAACTGCGCAAGCCTTCGAAGTGATAGAACTGTTCGCCATGCTCATAAACGAACCCTCCGATCCGGTTCCAGATCGAGGCCAGTTGCCGGTTCTCGATCCCCGAAAACGGTGCCGCGCCCAGTGAAAACCATTGGAAGCCCTGCTCAGAGCCCCATGACATCATCTCGGCGAACAGCGCGTCCATGACAAAGCTGGGGCTATCGGGTTCATAGCGCATCAGGTCCAGCGATAGCTCGGATTTTTGACCGCCCTGGAACAGGTTGGCAAAGGCCACGATCCGCCCCCCTTCCTTGTCGCGCAGCACGGCGTGGTCGAAATAGGACAGGTAGGCATCGTCAAACCCACCAAGGGCAAAGCCCTTTTCCTCGCCCGCTTTCTGCGCCAGCCAGTCGTCTGAAACCTGACGCAGTTCTGGCAGGTATGGGGCCAAGTCCTCTTTCGGGATGATCTCGAACACATAACCTTCGCGCTCGGCCCGGTTCTTGGCCTGCCGGAAGCGCTTGCGCGACTTGCCGTCCAGCGAGAAATCTTTCAGCGGCACACGCGCGACCTCGCCTATTTTCAGGATCGACAGGCCGAGGTCCAGAAAGGTCGGCAGGTATTTGGTCGAGACGCTGTAGAATGCGCACAGCTTGCCTTCGCGATCCGCCATCTCGCGCAATTGCCAGATCAGTTGCTGCCCGGCTTTTTCATCGCCTACAGGCTCTCCCTTGGTGATCAGCGCGTTGCCGGTATCGGCATAGGCCAGAAAGGCACTGTCGTCGGGGGCGATCAGGAACTGCTTGTCCCCGGTCAGGGAAATCTGGGATTCGGTATCCTCGCTCTCCATCACCAACCGTTCGACCACCGCAGGGATCTCGGTGCGCTCCGGCACTGGAATCTCGCGCCCGAACAGAGACATCACAGCCACCACCCCAAGGATCAGCGCCACCACAAGGCTGGAGCGTAGGAATCGCGAGGCGTCACCGTTCCAGGCAAACTCCCACCACAGGGCGTTTTGGTATTCCACATGAGAATAAGCGAACAGGCCGATCCAGAAGATTACGGCCAGCAGGGCAAAAACGCTGATCAGCCAGGGGATGTTCAGGCGAAAGATCGACGCGCCGCTGACCCGATAAAACGCGTCCTTGAACGTGGCCAGCAACGCGATGGCCGCGACCATGCCAATCGCCTCATGCGTGTCCAGCCCCTTGGTCAGCGAGGCAACAAACCCCGCCACCATCAACAGCATGGCGACGATCCACGCGCGGTAGAGTTTGCGAAACAACCCGCGCGAAACCAACAGCAACAGAACTCCGATGGCGCTGCCAGCCAGGTGGGAAGCCTCAACAAAGGACAAGGGCAGCACATCCCGTAGAACGCCCAGTTTCTGACTGCTCGCAGGCAGCGCACCGGACAGCAGCAATATGGCCCCAGCCACGGCGGCCACGCCTGCGGCAACCATCGGCACGATCGGGCGCATCAGGCGGTAAACCCATGTGGCTGCACCCGTGATGTGGCGTCGATGGCTGATCCCCGAAACCACAGCGATCGAGACAGCGGCGATGGCAAAAGGCAAGAACGTATAGACCAAACGATAAAGCAACAATGCCGCAATCACGTCCGAGCGCCCTGAGGCGCCCAAACCAGCGATCAGCGTCGCCTCAAAGGCGCCAATACCCCCCGGCGCATGGCTGAGAATTCCAACCGCAATCGCGCCGATATAGATCGCAAAGAAGAACGGGAAACCAACGCCCAGATCATCCGGCATCAGCACGTAGAGAGTCATCGACGCCCCGAACAGATCGCAGATGGCCGCTACGGTCAGAAGCCCGGCCAGCCGACCTCCGGGCAGGTTGAAGCCCAGCCCTCCATAAGCCAGCCTGCGCCCACCTTTAGCCAGCCAGAAGAGCAGAACCGCCAGCGCGATCAGAAGCGTCACGCCGATCACGGTCTCAAGCGTTGGGCTGATCGGCAGGATTTTCGAAATCCCGTCCGGGTGCATGGTCAGCAGTGTGCCCAGCAGCAGCACCATGCCTGACCAGAACGCAATCCACGACGTCGCAATGACACCCGCCACCCGGCTGAGGTCCAGCCCCAGCGACGCATAGATGCGATACCGGATCGCCGTCCCGGTAATGTAGGAAAAGCCCAGACAATTCGACACCGCATAGCCGCAGGCCCCCGCCATCCCAGCCACCGGCAACGGCACCTCACCATCCGCCACGCTTTGCACCGCCAGAACATCATACATCGACAACGCGAGAAAGCTGAACGCCGTCCAACACAGAGCGAAGAACATCAGCTTCCACGATGTGTTCGCCACATCGGTCTGAACATCCCCCCATTTCACGTGGGCAGATAGTTCATGCAGAACAACCAGTGCGATCAACGTCACCAGAATCGGAACCGCGATCCGTACCAGCGGCTTTTCCAGAAAGCCGGTAATCTTCTCGGCCCAGCGTACAGCCCACAGCTCTTGCTCAGTGTCCTGCGTGGTCATTCCATCCCTCTGCTCAAAGGCGTGACAATCGTCATTGGCGCGCAACAGTCGCGCAGGGGGAGCTTCGCATAGTTTCGCAAAAGCGCAAAGCGTCAGAAGGGGTTACACCCGGCCTTTCCGCGTGGACAGCAACAGATTGGTCTCGGACCGGGTGATCCCCTCCATCCGGCGGATCTGGAACAGGATTGCGTCCAACTCGGCCAGCGTATCGGTTCCGATCTCGGCAATCAGATCCCAGCTTCCATTGGTGGAATGCACCGCGCGCACTTGTGGCATCGCGGCAATTCGCGACATGGTGCGTTCGGTTCCGCGCCCTTCGATTTCCAGCATCATTAACCCGCGCACCGGACTTTGCGCCACGTCACGCCGGGTGAGAACAGTAAACCCTACGATCTCGCCCGATTGCTTGAGGCGCTGCAACCGGCTGCGCACCGTTGTGCGGGTCACGCCCAACGTCTCGGCCAGCTCAGACAGAGAGGCACGGGCATCACGGTGCAAAGCGCTCAGCAGGCGATTGTCCAGATCGTCCATTGCCCATTCCCATTTCGGATTACCAGCTTTCATTTTGAACAATTTGATGGCTTTTCGCAAGTCAAAGAGAATGGCTAGATAGAAACATGACCACGGAAAACATCATACTCGTCGGTGCCCCCATGGATGCCGGTAAACGCCGCCAAGGTTGCCGGATGGGCCCAGACGCCTATCGCGTCGCCGGGCTGAAGACGGCGCTGACAGACCTCGGCCACTCGGTTCTCGATGCCGGAGATGTCCGACCCGACCAAACCGATCTGGCGGAACACGCGCACCTTTTCGCTTTGCCGGAATGCGTCGGCTGGACCAAAGCACTGCAGCGCGCCGCGCTTGAAACAGCACCCAAAGGCGTGCCGATCTTCATGGGTGGCGATCACGCGCTGTCGATGGGCACCGTTTCGGGCATGGCCCTGCACGCTCAACAGCTGAACCGTCCCCTCTTTGTACTGTGGCTGGACGCCCACAGCGATTTCCATACCCCCGACAGCACCGATAGCGGCAACCTGCACGGCACCCCGGTCGCCTATTTCACCGGCCAATCGGGTTTCGACGCCTTTCCCAAGATCACAACCCCCGTGCCGACCGATCGCGTTGGCATGATCGGCCTGCGATCTGTAGACCCGGCCGAGCGCGCGCGCCTGGAACAGGACCGTGCTATGCTGGCCGATATGCGCAGCATCGACGAACACGGGATCAAGGCCCCGCTAATGGCCTTTCTGGATCGAGTCCGCGCCGCAAATGGCCTGCTTCATGTGTCGCTCGACGTTGATTTCCTCGACCCCTCCATCGCCCCGGCGGTCGGCACTACCGTTCCCGGCGGCGCGACCGAGCGCGAGGCGCATCTGGTGATGGAATTGCTGCACGAAAGCGGGCTGGTCTGCTCGCTCGATCTGGTTGAGCTCAACCCGTTTCTGGATGAGCGCGGCCGTACTGCAAAACTGATGGTCGATTTGGCTGCGTCGCTGATGGGGCGGCGCATCTTCGACCGCCCGACCCGGAGTTTCTGATGACCCAACCCTCAGACAAAGCCCTCGTGCCCTTTGTATCAGTCGACAATATGATGCGCCTTGTGCACCATATCGGCCTTGAGCGCATGATCACCCAGATCGCCGCCCGCATCGAAGCAGATTTCAAGCGGTGGGAAAGTTTCGATAAAACGCCCCGTATTCCCGCTCATTCCCCCCATGGCGTGATCGAGCTGATGCCGACGTCTGATGGCGAGGCCTATGGGTTCAAATACGTAAACGGCCATCCCAAGAACACATCCGAAGGGCTTCAGACGGTCACCGCCTTCGGCCTACTTGCGGACGTCTATACCGGCTACCCTACCCTGCTGACCGAGATGACCCTGCTGACCGCCCTGCGTACCGCTGCCACATCTGCCCTGGTCGGCAGTTACCTTGCACCAAAGGGCGCCACAACCATGGCGATGATCGGCAATGGTGCACAATCCGAGTTTCAGTGCCTGGCATTCAAGGCCATGTGTGGAATTACCTCGGTACGTCTGTACGACACCGATTCCGCTGCAACCGAAAAATGTGCGGCGAACCTAAAAAACTCTGGCCTGACGGTTGTGCTGTGCAAAACGCCCGAAGACGCCATCGAGGGTGCTCAGATCATCACCACATGTACGGCCGACAAGAAATACGCGACAATCCTGACCGACAACATGGTCGGCCCTGGCGTGCACATCAACGCCATCGGCGGCGATTGCCCTGGTAAAACCGAACTGCATCGAGACATCCTGCTCCGCTCGGACATTTTTGTCGAGTACCCCGAACAAACGCGCATCGAAGGCGAAATTCAGGCGCTGAACCCCGATCATCCCGTTACTGAACTTTGGCAGGTCATGACCGGTCAAGCTGCGGGTCGCAAGGACAACCAACAAATCACCCTTTTTGACAGTGTGGGCTTCGCAATCGAGGACTTCTCGGCCCTTTGCTATATCAAATCAGCAATTGAAGGTACCGACTATTTCGAAGCTCTCGATATGCTCGCTGACCCGGACGATCCCCGAGATCTCTATGGTATGCTGATGCGGGCAAGCTAAACAGGGGGCTCTGCCCCCGCCGCCCTGCGGGCGACTCCCCCGGGATATTTGGGGCCAGATGAAGTACGGATCCGCTTTTCATCTGGCTAAAAATATCCCGGAGCGCGAGGCAGAGCCTCGCAAATTACCTGCTACCCAGCCAAGGACGGCAGATAGAGCACGATACCAGGGAACGCCACCAACAACGCGATGGTGACGGCGTCTGCGATGAAAAACGGTGTCACGCCTTTGAAAACATCCTGAACGCTCAGGTCCGGGCGGACTCCTGCAACCACAAAGCAGTTGAGCCCAATGGGTGGGGTTATCAGGCAGAACTCGGCCATTTTCACCACAAGAATACCGAACCAGATGGCGCACATCGGGCCAGACATCCCAAAGGCGCTTTCAGCCGCGCTGACGGTTTCACCGCCATTCAAGGCCATTACTGCGGGGTAGACCACCGGTAACGTCAGCAGCAGCATCCCGATGGCGTCCATGAACATGCCCAGAACCGCGTAAGCCAGCAGGATGCAGATCAGGATCAGCATTGGCGACATCTCAAGCGATGTGATCCAGTCCGAGAATGCCCCGGGCAGATCCGCGAACCCGAGGAACCGAACATAGATCAGAACCCCCCAGATGATCGAGAAGATCATGGCCGTCAGCTTTGCTGTTTCCAGCAGAGCCGATTTCAGCTCGGTCCAGCGCATTCCGTGAAACAGCGCAAAACAAAAGACGATAAAGGCTCCGATCGCGCCGCCTTCGGTGGGGGTGCCCCAGGCCTTGTCGCCAAAAGGGTTGTAGACGAAGCAGATGATGATGAGGATCACGGCGACGATTGGGAACGAACCGGGCAGTGCCGCAAAGCGCTGCTTCCAAGTGAACCCAGTAACGGGTGGACCAACTGATTTGAAGATCACGGCGATGCCAACGATCAGCAGACCGTAAATGACCGCTGAAAATGCGCCGGGGATGAAACCGGCCAACAGCAGTTTGCCGACATCCTGTTCAACGATGATCGCATAGATCACCAGAATCGCAGATGGCGGGATCAGCGAGGCCAGCGTTCCGCCAGCAGCGACGACGCCGGCCGCGAATTGTTTATTGTATCCGACCTTCAGCATCTCGGGGATGGCGATGCGCGCAAACACGGCAGAAGTGGCGACCGAAGCGCCCGACACTGCCGCAAAGCCAGCCGTGGCGAAGACGGTGGACACCGCCAACCCGCCGGGCACCCAGGCGACCCAGCGTTTGGCAGCTTCAAATAGCGCTCGGGTCAGACCTGCATAGTAGGCAAGATAGCCAATCAGGATAAAGGTCGGGATCAGGCTGAGCGTATGGGCCGCAACCTTGGAATGAGGCACCTGCCCCGCCGTTTTGACAGCCACGGTCAGTGCTTTGCCAAAGCGGTCGGGATCATAGCCGAACTTGGCCCAGAAAATCCAGACCAGCCCAACCAGACCTGCCAAACCAGCCGCAAAGGCCACGCGCATCCCAGTGACGACCAGAACCAGAAGGCCGCCTGTGACCCACAGGCCGATATCAATCGTGTCCATCTAGTCCTGCCCTTCGAATTGCTCGGCCTCGGCAGCCGCCTGGGCGGCGACATCCTGTATCAGCGGCACGGCCACTGGTTTCTCCAGCCCTAAGACAAAGGCGCGGCCATAACCCCAGATTTGCAGGATCAGCCGCAAGCAAAGCACCGAGAAAGCAACCGGAGCCAACAGTTTGGCAGGCCAGAGCGGAATACCGATGTCGATTGAGCTGTCACGGCTCCACAACGGTGCGCCAAAGTCGAACGAGCGGTCGAAGTGGGACCAGCTGCCCCAGACAAGGGCTAGCATCAGAACAAGGATCAATACGACCGAGATCAGTTCGAACAGCCACAGCGCCCGCCCGTGCAGGCGCGAGATGACGATATCCATTCGGATGTGCCCGCCATCCCGCTGGACAAAGGAAATGCCAAGGAACGCGATCAGTGGCATGGCCTGTTCGATCCAGTCCACATAGCCAGGCAAAGGTGCGTTGAACGCGTTACGCCCGCTAACCGATACCACGGCCAAAACCATCAACCCAAATACAGCTATCCCACTGATCAGGGCAAGGAACCGTTCCAATCGCAATAATTGATGATCCAGACGGCTGAGACGACTGCCATCCTCAAGCACCGTGGCCTGTCCTGCCATGCCGGTGATCCCCTATTGTCTTTATGGGTGTCCGGGCGCCGATGAGGCACCCGGACGATACGATCAGTTGCCGCCGCGCTGTTGTTTCAGCGTGGCCTGAACGAGATCATAGAGGTCCTGCGCAGGCAGACCTTGGGCCGACATGTCCGCTATCCACTGCTCGCGGATCGGATCTGCCGCCTTGGTACGGAACTCTTCGATCACCGCATCGTCGATTTTGACCTTTGCGACGCCCTTCTCGGATAGGACGCTGTCCCACTGTTCCAGCAGGCCACCATAGTTGGCGAGGTAATGATCAATCGCCTCATCAATCGAACTGTCCAGTGCCTCTCGATGTTCGGCCGGTAGGGCTTCATAGGCGTCGATATTTACTACCACCGGGCAGTTGACTGTGCCGGGGTTGAGGTTTGCGGTCCACCAATCAGCCTCGTTTATTGTGCCGAAAGACAGGTGAGCATGTTGGGCAAAGGCCACCGTGTCGACAACGCCCGATTCCATCGCATTGAACGCCTCGGTCGCGGGAACCGAGGTCGGGACACCTCCGACCGCTTCGAATGCCTGACCCAGACCACCGGTCGCACGCACACGCATGCCGTCGAAATCAGCTAACTTGTCACGCGGATCGCCGGTGCCGACCAGATTATACTGCGGCATGGGCGAGGTCATGATGATACGCGCGTTCCACTGAGCCATCTCATCTTTCACCGCCGGGTGATCGTAAACAGCGTGGCTGACGGCCACCTCTTCTTCCAGGTTGTTCACCCCGAGGAACGGTAGCTCCAGCACTGTGATGGCCCGGTTCTTGTCGCGATGATAGCCCGCGCAGAATTGCGCCATCTCGAACGCGCCGATCTCAATCCCATCGAGATTCTCGCGCGGTTTGGACAGGCCGCCATAGCTGACATTGATGGTGAACTCGCCATTAGTCTTTTCACTGACCAACTCGGCCAGTTTTTCAACGTGCTCAGTAAAGGCGCGGCGTTTACCCCAGACCGAAGCGCTCCATTCGGTTGCTGCGGCCTCAGACACGAAGGCGACGGTCAAAGCGGCAACAGCCGCACCGCTCAGCATCTTTTTCATTGTGATCTCTCCCTTTTTTGCGCCCCTTCCCCAGGGCGCTTGCAAGCAAAGCTAGCGCCAACATCTTAAAGTGCCAACCCCCAGAGCGGGACGCGTGCCCGTGTTCCTCGGTTCCGTTTGGCGCTAACAACTAAAAGATGAGTTTCAAATACCTATTGCCTATGGATCAGAAGCCAGCTGTCACGCTTTTCACTTGTTACAATCAACTATATGTTTCTATTTTATTTTTCATCCATTTTATAAATTTGTTTTCTAATTTGACAGAAATCAAGAAATTTATTTACAAACTAATCCTTAGTTTTCTGTAATTTATTCCCTTGTTTTCAGTTCTCCGTATTATTCGGTACGGGGAGGATGCGGGTCGACATTGCCAAATCAGCAGGCAAAATCGAGCCCGTCAATTTCAGTCCTAGAGGGAGGAGCCTCAGAATGACAACCGCTGCCCAGGCAGATGCCAAAGCTTATCCGCCAACTGCAGAAACCGTTGCGCGTGCACATGTCGATGCTGACAAATATTCCGAGATGTACGCAGCCTCCGTCAACGACCCTGTCGCCTTTTGGGGCGAGCAGGGAAAGCGTGTCGACTGGATCAAACCGTTCACGCAGGTCAAGGATGTCAGCTATGATTTTGGTTCGGTTGGCATCAACTGGTATGCTGATGGTACGCTGAACGTTTCGGCCAACTGCCTGGATCGCCATCTTGAAACACGCGGCGATCAGACCGCCATCATCTGGGAACCGGATGATCCAAACGACGCGGCTCAGCACATCACCTATGCCGAGTTGCACCGCCGCACCTGCCGGATGGCCAACATTCTGGAATCCTTGGGCGTGCGCAAAGGCGACCGCGTTGTCATCTACCTGCCGATGATCCCCGAAGCAGCCTATGCCATGTTGGCCTGCGCCCGTATTGGCGCCATCCACTCGATTGTTTTTGCGGGATTTTCTCCGGACGCATTGGCAGCGCGGATCAATGGGTGCGACGCCAAGGTTGTCATCACCGCGGATGAAGCCCCGCGCGGTGGCCGCAAAACCCCTCTGAAATCCAATGCAGATGCGGCATTGCTGCATTGCAAGGACACCGTCAAGTGTCTGGTCGTCAAGCGCACCAATGGTCAAACCACTTGGATTGCCGATCGCGACTATGATTACAACGAAATGGCGCTTGAGGCAGACGATTATTGCGCCCCGGCTGAGATGAATGCCGAGGATCCTCTGTTCATCCTCTACACCTCCGGGTCGACCGGTCAGCCCAAGGGCGTCGTGCATACAACCGGCGGCTATCTTGTCTATGCCGCGCTGACTCATGAGGTCACGTTCGACTACCACGAGGGCGACATCTATTGGTGTACGGCGGATGTGGGCTGGGTCACGGGCCACAGCTATATCGTATATGGCCCGCTGGCCAACGGTGCGACGACGCTGATGTTCGAAGGCGTGCCCACCTATCCCGACGCCGGTCGTTTCTGGGAGGTGTGCGCCAAGCACAAGGTCAATCAGTTCTACACCGCCCCTACTGCGATCCGTGCCCTGATGGGTCAGGGCAATGAGTTCGTTGAAAAGCACGACCTCGGCGATCTGCGTCTGCTGGGCACTGTGGGTGAACCAATCAACCCAGAGGCGTGGAACTGGTACAATGATGTTGTCGGCAAGGGCAGATGCCCCATCGTAGACACTTGGTGGCAGACCGAAACCGGCGGCCACATGATGACCCCCCTGCCCGGCGCACATGCGACCAAGCCCGGCTCGGCGATGAAACCCTTCTTTGGCGTGCAGCCCGTGGTGCTGGATCCGCAATCCGGTGTCGAAATCAACGGCAACGGCGTTGAGGGTGTTTTATGCATCAAGGACAGCTGGCCCGGTCAGATGCGCACCGTCTGGGGCGACCATGAACGGTTCGAGAAGACCTATTTCTCGGATTACAAAGGCTACTACTTCACCGGCGACGGTTGTCGTCGGGATGAAGACGGCGATTACTGGATCACAGGCCGCGTCGATGACGTGATCAACGTCTCGGGCCACCGTATGGGCACGGCCGAGGTCGAAAGTGCACTGGTAGCACATGCTGCCGTGGCCGAGGCCGCCGTGGTCGGCTACCCGCATGAAATCAAAGGGCAAGGCATCTATTGCTACGTCACCTTGATGAATGATCGTGAACCTTCGGATGAGCTGCTGAAAGAGCTGCGCACCTGGGTGCGGACCGAGATCGGGCCGATTGCTTCGCCAGACGTGATCCAATGGGCACCGGGCCTGCCGAAGACGCGCTCGGGCAAGATCATGCGTCGAATCCTGCGCAAGATCGCCGAGAATGACTTTGGCTCACTTGGCGACACCTCGACACTGGCCGATCCGTCGGTCGTCGAAGACCTGATCGAAAACCGGGCGAATAAGTGAGGGAATGATGGACGCTGCCGTTACCACCACCCCCGCTGTTCTGATCCTTCTCGGCCCTCCGGGCGCCGGGAAGGGCACGCAAGCCCGGATGCTGGAAGATAAATTCGGTCTGGTTCAGCTCAGCACCGGCGACCTGCTGCGTGAGGCCGTTGCCGCAGGCACCGAGGCAGGTAAAGCCGCCAAAGCCGTTATGGAAGCGGGCGATCTGGTCAGCGACGAGATCGTCATCGCCATCCTGCGCGACCGAATGGCCAAGCCGGATTGCCAGAAAGGGGTCATCCTTGATGGTTTCCCCCGCACCACCGTTCAGGCCAAGGCGCTGGATGGGCTGCTGGCCACATCGGATCAAAAGATCAGCGCCGCGATTAGTCTTGAGGTTCAGGACGCTGAAATGGTCGCGCGCATTTCGGGCCGTTACACCTGCGCCATGTGTGGAGAAGGCTATCACGACACGTTCAAAGTGCCCGCTGTTGAAGGCAAATGCGACAATTGCGGCGGCACCGAATTCAAGCGTCGCGCGGATGACAACGCGGAAACCGTTGCGTCGCGCCTGTCCGCGTATCACGCGCAGACGGCGCCGCTGATTGACTACTACCGGTCCCAAGGTGTGCTGCAAGGCATTGATGCCATGGGCCAAATCGACGCCATCGCCAACGACCTGCAAGGGCTTGTGCGCGGGGTCATGAGTTAAGGGGAGGAGATAAGCCCAAACCGGGCTTTGATCCTTAAAACAGAATACTTCAATGGACCCGCCTTGGCGGACCAGAGAAGTTTTGCCGGACGTCACGGGGCGTTTGGCACATTCGAGAAGCGGTCCAACGCACTGGAGGAGTTGGGCAACGGGCCGCCAACGAGGTAGCGAAGGAGGAACCCGCAATGGCGGATAACACCACAAACTCCGCGCAGACTGCCGAGGCCGACAAGGGCTATTGGCAGGCCAACCTGCGTCTCATCTACATCAGCCTCGCGATCTGGGCGCTGGTGTCTTTTGGATTCGGCATTCTGCTGCGTCCGCTGCTGTCCGGCATCTCGGTTGGCGGCACCGATCTGGGCTTTTGGTTTGCCCAGCAGGGATCGATCCTGGTCTTTTTGGTGCTGATCTTCAACTACGCCTGGCGCATGAACAAGCTGGACGCCGAACACGGCGTGGAAGAAGACTAAGGGAGAGCGGGGATTATGGATCAGTTTACCATCAACCTGCTGTTTGTTGGCGCGTCCTTTGCGCTATACATCGGCATCGCGATCTGGGCCCGAGCGGGGTCCACATCTGAATTCTACGCCGCTAATCGCGGCGTTCACCCGGTCACCAACGGTATGGCGACTGCGGCGGACTGGATGTCCGCAGCCTCGTTCATCTCGATGGCAGGCCTGATTGCCTTCACCGGCTATGACAACTCGACCTTCCTGATGGGTTGGACCGGTGGCTACGTGCTGCTGGCTCTGCTGCTTGCCCCATACCTGCGTAAGTTCGGCAAGTTCACCGTTTCGGAATTCATCGGCGACCGCTTCTACAGCCAGACTGCCCGTATCGTTGCGGTGATCTGTCTGATCGTTGCGTCGGTTACCTACGTTATCGGCCAGATGACCGGCGTTGGCGTGGCCTTTGGCCGCTTCCTTGAGGTTTCCAACACCTCGGGTCTGCTGATCGGTGCAGCTGTCGTGTTCGCATATGCGGTGTTTGGTGGGATGAAAGGCGTGACCTACACTCAGGTCGCTCAGTACTGCGTTCTGATCACTGCCTATACCATCCCGGCAATCTTCATCTCGCTGCAACTGACCGGCACGCCTGTTCCGGCGCTGGGTCTGTTTGGTGACACTGCAAGCGGTGAGCCCCTGCTGACCAAGCTGGATGCCATCGTGACCGAGTTGGGTTTCAACGAATACACCACCCACCACTCGAACACGCTGAACATGGTGCTGTTCACCCTGTCGCTGATGATCGGTACTGCGGGTCTGCCCCACGTCATCATGCGCTTCTTCACCGTACCGAAAGTGTCTGACGCACGTTGGTCCGCTGGCTGGGCGTTGGTCTTCATCGCGCTGCTGTACCTGACCGCTCCTGCTGTTGGTGCCATGGCCCGTTTGAACATCAGTGAAATGATGTGGCCGAATGGTGGCATCGAAGGTGGCGCTGTTTCGGTTGAACAGATCGACAATGACGCGCGCTATGACTGGATGGCCACGTGGCAGAAAACCGGTCTGCTGGACTGGGAAGACAAGAACGGCGACGGCAAAATCCAGTACTACAATGACAAGTCGGACGCTCTGAACGCGATTGCAGAAGAAAAAGGCTGGGCGGGCAACGAACTGACTAAGTTCAACCGTGACATCCTGGTTCTGGCCAACCCCGAGATCGCCAACCTGCCAGGTTGGGTGATCGGTCTGGTCGCTGCCGGCGGTCTTGCCGCTGCTCTGTCGACCGCTGCGGGCCTGCTGCTCGCAATCTCGTCGGCTGTGTCTCACGACCTGATCAAGGGCGCGATCAACCCGCAGATCTCGGAAAAAGGCGAGCTTCTGTCGGCGCGGATCGCAATGGCAGTCGCCATCGCCGTGGCAACCTGGCTGGGTCTTAACCCTCCGGGCTTCGCGGCGCAGACGGTGGCATTGGCCTTCGGTCTTGCAGCGGCCTCGATCTTCCCGGCGCTGATGATGGGGATCTTCTCGACCCGCATCAACAACACCGGCGCGGTCGCGGGTATGCTGGCTGGTCTGGTCGTCACCTTGGTCTACATTTTCCTGCACAAGGGCTGGCTGTTCATTCCGGGCACCAACTCGTTCACCGATGCTGACCCGCTGCTGGGTCCGATCAAGTCGACCTCGTTCGGCGCGATCGGTGCCATGGTCAACTTTGCCGTCGCCTACTTTGTAGCCGGCGCGACCAAGGAGACCCCGCAGGAGATCAAAGATATGGTCGAAAGCATCCGCATTCCCCGTGGCGCGGGTGCAGCTCAGGATCACTGAGCCCTGATGCGGCCCATTGGCCCATTGCCAAAGGCCGCGTCTTTCGACTGACTACTCCCGCCCGGCACACCACCGGGCGGGATTTTTCAACCCGAAACCGAGGAGTAGCCCATGCCCCTGTCCCATGACGAGATCACCCGGTTTCTGAAATCCGTCCATCCCTATGACGCCCTGCCCCACGACCTGCTGGATTCTGTCGCGCAACAGATCGAGGTCTGGGAGGTCGAAGAGGATTCTCCAATCTATGAGCTGGGCCATACCCTGCCCGGCGTCTTTGTGATTTACGAAGGACAGGTTGAGATCAAGGATGAGAACGACGCCGTGGTCTCTCATCTGGGATTGCGCAATTCCTTTGGCGAACGGGGCCTGTTGAAGGACGGCAAGGCGCTCACCAAGGCCAAAACGCACGCGCCTTCAGTACTGTTGGTTCTGCCGTCTGATCTGGTGCGCACATTGATTGACGGGCATTCGGTTGTCGCAAAGTTCTTTAACCGCACCCGTGATGCGCGCCAGGGCCCGCAAAGTCTGGCGACAAGCGCCATCGACGTGCTGATGGCACACAACCCTGCCACCTGCCCGCCGGACACACTGGTCCGTGAAGCTGCGCAGGCGATGCGGGACAAACATATCTCATCACTTTGCGTGACCGAGGGGGACGCGCTGCGCGGGATCGCCACGTTGCGCGATATCTCGGGCAAGTTCGTGGCCGATGGGATGCCCGGCGACACCCCCATTTCAGCCATCATGACCGCCGATCCCATCACCCTGTCCCCATCCGATATCGGGTCAGACGTTCTGCACATCATGATGGAGCGCGGCATTGGCCATATCCCGATTTCCGAAGGCGGTCGTCTGGTCGGTATAGTGACGCAGACCGACCTGACCCATTATCAGGCCGTCAACTCTGCCGAGTTGGTCCGGCGGATCGCGTCGGCGCAGACCGCCCAGCAGATGGCTGACGTGACCGATGAAATCCCGCAGCTTCTGGTACAGCTCGTCGCCGCCGGGAACCGACATGAGATCGTCACACGCCTGATCACCGATATCGCGGATACGGCGACGCGTCGATTGTTACTGTTGGCGGAAGCCAAACTTGGCCCCCCGCCAGTGCCCTATCTGTGGCTGGCTTGCGGATCGCAAGGTCGACAAGAACAGACAGGCGTGTCGGATCAAGACAATTGCCTGATGCTGGATGACAGCGTGTCCGAAGGGGACATGTCCTATTTCCACGCGCTGGCCAAATTCGTCTCAGATGGGCTGGACACTTGTGGGTATTTCTATTGCCCCGGCGACATGATGGCGACGAACCCGCGCTGGTGCCAGCCGGTGCGCGTCTGGCGCGACTATTTCAAGGGCTGGATCGCCAAGCCTGACCCTGAGGCGCAGATGCTGGCTTCGGTCATGTTCGACCTGCGCCCTATCGGCGGCGCTTTCCACCTGTTCGACGACCTGCAAGCCGATACGCTGACTGCCGCGCGTTCGAATTCGATCTTCGTGGCGCATATGATCTCGAACTCACTGAAACACACACCGCCCCTTGGCCTGCTGCGCGGCTTTGCCACCATCCGGTCAGGTGAGCACCGCAACACGCTGGATTTAAAACATAACGGCGTTGTGCCAGTGGTCGATCTGGCGCGGATTTACAGCCTGCAAGGCAAACTGCCCGAGGCCAATACCCGCGCGCGGCTGAAAGCGGCAGGATCGGCAGGTATCCTCAGTGCGTCCGGCGCGCGGGATCTGCTGGACGCCTATGACCTGATCGCTGAAACAAGGCTGGAACATCAGGTGCGTCTTGTGAAAGGCGACAAGAAACCGGATAACTTCCTGCCGCCATCGGACCTGTCTGACTTTGAGCGAAGTCATCTACGCGACGCGTTTGTCGTGATAAAAACGATGCAATCAGCGGTTGGCCACGGAAAAGGAATGCTGGGGTAAACCGGCTGGAAATGGGAGAGACAGAATGTTCCTCGAACTGATCGCCACCATCTTTGCAGGCATTGCATTCGCCGGCGTGGTGATGGTGATAAACAAATTTACCGGCGGTCGTCTGCCCAAATGGGTCGCGCCGGTCGCTGCAGGGCTTGGGATGATCGGAATGACGATCTCGAGCGAGTATTCGTGGTACGACCGCACCAAAGACACACTGCCCGACGGGATGACCGTGGTGCAAGAGGTCGAAAGCCGCGCGCTATACCGTCCCTGGACCTATGCGGTACCCTTCGTGAACCGGTTTGCGGCGATTGACACCGTCTCGGTCCGCACAAACGAACAAGTGCCGGAACAGCGGCTAGTTGACCTCTATTTCTTTGGCCGCTGGGCACCTATTTCTGTAGTGCCCGTGGCGGTCGATTGCGCGCAAAACCTGCGCGCCAATCTAGCCGACGGGGCAGAGTTCGGGGCTGATGGGCAGCTTGTGAATGCCGACTGGATCACCGGCACAACCGACGACCCCATCATCGAGGCCACCTGCGGAGTGTAACATGCTGACCCGGCTAAGCCTGCGCCTACGTATCTTCCTGTTCTTCTGCCTGCTGGCCGTTGGCGGAGTAGTCGTCAGCGCACTGGCACTGTGGATCAGTTACCGCCGCGTGGCCGACCCGGACCTGATCAACGCGTTCATTTTTGCTGAAGTCATCATGGGTTTCGGCTTCGTTGCACTGATCGTTGCCGTCTGGCTTTTGTTCGATGACAACGTCGCCAAACCGATCGAGCGTCTGTCAGCGGAACTGCGGGCGCGTGCTCATGCGGGTGTCAGCTCGGACATGGACATGCAGGCCGCGCGCTATCTGGGCGATCTGGCCCCTGCGGCTGCAGGTCTAGCTGATCAGCTTTCAGAAAAGACCCTGAGTGTGGCCGAAGCCGTCGCGGCCGAAACCGCACATTTGGCCGCTGAAAAGCAACGATTGACCGCTTTGCTGACTGATATCCCGGTGGCCATGCTGCTGGCCAGTCCGACCCATAAGATCGTTCTTTATGATGGACAGGCGGCCGAGGTTCTGGCTCAGATTTCACATCCCCGCCTGAACGCGGCACTGTCGGAATATTTTCAACCTGAACCGCTGGAACATGCCTATGCCAAACTGGTCAAAACTGGGATCGAGGTCAGCTGCACGCTGACAAGCACCGACGGCACCCAGTCATTTGCGACCCGCATGAAGCCCTTGGGTGATGCGCCCGGATACATGCTGATATTCGATGACAGCGTCGCCAATATCGCGCCCGAAGCCTCACGCCCGCTGGTCTATGATTTCGCACTGATGAACTCGGAAGCCAACCGCGCGCTTGAGACGCTGGAACTGCGAGACCTGTGTTTTGTCGTCTTCGACACCGAGACCACAGGTCTATTGCCGCACAAGGATGAGATCGTGCAAATCGGCGCTGTTCGGGTGGTGAATGGTCGGATCATCGAAGGCGAACAGTTGGATATGCTGGTTGATCCGGAGATGCCAATCCCGCCGGCCTCGACCAAGGTGCATAAAGTGACGAATGCCATGGTCCAGGATGCGCCCAAGATTGCCGAGGCAGGCCGCGTGTTCCATCAATTCGCGCGGGACGCCGTGATCGTGGCCCACAATGCGCCCTTCGACATGGCCTTTTTGCGCCGCCATGCCAACCAGATGAGCGTCGCATGGGATCACCCCATTCTGGACACGGTCTTGCTGTCCGCCGTGCTGTTCGGGGCCAGCGACAAACACACACTGGACGCGCTGTGTGAGAGGCTGGATATCACCATTCCGGACGCTTTGCGTCACACCGCCTTGGGCGACGCCGTCGCCACGGCTGAGGCTCTGGTTCGTATGCTGCCCATGTTACAAGCGCGCGGCATGAACACGTTCGGTGCGGTTATCGAGGCGACGCGTCAGCATGGGCGCTTGCTGGAAGACCTGAACTAAGCTGGAAAATAAATCGGTTAAACACAGCTTTTCGTGGACAATCCCACCGGGTCGTGGCACCTGAGGCCCGGCCACTGAACGAGCGCGCAATGACGGAAACGACCTTTACCCCTACCCCGGATCAAAGCACCGCCTTCCGCGAGGCGTTGGGCTGTTTCGGAACTGGTGTCACAGTCGTTACTACCCACACCGAATTGGGTCCACGTGCGATCACGGTGAACTCGTTCTCCTCGGTCTCGCTGGACCCGCCTTTGGTGTTATGGTGTCTGGCAAAGGATTCCAACCGGTTCGGTGCGTTTCATGACTGCCAGCACTATTCAATCCACGTTATGGCGCAAGATCAGCAGGATCAGGCGCTGAAATTCGCCCGTGACGGCGCGGATTTTTCCCACGCGGATTGGGCGCCGGACCACGCCAACCGCCCGCAACTGTCGAATTGCCTTGCCCGCTTTGACTGCCAACTTCACGCCCGGTACGAGGCCGGAGACCACCTGATCCTGATCGGAGAGGTCGAAAAAGTCATGTATCGCACTGGAAAAGGATTGATTTTCAAACGCGGTCAATTTGGCGGTTTTGCTGACCTGATTTAGTTTATTTTATGTATTCACTTATTGCGATCTAATATCGTACAACCCCGTACAATGATTGGAAGCAAGAAGAAAATCGTCTTTGTCCACATCCCCAAAACCGGCGGAAGTTCGGTTGCATGGGCGTTGCGAAAAGAATTTGACCGACCAAATCCCCTTCAGCGGTCGCTCAAAAGCCTCGACAAGAGGACTTTAAATACCGGGCTTTACCCAAAGTCGAAATTCCAACCTCTTCCAGTCCATGCGAAGGCGACAGACTACGTCCAGCATTTGGGTGACAGATATTGGGAAATGCATTCGCTCGCCTTTGTTCGGAACCCGTTCGACCTCCAGATTTCGTTGTTCAGCTATATACAGCAGACCGATATTCACCCCTTGCATAACGCGATTAAGGACATCAGTTTTCGAGAGTTTATTATTGAGTATTGTGGGACCGAATGTTCGCCAAACTGTCAATCGTCGTATGTGTTGGACCCGCAGGACCGCTGCATCGTCGGTACTGTTGGGCGTTTGGAAAACCTAAACGCTGATTTCCGGTCTTTTTGCTCCGAGATCGGCGTAAACGCGACATTGGACCATGAAAACAAGTCCAAGCGATCACGTAGAATCGCCGAGTACTACGACCCGGAACTAACAGAAATGGTCATCAATGCGTTTCGCCCGGATTTCGATTTGTTAGGTTACAGCACCGATCCGCATGACTTGTCCTATGCGCAGATGAAACTGGCCCAGCACCCTAGACTGCAACCGCATTTGTCAGTCGTCTAGCGAGCCATGTACGGCCAACGCCTCAAGCTGGGTTTCCTGCGGGGTGATGATGCGGAAAGCCTCATGCACACCGGTCTCGGATAGTTCACGGGCAACGGTCAGCAGGGTGTTGGGCGCATGTTCTTCGCACAGCTCGGACATATGGGTGATCTCTGATTGCGCCACGCCCAAGGCGGCTTCGACCGAAGGTGCGCCATAGAACTGCACGAAATGCTCGGCCAGGTTCTGCGCAATCTGGTCGATCTCGGAGGGTTCCACCTGCGTCACGGCCACGAATGTCACCCGGCCAAAGGTCTCAACGCCCAACCAACCGTTCGAGAACGCCTGCCGGGCCTTGCCCTCAAGATCGCCCTCGCCCCAGTTCGAAAACTCGAACCCGCCCGAGATACACCACTCGCCCGTGCGGGCCGGGGAATGAAATACGTTCATGTCGCTTTCGTCGAAATGGATCGCGCGGGCCAGTTTCATCTTTAGTTCTCCAGTAGATCCGTCAAGGGGCGCAGGGTTGTTTCGGCACCGTCGCGGATCAGCATTCCGAACCGCTCGTCGGCGCCCAGAAAGACACCTGTGTCATAGGGTTCGCCCACCCCGCGTAGCAGCCCCATCCATTCGGCGTGTAGCGGCGCATTTCCGTCTTCTTGCCAGCGGTTGAGCCATGTCAGCATGTGCCGCGACCAGCTTTCGACCAGTTGAGTCGGCGATACCTCGGCGCAGCCTTCGTCATAAAGCGCTGTGATATCTGGATTTTCGCCAGGCGCTTCGCTGGTTTGTATCAGCGCCAGTTCCCAGCCCACGATCAGCCAGTCGGGTTCGGCCTCGGGCAAGGCAGCCGAGGCCGCGACCTGAAACATCCCGCACTTGGCCCCGTTCACACAGATCGGACCATCCCAGTCCAGATGCACCGCAACCTCGGGCGGTGCAAGGGCGCCAAGGGCGTTTTGAAAGCCCACGGCGCACAGAGGCAGCATCGCCATCGCGTCCTGAAGCGGAACCTCAGGTGCAAAGACGATAGCCACACGCAGGCGGTCCGCCTGAATGTTGTAGACCACCGTTCCCGCGTCGCAGCCCAACGCGGCCATGGCTTGCGCGCGCTGAAACGGATCCTCGCCGCCTTGCACCGGGTGGCCGACAAGCAGCGGAGGGAACACGGGTTCCGTCATGCGCTGCCCTTAGCAATCAGGTCGCGGGCGATTTTGCGGAACGCGTCGGCCTGCGGGCTGTCGGGTTTGCTGACCACGATGGGCGCGCCTCCGTCCGCTGCCACGCGAATGTCCAGATGCAGAGGGATTTCCCCCAGCAGCGGAACACCCAGCGATTCAGCCTCGGACGCCACACCGCCATGGCCGAACACATGTTCCTCATGCCCGCAATTCGAGCAAATATGCGTGGACATGTTCTCGATCATGCCGACGATGGGCGTTTTCAACTGGTTGAACATGTCGATCCCCTTGCGGGCATCGATCAAGGCGACGTCCTGCGGGGTCGAGACAACGATTGCGCCGTCTACCTGGAACTTTTGGCTCAGTGTAAGTTGCACATCACCGGTGCCGGGCGGAAGGTCAACGATCAGCACATCCAGCGCGCCCCACTGCACCTGGTTCATCATCTGCTGCAACGCGCCCATCAACATCGGACCTCGCCAGACAACCGCCTGCCCTTCGTTGGTCATCAGCCCCATCGACATCATGGTAACGCCGTGGTTGCGCAGCGGCAGGATCGTCTTTCCATCGGGGCTGGCCGGACGACCCGAGACGCCCAGCATCCGAGGCTGCGATGGGCCATAGACATCCGCGTCCAACAGACCCACGCGCCGTCCCTCAGCGGCCAGCGCGCAGGCAAGGTTCGCAGATACGGTGGATTTGCCGACCCCACCCTTGCCCGAAGCAACAGCGATGATCCGATCCACACCGGCCACTGGTTGAGGCCCGGTTTGCGCCGGTTTCGGCTTGGGTTTCAGATCCGGCGGCGCCTTGTCGGAATGCGCGGTCAGCATGGCCGAAACCTTGGCAACGCCATCCACCATCTGCGCGGCCTGCTCGGCCGTGGCGCGCACCGGCTCCATCTTGTCGGCGTGCTTAGGATCGATCTCCATCACAAAGCGTACGGCGTCGCCTTCGACGTTCAGCGCGCGCACGATACCAGCGCTGACAATGTCCTGACCCGACACCGGATCGGTGATCTTCTTGAGGTTCGCCAGAACCGCGTCACGAACACTCATGCCTGTAACCCTTTGATTTTCCCAACCATGTGGCTGCTGTTCATTGCATGTGTCTCCGTCTCATTCTGTTTATTTGACGCAATTGGGGCGCTGCCGCTAGGCTGACCCCATGCGCGTACTCCTTTTGTGCCTGAGCCTGACGCTCACCGCCACCCCCTCTTGGTCGCAAGAGGCGCTCGGGCTGACTGCCCCGCCCGAAGTTGCCGACTCTGGCCTGTTGCAACATATTCTTCCCCGCTTTTCTCTCAAGACCGGGATACGGGTTATTGCCGATGACGCGGGCGTTTTGGTGTTGGAAAGCGGCCCTCCGGGTGATCCTGTCTTTGCCCGCGATGGGGTGATATACCACCTGCGCATCGGGGACGACACCAAACACGAACGGTTCCGCGACTGGCTGCTGTCGGATATCGGCAAACGCACGGTCGAAGGGTTCGCCCCCGTCAATGGCACGCCGTTTTCGGCCGAGTTCGAGATCGCCGCCGTGCAGGAAGAAACCGTGATCGACGGCGATGCCCTGTTGGGCGAGGAACTGTCGATGACCCATTGCGGGCGATGCCACGTGATCGGCCCACAAAACCGCATGAACGGGCTGGGCTCGACGCCATCCTTTGCCGTACTGCGTGCGATGCCGGACTGGTCGGAACGGTTCGAGGCGTTTTTTGCCCTGAACCCGCATCCGGCCTTTACCCAGATCGACGGGCTGACACCGCCCTTCGACCCGGAACGCCCCTCGCCCATTCATCCGGTCGAGATAACGCTGGACGAGCTGGATGCGATATTGGCCTTTGTCTCGGTCATTCGCGCCGCTGATCTGGGCGCTCCGCTGCAACTTCAGTGATCCTTCCTTTTTGAGAAGTAGTCCTCGGTCGTGACCACCTTCGGGCGCGGCGCGGATTGGAACGGATTGTCCTGATGTTGAAACTGCGCGTTCACTCGGCAATTGTCGCACATCTGGATCATCCGCGCCTGCTCCGAGGTGGCGAACATTGGATGCGTGCCCGACAGCTTCTCCATGATCCGTTCGACAGTGGATTTAACGCCGAACAGCGCGCCGCATTCGACACAGGCAAAGGGCTCTTCCTCGTTCAACACCTGCTGAGACAAGGCGGCATCGCTCAGGTCCAGTTGCGGGACCAGCGTGATCGCGTCCTCGGGGCAGATTGTTCGGCACATGCCGCATTGCAAACAAGCATCCTGCTGGAAGTTCAGCTGCGGCATATCCGGGTTGTCGATCAGCGCCCCCGACGGGCAGAGCGACACGCAACTCAGACACAGCGTGCAACTGTCTGTATTCACGGCCACCGCGCCGTAAGGCGCATCTTCGGGCAATGGCAGCGGAGCATCGGCCTGTGGATTAAGCGCCTGCGCGGCCAAGCGTGCGATTTGACGCCGATTTCCCAAGGGCAGCACCGTGTCGGCCAAAGGTGCTGGAACATCCTGACCATATAGCTGATCGGACATAGCGTCCGGGTCCGCTTCATCAATCAGGCCCAGCTTGCCCACGCCTGCGATGGCCTCGGCCAATGCCAGTTCCCTGTCCAATGCATCCCGCTCAGTCGTTGGCGCCAGCAGCACATCCACACGGGCAAATCCATGGGCCAGCGCGGCCAGCATTTCGGAATGGCCAAAGCCCGAGATCACATTCAGTTCCAATGGAATCACGTCGGCAGGCAGACCACGACCAAAGCGGGCGGACAGTCGGATCATTTCAGCCCCGTGGGCATCATGAACCAGCAGCCGGGGCGCTTGTCCCTCGGCCCGTCTATAAGTGCGCGCCAGAATGTGCATCCGGGACAAAAGTGCTGCAACCGGCGGGTCTTCGTAGGTGATCGCTGTCGAGGGGCAGACCGCAGCGCATCCTCCGCATCCGGCGCAGATCATAGGGTCGATTGACACGTGTTCGCCCGCAGAGGTGATCGCACCGGTTGGACAGATGTCCAGGCAGTTAGAACACCCTACCTGTTCGGCGCGGGAATGGGCGCAGAGAGTTTCCTCCATCCGAACATAAAGCGGTTTTTCAAAGGTGCCGACCAGTTGCGCCGCTTCAAAGGCCAGACGTTCTACAGCGACGGTATCCTTGGGATCGGCCCTCAGATACCCTTCGCGCTTGGCGGGGGCCTGCACGAAAGGCGTGTCCCCGGTCAGGTCCAGAACGATATCGCAGGATGAGCCCGCCCCGTCGCGCGGTTCCGACCATGCAAAGGCTCCGCGTCCGCCGGGTTCTAACTGTTGCAGCGCATCCAGCCGCAGGGAAAATCCACCCAAAGCACCGGTCAGCGACCGAACACGCCCGCGCACCACATCGTAGGCCCGCGACATCGGCTCGCTATCGTCGGTGCTGAGGACCGTGACGGCCAAGGTCGACGACAGGCGCTCGGCCAGATCAAACGCAACTGCACCGGGGCCGATGATAAAACACGTGCCTTCGCTGACGACATCCACGCTGGGCGTGATCGGCTGCGGCAACAGCGCCTCGGCAGCCAGCGCTGCCATCTTGGGGGCGGCATCAGCGCCTTCATCCGACCATCCCGCGCGGTCTCGTAGATCGACGAAACCTGGGGCCTCGACCCCAAGCTCTTCGGCCAGGTTGCGAAAGACTTCCTGCTCTTGCCCACAGGCGACAATCACGTCACCGTCCTGCATAAACTTCGCAGCTGTCTCCAATTCGCGCGTACACAGCGCCATGTGGACCTTGGAACATGTCGCATCGCAAGCGGACGCAATCTTGTCTGCGTCCACGCGCTGAGTGCCCGCGCAGTCGCATAATAGTAGTTTGGTGCTCATATCCCCTCCCCGGATGTCGCGCCATCTCACAGCACAGTAGGCTGTATTCAGGGGACGGCAATGTAAACCCCATCGCAAACACGCCAAATCCAACCCCCGGACGCGCTAAACAACCCTGTTTTTCTACCGGGGAACAAGGCCCCTCACGAACTCGCTATCACCGTATGCGACTAAAGTCGTAGTGCTTGGGCTTGGCAGAAGATCATTTTGTGTACCATAGTGGACATGGGGAAGGCAGGGGAGAGCCTTCGGGGGAGGAATACGTGGCGAAGGCCGCTCATCAAATTGAAATGCCAATTGGCGTCGTCGTGCGCAAAACGCCCGGAGTCACTCGCTGGGCGAAATGGAACTGGCGCGCCGTCGCGGTTTTGCCCGGCGCCGGTCCTGCGGACTGGCACGAAATGCGCCGTGAAGGGGAGGCTGTAGAATACCACGCAGCAACCCTGCCCCTGACGTTGTGGGCGGATGAGACCGAGGCGTATATGGTCAACCTGTCCGACGGCACGCCCTCGATATACCTTGTGCTGCGCGATGCGCTGGACGGGCAGCGCCCGATGGATGCTGTGCTGGTCACAGCCTCACCCTATGAAGGACAGGATTACGCGGATACCGGTGAAGAGATTGTCGAGAAAATTCCAATGACCGACGGGCTGATCGCCTGGGTGCGGGATTTCGCTTTGGAACATCACCGCGATGAAGTCTTCGTTAAACGCAAGCGCGACAAGAAACGCACTGATCTGGTCGAAGATGGCAAAGGCGATGCGCGCATCCGACAAACGTCTGATGTTTACCGCGCCCCGCGGAGGATCATCCAATGACCGAAGCCCGCGATTTCTGGTCCCGCCGCAAAGCCGCCGTTCAGGCCGAGGCTGAGGCCGAAGTAATCGCAGCCGAAGAACAGGTGATCGCAGATCAGCGCGCCGAGCTGGAAGAAAAAACCGACGCCGAGATTCTGGCCGAGCTCAACCTCCCCGATCCCGATCAGTTGCAAGCTGGTGACGATGTCTCGGGCTTTATGGCCAAAGCTGTCCCCGATCGTCTTCGCCGCCGCGCCCTGCGCAGGTTGTGGCGACTGAACCCGGTATTGGCCAATGTAGACGGCTTGGTGGATTATGGTGAGGACTACACCGATGCGGCCTGTGTGATCGAAAACCTTCAGACCGCCTATCAGGTCGGCAAGGGTATGCTTGCTCATGTCGAAGCGCTGGCCGCCAAGGCCGAAGCCGAGGCGGAAGATTCCGATATCGAGGTCGAGGCCGAGGAACCTCAGCCAGAACCCGAAGAAATCGACCTGCCCGACCCAGAGCCCGTTCTCGTGGCGGAAATAGAACCTAACGCGCCAGAGGAGGCGGAAGTCGCCCCTGCCCCGCGCCGCATGAAATTTGAATTCGAAGGATAACCGAATGACCGCAAGTGAAGCGCAACAGATGGATGTCTCGGCCGAGGATCGCCTGCGCGCGGATTTCTACAACTTTCTGGGCCTGCTGCTGGCCGGTCCGCCAGATCAGATGCTTCTGGACCAGATGGTGGGTCTCAGCGGCGATGACAGCGATCTGGGTCAGGCTATTCAGGCAATGGCTCGGGTGGCCAAAGTCACCAAACCTGCGTCTGCTGAACGTGAGTTCAATGCCTTGTTCATCGGTTTGGGACGCGGAGAGCTTCTGCCCTATGCCAGCTTTTACCTAACCGGATTCCTGAACGAGAAACCATTGGCTCAGCTGCGCAATGACATGGCTGTGCGCGGTATCACGCGGGCGAAAAACGTCTATGAACCCGAAGACAACATCGCCTCGTTGATGGAGATGATGGCGGGTATGATCGTCGGCCGGTTCGGCGCGCCCGCGTCTTTGGAGGACCAGAAAGCGTTCTGGAACAAACATATCGGCCCTTGGGCCACGCATTTCTATTCGGATTTGGAAGGCGCCGAGAACTCGGTCCTCTATGCCTCAGTCGGCACTGCCGGTCGGGTCTTTATGGAGATCGAGCGCGAAGCTTTCCGAATGTCGGCAGCGTGAGACGTTGTCATTCGCCAGCGTCCCTTGCGGGGCGTTAAACTGCAAATGGGAAAGGAGACACCCATGAGCAAGACCAAGGAAGAAGGCGCAACCCGCCGCGACTTCCTCAAACTGGCCGGAACCGCAGCACCCGCTGCTGTCGCCGCTGCCAGCCTGACCGGAAAGGCCGAGGCAGCCGAGCTGCCCACGGACGAAACCCGGATGCAGGACACCGCGCATACGCGCGCATATCTGGAAAGCACCCGGTTCTAGAATCGGACGTTTTCAACACCCGACAGACGGTTGCGATTGGCCCTGACGTCGGTTTTGCGAAGTACCAAGCAGCCGTGGCTTACGCGGCACGCAAGGGAGGAAAGTAATGCTTAGGAAAAAGACCAACGGGGTTGCGAGACGCCCCCAGCGGACAAGTATCCTGTCCCAGGTCGGCGAGAAAACCGTCGATCGCCGCGCATTTCTGCGTGGCTCGGGCCTGACGATCGGCGGCCTTGCCGCGATCAGCGCCACGGGTGGAACCGTGACGCCAGCCAGCGCCCAGACAGCGGCCAATCAGGCCGTAGAAAACATCAAATCCGTATGCACCCACTGCTCGGTGGGCTGTACAGTCGTTGCCGAAGTGCAGAACGGTGTCTGGGTCGGGCAAGAACCCGGCTGGGACAGCCCGTTCAACCTGGGTGCACACTGCGCCAAGGGGGCATCGGTCCGCGAGCACGCCCATGGCGAGCGCCGCCTGAAGTACCCGATGAAAAAGGAAGGCGGAGAGTGGAAGCGCATCAGCTGGGAACAGGCGATCGACGAGATCGGCGACGGCATGATGAACATCCGCCAAGAATCCGGGCCGGACAGCGTGTACTGGCTGGGTTCTGCGAAACACAATAACGAACAGGCCTATCTGTTCCGCAAGTTCGCCGCCTACTGGGGCACGAACAACGTGGACCACCAGGCCCGTATCTGCCACTCGACCACTGTTGCGGGCGTTGCGAATACATGGGGCTACGGCGCCATGACCAACTCGTACAACGACATGCACAACAGCCGGGCCATCTTCATCATCGGTGGTAACCCGGCCGAGGCGCACCCCGTCTCGCTGCTGCATATCCTGCGTGCGAAAGAGCAGAACAACGCCCCTCTGATCGTCTGCGATCCGCGCTTTACGCGCACCGCGGCCCACGCGGATGAATATGTCCGTTTCCGCCCCGGTACTGACGTCGCATTGGTCTGGGGTATCCTGTGGCACATCTTCGAAAACGGTTGGGAGGACAAAGAGTTCATCCGCACCCGTGTCTGGGGTATGGACCAGATCCGCGAAGAGGTTGCCAAGTGGACCCCGGATGAGGTTGAGCGCGTTACCGGTACGCCTGGCTCGCAGCTGCGTCGCGTCGCCCGGACAATGGTGAACAACCGTCCCGGCACCGTTGTATGGTGCATGGGTGGTACACAGCACACGAACGGCAACAACAACACCCGCGCCTATTGCGTGCTTCAGCTTGCGCTTGGCAACATGGGCACATCGGGCGGTGGCACCAACATCTTCCGCGGCCACGACAACGTGCAGGGCGCAACAGACCTTGGTGTTCTGTCCCATACCCTGCCCGGCTACTATGGCCTCTCCGCAGGTGCATGGGGTCACTGGAGCCGCGTCTGGGGTGAAGATCTGGATTGGCTGAAAGGTCAGTTCGCCACGATCAAGGACAAGGAAGGCAAGGATAAGCCGCTCATGAATGAGCGTGGCATCCCGGTTTCCCGCTGGATCGATGGTGTTCTGGAAGACCCGGCCAACATGGATCAGGACAACAACGTTCGTGCCATGGTTCTGTGGGGCCACGCGCCCAACTCGCAGACCCGGATGACGGAAATGAAGACGGCGATGGAGAAGCTGGACATGCTGGTCGTGATCGACCCGTATCCCACCGTCTCGGCTGTTCTGCATGACCGCACCGACGGTGTCTACCTGTTGCCTGCCTGTACGCAGTTCGAAACACGTGGTTCGGCCACGGCATCGAACCGGTCGCTGCAGTGGCGCGACAAGGTGGTTGATCCGCTGTTCGAAAGCTTGCCGGACGAGGTCATCATGGCCAAGTTCGCCAACAAGTTCGGCTGGGCGGACCGCTTCTTCCGTAATATCGAGATGGAAGATGCCGAGACCCCGAATGTTGAAAGCATCACGCGTGAATTCAACTCGGGCCTCTGGACCATCGGCTATACCGGGCAGTCGCCGGAACGTCTGAAAAGCCACATGGCCAACCAGCACACGTTCGACAGAACCACGCTGCAAGCCATCGGTGGACCAAACGACGGCGAGTATTACGGACTACCGTGGCCCTGCTGGGGTACGCCGGAAATGGGTCATACAGGGACTCCAAACCTCTATGACATGTCCAAGCCGGTGGCCGAAGGCGGCCTGACTTTCCGCGCCCGTTTCGGTGTGGAACGCGATGGTGACAACCTGCTGGCCGAAGGGGTCTATAGCGTTGGATCGGAAATTCAGGATGGTTATCCGGAATTCACGATGCAGATGCTGATGGATCTTGGCTGGGATGGCGATCTGACCGCCGAGGAACGCGCGGCGATTGACGCTGTTGCGGGTCCTGAAACCAACTGGAAGACCGACCTCTCCGGCGGTATCCAGCGGGTTGCGATCAAGCATGGCTGTGCGCCCTTCGGGAACGCCAAAGCCCGCGCGGTTGTCTGGACCTTCCCGGATCCGATTCCGCTGCATCGCGAGCCGCTCTATACCAACCGGCGCGATCTGGTGGAGGACTATCCGACCTACGAGGACCGTCAAGCCTATCGTCTGCCCACTCTTTATGCTTCGATCCAAAAGAACGACTTTTCAAAGGATTACCCAATAATCCTGACGTCTGGTCGTCTGGTCGAATATGAAGGTGGCGGTGATGAGACACGGTCCAACCCGTGGCTGGCCGAACTTCAGCAGGACATGTTCGTCGAGATAAATCCGCGCGATGCCAATAACCTTGGCATTCGGGACGGATCACAGGTCTGGGTCGAAGGTCCTGAGGGCGGAAAGGTCAAGGTGATGGCGATGCTGACCAACAGGGTTGGCGCCGGCGTGGCCTTTATGCCGTTCCACTTTGGCGGTCATTTCCAGGGCGAGGACCAGCGGCACAAATACCCCGCAGGTGCTGACCCCTATGTCTTGGGCGAAAGTTCTAACACCGCCCAGACCTATGGCTACGATTCAGTAACCCAGATGCAGGAGACCAAATGTACTCTCTGCAAGATCTCGGCAGCGTAAAGGAGGACGAAAATGGCTAGAGCAAAGTTTCTCTGCGACGCTGAACGCTGCATCGAGTGCAACGCCTGTGTCACCGCGTGTAAAAACGAACACGAGGTGCCATGGGGCATCAACCGCCGCAGGGTGGTAACGATCAATGACGGCAACCCGGGCGAACGCTCGATCTCGGTGGCCTGTATGCATTGCTCGGATGCGCCTTGCATGGCGGTGTGCCCGGTCGACTGCTTCTATCAGAACGAAGAAGGTGTCGTCCTGCACTCCAAGGACCTGTGCATTGGCTGCGGCTATTGCTTCTACGCGTGCCCCTTCGGCGCGCCGCAATATCCGCAGGCTGGCAACTTCGGATCGCGCGGCAAGATGGACAAATGTACCTTCTGCGCCGGTGGTCCCGAAGAAACGCACTCGACCGCAGAGTTCGCCAAATACGGTCGCAATCGGATCGCCGAGGGCAAACTGCCCATCTGCGCCGAGATGTGTTCCACCAAGGCCCTGCTTGCCGGTGACGGCGACGTGGTCTCGGCCATCTACCGCGAACGCGTTGTGGCGCGCGGCTTTGGCTCGGGCGCGTGGGGTTGGGGCACCGCCTACGACCAGAAAGACGGCTAAGGTCTATCCGAAGCTCGACAGCCCCCTGCGCTAGGCCGGGGGCTGTCTTACCCTTGCCTGTGGCCGCCTGTCGGTCGCCGCCTTTCCTGACGAAGGTAGGACGCCTATGACCAACGATATCTACTGGCTGTTGAAGCTGGACCTGAACCCAGAAAAACAGTCCGAGTTCGAGGCCCTGATGGCCGAAATGGTCGCCGCGACCCTCGAGGAAACAGGCGCCAAAACCTATGAGTGGCATCAAAGCGACAGCGCCATTCACATCTATGAACGTTACGCAAGTTCAGATGATGCGATAATTCATATGCAGAATTTTGGGGCAAATTTCGCCGATCGGTTTATGTCCTTACTTAAGCCGGTTCAGTTTGATGTCTACGGCCCCGCGAAAGACGACCTTCAGACGGCCCTGTCCCCTGTCGGAGCCGTTTTTCACAAGCAGATCGGCGGCTTTGACCGCTGACACGACCAAGAATAGGGAGAGAACCCATGCGCCTGATCCATTTTCTGCTCTTCTCACTCTTCCTGACCGGTGCCACATGGGCGCAGGACGCCCCGGAATCCCCGGCACCCGATCGCTCGGCCACCGGAGGGGCCACGACGCTTGAGGATATTCTGGCCCGTCAACGGGGCGAGAAAGTGGACAACACTTATCGCTCGGAAAACACTGGCCAAGGCAATGTCGAAGGTTTGCTGGGGCAGTTTGGTACTGCCGGTGTGGCCTCGGACAGTGATGTCTATCGCGCGCTACGCTATGGGTCGGCGGATGTCACCGTGTCGTCTCAGGGGCCCGCAGCCAGTGTTCTTATCCAGGATGGTGGCATGTGGTGGTGGGCTTTCCGCACCGGACCGTTGCGAGAATACGGAACCTACATCATTGCAGGCATGGCCGCCGTGATCCTGCTGTTCTTCCTGATCCGTGGCAAAATCCGCATTGATGGTGAGAAAACCGGGCGCACAGTCACGCGTTTCAATGGGTTTGAGCGGTTCGGCCACTGGCTTTTCGCCGGGTCCTTTTTAGTGCTTGGGTTTACAGGGCTGTTGACACTGTATGGGCGGGATTTCCTGATCCCGATCTTTGGAAAAGAAGGCTTCGCGACTATTGCGCAAGGGTGCAAGTGGCTACACAACAACCTCGCCTGGGCCTTTATGTTGGGGTTGATCATCGTGACGGTGAACTGGATCGCTCACAACATTCCCAACCGGACCGACCTGAAATGGCTGGCCGCCGGTGGCGGTTTGTTCACCAAAGGCAGCCACCCGCCGGCCAAAAAGTTCAATGCCGGTCAAAAAGTCATATTCTGGTCCTGCATTCTGCTGGGCGTGTCGATCAGCCTTTCGGGCCTGTCTCTGCTGTTCCCGTTCGAGATGCCTCTGTTTGCCAAAACCTTCCAGATCGCCAATGCAACCGGCCTGCCTCAGGCAATGGGTTTGAGCCTGCCGGTGCAGATGTCGCCGCAAGAGGAAATGCAATACGCGCAGGTCTGGCATGTGATGATCGCCTATGTTTTCATCGCCATCATCATCGCCCATATCTACCTCGGCTCGGTCGGGATGGAAGGTGCATTTGACGCCATGGGAACCGGCGAAGTCGAAGAGCAATGGGCACGCGAGCACCACTCGTTGTGGCTGGAGGAGGTCCAGGAAAAAGAGGCCAGCAAAGCGACGGCCTCGCCCGCCGAATAGATGCGCGGGTTGGTTCTGGCGCTGGCTTTACTGCCCCTGCCTGCTTTAGCTGAGTTTTATACGCTCAAAGGTCATGGCGGTCCAATCATGGGGATCGCCACGGCCCCCGATGGGCGGATCGCTACGGCAAGTTTCGACAACTCGGTCGGCATCTGGTCGGATCAAATGCCGGAATGGCTGGAAGGTCATGAGGCAGCTGTTAACGCAGTTGCTTTCAACGGCACTGCGATCTATTCCGCCGGCGACGACTTCACTCTGCGCCGCTGGCCCGGCGGTGAGGTTGTAGGACAGCACAAAGGCAAAATCGTACATATCGCTGCCTCGAAAACCCATGTGGCAACAGCCAGTTGGGATGGTACAATCGGGTTGTGGCCCGTGGATGGATCGGAACCAAAAACTCTGACGACCGGCAGCGGAGTGAATGCCGTGGCGTTTACGCCTGACGGCAACCAACTGTATTCAGCCGGTGTCGACGGGGCTTTGCGCTTGTGGGATGTGACCAGTGGACAGGAAACTCTGCGACTGGTCGAGCATGGCTTTGGCATCAATGAGCTAGTGCTAAATACGCAGGACAACTGGATCGCCTATGGCGCTGTTGATGGTGTCACCCGCGTCCGCGATCTGACCACGGGCGAGGAACGTGACTTTACCCTCGACCGTCGCCCTATTCTGGCGCTGGCGCTTAGCCCTGATAACAGCATGCTCGCTGTAGGCGACGGCGAGGGCTTCATCATGGTGGTCGACACGGAGGAGTGGCGCATCGCGCAAGATTTCCGCGCCACTTTGCGCGGTCCGGTCTGGGCGCTGGCTTTTTCACCCGATAGTCAGAACATCCACGCCGGCGGCATTGATGAGGCGATGTACAGTTGGCCGGTCGCCAATCTGCGCGAGCAAGAACGGATGGCTGCGTCCGAGCCCAGCTTCCTCAAAAACCCCGATCAGATGAGCAATGGTGAACGGCAGTTTGCCCGCAAATGCTCAATCTGTCACAGCCTGACCCCAGACGGGCAACGCCGCGCCGGTCCGACGCTGCATGGCGTCTTTGGCCGCCGGGCTGGAACACTGCCGGGATATTTCTATTCGGACACGCTGCAAGACTCTGATATCATTTGGAATGACGAAACCATAAATGCCCTTTTCGATGAGGGGCCCGACCACTACATTCCGGGGTCGAAGATGCCGATGCAGCGGATCACGCAGCCCAGCGACCGGGAAGATCTGGTCGCCTTTCTGCGCCGCGCCACGGCACCGGAAAACTAACGCCGGAGGAGACAATGAAAGCCTTTCTAGCCGCCGTCGCCGCGATGGTCGTCATCGCGATCGCCGCCCCTGCTGTCCTGAACCAGATCGGATTCAGCGCAGCGGACGCTGGGACCGGATCAGCAGTGCGCCTGGACTGAATGCCCGAGTATCTGACCACCAAAGAACTGGCCGATCTGCTGCGCATCGGCGAGCGTAAGGCCTATGATCTGGCGTCTTCGGGCGAGGTACCCTGCGTGCGCGCGATGGGCAAACTTCTATTTCCCCGTTCCGAGGTTGTCGCCTGGTTGAATGCTTCACGCTCGGGTCCTCAGGTTGAAGATCCGCCCTTGCCTCCGATTGTGGCGGGCAGCCATGACCCACTGTTGGACTGGGCCTTGCGGGAAAGCGGCTCGGGGTTGGCGACCTATTATGACGGCTCGTTTGACGGGCTGAACCGCCTAAAGGACCGTACCGCACAGGCGGCCGCATTGCATATTCATGAGGCGGAAGGGTTCAACACCCAAGCCCTGCGCGATCATCTGGGCGAAGCATCGGTTGTTCTGTTTGAAATCGCCCAACGCCAGCGCGGTTTGTTGCTGGCCCCCGGCGTGTCTGATATCCGGAGCTTCGCAGACCTCAAAGGCAGGCGCGTGATCCTACGGCAAGGCTCTGCCGCCAGCCAAAGATTGTTCGACGCGCAGTTGGAGCATCACGGTATGACCCGCGCGGATCTGGACGCCCTGCCCACTTGCGCCCGCACAGAGGAAGAGCTGGCCATCGCCCTGCACGACAGCAAGGCCGAGGCCGGTTTTGGTCTGGGTGCGCTGGCGGGTCTCTATGATCTGGGCTTTTGCGCCACCCATACTGAACGGCTGGACCTTGCGATCTGGCGGCGCGCCTATTTCGATGACCCAATGTTGAAGCTGTTGGCCTTTGTTCAATCCGATCGCTTCGCGGCCCGCGCCGCCGAGTTCGGAGGGTACGACCTAGGCGGGCTGGGCACAATTCACCACAACGGCGCTAGCGGTTAAGACCCGTCGGCGTTGGGGAAAAACAACTGTTCTCCATCCAGTTCGTAGGACGCAATGGCCGCTTGCCCGTCCGGCCCGGTCAGCCAGTCGATAAACCGCTGACCCGCCGCTGCCCTTACGCTTGGGTGTTTTTCCGGGTTCACCAGAATGACGCCATACTGGTTGAACAGGCGTGGGTCGCCCTCGACCATGATCTCAAGCTCGCCCCGGTTGCCAAAGGATTGCCAGGTGGCGCGGTCGGTCAGGACATAGGCGTTCATCCCGCTGGCGACGTTCAATGTGGCCCCCATGCCGGACCCGGTCTCACGATACCACGCACCGGATGCGCCCGTCGGATCTAAATTGGTCGCCGCCCAATGGCGCATCTCGGCCTTGTGCGTCCCGCTGTCATCCCCGCGCGAGACAAAGGGGGCTTCGGCCTCGGCCACGGCGGTCAGGGCCGCAACAATATCGTCGCCGTCCTTTACTTTGGCCGGGTCCGATTTGGGGCCGACCAGCACGAAGTCATTATACATCACGTCAAACCGCTCAACGCCCCAGCCATCGGCGACGAACTGTTCCTCGGCGGGTTTGGAGTGAACCAGCAGAACGTCTCCGTCCCCGTTCACAGCGTTTCGGATTGCCTGTCCAGTACCGACGGCCACAACGCGCACATCGATTCCGGTTTCAGCCTCGAACCCCGGCAGGATATAGTCCAACAGGCCCGAATTCTGCGTCGACGTGGTCGATTGCACAACGATGAACGGGGCCTCGGCCCACACAGGGGCCATCAAGCCAAGCGATACCAATGCAGCCCGAAGAAAATCTCGGATCATCCAGATCTCCATAGTTTGAGTTAGGTCACCAGCCCACCAGCAAGATAACGACGCGCGGCGTCGCTTTGCGGGGCGTCCAAAACTTGTCTGGCGACCCCGTGTTCAACCACATGGCCGCCTTGCATCATAACGACATCCACTGCAAGGCGACGCGCCTGACCGATATCATGTGTCACCATGACAATCCGCACCCCCCGTCGCGAGGCGCGCTGGATCATGCGTTCTATCATCTGCGTAGCACTCGGGTCCAAAGCACTGGTGGGTTCATCCAAAAACAACGTCTCAGGCTCCAACGCCAGAGCACGCAGGATGGCTAGCCGCTGTGCCTCCCCCCCCGACAAAGAGCGCGCGGATTGCCGTCCTTTTCCGTCGAGACCGCCCTCGGTCAGCAAGTCTTCGATCCGGGCTTTGCGCTGGCCCCAAGACAGGCCCTGACGCTTCAGCACAAAATCCAGATTGGCCGCGACCGAGCGGCGCAACAGCACCGGCTGTTGAAACACCATCGCCTGCCGGGATTTGTGCTCGCCGGACAAAGGCACGCCGTCCTGTTCGATCCGCCCCCGGTCAGGCGCGATCAAACCATGCAAGCAACGCAGCAACAGGCTCTTCCCCGCCCCGTTCGGCCCAAGGATCAGCGTCGGCCCGGGCCCGTCCAAAGACAAATGCGCAACGTCCAGAAGGACCTTTCCCTTGCGTGTTATCTTCACGTCCCGAACCGTCAGGCTGCTGGCCATGTCACACACCAGATCACGCATGGCGCAACCCCTCCTGCTCGGCGCGCAGGCTGACGGTGCTGACCATAGCGTTCACCGCCACCGCAATCCCGATCAGGATCGCGCCCAAGGCCAGCGCCAGCGCCAGATTGCCTTTCGAGGTTTCAAGCGCGATGGTCGTCGTCATCACCCGCGTCACATGGTTGATGTTGCCGCCAACGATGATCACCGCGCCCACCTCCGCAATGGCACGTCCGAATCCCGCCAACAAAGCTGTCACCAGCGCCAGGCGTGCATCCCACAGCAGCACCGGCACCGAGGCTAAACGCGACACCCCGAGCGAGCGTAGCTGTTCCGAATATTCCTCGGCCAGCATCTCGATCACTTGCCGGGTCAGCGCGGCCACAATGGGTGTCACCAGAACAACCTGCGCGATGATCATTGCGGTCGGGGTATAGAGCAACTCCAGAACACCCAGCGGCCCGGATCGGGATAACATCAGGTAGACCAACAAGCCCACAACAACCGGCGGGAAGCCCATCAGAGCATTCATCAGCACGATCAACATCCGCCGTCCCGGAAAGCGCGCAACGGCTAATGCCGCGCCCACGGGCATCCCGATCAGGGCAGAAATCAATACAGCGAAGACGGAAACTTTGAGCGACAACAGCACAATCGCCCACAGCTCTGAATCCCCTGTCAGGATCAGACCCAAGGCTGAATTGAATTCTGATGCAAATCCTTGCATAATTTTCCATCCAGTCGCAATTTCGTATGAAATGCGATAATTTACAAAGGAATACTAAGTCATTTCCCGGCTAAGTACAGACACTTTTCCGACATCAGAAACGCAAAACGCGGCCCCAACCGGGGCCGCGCTCAATTCGGTTTAAACCGGGCTTAGTTCAGCGCTGCGTCGGTGATCTTGTGGGTCCACGCCCCCTCAGGCTGTTGGGTGATGACCGGATCAGAACCACCGGCCAGCAGAGTACCCACGGTCCGCTCAAAATCCGCCGGGTCCAAAGCGCCATTCGACCCTGCGGTCAGCTTGGCGATCTCACCCATCATGCGCTTTTGGTGTTTTTCGGTCTGCGCTCCGGTCGCGTCATTGTCCAACACGATCTCGGCGGCCTCATCCGGGTTCTCCTCGGCGTATTTCCAGCCTTTCATCGAGGCACGGACGAACCGTTCCATCTTGTCGACAAAGGCTTCGTCGCTCAGGTTTTCTTCCAGCACGTAGAGGCCGTCTTCAAGCGTGGCGACACCCTGATCTTCGTACTTGAAGGTCACAAGCTCATCGGGATTTACGCCCGCGTCGATCACCTGCCAGTACTCGTTATACGTCATGGTGCTGATGCAATCGGCCTGGCGCTGCAGCAGGGGATCAACGTTGAAACCTTGCTTGAGGACCTCAACCCCACTCTCACCCTTGCCGCCAGTGTCGATGCCTAGCTGGCTCATCCAGCTCATGAAAGGGAATTCGTTACCAAAGAACCAGACACCCAGCGTGCGGTTCTTAAGGTCATCCGGCGATGCAATACCGGCATCCTTCCAGCAGGTCAGCATCATGCCCGAGCTTTTAAATGGCTGCGCGATGTTTACCAGCGGCAGACCCTTTTCGCGTGCGGCCAGCGCAGCAGGCATCCATTCGACGGTCACATCCGCGCCGCCCCCCGCGATCACCTGAGTTGGAGCGATGTCGGGGCCGCCGGGCAAAATGGTAACGTCCAGCCCTTCTTCCTCGTAGAATCCCTTATCGGCGGCCACATAGTAGCCCGCAAATTGCGCCTGCGTGACCCATTTCAGCTGCAATGTCACCTCATCGGCGGACCATGCGGCACCGGCGGTCAGGCCAAAGGCGGCAACCGCCCCGCTGAGTAGCTTTTTCATCTTCATGTCTCCTAGTTGCTGTTTATGCCCCGTTGTCGGGGTCTGTTGAATTCCTATCCTCGTTGCGACGGGTGCCAGAAGGTCACCGCCTTTTCCGCCGCTGCGACAAGGCCATAAAACACGGTCCCGGCCAGCGCGGCTACGGCGATCTCGGCCCAGACAAGGTCGATCGACAGGCTGCCGACGCCGGTCGAAATCCGAAACCCCATGCCCCGTGTGGGTGAGCCGAAATACTCGGCCACAATCGCCCCGATCAAAGCAAGCGTGGTTGCAATCTTCAACCCATTGAACACAAAGGGCATCGCCGCTGGCAAGCGCAGTTTCCACAAGGTCTGCCAATACCCGGCCGCATAGGTCCGCATCAGGTCACGCTGCATCGCATCCGCTTCGCGCAGACCCTGCACGGTGTTCACCAGGATTGGAAAGAACACCATGACCACGACAACCGCCGCTTTCGAGTGCCAATCGAACCCGAACCAACTGACCAGAATTGGCGCGATCCCGACAATGGGCAGCGCCGCCGCAAAATTCCCGATGGGTAGCAGACCACGCGTCAGAAAAGCCGAGCGGTCTATGGCAACCGAACAAGCAAAAGCCGCAGCACACCCGATCACAAATCCCGTCAGCGCGCCCTTGAAGACGGTTTGCTTGAAGTCTTCCCACAAAATGCCGGACGATTGTACAAAGGCTGTCCCCACATCTGAAGGTGGCGGCAGGATAACCGGCGAAACACCCAGCCCGCGCACCAGCCCCTCCCAAAGCACCAACAGCGTGATGCCAAACAGAACCGGCACAAAAATGCGCGCTGCACGGGTTTTGCGATAGGACGAGATAGCCAGACGGTAGTTCGCAAACCAGGCCAAGCCCCAGAACAGCAAAGCAAAGGATAGCCAGGTCATGCGTTCAACCCCATCCGGCGCAGGGCCAGTCGCTGCAGCAGATCCAACAGTGTCACCAGCAAGCCCGCCAGAATAGCGGCAGCCAGCAGGGCCGCCCAGATGGCCAGAGGCGTTCCGAACTGGTCTCCGATCAGGATTCTGGCACCAAGACCTGACACAGCCCCCGTCGGCAACTCGCCCACAATCGTGCCAACCAATGCAGCCGCGATCCCGACCTTGAGCGACGTGAACAGATACGGCACCGAGGATGGCAGCCGAAGTTTAAAGAACCCCTGCGCGCCCGAGGCGTTATAGGTCTTCAACAAATCCAGTTGCGGCAGCGATGGCGACCTTAGCCCCTTCACCATCCCCACCAGCACCGGGAAATAACACAGATAGGCCGAGATTACCGCCTTGGGCACCCCGCGCCCCTCAATCCCTAGCTGAGAGCTGACGACAATAATCATCGGCGCCAGCGCCACAATCGGGATGGTCTGGCTTATAATCGCCCATGGCATCAGGCTCATATCCGCGACACGCGAATAGACGATGGCTACGGCCGCCAAAATGCCCAGCGTTGTGCCAAGCAGAAAACCCCACAGCGTGGATTTCAGCGTGATTCCAGCATGGTAGATCAGCGACCGTTTCGAGAATGCCCGACCCTTGGCCACCATCTCACCGGTCGTTTTCCACAGCTCCTGCCCAACCTGTCCGGGGGTCGGCAGCCGTGGGCGTTCCAGCGCATAGCCGCGGGAAATCGCTCCGGGGTTTGACGCCATCAGAACCCAGACCGAAGTCTCTCGCCGTTCGCGCGACGTTTCAGGTGTCACTACCTGCCCCGCACGCTCGGCCTGATCCAGCGAGATGCGAATGTTCATCGGGGCCACTGCTGCGTACCACAGCGCGACAATTGCCGCGAGCACCACCAAGATAGGCACCAAGTTTTTCATCGCGCGCCCCACAGTCTGGTTGCCTTAATCATCATAGGAATGCCCCGCCCGCAGCCCTTCGCGCACCCGATGCGCAACCTCGATAAATTCCGGCGTGTCTCGAATATCCAAAGGCCGCTCCTTGGGCAAAGGGCTGTCGATCACATCGGTGATCCGACCGGGCCGAGGGCTCATTACCACGATCTTGGTGCTCAGATAGACCGCTTCGGGGATCGAGTGCGTCACAAACCCGATCGTCTTTTCCGTCCGCGCCCATAGCGCCAGAAGCTGCTCGTTCAGGTGATCGCGCACAATCTCATCCAGCGCGCCAAAGGGTTCGTCCATCAGCAGAATATCAGCATCAAAAGCCAAAGCCCGCGCGATGCTGGCCCGTTGCTGCATCCCGCCCGAAAGCTGCCACGGGAATTTGCCACCAAAACCCGCCAGATCAACCAGTTCCAGAACCTTCTTTACCCGTTCTTCCTGTTCGGCGGCGGAATAGCCCATGATCTCGAGCGGCAGTTTTATGTTCTTGGAGATGGTCCGCCACGGATACAGCCCCGCGGCCTGAAACACATAACCATAGGCGCGCTTGCGCCGTGCTTCATCTGGGGTCATTCCATTGACGGTCAGCACCCCCCCCGTCGGCGTCTCAAGCGCCGCGATACAGCGCAAGAATGTGGTCTTGCCACAGCCCGAGGGGCCGATAAAGCTGACGAAATCCCCCTTGTCGATGGTCAGGTTCACGTCTTTCAACGCGTGGATCGGGCCGTCATTGGTTTGGAAGGTGAGATCGAGTTGCCTTGCCTCGATCACAGGCTGGGTCGTACTTTCAGTAGTCATTCCATTACCTTGAAAAGGTTTCGCTTTGGGGCGCCCACAGGACACCCCCGCAAATCACACACCCGTCGCTGGAATACCCGTCCGCTCGACCGGGCGCGGGGCGGTCAGCTCTTTCCAGGTGCTCAGCGCTTTGTTCACATGGGTATTGGCCTCGCGTGCCACGAATTTCCCATGTCCTTCCTGTGTCTGGATCTCACCATCATGAACAGCTATCGAACCACGGGTTAGCGTGAACCGGGGCAACCCGCGCACTTCCTTGCCTTCGAACACGTTGTAGTCGATCGAAGACTGCTGCGTTTCGGCTGAAATCACCTTGGCTTTGTCCGGGTCCCACACAACGATATCCGCATCCGCACCAACCAAAATGGCACCCTTTTTAGGGTAGCAATTCAATATCTTAGAGATGTTTGTTGAAGTAACTGCCACAAATTCGTTCGGCGTCAGGCGCCCGGTATTTACTCCATGGGTCCACAACATCGGCATCCGATCTTCCAGCCCGCCTGTCCCGTTGGGGATCTTAGTAAAGTCGCCCACGCCATATCGCTTCTGTTCGGTGGTAAAGGCGCAATGGTCGGTGGCCACCACGCTCAGCGTTCCCGATTGCAAACCGTTCCAAAGACTGTCCTGATGCTGCTTGTTCCGGAACGGAGGGCTCATGACCCGCCGCGCCGCATGCTCCCAATCATGGTGGAAATACTCGCTTTCATCCAAGGTCAGGTGCTGGATCAAAGGCTCGCCCCACACCCGTTTACCCTGCATCTTTGCCCGGCGAATGGCCTCATGGGCTTCTTCGCACGAGGTGTGCACCACATACAAAGGAACGCCCGCCATATCGGCGATCATAATGGCGCGGTTTGTCGCCTCACCTTCGACCTGCGGCGGGCGGGAATAGGCGTGTGCCTCGGGCCCAGTATTGCCTTCGGCCAGCAGCTTAGCACTCAACTCGGCCACCACATCTCCGTTCTCGGCATGCACCATAGCGGTGCCGCCCAACTCGGCAAGACGCTTGAACGAGGCGAACAACTCATCATCATTCACCATCAACGCACCCTTATAGGCCATGAAGTGCTTGAACGTGTTGATCCCGCGCGTTTCAATCACGGTTTTGATGTCGTCAAACACCTGCTCGCCCCACCATGTGACGGCCATGTGGAACGAATAATCGCAATTCGCCCGCGTCGATTTATTGTCCCAACGCTTCAGTGCATCCAGTAGGCTTTCCCCCGGATTAGGCAGCGCAAAATCCACCACCATCGTGGTGCCGCCAGCCAAAGCCGCCCGGGTTCCGCTTTCGAAATCATCGCTGGAATAGGTGCCCATGAACGGCATCTCAAGATGCGTATGCGGATCAATCCCGCCCGGCATCACATAGCAACCGGTCGCGTCCAGTTCCTTATCACCTTTCAGATCCTGACCGATCTCGGTGATCACGCCACCTTCAACCATCACATCCGCCTTGTAAGTCAAATCGGCGGTCACAACCGTTCCGTTCTTGATCACAGTGCTCATTTCAATCTCCCTGTGGCGGTCTACGCCACCTGCTTCATCTGGCCAAAAATATCCCGGGGGATTCGCCCACCGGGCGACGGGGGCAGCGGCCCCTACTCCACGATCTCAGCCGTCTCGACAACCGCATGCAACAGAACATCAGCCCCTGCCGCAGCCCAGTCTTTGGTGATTTCCTCAGCTTCGTTATGGCTTAATCCATCCACACAAGGACACATCACCATCGCCGTCGGCGCCACCCGGTTGATCCAGCACGCATCATGCCCGGCGCCTGAGATGATATCGGTATGCGAATACCCCAACCGTTCCGCTGCATCGCGTACCGCCGCCACACAGCCGTCATCGAACTGCACAGGATCAAACCCACCGACCTTCTCGAACTCGATCTGCAAGCCCATTTCTTCGACAATATCTTCAGCCGCAACGCGCAGTCGTGCCTCCATATCTTGAATCACGTCCAGATCGGGCGAGCGAAAATCGACCGTAAACACCGCCTTGCCAGGGATCACATTCCGCGAATTCGGGAACACATCGATATGCCCCGCCGCCCCAACGGCATGGGGCGCATGGGACCAGGCAATCTCGTCCACTTTCTCAAGAATCCGCGCCATCGCCAGACCCGCATTCTTGCGCATCGGCATCGGGGTCGAGCCGGTATGGGCATCCTTGCCGGTCACCGTGATCTGGGTCCAACTCAACCCCTGACCGTGGGTGACAACACCAATGTCCTTACCTTCCGCCTCAAGAATGGGTCCCTGTTCAATATGTAGTTCAAAGAAGGCATGCATCTTGCGCGCGCCCACCTCCTCTTCACCACGCCAACCGATCCGCTGCAATTCATCGCCAAAGGCCTTACCCTCAGCATCTTCACGCGCGTAGGCCCAATCCTGCGTGTGCATCCCGGCAAACACCCCCGAGGACAACATAGCGGGCGCGTAGCGTGTCCCTTCCTCATTGGTCCAGTTCGTAGCCACAATGGGATGCTTTGTCTTGATCCCCAAATCGTTCAACGTTCGGATGATCTCCAAACCGCCAAGAACCCCCAAGACGCCGTCGTATTTCCCACCTGTCGGCTGAGTGTCCAAGTGCGAACCAACATAAACCGGCAAAGCGTCGGGATCTGTTCCCGCTCGGTGAGCAAACATATTGCCCATCTGATCCAAGCCTATGGAGCAACCCGCATCCTCACACCATTTCTGAAACAAGGCGCGGCCTTCAGCGTCCTCATCAGTCAGGGTCTGACGGTTATTGCCGCCAGCAACACCGGGGCCGATCTTGGCCATCTCCATCAGACTGTCCCACAACCTGTCGCCATTGATCCTGAGATTTTGCGCCGGAGCTGCCATCTTGTTCTTCCCTGTTACTTGCGATTTGGCTCGCTTTTGGTGTCTTGATTTGACCATCTGGTCAAACTCACGCTATCACGGGTTCGAGATCAGTCAAGAAATTGCAGGACGCCATTAGGTTTTTTGACCTATCCAGCGCCCACTTGCCAGAAAATGAGACAGTCTGGAACAATGCCCAAAGACCGCGCCCCCACCAGAATTCAGAAAAAGAATCGCGCAGCGATTCTCGAGGCTGCCTTGAACGTGTTTTCATCCCATGGCTTCCGCGGCGCGACCGTAGACCAGATTGCCACTGAGGCAGGCCTGAGCAAGCCAAACCTCCTGTACTATTTCCCGACAAAAGAGGCCATTCACACCGCGCTCCTGTCCGGATTGCTGGAAACATGGCTGGCCCCTCTGCACGAACTGGATGCCGATGGCGACCCTATGGAGGAAATCCTCGCCTATATCCGACGCAAACTGGAAATGAGCCGCGATCTGCCGCGCGAAAGCCGCCTATTCGCCAACGAGCTCGTGCAAGGCGCGCCGCGCATTCACGACTCGCTTTCAAGTGACCTCAAGATCTTGGTGGATGAGAAAACGGCGATTCTTGTCGGCTGGATGGATCAGGGGAAAATAGCGCGACTTCATCCGTATCACCTTATCTTTTCGATCTGGGCGCTGACCCAGCACTACGCCGATTTCGACGTACAGGTTCGTGCGATTTTGGGGGACGAAGATCCTTTTGAAGGCGCGGAACCTTTTGTAGACACGCTCTACCGGAAACTCCTTATGCCTTAAGGTCCAGTTAACCAAATTGCGGCAGCATATACCCATGACTACCGTTCGCCCCTATCCCGATCCCTGGCTCGACCAGTTGTTTTCCACCAAATCCGCGCAGCGCGGTGCGGTCGTGCGCCGGTCCACTAGTTGGGTGGAAAGAGAAGTGGGGCATGAGACGTTTCAGCAAGAAATAAGGCGGCGCGGATACCACCTGATCCGCACCGCCAACCAATATATCGTGATCTGCCACTACGGCCCCATCGACATTTTGTTCTGAGAAAATTCGTCGAATTTTCTCGTCCAAGATTTTTCGACGAAAAATCTCCTATTCCGCAGCTTTCGCCATCGGGTTGTTCGGATGTGACGTCCAATTGGCGTAGTCAGGCTGCACTTCCCGTCCGGTACGCGGATCAATTTCGCCCGCATTCATCGGGACCATCGAAATGCACCCATCCACCGGGCACACATCCACGCATAGATTGCAGGCGACACATTCGTCATCCATCACCTCGAACACACGATCATCAGACATGGAAATTGCCTGATGGCTGGTATCCTCGCAAGCGGCATAGCAGCGGCCACATTTGATGCATTGGTCCTGATCGATCTTGGCCTTCGCCACATAGTTCAGGTTCAGATATTGCCAATCCGTCACGTTCGGCACGGCCAGACCAACAATCTCCGAGACGTCCTTATACCCCTTCTCGTCCATCCATTTGGACAGGCCCGCCGTCAGTTCATCAATAATCTTGAACCCATAGGTCATCGCAGCCGTACAGACCTGAACGGTGCCACAGCCCAAGGCCATGAACTCGGCCGCGTCACGCCATGTGGTCACGCCACCAATACCGGAGATCGGCAGACCATGCGTTGCTTGTGCCCGCGCAATCTCTGACACCATCGACAGAGCGATCGGCTTCACCGCCGGACCGCAATAGCCGCCATGGCTACCCTTGCCATCAATCGAAGGCTCAGGGCTGAACGTGTCCAGATTGACGCTGGTGATCGAGTTGATGGTGTTGATCAGCGACACCGCATCCGCGCCGCCATTCTTTGCAGCCTCGGCGGGTTTGCGGATATCCGTGATGTTGGGTGTCAACTTCACGATCACCGGACGGTCATAGTGTTTCTTGCACCACCGCGTGACCATCTCGATATATTCCGGTACCTGCCCGACAGCCGATCCCATCCCGCGCTCGCTCATCCCATGGGGACAGCCGAAGTTCAACTCGATCCCGTCAGCACCAGTTTCGGCAACGCGTGGCAGGATGGCTCTCCAAGCCTCTTCCTCGCACGGCACCATGATCGAGGCGATCAGCGCGCGGTCCGGGTAGTCGGCCTTGACCCGGGCCATCTCTTCCAGGTTCACCTCAAGCGGGCGATCAGTGATCAGTTCGATGTTATTCAGCCCTAGCAGCCGCCGATCCGCGCCATAAATCGCACCGTACCGAGGCCCGTTTACGTTCACGACCGGAGGGCCCTCGGCCCCCAGCGTTTTCCAGACCACGCCACCCCAACCGGCCTCGAAGGCGCGGCGGACATTGTATTCTTTATCAGTCGGCGGCGCCGAGGCCAGCCAGTACGGGTTCGGGCTTTCGATACCCAGAAAGTTTGTCTTTAAATCAGCCATTTATCCGGCCCTCCTGATGCTGATCAGCATCCAAAATCACAGTTTCACGCCGTCAGTGCAGCGTGGATGTCCATTGCCGCATCGCGGCCCTCGGCCACAGCGGTCACGGTCAGGTCTTCGCCACCAGCCGCGCAGTCACCCCCGGCCCAGACACCCGCCATCGAGGTCCGACCCGCGCCCGTTACAGCGATCTTGTTGCCGTCCAGCGTCAGACCTTCGGGCGCGCCTTCCAGCGTCTGGCCAATCGCTTTCAAAACCTGATCCGCAGGCAAGCGGATCACTTCGCCCGTCCCGGTCAATTGACCGCCCTCGCTCGAGGTATACTCCAACTCAATCTCAGTCGCCGCGCCGTTTCCGTGCACGGCCACAGGCTGCACATTGGTCATGATCTTGACCCCATGTGAGGCCGCAAGGTCCTGCTCGTACCGGCTGGCGCCCATGGCGTCACGTCCCCGGCGATAAGCGATAGTGACATGTTCCGCCCCTAGCAGCTTGGACTTCACCGCCGCGTCCACGGCGGTCATGCCACCGCCAATGACGACCACATTGCGCCCCACCGGCAAGTCAGTCAAATCACCAGCCTGCCGTACATCCGAGATGAACTCGACCGCAGCCCGCACGCCATCCTTACCAACGCCACCCGCGCGCAGAGCGTTCACTCCGGCCAAGCCAATGGATAGGAAAACTGCGTCGTAATTTTCTGACAAGCCCTCCAGAGAGATCGTGTCGCCCAGAACCGAACCTGTCTCGATCGTGATCCCACCGATCTGCATCAGCCAATCCACCTCGGCCTGCGCGAAGTTGTTGGTCGATTTATAGGCCGCGATCCCATATTCGTTAAGGCCGCCCGGCTTGGGCTTGCTTTCGTGAATAACAACCTCATGCCCCAGCATCGCCAGCCGGTGTGCGCAGGCCAGACCTGCAGGCCCTGCCCCAATCACCGCAACGGTTTTGCCGGTCGAATCGGCACGTACAAACGGATGCGCCCCGTCTGCCATAACACTATCGGTTGCATAACGCTGCAAACGCCCAATCTCGACCGGAGCGCCCTCAGCTGCCTCGCGCACACAGGCTTCTTCGCACAATGTCTCGGTAGGACACACACGGGCGCACATGCCGCCCAGAATATTTTGCGCCAATATGGTCTCACCCGCCGCTTTGGGCTGACCGGCCTGAATCTGCCGCATGAACAACGGAATATCGATATCCGTCGGACAGGCTGTCACACATGGCGCGTCATAGCAAAAGTAGCACCGATCTGCTGCCACGGCGGCCTCATGCGCGGCCAATGGCGGATGCAGATCCGTGAAATTCGAGGTCAGCTCATCGCTGGAAAGCCGCCCGGAGACAATGCCGGGGACCATCTGGCCCTGTGCCATCGCTCTACTCCCTGTAGATATGGTTGTTGTACTCTCAGCTTGCCACAGTCTGAAATTTTATCAATTGGTAAAATTTGCCAAATGGTCAAAAAATTAAGAAACCGGGCTCGACGGCCCGGTTTCCAGAAAATACTGCCTAAAATTACAGCGTCGCTGTCGGTCAGACCATGCCAGAGAGGTGCCCAGACTTGATCCACACGCGGGCACCATCGGTCCCGGCGGTCGCAACAGACTGGGTTTCCGGCGGCAGTCGAAGCCAATCCCAGGCCGAGAATTCCTCATCTGCTTCTGAAACAGACCCCTCGATGACGAACAACTCCAGCCCTTGCTCTGCATCCAGGTTCAGCGATTCACCGGCGGCGAGGCTCAGGACTCTGACATCCTCTTGGGCATCCTTGAACAGTTGCAGTTTCTCTGCCCCGTTGATCGATCGCCGCACCTCAGTCCGATCCGCTGGATCGAACTGATGCAGCTTGACCAGAATCGTCGCGCCTTCCTTGGCCGAAGGCGTATGCGACGAGGTCGGCGGGTTGCGCACGTAGCTGCCCACCGGGAAATCCCCGGTTTCATCCTGAAAGACACCTTCAAGAACCAGATATTCCTCACCCCCATCATGGGTGTGCGCGGCAAAGGCGCTGCCCGGAGCAAAACGCACAATCGTGGTGGCGCGGGCGACCTCCTCACCGATACGGTCCAGCATCTTCCGCTCGACCCCGGCGGCGGGGGATTGGACCCATTCGTTCTGATCAAAGTGAACGGCGACGCGTTTGGTGAAATCTGCGTTGACCCTCATTTGAGATATCTCCTGTTTCGGCATCTTGGCATAAGATGGGGGCACGGTCCCGGTTTTCAAATTTTGCGCCCCAAGACGGTGTTCACATCTGGTTTTGCCCGCCGCCCCTGCGTACTGTGCCGCCAACCGAAATACCCCAGTGATTGACCGGACACCGATGCAGGCCCCACCCAAGACATTCAACATCGTCCTGATCGGACAAAACAACCGCCTGCAATACGAGTCGCTACTGTTTGCCGCCTCACTCCGTCACAGCAGCCCCGACTTTGCCGGTCGTGTGTTCGTCGCCGTGCCCCAACCCGGCCCGCTTTGGTCACAAGACCCCAGCATTCAGAACGAAGATATCCTGAACGCGTTGCGCCAGTTGGATGTCGAGATATTGCCCTTCGACTCCCAGTTATTTGGCGAAAGCTATCCCTACGGCAACAAAATCGAGGCTTTGCTGGCCCTTCCCGAGGGTGAGCCCTTTGTGTTCTTCGACAGTGACACGCTCTTCACCGGTGATCTGAACACTGTCCCCTTTGATTTTTCCCGCCCAAGCGCTTCGCTGAAGGTCGAGGGGACATGGCCCCGCCCGACCCTCTACGGCCCCGGTTTCGACGGAATTTGGCGGGCGCTCTACCAGCGGTTCGGGTTGGATTTCGACAGTTCGCTGGATACCAGCCAACCGCATGACTACTGGCGGCGCTATCTGTATTTCAACGCAGGCTACTTTTTCTATTCCTGCCCGCGCGTTTTTGGGGAGCGTTTCCGTGACTACGCGCGGGCCATACGCGACGAAGATATCCCGGAACTGGCCGGTCAGGTGCTGGACCCCTGGCTGGATCAGGTGGCGCTGCCGCTGGTCATTCATTCACTGGGCGGAGGACGCGATGCCCTGCCCGCTGGCCTGTTGGACGGCTCTGTCACTTGCCACTACCGACTGTTTCCGCTGCTCTATGCCCGTGAAAGCGATCATGTGGTCGAGGTGCTGGAAACAGTGGCGGCCCCAAACCGGATCAAGAAAGTGCTCAAGGGCTATGACCCGATCCGCAAACTGGTGATTCAGCGCAAAGGTCACAAAATTCGCGCGATGTTTGATCGCGAGAACCTGCCGCAACGCGAGCAGGTTATCCGCAACAAGATCAAGGCGAAGGGATTGTGGATGCGCTGACTGCGTTGTTGTGCGCACGCCCCTGATCGCCTAGAGATTCTGCAACATAAATTCCAAAGGGAGATTTTGACCATGTCTGACGGCCCCACCTACGGCTTTGACACGCTTCAGATTCACGCAGGCGCCCGGCCCGATCCGGCCACAGGCGCGCGCCAGACGCCGATCTATCAGACCACGGCCTATGTCTTTCGTGATGCCGACCACGCGGCCGCGCTGTTCAACCTGCAAGAGGTGGGCTTCATCTATTCCCGTCTGACCAACCCCACCGTCGCCGTGCTGCAAGAGCGCGTGGCAACGCTTGAGGGTGGCGTGGGCGCTGTCTGCTGCTCGTCAGGTCACGCGGCGCAGATCATGGCGCTGTTCCCGCTGATGGGACCGGGCTGCAACGTTGTGGCCTCGACCCGCCTGTATGGTGGCACGGTCACGCAGTTCAGCCAGACCATCAAACGATTTGGCTGGTCGGCCAAATTCGTCGATATGGACGACCCCGAGGCTGTAAAGGCCGCGATTGACGAAAACACCCGCGCTGTGTTCTGCGAATCCATTTCGAACCCCGGTGGTTACGTCACCGATATCCGTGCGATGGCAGATGTTGCGGACGCGGCGGGCATTCCGCTGATCGTCGACAACACCTCGGCCACGCCATACCTGTGCCGCCCCATCGAACAGGGCGCGACATTGGTGGTGCATTCGACCACCAAATACCTGACCGGCAACGGAACCGTCACAGGCGGTTGCATCGTGGATTCGGGTAAGTTCGACTGGTCGGCGAATGACAAGTTCCCTTCGCTCAGCGAACCCGAACCCGCCTATCACGGGTTGAAGTTCCACGAGACTTTCGGGCCGCTGGCCTTCACCTTCCACGGTATCGCCATCGGTCTGCGCGATCTGGGCATGACCATGAACCCACAGGCGGCGCATTATACGCTGATGGGGATCGAAACCCTGTCGCTGCGGATGGAGCGTCACGTTGAGAACGCGCAGAAGATTGCAGCCTGGTTGGAGGCCGATGACCGGGTGGATTACGTGACCTATGCGGGCCTACCCTCGTCCCCCTACCACGACCGGGTCAAGGCGCAGTACAAGAAAGGCGCTGGTGCGCTGTTCACCTTTGCAGTCAAAGGCGGCTATGATGCCTGCGTCAAGCTGGTGAACGCGCTGGAAATCTTCAGCCATGTTGCGAACCTCGGCGATGCGCGCTCGCTGATTATCCATTCGGCCTCGACCACGCACCGGCAGTTGACCCCTGAACAGCAAGAAGCTGCAGGGGCAGGTCCCGGCGTTGTACGTGTCTCGATCGGGATTGAGGATGCAGATGACCTGATCGCTGATCTGGATCAGGCTCTGTCCAAAGCCACCGCCTGAATGATAACGGACCACCGAACCAACGCCTTTGGCCAACCCATCGGCGCGCCGGTGTCGGGTGAGTTTCCACGCCCGATGCCCCCCCGCATCGATATGCCGGGGCGGTTTTGTTCAGTGGTTCCTTTGGATGCGAAACAGCATACATCCGGCCTCTACCGGGCGTTTGCGCAGGACGAAGACGGTCGGAACTGGACCTACTTGCCAGAAGAGCCGATCACATCCGAGCCCGCGTTCTCGGACTGGATGAAACAGGCCGAACGCAGCGCGGATCCGATGTTTCACACTGTTCTGGACGCAACCGGCACCCCGTTTGGCCACGCAACCTATTTGCGTATCACCCCCGACGCCGGCGTCATCGAAGTTGGCTATATCCATTTCTCACCCTTGATGCAGCGCACGCCCATGGCGACCGAAGCGATGTATCTGATGATGCGGCGGGTTTTCGACGAACTGGGCTATCGCCGGTATGAGTGGAAGTGCGATGCGTTGAACGCGCCGTCGCGCAGCGCGGCCGAGCGGCTGGGCTTCACCTTCGAAGGAATCTTCCGGCAAGCAACCCATTATAAAGGACGCAACCGGGACACCGCGTGGTATTCGATTCTGGACAGCGAATGGCCCCGTATTCGATCGGCTTTCGAGGCATGGTTGACCCCTGAAAACTTCGACCAGACGGGCCAGCAGCGCCAGTCACTGCAAGCCCGCGCATCACGCTGAGCTTACTGGGAAATCCCAAACTCCATCGTGACATTGACCGAGACCGAGACCTCGCCTCCTGCCACCGGAATTCCACCTGCATCCGCCGCCGCGAATTCGCGCATCTGGGCCGCAGGCCGGATGCCGCCGACCTGCTCGCTGATCTGCTGAACAGGGCCCAGTGTGACCGTGGCTGCCTGCGCCAGTTGCTCGGCCTTGGCTGTCGCCTCGGCCACGGCTTTGGCACGCGCCTCAGCCTCCAGCGGTTTGGGGTCTTGAATACCAAAGCTGAGACCGCCGAAATCATTGGCCCCGTCTTGGATGACCGCATCCATCACTGCGCCCAACTGCGTCAGATCACGCACCCGCACAAACACGCGGTTTGAGGCTGAAAAGCCCGAGATTTCAGGCCGTTCTCCAGCTTGGTTGCCACGGCCCGCCCAGACCGGTGACAGTGACAGATCGCGGGTCTGCACATCGCGCGCGTCGATCCCCATCTGGTCCAGCCGTGCCAGGATTTGCGACACAGCATCTGACGTGGCCTTCATCGCGGCAGCGGCCTGCGCATTCTCATTGGTAACGCCCAGAGTAATGGTGGCCATGTCCGGTTCAGCCAGCACAGTGCCTGCTGCGCTAACGGTGATGCGACGTTCTTCCGCATGGGCTGCGCCAACCGCGGTTGCGGCCATCAAGGCCGCCAGAAAAGCGAATTTCTTCAAGGTCTTCCCTCCGATTTCGTTACTGTCAAGATGGGGTGGCAAGGGTCTGCCGAACAAGGGGGAAACCCGGCTTTTTCTTTCCCTCGGCAAGATCCTGCTTTAATGTCGGTCTGCGGACGGGATGCCTGTCTGTTTTGACCCTGATAACTATGGTTCGTCCGGCTTATGAAACCTGCCTTTGAGCTGATTTTTTCGTCTACCGGAATCTCTTTGCACCATTTGGCCAACAATGACTCGTTTTGGCTTGGTGATGTGTTCGTGGATGAGCCGGATCTGGGCGCGCAGCTTGCCACGCTACGCGACAAGGCCTTTGCGCTTGAGACGCAGCTGAGCTGTACGCTGGTGCTGCCGAAAGATCAGGTACGCTATCTGGCTGTCGACGCCGATGGCGCGGACGGATCTGTTGAGACGGCTCTGACAGGCGCGACGCCCTACACACTGGACGAACTGGTCTATGATACCGCGACAAGGGACCAGATCATTCACGTCGCCGCTGTGGCGAAACAGACGCTGACCGAAGCCCGCGAGTTTGCCACTGAACATGGATTCGTACCGGTTCAGATCACGGCACCAACCGATGGTGAAGACTATCCCGAAGCGCCTCAGTTCCTGTCACCCGAGCCTATCGCGGCACCCGTTCCCGACACTCCACAACCAGCTGTGCATGTCATAGCGGCCTCTCCCGCTGCTGCGGATTTCCGGTCGGTCCCTGAAGCCGAGACTCGGTCCATTCCGTATGCAGCGAACCTGACGCAATATACGGTTCCCGCAGCAGTCGCAGGTGTTGCAGCGGTGGCCATTTTAGTCTGGGCGCTTGGCGGCAGTCCCGACGACGAAGTCCAAGAGACGGAAATCGCCCAAATCGAGGTTGATCCCGAGATTGCGACCGCCCCGCCTGAACCATTGGAATCTGTGGAGGCCGATCCGGATGTGACGGACTTCGAGGAACCCGAACCAGATGAACCGCGCGCGACAGAAACGGTCGTAAGTGACCCCGTTGAAATAGAAACCGCCGCGTCCGAACCAATTCCGGCCCCTGCCGAACCAGAAGAACCTGCGCTTTCCGCCACAGATGTCGCCATCCTCGAGGCGCTGAAAGTGGCGCCCACCGTTGTTGAACCGATCGCGCCCGAACCTGAGCCGCAACCGCTGCTGCCTGCTGTGCGGTTTGAAACACCTCAGCCCCTGAACAGCCCCGTCGCTGTTGAGGCCGAAGATATCTATCTGGCCTCCATCGACCCGTCGGACCTGTCTCGCGACGCGGTTGCCCTGCCGCAAGTCGCAAGGTTTGACACCGATCTGGAATTCGACCCGGTCGCGCAACCATCGGCTGCAGGCACCCGATTTGAGTTGGACGAGCGCGGCTTGGTGACACCCACTGCCGAGGGCACGTTGAACCCGGACGGCATTGTCGTCTATCTCGGCCGCCCGTCGAAAGTACCCCCGGATGTCCCCGTGCGGTTCGAGGAAGAGCCTGTCCCTGATGAGGCGACATCGCGTCTGGCCGAGCTGCGGCCAAAGCCGCGCCCCGAGAACCTGATCGACCAGTTCGAGCGCCAGCAGCTTGGCGGGCGCACATTGCAGGAATTGGCAGTCTTGCGCCCCAAACTGCGACCTGCATCCCTGAAGCCGCCAGAGATTGACTACACACCCACCGCACTGGCCGTAGTTCGCGTCCCGCGCCCTAAACCGCGCCCTGCCGGGGCAGCTCGTAGCGCGCGTGTTAACACTGTGAATTTGGGATCGACCGCCGCCGTTGCGCAATCCGTTGACGAGGCGGAGTCCTTCCAGCCCAAAGCGGTCGCGCCAAAAATCCCGTCCTCTGCTTCGGTCGCGCGGCAGGCGACAATCGATAACGCGATCAACCTGCGCAAGCTGAACCTGATCGGAGTCTATGGGACGCCCGCCAACCGACGCGCCTTGGTGCGTCTGCCCAGTGGGCGCTACAAGAAGTTGAAAGTCGGAGACAGGCTGGACGGCGGCAATGTGGTGGCGATTGGCGATTCCGAACTGCGCTATCAAAAACGCGGCCAGAACGTAACATTGCGGCTGCCCAGAAGTTGATCACCGGGGGCGCAGGCCGCCCCCGAGATCAAGTTAAGACACAGGATCAAGCGGCTGAAATTTCACCGGATTCGATTTGTTCGCGCTCGATGGATTCGAACAGAGCCTGGAAATTTCCTTCACCAAACCCGTCATCTCCTTTGCGTTGGATAAACTCGAAGAAAATCGGACCGATCACGGTTTTCGAGAAGATTTGCAGCAAGATCCGGGTTTCGCCCCCGTCCAGCACGCCCTCGCCGTCAATCAGAATGCCGTGTTTCATCATCCGGTCCAGCGGTTCTTCATGGTCGGCCACGCGGTCCTTGGACATGTGGTAATAGGCTTCGTTCGGGCCCGGCATAAACTTCAGACCCTTTTCGGCAATCGCATCGGTCGAGGCATAGATGTCCTCGCTGCCGACCGCGATATGCTGAATACCCTCGCCTTTGTATTTCTTGAGGTAGGACACGATCTGGCCCGTCTCGCCCCGGTCTTCGTTGATAGGAATGCGGATACGGCCGCAGGGCGATGTCAGCGCGCGGCTATAGAGCCCGGTGAACTTACCCTGAATGTCAAAAAAACGGATCTCACGGAAGTTGAACAAATCGCCGTAAAATTTGAACCACTTGTCCATATTTCCCTTGTAGACGTTGTGGGTCAGGTGATCGAGGTAATAGAACCCGTCGCCGCGCGGCTTGGACTGTTCGGTCCAGGTAAACTCCTGATTATAGGGCGAGGTGTCGTAATATTGGTCGATGAAATAGATCAGCGATCCGCCAATCCCTTTGATCGCAGGCACATCCATCGTTTTATCTGCGGCGTCATAGGGCTCGGCGCCCTTGCTGACGGCATGCTCGAAGGCTTTTTTCGCATCCACAACTCGCCAGCCCATCGACGGGGCGCAAGGGCCATGTTCTGCGACAAACTTGGCGGCAAAGCTCTCGGGATCCGCGTTGAGGATATAGGTCACGTCGCCCTGCTGCCACAGCTCGACCGAGGGCTTGTCCTTGTGGTGGCCGACCAACTCAAACCCCATCTTGGCGAACAGGTCTCGCAGTTCCTGTGGCTCGGGGTGGGCGAATTCGACAAACTCGAACCCGTCGGTTCCGGCCGGATTTTCGGGGCCGATGACAGATTTCGGGGCGTTATGTGGGAAGGGTCCCATGGCGCGTCTCCGTAAAAACAGGAATTTCTTTGCTGATTCCAAAATAAGTCTTATTCAGCGCTGTTTCTGCGCATTGTTTTCGGGTAAACTAAGTTCAAGTGCGAAAAAACCGCACGTTTTGATGATTTTATGAGGAATTTGCGCAGGTGTTGGATTCAATAGACACACGGCTTTTGTCGGCGCTTCAGACAAATGCGCACCTGACGGCCCATCAATTGGGTGAGATGCTGAACCTGTCGCCCAGTCAGGCCGGACGCCGCCGTCAACGGCTCGAGGCCGAGGGGTATATCACCGGCTATGCCGCGCGGCTGGACCCACTGAAGTTGGGCTTGCAGGTGCAAGGTTTTATCCAGGTACATTTGGGCACCCATGGCCCCGAGCAATCCGAAAGTTTCGCCCGTTTGGTTGACACTCGACCCGAGATCACCAGCGCCTGGACGATGACCGGCGAGGCTGACTATCTGCTGCATGTATATTGTGACGATCTTTCCGCGCTCAATCGCTTGCTTCATCAAGTGATACTGCCGCATCCTGCGGTAGCACGGGTGCAAAGCCAGATCGTGATGGACCAACTCAAACGCGATGCGCCCCTGCCCACCTGACCCGAGAGGATAATATGGACGATTTCCTATACCAGGCTTCGATCTATCTGGCGGCTGCCGTGATCGCTGTGCCCTTATCGGCGCGCCTGGGTCTTGGGTCGGTATTGGGATACCTGGCCGCCGGTATTGTCATCGGTCCGATGTTCGGACTGGTGGGGGCCGAGACCGAAAGCCTGCAACATGTTGCCGAATTCGGTGTTGTCATGATGCTGTTCCTGATCGGGCTGGAACTGGAGCCTCGCGCCTTGTGGGATATGCGCGAACGGCTACTGGGTCTTGGTGGGCTGCAGGTTCTGTTGTCCACTGCGGTGATTGCTTGCGTGGCCATGTATGCCAACCACCCGTGGTCGGTGGCGCTAGCTGTCGGGTTGACCCTGTCATTGTCCTCAACCGCGATCGTGCTGCAAACCCTGTCGGAAAAGGGGTTGATGCAGACAAATGGCGGCCGAGCGACGTTCTCAGTTCTGTTGACGCAGGATATTGCGGTGATCCCGATGCTGGCCTTGCTGCCTCTGCTGGCGCTGCCTGCGGTGCCTCACATCCAGAATGACGGATCTATCGAGCGGGGAGCGGCAGACCTGCATGACAAGGCGCATCACAGCCTGTCTCTAGTGGATGGGCTGCCGGGCTGGGCGGTAACGCTGGTGACACTAGCCGCCATCGCTTTCGTCATCCTTGCCGGTATCTACCTGACCCGCCCCTTGTTTCGCTTCATCCATGCCACCCGCCTGCGCGAGATGTACACGGCGCTGGCGCTGATGATCGTCGTGGGGATTTCCTTCCTGATGACGTTGGTCGGCCTTTCGCCCGCCCTTGGCGCGTTTCTGGCGGGTGTAGTTCTGGCAAGTTCGGAGTTCCGCCATGAAATGGAAAGCGACCTGGAACCGTTCAAAGGTCTGTTTTTGGGGTTGTTCTTTATCACCGTGGGGGCCGGGATTGATGTCGCCTATTTCTTCAACGACCCGTTTGATCTGATAGGCCTCGCCCTTTTGGTCATTCTGGCCAAAGGCATCATCCTGTTTCTGGTTGGCCGTGCCTTCAAACTGCGCGGGCGCGATCATTGGCTATTCACCTTGGGTTTAGCGCAAGCGGGTGAATTTGGCTTTGTTCTGCTGGCCTTCTCAACACAGCAAAACGTCATCCCGCCCGATCTGTCACAAAAGCTGCTGATGATCATCGCCCTTACAATGTTGATTACGCCACTTTTGTTCATCATCTACGACCTGCTCTCGCGCCGGATCAGCGATGGCGGACCCGTCCCCGAACCCGATGAGATCGACGAGAAAGGCCCGGTGATCATCGCAGGTATCGGTCGGTTTGGTCAGATTGTGAACCGGCTGGTGCGTGCCAGCGGGTTCAAGACAATCGTTCTGGACCACGATATCGAAACCATCCAGCTGATGCGTCGGTTTGGCGTCAAAGGGTTCCTGGGCGATCCCACCCGCCCAGAACTGCTGCGTGCCGCCGGGTTAGAGAAAGCCTCGGTTCTGGTCGCTGCGATGGATGACCCCAAGACAGTCACGCGGCTGGTCAGCTTCGCCCGCCGCCAGCGTCCCGACCTTCATATCGTCGCCCGCGCTCATGACCGAACCCATGTGTACGAGCTGTATCAGGCCGGGGCCAATGACATCGTGCGCGAGATGTTTGACGGATCGCTCCGGGCTGGACGCTATGTGCTCGAGAATATCGGCCTCAGCGACTACGAGGCGGCGCAGGCCGAGCAGACCTTTTACCACCACGACCGGACCGCTGTTCGGGAATTGGCCGAACTGTGGATCCCCGGGATGCCCACCGGTGAGAACAAGAAATATATCGATCGGGCCCGGCAGCTTGAAAAGGACTTAGAGACCGAGCTGTTGGAACTGGCCGAGAAACACGCCCAGAAATCAGCCTGACCGTTCCCCGGTCAGGCCCTTCAGCTTAGCCGTCCGACACGCCAGCTTCAGCAAAGGTTGCCATACCGGAATGACAGGCGACAGCGCTTTTAACGATATTGATCGCCAAAGCACCACCAGACCCTTCACCCAGACGTAGGCCGAGGCTGAGCAGCGGCTCTTTGCCAAGCTGGGCGAGCACCGCGCCATGCGCGCCTTCAGCGCTTTGATGGCCTGCCACGGTGTGATCCAGCGCCCCGTCGACCGTGCGGGCCAGACAGGCCGCAGCAGCTGAACAGATGAACCCGTCCAAAACAACCGGAATGCGCAGGATGCGGGCGGCAGCAATCGCCCCAGCCATGGCCGCAATCTCGCGCCCGCCCAGACAGCGCAGCACCTCCAACCCGTCGCCCGAGCCGCCATGCAGGGCTACGCCCTCTGCCACCACACGGGTTTTGTTGGCCAGCCCAGCATCGTCCACGCCGGTTCCACGCCCAGTCCAATCGGCGGCTTCGCCTCCGAACAGGGCGCAGGCAATCGCGGCGGCGGGGGTGGTATTGCCAATCCCCATCTCGCCCACGACCAGCAGGTCAGCTTCCGGGTTCACTGCGTTCCAGCCGGTTTGCAGCGCACGCAACAGTTCGTCCTCGGACATGGCCGGACCGGTGGTGAAATCCACGGTCGGACGGTCAAGCTCCAGCGCGTGCACGTCCATCGTTGCTCCCGCCGCTTTGGCCAACTGGTTGATCGCCGCGCCGCCATGTTCGAAATTCATCACCATCTGCACGGTCACTTCGGGCGGAAAGGCCGAAACGCCCTGCGCCGTAACACCATGGTTTCCGGCAAAGACAATGACCTGCGGCGCATTGATCTGCGGCCGCGCGTCCCCACGCCAGGCCGCATACCAGATCGCCAGATCTTCCAGCCGCCCCAGCGCACCTGGAGGTTTGGTCAATTGTCCGTTCCGGTCCGCGGCACCCTGACGGGCGTCGCCATCGGATCCGGGCGCATTAGAAAGGGCGTCACGAAAAGAATTCAGGTCGGTCAGGTCTGGCAGCATCCAAAGCCTCGTTGCATCAGAGTGGTCCTGTGTGTTTAACCGAAGCGACCAAAGCAACAAGACCCTGAAAGGCGCGGGAGTGCTAAAAAACGACACCAAACTCATTTCCCACTGGGATATACTGCTGGCACTGGTCCTGTTGACGCGTTTACCGATCCCGCGCCTGCCCGAGGATGCTTTTGATCGTCAGGTCTTGGCCGCCTGGGCGTTTCCGTTCGCCGGTTTCGTTGTCGGCGCTCTGGCCTGTGCGGCGGGATGGGTCGGATCGGCTTGGGGCCTGCCCCCGTTGGCCTGCGCCGTCATACTGGTTGCAGTGCTGATCCTGTGTACCGGGGCCATGCACGAGGACGGGCTGGCTGACACCACAGACGGGTTCTGGGGCGGGTTTGACCCGGCCCGACGTCTTGAGATCATGAAAGACAGCCACATCGGCACTTATGGCGTTCTTGCCCTGATCTTGTCGCAAGCCCTGCGCGTTGCGCTGTTCGCCCCCTTGCTGGCAACTGGCGCTTTCGGAGGCATACTGACTGCCTGCATCCTGTCGCGCGCAATGATGCCGATATTGATGACTGCCCTGCCCAACGCCAGAAACGCCGGTCTGAGCCATTCGGTCGGCGCTCCCCTGTCGTCCACTACTGGGATTGGGGCTGCCTTTGCCCTCGCAATGGCCCTGATCTTGATTGGTGCCACCGCATTTAAGGCTTTGATTGTCGCCGCTATTGTTACGTTCGCCATCGGTTTGGTCGCCAGATCCAAAATTCGGGGACAGACCGGCGACGTGCTGGGCGCAACGCAGGTGATGACCGAGCTTGCCATTCTGATAGCGCTGGCGGCGGCGCTTTAGGACGCGCCTCCAGTTTCGATCCGCAACACTTCGCCGCAATGTTTGCAGTGCACAGCGTCTGGGTCGTGTCGATACAAGCCGCAGCTTCGGCATTTGTGCCGTACTTTTTGTGGCATGAAAATCGCCTGCGCCAGCCGCACGAACAGCGCCACCCCAACCACCATGATAAAGACCGAAATCAGCTTACCGCCCGGTGTGTCCAGCGTGATGTCGCCGAACCCCGTTGTCGTCAGCGTCGCCATGGTGAAATACAAAGCGTCAATATAGGGGGTCTGGCTGTCCTCGGGGATGAAAAAGACCAGAACGGCAGTCGAGGTCACGAATACAAAGACCAGCAAATTGATGGCGGCAATAACCGCGTCTTCATGGGTGCGGAAATATTGGACGTCGCGGCGCAGATCGCGCAGTAAGTGAAAGGAATGGATCAGGCGCAGAGCGCGCAGAATCCGCAGAAAGGCCAGATTGCCCGAAAGGAATGGGTCGAGCATTAGCGACACGATCACAACCAGATCGGCCAGGGTGTAAATCTTGAAGAACAGTTTGCGCCGGTCCCGCGCGATCCATAGGCGCGCCGAAAAGTCCAGCAGGATCAGGAACCCGACGAACATGCTGGCGATCGTGATCCCAGGACCGTGTGAAATATGCGCAGTGGCGACAAAAAACACGATTGTCACCGCGTCGAACAGGATCAGCCCGTAGCGGAACCAGACCGAAACCGGGTCATGTCCGATATAGAGATATTTGAGCGTTTTCTTTATCTGGGCCATCTAGACGCCTCTACCTATTGGGAAAATACCCCCAAACGAAGAGGTAGAAAATAAAAAAGGCCGCCCCCAACAGGAGCGGCCCAAACTATTCAAAGCAATGCGATCAGGCAGCGCGCGAGGTCAGCACCTCATCCACCTGCTTGGCGGCCGACACTTCACCGGCGCCGGATACGGCTGCAACTTCACGAGTCAGACGTTCCAAGGCAGCTTCATAGAGCTGACGCTCGGAATAGCTTTGTTCGCGCTGATCGTCAGTGCGGTGCAGGTCGCGGACCACCTCTGCGATCGAGATCAGGTCGCCCGAGTTGATTTTCTGTTCATATTCCTGCGCCCGGCGCGACCACATTGCGCGCTTCACCTTGGCCTTGCCCTTCAACGTCTTCATCGCCTGAGAGATCACGTCGGGCGAACTCAGCGACCGCAGACCGGATTCGGTCACCTTGTTGGTCGGCACCCGCAGGGTCATCTTGTCTTTCTCGAACGAGATCACAAACAGCTCAAGCGAATACCCGGCAACTTCCTGTTCCTCGATCGAGATAATCTGACCCACACCATGCGCGGGGTAGACCACATAATCGTTCGGGCGGAACTCAAGCTTTTTCGACTTAGACATTCAGGTTCATCCTTGGTTAGCAGAGCCAGACAAAAAAACGACAAAACACCCCAAAACCGTGCCTTGAAGGCCCGGTCAGGCAGTTTGTTTGTCAAAAAATTAGAACTCCAAAGCGTCCATACTTACGGAGTCATCCCCAGCTCAGTCATCATTCAGCTACGAAGTATATCACAAAAATGCGACACACAAAAGCGCTACCGACCAATGAGCCGATAAAATCATTATTAAACATAAGGTTGCGGCGTTGTTTCGGCATCTAAACCACTGGGTTCAGAGAGCGAATCGCTTAGCCACCTTCGCCGGGCGCTTCAGAGAAGTACTTCTCCATCTTGCCTTCTTCGCCGTCGCGTTCCTCGGCTTCTGGCAAGGGGTCTTTTTTGGTCACGATGACCGGCCACATTTCCGAGTATTTTCGGTTGAACTCGACCCATTCATCCATACCCGGCTCGGTATCGGGGCGGATTGCGTCGGCGGGGCATTCGGGTTCGCACACGCCGCAGTCGATGCATTCATCGGGGTGGATGACCAACGTGTTCTCACCTTCGTAGAAACAATCCACCGGGCATACTTCGACACAGTCGGTATATTTGCAGCCAATGCAGTTTTCAGTGACAACGTAGGTCATGGTCGGATTCCCGTTTGCGCTTTGGGCGTCTAGCTAAATCAGTATGGCGTCAGCTTCAAGATAGGATCAGCTATCTTGATTGCGAGAAAGATCAAGCGCGCGCCGATCTTTCTTGGTTGGACGACCTTTTCCTTCAAAGCTTGGATTTTGCAGCGGCTTGTCCTGCTTTTCGGTCAAATCCGTATATAGCGTTTGTGCCTCGGGGGCCGGACCGCGCCGTTCACCCAGTTTTTCCACCCGCACAACACGCACAATGCGGCCCTGAGGAAAGGTCAGAACATCGCCGGGGTTGATAGCTGTCGCCGGTTTCAGAACCCGGTTGCCGTTGACACGCACATGGCCGCCGCTGACCTGTTTGGCGGACAGGCTGCGGGTCTTGAAGAACCGCGCCTGCCACAGCCATTTGTCGATCCGCAGCTTGGCCTCGGACATCCGTGCTTAGTTGCCGTCCTTCAGCCCCATCAACGCAGCGGCGAAGGGGTTGTCGGGATCAATGGCTTTCTCTTTCTTGGGCGGTCGGGACGAGAAGGATTTCGCGCCCTGCGGTTTACCACCCTTCTTGCCGTGCGGCTTGCCGCGACCGTCCTGAGGTTTGCCACGCGGCTTGCCCTTGCCCTGCCCCTGTTCGCGGCGCGGGCCACGACTCTGCTGGCGCTGACGGCCCCATGTGAAGGTGTAGAACACTTCAACTTCAGGCTCATCGCTTGCGAGTTCTGCGGCAGGAGCCTCGGCTGCTGCCTCGGTGCTTTCGGTGGCCTCGGCTAGCGCCTCGGCGGGTGCGGGCGCATCGTCTGTCGCAACTGCATCTGCCGGGGTTTCCTCAGCAGCAGGTTGCTCGGGCGCTTCCGCCGCAGGTTGTTCCGCAAGCGCGGCTTTGACCTTTTCACGCTCACCCCGATCGGCCTTATAGCCCAAGCCCTGCATCAGGTCGGCAAATTGTTCCAGCGTCATACCGGTGATCGAGAGCATGTCGGGCTTGGCTTCGAACCCGCCCCGGCTGTCCTCAGACCGCAGCATGTCTGCCAGACGTTCCAGCATATCAATACGGATCGAGCGCTCACCGGCGTCGCGGTAACCGCACATGGTGTCATACCCTTGCGGCGCGTCCTTAGCGACGGGGACCGTAACCAGTCCCGGAGGCGGCGCTTCAGGGAATTCCTGCAAGCCGCTGGACAGCGCCCACAGAACCAGACGCAAGCGCGTCGGCGCGGGTTTCAGCAGCAGCGGCATGAAGATCGTGAATTGACCGAAGCGGATGCCGTGCTTGCGCAGCGCACCGCGAGCGTCCTGATCCAGATCCTTGACCTCTTGCGCGACCTGCGCACGCGGCAAGATGCCCAATGCCTCGACCATGCGGAATGCAAAGCCCTTGGCCAGACCGCTGAGTTCCTCGTCTCGCGACAGGTTCAGCAGCGGTTCAAACAGCGCGGCCACCTTACGGTCAATGAAATGCTGCAGCCGGCGCTGCACCTTCTGTTCGACATCGGGGCCTGCGGCTTCGTCTACGAAAACCTCGACCATAGGCTTGAGCGGCTCGGCCCCGGCAACCAGCTTGCCAACGGCATATTCGCCCCACATCAGGCCACCTTGTTCGGTGAAATCAATTTCGGTATCGGGCGCGTTGTAGAAGCGGTCGGCACGCAGATGGAATTGCGGCGCGAGAGCTTGCAGCGAAGCCGATCTCAAGGCTTTCGCCTCGGTCCCCTGCGCAGCTTTGTCCGGACTGAACCGGAACCCTTCCAAACGACCGACGAATTCGCCTTCGACGGTCACTTCACCCTTGTCATTTACTTCGGCCAAAAGGGCCTCCTTCTGTTTGAGCCGCCGCAGCAAAACGGATGTGCGCCGGTCCACAAATCGTTGGGTCAGACGGTCATGTAATGCATCTGACAGCCTGTCTTCTACAGTGCGCGTTTCCTCACGCCAATGGGATTCGTCACGCACCCATCCGTTTCGTTGCGCAACATATGTCCAGGTGCGAATATATGCCAGCCGTTTGGACAGCGCATCAATATCTCCGTCTGTCCGGTCAATCCGGCGGATTTGCCGCGCCATGAAGTCATCAGGGATCGACTGGCGTTCGTGCAGATGGCCGTAGATCACCTCGAGCAGGCTGGCATGTTCCGAATGGCTGATGCCGCGAAAATCGGGGATTCGGCATACATCCCACAACAAGCGGATGGATTGCGGATCGCTTGCGCGGGCCATCACTTCGGTCACTTGCGACAGGGATTTCAGCACGTTCAGATCGTCGGCGGGCCGCGCTTTGAGTAGGTTTTCATTGTCCGGGCTGACTTCAAGCGAGTTGATCAGCGCCTCGATGGATCCGAACCGCAAAGCGGCATTCCGCCAGTTCAGCTTTTTCATCGGCGTAAAGCGGCTGTCCATGATGGCCTGCGCCACACCGTCATCCAGCGGCGGGGCCTCGCCCGTAACACCGAACGTGCCATCCGACATGCCGCGCCCGGCCCGGCCGGCGATCTGGGCCAGTTCGTTGGGGGCAAGTGGCCTCATCCTCCGACCGTCGAACTTGGTCAGCGAAGAAAACGCGACGTGATTCACATCCAGGTTCAGGCCCATCCCAATTGCGTCGGTGGCGACCAGATAATCCACCTCACCATTCTGATAGAGATCGACCTGCGCGTTCCGCGTACGCGGGCTGAGCGCCCCCATCACCACGGCCGCCCCGCCCTTTTGACGACGCAGCAGTTCCGCGATGGCATAGACGTTATCAACCGAGAACCCGACGATGGCGCTGCGTGGAGGCATCCGGCTGATCTTTTTCGACCCGGCATAGACCAGTTGAGACATCCGTTCGCGCCGCACAAACTGTGCCTCGGGCACTAGCGCTGATATGGGACCACGCATGGTGTCCGAGCCTAGGAACAGCGTCTCGCTTGTGCCGCGCGACCGCAACAGACGGTCTGTGAAGACATGGCCGCGCTCGGGGTCGGTACACAGCTGGATTTCGTCGATGGCCACGAAATCGGCGCCCATACCCTCGGGCATCGCCTCGACCGTACAGACCCAATACTGGGTGCGTGGCGGCACGATGCGCTCTTCGCCCGTGACAAGCGCCACGACCGACGGCCCGCGAATGGCGACGATCTTGTCATAAACCTCGCGCGCGAGCAGACGCAGCGGCAGGCCAATGATACCGGTCCGGTGGCCCAGCATACGTTCAATCGCGTAATGCGTTTTGCCTGTGTTCGTCGGGCCCAGTACGGCCACGATTCGGGATGACCCGCTCACTCTTGCCCCCTGCCCCTTAGAGGGCCGAGCCCTCGACCTGAGGCTTCAGTCGATTCACCGCATTGGTTACTTCTTCATGATGGGGATGTATAGCCAATGCGCGCTCATAGGCTTGCAGCGCCTTATCGGGCTGACCCACGATTTCAAAGATCAATCCCAATCCGTAGATCGCCTCGTAATTGTTGGGGTTCAGCGACAGGGCATATTCCAGATCCGCCGCCGCCATGCCAAAGCGTTCGATCCCGAAAAAGGCCGACGCCCGCACATGCCATCCTTCGGCGAAGTCCGGGGCGTGATCAGTCAACGCTGTTAGATGTTCGATGGCGGCCTTGGTATCGCCATCCTCCAGCGCCTCGCGTCCTCGTTCCAACAACAGGTCTGCCGAAGCCGACCCTGACAGGGACCAAAGCGACTTGAGTTGACGATCGATGCCAATCGCTTGATCAGGTGTTGATTGCGCCAATTGCTGCAATAGCTCGGCTTCATCCCGCGAGTCGGCCTGCTGTGCAAGACAAGGGATGGAAAACGTGACTAGGAGCGCGGTTGCCGCGACGATACCTTTGAGATTGATGCTTGCAATGCTCATAACAACGTTCAGTGTAGCGTAGCGCAGTGGGATGTCCATTCCCTGCGCTCAAATCAAAGTGAGGAGAACCATGAGCGACACTCTGGAAAAAGCCGCAGCGGCGCTGAACGAAAAACTGGCCGACAGCGGCTTTGGCGCATCCGCCAAGTTCGCCATCGAAGGCCTGGGTGCAATCGTATTGGACGGCAGCGGCGCGCGCGTCAGCGACGAAGAGGCCGACGTCACCATGAGCGCGGATGTCGACACGTTCGAACAAATCCTCAGTGGTGAGTTGAACCCGACTGGTGCTTTCATGTCCGGCAAGCTGACCGTCGATGGTGACATGGGTGTCGCCATGCAACTGGCATCGGCGCTAGCCTGATGAACGCGTCACCGGCCCCCTTGTTCGAAGACGTGGCCGGTGCCCCAGCCGGCGGACAGGCCCACTGGTTGAACACCACGGATAATGTCCGCATTCGGGTGGCCCATTGGCAACCTGAAACCAACAGCAGCGGCACGGTGTTCATGTTCCCTGGCCGCACGGAATATATCGAAAAATACGGCGATACCGCGAGCGAATTTGTCGGTCGTGGCTTTGCATTCCTGACAATCGACTGGCGAGGTCAGGGGCTTGCGGATCGGTTGCTAGATGACCCACGAGTCGGTCATGTCGATACGATACCGGATTATCAGAAAGACGTTCAGGCCGCGCTGAACCTTGCTATTGAGCTGGACCTGCCAAAGCCATGGCACCTCATCGGGCATTCGATGGGCGGCGCCATAGGGCTGCGGGCCGTGATCGAAAGCGATCACTTCGCTACATGTGCCTTTACCGGGCCGATGTGGGGGATTTTCTTTACTCCGCTGATGAAACCGCTCAGCCGGTTGACCGCCTATTGGGGGCCTCGGTTGGGGTTGGGGGAAAAGACTCCACCGACCACATCGCTAGAAAGCTATGTGCTGTCGCAACCGTTCGAAGGCAACGTGCTGACCCGCGATCCGGCGATGTACAAGATGATGCAAGATCAACTGAACGCGCACCCCGAGCTAACGCTGGGCGCGCCCTCCACCATCTGGCTGCGCGAGGCGCTGGACGAATGCGCGTGGCTGATGGACCAACCCGCGCCCAAGACCCCCTGCCTGACTTTCCTGGGAACCCATGAACAAATCGTGGACCGCAAGGCCATCCGCGCCCGCATGGCCAACTGGCCCAGCGGCACGCTGGTGGAAATCCCCGACGGCGAACACGAGGTTTTGATGGAAGCGCCTGAGGTCCGAGGCCCCGTTTTCGACCAGTTGGCGGCGCATTTCATGGCTGCTGAACGCGAACCCGCCCTGTCTGACTAACACCCCGCTTGTGATCCCTGCCCGGCGCGCCTAGATGTTGGCGAAAGCTATTATTTCGAGGTGATCCATGCGCGACCTTCCCTTCCCCGTCCGTGACGCAAATGCAGTCGGCGGGTCCGACAATCTTGGCAACCTGCCGGAATGGGACCTGACGGATCTGTACAGCTCGGAAGAGGCGCCGGAACTGTCGCGCGATCTGGACTGGCTTGAAGGCGAATGTGCGTCCTTTGCTGCAGACTACGAGGGCAAGCTGGCCGATCTAGATGCCGATGGACTGCTGCAATGCGTCCTACGAAACGAAAAAATCAACGCCATTGCCGGGCGGATCATGTCCTTCGCCGGTCTGCGGTACTACCAGCTGACCACCGATGCGGACCGCGCCAAGTTCCTGTCGGATATGCAGGAAAAGATCACCATCTTCACCACGCCGCTGGTGTTCTTCACGCTCGAGCTCAACCGTATCGACGATGACGCGCTGAAAGCCCGGTTCGACGCCAACGCGGATCTGGGCCGGTACGAACCCGTCTTCCGCCGCATCCGCGCGATGAAGCCCTATCAACTGTCGGATGAGCTGGAGAAATTCCTGCACGATCTGGGTGTTGTCGGCGATGCATGGGAACGTCTGTTTGACGAAACCATCGCCGGTCTGACCTTTGATATCGAAGGTGAAGAGCTGAACATCGAAGGCACCCTGAACCTGCTGACCGAGCAGGACCGGAGCAAACGCGAGACCGCCGCCCGCGAATTGGCGCGGGTGTTTCAGGACAACGTCAAAACCTTTGCCCGCGTTCACAACACACAGGCCAAAGAGAAAGAAATCGTAGATCGCTGGCGCAATATGCCAACCGCTCAAACCGGTCGCCACCTGTCAAACGACGTGGAACCTGAAGTGGTTGAGGCTCTGCGCGAAGCTGTGGTTGCCGCTTATCCTAAACTGAGTCACCGCTACTACGAGCTCAAGCGCAAATGGCTGGGGCTGGACGTGATGCAGGTCTGGGACCGCAACGCGCCCTTGCCGATGGAAGACACGCGCATCGTCGGCTGGGACGAGGCCGAAAAGACCGTGATGGATGCCTATAACGCGTTTGACCCGCGCATGGGCGAAATTGCTGCCCCCTTCTTCAGCAAGGGCTGGATTGATGCGGCCGTGAAGCCGGGCAAAGCGCCGGGTGCATTTGCCCACCCGACCGTGACCGACGTGCACCCCTACGTGATGCTCAACTATCTGGGCAAACCGCGCGACGTGATGACCCTGGCGCACGAGCTAGGTCATGGTGTCCACCAAGTACTGGCCGCCGGTCAGGGCGAGATGCTGTCCTCTACCCCACTGACACTGGCCGAAACGGCCTCGGTCTTTGGTGAGATGTTGACCTTCCGCAAGATGCTGGATCAGGCCGAAACCCCCGAACAGCGCAAAGTGCTGCTGGCCGGTAAGGTCGAGGACATGATCAACACGGTCGTCCGCCAGATCGCGTTCTATGATTTCGAATGCAAACTCCACGCCGCCCGCCGCGAAGGCGAGCTAACGCCCGACGACATCAACGCCCTGTGGATGAGCGTTCAGGCCGAAAGCCTTGGCCCGGCATTCGAATTCATGGACGGGTACGAGACTTTCTGGGCCTATATCCCACACTTCGTCCACTCGCCCTTCTACGTCTACGCCTACGCGTTTGGCGACGGATTGGTGAACGCCCTCTATTCCGTCTACGCAAGCGGGTCCGATGGGTTCGAGGACAAGTATTTCGACATGCTGCGCGCCGGTGGTTCGATGCACCACAAGGAATTGTTGGCCCCATTCGGGCTTGACGCCAGCGATCCCAAGTTCTGGGACAAGGGCCTGTCGATGATCTCGGGCTTTATCGACGAATTGGAAGCGATGGAGGGCTGATCATTTCTGGTTTTTGGTGGTCAAAAACACGGCCGCCACGATCAGCACACCACCAAGGGCTGCAATCGGCGTGATTGCGGCCCCCAGAAACAGCGCCGAATTGACAAAGGTGAACACGACCGAGGCCGCAAACATCAAGGTTGCGGTCAATGTCGAAACCCGCGCAGCAGCCTCGTACCACAGGTAATAGGCGCAGGCGGTCGGCAGCACGCCCAGCAAGATCAGGAACACCACGTCATTGGCGGACGGAACCTGCATCGAAAACGCGGCCAGCGGCAGCAGAAGCGCCCCGGAACACAAGAAGATGCCGAACAGGAAATTCAGCCGCTCTCCGGTCGATTTCGAATTGCGCATAGCCCGACTGCTTGAGATCAGGAAGACTGCCCAGCTTAGCCCGGCTCCGATTTCAAGAATATCCCCGAATAAGGGCTCTCCGCCTCCCTGAAAATCCCTGAAAACGGTCAGAAAAACGCCCAGAATGGCCAAAACTGTGGCCAGAACATCGGTTCGCGTAACCGGCGTATCCGCAAAGAAATAAAGGAAAACCAGCACGAAAAAGGGTGCCGTGTTCTCCAAAACCATCGCATTGGCCGCGCCGGTATGTTCAAGCCCGATGTGGAACAGGATATAGTTCACGACGGTCGACAATACGGCAAGACGGAAATTCCAGTCACCCAACCGGACTGAGACGGACACCCGCATCAGACGCAACATGCAATAAATCGCCAACGCCGCGATGAACAGGCGCGAGACCGCGATTTGCAACCCGCCCAGATCGCTGGTCAGATAGCGCACGATGACGCTATGCGTACCCCACAAGAACGCAGCCAGGAACCCAAGAACCAATCCATTCTGCAACAGGGGCTGTTTTGGCATGGGCACAGGCATGGGTTATTTCAACTGACTGTCCTTGGACCCGCGTCGATTGATCCCGGACCGCGCTTTGAACGCGCCATCCCTATCCTGCTGGCAATCCAGACAGAGTTTCACCCCCGGCAGGGCAAGTCTGCGTTTCTCGGGGATCGGCTCTTCGCATTCTGCGCAATGGGTCAGGCTTTCGCCCTGAGGGCGCTTTTGCGCCTGCATCCGGGCCAGTTCGTCGGATATCGACGCCTCGATCTGTTCACTCACCGCGCCATCACGCGCCCAGCCGCCTGCCATTGTCGTCTCCTGTTCAGGTGACGACCAGATTAGGCTGCCGGACCCGCGCGTGGCAAGTCAGAGTGAGACCGCCACCTCAAACGCCTGGTCAATCATCGCCTGCGTCCCGCGCGAGAACTCCAACGGGCACGGATAGGTCGCCCCTTCCCGCACGGATCGACCGAAGGCTTCGACCTGCAATATGTACTGATCGTCACCGGGAAAGCGTGTGATCTGCACTTCCAGCCCCGGACGATGCAACTCGACCTGCGCCACGTCAAAAACCCGCGCATTGAACGGCGCGGTCAAACGGATTACACCGCCTTCGCCGTGGAACTCCATCGCCTGATGCGGGTGCATCCGGGTCGACACATAGGTCGAATAGGTAAATCCGGGGAAGCGCGCATTAATCTCGGTGAACACGTCCACGTCGTTTTCCCATCGGATCGTCGAGCGGACCTCGACCGGCTCTTCCCCAGTGACAAACCGAGCGCTACCGATCGTGTAAACGCCGATATCGCGCAACCCGCCGCCGCCAGTTTCGGGGCGGTTTCGGATGTTGCCAGTGTCGGCACGATTGTCATAGGTGAAAACACCGGACACATGGATAAGTTTGCCAATGGCCCCATCCGCGATTAGCTTTTTGGCGAACTGCCACTGCGGGTGATGCACGATCATATATGCCTCGGCAGCCAACAGTCCTGTCTCATCCCGCTTGGCGATCAGCGCATCGAACTCGGACGCCTGCATGGTCATGGGTTTCTCGCACAACACGTGCTTACCGGCATCCAAGGCCTTTAGCGACCACTCTACATGCAGGTGATTGGGCAGCGGGACATAAACCGCATCGATCTGCGGATCGGCCAGCAGCGCATCATAGCTGTCATAAACGGTCAGATCGGGGCAAAAAGCCTGAAACGGTTCGGCCTTGGCCGGGCTTGACGTTGCCAATCCGGCCAGCCGCGCGCCTTCCGCCGCGTGAATAGCCGGAGCCATAAACCGACGCGCAAAATTCGCGGCGCCCAGAACGCCCCATTGAACCGGGTTTTGCATAAGTCCCTCCCAAATTTCAGCATGACCGTTATCGCTAACGGCCCAATCTCGGTTCTTTTAGCAACGTCTAGGCACGAAGTCAGGCATTTTTGGCCATTTCTGACGTCAACACATCACTTATCAGAGAGCGAGACCTTAAACGGTATTGGACGCAAAAAAGCCCGCCGTCTCAGGCGGGCTTTGGTTCGCAGCGGCCGGATTACATCTGGCCCAGCATCCCTTTCTCGCGCGCAAGGTCGCGCATTTTCTTTTGCAGCTTTTCGAAGGCCCGCACCTCGATCTGACGGATGCGCTCGCGGCTGACGTTATACTGCGTGCTCAACTCTTCCAGCGTCACAGGCTGATCCATCAGGCGGCGCTGAGTCAGAATGTCCTTTTCGCGGTCATTCAGCACCTCCAACGCGGCGGCCAGCAATTCGCGGCGTGCGTCCAACTCGTCGCGCGCCTCATAGTCGCCTGCCTGATCGGCATCTTCATCCTCAAGCCAGTCCTGCCACTGCATGGTACCTTCGCCTTCGGACCCGACGGTCGCGTTCAACGAGGCATCACCACCAGACATCCGGCGGTTCATGCTGATGACTTCCTCTTCGGTCACGCCAAGATCGTTGGCGATCTGCGCCACGTTTTCAGGGCGCAAATCACCCTCTTCCAACGCGCCGATACGCGCCTTGGCCTTGCGCAGGTTGAAAAACAGCTTTTTCTGCGCCGAGGTCGTTCCCAGCTTCACCAGCGACCAGGACCGCAGGATATATTCCTGGATCGAGGCACGAATCCACCACATCGCATAGGTCGCCAGACGGAACCCTTTTTCCGGGTCGAACCGTTTGACCGCCTGCATCAGGCCTACATTGGCCTCGGAAATCACCTCGGCCTGCGGCAGACCGTAGCCGCGATAACCCATCGCGATCTTAGCTGCCAGGCGCAGATGCGACGTAACCATTTTATGAGCCGATTCAGTGTCTTGCTCTTCGACCCAGCGCTTGGCCAGCATGTATTCCTCTTCCGGCTCCAGCAGCGGAAACTTGCGGATTTCCTGCATATAGCGGTTCAGGCCACCCTCGGGCGTCGGCGCGGGGAGATTTGCGTAATTTGCCATAATTCATGTCCCTCCGACAAATGTTTAAGTTGTTAACATAGGATATGGGAGGTCGTCCCGATTCATTCAAGAGGCAGCGCTAACAGAGTGGTATTAACCAACGATAAAGAAAAGATAAGAACGCGTTACTCACGAGTGTGCGCATATTATGACAACGGCGCGCGCAGCTTATCAATCAGTTTCTCCATGTCTTCCGGCAAATTAGCCTCAAACCGCAAAATATCGCCAGTGACGGGGTGCTCGAACCCCAGAACCGCGGCGTGCAAAGCCTGTCGCGGGAAGGCGCGCACCGCTTCGGCGGTATCAGTACTGAACGCTTTGGCCGCGAGCTTGCGTTTGCCGCCATAGACGGGATCGCCCACCAAACCGTGTCCCGCATGGGCCATATGCACGCGAATCTGGTGCGTTCTGCCCGTTTCCAGCCAGCATTCGATCAAGGCCAATCCCGCCGGGTCGCCAAATGTCTCAACCACCCGCGCCCGCGTCACGGCATGACGCCCGCCATGGAAAAGAACCGCCTGTCTCTGTCGGTCGGTCTTGTGACGGGCCAATTGCGTGGTCAGGCGCATGATGTTGCCGGGCTCAAAACTGACACCCTTCACACCGCGCAAACGGGGATCGTTGGCGTCGGGAACACCGTAGCACACCGCGCGATAATAGCGCTCGACCGTATGCGCCTCGAATTGGGCGGCCAGGCCGTGATGCGCGGCATCTGATTTAGCGACGACCAGCAAGCCGCTGGTTTCCTTGTCAATTCGATGCACGATACCCGGACGCTTTACGCCACCCACGCCCGACAGGTCATCTCCGCAATGATGCAGCAGAGCATTCACTAGCGTTCCATTGGGCGAGCCTGGTGCAGGATGCACTACCATGCCTGCGGGTTTGTTGATGACGATCAAATCGGCGTCCTCGAACACCACCTCCAGCGGGATATCCTCGGGGCCGATATGGCTGTCTTCGACCTCGGCCACCGCAATCGTGACAGATGTGCCCTCGGCCACTTTTACCTTGGGATCGCTGGCCACGGTTCCGTTGATCCAAACGGCACCTTCTTCGATCAATCGGGCAAGACGCGTGCGAGACAGATTTTCCTCGGGTGGCACATCGCGCGAAAGCGCCTTATCAAGGCGTGGCGGCGGATCTGCCGCGATCTGAAATTCAATCTGGCGAGTGCCCATGACTGTCCCTTCCGAACCGCAAGAACCGCAGGAAACGCCTCAGCTTCGATTGCTGCGGCGGATGGTCATGCTGCTGACCGCGGTGATGATTGGCGGCGTTCTAGTGACATTCGCGCTGATTGTCATCCGGCTATCGGACAGAACCCCCACCCTGCCCGATCAGATCGAGCTGCCAAACGGCGCCAAGGCGCAGGCGGTCACCATCGGGAACAACTGGTACGCCGTGGTCACGGACGACAACCGCATCCTGATATTCGACAAGACAACCGGACGGCAACGGCAAGAGATCGTAGTGGAGTAGCCCTAGATCGCGGTCAGCGACTCAACGCTCAACCGCAGTAGGGTCGAGCCAACCGCTGCATCGGTTTGCTTCAACGTTGCGACATCCAGAACGGTATGGCCCAAGGTCAGAAACGTCGCCTCTTTCGTAGCGATAAGTTGCATGGCGCGCTTCGCTTCTGCGTCGATGCCTGGCGAGGCCAGAAGCAACGACAGCAGCAAGAGCCCGCGGTCCACATCATCGCCCGTATCAAACAACAGCGCTTCATCGGCCATCGCAATCCTCTCGCGGCGGCCATAGATACTGACATCTCCCGCAATCCGCCTGATCCGGTCCAACGCGGCCTTTACCCCATCAACTTCCTGCGCCGCCTGCCGCAGTTTCGGTCCGCGCAAAGAGTTCGCCAGATACGCCCCCGGCGCCTGAACCGACACATCCCGATAGCAATACCGCGCCTTTCCAAAGACCGAGAGATCATCCGAAGCCGCAAGCTCGGTCAACAGGCTGCGCACCTCGTCTGCGCCTTTCAGCGTGTCAAAGCGCCTCAATTGTTCGGTTGTCGCCCGGCTAGGGACGAAGCTCACGCCTTGGTGGCGAAGTGTTCGGAACGGCGGCAGCTCAATCCCGAAAAACGCCCTGCAATCCGCATTGAAGCGATCCAATTGCTCTGACGGAATCGTACTTGGCCTGCCGTCCAGCACCAAGGTTCCGTACATGGTGATAAACCTGTCGGCATAGGGCACGCGTCGGTCGAACTCGGCCAGAGGGTCGGCGGCATCCGGGCCGTTCGTGAGCCTCTGCCACCCCGCATGGTCAAAATACTCCGGCTTTCCGTTGCACCAGAACCGCTGGCCGTCCTTTTGCAACAACGTCGTGTAGTGGCCCGGAGAGCCGACCATAAAAGCATCCATCAGCGAAATACCGTGCAGGATTGTGGCCAGCGACGTTGTCAGCGTAGCCTCATCCGCGCAAACGGTGACACCCATAGGCCGGTGCTTTTTATGGCCCATCAGACGCGACATAGCATGCAAACCGTCGATTGTATTGTAGATGTAAAGCGGCAATTGATCTCGTTCGAGCACCGGAAAGATGTCCAGCGCGGGGGTCAACAACCCGTCCGAGCGGCGGCGGGTCACGTGCCGCCAAAGCTGTGCCTTGATGCGATCAACAGGTTCTACCCCCAGCCGGTCCCTTTCATCCTGAAGGTTCAGCAGCCCCACACGATCTGCCGTGCCCATGGGGAAGTCATGGGTGAAGTGGCGGTCGATAAACTCCAGCATCTCATGGGTGACCTGGCTGTTTGGCGCGAGATCCCGCCCCGTCGGGTCCACTCGGGACAGTATCTGATCGCGGATATGCCACAGCCGGTCGCTCATCAGATTGGCCAGGATCAGTACGATCAGCAAATCGGGATCGGTCGCCGCATCCATCAAACCGGGATGTGCCGCGCGCGAAAGCAGTTCAATCCGGGCTGAGGGCTTAGGGATATCGACCACGGGCTGCTCCTTCCTGTTTGCGGCCCCAACCAGAGGGGCAAATGAATGCTACAATCGGAAGACCATGCCGCCCAGCGCCTTTGGCGACTAACACGATTGTTTATCCTGCTGCCCAAAAGGGCTGCTATGGTTGCGCATCCGCAGCGATCCCGTATGCGCGCACCTCAGAAAGGCCCTCTCAATGCATTCCGAAAAGCCGATCTCAGCCGAATTTCCGTTCGACTCCAAATATATCGAGGTCAACGGCCAGAAAATTCACTATGTGGATGAGGGCGAAGGCGCACCGGTTCTGTTTCTGCACGGCAACCCGACCTCATCTTATCTGTGGCGCAATATCATCCCCTATGCTGCCAAGGGCCATCGCGCCATTGCGATGGATTTGATCGGTATGGGCAAATCGGACAAACCCGACATCCCCTATCGGTTTGACGATCACTTCCCCTTTGTCGACGGTTTCATCAAGGCGCTGGGTCTGACGAATGTAATACTGGTCATCCACGACTGGGGTTCGGCCCTTGGGTTTCACTATGCAAGCCGACATCCCGAAAACATCCGCGGCATCGCGTTTATGGAAGGGATCATTCGCCCGATGACATGGGCCGCATTCCCCACTGATTTCCGCACCGGATTCAAAATGATGCGCACACCGGGACTGGGATGGGCGCTGATCTCGGGCCTGAACATGTTTGTCGAAAAAATCCTGCCCAGCGCCATTGTCCGCGACCTGACCCAGCAAGAGATGGACGCCTACCGCGCGCCCTACCCAACCGCGCGCAGCCGCAAACCGGTGCGGGTCTGGCCCTGCGAAATACCGATTGATGGAGCGCCCTCGGACATGCACCAGATCGTCAGTGCCTATAGCCAATGGATGGGTGAGACCGAAATACCGATGTTGCTGTTTTATGCCAGCCCTGGCGGTACGATCCGGGAAGATGGCGTCGCGTGGTGCCGCGAGACCATCCAGAACTTGCAGACCGTCGATATCGGGCCGGGCATTCATTTCGTACAGGAAGACAACCCGCACCTAATCGGTGACAAGCTGGCTGACTGGCTGGTAACTTTACCCTAAGGCTGCGCCTCTAGCGCCAACCGGAACACGATTTCGGATGCCTTCCTTAGCGCCTCATATTCCTGCGGCGTGTCTCGGCGAAAGGCCTGTTCCTGCGCGCTCAACTCGACCTGCGAAAACAGGCTGTGCCGATCAGGGAAGAATTCCCGCTGAAAGGACAAGTCTTGGCCAGCCATGTAGTCATCCAACCACGCGCGCTCGTCCGGTTCCAGCACATCGTTGCGGCGCACCATGACTGGATAATCCAGTGTGGTCCGCCGCAACTGACGGCTTTTCCTGCGCCCCATTGCGCGGGTCACGATACCAAAGGCTTCGCTCGCGGCTCGTGACTGGGACGGATTGGCAGGTTGCTGGCCCATCAGGTCATCCGCGACCGGAGTCCCGACCCGCGTCAAAAAATCGACCACCACATGGCCATTCGTCATCTCAGCCCGGTCATATAGCATCGGCACCACGGTGACACCGGGAAAAGCGGTGCGAATGTCGGCAACTTTGGCGGCGAAACTATACTGCGCCGGATTGGCCTCGATCTGCGCAAGCTGCGCCTTGATATAGTCCGAACCCGCATTCACCAAACGACCGTTCTTGGCGCGCTGCTTGTAGTCGGCCTCGAAGAAATCGGAATAGCGGCGGCAATAGAAGGTGATCCGTAGCTGACGTGCTGGGATTTCCGCGAATACTTGTGCCAAACGCGCCAAATCGACCGAATAGAACATTTCGGAGGACACGAGGCAGGTCCGATCCGCATGATCGTCGAATTCGCTAGTCATGGCTGCGCGGAACGGGTCCATGGGCTCATTGGTCTGGTTGATGTGAAAGGCGATGATGTTGTGGCTCATCACCAGTCGGGTTTTACCCTCCAACCGCCTGCGCCCGGCCTCCATATAGTGTAGACCCGCATCCGCCAGAGCCGAAGAATTGTCGCGCAAAAACCCCTGCAAAGCGGTCGTGCCGGTTTTGGGCATGCCCAGATGTAGCCACAGCATCAGAGCGCCCTCGCCTTACTGCCCAAACCCTGCCTCACGGCTGGCTGACCTCGAACCCCGATGTCATCTGCTGCATCAATACCCGCATTTCAGGCTGTTCGCGCAGCTGGGCAATGTGCTGGCGATGCAGGTCACACGATTTATGATGCAAACGCGCCGTTTCGGGGTCGGATAGCATCTCGTAGTAAATCGTCCGTTTGCGATCCAGAACGGCATCGATGGATGTGTTTGTTTCGGCGTTCTGGTTCATCATGTTCCAGTATTCCATGCCAAGGCTTTCGCCCAAATGATGCGCCCGCCCGCGCATCTTCTTTACTAAATAGCTCTCGCAGGATTTCAGGGCGTAGTGGTTCAGTTGCACCAGGTCATACCCCACCGAATCCCGCGCTGAACGCCAGCTCTTGTCATAGTACCGGTCCGGCATCCGCTGACCCGAGCCGTTGTACCAATGGCATTCCTCCATCGTCTCGACCGTTGGGCGCTTGGGCCGGTGCACGCCCAGCGCGTCCCAAAGCTCTCGCTGGAACATCGTCTTAAAGCCCCACGCTTGCGGAGGTCGAAAAATCCGCTCGGGCGCGGCCTGCCGAAACTGATCCGACAGAAACCGATCCTCATACCGCTCGACCCCCGCATTGCCGAAAAGCCGCCATGTCATCGAGATGGTCCTGGCCTCGGGGATCGCCTGCGTCAGCGCGCGCAGCGTGTTGTCGCCGGTCTTGACGTTGATATGCTCATCCGCGTCAATCACAATGACCCAGTCTTGCGGGCGCGCAATTTCCATCCGCATGAAAGCGTTATAGGCGCGTTTCTGTGGGCTGGTCCGACGGCGCGAGTTGTTGTCTACATGAGTGACGATCCCACGCTCATCCAACCGCCCCAACAGAGCGTCTGTGCCGTCGGTACAATCGTTGGTCATCACGACGATCTGGTCCACGCCTATCGCCCGGTTATGCGCCACCCATTCCAGCACGAAGGGGCCTTCGTTTTTCATAGGGGTAATGCTGATAAAGCGTGGATCCTGATCGGTCATGAAAGACTGCCCTGCTGCTTTCTTGTTGCCCGGAGCTTCGTCGCGGGATCGTTTAGATTTTGCGAACAAACTACGAATTTTTGGCAGGGGCACCAAGCGGAAAACTCACCCATCGCCGCCTGCCCGCTTTAGCTGGTTCGAGAATTTTTTGAAGGTCGGACACAGGTCGCGCGCGCGTTTCAGGTATCTGCGGGCCTGCTGCCGATCTCCGCGCCGCAATAGGATTTGCCCTGCCTCGCCCTGAATTGCGGCGGTATTGTCATCCAGATCCGCCGCTTGAATGATCTGGTTCTGGCCTTGTTCTACGGCGTCGTTGCGCGTCAGAAACTGCCCCATTGCGAAGATCAGGAACGGATTGTCCGGGTCACAGGCCAAAGCCTCCGCCATGGTCAGGCGGGCGGAAACAATGTCACCTGCCTGCTCGAGGAGTTCGGCCAGCCGCTTTAGATACAGTGCACTATCAGGCAAGTCCTGCACCGCCCTTTGGGCCGTATCGATCGCTTGCCCCAAGCTGGCTTCGCCCAAATGCAACTGGATCAGAGCCTTCGTGCCTTGGAACGCCGCGCTTTCAGGCGACATCCGAACGTCTTCCGGCAACAGGGTCGAACTCTGCATGCTTTCCAAAAGCACCGACAGGCGCGCAGCGTTCGAGGCAAGACGCTGCGCCCTCTGGTCTATAGCTAGACAGGCCCAATCCAACAGCAGCAGATCAAAGTTGCAGGGCAACCGAACCAGAACTTTGCGTTGCGCGACATGTGAATTGTAGTTGAACCATGGCCGTCGAACGCTTTTCAGCATGACCCAATCCAGCGGAGGCATCGCGCGATATGACATCTGATCACGATAAACCAACCGAGACCCGAAAATGATAACATCAGGGCGCAGCGGCTTGGTCCAGAACGCACGCCCAAAGGTCTGAGCCGCCATCCAACGCCGCTTCTGACCGCCCAAAATGGCAGCGCGCAAAGCCGTGGCCACCGCATGATCCTCGGGCCACAGGTTGGGGTTGTTCAGGGCCTGCTCGGTCAAGGTCAACGCTGCAGCCCAATCCCGGAGGTAGAAAAGGTTCAGCGCCTGCAACAAAGGCAAGAACGCATTGTCAGCCCCGGCCTGCAATAAGGGGTCGACAAGCATTTTGGCTTCGTCAAATCGATCCCCTGACCCAAGGCCGTGAAGAAAGAACGACGCCTTGGAATATACATGTGCCGCTTCGGACAAGTTCAGAAATTGATCCGCACCTTTACCGAGACGCTGAACCATACGCTCGTTCGCGGCTTGCATCTCTTCTTCGGTCAGAACCTCCCGAAACACTTTCCGTTGCTGCCCTGAAATCCGTGCCGCTGCCATGGAGAAGGCCGAGATGAACGGGGCAATCACCTGATCGGCCCGCGACATCGCATAAAGTTCTAGGAAATCGCGCTTGGCGCGGGACAGGCTGGACAGGTCGGCGATATCGGACATCTGCAAAAGCTGCGGGAATTTGCTCTGGAACCGGGCGATCAGTTCCGGTTGGTCCGAGAACATGATTGCCGTTTGGCCCTTGGTCTTTTCCAAATGCGCCTCGTACAACTCTTCGGGCTCAATCTTGGCGGGCCATGTGGTGTGCTTCCACGGTTCGCCATTCAGAATGTCGCCACGGCGTATGTGATAGGCTGACACCCCCTGCCCCGAAAGCCGTGCATCAGCCTGCTCCATGACGGCCCGGATATCCTCGGCAAATCCAATCCGATGGATGAAGTTCCGATACCGGGGGCGGATGGTTTCGATATCCTCCCATGGAAAGGCCAGGACCTCGAACCCTTCCTCGACCAGGACCGAGCGACCCACGGCCAGATGCGCCTGCAACCGATCCGGCGATTTGTCCCCCAGAAACGACCAGACCGGCAATGCGTCCTGTGTCAACGCATCGAATGCATGCGCATCCAGAAAATGCATGTCCATCCAGCTTCGGGTGAACAACTCCGAAGGCGTGTCCAACTCGGGGGCGTCGGCGCCTTTGGGAAACCAGTTGACCTTATAGTCGGCGCCAAAATCCTCGGCCAAACGAATGCAGGTCAGCATCATCAGCAGACGCGCGCCCATGCGATCCTTGCGCTGACCGATAAAGACGCCCCGCGCGGCGGTCATGACGCGTCGCTTGCGGCGGCCATCGCGGAACGGCGCAGCCTACGAAACCGTTGGCGCGCCTGCCGGACCAATGCGTCATGGCGGTCGCCTGCCATGCTCTCGATGCCGCGCATATACAAGGGCAAACGGCGGCGCGCGCGCATCATCTTGTAAAACCCTTCCGGTTCCAACGTGCCGTCCATCGCGCCCAGCATGACCGGTTTCAGGATATCCAGTTTGCGCAGCATCGGGGCAGCAAAATGGTTGGAAAACCAGGTCTTGAGCAACAACACATTGTCGCCTTGCAAACGCTCGACCTGTTTGCGGTCCAGATCGAAGAAAGGGTCATAAAATACATAGGCACGCCCAGCCGCACCCACCGTCTGCGCCGCATCGCTCAAGGGCAGATCCCAATCCTGTACCCGGCCGAATCGATAGCGGGTTTCCCATGGCACCAGACGCTCATCCAGCGTGGTTTGCGGATTAAACGCGATCACATGCGCGCCCGGAACAAGCTGTGAGAAAGTCAGCGCGCCGAACCCGCCCATCGAGGCCCCGGCAAACACGACCCGGTCAAAACCGTTAAAGAAGCCTGCGGCAGCCTTACCTTCGAAATAAGTCAAAATCTCGGGGTCGCGATACCAGGCTTTGGTGCGGGCAAAGACCCCCATATGCGACCACCCCTCATCGCGAAAGAACTTCCACCCCCAGGGTTCGCGCGCAAAGGACAGGTCGTTTGCGTTGGCAATATTGTCAAAGCTAACAACCAGCTGCGATGCAGACCGCTGATGAAACAGGATCGAGTGGCGGTCGAGTTTTTCCAGAAATCCGGTGCCATCACCGCCGGGGTAAAGCTCCACGAACCACGGCGGAGCGGGATCGGTCAAGATGCGCTCGTACCCGGTCTTGCGATCAGGATGTTCAGGTTGAAGCTGCTCTTTCGAAAGATCGTCTGCCATGGGCGTCACGTCAGATTGTCAGCCAGCCAAGACCGGAATTCCACCCAATCCGGCCGCATCTTGATCTCGGCGATCTTGGCGCGGTGCCAGTCGCAAGCCGTCGCGTGAAGCGCACCAAGTTCCGTATCTGCTTTCAATTCGTCCAGCAGAGGCGTGGCCCGCCGTGCGGCAGGCAGAATGGATTGGTCCTGCTCTTTGTTGACATTCATGTCCTGCCAGTAGGACTGACCCTGATCCATGCGGATATGGTTGGTCCGACCCCGGTCGCGTTTGATCAGGAATCCGTCCAGCGACCGCACTGAGTAATGGTGTAGCCGCCCGAATGAATGATCGAACCGACGCCACGCGCGCCAGCCCACCTTTTCAGCCGGAAACAGATTACCACTGGCATCCGACCAGGCGATATCGGCGGCCTCGTCGGGTTCGAACCCTTTGGGGCGATGCGGTCCGAACCGGCGAAACTTACCGTTATTCCTGAACAGTGTCTTCAACCCGTAAGCCCGGCCCGAGTGATAGGGGTATTCCTGATCCCCCATCGAAAACGCCTCGGTCACGGGTTTGTCTTCAAAGCTGAGATTGCCCGAACTTCCAAACAGCTTCCAGGCAAACGAGATCGCATCCACCGGCTGCCCTGCCCGTTCTTCTACCTCGGCAATCAACGAGGGAAAGCTGTTGTCGCCGCAGCGTATGTTCCAGAATTCGTCCACATCGAGACACATCAGCCAATCGGCCTCTTTCACCTTGGGTTGACGGCGCGCGCGTCGCAGCATCTGGTGTTGAGGATTGCCGCCTTCTTTCACTTCGTTGTTAACATGGGTGGCAAGGCCCAGGGCTTGCAAACGCTGCGCAATCTCGTCGGTGCCATCTTCGCAATCATTGGTGTAGATCACAAAGTGATCCACGCCCAACGACTTATGGAACGCGACCCATTCCAGCATATAGGGGCCTTCGTTCTTCATCGTTGTGAATACGGTAATGGTCTGAGACATTTGCACCTTCCGACTGCTCTTACTCACCGTCATACACGTCCGAACCCGGACGGGCGAGACGTGAATTGCGCGTATCGGAAATCCAAAGCCAAACGAGGCAAAACGACACGCACTCAGTGCGTATCTAGTATCAAAAATATGAAGATTTGGTGCGGTCGAGAAGACTCGAACTTCCACGGGTGTTACCCCACAGCGACCTCAACGCTGCGCGTCTACCAATTCCGCCACGACCGCACTGCCAGTGACTTGGTAGAGGCGCGTATAGACGCTGTGCGCGGGGATGTGAAGAGGCAAAAACAAGGGTGGTTTGAATTCCGTTCGGGGCTTCATATCTAAAGCGTCAAATCCAGCCTATCGCCCATGCAGGAGCCCCAAATGACCGAAACCGATACCCGCCCCGTCGTCCAGATCGACATCGTGTCGGACGTTGTGTGTCCATGGTGCATCGTGGGCTTTCGGCAACTGGATCAGGCGCTGCAGTCTCAGAACGTTCTGGCCCGCCTGCGCTGGCACCCTTTCGAGTTGAACCCCAACATGCCGCCCGAAGGACAGAACCTGCGCGAGCATATCATCGAGAAATACGGGTCAACCCCCGAGCAAAGCCAGCAATCGCGGGATCGGTTGGTGCAGATCGGGACGGAACTCGGGTTTCAGTTCAATTTCGATGATGACAGCCGAATCGTAAACACATTCGCCGCGCATCAGTTGCTGGATTGGGCTGAAACGCAGCGGCGCCAGCATCCGCTGAAAATGGCCCTGTTCCACGCTTATTTCACCGAGCAACAGGATGTCTCGGACGTGAACGTTTTGCTGAACGCGGTCGAGGCCGCTGGTTTGGACGCTCAAGTCGCACGCGCAGCGCTGGCCTCCGGGGATCACATCGCGCCTGTGCGTGAGAAGCAGCAGTTCTGGACCAGTCGCGGAATCTCGGGCGTGCCGTCCATGGTGTTTGGTGGCAAGTACCTGCTGACCGGCGCACAAGGGGCCGAAACCTATGCACAGGTCCTGCAGCGCTGCCTGACCGAAGCCGCCTAGCCCTTTTCCCCAGCCAACTACCATTGTAAGAGGCCCCATGGAATGGAAAATCACTGACGGGCTGACTGACTATCAAGACGCCGTGGTCTTTATGGAAGATCGCGTCGCCGCTATTGCTGCGGGCGAGGCCGAGGAATGCGTGTGGCTGCTGGAGCATCCGCCGCTTTACACCGCAGGCACTTCTGCCCGCATCGAGGATCTGGTCGACCCGGATCGATTTCCTGTCCACCAGACCAAACGCGGCGGCGAATACACCTATCACGGCCCCGGTCAGCGCGTGGCTTATGTGATGCTGGATCTGAACAAGCGCGGCAAGGATGTTCGGCGCTTTGTCAAGCAGCTGGAAAACTGGGTGATTGCGGCACTGGCAGAGTTCAACGTGCGCGGTGAAATCCGCGACGGGCGCGTCGGTGTCTGGGTGCAGCGCGACGACAAACCCCTGACAGCCACAGGTCATCCAGCCGAAGACAAGGTTGCCGCGATCGGGTTACGCCTGCGCAAGTGGGTCAGCTTTCACGGTATCTCAATCAATGTTGAACCTGATCTGGAGCATTTTTCAGGCATCGTGCCCTGCGGTATCTTAGACCATGGCGTAACATCCCTGGTCGATCTTGGCCTGCCTGTGACAATGGCCGATGTGGACACTGCGCTGCAAAAGACCTTTACGGAAATCTTCGCGACCGAACGGATTTGAGGCGTCAGTATCGAATCGACAGAATTCGCCGCAGGCCTCAACAATCCAAGCACCTCAACCCGTTCTGTTTCCGGGCAAAGCGTTTTTCGAGGGCCAATTCCAGGCCAGTTAAGGAAAATTAACGGTAAATCCGCTCAATTCGATACACCGCAGCCGCAACCGGGTAAGATGGTTTCACCGTTCTAGAGTGAGTGGTGTGTTCATCCGATCATCGAGGGTCCGCCCTCGGATACGGACAAGTTCTTGGTAACGAGTCTGCCGTTCCGACCCCAAATCGGAACGGCAATTCTTTTTCTCGCTCTGGCCCGATCAGGCCAAAGACGCTTTGATCTTTTCGGCATGTTGGGCGATCAGTTCGAAATCACCCATCGTCCCCGGTGCCCGCACCGAAACGCCTTCATGGCGCGGCAGGACGTGGAAATGCAAATGGAATACCTCCTGCCCGCCAGCGGCCTCGTTGAACTGCTGAACGGTTACTCCGTCTGCATCAAACGCCGCCATCACGGCATGCGACATCCTCTGAACCGTCGCGATCACCGCGGCCAGTTGCTCGGGCGTGGCGTCCAGCAAGTTGCGGCACGGAGTTTTCGGGATCACCAGAAGATGCCCGTCCGAGCGGGGCATGATATCCATGAACGCCAAAGTGTCATCGTCCTCGTAGACGCGGGTCGAGGGGATTTCGCCGCGCAGGATCTTGGCGAAGATGTTGTCGGTGTCATAGGCGGTCATGTCTGGTCTCCGAATGCGGGGTTGCGTTTAGTTCTGAGGCGCGCCCCGGCGCGGGTCAAGCCGCGATTTGCTCCCGATTGCGCGACACTTGAATATTCGCCACCGATGCCCAAATAGCGGCTGTTCATGGTCGAAAAATCGCAGGCGCCTCGGGGACCCGCGACAATTATTCTTGATCCAGATCAAACTCGGCCATTGAAGGTGCCTCTTTCGCATTCTAAAACCAGCAGGAATCCCGCGCGTCGGAGAGGTCCGGCTGCGCGGTCGAATTGCAACAGGAGGCACCTAATGGCAGACGCAGCCATTCATGGTCACGATCATGAAGACGAGCGCAGCTTTTTTCAGCGCTGGTTCATGTCGACCAACCACAAGGACATCGGGATTCTCTACCTGATCTTCTCGGCGCTGGCCGGGTTCATCTCGGTGGCGATGACCGTCTACATGCGGCTCGAACTGATGCACCCCGGTGTGCAGTACATGTGCCTCGAAGGGTTCATGGCCGACCCGTGTACCCCTAACGGGCACCTTTGGAACGTTATGATCACTTATCATGGTGTTCTGATGATGTTCTTCGTGGTCATCCCGGCCCTGTTCGGCGGATTTGGCAACTATTTCATGCCGTTGCAGATCGGCGCGCCTGATATGGCGTTCCCGCGGATGAACAACCTGTCATTCTGGCTGTACGTCGCTGGTACGTCGCTGGGTGTGGCTTCGCTGCTCAGCCCCGGTGGCAATGACCAGCTTGGTTCAGGTGTTGGCTGGGTTCTGTATCCGCCGCTGTCCACGACCGAGGGCGGCATGTCCATGGACCTTGCGATCTTTGCCGTGCACGTATCGGGCGCCTCCTCGATCCTCGGCGCGATCAACATGATCACCACCTTCCTGAACATGCGTGCCCCGGGCATGACCCTGTTCAAGGTGCCGTTGTTCAGCTGGTCGATCTTCGTCACCTCGTGGCTGATTCTGCTGTCGCTGCCGGTTCTGGCAGGCGCGATCACCATGCTGCTGATGGACCGCAACTTTGGCTTCACCTTCTTTGACCCGGCCGGTGGCGGCGATCCGATCCTGTATCAGCACATCCTGTGGTTCTTCGGCCACCCGGAAGTGTACATCGTAATCCTGCCCGGTTTCGGCATCATCAGCCACGTGATCGCGACCTTCTCGCGCAAACCGATCTTCGGCTACCTGCCGATGGTTTGGGCGATCATCGCAATCGGTGTGCTGGGCTTTGTTGTGTGGGCGCACCACATGTACACCGTCGGCATGTCGCTGCGTCAGCAAGCCTACTTCATGCTGGCAACGATGGTCATCGCGGTTCCAACCGGCGTTAAGGTTTTCTCGTGGATTGCGACCATGTGGGGCGGTTCCATCGAGTTCAAAACTCCGATGCTCTTCGCGTTCGGCTTCCTGTTCCTGTTCACGGTTGGTGGTGTGACCGGTGTGGTTCTGTCGCAGGCTGGCGTCGACCGCGCCTATCACGACACCTACTACGTGGTTGCGCACTTCCACTATGTGATGAGCTTGGGTGCAGTCTTTGCGATCTTCGCCGGCGTTTACTTCTACTTCTCGAAGATGACGGGCCGTCAGTATTCCGAATTCTGGGGCAAGATCCACTTCTGGATGTTCTTCATCGGCGCAAACCTGACCTTCTTCCCGCAGCACTTCCTTGGCCGTCAGGGCATGCCGCGCCGCTATATCGACTACCCCGAGGCATTCGCCCAGTGGAACTTTGTGTCGTCGATCGGTGCCTTCGTTTCCTTCGCCTCGTTCCTGTTGTTCTTCGGCATCGTGATCTACGCCCTGATGCGCGGCGCGAAAGAGACCCGTCCGAACCCGTGGAACGAATACGCGGATACGTTGGAATGGACCCTGCCCTCGCCGCCGCCCGAGCACACGTTCGAGCAGCTGCCCAAGCAGGAAGACTGGGACAAGGGCCACGCCCACTAATCCCGACCTGAACACAAAAAAACCCCGCCCAACTGGCGGGGTTTTTCTTTGCCTCTTAGGCACACAAATTTGCCTTCGATCCAATCGACACCGGCCAGAAAAACGCTAGAATTTCCTTATGCCCTATAGCTGGACACAAAGATCGGACACGGAACAGGAACTGAGGTTGTGGCCCCATAACTCGCTGCCGCCCCGCTGGGCTGTGCGAGTGGTACTAGCGGTGTTTCTGTTTGGCCTGATCCCGCTTATGGCGGTGCTCGGGTCCCCCCTTTTGTGGGGGCTGCTGCCGTTCCTGTTGATCTCGGTCCTTGGACTATGGCTTGCGATACAGGCCAACTACCGCGCCCGCAGTGTGTTCGAGGTTCTGACACTTACCAAGGTGCAAGCTCGGTTGGTGCACCACAACCCTAGGCACGGCAAACAGGAGTGGAGCTGCAACCGCTATTGGGCCCGCCCCGAAATGCACAAGCATGGCGGACCCGTACCCAACTATGTCACCCTCATCGGTGACGGGCGCGAGGTTGAGATTGGCGCGTTTCTGACCGAAGAAGAACGGATCGCCCTATACGACGATCTGAATCTAAAACTGCGCGACCCGGTCGCGCAGTAGATGCAATGTCAGGATTCTATTGTGATCAGCAGCCGCCGCTGGCCGCAGCGCAGAGCTGATCCTTGACCATAGGGCCGACCTTGCCGAAATCCATCTGACCGGTATAGCGCGTCTTCAACTCGCCCATGACCTTGCCCATATCGCGGATCGAGCCTGCCCCTGTAGCTGTAATCGCGGTCTGGATCGCTTGCGAGACCTCGTCCTCGTCCAACTGCTTGGGCAGGAATTCCTCGATTACCTCGACTTCGCGCAGTTCACGCTCGGCCAGGTCCAGCCGTCCGCCCTCTTCATAGGCGCGGGCGCTTTCCTTGCGCTGCTTGGTCATTTTGCCAAGGATTTCAAGCACCTCGGAATCGCCGCATCCCTTGGCCTCTTCATTGTCCGAAGCGCGCGAGGCGATGTCGCGATCCTTGATCGCAGCGTTGATCAACCGCAGCGTCGACAGACGCTCGGCCTCCTTGTCTTTCATTGCTTGCTTCAGGGCAGAGTTCACCCGTGATCGCATATCCATATGATCTGTCCATCCCCATGGAAAAGGAACCCCGACCATATCGAAACAAAAAGCGTGACACAACAGGGGTCAACAACAGTTAAGTTATTGATTTCTTTACATAGCCCAAAAATTGAACAGGCTTGACCCAAACGCGTAACCCCCTTAGGTATGCGCCGGTTTACCTTGCAGGAGAGTCGCGCCATGGCCCAGAACACCCCGTCCAAGCCCACCGCATGTCTGGCATTGGCCGATGGAACCCTGTTCTACGGGATCGGCTTTGGCGCCACCGGCCAAACTGTTGCCGAGCTGTGTTTCAACACCGCCATGACCGGCTATCAAGAGATCATGACCGACCCCTCTTATGCCGGTCAGATCGTAACCTTCACCTTCCCGCATATTGGCAATGTCGGCGTAAACCCCGAGGATGACGAAACCGGCGACCCCGTCGCGGCGGGCATGGTCGTCAAGTGGGACCCGACCGAGCCCTCCAACTGGCGCTCGGCCGAAGAACTGAAGACATGGCTTGCACGCCGTGGCCGTATTGCCATCGGTGGCGTCGACACCCGCCGCCTAACCCGCGCCATCCGCCAACAAGGCGCACCCCATGTAGCGCTGGCCCATGACCCCGAAGGGAATTTCGACATCGGAGCGTTAGTCGCTGCCGCGCGCGGCTTTGCCGGGTTGGAGGGAATGGATTTGGCCAAGGACGTCACTTGCGCACAAAGCTATCGCTGGGATGAAATGCGTTGGGCCTGGCCGGACGGGTACACACGCCAGGAAGCACCGGTGCACAAGGTTGTCGCCATCGACTACGGCGCAAAGCGCAACATTCTGCGGTGCCTGGCTTCGTCGGGCTGTGACGTAACCGTCCTCCCTGCCACTGCAACAGCTGCCGAAGTGCTGGCCCATAACCCTGACGGCGTGTTTCTGTCCAACGGCCCCGGCGACCCGGCGGCAACCGGCGAATATGCCGTTCCGATGATCAAAGAAGTTCTGGACACTACCGACTTGCCCGTTTTCGGCATTTGTCTGGGCCACCAGATGCTGGCGCTGGCCCTGGGCGGTCAGACGGTCAAGATGAACCACGGCCACCACGGCGCGAACCACCCCGTCAAGGATCTGGAGACCGGCAAGGTCGAGATCACCTCGATGAACCACGGGTTTGCAGTGGATGCGCAGTCCTTGCCCGAAGGCGTGGTCGAAACCCACCGCTCGCTGTTTGACGGATCGAACTGCGGTATTCGCATGTCCGACCGGCCTGTCTATTCGGTGCAATACCACCCCGAAGCGTCACCCGGCCCGCAGGACAGTTTCTACTTGTTTGAACGTTTTGCTCAGGCGATGGCCGCGCAAAAAGCACAGGCATAACACAAGCGAATCAAGGTTAACCGCTTGTTAACCTTAATGGATGAACCCTGACACCGGCCAAACGTGTCAGGGTTTTTTCGTGGTTGAACTGAACTTACAACATTTCGCACGCGCCGCGCCCATTCCGACGCGGGTCAGGCGGCCTCTGGGCACGTGTCTGCGCGACCGGGGCCTGATCACGCCGGATCAGTTAGAAAAAGCACTGCACCTTCAAGCGCGACAACAGGCACCGCTGGGTGAGATTCTGGTGACCGAGGGCTGGGTCAGCCGCGACGACGTTTTGCGCGCCTTAGCGGATCAAACCGGATTGCAGGTGGCGAACCTGTCCGAGACACCGACGCAGGATGGGCTCTGCCAGATCAAACCCATCGAATTCTGGTTGCAACACAATGTCATCCCCTGGAAACAGAGTGGTCCAATCCTGCTGATTGCCACCGCACGCCCTGACCGTTTCGACGCGATCCGCGATGCGATGCAGGATCAGGATTGCGCCATAGTGCCGGTGCTGTGTTCCTCCGGCGCGATTGACCGGGAAATCGCCCGCATTTACGCGCAGGACCTGGCTGAAAAGGCGGAAACCCGCGTGTCCGAGGATCAAAGCTGCCGGTCCTGGAGCTTGCGGGCCCGCATCGGCCCAACGGTGATGCTGTTGACCCTGATGACTGGCTTTCTGGTCTACCCGACACTGGGGCTATTAGTCCTTGTCGGTGCGGCTGTCGGGTCACTGGCTTTGTTTCTAAGCCTTCGGCTGGCCGGGTTGTTGGCCTATTTCAAGCCCGTCCCGCAGCCACCGCGCTTACCGAAGGGCAAGCTGGATCGCCTGCCCTGCGTGTCGATCATGGTGCCCCTCTACAAGGAACGCGAAATCGCGGATGCTCTGATCCGCCGTCTGCACCGCCTGACCTATCCCAAAGCCTTGCTGGACATCATTCTGGTGCTTGAGCAGTCTGACGACGTCACACACGAAACGCTGTCTCGGGTCGACCTGCCAAGCTGGATCAGAACGATCGAGGTCCCGGCCCTGAACGGCCTGACCACGAAACCCCGAGCGATGAACTATGCGCTGGACTTCTGCCGGGGCGACATTCTGGGTGTCTGGGACGCCGAGGACGCGCCACAGCCCGACCAGATCGAGCGGGTCGTGCGCCAGTTTGCGCAGGCTGATGACGATGTGGTCTGTCTGCAAGGTGTCTTGGACTACTACAACCCGCGCACCAACTGGCGCGCGCGCTGCTTTACCATCGAATATAACAGTTGGTTCCGGGTCATCCTTCAAGGCATCGCGCGCATGGGCCTTGTAGTGCCATTGGGCGGCACAACCTTCTTCTTCCGCCGCGATAAGCTTTTGGAACTGGGCGGCTGGGACGCCCACAACGTCACCGAGGATGCCGACCTTGGTGTCCGTCTTAGCCGCGCCGGATACCGGACCGAGATGGTCGATACCACCACCTACGAAGAGGCCAATTTCCGCGCCTGGCCCTGGGTGAAGCAACGCTCACGCTGGCTCAAGGGGTTCATGGTCACATATCTGGTGCACATGCGGTCGCCCCTGCGCCTGCTAGCCGAACTGGGCCCGCTGCGATTTCTGGGCGTGCAAGCGTTTTTCCTCGGCACGGTCGGGCAGTTCTTGCTGGCCCCTGCCTTGTGGCTGTTCTGGCTTACAACCCTGGGCCTGACCAGCCCGCTGGATCAGGTCATGCCCGGCGACATCCAGATAGGTCTGATTTACCTGTTCATCACAGCCGAGATCATCAACCTGATTACCGGAATGCTCGCCGTCGCCGCGCGTGAGAGGCGGTTTCTAATGCCCTGGGTCCCGACCATGCCACTATATTTCCCTTTGGGCGTTCTGGCGGCATATAAGGCGCTCTGGGAACTGGTGATCAATCCATTCTTCTGGGACAAGACCCAGCATGGTCAGGCCCATGAAGAAATCGCGCCCTGATCAGGATTCGCGCCGAACAGCATCCTGTTTCAGCCGTGTCATGAAGGCGACCGAGATATGCTCCTTCAACGCGCGAGCCGCGGCCTCTTCATCGCGCGTAGCGATGGCGTCGACGATGCTCTTGTGTTCGTTCTGAGCGATCTCTCCCCGGCCCTGCACAGCCAGCGAGGTGGTCGCCATCAGCGCCATGGTGCGGTGCACAAGGTCCAGTTGCTGCACCAGATAGCGATTGTGCGAGGCCAGATGGATCTGTTCGTGAAAACGTCGATTAGCACGCGACAGCGCGGTCGGGTCATCGACCAGCGCATCGTCAGCGGCGACCATATCCTGCAGCACCTTGATCTCTTCCTCGGTGGCGTGTTTTGCCGCCAGACTGGCTGCCAGCCCCTCCAACTCGCGCCGTACCACGTACAGCTCGGCCATCTGGTTGTGGTCCAGCGAGGCCACAATCAGAGACCGCCCGTCCCGCTCAAGCAGCGATTGCGTCTCAAGTCGTTGCAACGCCTCGCGGATGGGCGTGCGAGATACGCCGAAACGCTCTGCCAGCTCGCTTTCGACCAAACGGTCGCCGGGTTTATACACACCCACGTCTATCGCTTCGAGTATCAGGCTGTAGGCGTCCCTGTTGGACTGTTTGGACTGGGGCATGGGGTGGTTCGTCTCCTCGTTCGAACCTGTCTATCCGTCACCGGCCCTTCGGATCAAGTGTGGCATTGAAAACCGCTGGCGCGCAGCCTAAACCAAGCCCATGGTCAAACCCGCCTTTTCTCACGTCACCCAATGGGTGTTCGATCTGGATAACACCCTCTACCCGCCCCATATGCGCCTGTTCGATCAGATCGAGGTGCTGATGACCGACTACGTGGTGCAGGCCATCGGCGTCGACCGGGCCGAGGCGGATCGGCTGCGCGGCCATTACTGGCGCGAATACGGCACCACGCTGGCCGGTCTGATGGCCGAGCATGATCTGGACCCCGATCCCTATCTGCACGCGGTTCACCAGGTCGACATGAGCCATATGGACCCCGACGCGGAACTGGCCGACCACATCCGTTCTCTGCCCGGCCGCCGTATCGTCTATACCAATGGTAGCGCGCCCTATGCCGAGCGGGTTCTGGCGGCACGCGGTCTGAGCGGGCTGTTTGATGCGATCTATGGGATCGAACATGCGGGCTATCGACCAAAGCCCCAGAAAGCTGCGTTCGAGGCAATCTTTGCCAAGGACGGGATCGACGCCAAAAAAGCCGCCATGTTCGAAGATGACCCGCGCAATCTGGCCGCTCCGCATGCGATGGGAATGCGCACCGTCCACGTCGCGCCCGAGCCGCAAGAGGCCGATCACATCCATCATCACACCGACGACCTGACCGCGTTTCTGGCCCGCCTGCGATAGGCTGTCACACTGCGACCATCTGTGTATTTCGCGGGTGCAGCATCGCCCCTATATGCGCCTCAGCGACGAACAGAATCGGAGAAAACCATGAGCGCGATCGAGGTCCCTCGGCGCCTGCCCATCTGGCAGCGCCTGTTGTTTGCAATCCCCCTGTTTGGCTGGATGGCCAAGGACGTGGCCCAGAGCGACGGTGAGGATTGGGGTTATACGGCCCTGGCGATCTTCAGCATGTGGGGGTGTTCAATCTTGTTGTTCGGCCTGCCGGGCCTGTACATCCCCGCCGTGATGATGGTGCCGGTGATGTTCCTGATCCTCATCCTGATTTCACGCGGGTAAGGCACGGGACAGGATGTCACTTGGCACCCCGCACAGAACCGCACTAGGTTCTGCCCAAACGGAGGCCAAGCCCATGACAGATAGCTGTGACATCCTGATTTCAGGCGGTGGAATCGCCGGTTTGACCGCTGCGGCGGCTTTCGGAACAGCCGGGTTCGACGTGATCTGCGTCGACCCCACCCCTCCGGTGACGGAACGCGACGTGGACGGGTCCGACATGCGGACCACGGCCTTCCTGCAACCGGCGCACGGGCTTTTGGATCAATGCGGGCTGTGGGCGCGACTGGATGCCCATGCCGCCCCGCTGCAGATCATGCGCATCGTGGACGCGGGCGGAGATGTGCCCGAACCCCGCGTCGTGCGTGATTTCAACGCCGCCGATATCTCGGACCAGCCCTTCGGGTGGAACCTGCCCAACTGGCTGTTGCGGCGCGAGATGGTGGCGCGTTTGGCCGAACTGCCCAACGTGGATTTTCGCCCCGGCACCGGCACGGTCAGCCTGTTCACTCGCACCAATGAAGCGCGCGTGAGCCTGAGCGACGGCAGCCGTATCCGCTGCAAGCTGGTCGTGGCCGCAGACGGGCGCAATTCGCCCATGCGCGAGGCGGCGGGCATCCAGATCCACACCACGCGCTACGGCCAAAAGGCTCTGGCCTTTGCCGTCACGCATCCGATCCCGCACGAAAACGTCTCGACCGAAATACACCGTTCAGGCGGGCCGTTCACACTGGTTCCCCTGCCCGACTGGCAGGGTCAGCCTTCGTCGGCGATTGTGTGGATGGAGCGTGGGCCGCGTGCAGTTGAATTGCTGAACACTGAACCCGACGCGTTCGAGGCGCTGATGACCGAACGGTCCTGCGGGTTGTTCGGGCCGCTGAAACTGGCCTCGCGCCGGACGATCTGGCCGATCATCAGCCAATCGGCCGAGCGCCTGTCAGGCGAGCGTATCGCCCTGATGGCCGAGGCCGCCCATGTGGTTCCGCCCATCGGCGCACAGGGGCTGAACATGTCCTTGGGCGATCTGCGCAGCCTTCTAGACCTTGCGCAAGCCCGCCCCGAGGGGCTGGGCGACGCGCAGATGTTGGACACCTATCACAAGTCCCGCCACACCGAGATCGAGATGCGCGTGAAGGGAATCGACCTGCTGAACCGCGCCTCGATGATCGAGGCACGGCCGCTTCGCGACGCACGGGCGATGGGGCTGAATGCGCTCTATTCCTTGCCGCCGGTACGTAAAACGCTGATGCAGATGGGGCTGGGCGTGCGCTGACCCGCGCCTAGATCACCTGATCCAACACGCGCTTCAGACGTGCGATTGTGCCATCCACATCATAGAGCTTGTCCAACCCGAACAGACCCAAACGGAAAGTACTGAACCCCTCGGGCTCATCACATTGCAGAGGCACGCCCGCCGCAATCTGCATCCCCAAAGCCGCAAATTTCTTGCCGTTCTGCACTTCGGGGTCGCCCGTGTAGCTGACAACAACGCCCGGCGCGCCGAACCCATCAGCCGCGACCGAGACAACGCCCTTGTCCTTCAGCATCGCGCGGACGCCATTGCCCAACGCCCACTGCGCGTCGCGCAGTTTTTCAAATCCATAGTCTCGGGTTTCCGCCATCGTGTCCCGGAAATCCTTCAGCGAATCCGTCGGCATCGTCGCGTGATAGGCGTGACCACCGCCCTCATAGGCCTGCATGATCTGCCGCCACTTTTTCAGATCCACGGCGAAACTGTCCGACGTGGTTTCCTCAAGCCGCGCCTCGGCCCGTTCGGATAGCATCACCAGCCCTGCGCAAGGCGTTGCGCTCCACCCTTTCTGCGGGGCCGAGATCAGAACATCCACTCCCGTCGCCTTCATGTCGACCCAAGCACAGCCCGACGCGATACAATCCAGCACCATAAGCGCGCCGACCTCATGCGCCGCCGCAGCCATGGCGGTCACATAATCGTCCGGTAGAATAACCCCGGCCGACGTTTCCACATGCGGAGCAAAAACCACATCTGGGCGCTGATCGCGAATGGTCGCCACGACCTCGTCAATCGGTGCCGGCGCGAAAGGAGACGGGCTGGAATTGCCGGTTTGCCGCGCCTTGAGCACATTGGCCGAGGCCGTCAACCCGCCGGTCTCGATGATCTGGCTCCAGCGATACGAGAACCAACCGTTGCGCACGACCACCACGTTTGCGTTGCGGGCAAACTGCCGCGCCACAGCTTCCATGCCATAGGTGCCGCCACCGGGGATGACCGCCACGCCATAGGCATTGTAAACACCGCGCAACATGTCCGAGATGTCGCGCATGACCTGCTGAAACTGTGCGGACATGTGGTTCAGAGATCGGTCAGTGAACACCACCGAAAACTCCTCAAGCCCATTGGGATCAACAGTATCCAAGAGCGCTGGCATATTTTGTCCTTTCGATTTTCACGCGACCACCTGAGGGTCAGTCCCGGCTATTGACCCTACGGAAGATGGTAACTTCAACAAAAAAATTACTTTTTTCTCTTTCAATCGAGCACTAAATGACGCCAAACAGTGTCAGCCGCCCTTTACACCCTGACGTGTTTCTGACCAGATATGCACACTTTGAAGCAGAAAGGTATTTCTAATCGTGACGGCGCAAAAGCGGATCAGTTTTCAGGTTGTACGTGACGAAGTAAAGCGGCGTATCGAAACCCGTATCTGGCCACAGGGGTCGCTGCTACCAACGGAAACGCAATTGGCCGAGGAGTTCAATTGCGCGCGGGCGACGGTGAACCGGGCGCTGCGTGAATTGGCAGATCAGGGTTTTGTCGAACGCAAACGTAAAAGCGGCACACGCGTTAAAAAAGAGCCGAGCAAACATGCTAAGCTGGAGTTTTCGCTGGCGCGTCAGTCGGTTGAAAGCCAGAACTCAACCTATCGATACGCTCTTGTCGAACGGAATGTGGTCCCCAGCCCGGGTTGGTTGGCATCGCAGCTTAGCGTATCGCCTGATGTAAAGGTTCTGCACGTCATCTGTATGCACTACGCTGACAACCGGCCTTTTCAGCTTGAAGAACGCTGGATCAATATCGACGCCGTCCCCGAGGTCGAGCACGCCAATCTGAACGATCACGGCCCGCATGAATGGCTGCTGAACGCCGCCCCCTTTACCGAGGCCGAGGTGGCGTTCTGCGCGATTTCTGCTGATGGACGGCTGGCAGAGTTCATGGGCACGACGGCGGGGACCTCGATGATTCAGCTTGAGCGGACGACATGGAAAGATGGTCAACCCATGACATTTGCCCGGATGACGCACCATCCCGGCTATTGCATCAGAACCAAATACTGACTAGCCGATCGGCCCCGGCAAGCGTTCTTCACTGAGCAAAACATTGGCCTCGACATCGCCTGCACCGGGGAGGGTCATGATCCGACGGCGCAGCACCCGTTCGAAATCGGCCAGATCGCGCGCCACGACGCGCAGACGGTAGTCATATAGTCCCAGAACATGCTCGACCGTCTGAACCTCGGGGATGGCGCTGACGGCACGTTCGAAATCCTCCAGGCTGATCTGACCCTTGCGGGCCAGTTTGACGCCCAGAAACACCGTAACTCCAAACCCAAGCGCCTCGGCGTTCAGGCGCAGGCGCCGGCCTTTGATAACCCCTGCGTCTTCCAGACGACGGATGCGCCTCCATGTGGCGGGTTGGGACAGGCCCAGTTTGCGTCCCAGCGCCCCGGCGCTTTGGGATGCGTCCCGCACGAGCGCACGCAGAATTTTGCGGTCGATTTCATCCAACTCGTTCATACCGGTAGCACCACGTCGCTTTTGACCCGCGCGATATGCATCAACGCTTCGATATCCGCGATATGCGGCAAGGTGAGGATCTGATCGCGGTAGAGCTGCTGATAGTGCGACATGTCCCGCGCCAACACGGACAGGCGTACATCGACACGACCCAAAAAGGTCTGAATCTCGATCACTTCGGCCACGCTACGCGCGGCTGCGGTGAATTCGTCAAACGCACGGGGCTGGGTCTTGTCCAAAGTCACCCGCAACGAGACCTCGACAGCATAGCCTAAAGCCGACCAGTCTATGACGGCCTCCTGCCCCTCAATAATGCCAGCCTCCTGCATTTTTTCGATCCTGCGCCAGCACAGGCTTGTGCTGATGCGCGCGCGTTCCGCCAATTCTGCGGTCGAGAGGCTGGGATCGGCCTGAAAATGCCGCAGTAATCTGCGATCGACATCATCTAGCATGATTTTTTCACCAAGGAGTTAAAGCGAGAATAAATTCTCACGCCTGCCGGAATAATTCAAGTAAAACACCATCGCCTTCCCTGGCATGAGCCAGTAGAACCATCCTCAATCGAAAACAGAAAGGACCGGCGACATGCGCGTCTACTACGATCGCGATTGCGACATCAACCTGATCAAAGACAAGAAAGTGGCGATCCTGGGCTATGGCTCGCAAGGTCACGCCCACGCGCTGAACCTGCGCGACTCGGGTGCGAAGAACCTTGTTGTGGCGCTGCGCGAAGGCTCGGCCTCGGCCAAGAAAGCCGAAGCCGAAGGTCTGACCGTAATGGGTATCGCCGAAGCCGCCGCCTGGTGTGACCTGATCATGTTCACCATGCCCGATGAACTGCAGGCCGAAACCTACAAGAAATACGTGCATGACAACATCAAGCCCGGCGCGGCCATCGCGTTCGCCCATGGCCTGAACGTCCACTTTGGCCTGATTGAGCCGAAAGAAGGCGTCGACGTCATTATGATGGCCCCCAAAGGCCCCGGCCACACCGTGCGCGGCGAATACGTCAAAGGCGGTGGCGTGCCCTGTCTGGTGGCCGTCGACAAGGACGAAACCGGCAAGGCGCTGGAAATCGGTCTGTCCTATTGCTCCGCCATCGGTGGCGGTCGCTCGGGCATCATCGAGACCAACTTCCGCGAAGAATGCGAAACTGACCTGTTCGGTGAGCAGGCCGTTCTGTGCGGTGGTCTGGTCGAGCTGATCCGCTGCGGCTTTGAAACTCTGGTCGAAGCAGGTTACGCGCCTGAGATGGCCTATTTCGAGTGTCTGCACGAAGTGAAGCTGATCGTGGACCTGATCTATGAAGGCGGCATCGCGAACATGGACTACTCGATCTCGAACACGGCTGAGTACGGCCAGTACGTCACCGGCCCGCGTATTCTGAAATACGACGAGACCAAAGCGCGTATGAAAGAGGTTCTCAGCGACATTCAGCAGGGCAAGTTCGTCCGCGACTTCATGCTGGAGAACGCCGTTGGCCAGCCGACCATCAAAGCGTCGCGCCGCGCCAATGACGAGCATATGATCGAGGAAACCGGTGCAAAACTGCGCGCCATGATGCCCTGGATCTCGGCCGGTAAAATGGTCGACAAAGAAAAGAACTGATCCCCACGGGATCACGCGAAAGGGCGGCCTTCGGGTCGCCTTTTTTGTCCCAATCGGAGGCCGCGCATGGTCGATCAACCCACATCCCGCGACTGGAGCGGCGTCATCGCACTTGGCCTGATATGGGGCGGCACCTTCATGGTCGTGGCTATGGCGTTGGAAGGGTACGGCCCCGTCACGGTTGCAACCGCGCGGACCACTTTGGGGGCAGTCACTTTGTTGGCAATGATGGCTGTGACTGGTCGCAAATTGCCTGCGGGCGATGCCAAGCTGTGGTCCTTCATTGCCATCATCGGCCTGCTATCGACCGCGTTGCCCTTTCTGTTGCTGAGCTGGGGGCAGCAATATGTGCCTTCGGCCTTTGCGGGGCTGTCGATGGCAGCGATTCCACTAATGGTACTACCGCTGGCGCATTTCTTCTCGGACGAGCCGTTGAATCTACGCAGATTTCTGGGCGTATCGCTGGGTTTTTCCGGGGCATTGGTGCTGATCGGACCAGGTCTAACGCAGATCGGACAAGGCACGGAACCGCTGGCGCAACTGGCCTGTATCGGAGCGGCGCTCTGTTATTCCTGCGCATCGATCTTCACCCGACGTTGCCCACCGATTGATCCGGTCGCGTTGGCGGCATTGTCGCTGATGGTGGGGGCGGTTCTGTTGCTGCCCGTCATGCTGCTGACCGAGGGCATCCCGCAGTGGCAGGGCACGCGCCCCGGTCTGGCAATCATTGCGCTTGGCCTTCTACCCACTGCCTTCGCCACCCTATTGCGCGTGTCCATTATCCGTAGCGCGGGGTCGGTATTCCTGACGCTGGTTAACTATCAGGTGCCCATCTGGTCGATGGTCTTTGGCGCATGGATTCTGTCTGAGGCGTTGCCGCTGAGATTCTTCATCGCGCTGGCCATGATCCTGACCGGGCTGGCGATCAGCCAATGGTTCAGCCTACGCCGAATGCTGATTGGGCGTTAACCGGCGACAGCCTCGACCTCGGCGACGATGCCATCAACGACTTGGGTCAGCAGCGCATCGTCCTCGCATTCGACCATGACGCGGATCAGTGGCTCGGTCCCCGATTTGCGGATCAGCAAGCGCCCCTGCCCGTTCAGACGCGCCTCGGCATCAGCGATGGCCGCTTTGACGTTCGCAGTATCGAGCGGCGTTTGCCCTTCGCCGTAGCGCACATTCTTAAGTAATTGCGGGACCGTTTCGAATTGCACCGCAAGTTCCGAGGCTTTGCGACCCGAATGCACCATCTCGGCCAGAAAATGCAGCCCCGCCATCAACCCGTCACCAGTGGTGGCATAGTCACTCATGACGATATGGCCAGATTGTTCGCCGCCCAGATTGAACCCGCCTTCGCGCATCCGTTCGACGACATAGCGGTCTCCAACCGCCGTCCGTTCCAACCGCAACCCAAGCGCGTTCAAATGCCGTTCCAACCCCAGATTGGACATAACTGTCGCCACCAAAGCACCGCCTTTAAGGCGGTCAGCCTCGGCCCAGCTCCCGGCCAGCAGAGCCATCAACTGGTCGCCATCCGCAACCTGCCCGTGTTCATCGACCATAACGACCCGGTCCGCATCGCCATCCAGACAGATGCCTACATCGGCACCATGGGCCACAACCGTCTCAGCCGCGAGTTGAGGTTTGGTCGAGCCGCAATTCAAGTTGATGTTTTTACCGTTTGGCGTGACGCCAACCGGGATGACCTCGGCCCCCAACTCCCAAAGAACCTCGGGCGCGGTGCGGTGGGCGGCCCCGTTGGCGCAATCAACCACCACCTTCAATCCATCCAGCCGAAGATCGCGGGACAGCGAGGATTTGACTCGCTCACCATAACGGAACCGCGCATCGTCCACCCGGCGCGCGCGGCCAATATTTTGCGCTTGCGCGGGTTTGACACCCTCTTCGATCAGACGCTCGATCTCAATCTCAGCCTGATCCGACAGTTTGAACCCGTCCGGGCCAAAGAACTTGATGCCGTTATCCTCGGCCGGGTTGTGGCTGGCCGAGATCATCACGCCCAGATCCGCCCGCATCGATCGCGTCATCAATCCAACCGCAGGCGTCGGCACCGGCCCCAGCAACAACACGTTCATCCCGGTCGAGGTCAGCCCCGCTGTCAGCGCATTTTCCAGCATGTACCCGGACAGGCGCGTGTCCTTGCCAATAACCACGCGGTGCGCACCGGATTGATCGCGGCGGAAATACCGGCCTACGGCCGCTCCCATGCGCAGGGCCATCTCAGCCGTGATCGGATGGGTATTGGCAGTGCCCCGCACCCCGTCGGTTCCGAACAGCTTGCGCATTGGTCTCTCTCCGTCGTTTCTTGCCTGCGACCGGATTACCGGACGGCAGCCCACAGACGCAAGGCCTGAGCGGTCTCAGCCACGTCGTGAACCCGCAGGATCTGTACCCCTTGTGCCAGACCAGCCAGCCCAACCGCAATCGAACCGGGCGCGCGGGCGTCCTTGCGCGTCTCTTTGCCGATCTGCCCGATGAACCCCTTGCGCGACACACCCAATAGGATTGGGCATCCCAACCCGTGAAACAGGCTGAGATTGCGCAACAGAGTTGCGTTGTGGTCCACGGACTTGCCAAAACCGATACCCGGATCGACAATGATCTGGTTGCGGTTCAGACCAAGGGCCTCCAGATACTGCACCTGATCGTTCAAGAAGTCATACACGTCCAGCAGCACGTCATTATATCTGGGATCGTCCTGCATGTTGGTCGGGTCGCCCTGCATATGCATGACACAGACCGGTGCCCCAACTTCTGCGCAGAACGGGGCCAAGTCTGGATCGAAAGTAAAGCCCGAGACATCGTTGATCAGGCCAGCCCCCGCCTGCCACGCCGCCTTTGCGACGCTGGCTTTGCGCGTGTCGATCGAAATCAGCGCTTTGGTCCGCTCGCAGATCGCTTGGATCAGAGGCTTGGTCCGGGCGATCTCTTCGTCCTCTGGGACAAACGCGGCTCCGGGTCGGGTGGATTCGCCGCCGATATCCAGGATCGTCGCATCTTGCCCAACCATTTGCTCCGCCGCGTCCCGGGCAGTTTGCACCGAATTGTGCACCCCGCCGTCCGAGAAACTGTCCGGCGTTGCATTCAAGATGCCCATGATGTGCGGGCAGTTCATATCCAGCCCTGCAATGGGCGCGCGGGGACGCGAAAGGATGGCCAGAATCTCATCAGGCACGTCCTGCACTGCGACCACAGAGGCGTTTTCCGTCCGTCTCAAGCGTTCCACATGGGTAAACCACAGCGCCTGTCCGGCCAAAGTCACGGCCCCTTCAGGACGCCGAGCGCCGTTCTGAACCAAAGGTCTGTAGTAGGTGGTCACAGTTGCGCCTGATCCACAGAGACAGCGCGCAATGGTGTTTTAGGGTCGTCTGGCAGTGCGCCTCCAATGACCATCATCTCGCTGGCTTCAAATGTGGCCGCAAACCAGGCCGCCAGCGCCACCGCGTCCGACGGCGCGGCCGAGGGACCATCAACCGCATCCAGCACGATCTTGGACGGGGCCCAAACGCAAATCTGCCCGTTCTTCATCGCCCAATCCAGCTCGGTCCGGGTCGAGACAACAACGCAGCGGTGATCCCGCGCGGCCAGAACCCAAGCATTTTGTTCGATCGCCAAAAGGTCGATCCGACGCTGGGTCATCGCATGACCCGTCTGGGGAACAGCCAAGTCTGCACTTCCAACGCACAGGATAAGCGGGCGTTGCCGGTTCTCAAGCTGGTCGATCCAACCGGTTAGATTGCCCGAGGCAATCGCCTCGTTCGACAGGAAGACAAGACGTGGATGGGGACGTTCTTCCTCGACCACGTCGTGGTGCACAGCATCCTTGCCACGCACAATCTCGACCCCCAGTGCGCCAGGCCCGCGATCCAGTTTTTCAATTCGAACAAAAGCTTTTACAGCCTGCGGTTCAAGCAAAATACGCTCGGCAACACGCTCTGCCAATGTTTCCAGCAGGTTCAACCGCTCGGCAGCCAGTTCAAAGGCAATCGCCTCGGTCACGCGGTCATAGGACAGGATGCGGTCAACATCGTCATCAATCGCATCGGTCAAAGGCCGCACCTCGACCACAATGTTGAAGCAGATGCGCTGGGTGGTCCCACGTTCGGCCTGAAAGGCACCGATCTCGACCTCAACAATGTGATCCCTCAGCGAGATTCGATCCAAAGGCTCTCCGGCGGCCATCGCTTCGGACCGTTCCGAAGGGTGCGCAAAGGCGAGGCGGATTTCAGAACTCATAAGACGGACCTTCTCGGGCATTGGGACTGATCTGCCCAAATTAGACATTGCGGGCGCGTATAGCACCGCAACAAACGCCTTTCCAGTCGTCGAATGCGTCGTCAGGTGACGCGAAACCAGCTCATCATCCCCGATGCGGCATGGCCCAACATGTGACAATGCAACAGCCAACTGCCCGGATTATCCGCAACCAGAGCGACCTGTCGGGTTTGCCCCCGCCCCAGCAGGACGGTGTCGCGCCACGGACCAAGGCTGCCGTCCGACAAGATGATACGGAAATGATGGCCATGCATGTGCATCGCATGGGGAAACGCCGTCTGGTTGGCAAACTCGATCTGGTGGGTTTCCCCCAGTCGGGTGTCCAGAAACGGGTCCTTGGGGCGTTCAGCATATCCGTTCAACGCCCAAAACCGCCCAAGTTGGGCCAGTTCCTGCCCCGTCAGCTCGGTTTCGCCCAGCTTGGCCGAGCTGAGCCAACGCATCGCGCCGCCCTGCATCTCCATCCGATGCAGTGGTGCACTATCCGTGGATATCACCGGCAGAGGATTGGGCGGCAGCGCCGCGATGCCGGATCGCACCGCTCTGCCCGCACCCGACACGTCAAAGCGGACCAGGCCGAAACCACCGTCACGCTCAAAGCTGACAAGGCTGGCGGTTTCTGAGGCCAAGGCGCGCACGTCAACGATCATGTCTGCCCGTTGCGCCGGCCCCAGCGGGAAGGTGTCGGTAATCTCCAGCGGGGTCTCCAACGGCATCCCGTCCAGCGCCACGATCCAGCCGGTCAGCCCATCTATACCCAGATCGAATATCCGAGCATTCGAGGCGTTGATCAGACGCAGGCGCAGCCGCTCGGCCGCACCCACCTGATACGAGGGATCCAACTGACCATTTACGGTAATGATATTACCCAGCCGCCCGGCATGGCTGAGGTCATGTCCATTGTCGAAATCATCCGTTATCTGCCCGGTTTCCGGGTCCAGCCGCCAGTCATCCAGCATCAACGTCAGATCCCGATCGACGTCTGGCGCGTCAGGCTCTTCGACGATCAGCGGGCCATAAAGGCCACGGGCCACCTGTTCAACCGTGCGATTGTGTGAGTGATACCAATAGGTTCCGGCATCAGGGACAGCAAAGTCATAGTCGAACGCGCCCCCGGACTCGATGACATCCTGCGTCAGCCCCGGCACACCGTCCATCGCATTGTCAATTCGAATGCCGTGCCAATGCACTGACGTGGCCTGAGGCAGAGCATTCGACACCCTGCGCTGCACGCGCCCGCCTTGCGGTACGCGGATTTCTGTACCCGGTACGGTTCCGCCAAAGCCCCAAACCGGTGTTTTCGGGAATTCCACCGGCGCAATCTGTTGCGCCGCTTCGCGCGCCACTAGTTCTGGAAACGCAGCCAAGCCCACTTTTGGAAAGGCAGATAGGGCAGCAGACGCGCCCAGGAATTGTCGACGGTTAAACAGCATTATGAGCCTCCTGGCCCATAACATAGATCATCCAACGCCCCGCGCCATCAGGGTTCCAGCGCGGGTGCGTCAGTTAGTTGCTAGCCGTCCGATAATTGTGGCGATAGAAAATATGCACACCAATCCGAGCCGTTTCCTTGTAGACCCGCGCCCAGGACGGTTTCACCGCCTTGGTATGATAATGGGTCGCCCCTTCGGTCAGCGCATCGCTCAGGCCGTCAATCGCGGCACGGGCTACTTTGGACACCCGCTCATAGGCTTTTTTCTCTCGGATCACTTCCTTGCGGCCATCACAAGTATAAGTGAACTGGCACTGGTATTTCTTGCCGGTCCCTTGCTTGATTACCCCACACAGCGTGTCCGGAAAGCGGCTGCTGTCTACACGGTTCATGATGACCTCAGCCACGGCAAATTGACCGCGCACGCTTTCCCCACGCGCTTCGAAGTAAAGCGCCTCGGCCAGGCATTTGAAGTGCTCATCCCCGGTTGCGGCGGGCTGGTCATCCAGCCAGTCCTTGGAGTAGGATATTTTCTGCTGTTCAAGCACCTTTCGGGGCTTGAACAAATTCAAGTATTCGCGGAAGTTTTGACCGGGCAGTTCAGTCCGAGTCACAAGTTCACGCTTGGCAGTATCAGTGGTTTCCCTCTCAGCGACGGAAACACTTGGCAGCACGGTTGCCGCCAATGTGGCAGCAGCCAGTATGTATCGTAGCATTCAGATAACCTCGCACAGGCACATTCGGCGCCATACCCTCCCCCGGCGGGCGCGACGAGGCTCATACCGAATTGAATCGGAAACGTCCAGTTTTCTAAAAAAAGCAAGTGGAAAATCGCCGTAACGTCAAAAATATATGACGACGGTGAGATTTGTTTCCAACTAATCCTAGCGGACTGTGCCGCTGTCAACCCCCAAGTCTGGACGAAATCGCCAGTTGAGCGGCAGCCAGCCGAGCGACCGGGACCCGGAAGGGTGAACAGGAGACATAGTCGAATCCAAGCGCACGGCAGATGGCGATTGATTCGGGGTTTCCGCCATGTTCACCACAGACCGATAGGGTCACGTCCGGTTTAACTTGCCGCCCCCTCTCAGCGCCCAGTTTCAGCAGTTCTCCCACGCCATCCGAATCCAACACGTGGAATGGGTCTTCGGCGAATACACCCTGCTGGACATAGGCCGACATAAAGCGCCCGGCATCGTCGCGCGACAGGCCGTAAGTCATCTGGGTCAGGTCGTTGGTACCGAAGCTCAGAAACGCAGTCTGCGGCGCAATCTCATCGGCGCGCAGACAGGCACGCGGGGTTTCGACCATGACACCCAGCCGATATTCAAACTCTTGCCCGCGCTCAGCCGCGACCGAGGCGGCAACCGTGTCGATGCGCGATTTGACGAGCTCGACCTCGCGCTTGGCCGAAACCAGAGGGATCATCACCTCGGGCACAACTGGTGCGCCGTTCTTGCTGGCCTCAAGCGTCGCCTCAAAGATGGCGCGGGCCTGCATGTCGTAAATCTCAGGCACGGTCACGCCCAGACGGACGCCGCGCAAACCCAACATGGGGTTATATTCGGTCATTGCGTCCACCCGGCGCTCAACGTCCGAGACCGGCAGATCCAGCGCTTCGGCCAGCTCACGCTGACCGCTGCGAGTGGTGGGCAGGAACTCATGCAATGGTGGGTCGAACAGGCGGATACAGACGGGTTGGCCTTCCATAATGCGGAACAGTTCGACAAAGTCTTCGCGCTGCATCGGCAAAAGGCGTTCCAGCACCGCCGCGCGACCCGAAGAGGTTTGCGCGAAGATCATCTCGCGCATCACGATCAGACGACCGGGATCAAAGAACATGTGTTCGGTCCGGCACAGTCCTATACCCTGCGCCATAAAGTTGCGTGCAGTCTGTGCATCGGCAGGTGTGTCGGCATTGGCGCGGATGGCAATGTCACGCTCCGCGTCAGCCCAGCCCATAAGCGTTTGAAAACAATCGTCCAGAGCAGCTTCAAGCATTGCGGGCTGCCCTGCCAGAACCTGGCCCGAACTACCGTCGATTGTCAGAACATCCCCGGTTTTGAACATCCGACCATCCGGTGCGGTCAGCAGCTTCTTCTTGGTCTGGAATCGCATCTCGGACGCGCCGACTATGCAGGGCAGACCCAGACCACGGCCAATCACCGCCGCGTGGCTGGTCATCCCGCCCTTCTCGGTTAACACGGCAACAGCTGCGTGCATCCCGCGCACATCCTCCGGTGCGGTTTCGCGGCGGACCAGAATACAGGGTTCACCCCGTGCGGCGCTGGCCTGTGCCTCGGCGGCTGTGAACACGATCTTGCCAGTAGCAGCACCCGGACTGGCGGCAATCCCGGTGGTCAGGACGTCGCGCTGCGCGTCTGGGTGAACCTGACGGTGCAACAACTCGTTCAGCGAATGCGGATCGACTCGCATCACGGCCTCTTGCGGCGGTATGATGCCGTCTTCGGCCAGACGCACGGCAATCCGGACCGCCGCCCGAGCGCTGCGTTGCACCCGCACACCGTCCAGAATATGGACATGACCGTTTTCGATCACGAACTCGACCTGCATCTCCTCGCGTAGCTTGGCTCGCATCTGCGCGGCATGTGCCTTCAGGTCAGCAAACGCGTCAGGCGCAACCTCTTCGAGAGATTTCCCGCGCGGGTCCTTTTCAAGATAGAGCGCGGCCACCCCTTCCCCCAGCGCATCGCGGCCCTGGCTCTGGCTCAGATAGCGACCGGTGATCTGCGGCATTCCTGTTGTCGGATCAATAAGTTGCAACACGCCCGACCCGCATTCTCCCTGACCGACGCCGGGTATCATCTCTTGAATCACAAGGCCCAGCCCGGCATCCGCGGGCGCACCTTTTGCCTGCCGCAGCAACCGCGCCGAAGTGCCATCCCACGCCCGCGCCATCGAGCGCAAAACCGCAACCAATTGCTCGCCCCGGTCCTGCGGAAAGCTTTCATCCGTCTCGTCTTCGTAGGCGCGCAGGGATTGTTGCAGACCTTCGCGCCCGTCCGCGTCGATCTCGTCAAACACATCCGCGTCCAGACGTGCCACGTGGATCGCGTAGCTTTGGACAAAACGCAGGTACAAAGCTGCCGCAGCCTCGACGCCCATCGAATCCGACAGGTCCACATAGCGCGCGTCGTTCATCCCGATATTCAGAATTGCGCCGGGACCACCCCAATCGGGGTCTTCAGAGCTGGGACGGACACACAACAGATCCGTCTGCGCGAACTGCTCCAGAATAGCGTCGATATCAGGAACTTGGCCCTGCGCAATGTTCTGCACCGCATCAAAAGACAGAGCCACGGTGCGCGGAACCGGCATATCCAGACGCACAAGCCGTTGCAGGCACTTCGCACGCCCCCCGTGCGACGAAGCGGTCACGGGTGCTGTGGGCGTAATTAATGTAGTATGCGGGTTATTCTGCACTGCGGCACCTATTGTTTGCCCGCAGCATAAGCCGCTGCACCAATGGCGCAAGGGCGATCTGGATCAGCCCTCGATCTTGCTGAGGTCCGCGACGCGCGCGCAGACCTGCCGGATCTGGCTGAGCAGGTTCAGGCGGTTGCGCCGCAGGATGTCATTGTCGGTATTGACCTGAACATCCTCGAAGAAGGCATCCACCGGACCGCGCAGTGCGGCCATAGCGGTCATGGCTGCGGGGAAATCCTCGGCCTTCTGCGCGGCTTCGATCTTACCTTGCGCGTTATCCAGCGCCGCAAACAGCGCCTTTTCGCTGTCGGTCTCGGCGAATTTCACATCCGCACCGTAGGAATACTCGACGCCGTCCTTTTCCTCGGCCTGTGTGAGGATGTTGTTGGCGCGTTTGAAGCCCTGAACAAGGTTCTCGCCATCCTCGGTCGCGATCACCGCGTTCAGAGCACGAGCGCGTTTGACCAACAGGTTGAGGTCATCATTGCCGTCCATCGCGATACAGGCGTCGATGATGTCGTGGCGGATGCCCTCGTCTCGCAGGAACACCTTGAGGCGGTCGTGAAAGAAGGACAGCAGGTCCGCCGGAGCATTGCTGACAATCGCTGTCGCGGCTTCGACCTGATGAGCCAGCCCATGAACCTCCTGCGCGGCAGCCTCAGCATCCTCGGCCTTAGCTTGTTTCGCCTTGGCCCCCAGCAGGGCTGCCTGCCATTCGGGCAGTTTCAGCAGGCTTCCCAATGCCGACGTGAAGGTATCATTCAATGACAGGCGCAGATCGTTGGTCAGGATCAACCGGATCACCCCAAGCGCCGCACGGCGCAGCGCAAACGGGTCTTTCGAGCCCGTCGGCTTTTCGTCAATCGCCCAGAACCCCGTCAGCGTGTCCAGCTTGTCGGCCAGCGCCACCGCCACGGAAACCGGCGCGGTCGGCACATCATCCGACGGGCCAAGCGGCGAGTAATGCTCCTGACTGGCCTGCCCCACCTCGGCTGGCAATCCGGCAGCCTGAGCGTAGTAGCGGCCCATCAAGCCCTGCAATTCGGGAAATTCGAACACCATCTCGGATGACAGATCGGCCTTACACGCCTGTGCGGCCATCATCGCCAGTGCGGGCGTCGCACCCGTTGCCCCGGCCAGTTCATGCGCCAGCGCGGCGATGCGCAGAACCCGCTCGCCCTGCGAGCCCAGTTCGGCATGGAACGTCACCGCATTCAGTTTCTCGACCCAAGGTTCGAACCCGTCGGACTTGACGATGCGCAGGTCATTTTCCCAGAAGAATTTTGCATCCGCCAGTCGGGCCGACAGCACCTTTTGGTTCCCTGCCAGAATAGTCGCGCCATTGTCGGCAGTCTCGCGGTTGGCGACGGTTATGAACTTTTCAATCCGACCGGTCTTGGGGTTCTTCACCGAAAAGAACTTCTGATGCTCTTTCATCGAGGTCTGCAGAACCTCAGGGGGCAGGTCCAGAAATTCGTCATCGATCTTACCCATCAGAACCACCGGCCATTCGACCAGACCGGCAACCTCAGCCAGCAGGCCCTTGTCATCGACCACTTCCAAACCGGCGGCAAAGGCCATGTTTTGCGCGTCGTTCCAGATATGCTCGGCCCGGTCCGCAGGGTTCAGGTCCACAAAGGCGCGTTTAAGTTTGGCGGCATAGTCTTCGAAAGACGTGACCGAGAACCGATCCGGAGCCATGAAACGGTGCCCCCCCGTGGTATCCCCGGATTTGATCCCATCAACCTCAAGCGGCACGACCTGCGCGCCCGCCTCATCCGACAGAATGCACAGGATCGAATGCAAAGGGCGCACCCAGCGCAGCGGGCCGCTGCCCCAGCGCATCGACTTGGGCCATGGGAAATTGCGGATGGTGGCCTCAAGCACTTCGGCCACGATCTCGGCTGCCGGGCGACCGGCTTTTTCGATGGTGGCGAAATAAACCGCGCCCTTGGGGGTGTCGCGTTCTTCCAGCTGATCACGGGTCAGACCCGCACCGCGCAGGAAGCCTTCGATGGCTTTGTCCGGGGCGGCGACCTTTGGGCCCTTGCGTTCTTCGCGGATGGTTGGGCTTTCCGCCAGCAGCCCCTCAACCGCCAGAGTCAGGCGGCGCGGCGTGGTCAGCGCTGCGGCCCCGGCATAGGTCAGACCGGCCTCGACCAGACCATCGGTAATCCGCTTTTTCAGATCCTCACCGGCACGGGCTTGCATCCGTGCGGGGATTTCCTCGGAAAACAGTTCGATCAGCAGGTCGGGCATGGTCGGTCCTTAGAAGTTCACGATCGTCTGGATGACGATGGCATTGGCAATATCCACAAAGAACGCGGATACAAGGGGCAGCACGATAAAGGCAATAGGCGACGGGCCATATCGCTTGGTAACAGCGGTCATATTCGCGATAGCGGTCGGAGTGGCCCCAAGGGCGAACCCGCCGAACCCCGCTGACAAGACAGCAGCGCGGTAGCTGCCGCCCATCACCGGGAACAATACCCAGATAACAAAAGCCACGGCCATAAGTGTCTGCGCTGCCAAAATCACAATGATAGCCAGCCCCAACTCGGCAATGGTCCACAGCTGCAAACTCATGAGTGACATGGCCAGAAACGCGCCCAGCGAGAACTCGGAAATAAGCGCCAGCGAGGGCGTTCGGGCAACGGGCGGAGCCTTGGGGAAAAGCGCAGAACGCAGATTGGCAATTACGATCCCCATGATTAGGCAAGGCACGAAAAGCGGCAGCTTCAACCCCGCCGCGCTGATGGCCTGATGAAGCAAATACCCGGCAACAATTGCGATGTTCAGATACAGCATCACCCGCATGATGGTCAGGTGATCCACCTTTGAGGCAGCCTCGGAGGGGTTTTCGGGTAGGCCGACGGTGTGCTCTTCGTCCGGTCGTTCAGGTGTCAGGTTCCGGCCCTCGATCAGATAACGCGCGATGGGGCCGCCGACTAGAGCCGCCAATACAAGGCCCAAGGTTGCAACGGCCACACCCAGTTCGGTCGCGCCCTCTAATCCAGTTACCGCACCCACTTCGGGGGCCCAGGCGATTGCAGTGCCGTGCCCGCCGATCAGCGCGGCCGAGCCGAACAGCACCCCGGCCTGCGCCGGATAGCCAAAAAGCACTGCCCCAACAGCGCCCACGCCATTTTGCAAAATAATCGTCACAAGTGTCAGAATCAGAAGCAAAAGCAACGGCTTCCCGCCCGCGATCAAATCCGACAGCCGGGCATTCAAACCGATCCCTGCAAAGAACACCACCAGCAGGAAATCCCGCGCGGCCAGACCAAAAGTCATCTCAATCCCGAAAAGCAGATAAAGCCCCAGCAGAAAGACCGAGGCCAGCAACCCTCCGGTTACGGGTTCAGGGATGTTGAATTGCCGTAGCGCTGCTACACGGGCGTTGATCTCGGCCCCGATCAGATAGACAGCAAACCCCATTGTGGCCGTCAGGAAATCCGGGATTTGCAGCATCTCTTCGATCAATTCGCTACTCCTGCGGGCGCGGCGGGCACTCTTCGCCTACCACGGTTCCGTCATAAGCTTTTTCGCCGCAATTGTTCAGCGCATGCCAGACATAGCCTTTGCCGTCCTGCGTCACGGCTACGATCCGGTCCACGCCATAGTGGATGTTCTTTTGCCCCATGAAAGCCTGCGCCTGTCCCGATTTCAGTGCATCCGCAATCGTCACGGCATCATAACAGTCAAACCACCCGGGCGCGGTCAGCGGCTCAGCATTGTCCACCGGCTTGAAAGCGGCCAGATCTTCCCGGGTCAGCTCGGTTTCAAAGCAGGCCCGATACCGGATCGGAGAGCTGTCGGCATCAATCGCCTGAAACCCCGAGTAAGCAATTGGCTCCGCTTTTTCAGAAGTCACAGCCACCAGCTGGACATCGCGTCGCGGCTGCGGATCGACCGAATAGTAGAACCCGTAAACCTGAAGGTAGTACATCCCTGCCCCGGCCAAAACGGCCGAGCCAAGCAACAGAAGAGCAAGCAGTTTTCCGGTCATTGGTCACGCAGCCTCTTTCAAATGCGCATGAAATCGGACAGGGTCCGGCACGTAACAGGTTGATACGAGGCTTATCGAATGGACTCCACCCTTACCGTCGGATTCTTCGGCGCTTTGTTTGCGATCATGAACCCGATCACCAACCTGCCCGTTTTCCTCAGCGTGACCGAAGGGTTGTCCTCGGCCGATCAGCGTAAGGTGGCGGCGAAAGTGACGATCTATTGCCTGATCCTGGGGGGTGCTTTTGCGGCCATCGGCAATCAGGCGTTGGGGTTGTTTGGCATTTCGGTCGATGACCTGCGCGTTGCGGGAGGACTGGTCGTCCTGATGATCGGCCTCAACATGCTGAGCGGCAATCAAAGCACCACCCATCACGGTACCGAGGATGAAAAGCAATCCTATCCCGAACCCGACACCGTGGCGTTCTATCCGCTGGCCTTTCCCATTCTGGTCGGTCCGGGCACGATCACGACTTTGATCCTCTATGCTCATCACATCACCAAACCAGTGGATGCGATGCTTTATGCAGGCGTATTTCTGGTCGTCCTGCTGTTGCTGTTCGTCACCTTCTGGAACGCATCGGCGCTGGCCAAACGATTGTCCGCAAACGCGCGCGTTATTATGAGCCGCTTCATGGGCATGATCCTTTCGGCCATCGCCATAAGCATGATCGCCGACGGCCTGAAGGTGTTGCTGCCCGGATTGGCGTGATCTGGCCATCAAGCCTCGTACCCGGCAGCCTCGGTCATGACAAACGCATCTGCGCATTGTTTGGCCAGGGCACGCACCCGCCCGATATAGGCCTGCCGTTCGGTGACTGAAATCACCCCACGCGCATCCAACAGGTTGAAGATATGGCTGGCCTTGATGCACTGATCATAAGCCGGATGCGCCATCACGATGCGCTTGCCCGTCTTTGGATCATCATGCTCTTGCGCCAGAATAGTGGCGCATTCCGCCTCGGCCTCTTCAAAGTGGCGCAGCAGGACCTCGGTATTGGCCACGTCAAAATTCCAGCGGGCGTATTCTTCCTCGGTCTGTTTGAAGATATCGCCATATTTCAACGGGCTGGGCGATTGAGGGTCGTTGAAGGGCATGTCCATCACATGGTCGATACCCAGCACATACATGGCCAGACGTTCCAGCCCATAGGTCAGTTCGCCCGAAACGGGTGTACAGTCGTGGCCGCCGACCTGCTGGAAATAGGTGAACTGGCTGACTTCCATACCGTCGCACCAAACCTCCCAGCCCAGACCCCATGCGCCCAGAGTGGGACTTTCCCAGTCATCCTCGACGAACCTGATATCGTGCAGCTCCATGTCGATACCGATCGCTTCAAGCGAACCCAGATACAGCTCTTGCAGGTCCGGTGGGCTGGGTTTGATCAACACCTGATATTGGTAGTAGTGCTGCAATCGGTTGGGGTTCTCACCATATCGCCCGTCGGTCGGGCGGCGCGAGGGTTGCACATAGGCAGCAGCCCATGCCTTGGACCCCAGGGCGCGCAAAGTCGTCGCCGGGTGGAATGTGCCTGCACCGACCTCCATGTCATAGGGCTGCAGGATCGCGCAGCCTTTCGAGGCCCAATAGGACTGAAGCCGCAGGATAATCTCCTGAAAAGAACGAGGTGCGCTGGACTGTTCGGTCATGACATTCCCTTTGGGCGCCGCTGCGCCGGTAACGATGGGTTTTGCCCTTCCTATGCAAGGGGCCAATGGGCGTCAACGGGCCAGTGCGTCCGTCCTGTCACTGCGTCGCCACACTGCAAATTCCCCGCAATCTGGGCATGGTGTTCAACCCTGCACTTGGCGTACTCTGCCACCCAGATAAAAATTGCGGACACGGGCAGACAATGACACGCATATTTACAGCAATTCTATTTCTTTTCCTCTTCGGCACCCGCGCCGTTTTCGCTCAGCAAGAGGCAGGCGTCTGGGTTCAGGTCGAGGCACGGCCATCCCTGAGCCAAGCCCAAGAGCGCGCGCAGGCCTATGCGTCCCTTCTACCAGACGTGAATGGGTTTCGCTTGAACTCTGGCTGGTACGCCATTGTTATAGGACCGTATTTACGCGCTGATGCCGAGCAAGTTTTGAGGGTTTATCGCGCTGAAGGCCAAATCCCCTCCGACAGTTACATCGCGTTTTCCAACAGTTTTGGGCCGCAGTTCTGGCCTGTTTCGAGCACCGGCCAAGACCGCGCCGCAGTGGAACCTCCGACAACCGCTGCGCCGGAACAACCTGCAACCGGGCTGACGCCGCAGACATCAGATGAAACCCGCGCGCAGGCGCTACAATCCGAACGGCTGCTCAGCGCGCAGGATCGACGCGCGTTGCAAACCGCCCTTCAGGCCGCCGGGTTCTACAATTCGACCATTGATGGAGCTTTCGGGCAAGGCACCCGTCGTTCGATGGCGGATTGGCAGCGCTTCAACGGGTTCGAGGCCACCGGAGTTCTAACCACCGCGCAACGCACCACCTTGATGGACGACTACAACGCCCCTCTGATCAGCGTCGGGATGGCCCGCCATTCCGACCCGCAGGCGGGGATTGATCTGGACCTGCCGCTTAGCGCTGTTGCCTTTGACCGGTATGAGGCCCCGTTTGCCCATTTCAACAGCGCCTCTGACTTGAATGCCAAGGCACTGCTGATCAGTCAGGAAGGCGACAAGAACACCCTGCGCGCGCTTTACGAGGTCATGCAATCGCTCGAGATAGTGCCGCTGGACGGCCCTCGTCAGTTGCGCGGTGACCGTTTTACGCTCGAAGGGCGCGGCAACGGTATCGTGTCTTATACCGAAGCCAAGTTGCAAGACGGCCAGATCAAGGGCTTCGCCCTTGTGTGGCCCGACGGGGATGAGGCCCGCCGCGCCCGTGTTCTGGCGGCGATGAAGACCAGTTTTTCCACCAATGACGCCGTTCTGGATGCCAGCGCCAGCGCCGAGGCAGAGCAGCGCATTGACCTGATCTCGGGCCTGCAGCTGCGCAAACCCCGTCTGTCGCGTTCGGGCTTTTTCGCGGACGCCAACGGTACGATTTTGACCGTGACCGAGGCCACCGACATGTGCACCCGCCTGACGCTGGACGGTGATCAGGAACTTCAGGTCGCCTGGACCGATGTGGATCTTGGAGTCGCCGTCCTGCGTCCCAAAACCACCCTCGCCCCGCTGAATGTTGCCGAGTTCAATAAAGCTACTCCGCGTATTCAGACCGAGGTCGCCGTGTCCGGGTTCTCCTATGAAGGCGCGTTGGGCGCACCGACGCTGACCTATGGCCAGATCGCCGATGTGCGCGGGCTGAACGGTGAAGAGGGCGTGAAACGTCTGGCGCTGGCCGCACTACCCGGCGACGCAGGTGGCCCGATTTTTGACACCAGCGGTCAGGTTGTGGGGATGCTATTGCCGACGCCCGCGGACGGCCGAACCCTGCCCGCCTCGGTCAGTTTGGCCGCAACCGCGGCGCGTCTGGGTGAAATCCTTGATAAGGCGGGCGTTGCCGGTCAGGCCGGTCAATCCACCGGTCAGGTGTCGCCCAACGAACTGAACCGTCGCGCTACAGGTATGACTGTACTGGTTCACTGCTGGGAGTAAGCACTTAATCCAAAACAAAAAAGCGCCGCAAAACCCACGCAGCGCTTTTCTTATGTCAGGATGTCGGGCGTCACCCGTATCAGCGTCGGACCCGGCGCCGAGAATGCCCCACGAACCGTCTGCTGCATCTCCTCCAGGCTAGAGGGGTTTGCGGACAGAGCGCCAAACGCTTCGGCGAGTTTGCAGAAATCGGGGTTGCGCGCGACCACGGCGTTGGGTGCGATCTGACCCCGGACCATGCTGTCCTCGATCTCTTTCAGCTTGGCGTTGTCCCAGAGAATGATGGGCAGAGACAAGCCCAACTCGACCGCGACACCCAGCTCGGCCATTGTGTAGTGAAACCCGTAGTCCCCGGCCATCACCGCCGTCGGTTTTCCGCGCCGTGCAACCGCACCGCCGATCCCCGCGGGTAGAGCGTAACCCAGCGTGCCGAACCCGGTCGGGTGATGCCAGTGGTAGGGGAAGGTCATGTCCCAGACCTCTTTGCCGACATAGGCTAGCTGGGTCATGTCCGAATAGATCATGGTCTCGGCCGGCATCGCTTCGCGCAGCGCGTCCAGCACGGGGACGATGCCGGGGCGTTCGGCGTCCACCTCGACCCGCCATTTCGCGCGGGCTTGCGCCACTTCGTCCTCGGTCCAGCCAGTTGCCGGTTTCACATGGTCGATCGCCGCCCAAAGCGCATGGGCGAAGCTTTCTCCATCCACCTGCAATTTGACCGCTGCCCGGTGGCGGTCGGACAGTACAGCCGGGTCCAGATCGACCCGCACCAGATTTCCGGAATGCCCCAGATCGTCGCGCCACAGGTCAACTTCACCCAGCTCCGATCCAACGACCACAACTAGATCGGCCGAGTCGATAACTTCCGCGCTGCCCGGCCTGGGCAGGTAGGAACCAAAATCCAACGCATAGTTCAACCCGGCCATGCCGCGCCCCGCATAGGTGGTGAAACAGGCCGCCCCCAGTTGGGTCAGGATCTGCCGCCACAGGTTGGACCGCGCCCCGCCCCCCAGGATGAACAAGGGCCTGTCGGCGATGTTCAGCATCGACAGAACGGGCGCGACATCCGGCGGCGCGGCCTTGGTGCGCAGCCCCGGCTGATTGGGAAACGGGGCCGGATCTGCTTCGGCCTGGAGCTGTTTGATCGGCACCTGAATATGCTTGGGACGCGGGCGCGACAGTTCGAATTCCTCAAAGGCGCGCTCCACCAGCCCGTAAGCGGCTTGGGCCGAATTTGCCTGCACCGACCAATCCGCAACCGTACCGGCGGCCCCACGCTGGTCCTTCATCTGATGCAACTGGCCCTTTGACGCCTCGGTCTCGTCCAGACATGAGGACAGAACCAGCATCGGCACCGAATCCGAATATCCCTGCCCCATAGGTGTCATGATGTTGCACAGGCCCGGCCCGGTAATCACATAGGCCACCCCCGGCTTGCCAGTTGCCCGCGCATAGCCGTCGGCCATGAACCCGGCCCCTTGTTCGTGCCGAGCCAGAACATGGGTGATGCCCGCCTCTTCGATCCCCCGGTACATTTCCTGATTATGCACGCCGGGGATGCCGAAAATCACATCCACACCGCGATCCCGAAGCATATGCGAGATTTGCGCGCCGAGGGGTCTTTTCATCAGTTTCTCCAGAATTGAACGGTGAACAGGGCGTAAACGGCAAGGAGCTCAAGCCGCCCGACCAGCATCCCGATGGACAACAGCCACTTGGCGGTATCGCTCAGCCCCGCGAAATTGCCTGCCGGACCGATCTGATCACCAAGCCCCGGCCCTACATTGGCCAACGCCGTCGCCGCGCCCGAGACCGAGGTGATAAAGTCCAGACCCGTCAGCGCCAGAGCCCAGGCCAGAACGCCCATTGACAGCACAAAGAACATGAAAAAGCTCATCACAGAGGTCAGAACATCCGTACTTATCGGCCGTCCATCATACAAAGGCATGAACACCCCATGGGGCGAGCGGATGCGGCGTATCTGGGTCTTGATCGAGGCAAACAGTAACTGATAGCGGAACACTTTGATCGAACAGGCGGTCGAGCCCGCGCAGCCACCGATCAGGCCGATCAGGAAGAACACCATGACCGGAAAACTGCCCCAGGTCATATAGTTCACGCTGGCATAGCCTGTGCCCGAGATGATCGAGGTGATGTTGAACAGAGATTCCCGGAACGCTTGTTCCCAGTGATGCGGAAAGACGGTTAGCAGAAAGACGGTCATTATCGCGACTAGCAGAAGGATCGTGGCCAGGAAGGCACGGATCTGGCTGTCTTTCCACAGCGAACTGGTGTTGCCATTTGCCAGTTGCACATAGCGCACGAAAGGAAGCGCCGCCAAAATCATGAACACCGAGGCGGCATATTCCGTCGGCCCCGAGAACGTCCCGAACGAGGCGTCGTAGTTCGAGAACCCTCCAGTCGCGATTGTGGTCATGGCGTGGACGACGGCGTCGAAAAAGCTCATGCCAAAGCCGGCATATACCAGCACACAGACGAAGGTCAGAAAGACGTAGATCAGGGAAATCTGACCCGCGATCTCTTGCGCGCGGGGTAGAATTTTCCCCATAGTTTCAAACCCTTCCGAGCGGAAGATCTGCATCCCGCCCACCCGAAGTTCGGGTAGAAATACCATAGCGACGACGATGATCCCGATCCCACCCAACCATTGCAGCACTCCGCGCCACAGCAACAGGCCCTGCGGCAGCTTATCCAACCCGGAAATCACGGTCGAACCGGTGGTCGTCAGGCCGGACATCGCTTCGAAGTAAGCGTCGACAAAGCGCAGTTCTGTTGCGCCGATCAAAAAAGGGATCGCGCCGAAAAACGGCAGAGCGACCCAAACCCCGGTGGTCAGCAAAAAGGTCTGACGGATTGTCAGACCTTCGCCCACCCCGTTCGAGCAGCTCATTGCCAGAATGACGCCTGTCAGGACGGTGATGATCCCGCTTTCAAGGAACACATGCCATTCGTCGCGCCCTTCGATCAGGTCCGCAAGCAAAGGCAGAATCATGGTCGCCCCAAGAATGGCAACCAGCAGGCCAATCACATATCCAACCGGGCGTATATCCGTCATGAGGCGCAGCGTTGGCGCGCCTGCACGACTGTGTCAAGCGGATGCCCCGATTTACTTTTGCGTTTTGTTGGTCGCGCTGGGCATTGCGGGCGGCTTCGATGGCGCACGGGTCCGGCGGGTTGGTGCCACGACCTCTGCCTTGAGGGCTGCAGGTTTGACGGCTTCGGCCTTGGGTGCAGCAGGTTTGACGGCTTCGGCCTTGGGTGCAGCAGGTTTCGCGGCTTCGGCCTTGGGTGCAGCAGGTTTCGCGGCTTCGGCCTTGGGTGCTGCGGGTTTCGCGGCTTCGGCCTTGGGTGCTGCGGGTTTGGCAGGTTGCGCCTTGGGTGCGGCTGGTTTAGGTGCCTCTGCCTTGACCTTTGCCGTTTTTGCAACTGCGGGTTTTACCGCCGAAGGCTTAGGAGCGGCCGGTTTCGGCGCAGCTTTTGCGGTCACTGGCTTGGATGCAGCAGGGACCGCTGCCGGTTTCGGCGCAGCCTTAACCGCAGGCTTCGCCGCAACGGCGGCAGCTACCGGTTTTGCAGCCGCAGGCTTGGCTACGATGGGCGATCTAACTGCCGCTGGCTTGGCCGCAGCTGGTTTTTTCGCCACTGGTTTGGCTATCTGCGGTTTGTTGGCCGGTTTGGCAGCCACTGCTTTGGCCGGTGTGGATTTCACGGCTGCCGGTTTAGGTGATTCGGCGGCTGGCTTCGCTGCCGGTTTCGCTTTGACCGCAGGTTTGGCTTTAGCCGCCGGCGGCGTTTTCACCTTGGCAGCACGGGCTACCGGTTTCGGCTTGGCCGGCGCTGGAGGTTTCGGTGCAACAGGCGCGGGCGCAGCGGATGAGGCGTGCAGTGCCTGCACCTGAAAAAATGGCAGCTCCATCGCCGAGCAAGCCAGAATTTGCATGATTTTCATCTGGTTGCTCACCGCGTAGCCTGCCATGCGGATTGCGGCAGCCTGAAATTCCAAGGGCTGGGTAATCGGATTCATACGTAGTCTCTCCTCTGAAAGTAACGCAGCACGCTTGAGAAAAAGAGGCCCTGCCCGCCCTGGGATAACGGGCGGGAAACGATGTCACGCAGGATCAAGCGTTGCACGTTTCAGCTTCCTTCAGAGTGGCTTTCCCATTGACCAACGGTCTAACCACGGCTGCATTCCACATCAGTCTACTTCAAAGACCGTGCGAGCGCAGCATTTTTTGCTGCGATGCGGCAAAAACGTGCCGTAAGGTTAATCCTGAGACTTTGCGCGTTCAGCCGACATGGAACAGAGTCGAGAACAGCCTTGGGTCAAGGCTGGATGATACAAAGGTCGGCCCTTCGGTCAGAACCGATACAGCGTCGTGGCTGTGCAGGCTTTCCTGATGACTGGCGACTATGCGAAAATCACCCACGTGGTGGTCGGCCAGAAGTTCGGCGCAGAACAGGCGCGCAGCATCTTCGACAAAGATCGGGTTTGCGGCGTTCAGCTCGGCAAAGGCTTGCTCGTCCTCGCGTTTAACCATAACTTGTGTTTCCGTGGGCACGGCACGACGGCACAACGCGATCAGGTCCTCGAACCAAAGGCAATCGGCGTCGCAATCCACCACTACCGAAATTCGCGCCACCGACCGCTGTGAATGCGGCGTCGCCAACTGGCCACGTGTTGAACGAGCATGTTCGCTCAGCTCAAGCGAACAGGGACAAGTCGAAGAGTAGACATAGTCCAGATGCAGGATCTTCTGGCGCACGCCGTTCTGTTCCACCAGCTCCAGCGCGATGTCGTAATACTGATAGCCTTCCAGCCCCGAGCGCAGGCTTTTCACCTTGTCGGGATAGGAAAACCGCATCTGTATACGCGCGTCAAAGCTGTCCAGATCGGTCATATAATCATCCAGCGCGGCTTCCATGACTTCGAAGCTGAACGTGCGCTCGGCGTGTTTGTAAAAGGACCGCATGATACGGGACATGTTGATGCCCTTCTTCTCGGCCTCAAGGCTGACCGAGCCCGTGACCGAGGTCTCAAGCGTCAGGTCTTCGCCATCCTTGCGGTGAAACCGGATCGGCAGGCGGAAATTCGAGATACCCACATGCTGAATTTGCTGCTTCGCTCCCCGGATCAAGCTGGACGGACCGTTTTGCAGATCGGGCAGCGTGGCGCGATAGGCCTCATCGGCCTTGAAGTCCTCGGGGTAGTCGCGCGACAAAGACGGATAGTTGGACGTCTCCTGCCCCGGCACAAGGCGCGCGATTGCCGGATCAAGCTGACTGATCTCGGCGTCGGTCGCGGATACCGCCCATTTGCGCAGAACTTTCAGCGCCGCAGCGGCCTCGTCATGGTCGGGGGCGTCGTCAATGTCACGGGGATGCACGTTCATCGCTTGGGGTTCCTCGGGGTTCGCCGCCGATCTATATACAGCTTGGGCGTGTTTTCCAGTTTAACCGTATACGCCGGAAAACACAGTCCGGATCGATTTTTGGTGCAGGATGAGCGATTTACCACCCCGCACGCATCTCTTTGAGCCTGTTTGTAGCACCGTTGACGCGACGTTTACTGCTGAGAAACGTCCAATGCGCGTTTAATATCGGCAAGCAGGTCGCTAGCATCTTCCAACCCGACCGAGAACCGGATCAAGCCTGGTGTAATGCCCAACTCATCTTTCTGCGCATCGCTCAAGCGTTGATGGGTCGTTGTTGCCGGATGCGTCGCGATCGACTTGGCGTCGCCCAGATTGTTCGAGATCACCGGGATAGTCATCGCGTTGAGGAAAGCAAAAGCCGCTGCTTTCCCGCCCTTGATGTCCAGGGACAGAACCGTACCGCCCTTGCCGCCCAGCTGAGATTGCACCAACGCATTTTGGGCATGGGTTTTCAGCCCCGGATACAGCGTGCGTTCCAGCGCGGGATGGTCCTCCAGCGCCTCGGCAATGATCTGCGCCGTCTCGGCCTGCGCATTCACCCGCAGAGCCATCGTCTCAAGCCCTTTGAGCATGACCCACGCGTTGAACGGGCTAAGCGCGCCGCCGGTATGTTTCAGATAGGGTTCAACGGTGCCACGGATGAACTCTTTGGTGCTGATGATTACGCCACCCAGAGCCCGGCCCTGCCCGTCAATATGCTTGGTTGCGGAATAGACCACCGCGTCCGCGCCCTGCTGGATCGCGCGCGAAAAGACCGGGGTCGAGAACACATTGTCCACGATCACGGTTGCACCGACGGCATGGGCCAGCGTGGCCACCGCTTCGATGTCGATCACCTCAAGCGTGGGGTTCGACATGGATTCGAAGAACACAGCCTTGGTGTCGGGGCGGATTGCCGCTTTCCACGCGTCCAGATCGGTGCCGTCGACAAAGGTCACTTCAACACCGTAACGGGTCAGGATGTTTTCCAAAATATACAGACACGAGCCGAACAAAGCCTTGGCCGACACCACATGGTCGCCCGCCTTCAGCATCGATACCAGCGCCGCGTTCACCGCCGCCATGCCGGATGCGGTGGCAAAGGCGTCCTCGCCCCCTTCCAGCGCTGCGATGCGCTGTTCGAACATGGACACGGTCGGGTTGCCATAACGGGCATAGATAAACTCATCCGGGCCGGTCTCGATAAACCGCGCCTCGGCCTGTTCGGCGTTTTCGTAAACGAAGCCCTGCGTCAGAAAGATCGCCTCGGACACTTCGTTATATTGGCTGCGACGGATGCCGCCATGGACGGCCTGTGTGCGTTTGTTCCAGTTCTCGCTCATGTCATTCCTTTCGGCCCCTCTGTGGAGGCAAACAAAAAACCCCAGACGCGGCCAAGCGAAAGGGGTCTTTCATCCTGACCTTTTAGCGGTGTTGTTTAGCGTGGCCCGCAATCCGGTAACAAATCGCCACGTGGTGCCTTGCCCTTACGCCGCGCATGCAAAGGCGTCAAGCCTTAGGCGCAATCAGTCACGGTTTCGTAACAGTTTGCCCCTGCCCCCTTGCCCAATGGCCCGAAACCTTCATGATCGCCGTCAACCGAAGGAGAGACCATGATTGATCTGTATTTCTGGCCTACGCCAAACGGGTGGAAGGCGTCTATCGCTCTGGAAGAGATGGAGCTGCCCTACACCACCCATCTGATCAATATCGGCAAGGGCGATCAGTTCGATCCCGAATTCCTGAAAATCGCGCCCAACAACCGGATGCCTGCCATCGTGGACCCCGACGGCCCGGATGGAGAACCGATCTCGGTCTTCGAAAGCGGTGCTATCCTAATGTATCTGGCCCGCAAGACCGGGCGGTTCTATGGCGAAACCGAGCGTGACCGGATCGCCGTTGAGGAATGGCTGATGTGGCAAATGGGCGGGGTCGGACCCATGGCCGGTCAAGCGCACCACTTTTTGAAATACGCCCCGCAACTGGATCCGCCACAGGACCTGCCCTATGCCAAGGATCGCTATCGCACCGAAGTTGGGCGGCTTTACGGCGTGCTCGACCGGCGGCTGGCCGAGAATGAATATGTCGCGGGCGATTTCTACTCGATTGCAGACATGTCGATCTGGGGCTGGGCCAGCCTGTGGGAAGGTCAGCAACAGGTGCTGGAGGACAAACCTCATTTCACCCGCTGGCTGGAAACCGTCAGCGCCCGCCCCGGCGTTCAGGCCGGTCGCGCGCTGCACGCCGAGTTGCGCGGAGATCACCGGGACAAGCAATCGCAGAGCAATTTGTTCAAGCGATGAACACGGTCGGCGGCTGACCCTTTTCCGAAGGGTTCACATTCAAATCACCCCTCTACCGGTGGCACCGCCCGCTGGTAGAGATGCCATGTCGTATGCCCCAGAATCGGCAAGGTGAAGATCAGGCCCAGAAATGCCGGAACTAGTGACAACAGCATCGTGACCGAAATAATCGCCGCCCAACTCAGCATGACCACAGGGTTTTCGGTGACGACGCGGATAGATGTAAGCATGGCCGAGACAAAGTTGGTCTCGCGATCCAGCAACATGGGCATGGCGACGACAGTGACCGAGAACAGGACCGCGGAAAGGAATGCGCCTATGGACGTGCCAACGGCCAGAAACGTCCAGCCCTGCGGGGTAAAGAAGACGATGTTCAAAAACCCGTTCAAATCCGAGAACGAGGCGTTTTGCAGGATAATCGCCAGCCACAGCCGAACCTGATAAACCCATACCCAGAAAATGAACAGGGTGACAAAGGCCATCCAGCCCATCTCGCGTTTGCGCTGATGGGCCATGACGGTCAGGATGTCGGACCACCCGAACGCCTGTCCCTTTTGCAACCGGCGTGACATTTCATACAGCCCGGCGGCTGCAAATGGTGCAATCAACGGAAAGCCGACAATGGCCGGAATGATCATCCAGATCCTGCCCAGCCAGACCATGACCCAAACCAGTAGAATGCCGAAGACCGCATAGAACAGACCAAAAAAGCCGCTCATGACCGGGCGCGCCAGAAAGTCGGAAAACCCGGCCTTCAAAGAGGCCGTGATATCGTCAGCAGTGATCGTATTGACGTTGGCCCTGTCCTGTGGCTGGGGCGTCAGGTCGTCTGGCGGTGTGGAATCTGCGGTTTTGGATGGCATGTCACGGTCCTCCCAAAGCGTGGCACGGCAGCCTGTCGGCGCCGCCAAAGTTCCGATGATGAAACTGTGCATCAACGCTGACGTTTGGGCAAGGCAGGAGTAAGTTTCAGGCGGGCCGTGTACCGTATGTCGGCATGTCCAAGAACCACCGGGACAAGCGATAGTCGGCAGAGTGCTAAATCGATCCGCCGCTTTTACCAGGCGGATCTTCATTAAACTGCTCGAAAAACCGCGCAAGCCCGACCAATGGCGACACATACGGCAAGTCGACCAGCGCAATCGAGGACAGACCTTCGGCGGCATCCAATCTAGCATGCAAATGGTCCGCTCCGAAATCCTGCACCCAAAAACCCAAATCTTCGTACAGGTTTCGTCGGCTTCTGATTGTCACTGTCTCACATATCGCGGTCTGCCCTTCGCCGCGGACAGTCAAGCGTTCGACATCCACGTTGGCCTCTCCTTCAACCATATAATACGTCGAAATAACCTGACTCGTACCGCTCTCTTGCTCGATCTTGCATTTATAGAGCATTTCCATGTTCTCCGGGTCCCAGGTGTCGGGATTTACGGTGTTCACGTTCATCGAGACCGTGAACAACCCATCATCCCCCACCGGGCCGGTTTTGTATTTTCCGCTATAGCTGTCAGGTGCTGTCTTCAGAATGTCAAAGGCACGCTGTGCAGGGATGAGGTATCTGGCGCGCGACTTCCATTCCCGCAAACCAAGGGGAACATGCAGAAAAACGCTGGGCAGCCAGTTCAGGCCGAGCCATAAGAAAAAACTGACCAGAACCGTTCCGATAATCGTCCAGGCTGTTGCCTTCCCTTGATTTTGTGTTGGCGCAAGGTCGGGCAGCATCTCAATCACCGGCAAGAGCATTAGCGTTATCCCAAGCACCAAGGCCGTTGTGACCGTCTCCCACCAGACCCGCGGGTAAATGAGCACCAGTAACATGATTGCAAATACACCAAACAAGGCCGTCACGAGTTGCATTTTCGGACCCGCCAAAAGTGCGGAATGACCAAATACCTGCGTCCCCACAGCCCATGGCACGAACAAAAGAAACAAACTAAGAAATATCAGCCGGCGCAGTCGAAATACGCGGTACAAATACTTGTTTTTCATAATGTAATACCCGTCAAACTGGTGACTGAATTACATTCAACCTTGGCAAAACCATGACGTCTGGGTGTTTTCTTCTCACTTGCTTTGGGGCGATTGTCCCTCCCCCCGTACCAACACGTCCAACATGGCCGAGATATCTTCGATCTCTTCCGCGATCACATGGGTTACGGAATGCGCCCGCTGCATCCGCCCCGTGATCCGCAGCAACCGGCCCGAGATCACCGCCCGGCGAAATTGTTCATACATCGCGCGCCAGACAACCACGTTCACGATGCCGGTTTCGTCCTCCAGCGTCAGAAAGATCACGCCCTTGGCTGTACCCGGCCTCTGCCGCAAGATCACCAGCCCGGCCACGGTCACACGCGCATGATCGGGCGGATCGTCCAGCCGATTGGCTGGCAGGCAAGCGGGTGGGCGCGGCCAGTCTCGGTTTGAAACTGCACTGCGAACAGGGGCAACAAGCATGAGAACAAAAATAGAACATATCACAGGAATGTCCAGTCGCGGCATCCCGAGTCGCAAATGAGGGTGGAAAGACCTAAATGGCTTGACTAAGGAAGGTTTCGAACATCGTAAAAGGAAGACGCACGCAATGGCAAAGATCACCTATGTCGAGCATGGCGGTACCGAGCACACTGTCGAGGTCGCCAACGGACTGACCGTCATGGAAGGGGCCCGTGACAACAACATCCCCGGCATCGAGGCCGATTGCGGCGGCGCCTGCGCCTGCTCGACCTGCCATGTCTATATCCACCCTGATTGGGTCGAGAAAGTGCCAGCCAAAGACGACATGGAAGAAGACATGCTGGACTTTGCGTTTGAGCCCGACCCAGAGCGGTCCCGCCTGACCTGCCAGATCAAAGTCACCGACGCGCTGGACGGTCTGGTCGTTCAGATGCCCGAGAAACAGATCTGATGATCTCCAAAGCGCCGCGCCGACTCTCTCGCCTCTGGCAAGGCAGGTCACGCGGCGCGCTTATGGCAATGTGCTTGTGGTTGGTCACAACAGCCCCTGCCATTGCAGATACGATTGTCGCGGCTCGTTATACCGAACCCACGACCCGATATCCTCATGGCGTCCTGGGGGATCAGATCGAATATGGAGCGCTTGAGCTTACCATAGAAAACACGCCTGCCACACAAGGCTCGACGGGCGCCAAGGAACGATCTGCCCTGACCATCCGCCTGCCCGAGGACCGTGTTTTCGAAGATCTAGCGCCCCGGTTGGCGGACGTTGATCAAAACGGTACGCTCGAAGTTCTGGTTGTCGAAGCCCAGAAGGATACAGGCGCACAACTCGCCATCTATAACGCGCACGGGGAAAAGATCGCCGCCACCCCGCATATCGGCACCCGTTTCCGCTGGCTCGCACCGATCGGCGCGGCCGATCTGGACGGCGACGGCTACGTCGAGATCGCCTATATCGACCGCCCTCACCTGGCCAAAACCCTGCGCATCTGGCGCTTCAAAGATGGCGCACTGACCGAAATCGCGGTACTGCCTGGTCTGACAAACCACAAAATTGGAGAAGCTTATATTTCGAGCGCCATCCGCGATTGCGGCACCGGCCCCGAGATGGTCGTCGCCAGCGCCGACTGGAGCACCATCGTCAGCGTTTCTTACCGAGGCGATTGGCAAACCCGCGACCTTGGCCCCCTCAAGAAGCGCAGTGACCTAACAAACGCACTCATTTGCTGATCCGCCCTTCATCTGGCCCAAAATATCCCAGGGAGCGCGAGGGGCTGGCCCCTCGCGCCAAAAAATCGAGACGGGCGCGGCCCGGCAATCAGATCACAAAGCGCGCCAGCCGATATCGCGGCGAAAGAACCCATCGGGCCAGTCAATCCCATCCACCATCGCATAAGCCCGATCACGCGCCTCCTGCAATGTCTCGCCCCGAGCGGTGACGTTCAGAACCCGACCACCCGTGGCCAATACCTGCCCATCCGCAGCCTTGGTCCCGGCATGAAAGACCATGTTCTTGCTGTCCTCGGGCAGCCCGTCGAGACCGCCAATAACACTGCCCTTCTCGTAAGACCCCGGATATCCCTGAGCCGCCATCACAACGGTCAGCGCATGATCATCGGCCCAGTTCACCTGCGCCTCACGCAAACGGCCCTCGGCTGCGGCATGCATCAGATCCATCGCCTGCGCGCCCAGGCGCATCATCAGCACCTGACATTCGGGATCGCCAAAGCGCACATTGTATTCCACCAGTCGCGGCTGCCCGTCCTTGATCATCAAACCCGCATAGAGAACCCCCTGAAACGGCATCCCGCGCTTTTTCATCTCGGCCACGGTCGGCTTGATGATCTCTTCCATCGCGCGGGCTTCGACCTCGGCGCTCAGAACCGGGGCCGGAGAATACGCTCCCATCCCGCCTGTATTCAGCCCGGTATCCCCGTCGCCTACGCGCTTATGGTCCTGCGCGGTGCCGACCGACAGGATATCCTCACCGTCACACAGCACGAAAAGCGAGGCCTCCTCGCCCTCCATGAATTCCTCGATCACCACCTCGGCCCCGGCCCCGCCAAAAGCCCCGCCAAACATGTCGTTGATGGCCTCCAGCGCGGTCCCTTCGTCCATCGCCACAATCACGCCCTTGCCGGCGGCCAGTCCATCGGCCTTGACCACAATCGGCGCGCCTTGTTCGCGGATATAGGCCTTGGCGGGCTCGGCCTCGGTAAAGCGCCCATAGGCTGCCGTCGGCGCGCCCGAGGCGTCGCAGATTTCCTTGGTAAAACTCTTTGATGCCTCCAACTGCGCCGCCGCAGCCGAGGGGCCAAAGACAAGAACACCCGCTTCGCGTAGGCGGTCGGCAACCCCAGCCGCCAAGGGGGCCTCAGGGCCGACAATCACAAAATCAATCGCGTTGTCTTCGGCAAAGCTGACCACAGCGCCGCCATTTTCGATGTCCAGAGCCGCGCAATCGGCAATCTGAGCAATTCCGGCATTGCCCGGCGCGACTATCAGACGGTCACACTTGGGGTTCTGCATCACCGCCCAGGCTAGGCTGTGTTCGCGTCCACCGCTCCCGAGAATGAGGATATTCATGACTGCTCTCCGATCTGCTTGGCCTCGCCTTCCGCGCGTTCTAAGCTGGGTGGGCATTTGACACAAGGCGCTGAAATGTCCGACCTGCTTGACGATCCCATTCCCGGCCAAAACACACCTGAATACAGTGTTTCCGACATTTCCGGCGAGGTAAAACGCACACTGGAAGGCACCTTTGGCCGAATCCGTGTGCGTGGTGAGGTCGGGCGCGTGTTCAAGGCGCGCTCAGGCCATCTTTACTATGATATCAAGGATGACCGGAACGTGCTGGCTTGCACCACGTGGAAGGGTCAGATCTCGGGACTGTCCGTGGTGCCCGATGAAGGGCTTGAGGTCGTCGTAACCGGGCGTCTCACCGCGTTTGGCGCGCAATCGAAATACAACCTGAATGTCGATGAGGTCGCCGTCGCAGGCCAAGGCGCACTGATGGCGTTGCTGGAAAAGCGTAAGAAACAGCTAGAGGCCGAAGGGCTGTTCGCGCCTGAACGCAAGAAGCCCCTGCCCTATCTACCGCAGATCATCGGCGTAGTGACATCACCATCTGGCGCGGTGATCCGCGATATCCTTCACCGCCTGCGCGACCGGTTCCCGCGCAAGGTGCTGATCTGGCCTGTCGCCGTGCAAGGATCGAACTGCGCACCCGAGGTTGCCAACGCAATCAACGGTTTCAACCAACTCACCCCCGGAGGCGCCCTGCCGCGCCCAGACCTGATCATCGTCGCCCGCGGCGGCGGGTCGATCGAGGACCTGTGGGGTTTCAACGAAGAGGCCGTCGCACGGGCGGCTGCGACTTCAGACATTCCACTAATCTCAGCCGTGGGGCACGAAACGGATACGACACTGATCGACTATGTCTCGGACCGTCGCGCGCCGACGCCCACCGCCGCCGCCGAACTGGCCGTGCCCGTGCGGATGGAACTGTTGGCCTGGACCGGCGAACAGGGCGCGCGCCTGTCCCGCGCTGCGACCGACGCCGTGCAGCGCCGCAGCCAACGCCTGCGCGACCTGTCCCGAGCGTTACCGCGCCCCGACAGCCTGTTGAACACACCGCGTCAACGTCTTGATCTGATTGCCGATCGCCTGACCCCGGCTTTGGAACGTGGTGTTCAAGCGCGACGCATCAAAGTTGTGGAACTGTCGGCCCATCTGCGCCCCTCGACCCTGCGAAATCTGGTGTCCTCACGGCAGGAGGCGGTGCGCAACCTGTCATCCCGCCTGTCCTTGCGCCCTATTCAGCGCGACATTGACGCTCAACGGCAATCCCTGACCCGCTTGACCGAGCGTCTGAACACCGCCCAGACCACGCGTTTGGACCGGATGCGACAGACGTTAGAAGCCACGGACAGGCTTCGAGAAACACTCAGCTACAAGGCCACGTTGCAGCGGGGCTATGCCGTGGTGCGCGCCGAGGGCGAGGTGGTGACAACCCGGAAACAGGCGGCAAAACATACCGCGCTTGAGATCGAATTCGCCGACGGCATATTAGCGACGGGCATGTCGTCCACAGCAAAGCCACCAGCTAAGAAAACGCAGAAAAAAGCGCCACCTGATCAGGGTTCACTGTTCTAGGTCTCGCTCAAACGCCAACCTCGGGGCCGAGGCAGACCATCTCCTCATCGATATCTTCGGCCTCGTACAGCTCCGTCTGCTCGGGGTTGCCTTCAAACTGAGCAATCAAGCCGCTGCCGGATTCGACAAACACCCAGCATTGCGGGTCCAGCCGGTCTTCGTACAGAAAACAAATCTGGTCATTCTGCTCGTACCAGACGCCTTCCTTGCAATCTCCGTCCAGAAAGGACCAGATCACGCGTCGGTTGGGCAAATAACGTTCGACCCCATAAACCTGCCCCTCAAAGCCGTAGAACAAGGTTTTACCCTGCGTATACGAGTCAAATTCAGCCCCCGAAAGCGCGGATTGCGCCCCCGCCATCTGCGCGGACATAGCCAGAAGAATCGCAACATGCCTGATCATGTCCGCATGATGTCAGATGCCAACCGGCAATGCCAATTACCAATCTGTCAGGACAGGCTGCCTTAACGTCATGGGTTGAGTTGCGGACGCATTCCCGATGAAGCTGGACGAAAAAAGGGACACTTGAATGACAACTGCGCTGTTTCTGGTCGCTGCTGCCTGCGCGTTGGCCTATCTGCCCTTGGCGCCTCGCCCGGCCAGCAAACTTAGGTCGGTGCTGAAAACCGCCTCGGTCGCCTGCCTTGCCGTCATCGCCCTGCTGTCTGAGGCGCCACTCCTTTTGATCGCCGCACTGAGCCTCTGCGCCATCGGAGACGCGCTGTTGTCGCGCGAAACCGACACAACGTTCATGGCAGGGATCGGTGCCTTTGCAGCCGGACACCTGGCCTATATCGCACTGTTTCTGTCGCATCCCAGCAGCGATACCAGCCTGATTTTAACTCACCCCGGCCTATTCTGGTCCCTGATCCTGCTGGGTATCGTCGCGGCAACTCTTCTGGCCCCACGTGCCGGGGATCTCAAACTACCAGTTCTGGGCTATATCCCGATCATTCTGGGCATGGGCGTCACCGTTTTGGCCCTGCCCGACACCGGCGCTTTGCGTTGGGCCCTGCCCGCAGCGATGGCCTTCATCGCCTCGGACCTGATCCTTGCGACCGAGAAATTCCTGCTGCCCGCCCATCACCCGGCCCTGCGGATGACGCCTTATCTGGTCTGGCCGCTATACTGGGGCGCACAGGCCGGTCTGTTGATCGCCTTTCTCTGACCCTTTGCAACTGCCGCAAATCCGCATTAGGTGAAAGGAACACCTGCGGAGACCAAAAATGGCGTTTTTCTCAAAGCTCAAGGACAAGCTGTTCAAATCCTCGTCCCGCCTCGAACAGGGGCTGGATGCAATCGTCGAAGATGGCGGAGAGGAAACGGCTGCACCCGAGCCCAGCCCACTTGAGCCTGCACCGCAAACTGAACCCGTCTCCGCACCGCCCGAACCTGAACGCACGCCACAACCGGTCGAAACCGCGCCACCTGAACCTGCCGCACAACCCGCGCCCGAACCAACCCAGCCCAAAGGCGTCTTGAGCCGCCTGTTCAACCGGTCCGAGTCCCAAACCGTTGTCCGTCGCACCCTGGACGATGACATGCTGGAACAGCTCGAAGAGCTGCTGATCGCCTCGGATATGGGCGTCGATACCGCCCTGCGTGTCACCTCGAACATGGCCGAGGGGCGCTTTGGACGCAAATTGTCTACGCAGGAAATCAAGCAGCTGCTGGCACAGGAAGTCGCCCGCGTGATGGAACCCGTGGCCAAGCCCATGCCGCTTTACCCCAAACGCCCGCAGGTCGTGCTGGTTGTGGGTGTCAACGGTTCGGGCAAAACCACCACCATCGGCAAGCTGGCCAGCCAGTTCAAAGCCGCGGGCAAAAAAGTCGTCATCGCCGCGGGGGATACCTTCCGCGCCGCCGCCGTCGAACAATTGCAAGTCTGGGGCGACCGCGCAGGCGTCCCGGTTCTGACCGCCCCCGAAGGCTCGGACCCGGCGTCGCTGGCCTTTGACGCCCTGACCAAAGCGCGGAACGAAGGCGCAGACCTTCTGATGATCGACACCGCTGGCCGATTGCAAAACCGCGCCGACCTGATGGAGGAACTGGCAAAAATTGTCCGCGTCATTCGCAAGGTCGACGACAGCGCCCCTCACAACACCCTGCTGGTACTGGACGCCACCACCGGCCAGAACGCACTCAGCCAGGTCGAAACCTTCAGGAAATTGGCTGATGTATCCGGTCTGGTGATGACCAAGCTCGACGGCACCGCCAAAGGCGGGGTTCTGGTGGCGCTGGCGGATAAATTCGGTCTGCCCATCCACGCCATTGGCGTCGGAGAGCAAATCGACGACCTCGCCCCGTTCGACCCCGAAGAATTCGCCGCCGCCCTCACCGGCCTGCAAAGCTGATCCGCCGCTTCATCTGGCCAAAAATATCCTCGGGGGGCGTGGGGGGCAGACAGCCCCCCACTTCTCCGCCAAAACAAAGACCGAAATTTGAGCGACTGGCTGATCTCCCTTGAAGGCACCGAAGCGGGCCACAGGCTCGCCCTGGCGCTTGCGCTGTCAGCCGCTTTCCTGCACGCAGCCTTTGGCGCGCTGCAAAAAGGGCGCCACGATCCCTGGATGTCGCGCGGGGTGATTGACGCCTGCTATTGCCTTATGGCGGCCCCGTTTGCCCTCTTCGTCGTGCCTTGGCCCGAACCCTTTATGTGGCCCATATTCGCAGTCGTCTGGCTGATCCACATCCTCTACAAAATCCTTCAGGCCCTGGCCTACACCAAAGGCTCATACACAGTGGTTTACCCGGTCGTGCGCGGCACCGGTCCACTGTTCACCGTGATTGGCGCTTACCTGTTGTTTGACGAAACCTTCACCGGCACCCAATGGCTCGGTGTGGCTGTCCTGCTTTGCGGGATTTTCGGACTGGCCGCCTATAACTTCCGGTTTCTCGAAACCAACCGCGAAACACTTGGCGTCGCCCTGGCACTTGCCTTCGCCACCGGCTTGTTCGTCGCGCTCTATACCACCTATGACGCATATGGCATTCGTGCCACCGCCGATCCATTCACCTTCCTTGCATGGTTTTTCATGATCGACGGGGCGACGCTGCCCTTCTACGCCTTCCTCAGATGGCGCGCGATGATCCACCGCCCGACGCTCGGCCCCCTCATGCTGCGCGGGCTAGCGGGAGGTATCATTGCGCCTCTGTCCTTCGGTTCGATCATGCTCGCCACCCGTCTGGATAAAGTCGGCGAAGCAGCTGTCCTTCGTGAAACCTCAACCGTCTTCGCAGCGCTTATTGGCTGGCTGGTTTTGAAAGAAACCGTTGGCCCCAGACGCATCGCGCTGATGGCATTGATTGCACTCGGCGCCGTAATAGTTGAAATGGGCGGGTAAACAGCAGGGAACCGACATGACAGGCAAGAATGAGATCAACCCGTTTCTGAAACAGGTGCTGGAGCTTGGCCCGCCGCTGGCTTTCTTCTTCATCTATTTGCGCCTACGCGATGACAGTTTTCAGTTCGCAGGAACGGAATATTCCGGCTTTATCGTCGCGACGATCATCTTCGTTCCCCTCATGCTGGCTGCAATGGGTATCCTGTGGTTCCTGACCGGCAAGCTCAGTCGTATGCAGATCTTCACCGCTTTCATGGTGATCTTCTTCGGCGGCCTGACCGCATGGTTCAATGACGAGCGGTTCTTCAAAATGAAAACCACCCTGGTCTATGGCTTTTTCGCCCTGATCCTCGGCATTGGTCTGCTGCAAAAGAAATCCTACCTCGCCTATGTTTTGGACGAGATGCTGCCCATGCGCCACGAAGGTTGGATGATTCTGACACGCCGGCTGTGTGCCTGTTTCGCAGTGCTGGCCGTCGCCAATGAATTCGTCTGGCGCACCATGTCGACCGATCTGTGGGTCAAAATCGAAACCTTTGGTTTTCCGATCGCATTAATGGTCTTTCTCATGCTTCAGTTCAGCATGTTGCAGACCTATATGGACGATCCTGACCAGCAATAGGCCGTGGATTCCGTAAAACTACATAAAATCCTTGGCTAATCGCCCGTGCTGTGGAAAGTTGTGGGACCACTCACACCTGCCAGCCGGAGCACCACATCCACATGACGGCCTTTCCCAATACCGGTTTTCTGGCCGAAGCATCCGACCGTCTGCGCGCGATGCTGTCGGCACAGGCGACCGAAATCTCGCTTGATGAAGGCGAGACATTGTTTGAACAGGGCGATGAGGGCGATGCGCTCTACGCCATTCTCGCCGGTACGCTCGAAGTGTCCTTTCTGGCGATGAGCGGTCGCAAACTGTCGCTGACCCTGATGAAACCCGGCGAAGTTTTTGGTGAGATAGCGCTGTTCGACAGCGGTCCGCGTACAGCGACCATTGCCGCCGCCGAGCCTTCTCGCGTATTGCGGGTGCGGCGCGCAGATGTGATGAACCAAATCCGACAACACCCGGATTTGGCAGTTGATATGATCCGTTTGGCCGGTCTCAGGATGCGTTGGATGGGGTCCCAGTTGAACGAACAGGTTTTCCTGCCCATGCCGATCCGTCTGGCCCGCAAGCTGCTGCACCTGACCGACCTGCAAGAGGACCCCTCAAGCCGTCTGTCCCTCTCGCAAAGCGAGTTGGCCGAGTTTGTCGGCGCCACGCGCGAGGCCGTGTCGAAAACCATCTCGACCTGGAAGCGCGACAAGGTGGTCGAGGCATCGCGTGGCGGGTTGATGATCCACGACTTCGACGCGCTTCGGGAATTGGCGGATTCCGATCTTATCTGATCCGCTGTGACCTGCTTCACATACCTGTGTAGTCGTTAAGACTATCTTCATAACTGTTACCGTAGGAGGTCAGAGAATCATCCCCGATATCTGTCCACTGACCTCTCCCTGTATCAGAGCCGCACGCCTTCCCCGGTGTGCGGCTCTTCTCATTTCCGGTGTATGAAAAAAGGCCGGGGTGCAGACCCCGGCCATTCTTGCAATCTGAAAGGCAGGTTATTCGCCCAGGCTAAGTGCTACAAAACGTGGATCGCCACCACGCCGTACCAGCAGCAACAGCGACTTGCGGCCCGCTTCGCGTGCTTCGTCCATGCGCGTCTCAAGATCCTGAATCGACGCGACCTTCTGCTGACCGGCTTCGGTGATCAGATCACCCGCCCGCAGGCCCTTGGCATAAGCCTCCGAGGCTTCATCCACATTTGTTACAACCAGTCCCTCAGCGTCAGCATCCAATTCCAGATCGGTGCGCAGCGTCTCAGTCAACGGTGAGATCGTCAGGCCCAGAATATCCGCGTCTTCCTCGACCGGAGCTTCCTCTGCAGGTTCTTCTTCACTCCCACCGGAACGCTCGGCATCCTCACGGCGGCCCAATGTCACCAGAACGGTCTGCGTGCCGCCATCACGGTGCACAACTACGCGGACAGATTTGCCCACCGTAGTTTCACCGACCTGCCGCACCAAACCGCGCGTGTCTTCAACCTCAACACCATCAAAGCTGAGAATCACATCGCCCGCCAGCAGGCCAGCCTCTTTGGCTGGGCCGTCCGGCACATCGCTGATCAACGCACCGCCGGGCTTTTCCAGACCCATGGCTTCGGCCATATCCTCGGTCACGTCCTGAATGCGTACACCCAGCCAACCACGGCGGGTCTCACCAAACTCGCGCAGTTGATCCACGACCTTGATCACCACATTCGACGCCATCGAGAAACCAATCCCGATTGAGCCACCATTGGGCGACAGAATCGCTGTGTTCACACCAATGACCTCTCCATCCATATTGAACAGCGGCCCACCCGAGTTGCCCCGGTTGATCGCTGCATCGGTCTGGATGTAGTCGTCGTAGGACCCGCTCAGCGCACGATTGCGGGCCGAGACGATCCCGGCTGAAACCGAAAAGCCCTGACCCAGCGGGTTGCCCATCGCAATCACCCAATCGCCCACACGTGCCACATCACTATCGCCGAACTGCACATATTGCAGTGGCCCCGAGGCCTCGACCTTAAGCAGTGCGATATCGGTTTTCTCATCAGTGCCGATGACCTTTGCAGGCAGCTCTTTCTTGGGTTGACCGTCGCCGGGGAAAAATTCAACAAGGATTTCATCGGCTTCGGCAATCACGTGATTGTTCGTGACAATGAAACCATCCTCGGAAATCACAAAACCCGAACCCAGCGCGTTGCTGCGGCGCGGGCGGTTGTCGTCATCGCCCTCTCGATCCTGAAACTCCCGAAAGAAATCTTCAAACGGAGAGCCCTCGGGCACAATGCCTTGCGGCCCGGATTGCCCTTCGATCAAGGTTGAAGTGGTGATGTTCACCACCGCCGGGCTGATCTTTTCAGCCAGAGGCGCAAGGCTTTCCCCGCGCGCCTGCGCGGCGACGGTTTGGGCCAGAACCAGAACCATCCCGGCAATGGCCAACCACATCAGCCGCATGAAACCAACAACCTCGTCCCGCCGGACGGAAATACTGCGCGCTTGTGCCTGCACTTGGGAACTCCTTGTCGTCACTACACGGTAGATCGCCCGCAGGCGGTCCTTCTTGACAACCAATGTAGTCGGTTTGGCCTAGCCCGCAACTGAGGATCGCGGGGAAATCACCGGCAAGTGAAAAGGCTGTATTAAAACCCGACCTGATACGCGGCCCAAAGCAGCACCAGACCCGAGACCACGCACAGCAATCCGGCCAGCCGCCGCGCCTGTTCGGGCAGGCTGCGCAACGCTTCCAACATGCGTTCAATAAGCGAAGGGGCCAGCGCATAGGCCAGCCCCTCGACAATCAGTACCAGCCCGAAGGCCAGAAGGATCATACCCATTACTGGGCTGCCTGCCCTGTAGGCGATTTGAGGTAGTTGAAGAACTCGGAATCCGGGCTCAGCACCATCGAACTGTTGCCACCGCCCAGCGCACGTTCATATGCCGACAGCGAGCGGTAGAATTCGAAGAACTCCGGGTCTTTGCCGAAAGCTTCGGCGAAGATCGCGTTTCGTTCGGCGTCAGCCTCACCGCGGATGATCTCGGCCTCACGGTTGGCGTCCGACACCAGTTCAACCACGGTCCGGTCGGCCTGCGCGCGCACACGCTGGGCAGCCTCGTTACCACGGGCACGTTCGTCGGTCGCTTCACGTTCTCGCTCGGCCTTCATCCGGTCGAAGGTCGCGTTCAGGTTGGCCTGCGGCAGGTCCGTCGCCTTCAGGCGTACGTCGATCACGTTCACGCCCAGCGCCCGCGCTTCGGCAATCGCGCTGTTGCGGATGCGCAGCATCAACGCTGCACGGTCGGAGCTCAGGATGTCACGGGACGAGACCGACCCCAGCACTTCCCGCGTTTCAGCGCGGAGGATACGGTCCAGACGATCCTCTGCCACCGGAATGCCGCCGACACCGACCGCCTGACGGAACTGCTCCAGATCCGAAATCCGGTAGCGCGCGAAGGCATCGACCACCAAACGGCGATCGTCCAGAGGCGTCACTTCAAGCGGTTGCACGTCGATCGACAAGATACGGTCGTCATAGCGCACAACTTCCTGAATCAGCGGGATTTTAAAAGCCAAACCAGGTTCTTCCTTAACGGAAACCACGCGTCCAAATTGCAGAACCAGCGCGCGTTCGCGTTCGTCTACGATGAAAATAGAGGACAGGATGCCCACTACCAACAAGACAACTGCACCTAGAATAATTGGTGATTTACGCATCAGTTGCTCTCCTGCCCAGAATTGCGGCGCAGTTCATTTAGCGGCAGGTACGGCACAACGCCCTGCCCCGAACCGGTCGAGTTTTCGTCCAGAATGATCTTGTCCACGTCACCCAAAACCTGCTCCATCCGTTCCAGATAGAGGCGCTTACGGGTCACATCGGGTGCTTTGGAATACTCTTCCAGAACTGCGCTAAAGCGGCTGGCCTCACCCATGGCGCTGTTGATCTGCTGGGCGCGATAGGCTTCAGCCTCTTCCAGCACCTGCGCGGCTTCACCGCGCGCTTCCGCCAACACGCGGTTGGCATAAGCGTCCGCCACATTTTGCAGACGGTCACGTTCCTGCGCCGCGGCCTGAACGTCGCGGAAGGCGGCGATCACGTCCTGCGGCGGGTCGGCCTTGTCGAAGTTCACACGGATGATGTTCACGCCGGAATCATAGCTGTCCATTGTTGATTGGATCAGCTCTTGCAAGCGTTCTGCGATCACACCACGGTCCCTGTTCAGGATCGGTGCCAGCTCACTTTGTGCGATAATCTCACGCATGGCCGACTCAGACACCGCACGGATCGTTTGACGCGCATCGCGCAGATTGAACAGGAACTTGGCGGGGTCGCTGATGTTCCAGACGACCTGATAGTCGATATCGACCACGTTTTCGTCCCCGGTCAGCATCAACCCATCGTCGCTGCCGCGTGTTCCGCCCATGTCTTCGGTCTGTTCCCGAGTGACCGGGATAACCTCGGCGGTGACAAACGGCCAAGGGGCAAAGTTCAGGCCGGGATTTCCGACCGATGAGAATTCGCCCAGAAACAGTTCAACCGACTGTTCTTCGGGTTTGACGGTGTAAAAGCTGGCCGCGCCCCAAAGCACAGCACCAACGACGAGACCGATAAGCACGGTCCCCTTCGTAAACAGCGGACCACCGCCGCCGCCCTTGCCATTGCTTCCTCGGCCCGAACCGCCGCGACCGCCCATCAGGACGCGCAGCTGTTCCTGCCCCTTTTTTACCAGATCGTCGATCTCGGGGATCTGCGGGCCATCGCCTTCGGGTGGGCGTTGCCCGTTCCCGTTGTTACCCCGATTTCCTCCGCCGCCCGAGGAGCCTCCGCCCCCCCAGGGGCCACCGCTGTTGCCCGCCATATGTATCTTTTCCCTTGTGTTGGACCGTGTGATCACGGGTTCCCTTGTAACTTGTGTGCGCGAGGTTGCAAATCAAGCAGTGCGCACAGGTTGACGCATTGTCACCAGTTCTTCGGCCATGACCGGGTGAACGGCGACCGTGCGGTCGAAATCTTCTTTGGTTGCGCCCATCTTTACGGCAATGCCCGCCAGCTGGATCATCTCACCCGCGCCAGGCGCGACTATGTGGCAACCCAGGACCTTGCGTGTCGCCTGAGAAACGATCAGCTTCATCATCACTTTGTCGGACCCGCCTGCAAACGCCTTTTGCATCGGTTTGAAAGAGGTCGCATAAACCTCAACCGGTTCCTGCGCGGCGGCCTCCTCCTCGCTCAGACCCACGGTGCCCATTTCGGGCTGCGTGAAAATGGCGGTGGGGATGAGGTCATGATCCACGGGCGTCGGGTTGCCCTTAAAGACGGTTTCCACAAAGGCCATGCCCTCGCGGATCGCAACCGGGGTCAGGTTTACACGATCAGTCACATCCCCGATGGCATAAATCGAGGGCACGCCGGTCTGGCTGTATTCATCCACGATGATCTCACCCTTGCGGCCGCGTTCAACACCCACGGCCTCAAGCCCCAGATTGTCGGCATTGGGCGCTCGACCGGTGGCGTACATGACCACGTCGAACTGATCCTCGGTCCCGTCGGTGGCTTTGACACGGATCTTGTCGCCATCCTTGGCCATTTCAACCACATTGGTACCCAGGCGCACGTCGATCCCGTTTGCGCGCATTTCGTTGCAGATCAAATCGCGGGCCTCTTGGTCAAAGCCGCGAAGGATTTGTTCACCGCGATAGAATTGCGTGGTCTTGACGCCCAGCCCATTCATGATCCCTGCAAATTCGCTGGCGATATAGCCGCCGCCCACGATCAGGATGTTTTCGGGCAGTTTCGGCAGGTGGAAAATCTCGTTTGAAGTGATGGCGAGGTCTGATCCCGGAAACTCAGGCACAACCGGGCGACCGCCGGTGGCGATCAGGATATGCTTGGCGGTCTTGCGGGTGCCATCGGCCAGTTCAACCGTATGCGCATCCACCACGGTGGCCCGCTGGTCAAAGCTTTCCACGCCGTTGTTCTTCAGGATGTTGCGATAGATGCCTTCCAGCCGATCCAGTTCTGTTACCAGCTTGCCGTGGAACGTATTCCAGTCGAACGCGCCGGGCTGGATATCCCAACCGTAAGCCTGCGCGTCACCCACCATGCCCGAGAACTCACTGGCGAAAACCATCAGCTTTTTGGGCACACAGCCCCGGATAACGCAGGTTCCGCCATAGCGATCTTCCTCGGCCAGCGCCACCTTGGCCCCGTTTTCACCCGCCGCGACACGCGCGGCGCGGACTCCACCCGAGCCTCCGCCGATGACGAAAAGATCATAGTCAAAGCTCATCCCGAGTTCCTTTTTGTCAGGCCAAATTTCGTTGCTTATCTGGGGTCGATTGCGAAACTGCCAACCCTTGATGGGCCGGATTTTGCGAAGAAATCACTCGTATCAGTCCGCAATGTCCAAAAACAGGTTCTCATCACTGTCGGCAGGTTGCTCTGTTTCGGTCGTGCCCTCATTGATATCCCTGATCTCGACCCGGCCATCGCCGTGCCCAATCACCACCTTGTCGCAGATGTCGATGAACAACCCATTTTCGACCACGCCTGGCACCTGATTCAGCACCAGCGCCAGCTGCCGGGCGTTTCCGATACGGTGCAGATGCAGGTCAAGCACATGGTTGCCTTCGTCAGTGACAAAGGGCAAGTCCCCATCCATCCGCAAAGCGGTCGAAGTACCCAGAACGTCCATCGTATCCAGAACCTCTTCGACCAGAGTGCGCGTGGTCTGCCAGCCAAAAGGAATGACCTCAAGCGGCAGGGGGAAAGCGCCAAGGGTCTCAACCTCTTTCCCGGCATCGGCGATGACCACCATCTGATCGCTGGCCGTCGCGACGATCTTTTCCTGCAAATGCGCACCGCCGCCACCCTTGATCAGGTTCATCTCCTGATCGAACTCATCCGCGCCGTCGATGGTCATATCCAGCCATCCGGCCTGATCCAAAGACACGACCTCGATCCCGACCTCACGCGCCAGTTGCGCAGTCCGGGTCGAGGTGGGAACGCCCTTGATCTTCAGGCCTTCCTCCTGCACCCGTTCGCCCAAGCGGCGCACCATCCAGGCGGCGGTGGACCCGGTCCCCAGCCCCACGCGCATATCGTCCTGCACCAGATCGGCGGCCCGACGCGCGGCCACGTATTTTGCCCGGTCGATCGGTGACATTTCTGCGGTCATGGCGGCATCCCCCTGTCTTACTGAGGCAACGTATACGGAATGCCCGCGCCAACTGCGAGAGCGAATTGCAGAACCACGCGGGCCAACGCGTCGCGAAACTACGCGTTTCCGATTGGAAACGTCGCAATCGGGGCTTTGGGAAAATGATGTAAGGTATAGATAGGTTTCATGACTGCGCCCTATCGCCTGCACTATGCCCCCGACAACGCCTCGCTGGTGATCCGGCTGGCACTGTCCGAGATGGACCTGCCGTTCGAGACCGTGCTGGTGGATCGCACCCGCAACGCGCAGGACAGCGCATATTATCGCGCGCTGAACCCGAACGGGCTGATCCCGGTGCTGGAAACGCCGCAGGGCCCGATTTTCGAAACAGCCGCTATTCTGCTGTGGCTGTCTGACACCCATGGGCAGTTGGCCCCCGCTGCCACCGATCCCGAGCGGGCCGCGTTTCTGAAATGGATGTTCTTTGCTTCGAACACGCTGCACGCAGATCTGCGCATTTTATTCTATGCCGAGAAATATATCGACGCGGCACAGGCCGACACCCTCCGCGCTGGTATCCGCCCGCGCCTTCGGCATCACCTGAAATTGCTGGATACGCTGGCCCAAAGCACTCCGAACTGGCTGCATCCTGACAGCCCGTCGGTTTTGACCTATTATTTGGCCTGCCAGATGCGCTGGATGGCGCTCTATCCTGCCAAGGCGGATCGCAGTTGGTATCAACTGGCTGATACTCCTCACTTGCAACGCATCGTGATGCAGTTGGAAGCCCGTCCCGCAACCCGCGCCGCCATCGCGGCCGAGGGGTTGGGCGCCACGCCCTTCACCGCCCCGACTTACGCTAACCCTACAGAAGGCTCTGCTACCTGATATGTTCCTGTCTGTCTTCGATATGTTCAAAGTGGGCATCGGCCCGTCCTCGTCGCACACTATGGGGCCGATGGTGGCCGCCGCGCGGTTTTTGGACCAGATGCGCGCCTCTCCGTTCGAATTTTCGGGGCTGCGCGGGTCTTTGCACGGATCGCTGGCGTTCACCGGTGTCGGCCATGCCACCGACCGCGCTACCATTTTGGGCCTCGCCGGTTTTGTGCCCGACACCTATGACAATGAAAAGGCCGAGGCCGCGCTGGCCGCGATCAACGAAACGCATAGCGTCATGCCCGAGGGGCTGCCGGCGCTGGAGTTCAACCCAAAGACCGATTTGGTCTTTGACTACGAACACCACCTGCCCGGCCACGCCAACGGCATGATCCTGATGGCTACGGATGCACAGGGCGACGTGATCCTGCGACAAGTCTATTACTCGATCGGCGGCGGCTTTGTTTTGACCGAAGAGGAACTGGCCGAGGGCAAGGCAACCGACGAAGGCGACCCGGTGCCCTTCCCCTTCAAATCCGCAGTCGAGATGCTTGACATGGCTAAAGCCAGTGGCAAAAGCATCGCCGAAATGAAGCGCGCCAACGAGATTGCGCGCGGGTGCGCGGACAGTTTCGCCAAGGGCAGCGCGCGCCTGTGGCAGGTGATGAACGACTGTATCGAGCGTGGTCTGAACACCGATGGCATCCTGCCTGGTGGCCTGCATGTGCGCCGCCGCGCCAAGGGCATCCATGACGCGCTGCAAGCCGAGCGGGGCATGAACCTGAACGCCCCGCACACGATCAACGACTGGATGAGCGTTTACGCCATGGCCGTGAACGAGGAGAACGCCGCTGGGGGTCAGGTCGTCACCGCCCCTACCAATGGCGCGGCCGGCGTGCTGCCGGCGGTGCTGCGTTATTACCTGGATCACGTGCCAGGTGCCTCTGAAAGCCGCATTGAGGATTTCCTTCTGACTGCCGCCGCCATTGGCGGTCTGGTCAAGTTCAACGCCTCGATCTCGGGGGCCGAGGCCGGATGTCAGGCCGAGGTTGGCAGCGCTTCAGCCATGGCCGCCGCAGGTTTGTGCGCGGTGATGGGCGGAACGCCGGAGCAGGTAGAAAACGCCGCCGAAATCGCGTTGGAGCATCACCTTGGAATGACCTGCGACCCGGTCGCCGGGCTGGTTCAAGTCCCCTGCATCGAACGCAATGGATTGGGGGCGATCAAGGCGGTTTCAGCCGCGTCTCTGGCGCTTCGCGGGGACGGGCATCATTTTGTCCCGCTTGACGCGGTGATCGAGACCATGCGCCAAACCGGGCACGATATGCACGAGAAGTACAAAGAAACCTCGCTGGGCGGTTTGGCTGTGAACGTCCCGAACTGCTGAGACAGGCGCTTTCATCGGCGGCGCAAACCCCGTAGCGTGCCGCCCATGACTCAGGATCGTCCCGTTCTTGGCATCATGTTGATGCTTGGCTTTTGCGTCCTCGCCCCGGTGGGCGATGCGATGGCCAAGCTGTTGGGCGAGACGACCCCAGTAGCCATGCTGGTCTTTGTGCGCTTCGCCGTGCAGGCGCTGGTGCTTGTGCCGCTGGTCGCCCTGACAGGGCGGCTATGGCGGATGTCCCGTCGCGTGTTTCGGCTGACCTTGCTGCGTACAGTTCTGCACATCATCGGGATCAGCGCGATGTTCACCTCGCTGCAATATCTGCCGCTGGCAGACGCGGTGGCCATCGCGTTTGTCATGCCCTTCATCATGCTGCTACTCGGCAAATACGTTCTGGGGGAAGAGGTCGGCCTGCGCCGCCTGATCGCCTGTATCGTCGGGTTTGTTGGCACGCTGTTGGTGATCCAGCCCAGCTTTGTACAAGTCGGCGCCGCAGCTTTGTTGCCGCTGGTGGTCGCCGTGGTCTTTTCGCTGTTCATGCTGGTCACACGGCACATTGCGAAAGAGACCGACCCGATCGCTCTGCAAGCCGTTTCCGGCACTATGGCCACGGTCTTGATGCTGCCGTTTCTGCTGATCGGAACCGTCGCAGGCGTGTGGGAACTGTCGCTGATCGCACCCACCGACGGCACCTATGCGCTTCTCTGGGCCATCGGCCTGTTAGGCACCGTGGCGCATTTGTTCATGACGTGGTCCCTGCGCTATGCGCCCTCGGCCACACTGGCGCCGATGCAATATCTGGAAATCCCTGTCGCCACCCTGATCGGCTGGTTGATCTTCCATGACCTGCCAGACGGAATCGCAGCCGTGGGGATCGCCATCACCATCGCAGCCGGATTGTTCGTCATTCTGCGAGAGCGGGCCAGCGCCCGGTCCGCCCCGACAGAAACGCCCGCATAACCTGATCCAACGCATCCCGAGGCACCATCACCAGCAGCCCCGGCCCCTCCATTTCCAGTGTCACATCCGCCAGTGCGCGGTTTGAGGTCCCGACCTGCCCATCCGGGGCCAGTTCCAACCCGTCAATCGGCCATTCCAGCCCCTGACTGCGCCCGGTTATGCGCCGCAATGGAAACAATGACACAGTCTGTCCCACCGCCAAAGGCAATGTGATCCGGGGGGGCGCGTGAAACACCACTTCCTGCGCGCCCAACAGGAGACACGGACGATCCTGATGCCGAACCAGAGCGTTAAGCACCGCAAGCTGATGATCCAGACGCGCGCCTAGAAACCCAATACCCAGCGCCAGCGGCGTCGCCACATTGCGCAGAACCTTGTCGAAATCCGTGCTGTCCTGTTCACGAACAGGAAACAACCGATCCGCAGGAATCTGGGCCTTGTGGTCTGTTGAAAGCGAATCAAAATCGCCAATCACCGCGTCAGGAATGACCCCCGCATCCAGCAATGGCGCAGCCCCTCCATCAGCTGCAACGCAGGTTTCGGCGCGAATCAGCGCCAGTTCGATGTCCTTTGGGTTGATTTCTCCGCCGCCGACTAGCGTTATTGGCCCATCACAGCGTACAATTCCCGTATTTTTTCTAAGATTGATCATTTTTCCCGGATTTGGACACATTGAAACCACAAAATGATAGGCTGATTGGCATAGTTCAGGGCCAATGGGTATGCCCATCGCCGGGCGGGTTGGCTCTCGTAGTTTGTAAAGGACGTGCGTCTGATGGTACAGAATAACAAGGTTTTGACCGTTTCATACGGAACCTTCTCATGCACTTTGGAAGGCTTTGACGATTCCTTCGAGACAATGAAGGCAATCGCAGAATATTTCCGCGACCTTGCCGCCGAGGATCGTTACTTCGGGTCAGAACCCCCGCAACCGGATGCCGAGATGCTGGCCCGCATCGCTCAGCGCGATGTCGCGCGCCGGGTGGAAGCCAGCCAGAATGACTCGGGCCTGCTGCTGCGTGCCACTGAACAACCCGCACCCGCCCCGATTGCCACAGCACCCACGCCCACCGCCGACCCTGAGCCTGTACCGTCTCAACCCGATCCGGTGGCTACCGAAGCGGACGAGGTCGAAGACGCGCCTACTCCCGCCGCCGACAGCATCGCCGCCAAACTGCAACGCATCCGCGCGGTCGTTTCTCATTCGGAAGAAAACACCGTCATCTATTCCGAGGATGAAGAAACGACCTTGATGAAGGCGGCGGCCGGACCGTCGGACGCTGTGGCCGCAGCATTCGAAGCTGGTTCGCTAACCGCCGAGGATTTGGGCGAAGCGTCCGATACCGAACCGCAAGAATCCCCGGAAGAGGCCGTGGCCGCGATCAAAGAAGCCTTGGCCGAAGATGAGATTGTCGAAGATGCGCCTGAAGAAACTGAGCAGGTCTTCGACGATACCCTGAGCACCGAATTCGGTGAACCTGCAGAAGAAGTCCAAGCAGCCCCAACCGAAGTCTCTGATGGTGAGCCGGAAGAAGAAATTCAGCCTGCCGCGATGGTTGAAGAGGCCGAGGAAGCAGCGCAAGAAGACCTGACACCCGAAGCCGATGCCATGGAAGAAAACGATCCCGTCAACCTGCTGCAGGAGGACGAGGAAGCCATGGATATGCCGGAGGACGACACCACCCAAGAGGAAGGGGTGTTGACTGCCGACGATGAAGAAGACCTGCTGAGCGAGATTTCGAATGTCGAGGCTTTTCTTGCCCGACGCGCGGCGGACTCTGCCTCGGATACCGGAAGCCTGGACCAGGACGTTTCGCGTCTTATGGACAAAGCCGATGTCCAGATGGAGGACCCGGCAACCACAGATCAGCGCGAGACATACTCGCACCTGCGCGCTGCAGTGGCCGCGACCGAAGCCGAGCGCAAGGACAAGCCAAAAGCCGAAGAAACATCTGATCACAGCGTCTATCGTGATCTGACCGCATCGGTCAGCCCACGCCGGCCGGACATTCAGGTCACCGGCACGCGCCCGCAATCAGATAAGATGGCCCCGCTGAAACTGGTCGCCGAGCAGCGTATCGACGCGGATGCCCCTGAGGCAGCCCCCGTCACGCCGCGCCGCGTGTCTTCATCTGAGGATGCTCAGGCGGGCGAAGAAGGCGGCTTTGCCCTTTTCGCACAAGAACAGGGCGCCCAGTCCTTGCCCGACCTTCTGGAAGCCGCCGCATCCTATCTGTCATTTATCGAAGGTCAGGAGCAGTTCTCGCGTCCGCAATTGATGAACAAAATCCGGTCGCTCCAACAGGCGGATTTCAACCGCGAGGAAAGCCTGCGCTCATTCGGTCAGTTGCTGCGCGACGGCAAAATCGAAAAAGCCGGTGGTGGCCGGTTTGCAGCCTCAACGGATATTGGCTTCCGCCCCGACGACGACGAACGCGCCGCGGGCTGATCGCCAAAAAAACTAAAACCAGAAGGGTCAGAGAAATTCCTCTGGCCCTTTTTTTTGAGCACTAAACTGAAAGTACCTAGCGTCCTGCTATGCTGCACCGCAGAATTATGCTAGGTTTGAACCACTACGCCAGGCACTTTTCCCTCGGTTCAAACAGAGGTCGCGCCATGTATGAACTTCCGATTCGCTGTCTGAGGCCCTATGACAGGCCCAAAATCGAAAGCCACTTCAAATCATTGGAAAGTGACGCACTGACATCGCGTTTCGGCGCGCCCGTCAGCACAGAATTCGTTGAAGCTTATCTTTCCGGTATCTTTGATGATGCGGCATTGATTTTTGGGGCTTTCCCGGATTCACGACTGCGCGGCGTAGGGGAACTTCGGGCTGTTCCGGACAGCCTGAACTACGTAGCAGAGGTCGCGCTAACTGTTGAAACTGGCTGGCAAGACAGGGGCATTGGAGACGGGTTGCTCTCCCGCCTCCTTACCGCTGCACGCAATCGCGGGATCAACGAAGTCCACATGCTGTGCCTTGCCACCAACCAAAAGATGCGTCGTCTGGCAGCCAAGCACAAAGCAGAATTGAAACTAATCACAGGCCAGATCGAAGCAACACTGGCGACGCCATGGCCTTCACCCTTTAGCCTGGCTGAAGAAATCTCCGGAGAATACCATGCATTCGCCCGTGCAATTCTCAGTTGGCCTCGAAGGTGAGGTCGGTATTGGCGGTCAATCCTGTGGGTTATCCGGGTCGTCCTTGCCAACACCCTTAAACACAAATTTGAACGGCAAAGCCCAGAGCATGCCCAGAACCACATAGACCAGAAGTTCTAACCAAATCGGCGGTCGATCAAGCCAGTTCACGACCGTCACAACCGCCACGATATAGGCTGGCAGTCCCACCAGCAGCAGAACCAGAGACCATCTACGCCGCGCCTTATAGCTAAGGCCCGGCTTTTCCTCGCTGCTCATCAGTCAGCAAACGGGTCGGTCACCAGAATGGTGTCGTCCCGCTCCGGGCTGGTGGACAAAAGGGCCACAGGGCATTCGATCAGTTCCTCGACCCGGCGCACATACTTGATCGCATTGGCAGGCAAGTCCGCCCAGCTCCGCGCGCCTTCAGTGGATTCGCTCCAACCCGGCATGTCTTCGTAAATGGGCTTGCAACGCGCCTGCTGATCCGCAGCGGTGGGCAAGTAGTCCAGACGTTGGCCGTCCAGTTCGTACCCCACACAGATTTTCAAGGTCTCGAACCCGTCCAGAACGTCCAGTTTAGTCAGCGAGATGCCGTTCACACCACTGGTTGCACAGGTCTGACGCACTAGACAGGCATCAAACCAGCCACAGCGGCGCTTGCGCCCCGTGGTGGTACCGAATTCATGGCCCCGCTCGCCCAAACGCTGACCGTCGGCATCATCCAGTTCGGTCGGGAACGGACCTTCGCCAACACGGGTCGTGTATGCTTTGACAATGCCCAGCACAAAATCGATCGAGCCCGGCCCGATGCCCACACCCGTTGCCGCCTGACCGGCAATCACGTTGGACGAGGTCACAAACGGATAGGTGCCGAAATCGATATCCAGCAAAGCCCCCTGTGCCCCTTCGAACAAAATGCGCTTACCGGCCTTGCGCTTTTCGTTCAGCACTTTCCAGACCGGTGCGGCGAAGGGCAGGATCTCCGCCGCGACGTTTTTCAACTGCGCAATCAGCGCGTCGCGGTCAACCGGCTCGATCCCCAAGCCCTTACGCAGCGGATCATGATGCTGCAACGCCCGGTCGACGCGCGCCTCGAGCGTTGCCTCATCGGCCAAGTCAGCAACACGAACGGATCGGCGCCCCACCTTGTCCTCATAAGCCGGGCCGATCCCACGACCAGTCGTCCCGATTTTGGTCCCCTTGCTCGCTGCTTCTTCTCGGGCCCGGTCAAGTTCACCATGAATTGGCAGGATCAAAGGCGTGTTCTCGGCGATCATCAGTGTCTCGGGCGAGATCTCAACACCCTGCGCGCGAATAGTCCCAATCTCCTTGAGCAGATGCCAAGGGTCCAGCACAACACCATTGCCGATCACACTCAGCTTGCCCCCGCGGACGACGCCGGACGGCAACGCGTGCAGTTTGTAGACCTCGCCATCGATAACCAGCGTATGACCGGCATTATGCCCACCCTGAAAACGCGCAATCACATCCGCCCGCTCACTGAGCCAATCGACGATCTTGCCTTTTCCTTCGTCACCCCACTGGGCGCCGACAACAACCACATTGGCCATAACAGGTCCTTTTGCGCTGAGTAATCAAACTCGGCTCGTATAGCGATGTGACAGCGACAGGGAAACCGATAATTCGCCGCAGCTTTAAACCGCGCTGCGCGCGGTGCCTCCGGCGGGGATATTTATAGCCAGATGAAGAGCGGATCCCCTGCTTCATCTGGCCAGAAATATCCCGGGGGAGTCGCCCGGAACGGGCGGCGGGGGCAGAGCCCCCTACCCGGTTGCCAATTTGACTGGCTGTCCGTGCGGCGTGGTCAGAAAAGCATTTTCCCAAGCTGCCGACATTTCGCCGATATCTTGCGCATCGGCCTCTCCGGCGTCTTCCAACAGGGTTTCAAGCGCGTCCAGCCACGCTCGAAAATAGTCGTCTCCGCCATCCAACTCTTTCGAAAGCCCCCGCCGCTTAAGTGTCGCGGAAAATCGGGTGGCCCAATCTGGCCATTCGAATCGGCCTGCTTCATTCAATGCGACAGTCACCGCGAAGACCTGTGCGTGCCAGGGCTCGGCGAAAACGGGTTCGGGCGCTGTGTGTGCGACGCAGTCGGTCATGCGGGCTCCAGATAGCTTTGCCAGAGATCCAGTACGACCTCGTCCTTTGGGTTTTCCGGGTTTGCCCAAAGTTCTGATGCCGTGAAGGCCACCGCGTAGAGGGGTTCGGGCGCTTCCCCTAATCCATGCGCGTTGGAATCAGGTAGAACATGTGTCCCATGGAGGCGCAATATCCACCCTTGCGCACCGGCCGCGTAAATTGGCAGCCGAGTATGCCCACCGTCGATCAGGCGGTTGGCGGATGGGTGCGCCGTGCGAACGGCCTGTCCCGGCTGGAAACGCATAGCAACCTTGGACGGGCGGTCCGCAGGGCCGCCCTTGGCCAGCGCAGCGCTGACGTTCTCTGCTTTCAGGGCTCGCGACGCCAACGGATGGGGGGTGTCACCGTTCCCGCCTTTTAGATCCTCCAACGTCAGGACACCCCGTTCAATCAAGAGGTCGGCCAAGCCCGAAATCCATTTCTCGTAGTAGGAAAACCGTGTGTAGTCCTTTGGTGACAGACGTTCGCGCGCATGGCGCGAGATGTCGATATTCCATTGCCCCAGGAAGCCAGCAGCCAAAGTTACGGCCAGAGCACGCCCATGCCATTCCTGCGGGAAAACTGGAGCATCTTCCGCCTCGGGGATAACTGAGCCATCCCCGAACCGCCCGCCCATATCGTGAACGCGGGTCATGAGGGCACCTTGGGAAGACCGGTGCCGATCATGCTGTCGCGGGTAACAAGGGCGGTCAGTTCGTCCTCGGACAGACTTTCTGTGCCTTCGGGACGCATCGGCAGAACCAGATACCGAATCTCAGCCGTTGAGTCCCAGACGCGAATGGCGGTGTCTTTGGGCAGAGACACGCCGAAATCAGCCAGAACCTTGCGCGGTTCACGCACGGCGCGGGCGCGGTAAGCATCGGATTTGTACCAGCCCGGCGGAATACCCAGCAGCGGCCACGGATAGCAACTGCACAGGGTACATACGACCATATTGTGCAGCTCGAGCGTGTTTTCCACGACCACGATGTGTTCGCCCTGCCGCCCGTAAAACCCCAGATCGGCGACGACGGGCGTTGCATCCTCCAGCAAGGCGCGCTTGAACTCGGGGTCCGCCCAAGCCTTGGCGACAACGCGCGCCCCGTTCTGAGGGCCGATCTTGTTCTGATAGGTGTCGATGATTTCATCCAAAGCCGCCGGGTCGATCAGACCCTTACGGGTCAGAATCGTCTCCAGCGCCTTGACTCGAAGCGCAGGTTCCGGCGGCAACAGCGCGTGCGGGTGGTCGTGATCGTCATGTGGCATGGCCGCAGGTTGCGTCACGATCCGCCAGTCTGTCCAGTCCCTTTGACGTGATATCACACATCACCAGAGGTGATGGAAACTCGTGTCTTGCCCCCGGACCCAAACTTGCATAAGTACCACGCGATACACGCCACGCTGTACAGGACCACCATGGAAAACGTCGTTCTCATCATCCATCTTCTTCTGGCTTTGGGCCTGATCGCCGTCGTCCTGATGCAGCGGTCTGAAGGCGGTGGCCTTGGCATGGGTGGCGGTGGCGGTGGCGCCATGACCGGACGCGCTGCCGCAACTGCGCTGAGCAAGGTCACATGGATTCTGGCGGCGTGCTTTATCGTCACCTCGATCACGCTGACGATCATTGCGGCGCAGAAATCCTCGGGCAGCTCAGTCATTGACCGTTTGGGCGTCCCTGCCCCGGCCGCAACCGAAGAAAGCGCACCGGCGGTTCCGTCGGCGGATGATCTGCTGCCTCCGGCGCAGGGCGACAATGCGCCGCTGATCCCGCAAGCGGATTAAGCCACAAAACCTAGAAATCTGACAGAGAACTGCAACAGCATCTTGCGGTTCTCTTGCGCTATGGGCGCGAATCCTTTATATGTGAAGTCCCGTGATGCAGCGGTTTTTCGTAAACCGTCGGGCAGCTGATTTTGACGTCTCACGGGAGCTAGCCGAACAACATGGCGCGTTTTATTTTCATCACTGGTGGTGTGGTTTCGTCCTTGGGCAAAGGGCTGGCTTCGGCGGCTTTGGGCGCTTTGTTGCAGGCGCGGGGCTACTCGGTTCGCCTGCGCAAGCTGGATCCCTATCTGAACGTTGACCCCGGCACGATGTCGCCATTTGAACATGGCGAAGTGTTCGTCACCGACGACGGGGCCGAGACCGATCTGGACCTTGGCCACTATGAACGTTTTACAGGTGTTGCTGCGCGCAAGACCGACTCGGTGAGCTCGGGTCGGATTTACTCTAACGTGCTCGAGAAAGAACGTCGCGGAGACTACCTCGGCAAGACCATTCAGGTGATCCCGCACGTCACCAACGAGATCAAGGATTTCATCGCCATTGGAGAGGATGAGGTCGATTTCATGCTGTGCGAAATCGGCGGCACCGTGGGCGATATCGAGGGCCTGCCCTTCTTTGAGGCCATTCGTCAGTTCAGTCAGGACAAGCCGCGCGGTCAGTGCATGTTTATGCACCTGACACTGCTGCCCTACATCAAAGCGTCGGGCGAGTTGAAAACCAAGCCGACCCAACACTCGGTCAAGGAACTGCGCTCCATCGGTCTGGCGCCGGATATTCTGGTCTGCCGTTCTGAGGGCCCGATTCCGAAGAAAGAACGTGAAAAGCTGGCCCTGTTCTGCAACGTCCGCCCGGACAGCGTGATCGCGGCGCAGGACCTTAGCACCATCTATGACGCTCCGCTGGCCTATCACCGCGAAGGTCTGGATCAGGCTGTTCTGGACGCGTTCCAGATCAGCCCGGCCCCCAAACCCGATCTGGCCAAATGGGAAGATGTCAGCGACCGCATCCACAACGCCGAAGGCGAGGTCAAAGTCGCCATCGTCGGCAAATACACCCAGTTGGAAGACGCCTATAAGTCGATTGCCGAGGCGCTGACCCACGGCGGCATGGCCAACCGTGTCAAGGTCAAGGTCGAATGGGTCGATGCCGAGGTTTTCGACACCGAAGACGCCGCCCCTCATTTAGAGGGCTTCCACGCGATCCTCGTACCCGGTGGTTTTGGCGAGCGTGGGACCGAGGGCAAAATCAAAGCGGCGCAATATGCGCGTGAACATAAGGTGCCTTACCTGGGCATTTGTCTGGGCATGCAGATGGCTGTGATCGAGGCCGCCCGCAACGCAGCAGGCATCACCGAGGCCGGGTCCGAAGAATTCGACCACGAGGCCGGGAAAAAGCGTTTTGAACCCGTGGTGTACCACCTGAAAGAATGGGTGCAGGGCAACCACAAGGTCGAACGCAAAGTTGGCGACGACAAGGGCGGCACCATGCGTCTGGGCGCTTATGATGCGGTTCTGGCGGATGGGTCCAAGGTGGCCGAGGTTTATGGCGGCTCAAATATCGAAGAACGTCACCGTCACCGCTATGAAGTCGACATCAAATATCGGGATAAGTTAGAAAAAGCGGGCCTGAAATTCTCGGGCATGTCACCCGATGGCCGTCTGCCCGAGATTGTCGAATGGTCCGATCATCCATGGTTCATCGGGGTTCAATACCACCCCGAGCTCAAATCCAAACCGTTTGAGCCCCACCCTCTGTTCCGCGACTTCGTACGCGCTGCGAAAGAGACGTCGCGTTTGGTCTAAGTCACCTCAAAGTGAGGGGCGCTTTCGATTTTTCTATTCGAAACGCCCCATTGCAGGGTTAACTGTCTTCAAATTTCAAGACAGGAGCCCTGCCATGACCGATCAAACCACCCGCGCCAAGACCTTTGCCGCCCTGCATCAAAAGGGCAATCCGGTGATCCTATACAATATCTGGGACGCGGGCAGCGCCAAGGCCGTGCAGGACGCCGGGGCCAAAGCCTTGGCCACAGGCAGCGCACCAGTTGCGATGGCGCAGGGTTTCGGGGACGGTCAGAACATTCCCATGGATTATGTGTTGGACAACGCTCTGCGCATCGTCGGCGCGGTGGACCTGCCCGTCACCCTGGACTTCGAAGGGGCCTATGCCACGGATGCGGCGGGCATTTCGGGTAACGTGCAGCGCGCGCTGGAAACCGGGGTCATCGGTTTCAATTTCGAAGATCAGATCGTCGGGACCAAGGACCTGTTTGACATCGAAACGCAGGCGACCCGCGTGGCCGCGATGCGCGCGGGTTGTGATGCCGCCGGTATCCCAGCCTTTGTCAACGCGCGGACCGATATCTTCCTCAAGGCGCAGCCGGACACCCATGACGACGCCATGCTGGATGATGCCATCGCACGCGCCAAAGCCTATGCCGATGCAGGTGCCAGCGGATTCTTTGCCCCCGGTTTAAAGGATGAAGCCATGATCGGTCGCCTGTGTAAGGCCACGGATCTGCCGGTGAACATCATTGCCCTGCCCGGCACTCCCGACACCGCAACTTTGGCCAAGCTGGGGGTTGCGCGGATCAGCTATGGCCCTGTGCCCTATCGCAAAATGGTGGCGTGGCTACAGGAACAGGCCGCAGCGGCCTTGGGCTGACGCCCCGCCACGCAGGGCGACGCCCGGCAAAGAAATGTCAATTTGAGGCTATGACCTGTAGTCCGTGCTTGGCGGACTACAAAATATGGAATATCCTCACGCTATGTTGAAAAAGTTCTTTCAGGCCTTTCGCCCGCCCCAACACGATGCCCTGCCCGACCCCGATGCCGAATTGGCCCTTGGGGCTCTGATGGTGCGGGTCGCGCAAGCGGACCGGGACTATAAACTGGAAGAGATCAGCCTGATCGACCGCATTCTTGCGCGGCTCTATCAGCATAACGCGATCGAGGCCGCCAAGGTTCGCGCCACCTGCGAAAAGCTACACGCTGCCGCGCCAGAAACCGACACGTTCGGCAAGCTGATCCGCGAAACCACAGATCTGCACGAACGCCTCGCCGCGCTTGACGCCTTGTGGGAAGTCGTGTTGGCCGACGGAAAGTCAGATGAGGGAGAGATGAAAATCGTGGAAGAGGCCCGTATTTCGATGGGGCTCAGCTATAATGACAGCCAGACAGCCCGCGAACGGGTGCAAAGGCGCTTGGAAGAGGCTTAGGCCCAATCTATATCTGACCCATGTTCAGTGATTTCTTGTCCCGGCTCACGCAGCCCCAGCCCGACCCACTTGTCGATGATGATGCCCGCCTTGCCCTAACGGCGCTGCTGGTGCGCATCGCGCGGTCTGACAATGACTATGCCGACAGCGAAATGGCGCGAATCGACCGAATTTCCGCCGAACGCTATGGCCTGTCCCCGTTCGAGGCGGCCGGTCTGCGCGCCCGCGCCGAAGATCTTGAGTCCGAGGCCCCCGATACCGTGCGCTTTACCCGCGCCATCAAAGAAGCCGTGGCTTATGATGATCGTCTGGCCGTCGTACAGGCGCTCTGGTCTGTAGCGCTGGCTGATGGGCACCGCACCGGCGAGGAGGACTCGCTGCTACGACTTGTGGTTAGCTTGCTTGGCGTCAGCGATGTGGATTCTGCGCTGGCCAGACAAAAGGCCGCCAAGTCGTGATTGCGATGCTGGGCATGTACGACATGCCCGGCCTGCGGCCTGCCCACGACCGCTTTTGGACCCTGATCCGAGACAATCTGGGCTATGGACCTGTCGAACTGACCCGCGATGTCGACGCCTGGGAGGTTTGGCAAAGCCCTGACCTGTTGTTCGCGCAGACCTGCGGAATGCCCTATCGCACCCATTTGCAAGATCAGGTGCAACTGGTAGGAACACCGGATCATGGGCTTTCGGGATGCCCACCGGGCCACTATCGTTCGGTTTTTGTGGCGCGAACTCAGGACCCGCGCGACTTGACCGAGCTATCACGTGGTGTTTTTGCCTATAATGAGCCGCTTTCTCAGTCTGGATGGACCGGACCTTTGGTACACCTGGAGGCTTTGGGCCTATGCCCGATGTCTGCTTTGGAAACAGGCGCACATGCCAACTCAGCGCGCGCTGTTGCCGACGGTCTGGCCGATTTCGCAGCGCTGGATGCGCTAACCTGGTTGATGCTGAAGGAACACACCAAGCTGGGAACCGCATTGCGGGATGTCGAGGCAACAGCTCCCACTCCGGCGCTGCCTTATATCACATCGGGCACTCAAGATGCGGCCGCCATAACTCAAGCTGTTCGGCGTGCGATCAACGCCTTATCCCCGCGCGACCGCAATGCATTGCACCTTTTGGATCTGATAGAGATACCGGCCCGCGACTATCTAGCCATCCCCAACCCTTCGCAGGATGCTGCCAAGCTGCTCAATCCCTGACCGATTCGACCAGAACGTCTGGTCAATTTGACGGTTTCGGACCTCATATATGTCATTTGCGCATTGCATTAGGCTGATTTTTAAGCCCTAGTACCGCACCAACACCAATAACACTCAGGTCGCCCGTGACAGATTCCACTCCGGTCATCGAGATCAAGAACCTACACAAAAGCTTCGGCAATCTTGAGGTGCTGAAAGGGGTGGATATTACGGCCAGACGCGGCGATGTCGTATCGCTGATCGGCTCATCCGGGTCCGGAAAATCTACACTACTGCGCTGCTGCAACCTGTTGGAAGACAGCCAACAGGGCGAAATCCTGTTCAAGGGAGAACCGGTTCAGTGGAGCGGTTCGGGCCACAACCGCCGCCCCGCCGACCCCAAACAGGTCCTGCGCATCCGCACCAATCTGTCGATGGTGTTTCAGCAATTCAACTTGTGGTCCCATATGACCATCTTGCAAAACGTGATGGAGGCCCCCGTCACCGTTTTGGGCCGCGACAAGGCCGAAGTTGAGGACAGCGCCCGAAAATACCTGGAAAAAGTGGGAATTGGCGACAAATGTGATGTCTACCCGGCGCAGCTTTCGGGCGGGCAGCAGCAACGCGCCGCCATTGCACGCGGGCTGTGCATGGAGCCCGAGGCCCTGCTGTTTGACGAGCCCACCTCGGCGCTGGACCCCGAACTGGAACAGGAAGTGATTAAGGTGATCAAGGATCTGGCTGCCGAAGGCCGCACCATGATCATCGTGACCCACGACATGAAGATGGCTGCTGATATCTCTAGCCATGTCGTCTTTCTGCATCAGGGCCTCATCGAAGAAGAAGGCCTGCCGGAAGATATCTTCACCACCCCTGAATCCGAACGGCTTCAGGGCTTTCTATCCGCCACTATGGCGGCATAAATTCAGGACAGAACTAAACTGGGGAGTAACCAATGAAAAAACTGATTCTGACCACTGCGGCCTTGGCGCTGAGCGCCGGCATGGCCATGGCGGACACCGTTCGTCTGGGCACCGAAGGCGCCTATGCGCCGTGGAACTTTGTCAACGACGCCGGCGAAATCGACGGGTTCGAGCGTGAACTGGGCGATGAGCTGTGCAAACGCGCAGGCCTGGAATGCGAGTGGGTCAAGAATGATTGGGATTCGATCATTCCGAACCTCGTCTCAGGCAACTACGACGCAATCATCGCTGGCATGTCGATCACCGATGAGCGTGACGAAGTCATCGACTTTACCCAGAACTACACGCCGCCTGATCCGTCGGCCTATATCGCCATGTCTGATGGCGTGGACCTGGCTGGTGGTGTGATCGCCGCCCAGACCGGCACGATTCAGGCGGGTTATGTGGCCGATTCCGGAGCAACTCTGGTTGAGTTCGCCAGCCCCGAGGAAACCATTGCTGCTGTGCGCAACGGCGAAGCGGATGCAGTCCTTGCTGACCGGTCGTTCCTGGCACCCTTTACCGAAGATGGCTCGGGCCTGCTTTTTGTGGGTGACGACGTTCCGCTGGGCGGCGGTGTCGGAATGGGTATCCGCGAATCCGATGGTGAGCTGAAAGAGAAGTTCAACGCGGCCATCCAGTCCATGAAGGACGATGGCAGCCTGAACGCGCTGATCACCAAGTGGGAAGTGTCCTCGACCTTCTGATAAACTCTGCGGCGCGCCTTACTTAGGGCGCGCCGCCTCAGAGCCCTTGCAAGTCAAAGAGGCCCGCCATTTTCTCGTTCTGCACCGATCCCGAAACACTCGGCACGTTCCGTTGGTTTGCCTGTTACCTGACCAACGGTGTGCATTGGCTGTTTTATCTATCCTTCTTCAAGGTCCTGCTGCTGCTGGCGATCACCGCCCCGGTTGCATTGGGGTTCGGCTTTTTGGGGGCCATGGCCGCGCGGTCACATTTTCCACCGCTTGCCATGTTGGGCAAAGGCTATATCGCCATCGTTCGCGGTGTGCCGGATATCGCGTTCTTCATGTTCTTCGTGATAGCGCTGGATCAGGCATTCGAATGGACGCGCCACAAGATTCTTTGCCCCGAATGGACTGACCCCGTTCGACAGGGCAATGATTTCATCGTTTGTCAGGCCGCCAAACTGCCGCTTGGAACTGCACCCGAATGGGTTCACGAGACCTATGGCTTTTTCCTGGCCGTTATTACTTTTTCAATCGTGTTTGGCGCATTTGCCGCCAATGTTCTGTTTGGCGGCATGCGCGCCGTCCCGCATGCGCAACTGGAAACCGCCGAAGCTTACGGTATGACCCGCCGCCAGACATTCTGGCGCATTCTGGTACCACAGATGTGGGTCTACGCCCTGCCCGGCCTGTCTAACCTTTGGATGGTGCTGATCAAGGCCACACCGTTGCTGTTCCTGCTGGGCATCGAAGACATCGTCTATTGGGCCCGCGAACTGGGGTCGTTCAAAAACCCGAAATTCACCCAATACCCTCACGGCGACTGGCGTATGTGGTACTTCCTTGCTCTGCTCGTGTTTTACCTGGGCATGACCCGCGTCTCGGAAATCGGCCTTGAACGGTTGATGCGTCGCCTGTCGCACGGACAAGCCACCGCAGGCGGAGAGCTTCTGCGCAAGGAGACCACCGCATGAGCTGCATCCAGACCATCCAGGACTATGCGCTCCGCTCGGTCGGCATCGGTGAACGCCTTCTGCCGCGCAATGATTTTACACTATGCGAGCAATTCACCCTGATCGGTTCGGGCATGATCTGGAATATTTATTTCGGGATCATGGCGCTGGCGACCGGGTTCTTTCTGGCTACAGCGCTGGCCGTTGGCAAAGCGTCAAGCAAGAAATGGCTGCGCAAACCGTCCGAGTGGTTCATTTTCCTGTTCCGGGGATCTCCTCTGTTCATCCAGTTTTTCTTTGCCTACTTCTTCTTCCTGTCCCTCAAGCAGAGTTTTCCCTTCTTCGACGCACTGACCTCTGCCTGGCTGGGAGCGTTGATCGTGTTGTTTTGCAACACCGCCGCATATTCAGGCGAGATCTTCTATGGTGCCCTACGCTCGATCCCCAAGGGCGATATTGAGGCTGCAGACGCCTATGGAATGACCGGCTGGTCGCGGTTTCGCCGTATCATTTGGCCGACCATGCTGCGGCTTGCCTGGCCTGCCTACACAAATGAGGCAATCTTTTTGTTCCACGCCACCACGCTGGTCTTCTTCTCGGCCTTCCCAGTCTGGCAACAACGGGGCGATGCGCTTTATTACGCGGGCTATTTCGCGGACAAGACGTTCAATCCGTTCATCCCCTACCCTATTCTGGCCTTCTATTTCATTCTGCTGACTCTAGTGGTGATCTGGGGCTTTGGGCTGGTGAACAAACACCTAAACCGGCACCTGCCCGTGGCCAAACGCAGCAAGATGAAGTTGAGACTAAATCTGGCCCGCTGAGACACAGCATTCCTGTCGCAGGCTTTGATGCGGTTCTGGCAGTGGTCCCGAAAGCACGCCACCGCAGAGCGGCCCCGCAGCTTCGCCGGCCAACACCCCGAGGCGTTTCTTCGTGAAGCTCAGAACTTGGAATTTTGATACCACCAAGCCCTTCCGCAGCCTTTGCACCTGTGCTGCCCTGGCGCTTGTCATCTCGGCTCCGTTAACAGCGGCACTGATGCTGGTATCGTCCATTCCGTTCCTCGTCGGCGAGTCTCAGGCCGGCCCGGTTGTCACACTGGCCTATGTCGGGCTGTCGTTTCTAATGGCAGCTTTTACCCTGCCTTTCATGTTGCCGCTGATATTTTCACTGGTGCCATTCACGGCTCTGTTCCCTCTGGCGGGCGCGGCCCTGTCCTTTCCTTTGATCCGACACGGCCGGATCAAGAAACAGCCGCTCCTGTGGATCTGGGTTGCGCTTTGGCTGATCACCTTCTTTGCAGGAATTCTGTCTGGTAAGGTCTCGGTCTAAGGAAAAATCGCCGTTGCGAACAGCAATGCACATGCATTCAGCCGGACAAGCAGCATTGTAATTATTCAACCGATGATGAGGGAGATGGTACCGCCTCCCTGGCTTGAACAGGGGACCTCTGGATCCACAATCCAGCGCTCTAACCAACTGAGCTAAGGCGGCACTCGTGAGGGGCGATGTACCGAACGCGCCGAGGGAATGCAAGAGGATTAAAGCCGAATTTCCCAGCTTTGTTCGACAAGATCGACCCCGAAAGAATGCACCGGTTTGCTACCCGTCAATTGCCATCCCGTCGCCTGATACAGCGCGCAAGCGGCACGGTGGCTTTCGTGGGTCCATAGCGACATTTTCTCAAACCCAGTGTCGCGGGCGTGGTCCATACAGGTATGCAGCAAGCGCTTACCCAAACCTTTTCCACGCGCCTCGGGCATCAGAAAGAACAGGCGCAGTTTTGCAGTGGTCTCATCCAGTCGCACGCAGAAGATACTGCCCAGAGGAACGCCGGCCTGTTCCGCGATCCAACCGCGATCACAGGAGGGATCATGGGTTGCCACAAACTCATCCAGTATCTGCTGCACAAGGCGCGCAAAGCTTTTGTCGAACCCTTCATCGCGCTCGTAAAGAAGGCCGTGCTGCGCGACCAGCCACGGAACGTCTGATGGGTGAAAAAGTCTGATCACCGTGTCGTTCATTCCTCATCTGGCCCGATCAGCGGCTTGATTCTCAAGTCTTTGCGCGCTAGCACAAACGCTCATCCCCGGAGGCGCAAATGGGTATCAACACCGAACGTGACATTCAGGCCAACCTGCAAATCGGCCCGACCGACCAAGGCATGGTGCGCCTGTTCATCGAGGCTGATGGCGTCGAGATTCCGATGGATTTCGAACCCGACGAGGCTGAAGAAATCGCCGAAGAGATTCGCGCTGCCGCGCAAGCCGCGCTGGCGGTGAAAGGCTAACGCGCTAAAGCCTTGGGTCTCGCAATGCGTGCAGCCTTCGGGCGGCATCGGTTGCAAATTTCTGGATCATCTTCTTCCGGCGCGCCGGAGCCAGCTTATCCTCTGGGGCCATGCGCACGATCTCGGCGTCATAGGCGTCGGCGATGATCAGACCAGTCTCGGCTGGCAACAGCTCGGTCGGGAACTCGGTATCCACGGCCCAGAAGAATCGGTCGCACCACTCCAAATAGCCCTGCCACTTGGAATCCGATTGGTAATCCGCCCGGCTGGATTTGCATTCCACTACCCACAATTCACCCTTGGGGCCCAACCCCATAACGTCCACACGCAACCCGCGCGCCGGCACGAATTCCTCAACAGAAACAAAACCATGCGCGCTGAGATGACGCGCCACGCCGCGTGCTAGCTTCTGGCCGGGTTGTAGATCCAATGTCATTGAGAAAATGTGAACAATTCGTGAACAAATTGCAAGGGTGAGATTGCGGTTGACATGATACCATATGGTATTGAATAAATATGAAACCAAATGGTATCGGATATGAGGAAACGGATGCCTGACCAAATCCAAAACGCGTTTCGCGCGCTTGCGGACCCCACGCGCCGGGACATCGTTCAGATGCTTGCATCGCAGGATATGACAATCGCGCAACTGACAGATTGCTTCGACATGACCCGAGCGGCCGTCAAGAAACACCTGACCGTGTTGTCGGACGGGGGCCTCATCCGGGTCGAAGCTCGGGGGCGAGAACGCATCAACCGTCTTGAACCCAAGGGAATGGCCCCTGTTCTGGATTGGTTGAGCTTCTTTGATCAGTTCTGGGACGAGCGCCTGCGTAACTTGAAAGAAGCCATTGAGAGGAAAGAGACATGACCAACGCAGTTTTGCAAAAGACCATCTTCCTGCGCGCTGAGCCGGACACTGTCTGGGACTATCTGACCGAACCGGAACGCCTTGCCGAATGGTTTCACAAGCCCGAACGCCCACTGGCAGCAGGACAAAAGCTTGAGATGTTCGGAACCACAAGCGGCGATCTTTTGATCTGGGGAGAGGTGCGCGAGGCGCGCAAGCCGCAGTATCTTGAATATACCTTCACGGTGAAACCGATGGGAGACTCCGTCAGTGTGGTCAAATGGACGTTGGAGCCCGTAGACGGCGGCACACGATTGTCCTTGGTGCACGAAGGCCTGCCCCAGGGCGCTGAGGCTTTCGGCCTGATCCTGGCCCTGGACAACGGTTGGGACGAGCATTTCGGCAAGATGCGCAAAGCTCTGCACGAAACTGTTGACGCTTAACCCCTTGTGCCAGCCCGTCAGACGCCCTAACTAAGCGCTTGGCGGGTTCTGCCCTTCTTGTGACTGGTAGCATTCTGGTGGCCTTAAGCAATTCCGAGGGGGCTGGCTCTGTTCAGGTCCTGGCCTGATTACCTGGCGCCCACCTGTACATACAGGTCCTCGGGAATCACACCGCACGGTTGACTGGTGGTCCCGCCACATTTTTCTAAAATTATCAGCGCTCTGCGCGTGAGCCTTGCTTGGCCAGCACAGGTTTGAACACATTAACGACGGGTGATCCACGGCGCGGACCACCCGGCCTTTCCGCCATGCTCATGATCTTGTAGGCGAACTGGACACCTGCAAAAACGATGCCGTTCATGAACCAGATCATGACGAGTGCCACCAACCCAACATCCGAACCCCAAATCAACCCGCGCAGATTGGCCACGTTCACAGCCAACAGCACGCCGACAAATACGGCCGAGATCACAAATCCCCAGATAACCTGAGTGATATAAAGACGGATGAGCTTGGGCATAGCGGCACTCCTTGTTTGGTCACAAGCGTAGCCTTCGGATGCTCTGAGTAAAGGCGTCAGAACGCCTCGGGCTGAGCCTCGCGCGCCATGTGGTCCAGTACAGCGTTCACGAATTTCGGCTCTTTGCCTTCCGGGAAAAAGGCGCGGGCCACGTCGACGAATTCGGTGATAACCACTTTGGGCGGCGTGTCACTCTGGGTCAGTTCGGCCCCGGCGGCGCGGAAAGCGGCGCGCAAGGTCGGGTCGATACGTGCGATGGGCCATTTGGCCACCAGCGCGCGGTCGGTCATCTGGTCGATGGGGGCCTGATAGTTCACGGCGTCCTCGACCAGTTTGCGGAACAGGCGGATATCGCCGTCCAGCATCTCTTCCCCCTCATAAACGGCACCAAACCGGTGATCCAGAAACTCGGTCACGACCGCTTCGGTCGTCTGGCCTGACTGCTCCATCTGGAACAGTGCCTGCACGGCGTAAAGCCGGGCGGCGGACTTCATCAGGCGTTTCTGGTTGGCCGGTTTCGGCGCGTCTGTCTGGGTCATGCTGTCGTGGATCCGTTGCTGTCGCCCGCCACAAGGATGGACTCGGACGGCGGCTTGAAGCCCACGCCCTTTTTGGAAGAGCCCCACTTACGGCTGAGCGCGATCAGATGCAAGGCCGCAGCGGCTGCCCCGCCCCCTTTATTCATCTTTTTGGGATTGGCGCGGACCTCGGCCTGTTCGTCATTCTCGACGGTCAGGATACCGTTGCCGATCAGTAGACCCTGAAGACCCATCAGTTGGATGGCCCGACTGGAGTCGTTACAGACAGTTTCATAATGCGTGGTCTCGCCGCGAATAACGCAGCCCAGCGCAACATAGCCGTCGAAATCGCACTGACGGTCGGCCATTGCGATGGCGGTGGGAATCTCCAGCGCGCCGGGAACTTCGACCACTTCACAGGTGCCGCCTGCGGCCTCGATCTCTGCTTTCGCACCGGCGACCATATTGTCCGCGATAGCGCGATAGAACGGAGCCACCACCAACAGCAGTTTCACCGGCTTGTCGAATGTCGGAGTCGGCAGGACGCCGTGTTTGTCTTGTTCAGCCACGATCAGTCTTCCTTGAGGATGGAACGGGTGCCGACGATGGACAGGCCAAACGCGTCGAGCCCCAGATATACGGTTTCGGGCGAGTCGGTCAGCAGCACCAGCTCGTGAATGCCCAATTTGGACAGGATCTGAGACCCCAGTCCTGTTTGTTTGATGGTCCGAGGGCCTTCATCCTCGACCGCGTAAAGCGAGTTGCGCGGTTGGCGGAACAGACAGACGACGCCGCGCCCCTCTTCGGCGATCTTCTCCATCGCACGCGGCAGTTCGCGCGAAGATTTAGGCCCGAGGCCCAAGATATCCGGCGCTTCGTGCAAAGCATGGGTGCGGGTCAGAACGGGCTCGGGCGTGGTGATGTCGCCTTTGATCATGACCACATGTTCGATGCCATGAAGCTGGTCAGTGAACAGCCGCATCTCCCATTCGCCACCATATTCCGAATTGACGGTTTCACGCGACGTCTCGACCACCAGATTGTCATTGCGGGATCGGTAGGTGATCAGGTCGCTGATCGTACCGATTTTCATGTCATGGGTTTGTGCGAATTCCACCAGGTCGGGCAGACGCGCCATTGTGCCGTCGGGCTTCATGATCTCGCAGATCACGCCCGAAGGGTTCAGCCCGGCCAAGCGCGAGATATCAACCGCAGCCTCGGTATGGCCCGCACGCACCAGCACCCCGCCCCGCTTGGCGCGTAAGGGGAAGACATGGCCCGGGGTGGCAATGGCCGCCATCGTGTTTTGTTCATTGATGGCCGTCGCAACAGTCAAGGCGCGGTCAGCGGCGGAAATCCCGGTCGACACACCTTCGCGTGCCTCGATCGACACGGTGAACGCGGTTTCATGACGCGAGGAATTGTTCACCGCCATCATCGGCAGGCCCAGCGCATCCACCCGTTCCGCGGTCATCGGCAGGCAGATCAGGCCGCGCCCATGGGTGGCCATGAAGTTGATCGCCTCGGCATCCGCAAACTCGGCGGCGATAACCAGATCGCCTTCATTCTCACGGTCTTCGTGGTCGACCAGAATATACATCCGACCTTTGCGCGCCTCTTCGATGATCTCTTCAATCGGGCTGATCACGTCGCGCAGTTGCGCCTCGACGGGTCCGGGGGTTTCAAAGCTCATTGGGCAGCCTTTCGCAGAGCATGTTTGCACGGGTGGATAGACCACCCCGCGCGCAAAGACCAGTCTGCAAACGTCCCAAACCGGTCAGAACGCGGCGTTTAACTCAGGACATTTCGGCCAGACGCGCGACGTAACGAGCCAGCGTGTCGATCTCAAGGTTCACCGTGTCTCCGACCGCAACATCGCCCCAGGTTGTCACCTCTTTGGTATGAGGGATGAAGTTAATGCCAAAGTCACATCCGTCCACGTCATTGACGGTCAAAGACGTCCCGTTCAGCGCAACAGATCCTTTCGGCGCGATGAACCGCGCCAAGTCCTTGGGAGCGCGCAGGGTGACGCGGGTGCTGTCGCCTTCGTCCTGCATGGCCACAATTTCGGCCACGCCATCCACATGGCCCGATACGATATGCCCGCCGAGTTCATCGCCAACTTTCAAGGCGCGTTCAAGGTTGACGCGTTTCCCGAGTTTCCAGCCATCCAGATTGGTCTTCGACACGGTCTCGGCGCTGATCTGGACATCGTACCAGTCATCGCCCAGCGCGATCACAGTCAGGCACACGCCGTCACTGGCAATGGATGCGCCGATATCAATCCCAGCGGTGTCATAGCCCGTCTGAATGCGCGCCCGCAAATCGCCCTGCTGATCTAACTCGGTAATGGTTCCGATATCTGTGACGATCCCAGTGAACATTTTCTTTACCCTTGGTTTGCTAACCTATGACCCGTTGTCCCTGTCGAGGTAAGCGTAACCGCCATGGCGGGCAAGCCCTGCCTTGCCGGGAATGATGGAAACGGGCATAAATTTAGCCATAACACCACACGAGCAGTTCTCATGCCACCAATCCCCCCAGACGCGGATCAACGCGTCTTTCTGTTCCTGCAAGGACCGCACGGCCCGTTCTTCAACGCGCTAGGGCGGATTTTGCGCAAAACAGGGGCGACGGTGTGGCGCGTGGGGTTCAACGCTGGCGACCGAGCCTTTTGGTTCGACCGGGCCAGCTATATCCCATTTCGCGGCAGGCCTGAAGATTGGCCGGACACATTCACCCGACTGATAACGGATCTCGGCGTCACAGATCTGGTGCTTTATGGCGACACGCGACCGATCCACGCGCAGGCTGCCGAAATCGCGCAAGAAAACGGGCTGACAGTGCATGTGTTCGAAGAAGGGTATCTTCGCCCCTGGTGGGTGACGTACGAAAGGGCGGGCTCGAACGGGAACTCGCGGCTTATGTCCATGGATATCACGCAGATGCAGGATGCGTTGGAACAGACTGACACTCAGACATCGCCTCCGCCTGCCCATTGGGGCGACATGCGTGAGCATATTTTCTATGGTGCGCTCTATCATTGGTTCGTCCTGTTTCTGAACCAACGCTACCGTAATTTCCGCCGTCACCGGGAATTACCCGTCTCACGGGAGTTTCTGCTTTATTTTAAACGCTTCATGCTGATGCCCTTCCACAGGCTACAACGCTTTTGGGCCACCCAGCGCGTGCGCCGGACTGGGCAGCCCTACCATCTGGCGTTGCTGCAACTTGGGCATGACAGCTCAGTACAGGCGCATTCGGATTTCAACGGAATGAGCGAGTTTCTGGAACATGTCATTCGCGGTTTTGCCGAAGGTGCGCTCCGGCATCACCAACTGGTGGTCAAGGAACATCCTCTGGAAAATCATCGGGAGCCTTTGCGACAACGCACACGCGATCTGGCCCGCTCGTATGGGGTTGCCGACAGGGTGCACTATGTCCCCGGCGGCAAATTGGCCCGTCTGTTGGATGAGGCCAGCTCGGCCGTGACGATCAACTCGACAGCAGGACAGCAGGTGCTTTGGCGCGGCATACCGCTGCGCATTTTTGGACGGTCGGTCTATGACAAGGCGGAATTCGTCTCGCAACAACCGCTTGAGGCGTTTTTTGCCAATCCCACCCGGCCCGATCTGGACGCCTACCGGAGCTATCGCCGGTTTTTGCTGAAGACCAGCCAAATTCCGGGTGGTTTCTACTCGGTGCGAGGGCGTCGGCAGCTGCTACGCCGTGCGGCTGATCTGATGCTGAACCAATATGATCCCTACCAAACCCTGCTGAACGAGACCGAGAGGCCACAGTTGAAAATCGTGCAAGGACTCGAACGGGTTGAGACTGGAAGTCGTGCGGCGAACCGGTTAGCCTGACACAAACAAAAAAGACTGAGGATATTCGGCAGTGCAGTGCTTTCCCATCCGCTGGGTACGGGGGGTCTCCCTTGTGGCCGCTTTCGGTCTGCTGGCGGCGTGCCAGCTTCCCAAATCTGGTCCTAATAAATCCGAAATATTAGCGGGCTCCACCGCGAATGGAGGCAACGCTTTTGTCGTCGAGGTGGATGACCGCGTCACCAAGGAAACATCGGCCATCCCACAATTCGGGTTCTCAGCAGCCTTTCGCAGCGCGCCAAATCTGACGGCAGACACGGTGCGCCCCGGCGATGTTCTCGGTCTGTCGATTTGGGAAAACGTCGACAACGGCCTTTTGTCGGTTCAGGCGGGCGCGGCCACATCCCTGAACGAAGTGCAGGTCGATAGCGAGGGCTTCATCTTTGTCCCATATGCCGGGCGGGTCCGCGCAGCGGGCAACACTCCGGAACAATTGCGCATCGTCATCACCGACAAGCTGCGCGAGCAAACCCCTGATCCGCAAGTCGAAGTACGCCGTGCTGCGGGGGATGGGTCAACCGTATCTTTGGTTGGCGGTGTGGCGTCTCCGGGCATTTACCCGATCGAACGCCCGACCCGAACGCTCAGTGGGATGCTGTCGCGGGCTGGTGGTGTTTCGGTCGGTTCCGATATCGCTCTGGTCACACTGATACGCGGCGATCAGCGGGGGACGGTCTGGTACAACGACTTGTTCAGCGATCCCAAACTGGACGTCGCGCTACGCGCCGGAGATCGCATCTTGATCGAGGCGGACACCCGCTCTTACGTGGCGCTTGGCGCCACCGGCGGGCAATCGCGGGTAGCCTTTGACAGTCAGGACCTTTCCGCCCTAGAGGCTTTGGCCCAGGTTGGCGGCTTACAATCTCTGTCCTCAGACCCAACCGGTATTTTCGTGCTGCGCAAGGAACGCGAAGAAATCGCACGTGCGGTCATGGGGCAGCCTGATCTGCAAGGGGATCAGCGCATGATCTACCTATTGAACCTCACCGCACCCAACGGGCTGTTCATCGCGCGCGATTTCGTCATCCGCGATGATGACACGATCTATGTCACCGAAGCCCCCTACTCACAGTGGAGCAAGTCCATCTCGCTGATCGCGGGCGGCCTGACACCGCTGGCAAATGTCACAACGCTGACAGGCGGCTGATGTATTCCGGCACAACAGCCGGGGACAGTCGGACCCGACTGCTTGTCTACAACGGCGGGTTTCTGACCCAACGCCGCATCCGCCGAATCCTGACGCTTGCAGGTTACGACATCCGCCTCGGCCTGCCGAAAGACGGCGACTTGGTGGGTGTCTGGGGCGACAGCCCCACCGCGCATCGTGGCCGATGGGTGGCAGAAAGGTATGACGCACCCATCCTGCATGTCGAAGATGCCTTTCTGCGCTCTCTTCATCCCGGTCGAAGCGGAGAAGTCCCTATGGGTCTGTTGCTGGACCGGTCGGGCCTGCATTTCGACCCGTCGCTACCCTCTGAGCTTGAGACACTTCTGGCCACACACCCGCTGGACGACACCGCCCTTCTGAACCGCGCCCGTAGCGGGATCGAGCGTTTGCGTGACGGACATCTTGGCAAATACTCGGCCTATCACCCGGACATCGAACCACCTGAACCCGGATATGTTTTGGTCGTTGATCAGGCACGCGATGACGCCTCGGTCAAGGCCAGTGGCGGGGATCTGGCGCGCTTTCGCGAAATGCTGGTGATGGCGCAAGAGGAGAACCCCTGCGCCCGCGTCCTGATCAAAACGCATCCCGAAACCATCCAAGGCCACCGCCCCGGCTATTACTCGGACCAGGATGAGACAGGCCGGGTCACACTGTTCCGCGATCCGATCAGTCCTTGGACCCTGCTGGAAGGTGCCGTTGGCGTTTACACGCTGTCGTCGCAATTCGGGTTCGAGGCCATTTTGGCCGGGCACAAACCGCGTGTCTTTGGCCTGCCATTCTATGCCGGTTGGGGATTGACGCAGGACGAGCCCTACCTGCCCCGTCGCCAGCGCAACTTGACACGACCGCAGCTATTCGCGGCGGCGATGATCTTGTACCCGACATGGTACGACCCATTCCGAGATCAGCTCTGTCAGTTGGAAACCGTTCTGGACACGCTCGAAGCGCAGACCCGCGCATGGCGGCAGGATCACAAAGGGTGGACCGCCTCGGGGATGCGTTTGTGGAAACGTAAACACATCCAACAGATGTTCGGGCGCGAGAAAAAAGTCAGGTTCACCCCGGATATTCCGACGGCGGGCGAACAACCACATATGGTCTGGGCCAATCAAGCCGGGGCGACGGATCACGTTGTGCGTGTCGAGGATGGATTTCTGCGGTCTCGGGGGCTGGGGGCCCGGCTGGTGCCCCCTCTGTCGCTGGCGACGGATGATCTGGGAATCTACTATGATCCAACCCGTCCCAGCCAATTGGAGAACCTGATCGCCCGGCGCGAAACCCTGCGCCCGGATCAGGAGCTGCGCGCCTCGGGGCTGGTGGCGCAGATCATCTCGGGCCAGATCAGCAAATACAACACAGGCGACACCGCCCCCGCCCTGCCCGATGGGCACCGCATTTTGATTCCAGGTCAGGTCGAGGATGACGCATCGATCCAGCTGGGGGCAAGCGATGTCCGCACCAATGCAGATTTGCTACGCGCTGTGCGCGCCGCCAACCCGGACGCAGTGCTGATCTACAAACCCCATCCTGATGTCGAGGCTGGCCTGCGCAGTGGCAATATCGACGCCCGCGATCTGGCGGACGTCGTCGTCTCGGATACCGATCCGGCCTCATTGTTGGCGCAGGTGCACGAGGTCTGGACCATGACCTCGTTGCTTGGGTTCGAAGCGCTGATGCGTGGGATACCCGTGACCACTCTGGGCGCGCCATTCTATGCAGGTTGGGGATTAACGACCGACCTGGGTTCAGTTCCCGCGCGGCGCGGCGCGCGCCCGTCAATGCTGGGGCTGGTCCATGCCGCATTGATAGACTACCCGCGCTATCTTGATCCTGTGACCGGCCTGCCCTGCCCCGTCGAAGTTGCGGTTCAACGTCTGTGCGAGGGATATCAAAACGACCGGCCTGGATTACGGGCACTGTCGAAACTACAAGGGCTCTTTGCGACCTACGCGCATCTCTGGCGGCGCTAGCGCAGGGATCTTTCCCAGCGGTGCAGGATATCCGGCCCGATGGCACGGGTTTCCATCAAAGAAAACCGGGGCGCGGCCTCCAGCGTTTCAAGTCCCAGCGCCCCAATCGCGGGCAGCCCCTCGGCCCCGATGGTCAACCCGGCGCTGAAACCGATCAGCTCATCCACGAGATCCTGCGCGAGCAAAGACGCAGCCAAAGCCGAGCCGCCCTCACAAAAGACACGGGTCAAACCGGCCTGCCCAAGTTGCTGCACCAAATCCAAGGGATCAATTTGATGATCGTGCAAGGCACAAGGGATCAAACGCGCGCCCAACCCCTCCCACGCTTTTGCCCGCTCGGGGTCGGGGGATGGTCCGTGACAGAGCCAGACCGGGATGTCCTTGGCCGTTCTGGCCAGTTGCCCCAATAAGGGAAGGTCCAAATGGCGCGAGACCACCACGCGAACCGGTTGCGCCTGGACCCCCAAATCACGCACCGTCAGTGAGGGGTCATCCGCCCGTGCGGTCCCAGCGCCCACCATCACCGCATCGTGGCGGGCACGCATTGCGTGGACGGCTCGGCGCGCCGTGGGACCGGTAATCCACTGGCTGTGCCCGGACGACGTGGCAATACGGCCGTCAAAACTGCTGGCCAGCTTGAGCGTTACAAACGGGCGACCCTGCTCGTTCTTCAGGAAAAAGCCCGCGTGATCCCGCTCGGCCTGATCCAAGAGGACACCGGTCGTGACTTCGATCCCCGCGTCGCGCAACATCGCAAAGCCCTGCCCCGCCACGCGCGGATCACTGTCTTCGATGGGTGAAACCACGCGCGAAACACCCGCAGCAATCAGCGCCTGCGCGCAGGGAGGTGTCTTGCCATGATGCGCACATGGTTCCAGCGAGACATAGGCCGTCGCACCGCGAGCCGCGTCACCAGCCTGTTTCAGTGCCTCGGTTTCAGCATGCGGGCGACCGCCGGGCTGCGTCCAACCGCGCCCGACAATCCGACCGTCCCGCACAAGGACACAGCCCACAGACGGGTTAGGCCAGCACAACCCCTGTCCGCGCTGCCCCAAAGACAGGGCCAGCGCCATATATCGCTTATCTGAGTCGCTCACTCGTCCGTCGAAGGCTGCGGCGGGCGCAGTTCGTGGACGAATTCCTCGAAATCATCGGCCGCCTGGAAATTCTTGTATACGCTTGCAAAGCGTACATAGGCGACGGTGTCGATCCGTGCCAGAGCTTCCATGACAATCTCACCGATTTTGTTCGAGGGGATATCCGTCTCGCCCATGCTTTCCAGCCGCCGAACGATGCCCGAGATCATCTGGTCGATACGCTCGGGGTCAATGGGCCGTTTCTGCATCGAAATACGGATCGACCGTTCCAGCTTGTCGCGGTCGAAATCTTCGCGCTTGCCGTTTGTCTTGATCACGACCAGATCGCGCAACTGGACCCGTTCATAGGTGGTAAACCGCCCGCCACATGCCGGGCAAAAGCGACGTCTGCGGATCGCAACGTGATCCTCAGCCGGGCGTGAATCTTTCACCTGTGTGTCAATATTTCCGCAAAACGGGCAGCGCATCCGCCGTCTCCTCGTCCCTATATCCGCCTCTTTTGTAAGCGCTGTGGCTTACTTATCCACAACTATAGGGCAGCCGCTAGGGTTTGGGTAGTCGGAAAATTTTACCGCAATATCCTGATTCTAAGCAAAATGCGCCGCGACCTTGCGGGTATGCGGCTGGGAGCGATGTTCAAAAACGTAGATCCCTTGCCACGTTCCCAAAACCGGGCGACCGTTCGCCACCGGGACAGTCAGCGACACAGGTAACAAGGCTGCCTTGATATGCGCAGGCATATCGTCTGGGCCCTCATAAGTGTGCCGCAAGTAAGACATCGATGGATGGTTCGAGGGCGGCACCAGCCGTTGAAAAAAAGCATTCATGTCCGTCTGCACCTCGGGGTCTGCGTTCTCCTGTATCACCAGAGAACACGACGTATGGCGCACGAACAGGGTCAAAAGCCCGTCTGCTTGGACCGAGTTGAGCCAGTTACACACGTCGCGGGTGAATTCATACAAACCCGGTCCGCGCGTCGAAATAATAAACTCGGTCTGCAAGACGGCGCTAGACTCCGTTAGTCGTCAAAGATTTGGCGACGGTAGCACAGCGAATTGGCACTTTGAACCGATCTGCTTTGACCGGCGACAAACCCGACAGACACAGTCTTGGTCGGGGTGCTGACACCCGCTGGCGGATTGATCGAGAATTGGACCGCCGTACGACGACCGGTCGCTTCGCTGGGACCATAGCCGCGCACAACATAGATCGGCTGTTTCCAACCCGCACCCAATGTTCTGCGCGCGTAATCCGCAGCGGCGCACCAATATCCGTCCACATCAGTTCGACCGCGCGGGATCACTTCGTAAACGTTGCTGTTGACGGACGCGATTTGGTACCCAAGTCGTGCAAATCCCGTCGCTGAGACCGGCGTACTCAGCACCACTGCCGCCAAAGCGGCATATGTCATAACCTGTTTCATAATCATACTCTTTCCTGTTACGAGGTAAGACTGGAAATAGTATACGCTGCTTGCAGTCAAAGGCGGTTCACGATCAATTCAGCCTCAGTCGGGGCTCGCGTGATCCGGCGTTAGCCATCCGTGATATCGGATGAGCAGTCCCAATACGGGCAATCTGGCCGAAACGTCAAAACGGAACCGACCCACCGCGTCCTGCCATTCGACGGTCGAGGATTTGGGCACCAAAACGCCCGGACATGGGACCCCGAAAACAGACAAGCCCTGAATTTTCAATTTCAGTTCTGCGCCGTTCCATATCGGTTTTAGCCAAAATGTCAGTACGCCCGCCTTTTCACAGACCAACATGGTCTTTGGATCAAACCGAATTGACGATTGCATCAGATGCCCGGCAAAATCTCGCGTCCAAAACCACGTCTCATTGTCCTGTCGGGTCACGATGCGGATCGCAATGTCGCTAGCCACGGGTGGGAACCTACCCAGCCATAGCGCTGATCTTACGACCCAACTTGTTCCGGCTTCGACCGAACAACGCCCTGAAAACTTGCCAGGATGTTCGTGCAGAGCGCGAAGCGCGTCAGGCAAATCGGAATGCGTTGGCAGGGCTTGCCAGAACGGGTCCAATCAGAACCCTCCGGGCAGAAAACGCGTGTGGATTGCCGCGTCTGGTATCAGGCAGCTAGGCCTTTGCCCGAATAGCCTGTAGCGGTTGCGCGCGACTGCAAAATAGACCGGGTCTTTCATAATTCTTGGCAAAAAGCGGCACAGCCCAAGAACCGGCCACAAACCTGGCAAAGCCCGCATAGCTGCAGCAAAAGCATCCAGACGTTGGAACACCTGGCCATCAACAATGACCAGATTGGTCTCAAAATCCTCGGTTGGCAGGCCAAGACTGATATACATATGCTGCCCCAGCGGCGACCGCGCCGTGACGAATTTGAACCGAGCCAGCCTATCGTGTCTTAGCATGAACTGAAAAAAACCAGCACACAGGACACATTCGCCGTCGAAAACGATTACGTCCTGGTCTTTCGTCACGCTGGTCAGATCAAAATGCTGCATGTCGCCCTTTTCACGCCAGTTTTGCGCTGGTTGCGTGAATGGAGCAATGCGACACAATTGGACACGGGTGTGCCGGGGAGCCACTGACAATCCGTTTTGTGTCCGGACTGGGCTCGACCTCATCCCCGAGAAGGTTCTAACCCGGCAACGAGGCTCAGATAATGCCTTAGTAGAAAATGCGCTTGTGACTTTGCGCCAAGCTTTTTCGACAACCGGACAATGGTCGTTGCAGTATAGATGCAAAATCTGGGCAAACAGGCTATGATGAACCTATGGACGTCGACATCGCCCGCATTCAGACATTGACCCGAACGCTTGATCAGAAAGCGGCGGACAATTCTGTCGCCAACAAATTGCTTGAGAAATGTGGGCTCAGCCGGCCCGAGGTCGAAGCGCTAAACAGCGGGATCAGCGCAAAAACCGAAGCTCTGTTCACCAGATATGCCTGTGATGCCCTAGGCGACCCCACGTTTGCCGCGCAAGCGGGGCTGGCCTTCAAATCATCCTCGAGCCTGACGGCCTATGTCAGCAAATATTCTCGCGATCTGAAGCAGGTACTGGAAAACGCGGCCCGCTATCATGGCCTTATTGATCCCGCCCTGCGCTTCAGTCTGCGCGTGGCCGGGAACTTTGCCACGATCGAGGCCGAGTGGAAGGACGCCAGCTATGCCCGTTTTCATCGCCGGACCGAGTTTCTGATGTTCGCCGGTCTTTCACGTATGCGCGACCTTACCCAGATTGATTTCTACCCGATAGAAATGTGTTTTCAGCACGAAGTTGGGGAAAACAAGGCGCAGTATCAGAAGCTTGCAGGATTTCCCGTCTCTTTCGGAACCGAGAGGCTCGAGATCATTCTGGCCCTATCAACGCTAGATTTACCTGTCCCGACATATGACCCCAAATTGCGTCAGCATCTGTTGGAATATGGGGATCGCGTCATAGCCGACAGACGCCAACCCAAACAGAAATTGCGCGCGCAGGTCGAAGGGCTGATCACCAGATCCCTTCCTGGTGCAATCCTGCAAGCCGAGGAAGCCGCCGCCAATTTGGGTCTTAGCACCCGTACCTTTGCGCGTCGATTAAAGGATGAAGGAACCAGCTATCGCGAGATCGTCGATGACCTCAGATGCGATCTGGCGCAGACCTTCATTACCAACGGAATGAACTTGACCGAGATTGCCTATTCGCTTGGCTATGCCGATCAACCCGCCTTCTCCACCGCTTTCAAGCGCTGGACCGGGCAAGCCCCAAGCACGTTCCGCAGCAGATTGGATCCTCCACCCCAAGGGTGAGACCGGGGGTCATCGGCGCAGATGCCTCGCCCCGGTCCGTCCCATGAGTGGACAACAGTGAGGTAAGTACCGCTGCTGCTCAGAACTTGTGAAATCCTGCCAAAGCGTTTTCTGTAACGGTCATCTGAATGAAAAAAGGCGCCTTGGTTGAGGCGCCTTTTGTTTATTGGTCTAGGAAGGATCGCAGTTTTCGTGACCTGCTGGGGTGTTTCAACTTCCGCAACGCCTTCGCCTCGATCTGGCGGATACGTTCGCGGGTCACGCTGAACTGCTGGCCAACCTCTTCCAGCGTATGGTCGGTGTTCATACCGATGCCAAAGCGCATCCGCAGCACCCGCTCCTCACGCGGAGTGAGAGAGGCCAGAACCCGTGTGGTGGTCTCTTTGAGGTTTTCCTGAATGGCGCTGTCCAGAGGCAACACTGCATTCTTGTCCTCGATGAAATCGCCCAGTTGGCTGTCTTCCTCGTCGCCGATCGGTGTTTCCAGAGAGATCGGCTCTTTGGCGATTTTCATCACCTTGCGAACCTTCTCTAGCGGCATTTGAAGCTTTTCGGCCAGTTCTTCCGGCGTCGGCTCGCGACCGATTTCATGCAGCATCTGGCGACCGGTCCGAACCAGCTTGTTGATCGTCTCGATCATATGAACCGGAATACGAATGGTGCGCGCCTGATCCGCGATAGACCGCGTGATCGCCTGACGAATCCACCAGGTCGCATAGGTCGAGAATTTGTAGCCGCGGCGGTATTCGAACTTGTCCACCGCCTTCATCAGGCCAATGTTCCCTTCCTGGATCAGATCAAGGAATTGCAGGCCACGGTTGGTGTATTTCTTGGCGATCGAAATCACCAGACGCAGGTTGGCCTCGACCATTTCCTTCTTGGCCTGCCGCGCCTCTTTCTCACCCTTCTGAACCTGCTGCACGATGCGGCGGAATTCGGGGATGTCCAAACCGACATACTGACCGACCTGAGCCATATCGTTGCGAAGTTCTTCGACCTTCGCGGTCGAGCGTTCAATGAACATCTGCCAGCCCCGACCCGGCTTTTCCGCCATATCCGACAGCCAGTTGGGGTCCAGCTCGCGCCCGCGATAGGCGTCGATAAACTCACGGCGGTTGATCCGTGCCTGATCCGCCAGCTTCACCATCGAACTGTCCAGCGACATCACGCGGCGGTTGATACCGTAAAGCTGGTCGATCAGCGCTTCGATCCGGTTGTTATGCAGGTGCAGCCCATTCACCAACTCAACAATCTCGGCGCGCAACTTTTGGTATGTTGCTTCGTCCTGTTCGCTGAAGGTGCCGTCTTCATTCAGTGTGGCTGAAATTCGGCTATCCTGCATTTCCGACAGCATCGAGAAGTCGGTCGAGATGCGTTCTAGCGTGGTCAGAACCTGATCCTTCAGCGCGGCTTCCATCGCGGCCAGTGACATGTTGGCCTGATCATCGTCGTCATCATCGTCGTCGTTGTTCAGCGGGTTGCCGTCGGCGTCCAGCTCGGGGCCGGTATCCTCTTTCGCGGGCTTGGCGGCCTGCACGTTCGAGGTGTCAACCACTGGTTCCTCGACGTCGCCGTCTTCGTCCATCTGGTTGCCAAAAGTGGCCTCCAAATCGATGACGTCGCGCAGCAGAATGTCTTCGGACAGCAATTCGTCGTGCCAGATGGTGATCGCCTGGAACGTCAGCGGGCTTTCGCACAGGCCTGCGATCATCGTGTTCCGCCCGGCCTCAATCCGTTTGGCGATGGCAATCTCGCCCTCGCGGCTCAGCAGTTCGACGCTGCCCATCTCGCGCAGATACATGCGCACAGGGTCGTCGGTGCGGTCCAGCTTTTCGGTCGCCGCCCCGGCCAAAGCAACCTCGCGGTTGCTTTCGGTCGTGGTTAGTTCGGTCGAGCCTTTGTTTTCTTCTTCCTCGGCCTCTTCATCTTCGATGATGTTGATGCCCATCTCGGACAGCATCGACATCACGTCTTCGATCTGCTCCGAGCTGACCTGATCCGGCGGCAAAACCTGATTGAGCTGGTCGTAGGTGATGTAACCTTTCTCGCGGGCCTCGGCGATCATCTTCTTGACCTGGGCCTGGCTCATATCCAGCGAGATTTCCTGTTCCTGCTCGTCGGATTTGCGGTCTTCGTTGGTATCCTTGGCGGCCATTCAATGCTCCTGCAGGGATGGGTGATTCGTTTGAACCGAATCATTAGCGCGTAGAAGTGATTCGGCCACCCGTTTACCCGTTTTTCTTTTCCAGTGCCTTACGAAAACACCACTTTACCGGCGTTTCCGCTCGAAATTGATCCCGGACATGATTGCCTCAAACTTGTCTTTCTCGTCGCGGTTGATTCGCGCGCCATTGTCGGCCACGTCGAATATCGCCCTGTCCTCATTCTGGCTGCGGCTTGTGCGGTTACGCTCTTCGGCGGCCTGGGCCAGCCGGTATGTCAGCGCCTCATCGGCCAGATCAGACAGTTCCTCCTCGGCTTCGGCAATCTCTGCGTCCAACCCCCTGAGAGCTTTGATCTTTGCGAGCTCCTCGGCCAGCGTCATTTCGGCCTTTTCGACATCGCCCGGTTTATACACACAAGGGATCACTGCGACATGGCGAAGGGCCAGCAGGTTTTCAAGGGCTTCGGGCCCCAAAGTTTCAGCAATGTGGTCTTTCAGACTCTCGGGGTCATCAATCGCATGGCGCAGGATGGCGTGGCGCAGAGCGGCGTGGTCGGGGTCACGGCACTCCATCTCTTCCAACTGGATTTCGAACTGCACAACCACCTGCGGGTTCAGCGCTGCAATGGCCAGAATCGCCGCTTCGCGCAGTTGGATTTCCGAACCTTCGGACGAGGCCAGGAAGGACGCGCGTGCTCCTGGTGTCGCCGTCGGCTGAGGCTGCCACTTGCCACGCGGTTGCCATTGGCGGTTCTGCTGTTGGCGCTGCGGGCGGAATAACTGCCAGCGCAGGTCCTTGATTTCCTGCCCGTAGTGCGACCGGATCGAGGGGTCGCGGATAAGCTTGATCTTCTCGCGCAGTGCCTTGTCCAGCGCCGCTTTGCGCTCGGGACTGTCGAACACCTTGCCCTCGGTCTCGCGCTGCCACAGCAGCTTGACCATGGGAATTGCGCCTTCCAGCACGGCTTGCACGGCCCCCGGCCCTTCGGCGCGCAGCAGGTCGTCGGGGTCCTTGCCCTCGGGCATCAGGGCAAACCGCAGAGATTTCCCTGCCTCAAGCAGCGGCAGGGCCAGATCAACCGCGCGCATCGCGGCGCGCAAGCCCGCCGTGTCACCATCCAATGCAATGACCGGCTCATCGGATATGCGCCAGAGCAGTTGCAGTTGATGTTCGGTAATCGCGGTGCCCAGCGGAGCAACCGACGCGCCAAACCCGGCCTCGGCCAGCGCGATCACATCCATATAGCCTTCGGCCACGATCAGAGGTCGCCCCTTCCCCGCCGCTTGCCGCGCGGGCCCGTGGTTGTAGAGGCTGCGCCCCTTATCGAACAATTCGGTCTCGGGCGAGTTCAGGTATTTCGCATTATCATTGGGGTCCATCGCCCGCCCGCCGAAGGCAATACACCGCCCACGCGGGTCACGGATCGGGTACATGATCCGGTTTCGGAAGGTATCATAAGGCTTTTTGCCTTTGTTCGACGGTTTCGCCAGACCCACCCCCAGGATCAGATCCTCGGCCACATTCTTGCCGCTCAGATGATCCCACAGAGCCTGCCATCCATCGGGGGCGAAGCCAATCTCCCATCGATCCAGCGCCTGCGCGTCCAACCCCCGGCGGGTCAGGTAATCGCGCGCCGCACTCCCGGCCCCGGTCTTGAGCTGCAGACGGAAGAACTGCACCGCCTGCTCCATCACCTCGGCCAGTTGCGCCCGGCGGTCCTGCTTTTCCTGCGCCTTGGGATCGCGCTGCGGCATCGGCATCCCGGCCTCGCGGGCCAGAATCTCGACCGCTTCGATGAACGAGACATTCTCGGTCTCTTTCACGAAACTGATCGCATCCCCTTTGGCGTGGCACCCAAAGCAGTAGTAAAACCCCTTTTGATCATCCACATGGAACGACGCCGTCTTTTCATGGTGAAACGGGCACGGCGCCCACATATCACCCTTGCCTTGATTGGATTTGCGCTGGTCCCACATGACCTTTCGCCCCACGACCTGAGACAGGCTGAGGCGCGTACGCAGTTCATCCAGAAATCCGGGGGGCAATGACATGTGCTAAACCTGCCAGAAATGAAAACGCACGCCAAGGGGATGGCGCGCGGTTGTCCACAGGGAAATGGCGGGCCTGTGGATTATTGCTGCAAGCACAGCTCCAGCCAGGCGGCACCAAGGTCTTTCTTGCGCACGTCGCGCATCTTTTGCTCATAGACCCAAGGCGTGATCAGCGGGATAGCCGCATTGTAATTTTCTGGCCAAGTGGGCCCTGCATCGGCGACAGCCTGCGGCACGTCGCGTTCCTTCACCCGGTCCAGCCGCGCCTGCTGAATGGCGGCCACGACGTCGGCTTGAAACTTGCAGCTTTGTTCCTTGGTTTCCTGAGCGGCCAGAGGGGTAGCCAGTACAAGGGCCGCAACGGCGATACGCAACATGTAGGTCTCCGGGATTCGTTTCTGTTCCGGCAGTCTATCCCCGGCAAACCCGTCCCGCCATCGCCGTTTTGCACCTCGCGCCTTCGTGTTGCACAGGGGCGACCCAAGGCCGCCCCTGCGCTGACATCACAGCCCTTTGGCGCGATAGCTTTTCGAGACCCGGTCGATCGCCACGATATACGCAGCTGTGCGCAGGTCTTCGACATCATCGCGGCTATGCCAAACCTCACGCATGGATTGATACGCAATCCGCATCGTGTCATCGAGGCCCGAGCGCACTAGCTCAAGCTCATCCGCACCTTTCAGGTACTTGGCCTTGAAGTCCGGTGACATCGACCAGGCATCGCCCAGATACCGGTCCAGACGCTCCAGTTCGCTGACGATCAGTTCGTGCCGCGCCTCTTCCTGCCGGCGCTGCATCCGGCCAAAGCGGATATGGCTGAGGTTCTTGACCCACTCGAAATACGAGACCGTCACACCACCTGCGTTGGCATACATATCCGGGATGATCACGGTGCCCTTTTTACGCAGAATCTCGTCCGCGCCCGCCGTCACAGGGCCGTTGGCCGCCTCGATGATCAGCGGGGCCTTGATGCGATCAGCGTTTTCCAGGTTGATCACGCCTTCCAGCGCCGCCGGGATGAGGATATCGCATTCTTGTTCCAGCACTGCCGAGCCTTCGGCGGAATGGGTCGCGTCCGGGTAACCCTTGACGCCGCCATGTTTGACGATCCACTGCCGAACGGATTCGACGTCGATCCCATCAGGGTTATATAGCGCGCCATCCCACTCTATGATGCCGGTGACAATCGCTCCGTCCTCTTCGCTCAGGAATTTAGCCGCGTGATAGCCCACGTTACCCAATCCCTGAATGATCACCCGCTTGCCGTCCAGCTTCCCTGAAAGGCCCGCCTTCTGGATATCTTCCGGGTGGCGGAAGAACTCGCGCAGCGCGTATTGCACACCGCGCCCCGTTGCCTCGACCCGCCCGGCGATACCACCTGCGTTCAGCGGCTTGCCAGTTACACAAGCGCGCGCGTTGATATCGGTGGTGTTCATCCGCGCATATTGGTCGGCCATCCAGGCCATCTCCCGCTCACCTGTACCCATATCGGGGGCCGGAACGTTCTGAGACGGGTTGATTAGGTCCCGCTTGGCCAATTCATAGGCGAAGCGCCGAGTGATCTGCTCAAGCTCATGCTCTTCATACTTGCGCGGGTCGATGCATAGCCCGCCTTTCGAGCCGCCAAACGGCGTTTCTACCAAGGCACATTTATAAGTCATCAGCGCAGCCAGCGCCTCGACCTCGTCCTGATTTACGGCCAGCGCATAGCGAATACCGCCTTTCACGGGTTCCATATGCTCGGAATGAACCGATCTGTATCCGGTGAAGGTGTGTATGTCGCCACGTAGGCGCACACCGAAACGAACAGTGTAGGTGGCATTGCAGACACGTATCTTTTCTTCAAGTCCGGGGGGCAAATCCATCAGGGACGCCGCCCTGTTGAACATCAAATCAACACTCTCACGAAAACTTGGTTCATTAATGGCCGTCATCTATACCTCCGTGCCAACGAACGACTGGCGTTCTGACGTTTTGTCGCACCCCTTACTTAAACGATCAATATTTAAGCAGAAATAAAAGTCGAAATTTTCTGCACATCTTGTTGAACCCCCGCTGAGTCGCGAGGGATCGTCAGCGCCAACGCGATTGTCGCCAGCGGGAAAACAGAGCGACACGTGTTCGATAAATTATCCTCCATTTGCCCCCAAAAGGGCCTAAAGGGGGGCCGTTTCGCCCAATTCCCGCCACGTTTCACCAGTAATTTCCATGCGTTAACTTTTTCCTAGCAGCTTGGGATGTCTGCTCAACGAGGTCTGCATAATGATTGAACACGCACGTCACGGCGGCAAAACGTTTTTTGGTCGACAAATTCCTTTAGCTCGTCATTTCGCGCAGCGAGAAGACGGTGCATTCACCATTTTTGTGCTGCTGGGTTTCCTTGTCATTTTGGCAACGACCGGTATGGGCGTTGACTTGATGAACTTTGAGCGAGATCGCGCGAACCTTCAATCCACGTTGGACCGCGCCGTTCTGGCAGCCGCGGATCTTGATCAGCAACTGCCTCCGAAAGCGGTCGTGGTATCTTATCTGGAAAAGGCCGGGCTTGGAGATAAACTGGTCGGAGAACCCGTTGTCGAGGAAGGCTTGGGGTCTCGTCGAGTTTCTGCCAGGGCGCAGACCGTCGTTCCCACACATTTCATGCGGTTTTCGGGCGTCAAGCAACTCACGGCCGTTGCGGCAAGTACTGCCGAGGAATCTATCGGCGCTGTCGAGATCTCTCTGGTTCTGGATATGTCCGGGTCCATGAACGAAGATTCAGCCGAACCGAACAAGACCAAGATCGAAGTTCTCAGGGATGCGGCAAAGGAATTTGTCACGCTGATGCTGCAAAAGCAGGAAGGCAGCGAGATTTCGATGTCAATCATCCCCTACGCCACTCAGGTGAACGCGGGTGCTGACATTTTGGACAAGTTCACCAATGTCTCAAGCGAGCACAGCTTTTCGCATTGCGTTAACTTTACTTCGACTCAGTTCCAGCAAGCAGCCCTTGACCCGGCAACGGCGTTGGAACGCACCGGACATTTCGACGTTTTCACGAACTCGGAAAACCCAATCAGTGCCCCTGTTTGCCCGGTCCGCGCCGGGAGCGAGATTACGCCTGTCACGGACGACATTACCGTATTGCACAACCGAATTGATGCTCTGACAGCGACCGGGAACACCTCGATCGACGTCGGCATGAAATGGGGTACGGCATTGCTGGACCCTGCCTTCCAGGATGTCGTCAGCGATCTGTCGACTGACGGCAACGTCCCGGCAAAATTCAGCAACCGCCCGCTGGGTTACGAAGAAGATGTTCTGAAAATTGTGATTGTTATGACCGACGGCCAGAACACCTCGCAATTCCGTTTACGCTCGGACTTGCGCAGTGGCAACTCGAACGTCTGGTACAACCCCAACTACGTTCATTTCAACGGCCAACGAGGTGAATACAGCACCCGCGTTTCCAGCAACCCGCCCACTTATTTCTGGACACGTCAAGGCGTTTTCCGCGATCACCCTTTTGGTGACAACGAACCAGGTCGGGCCACTCGCCTGACATACCCCCAACTGTTTAATCAAGCATCCCTGTTCTGGAACGCGGTCAACAACTACCGCTGGCAGAACAACCACCGCACCAACTGGTACAACAACGCCTTCCGCTCGACAGGAGCGTCCAGCAAGAATACGCGCACAACCAATATCTGCTCCGCGGCCAAGAACAAGGGCACGATTATCTACGGTATCGCTTTTGAAGCCCCCGCGGCGGGTCTGACTACGATCAAGAATTGCGCAAGTTCCGACAGCCATGTCTATGAAGTCGACGAGTTTGATGATCCCGAAGGTATCTCTTTGGAAGAGGCATTCGCCTCGATCGCATCGTCGATCAAAAAGTTGAGGTTGACTCAATGACACATCGAGCATTCAAAAAACTACGGCTTTTTAGAAAGTCTGAAAACGGATCGATCACACTCGAATTCGCACTCCTGTTCCCTGCCTTCATCTTCTTCATCCTGAGCGCGACGGAGTATTCGCTGGTCACGCTCCAGCAGGCGATGTTGGAACGCGCTGTAGACCAAACCGTTAGGGACGTTCGTCTGGGCACTGGCACTGAGCCGACACATGACTCCATCAAGGATTCCATCTGCGGACGGACTTTGGTTATCAAGAACTGCCAAGACAACATGCGTCTTGAGATGATCGTGCAGAGCGCGTTCACCGGGGTTGTCTTGCCGGAAACGGCTGACTGCACTGACAACTCAGAAGAAGCCAAACCTGTGCGCGAGTTTACACCGGGCCTGTCAAACGAGCTGATGATTTTGCGGGCCTGCGCCAAAGTGGACCCCGTATTCCCCACTTCGTTGATGGGCCGCGCTTTGTCTGACGACAGGGGCCAGATCGCTCTGACCGCCACCACCGCATTTGTACAGGAGCCTTGATAGTCCCATGTCCCTGCTTGTAAAAGTTCGAAACCTGTTAAATCGTAAAGCCCGTGACGAACGCGGTGCCCTGTCGGTCGAGGCTGTTCTGGTCTTTCCGATGCTGTTCTGGACGGTCACCGGCACCTACACGTTTTTCGACGGTTTCCGGCAAAGCGCCGCCAACCTTCGGGCCGCCTATACCGTTGGAGATCTGATCTCGAGGGAAACGTCAGAGGTTACGGATACATACGTAGACTCCATGCAGGAATTGATGGAGCGTATGGTCGACAATGGTACGCCACTACGTGTTCGTATTTCGCTGGTCAGGTATGATGAAGGCGATGCACGACATTATGTTGACTGGTCTGCCATTCGCGGCTTCTGCGATCAATTGGACAATGACAACATCACCAGCATTAGCGGCTCTTTGCCGCCGATGCCGGATCAGGACACACTTATCATCGTTGAAACCTCAAATGACTTCGATCCGGCCTTTGGTGGCGCCGCAGTCATCGGGGATTGGGTAAGCGACGATTCAACCTTCGAAAATTTTGTATTCACTCGTCCGCGTTTTACGAACGCTATTGCGCAGAACCTTGGCCCTCAGCCGGTCTGTTCATAAGCAAGATAGAAAGCGCCTCAGACATGAATTTGGTTTCGGCGGCGGATGTCATGCCGCCGATGCCAACCCGACGGCCTAGACGCCACCAAAGTCCCGGTGCCCAGGCGTTCGCCTGACCCTCTTTCGTGCGAACCAAAAAGCCGTTTGAGGGCTTGAACGCAAAGACCCCGCGATCCACGGCCTCGATACTGTCGACATAAGCGATAACGCGCCCTGACCCTGTACGCATCTCGGTTTTGGTCAACTCGATCCAGTCGGCAGTTGCAGTCCACATACGGTGCGCCAGCCAGAATGCCGCGATCCCAACAAAGACCAGAAACACCTGCCAGGCCGGCTCTGGCGGGGTTGCCGCTGCCACATAGAGAACCAGCGCCCCAACCACAGCCAACATGCCAACGCCAAGCCAACGTCTTGGTGTTGAAGCCCTTACAGTGGCCAGTACCTCTTGCTGCATCGTCATATCCCCGCGTTCGTTTGACCGGATGTAGCCGCTTTCGCTGACGAAGGACAGAGGGCGGTGCATTGCATTTTTGCGCACAGGTCCCGTGCCCGACTGCAAATTGACGAACCTTACCCGCGCGATACATGGTTCGCATAAGATACAGGAGGCCCATATGTCGCTTAGACCCACGCTGGAGACCAGAAAAGCCATGCCAACGATGGAAGGCGCGGGCGTCAAATTGCACCGCGCATTCGGGTTTCAGGACCCGTCCGAATTAGACCCCTTCCTGCTCTTCGATGATTTCCGAAATGAACGTCCGCAGGACTACATGGCCGGTTTTCCATGGCACCCCCACCGCGGGATAGAGACGATCACTTATGTGCTGTCCGGCACGGTCGAGCATTCGGATTCTCTGGGCAACACCGGCACCTTGGGCGCGGGCGACGTACAATGGATGACCGCCGGGTCCGGCATTCTGCATCAGGAAATGCCCAAGGGAAACAGCTCTGGGCAGATGCACGGGTTTCAACTTTGGGGCAACCTGCCCTCAGCCCAGAAAATGACTTCACCGCGGTACCAGGATGTGGAAAGCAAAGAGATCCCCGAAATCACGGATGATGACGGCACCAAGGTTCGCGTCATTGTTGGTGAGTTCTGGGGCAAAACCGGCCCGGTAGACGGCATCGCCGCTGACCCGCAATATCTCGATATCCAGATCCCGGCGGGCGTGAAAAAGACCTTTCGCGTCGACACCTATCGCCGCGCCTTTGCCTATGTGTTTCAGGGACAGGCGGCCTTCGCCGATGCCTCGCAACCCACTGGCGTCTTGCTGGAAAAAGAGGTCGCAGGGCAAGAGGTCAATATCCGCGACATGTCCGGCGATCGCACATTGGTGCGGTTTGGAACCGGGGATGAGGTCACGGTTCAGGCCGGGCCGGATGGGGTTCGTTTCCTGCTGATCTCAGGTGCTCCGATCGACGAGCCGGTGGCGTGGCACGGACCCATCGTCATGAACACGCGCGCCGAACTGGAGCAGGCCTTTCGAGAGCTGCAAAACGGCACCTTCATTCGCCCTGCGCACTGACCGAGCGTCGTACCATATCCCAATAGATCCGCTCGACCTCGTCCAGCGACAAACGCCCGCCCGCGCGATACCAGGTCATCACGCCATTCAGCATTGCAATCACGGCCAACGTGGCGATCTTGGTATCCGCGATGTCAAACTGCCCTGCCCGCTGACCGTCTTGCAGAATTGTCTCCAGCGAATCCTCATAGCTGCGGCGCAGAGCCTCAATCTCGGCAAAATTCTCGGGGGTCAGATTGCGCAGTTCCATATAGGCGATGAAGACCTCATCGGGGCGTTGCAGGTGAAACCGGATATGGAAGCCGACAAAGCGGCGCAGGGCCTCAATGGCATCACCTGCGGGATCCAGCGCGCCATAGGCTGTCAGAAGGTCCTGCATGTGGTCGGACATCAGCCTGTATAGAAGGCTCTGCTTGTCGGGTGTGTAGTTATACAGCGCACCGGCCTGCACACCGACTTCGGCCGCGATCTGGCGCATCGACACCGCTGCATAGCCGTGGCGAGCAAACAAAGCCAGCGCCGCCTTGCGAATGCGGGGGCCAGTGATATCGGAATGTGAACCTTGCGTGCGTGCCATAACTCAACAATATCTGAACAGATGTTCAGATAGAACCCCGCTTGAACCGCCGTCGCAAAAGAGGCATCACTGGAGCAGTACTGTTCGAAAGGGTTCTGAATGAAACCCCTGCCATTTCTGATCGCTGTGCTGGCTTGCGCAGCCTGTGCAAACTTCCCGGAATTGGAGGGAGAGGAACCTACCAACGTGAAAAAGGCACGCTATCCCAAGCTGATCGCGTTGCAGCAGAAGCTGGGCCCGCCAGTCGACCCCGTCAGCGAAGCCGCCGAGGTCGAAGAAGAGCTGAACGCCCGCCGCGAAGCGCTGGAAAACAAGGCGGATCAACTGCAGAACGCAGAAATCAACTGAACGTCGTCAAAATCCCTTGTTGGCCTGGCTCGGGACGCATTGCACCCTCGCGCCGAACCCGCTAAGGCAGCGGAGAACGGGCAAGGCCCGACAGGCGATGAATTCGAGCGAAAGGAACCCACGGGATGACACAGGCGCTGCGGCTTGGAATTGCGGGCTTGGGAACGGTCGGCGTGGGTGTCGTCAAGATCGTGCGGCAACATGCGGATCTTCTACAGGCTCGCACCGGCCGTCCCATTGAAATCACCGCTGTTTCGGCACGCGACGCGTCCAAGGATCGCGGCTTGAACCTGTCGGGCTATGCCTGGGAAACCGACCCTGTCGCCTTGGCGCAGCGGGACGATATCGACGTCTATGTTGAACTGATGGGCGGTGAAAACGGCCCCGCCAAAGCCTCGGTCGAGGCGGCGCTGGCCAGTGGCAAAGACGTCGTAACCGCAAACAAAGCGCTGCTGGCGATCCACGGGCAAGAGCTGGCCGAAAAGGCCGAAGCCGCCGGGCGCGTGATCCGGTTCGAGGCCGCCGTTGCAGGCGGTATTCCCGTGATCAAATCCCTGACCGAAGGTCTTGCAGGCAATGAAATCACCCGCGTCATGGGCGTGATGAACGGCACCTGCAACTATATTCTGACCCGGATGCAATCACAGGAGCTGGGCTATAACGCCCTGTTCGAAGAATGCGCCCAGCTGGGGTACCTCGAAGCTGATCCAAATCTGGATGTCGGCGGCGTCGATGCAGCGCATAAACTGGCGCTGCTGTCGTCGATTGCCTTCGGCACCAAACCCAACTTCGACGGGATCGAGATTGAGGGCATTCAGCAGATCAGCCTCGATGACATCCACCAGGCCGACGATATGGGCTATCGCATCAAGCTGCTCGGCGTCGCACAGAAAACCGCGCGAGGGCTGGTCCAACGGATGCAACCCTGCCTTGTACCCAGCGGCTCGGCGCTGGGACAACTGGAAGGCGGCACCAACATGGTAGTGATCGAGGGCGATGCGGTCGAACAAGTCGTTCTGCGCGGCCCCGGCGCGGGCGAAGGCCCCACGGCAAGCGCCGTGATGGGCGATGTCTGTGATCTGGCGCGCGGGTTGCAAATCCCGACCTTTGGCCGGCCCGCGACCTCGTTGCAGGATGCGGCACCGGCGATCACCGGCCTGCCCGCCCCCTATTACCTGCGTCTTGCGCTGTTCGACAAACCCGGCGCGCTGGCGAAAGTGGCTGCCATTCTGGGCGATGCCGGTGTGTCGATCGACCGGATGCGCCAATATGGCCACTCGGACAGCACCGCGCCGGTCCTGATCGTAACGCATAAAACAACACGGGCCACGCTGGATGTGGCGCTGGACGGGTTCCGCGACACCGATGTGGTATCGGGCGAACCGGTCGCGCTGCGCATTGAAGAGGTTTGACCCTTGCGGCCTGCCTAGGCCGCAGGCTATGCCCAAGAAAACGCCTATACTGACCTGAGGATAGTGAAAATGAGTGCTGCCAAGATTGATTTCAACGACCGACTGCTGTCGCTGGGCCTGGCGCGGGTTGCGGAACAGGCTGCTCTGGCCTCTGCCTCGCTGGTGGGACGTGGTGACGAGAAGGCAGCCGATCAGGCAGCGGTCAACGCGATGCGCGAACAGTTGAACCTGCTAGATATCGCAGGCGTCGTGGTCATCGGCGAAGGCGAGCGGGACGAAGCGCCGATGCTTTATATCGGTGAAGAGGTCGGTACCGGTAATGGCCCCGGCGTGGACATCGCGCTGGACCCGCTGGAAGGCACCACCCTGACCGCCAAGGACATGCCCAATGCCCTGACCGTGATCGCCATGGGCCCGCGCGGCTCGATGCTGCATGCGCCCGACGTTTACATGGACAAGCTGGCCGTGGGTCCGGGCTATCCCGAAGGCGTCGTGAATCTGGACATGAGCCCGCGTGAACGGGTCGAGGCTCTGGCCAAAGCCAAGGGCTGCGCGCCCGCTGACATTACAGTTTGCATTCTGGAACGCCCCCGGCACGAGGCGATGATCGCCGAAGTACGCGAGACCGGAGCCTCGATCCGTCTGATCACCGATGGGGACGTGGCCGGTGTGATGCATTGCGCCGAAAGTGAAGAGACCGGCATCGACATGTATATGGGCCAAGGCGGCGCGCCCGAGGGTGTGCTGGCTGCAGCGGCCTTGAAATGCATGGGTGGTCAGATCTTTGGCCGCCTGCTGTTCCGCAACGATGACGAACGCGGCCGCGCGGCCAAGGCGGGCATCACCGATCTGGACCGTATCTACGCACGCGATGAGATGGTGACAGCCGACGTGATTTTCGCCGCAACCGGCGTGACCGGCGGGTCGCTGTTACCGCGCATTAAGCGCGAGCCGGGCTGGGTTGAGACGACAACGCTGTTGATGCGGTCGAAAACCGGGTCGGTGCGCCGTATGTCCTACCGCACGCCCATGTGGTCGCACGACACCTGATAGCGGCTTGCGCCGCCGCCTTCGGCGAGAGTATTTGTAAAAAGATGAAGAGGCCGGGTCCGAAAGGTATCCGGCCTTGGCATATCAGGGGCGGGTCATGAGCTTTCTTGGGGTTGAACAGTCTTTGTCCGGGCGGCGTTGGGTCGGCCCCTCGGCTGATGTAGAACGGGCGACCGAGATGCTGGTGCAACAGGCTGGGTTGCCGCGTGCTGTTTGCCAGGTGCTGGCGGTCCGTGGCGTTCCCGCGATGGAGGTTCCCGGTTTCCTGGAGCCCAAGCTTAAGGAACTGCTGCCCGATCCGCGTGACATGAAGGATATGGAGGTCGCAGCCACCCGGTTTCTGACGGCGGTGCGAGCCAAGCAGCGGATTGCTGTTTTTGCGGACTATGATGTGGACGGCGGCAGTTCTGCGGCGTTGCTTTTAGTCTGGCTGCGGCAGATGGGGTTGCAGGCGACGCTGTACGTGCCCGACCGGATTGATGAGGGCTATGGCCCCAATGTGCCCGCAATGGAGGAGCTGGCCGCCCGTCACGACCTGATCATCTGCGTCGATTGCGGCACGCTGAGCCATGAACCGATCGCGGCAGCCAAAGGCGCGGATGTAATCGTGCTGGATCACCATTTGGGCGGCGAGACCCTGCCCGAATGCGTGGCCGTGGTGAACCCGAACCGGCAGGATGAAAGCGGCGATCTGGGCTATCTGTGTGCGGCTGGCGTGGTGTTCTTAATGCTGGTCGAGGCCGGGCGGCAACTGCGTGAGGCCGGGGTTAAGGGACCGGACTTGATCTCGCTGCTGGATTTGGTGGCGCTGGCGACCGTGGCAGATGTCGCTCCTCTGATCGGGGCGAACCGCGCGCTGGTGCGTCAGGGGCTGAAGGTGATGGCACAGCGGCAGCGGCCCGGTCTGGTGGCCCTGTCGGACGTGGCGCGGATGGATTCGGCCCCCAACAGCTATCACCTTGGGTTCATGCTGGGACCGCGCGTGAACGCGGGCGGACGCATTGGCCAGGCCGATCTGGGAGCGCGGTTGCTCAGCACCGATTCGATGCACGAGGCCGAGGCCCTGTCGCAGCGCTTGGACGAACTGAATACCGAGCGCCGCGATATCGAAAACACCGTACGCGCAGCCGCCATGGAACAGGCCGAGGAGCGCGGGCTGGACGCGCCTTTGGTCTGGGCCGCCGGTGAGGGCTGGCATCCCGGCGTCGTTGGCATCGTTGCGTCGCGTCTGAAAGAGGCCGCGAACCGCCCAGCCATCGTGATCGGCTTTGACGGGGATGAAGGCAAGGGCTCGGGTCGCTCGGTTTCGGGCGTCGATCTGGGGGCTTCGATCCAGCGTCTGGCTGCCGAAGGGCTGCTGCTCAAAGGTGGCGGGCACAAGATGGCTGCAGGGCTAACCGTGATGCGCGATCAGCTGGAACCGGCGATGGCGCGGTTGTCGGAACTATTGGCCAAACAGGGCGCGGGCGAAGGCGGCCCGGCGGACCTGAAACTGGACGGCACATTGATGCCGGGTGCCGCCACAGTGGACCTGATCGAACAGATCGAAAAAGCTGGCCCATTTGGCGCCAGCGCCCCTGCCCCACGCTATGCTCTGCCCGATCTGCAAGTGCGCTTTGCCAAACGCGTAGGCGAGTCACATCTGAAACTGTCCCTGTCCGATGGTGTGGGCAGCGGTCTGGACGCCATCGCGTTCGGTGCGTTCGACGGGCCAATCGGGGAAAAACTGTCCAACCACGGTGGCGCTCGGTTCCATTTTGCTGGGCGGCTCGAGGTTAATACGTGGGGCGGACGGCAATCCGTGCAGCTTCGGTTGGAGGACGCAGCTGAGGCAAATTAGGCCCGCGCCCGACCCCGCCAAAAAACTTGTCCCTCCCTGCATTTTTCGGCTTGCGGGGGGTGTAGGTAAACCGTAAAAGGCCCTCCACAAGCAAGCGTGGCCCGTTCGTCTATCGGTTAGGACGCCAGGTTTTCAACCTGGAAAGAGGGGTTCGATTCCCCTACGGGCTGCCACTTGTGCTTGTTCGGCTTAAATGGCCCGTTCGTCTATCGGTTAGGACGCCAGGTTTTCAACCTGGAAAGAGGGGTTCGATTCCCCTACGGGCTGCCATTTTCCCCCTCTTTTTCGCCGTGCAGTCCGCCGGTTTCGCTTTGGATGTCTGGGAATCGATTTCAACAACAAACCCGAACTCACAGTTGCGGCAAACCTCCTCTCAGCCTTTTGTCTGTATTGTAACTGCGCTCGCAATAACTTGAAAAGTGTTTTTTTTCAGCGCATTATACGACGTCAATTTCATTTACTAAAAATTTAGTTTGACACATATGCAAAAAATCGCCGATGCTCCTCGCCATCCGGTTCGCGCCGGAAACCATAATCTTTGGGAGGAGACAGATGCGGAGACATCTACTTTCCGCCGTGGCGGCAGCAGCCGTCATTGCGGGGCACGGTACCGCTTGGGCCGACGAAGCCGCAGCAACACGTTGGATCGACGACGAATTCCAGCCATCGACCCTGTCGAAAGACGAACAGATGGGTGAGATGAAGTGGTTCATCGAAGCTGCACAACCCTATGCGGGCATGGAGATCAACGTCCTGTCCGAGGGCATCCCGACCCATTCCTATGAATCCGAGGTGCTGACCAAGGCATTCGAGGAGATCACCGGCATCAAGGTAAACCACCAGATCCTCGGTGAGGGCGAAGTGGTTCAGGCCGTGCAGACCCAGATGCAGACCGGCCGGAACCTGTATGACGGTTACGTCAATGACAGCGACCTGATCGGCACGCACTCGCGCCTGCAACTGGCCTATAACCTGACCGAACAGATGGCAGGTGACTGGGCGGCGACCACATCGCCGACATTGGATCTGGATGACTTCATGGGTATTCAGTTCACCACTGGCCCGGACGGTAACCTGTACCAGCTGCCCGACCAGCAGTTCGCGAACCTCTACTGGTTCCGCAAGGACTGGTTCGATGATGAGGCCAACAAGGCCGCGTTCAAAGAGAAGTATGGTTATGACCTGGGCGTTCCGGTCAACTGGTCAGCCTACGAAGACATCGCCGAGTTCTTCACCAACGACGTGAAAGAAGTCGATGGTGTGGCGATCTATGGCCACATGGATTACGGCAAACGTGCGCCTGACCTTGGGTGGCGTATGACTGACGCGTGGCTCTCGATGGCCGGCGCAGGCGACGTAGGTGAGCCGAACGGCGTTCCCGTCGACGAATGGGGCATCCGCATGGAAGCGGGCACCTGTAACCCAGTTGGTGCGTCCGTTTCGCGTGGTGGTGCTGCAAACGGCCCGGCTGCGGTTTACGCGATCCGCAAGTGGGATGAATGGCTGCGGAACTATGCGCCTCCGGGTGCGGCGTCCTATGACTTCTACCAGTCGCTGCCGGCGCTCAGCCAAGGCAACGTGGCCCAGCAGATCTTCTGGTACACCGCCTTTACCGCCGACATGGTCAAGCCGAAGTCCGAAGGCAACAACACCGTGGACGACGAAGGCACGCCGCTGTGGCGGATGGCGCCCAGCCCGCATGGCCCCTACTGGGAAGACGGCCAGAAGGTTGGCTATCAGGACGTGGGGTCGTGGACGTTCCTCAAATCGACCCCTTCGGATCGTGCTCAGGCCGCGTGGCTTTACGCTCAGTTCGTGACGTCTAAGACTGTCGATGTGAAGAAATCCCATGTGGGTCTGACCTTCATTCGCGACAGCTCGGTCAACCACGAGTCGTTCACTGAACGCGCACCCAAGCTGGGTGGTCTGGTCGAGTTCTACCGCTCGCCTGACCGTGTGGCATGGTCGCCGACCGGCATCAACGTTCCGGATTATCCGAAGCTGGCCCAGATCTGGTGGCAGCAGATCGGTGACGTGAACTCGGGCGCCTTCACCCCGCAAGAGGCGATGGACCGTCTGGCCGAGGAAATGGACATCACCATGGCCCGTATGCAGGCCGCGGATGAGGCAGCCAACGTCTATGGCGGCTGTGGTCCGCGCCTGAACGAGCCGCAGGACCCTGCCTTCTGGCTGGAGAAAGCCGGTTCGCCCAAGGCCAAGTTGGAAAACGAAAAGCCGCAGGGCCAGACCGTCAACTATGACGAACTGGTTGCGCGCTGGCAGGCCAACTAAGCCAATGCAACCGGGGGTGCCGTGCGCGGCATCCCCACCCCACGACCAGTGCGCCGCACTGAAGGACCGGAACCCACGGACATGATCGAACTTCAAGACGCCACCAAGCGGGTTGGCAATGTTATCCATATCAAGCCAACCAACCTGACGCTGCAGACCGGCCATTTCAATGTGCTGCTGGGCGCGACGGGATCAGGTAAGACCTCTCTGATCAAGATGATGGCCGGGCTGGATCCGATGGCCTCGGGCAAAGTGCTGATGGATGGGCAGGACGTGACCCGGCTGAACACGCAAAAGCGGCAGATTAGCCTGGTGCACCAGTTTTTTGTGAACTACCCGCATATGACTGTTTTCGACAATATCGCATCACCCCTGCGCGTGGCGGGCATGGCGCAATCAGAGATCGAAGGCCGCGTGGAAGAGGCCGCTGACTTGCTGCAATTGCGCCCCATGCTGCACCGCCGCCCGCATGAGCTGTCGGGTGGTCAGCAACAGCGTACAGCTCTCGCCCGCGCGATTGCCAAGGAAAGCCGCGCGGTATTTCTGGACGAGCCGCTGGCCAACCTCGACTACAAACTGCGCGAAGAATTGCGCGAACAACTGCCCGACCTGTTCGCAGGGCGCGGCGCCGTGGTGGTCTATGCCACCTCGGAACCCGAAGAGGCGCTGCTGCTGGGTGGCTACACCGCATTGATGGAGGATGGTCGCGTCACGCAGTTCGGCCCGACAGCAGATATCTATCGCAATCCCGAAAACATCGCCGCCGCGCGTGTGTTCTCGGACCCACCGATCAACGTGGCCCACATCACCGTGTCCGGCGCTCAAGCGCAACTGGCAGGTGGCGGAGGCTGGGCCGTCTCGGATATGGCCGATGGAGACTACATGGTCGCCGTGCGCCCGCACCGGGTGACGCCGTTCCGCACATCGGATGCGGATGTTGAACTGACCGGCCGGGTCATTGTGACCGAGCTGTCGGGATCAGATTCCAGCGCGCATTTCCGCCATGGATCGGATGATTGGGTTTCCCTGGCGGCTGGCGTGCATCCCTACCAAGTCGGCGAGGATCACAGTTTCTACTTGAACCCGGCGCATTGCCGGTATTTCGGCCAAGACGGCAAAAGGGTGGCCTGACATGGCACAGATCAAACTTTCCAATCTGCGACACAGCTATATGCCCGCGCCGAAAGGCCCCGAAGATTATGCGCTGAAGGAAATCGACGTCACATGGCGCGATGGCGGGGCCTATGCGCTGCTGGGGCCGTCGGGCTGCGGCAAGTCCACCTTGCTGAACATCATCTCGGGCCTTCTGACCCCGTCCGAAGGGCAAATCTTATTCGATGATCGGGATGTGACCGCCCTGCCCCCCGATCAGCGCAACATTGCGCAGGTGTTCCAGTTCCCGGTGATCTACGACACGATGACTGTGGGCGAAAACCTGGCTTTTCCGCTGAAAAACCGGGGGGTTGACCCGGCAACGATCAAACGCCGGGTCGATGAGATCGCCGAAATGCTGGATGTCACGGATATGCTGAGCACCCGCGCCAGCGGCCTCAGCCCGGACAACAAGCAGAAAATCTCGATGGGGCGTGGACTGGTCCGCGATGACGTGAATGCAGTGATGTTTGACGAACCGCTGACCGTGATCGACCCGCATCTGAAATGGAAACTGCGGTCCAAGCTGAAAGAGCTGCACCAGCGGGTCAAAGCCACGATGATCTACGTGACCCATGACCAGACCGAGGCCCTGACCTTCGCCGACGAAGTCGTGGTGATGCAGGAAGGCGAAGTGGTGCAGATCGGCACACCGGTTGAACTGTTCGAGCGCCCTCAGCACACATTTGTGGGTCACTTCATCGGCTCCCCCGGCATGAATGTCCTACCCTGCGAAGCCAAAGGTGACCGCGCGGTTTTCGAAGGCCACGAGGTCATGCTGGAAGGCCCCACCCATGGCGACGGAGGCCGCACCGACCTGGGTATCCGCCCCGAATATGTGGGCTTTGGCGATACCGGCATCCCGGCGCATGTGACCAAGGTTTCCGACATCGGCCGCCACTATGTGGTCAGCGCCATGGTTGGAAATACCGCCCTGAAAGCCGTAACCGAACACAGTGTGCCCGAGCCGGGCTCGCAGGTCTTCCTGCAATTCAAACCTGAACAATCCCGCGTCTACCGCGACGGCTGGATCGCAACCGAGGAACGCAGCTGATGAGAACGGAAAACCAAAAAGCGTGGTTCTTTGTCCTGCCGGTACTCGCGCTGGTCGCATTCAACGCGCTGGTGCCGATGATGACGGTGGTCAACTACTCGGTGCAGGAAACCTTTGGCAACAACCAGTTCTTCTGGGAAGGTCTTGGCTGGTTCGAGCAAATTTTGCGTTCAGATCGGTTCCAAGCGGCCCTCGGTCGGCAGTTCCTCTTTACCTTCCTGATCCTGCTGATCGAGGTGCCTCTGGGCATTATTGTAGCCCTATCGATGCCCCGCAAAGGGTTCTGGGTGCCCGTCTGTCTGGTCCTGATGGCCCTGCCGATGCTGATCCCGTGGAACGTAGTCGGCTCGATGTGGAACATCTTTACCCTGCCCAAGATCGGCCTGCTGGGCTACTTCCTGAATGATGTTCTGGGCATCAACTATGACATGACGCAACAGCCTCTGTCGGCTTGGATCACGGTCGTCGTCATGGATGTCTGGCACTGGACGTCGCTGGTGGTGCTGCTGTGCTATGCGGGCCTCGTTTCGATCCCGGATGCCTACTACCAAGCGGCCAAGATCGACGGTGCCAGCCCGTGGTCGGTGTTCCGCTATATCCAGCTGCCCAAGATGAAAACCGTTCTGACCATCGCCGTTCTGCTGCGCTTTATGGACAGTTTCAACATCTACACAGAACCCTTCGTTCTGACCGGAGGCGGCCCTGGCAACTCAACCACCTTGCTGTCGATCGACCTTGTGAAGATCGCGCTGGGACAGTTCGACCTTGGCCCTGCAGCCGCGATGAGCCTGATATATTTCGCCATCACGCTGCTGGTCAGCTGGGTCTTCTACACTCTGATGACAAAGGATGACGCGCAATGAAGAAGCGGTCTCTTATCCCGATCCTCTATATCGCGTTCCTGATGCTGCCGATCTATTGGCTGGTGGCGATGTCCTTCAAGACAACGAACGAAATCCTGTCGGGCTTTTCCCTATTCCCCCAGACCTTTACGCTGGAAAATTACATCACCATCTTCACCGATCCGACATGGTATTGGGGTTATATCAACTCGATCATCTACGTAACACTGAACACGGTGCTGTCGGTCTGTGTGGCCCTGCCTGCGGCCTATGCGTTCTCGCGCTATCGGTTTCTGGGCGACAAGCAGCTGTTCTTTTGGCTGTTGACCAACCGGATGGCCCCGGCGGCGGTGTTCGCGCTGCCCTTCTTTCAGCTGTATTCTTCCATCGGGCTGTTTGACACGCATCTCGCCGTGGCGCTGGCGCATACGCTGTTCAACGTGCCGCTGGCGGTGTGGATTCTGGAAGGCTTCATGCGCGGCATCCCAAAGGAACTGGATGAAACCGCCTATGTCGACGGCTATTCCTTCCCGCGCTTCTTCGTGACGATTTTCCTACCCAACATCAAGGCGGGCGTCGGCGTGGCGGCGTTCTTCTGCTTCATGTTCTCGTGGGTCGAGATGCTTCTGGCCAAAACCCTTACGGCGGTAGAGGCCAAGCCCATCGCCGCTGTGATGACTCGTACTGCATCCAGCGCGGGGTATGAATTGGGCCTGCTGGCAGCCGCCGGAACACTGACCATCATTCCCGGCGCCATCGTCATCTGGTTTGTCCGCAACTACATCGCGCGTGGTTTCGCGATGGGCCGTGTGTGAGGTTCGATATGCGTAAACTTCTTCTCACCCTCCCCTTTCTACCCTCGATGGCGGCTGCCCAGCAGGCCGGTTGGGGCAGCGTCGGCCAGCAGGAGGAAAAAGGGTTTTCCTGGACCGATCCCTTGTGGCCCGATTTCTGGATGGCTTGGACCCCCGCAACGCTGGCGCTGTTCGTCGGTATCTTTTCGGCCATCGCCCTGATCGGCGTGCTGGAGGGGTTCAAGTTCCGCGACGGGATCGAACGGCGCGGCGTTCTGGGCCTGACCACTACGCTGGGGGATCGACTGTTCATCACCCTATTGGGATCGGCCTATATCTTCCTTGCTTGGCTGGGATTGGTTGGCCAGCCCGTCTGGGCACCGCTTTTCCTGTCGATCGGCTGGGGATTCTTCGTCTTCTGGAAAGTTTGAGCTTTGCGAAACAGCGAAAGGATGCTTGTCTGTCAGGCATACTAAAAAATGCGACACGAAAGACCGATGCGAAAGAAAAAGACAACAAACCTTCTGACCGAGGTAGAGCTGGAGTTCATGAATGAGCTCTGGGCACTTGGTCAGGGCTCGGTCCGTGACGTGCTTGATCGTCTGCCTCCAGAACGCAATCTGGCCTATACCTCCGGCGCAACCATCCTGCGGATTCTCGACGAGAAAGGCTTCGTCGAAAGCCGCAAGGACGGCAAGACGCTGATCTATACGCCGCTGCTGGAGAAAGACAAATATCAGGCACGGTCGTTGCAGAACCTCTCGCGTACATTGTTCGATGACACGCCTGCCTCGCTGGTGGCGCGTCTGGTAGACGATGCGGGCCTGAGCGAAGCCGATCTGGAGGAAATTCGAGCACTGGTAGAAAGGAGACTGCACAATGACGGCGGTTAAACCGGTTCTCGACGCGTATCTGGAATGGAATATCGTACTGGCCCTCGCGGCACTGGTGTGGCTGGTCGTGCGGGCCATTATGGGTCGGACGCGGCTGCAATATGGCTTTGTTGCGCAGCTTCAGGCGCTCAAGGCCCTGTGCCTTTGCGTCGTTCTTAGCCCTGTTCTGGCCATTGGGGCATTTGCACTCACCTCAGCCCATGGCACCGTTGCTTTGGGGGACATCGCTGTTGCCGCCTATCTGCGCGGCGACATCGCCATGCCCGCAACCCAATTCGAGGCGCTTTTGAACACACGCGAACGCTGGGTCGAAGTATTTGTTTCCGGTGCATACCCGGTTCTGTCCGCGATCTTCGGTCTGGTGATCGTGATGGCCGCGGCCTATGCCGTGCGCGTCCTGCGCGATGGGCTGGCGATCCGTGAAACGATCCAGACCAGCTTTTTGTGGCGGCATTCGGCCAAGGTCGATATACGCCTCTCCGACCGGATCGCCGTGCCCTTTGCCGTGCGCGGCCTTCGTCGCCGCCATGTTGTCCTGCCCAGCCATCTGCTGGACACGCCGCGCGAATTGCGCTTTGCGCTGGCGCATGAGCTTCAGCACGTGCGTGCGGGCGATGTGGAGTGGGAGCTGGGGTTCGAAATTCTACGCCCATTTCTGTTCTGGAACCCCGCCTATCTGGTGCTGAAATATCAGTTCGACCGTCTGCGCGAGCTGGCCTGCGACCAATCCGTGGTTGCCCGCCGCGGGATCAACGCGCGCGACTATACCGCTTGCCTGCTGGACTATTGCGCCCGCACGGTGCGCAAGGGCAGCCCTCGGGTTCTGAATGTCGCGCTGGTCACGGGAGGCAAAGCAAAGCGCGTGTTGCGCCAACGCGTGATGGCGCTGGCCGAGGCTCCCTCGGTCCGCTCTGGCACTCCGGTGCTGTTTCTGGGCCTGACGCTGGTCTTTGCAACCGTGCTGGGTTTTGGTGCCGCCTCCGTGCAACAGACCGAGGATTGGAGCCACGACCGATTGATGCTGTCGACAGTAGTTAACCTTGAACGGCTCGAGGCTCGCAACAGCGGCAACTGATCCCGCCTACCAACCACGCCGCCCAAACAGCGCGTGAAGTCGGTTCTGCCCGGCAAACGGGTCCGGCTTTTGCGGCGTGCTGAGCTTTGACACAACGCGGCGCACCATCACCCAGCAGACAACCGCAAAGACAACGCCCCCCAGCGCCTGCCCCATCAGGACACCGGGCGCGCCTGCAAGGATGCCTCCGACCACGGCAAACGGCCAAGTACCCAACGTATGCCGCCCCCAATTGACCCATGTGGAATAGATGGGATGGCCCAGATTGTTAAAGCTGGCATTGGCAACAAAGATTACCCCGTTGAAGAAAGACGCCAGCGCCAGAGGACCGCAGAACAGATAGATCAGCGCCCGCGTTTCCCCCTGCGCCAGAAACAGATCCGCAATTGGGCCTCGAAGGGCAAACAAGACAGCGGCCATCAGCAGAACGTAGATGGCGGTGAATTTGACCCCGGCCAGAAACGTCTCTTTCACCCGATCATACTGCCCCGCACCATAGTTCTGGCCAACGATGGGACCGATCGCGCCAGACAGGGCAAACACAACCGAAAACGCCACCGGCATCAGCCGTGCGATAACCGCCATGCCGGCTACGGCATCGGTTCCGAACTGCGCCACCTCACGGATGACGATGGCGTTGCCGACGGGCGTGGCTATGTTGGTTAAGACGGCTGGTACAGCTATGGCACGCACCGGGCGTACATCCTGAACCACTTGCTTAAGCGAAGGCTGCGCGAACCCTCGATGCACCTTTATAGCAGGTCGCATCACCGCTATCAGCATACAGACCCGCGCGATGACCGAGGCTATCGCCGCCCCGTCCAGCCCAAGCCCAACCGCAAAGATTAGGATCGGATCCAGCACCGCGTTGACCAGCCCGCCGAAAATCGTCGCCTGCATGGAACGGCGCGCATCCCCGTGGGCCCGCAAGACCGCCATCCCGGCCATAGCCAAAGCCATCACCCACATGGTCGGAAGAATGATCCGGCTATAGCGCGCCGCCAGATGCAGAACCTCTCCCTCGGCCCCCAACAGCGACAACAGTGTGTTTAGGTTCAGCAGCACAAGCGCGGACAGGATCATGCCCGAGATCGCACCCAGAACGGCAACGCTGGTTCCGAACCGCCTTGCCTGATCGGGCCGCCCTGCCCCAAGCTCGCGCGCAACCAGCGCGCCTGCGGCGATAGACAGGCCGACATTGACCGAGTTGGTAAAGAACAGCAGCGTCCCGGCATAGCCAACCGCCGCCGCCAACGCGTCGTTCCCCAGCATCGAGATGAACACCATATCGACGAAGTCGACAGCGAAGATCGCCATCAGGCCGATACTGGTGGTCAATGACATGCGCGTGACATGGCGCATCAGGCTGCCCGACAGAAAGACTGCCTGCCCCGAGCTTTGAGATGTCATGAACGCCCCCCTTGTGCGGGGCTAACCTGCCAGTGGAATACAGGGGGCTTCAACCCCAAAACCCCGTCAGGCAGAAGGCCCAAGCAAATGATCCGCCAGCCGCAGGGACAGTTGTACAATAGTAAACGTGGGGTTGGCGTGGCCGCAGGTCGCAAACACACCTGACCCCGCAACATAGAGGTTCGCGGCCCCATGCACCTTACAGTTGGCATCAACCACGCCAGTCTCGGGCGTCTCGGACATGCGCGCGCCGCCCATATGGTGGCTGCCATAGTCCAACGGCAGGTTTTCGAATGCATCGCGGTTCCACAAGGCGGGGTCCATCCGCATCCGGCCCAGCCCGTTTCGGATCAGGAACTTGGCCACTTCAATGGTTGATCCGCGCAGGGTCTCGATATCTTCGGGCATCAGCCGCAGGTCCAGCCCGACCGTATTCAGATCAAACCGATCCCGCTGGTCGGTCAGAACAACCCGGCTGGCAGGGTTCGGGCGCTGTTCAGCCGTGACCTGAGAATTGCTGGTAAAAAAGTAATCCTCGTCGAATTTCAAACCGTTGATAAAGCCCGTGTCCCCCAGCTCTTCGGGCGGCAGTTTTCTGCGTCTTAGTCGCCGCATCCGCACGGCTGAGTTGGTCCAGCCGTTTTTCAGCATCTGGTCCTGGCTGGGACTCAGCACAAGCTCGGGGCGGGAGCGCCGCGTCAGGCGTTCGAATTCCCATGTCGGGGAATGAGAATAAAGACGCCGTGTGATGAAGTATGTTTCATGGTCGATTACCGGATGCTCCATGAAACAGCGACCAACCATGTCGTTCTGATTGCCGAACCTGTTGTTTTGCCGGGCGTTCAGATGCAGCAACATACGGCTGTTTTCCAAGCCGCCCATGGCCAGCACAAAGCGTCCGGCAGCCACCGCCCCCTCGCCATCACCATAGTTACGAATCTGCGCCTGCGTGATTTGGCCGGTCTCACCATCGACGTCGAACCCTACCACATTGGCATTCAAGACAAGGTCGATGTTCGGCTCATCCTCCAATTGCCCCTGATAGAATGGACCGAAGCGTACCGGGTCCGTGTTGCCGATATCATAAAACGCCCGGTCAGAGCTGAACCTCTGCTCAACAACATCCAGCGTGCCGCTGTCGTCAACCGGTTTGCGGAAGCCGCCCGAGAACTGCCCTGTTTGCAAAAGTATAGCTGTTTCCGCCTGATACGGGGCCAGATCCTCGTACCGAATGGGCCATCCGCTGAGGGGTACGTCCGGGCGCGGCAGAAAGTCGGACCGGTCCAGCAAAAGACATTGCCCGCCCCAATGACCGGTCGTCCCCCCAAGCGCGCGCAGCCGGGGCGCAGACAGAGGGTAATATTCCAGGCCCAGATTTTCGCCCTCATAGAGGTCCTGCGAGTCGGGCGTGACCTCACGGTCTCCGGCCTCTAGAAGAACCACTCGACGGCCCGCCTGTGCCAGTTTCAGCGCAAGCGCGATACCAGCCGGCCCCGCGCCTACGATGCAGCAGTCATAGGGCCCCTCTAACGCCGGGATTTCAGCGCGCGCATCCAGGATCATGACAACCCGTCCACATCCAGGTCGCTCGCATCCAACAGCCAGCCATCAGCAAAAACCACTTTCGGATCGGAAATGGGAGGCAGCGGATTATCCCGCGACTTCAAAATTGCAATCCTGGCAACCGGTGGGACAATGACCACCGCAGCAACAGCCCCAAGAAGATGACGTCTTTTCAAAGCAAATTTCAACGAACACACCAAACAAACAACAACAATTCCGGCAAGGCGACTGCATTGCCGTCTCTTTAACTTTATTGACAAGGGCCTGATTATTGCAAACCATAAAGTGATTGTCTTGCCCCGCCGCAATTCTCGCGTGATCTGGTCGGGTCGGACGGAAGCCTGTAATTTGGTCAACAGGTGAAGATTAATAAGGTTAATGAGTTCTGATGCGCCTATTGTCTCTTGAACAAGCCAGCGCCCGCGATTGGGATGTGGTGATCGCAGGCAGCAGCTTTTCCGCGATGTTTTTCGCCCACGGCTTGCCCGATCATCTTAACATCCTGTTTGTCGAAAAAGGGCAGGACTATTCTCATGCAGACCAGATCGCGCATGGGTGGGCCGTCCGTGAAAAGATCGAGCAACGCAACAGCTCGGGCGCACCCAAGGAATGGGTTGCATTCACCTTGTTTGGCGGGAATTCGAACTATTGGTGGGGCAACACTCCGCGTCTGCATCCCGATGATTTCATCCTGAAAAGCAAGTTCGGTATCGGCGAAGATTGGCCCATAACCTACGATGATCTTGAACCTTTCTGGATTCAGGCCGAAGAGATGATTGAAGTCTGCGGTGGGCAATCCGATCACATCCTGCCGCGCAGTGCGCCGTTTCCGTATCCGCCCCACGCGCCATCTCGCTCTGACATAGCTTTGCGTGAAGACAGCCCGCTATGGGTGCCCTTGCCAAGCGCGACCTCGAACGGAGGCTCGCGAGCGCGGTGTTGTGCAAACGGTGTCTGCCGCATCTGCCCAGTGGACGCGAAATTTACAATTCTGAACGGGTTCGAGCGGCTGGAACATCCCGGCGCGCACTACCTGTTGGGCACCGAAGTACGCACGGTGGATATCGAAGGCGGTCAGGCCCGCGCAGTACAGGTCAAGACTGCTGACGGGGCTGAGGCGCGCTTGCGCGGCAACACAATTGCGCTGGGAACAAACGGGATATTCAACGCTGCCATTTTGCTGAGATCAGGAATAAAAAACAAAGCTCTAGGTGCGTACCTTCATGAGCAAGGTGAGGTTGATATCATTCTGGACACCGCAAATATCAAAGCCTTTTACGGCGGTGCGTCCGAAACCGGGCATGGGTATCATTTCTACCATGACATTGACCGATCAGAGGCCGGCGCTGTTCTGATCGAAACTGTTAACGCCCCGGTCTCGATCCGACGAGAACAGGGCAAATGGGCCAACCGACTGCATCTCCGGTTAACCGTCGATGATATTCCAATGGCAGAGAACAGGATCCTGCTGGAGGACGACGAACCCGTCATCGAATGGATCGGGTACACCGACTATGCGATGCGCGGGTTGCGGCGGGCGATTGACGGCCTGCCGGGCATCATCCCCGACACGATCGAGAAACTGATAGTGGACGAAAAAATCCGATCACAGGCGCATATTCAAGGCACGCACCGCATGGGTCCCTCGGCCGAGTCATCGGTGGTTGACGATCGGTTGCGCCTGCATGGGGTTCCAAACCTGTTCGTACTGGGCTCGGGCGCTTTCCCGACCTGCTCGCCTGCCAACCCATCCCTGACCATTTCCGCCCTATCCCTCAGAGCATCGGAGGTTGTCACATGAGCTGGTCGCGCCGTCGCGTTCTTGCCTTGGGGGTTGGTGCCCTTGGCGCAGGTGTTGCCTACCGGCTGATCAAGGGGCACGGCATTGCCGGTCACGCGCTTGACGTCATCAACCGGATCTATGGCCCCCAGATCGCGCGACAGGATGCGGCCACTGAGTTCGCCTATGCTTACGAAGAATTCGTTCTAGAGAAAGGGATCGAAGGGAAGGCTCTGGATTTGGGATATTGGAGCGGGCTGCACCGATTGCCCTATGCAAAAGACGTCCTCGGCAAGATCGACGACAGCGTCATCGACAAATTTGCAACTTCGACTAATGTCATCCGTGCAGCAGAGGACGGACTACCGCTGGAATTTGTCGCCTTGTTCGAACCCTATCACACCCCCTGCCTGAACCAATTGGGGGCGTTTGCAGTGTCGTGATTTGCGGTTTACCCGGATATCTCTCACATTTGAATGACCGCTATTTTCTAAGTCATGAAAGGCCGTTGGGATGCGCCTGCGAGCAGTTTTGATCTGTGCGTTTTCAGTATTGTGTGCGCCCCTCGGGACATGGGCCGCGACGCCATTGCTTTGGTCTGAATTGCCCGACCCATCCGTACAGGATTTTCACGACCCGTTTCGCGCACTCAGCCCGGAACAGTTCGATGATCTTGTTTACGTCCTGCGTTTGCGCAGCCGCTTGCAACAGGATGTAGGCACCGCCGAGGAACGGCAGATGTGGCAACAAAATCTGTTTGAAACCGAAGATGCTCTTGCCGCTGAAAAAATCGACATCGACCGATTGTTGAGTCAGCGCGACAATGTGATCGCGCAGCGCGCGAAAGCCGGTTCCCAAGGCAATCCCGATCTTGAGGGTAAAGCCGCCACAATTCAAGGCTATGCTATCCCGGCTCCTCAAGCTCCTAACGGTGCTTCAATCATATACCTTGTACCGAGGCCAGGCATGTGCAGCCATTTACCGCCGCCGCCTCCGAACCAGATGATCCGCGTCGAACTGGAGACGGATTGGATGCCCGAATACATTCACCAAAGTGTAGAGGTCACTGGCCGGCTGACGATTTCCCCGAGCAACACTCAATTTATTGTCGTGGATGGACCTGTCGCAATGCGTGCCACGTTTCTTCTATCTGACGCCATTGTCACCCGGGCTGACGTTGCAGACAGCGCGACCCAGACTTTCAAGGACCGTCTGCGTGCCGCATCCCGCAACAAAACGGGTGGCGCGGTTTTGTCGAATGAAAACTAAATTCATCGCCTGCTCAACCTACGTGACGAGATGAGGCAGCACGCAGGTCGGGCTACTATCTTTCGTTGAAAGCACGGCCCAAAGTCGTCTGGACAGGTTTCAACATGTAGGACAACAGCGTTTGCTCCCCTGTCGTCATCTCGGCCACAACCGTCATCCCGGCCTGAAGTGGCCTTTCATAAGGTCCACGTCCCACATTGCCTTCAGCCAAAACAAAGGATGCGCGAAAATAGGTCTCGCCGGTCCTCTCATCGGTAAGCGGCATGGGGTAGACAGTTTGCAATCGCCCTTGGATCTTTCCGAACCTGCGCACATCGAATGTGTCAACGCTGACGGACACTGGCTGACTGGTATCCACATGACCGATATCCGCGTTTGGAATGCGTGCCTCAACCAATAGCGCGTCATGTGTTGGCGACAATTCGAACAGCACCTCACCTGGCGCAATGACCTCTCCCGGATTGGGATAGGCAGCAGCTTGAACGACTCCGCGGGCCGGAGCCACGATGGCCAGGCTTGCGATCTGAGCTCCCACTATTTTGAGAGCGGCAATAAGCTCTGCCCTTTCCTGATCCAGATCAGAAAGTTTCGTCAATACCTCTTCGCGCAGAGCCAGAGTTTCCTCTGCCATAGACGCGCGGGCCAAATTCAACGCATTTTCAGCCTGGGCCAACCGAACCCGCGCGTCCGATGCCGCAATTCGAACCGCTTCAACCTCATCTTCCTCTTCAAGATAGTCGCTCAGGGTTTTCAATCCACGTGCCCTAAGCTGTGCATATCTTGCCAGAAGATCTTGTTTTCTTTCGACCCGTGCTGCTGACAGTTCGGCTGCATCTTGCAAAATTCGCAGCGTCCCCTCTTGCTGCTGGATCGATACCTGATGGATCGTCTGGCTTTCAGAATACAGATCCAGCCTAGCCGCGGCATTGGTCAGGCCTCTACTCCTTATCTCATCAAGCGCGCGGTCACTTGGCAAAGTCTCGCTGTCTAGCATGGACAAAACGGTTTTGGCATTTTCGGTCTGACGAATAATTGCTGAAAGCTGACCCGTCATAATGTCCTGCTCACGCGAAAGGTCTGGATGGTCCAATTCCACCAAAAGTTGGCCCGCCTCGACCGTTTGGCCATTGCGCACATGAACGGCACTGACCACGCCTCCGTGCAGAGTTTCGATCTGAGCATAGTCCCCGAACGGCAAGATTGTCCCCGGGGCCCGCGTGATTTGAGGAACGTTGGTTTGCCCCGCCAGAACTAGTATCACGCCCAGAAAGCCCGAGATCGTCAGCGCCAAAAACGCGGCCACCCTTGGAGGTCGCATCCGACGACGATTTATTAAACGTGCCGTGGGACCGGAGGTCGAATTTTGTTGTGTCTGCTCTCTCATTTTATTTTTCCGTTGCCTGTAAAATGGCCTTCAACTTTCTGCGCCCGACCTCTCCGGTGTCATTCAAAACCACGCGCTCTCCGTTTAGAAACACAAAGCGATCTGCGATCGAAAGGAAGGACCGGTCCGCAGTTGCGATCACAACGGTGCTCCGCCTCTTTTGCTGTCGCACCCACTCCTTGAAGGCAGCACGGCGCTGATCTGACAAACCATTGGTCGGTTCCGAAAACAGATAAACCGATGAAGGGCGCGCCATGCTACGCGAAAGGGTCAGAGCCTTGAGGGTTTCATCTGGCAACTGCGCCAGGTGAGCGTCGGTCAGACGAGTTTCAAGACCATCTGGCAACAACTCCTGGTCCTGCGACAATCCCATCTGCGACAAGGCCGTTTCGATTTGGCAATCACTCAGTGACACAGACGCCAATCGAAAATTCTGTGCGATCGTGCCGTAGAACAGCTTTTTTTCAAAGGTCGCGTAAGTAACCGAAGTGCGCAGTTCGTCCCTGGCGATTTGCCGCAAGTCAACGTCATCATAAGATACAGTGCCCGCCAAAGGCGTAGCCAACCCGTCCATCAGGTCTAAGACCGCCGTTCGCACGGCTGCATCACTGCTCATGATTAAGGTGACTTCACCGGGATCACAGCTCAAACTCGCCTGCGACAGAAGCGGTGCATTCAGCGGATCTGGGCGAAAAGTGACGGCAGAAAACTGGATCGCGCCCTGAATGTCTTTGCGATGAGAATGCTCCAACCCCAGTTCAAGCTCTTCTGGCAATGAAAGCACCCGATCAGCCTGATTGCGGCTGTGACTGAAAATCAGGATTTGAGCCCAGCAACTACACAATGTCTGTACCGGGGCAAGAATTTTTGACACCAGAGCAATCACAGCGATTAAAGCGCCAAAACTGAGATCGCCATTCACCGCTGCATAAGCGCTGAGAATAATGGCCCCCACAGTGGCCAACGCTGTCATCGATTGGGACAAGGACTGCGTGAATGCCTGAAACACACGTGCACGCCGCGTTGCATCCTCTGCCGCTTCGGACAAAGACAAGCTGCGATCCAGCCATCTCTGTTGCAGTCCCAAGTCGCTCATCATGCGCTGGTGCAATATCGCCTGCTGCATTGCAGATTGACTTTTTGCAGCCGCATCTGAGGCTGCACTGTCCAGTCGCCGCTGTTCGGGGATGGTAACGAAACCGAGTATCACCAAAATAACAACAAGCCCAAGCGTCAACAATCCGACCTGAGGGGCAAGAAAAGTCAGGACGGCAAAGAAAATTAAAACGAAAGGCAAATCGAGCAAGCTGGTCATGATCTGGCCTGTGAACACGTCTCGCAGGGCTTCGAATTGCCTGAAACGAGAGAGCTGTTGGCTGATATCCGACTTCTGCAACTGCTGCAGGGGCAGCGACATCAGTTTGTGAAACAACGCAATCATGAGTTGGTGTTCGCCGCGCGCGCCGATATACGCCAATGCCCGTGTTCGCGCGTGTCGGAAACACATATCCGAGAGGCCGATAACCAAGACCGCAACAACCAATGACGTAAGCATTGCCACCGAACCCGATGGGATAACCTTGTCATAAATCGCCATGATCAAAAGTGGCGCAGCCAAGCCCAATAGATTGATGAGGAATGACGCAAGAAAAAGCCAAGGCAACATCGGCCTAAAGACTCGGAATGCCATACGAACAGTTTGCGGCGTACCATCCTCTTCGCGCCAAGCCTTCGATTCAATTCGGATGACCAAACACTTACGACGTTTTGGTGAGTGGTCTTTCGCGCCAGCCACCCGCAAAGACAAGCCGTTACGCCCCAAGGCGACGTACCACGGCCCGGTTTCGGGAATAACCAAAGCCGGGCAATCCGCGTCCACAATGGTGTCTTCCCGGCATCGAGTTTTGGTATAAGAAATTTTCAGCGTGTCGAGCACATCCAGAATGTCATCCTGATCTAGCCTTTCTGATTGATGTGGGAGTGCTTCCAGCAACGTGTTTAGGCTGCTTCGGCACCCTTGGTTGTAAAGCAGAGCGTCCAGCAGGCCGGTTGCTTTTTCTACTTCAAGCGTCGTCATGCGGCCCCCTTTTGCATGGCCTCTGATGTCAGCCTTTCAAGATCCGTATCCGCGACCCACGCTGCCATGTCGCGTGACTTGGTTGCATTTAGCCTGACGACCTGTGGCGCAAATTGCTTAAAACGCGGGTCGGGCGATGCCACTATAAGCGTCGGTCGCACTTCTAACTTAGCCAGATAATCTGCCAGCGCCTGTCGCTCAGCCGTATCAAGCACAGCGGTCGGCTCGTTCATTAGCAGGATGTGAGGCTGTAGAGCCAGTGCGCGCACCAATGCGATCAATTGCCGGTTCACCGGGTCGCGTTCGAACGCCGACCCAATTGTCATTGGGGTGTTGTACCCAAGCGGAAGGCGAAAAATCCGGCGTTCCAACCCCAATGCAGCGGCAACCGTCTTGGCGTTTTCGATCCGTTCGTGATCACCAAACGCACTTAGGTTTTCCAGCAAGGTACCTGAAAGGATAACCGGTTCGCTCTCCAGCGCGACCAACGCGTTTTCGCCGCGAAAGGCAACTCGTTTTTTGGCATCCACTTTGTCGAAAAGAATGCTTCCCTGATCCAGGTCGCACTGTCCCGTTAGCGCATCAAAAAAAGCGTCGACCATCCAGCTTTCCTCGGCTTCGATCAAAACGCCTCTATCGGCGCTGGCTGTAAAACTGACCGTTGAAAATGACGCACCGTTTCCATGCAAACGCCTGACCGAGACGTCCGAGGCCGTAACAACACCCGATAGCTTCCCGTCGCCAGACGTCGCGACCAGATGCGTTTCAAGCTCATTCATCTCTTTCAATCTGGACCAGGCGACAGTGATATTTTCAGCCTGGACCCACATTGCCATCAATTTGGTCAGCGGCTGCACGATCCGCCCATTCAGAAGCATACAGGCCGCCATTTCCGCGATACCAATCTGATTTCGGATCGCCAGATAAGCGCCCAACAAGCCCATTGCGGCCACCGATACCTGAGCAAAAACGGTGCCAAAACTCTGTGCGAAGCCGGCGAAACGTATCATTCGGCCGCTGATGTCGACTGTCTGATCCTCAAGCATCTCAAATCGCCGCGACATTTGCGGCTCCATCCGGTTAGCCTTGATTGTCTTCATGTTCGACAAAAGCTCGGACAAAAAGGCGTATCTGCGGGTGTCCAGCGTCTTACGCTGTCGGAACAAGTTCCATTGAGCACGTTTCATTACGGCCGCAAAAATCAGGACGATGCCAAAAGCACCCAATGGAACCAGAACGAGCCAGCCGCCAATCAATCCGATCAAGATTGCAAACATGAGCGTAAACGGCAGATCAATCGAAAGCGTTTGCCCTTGCCCCGCATAATGATCCCGAAGTTGCGCAATCGCAGCGTAGCGCTCGGCATAACTGCTGGGTGGCTCTTTGGCGAAGGTCAGGGTATTTGCCGTCAGAACCTGTCTCATAAAAAGGCTGTAGTTGGCGCGCGCCGCATCCTCTGCGGCGGTCGACAATAGAATGGATCGGCAATGTCGCAAAACAAGCTCAAACCCCGCACTGAACAGCAGAACGCCGGTCAGAACGTGCAGAGTTTCCATGGATTGGAATGGAATGATCCGGTCGAAAATCAACAGGATTGAGATCGGCATCAAAAGTGACAATACGTTCAAAGACAGGGAAGCCACCCAAACCGGAACACCCAACCGTGGCGTCAGTTTTCGTCCGATAAATTCGCTCGGTCCCATCCTATTGCTCACCCAGTTGCCTCGTCCAATCGGTTTGGCCTGAACCTATTGAAGAAGTGTAAACTCCGATCGAGAACTGTGGATTATTCCGTTTAATTTTTAAATACTTAAGTCGCAATCGCAGTAACAACCTATGGTACTGATGGGCCGGAATCAGGGGAACAAACGGGGATCAGATCAATGCAAAAAGCCGGGCAATATCTTGAGCATCAGATTAATTCCGCACAAACCGAACTGAACGACAAAGCCGAGATCGTCTCTCACGTTACGCGCGGCGTTTCGATCCAAGAGGATCCGACCCGTAGCACTTTGCACACAGGGGAACGGGTCGAAGGAACGATAGACGAAAGGCTGCATCAAAACGGTGCACCTGAGAAAGCAGACATGCCTTCTGCGCGCGACGACTTCATCAGCGCCGAACGCTCGCTTCCTCAAGCACAGGCCGTCATTGATGGCCAGAAAACTGTGCAAACGCGCGCTGCTCCAAATGCACCTGAAGCACCCTCTTCTTTTTCAGGATCCGCCAATGAGCCTTTTTCGAAGCTCAACACCTCAAACACGGAGGGCTCACCGACGGTTCCAGAAATTCCGGATGTTCCGCCAAGAATCGCTGCCCCGGTTTCCAGTGGTCCCAGCGCAGTGCCTCCTCCAGAACAGGAGGTTGACCTTGCGCCTGACGCGCTAAATCTGGACAAGGCGACCGTCGCAGAGAATGCGTCTGGTGCAGCGATTGGCACCCTCACCGTCATTGATCCAAATAGCAGCGACGCGCATGAACTTACCGTCTCGGACGATCGGTTTGAAACTATAGATGGAGAGCTGCGAATAAAACCCGAAGTATCGCTGGACCATGAAGATGCAGCCCAGATCGAAGTGGACGTGACGGCCACAAACGCGCATGGGTTCAGCTTGACGCAAACCTTCACCATCGAGGTGCTGGATGTGAACGAAGGGCCCGAGGGCGTTTCGCTCAGCAATTCAACTGTGGCAGAAAATGCAGCCGGTGCCGTGGTTGGAGAGATTTCGGTGATTGATCCGGACAAGAGCGACAGCCACAGCTTCGAAGTCTCGGACGACCGTTTCGAAGTTGTTGATGGAAAGTTACGCCTCAAGCCTGAGGTGGACATTGACTTTGAGACCACCCAACAGATCGAGCTTGAGGTGACAGCTATCGACGCCGGCGGGCTGAGTGTTTCTGAAACCTTCGTAGTGGATATCCAAGACATCAACGAAGCCCCGGTCGACTTGTCCATTGGCAATGCAACAGACAATCTGGTCGCAAACGGAAGCTTTGAAGAATTCGACCTCGACCGTGGCAGATGGCGCGGCTTCGACAATGACGACTCTGGGGGATGGACCGACGCTCATGGCCTTGAAATCTGGGACAATCTATGGGGGACCAAGGCTTCACATGGGGACCAATTGTTGGAGTTGGACCACGCAAGGGGCGTCGACAGTATTTCCCAGACGATTGAGACTGAAGACGGGCAGCTTTACGATTTGGGCATTGACCTGCGAGAGCGCCTATCCGGTGGCACCGACACGGTCGAAGTATATTGGAACGGACAGTTGGTCGGCGAACTGGATCCACAATCGTCCGATTGGGAAACGTTCCAGCTTCAGGTGGTCGGCTCTGGCCAGGACACGCTGGAACTCCGTGAACCAGAAAGTCAAAATGACAGCTACGGCGCCCTGGTCGACAACATCACCCTGACAGAGGCTCAGCTTTCGGTCGCAGAAAATACCGAAGGCGCCATCGTTGGGTATCCGAGTTTCACTGATCCCGATGCAAATGACATACACCGGTTCGAAGTTTCGGATGATCGGTTCGAAGTGGTCGGCAACCAGTTGCGACTGAAGCCTGGTGTCGCCTTGGACTATGAAGTAGCAGCCTCGATTGACATCGATGTATCAGTGATCGACGCAGGTGGTTTAAGCCGAACCGAGACAATCTCGATCACTGTTGCCGACATGCCCGAGGCTGCAATCGCCAGCAGTCTGGCGTCAAAAAACAATTCCGCAAGTCAAAGCTACTCAAAAGCCAAAAACCGTGATCAGGAAGTCCAACGCTCTTTCGATGAAAGCGCGCCGACCACCGCTTTGGAAACAGGTCCAGACAACCGGCCGGAAGGAGAAAGTTCAGACGCGCCCGAAATTCAGGTCAGCGGAATTCTCTCAGCCGAAGAAGGTGGAACTATAGCTCTAAAAATCGACATAGCGGAAGCCAGTGAGCGCGCGACGATTTTGTTGGACGGCGCACCCGAAAACACTCTCTTCGTTAGTGGCGAAGCCTCATTGTTATCGGATGGAGAAGTGGTCAATTTGGATGGCTGGGACCTTTCGAGTTTGGAAATTTCCCCACCCGCTGGATTCGAAGGTAGTATCAACCTCGAACTCGCAATCTCTGATCGCAACGATCCCGACTTAGTGGACAGAATAGAAATCCCCGTTCAACTCACTGTCGGAGGATCAGAACCAGCGGGCGCGGAGTCCGAAAGAATGGATGCATCTGTACTCGCCGACGCGGCGGAAACTGATATGGCCTCTCAACCTTGGGACATGGCACCGGAGGCTCAGGATATAGCCCAAGAAGCAGATGTCCTGTCCGAGACAGTGACACTACCTGACAGCCCGCAAGTTTCGGCACTAGATACACAAGTCTATGAGCGTTTCGACTGGTGAAGTAATTTTGGGCCAAGGCTGATCCAAATGGACGGCCTAGTTGGATCGTATGATTTTCGGCAGATCAGTAAGTCCATGTCCTTTTGCAGGCCTGTTACGCGGTTCCAGGATGGGAAACTCTACGAAAAATTCGGTTCCGACGCCTAGTGTGCTGTAGTAGTCGATCGTGCCACCAAACTGTTCCACGATTTCCTTGGAAATGTTCATTCCAAGACCTGTACCTCCGGCGTGGCGTTCATCAGATGAATCAATCTGCGAAAAGCGGTCGAAAACTTTGTCTCGGCTTCCCGCGGGGATACCGATCCCCTGATCCTTTACAAAAATCCGCACGCGGCCGCCAACCTGCTTGTAGCCGACGGTGATCGAGCCACCATCGAAAGAGAACTTGGCAGCATTCGAAATCATATTGGTCAGCACCTGAATCAGGCGCGATGTATCCCCGCGTATTTGCAGATCGGCTTGGCCGTCGACATTCTCTTCAATCACTACGTTATGGGCACTGGCATAGCCCAGATTGGCCGCAATGGCTTCTTGCACAAGAGGACGAACATCAATCGCAGTTTGCCGAAAGACCATCTCACCCGCTTCCATCTTCTGAATATCAAGTACGTCATTGATCAGCGACGCCAGCCGCTCACTGTTGCGCGCAGCCAGATCAACAAGTTTTTGCATCTTTTCAGGCACCTCGCCCATCGCGCCTGTGTTGATCAGGTCCAGCGATCCCTTGATAGAGGTCAGCGGCGTGCGCAATTCGTGACTAACCGTAGAAATGAACTGTGTCTTGGCGATATAGGCCGCCTTGGTACGTTCGTGCTCTTCCCTTAGTTTTTCAAGCTGCTCTAGATTTTTTCGATAAAGCTTAAGAAAGACCAGTGAACAGTCGATCAAAAAGTACATCACGAAGACGACCGTGAAGAAATGCAGCCAAAGTTCCGACGACAGGTCGGGTTGTTCAATCCAGATATCGGTAACGACGATCACCATGAACGACACGCCATACATGGCCAGCCGCACGATCATGGCCCAGACGAACTGATGGTTGTTCATCGCCGCAAAAAGCGCGGCCGCAAACAGGAAGAACAAGGGGGTGAAGTGCCCCCCCGACGGCTGTTTGAACGCAACTGACACCGCATAGAGGCAAATGGCAGCGGCGCTTAGGATCGTGTTCAGCAATATCCACGCGACCATCATCGCAATCGCGCGCCGTTCATCGCGCCGCAGGCGCGCCACACGTTTAGCAAGATACAGGTCTTGCGCTTCGCATATCAGGATCGTGCCATAGAACAGGATCGCGTTGAGCGAGTCGAAGAAGAAGCCCGTCAGAATGGTCGTCGCCAGAAAAATCGCTTGCCGCTGCCAAAGCAGCGCAAAGCTCATGGCGGTGTAGTCCTTGATGTTCTGTAGCAGCTGATCGACAGGCTCTTCCGAGAGCTCGATCGGCGGTGTCGTTTCTGTGATCGTCATCACGTCGTCTTCAATTGTGGCACTGTTCTCCTTGAACTACAGGCACAATGAGGACGCAGTTGGTCCGAAATTGGTTCACAGTTTGGCAATAGTCTCAAAACGCGATGTGTATTGTTAATAGTCACTGTTCTCATATCAGCATCAGTGACGGAGTCTAATATGACACAGTCCGGAAACACATGGCGGTAAGTTAACGATTTCATTGATTCTTTGCGTGTTTTGACACTAAATGTTTCTGCCCAGGGGCCAATGAACCTGAAGGATGAGCAGCATGACCGCAATTGGTATGCAGGAAATGAGGCAGGCCGACGTGACACCGGTTTCGGCCCGACTGGCAGAAAAGCCCGTATCGTTGTTGCAATTCGCCCGATCAGCCGGGCGCAACATGCTTGAGGTTATCCCGATTGAGACGATTCAGCAGACCTATGTGCGTGGTCCGTTGAACATCCATTATATATGCGACCCCGAAATGGTGACCGAATTGCTTGTTGGCAAAGGCCGCCGTTTTCCAAAGGCCAAGTTCACCAAAGACATCATCGGCTCCGCCGTTGGCAATGGTCTGATCCTGTCCGAAGGTGAGAAATGGCGCAAACAACGACAGCGCTACTCGCCGCTTTTCGCGGCCCGGAACTTGCCTGTCTTGTCGCGCCACTTTGCCGAAACTGGCTCCGAGATCGCCGCGTCGTTAGCTGAGAACGAAGGTCCTGTGGACATAGCGCAGGTCGCACCGGCTTCGACGCTGACGAATATCTCTCGTGTGATCTTTTCCGGCAATGAAGAGGTCAGCTCCGAACAAATCCGCGTGGGTTTGATCGCCTATTTTAACTATATTTCCGATATCTCTCTGTTCGACCTGATGGGCCTGCCCAAATGGCTGCCCCGCCGCAAATGGCTGCGCAGCACCGCCCCCGTCACTACGATGCGCGATTTGGCACGCACTGTGATCGAGCAGCGCCGCGCCGAAGGCCGAGAGGAGCCGCAAGATTTCCTAGACCTGATGATCAACGCGCTTAAGGAAGACTTCGAAGATCTGGAAACCACGGTCGACAACCTGCTGACCTTTGTTGTCGCGGGGCATGAGACTTCGGCCAATGCGATGGCTTGGGGATACTACCTGCTGGCGCTCTACCCCGAGATGCAGCACAGAATCCGGGATGAGATTCGAACAGCCTGCCCTGAAGACAAAATCGAATTCTCGCATCTCGAACACATGCCGCTGTTGCGCGCGCATATCAAAGAGACGTTGCGCCTGTACCCTTCGGCTGCGTTTTTTGCGCGGGATGCTGAGGAAACAGTGGAGATCAAAGGGATCAAGATCGAACCAGGTGACGCGTTGTTTTTTCCGGTCTATTCACTTCACCGCAATGAAAAGCTGTGGGAAGAGCCTGATCAGTACAGACCCCAACGCTTTTTGGGTGCTCCGCCTCCGCGTGGGCAATATATCCCCTTCGGTGATGGCCCTCGCATCTGTATTGGCGCGCAATATGCCGAGACCGAGATTATGGTTCTGATGGCGTCGGTTCTGCGAGACATTCATTTCTCGATGTCATCGGCTCCGATGCCCGAGCCGGTCCTGACGTTCACCATGCGCACCAGCGGTCCCATGATGTTGAACGCGGCCCGCGCCTGAGGCCCAAGCCTTACTTGCGGGCCAGATAGGTCTGGCTGCCGTACATCTCCTGCAAAACGGTCTCGAACAGGCTGGTACGTGGCCTGTCCATCTTCACCACGTTAGATTTGCTAGGCAGTTCTGCCTCGGGCGCTTCGACCTTGCGAAGGGCCACTTCCCGTTCCTGCACCTTTTCGATCGCGTTATTCATTGCTGAGAATGCCCCTGACTTGGAAATAGACCGCATGGCAATAGCGGCTCCTTTGACAGCCCGAACCGACCCCGAGACACCTCGGTCCGCCAGCATCGCGCCAAAAAGCTGGTTCAATTCTTCTTCGGCAGGCAGGTCGGATGCGGCCTCGCGGCCATGCACGACGACGAGAAACACGCCGCTACCCCGGTACGAGAACACTGCTTGCGATAGCTTGGTCGTCTTTTCGATGGAGCGTCCCAAATCGGAAATCGCACGGCGGAACGCACTGAAATCGTTAAGATCGAACCGGAAGTCAGCATCCTGAAGTTTGACGGCAACGACCCATGAATCGTACAGACATCCCCGCGAAAGTTGTTCGATGTAATTGTCGAACTCAACATATCGTAGGCACCGTTCGAGCCCGTCGATTGACAATGGATCATCAAAGCTGAACTGCTGTGTACTGTCAAGTTCAGCCCGAAGGCTCTGCACCGAGGCCGAGCTGCGGCGCGCCTTGATACGTTCTTGCATCAAAAGATGCGCCGCGTTCATCCGGCTGCGCAGCTCGAAGAAATCAAACGGTTTGGTAACATAGTCGAACGCGCCTTCCAGAAACGCTTCTTCCACATGTTTTCTATCGCTCATCGCGGTCAGCATGATCGCCGGCGCATCGGCATGTTCGGGCATTTGTCGAATACGCCGCAGCAATTCGATTCCGTTAATACCGGGCATTTGAATATCCAGCAGGAAACAGTCAAACGGCGTTCCGGTGGCTTCGATCAGCGCCAGGGCTTCAGTGGCCGAGGATGCAGCTGAAATATCACAATTCTCAAACTCGGCCAGCGCGGCCTGCAACAGCTCCAGAATGCTGGGTTCATCATCAACCACCAAGACGCGCAGCTTGGTCTGTTGCAACGCGCGGATTTCCAGTTTCCGCTGGAACTGTTCACTGTCCGGGTTGGAGTGTTTCATGACTGGTAAACCGTTTTCAACTTGTTTAACGGTCCCAACCTATTGAACGACTAGGACAAAACCGCGGCGAAAACGGTAAAAAACGCCGCGAAACGTGTTCATTTCTGGGCCTTATTTTGTCAAAACCGGCCACTGGCCTCGCATCAAGAGACAAGGAACACGCAGGCCAACCCCGTGTTTAACATGCTTTCCAGCACCTTAACTGCGCTCTATGGCGATTGCCGATTGATATTGAACAAGACCGACTGGCTATAGGTCCCTTCGATCGAGAACTTCGCCCCAACCGGCGCGGCCCCTACCCCAAGCCGTCGCGACCAGCGCGCCCAGACTGACGGTACAATTCCAAGAATACGCGTCGCCCCACCCTCGGCGGCTGTCACAGTCATTTGATAGAACAACTCTTGTTGCACGGCCATACGACGTGAGGACGGCACGCTGTCAGTGATGAAAAACCGCGATGCCTCCCACACATTGGGGGCAACTGGAGCCTCGAAAAAAAGGACATCCGTTGGCATACCCGGCAAATTCCCCTGCTGCGCATCCCGCAACATATAGGAGTAAATCCCGCAGCGCGCGGTTGTCGGCAAAAGGCGCACGCCGCCCAGAACCTCGCCGAATTCATGCAGAACGACCCAGCGACAGGCGGGTGTGTCGTATTGATCGAACTCCATGCCATCTACCTGCCCGATCTGCCAGTTCAGGCGGTCGATGAAAATCGACTTGCGGGTTTCCAGATACTTGGACAGCAGCGTGCCATATTCATGCATGTTGCGAAAACTCATCGTCGTCGCACGAATCTCACCCAGCTTTTCCTGACGGGACGGCTGGCTTCGCTTGAGCGAAAACAACCGTCGCCGCGGCGCAGGCTTGGGCGCAGCCGCAGCGTCATTGGCAGGCTCAAGGTCCGGAAAAACTTTGGACGCCGGGTAGGCCTGCTCGTACTGGAGTGGTCGATCCATATTTTGCTCTTATTTTTGACACACTTATGCCAAGATGCCGAACACCAAGTCTACAACTTAGTGCTGTTCGCCTTATGATTGAAGCCCATGTGTGGCCAAATCACCTCCACCCTTCATTTTTGGCTGCTAAATTTTAGTTTATTCGCCATTTTGTTTGATTTTTTTGTGGATTTCCTGCGCCAGATGCAGACAGTTAGCCGCTCACAACTCTTTGAACACAAGAGAATTTTCTGGGTTTTCCAACTAACTGGGTGGAACTTGGAGCGGCAAACATGAATTTTTCGCGATCACGACACGTCAACTTCGTTGCAACAGGGTGAGAAAGTTCCTACCCGAGCGGTCGAAATGATTGGCAAATTCCATGTTGATCCTAATGTTCATTAAATCCGCGCTTAATGAAAAAATGATTAATCGGACACATAGGCGCCTCTGACCCGTCAATCTTTTGCCGTTTTTCTCGGACAGCCTGAACGCACCTGAAAATCCACTCGCCTGCCGTCCTTTGCCGGAAGTCTGCAAAGCAAAAGGATGGTTCGGTGGCAAAACCTGGTGATTTGTTATGCGTATACTTGCCGTAGACGACGACCCAAGCATTCTTGAGCTGTTGATCTGTGTATTGGGCGCCTTCGGTTATGAAGACGTGGTAACCGCGCGCAGCGGTCAAGAGGCGATTAAAGTCCTGTCCGAAACGGATCAGGTATTCGACTGTCTGCTGCTTGATGTGCAAATGCCCGAGATGAACGGTATTACTTTGTGCGAAGAAGCGCGCAAAGTGCCGGATTATCGCTTTACCCCAATTATCATGGTCACCGCCATGGTGCAGAAACAGTATATCGACGAAGCGTTCGAGGTTGGCGCCACGGACTACGTCACCAAACCGTTCGAGTTTGCCGACCTAAAACAGCGTCTTTCGGATGCGTATCGACTGGCTGCCGAACGGCGTGCCGCGATCGAAGTGCTCGAGGCGGATGTCTACGCGCAAAACGATTCCGAGGTGAATCCGAATTTCCGCCTGAGCGATCCGCTCTATTTCGGCGATCTGCCTGGCTGCATAGGTCTGGCCGAGTTCGAAAATTACGTGGTTCAACTGGCAACCATGCACGCCAGAACGTCCAAAATGCTGGCCATCAAGGTCAACGAAGTCGAAGAGATCTTCGGCCTCAGCACATCAACCGAATTCCGCGAGATCATGGCGGTTGCAGGCGAGGCGCTACTGACATCCTCCAAGGATGGCCGCAACTTCGCGACCTATTGGGGCAATGGTGTGTTCCTTCTGATTCACGACCGCAAAAAGGGCCTGAACGCGCAAGAACTGAGCTTGCGCCTGTCACGCCTGCCTGGCACCGACGCCGGAGAGCTTCTGGCTAATGCGGGTATATCATACCACGTCGGTGAGGACGTCTCGCTGAATGCTTCGTCGAAGATGGAAGCTCTGTTCCTGATCGACAAGGCTGTTGAACTTTCAGAAATTCAGGATGGCCCTTTGGTCAGGTTCGGCTGAACCCTTTCTTCTGAAACTGAAAAATCTCGCAAGGCCGGGCTGACCACAGGTTTGCCCGGCTTTTCGTCGTTCAATTCGACCAAGATGTATCATGAGTGGCGGGGAGACAGGGATTCGAACCCTGGGGACGCTCTCACGCCCAACGGTTTTCAAGACCGCCGCATTCGACCACTCTGCCACCTCCCCGCGTGGGGCTGGGTCTAAGGCCAAGCGAAACCGGTGGCAAGTGCAAATAGGGAAAACTTGCTCAAGCCTGTCCAGCAGACTTTCCATGCTCCTTTGCTCGGGTTATGATCAACGGTGAAAAGACCGAAACACGCTGGCCTTTGAGAACCGGCAAACGGCAGTGGGGCATTGTGAACCAAGCCCTTTCAGGCAAGGGATGAGATAATGGATCGAGCGATTGTGACACGCGCAAAACCGCGGGCGTTGGTGGTTTTTGCTGTGGCGCTTACAGTTCTTGTAGGTTGCGACGAAACGCTGTCTTCGGATGAGGCTTCTTCGGACGCGGACAGCAGTCCGCGCGGCAGTGACTCGGTAGAGCTGTTTCCCGATGCGACCGGAAACACACGCGAGGATGTCGAAGCCCCCGAGGTTTTCAACGTCACCGAAGCCGGGTTGTGGGATGGACGCCCGTCATTGGGCGGTATCTGGGTCGCGCACCCGGATGTTACCCAGCCCGAACGTGTACGCATAACAAACACCGCAAATAACAAGTCCACCACAGGCGCCCTGTTCCGCCGCGAACGCAACCTTCCTGGTCCCGCGTTGCAGCTTTCTTCCGCTGCCGCCGAGAAGCTGGGTATTTTGGCCGGCGCGCCCACGCGAGTGGACGTTGTCGCTCTGCGTCGCAAACCGGTAGAGCCTGTCGCAGCCGAACCTGAACCCGAAGCTGCGGAAGAACCCGCCGCCGAGCCCGAGCAGGAAGTGGTTGAAAGCGCGGCGGTTGACGTCGAAGCCGATGGCGAGGCGGCGGTTGAAGACAAACCCAAGCGCAAATGGTGGCAAAAGAAGGAAACCGCAGCCGTCGCAGGGGCTGCCGCTGCTGCTGGCGCGGCAACCGCCGATGCCGCAGATACGGCGGTTGATACAGCGACCGAAACGGCCGCCGACACAGCCGAGGTCGCTGCAGCCGCTGCGGCTGCGCCGTCTCTGACTGACCCCGAAGTGACACCTCCCGCCGATGCCGCACCAAAACGGAAGTGGTGGCAGAAGAAAGAGGTCGATGAAATCACCGAAACGCCCTTGGACCCGATTGAGGGCGCCGCAGCGGCGATTGAAGCCTCGGACCCGACTCCTGTGGCGGCCGAAGCCCCAGCTTCCGGCCCGCTGTCAAAACCATATGTGCAGGTGGGTACGTTCGGGGTCGAAGCCAATGCCAAAAGCGCCGCCGACAAGATCCGCAGGAACGGTCTGAGCGCCGAGGTGCGAGAATTGAAGACCGATGACAAGATCGTCTGGCGCGTGGTGGTTGGCCCCGCGTCCACGCGGGCCGAGCGCAATGCCATTCATCGCGATGTCAAGGATCTGGGCTTTTCAGACGCCTTCACCGTCAAAAACTGAACCCGAAAGGAGGTGCCGCTATGCTGTCCTCACTACGCTCAACTGTTCTGACCCTCGGACTGGTAATGTTTGCTCTGCCCGCCCAGGCTTTCGATACGACGGCCAGGGCGGCCTATGTGATGGATCAGACGACCGGCACGGTCCTTTTGTCCAAAGACGCCGATCAGCCCCTGCCCCCGGCGTCGATGTCCAAACTCATGACGCTGTATGTGGCCTTCGAGGCCCTGCGCGACGGACGTCTGACGTTGGATGAGACCCTACCCGTTTCCGAACACGCCATGAGCTATGGTGGCTCGACCATGTTCCTGAACACATTGGATCGCGTCACAGTCGAGGATTTGCTGCGCGGTATCATCGTGCTGTCGGGCAACGATGCCTGCGTGGTGATCGCCGAGGCGCTCAGCCCCGACGGGACCGAGGCCGGGTTTGCCCGCCACATGACGCAGCGCGCGAAACAGCTGGGCATGGACAATTCTACCTTTGCCAATTCCAACGGCTGGCCCGCTGCCGGTCACATGATGTCAGTCCACGATCTGGCCGTTCTGGCAGATCGCCTGATCAGTGATTTTCCTGAATACTATCCTCTGTTCGCCGAGGAAGAGTTTGAATTCGATGGCCGCGCGCCCTCAAACAAACGCAACCGCAATCCGCTACTGAAACTGGGGATAGGCGCGGACGGCCTGAAGACTGGCCACACGCAAGAGGCAGGCTATGGCCTTGTCGGCTCGGCCAAACAGGGGGACCGCAGGGTGATCTTCGTGCTCACCGGTCTGGATAGCACCGCCACGCGCGCAGAGGAGGCTGAGTCCGTGGTTAACTGGTCGTTTCGAAATTTTGTCGAGAGGACAGTTGCCAACAAAGACGCGCCGATAGCCGAGGCCGAAGTTTGGATGGGGGCGCAAAGGACGGTTGGCCTTGTACCCGAAGACGATCTAAACATCCTACTGCCGGTTCTGGGCGACGAAAACGTGGCTGCCGAGGTCGTCTATGACGGCCCGATCAACGCTCCGATTGCCAAGGGTCAGAAACTGGCCGAACTGGTCATCAAGCCTGAAGGTCTGCCCGAAATTCGGCGTCCTCTGGTCGCGGTACAGGATGTGGCCGCGGGTGGTTTTCTGGTTCGGATGATGACCGTCGGAGGGATCGTTCTGACCGATGTGATCGGCAACCCTCTGGACGCATTTTGACAAGGGCACCGCGTGTTTCTGACATTTGAAGGCATTGATGGGTCGGGCAAGTCCTCGCAGGCGCGTATGCTGGCCGATCACTTGCGCGGATTGGGCCGCGACGTTGTTCTGACCCGCGAACCCGGCGGTTCAGCCGGGGCCGAGGAAATCCGCAGGCTGGTATTGGAAGGTGATCCCGACCGCTGGTCAGCCGAGACAGAGCTGCTGCTGTTCACTGCCGCCCGCCGCGACCATCTGGAACGAACCATTGAACCCGCGCTGGCGGCTGGAAGAGTCGTGATCTGCGACCGGTTCGCCGACAGCACGCGCATGTATCAGGGCATGTCACGTGGCAATCTGCGCCCTGTGGTGGATCAGTTGCACAAGCTGATGATCGGGCGCGAACCCGACCTGACACTGCTGATCGACATGGACCCCGAAATCGGCCTTTCTCGCGCCAAGGGGCGGCAAGGCACCGAGGAACGGTTCGAGGATTTCGGCCTGGAGTTGCAGCAAAAGATGCGCGCAGGGTTTTTGGCGCTGGCCGATGAGTTCCCGGACCGTTTTCGCGTGATCGATGGCAACCGGGACATGGACAGTGTGGCCCGCGATGTGACAGATATCGTCCTGCAATCCTTGTGACGGACGACCCATGAGCGACGACACCCCGACCCCGGATCAGGCCCCCGGTGCCCCGCATCCGCGCGAAACCGCGACCTTGTTCGGGCAGGCCGAGGCCGAACAGGCCTTTCTGAACGCCTACACCTCGGACCGTCTGCACCACGGCTGGCTGCTGACCGGCCCGCGCGGGGTGGGCAAAGCTACGCTTGCGTGGCAGATCGCGCGGTTCCTGCTGGCGACCCCTCCGGCTGAGGATGACGGGCTGTTCGGCGCGCCCCCGCCCCCAGAGACGCTCGCGATCGACCCCGACCACCCCGTCGCCCACCGCATTCAGGCCGGGGCCGAACCCGGCCTGGCCGCCATTACCCGAACGCTGAACGATCAAGGGCGGCTGCGGAGTGAGATCGTGGTGGATGACATCCGCAAGCTGGGCAAGTTCTTCGGCCTGTCCTCGGCCGATGGCGGGCGGCGCGTGGTCATCGTAGACGCGGCTGATGAGATGAATGTCAGCGCCGCCAACGCCCTGTTGAAAATGCTGGAAGAACCGCCCGCGCGTACGACGCTGCTGTTGATCTCGCACCAGCCCTCGCGCCTGTTGCCAACAATCCGGTCGCGCTGTCGAACCCTGCGCCTATCCCCATTAGGGGCTGACGATATGCAGTCCGCACTGGCCCAAACCGGAGCCGAAATGCCTACGCAACCAGATCATCTGGCCGCCCTCGCCGCTGGCTCTGTCGGGGACGCGGTGCGCCTGATTAACCTGGGCGGGTTAGAGATTTACGCCGAGTTCATCGCCATCCTCGGCACCCTGCCCCGCATGGACCGTCAACGCGCCCTGAAACTGGCCGAGGCCGCCGCCCAGCGCGGCGCGGCTGAGAGGTTCGAGCTGCTTTTAACCCTGATTGACGTGGCCCTGTCGCGCCTTGCCCTGACCGGAGCGACCGGCGCAGCCCCCCTGCCCGAAGCCGCCCCGCATGAGGCCGAAATCCTGTCGCGCCTATCCCAATCCCCCCATCAGGCCCGCAAATGGGCTGAGGTGGCTGCGACAATCACAACCCGCGCACGCCATGGTCAGGCGGTGAACCTTGACCCTGCGGCTCTGGTCCTAGATACGGTGTTCAAGATACAGGAAACCGCCGGTCAGAGCAGATGAGCGACACCCCCCAGATCACCGACAGCCATTGCCATCTGGACTTCCCCGATTTCGAAGGCCAGTTGGACCAGATCGTCGCCAATGCGATTGACGCGGGCGTAACCCGTATGGTCACAATCTGCACCAAGCTGCGCAATGAACCCAGCGTCCGCGCGATAGCTGAGGCCCACGCCCCCGTCTTCTACGCCGCCGGCACCCACCCCATGAGCGCTGCGGATGAGCAGATGGCAACCGTAGACGAACTGGTCGCACTGTCCCAGCACCCGAAATTCGTCGGTATTGGTGAGACCGGGCTGGATTACCATTACACCGCCGACAGCGCCGAAGTGCAAAAACAATCTCTGCGTGTCCATATCGAGGCGGCCCAGCGCACCGGCCTACCCCTGATTATTCACGCCCGCGCGGCGGACGAGGACATGGCCCGCATTCTGGCCGAGGAACATCGCAACGCGCCCTATTCCTGCGTGATGCACTGCTTTTCCTCATCGGCAGAACTGGCCAAAGCCGCGCTGGATCTGGGTTTTTACCTGTCCATGTCCGGCATCGCCGCCTTCCCCAAAAGCCAGGAGCTGCGCGATATCTTTGCCACCGCCCCAGTCGATCGCGTTCTGGTCGAAACCGACGCGCCCTATCTGGCCCCGCCCCCGTTCCGCGGCAAACGCAACGAGCCCGCCTATACCGCCCATACCGCCCGCAAAGGGGCCGAGGTGTTCGGTATGGACTATGCCGAGTTCGCCGCTCAGACCCAGCTGAATTTCGAGCGGCTGTTCACCAAAGCCGCAACCTACAAGGCGGCTGCATGACCCAGCTGCGCTGCACCATTCTGGGCTGCGGTTCCTCCGGTGGCGTACCTCGACTGGGCGGGCATTGGGGCGATTGCGACCCCGAAAACCCCAAGAACATCCGCCGTCGCTGTTCCATGCTGGTAGAGCGCGATGGGCCCGAAGGCACAACTTCGGTCCTGATCGACACCACGCCGGATATGCGCAGCCAGTTGCTGGATACCGGCACCGGGCGTCTGGATGGGGTGGTCTACACCCACAGCCATGCCGACCACGTCCACGGCATAGATGACCTGCGCATGATCGTGTTCAACATGCGCACCCGCGTACCTGTCTGGGCGGACGGTGACACGCAAAACGACCTACTGGGACGGTTCGGATATGCGTTCATCCAGCCTGACAGCTCGCCCTACCCGCCGATCCTTGATCTGAAAACCATCAGTGGCCCGTTTGAGATCGACGGCCCCGGCGGCCCGATCCCGTTGCAGCCGTTCAAGGTTAATCACGGCTCGATCGACGCGTTGGGCTTTCGGATTGGCGGACTGGTCTATTTGCCAGACGTGGCCGAGATCTATGACGACGCGTGGCCTGCGCTGCAAGGGCTGGACTGTTTGGTCATCGACGCGCTGCGCCGCACGCCGCACCCAACTCACGCGCATCTGGAAAAGACGCTCGGCTGGATCGAAAAGCTACAACCCAAGCGCGCCGTGCTGACCAATATGCATATCGACATGGACTATGCCGCGGTCGAGGCTGAAACCGCCGACCATATCACCCCCGCCTATGATGGCATGGTGATCCATCAGGCGCTGTAAATTGCGGTTGGTGCCCGCGGCGATATCCCACCGGACAGCACCATGCTGCAAAGCCTGATTGACGTCATCCTGCCGGTTTTTCTGGTGATCGGCGCGGGATATGCCTCGACCCGGTTGGGGTATTTCAAAGAGGTCCATATCGACGGGCTGATGAAGTTCACCCAGGGGTTCGCCATCCCCTGCCTGCTATTTCTGGCTATCGCCAATCTGGACCTCAGCGCCAGTTTCGACCCGCGCCTGCTGTTCAGTTTCTACACCGCAGCGGGCCTATGTTTCTGTGCCGGCCTGTTCGGCGCGCGCCTGATCTTCCGGCGCGAGTGGGAAGATTGCGTCGCCATCGGCTTCTGCTGCCTGTTCTCAAACTCGGTCCTGCTGGGCCTGCCGATTACCGAGCGCGCTTATGGCCCTGAAAACCTGGCCGGGAACTATGCTATCATCGCCTTCCATGCGCCGTTTTGCTATGGCATCGGCATCACAGTGATGGAGGTCATTCGCAGTCGCGGCAACGGTGGCACGCATATGTTCCGTTCGGTCTTGTCAGCGATGTTCCGAAATGCGCTGATCCTGGGGATCGCATCGGGATTCATAATCAACCTGTCCGGGGTTGGCGTGCCCGGAGTGGTCGATGACGCCCTTGGCCTGATCACCCGCGCCGCCTTGCCCGGAGCCTTGTTTGCCTTGGGCGGCGTTCTTGTCAAATATCGGCCCGAGGGCGATCTGCGCACCATCGCCTATGTTTGCGGTGTGTCGCTGCTGCTGCATCCAAGTCTGGTCTGGCTATTCGGATCAAGCGTCGGGCTGCCGCAGGATCTGTTCCGCTCGGGCGTGCTGAACGCGGCCATGGCACCGGGGTTCAACGCCTATATCTTTGCCAATATGTATGGGCGCGCGCGACGGGTCGCGGCCTCATCGGTGCTGATCGGTACTGCCTCGTCGATCCTGACGGTATGGCTGTGGCTTGCTCTGCTGGGATAGAGCATTTGGTTTCCGGTTGACTTTGGGTTGTACAAACACACCTATCCGGTCACGCAACAAGGATCGTACTTATGCCGCATGCCGTCATCGTCGCCCATGGCCAACCCTCTGACCCGGAACCGGCCGAGGCCGCATTGGCAGACTATGCCCGTAGCGTCGATGCGCTGTGCCCGGATATCACGGTGGTTTCCGCCACGCTGGCCGCACCGGGACAGTTCGAATCCTGCCTGCAAAAGCTACCGGACGATACCGTTCTCTTTCCGCTCTTCATGGCCAAGGGGTGGTTCGTGACCAGCGCGTTGCCCAAGCGGTTAGACGAACGCCCCCTTCGTATTCTGGACCCGCTGGGAGTAGACCCCGAAATGCCCAACCTTGTGGCACAGGCTCTGACCGAGGCTCTTGCGCAGCGTCAGTGGCAGGCCACAGAGACCGATTTTGTTCTCGCCGCCCACGGGTCCGGCCGCAGCCGCAACCCCTCTGCCGTGGCTTTGCACTTCGCCGAGGCTTTGGGTCAAACTTTACCGTTCAAATCTCTTCGCGTCGGTTTTGTCGAAGAGCCCCCTTCCATATCTGACGCCGCATCAAAAGCGGGTGCGCAAGCAATTTGTTTGCCGTTTTTTGCCTGCACTGGCGGACACGTTCTAGAGGACATCCCGCAAGAATTGGAAAAGGCTGCCTTTCAGGGCGACACCCTACCCGTCGTCGGAGAGCTTCCCGGCATTCAACGCCATATCGCCGCGACCCTCAGCAAGGCGTTTCTTTCTACCTGACGCCTGCTATTGCGGAGGCATCGCCTTGTGCGCCAGTGATGAGAACAAGCAGTGACGAGACCTGCCTTTTCGCTTGGCCTCGTACAAGGCCTGATCGGCGGCGTTCAAAATCTCGGCAGGTTTGGGGGAGTGAAATTGCGTGGAAAGCGCGGTTCCGATACTGGCCGATATGCAGCAGGTTGACCCTTCAAAACTTATGGGATGTTGCAACCGCTCGATCAGTCGGATCGCGATCGCGGACAGTACAGCCTCATCGACCAAGCCTTTGAACATAATTACGAATTCATCCCCCCCGACGCGCGCGACGGTGTCATCTGCACGCGTCTCTTCCATCATGATGCGCGCGGCCTGTTTCAGAACATAATCCCCAGCGGCATGGCCAAACCGGTCATTGACTGATTTGAAATAGTCCAGATCCAGATGCATTAGCGCAAATGGTCCATTGCCCGAGACCAGATGCCCCAACACCACATCCATCGCACGGCGGTTCTTGAGGCCGGTCAACATATCGGTATAGGCCTGCTCCTCGGCCGCAAGCATCGCGCCCTGCAGGCGCAGGTTTAGTGAACGGGACGCCTCCATCGCGGCGGATTTGGCTTCGACCAGATAGAGCAGTTCAATCGCAAGATCTGTGCCGGAAAAATCGGCACTGGTCAGCGCATAATCCCGTACCGCATCCAGGATCGAAATTCCGAAGGACAGGTTCACGACCGCCCCCATATCGTTCGGCAAGGGCGCGACCAAGCCTTTAAGGGCCGTGCGGGGCCTGTCATGCAGCTTGAGGTGCAGTTTTGCCCCGGCCAGAGAAAGCAAGGCCGACAAGGTTGTCACCTTTCGGGGTCGAACCAGTTCGAAAACGTCCAGGAAAGCCTGCCCACGCATCGGTGTATCCGGCCGAAGTTTTTGAACGGTCGGCCCCACACGCTGAATGCGTCCGTCTCGATCGACGAGAACGAACATCGGGCAAAGCGTGTCCAGCAACCCGGCCAATTCGACATTGCTCATCATGCTTTTCGCGCCCCCAACTCAAACTGTCGGCCTTGAGCAAAGGCGCTTTCAACCAGGATGATCGAAATGACTTCGGCGTCCCCCCTTTGCCCCTCATGGGTAAGAATGGCCAATGCGCCATAGTCATCCGCAACTGCGCGGAGCACGCCCACCATCACGCTGGAATATCCGGGCAAACCCGGATGACACAGAAGCTGGAACTCGGTTGGCGACATCTCGCGTAGTTCCAGTTCGGGCAAACGCAGGTCCGAGACCGCAAGGCGAACCCGATCAGAAAGGTCATCAAGTGAATGCAGAAATTCGACATACGTCACTCCGCCAAACCGCAGTAGGCGTCGTAGATCTTCCATGTTGGGGTGAGAGACTAGGTAGGTCCCCAAATCCTCTAGCAGTTCGGCGCGCGGGCGATCGAGTTTAGCGCACAATATCTCCAGCATGCGCGCGCTGACGTCATCGTCATAGACCAACATCGCCTCAAACTCGGAAAAGCCAAGTTCTGCGACTTCGGTCACGTGCAGCCAGCAGGATTGCCCGTATGTCGCGCAAACGAAGGATTGGACCGCTCGATTGATCAGACCATGCATGTCAAAGCCCCAGCTTGGTTTCACACGTAGTCTGACCGACGAATCCTTAACAAATCGCCAAAACGCAGCTTCGGATATGGACAATCCAATCGAGTATCAAACTGGAATCTCTTTCTAAACTGCTAGAAATCGGTCGGTGCTCCGCCCTCGGCCTTTCGGCGTTCAACGAATTCCGCCAGTTCCTGTCGGATACCTTCGTCCATCGGTGGGGGTTCAAAGCTGGTGATGATCTCTTTGAATATGTGATGGGCGCGTTCTGCAGTCCAGATACCACCCGCTACGTTCCACCCTTCGAAATTCTTCCAGTCGCTGAGGAAAGGTTGGTAGAATGCCGTAGTGTAACGGTCCTGCGTGTGCTGGATGCCAAAGAAATGCCCGTCATTGCCGACCGCACGGATCGCATCCAACGCAATCTCATCCGGCCCGGTCGCCGTGATCTCGGGCTGCATATACCTTTGGATTTGCTGCAAAACTTCGCAATCCATAATGAACTTTTCCGGGCTGGCGATCAGCCCTCCCTCAAGCCAACCTGCGGCGTGGTAGACTATATTGGTCCCTGACTGCACCGCCGCCCACAGTGAGTTCGACGTTTCCCAAACCGATTGCCCATCTGGCACGTTTGCCGCACACACGCCCGAGGACCGCAAGGGCAGGCCGTAAAACCGTGCCATCTGGCCGGTCATCTGGGTCGAGCGCATATATTCCGGTGTTCCGAACGCCGGCGCGCCAGATTTCATATCCACGTTCGAGGTAAAGGTTCCGATCACGCAGGGAATGCCGGGCCGGACATATTGGAACAGCGCAATCGCGCAGAGCGCCTCGGCCAGAGATTGCGCGACCGCGCCCGCCATTGTAACCGGGGCCATCGCGCCAGCCAGCGTAAAGGGCGTCACCACAATCGCCTGCCCCCGCCGTGCCAGACGTAGGCAGCCGTCAATCATCGGGTGGTCATGTTTCAACGGCGAGGTCGAGTTGATGTTGGTATACATCCGGGGCGTCGCCTCGAATTCCTCATGGCTTAGACCGCCTGCGATCCTCACCATCTCCATCACGTCCTCGACCCGTTCCTTGCCCAGTGAATAGGCGTGCATCGCCTTGTCGGTCAGGGTCAGCTTGTCATAGAGCACATCCAGATGGCGCACGCTGGCGTGGATGTCGACCGGTTCCACCGGATAACCGCCCGCAAAGTGAATGCAGTTGAAATATTGCGTCAGTTTCAAAAGGTTCCGACACATTTCGCGATTGCCGGGCACTTTCGTGCCGATCTCCATATCCCAATAGTTGGGCGGGGACGAGACATTGCCGAACAGCAGATTGCGCCCACCGATTTCAATCTGGCGTGCCGGATTACGCGGCGTGATGGTAAAGGATGACGGAGCCTTGCCCACCATCTCCATCACAAAATCGCGCCCCATGCGGACATTGTCGCCGTCAATGGTGCAGCCTGCCTGACGCAGTATGCCGATGGCTTCCTCGTTGTAGAATTCAATACCGATCTCTTCGAGAATGCGCATCGCCCCCTCGTGGATCGCTTCAATCCCCTCAGGACCAAGCGGCTCGGTCGGTGCATCCGTATTGACCGGAGGGTTCCACGGCATCTGGTCGATTACGGCCGAGCCTCGGCGTTCAGCAGCCCCCGCGCGCCCTCCACTGCGGCGTCTGCGCTTTGTCGTATCTGCCATCGGACCGTCCCCTTGTGTTCGCGTTGCCTCAAGCAAGCCCCGAACAGGGAAGACTGGCCGCTCTGTCTGCGACAGGCTATGTCGGATTTAGAACCTGATCCGCCGAAATCGAGCCGGATTCGGTCAGCGATCCGCCAGCCAGCCGGGGATGTGCCCGATATCCGGCAAGACCACATCCGCCATAGGCGTAAGCGCTTCGGCCTCGGCCAAACCGGTCAGAACACCGATCGTTGTCATCCCTGCCGCGCGTCCGGCCTGAAGGTCATGCAGGCTGTCCCCAACCATCGCAACGCGATCCGGGGTGACGCCCACATGTTTAGCAAAGGCCAAAAGCTGACCCGGACCCGGTTTGAACCCGTGCCCACTGTCATAGCCAGCCACAAAGTCAAAGTGATCCCGTATCCCGGCCGAGCTCAGATGCTCGAGCGCGGGCATCTCGCTATCATTCGTCGCCACGCCCAGCCTCAGACCAGACCGCCGCAGCCCATCTAGGAACGGCGCAAGTGGCACCGCGGGGGCTTGTGGTGCATTTGCGGATTCGGTGTTCAGAACGTCGACCAGCCCTGCCTTAGGCAGATCAGGAAAATGCGGCGCCAGAACCTCGGCCACTTCTTCCACCGTTCCCGCAATTACGATGCTGTCAGGTGAATAAGTCAGCGTCTCAAGATCAAAGCCGATCACCTTGCCCAGCGTGGCAGCGCGGGCGTGATCCCCCTCCGTCAGATGCAACAGCATATTGCGTCCGAAGGCACCCCAGGTATCGGCAAAATCGAACAGAGTGCCGTCCTTGTCGAACAGAATAGCGTCGATTGGCATGGTGTTCTCCTGTGAGGATCAGGTCCAGTGAATGTCAGCGCCGCCGGAAAGCGCGGCCTTGGCTTGCGCAGGCAGATCGTAAGGCACGGAATTGGCATCGCAAAACGCCACAACCCACGAATCGTCCAACATCAGAAACTCCAGCGCCGAGCCCAGAAACTCGGGTTCGGACGCCCTTTCGCGCAGATCACCTTCGGATGCGCCTGTGGAGCCCAGAAACACCGGCAAGAGCTCGTCATTTCCGACCAGCCAGCCAAGCACATTCAACGCCAGCGTTTCAGCGGATTGCGCGGTTATCGACATAAAGAGTCCCTGAATCTGCTCTTGGAAAGGGTTTGTTAACCAGACTCATAAACACTTTGGTCATACATGCAATCAACGGTGGCAGATATGTCCGTTCACGGCACCATCCTTGTCCTTGACGGGACCTCGACCAATCGGATCATGCTGAAAGTTCAGCTTACGGCAGCGTGGTATCACGTTGTGCAGGGCGAAAAGGTTCAGGGGCTGGCCGGGCTGTTGCGGCGGGCTCGGCCCGACCTTGTGCTGACCGCACAAACCTTGCCAGATGGCACCGCAGCCGATGTGAAAAAGCTGGTGATGGCCAACCCCGAACTGGCGGATGTGCCGGTTGTCGCAATCGCACCGCAAAACGACAAGGCCGCGCGTCTTCAGGCTTTGTCGGACGGGCTGGATGATGTTCTGGCGCATCCTTTCAAAGACACGCTGCTTTTGGCGCGGGTCCGCAGCCTGATGCGCGTCCGAGCCGAATCGCAGGACCTGCGTCTTGGTGGCTCGCAGCCCATCGGATTTGCCGAACCCGCACCCGCGCTGATCACTCCGCCGAAATCCGGCCATGTTGCCCTGCTGACCCAAACATCAAGCATTGGTGCGAAGTGGCGAAACGCTTTGGCTAACCGGTTGAAGCACAGGTTGACGGCCCATACGTCCTCCAACTTGCAGTGTCTGTTATCCGGCCCCACCCCCGACGCCATCCTGATCGAGATCGGAGCCGACCGGTCTGGTCTGTCCGTTTTGAACGATCTTAAATCGCGCGGCGCCACCCGCCACACGGCGGTTATAGGCATTCTGACGCAAAATGACCCCGGTATTGCAGCAGAAATTCTGGATCGGGGGGGAGATGCAGTCTGCATGAACGGGTTCTGTGCCAACGAAACCGTGCTGCGTTTGGAGAACCTGATCGCGCGCAAGACCCGCTTGGACCAGATGCGTGCATCGCTGCGCCGCGGGATTGCGGAATCCTGGATTGATCCGCTGACTGGGTTGCACAACAGGCGTTATGCAATGCACGCAATCGACCGCATCGTCACTCAGTCCAACCAAACCCAGCGTGGCTTTGCGGTAATGTTGGCGGATCTGGATCATTTCAAATCCATCAATGACCGCTTTGGCCATGTGTGTGGTGACCGTGTCTTGACCGAAACCGCAACCCGGATGCAGCGCGCCATCGGCGCAGCTGGGTTCGTGGCCCGGATCGGAGGAGAGGAATTCATGATTGGCGTACCCGATACCACTCAGGACAATGCGCTGAAACTGGCGCGCACGTTGTGCGATTGTATCTGCAAAACACCCTTCAAGCTGCCGGGCACCTTCGCGCCAGTACCGGTAACGATCAGCATCGGCGTGATTTCGGCGCAACCGGCCCGCTCAAGTGGTGCTCCGGTCGAGACGTTGATTCAATCAGCCGACACCGCGCTCTATGCCGCGAAGCGCGCGGGCCGCAATCAGGTCAGTTTTCGGCAATGCGCTGCCTGACAGATCAGTCCTTTTTGCCCCGTTTATGAGGGCCGCGGCGTACGACCTCATCCAAACGCGCGGCATAGTCCATACGTTCCTCTTCGCTCATTGCAGAGACGCGCGTCAGCCATTCATTCTGCAAGGACATCTGCAACGACACCAGCGACGCGCTCTGATTAGCCAGTATCGCCCGAACGGATTCGGGGTCGAACGGATCGGCGCGCAGGGCTGCGCTGAGCATGGCGAAATCCTCGGCCCGCAGCTTTGAGCCTTTGCGGTGCTGTTTCGATAAATCCCCGCGTAGCGCCTTGCGGTCCTCTTTCGGCAACGCGCGATAAAGAGCCGAGCCAAAACCGGGTGGCGCCTTTGCATGGTCACTGCCTTTGACCCGTAGAACCGTTCCGACTGCTACGCCTACAATAAGCAAGTTCACGGCAAGGGAAACCGCCAACAAGATTGGCATCCAACGGCGTTTGGGCTTGGGATTGTCGCTCATTCGGCGTCCTCCAGGAATGATGTGTCCAGATCGGCAAGTGCAAATGTGGCCTCCGATCCGTAGAGGTAAGTGGCCGCGTCAGGCAGGAAATCCGGCGCAGCAAACCCGATCCACAGGCCGGCGACACTGGCGGCGGCCAGACCGCTCAGGCCCTGCCAGCCACCGATCCCTTCGACCATGCGGCGAAAAACGGATCGGGGTGCAGACCGCTTGGGTTTGGCAAGGTCCAGCCGCACCGCTTCGGCATCGGTCAGGATGCGAACGGCCAAATCGTCAGGCAGCGCCGGCCGATCCTGACGAGCCTGTGCAAAAAGCTGATCCAATCTCGTGTCATCTTCAGTCATCGTCATACCCCAATTCGTCCCGTCGCCCCGCCAATATCGCTGTCAGAGCCCGCTTGCCCCGCGCCGTCAGACTTTCCACCGCATCGACCGAAAGCTCCATGATCCCGGCAATCTCGGGGTTGGGCAATTCCTCGATATGGCGCAGTATCACGGCCTGTCGCTGCCGGTCCGGAAGTTTCGACAAGGCCGCCTGCAACGCGTCCCGGCGGGCATCGTCCTGCATCTTCTGCGCTGCGCTGGCACATTCGTCCTCAGGCTCTGGCACATCCGACAAACGGTCGGGCGTCTGTTTGCGCAGTCGGTCCAGACACAGGTTCATCGTCACACGGTACAGCCAGGTCGAGACCTTGGCATGCCCCGCCACCCAGTCCGGCGCGACCTTCCACAGCCGCATCATCGCCTCCTGGGTCATATCCTCGGCCTCGGCCCGGTTGCCCAGCATCCGCAGCGCCACCGAATAGCTTCGCGGGCCCAGCCTGTCGGTCAGCACACGCGCAGCCGCCGCATCACCTGCGGCGAACATGGCCAGCAGTACGTCATCCGCTGGCGCATCCGCGGCACTGTCAGCGCCGCGGACGATCTGACCTGAGGGCCTCAAGTCCCGCATTCCAAATCAGCTATCGTCGGTATCCGATTTGGCGCGTTTCTTGTGACGCTTGCCCATCCTGTCCTTTGCATCGGCAAATTCCTGTTCCGAGATCGAGCCGTTGCTATCAGCGTCGATACGATCAAACATCTTGTCAGCCCGGCGCGGTTTGGGCAACTCATCCTCGCTCAGAAATCCGTCCTGATTGGCATCGTGCTTTTCGAACATTTTGGCGACACGGTCGTTCACCTTCTGCTGCCCCGCCGCCTGCATCTCTTCGACGGTCAATTGCCCGTCGCCATTGGCATCTGCATCCGTAAAGCGCTTGGCGCGGTGGGCCTGCATTTCATCCTTCGTCACCTGCCCGTCGCCATTGGCATCCAGTTCCTGAAACGTCACAGGTTCGTGATTGCGTGGCCCTGCGGCCAGAGCGGAGGTCGCCGTGATCGCAACGGCCCCAAGGATAATCGCAGGTATGATTTTTGCGCTTTTCATGTCGGTTTCCCTTTGTTTGCACAGCGCTTTTGTCGCTGCCTACATAGGTTCAAACGCAGATTCACCGGGGTTCCGTCGCAAAAATTGAAATTTTTTTCCGTCACCTTTCAGGGCGCAAAGCGACGCACCCCCCTTTTAAGTTGCACAAAAGATGCGCAATATCCGCCCATTGAAACCCGTGAGTCTCGCAATGACAGATCAAACAATAGACACCCAGCCCGATGCGGATCGCGCCACCAAGCCAGCACTGCTGAAAGGCTTTCGCGGCCGCTGCCCGAAATGTGGTGAGGGCAAGCTGCTGAGCGGCTATCTCAAGGTCAATGATAGCTGCTCGAATTGCGGGCAAGAGCTGTTTCATCACCGCGCCGACGATGGCCCTGCCTATCTGACGATCCTGCTGGTCGGCCACCTACTGGCCCCTGCGCTGCACGTGACTTATGTCGAGTTCCGGCCTGAACCACTGACCATGTTCCTGATTTTTGCGATCGGTTGTACGGCGTTGTCGCTGTTCTTGCTGCCGCGCCTGAAAGGGGCTGTTGTGGCCTATCAATGGGCACGTCGCATGCACGGGTTCGAGAACGCGTAATGCGATTTCCGACCGGATTCATCCGCACATGACACAGGACAAGACCGCCATCCGCAACGCGGCAACGGTCATTGTTCTACGTGACCGTTTGTCAGACCCGTCGATCCTGATGGGGCAACGGGGCGCGAAAGCCGCGTTCATGCCCAACAAGTTTGTCTTTCCGGGCGGCGCGGTTGACGCCGAAGACGCCAATGTCGAATTGGCCACGGCCCTGTCTGAGTTGTGCCATGACCGCCTGTCCGAGCGGGCGGAGGCGGGTCTGCAAAATGCGCTTGCCGCCGCCGCAATCCGCGAGTTGTGGGAAGAGACCGGCCTGGTTCTGGGGCAACCCGGCGCATGGCCCGGACAACCGCCGGAGGATTGGGCCGAGTTTGCCCAGCTAGGTTTTCGCCCCACGGCCCAAGCGCTGCAATTCGTATTTCGCGCGGTGACACCTCCGGGAAGACCCCGGCGGTTCGATGCGCGGTTTTTCCTTGTTGATGCTTCGGCGGTTCAGGGCGACCTGGACGACTTCTCGCGCGCCTCGGATGAGCTGTCTCACCTGCAATGGGTGCCTCTGGATCGCGCACGCGAGTTTGACCTGCCCTTTATCACCGAGGTCGTGCTGGCCGAGATTGCAGCGCGGGTATCAGACCCCACACCACCGACATCGGTCCCCTTCCTGCTGAATCAGGAAGAGGAGAGCTTATTTCTGAAACTCAAAGGCTATCCGATGCCTCTGACGGACTGAGGTCGCGCCTATTTCATTCGGCTGATCACCGTCGTGACCTCGGGCTTTTTACCGATCTCGGCCTTGGCGGTCTGGCGAACGATCCGGCGCATGGCCTCTTCCAGCTTGTCGTCGTCGCGCAGCGTTTTAGCGTCGGCGCGCCTCAGGAATTGGTTCAGATCCTCTTCCAAAACCTCGACCAATGCGGCGCGCGAGGACCCAATCTCGGGCAGGCCCATCGTATCGCACCACGGCTCACCCAGTGGTTCATCCTCTTCGTCCAGAATGACCGTGACGGTCACATGACCGTTCAGAGCCATGCGGATACGATCCCGCACAACGCCGTCCAGCGCACCAACCTTGACAGTGCCGTCCAGATAAGTCCGGCCCGTCTCGACATAGTCCACCACTTTCGGTGCGTTGCCAGTCAGATCCAGCATCGTGCCATTCACGGCCAGAATTCCTGCGCGTCCCCCAGCCTCGGCCAGCTTGGCGTGCTCGCGCAGATGGCGATGTTCACCATGCATCGGGATCACGATCTGAGGGTCGATCAGAGCATGTACCCTCTCAAGATCAGGGCGGTTGGCATGGCCCGACACGTGATACAGCCCCGAGCTGTCGTCGACCACATCCACCCCTTTTTCACTAAGCTGGTTAATGATGAAGATCACGCCCCGCTCATTGCCCGGAATGGTTTTCGACGAAAACAGGAACAGATCGCCCTCTTTCAACTCCAGACCGCGATACTTGCCTCGTGCCAGTTGCGCACTGGCGGCGCGGCGCTCACCTTGGCTGCCGGTCACGATCAGCATCAGGTTTTGACGCGGTACATCCACCGCCTCTTCCGCGCTGATAACCTTGGGGAAATCCGACAGGATGCCGGTTTCGGTCGCGGCTTCGATCATGCGGCGCATCGCGCGGCCCAGCAACACGACCGAGCGTCCGGCCCGCTGCCCCGCCTCGGCCAGGGTTTTCACCCGTGCCACGTTGGACGCGAAAGTGGTCGCGACAACCATCCCTTCGGCGCTTTCGACCAGTTTGGTGATCTCGGGGCCGACCTCGGATTCCGATCGCCCGTCATGGGGCGAGAACACATTGGTGCTGTCACAAACCAGAGCCTTGACGCCCGGTTTGGCAATCTCGGCCCACAAATCGGCGTCAAAAGGCTCACCGACCACGGGGTTGGTGTCCAGCTTGAAGTCACCCGAATGCACGACCCGGCCCGCAGGCGTGTCGATGACCAAGGCTGCACTTTCCGGGATCGAATGCGAGACCGGCAGGAAACCGACCGAGAACGGCCCCACCTGAACCTGCTCGGGCCATGGCGACACGGTTTGAACGGCGTCCTCGGGATGGCCATGTTCATCCATCTTGCGGCGCGCGATATTGGCGGTGAAGGCACGGGCATAGACCGGCGCGCCCAATGCCTCAAAGCAATGCGCTACGGCCCCCACGTGGTCTTCGTGGGCGTGTGTGACGAAGATGGCGTCAAGACGATCAGCGCGTTCCTGCAGCCACGAGATATCCGCGTGGATCAGATCGACGCCCGGCGTGGTGTCCATATCCGGGAACGTCACCCCAAGATCGACGAGGATCAGACGTTCCTGCCCCGGCTTGCCATAGCCATAGACATAGGCGTTCATGCCGATTTCGCCTGCACCGCCCAGCGGCAGATAGATCAGTCGTTCACTGCTCATGTTGAGCCATTTTCCTTGTTATAGCGATGGATCACGGTCAGACCGTGCATCGTCAGATCATCCTCGATCACGTCAAAGCCCACATCCGCCTGATCGAACAGAGGTGCAAGCCCCCCGGTTCCAACGACTTTCATCGGCATTCCATATTCCGCCTTGATCCGGGCAATCAGCCCCTCGATCAAACCGGAATAGCCCCAATACACGCCCGATTGGATACAGCCAACCGTATTTGTCCCAATCACTTTTTCGGGGCGCGTGATGTCGATATGCGGCAACGCCGCCGCGCCTTGGTGCAGCGCTTCAAGGCTGAGGTTCACACCCGGTGCAATAATGCCGCCCACGTAAGCCCCGTCCGATGCAACAACATCGAAATTCGTGGCGGTTCCGAAATCAACCACAACCACATCGCCACCATGACGATCAAACGCTCCAACCGCATTGGCCAGCCTGTCCGGTCCGGGAATGGTGCCTTCGTCGATGCGTGGGGCGACTGGCAACAGGCATTCCGGCTTGCCCACAACCAGCGGACGGCAGCCAAAGAAACGGTCTGCAAAGATGCGTAGATTGAACACCACGCGTGGCACGGTCGACGCGATCACAACATCAGTGATATCCGCCTCGATCCCGTAATGTTTCACCAGAGTAGAATACCATGTGAAATAGGCATCCGCCGTACGGGAATGATGGGTCGAGGTGCGCAAGGTGCACAGAAATTGCGCGCCGTCCCAGATCGAGAACACTGTGTTTGTGTTGCCGCAGTCGATTGCAAGAAGCATTTCAGCCCCCTTTAGAAATAAACATCCGCGGCAGGTATGGCCGCGCGGCCTTTGGCGGTGTTTAGGACAAGGTTGCCATTCCCGTCCACCGTTTCAAACGTGCCCACCGTTTCCGACGTTGTGGTCCGCGCCGTGATCACTTCCCCCAGTCGCGCGGCCCGGTCCAACCATGCCGTGCGGATCGGTTCGAACCCGTAGGTCACGAACTGGCTTTCGTAGCGCGCATAGTTGGCGGCCAGCTCGGTCAGAAAATCCTCGGGCATGACGTCGGCCCCAGTCTCGGACAAAAGCGAAACCGGGCGTACCGCTCCTTCCTCAAGCGCGTCAGGCTGCGGGGCTTGCGACAGGTTGACCCCTATGCCAATCGCCAAATGGCCCAGCTCGCGCCCCATGCCCGTGCTTTCAAGAAGAATGCCAGCCAGCTTGCCGCCGTTCAGCAGCACGTCGTTGGGCCATTTCAGTGACAATCCGTCAGACCGCCCCGTCACAGCGACACAGGCATCGTACAGTGCAAGCGCTGCGACGAAGCTGCGCAATGCGGCCTGTTCCGGCTCACCCCGCGGACGCATTAATAACGTAGCCGCGAGGTTTCCAACCGGATTTGCCCATGCCCTGCCCCGCCGCCCGCGCGCCGAGGTTTGATTATATGCCATGATCCAGACCGGCCCTACCGCCGTTGGGGCGATACGCGCAGCTTCGTTCAACGTGCTGTCGACCGTTTGCAGCACATGCAACCCATATCCTTGCGGCCACTGCGTCATCGCAAAAAGGCCCGGTCCAGCGACCGAGCCCTCCTGGATTGAGTGAGCTGGAGATCAGTTAACAAGCGTCGCTGCCGCAGCTGCCGCTGCGCCCTCAACACCGAACTGATAGAATATACCTACCAACATCAGAGCAGCCGACCCCATCAACGCAACCCACAGAACGGGCGTGGAATGCGTCTCGATCGGGTCCTCGTTCTCCTCGCCAAAATACATGTAGAACACGATCCGCAGGTAGTAGAACGCACCAATGACCGAGGCGATGGCCGACACGATCACCAGACCGGTCAGGCCCGCGCTGACACCGGCCTGCCAAACGCCGAACTTGGCGAAGAAGCCCAGCATTGGCGGGACGCCCGCAAGGCTGAACATCAGGATCAGAACCGCCAGCGCCTTACCCGGATCACGTTTAGAATATTGCCGCAGCGCATCAATATCGGTGACGGGTTTGCCGTCGCGCTCCATCATCAGGATGAAGGCAAAGGTGCCGATATTCATGGTCACGTAGATCGCCAGATACATCAGCATCGCCTTGACGCCCATTTCAGTACCCGCCGCCAAACCGATCAGCGCATAGCCCATATGGGCAATCGACGAAAACGCCATCAGTCGCTTGATGTCGCGCTGACCAATCGCAGCCACAGCCCCCAACAGCATCGACAGGACTGAGAGCAGAACGATCACCTGCTGCCAATCCTTGATAACTCCGCCGAACGCGTCATGCAGCAATCGCGCAAACAATGCCATCGCGGCCACTTTGGGCGCAGTGGCAAAGAAAGCGGTGATCGGCGTGGGTGAGCCTTCGTACACGTCCGGCGTCCACATGTGGAACGGTACGGCGGATACTTTGAACGCCAGACCCGAAATCAGGAAGATCAGGCCAAACAGCAACCCGACCGAGACGTCGCCGTGATGTACCGTCTGGACGATGCCCGAGAACAGCGTGGTGCCCGTGAATCCGTAAACCAGTGACGCACCATACAGCAGCAAGCCCGAGCTGAGCGCGCCCAGAACGAAATACTTCAGACCAGCCTCGGTGGATTTCGCACTGTCACGGCGCAGGGCGGCCACGACGTAGAGTGCCAGCGATTGCAGTTCCAACCCCATATAGAGAGACATCAGATCGCCCGCGCTGACCATCATCATCATACCCACGGCGGCAAGTGCCACCAGCAAGGGGTATTCGAACCGCAACAGCCCGCGACGCGACATGTAATCCTGGCTCATCAACAGAACGGCTGCCGCAGATAGCAGGATCGCAACCTTGGCAAAGCGCGAGAAACCGTCATCGACGAACATGCCATTGAAGGCCACGTTGGCGCCGTCGCCATTGGTGGCGATCCAAATCGCCAGCAGCGCCATCAGGCCCGAGGTCGCCCAGACCAGAACCGGGGCCAGCCCGTCTTTTGTGGTGTAGACAGCCCCGATCAGCGCCGCCATCGCATATACGGCCAGAACGATCTCTGGCAGGATGATTGTCAGATCAGCTTGGATCATCTCCGAAGCTCCCTTAATGCGAAGCGGCTGTCTGGATCACGGCCTCAGCCGCGGCCAGAGCCGTGTCATAGTTCGAAATCAGCGCGGCGGTCGAGTCGCCGATCACATCGGTCACCAGCGATGGGTAGACGCCCAGCAGGATCGTCATGATGATCAGCGGTGCAAAGATCAGCCGCTCGCGCGAGCTCATGTCAGTCATGGCCTTGAGGCTTTCCTTGATCAGATCGCCAAAGACCACGCGACGGTACAGCCACAGCGCATACCCGGCAGAGAAGATCACGCCAGTTGCAGCCACCGCCGTTACCCATGTGTTAACCTGGAAGGCCCCCATCAGGGTCAGGAATTCGCCGATAAACCCGGACGTGCCCGGCAGGCCGACATTCGCCATGGTGAACAGCATGAAGACCAGCGCATAAGCGGGCATCCGGATCACCAAGCCGCCATATGCGTCAATGTCGCGGGTGTGCATCCGGTCATAGATCACGCCGACACACAGGAACAGCGCCGCCGAGATGAACCCGTGGCTCAGCATCTGGAAGATCGCGCCATCAATCCCCTGCTGATTCGCCGCAAAAATCCCCATGGTCACAAAACCCATATGCGCGACCGAGGAATAGGCGATCAGCTTTTTCATATCCTCCTGCACCAGCGCCACCAGCGAGGTGTAGACAACGGCGATGGCCGACATCCACAGCACCAGATCGGTCATCACCGCCGAGCCCACAGGGAACATTGGCAGGCTGAACCGCAGGAAGCCATAGCCGCCCATCTTCAGCAGGATCGCCGCCAGCACGACCGAACCCGCCGTCGGCGCCTGAACGTGCGCGTCCGGCAGCCAGGTATGAACCGGCCACATCGGCATTTTCACGGCAAATGAGGCAAAGAACGCCAGGAACATCAGCGTCTGCATCCCGCCGACCACATAAATGCCCATCACTCTGAAGCTCTCGGATGAGAAGTGATGGCTCATCAGCGCCTCAATATCCGTCGTGCCCGCATCCGCATACATCGCCACCATCGCCACCAGCATCAGCACCGAGCCGAGGAATGTGTAGAGGAAGAACTTGAAGCTGGCATAGATGCGGTTCGCGCCGCCCCAAATGCCGATGATCAGGAACATCGGGATCAGACCGGCCTCGAAGAACAGGTAGAACAGCACCAGATCCAGCGCCATGAACACGCCCAGCATCAGCGTTTCCAGCAGCAGGAAGGCGATCATGTATTCCTTGACCCGCTCGGTCACGTTCCAGCTGGCCAGTATGGTCAGCGGCATGATGAAGGTGGTCAGCAGCACGAACAGCACGCTGATGCCGTCCACGCCCATCTTGTATTTCAGGCCCAGCAGCCACTCACCCTCTTCCACCATCTGAAAGCCGATGTTGGATGGATCAAAGCCCGTATAGATGCCAATCGAGACAAGGAACGTCACCGTGGTCGCCACCAGCGCGACCCATTTCGCGTTGCGCTGCGCGGCGTCGTCATCTCCGTGCAGGAACAGGGCCAGAATGGCCGCTGCCACTGCGGGGATGAAAGTAACGATCGAGAGGATATTATCCATTAGTGTGCGCCTCCGCCGATCGACATCCAGGTGACAAGGGCTGCTATCCCCAAGACCATCCAGAAGGCATAAGTAAAGATGTAGCCCGTCTGCGCCTTGCCTGCGAGGCGGGTGAAGAAGGGAACAACGCCCATGGCAATCCCGTTCAAGAAGCCGTCAATGGTGTTGCCATCACCGCGTTTCCACAGGAACCGGCCAAGCGCCACGGTGGGTTTGACGAAGATCACGTTGTAGATCTCGTCAAAGTACCATTTGTTCAGCAGGAACAGGTACAGCGGACGCTGGTTCTGTGCCAGACGTCCCGGCAGCGATGGGTTCACGATGTAGAACCAATAGGCCATCGCAAAGCCCAGCAGCATCGCAACAAAGGGTGAAACCTTGACCCACTTAGGCGCCGCATGCGCATCGTCCAGCACATGGTTGTCCGGTGCCATGTACAGCGCGCCCTCGCCCGGCTCACCTGCGAAAACATAGTGATGATCGCCATGAGCATCCTTTTCACCATGACCGTCATCTGCGTGGTCATCACCATGGCTTTCATCTGCGTGGCTATCATCGCCATGCGCGTCCGCTTTGCTGTGATCACCGGCCTCGGCATGTTCCGACGCCTCAGCCACCGGGATGCCATAGAACTTGCCCACCTTGTCCGCGTGACCGAAGAAATTGCCGTACCAAATCATGCCCGCAAAGACCGCGCCCAGCGAGAGAACGCCCAGCGGCACCAGCATGACCATCGGGCTTTCATGCGCATGGTCGTGCGTATGCTTGTCGCCGCGCGGCGTGCCGTAGAAGGTCAGGAAGATCAAACGCCAGCTGTAGAAGGACGTAAACGCCGCCGCTACGACCAGCAGCCAGAAGCCATAGGAAGACCCACCGGCATAGGCGCTCTCGATGATGGCGTCTTTCGACAGGAAGCCAGCGAAACCGAAGGTCGTCAGCGGAATACCAACGCCTGTGATGGCCAGCGTGCCAATCATCATCGCCCAGAAGGTATAGGGGATCTTTTTGCGCAGACCGCCATACTCGGTCATTTCCTGTTCGTGGTGCATCGCGTGGATGACCGAGCCTGCCCCAAGGAACAGCAGCGCTTTGAAGAAGGCGTGCGTGAACAGGTGGAACATCGCCGCCGAATACATCCCAACACCTGCCGCCACGAACATGTAACCCAGCTGCGAACAGGTTGAATAGGCGATGACACGCTTGATGTCGGTCTGAACCAGTCCCACGGTCGCGGCGAAGAAGGCGGTCGTAGCACCCAACACGGTGATGAATCCGGTCGCGCCCGGTGCGAACTCCATGAACGGCGACATGCGGCAGACAAGGAACACACCCGCCGTCACCATAGTCGCGGCGTGGATCAGGGCCGACACAGGCGTCGGGCCTTCCATCGCGTCGGGCAACCATGTGTGCAAGATCAACTGCGCCGATTTCCCCATCGCGCCGATAAAGAGCAGCACGCAGATGACCTCAACAGCGGTCCATTCGCCCCACAGGAAGTGCAGCTTTTCTTCGGCCAAGGCGGGTGCCGAGGCGAAAATGTCCGAGAAGTTGATGCTGTCGGTCAGCAAGAACAGCGCGAAAATCCCCAGCGCAAAGCCAAAGTCGCCCACGCGGTTCACAATAAACGCTTTCATCGCCGCCGCATTGGCTGATGGCTTACGGTAATAGAACCCGATCAGCAGGTACGAGGCGACGCCCACGCCCTCCCAGCCAAAGAACATCTGCACCAGATTGTCCGCCGTCACCAGCATCAGCATCGCAAAGGTGAAGAAGGACAGATAGGCGAAGAACCGCGGCTTATAGCTTTCGCCTTCACGCCACTGCGGGTCGTGATCCATATAACCAAAGGAATAGAGGTGCACGAGCGCTGAGACGGTCGTCACCACGATCAGCATGATCGCGGTCAGACGGTCCAGACGGATGGCCCAGCTTGTCGACAACGATCCGCTCTCGATCCAGCGCATGATCTCGATCTGCTGCGTCACCCCGTCGAAGGCAAAGAACACGATCCACGACAGCAGACAGGCCAGAAACAGCAGGCCCGTGGCCGTCCACATGGCAGCTTTCTCACCAATGAACCGCCAGCCAAAGCCGCAGATCAATGCGCCCACCAGCGGGGCAAAGAGGATGGTGGTTTCCATAGTTCTCTTAGCCCTTCATCATATTGACGTCTTCAACCGCGATGGTGCCACGGTTGCGGAAGAAGCAGACCAGAATGGCCAGACCAATCGCCGCCTCGGCGGCCGCAACTGTCAGGACAAACAGCGTAAACACCTGTCCGACCAGATCGCCCAGGAAACTGGAAAACGCCACGAGGTTGATATTCACCGCCAGCAGCATCAGTTCGATGCTCATCAGCAGGATGATGACGTTCTTACGGTTCAGAAAGAGACCGAAGATGCCGATGACGAACAGCGTCGCCGCCACAGTCAGGTAATGTTCAAGTCCGATCATTTTCTTTCGGTCCCATTCGTTTCCTGTTTTTCGCGGCCCTATACCCGATCCAACCAAGTACAACAGGCACCGCAACTAGTATTTTTAGCAGCCGGTACTCCATTGGAAGTACCAGCGGCAATGTCACAACCCCTGCCCCGGTTTCACGTCCTTCAGCTCCATCGCCTTAGCCGGGTCGCGCATCATCTGGCCGATGATGTCCTGACGCTTGATGTCCTGACGGTGGCGTAGGGTCAGCACGATGGCACCGATCATTGCCACCAGCAGGATCAGACCCGCCAGTTGGAACAGAAGGAAGTATTGGTCGTAAAGGATGACACCCAGCGCCTCGGTGTTGTGGCGGTCGGTCGGAACCGGCTGGGCCAGATTGGCCTCAACACCTTGCGCGCTGTCCCATGCGCCAAAGGCCATGACGAACTGCATCAGGATAACCAGACCGATCAGCAGGGCCAGCGGCATATAACGCGCCATCTCGGCCTTGAGCTCGGCAAAGTCCACGTCCAGCATCATCACCACGAACAGGAACAGAACCGCGACCGCACCGACATAGACGATGATCAACAGCATCGCCACGAACTCGGCACCCAGCAGCACGAACAGACCCGCTGAGGACAGGAAGGACAGGATCAGCCACAACACTGAGTGCACAGGCTGGCGGCTGATCACAGTGAACAGGCCGCCGGTGATGGCGCTGATGGCAAACAGATAGAAGGCAAAGACGGTCATTGATCCTTATCCTCGTTGTCGCCCAGAACCTCTTGCGCCAGTTCCAGCGCACGGGTCATGGCCGGGATGCCGGCAAAGACCGACATCTGCCCGATCGTTTCGACGATCTCTTGTTTCTTGGCACCGGCCTCCAACGCGTGGCGCACGGTCTGACGTACCGCTGAATCCGCTTGCGCGCCCTGCATGGTCAGCCCGGCCAACGTCAGCAACAGGCGGGTCTTGGCGTCCAGCCCGTCCTTGTTGACGGTGTTGCCGAACATCATTTCCATGACCTCTTTCGGCATCGTCGGCCAAAGCGCTTCGAACCCTTTGGGCGAAAAGTTCTCCATCGCCGGATTCATCGCCTTCGCCATGTCCTGCGCCTGTTTCATCATCAGTTCAAACGGGTTCGAGCTTTTGTCGTTCATCGGTACGGCGCGTCCATTTCCAGATTACGGGCGATTTCAGCCTCCCAGCGTTCGCCATTCGAGAGGAGTTTTTCCTTGTCATAGAAAAGCTCTTCGCGGGTTTCCGTGGCGAATTCGAAATTCGGACCTTCGACGATAGCATCGACCGGGCAGGCCTCTTGGCAGAAGCCGCAATAGATACACTTGGTCATGTCGATATCGTAACGCGTGGTGCGGCGGCTGCCATCTTCGCGCGGTTCGGCGTCGATGGTTATGGCTTGGGCCGGGCAGATCGCCTCGCACAGTTTACAGGCAATGCAGCGCTCCTCGCCATTGGGATAGCGGCGCAGGGCGTGTTCACCGCGAAAGCGCGGGGAAAGAGGGCCCTTTTCATGCGGGTAGTTCACGGTGGCCTTGGGGGCGAAGAAGTACTTCAACCCCAGCTTCATGCCGACCCAGAAGTCCTGCAGAAGGAAGTATTTGGCGGCGCGGGTATAGTCGATTTGGGTCATATCAGCCTCCAACGCTCCAACGGGCGAACGCGCCCCAGAACCAGTCGAATTTCGCCGCGAAGGCCACGAAAACCACCCATACCAGCGAGAATGGCAGGAACACTTTCCAGCCCAACCGCATCAGCTGGTCATAGCGGTAGCGGGGTGTGATTGCCTTGACCATCGCGAAGAGGAAGAAGAAGAACGCCATCTTCGCGACCATCCACAGAACGCCATCCGGCAGGCCCGGGATCGGCGACAGCCAGCCACCAAAAAACAGCAGCGAGATCAGTGCGCACATCAGGAAGATGGCGATGTATTCGCCTGCCATGAACAGCAGGAAAGGAGTGGCCGAGTATTCGACCTGATAGCCTGCCACCAGTTCCGATTCCGCCTCCGGCAGGTCAAACGGTGGACGATTGGTTTCGGCCAGTGCCGAGATAAAGAACAGGAAAACCATCGGGAAATGCGGCAGCCAATACCAGCTGAAGAAGCCGAACCGACCGTCCTGTGCCTCGACGATGTGTCCAAAATTCATCGACCCGGTCGAGATGATCACGCCTATAATGATCAGGCCCAGCGAGACCTCGTACGAGATCATCTGCGCCGCAGACCGCAGTGATCCAAGGAACGGGTACTTTGAGTTCGACGCCCAACCGCCCATAATCACGCCATAAACTTCCAACGAAGATACGGCAAAGACATAAAGGATCGCCACGTTCAGGTCAGACAACACCCAGCCATCGTTGAAGGGGATCACCGCCCAGGCGATCATCGCCAGCACGAAGGAGGTCAGCGGAGCCAGCATGAATACCGTGCGGTCGGCACCTGCCGGAATGACAACCTCTTTCACCACGTATTTCAGCGCATCCGCCACCGATTGCAGCAGGCCATAGACGCCCACCACATTGGGGCCCCGACGCATCTGGACCGCGGCCCAGATCTTGCGGTCGCCATAAACGAGGAACAAGAGCGAGATCATCACAAAGGCAACGACTGCAAGCACTTGCGCCAGAATGATGATGGCAATTCCGCCTGGGGTGTTAAAGAATTCAGCCATTGGTCCTCACACCGTGGGTATTCCGTTTTCCGCGTGCGATACGAAGGCCAGATGCCTGCGCATTTTGCGGCTGGGTCGGCGCGTTGGTGTAAACAGCATCTGCCGGCATTGCGCCACCCTTATTGTTGAATTTCACACGCAATTCGGGCGCGGCGATCTGCCACCCGGCACTCGCCCCTGCCTGCGATATGAAAACTGTCTGGTTCATTCCGCCGCAATCTTTTCGGATTTGCGGGCCTGTGCCTGCGCCGAAAGCTCGCCCATTAGCTGCGAGGCACGTGCGATCGGGTTAGTCAGATAGAAATCCTTGATCGCATATCGGAAGCTGGCATCACCCAATTTCCCCGATTCCAGCGCTTGAACTTCGTTCTCTACGACCTCGTCGATCTGCGCCAGATGCGGGACCGCCTCGATCAATGCAGTGCGCAGTTGCGCCAGCGAGTCGTAGGGCAGTGTCGCGCCCAACTCGGCCGACAAGGCCCGCAGGATTGCCCAGTTTTCCTTGGCCTCGCCCGGCGCAAACCCGGCACGCATGGCCAGTTGCGGGCGGCCTTCGGTGTTCACGAACAGCCCGTTTTCTTCGGTATAGGCCGCACCCGGCAGGATCACGTCGGCGCGGTGCGCGCCACGGTCGCCATGGCTGCCCTGATAGATGACGAATGCACCGTCACCGATTTCGACCTCATCCGCGCCGAGGTTATAGATCACGTCCGCCGCGCTGACGGCATCCATGCCGCCGTCGTTGGTGGCATCCACATCCATCGCACCTACACGAGACGCAGCGGTGTGCAGAACAATCAGGCCGCTTTCGGTATTTGCAGCGATGGTTTGCGCTGCGGTCAGAACAGCGGCCCCGTCAGCCTCTTGTAAAGCACCTTGACCGACGATGACCAGCGACGGCTTGGCCTTGATCTCATCATCCCCGCCCATATCCAGCGCAGCTTGCAGCGCCGCGCGGTCGTCGCCCATATGGTGATATTCATAGGTCAGATCAACGGCGGGCCCGACCAGAGCAACCTCAGCGCCATGCGCCCACGCCTTGCGGATGCGGGCGTTCAGAACCGGAGCTTCGTCGCGCGGGTTGGTGCCGATCAACAGGATGCGTTCGGCGCTGTCGATATCCTCGATCGCAGCGGTGCCAGCATAGGCCGCACGGTTGCCGGCCGGCAGCTTAGCCCCGTCCGTGCGGCATTCGACAACACCGCCCTGCCCCTCGATCATCTGTTTCAATGCAAAGGCGCCCTCAACCGGAACAAGATCACCCACGATCCCAGCCAGCTTCTCGGCGCCTTTAAGCGCCTCGGCGGCCTTGGTCAGCGCCTCGGGCCACGAGGCCGAGCGCAGTTTGCCGTTTTCGCGCACGTAAGGCTTGTCAAGACGCTGGCGACGCAGCCCATCCCAGACAAACCGCGTCTTGTCGCTGATCCATTCCTCGTTCACGCCATCATGGTTGCGCGGAAGGAACCGCATCACTTCGCGTCCCTTGGTGTCTACGCGAATGTTCGAGCCCAGAGCATCCATGACATCGACGCTTTCGGTCTTGGTCAGCTCCCACGGACGCGCGGTAAAGGCATAAGGCTTCGAGGTCAGCGCCCCAACCGGACATAGGTCGATAACGTTGCCCTGCAGGTTCGAATCCAACGTCTGGTTCAAGTACGAGGTGATCTCGGCATCCTCGCCACGCCCCGTCTGGCCCATCTGAGTAATCCCGGCGACCTCGGTCGTGAAGCGCACGCAACGCGTACAGCTGATGCAACGGGTCATCGCCGTTCCAACCAACGGCCCCAGATCCAGATCATCAACCGCGCGCTTAGCTTCCTTGAAGCGCGTGCCGGACAACCCATAGGCCATCGCTTGATCCTGCAGATCACACTCGCCGCCCTGATCACAGATCGGGCAGTCCAGAGGGTGGTTGATCAGCAGGAACTCCATCACCCCTTCGCGGGCCTTCTTGACCATGGGAGAGTTCGTCTTGACCACCGGCGGCTGGCCTTCCGGCCCCGGCCGCAAGTCGCGCACCTGCATCGCGCAGGACGCGGCGGGTTTCGGCGGGCCGCCCACAACCTCAACCAGACACATCCGGCAGTTCCCGGCAATCGACAGACGTTCGTGGTAGCAGAAACGCGGCACCTCGACCCCGGCCTCTTCACACGCCTGAATCAGGGTCATCGCACCATCGACTTCGATTTCCTGCCCGTCGATATTGATCTTGCGGAGGTCAGACATGGTCTAGTTCGCCCTCAAATAAACGCCAATGGCGCTGTTTCTTTCGATTTCCTTCTGCCCCAACGAGCAGAATGTTTCAGGAGAGTCATACGTCACCCCCTGCTGCGCCAGATACGCCTCGCCCTTGGCGCGCATCCGGTCTTTTTCAGCATCGGATTCGATATACGCCCGGATTTCCTTGTCCGAGTACCCCAGTTTGTTCGCTTTCGACCGAAGATCCCACAACACGCCAATCGCCTTGAGCCGTCGCCCACTGACGGTGGGGCAAATCTCGGAAATCTCATTTGCGATCGCGATATAGTAAAGCTGATCGTCGATCTCTTTGACCTCGCGCAAAGGCGGTTTGGCATCCGCTGAGACCGGCAGGGTCAGCACGGCGGCCAAGGTCAGCATCTTCATTCCAGACATCACAGATCCTTTCGTCTTGGGAAACCCAAGACGACCGGTGTGCGCTGCGCTATGCAATAACAAGTCGCGCAACCCTGCGTGATATGCGGAAAATCGCGTCATGGACGACGGCACCGCCCGATAAAGGTGATCTTGTCATCGCTGATGCGCAGTTTTTCCGTCTCTGTAAACGGCCCCACGGCCCAGTCGATACGGGACGAGCCAAAATTGGCAATGCAGAACTTGATAGCCTCATGCTGTGCTGCCGCGCGCGCGCCATCCAGCGAGGTCGAGACGTCGTTTACCAGGACGGTAAAATCCGTAGGCGAGGCCTTTTTGTCCACCTGCTTGACCTTGGTTTTGAAGAAGTGACCGTCAAAGGCCACACGCTGTGAGGACGGCGTGATAACGCCGCAGGCCGGCACCAGCATCAAAGCGATGATCGCAAAACCCAAGGAGGGGCGCGCGCGTTTTCTTACAGATGAAAAATCTACCTGCTGCATCAGAACGCCGCCACCAGTGCCATCAAGCCCGTCACGAACATGCAGACCCACCCCAACACATAAAGAACCGAACGCAACCCACTGTTTGGCTTTCCGATTCCACGAATATGCACGACCAACATCGCAAGTCGCGCAACCAGTGCGATCGACGCCAGTAGGTTCACCCAGAGCGGGCTGACCCCCATCAGAACCGCTGCCACAACCACCGCTGCAAAAGCAGGCAGGGTTTCCGTCCCGTTCAAATAGGCTCGGTTCAGTCGATAGGCCTTATCTGCATAGTCTTGCGACGGTGTAGCCCCCGGTGCCAGCCCCTTGGCCGTCTTTGCCAGTGCCGTGAACGGAGCCATGAAAAGCACCACCAGGGTGAAAACCACTACCGAGGCAATTGCGTGGTCGTATTCTGCGAAGACGTCCATGGTTATTCCGCCGCCATCGCGCCGCTGCGACCGGATTTTTGCGCTTTGATGCGATCCTCGATCTCTTCGCGGAAATTGCGGATCAGACCCTGGATCGGCCAAGCAGCCGCGTCGCCCAAGGCGCAGATTGTGTGGCCTTCGACCTGTTTGGTCACATCGAACAGAATGTCGATCTCTTCCAGCTCAGCCTCACCGCGCACCAGACGATCCATCACGCGCATCATCCAGCCGGTGCCTTCGCGGCACGGCGTACACTGGCCACAGCTTTCGTGCTTGTAGAACTTCGACAGCCGCCAGATTGCCTTGATGATATCGGTGGATTTGTCCATCACGATCACCGCCGCCGTTCCCAGGCCCGAGCCCAGGTCGTTGCGCAGGTAATCGAAATCCATGATCGCGTCGCGCATGTTTTCACCGCGCACGCAAGGAACAGACGAGCCACCCGGAATCACCGCCAGCAAATTATCCCAGCCGCCGCGAATACCGCCGCAATGGGTCTCGATCAGCTCTTCGAACGAGATCGACATCGCCTCTTCGACGACGCAGGGGTTGTTCACATGGCCCGAGATCGCAAAAAGCTTGGTGCCCGCGTTGTTCTGACGGCCAAAGCCCGCAAACCAATCCGCGCCTCGGCGCAGGATCGTCGGCACAACGGCAATCGATTCCACATTGTTCACGGTCGTTGGGCAGCCATAGAGGCCTGCGCCCGCCGGGAACGGAGGTTTCATCCGCGGCATGCCCTTCTTGCCCTCAAGGCTTTCGATCAGGGCGGTTTCCTCACCACAGATATAGGCCCCGGCCCCGTGATGCAGGAACAGGTCGAAATCCCAGCCCGAACCGGCGGCGTTCTTGCCCAGCAGACCAGCGTCGTAGGCTTCATCAATCGCCGCCTGCAGCGCCTCACGCTCGCGAATGTATTCGCCGCGCAGATAGATGTAGCAAGTATGTGCATTCATCGCGAAAGAGGCGATCAGACAACCCTCGATCAGCGTGTGCGGATCATGGCGCATGATCTCTCGGTCTTTGCAGGTGCCGGGCTCGGATTCATCCGCATTCACAACCAGATAGGCCGGACGACCGTCGCTTTCCTTGGGCATGAACGACCATTTCAGACCTGTCGGAAAGCCCGCCCCGCCACGCCCCCGCAGGCCCGAGTCCTTCATCGTCTGGATGATCCAGTCGCGGCCTTTATCGATCAGGCCCGCCGTGCCGTCCCAATGCCCGCGCGCCTGTGCGCCCCGCAATGTGCGCTCATGCATCCCGTAGATGTTGGTAAAGATCCGGTCCTGATCCTTCAGCATCGCGTGTTACCTTCAGCTGTCCTGGCGCATGCGCCAGAGTTGAAAAATGTTGATGCCCGCATAGATGAATCCTGCCAGAGCGGCAAAATCAAACAGCAGCGCATAACGGCCCGGCAGCCCCAACTGCGGACCGACAAAAGACATGGCAAGCCACAGCACCATCGTCGCAGCGATGACAATGCCGATGTGACGGCCCTTTCGGGCTATGGCCTGTTCCTTGTCTTTGTCCATCTCATCCCGATGCCCCGTATGGGCACCCGCTTAATCCTCGTAAGTGCCGTCTTCCTTGGCACGTTTGGCAAAATCGGTCTCTTCTCCCGCAGCCAGACTGGTTGCCTGCGCAACCCAGCCATCGCGTTCAATCCGCCCCCTGAACTTCAACCGAGCGTCGACCCAAGCGATATTCCCAGCAGTCCAATTCGCGATCTGGTCATAGTGGTAGACGCCCAGATCGTTCAGCTTTTCTTCCAGCTTCGGCCCGACACCTTTCAGCATCTTCAGATCATCGGCCTTGCCACCGCGCGCTGCGGTTAGCGTTTCGGGCTGGTCCTCATCCGCCGCTTTGGCCTTCGCCTCTTCAGCCTGCTTCACGGCAGGTTTCGGCGTCGCGCCTTCCTTCGGAGGTTTCGGGGCCGATTTGCTTGCCGCCGTCTTGCCATCCTTGCCCAACCACGGGGTCAGGATCGGAACTTCGGTCCCGTCGATGCGCTTGACGGTGTCGCTCAAATCAGTCGCCAGTTCAACACTGGCATTGTGTTCAGGCTTGCCCGCCTCGTATTCCACCAGGCTGCTGAGGCCGCTGAGCGGTTCAGCCGCGTAACGCCCGTTCTGTGGGCCCGGTGTCGGCACCTTGCCCGCCGCCAGATCATCAATGATCTTACCAAAGCTCTCGGCGGTTAGGTCTTCGTAGTAATCCTTGCCGATCTGCGCCATCGGCGCGTTGGTGCAAGAGCCGAGGCATTCAACCTCTTCCCAGCTCAGCTTGCCATCGGCGGACAGCGCGTGCGGCTTGGCCGCGATCTTTTCCTTGCAGACCGTGATCAAGTCCTCGGCCCCGCAGATCATGCAGGACGTCGTGCCGCACACCTGGATATGCGCCACCGATCCAACCGGTTGCAGTTGGAACATGAAATAGAACGAGGCGACCTCAAGCACGCGGATATAGGCCATGCCCAGCATGTCGGCGACGGATTCAATCGCCGGACGGGACAGCCACCCCTCCTGCTCTTGCGCGCGCCACAGCAGCGGGATCACCGCGCTGGCCTGGCGACCCTCGGGGTATTTGGTGATCTGTGCTTCGGCCCATTGCTGGTTGTCAGCAGTGAAGGCGAAAGCATCGGGTTGTTCGGGGTGAAGACGGCGGAGCATTAGCGGTCAATCTCTCCAAATACGACATCCATGGTGCCGATGATGGCGGCGACGTCGGCCAGTTGGTGCCCTCCGGCGACGTGGTCCATGGCTTGCAGGTGCAGGAAGCCCGGCGCGCGCAGTTTGGCGCGGTAGGGTTTGTTGGTGCCGTCGGCCACCAGATAGACGCCGAACTCACCTTTAGGGGCTTCGACGGCGGCATAGACCTCGCCTGCAGGGACGTGGAAGCCCTCGGTATAAAGCTTGAAGTGATGGATCAGGCTCTCCATCGAGGTCTTCATGTCCGAGCGTTTCGGCGGGGTGATCTTTCCGCGTGCCAGCACGTCACCGGGGCATTCGCGGATTTTGGCGATGGCCTGACGGATGATCAACAGCGACTGACGCATTTCCTCCATGCGCACCAGATAGCGGTCGTAGCAGTCGCCATTCTTACCGACGGGGATCTGGAATTCGAACTCATCATAGCATTCATAGGGCTGCGCGCGGCGCAAATCCCATGCCAGACCCGAGCCACGGACCATCACGCCCGAGAAACCGTATTTCTGAATGTCATCCTCGGTCACCACGCCAATATCGGCGTTGCGCTGCTTGAAGATGCGGTTTTCGGTCAACAGGCCGTCGATGTCGTCCAAAACGGCGGGGAATTCGTGGCTCCACGCCTCGATATCATCCAGCAATTCCGGCGGCAGGTCCTGATGGACGCCCCCGGGTCGAAAATAGGCGGCGTGCAAGCGGGCACCACAGGCGCGCTCATAGAACACCATCAGCTTTTCGCGTTCTTCAAACCCCCAGAGCGGCGGCGTCAGCGCGCCAACGTCCATCGCCTGCGTGGTCACGTTCAGCAGGTGGTTCAGGATGCGCCCGATCTCGGAATACAAAACCCGGATCAGCGAACCCCGGCGCGGCACCTCAACCCCGGTTAGTTTTTCAATGGCCAGACACCAGGCATGTTCCTGGTTCATCGGCGCCACGTAGTCCAGACGGTCGAAATACGGCAGGTTTTGCAGATACGTCCGGCTTTCCATCAGCTTTTCGGTGCCACGGTGCAGCAGACCGATATGCGGGTCGCAGCGTTCGACAATCTCGCCGTCCAGCTCAAGCACAAGGCGCAAAACTCCGTGCGCTGCTGGGTGTTGCGGACCGAAGTTAATGTTGAAGTTGCGGATCTTCTGTTCTCCGCTCAGCGCGTCCGTGCTGCCGTCATCGTATCTTGAGCCGTCCATCAACGCCCTCGTTTCTTCTTTGCCTCGGCCCGAACGCGGACCTTTTCGGCCTCAGCCGCCTTGGCTGCAGCCCCTGCAAGCAAGACGCCCAAAGCGCCCAAAATGATCAGTTCGCCCATCATGTCAGCGTCGCTCCATCTCTTGCAGTTTCATGGCCATCATCCACAACAGGACAATCACAGCCGGAGAGATAACGCAGGCAAACGCCCAGTTCTTGTTGATCCCGAAATGCGGCAGCAGCTTGATCATCGGTACGATCGTTACGACCACCAGAACTATCCAGATCAGGAACTCAAACATGATGGCTACTCCTGTTTTTCATCCCCTGGTAGGATGTAATTCGCACCTTCCCAAGGGGACATGAAATCGAATTGCCGGTATTCCTGCACTAGGCTAACCGGTTCGTATACGACACGCTTTTCAGCCTCGTCATAGCGAACCTCGGTATAGCCCGTCGTCGGGAAATCCTTGCGCAGCGGATAGCCGCGGAAACCATAGTCAGTCAGGATCCGCCGCAGGTCGGGGTGACCCGAGAACAGGATGCCGAACATGTCGAACACCTCACGTTCGAACCAGTTGGCCGAGGGGTGAACATCCACGATCGAAGGCACCATATCCTCTTCGCGCACCGAAACCCGCAGGCGAATGCGCTGGTTCTGGTACATCGACAAGAAGTGATAAACCACATCGAACCGCTTGGCCCGTTCGGGGTAATCGACGCCGGTGATATCAACCAGAGACGAGAATTTGCAGTTCTGGTCCGTCCGCAGGAACTCCACGAATTCCACAAGATTCGACGGGGCCACATCCACGTTCAGTTCGCCATGGGTCACATCCCAGGACAGAACACAATCGGCCCGCTTCAGCTCAAGCTGCGCGCCGAGTTCTTTGAGAGCTTCACTCATCGCGTCCCTCCTGAAGAACTTCGTCATAAAACGTTGCTTCGGCATCGTATGACTTGAAAAACTTCGCCATAAAATCAGGCATGACCGTCTTTTCGGCGTTTTGGCCTGCGTAAGCCACAATAGCCGCCATATCGCGCCATTTTGTCAGCACGACGATGTGGCAAGGGTCCTGCTCGCGTCTGACCAAGAAGGAAACTGACAGGAACCCGTTCAAGGTGCGCATTCCGGGCAAAGCACGGGTACGAAATGTCTCAACCCAGCCCGGAACATCCTCCCGAGCGACAACGGCTTCCCAGCGCCTGACGACAGCACCACTCATCGGACAATCGTCCCCGTTCGGCGGATTTTGCGTTGCAATTGCATCAGACCATAAAGCAGCGCCTCGGCGGTCGGAGGGCAACCGGGCACGTAGATATCCACCGGAACGATGCGGTCGCAACCGCGCACAACGGAATAGGAATAGTGGTAGTACCCGCCCCCATTGGCGCAGGACCCCATCGAGATGACATAACGCGGCTCGGGCATCTGGTCATAGACCTTGCGCAGCGCGGGGGCCATCTTGTTGGTCAGCGTCCCGGCCACGATCATCACGTCGGACTGACGCGGGGAGGCGCGCGGCGCGATACCAAAACGTTCCGCATCGTAGCGCGGCATCGAGGTATGCATCATCTCAACCGCGCAGCAAGCCAAACCGAATGTCATCCAGTGCAAAGACCCGGTACGCGCCCAGTTGATGATGTCCTCGGTCGAGGTCAGCAGAAAACCCTTGTCCTGCAATTCCGCATTCAGGGCCTGGGTGGCGACTTCTTTATCGACGCCGGCGGTGTTTGCGCCCGTCATCACTCCCATTCCAAGGCCCCTTTCTTCCATTCATAGGCAAAGCCAATGGTCAGAACGCCCAAAAACACCATCATGGACCAGAAGCCCACATCGCTGATGTCTTTGAAGCCGACGGCCCAAGGGAACAGGAAGGCGATTTCCAGATCGAAGATGATGAACAGAATCGAGACCAGATAGAACCGGACATCGAACTTCATCCGCGCATCGTCAAAGGCGTTGAAGCCACATTCATATGCGCTGACCTTTTCAGGGTCGGGATTGCGGACAGCCAAAACCACAGCGGCCAGAATCAGGACGATCCCAAGGCCTACGGCAACGGCCAGAAACACCAGAATCGGGAGGTACTCCCGCAGCAGGTCTTCCACGAATAGCTCCTTTCCTGCGCATACCCCCAAAGGGTGCGCCGTCAATTGGCGAGTTGACTGGACATTCTCTATCCCTGCGGGGTCAGAGGGTCAACCGAACACAAACGCGCAGGGCGCGAAATATCCGCTTGCCAATACGGGTTGGTTCACCACGGCGATTCCCCGCCCCGCTGGATTGGGACTATCAGCTAAACCTTTTCAATCCATGCAGCTTTTCGTTTCTCGAAAAAGGCGGCGATTCCCTCCTGCGCTTCATCGGTTTCCCACCGGTCCACCAAGGCGCGGATGGTCTGGTCGATCACGGTGTCGTCAATCCGCGGTCCCAGATCACGCACCAGCGCCTTGGCCGAGGCGACCGCGCCAGGCGCACAGGACAGATAGGGGGCAACTTCGGCCTCAACCGCATCGGCCAGATCATCTACCGAGGCGGTCTTGGCCAACAGCCCAAGCTGAACGGCTTCGGCGGCATCGAACAGGCGCGCCGACATGAAGACGCGTCGTGCGCGCGCCGCGCCCATACGGGAGATTACATAAGGGCCAATGGTGGCCGGGATCAGACCCAACCGGGTTTCGGTCAGCCCCATCTTAAGCGTATCAACTCCAATGGCGACATCGCAGACCGAGGCCAGTCCGACCCCGCCTCCGAATGCGTTTCCCTGCACCGCCCCGATCAACGGTTTGGGCATCGTGTTCAAGGCCTGCAACATCTCGGCCAGTTTGCGTGCTTCAACGAAACGGGTTTCGGGGTCAGCCGCCATCTGCGCCTGCATCCAGCCCAGATCACCTCCGGCGCAGAAGCTTTTGCCCGCGCCGGTCAGAACGACCACCCGAACTGCGTCGTCTGCCCCCAACTGCGCAGCCGCCTGCGTCAGTTCGGAAATCATTTGCGCCGACATGGCATTGTGTTTTTCTGGGCGGCTCAGCGTCAGAGTGGCAACACAACGCGCATCCGACGTAACCGAGATCGTTTCGAACATCCCTCACTCCGCCCGCATGGCGCGCGCCATCTGCGCGGCTTCTTCTACTGTGGCCATGTCAATGCCCGTCTCATACCCCAATCGTTCCAGATGAGCGACAACCGCTTCGGTCGCTACATTGCCAGCCGCCCCCGGCGCATAAGGGCACCCTCCCAGACCGCCGACCGCCGAATCGAATGTCCGCACACCAAGCGCCAGAGCTGCGTCGATATTGTCGATGGCACGTCCCGTGGTGTCATGAAAATGCCCCGACAAACGCGTCACAGGCACCCGTTCGCGCACGGCCAGAAGCATATGAGCGATTGTGTCAGGCGTCCCCTGCCCGATCGTGTCGCCCAGCGAGATCTCATAGCAGCCCAACGCGAACAATGTGTCGGCCACCTCTGCCACCTTTTCGGGCGAGGTCGGACCGTCATAGGGGCAGTCGGTCACGCAGGACACATAGCCCCGCACCGGCAGGTCGATATGGCGCGCGGCCTCAAGGATCGGGGTGAAGCGTTCGATGGATTCTGCAATCGTCGCGTTGATATTGGCCTTCGAGAACCCCTCGGACGCCGAGGCAAACACTGCAATCTCATCCGCTTTAGCGGCCAACGCGTCCTCATATCCACGCATATTCGGTGTCAGCGCAGCATAGCGGATTCCATCGGCCCGGCTGATCCCGGCCAGCACCTCGGCACTACCTGCCATCTGCGGCACCCATTTGGGCGAGACAAAGCTGGCCACCTCGATCCGGTTGAACCCGGCGCGGCTGAGGCAATCCACCAGAGCGATCTTTTCCGCTACCGGGATTTCCCGCTGTTCATTCTGCAGCCCGTCCCGCGGCCCCACTTCGAATATCTCGACCCGATCGCCCATCTTACTCCTCCGCTAAGCTGTTGATCCAACTGTGCCACGGCTAAGGCGGCAGGAACAGGTCATTCCTCCTCCAGCCGGACCAGTGCGGCCCCGGCCTCGACCTGAGCGCCCGCCTCGACCAGCACTTCGGCCACGACGCCATCGCGGGCTGCCAGCAACGAATGCTCCATCTTCATAGCCTCAAGGATGGCCAACCGGTCGCCCTCGGCCACAGCCTGCCCAGACTGCGCAAAGACCGCCTTGACCAGACCGGGCATCGGAGCCTCGATCACATTTGTATTGCCAATGGCGCTGGTATCGCGGTCCAGCGGGTCGATCATCTCGAACACCTGGCCATAACCCTCGAATACCGTGATCTTGGAACCAGCGACTGAAACGCGCGGCATAGCTGCACCACCGATAGTCCAGTTCCCCGCGGTGCGTTCGGCCAGAATCGTCTCGTCGCCGATGTGCCAGACCTGCCGGTTCGGTCCTTCGACCTGCGCATCCAGATCAATCACATCATCCGCCATAAGCTGAACGGCACGATGCAGAGGCGCCCACAGGGAGAATCCTGTATCCTCGGATGTGCCCACCAAACCCGCAGCGGTCATGGCCGCCGCAACTGCGGCACGCGTTGAGGTTGCCGAGGTCTGAACCAACCCATCCAGATCACGCCCGATCAGGCCGGTGTCCACATCGCCGGATGCGAACCCCTGATGCCGAGTCAGCGCGCCCAGAAAGGCGAGGTTTGTCACGGTGCCCGCAACCTCTGTCTGCTGCAAAGCACGGTGTAACTGTTCCAGCGCAATGTCGCGCGTAGGGCCGTGGACGATGACTTTTGCGATCATTGGGTCATACCACGGACTGATCGTATCTCCTGCCCGCACACCGCTGTCCGCCCGGCAGAGCGCCGGGAAATGCAGATGCGTCAACGTTCCTGTCGCAGGCAGAAAGCCTTTGGGCACGTCCTCGGCATACAGCCGCGCCTCGAACGCGTGACCCGAGATAGAAAGGTCACCCTGCTGTTTCGGCAGCGTCTCGCCCGCGGCCACGCGCAACTGCCATTCCACCAGATCAACCCCGGTAATCGCCTCGGTCACAGGATGTTCCACCTGCAGGCGGGTATTCATCTCCATGAACCAGAACCGATCCGGCCGCAGCCCGTCCGAGGCATCAACGATGAATTCAACCGTACCCGCGCCCTTATAGCCAATCGCCTCGGCGGCGCGTACACCGGCCTGCCCCATCGCTTCGCGCATTTCAGCCGTCATACCGGGTGCCGGAGCCTCTTCGATCACCTTCTGGTGGCGCCGCTGCAACGAGCAATCGCGTTCGAACAGATGAACCGCATGGGTGCCGTCGCCGAAAACCTGCACCTCGATATGGCGCGGTTTGGAGACGAATTTCTCGACCAGAACGGCGTCGTTGCCAAAGGCCGTGCTCGCCTCGCCTCGCGCACTGTGCAGCGCGTCTGCGAAATCTTCGGCACGTTCAACCAGCCGCATACCCTTTCCGCCGCCACCTGCAACAGCTTTGATGAGAACAGGGTAGCCGATTGTGTCCGCGGCACCGGCCAAATGCTCCGGGTCCTGATTGTCGCCATGATAGCCGGGCACCACAGGCACGCCCGCCTGTTCCATCAAGACTTTGGCAGCATCCTTGAGGCCCATCTTGCGGATCGCCTCGGCTGAGGGACCGATAAAGGTCAGCCCAGCCGCCTCGACCGCATCCACAAAATCCGGGTTCTCAGACAGAAACCCGTAGCCCGGATGGATCGCCTGCGCTCCGGTGTCGAGCGCCGCCTGAATGATCGTGTCGCCCTTCAGATAACTCTCCGCCGGGGCCGCACCACCGATATGCACTGCCTCGTCCGCCATCTGCACATGCTTGGCCGAGGCGTCCACATCAGAATAGACCGCAACGCAGGCCACACCCATCTTCTGGGCGGTCTCGATCACCCGACAAGCAATCTCACCCCGGTTGGCAATCAGGATTTTGGTGAACATGACTTACCCCTCAACCGTCAGATCTTCGACCAACCGGAACCGCTCGCAGAGCAGCTCCATCTCGGGCTCGAACCCGCCATTTCGTTCAAAGTACCGGCGGTGATCTTCGCGCCACCCCTCAAGCGTCTCATTCTCGCCTTCGGCCAACGCAAACTCCTCGGTCACATTGCAATAGCGGCAGATCGAAACTTCGACCGTTTCGATCACCAGCGCCGGTCGGTCGTCCCATTCCAAAGCGATGTCCCTGCGCCCTACAACCGGCGTGTCCGCACTGCCCTCGGGGTAATCCCGCAACGCGCCGCAGGTCGCGGTTTTCTTTCCTGCGCGCACCAACGCCAACAACTCGGCGCTTAGCGTTGCATTGTCTCCGAACTTGAAGGTCTGCGCGCCGGGGTAGCGTGATTTCAGTTTTTCCAGATCGACCATTTTACATCCTGAACACGCCAAAGCGTGTCTCCTCGATCGGAGCATTCAACGCCGCACTCAGCGACAAGGCCAACACATCGCGCGATTTGCGCGGGTCGATGATGCCGTCATCCCAGAGCCGCGCCGAGGCATAGAGCGGGTGCGATTGCTCTTCGAACATGTCTAAGGTCGGGCGTTTGAATTCAGCCTCTTCCTCGGCCGACCAGGTACCGCCCTGCCGCTCGATCCCGTCGCGTTTCACGGTGGCCAGAACGCCTGCGGCCTGCTCGCCGCCCATCACCGAAATCCGGGAATTCGGCCAGGTCCACAGAAAACGCGGCTGATACGCCCGCCCTGCCATGCCGTAGTTCCCCGCGCCGAACGAGCCTCCCACCAACATTGTGACCTTCGGCACCGAGGTCGTCGCCACCGCCGTCACCATCTTGGCCCCGTGCCGCGCGATGCCCTCGTTTTCGTATTTGCGGCCAACCATGAACCCGGTGATGTTCTGCAGGAACACCAGCGGGATGCGACGCTGAGAACACAGCTCGACAAAATGCGCACCCTTTTGCGCTGCCTCGGAAAACAGCACGCCGTTGTTGGCGATGATCCCGACGGGGCAGCCTTTAACATGAGCAAAGCCGGTTACCAGCGTTTCCCCGAAGCGCGGCTTGAACTCATCGAAGCGCGAGCCATCGACCAGCCGCGCAATCACCTCGCGGATATCATAGGGCGTGCGCAGATCGGCAGGCACAACCCCGAGGATTTCCTCTGGGTCATAGGCCGGGTCCTCAGGGTTGGCCCAATCCACCGTCTGCGGTTTGCGCAGGTTCAGCGACCCTACGGCTCGGCGCGCCAAAGCCAGCGCATGCGCATCATCCTCGGCCAGATAGTCCGCCACGCCGGACAGACGCGTATGTACGTCACCACCGCCCAGATCCTCGGCGCTGACCACCTCGCCCGTTGCGGCCTTGACCAGAGGCGGACCGGCCAGAAAGATCGTGCCCTGTTCCTTGACGATGATCGTCACATCCGACATCGCGGGCACATAAGCCCCGCCTGCCGTGCACGACCCCATCACTACCGCGATCTGGGCAATCCCCTTGGCGCTCATCCGAGCCTGATTATAGAAGATGCGGCCAAAGTGATCGCGGTCGGGGAACACCTCATCCTGATTGGGCAGGTTCGCACCGCCGCTATCGACCAGATAGATGCAGGGCAGATGGTTTTCCTCGGCAATCTCCTGTGCCCGCAGGTGTTTCTTGACGCTCATTGGATAGTAGGTGCCGCCCTTCACGGTGGCGTCGTTGCACACCACCATCACGTCGCGCCCCTGCACCCGACCAATCCCCGCAATCACACCGGCACAAGGTGCAGCGTCGCCATACATCCCATGCGCCGCCGTCGCGCCGATTTCCAGAAACGGAGACCCCGCATCCAGCAGGTTCGCCACCCGACGACGCGGCAGCATCTTGCCACGGGATTCATGACGCGCGCGAGATTTCTCACCCCCGCCCATACGGGCAGCTTCGGCGGCGTCAGCGATTTGCGCCAACGCGTCGATATGGGCCGCTCGGTTTGCTTTGAAGCCTTCTGAGGCGGGCATGGCTTTGGATGTGAGTTTCATTGAGCTGCCCCCTCTGCAAATCTTTGCAAGTGTCGCCATTGCACCCAGTCCCCAGCGTTCAGGTACATTTCGCACCATGTGTCTGGGGGAATTTCTTCACTAGGAGACGCGTCGCAAACATCGAAAACCCCTTCGACCAATTGGAAATATCTTCGCTCATAGATGCGCGCCGCTGTGCCTGGCTCGCCAATACTGTTAGGCACAGTGTTCTGAATTTCAGTCGAAAGCGCGTCGACATGCTTGGAAAGTTCGACAATGCATTGAACTCGTTCTTCAACGATGCGGCCAATTGTACAATAGTCGACGGCGATACTGATACAGTTGGTATCCATGGTCATTCCATTGTCAGGTTGGGTTAGTAGCGCGCAACCGTCCAACCATTCCAAAACACTGATCGGATTGCCCGAGCTGTCTGCTTGCGCTGAGCAAACATTTGCAAAGGTAAGAGAAAGGACAAACATCAAATATTTCATTCTCCGACCTCCCCCGCCGCTCGCGCCTTTAACTTTTTCCGAATAACCTTCCCCGTCACCGTCATCGGCAATTCTTCCAGAAACGCCACCTCGCGCGGGTAGGAATACTGCGCCAGACGGTCCTTGACCCAGTCCTGCAACTCCGCACCCGAGACCTCGACCCCCGGTTTCAGCACCACATAAGCCTTCACGATCTCGGTCCGCAGCTTGTCGGGTTTGCCGACGACGCCAACTGTTGCGACCGCCGGGTGGGTTAGCAGGCAGTCCTCGATCTCTGCCGGGCCGATACGGTATCCGGCGGACGTAATCACGTCATCATCGCGGCCCACGAAACGCAGGTAGTCGCCTTCCCACACGCCACGATCTCCGGTGATCAGCCAGTCGCCGCGGAACTTCTGCGCGGTCTCCTCGGGCCGGTTCCAATACTCCAACAGCATCGAGGCCGAGCCGCGCCGGATGGCAACGTCGCCCTCTTCACTGGTCGGGTTCCCCGTCTCGTCGATCACCGCCACGTCATGCCCCGGCACCGGTTTTCCGATACAGCCGGGGCGCACCGGGAAATCCTGCGCGCAGGAGGACACGACCATGTTGCATTCGGTTTGCCCGTAGAATTCGTTGATCGTCAGGCCGAATGCCTTTTGCCCCCAGGCCAGCATCTCGGCCCCCAGAGGCTCACCGCCCGAGGCAACCGAGCGCAGGCCGGGGATGGCCTGATCCGCCGCTTTCAACATCCGCAGCGCGGTGGGCGGAAAGAAAACGTTGCGCACCCCGCCGCGCGCGACCACATCGGCGCAGGCCTCGGGCGTGAACTTCTCAAGCCGCGCAGCGACCACCGGAATGCCCAGCGCCAGACCTGGCATCAGCACGTCAAACAGCCCACCGATCCACGCCCAGTCGGCGGGGGTCCACAGGCAATCGCCGTCGCGCAGATGGTTATGGCTGATCGACACGCCGGGCAGATGGCCGGTCAGCACCCGATGCCCGTGCAGCGCGCCCTTGGGGCTGCCAGTGGTGCCCGAGGTATAGATCAGCACTGCCGGATCCTCGGGGCCGGTATCGGCAAAGGGTAGCGTCTGATCCGACGGCGCGATTTGGTCGACACGCAGCGGATCCGCCAACCCACTCAGCAGCGTCTGCCCCTCGGCATCCGTCAGCGCAACTTGCACCCCGGCGTCGCCCGCGCGTGACGCCAGCGCATCGTGTTGGAACAGCTTGAACAAAGGCACCGAGATCGCGCCCAGTTTCCAGATCGCCAGATGCGCCGCCGCACACCAAGACGACTGACTAAGCAATACACCGACCCGATCACCGGGCCTGATCCGTTGTTGCAACACCTGCCCAATGCCATCCGTCATCCGCGCAAGATCCCGGAACGTTATGTCCTTTCGCGCATCGCGTGTCAGATCAACGACTGCAACCTGATCATGCGGCTGCGCCAGACATTGCGCCGCCATATTGAGTCGGTCTGGCACATCCCAGCCACCCACACCCAGCATACCTGGTATGTTTCTAGCGGGACACATGGCTTGAACCTCCTGATTCAAAGATATTTTTTCCTCTTCGCGCGCACCCCAACTGTCACAGAAACTTGACACAGATCAGAGTTGGCAGGGGTCGGTTGATGCAAAACCGAAGCATCAAAACATTCAGAGGCCATGACATGACCAAAAAACTCGCCGCTTTGACACTTTCCACTGCGCTTGTGGCGCTTGCTTCTCCTGTTCTTGCTCAGAACCAGGGTGACTGGACCGTTGGTATCGGTGCGGGGTATCTGGAGCCCAAATCCGATAACGGTACGCTGGCCGGTCTGGACGCCGAAGTCGATTCCGACGTCAGCGCAATCTTCACCGTTGAATACTTTGTCCGCGACAATCTGGGCATCGAGCTGCTGGCTGCAACCCCGTTCAGCCATGAAGTCACGCTGGGGGGCAGCGTCGACGCAGGCAGCCTCAAGCATCTGCCGCCCACCCTGTCGTTGAACTACCACTTCGACACAGGCACCGCCTGGAAACCCTATGTCGGTGCCGGCATCAACTACACGATCTTCTTTGATGAAAGCTCTGCCTTGGGCGATCTTGAGCTGGACAACTCGGTCGGACTCGCGTTGCAAGCCGGTCTGGACTACGCCATCACTGAACAAGGTGCCGTACGTCTGAACGTGCGCTGGTTCGACATCGACTCGGACGTGTCGCTTGATGGTGCCGATATCGGCGAAGCCGAGATCGACCCCTGGCTGATTGGCGTTTCCTACGTCCATCGTTTCTGATCCAACACTTCTGCGCCCCGCATCCTGTTGCGGGGCGTTTTTCGTCACGACATCTCACTCATCAACTCACGGCCAATCAGCATCCTGCGGATTTCGCTGGTGCCTGCACCGATCTCCATCAGCTTCGCATCGCGGAAAATCCGGCTGACGGCAGAATCCGACAGGAACCCTGCCCCGCCCATCGCCTGCACCGCCTGATGCGCCTGCGTCATCGCCGCCTCGGACGCATAGAGGCAACATGCCGCCGCGTCCTGCCGTGTCACATCCCCCCGATCACAGGCTTTGGCGACCTCATAGACATAGGCCCGCGCCGAGTTCATCGCTGTATACATATCGGCGATCTTGCCCTGCATCAGCTGGAACGACCCGATAGGTTTGCCGAATTGCTTGCGCTCGGCCAGATAGGGCATGATCTCATCAAGACAGGCAGCCATGATACCGGTGCCGATCCCGGCCAGCACCACGCGTTCATAATCCAGACCCGACATCAAAACCGCGACGCCCTTGCCCTCCTCGCCCAACACGTTTTCGAACGGAACCTCGACATCTTCAAAGATCAGCTCGGCCGTGTTTGACCCACGCATCCCTAGCTTGTCGAAATGCGGGGATGTCGAAAACCCGGTCATCTCTTTCTCGATCAAAAAAGCGGTGATTCCGCGCGATCCCGCCTCCGGGTCGGTTTTGGCATAGACGACCAGAGTATCCGCGTCCGGCCCATTGGTGATCCAGTATTTGCTGCCATTCAGCCGGTAATGGTCGTTGCGTTTTTCGGCGCGCAGCTTCATTGACACAACATCCGATCCGGCTCCGGCCTCGGACATGGCCAGCGCGCCAACATGTTCACCCGAGACAAGTCGCGGCAGGTATTTTGCTTTCTGTTCGTCCGTCCCATTCAGCTTGATCTGGTTGACGCATAGATTTGAATGCGCCCCATATGACAACGAAACCGAGGCCGAAGCCCGCGCCACCTCTTCAACTGCGACGGTATGGGCCAGATAGGACATCCCCGCTCCGCCATATTCCTCGGGTACGGTAATACCCAACATCCCCAGATCACCCATCTCGCGCCATAAGTCATTGGGAAAGGCGTTGGATTTGTCGACCTCGGCAGCCTTCGGTTTGACCCGCTCCTGCGCCCAGCGATGAACCATCTCCCGCAGGGCATTCACATCTTCACCCAGATCGAACTGCATTGTGGCCGTGAACATCCCCGACTTCCTCCAACTGGATTAATGAACACTTGTTCAAATAATTTGACACGGACAAGCGCGGACGTCAAGAACCTGGCGCAATCACTCAAAAAAACCTCGGATTCAGAGTATCTTCACGATTTCAACACATTGTCGTCCCGGCGCTGAGCCAATAGGGTCTCGCCGACATGCGTTGAGTCGAAAATCATTTAGAAAGCAGACCCCATGGCCCCGACGAATGTGATTATTAACGGAGATTTCAGCAGCGGCCGCTCGAACTGGTCGGGCACCGACGTGGAAATCAACCCCGAGTTTGCCTTCCTTGGAAATGGTTCAAGGAATCTGGTTTCAGAATTGGATGGCCGCTCGGGTTTCACCACCGTTTTGGAACAGACGTTTACGCTGGACGATGCGCATTCGGGTATTTTGGAATTCGATACAGCATTGCGCACAGCCTCGTTGGGTAACGCGGGCACCGATGGGTTCACGGTCGAAATCGTGGACAGCGACGGCATCGTGATTTCAACCATGACCGTTCTGCCAACTGAGGCCAGCTTCACAACAATCACCATAGACGTCGATTTCCCCGAGGCGGGTGACTACACGCTGCGATTCACCGAAATCGGCGTCGATGACAGCCTTGGCGCGATTGTCGACAACATCTCGCTTCTGATCTGTTTCTGTCAGGGAACGCTGATCGACACAGAACATGGTGAAATCCCCGTCGAACAGTTGAAGGCCGGCGATCTGGTGATGACGCAATCGGGGGCCAAAGCTTTGAAATGGGTCGGGCGGCGACATGTTTCCAAGGCCGAGATGACGGCTGAACCCAAGCTGCTTCCGATCCGCATTGCCAAAGGTGCGCTTGGACAAGGGATGCCGCATACGGATTTGTTGGTGTCACGACAGCACCGGATGCAGGCCTCGTCGCCCGTGGCAGAACGTATGTTTGGCGCGCGCGAAGTTCTGATCTCAGCCATTCGGCTGACCGCCCTGCCAGAGGTAGAAGTCGAGGCGCAGGCGTGTGCGACGACTTATTTCCATCTGCTTTTCGATGACCATGAAATTGTATTTGCGAACGGCGCCCCCAGTGAAAGCATGTTGCTGTCGCCGATGTCTCTGTCAGCCCTATCTGCCGAGGCGTTGGAGGAGCTCCACCTGCTGTTCCCGGGCCTGACAGCCGTCACCCCGTCAACCTCGCAGCAGACCATCCCGCAGATCAAACAGCAAAAACGGTTTGTCGAGCGTCTGGGTAAAAACAACAAACACCCGCTGGACCAGCGCGCGCATTAGCGCTGGTCAGGATTGATAGACCGCGCCAACCTCGGCCCGGATGATCCGCGCAATAAGGCGGCAATCTTCCAGCGAGAATGTCAGCGGCACCCGCATATCCATGATCCCCGCCAGCACCCGGTCACTGGCAGGCAAAGGCGCACTATCCGCATAGCGCCAACTGTCGTATCGCGAGGTAAAACCAGTGGGCTCGGCCCCACCGAACCACTTCAACTCGACCCCACGCGCAGCACAGCGGTGGATCACCTCGGCGATACGCTCGGGCGACCAATCCAGCAAGAGGAATTGAATGGAAGAGCCCACATAGGTCTCACCTTCGGGCCGTTCGACAATAGTTAGGCCGGGCGTGTCGCGCAGACCATCTTCGATCTCAGCATAGCGTTCGTTCCAGCGCGAAACCTGCTGGTCCAGATCCCGCAGTTGAGGCCGCAGGATCGCCGCCCGCAGGTTATCCATCCTGCCCGAGACATTGGGGGTGTTATATTTGATCCGCTCAAACACCTCTGGCCCCGGTGCGGCCAGATGACGTTCGTACAGCATATACGAGCCCGACAACATCGTCGCCTTCGCTGCAAGTTCCTCATCATCGGTGACCAGCAAGCCGCCCTCACCCGAGTTCACATGCTTGTAGGTCTGGCAGGAATAACACCCAATGGCCCCCTGCCGCCCCGACAATTGCCCGCGCCACGCTGCCCCCATCGTATGGGCGCAGTCCTCGATCACGATCACTCCTGCGGCGTCGCACATCTGCATCAGCCGGTCCATGTCGCACAGATGCCCGCGCATATGGCTGAGCATCAGCACTCGCGCCTGATCCAGCTTGGCTTCAAGATCGTCCAGATCAACCACCAACCCTTCGGTCACGCCCACGAACACAGGCCTCGCCCCGACCGAGGCGATTGACCCCGGCACCGGCGCCAGCGTGAAAGCATTGGTCAGCACCGGATCACCCGGCTGCACCCCAACGGCGCGCAGGGCCGTGGCCAGCGCATATCCGCCCGAGGATACCGCCAGACAGTATTTCGCCCCCATCTGCGCCGCGAATTCCTGCTCCAGCAGCGCGGTTTCGCCCAGTTCTCCGGGCACCACGTTATATCGGTGCAACCGCCCATGGCGCAGTACAGCGAGCGCGGCCTCGACCGCCTCTTCGGGGATGGGTTCCTGCTGGGTGAAGCTGCCAGTGAATATCTCGGTCATGGCTCTGTTCTGGTCCTCACGCCCGCTTGGGTCAAGAGACTAAGCCGCCGCACCGATCAACCCCTCGACCACGCGGGGCAGATCATCGAAATGATGCAGCAACGCCTCGGGCTCCAGCGCGGCCATGTCGTCACCAGACGGGCCGAATGTGACCAGAACCGACGGCACACCCGCCGCCTTTGCCGTGTTCCGGTCGGTATCGGAGTCGCCGATCAGAACACACAGGTCGGGATGACCACCTGCCCGCCGCGCAGCCTCGCGCAGCGGTTCGGGGTCGGGTTTGCGCACGGGCAACGTATCCGCCCCGACCAGAGCGGCGAACTGATCCCGCACTCCCATCTGTGACAGCAACTGATGCGCCAGCGCCTCGGGCTTGTTGGTGCAGATGCCCACGCCGTAACCGGCCGCTTTCAGCGCCTCGACCGCGTCCAACGCGCCGGGATAAAAGGTGGTATGGGTGTCGATGGCCTGCGCATAGGCCTCCAGCAACATCGGGTAATAGTCCGAAATGGTCTGCTCTTCGAATGCTCCAACGCGCTTTAACCCGTGGGTCAACATCATCCGGCCACCCCGCAGCGCGACGCCCGCGTCCTGCCCGTGGATCAGCACGTCGCCATGGCCCATATGACGAAAACAATGGTTCGCGGCCTCTAGCAGATCGCCGGATGTATCCGCCAAAGTTCCATCCAGATCGAAGATTACGGTACGCATAAAGCCTCCTGCCTCGGCGGGTTTTCGCCACGTCGTGTTGCAAACGGCAATCTAGTTTGATGCCCGAACCGCTTGCGCCTTTGCCCCCAGCGGATAAAACGGTCGCCAACAAAACACAAAGAGAAAACGAATTCATGAGCACCGCCCTTGTCATCCTCGCCGCCGGAAAAGGCACCCGGATGAATTCGGATATCCCCAAAGTTCTGCATCCCATCGCGCAAGCTCCGATGCTGGTCCACGCCATGCGCGCCGGGGCCGTGCTGTCGCCCGAACGCACGGTGATTATCACCGGCCACGGCTCCGAGGCCGTTGCCAAGGTCGCCACAGCCGAGGATGAGACCGCGCAGATTGCCGTACAAGAGGAACAGTTGGGCACCGCCCATGCCGTCGCCCAGGCCCGCGCCGCGCTGGAGGGGTTCGAAGGCGACGTGGTGGTCCTTTACGGTGACACGCCGTTTTTGCAGCCTGACACGCTGGAACGGATGATCGAGGCACGCGCACAGAATGATTTGGTCATTCTGGGGTTCGAGGCTGCCGATCCCGCCCGCTATGGCCGTCTGGTCATGCAGGGAGACACGCTGGAACGGATCGTAGAATACAAGGACGCCTCGGATGAGGAACGCGCGATAAGTTTCTGTAACTCTGGGCTTTTGGCCTGTGACGCACTAACCTTGCTCTCGTTGATCGACGCGGTAGGCAATGACAACGCGTCCGAGGAATACTACCTGACTGACGTGGTCGAGATCGCCCGCAGCCGGGATCTGAAAGTCACCGCTGTTGCCTGTGACGAGGCGCAGACGCTAGGCGTCAACTCGCGCGCTGATCTGGCCGCTGCTGATGCGGTATTCCAGGCTCGCGCCCGCGCAGACCTGCTGGATCTGGGCGTAACCTTGATGGCTCCGGAAACCGTCTATCTGGCCGCCGATACGATCATCGGAAGGGACACGGTGATCGAACCCAACGTGGTCTTCGGCCCCGGCGTTACCGTCGAAAGTGGCGCGACGATCCGGGCGTTTTCGCATCTGGAAGGCTGCCATGTCAGCCGCGGAGCTATCGTCGGCCCCTATGCCCGCCTGCGCCCCGGCACTGAACTGGCCGAGAACACGCGCATCGGGAATTTCGTCGAAATCAAGAATGCCGAGGTCGCCGAAGGGGCTAAGGTCAACCACCTCAGCTATATCGGGGATGCCTCTGTTGGTGCGGCAACAAATATCGGAGCGGGTACGATCACCTGCAACTATGACGGGGTGATGAAGCACAAGACCACGATTGGTGAGAATGTGTTCATCGGATCAAACACCATGCTGGTTGCCCCCGTGACCGTGGGTGACGGCGCGATGACGGCGACCGGCACGGTGGTCACGCGCGACGTCGAGCCCGACGCTCTGGCCGTAGCACGGGCCAAGCAGGACAACAAACCCGGCTATGCGCGCAAACTTTTTGAAATGCTCAAGGCGAAAAAGGCTCGCCGCGACAAAGGAGCCTGACCCATGTGTGGTATCGTAGGCGTTTTGGGCGAACACGAGGTTGCCCCCATTCTGGTCGAGGCGCTGAAGCGTCTTGAATATCGCGGCTATGACAGCGCCGGGATTGCGACCGTGAACAACGGAGCGTTAGGACGCAGACGGGCCGTAGGCAAGCTGGTGAACCTCAGCGATTTGCTGGTACATGACCCCCTGCCCGGTAAATCTGGTATCGGCCATACCCGCTGGGCCACACACGGCGTGCCCTCGGTGACCAATGCGCACCCGCATCAGGCGGGCCCTGTGGCCGTGGTGCACAATGGGATCGTCGAAAATTACCGCGAGCTACGGGCTGAGCTGGCCGAGCATGGAGTGGGTTTCGTAACCGAAACCGACACCGAAACCGTGGCTCTGATGGCTGAGCATTACCTAAAGTCTGGCCTCTCACCGGTTGAGGCCGCGTTCAAAACCATCGACCGGCTTGAGGGTGCTTTTGCGCTGGCGTTCCTTTTCGACGGTCAGGACGATTTGATCGTGGCGGCGCGCAAGGGCTCTCCGCTGGCCGTCGGTCACGGGGATGGCGAGATGTACGTAGGTTCGGACGCCATCGCACTGGCCCCGCTAACCGACCGCATCACCTATCTAGAAGAGGGTGACCGCGCGGTACTAACCCGCACCTCGCTGGAGATCCGTAACGAAGCCGGTGAGTTGGTCAATCGTGAGCTCCGCCAGATCAAGATCGACCAATCCCGCGCCGACAAGGGCGGACACAAGCATTTCATGGCCAAAGAAATCGCCGAACAACCCGTTGTGGTGGCCGAGGCGATCCGATCCTATCTGCGCACGGGCGGGGATGAGATCACCCTGCCCGGCAATTTGGATTTCACCAAGCTGGACCGCCTAACTATGGTCGCCTGCGGCACCGCTTTTTATGCCTGTCTGACCGCGAAATACTGGTTCGAGCAACTGGCCAAGATCCCTGTCGAGGTCGATATCGCCAGCGAGTTTCGCTACCGCGAACCGCCCATTCCCGGTCGTACGGCGGCCTTGTTCGTCAGCCAGTCGGGCGAGACAGCCGACACGCTGGCCGCGCTGCGCTATTGCGAGGGCAAGGCCGACAAGATCGTTTCGGTCGTCAACGTCCCCGAAAGCTCGATCGCGCGGGAAAGCGACATCGCGCTGCCCATCCACGCTGGGGTCGAGATCGGCGTTGCCTCGACCAAAGCCTTCACCTGTCAGCTCAGCGTGCTACTGATGCTGGCGCTGAAGGCCGCTGCCGACCGAGGCACTCTGACACCCGAGCAAATGGCTGATCACGCCGCCGCCTTGCGTGGCCTGCCATCTGTGCTGAACACAGCGCTGGAGCAAAACGATGCCATCCGCGCCGCTGCCCAACGCCTGTCCGAGGCGCGCGACGTTTTGTTTCTGGGTCGCGGCCTCATGTTTCCACTGGCAATGGAAGGCGCGCTGAAACTGAAAGAAATCAGTTATATACACGCCGAAGGTTATGCATCGGGTGAGCTGAAACATGGGCCCATCGCCCTGATCGACAAGCATATGCCCGTCGTGGTGATGGCTCCGCGCGATGCGGTTTTCGACAAGACGGTGTCGAACATGCAAGAGGTGATGGCACGTAAAGGCAAGGTGATCCTCGTTTCCGACGACGACGGCATCGCCGAGGCCAAGGACGGGGTTCAAAGCACTATTCGCATGCCCCATATCCATCCCAGCCTTGCACCGATCCTCTATTCGGTTCCGGCGCAGTTGCTGGCCTATCACACGGCGGTCGCAAAGGGCACCGATGTGGATCAGCCGCGCAATCTGGCGAAATCCGTCACGGTCGAATGATACAAGCCGCCGTCTATCTGGACCAGATCAAGGCGCACGCGGATGCCGAGCGCGCGCAGCAGGCCGCCGCCTATCACAAGGTGGACCGCGCTTATCTGGGAGTGCCCAATCCGGTTCTGAATGATCTGACCAAAAGCTGGCGGCAAGAGCTGGATGTGCCGGACCGCGTTGCTCTGTCAGGTGCGCTTTGGCAGACGAATATTCATGAGGCGCGCATCGCCTCCGCCAAGCTGCTGACGCAGGCACGCATCCGGCCAGATGAAGCGGCATGGGATCTGCTGCAAAGCTGGCTGCCCGATTTCGACGCCTGGGCCGTTGCCGACCACGCCTGTATGGCAATGCAGAAACGCCTGTCCGCCGATCCTGCGCGGTTGGATCAGGTCGAACGCTGGACGACATCCGACCACATGTGGACCCGTCGCGCGGCTTTGGTCGCTACCCTGCCTTGGACCAAACAGAACCATCCCAAACCAGACGACCTGAAACACCGGGATCGGATTCTGGGCTGGGCTGCGGGCTATGTGCCTGACCGTGATTGGTTCATCCAGAAATCTATCGCGTGGTGGCTGCGCGAATTGTCCAAGCACGACGCACCGCGCGTCATCGCCTTTTTGCAAACGCATGGCTCGGCGATGAAACCCTTTGCCCGCCGCGAAGCAGGCAAGTACCTGAAAGATCAGTTGGAGTAGACTTCTAGCTCGACCAGTTCATCAAAGGGCAACAACAGCTCTCGCATCGCGTCCAGCGACAGGCGGCTCCCCCCGCCTTCGGGCCCCGGAGCGGGAACCAGCGTGATATAAGCCTGCGCGCCAGTACGGGGTACAAGCACCCGCCCGGTAAATTCCGTCTCGACCAGAGGTGTCTGCATCCAGCGCCCCGGCGTCGTCGGATCGCCCAAGCTGGCAATCGTGGTCTTGGCCCCAATCCAACCGGCAGCGGTTGCTGGGGCCGGTTCGGGTTCGGCAACCTCTTCAACCACAGCCTCTTCGGGCTCGGGTGCGGCAGCCGGTTCACCCCGGTTGAACACTCGATCCGTGGTCGATCGGACTGCATCGCACCCCGCGACCAGAATACAGCATAGCAAAAGCGCATATCTCATGCCCAAACCCTACTGCCGTGCGCGCATCTGTACCAGCGCAAAGCACAGTTCGCCCTTGTCGCAGGGCGGGTGGCGCTTTACCTATGTCGCATGACTGCTCCACTTATCGACCCGTTCGCTCGCGCCATCACCTATCTCCGCGTCTCCGTCACGGACCGCTGCGATTTCCGCTGTGTCTACTGCATGTCCGAGGACATGAAGTTCCTGCCCAAAAAGGACCTGCTGACGCTGGAAGAATTGGACCGCATGTGTTCGACCTTTGTGAACATGGGCGTAGAAAAGTTACGGATCACCGGGGGCGAGCCGCTGGTACGCCGCAATATCATAACGTTTTTTAACGCCATGACCCGGCATCTGGACAGCGGCGCGTTGAAAGAGCTGACGCTGACCACCAACGGATCACAACTGCATCGCTTTGCCGATGACCTCTACGCCGCTGGCGTACGGCGGGTGAATATCTCGCTGGATACGCTGGACGAGGACAAATTCGCTCAGATCACCCGCTGGGGACGTCTCAAGCAAGTTCTGAACGGAATTGATGCGGCGCAAAAGGCCGGGTTGCGGATCAAAATCAATGCGGTTGCGTTGAAAGGCTTCAACGAAGAAGAGCTCCCCACGATCACAAAATGGTGTGCCGAACGCGACATGGACCTGACCTGGATCGAGGTGATGCCCATGGGGGATATCGGCAACGAAGACCGGTTGGACCAATACTGGTCACTGAAAGATGTGCGCAAGGAATACGAAAACCACTACACAGTGTCCGACCTGGCCGAACGCACCGGTGGACCCGCGCGCTATGTCCGTCTGGAAGAGACAGACCAAAAGATCGGCTTCATCACGCCACTGTCGCACAATTTCTGCGAAAGCTGCAATCGCGTGCGCCTGACCTGCACCGGTGAGCTGTATATGTGCCTCGGGCAAGAGGATATGGCAGACCTGCGCGGTGCGCTGCGCGACCATCCCGACACCGAGCAACCGCTGGAAGAGGCGATCCGAGCCGCAATCGACCTCAAGCCCAGGGGGCATGATTTCGACTATTCCCGCCAGTCGGTGGATGGCAAAATGAGCCGCCACATGAGCCACACAGGCGGCTGACATGGCCGCCCCTTCTGGCCGACCGACGCTGCTTTACCATTTGTATTGCGGCCTGACTGCTGTGGCGGCCCCTTTCGTATGGCGCGCGGTGCGCAAGAAACTTCTGGCGGCAGAAGTCCCAACCCTGCGCCAACATGAGCGACTGGGTCACGCCAGCCAACCGCGCCCCAAAGGCCAACTCATCTGGTTTCACGCCGCCAGTGTGGGCGAGACTCTGTCGGTCATCACTCTGATCAAACGTCTGGGCGAAAGGCTGCCAGATGCCAGCTTCCTGATCACCTCAGGAACACCCACATCGGCGGCGCTCATCGAAAAGCGTATGCCGCCCCGGACGCGCCATCAATACCCGCCCTTGGACGCAGCTGGCCCGGTCCGGCGCTTTCTGAACCACTGGCGACCCGATGCCGCCATCTTTGTCGAAAGCGAAATCTGGCCGCGGCTTATCACCGAAACCCACAATCGCGACACACCTCTGGCGCTGCTGAATGCACGACTTTCAGATCGATCGGTTGAGGGGTGGAAAAAACGGCCCCAAACAGCGCGTTTCCTTCTGGACCAATTCACCCTTTTCCTGACCCAAAACGACAAAACCGCCCGCAACCTGATTGCTATGGGTGCCCCAGAAACCCGCGTGAAACCGGGCACGAACCTCAAAGCGATGTCCGACCCGCTACCGGTGGACCGCACCACACTTGAGGAAATTCGAACCCAAATCAGTGACCGCCCCATCTGGATCGCCAGTTCGACCCACGCCGGAGAAGAGGAAACCGTACTGTCGGCCCATGCCGAACTGCTGAACCGCTGGCCCGACCTGCTGCTCCTCTTGATCCCTCGCCACCCCGAGCGTCGAGGCGACGTCGCCGCGCTGATCCAACAGTCTCACCTAACGGCAGCCTTCCGCTCTGCGTCGCAACCCATTGCGCAGGATGCACAAATCTATGTCGCCGACACGCTGGGCGAAACCGGCACCTGGTATGCGCTCTGCCCTATTGTGTTCCTCGGCGGGTCCCTCAGGGAAATCGGTGGCCATAATCCGTTCGAACCTGCCCAAGCTGGCGCAGCCGTGATCACCGGTCCCGGCTATTTTAACTTCGCCGAGACCTTCGCCCCTCTGATCGAAACAGGTGGCGTAACCGAGGTACGAACAGCACCAGAGTTAACGAAGACTGTGACCCAATGGCTGTCTGATCCAACCAAACTGAACGCAGCCCGCGAAGCTGCGAAAACCTGCGTAAACTCTCAAAAAAACGCACTGGACGACATCGTCGAAACACTTTGCGCCCAGCTTAACCTGAAACGTCAGGATCCCACTTCATCTGGCTAAAAATATCCCGGGGGCGTGGGGGCAGAGCCCCCACCGGCCCGCACGTTCAAGCCGCCGGCATCCTCTGTTCAACAATCTCAGCCCACCAGCTACACCCGGCCGGTATCGCTTCATCGTTGAAATTATACTCTGGGTGATGCACCGCTGCCGTGTCGCCGTTGCCCACCAAAATATACGCGCCCGGCCGCTCCTCCAGCATAAACGCAAAATCTTCACCCCCCATGACCAAAGGTGCCTCTTCGCATGCACCGGACACCGACCGCGCCACATCAGCTGCAAACTCGGTTTGCGCCTCGCTGTTCACCATCACAGGATAGCCCCGGTAATAGGTGACATCGACGCGCCCGCCAAAGGTCGCAGCAACACCGTTGCAGATTTCGCCAATCCGCTTCTCGGCCAAGTCGCGCATGGCGGTGCTCATAGTCCGCACAGTGCCGCGCATCTTGACCGTCTGAGGGATCACGTTGAACGCAGTGGAAGAGGTCTCGAACGAAGTGACTGACACCACCACCTGATCCACCGGGTCGGCATTCCGCGCGGCGATGGTCTGCAAGGCCAACACAGCCTGTGCGGCCATCACTGTCGTATCCACCGTTTCATGTGGCTTGGCCGCGTGACCGCCCTTGCCTTCAAACACGATATCAAACTGATCGGTGGCCGCGAAAAACGCACCGGGCCGGATGGCGAAACTGCCAACGGGATGACCCGGCCAGTTGTGCATTCCATAGACCTCTTGAATACCCCATCGGTCCATCATCCCGTCTTCACACATCTCGCGGCCGCCGCCACCGCCTTCTTCGGCCGGTTGAAAGATCACCACAACAGTGCCATCGAAGTTCCGCGTCTCGGACAGGTATTTGGCCGCCCCCAGCAACATTGCCGTATGCCCGTCATGGCCGCACGCATGCATCGCCCCTTCAGTTTTCGAGGCATAGTCCAGCCCTGTCGCCTCAAGGATCGGCAGCGCATCCATATCCGCCCGCAACCCTATGACCTTGCCGCTGGTGTCAGCCTTGCCTTTGATCATCCCAACAACTCCGGTTCGGCCAATGCCCGTCACCACCTCATCACACCCAAACGCCTTCAACTTTTCCGCGACCAGAGCGCTGGTCCGGTGCGTTTCGAACAGAATTTCGGGATGTTCGTGAATGTCACGCCGCCATTCCGTAATTTCCGTCTGCAACTCCGCAAAGCGGTTTTTGATCGGCATATCTCTCTCCCAAATCTATCTGTCTGTCTTCAATGCACCAGATAGCAGCACAATGAACACAGCCAGCGGCAACAGCGCCATGAACGCCAAACGCAATGTAAGCATTTCAGCCAAAAACCCAATAAGCGGAGGTCCGATCAACAACCCGCCATAGCCCAACGTCGCCACGCTGGCGATGGCCTGCCCCGGCGGGATCGTCGCATCATTGGCAGCCCGGCTGAACGCAAGCGGCATAATCACCGCATAGCCGACACCCATCAACGCAAACCCAGCCAGCGCTGGTCCCGGCGCGTTGGCCGCAACAACCCCGATCACGCCCAAAGCCGCACAAACCCCACCGAACCGTGCCGTAGGCACCGCGCCAAACCGAGCGATGACAAACCCGCCTGCCAGCCGGAACGCCACCATCGTAACGGAGAACACCGCATATCCCAACGCAGCGACGCTTTCTGCTGCTCCGGTGATATCACGCAGGAAAATCGCGCTCCAATCTGCGACCGCGCCCTCGCCCAAAGCGCCGCACAGTGCGATGAACCCCACCAGTACCAAGGCCCCCGATGGCAACGCGAAAACCGCCCCACCTGACGTCTCAACCCGCCGCGACGACCATCGCACCCAGGAAAAAGCCAACGCCAGCGCGACCACAACACCGCCCGCCAGCAAGAAGTGCTGTAAGACAGACAAACCCAACTGCACAGCGCCATACCCGCTGAGCGCGCCCAGCCCTGCCCCAAGGCTCCACATCGCGTGAAACGAGGACATGACTGGTTTATCATAGGCCTGCTCGACCTCGGCCGCCCAGGCGTTCATCGCCACATCCATCGAGCCATGAAAGGCCCCGAATACAAACAGAAACGCCGCCAGCGCCCAGAACCCGCCCGCAAAGGCCAGCAGGATCAGGGAAAACGTATAGAGGACGGCAATGACCCGCGTAATCGCAACAGCACCAAACCTGTCGGTCAAACGCCCCGTGACCGGAAAAGAACACACCGCACCTGCCGCCATAAACAGCAGACCATATCCCAAGGCCTCATGCGTCAGATCCAGCCGATCGCGGACCGCCGGAATGCGCGAGGCCCAGATACCGAAAAGCGCACCATTCAAGATGAACATGGCCGCCACGGCCCGCCATGCGGCCAATATTCCGATCACGCTCTAATCCTTCGCACGTCCCTGCCTGTTTCCGTTCTATAGACGCTCCCGGGATTAGCAAATGCGGATTATTCCAACCGCTTGCGTATCTGACGAATCCCGTACCAGACCAAAAACACGACCGGCAGCGTAACAATAGCGGTCAGCATACCTTTGCTGATCCCAGCCTTGGTCAAGGGGTACAGCAAATAACTGGCTAGCGAGACTGCATAATAACTGATCGCAACCACCGACAGCCCTTCGACCGTATGCTGCAACCGCAGCGCCAGATCGGACCGGCGATCCATACTCTCCAGCAACGCCTGGTTTTGTGCGCTGCGCTCCACATCCACCCGCGTTCGCAGCAACTCTCCGGCGCGGATCGCCCGGTCGGACAAGGCTTGCAACCGACGTTCGGTGGATTTCACAGTCCGAATGGCCGGATCATAGCGGCGCATCATGAAGTCCGCGAAACTCTGCCGCCCCGCGAACCGTTCTTCGCGCAACACTTCGATCCGCTGATGGACAATCGCTTCATATGCCCCCGTGGCCCCGAAGCGGAACGAACAGCGGGCAGACAGTGTCTCCAGTTCGATCGAAGTCGACAACAAATCTGGCAATAGCTCATCGGGGTGCGCCGAATTGTCAGTCATCTGCCCCATCAACCGGGTCAGCTGTGCGTCCAACTCACTGATCCGTGGCGTCAGCTGCTTCACCCTTGCAAAACCTAACATGGACATGGCCTTGTAGGTTTCGATCTCGCACAGGCGTTGAATAATCCGCCCGGTCCTGCGCCGCCCTGTCTGTTCGTCGACAAACAGCGCAAAGCGCATGTGTCCAGCCGGGTCGATGCGAAAGTCACTGGCGCATATGGCCGAGTCGTCCAGCACCCGCGCCACAGCCAAGCTTTCAGGTTCAAACCAATCCACCAGCGCAGACTGCACCAGATCATCTCCTTCCCGAGGCACCACACGGATCATGGCCGAGGTCACACGCTGACCGGGGCTGGCCATCAACCAATCGGGGGGGAACACCTCGAAATCGGCTGGATTGAAGGCACGATCACTGACATTTTGCGTAATCGCTGTGTAAGTGACAAATTCCGTATGTTGCTCCCATTTCAACCAATGGCGCCCGATCTGTCCGGCATAATGCGTGGCGTCAGGCTGCGGATGCTGTGCGCCATGGCGGTCCAGCAGATTGATCAGATGCGCAATATCTTCATCCCGATCCCGCGCCACCGCTGCCTCGGACTTTTTGATCGCCAGAAACACTACCGTGCAAGGAGAGGACGCCACCGGAAAAGGGCGCGCATGCAATTCATTGGCCAGAGCATAGCGCAAAGGATGATCATCTATGGGGGTCATAACGGGCTCCGAAGTCACCGTCGCACTATACGATGTTCAGGCCTCTCATCAATTCTCTTTTTATTTCTTATAGTTACAAGAATACCTTCGCATACATTCCTGCTATCTTGTTGAAATAACTGCCAACCTGAAACCTAGCAGCCTCAAACACCAAAAAAGCAAACCCCGCATGCTTCATCTGGCCAAAAAATATCCTGGGGGGCTTTGGGGGCAAAGCCCCCCAACATCAAAAAAAAGAAAAGGGCGCCGGCAGGCGCCCTTTGCAATTTCTCTGAACCGGATGCTCAGTCGATCATCGGCAGCAGCTTGTCCAGCGACTGCTTGGCGTCACCATAGAACATGCGGGTGTTCTCTTTGAAGAAAAGCGGGTTTTCGATACCCGAATAGCCGGTGCCCTGACCACGCTTGGACACAAACACCTGCTTGGCCTTCCAGCATTCCAGAACCGGCATCCCGGCGATTGGGCTGTTGGGATCTTCCTGCGCCGCAGGGTTCACGATGTCGTTCGACCCGATCACGATGGCCACATCCGTTTCCGGGAAGTCATCGTTGATCTCGTCCATCTCCAGCACGATGTCATACGGCACTTTGGCTTCAGCCAGCAGCACGTTCATATGACCCGGCAGACGGCCGGCAACGGGGTGGATCGCGAAGCGCACCTCTTTGCCCTTGGCGCGCAGCTTGCGGACCAGTTCGGAAACAGACTGCTGTGCCTGCGCAACCGCCATACCGTAGCCCGGAATGATGATCACGCTGTCAGCGTCGTTCAGAGCTGCGGCAACGCCATCGGCGTCAATGGCCACCTGCTCGCCCTCAACTTCCATCTGCGGACCCGAGGTGCCGCCAAAGCCGCCCAGGATCACGCTGACAAAGTGCCGGTTCATCGCCTTACACATGATGTAGGACAGGATCGCACCCGACGAGCCAACCAGCGCACCCACAACGATCAGCAGGTCGTTGCCGAGGCTGAAGCCAATGGCCGCTGCGGCCCAACCCGAATACGAGTTCAGCATCGACACAACCACCGGCATGTCCGCGCCACCGATGCCCATGATCAGGTGATAGCCGATGAACAGCGCCGCCAGTGTCATCAGGATCAGCGGGAACAGACCACCCGACGCGGTGTACCAGATCAAACAGATTAGCGAGAGACCCGCCGCAGCCGCGTTCAGCGCATGACCGCCGGGCAGCTTGGTAGCGGCCGAAGTCACTTTGCCCGCCAGCTTGCCATATGCCACGACAGAACCGGTAAAGGTGATCGCACCGATGAAGATGCCCAGGAACAGTTCCACATGCAGAATGGTCAGTTCCGCAGCTGTCTTCTTGGCGATCAGCTTGGCAAAGGCGCCCAGATCCGACAGGTCCGCTTGGTTCGCCGCATCCGCAATCGCCATGACCTGCGCGACGTTGCCGATCTCAAAATGCGCATTGAAGCCCACAAACACAGCCGCCAGACCCACGAGGCTGTGCATCGCGGCCACAAGCTGCGGCATCTCGGTCATCTGCACGCGCTTGGCGACGTAAGAGCCAATCAGACCGCCGCCTGCAATCAGCAGCAGCGACAGCAGCCACAGGCCCGAACCGGGACCCACAAGCGTGGCGAACACCGCCAGCGCCATACCAAAAATGCCATACCAGACGGCGCGCTTGGCGCTTTCCTGGTTCGACAACCCGCCCAGAGACAAGATGAACAGAACAGCCGCAACAACATAAGCGGCAGTGGTGAAGCCAATCATCTACCCGGCCTCCTTAAGATTTCTGGAACATGGCGAGCATGCGCCGGGTGACAAGAAAGCCGCCGAAGATGTTGATCCCGGCCATAAAGACCGACAGCGCCGCCAGCAGGATCACCAGGAACGAGCCCGATCCGATCTGCATAAGCGCCCCAACAATGATGATCGACGAGATCGCGTTGGTGATCGCCATCAGCGGGGTGTGTAGGCTATGCGCCACGCCCCAGATCACCTGGAAGCCCACGAACACGGCCAGCACGAACACGATGAAGTGCTGCATGAAGCTGGCCGGAGCGACCAGACCCACCAACAGCATTAGCGCGCCGCCCACACCCAGCAGGGTGAACTGCTGCTTGGTCTGCGCCTTGAATGCCGCAATCTCCTGCGCCTTTTTCTCTTCCGGGGTCAGTTCCTTGACCTCGGGCTTCTTCTGCGCTGCGATGGCCTGCACTTTCGGCGGCGGCGGCGGGAAGGTGATCTCACCCTCAAAGGTCACGGTCGAGCCGCGGATCACGTCATCTTCCATGTCGTGGTTGATTTGACCGTCCTTTTCAGGCGTCAGGTCAGCCATCATGTGACGGATGTTGGTGGCGTACAGAGACGAGGACTGCGCCGCCATCCGGCTGGGGAAGTCGGTATAGCCGATGATGGTCACGCCATTGTCGGTCACGATCTTCTCATCCGCGACAGTCAGCTTGCAGTTACCACCCTTTTCCGCCGCGAGATCGACGATGACCGAGCCCGGTTTCATGCTTTCGACCATATCCTTGGTCCAAAGCTCAGGAGCCTCGCGGTTCGGGATCAGCGCGGTGGTGATCACGATGTCCATCTCGGGGGCAAGTTCACGGAACTTGGCCAACTGCGCGTTGCGGAATTCTTCGGACTGAACCGACGCATACCCGCCAGTGGCCGCGCCATCCTGCTGCTGCTCTTCAAAGTCCAGATAGACGAATTCTGCACCCATCGACTCGACCTGCTCGGCCACTTCGGGGCGCACGTCGAAGGCATAGGTGATCGCGCCCAGCGACGTGGACGTCCCGATCGCGGCCAGACCGGCCACACCGGCCCCCACGATCAGAACTTTCGCAGGAGGTACTTTACCCGCAGCCGTCACCTGACCGGTGAAGAAACGACCGAAGTTGTTACCCGCCTCAATCACGGCACGGTAGCCAGCGATGTTCGCCATCGAGGACAGCGCGTCCATCTTTTGCGCGCGGGAAATACGCGGCACCATTTCCATGGCGATCACGTTCGCGCCTTTGGATTTGGCCAGCTCCATCCCGTCTTCGTTGCCCGCAGGGTTGAAGAACGAGATCAGCGTTTTGCCTTTGGTAAGGCGCTTCAGCTCGGTCTCAGTGGGCTGGCGGACCTTAGCGACGATATCGACCCCTTTCCACAACGCAGCTGCGGTCTTGACGATCTCAACGCCTGCGGCCTCATAGACCGCGTCCGAGAACCCGGCAGCGGCACCCGCCCCGGTCTCAATCGCGCAGTCATAGCCCAGTTTCTGCAACTGCACGGCAGAATCCGGAGTCATGGCGACCCGGTTTTCACCGTCCAGTATTTCCTTTGGTGTACCTATCTTCACCGGCTGTATCCCCCTAATTTTCACTCAGACCCGAGCGGGTGGTCGGTATGGTTCATCAAACATTGATCTATCCTGCGCAATATTATTTCGCAAGCGCAGCATAATTTACGCTGTGTCACAACGCGTCGATCCTCAGACCCAGCGGCGGGTCTGCTGTTCGTAACGGGCGAATTCCGCACGAAATTTTCGGCGTAACCGGTCTTCTTCCGGTACGATAAAGCGGCGCTCCAACAGCCACGTGAAAATCGGGATCAGCACCAGGGACAGCACCGCATCGAACCGCAGGACCAATCCTGTCAGGATCAAAACATCCCCCAGATAGATTGGGTTCCGACTGCGCTTGAAAATGCCAGTCTGCACCATTTGGGTCGGCACCTGATGCGGAAGAACCGTTGTTTTATGCCGTCGAAACTCGACAACAGCCAGCACTGCCAGAATAACACCCCCGCCAATCAGAAGGCCACTGAGAAGATCGGTAAACCAACCACTGAAGGACAATCCCATGGGCAAGAACTGCGCTTGCAGCCACGCTAGACCGGCAGCTGCTAGCAACCAGATCGGAGGGATATCGATTTTCTGCATTCGCGGCGTCTTTCCAGCTGTCACTCAGGTCCAGAGTGTCGTTTTCGACCGACGGTCTATCGCTTTCTGACCTGAATATCAAAATACCAGATAGTCGCAGCAGTGTAATACGCCGCCTAACTCACAACCTCTTCCGATGGACAGCACTGTGCGCATCCGCTAGCCATCTTCAGGAAACGGAATTTTCATCAGCCCGGAGCATCCATGACCGATTTCAAAGCGACCAAAGCCATGTTCGATCTGCCTAAGGGCGTTGTCTATCTGGACGGCAACTCTCTGGGACCGCTGCCGCGCGCCGCTGGTGACCGGGTGAACGACATGCTGGTCAAGGAATGGGGTCAGATGCTGATCACAGGCTGGAACAAGGCTGGATGGATGGGGCTGCCCGTGGCGCTTGGGGATCGTATCGGACGGTTGATCGGCGCGGAACCCGGCGCGGTGGTAACAGGCGACACGCTGTCCATCAAAGTGTACCAAGCCGTGGCTTCAGCGTTGGAACTGCGCCCGGACCGCAAGGTGGTTCTGTCCGATAGCGGCAATTTCCCATCGGATCTGTATATGGTGGATGGTCTTCTACGCTCGTTAGGACCGGACTATGAATTGCGCGTCGTGGCACCCGAGGACGTGGCCGACAGCCTTACCGAGGATGTCGCCGTCTTGATGCTGACCGAGGTCGATTACCGCTCTGGGCGGATGCATGACATGAAAGCGCTGACCGAACTGGCCCATGCCAACGGAACGATCGCGGTTTGGGATCTGGCCCATTCCGCCGGAGCAATTCCCGTAGACCTGTCAGGCTGCAATGCTGATTTTGCGGTAGGCTGCACCTATAAATATCTCAATGGCGGCCCCGGAGCGCCCGCCTTTATCTATGTCGCCCCGCGGCTGGCCGACCGAGTGCGCCCAGCCCTGTCGGGCTGGCTGGGTCACGAAGCGCCCTTTGCCTTTGATCTGGATTACCGCCCCGGCGGCGGAATCGAGCGGATGCGGGTCGGTACCCCTCCGATCGTCCAGATGACGGCGCTCTCGGCAGCGATGGACATCTGGGATATGGCGGACATGGCGGATGTGCGCGCCAAATCGGTGGAACTGACGGAACTGTTCATCGCGCAGGTCGAGGCCACCTGCCCCGAACTGGTGCTGGCCAGCCCGCGTGACCCGAACCAACGCGGTAGCCAGGTCTCGTTCCGGTTCATCGAAGGGTATGCGGCTATGCAGGCACTGATTGCCCGCGGCGTGATCGGGGATTTCCGCGCGCCAGACATCATGCGCTTTGGCTTCACACCGCTTTACATCGACGAACAGGATGTCGCGCGCGCCGTGGACATTCTGGCCGACATCATGACCAATCGCCTGTGGGATACGCCGGAATACAAGCAGCGCCAGCGCGTTACGTGATCGCCAGCCCTGCGCCAAGAAGGGTCGCAAAGTTGGCGTTTGACCGGGTGAAGTCCTGCGTATCCGTGGCCGAAACCTTGATCCCGCGCAGGGCTGAGGTGATCATTTTGGCTGTCTCCGACGGCTTATCAAACAATCGCACACGCCCGTTTGCCGCCTCTAGCCCGAGCCAATTCGCGTAAAGCGCGACAAGCTGCGCCTCGCCCTCGGTCACCAGATCAGCAGCGGTCGAGACGCTGACATCCAGCAACTCCAGTCCGTGCGGTGTCGCCAATATTTCGGCCATCCCATCGGTCTGCGCCTCGATCGCGCCGCTGATGATCTGTTGCACTGCCCCCCCGGCTGTCAAAGCCTCGGCGACGGCGGCAATCTTGCGGTCATAATACCGCTGGGTCAGCTTGCGCAGAATCGTCTCTTTGTTCGGGAAATACTGGTACACGGCAGGGCGTGACATTCCCGCACCCTTGGCAATGTCATCCATCGAGGTTTTTCGGAACCCATAGGCCGAAAACGCCTGAAGGGCCGATTCCAGAATGGACTGGCTCTTTTCTCCGGCAACAATATCTTTTAATTCAGCTTCTGACATTTTTAACTCATTTTGTCAGTTGACGATCTGACAGTTTCACCTATTTATGTCAGAAGAACCACGCAGCGACAAGCCGAGAGGAAGCGCAATGGCGACCAATCTGACGATCAACGGAACTTCCCATCAGGTGGACCTGCCCGATGATGTGCCCCTTTTGTGGGTTTTGCGCGACGAATTGGGCATGACCGGCACCAAATACGGATGTGGCGTGGCAGCCTGTGGCGCATGCACCGTCCATATCGACGGCGAGGCGGTTCGCTCCTGCCAGGTTGCCCTGTCCGATGTCTGGGGCGACGTCACAACAATCGAAGGCCTGGGAACGCCCGAAGCGATGGCCACCATACAGCAATCCTGGGTGGATCATCAGGTCGCTCAATGCGGTTTTTGCCAGTCGGGCCAGATCATGCAAGCCGCGGCGCTGCTGGCCGAGAACCCCTCGCCCACCGATGCGGATATCGACGACGCGATGCAGGGCAATTTGTGCCGGTGCGGCACCTATCCTCGCATTCGGGCCGCGATCCACGACGCTGCATCCAAACTGAAGGAGGCGTAAGCCATGGCATCTGTTGGTAAAATCCTGCGCCGCACCTTCCTGATCGGATCAGCCGCTATTGTTGGCGGCGTGGCCTTTGGTGCCTATTACGTGTGTCGCCCCGCCGCCAACCCGCTGAAACCCGGCGATGGTGAAACGGCGCTCAGCCCGTTTGTCCTGATCGACCGGCAAGGGGTGACACTGTTCGCGCCGCGCGCCGAGATGGGACAGGGCGTGATGACCACTTGGGCCGCCTTGATCGCAGAAGAGCTGGATGTGGAGCTGGACGATATCCGCGTTCTGCACGGCCCGGCCGCAGCGGCCTATTACAACAACGCTCTGCTGGGCGAAGGGCTGCCGAACAAGGGCTATGACATCTCGGATTTCCAGCACAATCTGGGCGAGGCCTTGGGCGTGATTGGCCGCAGCCTCAGTCTGCAGGTCACGGGCGGATCGACCTCGATGAAGGACGGATTCGAGCGGATGCGCGAAGCCGGGGCCACCGCGCGCGAAACGCTGAAACAGGCGGCGGCGGATCGGTTGGGCGTTGATCGCACTCAGCTGAAGACCGAAGATGGTGCGGTGATCGCGCCTGACGGCACGCGCCTGCCGTATACGGAACTGGCCGAAGCTGCCGGGCAGATTGAGCCACCCCATGTCGGTCTGCGCGACCCGTCGGATTGGCGTCTGTTAGGACGAAACCTGCCGCGCGTTGATGTGCTGGGCAAGTCCACCGGCACCGCCGAGTTCGGCATCGACGTGCGCCCTGAGGGTTTGAAATTCGCCTCGGTCCGGATGAACCCGAAACTGGGCGGCGTGATGAACGGCTTTGACGACAGCGCCGCCAAAACCATGCCCGGTGTAGAACAGGTGGTCGATCTGGGCAATGGTGTCGCCGTCATCGCCAACAACACCTGGTTGGCCATTCAAGCGGTCGAGGCCATTGATGTGGATTGGGGCGACGCGCCCTATCCGCCTGAAACTGACGGTTTGTTCGCCAAGATCGCCGAGGCGTTCGACGACGCTCCGAACTCGACAATGCGCGATGATGGCGATGTGGATGTCCTGCCCGAAGGTGCGACGGAAATCAGCGCCGAATACACGGTGCCCTACCTGGCGCATTCCACGATGGAACCGATGAACGCCACTGCGCTGTTCACCGGCACCAAGCTGGATCTGTGGTGTGGCAATCAAGCTCCCACCCTACTGCTGGCGCATGCAGCAAACACCGCCAACCTGGACAAGGACGCGGTCGAGATCCACACCTCCTATTTGGGCGGCGGCTTTGGCCGGCGCGGAGAGCTGGACTTTGCTGAAATCGCGACCAAGGTTGCGATGGCCATGCCCGGCGTCCCGGTCCAGACCACTTGGAGCCGCGAAGAAGACATGCGCCATGACTACTACCGTCCCGGCGCGATTGCCCGAATGCGCGGCGCGGTCAAGGACGGTCAGGCCGTTCTGATCGACGGCAAGGTCGCCGCGCAGTCCTGCACCCAGCAGGCGGTTGAGCGTTATACCGGCCTGCCCGGTGCCGGACCCGACAAGGTGCTGGTCGAAGGACTGTTCAACCAGCCCTACGCCGTCCCCAACTACCGCATCAGTGGCCATATTGCGGATCTCAGCGTGCCAGTAGGGTTCTGGCGCTCGGTCGGCAACAGCCATAACGGGTTTTTCCACGAGACATTCATGGACGAAATGGCCCACGCCGCCGGTCGCGACCCACTGGATTTCAGGCTGGAACTGGCGAATGACGAGCACGCCCCCTCGGCCGGTGTACTACAAGCGGTCAAAGAGATGTCGGGTTGGACCGGCAAAACTCCCGACGGTGTCGGGCGTGGTGTCGCGATGACTTACAGCTTTGGCACGCCAGTCGCGCAGGTGATCGAAGTGGTTGACGAAGACGGCACCATCCGCATCGCCAAAGCCTGGATCGCCTGTGACGTCGGCCTTGCGCTGGACCCCGGCACGGTAGAGGCCCAGATGTTCGGCGGCATGATCTATGGTCTGTCGGCCGCCGTGATGGGTGAGATCACCTTTGCCGAGGGCGAGGTCGAGCAATACAACTTCCCCGACTACGACGCCCTGCGGATGCACAACGCGCCCGCGACCGAGGTGCGCATTCTGGAAACCAACCGTCACCTTGGCGGCGTGGGTGAGCCCGGAACGCCCCCTTCAATGCCTGCGCTCGGCAACGCCCTATTCGACCTGACGGGCGAGCGTGCGCGCGCACTACCGCTGATCAATCAGTTCAATTTGCTGGTTTGATCACGATGCGCCGGTCTGGTCCTTCTCTCCCGGACCGGCGTACATTTTATGCGCTTTGTTGAACCGACCGCGCACCTGATCCTTCCGACCATGCATGCACGGCTGCCCCGAACGCCTCGAACAGCGGGCGCGAGACCGGGTCGTTTTCCGCGTCCCACTCCGGATGCCACTGCACCGACAGCGTGAACCCCGGCGCGTCCTGCACATAGATCGCTTCGGGCGTACCATCGGGCGCATACCCATCAACAACGATGCGATGGCCTACGGTTTTGATCCCCTGCCCGTGAAGCGAGTTCGTCATCACTTCATGTGCACCCATCAGGCGGTGAAATACGCCACCGTCAGACAGGGTCACGATGTGGCGCAGGGCAAACTTCTCTTCCAACGTGCCATCGGGCGGCATCCGGTGATTCATACGCCCCGGAAGATCGCGGATTTCTGGATAGAGCGTCCCGCCCATCGCCACATTGACCTCCTGAAAGCCGCGGCAAATGCCAAAGAACGGTTGGCCCCGCTCTACGCAGGCCCGCACCAATGGCAGCGCAATTGCATCCCGTGCCCGGTCAAATTCTCCGTGCGCATCCGTCGCGGCTTCGCCGTATTCCTCGGGGTGAACATTGGGACGCGCGCCGGTCAACAGAAACCCGTCACACACCTCCAGCAATTCCTCGACCGACACATAGCGCGGGTCCGCCGGAATTAGCATCGGCAGACAGTCCGAGACATTGGCCACTGCGTCCGAATTCATCGTCCCACCCGTATGGGTCGGGTATTGGTCGTTCATCAAATATGAGTTGCCGATGATACCGACGATGGGTCGAGACATTCTGCTTTCCTGATTTGTTCCGTGTTCAGGGAAAGCTAGCCGCCACGCCCGCCGCGCGCAATGGCACAACCCCTGTGTATCAGCGCAGGCACTTGTTCAGCTATGCACATGGGTGTTGTGATGGGGACAAATGCCCATTTGTCAGGCGCTTCACACACGCCAAAGGGTCAGAGAGCCCGCAGACTCTCTGACCAATGCATCAGATCTCGCCGGTCAGACCAGCAGCCTCGATCCCGGCCATCGCCGCGATCGCATCATTGTCCGAGGTGTCACCGGTCACGCCTACAGCACCGATCACGGCGCCTTTCTTGTCGCGCAGCAACACGCCGCCCGGAACCGGCACAACCTGACCCCCATAGACACCGTTAACAGCAGCCATGAAATAGGCCTGCGCCTCGGCCCGCGCCATCTGCGCGGTGCCGGCCATGCCCAGCATGACCGAGCCATAGGCCTTGCCCTGTGCAATCGCAAAACGACCGGGCGCGGCACCATCTTCGCGTTCAAACGCGATCACATGACCACCGGCGTCCAGAACAACAACCGACAGAGGTTTCAGTTCCAATTCGCGGCCCTTTTCCAAAGCCTTGCGCACAATCGTACGCGCCTTGCGCAATGTAACAGCCATGCCTGATCCCTTTCATCTGGCTAACAATATCCTCGGGGGAGCGGGAGGGGGCAGACAGCCCCCTCGTTCCGACCCTATCCGTTCAACCCAAGCTCGTTTTCAACTCCAAACGGCGGGCGTGCAGAACCGGCTCGGTGTAACCCGAAGGCTGAACCCGACCTTTGAAAACCAGATCGCAAGCTGCTTGGAACGCCACACCATCGAAGCCGGGTGCCATCGGGCGGTAGCTGGGGTCGCCTTCATTTTGACGATCCACCACGGCCGCCATTTTCTGCATCGCAGCCATCACCTGTTCTTCACTGACGACATCATGATGCAGCCAGTTGGCCAGCGCCTGAGATGAAATCCGGCAAGTTGCCCGATCCTCCATCAACCCGATATCGTTGATATCCGGCACTTTCGAACAGCCTACGCCCTGATCGACCCAACGCACGACATAGCCCAGAATACCCTGCGCGTTGTTCTCGATCTCGACGGAGATCTCGTCCTCGCTCAGGTTGCGGCCGCCCAGCAGCGGCACGGTCAGCAGATCATCCAGTGTACCGCGTGCACCGCCTGCGGCCAGTTCGTCCTGACGGGCCAGAACATCGACCTTGTGGTAATGCGTTGCATGAAGCGTCGCCGCGGTTGGGGACGGCACCCAGGCGCAGGTCGCGCCCGATTTCGGGTGTCCGATCTTCTGATCCAGCATATCCCCCATCCGGTCAGGCATCGCCCACATGCCCTTACCGATCTGCGCCTTGCCTTTCAGACCGCAGGTCAGACCGATATCGACATTGCGGTCCTCATAGGACGCAATCCACGGTGTCACCTTCATGTCACCCTTGGGCAGCATCGGTCCTGCCTCGATCGAGGTATGGATCTCATCGCCCGTACGGTCCAGGAAACCAGTGTTGATAAAGGCCACACGCGATCTCGCAGCACGGATGCATTCCTTGAGGTTGACCGAGGTACGGCGTTCCTCATCCATGATACCCAGCTTGACGGTGTTGCGCGGCAGGCCGAGGATGTCTTCGACCATGTCGAAAATCTCAACCGCGAACGCGACTTCGGCTGGCCCGTGCATCTTGGGCTTGACCACATAGACCGAGCCCTTGACCGAATTCCCGCCCTCGCGCTGCAGGTCATGCATCGCAATCAGCGTGGTACAGAGGGCATCCAGCAGGCCCTCACCGATCTCATTGCCATCACCATCCAGAACGGCCGGGTTAGTCATCAAATGGCCCACATTGCGGATCAGCATCAGCGAACGGCCTTTCAGCACGTCCTGTTCGCCGCCTGCGGTGGTATAGGTCAGATCATCGGCCAGTTTCCGGGTAAAGGTGGTGCCTCCTTTGGTCACCTCCTCAGCCAGATCGCCTTTCATCAGGCCCAGCCAGTTGCTATAGGCCACGACCTTGTCTTCTCCATCCACACAGGCGACCGAGTCCTCGCAGTCCATAATCGTGGACAGCGCCGATTCCATATGTACATCCGCAATCCCCGCCGGGTCGGTCGCGCCAATATTACTAGAGGCATCGACGACGATTTTCACATGCAGCCCGTTGTTCTTCAGCAGAACGAAATCGGGCTTCCCGGCCTCACCGCCAAAGCCAACAAATGCCGAAGCGTCGGCCAGCGCGGGTACCAGCGCACCATCTTCGACGTGCAGATTGGACACATCGGCCCACGAGCCTGCAGCCAGCGGCACCGCGTCATCCAAAAAGCTTTTGGCCCATGCAATCACACGCGCACCGCGTGCTTCGTCATACCCTCCCGCGGCGGGCAGATCGCCCATTGCGTCCGTGCCGTACAGAGCATCATACAGACTACCCCAACGCGCGTTGGCGGCGTTCAGCGCAAACCGGGCATTGGTTATCGGCACGACCAGTTGCGGGCCGGGGATCGAAGCAATCTCAGGATCGACATTGGCGGTTTCGATTTGAAAGTCATCACCTTCTTCGACCAAATAGCCGATCTCGCGCAGAAACCCCTGATAGGCTTCGGCGTCATGGTCCTGACCTTTACGGTCAACATGCCATGCGTCCAGTTGGCCCTGAATCTGTTCGCGCTTGGCAAGAAACGCGCGGTTCTTGGGCCCAAGTTCGGACACCATCCGCGACAGACCATCCCAGAATGTCTGAGCGGTGACACCGGTTCCCGGCAGAGCCCTACCTTCGATGAAGTCGGCCAGAACTGGGTCGACTTGAAGCCCGCTGCGTGTCTGTCTGCTGGTCATGTTGTTCCTCCTGCCAATGTACGCCACTGCATACCGCCAGCATTTAGAGCGTAAGTTTCCGATAGGCAACGTCTGCCGTTGCGTTCTGGTAAAAAAATCTTACCAAAATCGCGTTACCTGGGATAAGCCTCTGCCGCGACACGGCTTGCAGCCCATTGCCACAGACCATAACGTCGCCTCAAACTCCAACCGATGCGAGGCCCCGATGCGCGACGCTGCCCCTACGACGATCTATCTCAAAGACTACACGCCCTTTGGCTATCTTGTGGACAGCGTGCATCTAACCTTTGACCTTGCCGCCCACTGCACCCGCGTTACATCGCGCATCGCCTTCCGCCCCAACCCTGATGCAACAGACCGCACCTTTTTTCTGCACGGCGAAGAGCTGACCTTGATCCGCGCCTCCATTGACGGGGTGCAGATCACGCCCGAGGTGACCGATAAGGGCCTGACCGCCCCCGCCCCCGACGCGCCTTTCGTCTGGGAGGCCGAGGTCGAGATTGACCCCGGCAACAACACCGCGCTTGAGGGGCTGTATATGTCGAACGACATGTATTGCACCCAGTGCGAGGCGGAAGGGTTCCGCAAGATCACCTATTACCCCGACCGCCCCGATGTGATGTCCACCTTCACCGTGCGCATCAACGGCGATCTGCCCGTGCTGCTGTCCAACGGCAACCCAAGCGGCAAAGGCGAAGGCTGGGCGGAATGGACCGACCCTTGGCCCAAGCCTGCCTATCTGTTCGCGCTGGTCGCGGGCGAGTTGATCGCGCATCCCGGCCAGTTCACCACCATGTCCGGGCGCGATGTCGCGTTGAACCTCTGGGTCCGCCCCGGAGATGAGGGCAAATGCGCCTTTGGCATGGAGGCTCTGAAAAAGTCTATGAAATGGGACGAGGACGTCTATGGCCGCGAATACGATCTGGACGTGTTCAACATCGTGGCCGTGGATGATTTCAACATGGGCGCGATGGAAAATAAGGGGCTGAACATCTTCAACTCCTCCGCCGTGCTGGCCAGCCCCGAGACCTCGACCGATATGAACTTTGAGCGGATCGAGGCGATCATCGCGCATGAGTATTTTCACAATTGGACCGGCAACCGCATCACTTGCCGTGACTGGTTCCAGCTGTGTCTGAAGGAAGGTCTGACCGTGTTCCGTGATGCGCAGTTCACCTCAGACATGCGCTCGGCCCCGGTGAAACGCATCCACGACGCCATCGACCTGCGCGCGCGGCAATTCCCCGAGGATAACGGGCCGCTCTCGCATCCTGTCAGGCCCGAAAGCTTTCAAGAGATCAACAATTTCTACACCGCCACAGTCTACGAAAAAGGCGCCGAAATCATCGGTATGCTGAAGCGGCTGGTGGGTGATGAAGCCTATGCCAAGGCGCTGGACTTGTATTTCGATCGGCATGACGGGCAAGCCTGCACGATCGAAGACTGGATCAAGGTATTCGAGGATACGACCGGTCGCGATCTGAGCCAGTTCAAGCGCTGGTACAGCCAATCCGGCACTCCGCGTGTGAAGGTGGCCGAAGAATGGGCGGACGGCACCTACACCCTGACCCTGTCGCAGCGCACTGAACCCACGCCAGGTCAGGACGAAAAGCTGCCGCAGGTGATCCCGGTGGCCGTTGGCCTTCTGGGCCCGAATGGCGATGAGGTCCGCACGACTGAGGTGCTGGAACTGACCGAAGCCAGCCAGAGCTTTACCTTCACCGGGCTGGCAGCCAAACCGACAGCCTCGGTGCTGAGGGATTTCTCAGCCCCGGTTATTCTGGAACAGGATCAAGACAACGCCGAACGCGCCTTTTTGTTGGCCCATGACGCAGACGCGTTCAACCGCTGGCAAGCCGGGCGCTCGCTGGCCGAAGACACGCTGTTAAACATGATTCAGTCCGATGCAGCCCCCGATGCGGACTATCTGGATGGCCTTCTGGCTGTGCTGCGCGATGGTGATCTGGACCCGGCCTACCGCGCTTTGGTGTTGGGCCTTCCGACACAATCTGAACTGGCTGCCGCGTTGCACGAGAAAGGCTTAACACCCGATCCAATGGCAATCTGGACCGCCGTCGAGACGCTGCGGCAGGTCACTGCACAGCACGTACAGGACCTGCTGCCGCGTTTGCACAGCGAGACCGTGATTGATGCTCCGTACAGCCCTGATGCCGATCAATCGGGCAAACGCGCCTTGGGCGGGGCCGCTTTGGCGTTGACCTCACGACTGGACGGCGGTGCCAAGGCCGCCGAGGAATACAAAGCCGCCGACAATATGACCCTGCAACTGACCGCCTTGTCCTGCCTTCTGCGCGCAGGCAAGGGACAGGCTGAGCTGGCCGCATTCTATGACCAGTGGCAACATGACCGGCTGGTGATGGACAAGTGGTTTGGACTGCAAGTCTCGATGGCGACACCAGAGGCGACGGCGGATGTGGCGCGCAACCTGACCGAGCATCCGGATTTCAACTGGAAAAACCCCAACCGCTTCCGCGCCGTCATGGGAGCATTGGCGATGAACCATGCCGGATTCCACCGGGCCGATGGGGCGGGCTATGCCTTGCTGGCGGACTGGTTGATCAAACTGGACCCGGTGAACCCGCAGACCACGGCACGGATGTGCTCGGCCTTCCAGACGTGGAAACGCTATGACACCAACCGTCAGGCCCTGATCCGAGCGCAGTTGACCCGCATCGCAGAAACACCCGATCTGTCGCGGGACACGACCGAGATGGTCTCGCGCATTCTGGGCGCATGACGCCTTACACGTTCACACGTCAGAACAGGACGCCAAGCGTTTTGGCGATCCTGCTCTGCGTGTATGGGGCACTGATTGCCCTGGTGATCCTGTTTGATGCGGCGTGGTGGCTGATGGCGCTGTTGGCGCTGACCACCCTGCCCGCGCTGTGGGATTTTGCGCGCGGCACCAGCGCCGGTCTGACCTTGGGTCCGGACCGGATCAGCTGGTTCACCGGCGCGCGTCAGGCCGAGGTCAATCTGGCCGATATCGACCACGTGCGCATGGACACCCGCTGGGACTTCAGCGTGCGCGTTTCACTTGTGCTTAGGTCCGAGAAAAAGATTCGCCTGCCCGATGAATCGACCCCTCCGCACCGGGAATTCGAGCGGCTTTTGCAGCAAGCGGGGCTTCGGGTAAAGCGTCATCACTTTACGGTTTTCTAGGCATAATCCCCATCTCAAGACCTCATTGTTCCCAAATTATGGGCAAAACAGGCCCAAAATCTTGAATTTGATTCAATTCGCGGCGACAGTTCAGCAGTTGCCAGTTTTTACAGTTACCGAGTTTCACCATGTTGCGGTTTTTCCGATCCACTGCGCCCAGCGCCCTTGCCCCCGAAATGTCAGCAGATTTGCATCTGTCAGCAGATGTCGCATCCGTGTTCCCGAATCGGGGGCAAGTGAACATCCCGCTGGCCGATGCCCGCGAGGACGACATCGCTGGTCGCGATGCGATCGAGCGGGGCCGCCATCTGGCGCGTCAGGGCCTGTGGACGGTTTTGTCGCAGGAAATGAAAGCAGCGGATGAGGCGCGCACGTCTGCCCCGGACGGGATGCCGATTGCCGATCTGCTGGCCTTCGGGGCCCGGGCAGATGTGGTTCTGGCCGTCGAACATGCCCTGTCCGACCTGAAAGAAGTGCGGGACTATGACCTGCTGGGCGGTATCTCAGAGTTGGAAGACGAAATGCGCGAAAACGCCGGTGATCCGATGATCGCGCTGGTGGTTGCGCTGGCGCATATCGACATCGCATGGGCGTGGCGTGGCACGGCCACCGAGGCCAAACTGCCGCCGCTGCATCAATCGCGCTGTGCTGCGCATTTCGACCGGGCTGCGGCGATCCTGCCTGCTTGTCGCGAAGCGGCGCCGGACAGCCCCCTTGTCGCAGCTGCCGATTGCGCTCTGCTGGCGGGACAGCGCAAGACGCGCGTCCGCGTGGCCGACAAATACGAACGCCTGATCACGCTGGACCCGCATAACCAGCGCCACATGCGCGCTATGGGCACGCATCTGCTGCCGCGCTGGTTCGGCAGCTACGAAGAGCTTGAGGTGCAAGCCCTGCGCAATGCCGCCCGCACCCATGATATCTGGGGCGCAGGCGGGTATACCTGGGCCCAATTCGACGCCATCGTCTTGGATGACGAAGCCTGTGCACGGTTGGATGTCGAATATTTCCTGCAAGGTCTTCGCGACATTCTGCGCCACAGCCCCGATCAGGAAATGGTCAACATGCTGGCCGCCTATTGCGCCATCACGATCAAAAAAGGTCTGGGCCAGAACGCCCAAGCCGACGCCGTACGCGCGCAAATCCACGAGGCTGCGAACTGGCTGATCCTTGACCACCTGACCGAGCTGCACCCGCTGGTCTGGGCCCATGCCGCAAACGGGTTCAACAACGCTGTGCGCATCAACTCGACCGAGCGGTTTGCCGCACGCGGCCACCGTGACGCGCTGCGTGCGATTGGCAACCTGTTCAGCGAAGAACTGCGCAAGGGCATGGATGTGACCTTCACCCCCTCGGGCCCGCGCCTGTCCAGCCACTGATTCCCCCTTGCCCCTTTGGCGTGGCACGCCTAATACGCAGGCTTAGACTTCTGCGGAAATAGAGGCGCGCCATGCTCGACCTGACATATGAAATGCCCAAAATCAAAACTATTGCCGGGGCCAAGCACGATTGGGAGCTGGTCATCGGGATGGAGGTGCACGCTCAGGTCTCATCCAACGCCAAGCTTTTCTCGGGCGCATCGACACAATTCGGAGCCGAACCCAATTCAAACGTGGCCTTCGTGGACGCGGCGATGCCTGGAATGCTGCCGGTCATCAACGAATATTGCGTTGAACAAGCGGTGCGCACCGGGCTGGGTCTGAAGGCGGATATCAATCTGAAATCAGCCTTTGACCGCAAGAACTATTTCTACCCCGACCTGCCGCAGGGCTACCAGATTTCCCAGCTGTACCACCCCATCGTGGGAGAAGGCGAAGTGCTGGTCGAAATGGGCGACGGCACCGCGCGAAAGGTCCGCATCGAACGCATCCATATGGAGCAGGACGCGGGCAAATCCATCCATGACATGGACCCGCATATGTCCTTTGTCGATCTGAACCGGACGGGCGTCTGCCTGATGGAGATCGTGTCGCGCCCCGACATCCGTGGCCCCGAAGAGGCCGCCGCCTATATCGCCAAGCTGCGCCAGATCATGCGTTATCTGGGCACCTGCGACGGCAACATGCAGAACGGCAACCTGCGGGCGGACGTGAACGTCTCGATCTGTTTGCCGGGCGCGTATGAGAAGTATCAGGAAACGCAGGACTTCTCGCATCTGGGCACGCGGTGCGAGATCAAGAACATGAACTCTATGCGTTTTATCCAGCAAGCGATTGAGGTCGAAGCCCGTCGTCAGATCGCCATCGTTGAAGCTGGTGGGGAAGTAGAGCAGGAGACCCGTCTCTATGACCCGGACAAGGGTGAGACACGCTCGATGCGGTCCAAGGAAGAGGCGCATGATTACCGCTATTTCCCCGATCCCGACCTGCTGCCACTGGAAATTGAACAAGGCTGGGTCGACGACATTGCCGCCAAATTGCCCGAACTGCCCGACGCCAAAAAGGCGCGGTTCATTGAGGCATTCGGCCTAACCGACTATGACGCCTCTGTCCTGACCGCCGAAGTGGAAAGCGCCGCCTATTTCGAAGAGGTCGCAAAAGGCCGCAACGGCAAGCTGGCCGCGAACTGGGTTATCAACGAACTGTTTGGCCGCCTGAAAAAAGAAGATCACGACATCACCGACAGCCCGGTGTCTCCGGCGCAGTTGGGTGGGATCATTGATCTGATTTCATCGGATGCCATTTCGGGCAAGATCGCCAAGGATCTTTTCGAGATCGTTTATACCGAAGGCGGCGACCCCGCGCAGATCGTGGAAGAACGCGGTATGAAGCAAGTCACCGATACCGGTGCGATCGAGGCTGCTTTGGACGAGATCATCGCCGCCAACACCGCGCAGGTTGAAAAGGCCAAGGTGAACCCGAAACTGGCGGGCTGGTTCGTTGGTCAGGTGATGAAAGCCACCGGCGGCAAAGCCAACCCCAAGGCCGTGAACGAGCTGGTTGCCAAGAAGCTGGGCGGTTAAATCTACAGAAATTGATGAAAGGGCGGCAGAGGGCATACCCACTGCCGCCTTTCTTTTGCGCTGTGTCCGGGCAACACAAGCCGGGCACCACGCGAAGGAGACTTTCCCAATGGCCTCAAAATGCTAGATTGCCGGGAACGAACAGGTAGGAAGATCCGATGCCGCGCTACGAATACAAAGTCGTCCCCGCCCCGCAGAAAAGCGGCAAGGCCAAAGGGGCCAAAACCGCCGAGGACCGGTTTGCGGCCTCGGTCGAACAGGTGCTCAACCAGATGGGGCAGGACGGCTGGGAATATCAGCGTGCGGAGTTACTGCCCAGCGAGGAACGAACGGGTCTGACTGGCTCAACCGTGAACTGGCGCAATGTTCTGGTGTTCCGGCGCGAAATCGAACCAAGTTTCGTCTCTACCCGCGGCCCGACGGAAACACCCGAAGGCGTACCTTTGGCCCAGCCTGTTCCGGGCCCCGAAATGGTCGTGGCCCCGGCCCCGATTGCGGAAGAGGTGAAAGAGCCGCCGCTGTCGTTGAAAGGCTCGGAAGCCGCCCCAGAACCGCAGGAAAAACCCTGAGACACACTTACGCGCAGCAGGAATTGCCCTCTTGGATCGGTGGGCAGGGCACTGTCGCGTAAGAACAAAAGACGCAGCAGTCTCCGTCCAACGGTTTCAGCACGGCTTGACAGGACTTGCATTCATAGAACCACTGGCACGCATCTGTGGGCATGGTTTCCGTTTCGACATGCCCGCAAGACGGGCAGGTCAGAGTGGATTCGAGTGTCACTTTTGTTTGCGATCCGTCCATGTTCACCTCGGTTTCCGCCATCTTGGCGCTTTCACACCCCGATATCCAGCGCCAGCGCATGGATACGCGGCACGATGTCCCCCAGCGCCTTGTGAACGGCGCGGTGGCGGGCGACGCGGGATTGGCCTTCGAACGCGGCGGCGCGGATGCGGACGTTGAAATGGCTCTCGCCGCCTTCCTGAAAGCCCGCATGGCCCCGGTGGCTTTCGCTGTCATCCACCACCTCCAGCTCATGCGGGTCAAAGGCGGATTGCAAGGCGGTGCGGATTTCGTCGGTCACGGTCATTTTTATGCTCAGCGGCAAAAATTTTACCGCCTCCCCTCTTCTACTTTCGGCTGCTTAGACTAAACTGCTGCCTCCGAGTCGAGAAGATGCGTTCTTAAGGATCACAGCATGACGAAATCAGACCCTTTCGGATTCGATATGTCCGTCTCCAGCGCCAAGAAAAAGAACCCGCGCGGGCGTCGGGGGATGTCGGGCGCGTCTGAGACATCGGTGCGAATCTGCGATCATGAAGGCTGTGAAGAGGCGGGCAAGTTCCGCGCGCCCAAAGCGCCGGATGTGCTGGACGATTTCTTCTGGTTCTGCCAGCAGCACGTGCGCGAATATAACCAGAAATGGAATTTCTTCGACGGCACGACTGAAGCCGAGATGAACGCGCAACGCTCGAAGGACAAGGTTTGGGAGCGTGAAACCAAACCCATGGGCGACCCCGAGGCGCGTGCCTGGGCCCGTCTGGGCATCGAAGACCCGCATCAGGTTCTGGGCGCAAATGGCACGCAGAACAAGGGCCGCACGGCGGGCACAGGTGGCCGCCGCCTACCCCCGACCGAGCGCCGCGCGATTGAAATCCTTGAAGCCAATGACAGCTGGTCCAAGGCCGAAGTGCGTAAAGCCTACAAGAAACTGATCAAGGTGCTGCACCCCGACATGAACGGTGGTGACCGCAGCCAGGAAGAACAGTTGCAAGAGGTCGTCTGGGCCTGGGATCAGATCAAGGACAGCCGGAATTTCAAGTAACGCCTCTATGCACTTAGAGACGCCTTTAACGCTTGTGCTTCCTGACGTTTCAAGCAGCGTATGCGCGTTTGCTTCCATCCGAAAGCATCACTACGGAGTTCTGGGAACAGCGACACCAGTTCCTGCACGTCTTCACGATCGAATGACATTAAAGCGATTTCGCCCAGAAACAGGCTTTCTGTTGGCAAACCGTTCGATGTCAGGATCGTGTGGCGACTACATGCGACGTGAAAGTACGTAACAGGCTCATCCAATTGCACCTGACGTATGGTCTTGTCGTTGACCAGATGAATGGCCGCTGCGAATACCTGAGGTTCTCCGTAGAGCAGTTCAGCACGCCATCCCTCCAAAACAATGCGATGCTGTGGTGAGACGTACAAGTCGCGGTTCGGTAAGCCGTCTCCGAATGATCCTTCTTGAATGCAAACCGGGCGCATATGGGGGGTTCGTTTCAATACTTCTGCGCCAAGGGTTTTTTGGCCAATCCATACTATGGGCAATAGTTCACCGCTTGATGTTCGGACTTTGTCCCCAACAACAAGGTCTTCGACGAGACAAGGACCATGTTCGGTCTCAATCAAAGTGCCTTTTACGAAACAGGGAACTGTACCTGCCGGCAGCGCAACTGTGACAATGAGCGAGTCGTTGTTTCCATTTCCGGGTCCTGTCGAAGCGAATATTTCAAGAGTGAGTGACGTGTTCGGTGGGATAACGGCCCCTTCGGTTAGCTCGACAGTCAAAACTCCGCTTGATGAAATCGAAACGGTGTAATCCATCGGGTCTAATCCACCGGTCCCAGAAACGACCACACTCCAGGATGCTCCAGATTTCGTCGCAAAATATTGCTGCATCACAGTGGACGATCCACTGGGAATCGAAAGCGAAGAAGGGCCGATTATCGAAAGCGCCATCTAGATCTTTACCGCTAAACACAACAACGGACACAAGTTTTGCCCAAACATAAGGTTAGTATGCCAATCATATCACAACATAGCAATGTGATCCTGCATCGAATTGAGGCAAACAAAAACTGGAGAGTAAGGCCCCGATCTTCGGCATTCCAACAGCCGTTCAGCCTATTGCATGGGCTTGAATCGAAATCTGTGCATTTGGGTATCACGACGTTTTTTGGGGAAAATCCAGCAGGACACACGAACCGAGCGGCTTTTCCTTGCCCTTCCACGGAATATGTTGCACCACACACAGGTTCGAAAGCCCGCGCGAGGCTGAGGTATCAAGATAAGGACGACAGGCATGGATTGGCCGATTGACGCAAATGCACATCCTTCAGAAGAGATTTCGGTCCGCGAAGTGTTCGGCATCGACACCGATATGCAGGTCAAACGCTTTTACGAAACAACCGAACGGGTTCCCGAGATTGACTCGACTTACAAGTTTGATCCCGACACGACCCTCGCGATTTTGGCAGGTTTTACCCATAACCGCCGGGTGATGATCCAAGGCTATCACGGTACAGGTAAGTCGACCCATATTGAACAGGTCGCTGCACGCCTGAACTGGCCTGCAGTGCGGGTCAACCTCGACAGTCACATCAGCCGGATCGACCTGATCGGCAAGGACGCAATCAAACTGCGCGACGGCGTTCAGATCACCGAATTCAGCGAGGGCATCCTGCCCTGGGCTTTGCGCAACCCGGTTGCGATCGTCTTCGACGAATACGATGCCGGGCGAGCCGACGTCATGTTCGTACTTCAGCGTGTGCTTGAGGCAAACGGAAGCCTCACCTTGTTGGACCAGAACGAGATTCTGACACCGCACCGCTATTTCCGCATGTTCGCCACCGCCAACACCGTTGGCCTGGGCGACACCACCGGTCTTTACCACGGCACCCAACAGATCAACCAAGCGCAGATGGACCGCTGGTCTTTGGTCGCAACGCTGAACTACTTGAGCCACGACGCCGAGACGATGATCGTCTTGTCCAAGGCTCCGCATTACAACACCGCCGAAGGCCGCAAGATCGTCAGCCAGATGGTGACTGTGGCTGACCTGACCCGGACCGCTTTCATGAATGGCGATCTGTCCACGGTCATGAGCCCGCGGACAGTGATTAACTGGGCCCAAAACGCCGAGATTTTCCGCAATGTTGGCTACGCGTTCCGCCTTTCGTTCCTGAACAAGTGTGACGAATTGGAACGTCAGACCGTTGCTGAGTTCTACCAGCGTTGTTTTGACGAGGAATTGCCTGAAAGCGCAGCGTCTGCCAGTGTCGGATAAGCTGAGAATTGCGCCCATATCGGGCGCAATGCCTCCGGCGGGGATATTTTTGGCCATATGAAGGTGGATCCCGTTGCGCTTTTTGCCTCTGGGTTTGCATAGAATAGAGGGCGTCCGAACATGGTGCAGAAGAACGACAATCCTGCTGATCCGTTCAAGAAGGCCTTGGCCGAGGCCACCAAGGTCATGGCCGACGATCCGGAGTTGAGCGTTTCCTACACTGTTGACCCCTCGGGCTTGTCGGGCGAAGCGATGCGCCTGCCGCAGGTCAGCCGCCGCATGACCCGTGAAGAAGTCTTGCTGGCACGCGGCACGGCGGATGCCTTGGCCTTGCAGCGTCGGTATCATGACGACGCGACACACGCACGCTATGCGCCTCCGGGGGATATGGCGCGGGACCTGTACGAAGCAATGGAGACCGCCCGGTGCGAGGCAATGGGCGCGCGCGATATGCCCGGCACCGCCAGCAATATCGACGTCAAGATCGCGCATGAGGCGATCCGGCGCGGCTATGACCAATGCAAGCAACCTGCCGATGCGCCCTTGTCGGTTGCGGCAGGGTATCTGATCCGGCATCTGGCCACGGGGCGCGATCTGCCTCCGGCGGCGGAAAACATCATGAACCTGTGGCGCGGGTTCATCGAGGAACAGGCTGGTGGCGTTCTCGAGAACATTGGTGAGGTTCTTTCGGATCAAGCCGAGTTTGCCAAATTCGCGCGTCAAGTGATCAAAGACCTGGGCTATGGTGACCAGCTGGGCGATGACCCGGATGAGTTGGATGACGAGCAGGAAGATCAGGCCGAAAAGGACGCTGAAGAGCAGCCTGACCCCGACAGCACCGGTCAGGATGAACAAGACGAGCAGGACGCTGACGCCACGCCGGAACAGAGCCAGGAAGAGCAGCAGGATCAGTCGCAGGCCCAGGTCTCGATGGATGAGATGGCTGATGAAGAGATGGGCGACGAGGCTGAGATGCCCGAAGGGGAGGCTCCGCTGGAGCCCCCGGCGCCACCGCCAGCTTCGGATGCGGACCCGGATTATAAGGTTTATCTGAACACCCATGACGAGGAGATCGCGGCCGAAGATCTGGCCGAACCGGCCGAGTTGGAACGGTTGCGCGCTTATCTGGATCAACAGCTAGAGCCGCTAAAGGGCGCAGTGAGCCGGCTGGCCAACAAGTTGCAGCGCCGCCTTCAGGCGCAACAGAACCGCAGTTGGGAATTCGATCTGGAAGAAGGCATTCTGGACGCCAGTCGTTTGGCTCGGGTGGTGGCGAATCCGACCACGCCGCTGAGCTTCAAGATGGAAAAGGACACCGAGTTCCGCGACACCGTGGTGACGTTGCTGCTGGATAACTCCGGCTCGATGCGCGGGCGTCCGATCTCAATCGCTGCGATCTGTGCCGATGTTCTGGCGCGGACGCTGGAACGCTGCAACGTCAAGGTCGAGATTCTGGGCTTTACCACCCGTGCATGGAAGGGTGGGCAGGCACGTGAGGCGTGGTTGAACGACGGTCGCCCGCAGCAGCCGGGGCGTTTGAACGATCTGCGCCACATCATCTACAAGGGGGCTGATGCGCCCTGGCGGCGAGCGCGCCCAAATCTGGGCCTGATGATGAAAGAAGGCCTTCTGAAGGAAAACATCGACGGCGAAGCGCTGGAATGGGCCCATCGCCGGATGATGATGCGGCGCGAACAGCGCAAGATCCTGATGGTGATCTCGGACGGGGCGCCGGTTGATGATTCAACGCTCAGCGTGAACCCGGCGAACTATCTGGAAAAGCATCTGCGCGACGTCATCGCCATGGTGGAAAAGCGCAATATGGTCGAACTGCTGGCCATCGGGATCGGCCATGACGTGACACGGTATTATGACCGTGCCGTCACGATTACCGATGTCGAACAGCTTGCCGGTGCAATGACCGAACAGCTTGCCGCCCTCTTCGACAATGACCCAAGGGCGCGCGCCCGTGTGATGGGTATGCGCAAGGTCGGTTGAACGCGGCTTTGGCCTGTCGTTGTCATAAATCGAAGGGCACGGCCCTGAAGTGATGAGGTAATAAATGTTCCAATCCTTTGCTGTAACCGCGCGCCCCGAACAAGGGCCACCCCGGTTGGCCGCTTTGCGCACAGAGATGGCTCAGGCTGGATTGGACGGGTTTTTGGTCCCTCGCTCGGATGCGCATCAGGGCGAATATGTGGCCCCTCGGGATGAGCGTTTGGCGTGGTTGACAGGCTTCACAGGATCGGCCGGGTTTTGTGTTGCGTTGACCGATGTCGCCGGGGTGTTCGTCGATGGGCGCTATCGCACGCAGGTCAAGGCACAGGTCGCGCCGGAATATACTCCGGTCAACTGGCCCGAAACCACCCTGAGCGCGTGGTTGAAGGATCAGTTGCCCCAAGGTGGCAAGGTGGGGTTCGATCCCTGGCTGCACGCCGCGGCTCAGATCGCCAGCGCGCAAAAGGATCTGGCAGGTACCGGGATTGAGCTGGTGCGTTCTGCCAATCTGGTTGACAGCATTTGGGACGATCAGCCTTCCCCGCCGATGAACCCAGTCAAGGAGCACCCGCTTGAATTTGCGGGCGAGACCTCGGACAGCAAGATCGCTCGGTTGGCCGCCGCACTGCGTGACGCGGGATGTGGGGCAGCCGTGATCACTTTACCGGATTCGATCATGTGGCTGCTGAACGTACGTGGCTCGGATATCGGATATAACCCCGTGGCCCATGGGTTTGCCATTTTGCATGCAGATGGAGGTGTCGATCTGTTCATGGCGGCAGAGAAACTGTCTGCGCCCTTGGAGCCTCAGGTTCGGCTACGCGCGCCCGAGGCGTTTCTTGACGCTGTTGCCGCGCTGGAGGGGCCGGTACAGGTCGATTTGGGAACGCTGCCGCAGATCGTGGCAGATACATTGCAGGACAAAGCCATAGATGCTGGCGATCCCTGTGCCTTGCCCAAAGCCTGCAAGAACCCAGCCGAGATCGCGGGCAGCGCCGAGGCGCATTTGCGCGATGCCGTTGCCGTGGTCGAGACATTGTGCTGGCTGGACACGCAGCACCCCGGCAGTGTGACCGAAACGCAGGTGGTGACGCGGCTGGAGGACAACCGCCGCAAGGACAACGCGCTTCAGGATATCTCGTTCGACACCATCGCGGGCACCGGTCCCAATGGAGCGATTATGCATTACCGCGTGACCGAAGAAACCGATACCCTGCTGGAAAACGGCCATATTCTGGTTCTGGACAGCGGCGGTCAGTATCTTGATGGCACCACCGATATCACCCGGACCATCGCCATTGGCGAGGTTGGGAACGAAGAGAAAGCCTGCTTTACCCGCGTTCTGAAAGGCATGATCGACATGTCGATGCTGCGCTGGCCCGTGGGCTTGGCCGGACGAGATATCGAATGCGTGGCGCGAACGCCCTTGTGGGCGGCGGGGCAGGATTTCAACCATGGCGTCGGCCACGGCGTGGGCGCGTATCTAAGCGTGCACGAGGGCCCTCAGCGCCTGTCGCGCGTCAGCCATGTGCCGTTGAAGCCGGGCATGATCCTGTCAAACGAGCCGGGCTATTACCGCGAAGGGGCTTTTGGCATCCGCATCGAAAACCTCGTGGTGGTGCAAGAGGCCCCTGCCCTACCCGGTGGCGACGACGAGCGGGCGATGTTGAACTGGCGAACGCTGACATTTGTGCCCATCGACCGTCGGTTGATTGTGGTCGAAATGCTCAGCGCGGCTGAGCGCGACTGGCTGAACGCCTATCACCGCGACGTTACGGAAAAAATCCGACCCAGGCTGGGCCCAGCCGCGCAACTGTGGTTGGATGCCGCAACCGCGCCGATCTGACACAAGACTGTCACACTCACAGGGCAGAGGAGAGGCCCGAAACAACTTAAGGGGAAGGAATATCTATGACCGAGATCACCATCAGCAAAGCGTCTGGCAAGTGGAGCGTACGTTCGGGCGGTGCCATTTTGGGCGAAACCACCAATGCGCTTGAACTGCTGGAAGGTGATTTGGAACCGGTCATCTACTTCCCCCGCAGCGATATCGCCATGGCCTTTCTGGACCGCACGGACAAAAGCACCCATTGCCCGCATAAGGGCGACGCCACGCATTTCTCGATCGTCAATAAGTCCTCAACTACAGAAAACGCGGCTTGGAGCTATGAGGACCCAATCCAAGCCGTGGCCGAGATCAAGGATCACATCGCGTTCTATCGCCTCGAGTCGGTCAAGGTCGAACAAATTTAGGACGACCGGGCTAAATCGCCCTCCGCATTGCTTGGTTTGCCTGAAGGTCGTGCCGTACCCGTGCAAAAGCTTGTGCCATCGACGTCAATGTATGCGGAGGGCATCCGATCCTTTGCAAACATGAGGCGTCGACAACCCGAACTAAACCGCTAAATGCCGATCGCACCACATCATCGACTGGGTCTTCTTTCGGGCCGAAAGTCAGGTCGTGGTAGTGGAACCCTTGACCCGGTGCAGTTGTCCCAAGCGTGTGGCGCACCCTATGCGCTGACAGCCAATCCAACAGGCGCTGCAGCTGCGTGTCACCGTCAGGGTCAGGTAGTCGAACAGCTTCGACCGTTGTATGGTGCAGATCATAGCGCAATTGAACCTGTGTTCTGGGGGTCCATATCCGAACGGGTTGGACGAAGTCGATCAGGCGACCGATGCGCTTGCCCCTCAGATGCGGCCCCAGTCCGAAAGTGGCCGTCAACAAACTGATCGGCGCTTGTGACACCGCGTAGACTGAGGCGAACATATCACAGCGCCCATCCACCTTGTGTTTCAACGTCAGCGCATTGAAATTCCCCCGATCCGCGTAGCTGCGGGCCGAGCCCAAAGCGCGATCCAGTCGAAAGCAGTTGATCGTATAGGGCGCGTGGTCGCGAAACATTAGTCGGTTGAGTTGCGATACGCTGCGCATCAGCAAGCTGGCTGTGCCCCACACACCTGCCGCCAGAAAGACACAGCGTGCCTGAAGCACATTGCCTCCGTCCAGTTCTATTGAGACCAGCCCCTCGCGGGCCTCAATCCGATGCACCCGCCCATCAATAGGTTCGGCTTGCTCAAGCTCATTCAGACGCGCCTTGAATGCCAGGGCCATGGCATCAAGCCCGGACCCCGGTGCCTGCGCGGTTCCGGTCAACAACCGTGGAGCGCTTTTTTCAAATCCGTTGTCCAAACGCTCTCGCCGGACACCGCCAGTTATTTCGAGGTCGGCCTGCACCGTATCGCAGGCGGCGCTGTAATCCTTCCAGCTTTCAAGAAAAGGGCCGTCGCCCCAGGGATCACCGCTGTCATAGAGCTGCAACTGCTTGCCCCAATAATTGGCCAATCCCCCAATCTCGGCTGAAGAAAACAGTGGTGGTGCTCCCTCGGACACAACGGTGCGTTCCGTCAGGTGCGCAGGTTGTTGGCGCTCATAAGCGACCGAAACAATTTTGGGCGGACCTTCGACATTGGAGCGTTTGGTTGCTCCGGTTATGACCGCTATAGATAAAGCCTGCCCGCGCATTGCGGTCAGCGCGGCGTAGGCGGCGGGTCCCGCCCCTATGACGGCAACATCAAACACGCGCATCTGCTTGCCCCCAGCGGTGCAAACCACAATCACAGCCCGGAACAGAAACCGGGCAACCGCCCAAGATCACAAGCAAATTTCTGCCGATGGGGCTGATCACTGTGGACTTACTCATCGCGCACCAGCAAAGGGACCGGACAACAAGCAGGGGTTGCACACACTATCGCGGAACCAACGCACGTGTGCGTTAGGGGCCACGGGGACCCGCAAAGAGAGGTTCTTCAAATTCACTCGCGTATTGCCTCCAACTATATGAGTTTAGGCACAAAATCAGATCAGTCGTATCAGGTGGCGCAAACTTCTGCGTCGTCAATTCACCAAAAACCCGGAAATAATCAGGTTGTATTTCTCAAATCGAAACCGGGTCGCTTTCCGTAATCTTACCGACAAAACCGGTTTTCGATCAAGGAAGCGGCCGCTCACGCCCGGTTCACGCGCCTGTTGAATGCATTTTAGGTCGCGGCAAGGCAGAATACGCGCGATCATCAGCCGGAGGATGCAATGTCAATAACGCGCCGCAATTTTGTAGGATTACTTGGGGCCGCAACAGCCATGCCCGGTGCCCTGTCTGCGCAAACGGACCCTGTGCTGGACGCGGTTCGGTCCACGCTTTACAGCAGTCGCACGGATTTCGAGAAAAGCATGAAATTTCTGGTCGAGCGCGGCAGCCCTGACGTCGTGCCCGCCCTGCTGACCGCCATGCGCTATGGCCGTCGCCGCAGCGATGACATCACCCAGGTCATGCGCACCCTCACCGGCGAAGATATTGGTACCGACTGGTTCGACTGGATGATCTGGCAGGAAAAGAACCCGCAAGTCGTGCCTCACCCCTCGCTTATCCCGTTCAAGCGCGAAGTGTTGCTGGGCATCGACCAGAATTTCGACGATTTCCTGCGGCCCGAATATCTGCAACGCGACAAGATGAAGATCCGGTTGGAAGAAATCACATGGGGCGGTGTTCAAAAGGACGGCATCCCTTCGTTGGACAATCCCAAGCTGATCTCTGCCTCGGATGCGGATTATCTGAAGGACGGCGATCTGGTCTTTGGTGTTTCGATCAACGGGGATGAGCGCGCCTATCCGCTGCGCATCATGGGCTGGCACGAAATGTTCAACGAAGTGATCGGAGGCGTCCCGGTCGCACTGGCCTATTGTACGCTCTGCGGGTCGGGCATCTTGTTTGAAACTCAGGTTGAAGGACGGCGGAAGCCCTTTGTCTTTGGTTCATCGGGCTTCCTGTACCGTTCGAACAAGCTGATGTTTGACCGCGAGACCCATTCGTTGTGGAACCAATACACCGGCAAACCGGTCGTCGGCCCTCTGGTCGACAGCGGGATCGAGTTGAAACAGCGCCCTGTGGTCATCACCACATGGCAAAGCTGGAAGACGTCGCATCCCAAGACCCAGGTTCTGTCGCTCAGCACCGGCCACCGGCGCAACTATGGGTCGGGTGTGGTATATCGCGACTATTTCGCCTCGTCCGAGTTGATGTTTCCGGCGCTGGTCGATCAGTCGCAGCACCGGCAGAAGGACTATGTCTTCGCCATCCGCCAGTTCGGTGCGGCGCGCGCATGGCCGCTGGATGCGTTCAGCAACACGCGGGTGATCAATGACGCGATTGCCAACCGGCCCTTGGTGCTGATCGGCAACCCCGACAAACGCGCCGTTCGCGCCTATGAGCGCAAGTCCAACCGCTTTACCGCGTCAGATGGTGGGCTGGTCGACCAGAAGGGCGGAAAGTGGCGCCTGACCGAAGAGGCGCTGGTCGGGCCAGACGGCACAGAATTGCCGCGCGTGGCCGGACATATCTCGTACTGGTTTGCGTGGGACAATTATCTGGGTGACACAGCGACGGTCTATCGCGGCTAGGAATGTTCCTCGGCCGCCGTGGCAGCCAGCGCGCGGTTATAGGCTTTCAGCGCATCAATGTGGAACAGCGCGCCGACCGGGTTTTCGCAGCCGTCTTCGTCAATGATCACGACCGGGATACAGGGAATGTCGTCCCGGTCGAAATAGGGCATCGCCGCCTCAAGCGTAGCGCTGGCCTTGACACAAAGGCCTTGTTGGATCAGCGCCTGCGCCTCTTCCCTGGTGATCGAGCGCGGATCGCCAATCGGGCGCATCACCGCCCCCGCCCGCAGCATCGCCAGCAGATAGGCCTGTGGCCCCGCGGCCAGATGCACGTCACGGCGTTCCAACTGTGTCAGGAAGAATGACCGGTCCACAAGGCGCGAGGCCAGTGCGGTGGACATCGAGACCGAGACCATCACCGCCAGTCCGATCTGCCATTCACCGGTCAATTCAAACACAATCAACGTGGTCGAGATCGGCGCGCCCAACACAGCAGCGGCCACCGCGCCCATCCCGGCAAAAGCATAAAGCGACGGTGTCCCCGACACATCCGGCAACACCCCCGTAGCAATCCAGCCAAAGGCCAACCCGGTTAATGCTCCTACCATCAAAGAGGGCGAAAAGACCCCTCCACCCATACGTCCGCCCATTGTGATCGCCAAGGCGACAGTTTTGATAACGGCAAACAGGATCGCGGCAGACAAAGTCAGATCCCCGGCCAAAGCGCGGATCGTGGTCTCATATCCAACGCCAATGATATGGGGAAACCAGATCGCAATCAGACCCAGCATCGCCCCAGACACCGCAGGGCGCAGCCATCCCGGAAGGGATAGGCGGTTTTGGATATGGTTGCCGATATCCTCAGCGAAAAAGATCGATCGCATCAGCAGCAACGCCACCAGCCCGCACACAAGGCCCAGGATCAAAAAGGCGGGCAGTTCCACATAGAATTGCAGCGTTCCGGGCGTGTCCAAAGTAAACTCGGTCACGTCGCCATATTCCAGCCGGTTGATCACCGTCCCCGCAACCGAAGCAATCACGATGGGCGCAAACGCATGCACAGCAAAGTGCCGCAGCACGACCTCGAGCGCAAACAATGCGCCGGCGATGGGTGAGTTGAAGCTGGCTGAAACCGCCGCCGCCACTGCGCAGCCCAGCAGGTCACGACCGGTGATCCCGTCGGCATGGATACGATTACTGACCCAGGTCGAGATCACCCCGGCCATGTGCACAACTGGCCCTTCTCGCCCTGACGAGCCACCAGTGCTAAGCGTGATCAGCGAGGCAAACAGAGACGCGACTCCGGCCTTCCGCTCGACCCGACCATCGGTCAGCGCCGCTCCTTCGATCACGTCCGCGACCGAGCGCACCCTCCCGTCATCGGTGAACCTGTGCAGGATGATCCCCACGATTAGACCCCCGACAATGGGGGTGATCAGGATCATGAACCAAGGCAACATCTCGGCGTGGCTGTGGAGTAGTAGGATGTTTTCCGTATCATAGACCCAAGCTTGCAACGCGCGGATCGCCTTGCGAAATCCAAGCGCCATGAACCCGGCTGCGATCCCGATCACAAGCGCGATAAGCCAGAACTGAAACTGGCTGGGTCCGCGCCGCCGCATCACCCGCCATGCATCCTTTATGGCGGCCAAAGCCTGATGCAGCTGGTTGCGCAAAACGGTGCGGGTTGATTGGCTCATGTGCCCTCGGGGGATCAGTACCTACCCCTTACTAAGCTACGGGCGGCACGGATAAAAGCGGGATCGCGCAGGTGAGAAGGTCTATGCGTCCAACAGGGCACGCGCGGCGGCGCGCGCCTCGTCCGTGATGGTGTCGCCTGCAACCATGCGGGCGATCTCATCCACCCGGTCTGGGTCGGCCAACGGGATGACGGTTGACAGAGTTTGCCCCTCGGTGACTTGTTTTTGAACCCGCCAGTGATGTGCCGCACGCGCAGCTACTTGAGGCGAGTGCGTCACGACCAGAACCTGCCCGCCCTGCGCAAGCGAGGCCAGACGGCGGCCCACCGCATCGGCAGTTGCCCCGCCGACACCGCGGTCGATTTCATCGAAGATCATCGTGCGGGCGCTATCTTCGCCGGTCAGACAGACCTTGAGCGCCAGCAGGAAGCGGCTGAGCTCTCCACCCGAGGCGATCTTGTTCAGCGGACCCGAAGGTGCGCCGGGGTTGGTGGCAACGGTAAAGGCCACTGCGTCGGCGCCCTCGGGGCCGGGATCAGTGGAAGATATTTCGGTCTGAAACACCGCTCGTTCCATCTTGAGCGGCGCAAGCTCGGCCATCACAGCCGCATCCAACTGCCCCGCTGCCTGCCGGCGCGCATTACTAAGCGCTGTCGCAGCCCTGTCATAGGCAGCCTGCGCAGCCTCAACCGCAGCACGCTGATCAGCCAGATCGGCATCACCTGCGTCCAGTTTGTGCAGACGCTCACGTAGCGTATCGGCAAACGCGCCCAGATCATCGGGGGCCACGTCATGTTTGCGGCCAAGTGCGCGGATGGCGAACAGACGCTCCTCGGCCTGCTCCAATTCTGCGGGGTTGAAGTCCAAAGCTTGTAGGCAGACATTGACGCCATCCTGCGCCTCGCCCAGTTCGATCAGGGCGCGGCCAAGCGCGGCGATGGGTTCCTCTAACTGACCGCCCGCGTTGTCGGATACGCCTTCCAGCCAACGGACTGCGTCGGACATGGCGCCTTCAGCCCCGTCTCCGCCCAGCAGGTCAAAGGCCCGCGCCACGTCGTCTCGTATGCGCTCGGCTCCCTGCATCATGCGGCGGCGGGCGTCCAGTTCGGCGTCTTCGCCCGGTTGTGGGTCCAGCTTGTCTAACTCTGCCACGGCGTGACGCAAGAATTCCTCTTCCGCGCGCATAGCGGCCAAGGCAGCCTCGGTCTCGGCCAACGCTTTCCGCGCGCGCGACATCCCGTTCCAGGCCGCACGAACCGAGGCCAGATCATCCGCGACCCCGGCATAGTCATCCAGCATCGCCCGATGCCCGCGCGGGTTCAACAGGCCTCGGTCATCATGCTGACCGTGCAACTCAACCAATGTCTCAGACAACGTCCGTAACACCTCGCCCGAGCAGCGGCGGTCATTGACCCACGCGGTCTTGCGCCCCTCGGCGGTGTTCACGCGGCGCAGGATCAATTCCTCGCCGCTGGGCAATCCGGCCTCGGCCAGAATGGCGTGGGCAGGATGATCGTCCGATAGCTCGAACTCGGCCACAACCTCGCCCTGCGCAGCACCCTGACGGACCAATTCGGCGCGACCGCGCCAGCCCAGCACAAAGCCCAGCGAATCCAGAAGAATTGACTTGCCCGCACCGGTTTCACCGGTCAACGCGTTCAGGCCCGGTTGGAAGGTCAGTTCCAACCGGTCGATGATTAGCATGTCGCGGATATCAAGGGCGCGCAGCATCGGGTCTTAGCGTCCCACGCCGTTCGTCATGACGATTACAACCACTCACCTTTGACGGTCTGGCGGTAGATCTGGCTCAGCCAGTTGTTGCCCAGGCTTCTGGGTTTCAGCCCACGCGATGTCAGCAGCTTGTAGCCCGCATCATACCATTCCGACGAGCGGTAGTTGAACCCAAGGATCGCACCGGCCGACTGCGCCTCATCCACCAGCCCCAAGGACAGGTAGGACTCGATCAGACGATAAAGCGCCTCGGCGGTATGAGAGGTGGTCTGGAAATCCTCGACCACAACGCGGAACCTGTTGATTGCCGCCGTATAATGATCCTGACGCAGATAATAACGCCCGATCTCCATCTCCTTGCCCGCCAGATGATCAAAAGCCAGATCGAATTTCAGAACGGCAGAGGTTGCGTATTCGCTGTCCGGATAGACTTCGATCACCGTGCGCAGAGATTGCAATGCCTGAAAGGTCAGACCCTGATCGCGCCCGACCTCGTCAATCTGATCATAGTAGCTAAGCGCCAGAAGGTACTGCGCATAGGCCGCATCTTCATCCGCCGGATAGAAGTCGATGAAGCGCTGCGCAGCTGCGCGGCTTTCTTCGTAGTTCTTGTCCGAGTGATACGAGAACGCCTGCATGATCAGCGCGCGCTTGGCCCAATCCGAATAGGGATAAAGGCGTTCGACTTCCGAGAAATACCACGCCGCATCGTCCGAGCGATTCTGCGACAGCTCAAACTCACCGCGTGTGAAAATTTGCTCGGGGGTAAACCCCTCAAGGTTCTGGCTGCGGTCGGCCCCTTGGCCGCCACATGCTGACAAAACTGCTGTCAGAAGAATCGCGCCCGCGAATCTGACCGCCGCCCTGGTGCCACCCATTCCGCCTATCCTTGTTGTATTACTTGTCGGAGCGAACCCCGGATTTAGGCTTGGTTTAGCACATATAATTCCGGGGCAAAACGCCTTAGTAAAGCCAGCACCGGAATTGTACGCAGAGTTGATCCAATCAGGCGACAGCCGGGATTTCGTCCCAGATCAGGCCCTGACCGGGCAAACGCGCGGCTTGTTCGGCCGTGCACAGGATCGGTCGCACTGCGCCTGGCGTCTCGAAGAGGGTGCGCAGCAATGTGTTGGTCAACGAGTGGCCGGACTTGTCGCCGGTGAAACGACCCAGAATCGGACCGCCCGCGAGGTAGAGATCCCCCAACGCGTCCAGCATCTTGTGGCGCACAGCCTCATCTGCGCGACGGAACCCGCCCGGCGTCAGAACCTCGTTCCCCTGAACCACCACGGCGTTTTCTAGCGTGCCACCCAGAGCCAGACCGTTTTCGCGCATCGCTTCAACATCTATGCGACGGCAGAAGGTGCGGCAATCGCTGAGTTCCCGCGCAAACGATCCGTTGCGCATGTCTAGCGTTTTGGTCTGACGGCCAATGGCGCCATCTTCAAAGTCGATGTGGAAGTCAATGATCAGACCGTCCGCAGGCGCAATCGACGCACTGGCCCCCTCACGCGAGGCAGTAACGGGCTTGAGCACCTCATAGGCCAACACCGGGCTGGCCTGACGGCGCACACCTTTGGTCATGATCCCGCGTACAAATTCGATCGAAGACCCATCCATGATCGGCACTTCGGGACCGTCAATCTCGATCAGTGCGTTGTGAACACCACAACCCGCCAGCGCTGCCATGATATGTTCGACCGTCGATACCGACACACCCGCCTCGTTCACCAGACGCGTACACAGCGGGGTCCGCTCCACCACGTCGTAAATCGCAGGGATCAGCGCATTGCCCAGATCAATATCCGTCCGTTTGAACCAAATGCCATGACCGGCGGCTGCCGGTTTGAGAACCATGTTTGCAGGCTTGCCGCTGTGCAGCCCGACACCGGTAAACGTGATCGGAGATTTGAGCGTATGTTGCAATGTGGGCCTCGGTGAGTGGTGTCCGGCCTGCTTTAGCCGTGTTGGGCATTCAGTTAAGGAACGCAGGCGAAAGGCTCAACTCACTCTTTGTAACCGAATGAAACATGAATGTAACAGATCGGCAAAACCCTGCTTACATCAGGGCATGCCGTTGTTTTGAAATGAAAAAGGGCCGCCACTAGACGACCCTTTTTACGTATTTTGTTACCGCGGTCAGTTGGCTTGACGGCGCAAGAAGGCCGGAATTTCGATCCGTTCCTGCTCGGGATCGGCCTGATCATGGGCCGGAGCCGTGGCGTCAGACTGGCGCATCACGGGCTGCTGACGCTGCGGTTGGGCCGGTGTATCCGCCGCATGACCGGTCATCCGGTCGATCAGACGGTTGAAGCCAAACCGCGGGCGATCCACCTCGGATTGCGGCGCTGGAGCGGGCTGCGGACGCGATGCCATATGGCTGCGATCCCCCGTTGGGACGTTCTGTACAGCGGCTTGCAGACGCTGCAATGCTTCGGGCGACGGAGTGCCTGCTGCAGGCTGAGGCTGCGGCGCATAGCTTTCCGGAGCAGGCTCAACCGGCTCGGGCGTCGGCTCGAATTCGGCGACACGTGGCTGATAAGCCGGAGGCGGCAGGTCATCATCGTCCTGTTCAGCCTGAGGTTGGAAACGGGGCTCGGATGGCTCCTCTGTCGCCTCGAACAGCGACGGTTCACGCACGGGCTCGGCCTCAATCGGTTCGGCAACCGCTGCCGGGGCTTCTTCTTCAGCCGCTTCTTCTTCTGCTGAAACCGTGCGGGTCAGCGGAGCCGACATCGAACGGCGCGCAACCGGCACGTCCTCGGATTTCTCAGTGGCGTCGATGCCAGTGGCCACGACCGACACGCGCATGCCACCTTCCATTGCGGTATCCAGTGTCGAGCCGACGATGATGTTGGCCTCGGGGTCCACTTCCTCGCGGATGCGGTTGGCGGCTTCGTCCAGTTCGAACAGGGTCAGGTCGTGCGAGCCGGTGATGTTGATCAGCACGCCTTTGGCACCCCTGAGGCTGATCTCGTCCAGCAGCGGGTTGGCAATCGCCTTCTCGGCGGCTTGAACCGCGCGATCTTCGCCAGTGGCCTCGCCAGTGCCCATCATTGCCTTGCCCATCTCGTCCATCACGGCGCGCACATCGGCAAAATCGAGGTTGATCAAGCCCGGACGCACCATCAGGTCGGTTACGCCTTTAACGCCCTGATACAGAACGTCATCGGCCATCGAGAATGCCTCGGTGAATGTTGTCTTTTCATTCGCCAGACGGAACAGGTTCTGGTTCGGGATAATGATCAGCGTGTCGACAACCTTTTGCAGCGCTTCAACACCGTCTTCGGCCTGACGCATCCGCTTGGCCCCTTCGAACTGGAAGGGTTTGGTCACAACACCCACCGTCAGAACGCCCAGCTCACGCGCGGCCTGCGCTATGATCGGAGCCGCACCCGTACCGGTGCCACCTCCCATACCGGCAGTGATGAAGCACATATGGGCGCCTGCCAGATGATCGACGATCTGCTCGATGCTCTCTTCGGCGGCAGCTGCGCCAACGGTCGGGCGCGCCCCTGCTCCCAGACCTTCGGTGACTTTCACGCCAAGCTGCACGCGCGCCGAGGAATGGCTTTGCTGCAATGCTTGCGCATCAGTGTTGGCGACGACGAAATCCACGCCATCCAACTCTTTTTCAATCATATTATTGACGGCGTTACCACCTGCGCCGCCTACGCCAAATACCGTAATCCGAGGCTTCAGTTCATCGTGCCCGGGCATCGAAAGATTCAATGTCATGCTTCTGTCCGCCTGTTTATATGCTCCGCCAACGCGGTGTTTTTCTTACCTATCCTTAAGCAATCCTACCGACCGAAACCGCAAAGGTCACGCCAAAAATCGTCAGACTCCACAAAATATGGAGGAATTAAGGCATTGCCCGCCGGTATTTCGTATTGTTTGCCAGATGTTGCGGAATGAACTCAATCCAGCACAAAACATACCCCTGCACGAGGGCCGCAGGCGGTTGCGCGGACTGCGATTGAATCGTTTTTTTAGGGTGCGGAAACCTGCTCGGGTCCTCGCATAGGGCCTCTGACGGGCCTTGTGGATATCTTGCTGGATTCGACGCCTCTCCGCAAGGGAATTCTTCAACCAATAGGAGTACTTGGACAATTCAGACTGTCGTCCGAGATGCTACGCACCTCTTGAATTTCACCGTTCGTAATTTCCGCCAAACGCACCATCAGACGATCATTGTAGACAAACGGCCACCAACACACGGGGAGGCCATCAGGATCGTCGTCATATAGGAAACAAACCTTACCATCAGGGGTGGTAATCTGACCGTAGACACAACCTCTACCCTCCATCCGCCAGACTGAGAGACTCGGACTCAGGAACTCTTCGGTGCCGACCAGGCCACCGCCGGGCAGAAGATGGAATCGGACCGTCTTGCCTTGCACTGCATCCAGAAACGCCTCGGGCGTTATCAGGGTCTGCGCGCGGACAGACGCCGGAATCGCGGCAACCAGCGCCGCGATCAGGAGTTTACCAATTGTCACGGAACCAGCGCACGGCGCGTTTGAACGGGCGTGCGGCATAGGTATCGACGGGAATCTCGAAATCCCACCATTCATCCTGCGGATGCGCCGCAAACAGGCTGAGCCCCACCACGGATGAGAATCCTGGCCCCGTCGCCGATTGCGGCAAACCATGTACGCGCAATGGGCGGCCCAAACGCACGCGCTGGCCCAGGATCCGAGTTGCCAGCCCATCCAGCCCCATGATCTGACTACCGCCACCGGTCAGAACGATCTGTTGGCTGGGCAGATGGTCGAACCCAGCGGCGTCTAGACGAATGCGGACTTCCTCGAGGATTTCTTCGACTCGGGGACGCATGATGCCGATCAACTCGGCCCGGCTGACGGTGCGGCGGTCATGTTCCCAATCGCCGGTATCGCCACCGATGTCGATCAGGTCGCGGTCATCTGCCCCGGTCGCGTGAACGCCGCCGTTGAAGGTCTTGATCCGTTCGGCCACATTCGCAGGTACGCCAAGACCCATCGAGATATCGCTGGTCACGTGATCCCCACCCATGCGCACGCAATCGGCGAAAATCATGTGCTTTTTCATGAAGATGGACACGCTGGTCGTGCCGCCGCCCATGTCGATACAGGCCGCGCCCAGCTCTTGCTCATCCTCGACCAGCGCAGAAATCCCCGACACATAGGCCGAGTTCGCGATCCCTGCCAGTTCCAAGTCACACCGCTTTATGCAGCGCACGATGTTCTGGATCGCAACCGCATCCACGGTCAGCATATGCATATCGACGGCCAGCGACTGCCCCATCTGGCCACGCGGATCAATCAAACCCGAGCGGTTGTCCAAGGCAAAATTCACAGGCTGCGCGTGCAACACTTCGCGGCCGGCACCATAGTCAGGGACATCGCAGGCGTTCAGCACCCGACCGACCTCGGCCTCGCTGACCACCTGCCCTTCCAGATCGACCTGCGCATCCAGACCGTAGGACCGAGGGTTCGCGCCAGAGAAACAGGCGATCACATGATCGACACGAATTTCGGCCATTTTCTGCGCCGCTTGCAGGGCGGTTCGAATGGCCCGTTCGGTTTCCTGCATCGCGGTGACTTCACCGAATTGCACCCCACGCGACCGAGTCGTCGCCGCGCCGATCACCCGGAACCCGGTCTGGCCGGCCAGTGACCCGATCCCGCTATCTTCATGCAGACGACCAGCACCGTCGAACCGCAGCACAAGGCAGGAAATCTTCGAGCTGCCAACATCCAGAATGGCCACGACACCGCGCTGCATTGCCTGCCTGCGCATCTGCCGCATGGCCCGTTGGGACTGATAAAGATCGGTCATCATGGTCGTTACTGCCTGCTACTCACATCGGTTTTAGTACCCCACCAGTCGTCGCTGGCGGCTTTGGTCATTCGTATCGTCGGACGCTGGCCGAGGCGCATGTCCACAACGGCCACGTCACGTTCCAACAGGTCCTGCACTTCGTTCACCGCCAACACATGCTCCAGCGCACGCACGGGACGTTCGGTGGGCAACATGATGCGCTGGCCGCGATCCAGAACCAAATCCCAGCGGCGCTCGCCTATGCGTACCAACCCGCGCACACGCGCACCAAGGCTGCGGGCGGTTGTCAGAAGTTGCAGTGCCTCGTCGACATGCCCATCCGCGCCTTTACCTGCAATTAGTGGCAGATGCGCATGATCCTTGCGCGAGGCGATTCGTTCCACATGTGCGCCGGTTTCGTCCAGCAACTCGGTCCCGCTGCGGGTGCGCCAAACCACGACGGGCTGACGCTCGACCACATCCACCTGCAAGATACCGCCGGGGCGGATCCGAACGGTGGCGGATTTAACCGGATCAAGCCCGGTAATCGTGTCGCGGATCTGTTCGGCATCCAGGTCCCAGGAACTGATCGGAAAATCCAGCGGCACGACCTCGCGGATATCTTCGGACAGGTTGGTGCCCGCCCCGTCGATCGCCATAAGATTGACCATGAATTCCGGTCGTTGCTGGATCGAGGTCTTGATGTCGTTGACATAGGCCACAACGGCCTCACGCCGATCTTCAGCACTAAAATAGAGCGTAGTGGCCGCGCAGATTGCAAACACCGGCAGGCCGTACTTCAACCCGCGCCGAATACCCGGTGTCAGCATCCAACGTTGTATCCGGTAACTCAGCCGCGATGGGGCCGGATCGAACCTCTGCGATTTACGGCCAAACAGCTTAACCCCGCCCAGCCGCAGCTTGGGCTGCGTATCGTGCTGTTCACCCGATGCAAAATCAGCATCAGGGCCAGACGGCTGCGTGGTCCGACGAATAACGGGGGCGCGGGTGGCTCTTAGCGGTCGCATGAGGCGTCCTCCACCATCCAGGCGCAAAGCTGTCCGAAACTCATACCGCAATGCTCGGCCTGTTCGGGCACCAGCGAAGTCGGTGTCATGCCCGGCTGGGTGTTGGTTTCCAGCAGGAACAGACCGTCCGCACCCATGCTGTCATCCCAGCGGTAGTCGGTGCGGCTGACACCCCGACACCCCAAGGCATTATGAGCCTTCAGTGCATAGTCCATGCAGCGGTCAAAGATGTCCTGCGGGATGTCGGCAGGCAGCACATGCCACGAGCCGCCGGGCTTGTACTTGGCGTCATAGTCATACCAGCCGCCATCGGTCATGATCTCGGTCACGGTCAAGGCGCGGTCACCCATCACGGTAACAGTCAACTCGCGCCCTGCGATGTATTTCTCGACCATCACATGATCTGGCATGTCGTCGGACAGACGAGGCGGGCAATTCGCACCTTCCGAGACAATATAGATCCCAACGCTGGAACCTTCGTTGTTCGGTTTGGCCACATAGGGCGGCTCCATCGCGTGGGATGCCGCGACCTGTTGCTTGGGTAGGATCACGCTGGGAACGATCGGCAAACCTTCGGTCTGGTAGATCTCTTTGCTGCGTTGTTTGTCCATCGCCAAGGCCGAGGCCAGCACCCCGGAATGCGTGTACGGAAGGCGCATCCATTCCAACAAGCCCTGCACACAGCCGTCTTCGCCCCAGCGCCCATGCAGCGCGTTGAAAACCACATCTGGCTTGATTTCCGACAGGCGCGCAGAAAGGTCGGGACCCGCGTCCAGTTCGACCACTTCAAAGCCTTCTCCCCTTAGGGCGGCTGCGCATTCGCGCCCGCTGCTGAGAGACACCTCGCGTTCCGCCGAGGGGCCGCCCATCAATACCGCCACTTTGGGGTGTGTCCTGCTCGACTTACCCACTTAGCGCCTCAATGTCCCCGGACCTTATGTGGTGGTCCGTACTGCGTTTATGCCTTTGATCCGTCGCCTGAATTTGCGTGTTTTGGTCTGACGGTTGGGGCTTTATTCTTTCAACGGATCTCCGACCCGCATGATTTCCCACTCTAGCGTGATGCCGCTTGTTTCGTAAACCTTTTTTCGCACCTCTTCGCCCAGACCTTCAAGGTCAGCGGCAGTGGCACCGCCAGCGTTGATCAGGAAATTGGAGTGCTTCTCGCTCATCTGTGCGCCACCTTTGGTGGCCCCGCGCATTCCGGCATCGTCGATCACTTTCCACGCCTTCAGATCATGCACGTCATCCGCCCGTCCGGTCGAGGAAAACCCAGCTGGGTTGCGAAAGGTCGAACCTGCGCTGCGGTCTTTTGTGGGTTGGGTCTCATCGCGTTTTTGCAATTGCGCCGCCATCCGGTCATGCAGCGCTTGTGGATCACCCGCGGGTCCCTCGAACGTGGCCGAAATCAGCACCGCCCCATCGGGCAAATCCGACTGGCGATAGCGGAAGTTCAGGTCCTGCGGCGTCAGGTCCACGACCTCGCCCTGGCGCGTGACAATGGTGGCTCTGCGCAGCACATCCGCCGTGTAGCTGCCATAGCAGCCCGCGTTCATCCGCACCGCCCCACCGACCGAGCCCGGAATGGTCCGCAAAAACGTGAGGTCCACCCCCGCATCTGCCGCTTTGCGCGCCACATGCGCATCCAGCGCCGCGGCACCTGCTGTAACGGTGTTACCTGCGATCTCGATCCCGTTGAACCCGCGCCCTAGCCGGATCACCACGGCGCGCAAGCCGCCATCCCGGACGATCAAGTTTGACCCAACACCCATGGGGAACACGTCGAAATCTGCGGGCAGGTCGCGCAGAAACCCTTTCAGATCGTCGATATCCGCAGGTTGGAACAAGTAATCTGCTGGACCGCCGACACGAAGCCATGTCAGGTCGTTCAACGCTCGGTTCTGGGTCAGCTTGCCACGGGGTTCTGGAAGAGATGTCATTCGGGTTCCTTCGCGGATTTACTTCCTCCGCGCAAGCCGTATCTGTCACTGAGCCGAACCGAGCATCCGACGTATCCAGCGCCCCAGATAAATCACCGGCCAACGCAGCACCGACATAGCCATCGCCAGCACCAACAGTCCGATCCACGGGCCGTTCTGCAAGGTGACATAGCCCAATATCGGAATCCCCACCGCAATCAGGACATAGGCGCGGGTCCAGTGGTTGTCTTTGCTGGGGATCATCGCCAGCACATTCGCGGCGATTCCCCACAACGCAGCCAGAGCGATTGACCAATTCATTCCTGAACCTCCTGCCCGGTCCAACGGTGCCAGTAGTGGCGGATCGGTCTACGGAACATGGATGCAAACCCCGCGAAGGCCAGCACTGAAACGAACCAGCCGAAATCATGGCCCAACCAGACGATCAGCGCAGGGGCACTGACGAACAGCACAACACCCGGCGGAAACTGCAGGCGCAACGGCAACATCGCCACGATGGTCGAGGCAATCACCCAAAGTCCCGCAAACACCACTGAATTTACCATGCGCCCCTCCGAGGACGTTGTTTCGCGGCTGCAAACGCTCAAATCAGTCGAGCGTCGAGTTGGTTCCCTGCGTCACACAGCTTGTTTACGTTGCAAACGGTCCGGCAAACCGTTGGCCCAGGCGCTGATTGTCCCGGCCCCGAGGCAAACGACCATGTCACCGGGGCGGGCTTGTTCGCGGACCAAACGTTCCAGATCGTTTTCATCCAGCAGAGCACGGGCGTGGCGGTGACCGTGGCGGATCAGGCCCTGCACCAGATCATCGCGGGATGCACCCTCGATCGGGTCTTCACCCGCAGCGAAAATATCAGCGATTGCGACCACGTCGGCGTCGTTGAAACAGGTGCAGAAATCCTCGAACAGGTTCGACAGGCGCGAATAGCGGTGCGGTTGGTGAACGGCGATCACACGCCCATCACTGGCTTGGCGTGCGGCTTTCAGCACGGCGGCAATCTCAACCGGGTGGTGGCCATAGTCGTCGATGATGGTAACACCATCGACCTCGCCGACCTTGGTAAAGCGGCGATTGACGCCACCGAAATTGGCCAGCGCATCGCGGATTTCAGCGGTTTTCATGCCCAGATGGCGGGTCACAGCCACAGCGGACAAAGCGTTCGAGACATTGTGGTCGCCGGGCATAGGCAGTGTGCAGCCCTCGATCACCGTGTCTTCGTATTGAAGTTGGATATCAAAATGCGCGACGCCGCCCTTATAGGTCAGGTTCACGGCCCGCACATCGGCCTGCGCGTTGAACCCATAGGTGCGCACCCGGCGGTCGCTGATGCGGCCCACCAGCGTCTGCACCTCGGCGTGGTCGGTGCAGCACACAGCCAGACCATAGAAGGGCAGGTTCGAGACGAACTCGTAAAAGCCGTCCCGCAGCCGGTCGAAATCACCCCAATGCTCCATATGCTCGGGGTCGATATTGGTGACGATGGCAATAGTCGCAGGCAGGCGGTTGAACGAGCCGTCGGATTCGTCGGCCTCGACCACCATCCATTCACCCTGTCCCATCCGCGCGTTGGACCCGTAGGCATGGATGATGCCGCCATTGATCACGGTGGGGTCGAAATCGCCCGCCACCATAAGCTCAGCCATCATGGTGGTCGTGGTGGTCTTGCCATGAGTTCCGGCGATGGCGATGTTGGATTTCAGGCGCATCAACTCGGCCAGCATATCGGCGCGGCGCACCACCGGCAGGCCCTGCGCGCGGGCGCCGTCCAATTCAGGGTTACCCGGCTTGATCGCGGTGGAGACCACAACGACGGCTGCGTTTTCAAGGTTTTCGGCGCGCTGGCCCACGAAAATCTCGGCCCCCAAACCGGCCAGACGGTCGGTGATCTTGGAAGCTTTCAGGTCCGAGCCTTGCACCCGGTAGCCCAGATTCAGCAGCACCTCGGCAATGCCCGACATCCCAATTCCGCCGATGCCAACGAAGTGGATCGGCCCTACGTCTTGCGGCAGTTTGGTGGCTGGGTTCATGGGGTCTCCTTCTGCGCCAGCTCTTCGACAAGGTGAACCAGACGCTCGGTCGCGTCCGGGGCTCCGGTCGATAGGGCGGCACGGGCCATCTTTTGTGCGGCCTCGGGGTTTGTCAGAACGGCGGTGATTTGCTCGGTCAGCGCGGCAACGTCAAGCAGGTTTTCGGGGATCATGATCGCGCCACCAGCCTGCACCAGCCCGCGCGCATTGGCGGTTTGATGGTCGCCCGCAGCGGCGGCAAAGGGGACAAGGATCGAGGGTCTCCCGATGACCGAGATATCGGCCACACTGGACGCGCCCGAGCGGCTGATCACCAGCTGCGCATCGGACATGCGCCGAGGTACATCATCGAAAAAGGGCAGAACCTCGGCCCGGATGCCGTGGTCGGCGTAAAACGCGGTGACGCGTTCGCCGTCTTCGTCGCGGGCCTGATGCGCCACGCGGATATAGGCACGCAAGTCTTCCGGCAGCGCCGCAAGCGCGCCGGGCACCACATCACTGAGGATACGCGCACCCTGGCTGCCACCCATCACCAGAACTGACATCGGGTAGTCTCCGGGCGGGATATAGCCTGCCGCGGCACGTTCCAGCACCGCGCCGCGCACCGGGTTGCCGGTATGGACGCCCTTTGCGCCGTCGGGCAAATCCGTGGGCCAGACCCCGCAGGCCACCTGCGCCACGCGCTTGGCAAACAGCTGGTTCACCCGACCCAACACGCCGTTCTGCTCATGGATCATGCGCGGAATGTTCAGCAGCATCGCGGCCCCCAGCGCCGGGATCGAAGGATAGCCACCGAAGCCAACCACCACGTCCGGGCGGTCGCGCATCATTTGCATCGCCATGCTGGTCACGCCGCCCGCGATCTTTGGCCCGACCAGCGCCTTGGCCGCCAGCCCGCCACGCGCGAAAGTGGCCGAAGTCGCCTCAACAATCTCGGTCGAATGCGGAAAGCCGCCGGTATAGCGCGCACCGCGCGCATCAGTGGACAGGCGCACGCGCCAGCCTTTCTGCAGCATCGCCTCGGCCAGCGCCTGCGCGGGGAACATGTGCCCCCCGGTGCCGCCTGCCGCGATCAGAAGATAAGGCATCAGCCGCGACCGCGTAGAATGTCACCCAGCTCACCCTGCGGGCGGGTTCGGGTGAAGGCCAGCAACATGCCCACGGCGATGCCGCCCGCAATCAGGGACGAGCCGCCATAGCTGACGAACGGCAGCGTCATGCCCTTGGCGGGCAACAAGCGCACCGCCACGCCCATGTTGATCATCGCCTGAACGCCGAACATGCAGGCCAGACCGGTGCCTGCCAGACGGATGAACATGTCACGCTCGCGCATCAACCGCAGCAGCGAGCGCACGACGATCAGCGAATAAAGCGCGATGATGATCAGCACCAGGATCAGCCCATACTCCTCGGCCGCGACAGCGATGATGAAATCGGTATGCGCATCGGGCAAGGACCACTTCACCTGCCCCTCCCCCACGCCAACGCCGAACAGACCGCCTTCGCGGATCGCGTTGGTGGCATAGCCAAGCTGCGTGGTCGGATCGACCTCTTGGTTCAGGAAACCGTCAATGCGGCGGGCAAAGTGTTCGGAATTCGAATAGGCGAACATGCCGCCCAACACGACGGCCCCCGCCATGCCGACCAGCAACAGCATCGGCGCACCGGCGACGAAATACATCACGCCCCAGCCAAACAGGATAAGGCAGGCCTGCCCGAAATCCGGTTGCAGCACCAGCATAGCCACAATCGCCATACAGAGCGCAAAGGACCACAATCGCCCCGGAGGGCCGTTAATCTCTTGCGAAGCCGCAAGCAGCCACGCGGCGACAACGATGAAGCCGGGCTTCAGAAACTCAGAAGGTTGCAACGAGGCAAATCCCAGCGAATACCAGCGCACCGCGCCCTTGCCGAAATCGGTCCCGAAGACCGGCAGGAAAGCCAGCGCCACAAACGCGCCCAGAAAACCCAGTACCGCCAAACGTCGCACCAGTGTGGGCGACATCATCGAGGTCAACAGCATCGCCACCAGCGCCAACCCGCCAAAGAGCGCCTGCCGTTCGACATAGTGGAACGGATCGAACCCGTTGCGCCCAGCCAGCGGCGGCGATGAAGCCAGCCCCAGCAACAAGCCAATGACAAACAGGATCAAAACGCAGGACATGGTCCAGCGATCAATCGTGCGCCACCACTTTGGTAGAATCGGTTCGCCGCGCGTGTCCTGGACCGCGCCATACACCATCTCAGTCATGAGATACCGCCACTCTCTGCCTCGTTCACGCCCCGTTTTCGGGGTCTGATTGAGACTCTACAGCGGTTTTGCCGTTTGGGCTAGGGAAATAAGGGAAAGATAGGAAAATCTCCGCTTAGCGCGGAGACGCCAGCAGATCGGCAAAACGACCAGTGTCACAGCCTTGGCTTGGGTGCCGCGGGCTGGTCGGAATCGCCCGAATTCGGCTCTCCCTTCGGTTCGATCAGCAGCACCTTGACCTCGCGCTCTGCACGCGGACGGTGCACGACACCTGTGGGAACCACAAAGATCTCTCCGGCCCGCACGGTTTGCGAGGGCTGGCCTTCGATATCCATGATCATCTCACCCTCGAGCACCAGAAAGAAATCATCGGTGGTGTCATGTTTGTGGAACGGAAACTCGCCCTGAAATTTCACCACCATGACGTCATTCTGGTTGTAGTCGGCGACGACATGCGGGTCCCAATGTGTTGAGAATTGCGCCAGCTTTTCTTGCAGGTTGATCGGGTTCATTTCGGTTCCATCGGGTGTGCGGTGACAGGGAAATATCCCATATCATTCGAGAACTCGCAGGCGATTTGCAAGCCTGCACGGATCAACACAGCGTATGGGGCCTTGTCTTTCGCCCTGATCCAAGCCATCCCCCGCGCATGAGCTATGACACGATCATCCTGGGTGCCGGTGCTGCTGGCATGATGTGCGCGGCCAATTGTGGCGGGCGGGTTCTGGTGATCGACCACGCCAAAGCGCCGGGTGAGAAGATCCGCATCTCGGGCGGTGGGCGATGCAATTTCACCAATATGCATGCGGGGCCGGGCAATTTCCTGTCGCAGAACCCTCATTTCTGCAAATCCGCGCTGGCACGGTACACGCAGTGGGATTTCGTTGATCTGGTTGGTCGCCATGGCATCGCATGGCACGAGAAAACGCTGGGGCAGTTGTTTTGCGACGGCTCGTCGAAGCAGATCATCCAGATGTTGCTGGATGAGATGGCGCGCGCCGGGGCCGAGCTGTGGGTGCAAACTAGTCTTCGCGATCTGCGCAAGACCGAAGCTGGGTTCGCGTTGGAGGTCGAGCGGGAAGGCCAGCGTCACGACCTGACCTGCCGCAATCTGGTGCTGGCTACCGGTGGCAAGTCCATCCCCAAGATGGGCGCGACCGGGCTGGCCTATGACATCGCGCGACAATTCGGCCTGCGGGTCACGGATACCCGCGCGGCGCTGGTGCCCTTCACCTTCTCGGATGGCCGGTTCAAAGAGCTGTCAGGCGTGTCCGTACCTGCGCGCCTGTCGAACGTGCGCACCAGCTTTGATGAGGCGTTGTTGTTCACCCATCGTGGCCTCAGCGGACCGTCAGTGCTGCAACTGTCGTCCTATTGGCGTGAAGGCGAGGCGATCTGCGTCAACCTGATCCCGGGCTTGCCCCTGTTCGACCTGCTACGCGATCAGCGTCAGGTCGGAGGGCGCAAGGCCCTGACCACCGAACTGGCACGCCACCTGCCCGCGCGATTGGTGGAGTACCTGAAACACCACCTTCCGATGAATGGAAATCTGGCCGATCAATCCGACGTCGCCCTGACCGATCTATCAGCAGCTCTGTCCGACTGGCAATTGACCCCCTCAGGCACCGAAGGCTATCGCACCGCCGAGGTCACTTTGGGCGGGATCGACACTGATGATCTGTCGTCCAAAACGATGGAGGCCAGGGATGTCCCCGGCCTCTATGCGATTGGTGAAGCAGTGGATGTCACGGGGTGGCTGGGCGGCTATAACTTCCAGTGGGCGTGGTCCTCGGGCCATGCTGCCGGAACCGCCATTGCGGCGCGTTAGCCAACACATCCCATGGCGCGGCCCTAGCCGACGACGTTGTACCCGCGTCCACGCATGCAGTTGCGCACGATGACTTCCTGGTTCTGAGTATTGCTGATCGCACTAGCCCCTGCACCGACAATGGCACCAGCAACTGCCGCGCGGCCAAGATCACTGGCGCTGTCGTCGATGATAGCCTTGGTGCCAGCGACACCCGCCGCACCGATCGCCGCAGCCCCTGCCGTGTTACCATCCACTACTGGCTGAGACCGGGCCAACGCCTGACATTGGGCCAGATCCGCGTTGTAGTTCGGACCCACAGGCCCATCGACCACGGGCTGGTAATTGGCCCCCACATTGGTGCAGGCCCCCGCAACAAGCAGAGCGGGCAGGATCAAAGAGACTTTACGGTAGGACATAATCTTAACCTCACATTGAATTTGGTGGCACGCAAAACCAAAAATGCTGGTGCGTCAAGCAGATGGCACCGCAGCTTGGCGCAACCGGCGGTCTATTGCAAATCCTTAGTCCGCCAGCCGCTTCTGCACCTCTGCCGTGAAGTCGTCGCCTCGTTGTTCAAAATTGTCATATTGGTCGAAGCTGGCCGCCGCCGGGGCCAACAAGACCGTCTCACCCGGTTGGGCATCGGCGAAGGCCTGCGCCACGGCTGCGCCCATGGTGGTGCAAACCTGCGCCACAGTCTCAAGCTGCATGGCAAAACCAGCAGCCTCACGCCCGATGACGTAGGCTTTGACAACATGGTCTTTCGCGCCGTTCAGGGCATCGAGCCCGCCCTCCTTCTCAAGCCCGCCGCAAATCCAGCGAATCTTCTTGAACGCGCGCAACGCCTTGAGCGCACTGTCCACATTGGTGGCCTTCGAGTCGTTCACATAGGTCACACCATTCGCTTCGGCGATGATCTGACTACGATGCGGCAAGCCCGGATAGCTGTGTAGCGCATCTTCGATCACGCGCGGGGCCAGCCCCAACGCGCGGCACGCTGCATAGGCGGCACAGGCGTTTTGATGGTTATGGGCACCCGGCAGACCCTTGATCTCACGCAGGTCAATCGCGCCGGTTTGGCGGCCTTTGCGGTATTCCGAAAGAAACCCCTTGCGCGCAAAAACCTGCCACCCCGGCCCCGTCAGCTTGCGCGTGACCGAAATCCGCATGACCCGGTCATCCGCGGGCCCCTCGGCCAGTTGGCCTGCCAGAAACGCACCTTCTTTCTCATCCACTCCGATCACCGCGCGGTCGGGCCCGCCTTCGGCGAACAGGCGGCGCTTGGCCGCGAAATAGCCGCCCATCCCGCCATGCCGATCAAGATGATCGGGCGACAGGTTGGTAAAAACCGCCACATCCGGCGTCAGCGCACGCGCCAGTTCGGTCTGATAGCTCGACAGTTCCAGCACGACGACCGAGCCATCGTCCCCCGGCTCGATATCCAGCACACCGCGCCCGATATTGCCCGCCAGTTGCGTTTCTCGCCCGGCCGCAGTCAGAATATGATGGATCAGCGCGGCGGTCGTTGATTTACCGTTCGACCCGGTGACCGCTATGACCCGCGGAGGGATGTCGTAATTGTTCCACTCCGGCCCGGCGAAAGACCGAAAAAACAGACCGATATCATTGTCCACCGGCACTCCGGCCTCCAATGCCGCCGCAACAACCGGGTTCGGCTCAGGGTAGAGATGCGGAATGCCGGGGGAAACGATCAGGCTCACGATATCGTCAAACGCACCTTGCCGCCGCAGATCAGCGCAAGTGAACCCCTCGGCTTCGGCCTTTTCTCGGGCTGCTGGGTTGTCATCCCAACAGATCGGTTCAGCCTTGCCGGCCAGCAGGGCCCGCGCGGTCGCCAACCCGGATCGCCCTAGCCCCAGAACTGCAATTTTTTGTCCTGAACACCCTTTGACCGGGATCATGCCGCCCACCTTCTTCTGCCGCCAAATGCGCCGCCACACTGCGCAGAAGAAACCAGCATTGGCAAGAGACGCAAAAGGCTCGCGCGTCAGCGCGAGCCGGGCCCAACTGGTGGCAGGCGGGCCGCAGGCCCTCCGAACCAGGCGGGAGCGTTACCGGACCTTCAGCGTCGCCAACCCGATCATCGCCAGGATCAGCGAGATGATCCAGAACCGGATCACAATCGTCGGCTCAGCCCAGCCTTTTTTCTCATAGTGATGATGGATCGGCGCCATCAGGAACACCCGTCGCCCAGTCCGTTTGAAATACAGCACCTGAATGATAACACTCAGCGCCTCGACCACGAACAGGCCGCCAACAACAGCCAGCACCAGTTCGTGCTTCGTGGCCACTGCTATCGCCCCCAAAGCACCGCCCAAGGCCAACGACCCCGTGTCGCCCATGAACACCGCCGCCGGGGGTGCATTGTACCACAGGAACCCAAGTCCCGCGCCGAAGAGCGCCGAGGTAAAGATAAAAATCTCGCCAGTCCCCGGCACATAATGCACGTCCAGATATTCGGTAAAGTCGACCCGCCCAACCGCATAGGCAATCACACCCAAAGTCGAGGCTGCAATCATCGCAGGCATAATCGCCAACCCGTCCAGCCCGTCGGTTAGGTTCACCGCATTCGCAGCCCCCACGATCACAACAATCGCAAACGGGATATAGAAAATACCCAGATTAACCAGCGTATCCTTGAACACCGGCACCGCCAATTGGTTCTGTAACGCCTCTGGGTGGTGCAGCGTTGCCCAGACCGAGGCCAGCACTGCAATCAACACGCCCAAAGCCAAGCGCATCTTCCCTGATACGCCCTTGGTGTTCTGTTTGGAGACCTTGGCGTAATCATCCGCAAAGCCAATCACCGCATATGCCAAAGTCACGAACAAAACCATCCAAACATAGGGGTTGTCCCACCGCGCCCAGACCAGCGTCGACGTGACCAGAGCACCCACGATCAGCAAGCCCCCCATCGTCGGCGTACCCGCCTTGGAAAAATGCCCCTCGGGGCCGTCGTCCCGGATCGGCTGACCCTTGCCCTGCTTGCGCCGCAGCACATTGATCAGCGGTTTGCCGAAGATAAACCCAAAGATCAGCGCTGTCATAAAGGCACCACCCGCACGGAAGGTGATATAGCGAAAGAGGTTAAAGAAATCCCCGCCATCCGATAGGCCGGTCAACCAATAGAGCATCCTAGTACCTTTCTGATGCGGCGATCATGGCTCAAGCGCGCTCCCTTGCCCCATTTCACGCAGCCCGTCAACAATCCGTGCCAATGCCATACTCAGCGAGCCCTTGGCCAGAACTACATCCCCCGACCGGATCAGGTCAGGCAGCTTGTTGGCCATCTCGGCGCTTGTTTCCGTCCAAAGCCCGCGCTTGTCGTCGGGCAGCGCGTCGTGCAACGATTTCATCAGCGGACCAATGCAATGCACTTGATCGACCTTGGCCATCGCCGCAACATCTGCCATAGCCGCGTGCATTGGCAATTCCTGCGCACCCAGCTCTTTCATGTCACCCAGAAACGCGATGCGGCGGGAACCTTCGGCGGCTGCCAAAACGTCCAACGCCGCTGCCATCGAGGTCGGGTTGGCGTTGTAGCTGTCGTCCAGCAGCTCAATCTGACCACCACCAGCCAACGCGATTTGCTCGCGCACGCCACGGCCTTTGACTGGGGACCAGCGGCGCAGACCGGCAATCGCCTTGTCCAGATCGACCCCCATCTCGACGCAGGCCGCCAGAGCACCCAGGGCATTCATCGCAAAATGCGTGCCCGCCGATTGCACGTCGAAACGGACGGCGTCACCGCCCACCTGAGCCGTCGCGTGAACGGAGTCTGCGCTCTGCTCAACATCCTTCAGAGTGTAGTCTGCCGCCGCGCGCCCAAATTCCACAATGCCGGCACCACAGCTTTGCGCTGTCTCACGCAAGATACCCGCATGTTCAATATCAGCATTCACGATGGCCGCCCCACCGGGTTCCAGCCCTTCGAAGATCGCAGCTTTTTCACGAGCGATACCGGCCACCGAGTCGAACGCTTCAAGATGCACGGCCGCTACGGTCGTCACCAGCGCCACATGCGGGCGGGCCTGTTGGGCCAGAGGCGCAATCTCTCCGGGATGGTTCATGCCGATCTCAATCACTGCAAATTCGGTGTCGCGCGGCATCCGCGCCAAGGTCAGCGGCACGCCCCAATGGTTGTTGTAGCTGGCGACGCTGGCGTGGGTTTTGCCCTGCGTTTCCAAAATATTGGCCAGCATTTCCTTGGTCGAAGTCTTGCCCACACTGCCCGTCACACCCACCACGCGCGCATCGGTGCGTGCGCGGCCTGCCCGGCCCAACGCCTCCAACCCGGCCTGTACATCGTCGACGATCAGCAACGGCGCATCCTCGGCCACGCCATCGGGGATGCGGGACACCAAAGCCGCCCCTGCCCCCTTTTCCAACGCCTGAGCCACGAAGTCATGCCCGTCCCGTGCCGCCTTTAGCGCCACGAACAGGTCGCCGGGTTGCAAGGTTCGGGTGTCAATCGACACGCCGTTCACAGACCAGTCACAGGTGACGCGCCCGTCTGTAGCATCAGCGGCCTCAGCCGCAGTCCAGAGCGTCATGCCACCCTCCCGTCCAGCGCGGCCACGCTGATGCTGGCCTGTTCCACATCGTCAAAGGGCAGAACCTGATCGCCGACAATCTGGCCGGTTTCATGCCCTTTGCCCGCAATCAACAAAGCATCCCCCGGTTGCAACGCGTCTACGCCGCGCAAAATTGCCTCGGCCCGGTCGCCCACCTCAGCCGCCTCAGGCGCGCCCAACAAAACGGCGGCGCGTACGGTGGCCGGATCCTCGCTGCGGGGGTTGTCATCGGTGACAAAAACCACGTCGGCATGGTTTGCGGCCGCTTGCCCCATCAAAGGCCGCTTGGTCGCATCGCGATCGCCGCCTGCGCCAACGATGGCAATCAACCGCCCCATCACATGCGGGCGCAATGCCTTGAGCGCAGTGGCCACAGCGTCAGGCGTATGGGCATAGTCGACGAACACCGCCGCTCCATTGTGGCGTGTCGCCGCAAGTTGCATCCGGCCCCGCACGGTTGTCAGATGCGGCAAAGTTTCAAAAACGCGCTCAGGGTCCTCGCCGCCCGCGATCACCAGACCACAGGCCAGCAGGATATTTTCAGCCTGGAACCCTCCGATCAGGTTCAAGCGAGTTTGGAACACTTTGCCTTGCCATGAGAACCGCAAATCCTGCCCGGTCGCGTCAAAACGCTGGTTCATCAGGCACAGATCTGCATTGCCCAGCCCAACGGTCAGAACCTCCTGTCCGCGCGCCTTGGCGATCTTGCGAACTTCGGCCCCCTTGGGGTCACTCATATTGATCACGACTGTGCCGTCTTGCGGCAGCACCCGGTCGAAGAGACCAGCCTTGGCGGCGAAATACGCCTCGAACGTTTCGTGATAGTCCAGATGGTCCTGCGTGAAGTTCGAGAACCCTGCAGCCACTAGATGCACTCCGTCCAGACGGCGCTGTTCTAACCCGTGCGAGGACGCCTCCATCGCGGCGTGGGTCACGCCATTTGCGGCCGCCTCAGCTAGACAGCGATGCAGGGTGATCGGCTCGGGCGTGGTATGGGCTAGCGGGGCGGTCCATGCGCCCTCGACCCCGGTGGTGCCCAAGTTGACGGCGGCGTGGCCCAGTTCCATCCAGATTTGGCGCACGAATGTGGCGACCGAGGTTTTCCCATTGGTTCCAGTTACGGCCACAATGGTCTGCGGCTGCGCGCCGAACCACAGCGCCGCACATCCAGCCAGCGCCTGGCGCGGGTCTTCAACCACAACCAAAGCCGCATCTGATGGGGCCAGTTCATCGGCTGCAATCTCGGCCCCTTCGGCATCCGTCAGGATCGCTGCCGCGCCCATGCGCAGGGCGTATTGGATGAACTCTCCGCCATGGACCCGCGTGCCCGGCAAGGCAGCGAACAGAAAGCCCTCCTGCACCTCGCGGCTGTCTACGGCCAGACCGGTGATTTCGGGATTCGCGCCTCCGCGTGCGGTCAGGGCCAGTTGGCTGAGTGTTTTTGTTCTTGTGCCCATGCCCTACCCTTTGCCGGACGGTCTAATTTGAGGTGAGCGTTATAGCAGCGCGCGCCTCAGGCTCAAGCCGGGGACGAAGGCCCAGCAAGGGGGCGACACGTCCGATCAGTTCCGCAGCAACCGGAACGGCTGTCCACCCTGCCGTACGGCGCTTCTCGCCGTATGCCACGATTGAAGGTTCATCCAGCGTGACGATCAGCACGTATTTCGGATCATAAGCTGGAAAGATCGTCGCAAAGGTCGAGATCACTTTGTCATCGTAGTACCCACCGCGCGGTTTGGGCTTATCGGCGGTGCCTGTCTTACCCGCAACGTCATAACCAGCCACATCGCCAAAGCTGGCGGTGCCATCTGTGACCACCTTGCGCAACATCTGCTGCGCCTGGCGCGCCGCACTGTCAGACATAATGCGCGGACCGTACTGAGGCCCATTGCGCCGCAAGATCGTCGGGCTGACATAGTGCCCGCCATTGGCAATTGCCGCATAACCCGCCGCCAGATGCATCGGGCTCGTCGACAACCCGTGGCCATAGGAAATGGTCACAGTGCTAAGTTCGCCCCATTTCTTGGGTTTCAGCGGTTCGCCACCTGCGGCCTCGACAATCTCAAACGGGGTGGGCTCGAACATGCCCAGCGCCTTGAGGAACTGTTGCTGCCGCTGCGCGCCGATCTGCAAAGCCAGCCGTCCCGTGCCCCGGTTCGAGCTGTGGACGATCACATCCGCAACGCTGATCTCCCCATAGTTCTTGCCGTTGAACTCGCCAATCGGGAACCGCCCGATCCGCATTGGTCCGGACGTGTCGATGATCGTGTTGGAATTCACCAAGCCAAGCTGCACCGCCTGAGCCGCCGTGAAAATCTTGAAGACCGAGCCCAGTTCGTACACGCCCTGCACATAGCGGTTGAACAGCGGACTGTCCGAAGGATCGAACCCCGAGGTCGGCGGGCGCGGTCGGTCATTGGGATCAAAAGACGGTAGCGATGCAGCTGAGACGACCTCGCCCGTATGAGCGTTCATCAGAACGGCGGACGCGCCCTTGGCGTTCATGATCTTCATGCCGCCATACAGAACCTGTTCGACCGCCGCCTGTACCGTCAGGTCCAGCGACAGTTGCAGCGGCTTGTTGCCATTGGCAGGGTTGCGCAGATAGTCGTCGAATTGTTTCTCGACACCAGCCACACCGATCACCTCGGCGGCGCTTACGCCTTCGCGCCCAAAGCCCGAGCCACCCAGAATATGCGCGGCCAGCTTACCGTTTGGATAAAGCCGCATCTCACGCGGGCCGAACAGGATACCAGGATCGCCGATGTCATGCACAGCCTGTTTCTGCTCGGGCGAGATCCGTTTCTTAATCCACAGGAATTTACGGTCGCCTGTGAAGTCCTTGATCAGGCGTTCTTTTTCCAGATCAGGAAAAATCGCCACTAACTGGTCCGCAGCCGCCACCGGGTCAATCATCAAAGGCGGCTGGGCATAGACAGAATAGGTGTCCAGATTGGTCGCCAGAATGCGCCCTTCACGGTCAACGATATTGGCGCGCTGCATAGCAATTGCAGCACCGGGGGCACTGGCCAGCGGTTCCTGCGCCTCGGAGGTGGCGAGCATCCCCATGCGAAAACCAACGACCGAAAAGGCGCAGAAAAAGAACAGACCCAGCACCAAAAGGCGCCCTTCGGCCCGCGCACGGGCGCGGTCTTTCATGTCTTCGTGACGCTGGCGGATATTCTCGCGTTCGATGGCTTTGGGGTTCTCACCCTTGGCGCGGGCGTCGAGAATACGGGCCAGAGGACGGAGGGGCGTACGTGTCATGGAATCTGCACCTCGCCCAGCGCCTGAATATTGGTGATCGCTTCCAACTCAAAAGGATCAACACCCGGCAAGTCCGGGTCTTCGGCGTAGGAAACCTGGTCGGCGCGCCCAAACTGCTCGGCACGCAAGGGCAACAGGCCCAAGCGCTCAAAGTTCAAGTCAGCCAGTTCGCGAAGGCGGTCCGGACGGTTTAGATAGGCCCATTCGGCGTTCAACACCGCCAGACGTACCTGCGCCATACCGATTTCACGCTGCAATTTCTGCGTTTCCTTCACCACCTGCTGGGTGCGGTAATTTTCCTGATATGCCCACAAGGCCAGCCCAAAAACCGAAAGTGCGGTCAATACATACAATATGCTTTTCATTTTGCCTTTCCCCCAAGTTGCGGCATCCCAATGGCGCGGGCTTCAATTTCCCCCGCCGGAGCCTCAGTCCGTACCGCCACGCGCAGCTTGGCCGAGCGCGCGCGCGGATTTTCTTGCAATTCCTGCTCGTCCGGCCCCACCGCCTTGCGCGTTTTCAGCGTGAATTGCGGCAGCTCCTGTTCCATCTCGGGCGCATAGCGGTTGGCGCGCCCGGTTTTACCCGCCCGCGACTGAAAGAACCGTTTGACCATGCGATCTTCGATGGAGTGAAACGTCACCACGGCCAGTTGCCCGCCGGGCTTTAACGCCCGCTCGGCAGCCATGAGGCCTTGAAACAGTTCCTCATATTCTGCATTCACCGCGATCCGCAGCCCCTGAAAGCTGCGGGTCGCCGGGTGCGACTGCCCCGGTTTGGGGCGCGGCAGGCAGGATTCGATGATCTCGGCCAAACGAAGGGTCGTCGTGATCGCCTCCTCCGTACGCGCCTTGACAATGGCCTTGGCAATGCGGCGGCTGGCGCGTTCTTCGCCATAATGGAACAGAATATCGGCCAGTTGCGCTTCGGTTGCGGTATTGACCAGATCTGCAGCGCTTTCGCCCTCCTGGCTCATCCGCATGTCCAGAGGGCCGTCCTTCATGAAGGAAAAGCCCCGCTCGGCCATATCCAACTGCATGGAAGACACGCCCAAATCCAGCACGACGCCATCCAGATCCTGCGCATATTCGTCCATGCGCGAGAATACACCGGCCTGCATCACCAGCCGGTCACCATAGTCGCCCGCCCATTCGGCTGCCATCTCAAAGGCCAGCGAATCACGATCAACGCCGATGACCTTGTCAGCCCCGGCGTCCAGCAGACCGCGCGTATAGCCACCCGCACCGAACGTCCCATCCAGCCAGACGCCCGAAACAGGAGCCACAGCCGCCAGCAATGGGCGCAACAGAACAGGGATATGAGGCTTCTCGGACGAGGGAGTAGCGCCGGCCATGCCGTTACGCGTCCCCGGCGCCGTCTAGGAATTCCAGCGGATCGAAATCGTCCGGCTGATCATCCAACCACTCTTCGGCGGCGGCGAGTTCCTCGGATTCGTATGTTTCCGGCTTCCAGATTTGGAATGTATCGCCCGCGGCGATAAAGAAGGCCTCGCCCTCGAGACCGATTTTGCTGCGCAGCTTGGCCGGCAGCACCAGACGTCCGGTTTCATCCACGGTTGTTGGAAAGGACTGCCCGTGGAACATGCGCTGCAACATCTTCCGCTGCATCGACCCGCGCGGCAAAGCGTCGATCTTGGCATCGACCTCGTCGATCGCCTGCATTGTATAGCATTCCAGAAATTTGCGGCGATGGTCGCCGTAGACGATCACCAGTTCAGGTGTGTCACCGGGCTGCCAGTTCGGATCAGAGGATTCAAGCACGCGGCGAAACGAGGCCGGGATCGAGACCCTGCCTTTCGTATCCACCTTGTGGTGGCTTTCACCTCTAAACCTGCGCGCCAAGACGACTGTCCCTTTCGCTTGCGCCCCACTTGAACTTCGCGTCCCCCCCGGATGAAAAACGGCGGGTTGATCTGCTGCCACTGATCAACCCGCCGCATTGGCCCGCTGAGCGGGAAGTCCAGCTGCGCGCGCCACCTGGGGGGATGTCTGCTCGCCCGCGCGCCGGATCTCTTGAATGATGAAAGCGAGATGCCTGTATGAAACCTGTATTTTATTGGTTCGGGGTCGTTTGGTGCCCCATATGCCTCGTCCTCATCGGATGAATAAGGGATGCCATGGGAATTTATGGAAAGCAATGAAAAATTTCTCTGTAATATTGGTGATTCTAAAGTCAAACCTCAAAATTCGAGATCAAACAAAAGATGTAACCACAATATGTTGTTAGAATTACCCATGAAACGCCAATATATATACATTCCAGCGCATTTCCCTGAATTCCCATTAATTCCCAAAAAACTTTCCTATCAAGCAGGAATTCAAGGAAATCGGCATTTAGGCAACAGATTTTCGGGACGAATCGATGGCGATGAATCGCAGGCTTTCCATAAGATCCGTTGGGCAATCAACGCTTCGCCCATGAATTCCCATGCCCTTCTGGGGCAATAGTTCAGCAGCGCGACTACAAAAGCATCGCTAAACGGATGCACAAATTTCGGAAACTCCGCACAAAGATTTCGCAGAAAACCCGCATCAAGGATCAAGCTGACATTTCTTCCGAAAAGTGTAAAAGCTGAAAACCTTTATTTTTAAGGCACTTTCTTCCCTAAAACGCCAACCGGTTGATATCCATGCATTTGCTGCATAGCGGCATTGACGACGCGAACCATTGTGCAATCGCAGCATTTGCCTATTTTCAATCTCAAGCAAACGCCGGAACGCCCGGCAACACGGAAACACACAGGTTTTACTCATGGCCGCAGCAACACATCAAACCGCGCTCAAAAGTTCACCGGCAACCGGCATGGCTTCATTGATCGACGCGGCAAAGATCCGGTTCGCGCGCTATCGCGTCTACCGTCGGACAGTGAATGAACTGTCCGAATTGTCGAACCGAGAGCTGGCTGATTTGGGCCTGCACCGCTCGATGATCCGGCGCCTTGCGCTGCAAGCGGCCGAAGAGCAATTCGCGCGCACTTAAGCGCAACCATATACCGAGATCAGGTCCTTCCTCCTCCCTTTAGGACCTGTATTTCAGCGGCGGCATCTCTCCTCCTCCCTGATGTCGCCGCAGATTATACCGGCCCTGAACGCCGGAACGCGATACACCGGGTTCTCCTCCTCCCTTTCCCGGTGTTGAAAGCGCGCGGCGACGTCTCTCTTCCTCCCTGACGTCGCCGCGACTTAAACATACCGGGATCAGACCCGGGTTCAGATACATCAGGGCTCTCCTCCTCCCTGCCCTGATGTTGAAAGAGCGCGGCGACACCTCTCCTCCTCCCTGGTGTCGCCGCGACTTAGACATACCGGGATCAGACCCGGGTTCAGATACATCAGGGCTCTCCTCCTCCCTGCCCTGATGTTGCAAAGAACGGCGGTTCCCCTCCTCCTCCCTGGGAACCGCCGTTTTTCTTTCTTCGGCCCATTTTGTATGGTGATGGAGTGTTGGCTTAGTTCTGGAGCATTCCATGGCCGCGTATTTCATCGCTCAGATATCGATCCACGATCGCGACGGGTATCAGAAATATCTGGAAGGCTTCACGCCCATCTTTGATCGACACGGAGGGCGCCTGCTGACGGTCTCGTCAAAACCGGTCGAAGTGATCGAAGGCGTTTGGGAAAAAGATGGGATCGTTCTGATGGAGTTCCCCAGCCTCGAAGCCGCAAAGGCATGGAAAGACGACCCCGACTATATCGAGCTGGCCAAAATCAGGCAGAATACAGCCTCAGCCAATTTAGTTCTGGTTGACGGATTGTGACCGCTAAAACGGCACGTCGTCCTTGGCGGTCAGGAAACGCGCAACCACCTTTTTGACGCCTGCCTTGTCGAAATCGACCTCTACCTTGTCGCCCTCGATACCGATCACCGCGCCGTAGCCGAACTTCTGGTGAAAAACCCGCTCACCCAGAGTGAAACTGGCCACTGCGGTCGCATCAATCACCGTATTTCGGCTTTCGCGGGGCTGAGACATCCCATATTGCCCCTGACGCGCCTGCATCCGCTTCCACCCCGGTGAGTTGTAGACATCCGCCTTTACCGCGCGGGTTTCAATAGTCGCCGCCGGTTGAGCGCCGCCATAAAGCCCCGGAGGCGTCAACACTTCCACATGATCCTCGGGCAATTCGTCGATGAAGCGCGATGGCATCGCATTCTGCCACTGCCCGAACACCCGCCTATTGGCCGCGAAGGAAATCGTACAGACCTCTTCAGCGCGCGTGATGCCCACATAGGCCAGACGTCGCTCTTCCTCCAAACCCTTTAGGCCGGATTCGTCCATCGATCGCTGCGAGGGGAACAGACCATCCTCCCACCCCGGCAGGAACACGGCTGGAAACTCCAAACCCTTGGCCGCGTGCAGCGTCATGATCGAGACTTTGGCCCCGTCGCCGTCCTGCTCATTGTCCATGACCAGACTGACATGCTCCAAGAACCCCTGCAGGTTCTCGAAATTGTCCAACTGGTTGACCAGTTCCTTGAGGTTTTCCAACCGCCCCGGTGCCTCGGGCGTCTTTTCATTCTGCCAATGGGCCGTATAGCCGGATTCGTCCAACACGATCTGCGCCAGTTCGATATGCGAGACCTCGGGCTCACCAAACCGCAGCGGAGCACCGTCGTCGATGACCGAGTCATCCTCGACCTCGATCCGCGGCCCGCGCGTCATCGCATTCCAACGCGCCAGCCCCTCGATCAATTCGCGCAGCGCCTTGCCGCCTTTGCCCTTGATCAGCCCATTGTCGACCGCAATCCGCGCCCCATCGACCAGCGACACGCCATTTTCGCGCGCGGTCATCTGGATCGTCTGCTGCGCCTTGTCGCCCAAACCACGTTTGGGCGTGTTCACGATCCGCTCGAACGCCAGATCGTCGCCGGGGCTGACCACAAGCCGGAAATAGGCCATGGCATCGCGTATCTCCATCCGCTCATAGAACCGAGGGCCACCGATCACCTTGTAAGGCAACCCGATGGTCAGAAACCGATCCTCGAACGCGCGCATCTGGTGCGAGGCGCGAACAAGGATGGCGATTTCATCCAGATTCATCGGACGAATCCCACGCGTGCCACCCTGCAGCGCGTCGATTTCCTCACCAATCCAGCGCGCCTCTTCCTCGCCATCCCAATGGCCGATCAGGTTGACCTTGTGACCGTCTTCTGCATCCGTCCAAAGCTCTTTACCCAAACGGTTTTCATTGCCGCGAATGACGTTCGAGGCGGCAGCCAGAATATGCGGGGTCGAGCGGTAATTCTGCTCTAGCCGCACCACAAACGCGCCGGGAAAGTCCTTTTCGAACCGCAAGATGTTACCCACCTCGGCCCCGCGCCAGCCATAGATCGACTGGTCATCATCGCCCACGCAACAGATATTCTTGTGCCCCCCGGCCAGCAGTCGTAGCCACAGATATTGAGCGACGTTGGTGTCCTGATATTCGTCCACGAGGATGTATCGGAACCAGCGTTGGTACTGTTTCAACACATCCTCGTGCTGCTGAAAGATCGTGACCATGTGCAGCAACAGGTCGCCGAAGTCGACGGCGTTCAGCTCCAGCAGTCGGCGCTGATACGCGGCGTAGAGCTCAATGCCTTTGTTGTTATACGCTCCGGCATCTGCAGCGGGCACTTTGTCGGGCGTCAATGCGCGGTTCTTCCAATCGTCGATAATTCCGGCCAACATACGCGCCGGCCAGCGCTTGTCGTCAATATTGGCTGCCTGAATCAATTGCTTGAGAAGACGCAACTGGTCGTCGGTGTCCAGAATGGTGAAGTTCGATTTCAAGTGAAGCGCTCGATCGGAAACTTGCTCTTGTGGACGAGGAACTGGTCCAACATCATAGTTTGAGGCTTCTTGCATCCCCAATGGATCGACAAGCCCATCAGATTTGTCTGCGGCCGGAAGCACCTGACCATCTCCAACCAATTCCGCATGTCGGCGCAGCAGCTTGACGCAAATTGAGTGGAAGGTACCCAGCCAAGGCATTCCCTCGGCCGGCTGGCCCAACAATCGACCCACACGGTTTTTCATTTCGCGCGCGGCCTTGTTCGTGAATGTCACCGACAGAATCTCATTCGGGCGGGCTCGCCCGGTGCTGAGCAGATGCGCGATCCGCGCTGTCAGCGCTTTGGTTTTACCCGTTCCCGCCCCGGCCAACATCAGAACTGGACCGTCCAAACGCTCCACCGCCTCGCGCTGCGCGGGGTTCAAATCGTCCAGATAGGGGGAAGGTCGCGCAGCCATCGCGCGCGCGGACAGGGATGCGCCCTCGAAGGCGTCCATTTCGTCGGAACTGCTCATACCCGCAAACTACGCCGGATCAGTCCCGAGGGAAAGAGTTTGTTCACCCCTTGTTCGCAAAGAGTTTTGTAGAAGGTTCCAATCAATTCTAATCAACTCCTCTGATTTGCGCAGACAAAAGTTAACCTTCCGTCAAAGCTTGCACCTGATGCTTCCAGCCAAAGAAGTGGGAGCGCGAAAATGGAAACCAATACAGAAACAACCGGGGCATCCCGCTTGAAAATGGCCGCCATCATATTGACTTTGATGGCTCTGACTGCGGTGTCCGGCTGGGGAATCTATGCGGTACCAACGCCGGTCGTAGACCGGATGCTGGAAGCAGACCTGCGTAAAGAAGCAACGCAACTGGGCAAACAAGTCACCTCTCATCTTAATGATGTAGAAGCCACGTTCCAGACGGGATCTATTGGAATTCATGACCAGGAGTTTCTGGAACTGTTGCCGGCGACTTCGGACATCTACCGATTTAAACTGTTCAATGCGGATGGCGGCGTGTTCTGGTCGACCCGGTCTGCGGACGTGGGAACCGTGAATTCCAAGCCCTATTTTCAATCTGTTATCCGGCAGGGAAATATCTATTACAAACACGAAGAAAAACCTCTGACCGAAGTCGACGACTATGAAGGAACGGCCATTCACGCCTCTGGTCCTGAAACCCGTCATGTGGCCGAAATCTATACGCCAATCATCCGCGACGGTGAGTTTCTTGGCGCGATCGAATTCTATTCCGACATCACCGATGTTCGAAATCTGTTCATTGATCGCGTTCGCTTGTCGCTTTTCATTCTAAGTGCCGTTGCGCTTCTGGCCTTCAGTATCGTGACGCTGGTTGTCTATCGCAGCAACCGCCGACAGATGCGTAGCCTACGCGGGCGTGCGGTGAAAGAGCGCCAATTGATGGATGAACAACTCCGCCTGGCCCGCGAAGTTCGGTTACTGGGCGAATTGAACGAGTGGCTGCAATCCAGCCAGTCTCTAGATGAGCTTTTCGACATGGTTTCACGGTTTATGACGCATATCCTGCCCGAGGCCGAGGGGAGCGTCTATGTTTATTCGAACTCCCGCGATGTGCTGGATGGCTGCGCCAGTTGGAACGGGGCAGAGCATAAGGCGCATATTCATCCTGAAGGCTGTTGGGGCCTGCGGCGCGGCCGCACCTATGAGTTCGGCGCGTCCGAAATTGATTTCGTCTGCGAGCACGCCGAACCGCATGATGGTCGCCCGTATTTCTGCTTTCCGATCCTCGCACATGGCGAAACTGTCGGATTGCTGCACTTGCGAGCGTTGGAGGGGCGTAAAGATTGCTTCCATTCCAGCAAAAAACTGGCTCAACTTTGCGCCGAACAGATCAGTATGGCGATTGCCAACGTGCGGATGCGTGATCAACTGCATGACCAATCTGTCCGCGACCCGCTGACCGGGCTTTTCAATCGCAGACACATGACAGAGACTTTGCGCAAGTCCATCAACCGCAGCCAACAGACCGGTGCCCCGCTGAGCTTGATTGCAGTGGATGTGGACCATTTCAAGAAGTTTAACGACACCCATGGGCATGATGCGGGTGACATGGTTTTACGGGCGGTTGGCTCGGCGCTGGAGCAAGGATGCGACCGGGACGAGGTCGCTTGCCGGATCGGAGGAGAGGAATTCATGTTGATCCTGCCGGACAATCGCCCAGAGGATGCGGTAACCCGCGCAGAACACTTGCGTCAGGCGGTCGAGGCGGTCACGGTTCGCTACGGTGAAAAGGCGTTGCCGCGCATCACGATTTCGGTTGGCGTGGCCCATTATCCGGCCCATGGGGCAATGCCGCAGGACCTGATGCGCGCGGCGGACGACGCCCTATATGCGGCCAAGGACAAAGGGCGCAATCAGGTGCAGGTGGCCGGCGATGCGCAGAACGCACCAGAAGCTCTTCGTCCCGTGAAAACCGCTTTGGGCAAAGCAAAACCTTAAAATCCTTGCCGAATCGCCCGTTTGGTCAGATCAAACGGCATGGATCTACACAGCCTCTACCCCGGCATAGCCGACCTGAAACGCCGTGCGCAGCGTCGTATCCCTCATTTCGTATGGGAATATCTGGACAGTGGCACGGGAGTCGAAGCGACCCTGCGCAGGAATCGTGTCGGATTAGATCGCCTGGGGTTCGCACCTTCGATCCTGCACGGCCCAATCGAATGCGACACACAGGTGGAATTTCTGGGTCGCACCTATCCTATGCCTGTTGGCGTCGCGCCTATCGGGATGGCGGGATTGATCTGGCCGGACGCCGAGGGGCTGCTGGCCCGTGCAGCCGCAGCAGCCAGACTGCCCTTCACGCTGTCGAATGTCGCCGCCCAAAGCCCCGAGGATGTCGCCCCGCATCTGGGCAATGACGCGTGGTTTCAACTGTATCCGCCAAAAGACCCGGATATCCGGCGCGACCTGTTGGACCGGGTTCGGCAAGCCGGGTTCTCAACCCTTGTACTGACCGCAGATGTTCCGGTTGCGTCCAGACGCGAACGGCAGACACGCTCCGGGCTGACCAATCCGCCGAAGCTTACACCAAAGCTACTGGCTCAGATCGCACAACGCCCGGCTTGGGCCATGGCCATGGCACGCAGCGGGCCTCCGCGTATGCGGACTTTGGACAAATATACCGACAACTCAAGCAACCTGCCTCCGACGGCGCATGTGGGTTACCTACTCAGAACTTCGCCGGACATGGAATATGTGCACTGGCTGCGCGATGCGTGGGACGGGCCGCTGATCGTCAAGGGCGTGATGCGCCCCGAAGATGCCGAGCCGTTGAAGCAAGCGGGGGTGGACGCGTTGTGGGTCTCGAATCACGGGGGGCGGCAATTTGATGGCGCGCCAGCCGGAATAGACGTGCTGCCCACCATCCGCGCGGCAACCGACCTGCCGCTAATCTTCGACAGCGGCGTTGAAGGCGGCCTCGATATCTTGCGTGCGCGCGCCTCCGGAGCGGATTTTGTCATGTTGGGACGGGGCTTTATGTATGCCCTGGCCGCGCTGGGTGCTGCGGGACCAGCGCATGTCATCGACATATTACGACAGGATCTGAAGGCCAATATGGGACAACTAGGAGCCCGAACGCTGGAAGAAATCCCACCAATTTTAACGTTGGATTGATGCTGCACCGCAGCATGTGTATGAAGAAAGCGCCACAAAAGGGCGTTTGCGAGCGTTAACATGCCGGTTCTACCCAGAACGACTGATATACGCGCACGTATTGTCCGCCTATCAACACGGCCAAACCACAAAGACCGGGACAGACAATGACCGACTTCAAAAAGATCCTGATTGCCAACAGGGGCGAGATTGCCATTCGCGTAATGCGCGCAGCCAATGAGATGGGCAAACGCACCGTTGCCGTCTTTGCAGAAGAAGACAAGCTGGGCTTGCATCGCTTCAAGGCGGATGAGGCCTATCGCATTGGCGAGGGGCTGGGCCCGGTTGCTGCTTACCTCAGCATTGACGAAATCATCCGCGTTGCCAAGGAATGCGGTGCAGACGCGATCCACCCCGGCTATGGGCTTCTGTCGGAAAATCCGGACTTCGTGGATGCCTGCGTGCAGAACGGCATCACTTTCATCGGCCCCAAGGCTGAAACCATGCGCGCCCTTGGTGACAAAGCGAGTGCCCGCAAGGTTGCCATCGCCGCTGACGTGCCGGTTATCCCCGCCACGGAAGTTCTGGGCGACGATATGGCCGCGATCAAAGCCGAAGCCGCCGAGATCGGGTACCCGTTGATGCTGAAAGCCAGCTGGGGCGGCGGTGGACGCGGGATGCGCCCCATCAACTCGGAAGACGAGTTGGAAGAAAAGGTTCTGGAAGGCCGCCGCGAAGCCGAAGCCGCCTTTGGCAATGGCGAGGGGTATCTGGAAAAGATGATCACCCGCGCCCGCCACGTCGAAGTTCAGATACTGGGCGACAAGCATGGCGAGATTTATCACCTATACGAACGTGACTGTTCAGTTCAGCGCCGCAACCAGAAGGTCGTGGAACGCGCCCCTGCCCCGTATCTGAGTGAAGAACAACGTGCGGAAATCTGCGAGCTGGGTCGCCGCATCTGCGCTCATGTAAACTATGAATGCGCGGGCACGGTTGAATTCCTGATGGATATGAATACCGGCAAGTTCTACTTCATCGAGGTGAATCCGCGCGTACAGGTCGAACACACTGTCACCGAAGAAGTCACCGGCATCGACATCGTCCAGGCTCAGATCCTGATCGCAGAGGGCAAGACACTGGCCGAAGCCACCGGCAAAGCCAACCAAGATGAGGTACAACTGAACGGTCACGCCCTGCAAACGCGCGTAACGACCGAAGATCCGCTGAACAACTTTATCCCGGATTATGGCCGCATCACTGCCTATCGCTCGGCCACTGGTATGGGCATCCGGCTGGATGGCGGCACGGCCTATGCGGGCGGGGTGATCACGCGGTATTATGACTCGCTGCTGACCAAGGTTACTGCCTGGGCGCCAACGCCCGAGAAAGCAATTGCGCGGATGGACCGCGCGCTGCGCGAATTCCGGGTGCGCGGTGTTTCGACCAATATTGCGTTTGTCGAGAATCTGCTGAAACACCCGACCTTCCTGTCGAATGAATACACCACCAAATTCATCGACGAAACACCAGACCTGTTCACCTTCAAGAAACGCCGTGACCGGGGCACCAAGGTTCTGACCTATATCGCGGATATCACCGTTAACGGGCATCCCGAAACCAAAGACCGCCCAATGCCACGCGCCGATCTGAAAGACGCGCGCCCACCTGCGTTGAAGGGTGAGCCCAAGATGGGCACCCGCAACCTGCTGGAACAGAAAGGTCCGCAGGCTGTTGCCGACTGGATGAAAGCGCAGCGCCAGCTGCTGATCACCGACACCACCATGCGTGACGGGCATCAGTCGCTGTTGGCCACCCGGATGCGCTCGATCGATATGATCAAAGTGGCCCCGACCTATGCTGCGAACCTGCCGCAGTTGTTCTCAGTCGAATGCTGGGGCGGTGCGACCTTTGATGTAGCCTACCGCTTCTTGCAGGAATGCCCGTGGCAGCGCTTGCGCGACCTGCGCGAAGCGATGCCGAACCTGATGACCCAGATGCTGCTGCGCGGCGCGAACGGTGTTGGCTACACCAACTACCCCGACAACGTGGTGCAGGAATTCGTCCGTCAGGCGTCGCAGAATATCGACGTGTTCCGCGTGTTCGACTCGCTGAACTGGGTCGAGAATATGCGCGTGGCGATGGATGCAGTCGTTGAGAACGGAAAGATCTGTGAGGGCACCGTTTGTTATACCGGTGATATTCTAGACCCGGATCGCTCGAAGTATGACCTGAAATACTATGTCGGCATGGCGAAAGAGCTGCGCGATGCAGGTGCTCATATCCTTGGCCTGAAAGATATGGCGGGTCTGCTGAAACCGGCCTCGGCCAAAATCCTGATCCGCGCGCTGAAAGAAGAGGTCGGTCTGCCGATCCACTTCCACACGCACGACACTGCTGGCATCGCAAGCGCCACCATTCTGGCCGCGTCCGAGGCGGGCGTGGACGCGGTGGATTGCGCGATGGACAGTTTCTCGGGCAACACCTCGCAAGCGACGCTGGGTACCGTGGTCGAAGCGCTGCGCCATACCGAGCGTGATACCGGTCTGGACATCAAAGCCATCCGCGAAATCAGCGATTACTTCGAGGCGGTGCGCGGCCAATACGCCGCCTTCGAATCCAGCCTGCAGGCCCCAGCCTCCGAGGTCTACCTGCACGAAATGCCCGGCGGTCAGTTCACCAACCTCAAAGCGCAGGCGCGCAGCTTGGGGCTGGAGGAACGCTGGCACGAGGTCGCCCAAATGTATGCCGACGTGAACCAGATGTTCGGCGATATCGTCAAGGTGACGCCCTCGTCCAAGGTGGTTGGCGACATGGCGCTGATGATGGTCAGCCAGGGCCTGACCCGTGCTGACGTGGAAAGCGCGGATACGGATGTGGCCTTCCCCGACTCGGTCGTGGACATGATGCGCGGCAATCTGGGCCAGCCTCCGGGCGGGTTCCCGGACACGATCATCAAGAAGGTGCTAAAGGACGAATCGCCCAACACCCAGCGCCCCGGCAAGGACGTGCCTGCGGTCGATCTGGAAGCCACCCGTGCAGATCTGTCCAAGCAGTTGGATGGCAAAGAGGTCGACGACGAGGACCTGAACGGCTACCTGATGTATCCCAAGGTCTTCCTGGATTACATGGGCCGCCACCGCACATATGGTCCAGTCCGTACTCTGCCTACCCGCACCTTCTTCTATGGTATGAATCCGGGTGAAGAAATCACAGCCGAGATCGACCCCGGAAAGACGCTGGAAATCCGGTGTCAGGCCATTGGCGAGACAGATGAGAACGGCGAGGTCAAAGTCTTCTTCGAACTCAACGGGCAACCCCGCGTCATCCGCGTGCCAAACCGATTGGTGACCGCGTCCACACAGGCTCGCCCCAAGGCCGAAGCGGGCAACCCAAACCACGTGGGCGCTCCGATGCCCGGTGTTGTGGCCACTGTCAGCGTGACTTCAGGTCAGGAGGTAAAAGAAGGCGATCTACTGCTCACCATCGAAGCGATGAAGATGGAAACCGGCATCCATGCCGAACGCGACGCTGTGGTGAAGGCCGTCCATGTCCAGCCAGGCGGTCAGATTGACGCTAAGGACCTACTGGTCGAACTGGAATGAACGACCTAGTTTAGCTTCCAACTGGAGGGCCGCCCGGAAATCCGGACGGCCCTTTTCATGCGTCAGGGAGAAAAACATGCTGTCCATCACACCTATCTACGCCGCCGTCCTGGCGCTCATCTACATCGCTCTCGGCGGTTGGGTCATCACTAAACGCCGTGGCCACAAGATCTCTTACGGTGATTCCGGCAATAGCGAGATGCTCAAGGCGATCCGAACCCATTCCAACTTCGTCGAATACACCCCGTTCGCGCTGCTGCTGATCGCCATGGTCGAGCTTCAGGGCGCAAGCGGCCTGCTCGTCAATCTGCTGGGGCTGAGTTTGCTGGCCGGGCGCGTCCTGCATGCCTATGGGTTCGGCAAAACCCCGCAGATCGTTATCTTTCGACAGCTTGGTATGGTGCTGACATTCACCGCTCTTCTGGTCGCCGCTCTCGCGAACCTTGTTCTGGCGCTTTAGCCGCTGTTGCCGGGATCATCCCATCAGAACGCGTGTTTCAATCTTCGGAGCTTTCATAAGCTCCGGTTCCGCCTCGCCCAACCGGTCACCGTCCTGCACGCAAAATGCAGATGTCAAAACAATCAATGCGGCTAACAACGCCATTTTCATGTCTGCTATACGCGTCATATCCTCTGCTCCATCCTGTTGGTTTTGCAACGCTCTATGACTTGAACACGTCAGACCGGCATTTCCGTCGAAAGATTTTTCCTTTTTTTTGTATTTTTCCGCTTGCAGCCCCGCGTGGGAATTTATACATCCCTCCTCACTCAACGGCGCGGGCGTAGCTCAGGGGTAGAGCATAACCTTGCCAAGGTTAGGGTCGGGCGTTCGAATCGCCTCGCCCGCTCCATTGAGAGGTCTCCGGACCAAAACATATGTATCTGATGCGGGCGTAGCTCAGGGGTAGAGCATAACCTTGCCAAGGTTAGGGTCGGGCGTTCGAATCGCCTCGCCCGCTCCAGATACAGCATTTTTTCAAACTTTACTGGTGTCTTGCGGGATGTTGCGTCATTCTGAGGTCGTTAACGATTGCAGGATGTTATTATGTCCAACTACACCATCCGCCCTCTGACCGAGGCGGAAGTCAAACAAGCCGTGGACTGGGCTGGCCGCGAAGGCTGGAACCCCGGGGTCCACGATGCCGAGTGTTTCAGGCCCACAGACCCCGACGGATTTATGGGCGGTTTTCTGGATGGGGAGATGGTCGCTTCGGTCTCAGCCGTGAATTACGACGATGCGTTTTCCTTTCTGGGATTCTACATTGTCCGACCGGAATATCGCAGCCATGGTCACGGGCTTGAAATCGCAGGCCACGCGCTGGCCCATTGCGAAGGCCGCAATATGGGGCTGGATGGAGTGGTCGAACAGCAGGACAACTATCGCAAATCCGGCTTCACATTTGCCTACAACAACTACCGCTTCGGCGCGCGGGTTCGGGATGTGCTGCCCAAGCTGGGGCAAGTTCTGGGCAATGGTGTAGCCTCGCTGTCAACCGCCAGCGACGCTCTCAAAGCCTATGACCGCCAACTGTTTCCAGCGGCGCGCGACAACTTCCTGCAAAGCTGGCTTGGAGCCACCAGCCATATCTCTCGGGTTTATACCGAGAGTGGCCAGATCAGGGGCTATGCCACCCTGCGCCCCTGCAAGACGGGCTACAAGGTTGGCCCGCTGTTTGCCGACGACGCTGCAATAGCGCAGGCGCTGCTGGCAAGCCTCTTGGCAGCCATTCCCGTGGATCATCGCGATCACGATGTCTTTGTCGACATGCCGCAACCCAATGTGGCAGCATTCGCCATGGCCGATCAACTGGGATTGGACAAAGTGTTCGAAACCGCGCGGATGTATTCCGATCACGAACCGGATATCGACCTCAGCCGGATCTTCGGCGTGACAACGTTTGAACTGGGTTAGAACGCCTTGAACGTCATTGTAGTCAGTGATCGTTCGATGCCGGGAATCACCAGCAGATTTTCGTTGATGAAATGGCCCACATCCTCTGCCTCGGGGATGTAAAGCTTCAGCAACAGATCGTATTCGCCGCTGGTCGAGTACAGCTCGGAGTGGATTTCGCGCAGAGCGATTTCTTCGGCCACTTTGTAAGTGGTGCCGGGTTTGCAGCGGATCTGGATGAAAACGCAGGTGGACATGGGCCGGACCTTGTTGGTTTGAGTTGCTCGCAAGCTGGCACGGGGCGGGCCGGGGTGCAATCCCCTGCAACAGATTGCGGCGAATGCTGCATGCGCTCTGGATATGGCCGCCCTACCCCGTCTATAAGCGCGCCTGTAGCAAAAGGAATTCGCCCATGCGCAGCGCAAAGATCAGCCGTCAGACCGCCGAGACCGAGATCACCGTCGAGGTCAATCTGGATGGCACCGGCACCTATGACAATCAGACCGGTGTGGGGTTCTTCGATCACATGCTGGATCAGCTGGCGCGTCACTCGCTGATCGACATGACCATCCGCGCCAAGGGTGACTATCACATCGACGACCACCACACGGTCGAGGATACCGGCATCGCGCTGGGTCAGGCGCTGACGCAAGCACTGGGCGACAAGAAAGGCATCCGTCGGTACGGCGAATGCCATCTGCCTATGGATGACGCACAGGTGCGTTGCGCGCTGGATCTATCGGGCCGTCCGTTCCTGATCTGGAACGTGGACCTGCCGACAGCCAAGATCGGCACGTTCGACACCGAGTTGGTGCGCGAATTCTTTCAAGCGCTCAGCACCCATGGCGGCGTCACGCTGCATATTGACCAGCTGCACGGTTTCAACAGCCACCACATCGCCGAGGCCGCCTTCAAGGCCGTCGCCCGCGCCCTCCGCCTGGCGGTCGAGACCGACCCGCGTAAGGCGGATGCGATTCCGTCCACGAAAGGCGCGCTGTAAATGCTGACAGCGATCATCGACTACGAAAGCGGCAACCTCCACTCGGCCGAAAAGGCGTTTCAGCGCATGGCGCGGGAATTGGATGCGGGTGAGGTTGTTGTGACCTCGGATGCAGATGTCGTAGCGCGCGCCGACAGGTTAGTCTTGCCCGGTGACGGAGCCTTTCCGGCCTGTGCGGCCGAACTGCGTGGGCACAAGGGTATCCACGACGCTATGGTTGAAGCGGTGGAGCAAAAAGGTCGCCCGTTTCTGGGCATTTGCGTCGGGATGCAGCTGATGGCGTCAACGGGCCACGAATACACTGACACCGACGGACTGGGCTGGGTTGCGGGCGATGTTGTGCGGATTGAGCCGTCAGACAGCGCGCTGAAAGTGCCGCATATGGGCTGGAACGATCTGGTGCTGGAAAGCGATCACCCGGTGTTTGACGGAGTGGAATCCGGCGATCACACCTATTTCGTCCATTCCTACCACTTCAGGGTCACCGACCCGGCGCAGCGTCTGGCTTATGTGGACTATGGGCAGGAGGTCACGGCCGTGATCGGCCGTGACACAATGGTTGGAATGCAGTTCCACCCTGAAAAAAGTCAGGATGTGGGGCTGCGCATGATCGGAAACTTCCTAACCTGGGCCCCATAAGGGCTTACTGAACGCGCGACCAGGTCTGGCCGCGGCAGATCAGACCACCCGCGACACAGCCTTTGACGGTCAACGAGTTGCCGCTCAGCGCCATTTTCGAGTTATACGTCTTGTCGCGGTCCGGTGCCCAGATCTTACCGTTGTCATAGGCTCCGCCACCTTCGGGAATCATGTCCCAGATCATCTGTTTGCCGTCATGCTCGTAGTTCAATACCTGGTTGCCTGACGCATCAAAAGCGCTATCGATGGTGCCGCAGATTGCGCTGCCGCACTCGGCAATCGACACGTGCAGATATTCGCCGTCATCACCGGGCTCTGTTTTCCAGATGCCATCTACAGGATCGGCGGACGCGGCGGTTGCCAGTGCCGTCAGGGCTGCTGCCGCAAGGATCGTGTGTTTCATAGAAATCTCCCTTTTACCCCCATAGTCTGTCCCGAATATCGGTCTGTGAGCAACTATGACCCCGCGTCGCGTTGCATCCCCTACCTGCCTTGTGCGATATCCCGCCACAACGACAGTGAAAGAAGGCCCGATATGATCCTTTACCCCGCCATCGACCTCAAAGACGGCCAGGCCGTGCGCCTGTTGCGCGGTGAAATGGACAAGGCAACAGTGTTCAATGACGACCCCGCGGCGCAGGCTAAAGCCTTTGTCGATGCCGGGTGCGAATGGCTACATCTGGTTGATCTGAACGGTGCTTTTGCCGGTGAGCCGGTCAATGCTGCTCCGGTCGAGGCGATTCTGGCCGCCTGTAAAGTTCCTGCGCAGCTGGGCGGTGGGATTCGTGACCTGAAAACGATCGAAACCTGGATCAGCAAGGGGCTCGCTCGCGTGATTCTGGGCACCGTGGCGGTCGAAAACCCCGATCTGGTCCGCGAAGCGGCGCGCGAATTCCCCGGCAAGGTCGCCGTGGGAATCGACGCACGCAACGGCGTGGTCGCCACCAAAGGTTGGGCCGAGGAAACAGACGTGCAGGTCACAGACCTTGCCCGCAGTTTTGAAGACGCAGGCGTCGCGGCCATCATCTATACCGATATCAACCGCGACGGCGCGATGCAGGGCCCGAATATCGAGGCCACCGCCGCCCTCGCCCGCGCCGTATCGATCCCGGTGATCGCTTCGGGTGGTGTCAGTTCGTTGGACGATCTGATCGCCCTGCGCGATTGTGGCGTAGAGCTGAATGGCGCCATCTCGGGCCGTGCACTCTATGATGGCGCGATTGACCTGAACGAGGCCATTCGCGCTCTAAAGTGACTTACTGTGCGGCAGCGGCGGTCAGCTTGGCCAGCGCGCCGCGCATCTTTTCGACGACGGGCGCGTTAGAGACGCCATTCAAATCGTCCAAGGTCTCTTTCGGGTCCTCATAGGCCAGCCAGACCTGCCCCTCGGCGTCCTCATAAGCCTGAACCTTCAGCGGCAGGAACAGCCCGGCGCGCGGATCGATCTGCATGGCGGGCGTGCCCAGCGCAGGGTTGCCGAAGATCAGCACCTGATTGGCTGGAATTGGCGTGCCCACCTTCTCGGCCCCTGCGGCGTGGTCAACGCGGGCAAAGACCGTTGCGCCTGCATTGCCAACGGCAGCCTCGAGCGCGTCCAGCGCCTCGGTCACGGATTTGTCTGTTTCAACTTTGATGATGTCGTCTGCCATGGCGGACAGTGCCCCTCCGAATGTGAGTATTGAAGCCAGAATAAGATGTCGCATCTCGATAATCCTTTTCATGAATTTCATCCTTAATTTCCACGGCTTCGCGGCAGATCACAATCACAAGTCTGGCATCGGCGGGGCTTTGCCGTTACAGGTGCGCCAACAAAGGACATCGCCATGCTGAAAACCCGCATCATTCCCTGCCTGGACGTCGCTGATGGCCGCGTAGTCAAAGGCGTAAACTTCGTGGGTCTGCGCGATGCCGGCGATCCGGTGGAATCGGCCAAAGCCTATGATGAGGCTGGTGCGGATGAGATCTGTTTTCTGGACATCCACGCCACCCATGAAAACCGAGGCACCATGTTCGATGTAGTGCAGCGCACCGCGGAACAGTGTTTTGTCCCACTGACCGTGGGCGGCGGCGTGCGCACCAAGGATGACGTTCGGGCGCTGCTGCTAGCGGGGGCGGACAAGGTCAGCTTCAACTCGGCCGCCGTGGCCAACCCCGCTGTCATCGCCGAAGCAGCGGACCAGTTCGGCAGCCAGTGCATTGTCTGCGCCATCGACGCCAAAACCGTCAGCCCCGGCAAGTGGGAGATTTTCACGCATGGCGGTCGCAAGCCCACTGGTATTGACGCTGTCGAGTTTGCCAAAACCGTTGTCGCCAAGGGCGCGGGTGAGATTCTGCTGACTTCGATGGACCGCGACGGCACCAAGGCGGGGTTCAACCTGCCCCTGACCCGCGCGATTTCCGATGCGGTGGACGTGCCGGTGATCGCCTCGGGCGGGGTCGGCAATCTGGACCATCTTGTCGAAGGCGTGACCGAAGGCGGGGCCAGCGCCGTCCTGGCAGCCTCGATCTTCCATTTCGGCGAATACACCATCCGCGAGGCCAAGGAACACATGGCCGCCGCAGGCATCCCGATGAGGCTGACATGAGCATACTGCACGATCTGGCCGCCACGATTGAGTCCCGCAAAGACGCTGACCCCGACAGCAGCTGGACCGCCAAGTTGTTGGCGAAGGGCCCCGAAAAATGCGCCGAGAAGTTCGGAGAAGAGGCCATCGAGGCGATTATCGAAGCCACCAAAGGCGACGTGAAAAAGTTGACGTCAGAGGCTGCGGACGTACTGTATCATCTGCTTGTCATGCTGGCGGCCCGCGACGTGGCGCTAGACGATGTGCTGACTGAACTGGCTCGCCGTCAAGGCATCAGTGGCATCGCAGAAAAAGCTGCGCGTTCAAAGGGGTGACGACCGTCACAATCGCGCTTTAAGATGGCTGCATGACCCTTCGCTTAGGAATCTTGGCGTTGATCAGGCCGATTTTGTTCATGCTGGCCCTTGTTGTACTGGGCGCTTGCGCGACCGCTCCTCGGTCGACGCCGGAGGATGTGCAGCGTTTGGCCACTGAAATACGAAGCCTCGGGCCGGGCATCGACCCTGAAGAGGCTGACCGGGCGGCCCAGATCGCCTATGCCTATACCGCACAGTTGGCGCAGGAATATCAGATCACCGATCCTCCGTTGATCCATAATGCCAAGGTCAACAAGGGCCTGCGTCCCCGCGGGCTGTGCTGGCACTGGGCCGAGGACATCGAACGCCGCCTGGATCAGGAACAGTTCCGAACGCTTGAGATGCACCGCGCCATTGCGAATGCCGACAACCCATTTCGAATCGACCACAGCACAGCGATCATCAGCCGCAAGGGCGAGACGATGTATGACGGCGTGATTCTGGACCCCTGGCGGTATGGTGGCGTCCTGTTTTGGTCCCCCCTGCCCGAGGACACCCGATATGACTGGGTCCCGCGCGAGACCGTTCTGGAAAAACGACGCGCCGAACAATACGGTGCACTGCTGCCCTATGCAGGCGAATAGCTCAAAGCTTGGATGAGATCACTCCGGTGGCGAACCCACCCATACGCAGTTCTCCGAACAGGCGTTGGTATTCGATCTTGGGGCAACGGTTCATCACAACATCAACCCCGCGCGCCTGCGCCTTGGCGGCCGCTTCGGGATGTTCTACGCCGATCTGCATCCAGATCGTGCGCAGGTTCGGGAAGGCGTCCAACGCCGCGTCGACGATCGGGGGAACCGCCTCGGACCGGCGAAAGATATCGACCATATCGACCGGTTCGTCGATTTCAGACAGGGACGCCCGCACCGTATTGCCGAACAAGTCTTTACCCGCATGTCCGGGATTGACCGGAATGACCATGTAGCCCTTCAACGAAAGGTAGCGCGCCACGTAGTAGCTGGGGCGCACAGGATTCATCGACACACCAACAACGGCCACTGTCTTGGTACGTTTCAGGATGTCAGTCAGGAAAGCATCGGTATAGTCGGTCATGCGGCCACCTTATGCGCCAAGGACCAAAGAAAAAAGCGCCCAGGTAAAGACCTGGGCGCAAGGTGTTGGAACGAGGGACAGTGAAATGACCCGCGGCAGTTCCGTTCCGCGGTCACTGTGACATTTAAGCATGTCTTGGTTAAAAAAAAGAGGGGGTACGCATTTTTGTGATGACAGATCACGAAAAGCGGAACTTCGCCTAGTTTTCGTAAAGGACAACGGGCCAATGCGCCTCGGCCATTTCGATGTAACCGGCAGTATCCTGTATCCAAATACGCTCAATCTCGCGCGAGTGAGTCAGATAGAGCCGCCCGTCAATCACACGCCACAGGGCTGGGTCGGTACTGACCAGCTCACCCTGTGCCATCGCATAGGCGCAATAGCCGCCGAATTGCGGGGCGTAGGCCCGTGGGTTCATCTCAAAAGCGGCTTGGTTTTCGGCGCTTGCAAAGTGCCATTCAGCCCCTTTCCACACGACCGAATACTCTGGCAAACCGCGAACAGGTGCACCATCCCCGAAATAGGACACCACATCATAGCCGGCCAGAGCTGCACCGTCCGTTTTGTAGAAAACGGGCAATTCCTGCGCAAACGCGGCAGGAGCAATCATAGCGGCACAAATTGCACCAAAGAGAAAACGTCGGTTCATCATCATAGCGCTTTCATTAGAAAGTCAGGGTATCAAGATGCAATTCTTTAACGCATCTGAAACCCCAATTAACGCGGATGTGAACGGTCGTGCCCGAATAAACTGAGTTAGTCGAAAATATCCTCTATCACATCCCACGCCTCATCGAACACGCGCGAGAATACGCCCTTTTTCTTCTTCTTTTTGGCTTTCCGTGGCTTTTCGTATCTGCGATCCGGTTTGGGCTCGGACAGTTTACGCTTGGGCACCATTTTCAGGTCGTGCAAGGGGGCGCCGCAGCTTGAGCAACTAAGCTCATGGCGCTGCTTGCCTTTCAGCACCAATGCGGCCCGCGTGCCGCAATAGCAGCAGGTGGCAATTTTCGAAGGGGTGGAAATGGCGCGCTCCTGTCTATCTGTGTCTCGATGCATATAGGGCAATCGCCGCCGCATTTGAGACGTTCAGAGACCCAAAACCGCCCGCCGCGTCGATTTTCACCAGATGATCCACGGTTTCCTTGGTCTTTTGCCGCAATCCCGGCCCCTCAGCCCCCAGCACCAAGGCGACCGGCTGGTCGAACCGGCCATCTAGCGTCTCTTCAATTGTTTGCTCGGCCTCTCCGTCCATGCCCAGGACCAGAAAACCCATATTCTGCAACTCGACAATGGTATCGGCCAAATTGCGCATGCGCAGGTAAGGTTGCCGCTCCAACGCGCCGCTGGCCGTTTTGGCCAAAGCGCCAGTTTCCGGGGCCGAGTGATGCCGCGTGCCGATGACCGCACTGGCCCCCAGGACCTCGGCCGAGCGCAGAATCGCCCCCACGTTATGTGGGTCGGTTACACGGTCCAGCAGGATGACACGCGGGTGTTCACGCCCGATACAGTTCTCGGCCAATCCGCCCCAGTCCAGCGGCTTGACCTCAAGCGCCGCGCCCTGATGTACCGAGCCGAGATCGATTGGAGCCGTAAATTTTCGCGGATCGACCATTTCGGCCTCGACCCCTGCAAATTCAATGGCTTCGTTCAACTTGTCACGGGCATTCCGGGTTACGATCAGGCGCAGTTTCTGTCGTTTCGGGTTCATCAGGGCATCGCGCACAGCGTGCAGGCCGAACAGCCACACGGTTTCAGAAGCCGCCGCCTTGCGCGCATGTTCCTTTTCAACGACCCACTTGGGTTTCTTCATTTCTTGGGCCTCCGGGCCGGGAATTCGGTTTCCTGCGCCAAAGCGGTATTTTCCTGTTGACGCTCGTTTAAGGCGCTAGTAATCACGCCTCCACGTCAGGTGCAACGCCTGACAGTGGGCGACAGGCCGCAAGGTGTGGCAGGGGACTGTAACTCCCTCGCGGAGACGCACGCCTGGTTCGATTCCAGGGTCGCCCACCATCTTCCCCAGATGGTGACAAAGCGCAACATGCTGCATTCGGTGCGTCGCGTTTTCTGGCTTTCCCGATCGCCTTTTTGCAAAAAAAGCCCTTGGCGGACCAAAGACGTTTTGTCGACTTACCTGCGAAGGACTTGGCTTAGGCAGCATCAGCCCTTTGTGCGGAAACGCGGTTGAACCAGTCGATGATCGCATCCAGATCTGGTGCAATTTCTTCCGCGGCACCGCCGGTAAAGTCCTGAAATTTCTCTTTGTTCAGGCCATTCACGCCGACCAGAACCGGGATGTCCTGTGCCAGTGCCTCGGCGATGACGGGACGAAAGCCGCGCCCGTCGGCTTCGTGCTTCCCGAATTTGTTGACGATCAGCAACTGCGGCGCATCCTCTAGCGAGGCCGTGACATAGCCCACGGCTTGCTCCAGCGCGGCAGGGTCCAGACGGCAGCCGCGAGACTGCGTTCCCAGCGATTGCGAGATGCGGATAGTCTCACCTTCGGGCAGGACACGCACGTCCATATCGCACTTGGTGTTGTCGGCGCATTCGGTGTTGGTTTGCACCACACCCGACAGCCGGGCACCGGATTTCAAAAGCTGTTCTGCGGCCGCACTTAACAAGCGGTCGGTCGCGCCGCGATCGGTGGTGGTTACATAGGCCAGGTACATTCAGGGACCCTCGTCGTAAAACTGTGACATTCCAGATAGCACGCAAGATACGGTCCGGCCACTCTTCTGCGCTACGGCAGCGGAGAAAGCCCGATCACAGCTGCGTGCAGGTGAAGCAGAACCGCAAAAGCGGCAAGTGATGCTAGCCAGACCCAAAGGGGTGGCCAGGGATGCGGGGCGCGTAGGGAAAAGCGCGCGGTGTTACGGGACAGGCGAATCCATTCGATGCCCATCTCGCGGGATTTGCGCTGGTCGATCAGAGCCATACCCATTGCGGCAAAGCCCCCAAACAGACCGAACAAGATCACATGCGACAGGCTGCCATTGGCCAGCAGATGCGCCAGTGCCCAAAGCATCAGCGCCACCAGCACCGGATGGCGCGTGCTGCTCAGGATGCCCGGGTTTTCCGGATCAAACGCGCGCTGACCCAGCCCGCCGAACGAGAACGGGTTCTGGATCGCCATCCCGGAGACGGCCAGCCAGCAAACCACCGGCATGACCAGCAAAGGCACCCAGCGGAAAAGCGCCCAAGGCGGGATTACCTCGACATACGGCGCCCGGGCGGCAGCGATAATCAACCAGCCCAAAACCAGAAGTGACAGCACAGAATAAGCCGCGAAGTACCCCTTGCGCCCCAGCGCCGTGATCAAATGCCCGCGTACGGCGGGACGCGCCGGGATGGCATGTGTCAGCAGAAAGGTGATCAGCGCTGCAAGGAAAAGAACCCAACCGGTCATAAGATGCTCCGAACCTGTTGCGTCCGGTTTAGCCCCGTTGGATGGGGCCGTCTTTGTCCGAAATCAAGTGGCAGGCGGGGCGGTCGCGCCGCCGCCTGCCCTTTGTTACAGGCCCAGCGCCTTGCGGCGTTCCTCGGCAAAGCCCTGCACCATACGGTCTGCAATCAGCGCAAGTATGGCCATGGCCGCGCCTGCCGAGATGCCAAGCCCCACATCTGCTTGACCCAGTGCCAGATAGATAGATTGGCCAAGACCGGTGGTGCCGATCAGCGCCGCGATCACCAGCATCGCAAAGGCATACAGGATGGTCTGGTTCAGCCCCAGCAGGATGGTCGGCGCGGCATAGGGCGCGCGGACATCGCGCATGATCTGCCACTCGGTCGCGCCGCTGGAAATGGCGGCCTCCATCATCTCGGCTGGGGTGTTGACCAAGCCGTGCCGCGTGTAGCGGATCATCGGCACGATCGCATAAGCGCAGATCGCCAGAAAGGCAGAGAACTCACCGATCTGAAACACCATCAGCACCGGGATCAGGAACACGAACAGAGGGATCGTCTGCAGCATGTCACAGATCGGACGCACGATTTTCCAAACGGGTTCCCAAACCGCGCTGGCCAGACCGATCAGCCCGCCGACCACGGCACAGGAAAACACCGCCGCACCGCTGAGGTAAAGCGACAGCAAGGCGCGCTCCCAAAGGCCCGAAACAAGGATGGTGCAAAGCAGCCCCACGGACAGCGCCGCCAGTCGCCAGCCCCCCGCCACATAGCTGAGGGCAGCGGCACCGGTTAGGACAAAGGGCCATGGCAGGTTCGCAATGCCGGTTTCCAACATGCCGATCAGGATCAGCACAACCAGCCCTCCGGTCAGGTGCCCACGCCACGCCATCAGCGCAGCGATGACAGCAGCCGCAGCGAACAGGCCGTAGCTCATGCCCGGTGTCCACTGAAAGCCCCATGTGAACGGCAGCACCGCTTGGTCGAGACCAATCCGCAGTGGCAGCAGCACATAGAACAGCGAGTTGTTCTTGAGCGCATCCAGCCAAGGGCCGTTGGCCTGAGTGAAGGTGGTCAAGCCACTGTCGATGGCCCCGGCTAGCGGGTCCAGCAGGGTGAGTTCAGAGGGGTTCGGCAGCCACAGCCAGAAGGCCGCAGTGAACAGCACAGTAAAGCCCAGAACCGCCCAGACGACTCGCTGGTCATAGCGTTTGCGCTCGGTGGCCAGCGTTCCGCTCATCCGGTCAATGACGACGGCAAACACCACGATAACCAGACCGGCCATCAAGGATTCGCCGAACTGCGCCTTGCGCATGGTCAGCAGAACCTCCCAGCCGATATCGTTGAAGCCACCGATCACGGCCGCGATGATCACCATCGACAAGGCCGCCATCAGGCATTGGTTCACACCGACCATGATCTGCGTTGCCGCTGCCGGGATTTCCACCTGAAACAGCTGCTGGAACCGTGTGCCACCGGACATGATGGCGGCCTCTTTGATCTCGGGCTCGACCCGTTCCAAGCCCAACATCACGTTGCGCGCCATGGGCGGTGCCGCGTAGATGGCCGACGCGATCAAACCCACCACCGGGCCAAAACCAAAGAGCAGCAGCAAAGGCGTCAGATAAGCGAAGGTCGGCACGGTCTGCATGACGTCCAGCACGGCTTGAACAAAGTTTTTCACGCGGGGGATCTCATTGGCCAGAATGCCGATCCCTCCACCCACAACCAGCGCCACGGGAACCGAAACGGCCACCAGCGCCAGAGTGTTCATGCTTTCAGCCCAATAGCCCGAGGCCAGCACGAAGCTGAGGCCAAAGAACCCCAGCGCAGCCATTGGCAGCCCGCCCAGATACCAGCCCAGCGCGGTGACAAGCCCGATCAGGATTGGCCATGGCGTGTTCGCAAGTACGAAATTGGCCGCGTCCATCGGATAGGTCATCAGGTCGGAAAACAACCGCATCGCCGGTTTGATGCCGTTCAGGAACCAGTCCAGGAAGGCTCCGACCCACTGCGTCGCCGGCAACTCCCAAGCGGCGGGCCATTTGACCAACCACGGGGCAATGCCCTCAAGCGCCAAACACAGCGCGCCGACGATAACGGTGATCAGTGCCGCTTTGGCCCCGATCGTCAGGCGTGCCTGCGCAGGGATGTCCGTGATCACCGTCATGTCTCATCCACCTGCAGCGCTGCAGCCAGATCGGACGGGTGAACCGTACCGACGATATTGCCCGCGTCATCCCGCACGGGCACGGGTTCATACAGCTCCATACAATGCGCCAATGCGGCGTCCAGGGTCATGCTGGTCGTCAAGCCGGGATCATCCGGGCCACGCTCGGAGTCGTCGCGCATGACTGAGGCGACCTTGGCGTGCTGGCCCTTGGCGACGTCTTTCGAGAATTCGCGCACGTAGTCATCGACCGGGCGCAGCACGATATCGGTGGGCGTGCCGATCTGCACGATCTTGCCATCGCGCATGATCGCGATGCGGTCGGCCAGTTTCAGCGCCTCTTGGATATCGTGAGTGATAAAGACGATGGATTTCTTCAACGTCGCCTGTATGCGCAGGAATTCGTCCTGCAACTGACGACGGATCAGGGGATCGAGGGCCGAGAACGGCTCATCCAAAAACCAAATGTCGGGGTTCACGGCAAGACTGCGGGCGATGCCCACACGTTGCCTCTGACCGCCCGATAGCTGCCGTGGGAAGCTGTCTTCGCGCCCCTCAAGACCGACCAATGAGATCACCTCTTGCGCGCGGGCCAGACGTTCCTTTTTACCGACGCCCTGAACGCGCAGCGGATAGGCCACGTTTTCGGCGACGGTCATATGGGGGAAAAGACCAAAATGCTGGAACACCATGCCCAGCTTCTTACGGCGCAGGTCGGTCAGTACCTTTTTGGAGGCTCCAATGACGTTCTCGCCATCCACGCGGATTTCACCGCCCGTACCGGGTAGCAGTTGCGAGATGCATCGGATCAGCGTCGATTTGCCCGAGCCCGACAGGCCCATGATAACGAAAAGCTCGCCCTCTTTGACCTCGAAATTGGCATCCTGCACGGCGGGGATGAACCCGCGTTCGCGCAAGTCTGTGGCGGCTTTGTCGGCGTCATTCCCTGACCGAGACAGCGCGTCGGTCAGGGCCTTGTCTGCACCGGGGCCAAAGACCTGCCAGAGATTCTGGCAGGCAATGGCTGGTGTTTGTGCGTCAGTCACTTAGGCAGGCTCACTGAGTTGCCGCGTCAACAACCGGACGCCACTTGCCTTCGTTTTCTGCCATCCATGCGGCGACGACTTCCTCGACCTTACCGCCGTCGACGTCAATCGCGCCCATCATCGGCTGCTGATCTTCGACTGCCAACTGATAGTTGGTCAGAATTTCATAAGCTGCGGGCCACTTGTCTTCCATGCCGCTCCAGCTGGCCTTGAAGATACGCGAGGGCGAGAAGTCACAATCATTCACCGCGTTGGGGTTCGGACCCCATGCGGGATCGTTGAAACAGGCTTCTTCACCGGCAGGCAGCTCAACGAATTGCACGTCATAGGCGGACATCGCCCAATGCGGTTGCCAGAAGGTGATCAGCAACGGCGATTTCCGCTCGGTCGAGGCACGCAGTTCGGCAATCAAAGCGCCTTCCGACCCGGCAGGAACAGCTTTGAACGGCAGTTCCAAACCGGTCATGCGGTCAGCACCCGGCGTACCCCAATCAGCCGGATAGTCTACCAGACGGCCACCAGGCAGTGTTTCTGCCGTCGCAAAGACCTGCGCGCAGTCTTTTAGAGCTTCCCATGCAGGCAAACCGGGGCACAAATCTGCCACATGAGCAGGATATGCGATGCCTTCCTTGGCATCCAGACCCAGATCACCGATCTCAACCACGGTGCCTTCGGAGACTTTCTTGGCGTATTCATCCGATACGTTCGAAGACCAGATCTCTAGCGTTGCGTCGATATCGCCATCGGCCAGCGCCTGGAACTGGTTCATCATGCCCGCGGTAACGTATTCAACGTTATAGCCTGCAGCTTTCAGCATCTCGCCGGCCACATGCGTCGTCACGTGCTGACCGGTCCATTCGTTGATGGCCAGTTTGATCGGCTCATCCACGGCGCCCATATCGGCGGCATAGGCCGATCCGGCGACGGTCATGGCCAAAAGGCTTACACTCAGTTTCTTCATCGACATTCTCCCTGTCTTCTTTGTGTTCGTCCGGCCGCACCTGAAAACGGGCCAGAGCGTTTGATTCACGACATTGCCATGCCGCAACATGCACAAAATCAGCCGGAAAAGGGAAGCGAACAGTTGGGCCCGGCGCGGAAATCACGCGTAAGGTCCATCTGCCTGTCCCCCCTGCTGATACGTGCAGGATACCCTCGCCCTTCCTGTCTATCACACTTTTTCGAGCCGGATATTGATTGATCAGTCAATCACAAACCCAATCCAAACACTTTGTCGAGTATTTCTTTTGCTCAAACGCAACTTTTTTGCCTTTGCCCGTTTTCACACTGCGTTTGTGAGGGCTTGAAACCCATCCATCAAAGCGCGACCTTTGAGTCGGAGGACCCTGATGCGCCATTTCGACGAACTCTTTCAAATCGCCGCAGACCGTCATGGCGGCGCGCACGCCCTGGGCGGAAAACTCACCAAGCCCAAGCCGTTGGAGGAACTGAAAGCGACGGCCGAAGACCGCTGGCTTGCAGTGATCACCAAGTGTATCTTTCAAGCCGGGTTTAACTGGAAAGTCATTGAAAACAAATGGGGCGGGTTCGAGACCGCCTTTGACGGGTTCGACGTGGGCAGATGCGCCTTCATGGATGATGAGAAATTCGACGCCCTGCTGACCGACACCCGAATCGTCCGAAACGGCACCAAAATCGCAACCGTCCGGGACAACGCGGCGTTTCTGCTGGAACTTCGGCAGGAAGGCGGAGCCGGGCATGTGCTTGGGGGGTGGCCCTCGACGGATTATGTGGGGTTGCTTGCGATGTTGGCCAAACGGGGATCGCGGTTGGGCGGGGCCTCGGCACAATATGCGATGCGATTTGCCGGGCGGGACAGTTTCATCCTGTCGCAGGACGTCACTGCGCGCCTGATTGCCGAAGGGGTGATCGACAAATCACCCACCTCGAAGAAAGCGATGGCAGCAGTGCAAGAGGCTTTTAACACATGGATGGATCAATCAGGCCGGTCGCTGACCGAAATCAGCCGCGTATTGGCAATGAGCGTTTGAAAACAGATTACAGAGCAGAAGCTGAGGACTAAGCTGCGAACATGTTGCGCCTTATTTTGATGACGTCTGCATTATTTTTGACCTCATGCGGTCGTCCTTTGACCGATCAGGAGGTCGCATTCGCCAGCGCCATTCAGGGCGATACGCTGGATGTGGGCACAGTCCGTCTGGTCAAAGGGGCACCGGTTGCCCCGATCACCTTTTACCGCAAGGAACGTCCGCGATTGGCATGTCGCGAGCGTATCCTGCCCCCGCAGGAAGAAGGCGTGGTGACGGCAAAACCGGCCGCCGTAGCCCTGTTCAACAAGGTTTATTTCACACAGGATTGGTATCTTGAGGACTACATGTCCGATTTCCCCGAAGAGATGAACCTGATCGCTGCCATGCTTCTGGCGCATGAACTGACCCATGTCTGGCAGTGGCAGAACCGCAAGACCACGGGCTACCATCCCCTGCGCGCAGCGGCGGAACATGGCGGCAACAAAGACCCCTACCTATTCGATCTGGCGACCTCGTCCGATTTCCTGTCCTACGGGTTCGAACAGCAAGGTGCCATTGTCGAGGAATATGTCTGCTGCCGCGCCTTGGACCCAACTGCGCCCCGCACCGAGCGACTGCATGAAATGCTGGGCGCGCATTTCGATCTGGCCCCTCTGCCCAGTGAGCGGGCCGAGCGGGCGGTTGTCATCCCGTGGTCCGAGGCCAAAATCGAAGGAATATGCCGCTAGGCTCAGTTGCCCTGCAATGTCTCAAGATAGGCCACAAGATCCACGATCGGTTGGCTTGTCAGGATCGGCTGCCCCTGTGGCGTTTTCATCGAGGTGTCCTGCCCGTCGAAATACGGCCCATAGACCGGCATCGGGCTGCCATGGCTGACCAGCGGGTCGCGCCCGTCGATCCGTGAAACGACACGAGCGACCGGGAACGTGCCATCATCGCTGGCAAGTCTTGTCAGGTCTGCGGGTTGAATAACTAAAACTCCGGCCATCGGACCATGCCCGGTGGCATCGATCCCGTGACATGTTGCGCAATAATGCTGGTAGAGCTTTGCGCCCTCTTCGACATCCTGCGCACCGGCCTGCGACGCCATCATCCCGGCCGCAACGAAAACACCCCCAACTATCGCTCTGATCATCGCATCCTCCTGTCCCGATTGACATTTGCAGGCTTGCCCGAGGCGCGGCTTGGCGCAATGATCCAGATCAACGCAACCAAAGGATACGGGCCATGACACAATATGCAGTCATCATGTTGGCCGCCGGGGTCGGAGTGCCCATTCTAGCCGCGCTCAACGCGGCTTTGGGCAAGATGATCGGCTCACCCACCACTGCGGCGGTGGTTCTATTTGCCATCGCCTTTGCGGCCTCAGCAGCGGGCATGGTGGTTTTTCCCGGCTTTGGGGCCGTGTCCAAAATCGCCGAAGCCCCGAAACACCTGCTACTGGCCGGTGTGCTAATCGCCTTCTACGTCCTGTCGATCACCCATGTCGCCCCGCATTTTGGCGTGGGCAACGCAGTGTTCTTCGTGCTGATCGGGCAGTTGATCAGCGCCGCCGCCATTGACCATTTCGGCCTGTTCGGTGCCCAGGTCACGCCGCTGACATGGATCCGCGCAGGCGGCATCGCTGTGATGGCCGCCGGGGTGGCGATCACGCAACTGGCTTGAGAATGCCCCCATCCAACCGCAGCTTGCGATCCATCCGCGCGGCCAGATCCATATTGTGCGTGGCGATCAGGGCCGAGAGCCCCTCGTCCCGCACCAATGCCATCAGCGCATCGAACACCTGATCCGAGGTCTCGGGGTCCAGATTGCCCGTCGGTTCATCCGCCAACAACACGCGCGGCGCGTTGGCCAGCGCGCGGCAAAAGGCGACCCGCTGTTGCTCGCCGCCAGACAGGGCTGCGGGGCGGTGATCCGCGCGCGCGGCAACACCGACGCGATCCAGCAGCGCCATCGCCCTGTCCTGTGCGGCTTTCTCGGAGACACCATTGGCCAGTTGCGGCAGGGTGATGTTCTCCAGCGCTGTGAACTCGGGCAGCAGATGGTGGAACTGATAGACAAAGCCCACATCCTGCCGCCGCAGCGCGGTGCGGGTGCGGTCGCCTTTGCCTGCGATGCTCTGCCCCGCGATCTCAACGGTGCCGCTGTCGGGCGTATCCAGCAGACCGGCAATATGCAGCAGCGTCGACTTGCCCGCCCCAGAGGGCGCCACCAGTGCCACCGCCTCGCCCGCGCGTAGGTCCAGATCGACGCCGCGCAGCACCTGCACCTCGCCCGGTGTGCCTTGCAGATAGGTTTTGGTCAGGCCGTTCAGCCGCAATGTCACATCACTCATAGCGCAGCGCCTCAACCGGGTTCAGCCGCGCCGCGCGACGGGCCGGGAAATAGGTGACAAAGAAGGACAGGCCCAGCGACAGCCCGACCGCCTTGAGCACATCGGACAGGTGCAATTCAGCAGGCAACGCATAGATGCCCCGGATCGACGGATCCCAGACCCCGCCGCCCATGACAAAATTCACAAAGCTGAAGATCGGGTCAATATAGATCGCAAACAGGCAACCCAGCACCACACCCATCGTGGTGCCGATAATGCCTGTAAATGACCCGCAAATGAAGAATACGCGCAAGACCGAGCCTTCGCTGAGGCCAATGGTGCGTAGGATGCCGATATCTCGCCCCTTGTTCTTGACCAGCATGATCAGACCCGAGACGATGTTCATCGCCGCAATCAGTACAAGGATCGACAGGATGATGAACATCACATTGTCCTCGACCTCAAGCGCGCGCAGGAACCCGCCCGAGGCGTCCTGCCAGGTCCATATCTGACTGCGTTCGCCTGCTGCTTCCAGGATGGGGATCAGAATGGGTGTCAGATTCTCGGGATCATCCACCATAACCTCGATCTCATCGGCCACGCCTTCACGGTTAAAGAAGGTCTGCGCCTGTTCGAACGGCATGTAGACACGGGTGCGGTCGATGTCATAGCGCCCGGCTGAAAACACATAAACCACCCGATAGGCGCTGACGCGGGGCGAAGTGCCAAAGGCCGTTTTTACCCCATTGGGCGAGGTCAGCTTGACTGTGTCCCCTACTGTTGCGCCGATACTGCGCGCCACGCCTGAGCCGATGGCGATGACGAATTCCTCGTTCTGGAATTCCGACAGATCCCCCACCGCCTGATCGCTTTCAGCGATGCCCGGCAGGTCCAACAAGTCGTCCGGCTGTATCCCAAAAACTTCTACACCGCTGCTGCGGTCGCGATTGGTGATCAGCACTTGCCCCTTGACCAAAGGTGCCGCCCGTTGAACGCCCGGCACTTGCCCGATCCTGTCAGCCACCTGATCGAAGTTTTCAATGGTCCGATCTACGCGCCCCTGCGCATCAAAATTCCCAGCCGAATAAACAGTCACATGCGCGTTGGCACCCAGAATGGTGCCGACAAACTCGGCACGGAAACCCGATCGAACAGCCAACGTGGCGATCAGAGCGAACACGGCCAAGGTGATCCCGATCAGCGAGATCCAGGTCATCACGCTGACGCCCCCCTCGGCGCGGCGCGCGCGTAGGTATCGCCAGGCGATTTTCCATTCAAAAGGTGCAAAGGGCGGGGGTGTCTTGGCCATGCCTGCTCCGGTGTTTTTGTTGGACGTGACCCTTTCGGCATTTGGCCGAATGGTCAAGCCGCGCGTTATCCCGACAGGGCTGCGGTTTGCTGCAAAACGGCCTTGGCCCGGCTCCGGTCACAAATGCCGCGCGCCTCAAGCTCGTGAAAGACACGGTCGCGCAAATCCTGGGGCAGGTTCGCGATGGCACGGTTGTGCAACCCAAGCGTCAAACTCCGCGGGTCATCCAGCCGTCCCAGCAACTGCGTTAACACCTCGGTCGAATAGGTGGGCCAGAGCCCGATGGCTGTGGACTCGGCCTCTTCGAACCAGGGCGGGTATCCGTCGGGGGATTTCAGGCAAAACGCGTTCATCAGCATGAACTCTGACGGCCGCCTGTGCGACGCGAACAAGGCCTGAACCGAGCCGTAGCGCGCGTTGATTTCATCCAGCAGAGACAGGGCAAGTGACCGGCGCACCGGGTACGGCGTGGCAAAGGTCGTCGTCTTAGTCTTCCCAGGATCAGGCCGAGACGCATCAAGGGCATCCAGACTTTGCAGCAGCCAGTTCCGGTGAAAATCGCTTTCAATGTCTATGAACGGGATGCGCGCCGCGCCGCCGGGCGCAAAGAACTCTGCCTCATCAAACTGGCGCAGAAACAGGTTCTTGGTGTCCAGAATTACCATATTCTCGGACGCCGCGACCCGCGCCGCGCCCAGTTTCAGAACCTGTTGATTGCGGTAGCCATTGTTGCCACGCCAACCGCCCTTGCGGATCAGCGGAATGCGAAAGCGGTTCTCGATCAGCACACGATCAAGCACCGGGCGTCGCGCACAATGACCCTCCCCCAGTAGAACATCGTCTCCACTGAGGACGCGTACCTTGTCTTGCAGCGCTCCGTAGGCAGGCAGGATCGGCTCGATCTGCTGCCGCAACGTATCTTCATCAACGTCGTTCATGATCACATGGATCGACCCGATCTGCGCCGGATCAACAAACCGGGCGAAGGATCGCGCCTGAAGTTCCAGCAGAGGGAAGTCCTTGGAATATACGACCGTCGCGAAACTCAGCACCAGGTGGACCCTTTCAAGGTTTTCGCCCCTCTATCAGCAATCCCGTTTGGTTCCAACCAACCCAACGCCCGAATCAGCTCTGCCTGCTGAAGGGCTCGATCAATCAGAGCGCAAGTGGACATCCGTCAGACACACCAAGGGTTGTGACGCCGTTCACAGACATCGCGCAACTGTTTCAGCTATGTAGTCAATGCTAGGTTTGCGTGATCGACTGAACTCAAAATGCAACATATCGCGCGGAACAAAATTTCGATTTTTGATTATTTTGCGAAACTTTGTCACCCTGACTGTGGGGGAATACATTTGTAGGAGCGGGGGTCGCTCATGAGTATTCGACTAAACAAAGAAGAAGCGGGCGTCATTTCAGCCCGGCAGGCATCAACAGAACTGGATTGTGAAACGGCCGCATTGCTGAGGGCCGCGATCCGACCTTTATTTGCAAGTGCTGCAAGTTGGAACAGCCTCACCGATATTCTGAAAGACAAGGGGTATCAACTGGCCTTCCGACAGGGTCGGCTGTGTGTCACCGAGATCGCCACGGCAAAACGGATTTGCGGGCTGCGGTTTCTGGGGTTGGAGTTTCGCGATCTGGTGCAACGGATGGGACGCCCCATCGTTGTTGCCCGCGACAGTGAAACCGGAGACCTGCTAGCCGCCCGACCTTCGGTGAACGGCGCTTAGAAGCTGCGCCAGAACTGGACTGAACGCCGCGTGGTCTTCCACAGGCTGTGGCGCGCCGCCGCTTTGATACCGGCGCATGTTCCCGGTTCGATCAAGCGCCCAAGGACCAGTTTCGCGGGCATGTGGCCGCGATGGTAGAACCGGCAGAAATCTTCCTCAGTCAAGTCACGCGCGGCTTTACGCCCGTCGTAATACTTCATCCAAACCCGCGCATAATCTCGGGCCGTCACACCCGTGTCACTGCTGGCCCCACGCCCCCAAAACATCGAGATCGGCTCATCCATCCGTTCGCCCCGATACCCGGCCGTGATCATGCGCAGCATCAGGTCATAGTCGGCCGCCACGCGGAATTGCGGATCATGGCCGCCCAGCGCCGCAAACACGTCGCGCCGGATCAGGACTGAGTTATGGCAGAACGGCATCCGTTGCAGGATCGCAGTCAGCGACATGCGCTTTTCGCGGCTTTCTGTCCCATCCTCGAACCGACGTAGGGTAGACCCGTACAGGAAGTCGGGCCGGGTCGCGGTCAAACGGTCAGCGACTGTGTTCAGGATGTCATCCGAAGCGAGCGAGTCATCCGAGTTCAGGAACAGCAAATACTGGCCGCGCGCGGCCCCTGCCCCCTTGTTCATCGCGTCATAGAGGTTGCGGTCCGGTTCGCTGATCATGCGGGTTCGCTGCGCGTCTGCAGTGACATCCTGCAGAAAGGCAACTGTGCCGTCGGTCGAGGCCCCGTCCTGAATGACATGTTCGGCCCGCCCACATTTCTGGCGAGCCATACAGGTGATCACTTCGCGAAAGCTATCCTGCCGCCCTTGGGACAGCAGGTTATGCGTCGCCGTGATGACCGAGATCAGCGGCGCGTCGGTGTCAGCCGATTTGCTCATAGATCTCGGCGATCTTGGTGACGGCGGCCTCGGGGCTGAGTTCCTCGCTCTCGCCCGAGCGGCGGCAGGTCAGTTCAACCACACCGTTTTTCAACCCGCGCGGGCCAACGGTGATGCGCCATGGCAGACCGATCAGGTCCATGGTGGCGAACTTGCCCCCGGCCCGTTCGTTGCGGTCATCATAGAGCGGCTCCAGCCCCAGCGCGGTCAGCGCACCGTAGAGCTTGTCACAGGCCGCATCTGCCTCTTCATCGCCCTGCTTCAGGTTCACGATGCCGCAATGGAACGGGGTTACGCCTTCGGGCCAGATAATGCCCTTATCGTCATGGCTGGCTTCTATGATGGCGCCGATCAGGCGGCTGACGCCGATGCCGTGGCTGCCCATATGCACGGGCGTCGGCTTGCCATCGGGGCCTTGGACAGTTGCGCCCATCGCCTCGGAATATTTGGTACCGAAATAGAAGATCTGCCCCACTTCGATCCCGCGCGCCACGCGGCGACGATCCTCGGGCACTTGATTGAACAGCGCCTCGTCATGAGTTTCATCGGTGCGGGCATATCTCGAAGTAAACTCCTCGAGGATCGCCTGACATTGCGCGCGGTCGTCATAGTCGATCTGACGGTCGCCAAAGCTCAGGTCGGTGACGGCGCTGTCATAGAAGACCTCGGATTCACCCGTATCGGCCAGCACAAGGAATTCATGCGTGTCATCGCCACCGATGGGGCCGGAATCGGCGCGCATCGGGATGGCTTGCAGGCCCATACGCTCATAGGTGCGCAGGTAGCTGACCAGATGGCGGTTATAAGCGTGCAGCGCCTCCTCTTTGGTCAGGTCGAAATTGTATCCGTCCTTCATGTAGAACTCACGCCCCCGCATAACGCCGAAACGCGGGCGGATTTCGTCGCGGAACTTCCACTGGATCTGGTACAGGGTCAGCGGCAGGTCTTTGTAGCTGTTGACGTGGCCGCGGAAGATATCGGTTACCAGTTCCTCAGCCGTGGGCGTGAACAGCATATCCCGGTCATGCCGGTCCTTCATCCGCAGCATTTCCTGACCGTAGTCATCATAGCGCCCGGATTCGCGCCACAGGTCCGCCGATTGGATGATCGGCATCTGGATCGCAATGTGGCCCGCGCGCGCCTGCTCTTCATGGATGATGTTTTCCAGCTTGCGCAGCACTTTGAAGCCCATCGGCAGCCACGAGTAAATCCCGGCGGATGCCTGTTTGATCATGCCCGCGCGCAGCATCAGCCGGTGGCTGACGATCTGGGCCTCAGACGGGTTTTCCTTGAGAACGGGCAGAAAGTAACGGCTCAGGCGCATGGGAGGACCTTCAAAGGTGAAAATTTCGCTGCAAGGTGATTATGCCAAAGCCTCGCCGGGGGCAATCACGCAATGGCGTTTTTGCGACCCCCGGCCCGTCGCATTTTTTATTGACCCGCCAGTCAGGAACCTCAAGTGTAACAGGAATGTAAAACCATGAGGCTTCGATGCAGACAATCTCGGAACCCGCCCGTCAAATTCCTGTTGTTCACCAGACAGATGTTCTGGTCGTGGGCTCTGGCCCCGCCGGGCTGGCCGCCGCTTTGGCCGCCGCACGCGCCGGGGCCGAGGTGTCACTGGTCGATCGCTTCGGCTGTATGGGTGGCAACATCACCGCCGTGGGGGTCGAAGGGTTCGCCTGGTATCGCCATGAACAAACGGTCGAGGCAGGCGGCATCGGGATGGAGTTCGAGACCCGCGCCAAAGAGATGGGCGCGGCGGTGCCCGAAAGCCAATCGCTCAGCTATGAGTTGGACAGCGAAGGGTTCAAGCTGGTGGCCGACAAGCTGGTCGAAGAGGTCGGCGTGCATCCCATGCTGCACCGTCAGTTCGTGGCCCCGATCATGGACGGCAACCGGATCACCGGCATCATCACCGAATCCAAAGCGGGTCGCGAGGCGATTCTGGCCCGCGTAGTGATCGACGCCACCGGCGACGCCGATGTCGCCCACCGCGCCGGTGCGCCCACCCACAAAACCGCGCGCGAGGATATGATGGCGGCCTCGGTCATGTTCCATCTGGCCGGTGTCGACAAGCGCGCCTTTATGGAAGGCGTCAAGGCCGATCCGCAGACCTACAAGGACTGGGGCGGCGGCGGTGAATGGAACATCGAGACCTCAGGCAAAGAGGACGACATGTTCTCGCCCTTCGTTCACAAACCCTTCCAACAGGCGATAGATGCAGGGATGATCCCGCCGCACCTGAACACCATCGCTGGCACGTGGGGCGCGATGCATGACACTGGTGAGCTGACTTATATGAACCTCATCCATCTGGCCGAAATCGACGGAACAGATCCCGACAGCCTAACACAGGGCGAGATCGAGGGCCGTCGTCAATCGATGCTGGCCATCGAGGCACTGCGGCGCTTCATGCCCGGGTGCGAAAACGCGCGGCTGCGGAATTTCGGCATGACCATTGGCATCCGCGACACCCGCAAGATCGACGCGATTTACAACATGACCGAGGATGACGCCCGACATCAGGGCCGGTTCGAGGATACGATCGGCATCTACCCCGAGTTCATCGACGGCTATGGCATCCTGATCCTGCCGACTACCGGGCGTTACATGCAGGTGCCCTATCGTTCGATGTTGCCCAAAGGGATCAAGGGCTTGCTGGTCGCGGGTCGTTCCCATGGCGCAGACAAGGTGGCCCATGCGGCCACGCGCAACATGGCGTGCTGTGCTGTGATGGGACAGGGCGCGGGCATCGCCGCTGCGCTATCGTTAAAAAGCAATCAGGAGGTCGACACGATGAACCTCGCCCCCGTCCACAAAGAACTCGACCGTCAGGGCGTGCGGATTCACTGATGCAGCATATCCCGACCATCGACATTTCGCCTCTGCGTGACCCTGCGCACCCGGACTATGCCCGAACCGTTCAGCAAATCATGGACGCCTGCACTGGGATCGGCTTTCTGTCGATCACCGGCACCGGCATTTCCCCCGATACGGTAGACGCCGTGCGCGCCTGCGTGCGCGATATCTTTGCGGTCGAGGAAAGCACCAAATGGGATCAGGCCATCACGCGCGAGAATTATCGTGGATACATCCCCATGGGATTCTTCACCCCCAATGACGGATCAGGCAATGCCGACAAATACGAAGGCTACAAGCTACACTATGACGTGGCCCCCGATGCACCGATCCGGCAGGACTGCGCACTTTATGGCCCTAACCTCTGGCCAAAGGGCGTGGATAGCGCGCGCGACACGATACTTGGCTATTGGTCGAAACTGGATGCGGTGGCCGATCATCTGCTGGGCGCGCTAGAGGTCGGCCTGTCCCTGCCTGCGTGCGCTCTTCGCGATACCTTTGTCGATCCAATGACCAACATGACTCTGCTGCATTACCCGCCGCAGGCTCCGGATGAAGGCGGCTATGGCATCCACCCGCACAAGGACACCGACGCGCTGACCATCATCGCCCCAGACCCAGTTGGAGGGCTAGAGGTTCAGAACCGCGAAGGTGGCTGGATCACGCCGGACTGCCCGCCGGGCGGGTTTGTCGTGAATATCGGTGACATGCTGGAACTATGGTCCGGTGGGCGCTTGAAATCCACGCCACACCGGGTCGTGAACCGATCTGGACAAGAACGGTACTCGTTTCCCTATTTCGCGGTGCCACGCCATAACGTTGTTGTCTCGCCCTTGTTGGAGCCGCAACCCGGTTTTGACCGCCCGGCTGTTCACTGCGGTCACTGGTCGGCCGAAATATGGCGAACCAACTGGCCCGATGAAATTGCGGATGAGGCGACGCCGGAACTGGGAACGTTGCAAGACTGACAGGCTGAAAATATCCCTTGCATGAAGCACTTGCATCACCGTGCTGCATACGCCAAGAACGATGGCAAGCGCCGCAAAAAGGGGACAGCCATGGCTTTGCCGGTGAAGGATCAGCTTAGGTATTGGGGCATCGCCGCAGCCGTATTTGTGCTGATGTTATGGGCCCTTGGCGATGACTTGCTTCCATTTGTGATCGGCGGGGCCATTGCCTATTTCCTTGATCCGGTCGCCGACCGTCTTGAAAACTTTGGCCTGTCCCGGATGGCCGCCACCGGGCTTATCACCGTGGTTGGCATTTTGGGTTTTGTCCTGCTGATCCTGATGGTGGTTCCTGCGCTAGTGACGCAGCTGATTGATCTGATCGAGTTCATGCCAAGCCTCGTCAAACAGCTGCGCGGCTTTGTCGAACAAAAATTCCCTTCCCTCCTTGATACCCAATCCAGTTCGCATCAGTTCCTGGTGTCGCTGGGTGAAACGTTGCAATCCAAAACCGGGGATGTTCTTCAATCCGTCGCCGCCTCGCTCGGGTCGGCGATCAACGTCGTTGTCCTGCTGGTGATCGTGCCCGTTGTGGCCGTCTACCTTCTGCTGGACTGGGATCGCATGATCGCCCGGATCGGAGAGCTGCTGCCCCGTGACCACGCCCCGACCATCAAACGGCTGGCGGGTGAAATCGACGATGTTCTGGCCTCATTTGTGCGCGGCATGGGCACGGTCTGCCTGATATTGGGCACCTACTACGCGGTCGCGCTGATGGCTGTCGGTCTGCAGTTCGGACTAATCGTTGGGTTCATCGCCGGGCTGGTTACGTTCATCCCCTATCTGGGCGCCCTGATCGGAGGATCGCTGGCCATCGGTCTGGCGCTGTTCCAGTTCTGGGGCGATTGGGCGCATATCGCGCTTGTCGCGGGTATTTTTGCGGTCGGTCAGGTGACCGAGGGCAATTTCCTGACTCCAAAGCTGGTCGGCAGCTCGGTCGGGCTGCATCCGGTCTGGCTGTTGTTGGCCCTGTCAGTGTTTGGAGCGCTGTTTGGCTTTGTCGGAATGCTGGTGGCAGTTCCGGTCGCAGCGGCGCTGGGGGTTCTTGCACGGTTCTGCACCTCGGTCTATCTGGACAGCCGACTGTATACCGGCCTGGAAGGCTTGAACCAGAAAGACGACTGAATGGCTCGCCAACTGAACTTCGATCTTCCAGCCAAAACTGCGCTGGGGCGCGAGGATTTTTTCGTCTCGCCCGCAAACGCGCTGGCGGTCGCCATGATCTCGGCAACGTCCTGGCCGGGTAACAAGCTGGTCCTGAGCGGCCCCGCCGGTTCAGGCAAGACGCATCTGGCCCATGTTTGGGCGGCGGAAACCGGCGGGCGTATTCTGCATGCCACCGATCTGCGCCACGAAGATGTTCCCGCACTGGCCCAAACTCCGATTGCCATCGAAGATGTGCCGATGATCGCCGACGATGCCGAACGACAAAAAACGCTGTTTCACCTGCACAACCTGACTTTGGCCGAGGGTAATGCCCTGCTTATGACCGGGCGTCTGGCTCCGAAATTCTGGGAACTGCCCCTGCCCGATCTGCAAAGCAGGATCGAAGGCGCGCATCACGTTTCGCTGGACCCGCCCGATGATGCCTTACTGGGCGCGGTACTGGCCAAACTATTCGTGGACCGGCAGTTGAACCCCGGCCCCGAGGTGATCTCGTACCTCGTCAAACATATGGACCGTCGGTTTGAAACAGCTGCCGACGTGGTCGCCCAGCTTGATATGCTGGCCCTGACCGAGAAACGCGACATTACCCGCGCGTTGGCTGTGCGGGTTCTCAATTCGGACCCCGCCGAAGTCGCATCCGGCGATTGACCCGCAACGAACGATTTCGCATTCTAAGCACGGAATATCTGGAAGAGACATGGATCAGACCGTCGAGACCGACATCCCCGACTGGGGGCCTTTCGGAAAGCCGCTGTTCGACAACCCCGAGGCCCGCGCTCTGTCGCGCGTCGGCGTTGTTGATGTCGGGTCGAACTCGGTCCGGATGGTGATCTTTGACGGCGCGGCGCGCTCGCCCGCCTATTTCTACAACGAAAAAGTCATGTGTGAGCTGGGCGCAGGTCTGTCCGAGACCGGGCGGCTCAATCCGCGCGGACGAGAGCGCGCCCTGGCCGCCCTGCGCCGCTTTGCCCAACTGGCAGATGATCTGGGTCTGCCCGGCCTGCACGTAGTCGCCACCGCCGCCGTGCGCGAAGCCAAGGATGGCCCAGCCTTCTGCAAGGACGTCCATGCCGAGACCGGCCTGATCGTCTCGGTCATCGATGGCGGGGAAGAGGCGCGCCTGTCTGCCCAAGGCGTCCTGCTAGGCTGGCCCGGTGCCTATGGGTTGATCTGCGACATCGGCGGGTCCTCGATGGAACTGGCCGAAATCGGGGAGGGAGACGTAGGCCGCCGCCTGACATCAGCCCTTGGTCCGCTGAAACTGCGCGATATCAAAGGTGGTCGCCGGGCACGCAAGGCGCATATCAAGGAAACGATGGAGGACCTGCGCGACCGGCTTGGTCCGCAGCGGGATCGTTTGTTTCTGGTCGGCGGCAGTTGGCGGGCCTTTGCACGTCTGGACATGTTGCGTCGGGGCTATCCCCTGAACGTTTTGCATGAATACCGCATGACCACCAAGCAGGTACATGAAACGATCAAGTTCATCGAAAAAAGCGACCCCGAAAAACTGCGCAACCGCGCCGGCGTCTCAAGCTCGCGCATGGCGCTGATCCCTTACGCGATGGACGTGCTCGCGCGGTTGCTGCGCACCTTCAAGCCAAAGGATATTGCGATCTCAAGCTACGGTATCCGCGAGGGACTACTGTACGAACAGATGCCTCAAATTCTGCGCGACCGTGATCCGCTGATCGAAGCCAGCCGGTTTTCCGAGGCCAAGGATGCGCGCCTGCCCGGTTTCGGCAAGCACCTGTTCGACTTCGTGATGCCCCTGTTCAAATCTGCCCCGCCAGCGCGGGTGCGGCTAATCAAGGCGGCCTGTCTGCTGCATGACGTTAGCTGGCGCGCCCATCCCGACTACCGGGCGGAGACCTGCTTCGACTATGTCACCCGCGCCAATCTGGGCGGGCTGAAACACTCGGAACGGGTATTTATCGGGCTGGCTTTGCAGCACCGCTATCGCAACAAGCGCGAGGACACCCGCTTTGCGCCGCTATACGAGTTGCTGGACGAAAACGGCCAGAAACAGGCCGAGATTCTGGGCAAAGCCATGCGCTTTGGTGCAATGTTGTGGATGCAGAATGACGCTACCATGGGCAAGCTGCGCTTTTACCCCAAGAAACGCCAGCTTGAGCTGTTCCTGCCCGAAACTGCTGCCGCCTTGTTCAGCGAAGTGGCCGAGGCGCGGCTGAATTCTCTGGCAACTGCGTTGAAATCCGAAACCCGGATCGTGCTTAAAGGCTGAACCTCAGATATCAATCTCACCTTCGGGTGCCTCGGGTGGCGTCTGCGGCGCAACTTCCGGGGGTTCCGGTTTTTTGCGGATGATGATGTCCCCATTGGGCAGGATTTCAGGCACCTCATAGGCGCTCCAATCCTCAATCTCGGCAGCCAGATCGGCCAAAGCCGGACCCATTTCGGCCATAAAGGACTGCATTGCCGGTCCAAACTGGTCGGCCAGCCCTAGCAATTCATCCAACGCCGGTTCCATTTCCTTCCGCAATCCCTCAAAGAACAATTCAGCGCCCTGCTCCATCAGTGATGGGCCGGGCTCGTCCTCGGCAAGAACAGGCGTGCTGAGCGCCGTGGAAATTGCGCAGATCGTGATGAAATGTCTCATGGTGAGAATATAAGGCGAAAATACCGCGCATGTAAGGTCACAGGTCGATATCCAACGTGACCGGAAAGTGGTCAGAGGCCGTAAGAAGCGCGTCGTGTAACTCCTTTGCGGCCAAACATGCCGGGTCATGGAACGGATGCCAAATCCGCCAGCGCGGGTTGAGCGCCCGCAAACCATCGCAGATCATGATGTAGTCCAGCAGGGCCTCAAGATAGCCGCCATCGGCCGGACGCGCGAAACGGGCCGTTGACGGTGGCGTGTCTGTGTGGCTCGAAACCGCATGGGGATCGAACAATCCCGTTTGCACCAGAATCTCGACCGAGGATCGCCCGAATAGGTTTTCGAATTCGTCCAGTCCCGGCCCGTCGTTGAGATCGCCCAACAGAATGACCGGCTCATTCGCCTCAAGATGCGCCCGAACGCGCCGCGACAGCCACACTGCCTGCGCCAGCTGTTTGCGCCGGTTGGCAATCGATATGCGGATCGCTTCGTCCCGGCTACTTGCTCCGTGGGGGGCTTTGGACTTGAGATGCGCGCCAATAAGGCGAAAACTGGCTCCATCGGACGTCGTCACCGCAAGCTCCATCGGCGGTTTTGAGAACTCGACAAGGTCTTCGGTGGCGTCAATGTCGAGATCAATTCGGAACGCCCCATCAAAACGAGGAGCATCATTTGACCCGGTCCCTTTTGGGTCATGACGAACCGTCAGCACCGCAGGATCATAGAGCAGCGCCAGTTCCTGATGCGTATCGTTGGCAAATCCCATCACCGCATGGCTGGTGCGTAGATTAAACGCCTCTGCAAACCCTTGCAGGGCGCGCACGCTGTTCTGAGTTTTGCCGGTATTTGGCGCCTCGACAATCAACATCGCATCCGCGTCGACCGCAGTCAGGACCTTAGCGATGGCTTCGACCTGTTGAGCTTTGGTAATATTTTGCCTGCCAGACCAACTGTCATCAACAATCAGCCTGTCCTTGCGGTCAAACAGATTGGCGAACCATTCGATATTGTAGGTCGCCAGCCGCATCGCGGTCAGGCTCGCGCGCCGTTGATCTCATCCCAGGCGCGGTTGATGTCGATCATCTTTTTCTCCGCCAACCGGATCGCCTCTTCCGGGACACCGCGCGCCATCATTGCATCGGGATGTGTTTCGCGCACCAATTGACGCCAAATCTTGCGGATATCTGGCAAAGGCATATCCCGAGGCACCCCCAGCACCGTGTAAGGGTCATTCGGCGCATCCGGCACAAACCGCGCGCGCAGGGCCAGAAACTGAGCTTCGGTCTGGCCGAAAATCCGGCTGACCTCCTCCAGGAACTCGTTTTCGTTGGGGTGATAGAACCCGTCGGCCATGGCGATGTGAAACAGTCCCTCCATCAGGTCGCAGAAGGTGGTGCTGTCATCGGCGAACATCCCGGCGATCTTGCGGGCGTATTCCTGATAGCCGGCAACATCGGTCCGGGCCATGTCGAAAACGCGGGCCGCGTCGGCTTCGTCCTCGCGTGCGATTTGAAAGACGTCGCGAAAGGCCGTGACCTCATCCCGCGTTACCTGACCATCAGCCTTGGCCATCTTGGCCCCGAGCGCGATAACAGCGATCGTAAACGCGACCGAACGCTCTGGCGGCGTGCGCAGCTTTTCGAAAACAGCCGTCAAGCTTTCGCCTTGGGCAAGCGCGCTGAGCGCGTCGGATATGCGGGTCCAGATTGACATGAGGGCACCCTACCCTCTGAATTCGCCCGTGTCAGGTGCGACCATTCACTGCGGTGTCAGAATTTTCTGCATCAGCACAAGATCCAGTCGTTTTCCCCATTTGAAACCCACCTCGGGCATCCGACCGGTCTCGGCGAACCCCATCGCCGTATGGAATGCAATCGCATCAGGATTGGCCGAGGAAATCCCCGCGACCAGAACATGCACCTGTTCTGCCGTTGCCACCTTTTCCAAGGCATTCATCAGCGCGCGCCCGACACCCTGCCCGCGCGCGGCAGAGGTCAGTTGAATGGAATGCTCGCGGCACTGCGCGTATCCGGGACCGGACCGAAACGGAGCGTAAGTGGCAAAACCCAGCACCTTGTCGTGTTGCTCGGCCACCAGGAAAGCAGGGCCACGCGCGGAGATATCATCTGTGATGCTCTCGACGTTCCTTTGATCTGTTGTGAAGGTGATCAAAGTGTCTCGGATGATCGCATTGGTGATGTCAGCGATGGCCGGTGCGTCCAAAACCTGCGCCGGGCGAATGATCATTCCAGCACGCGCAGGCCATGCGGCGTCTCAAACTCGGCCCTCAGCGCGCCGGGGCCGGTATCGAACACCACGTGATCCATTTGGCCCACCAGCTTTGCCAGTTCCAACCCTTCGGGATGCGTGACCACCAGCCGCCTTAGCTGACAACCGCTATGTTGCAACATCCGGGCTGGGTGCAGGTCTCCCTGCCACTGGATAAGCGCAGGAAACAGATTGTCGAACGGCAAACGCCCGCTGGGCGGAACCGCCATCTGCCACCGCAGGGCGCCTCGGGCCAGATCAATGGGTTGCCCGACACCATCGGGGAACATATCCAGCGCCGCTGCGATATTGGGGACGCGGCAAATCCAGTTGGACAGGCGCGGAGTTCCCTGAAACCGGTCCAGATCGAACCAACGTGTACGTTCAAGGTTGGGAGCATCGGGATCGATAGCGATTGCTTCCAGATACAGCCCGTCGGCCAAGCCTAGTAGCCGGTTATGCGTTCCGAACGCCTCGTGTTTGCCACCTTCCTGCAAGGCGACGCCAAGCGCCTGTTCAATATGGGCCGTGGCCTCTTCCAAATTCTCGCCCGCCACGGCCAGATGATCCAGTTGCATTGGTGCCCCCTGCTAGAAAGTCTTCGTCGAAGACTTTCTAGCATAAGATTTTTCGACGAAGAATCTCAGACTATGCACGGGTATCGCCGATCAGACTCAAGATGTCTTGCGCCGCCTCGGGGATATTCGTGCCCGGGCCAAAGATCGCCTTAACACCGTTGTCATAGAGGAATTGATAGTCCTGCTGCGGGATCACGCCGCCACAAATAACGATGATGTCCTCAGCCCCGGCTTTCTTCAGTTCCTCGACCAGTTGCGGTGCAAGCGTCTTATGCCCTGCCGCCTGCGACGAGATACCGACCACATGAACGTCATTGTCCACCGCGTCCTGCGCAGCTTCGGCCGGCGTCTGGAACAGAGGACCCACATCCACGTCAAACCCGATGTCGGCAAAAGCGGTTGCGATCACTTTGGCTCCCCGGTCGTGCCCGTCCTGCCCCATCTTGACCACCAGCAAACGCGGACGGCGGCCTTCGGCCTCGGCAAAATCTTCGATGGATTTTTGAATGGCGGCGAAGCCTTCATCACCTTCATAGGCCGCGCCATAGACACCGGCCAGCGTTTTCACCTCGGCGCGGTGGCGACCGAATTCTTTCTCCATAGCCATACTGATCTCTCCTACGGATGCACGGGCGCGGGCGGCCTCAACGGCGGCGGCCAGCAGGTTTCCGCCCTCTTGGGCAGCTTTGGTCAGGGCGTCCAGCGCCTGTTGGCACGCGGCCTCATCGCGCGTGGCCCGGATATTTTCCAAACGCGCCACCTGCGCTTCGCGCACAGCGACGTTGTCAACGTCCAGAATGTCGATCGGGTCTTCCTGCTCCTTGCGGTACTTGTTGACGCCGACGATGACCTCTTCGCCCCGGTCGATCATCGCCTGACGGCGCGCGGCGCTTTCCTCGATCCGCAGCTTGGGCATGCCCGAGGCAACAGCCTTGGTCATGCCGCCCATCTCTTCGACCTCTTCCATCAGGGCCCAGGCTTTTTCGACCAGCTCATTGGTCAGGCTTTCGATATAATATGAGCCCGCCAGAGGATCGACCACATCGGTTACACCGGTCTCTTCCTGCAGCACTAACTGTGTGTTGCGCGCGATGCGGGCTGAGAAATCAGTGGGCAACGCGATTGCCTCGTCCAGCGCGTTGGTGTGCAAGCTTTGCGTTCCACCCAGAACCGCGCTCATCGCCTCATACGCCGTGCGGATCACGTTGTTGTATGGGTCCTGTTCCTGCAGCGAAACGCCAGAGGTCTGACAGTGAGTGCGCAACATCTTGGACCGCTCTGATTTCGCCCCGAAATCGGTCATCACGCGGTGCCACAGGGTGCGGGCAGCGCGCAGTTTTGCGATTTCCATGAAGAAGTTCATACCAATCGCAAAGAAGAACGACAAACGGCCTGCGAACTTGTCGACATCCATCCCGGCTTGCGTCGCCGCACGCACATACTCGCGCCCATCGGCCAGCGTATAGGCCAGCTCTTGCACCAAGTTCGCACCGGCCTCCTGCATGTGGTAGCCCGAGATCGAAATCGAGTTGAACTTGGGCATCTCGTTCGAGGTGTAGTCGATGATATCCGAGATGATCTTCATCGACGGCTCAGGCGGGTAGATATAGGTGTTGCGCACCATGAACTCTTTCAGAATGTCATTCTGAATGGTGCCGGACAGGACGGATTTGTCATGCCCCTGCTCTTCGCCTGCCACGATGAAACTGGCCAGAATCGGAACCACAGCGCCGTTCATGGTCATCGAGACCGAGACCTTGTCCAACGGGATGCCATCGAACAGGATTTTCATGTCCTCGACAGAGTCGATTGCTACACCAGCCTTACCCACATCGCCGACAACACGCGGGTGGTCGCTGTCATAGCCGCGGTGCGTGGCCAGATCGAAGGCCACAGACACGCCCTGCTGCCCGGCGGCCAGATTGCGGCGGTAAAAGGCGTTCGATTCCTCAGCCGTTGAAAACCCGGCATATTGGCGGATCGTCCAGGGGCGCCCCGCATACATCGTGGCCTTCACCCCGCGCGTGAACGGGCCGAACCCCGGCAAATTGCCCATATGCGGCAGATCTGCGGTATCTTCAGCCGTGTAAAGCGGTTTGACGTCGATGCCTTCCAGCGTCTCTTTGGTCAGATCATCCAACGGCCGTCCGCGCAGCTCTTTTTCCGCCAGCGCCTGCCAGTCCTTGGTGTTGGTCATGTCGATTTCCTCTCGTCAATTCGGATCACGGCGGGCTGAGGCCACCGCGGTGTTGTGCTGCACCCTGCCCCGCCAACCCGGTCAAAGCGCGAAATTTTGAGCGATCCGGGCAAATCGCCGGTCGCATTCGTCAAAGCAGCAGCTATATTCAATGGAACAGGAGGCCCCATGACACGCACGCTTGCCCTTGTTTTCTCGGCACTAATCCCGCTGGCTGCGATGGCGGCCGATGGGTCCGCACCTGCGGAAGATGAGTTTGTTCGACCCGCAGGCGACAGCGAACTGTCCGAGTTTCTGTGGGTCAACCGGCCCATCATCGTCTTTGCCGATACCCCCGCCGATCCGCGATTCCAGCAACAGATCGACATGCTGGTCGAAGGCGAAGCCGCGATGCGTGATCGCGATGTGATTGTCATCACCGACACGGACCCGTCTGACCGCTCCCCGATCCGCTCGCAATTGCGCCCGCGCGGGTTCCAGATGGTGTTTGTCGACAAGGACGGCGTGGTAAAACTGCGCAAACCGTCCCCTTGGAGCGTGCGTGAGATTGGCCGATCCATCGACAAAACCCCCCTGCGCGAACGCGAGATTCGCGAACGGCGCGAGGGCGGTTGAGCGCCTTCGCCACGCCCCAAGTTCCCGGCGCAGAACGCCGTGACGTCATAGGGATATGACAATAGCACGCTCATGATCATTCGAACTCGATGATCACATCGTCCACGGCAAGGCTGTCACCAGGGCCCGCGTTGATCTTGGCGACCACGCCTTTTTTCTCGGCGCGCAGAATGTTTTCCATCTTCATCGCCTCGACGGTGCACAGCGCCTGACCTTCCTGTACTTCTTGCCCCACTTCGACGTCGATCTTCACGATCAGGCCGGGCATCGGGCAGAGCAGCATTTTCGAAGTATCTGGCGGCAGTTTCTCGGGCATCAACTTGGCCAGTTCCGCCTGACGCGGACGGCGGATATGCACCTTCAGGTCTGCACCCCGGTTGCGGATACGGAACCCACCCGAAATTTTGCCGACCTTCATGACCAGCGACTCTCCGTCGACATCCAAAACAGCCAGTTGGTCGCCCGGTGTCCAATCCGAGGCAATCCGCAGGCTCGTGCCGTCCGAGAAGGCAACCGTCGCGCCCTCTTTATCCGCTTCGATCCTGACGTCGAACTCCTGACCCTGCAGCGCAACATTCCAATGCGCGCCGACCTTGCGCTCGTGGTTGTCCATACGGCCCGAGACGCGGGTGCGACGAATTTCAGCGACACGGTACATGGCCGCGCAAGACGCTGCGATACGGCGCAGGTCTTTTTCTGGCAGGGTGACGCCTTCAAAACCGTCGGGATATTCTTCGGCGATGAAAGCGGTGGTCATGTCGCCACTGATGAATTTGGGATGATCCATCACCGCTGACAGGAATGGCAGGTTGTGACCAATGCCCTCGACCTCGAAACTGTCGAGCGCCACACGCATCGCCTCGATCGCTTGATCACGAGTCGGGGCCCAGGTGCACAGTTTGGCGATCATCGGGTCGTAATACATGCTGATCTCGCCACCTTCATAGACGCCGGTATCGTTGCGGACAGCGGCGGGTCCTTCAGGCGCGTCGCCTTGCCACTTACCGTTCACCAACATCGGACCAGCCGCAGTTTCCTGTGGTGGGCGATAGCGGGTCAGACGGCCAATCGACGGCAGGAACCCACGATATGGGTCCTCGGCATAAAGGCGGTTTTCAATCGCCCAGCCGGTCAGGGTCACGTCATCTTGGGTAATCGACAGCTTTTCACCTGCCGCCACGCGGATCATCTGTTCGACCAGATCGACGCCGGTGATCAACTCGGTCACAGGGTGTTCCACCTGAAGGCGGGTGTTCATCTCCAGGAAGTAGAAGTTCTTTTCCCCATCCACGATGAACTCGACGGTTCCGGCGCTGGCATAGTTCACGGCCTTGGCCAGCGCGACAGCTTGTTCACCCATCGCCTTACGCGTTTCCGGGTCAAGGAACGGCGACGGAGCTTCTTCCACAACCTTCTGGTTCCGGCGTTGGATCGAGCATTCACGTTCGCCCAAGTAGATACCGTTGCCGTGGCTGTCGCACAGAACCTGAATCTCGATATGCCGCGGCTGGGTCACGAATTTTTCAATGAAAATCCGGTCATCGCCAAAGGAATTCGCGGCCTCGTTCTTGGACGATTGAAAACCCTCACGCGCTTCTTCATCATTCCACGCGATGCGCATGCCTTTGCCGCCGCCCCCAGCGCTGGCCTTGATCATTACTGGATAACCTATGTCGTTGGAAATCTTCACGGCCTCATCGGCGTCCTCGATCAGGCCCATATAACCCGGCACCGTCGACACGCCTGCGTCCTGCGCAATCTTCTTCGAGGTGATCTTGTCGCCCATGCTTTCGATCGCACCCACCGGAGGGCCAACAAAGGCTACGCCCTCGGCCTCAAGCGCCTCGGCGAACTTGGCGTTTTCAGACAGGAAGCCGTAACCGGGGTGCACCGCCTGAGCACCGCTTTGACGGATCGCGTCCATCACCTTGTCAATCACGATATAGGACTGGTTCGCGGGGGGCGGGCCGATATGTACGGCCTCATCCGCCATCGACACATGAAGCGCGTTGCGGTCCGCGTCCGAGTAGATGGCGACGGTGCCAATTCCCATTTTGCGCGCGGTCTTGATGACCCGACATGCGATCTCGCCCCGGTTGGCGATCAGGATCTTGTTGAACATGGAACGTCCTTTGTCTTGATGTTTGAGAAACGCAAAACGCCGCCGCGGGGCATAGACCCCACGACGGCGTTTCGCGCGATGACGGTCGAGGCGACACGCGCCCCGTTGATTTCTTTACCTACAGTTGTTTTGCGTTTTGCAATACAATACGTTGCCAGCGGCCCCGACGGCTGCGCCCACGATGGGGTCCGCGTTGAGAACGGCGGCACCCAGCGCCCCCGCGCCGCCGCCGAACAGCGCCTGTTCGCCAAAGTTGTCGCCGCAGGCCGACAGGCCCCCGCAGACGGCCAGCGCCAGTGCCAGTTTCGAGAATTGCATGATGTCTGCCCCTTCAGAATTATTACTGCATTCGAACGCTGATGTCGGATTTGCGGAGTGATATTCAATAACACCAGGGGAAATTGCAGAATATGCGCAGCTTTTTGCCGTCCTAGAACCGATTCATGGACAAAGAAAAACGCGGGCAGGGTTTTGTGTAACTCACAAGCCTGCCCGCGGTAGGAAGGGGTACGGAATAGTAGGTGCATGTGCGACGCAGGCAAAGTAGAGCCGCACGGCCCGCTCAACATGCACGGTGAAGTTGCACGTGAAAACTGCGATCCACGAGGCACACGGTTTCCGGCTGGAATCTGCCCATTCCCGAAAACGCCGCGCAAATAAGCGCCTATACCGATTCTCACGCCTTCATGAGGAACTGGGCCCAAAAGCGTCACAAATTCGTTACGATTTACTATCGAAATGAGATACTTTGCAAGTGCAGCATCACTTTTCGCCACCGCAATGTGAACGTCAAAACCCCTTGTATTCGACGTTTTAAATACAGGCTTCACACGCGTGTGAAATCGAGCGTTTTTCGGAGCACTTTTTCTTGAGAAATTTACGCTCTGCAGTCCCGATCTCGTGATTTCCAAGAATTTCGCAGCCGTGGAAGGTTGCGCGTGCACACTCGCACACAAGGAAACATCCAAATGATTACAAAGAGAAAAACGGCATCTCTGCTCGCTGCCACTGCGCTCAGTGTGACTGGCACGCTTGCTTATGCCCAGGATGCGAATACGCAGGCCGAACTGGAGGAACTGCGCCTTCGGATCGAAGCCTTGGAATCTCAGGGACCGAACGCGACCCCCGGTGAATTCAGGATCGGGAATACGACGCTGGACGTCTACGGCTATGTCAAAGCCGACTTCTTTTATGACTTCGACTTTGATCAAGGCGACACCGCTTTCGTGAACGTCATCGGTGAACCTTCGACGGCAACCAGCGGCACTTTTGGTGCGACTGTTCGCCAGTCGCGGATTGGACTGCTGACCAGCACGCCCAGCGCCATTGGAGACATTGGCGGGCAGTTGGAACTTGACCTGTTTGCAGGCGGCGGTGCTGCTGAACTGCGCCTGCGTCACGCCAACATCCGCATTGGTGACGCATGGTTGATTGGCCAGTTCTGGACCAACTTCCAGCCGCTGGACACCTATCCGACCTCGGTCGAATTTAACGGTCCCGTCGGTATCGCCTTTGCCCGTGTTCCGCAGATCCGTTATACTGTCACCTCGGTCGAAAACACCGATATCGCTTTCGCAATCGAAGAAAACGTCGGCGGATCGAATTCTGATGATCCGGTCTTCACCGCGTCGGCTGAATACAATGACGGCAAATACATCGGACGCATTGCCGGCCTTTACGGTCGCGCGCAAGACGGCGGCGGCCTCAACGAAGTCGACCAGTGGGGCGTGACCCTGTCTGGTTCTGCTCGTTTGTGGGAAGGCGGTCTGTTCCAGGTCAACTACGTGACTGGTCAGGCGCTGGGTCCGTGGCTGATCGGCTTGGGTGATCCGGTCGTTGGCGGTGAAGCCAACGATGTCGACGGTTTCACCGTTGAACTGCGTCAGCAAGTCAACGACAAGTGGAACGTTGGTATCGCCTACGGTTACGAAGACTATGACCTTGCCACCTCGACTGGCGATCTGGCCTTCACCGAACTGGAGACGATCCACGTCAATGCATTCTATCAGGCAACCGAGACTCTGACTCTGAGCGCTGAATACATCTACGGCGAGCGGAACGACGTAATCTCGGGTGAGGACTTTGACGGTAGCCGCGTTCAGGTTGCGGCGCAGTTGAACTTCTGATCGCATATCACGACCCTGCCCCCCACTGCGGGGCAGGGTTTTCCCATTGGGAAACACCCGTGAAGGATATGCGACCTCAGCAAGCACGCTTAGCGCAGTCCGTCAAAGATGTCGGGAAAGGACATCTTGGCCACATCCAGATCAATCACCAAAAGCGCATCATAGCTGGCAGGATCAAACGGGTCCTCGGCCGGAACGACCTCGCGTTCGAACAACCAGCTCAGGCGGCCGGCATCCAGATTGCCACGCTCAAATGGTTGATCCCCGAAGTGCTGCCATAGCGCCTCCATAAAACCCGCATCGGCGCGCCGGTCGGCTGGTTTACGATCCCGAAAGCGCTCGCGCCGGGTCAGGGGCGTTACCCCCTTGGGGTTGGCGCGGCGAATGGTGAATTGAAAATCTGTTCCGGCAAGGCGCCCCGGAAATCCGCGATGCTTCAGCATATCGCCACCCCGCTGGCATTAGTGCCTTCCGGGAAAAGAAAATCACATCCGTTGATGGACGAGGTCATATCGCACGCCTCCAAAGCTGCATGGCTGGTCAGAAACGCTCTGTCCGTCTTAAAATCAGCATTCATGGTCAGAGCCCCTCCCAGATACACTGCGATTGCTCCAACCGGTAGGCTTCGAAAAACTGCGTGGCATCGGGCTCGGTCTGCCCAAACTCGGTCGGCCGGTCCGACAGCGAAATCACCACGCGCGCAGGATTCAAATCGTATTCGGCGACATAGGCGACAGCCAGCGTTTGGCACAGATGTTGCATGTCCACCGAGGCGACGTCATACCCAATACGACCAACATCTGATCCGATCTTGGGCGCCACAAAGCGAAAGCGCAGCCACAGTTCGCCCGGATTTTCATCCAACAGAACTTGAGTCAGATGAACGGGTTGACCGGACGGCACGGGCAGCTGAGGGGGCGTTTCAGCAACCGCAGGCAAAGTAATATTCAGGAAAAACAGAGTTAAGGCGCAATCCCGGACCCACCAAAGGTGAGCTCCTCTCTCCGGGATTGCGCGCGCATGGCTTTTGGCCCGCGCTTTTCTATTTCTGATAAGGGTATCCATGTATCAGCTTTGCACTCAGAGTCAAACTTGGCCCATTGTAAAAGTTATGTGACATTGGCCGGCAGCGCGTGAATTTCTGCGATTCATCGCGCATACCGAAACCAGCCCTCTGTTACAGAGGGATATTGTCGTGCTTTTTCCACGGGTTCTTAAGCTTCTTGTTCCGCAGGCTTGCAAAGGCGCGCGAAACACGACGTCGCGTCGATTGCGGCATGATCACCTCGTCGATGAAGCCCCGCTCGGCTGCGACAAAGGGATTGGCGAAACGATCTTCGTAATCCTGCGTGTGTTGCGCGATTTTCTCGGCATCACCCAGATCGGCGCGGTGAATGATCTCGGTCGCGCCCTTGGCACCCATCACCGCGATCTCGGCTGTGGGCCAAGCATAGTTGAAGTCGCCGCGCAGGTGTTTGGATGCCATAACGTCATAGGCCCCGCCATAGGCTTTGCGGGTAATCACCGTGACTTTTGGAACGGTGGCCTCGCCATAGGCAAACAACAGCTTTGCACCGTGCTTAATCACGCCACCATATTCCTGGCTGGTACCCGGCAAGAAGCCCGGAACATCGACCAGTGTCAGGATCGGAATTTCAAAGCAATCGCAGAACCGCACGAACCGCGCCGCCTTGCGCGAGCTGTCGATGTCCAGACACCCGGCCAGAACCATCGGCTGGTTGGCGACTACACCTACGGTCTGCCCTTCGAGGCGAATGAAACCGGTGATGATGTTTTTGGCGTAGTCTTCCTGAATTTCGTAGAAGTCGCCCTCATCCGCCACCTTGGTGATCAGTTCCTTCATGTCGTAAGGCGTGTTCGGATTGTCCGGGATCAAGGTATCCAGCGAGGTCTCGATCCGGTCGGGTTCATCAAAGAACGGGCGGACCGGAGGTTTCTCCTGGTTGTTGAGCGGCAGGAAATCGACCAGACGGCGCACTTCGGCCAGCGCCTCAACGTCGTTTTCAAATGCTCCATCAGCGACCGAGGATTTCTTGGTGTGGGTCGATGCGCCGCCCAGTTCTTCGGCGGTAACGACCTCATTGGTGACAGTCTTCACCACGTCAGGGCCAGTTACGAACATGTAGGACGTGTCTTTGACCATAAAGATGAAGTCGGTCATCGCCGGGCTGTACACTGCGCCACCCGCGCACGGACCCATGATGACACTGATCTGCGGCACCACACCCGAAGCCATAACATTGCGCTGGAACACCTCGGCATAACCCGCCAACGAGGCGACACCTTCCTGAATACGCGCCCCACCCGAGTCGTTGATCCCGATCACCGGTGCACCGTTTTGAGTCGCCATATCCATGATCTTGCAGATCTTCTGCGCATGGGTTTCAGACAAAGACCCGCCAAACACGGTAAAATCCTGGCTGAACACATAGACCATACGACCATTGATCGTGCCCCAACCGGTGACCACCCCATCGCCCGCAGGCTTTTGGCTTTCCATCCCGAAATCGGTGCAGCGATGACTGACAAACATGTCGAACTCTTCAAAGCTGTCTTCGTCGAGCAGCAGCTCTATGCGCTCGCGCGCAGTCAGCTTGCCGCGCCCATGCTGCGCGTCGATCCGCTTTTGACCACCCCCCAAGCGGGCATTGTTGCGGCGGTCTTCAAGCTCGGTCAGGATGTCTTTCATGACGATAATCCCCTATGTAATTTGGCGGGACACTATACGGACAACGCGCCATTCCAAAGCAACTTTCGGCAAATTTGCAAAGTTTTGACTACACAGCTAAAGAATAATGCAAAATTGAAAAGTTACATACTCATGTCAAATGGTAGGTGGCATTCCCGAAATCCCAGATTATACCATTGAACCATGCAGTTCGGACCACCTCCCGCACGGCGTTCGCCTCCGTCTATCGCCACGCTGGTACTCTTATCGGGCCTGTCGGCGCTCAGCCTGAATCTTTATTTGCCCAGCCTGCCCAACATGGCCGTGCATTTCCAAACCGACTACAGGGTTATGCAGTTGTCCATCGCTCTGTACCTGATGGTCAGTGCGATCTTGCAGATTCTCATCGGCCCGATTGCGGACAAGGCCGGTCGCAGACCCGTTTTGCTGTGGGGCATGGCCCTGTTCCTGATCGTAACACTTGGCTGCATCTACGCGCCTACTGCCGAGGTCTTTCTGGCTTTTCGCATGTCGCAGGCGATTATTGTCGTAGGTATGGTTCTCAGCCGGGCAGCTGTGAGAGACCTGTATGATCAGGATCAGGCGGCGTCGATGATCGGCTATGTGACCATGGGCATGGCCGTCGTTCCGATGATCGCCCCGGCAATCGGAGGGCTGTTGGAGGAATCCTTCGGCTGGAAGGCAAATTTCTGGCTGCCTTTCGTATTGGGCACTCTGACACTGATCCTGTGTTTCAAGGATTTCGGTGAAACCTCGGCCAAAAGCGGCAAGACGCTGCTGCAACAGTTCCGCGAATACCCCGAACTCCTCACCTCACCCCGCTTCTGGGGTTATTCGATGTCGTCCGCCCTGTCATCCGGCGCGTTTTTTGCCTATCTCGGCGGCGCGCCTTTCATCGGAACCGAGATCTTCGGCATGTCCGCAGCCGAGGTCGGCGTTTATTTCGGTGCACCCGCTCTGGGCTATTTTGCCGGGAACTTCATCAGCGGGCGGTTTTCCGTCAAATTCGGTGTGAACCGGATGGTCCTGCGCGGCTGCATTCTGAACGCGTGCGGCGTGCTGATTTCCGCACTGTTGTTCCTGATTGGACTTGGGACACCGCTCAGCTTTTTCGGCTTGATGACGATTGTGGGAATCGGAAATGGCATGACAATTCCCAATGCCACATCCGGTGCCCTGTCGGTGCGCCCGCATCTGGCGGCAACGGCGGCGGGTCTAAGTGGTGCCATCATGCTGGCAGGCGGAGCTGGTCTGAGTGCACTGGCCGGGTTCCTGCTAACCCATGAAACAGGAGCGATGCCGTTGCTTTGGCTGATGCTGATAACCGCTCTGCTTGCCGTAGGCGCGATAGTCTCTGTTATTCGGCGAGAAAGACGGCTGAGTCTATAGCGGTACTTGCACAGTTATTTTTGCAAAGTTAGCTTGCCGCAACAGAAAAGTTGCAAAGGCCCGCTATGGCGACCCAGAAACTCTATGCCGGTGCGAAACTGCGCGAAATGCGCACGCGCCTGACCCTGACGCAAAAAGAATTCGCTGCCAAACTTGGGGTTTCCCTGCCCTATTTGAACCAGATGGAGAACAACAACCGTCCGATTTCCACCACCGTGGTTCTGGCCTTGGCGCAGGAATTCGGCATGGACGTGACCGAGCTTAGCACTGGTGACAGCGAACGGTTGGTGTCGGATATGCGCGAGGCCCTGGCCGACCCCGTCTTTGATGATGCCACGCCACCTCTTGCCGATCTGCGGCTGGCGGCCTCAAACGCACCGGCATTGGCCCGCGCCTTCATCGCACTGCATCAAACCTACCGCCAAACCCATGAACGGCTGGCCTCACTGGACGAAGCGCTGGGGCGCGAAGACGCGCAGATTCAAGCCAGCCCCTGGGAGGAGGTTCGGGATTTCTTCCATTATTGCGACAACTATATCGACGCCGTCGACCGCGCGGCCGAGCGATTCGCAACCCGCGCACAAGACACTGGCGGCGTGCGTGCCGCCGCGATCAACAGCTTGGCTGAGCGTGACATACGCGTTCAGTTTTCCGATATCGAAGAAACGCGCAAATATGACGCTGACAGCAAAACGCTTCTGCTGTCCTCCCGCATTGCGCCGCAAACGCAGGTTTTCCAACTCTTGCTGCAAGTAGCGCTGATTCAGCAAAACAAGCTGCTCGAGGCCACATTGGACTTTGCCAAGTTCCAGACGGAAGAGGCCCGCGCGATCGCGAAAATCGGTCTGGCGAACTATTTCGCGGGTGCGTCGCTAATGCCCTATGGCACATTTTTGGAGGCGGCGCAGGACTGTCGTCACGATCTCGAGCTGCTCAGCAACCGGTTTGGGGCGTCGATTGAACAGGTAGCGCACCGATTGTCTACCATGCAGCGGCCCGGCGCCAAAGGTATCCCTTTCTTCTTTGTCCGCGTCGATCAAGCGGGCACCATCACCAAGCGCCATTCTGCAACGCGGCTGCAATTTGCCCGTTTCGGAGGCGCCTGCCCCCTGTGGAACGTCCACCGCGCGTTCGAAACACCGGGCCATTTCCTGCGCCAATTGGCGGAGACACCAGACGGGATTCAATATATCTCGCTGGCGCGGGATGTCTCGAAATCCGGCGGCTCATTCGGGGCCCCCGTACGTCGTTATGCCATCGCTCTGGGTTGCGAAATCCGTCACGCTGAAGCGTTGGTCTACGCCGACAATCTCGATATCAACAATGCCAGCGCTTACGAGCCTATCGGCATCTCGTGCCGAATCTGCGAGCGGCAAAACTGCCACCAACGCTCAGTCCCGCCTCTGGAAAGACGCCTCACGATTGACGCGCACACACGCGGCACCCTCCCCTACGAAGTGACCTGACCTTCTTCTGTTCAGAATACCTCGGGGGAGTCGCCGAAGGCGACGGGGGCGGAGCCCCCGCCCCTGATGTTCAACCCTTGGATAAGATCGACCAGATCTCGTCCTTCAGCGCCGCACGCTTCTTGCGCAGCTCGCCCTCAGCCAGATCTTCCATCGGCTCGACATTGGTTTCAGCGCGATGAACGACACGGTTGATTTCATGATACTCATCCGCCAACCGCGCAAAATGCGCGTCTGATTGCTTGAGCTGGCTCATCAATTCAACTTTGTCCGGAAATTCTTCGGCCAGCTCATGCGGGGTGTGGGACATTCCTGTTCGCTCCTAAAATATATCGTTGCGAGTCAAGTCTATAGATGTCTTCCAAAACCCGCTTTGACGCGGATCAAATCACCGTTGCGCGGTAGCCCATTGCGGATGTATCCACGGGCGATCATTGGCCTTGGGCAAGGCGTCTTTCCCCAGCAGATGGTCCGACATCTTCTCGCCCACCATGATCGAAGGTGCATTGAGGTTGCCATTGGTAATCTGCGGAAAGATCGAGCTGTCGGCGACGCGCAACCCGCCCACACCAATCACGCGCCCTTCAGGGTCCACGACAGCGTGTTTGTCTTCCGCCCGCCCCATCCGGCAGGTACCACACGGGTGATAGGCACTTTCGGCATGTTCGGCGATGAAAGCGTTCAATTCATCATCTGTTTGAACGTCAGCACCGGGCTGAATTTCCTTGCCGGCATAAGGTTTGAACGCCTGCTGCCCGAAAATCTCGCGGGTCAGGCGGATACAGGTGCGGAAGTCTTCCCAATCCGTCTCATGACTCATGTAGTTGAACTGGATCACAGGGGCATCCTCGGCCCTTTTGGATCGCAATGTCACAGCACCCCGCGACGGCGACCGCATCGGCCCAACATGCGCCTGGAACCCATGCCCCTCGGCCGCCGCCTGCCCGTCATAGCGTACGGCAATCGGTAGGAAGTGGTACTGAATGTCAGGATATTCGACACCCGGCTGCGAGCGAATGAACGCCGCGCTTTCAAACTGGTTCGATGCGCCAAGCCCGGTTTTGGTAAACAGCCACTGCGCGCCGATCAAGCCCTTGCTGATCAGGTTCCAGTGTTTATACAGCGTGATCGGCTGCAGCGATGCCTGCTGGATGTACAGCTCAAGATGGTCCTGAAGGTTCGCACCCACACCCGGACGATCGGCGACCACCTCAATCCCATGCTCGGCCAGATGCGCCGACGGGCCAATCCCTGACAACATCAACAGTTTGGGCGAGTTGATGGACGACGCCGCCAGCACCACCTCGCGCCGGGCGCGAATGACCTCAGTCTTGCCACCGCGCACAAGTTCAACTCCGGTCGCACGGCCATTCTCGATTACGACCTTCGACGCCAGACCCCGCACAATATCGCAATTGTCACGCTTGAGCGCAGGCTTCAGATACGCATTCGCCGCCGACCAGCGCCGCCCCTTCCAGACGGTTTGCTCCATTGGGCCAAAGCCTTCCTGTTTTTCGCCGTTATAGTCGCCCGTGACCTCGTACCCTGCCTGCTGGCCCGCATCGACGAACGCTTTGAACAGCGGATTCTCGCGCGGCCCACGCGACACATGCAGCGGACCATCGGTGCCGCGCCACGCCGTGTCGCCCCCGTGCCCACCGTCGTGCCAGGTCTCCATGCGTTTGTAATAGGGCAGCACGTCCGAATAGGACCACCCATCCGCCCCCATCTCGGCCCAGGTATCAAAGTCCCGCGCATGGCCGCGCACATAGACCATGCCGTTGATCGAGGAAGACCCTCCGATCACCTTACCGCGTGGACAGGCCAAACGACGGTTGTTCAGATGCGGCTCGGGCTCGGAATGATAGCCCCAGTCGTAGCGCGACATATTCATCGGATAGCTCAGTGCAGCCGGCATCTGGATGAACGGTCCAGCATCCGTTCCGCCATGCTCGATCACCAGAACCGAGGCCCCCGCCTCGCTTAGCCGGTATGCCATCGCGCAGCCTGCGGAACCTGCGCCGACGATGACGAAATCTGCTTCCATTTTCGGGTCTCCGTTTCCCACCGGTGCACCAAGATTTTCCATCGAAAAACCTTGGCCGAACCGAAGGGGGTATTACTAAATCAGTCTGTTATTCTCCGCGGGGAAAGCGTTGGCTTTCCTCGACGACATTCAGGTCCATGTGGTTGCGCATGTAACGCTCGGATGCCTTTTGCAGGGGCTGATAATCCCAAGGGTAGTACCCCCCCTGCCGCAGCGCCTCATACACCACCCATCTGCGGGCTTGACTGGCACGTACATCTTCGTCGAACCGGTTTAGATCCCAACGCGCCTCGGACTTGGCACGCAGGGTTTGCAAGGTGCCTGCATGTTCAGGTTTTTCGGCGAGATTTTCCAACTCATGCGGATCGGCCTCAAGGTCGAACAACTGGTCGGGGTCCAACGCGCAACGGTTGTATTTCCACTTGCCATACCGCAGCGAAACCAGCGGCGCGTATGACGCCTCGGCCGCATATTCCATCGCCACGGGCGCAGTCCGCTCGGCGCCTTTAGCCAGCGGCACGAGGTCTTCGCCATCGGTCCATGGTGCGATTTCGGCCATGTCGACACCTGCAAGCGCGCCAAGCGTCGGCGTGACGTCGATGGTCGAGACCGGTGGCTCAATCCGACCTGCTGGTAAATCGGGCGAAGAGATCATCAGCGGCACCCGCGACGAGCCCTCGAAGAAGGTCATCTTGAACCACAGGCCCCGCTCACCCAGCATGTCGCCGTGGTCCGAGACAAACAGGATGGTTGCCTCTTGCCGCGTGGTTTCCAACACTTCGAGGATTTCGCCGATCTTATCGTCCAGATACGAGATATTGGCGAAATAGGCCCGGCGGGACTTGCGGATATCGTCCTCAGAGATGTCAAAGCTACGCCAGTCATTCGCGTCGAAAATCCGTTTGGAATGCGCGTCCTGATTGTCATAGCCAAGGTCCGAAACTTCGGGCAGCAGATGCTCGCAATCCTCGTACAGATCCCAATATTTCCGACGCGCCACGTAGGGATCATGCGGATGGGTAAAGCTGACGGTCACGCACCATGGGCGATCGTCCTTGCCGCGCGCCAGATCATAGAGCTTGGCCTTGGTGTTATATGCGACCTCGTCGTCATATTCCATCTGGTTGGAAATCTCGGCCACGCCGGCACCCGTCACCGAACCCATGTTGTGATACCACCAGTCGATCCGCTCGCCCGGTTTGCGATAATCGGGCGTCCAGCCGAAATCTGCGGGGTAGATGTCAGTGGTCAAGCGGTCCTCGAACCCGTGCAATTGATCGGGGCCGACGAAATGCATCTTGCCTGACAAGCAGGTATAGTACCCAGCCCGGCGCAAGTGGTGCGCATAGGTGGGGATGTCGCTGCGGAACTCGGCCGCGTTGTCATAGACGCCGGTGCGCGAAGGCAACTGCCCGGACATGAAACTGGCCCGGCCAGGCGCACACAAAGGTGAGGCTGTGTAGGCATTGGCAAACCGCGTGGACCGGGCGGCCAGTTTTTTCAGGTTCGGTGCATGCAGCCAATCTGCGGGACCATCCGGAAAAAGGGTCCCGTTCAACTGATCCACCATCAGGATCAGAATGTTGGGTTGTATCATTTTTCAGCCTCAAGAAACGTGTCGAGCACGCGCATTGCGTGGTTAACTGCCAGTTCCGGTTCCTCCGGGGCGTTCAGGGCGGCGTGGATATAAAGGCCGTCAATCAGCGCCACCATGTCATCCGCGACCTCGACAGGGTCCGACAGTAATGGGCGCAGCGCGTTGATCAGATTAGAACGGATGCGCGCCTGGTATATTTTCCAAAGGCGCAGGGCCTCCTCGTTGGTTTGTGCCAGCACATAAAAGGTCATCCATGCAGCGATCACATCGGGCGTAAAGCACGAGGGCGCAAAGCAGGACCGGATAATCGCCTGCGGGCGTTCATCAGGTGCGGCGGAGCTCAGCTCTTGTCGGGCCTCAGCCCCGAAGTCGGACAGGATACGGCGCATGGCCGCCAGGAAAATCTGATCCTTGCCCCCGAAATAATGATGCGCCAGTGCGCTGGACATACCGGCTCGCTTGGCAATCTGACTCACAGTGACGTCGAGGGATTTCTTTGCGCCAAGCTCGGCAATCGTCGCCTTGACGATCGCATCCCGACGGATCGGCTCCATTCCGAGTTTTGGCATCTCTCCCCCTTTCACTGCGCAGGATGGAAAAACGCTAGGGTGTTTTTATTGACTCGTCAATCAATAACACCTCTGCCACCTGGAAATCGACTAGAGCTTGGGGGCAATGCTGGGCGTGGTCAGGCTGCTGCGGTTCAAAACCGCCTCGCGCCAGGCGATGAAACTGACGGCGGCCAGAATCAGTGTGCCACCGGCGACAACCCAAAAGTCGACGCTTTCATGAAAGACCAACGCCCCCATAAGCGTCGCCCAGATCAGCTGCAGGAAGGTCACCGGTTGTGTGACGGCCACAGGGGCTGCCTGCAAGGCCAGCGTCATCAAATAGTGCCCCAGCGTGGCGAAGCTGGCGATCAGGAACAGGATGCCCAGATCGTACCAACTGGGCGGCGTCCAGACCGCAATCGCAAAGGGGATCAGCGCGATTGTTACCCAGATGGACATATGCGCCACCACGACCGAGGGCGGCAAGTCCTGCACCAGCCGCTTGGCCAGCAGATAAGACGCCCCCAATGTCAGCGAGGTCATCAGCATGGCGATATGACCTGGCGAAACCTCTCGAAACCCCGGCCTGAGGATTATGGCAACCCCGATCAGGGCCACGCCGATGGCCGCGATACGCCGAAACGCCAGCGGTTCGCCCAGAAACAGCGCCGCACCAAGCGTGACATAGACCGGGGTCATGTAGTTCATCGCCGTAACCTCGGCCAAGGGGATCTGGGTCATTGCATAGAACCAGAACATCACCGACACCGCATGCACTATCCCGCGTATCCCGAACAGGGTCAGATGCTTGCGCGTCAGCGGCGTGGACACGATTAGTCGCAAAGCAGGCAGCAGAAAGACCAACCCGAACACAAACCGGAAAAACGCGGCCTGTATCGGGTCCATACTGGATCCCAGCGACTTTACCAGCGCCGTCATGGCCACGAACGATACCCCGGCCGAGAACATCCAGAACATGCCGGCGACAGGCCGGGAGGGCGCGGTGAGGGTTGTCATGTTAACGGTTCAACACCGAATACCGCCCAAGAGCAAGACCCTCAGAGTGAGACAAGCTTGACCGCAATCGACAGCATCACCACACCGATAATCGCGTCCAGCACCTGCCATGCCCTGGGGCGCGCGAAGATCGGGGACAAGACCCCAGCCCCGTAGCCCAGCGAAAAAAAGAAGACAAAGCTGGAAATCATTGCGCCGGCGGCAAATGCCAGACGATCCTCATATTGCGCCGAGATTGATCCGATCAGAACCACGGTATCCAGATAGACATGCGGATTCAGCCAGGTGAAAGCCAGCACCGTCAGCAGGACCGAGCGCAGGCTGGCACGCTGGCCGCCCGTGACATGCATCACCGCGCCGCCGCGCCACGCGGATCGCAGGCTGCGTAACCCGTACCATGTCAGGAAAATCGCACCACCATAGCGCATCGCGGTCTCAAACCACGGGACCGCCTGCGCCAGCGTTCCGAACCCGGCCACGCCCGCCGCAATCAGAATCGCGTCCGAGACGGCGCAGGTCAGACACAGGGGAAACACATGCTCGCGCCGCAGCCCCTGTCGCAGGACAAAGGCATTCTGGGCCCCGATGGCAAGGATCAGGCTGAAGCCAAGCGCAAAACCGGCGATCAGGGATGTGGACATGGGACCTCCTTACGCGATGCCCCGTTGACTACGACGATCCTGCCGCCCTATCAAATTAAAGATGTTGATCTTGATTAAGCTAAGCTAATGCTGCTCGATCCCAACCACCTGTCGGCTTTGTCAGCCATTCTGCGCCACGGCAGTTTCGAGGCCGCCGCGTCCGAGTTGTCCGTCACGCCTTCGGCCATTTCCCAGCGGATCAAAGCGCTGGAGGATCGGGTCGGCGCAGCCTTGATCCTGCGCGGCACCCCGTGCACGGCCACCCCCGCCGGGCTGCGCATTGCGCAACATGCCGAGGATATTGGACTGCTTGAAGCCCAACTGGCGCGTGAACTGACGCTGGACCGAGAGGCCCCCTTGACCCGCGTGCGCATCGCTGTACCCGCCGATGTTCTGGCGACATGGTTCATTCAAGCCATGGCGCAGGTGGATGGGTTGTTGTTCGACCTTGTACTGGACGATCAAGACCATTCCGCCGACTGGTTGCGCCGGGGCGAGGTCAGCGCCGCTGTCACCATTGGCGGGCAACCTGTAGCGGGATGCGATGCCTTTGCTTTGGGGTCGTTTCGCTATCTCGCGACGGCCAGCCCTGCCTTTATGCAAAAGTGGTTCTCAAATAGCGTCGATACCGCCAGTCTTGGCCGTGCGCCTTGCCTGACCTTTAACCGCAAGGACGGCTTGCAAAAGGCTTGGATCGCTCAGGAATTCGGGCGACGCATCTCACCGCCGTCGCATTTTCTCGCGTCGTCGCATGGCTTTGTCGATGCGGCCATTGCCGGATTGGGATGGGGTATGAACCCGGAAAATCTGGCGAAATCAGCGCTGGAGGATGGCCGACTGACTGTACTAAAACCCGATGCCCCGTTTGACGTGCCACTGACATGGCAGGTCGGGCGCATTCTGGCCCCGGCCCTGCAACCGTTGACCCAAGCTGTGAAACGCAGTGCAAGCCGCACGTTGCGGCCGCTATAGGTCAGGCTGAAGCCGAGCTTTCCGGCATCGGCAAAACAAGACGATAGCAGGCAAAGGCCGCAAAAACGGCCACCACAACGATAAAGGCAATGGCCCAGGCGACCTCGTGCATGTGCGCCACCGCGGCCAGCGCGGCGGAAAGGATGACTGCGACTAGGCGGCTGACGCTTTTGATCGCTGCCGCGCCCTTGACGCGCTGATCCTTGGGGGCCACGTCCAGATAGTACAGTTTTCGTGCGCTGCTGATACCGGTCACGGCCACTGTCACGATGAACAACGCGATGGCGTGTAGATGAACATCATGATCCAAGTGCAAGAAATGAAAGACCAAAAGCACCGACCCGGTGATGGCGACCATCAGGTTCCCCGTCACCATGACTGCCCGGTGGGACTTCATGTTCACCGCCTGCCACAATGGCGCGGAAACCAGATAGCCAGACGCCGAGGAAACGATCATGGCCGTCAGACCCTTGGCCGAGGCATGGTGCGCCTCAGCCGCGATTAGGGCGAAAAAGGGCACTGAAAGCGTGGCCGCGACCAGAGGCAATCGCATGATCAAGTAACGCCGGAACCACGGCTCGTTGAACATCGCGATGATGTCGGTGAAATAGGTGATGAACTTGCGTTTCGTCTCAGGCGCGGTATCGCGGGTGCTTTCACCACTGCGCGCGCCTTCGAACATCGCCAGAATGGCCAGCCCAGACAGGACGAAAAAGCCTACGGACACAAAGATGATTGCTGAATGGCGCGAGAAAGGCGGGTTTTCTTTGACGATCTCATGCACCAAAAGCGCCAGACCGATGGCGCCAAGTCCCCCGACGCCTAGTTGCAGATAACGCATGATCATGCGGGATTTGGGTTGAACGTGATCGCCCAATAAATCCGTATACATCAGCATCTGCATCTCATCGACCAACCCGATGATGAAGAAAACAAGGACAAACGCCGCCGCGATCAGTGGCACATAGCCCGTCGTCGCCACCCCCAGTGCGATCAGAAGGCAGAGGCCAACCGCGACTTCGGTCAGCGCAATGCCGCGTTTCTTGCGGTCGTGAGCCGAAATCGAACGCGCCAAGAACACATCCGCAATCACGCTGCCCACCATGCGAACCGAGACCAGCGCGCCCGCTATGAACATCGGCAATTCCAGCGAGACAGCAAGAAACGGCAGCACGATAGAGGGGCTGCCAAGCGTCCAAGCGATTTGCGACAGGATGCTTTGCCCGGTCAACACAGGCAGGTTTCGTTTTGCGGGGATCGGGGGACTGTCCGTCATGCTCTCATTGCTGTTTTGCGAACAGCTTACCGAGTTTAACGTGTTCCGCCAAGCACACTGAAAAGGCGCATAAAAAAAACCCGGCCAGAGGCCGGGTTTTCCTGATCGATTAACGACAGGATCACAGCTGAGCCATGACCTCATCCGTCGCTTCGAAATTGGTCGTTACGCGCTGCACATCGTCATCATCTTCCAGCGCATCGACCAGCTTCATCAGCTTTTGCATATCTTCCAGACCCAGCTCGGTCGTGGTCGTGGGTTTCCACACCAGCTTGGTGGATTCGGACTCGCCCAAGGCCTCTTCCAGCGCGTTGGATACGTCGTTCAGATCGGTATCGGCGCACCAGATGATGTGACCGTCTTCCGAGCTTTCGACATCTTCGGCACCTGCCTCGATTGCGGCTTCAAAGATCGTGTCCGCGTCGCCCGCGTCCGCCTGATAGACAACCTCTCCCTTTCGGTCGAACATGAACCCGACCGAGCCGGTCTCGCCCAGATTGCCGCCATTCTTCGAGAACGTGGACCGCACGGTCGAGGCAGTCCGGTTGCGGTTGTCGGTCATCGTCTCGACGATCACCGCCACGCCGTTGGGGCCATAGCCCTCGTACCGGATTTCTTCGTATTCGTCGCCTTCACCAGCCACCGATTTCTTGATCGCGCGGTCGATCACGTCCTTGGGGACCGAGTTCGACTTGGCCTCTTTCACCGCCAGACGCAGGCGCGGGTTCTTGTCTGGATCGGGGTCGCCCATCTTGGCGGCCACGGTGATCTCTTTCGACAGTTTGGAAAACAGTTTGGACCGCGCGGCGTCCTGACGTCCCTTGCGGTGCTGGATGTTGGCCCATTTGGAGTGGCCTGCCATAGTGCGTCCTCGTCATCATGTTTGCGTGTTCGGCGCTCATATAGACGTTTGCGGGGGGCAGGATCAAGAGAGCGGCTTGCCCGATATCCCGTCGCAGGTATGGTGGCGACATGACAAGTGATCAAATTATTCTTTTTGCCCTTTTCGCCACGGTTTTTGGAATGCTGCTATGGGGGCGGTTCCGATATGATCTGGTTGCCTTTTCGGCGCTGATGATTGGTGTTGTGCTGGGCGTCGTGCCCGTGGACAACGCATTCGCCGGGTTTGGCCATCCCGCGACCATCATCGTGGCGCTGGTTCTGGTCGTATCCGCCGGGCTGGTCCGCTCGGGCGCGGTGTTTCTGATCACGCGCTCGCTCGTCGATGCCTCGCGCGGGCTTGGCGCGCACATCGCGCTGATTGGCGGGATCGGCGCGGTTCTATCGGCCTTCATGAACAACGTGGCGGCACTTGCGCTTTTGATGCCGGTCGATATCCAGACGGCGCGCAAGGCCGGACGGTCTGTGGGCCTGTCACTCATGCCGCTGAGTTTCGCTACCATTCTGGGTGGCATGGTCACGCTGATCGGGACTCCGCCCAACATTATCATCGCCTCGATCCGAGCAGAGACGCTGGGTGAGCCGTTCCAAATGTTCGATTTCGCCCCCGTAGGCGGGATTGCGGCCATTGCCGGTCTGGCCTTTGTCGCTCTGATAGGTTGGCGGTTGATCCCAAATCGAGGCCTACAGACCGAAAGCACCGAGGCGCTGGCCGAATATATCGCTGAACTGACCATCCCGCCCGAGTCGCCCCAAATCGGTAAGCGTGTCAGCGAATTATACGAAACCGCCGAGAAATCTGACGTCGCCATTATCGGCCTGATCCGTGACGGCAAGCGCCGCTATGGGCGGTCCGCCCATGCCACACTGCACGCGGGCGACGCGCTGGTGCTGGAGGCCAGACCCGAGGCGCTGGACGAATTCCGCGCGGCGCTGAACCTCGATTTCTCGGACACGCGGCGGCAGGAATTGCTGACCGCCGAGGGCGACGGGCTAGAGGTGATCGAGGTCGTCGCCACCGAGAACGCCCGTATCACCGGGCGCACCGCCCAAGGGTTGGGGTTGGCATGGCGACAAAGCACAGTGCTTATGGGCATCTCGCGCCAAGGCCGCCAGATCACCCAGCAAGTCCGCAAGACCGAGGTTGAGGCGGGCGATATCCTGTTGCTGCTCTGTCCGCGTGACCGCAGCGTGGACGTGACCGAGTGGCTAGGCTGTCTGCCTCTGGCCGAGCGCGGCCTCAACGTGACCACCAATGACAAGTCTTGGCTGGCGATTGGTCTGTTCGGGGCGGCCGTGCTGGCGGCCAGTATCGGGCTGATCTACCTGCCGATTGCGCTGGGTCTGGTCGTGGTGGCCTATGTGCTGACCAAGATCATGCCTATTAGCGAGATCTACAACCATATCGAATGGCCCGTCGTGGTACTGCTGGGGTCGATGATCCCACTCGGCAGTGCATTGGAGACTTCTGGCGGGACTGAATTGATCGCAAATGCGCTGATCCAACTGACCGATGGCCTGCCCGCCTGGGCGATCCTGACTGTGTTGATGGTCGTCACCATGACCCTGTCGGATGTGCTGAACAACACCGCCACAGCCATTGTCGCCGCCCCAGTTGGCATCCAGATGGCCCGCACGCTGGAGGTCTCGCCGGATCCGTTCCTGATGACGGTCGCGGTTGCGGCCTCGGCTGCGTTTCTGACGCCGATTGGCCACAAGAACAACACGCTGGTTCTGGGCCCCGGCGGCTATCATTTCGGCGACTACTGGCGCATGGGGCTGCCGCTTGAGATTTTGATCATCGCGGTCTCGGTCCCCTCGATCCTTGTGTTCTGGCCGTTGTGACGGGTAAAGGCTGCGTATGAAACGATTTCTGATCCTGCAACTGCGTCCCGAAACCGATGCCTCGGATGCCGAATATGCCTCGATCCTGGACAAAACCGGATTGACGCCCGAGCGAACGCACCGCATCCGGCTGGATTGCGAGAACCTGCCCGAGGGGCTGGACGTGACCGACTATGCCGGTGTGATAGTCGGCGGTGGTCCCGGATGTGTCAGCGATGATCCGGCAACAAAATCGGCGGTCGATGCGCGGGTCGAAGCAGCGATCATGGGCCTGATGCCGCAGATTACCGCACAGGACCATCCGTTCATGGGCTGCTGTTATGGTCTGGGAATACTGGCCGCGCATCTGGGCGGTTCGGTCAGCAAGGCGCAGTACGGCGAACCCGTTGGCCCCTCGACCTGTCACATGACTGAGGATGGCGCCCAGGACCCGCTCACCAACGGGTTGGCCGATACGTTCGACGCCTTTGTCGGCCATAAAGAGGCTGTGCAGGCCTTGCCCGATGGCTGCGTGCATCTGCTAGCCTCGGACCCCTGCCCGTTTCAGATGATCCGCTTTGGCCACAACGTTTATGCCACGCAGTTCCACCCCGAGGCCGAGGCAAAGGACTTCGAGGAACGTATAAACATCTACAAGCATCACGGCTATTTCCCGCCCGAAGACGCCCAGCGCCTGATCGACATTTGCCACGCGGCCGACGTCACCCAGCCGGCACTGATCCTGCGCCGTTTTGCGGAACGCTATGGCTGACCCAACGGCGCGGTTGCGCAATTGCGGACCGCTCGCATAGGCTGTCCAGAACGGCTTTGGGAGGAGTTGTTCTTGGATCTACTCATATCTGTCGGCTTGCCCCTGTCGCTGGCCATCATCATGCTGTCGTTGGGCATCGGGCTTGAGTTCGCCGATTTCCGCCGCGTCCTGACGCGCGGCTACCCCTTTGCCATCGGCGCGCTATGTCAGGTCGTGTTACTGCCGGTCGCGGCTTTTGCGACCGTTGCGCTGTTCGCGCTGCCGCCCGAGATTGCCGTGGGGTTCATGATCCTCAGCTTCTGCCCCGGCGGAGTGACCAGCAACATTCTCTCCAAACTGGCCAAGGGCGACGTGGCGCTGTCGGTCAGCCTGACGGCGGTGATCAGCCTATTGTCGATGCTGACCGTACCCTTTCTAGCGGCATGGTCGATCAACTACTTCATGGGCGACGACGCTCCCGAGGTCTCGATCACCGGCCTGGCCATCGCCATGTTCCTGATCACCACCCTTCCCGTCGCCATCGGCGTCAGCATCCGCCATTTTGCAATCGAATTTGCCAATCGGATCGAACCCGGATTGTCCAAGCTGGCGACCACGCTGTTTGTTCTGGTCGTGCTCGCGGCGCTGGCAGGGAATTGGCAACTCTTTGTCGATAACCTTGGGACCATGGGGGCGGGGCTGATCACTCTGAACCTTGGCCTGCTGCTCATCGGGCTGGGGCTGGCGCGGGTCGCGAACCTGTCTTGGAATGAGGCTAAGACTGTCTCAATCGAAACTGGCATTCAGAACTCGACCCTGGGCATCACGCTGGCTGCGCTGATCACCGGGACGGAAAGCGGGTTCAGCCCATTGGCCCTGCCTTCCGCCGTCTACGGGATCACCATGTATGCGTTGGCACTGCCCTTCATCCTCTGGTTCCGCCGCCGCTGAAAGGACGCTACATGACCAAGAACACAGCAGATGCCATCGTCGTTGGGGCCGGTCTGGCGGGGCTGGCTGCCGCTGCAGAGTTGGGCGACCGGGGCAAAAAGGTGATTATCGTCGATCAGGAACCCGCGCATTTTTTGGGCGGGCAAGCATTTTGGAGCCTTGGTGGCTTGTTCATGATCGACACTCCAGAACAGCGCCGCATGGGCATTCGCGACAGTCATGATCTGGCCTTGCGGGACTGGATGGGCAGTGCACAGTTCCACCGGGATGAGGACGCATGGCCGCGCAAATGGGCCGAGGCCTATGTGGAATTCGCCGCTGGCGAGATGCGTCCTTGGCTGCATGACATGGGCCTGCGCTGGTTTCCGGTGGTCGGCTGGGCTGAACGCGGCGGGTCCTATGCGGATGGTCACGGCAACTCGGTCCCTCGGTTCCACATCACATGGGGCACCGGGCCAGGCGTGCTGGAACATTTCATCCGCCGCGTACGCGAACATGTAGATAGTGGACTGGTCGAGCTAAAATTCCGCCATCAGGTCAGCCATATCATCATGCAGAACGGCTGCGCCAAGGGGGTCTCAGGCGAGGTTCTGGCCGACGACACCGCCCAGCACGGGGCCAAGACCAACCGCGACGAAGTGGGTGAGTTTGAGGTCTACGCGCCGTCGGTCATTGTCAGCTCTGGCGGCATTGGTGGCAATTTCGAGATGGTGCGCAAGAACTGGCCACGTGATCGGCTGGGGGAGCCGCCCAAGGATATGGTCGCAGGTGTCCCCTTTCACGTCGATGGCCGTATGATTGCCATCAGCGAGAAGGCGGGCGGTCATGTGATCAATGGCGACCGGATGTGGCATTACACCGAAGGCGTGCGGAACTGGAATCCGATCTGGCCTTCGCACGGCATTCGCATCCTGCCCGGCCCTAGTTCGATGTGGTTTGACGCGCGCGGCAACCGGTTGAAACCGCCTTGCCTACCGGGGTTTGATACCTTGGGCACACTAAAGGAAATCCTAAAAACCGGCTATGAATACAGCTGGTTCGTGCTCACTCAGAAGGTGATCAAAAAGGAATTCGCCCTGTCAGGGTCCGAACAGAACCCCGACATGACCGAAGGTGGTTGGCGCGAAGTGCTGTTTCGGCGCGTGCTGACCGGTTCAAAGGCCACCGCGCCGGTCGAAGCGTTCAAACAGCATGGTGAAGACTTCATCGTCGCCAACACTTTGACCGAACTGGTCAGCGGCATGAACCAGATGGGCGACGCCCCGATCGATGAGGCTCATCTGCGCGCCCAGATAGAAGCGCGGGATTCACAGGTTGATAACCCCTTCACCAAAGATGCCCAGATGGCCGCCGTTCTGGCCGCGCGTAACTATCGTGGCGACCGGCTGATCCGCACGGCCAAGCCGCACAAGTTCCTTGACCCGAACAACGGTCCTTTAATCGCGGTCAAGCTCCACGTTCTGACGCGCAAGACGTTAGGTGGGTTGCAGACCAACCTCGACAGCCAGATGATCGGGGCAGATGGTCAGGTCGTTCCCGGCCTGTTCGCGGCCGGAGAAGTCGCAGGCTTTGGCGGTGGCGGCTATCACGGCTACAACGCGCTTGAAGGCACGTTTCTAGGCGGCTGCATCTTCTCGGGCCGCAATGCCGGACGGTCGCGCGCTGTGGCCTGATTACTCGGCCCGGACGAATTTCAAAACGGGCTCACCGCCCGCATCCAGCATCACCAGGCTGTCCCCTGCGACCGCATAGCGGGTTACGGTCTGAAGAGCGGCCAAGAATTGATCTTCGACTTCTTCAAGCTCGGGCGGGCATGCCATCAGGGTGGCGGCCATGTTGTCGGGAAAGCTCAGGCTGTCACCGCTGATTTCAGCCTGACCCGAAAATCTGTTGCACCCGCCTGTACCGCCGAATGCACCGTCTTGTTCGAAGGTGATTTGCGGCGGGCGTTGCGCTTCGACCACATCACCGTTGATGCCGATTGCCGTCCAGTTGGTGTTGTCCAGACTGACGGTTGCTTTCGGAGAAACCTTCACCAGCACAAGATCAGCGGTATCTCCACCACCCCGTGTCAGGACAGGGTTCACCGTATCCGTCGTGAACAGCAATTTGTTGCCGTGATAGATTGAACCTCGGACCGCATAAGTCTTGCCGTCCTGGATCAGCGCATCATCATAGTTCAGCGCGTATTCAGCCGGTACACCTGTCAAGGCATAGCGCTGCGACGCCAGCGTGACAGCGGGGGCATCCGCGAGGGAAATATCTTGCAACTCAACATATAGCGTCGCATCCGGTGTCACCGCGATCCGCTCGCGGTAGGTTGCAGTTCCTGTGATGGTACCTGCATGGCTCTGACTACCTAAAATGGTTAGCGCCACTGCGCCTACGACGATGGCTTGGCCGAGTTTTGGAAAAGGCATGATCCAATCCTTTCACATTCGCATTTGATGAAAAGATTGTTACGGTAACTGTATTTACAAGTGGCGCAAACCCTTGTCGGCAAAATCGCGCCGTCTTTAAAGCGGCCAGATCAACGGAATCAGCAGCGATGCCAGCAAGCCCACTGTCAGGTTCAATGGCACCCCGACCTTAAGGAAATCGGTGAAACGGTACCCACCGGGGCCATAAACCATCATGTTGGTCTGGTATCCGATGGGCGTCGCAAATGAGGCCGAGGCCGCCACCATAACTGCCACCACCAACGGACGCGGGTCGATGCCCACCGCTTGCGCCAGCCCGATGGCAATCGGGGTCACCACCACGGCCACCGCGTTGTTCGAGACCAGCTCGGTCAGCACCGAGGTCAACAGATACACGGCCCAGATGATCAGGAAAGGCGGCAGGGCGCTGAGGCCCGGTGCGACCGCTTCGACAATCAGCGACACTGCGCCGGATTTGTCTAACGCTGCGCCAATCGCCAGCATCGAGAAGATCAGCGCCAGCAGGCGACCTTCGACAAAGGAAAACGCCTCATCCGCGTCGATACAGCGAGTCAGCAGCACCACCGCGACCGCCAGAATGGAAAGCAGAAGGATCGGTGCAACGCCCAGCGCGGCCAGAGCCACGATCCCGACCAGCGCACCGATGGCAATCGGCGCATGACTGCGTCGGAACGCGCGGGCTGAGGGCTGTGAGACGTCGACCATATCCATATCAGCGGCCAGCCTCTGGATGTCTTCGGGTGCGCCCTCCAGCAGCAGCGTATCGCCTACGCGCACCACCAGATCATCCAGTTGGCGCCCGATATTCTGGTTCCTGCGATGCACCGCCAGCACATAGACACCATAACGCCGCCGCAGACGCATTGCGCCCAGTGTCCGGCCAACCATGCGGCAGCCGGGGGTGATCAGAACCTCGACTGTCTTGGTCTCGACCGCCGAAACTTGGTCGACGCGCTTGAGTTCCTTGTTGCTTTGCAGACTCAGCAGTTCCGTCATTTCGGTGCGCAGAACCACGCGGTCGCCCAGTTTCAGCTCGACGCCTTTAAGGTTGCGGCGCAATGACTCGTCGCCTCGGATCACGTCGATCAGTCGGACGCCGGGGCGTTTGAAGAGCTGTACGCCCGTTACTTCGCGCCCGATCAGGTTGCTTTCGGGAGGGATGACGGCCTCGGTAAAGAATTTCATCTTTGAGCGGTCGGACAGAAGCGTCGCCATACTGTCACGATCCGGCAGCAGACGTGGCGCGATGAACCGCAGGTAGACCATGCCATAGATCACCAGCGCAACACCCAGCGGAGTGACCTCGAAAATGGTGAAGGGAGCCATACCCTGCGACCGGGCTACACCGTCCACCAGCAGGTTGGTCGAGGTGCCGATCAGCGTCAGCGTACCCCCAAGAATCGCCGCATAGCTGAGCGGGATCAGCAATTTCGACGCAGGCACGTTCAGCGTGCGGGCGATCTGGACAAAGACCGGGATCATCACAACGACAACCGGCGTATTCGACACCACGGCCGAGGCCAGCACCACAAACCCCATCAACAGACCAATGGCAATCCTTGGGTTGACCTGCGCCTGTTTCTGCGCGGTTGAGGTGAACGCATCCAGCGCACCCGTGCGCACCAAAGCCCCCATGATGATGAACATCGCGGCAATGGTCCAAGGTGCGGGGTTGGACAGCACGGCCAGCGCGCTTTGATAGGGCAGAATGCCCGTTACCAGCATCACGGCCACGCCGCCGATGGCGACTACCTCGGTCGGGTAAACCTCACGCAGGAACATGATGAACATGCCCGCGACAACCAAGAGCGCCAGTATCGCGCTGCCTGTTTCTGAAAGCTGAAGGAGTTGCATTCTTGGTTTATGTCCGAACCCTGACCCGAGCTGCGCGCTCGTCAGGCAGTTTCACGCATTGGGATGGGCAGAGCAAGCTTTACTGCGGCCCTGCTTGCTGCAAACGCCCGCCAACGCGCACCATTTGCACAGATTTTGCCTCTCCGGTGCGGTCATCAGTCTCGACAAACACGCCGCTGAGCGTGGCCTCGCCATCGGCGGGGGTAAATCGGGCTTTGGGCATTCCGGTGATAAAGCGACGCATCGGTTCGACCTTGTCCATGCCGATGACCGAGTCGTAATCGCCACACATCCCAGCATCGGTCAGATAGGCGGTTCCATTGGGCAGAATCTGCGCATCTGCCGTTGGCACATGGGTATGCGTGCCGACCACAAGGCTGGCGCGTTTATCGCAATAATGACCCATGGCCATCTTCTCGGATGTGGCCTCACAATGCATGTCGACAATGATTGCTTGCGCCTGACCACCGCGCGGGTGGGATTTCAGGATCGGCTCGATGGCCGAGAACGGATCATCAAAGGGCCGTTTCATGAAGACCTGCCCCAGCACCTGCACCACCAGAACCTTGCGCCCGCCCGGCGCGGTATACAGGCGATGCCCCCGCCCCGGCGCGCCTTTGGCGAAATTTACCGGCCGCACGATGCGGGACTCTTTCTCGACGAATTGAAGCATATCTTTCTGGTCGAACGCGTGATCGCCCAGCGTCAGGCAATCGGCGCCGGCATCCAGCAGCAGCTTGGCGTGATCGCCGGTCAGCCCCATCCCGTTCGAGGCGTTCTCGCCATTTACCACAACAAAATCCAGCCGCCATTCGTCGCGCAGACGCGGCAGATGTTGTTGGATCGCCGCACGCCCGGCGCGGCCCATGACGTCACCCAGAAATAGTATCCTCATACGAACCGTCCTAAGTGTGGCAATGACCAAGCACAAGTGGTTAAACTCAGGTCATAAACTGCCAATACCATTCATCGGAGCGTTTCATGACCCGCCTATACCTGCCTGCCCTTCTGCTGATCCCCCTCGCTGCATGCGAACCTGCGTCTGATAACTCGGCACAACTCGCCAACCCTGCGGCGACGTTCTGTGTCGAAAGCGGCGGCGATTATCGCATTGTCGACGGGGCCGACGGCCAAACAGGGCGGTGTACCCTACCCGATGGGCGCGATCTGGATGCGTGGGAGTATTTCCGCGAAAACCATGCGGGGTGAGCGGCGTTAAAACGTCAGAACCCGGCTTTCCGTGATCACCATGTCCAAGGGCTGATCGGTTGGCTCCAGCGGCAAGCCCTCGGCCTCTTGTGCGTCAAAGGCGAAACCAATGGCCAGTGTCGGGCGTTTGGCGCGCAGTCCCTCCAGCGTGCGGTCATAGAAACCACCGCCATAGCCCAGCCGTCCACCCTGCGCATCAAAGGCCACCAGCGGCACGATCAGGATTTCCGGGTCAAAATAATCGTCGACCTCCGGCACCTTGGCCCCGAAAGGGCCGTCTTTTAGAGCGCCTTCGGGGGTCCAGTGCGAAAACTTCAGCGGCTGCGCGGCAGCTTGGATCACGGGCACGCCGACCGGACCATAGGCCGAAGCCTCGGCCATGGCGGGCAGCGGATCAATCTCGGTGCGGATGGGCATGTAGCCCGAGATCGGCACGCCCCGGTGCCCGGCCAACACTTCGGACAAACGCCCTGCCGCACCGGGAAGTCGCGCGTCAAAGGCAGCCTTTCGACGCGCAAAGGCCGCCTTGCGCGCGGCGGCTTTGATTTCGGTCAGATCGGTCACAGTAGCACCACGCTGGCAAGTCCCAGAAAGATGAAAAACCCCATGACATCCGTTGTCGTCGTCACAAAGGTCCCCGACGCCAGCGCCGGGTCAACGCCCAGACGATCCAGCACCACCGGTACTACCGTACCCGCAAACCCCGCGATCACCATGTTCACGACCAAGGCCGACCCGATCACGACACCCAGCATCGGAGAATCAAACCACATCATCCCAACCGTGCCCAGCACGATGGCAAAACACAGCCCGTTCAGAAGTCCCACCAGCAATTCCCGCCGGATCACCCTCATCACGTTGGCGTTGGTCAGGTCGCGCGTCGCCAGCGCTCGCACCGCGACTGTAAGCGACTGCGTACCTGCATTGCCCCCCATCGAAGCCACGATCGGCATCAGGATCGCCAGCGCCACCAGCTGATCAATTGCTGCCTCGAATTGCGAAATCACCAGCGAGGCACAGATCGCCGTGCACAGATTCACCGCCAACCACGGCAGCCGTCGCTTGCTGGTATCCGCCACACTGTCCGCGATTGAGCTTTCGTCGCTAACCCCAGCCAAACGCAGGATATCTTCCTCGTGCTCTTCATCCAGAACCACCATGGCGTCGTCGATGGTAATGACTCCAACCAACCGCCCATCAGCATCCACCACCGGGGCCGAGATCAGGTGGTACTGGTTGAACGCATAGGCCACGTCCTCTTCATCCTGATCGACCGGAATAATGTGCAGCTCTTCATCGGCCAGATCGGCCAGCCGCACTTCGCGGCGCGCCGCCATAAGCTTGCCCAGTGTCACCTGCGCCACAGGTTTCAGGCGCGGATCGACCATGACGACATAGTAGAATTGCTCGGGCAGATCGTCATTGGCGCGCATGAAATCGATGGCCTGACCCACCGTCCAATGTTCGGGCGACATGACCACTTCGCGCTGCATGAGGCGACCGGCCGAGTTCTCGGGGTAAGACAGCGCTTGCTCTGCCGCGATCCGCTCGGAATCCTCCAGCGCGTCCAGAATGGCCTCTTGCTGCGGCTCTTCGAGGTCCTCCAGCAGGTCGACGACATCGTCGCTTTCCATCTCGCGCACGGCGTCGGCGAGAACGTCGGGCTTGAGAATGCCGATGATCTCTTCCCGCACGGCCTCGTCAAGTTCGGACAAGATGTCGCCGTCAAACTCTTTGTCATACAGCCGGATCAGCTGGGCGCGGTCGTACGGATTGATCTGTTCCAGAAGGTCGGCGATGTCAGCGGCGTGCAGCGGCTCCATAAGCTCAACCAGCTTGTCGCGGTCATCCACATCGACAGCATAAAGAATTGCCGTGATAGCCTTCGGGTCCAGCGCATAAACGTCGTCGTCACTGGTCGACTCGACTTGGGGTTCGTCAATGCCTGTGGTCATGTCTGCCCCCGCTATCCTTCGGTCATTGCCCTTTAAATAGAAGAAGCAGCTACCGGAAAACAATGACAATGCGCCGATTTACCCAGAAGTTTCCCGCGCCTATGCTATTTGACGGTCCCATACAGGCGGAGATGAATGAAAATGGCGCAGAAAACGCTGCTGAAAGGGCGTGTGCTCAGCTTTACCGGTTCCCCGTTCGAGGGCGAGCCAACCGACGCCGTTGAGTTCAGCGAAGCAGTGGTGGTCGAGGGTGGCCATATCGCCGCGGTGGGTCATGCCGATACGCTGCGCTCTGCGCATCCCGACGCGCAGGTGGTCGATCACGGCCAGCACGTGATCATGGCCGGATTTGTGGACGCGCATGTGCACTATCCACAGACCGCGATGATTGCCAGCTGGGGCAAACGTCTGATCGACTGGTTGAACACCTATACCTTCCCCGAAGAGATGAAGTTCGGCGACCCGACCTACGCCGCCGAAATTGCAAACCGCTATCTGGACCTAACAGCGGCCCATGGCACCACGACGATGTGCAGCTTTTGCACCATTCACCCCGAAAGCGTCGATGCGTTCTTTGCGGCTGCACAAGCGCGCAACCAGCGTGTGGTGGCAGGCAAGACCTGCATGGACCGCAACGCGCCCGAGGGGCTGCGGGACACTGCGAAAACGGCCTATGACCAATCGGAGGCATTGCTAGAGAAATGGCATCGTGTTGACCGTTTAACCTATGCTATCACACCGCGGTTTTCACCGACATCCACGCCTGAACAGCTTGAGGCGATGGGCGCGCTGTGGGCCGAGCACCCTCATTGTCTAATGCAGACCCATCTGAGTGAACAAACGGATGAAATCGCCTGGGTCCGCGAGTTGTTTCCCGAGGCGCGCGACTATCTGGATACTTACGAGAAATTCGGTCTTCTGGGTTCGCATGGGGTCTATGGCCACGTCATCCATCTGGAAGCGCGCGAGCGCGACCGCCTGCGCGAGGTGGACGCGGCGCTGATCCATTGCCCGACCTCGAACACCTTCATTGGCTCGGGCCTGTTCGATATGACCGGATTGATGCATGACGGGCATCGGGTCGGGTTGGCCACGGATACGGGCGGCGGGTCGAGTTTCTCGATGCTGCATACAATGGCCTCGGCCTATGAGATCGGACAACTGCGCGGCGCGCCTCTGCATGCGGCGCAACTGTTGTGGTTGGGCACGGTCGGATCGGCGCGGTCGCTGCGGTTGGACGATCGGATTGGCAATATCGCACTGGGGATGGAGGCGGATCTGGTCGTGCTTGATCTGGCCTCGACCCCGGCCATCGCGCAGCGCGAGGCTTGTGCGGATGATATATGGGAGGCGATCTTCCCGACCATCATGATGGGGGATGATCGCGCCATTGCCGAGGTTTGGATCGGTGGGGCCGCTGTCGCGTGAGGGAATGCGCCTTGCGGCGCATGCCTCCGGCGGAGGTATTATTGAACAGAAGAAGAGTTTCAGCTTTGCAGGGCTCGCGCCAGCGCGTTCTGCCGTTCGATCACACGTGGCAGGTCCAGAGTGGTGATAGCCCCGCCGCGCACGATTTGGCGACCTTCGACGAACAAATGTTTCACCTTCATCGGCCCGGATAGCAACAGCGCCGCCGGGTCCCAACTGCCTGCGCTTTCGATACCGCCTATGTCCCAGATGGCAATATCTGCGCGCTTGCCCGGCGCTAACCGGCCGCAATCGGGGCGGTTGAGGACATCAGCACCGCCTCGGGTTGCGAGTTCAAGCGCCTCGCGGGAGGACATCGCATCCGCGCCATTGGCGACCCGTTGGAGGAGCATGGCCTGTCGCGCCTCGAGCACCAGGCTGCCATTGTCATTGCTGGCCGAGCCATCCGCGCCCAGCCCAACTGGCACGCCGCAATCGCGCATTTTCCGAACCGGCGCGATCCCTGAGCCCAGCCGACAGTTCGAACAGGGGCAATGGGCAACGCCGGTCTGTGTGCGGGCGAAGAGGTCGATCTCGGCGCCGTCCAGCTTGACGCAATGAGCGTGCCACACATCCGGGCCAGTCCAGCCCAGATCTTCGGCGTATTGACCGGGGCGGCAGCCGAATTGCGCTTGGGAGTAGGCGATATCCTCATCGTTTTCGGCAAGATGAGTGTGCAGCATCACGCCCTTGTCTCGCGCCAGTACGGCTGTGTCGCGCATCAGGTCACGGCTAACCGAAAACGGAGAGCATGGAGCCAGGCCGACCCGACACATTGCGCCCTCGGACGCGTCATGAAAGGCGTCGACGACGCGGATCATATCGTTGAGGATTGCATCCTCGGTTTCAACCAGCGCATCCGGGGGCAGGCCACCATCGCTTTCACCGATGCTCATCGCGCCACGGGTCGGGTGGAAACGCAGGCCGACCTCGGCAGCGGCGGCGATGGTGTCGTCCAGCCGTGCGCCGTTGGGGTAGAGGTACAAGTGATCCGAACTAAGCGTACAGCCCGACAGCGCCAATTCGGCCAGCCCAATCTGAGCTGAGGTGAACATTTCATCCGGTCCGAACCGTGCCCAGATGGGGTAGAGCGTTTTCAGCCAACCAAAGAGCAGCGCATCCTGCCCACCGGGTACGGCGCGGGTAAGGGTTTGGTAAAGATGGTGATGTGTGTTCACCAAACCAGGTGTCACCACGCATCCTGTCGCGTCATGGATTTCTCCGGTCGTGGTCAGGCCCTGCCCGATCTGCGCAATCTGGCCATTTTGGATCAGAATATCGGCCCCGCGCAATTCGCGTCGCGTGTCATCCATTGTGAGGATGGTATCTGCGTGTTTGAAAAGGATTTCGGTCATCTCGCCCCTCCGTCGCATCAACCCGTCTCATGCTTGGAGAATGCGGGCTGGCGGAAAACGGGCGTAAGAACCAACCGGTCAGAAAATAACCGACCGGGCCGGTCCGGGCAACCGGATTCAGTATTGGCGCAAGATATCCAGCGCAGCGGCGTGCAGATCGGCATTGGCCGCTGCCAGAGCGCGACCGCCGTTGTGGGCGGGACCACCCTGCCAGTCGGTGACGATGCCGCCAGCCGCCTCGATCACGGCTATGGGTGCCTGGATGTCATAGGCTTGCAAACCGGCCTCGATCACCAGATCCACCTGCCCGGCGGCCAGCAAGGCATAGGCGTAGCAATCCATGCCATATCGCGTGAGGCGCGCGTGCCGCGCCACGGCCTCGAACCCGGCGCGTTCTTCCGGGGTGCCGACCTCGGGGAAAGTGGTAAACACGATGGCCTGAGCCAGCGAGGTTGTCGCCCGCGTGTCCAAAGGCCGGGTTCCCGTGGGTCCGCTGACCTGCGCAATATCGACCGAGCCCACGAACCGTTCACCAATATATGGCTGATCAATGACCCCCATGATCGGCCCGTCAGCGCTGCTGAGCGCAATCAGAACACCCCATGTGGGCGTCCCGCTGATGAACCCGCGCGTGCCGTCGATCGGGTCCAAGACCCAGGTTCGGCCGCTGCTGCCCGGCACCTGACCGAATTCTTCCCCCAAAATCCCGTCATCAGGGCGATGTTTGGCCAGAATGTCGCGCATTACACGCTCGGCCTCACGATCGGCGATCGTCACCGGATCGAACCCCTGTGACAGCTTGTTCGAGGTTTCCAGATTTGCTTGGCGGAAAAACGGAAGAATGGCCGCGCGCGCTGCGTCGGCCATTTCTTCTGCTACGTCCAGATCGGTCAGAATAGGCTGTGTCATGCGCTACCCGTGCGGGGCACACGCATCAAAGTCAACCCGCTTAATCAGGCAACGTCGCTGAGAACACGCGCCAGTTCGAACAGTCGACGGCGCTGGTTTTCCGGGATCGCATAGTAGGACCGAACCAGATCCAACGCCTCTTTGTCTCCCATCAGATCAGCAGGCACCGATTTCTTGCTTGAGGTTTCCTTCTCAGCCTCTTCCAAACCTTCGAAGAAAAAGCTGACCGGAACATCCAGCGCTTCGGCGATGTCCCACAAACGCGACGCACTGATGCGGTTCGCACCCGTTTCGTATTTCTGAATCTGCTGGAACTTGATACCAACTTGCTGCGCCAGTTGCTGCTGGGTCATTCCAATCAGCCAGCGGCGATGCCGGACGCGCTTGCCCACATGGACATCGACGTGATGGGTCATTGGTATTCTCCTCTACTACACAACTACCGGGGACGTGCGATATATTTCATCATCGCATAACTAACGAGCAGTTCTTAACCGCTCACTAAGTTGGAACATGCCCCCAAATCAGCACCATAGCGCACTATTGCCCTATTTGCGTTTTTTTTCAAGAAGGTTGAGTAAGATTTCAAGGGTAAGGATTTGTGGTTGTGCGATGCGCACACATAATACCTCTATGTTTATTGCATTATGTATATATTAGCGTTCGTGCCAGTTTTTTGCGCGCAAGGTCACTGATTGACAATTCAACCAGAAAACGAATCTACTCCGCCCAAAATCACGGAGCACCTTTATGCTGGCCTACAGAATCTCATCGAAAGGCGCGGACGCTCAGCTGTGCGATATCGCGCTCCCTGACCCCGGTCCGGGGCAGATTCGCGTCGCCATCAAGGCCTGCGGTCTGAACTTCGCGGATCTGCTGATGCAGAAGGGCACCTATCAGGACACCCCCTCAGCCCCCTTCACGCAAGGGATGGAAATTTCTGGTGTTGTCGATCAGCTTGGCCCGGATGTGACAACCTTGTCCGTAGGGGATCGTGTGGCTGTCTATTCAGGTCAGGGCGGTTTGGCGGAATTTGGGGTGTTCGACGCAGATCGTGCGATCCCCCTACCCGCTTCGACGAGCTTTGAGGACGCCGCCGCCATCCAAATTGCATATGGAACCAGTCACATTGCGCTGGATCACCGCGCCCGATTGCAGCCGGGTGAAACCTTGCTGGTCACAGGGGCTGCTGGTGGCGTCGGATTGACGGCTGTCGAAATCGGCAAGTTGATGGGGGCCACGGTGATTGCGCAGGCGCGCGGGGCGGAAAAGCTGGAGGTCGCGCGCACCGCAGGAGCCGATCACCTGATTGACGCCTCCGAAGATCTTCGGTCGCGCGTGAAGGAATTGGGTGGCGCCGATGTGGTCTATGACGCCATCGGCGGCGACGTGTTCCAGGCCGCCTTTCGTGCCACTAATCCCGAGGGCCGTCTGCTGCCCATCGGGTTCGCGGGCGGCGACGTGCCACAAATCCCCGCCAATCACCTTCTGGTCAAGAACTTGACTGTCATCGGCTTTTACATCGGCGGCTATCTGAGATTCCGCCCTCAGATCGTGCAGGACAGCTTCGCCACCCTATTTCGCTGGCATTCGGAGGGGAAAATCAAACCCCATATCAGCCATACCCTGCCCCTGACCGAGGCCGCGCAAGGCCTGCAACTGCTGAGGGACCGTGCGGCCACAGGCAAGGTCGTCATCACACCCTAGCCCGCGACAGCCTTCAACGGTGTCCCCGCCATGATGCGGAAATTCTGTCGTACCAGCGCCGCCAGGGCTTCGATGATTTCCCCGCGACCCGAGTCGCCGCCGTAAAGGTTGATCATTTGAACCGGTAGATCGGGAAGAGCGCCGCCCGATTCGATCAGCTCAAGATGGGCGGCCTCAGTGCCTTCCAGCATGGCCGAGACAGCCAGATCGGCGCTGACCGTGGCCTCGATGGTGCGGTCATCTTCGGAATCAACGGCCAGTTCCCAGGGAATATCGGCTCCGTCCAGTGCGCTGATGACCTTGGGCCGAAACAGACAGCGTCGCCCCTCAGCCAAGGGGATCGGTCGCTTGCGCCATGCCGACCCACCCGGCGCGCCAACCCAGCGCAGAGGCAATTCGGCAATCGTTTCTGCCCCTTCCGCGGCGTTTGATTCCGTCGTCAGGATCAGATCGCATTCGCCTTTCCTATACATCTCTTTCAACTGCATCGAAAAAGACGAGAACAACTGTACCTTCACGCGTGGGAAATCAGCGTTGAATCGCTTCAGAACCCTTGGAATCGCGGGGTAAACGATGTCGTGCGGCACACCCAGAACGACCTCGCCCTCGAACGCCTGATCGGTGAGCTTCGAGATCACCTCGTCATTCAACGCAATCATGCGGCGTGCATAAGCCAGCAGTTGCTCCCCCGATGCCGTCAGCGCAATTGTGCGTCCGCTGCGGTCCAGCAACTCAAGCCCCAGCAGTTCCTCCAGCCGTTTCAACTGCATCGAAACCGCAGATTGCGTCAGGTGCAAAAAACCGGCTGCCCGCGTTACGCCGCCTTGATCGGCAACCGCCACGAATGAGCGCAGAGTGGTGATGTCCAGATTTCTCATCTTCACGATCCCTTATGCATTCCGTCAAAAATATTCATTTTTAAAATGTGTCATATCGGGACATATAGATCAAGGAAGTTGATGGAAATTCTAAAAACCATCGGAAACGAAAGAAAGGACAATACCTATGACCCAGATTGCGCTGACATCCCGCTGCAAACCGCATCGCCGGTATTCCGTTTTGACTCTGTTGGACGCCTTGTCCCTGCATCGCCAGCGCCACAAGCTGGCCCGATTGGACGACCGCGCATTGAAAGACATCGGTATCACCCGCGAACAAGCCGAAGCCGAGGCTGCTCGCCCCATTTGGGATGCGCCGGATTTCTGGCAAAAGTGATTTCTGAATGTATCTTTTTCTCATCAATGGCGACCCGCGTCAGCAGGTCGCCATTTTTGTTGCGTGTTTTAGCCAGTTTCCAGCGTTAAACTCTTGAAACACAGCCCCCACTTGCCGATATTTGCGGGGAAGGCGTCTCGCTTGCAGACGCACCAAAGAATTAACGAAGGGAGACCCTTTTATGGCACAATTTGACACGATCCGGACGGCGGCCGGCGCGCGCGCTGCCCAGATTGACGAGGGCCTGCGCGCCCATATGAACAAAGTCTACGGCACCATGTCCGTGGGCATGCTGATTACTTTTGCTGCTGCATGGGCGATTGCCGGCATGGCTGTATCCAGCGTTCCGACCGAATACCAGATCAGCGCGAACACGTATCTGACCCAATTCGGCGCGACCTTGTTCACATCGCCCCTGAAATGGGTGATCATGTTTGCCCCGCTGGCTTTTGTGTTCGGCTTTGGCGCAGCAATCAACCGTCTGTCGGCAGCAGCGGCTCAGCTGGTGTTCTACACCTTCGCCGCAGTGATGGGTATTTCGATCAGCTGGATTTTCCTGGTCTTCACCGGTCAGTCGATCATCCAAGTCTTCCTAATCACCTCGATCGCCTTTGCCGGCCTGTCGCTGTATGGCTATACGACCAAAAAAGACCTGTCGGCCATGGGCACATTCCTGATCATGGGCGTGATCGGCCTGATCGTTGCGTCCGTTGTGAACATCTTCATCGCCTCGTCGGCCATCGCGTTTGCAGTTTCCGTTCTGGGTGTCCTGATCTTCGCAGGCCTGACCGCGTATGACACGCAAAACATCAAGACAACCTACCTGCAAATGGCCCATTCGGGCGATCAGGAATGGTTGGGCAAGGCCGCAATCATGGGCGCGCTGAGCCTGTATCTGGACTTCATCAATATGTTCATGTTCCTGCTGCAACTGTTCGGCAACCGCGAATAAGCAACCGATACACATCAAACAAAGGGCGGGTTATTGACCCGCCCTTTTTCATTTGCGCCTGAAGATCCAAGGCCTATCGGGCAAAAGAAAAAGCCCCCACCCAGATGGGCGAGGGCTTTGGAGTTCTCTCAGACCGGGATCAGCTACAGTTCAACGCAACCGCGAAGCCCGAGCTGCGCGAGGACGAACCTTTGCGGAATACGTCTCCGGCGGGTAGGCATCCGGTGAACTGTTCGGCGTTCCGCCCAAAGGCGGCACCGATTTCGTTGTCCACGCGAGTGCTGTTGTTAGCTGTACGCAGCACGCCATAGGGCGTGCCATTCACATTGACCGTGCTTAGGAACAAGTTGGTACCCGAGCCATTCAGAACAACCGCGTTGCTATCTCCGCGCCCGCCATTGTCGATTGCGACGCGCGCGACTTTCTGGGCTTCGGTCTCGCCTGTCGACACCGAGACCGGCGTCAATTCCGCCAGATCAGCTGGGATGTTCCGCGACTCGGGAACAAATGCGACAGTGCCCGGCACGTCCGAGGATGTCCGGGGCTCTCCGCTAAGGCCAGCAAAGCCGACGCCCTGACGGTTATAGAGATCTTCGCAGCCCGCAAGGGCCAGAACGGTGATTGTGGATAACAAGATTTTTTTCATGACGGCCAACATTTTGGAACGGTTAGCTGAAGCGTATGGGCAAGGTGTCCCAAAAAGCAACCCGCACCTCACTCGAATGCGCAGGTGGCTGATGCGCCGCTGCAACGGACTGGTGCTGACCTCAGCGCAACTGGATGCCGATCGAACATGAAAAAGGGCTGCGCCGTGGCGCAACCCTTTTAAACTGTCCAAGCGGATCGGCAGATTACTTGATCTTGCCTTCCTTGTACTCGACATGCTTCCGAGCGACCGGATCGTATTTACGAATGGTCATTTTCTCGGTCATGGTGCGCGCGTTCTTTTTGGTCACGTAGAAGTGGCCCGTGCCCGCGGTCGAGTTCAGACGGATCTTGATTGTCGTCGGCTTCGCCATGGTTATCTCCTGCGTCCGGAAAGGCAGGGGCCTTTCGGTTGAATTCCTATGAGCGTGCGCTTTTACCCGGTCGCGCAGCCGAGTCAACCGGAATCGGGCTGATTTGCGCAGTTTTCCAATCGAGTTTCCGACAACAAGCCTGCCCTCGTTTGGCGAGATCACGGTTCCGTGATAGTGTGCATCCAGTTTGTCAAACCAAGACGTCGGAAATCGACGCGACAGTTGAGGCACAGATCTGACGGCAACCCCTGACCGAGTAGTTCTTTTTTTGTGCAAATTTACTTGGGGGCAATCATGACAGAATGGACAATTCAGGCTGAAGAGCTGGCCAATTGCAACTGCAATTTCGGCTGCCCGTGCCAGTTCAGCGTTCTTCCCACCCATGGCAACTGTGAAGCTGTTGTCGTCTATGACATTGAGTCCGGCCATTACGGCGACACTGACCTTGCCGGGGTCCGCGCCGCTGGCGTGTACTACTGGCCCGGCCCGATTCACGAAGGCAACGGTCAGATGCAGTTGATCATCGACGAAAGCGCCAGCGACGCGCAACGTGCGGCTTTACAAGCCATCATGACCGGTCAAGACACGGACGAAATGGCGACCTTCTGGTATGTTTACAGCGCCATGGCACCGACCAAACATGAGACGCTGTATCTGCCCATCGAACTGGACTGGTCGCGTGAGGACCGCACAGGCTATGCTAAGGTGAAAGGTATTTTCGACCTGAATGTCAGGCCGATCCCCCATATCGTTTCAGGTCAACCGCACCGTGCGGCGATCCAGCTGCCCAACGGGTTCGAATACCGACACGCAGAATCAGCCTCGGGCACGACCACCACCCATGGGGGTGAGATCAGCCTGAGCTTTGATGCGACCCATGCCCATCTGGCGCATCTGAATATCTCGGGCCATGGCGTTCTGGGCGCTTAGATGAAACCCAATCCATCTGCACCCACGCCTGGGGTGGTCGAGCAAGTGCTGCGTCGTGACGGCAGTATCGTGCTGTTCTGCGTTCTGATGATCGTGCTGTTTGCCTGTTGGTATACGGTTGCGGGCATCGGCATGAACATGACAGCGGTTGATATGACCGCGATGGCCGGACCGATCGGCACTCCGATGCAAATGGGCGGCGAGGTTCATTGGTCCCTAAGCTATGGCATTCTGATCTTCCTGATGTGGTGGGTCATGATGGTTGCCATGATGACACCCAGCGCGGCACCAACGGTGCTGCTGTATACGGCGATCAAACGAATGGGATCTGAGCAGGCGCGCTCAACCCGGCTGAGCCTTTTGTTTCTAAGTGGGTATCTCGTCGCATGGGCCGCCTTCAGTATGCTCGCAACCGGCAGCCAATGGGGGTTGGAGCAGATCGACCTGTCGGACGGGCCGATGATGACGATCCGGTCCGAGGTCTTTGCAGGTACTGTTTTGCTGGCCGCTGGTCTCTATCAGCTTTCCAGCCTCAAGACGGCCTGTCTGCGCCATTGCCGCAGTCCGGCGCGGTTTCTGGCCGACCACAACCGCCCAGGCCTCTATGGCGCGTTTCGGGTCGGCGTGTTGCATGGGCTTTACTGTCTGGGGTGTTGCTGGGCGTTGATGCTGCTGCTGTTCGTTGGCGGCGTGATGAACCTCTATTGGATCGCCGGTATCGCGCTTTATGTCGGGTTGGAGAAACTACTTCCCCAGGCGCGGTGGTTGGTCCCGGCAACCGGGGTTGCGCTGATCGTCGCCGGTATCTGGGTGATCGGGCGTGGGGTCTTGCCGCTTGCTTAGAGCGGAATATGCGCGGAGGGCCTGTAAGCCGGATCTTGTTCCGGGGTTGCCCCCTTCGATGACCATTCCTCTGGGCCGTGCATTGCTGCGCGGCTCAAGCTGCCAACCCGGTCCCTCTGGGCCAAGACAGGCTTAGCGGCGGTATCGGCGGACGCCGACCGGCCCGCGCGGGGACCCTATTTGGCATTGCTCCCGGTGGGGCTTGCCGTGCCGCCCCTGTTGCCAGCGGCGCGGTGGGCTCTTACCCCACCGTTTCACCCTTACCACACGCGTGTGGCGGTCTGATTTCTGTGGCGCTTTCCGTCGGGTTGCCCCGCCCGGGCGTTACCCGGCACCGCTGTCTTGTGGAGTCCGGACTTTCCTCTCGGGCCCTTGGGCCCCAGCGGCCATCCGGCCCTCCGCGCATGGGATGGGTTAGGCGTTGGGCCCAGCGGCGTCAAGAGTTGATCGGTAGGTAGAAGGGGCCAGCCCCTTCTTGGCCTGCGGCCAATTCAACCCCGGGATATTTTTGGCCAGATGAAGGGCGGATCATGCGCTAGCGGCAGGCGGCATCAACGGAATGAAGTCTTCGGAGGTCAGGGGTCCGGTCGCCCAGGGGCGGTATCTGAGGCGGATTGTTGACAGGATAGTTTTGTCATCCGCGTCTGCGGTGTATCCGGCCGCTTGCGCGCAGGCGCGAAAGGACGCCGGCGAGGTGTCTTGCGGGGGTGCGCTGTTGCCGCGGCTGGCGGCAAGCGCTTGGCGTTCCAACCTTAGCCAGTCGAACCGGGGGCCGGGGTCGATTTTGCGGCCCGGAGCCATGTCGGAATGACCAATAATGCCGGTTTCGGGGATATTCCAGCGGGTCATGATGGCAGGTAACAGGGCCTCAAGCGAGGTCATCAGCGGATCGGAAAAAGGGTGATCGCCGCGATTGTCCAATTCGATCCCAATGGAGCGCGAGTTTATGTCGCTTTGCCCCATCCACTCCCCCGCGCCCGCATGCCACGCACGGTCTGTTTCCTGCACCATGTGCCAGAGCGTTCCGTCTGCGCCGATCAGGTAGTGGGCCGAGACCTCGTATTGCGGATCGCACAGGCGGGTCAGCGCGGCTTGCGCGCTGCTCATCGCTGTATAGTGCAGGACGATCAGGCTGGGTTTCAGGCTATCCCGTCGCGGACCAAAGTTGGGCGACGGATGCCAGATCGGGCTCAGCTCAGTTTGCGACGGCACTGCGGAACGGGCTTGGGTCCCAGCTGCATGCATAGCCATCCCCATCCGGGTCCAGACCCTTGCGGTCGCGTTGCGGGCCGCCGTTGGCCAAGAACTCGATCTGCGCTTGATCCGCCGAGGGGAACTTGGCGCAGTTGCGCTGCGCTTTGGCTTGCAGGTTGAACCCCGCCCGGCTGTAGAGCTGTGTTCCGACCGGGTTGGATGTATTCAGCGCATATTGGACGATATTAGGCTGTCCGTCGGTGCCACGCTGCGGGACCGCGGTGGGGGCGACCACTTCGTAGGTCTGGCGGTTTTGCTCGATCCGGGCCGCGTCCGATTCGATCGTGCGTCGGTCGGATACAGCGGCGAAATCCTGTTCGTCAGAGATGGTGTTATTGCTTGGGATCGCGGTTTGAACCGGGGCCGTCGTGGCCGGATCAAAGCCGCCCACTGGCTGCGCATTGGACGTACTGGCCAAGGCTGCCGCCGTGGCCGAGGCCAAGTCGGCATTTTCACCTATCGGGGGCAGCGCGGAGCCCGGTGCTCCCAGAGCCTGTTCAGACACATCTACGGGACCGGTCAGCGGGTTGCCCGTATATCCCTGCCCCGTCAGCGCGGCCTCGCGCTGTGCTTGATAGGAGGGTGTGTTGAACCCGGCGCCCTGAATGGGGGCCACCGTATTGCAGGCGGTTACAAGCCCGAGTGCGGGGATCAGAAGCGTGATGCGCATCCTGCTGCTCCGTGTTGCGATGTCTTGCCTTGGCCCAGACCTACCACCATTTGCCCGGCTTGGCCACAAAGCCTGCCGCGTTTTCCAGCGCGTAGGCCGTATTAAGCAGATCACCCTCTTCCCAAGGGCGACCGATCAGTTGCAGACCCAGCGGCAACCCTTGCGCATCCAGTCCGGCGGGGACTGAAACACCCGGAAGACCGGCGAGATTCACGGTGACGGTGAAGACGTCGTTCAGATACATCTGGACCGGATCGGCCTCGGTCATCTCGCCAAGACCAAACGAGGCCGAAGGGGTGGCTGGGGTCAAGATCGCATCGACACCTGCGGCGAAGACGTCTTCAAAGTCTTTCTTGATCAGGGTGCGAACACGACGTGCGCGGTTGTAATAGGCGTCGTAGAAACCAGCCGACAGCACATAAGTGCCGATCATCACGCGGCGCTGTACTTCGTGGCCAAAACCCTCGGCGCGGGTTTTCTCGTACATCTCGGTGATGCCATCGCCTTGCGCCAGATGCGCGCGGCGGCCATAGCGGACACCGTCATAACGGGCGAGGTTCGAGGACGCCTCGGCCGGAGCAATCACGTAATAGGCTGGCAGCGCGTATTTCGTGTGCGGCAGCGAGATGTCAGCGATCTCGGCCCCCGCGGCCTTGAGCATCTCGGCGCCATCGGCCCAAAGCTTTTCGATCTCGGCGGGCATTCCGTCCATGCGGTATTCTTTCGGAATACCGATCTTTTTACCTTTGATATCGCCGGTCAGCATCGCTTCGAAGTTGGGTACGGCCAGCTCGGCGCTGGTTGAATCCTTGGGGTCATGGCCACACATGGTTTCCAGCATGATCGCCGCATCGCGCACGTTCTTGGTCATCGGACCGGCCTGATCCAGCGAGGAGGCAAAGGCCACGATGCCCCAGCGCGAGCAGCGGCCATATGTGGGTTTGATGCCGGTGATGCCAACAAAAGCGGCAGGCTGACGGATCGAGCCGCCGGTATCGGTGCCGGTTGCCGCCAGACAAAGGTCGGCAGCCACAGCAGACGCCGAACCTCCCGACGAGCCGCCAGGTGTCAGTTGCGCGTCGTCATTGCCGCGCCGCCACGGGCTGACCGCGTTTCCGTAGACCGAGGTTTCGTTGGACGAGCCCATGGCGAATTCGTCCATGTTCAGCTTGCCCAGCATCACGGCACCGGCATCGGCCAGTTGCTGAGACACAGTGGATTCGTATTCCGGCTTGAAGCCTTCCAGAATCTTCGAGGCCGCCTGCGAGGGCACGCCCTTGGTGCAGAACAGATCCTTGATGCCGATCGGCAGACCACACATGGAAGGCGCGTCGCCTTCCTTGATGCGTGCGTCCGCGGCCTTGGCGCGCTCCAGCGCGATCTCGGGCGTTTTGTGGACAAAAGCGTTCAGCGCGTCGGCGTCATCAATCGCTTTCAGGCAGGATTCGGTCAGCTCGACCGAGGTTACGTCACCCTTGCGCAGCGCGTCGCGGGCCTCGGCCAGGCCCAGTTTGTTCAGATCGCTCATGTCTTACTCCACCACTTTGGGGACTGCGAAAAAGCCCTCGCGCGCGTCGGGGGCATTGGCCAGAACCTTGTCCTGCTGGTTTCCGTCGGTGACCACATCTTCGCGCCGTTTCAGGCGCATCGGCTCGACCGAGACCATGGGCTCGACGCCTTCGACATCCACTTCGTTCAACTGTTCGATGAACCCAAGGATGGTGTTGAACTCGGACGCCAGCGCGGGCAGCGCGTCATCCTCGACCTTGATCCGGGCCAGTTTGGCCACCTTGGCGGCGGTGCTTTGGTCAATCGACATCGGAAAACCTCTTGTGCGTTAGGGGGCATTTACCCGTCTGATGCCCCGGTCGCAAGAGCGGCAGAGGCCTGTTTTCCCCTGTCCCGGTCCAGACGGCGCCCTTGCGCCATCAATTCCGCATAGCTGTCATGCATAAAAGTAAACCAATTAGTTCATTTTTACTCTTGAAAAACTAAACTGTACTGTTCATTTCATTTACACGGAAACGCAATATCGGAGAAAGACGATGAAAACGTTCATGACCGCCCTTGTACTGGCCTCGACCGTTCTGGCCGCCCAAGCACAGGCATTCGGGCCGACCATGGACAGCCTGACTCGCGACCTGAACTTCCCCGAAACGGTCGCAGAGCCTGTCTCGCAAGACAAAACGAAGGTTGGTAAGTGATATGACCCCTTCGTCCGGGTCGGGAACTCCTCCTCCCGACCCGGGTTTTTACAATCATGTGCTGCGCTTAGCGTGATGACGCGTTACGATGCTCGAAAGATGTCTCATCCGACGGAGCCCCCGATGACCACCCGCAAGCAAGCCGTTCTGGACGCAATCGACGCGGCCAATACCCAAGACCCCACCCTTGAAGACGGTCAGCCGGCCGCATTGCTTTATGGCCAGCGGATGAGCGCCGAGCTGGACCGGCTGTTCCCTGACGCATCAGACCCGTTGCAGATCGCCGCGCGTGGACAGCATGTCGAGCGGTGGAAACTGGCGCGCAGTGAATACCCTGAAGGGCGCACGGGTTATCTGACCTGGCGCAAGGCACAAGCCGAACATCATGCCGAGGTGGTGGCCGGTCTCATGGAGCTTAGCGAATATGGTGCAGACGACATCGACGCGGCCCGGCGGATGCTGCGCAAACAAGGCATCAAGCGCGATGCCGAGGTTCAAGCGCTGGAAGATGTGATCTGTTTCGTCTTCCTAAAGTGGTACTTCGCGCCTTTTGCCGAAAAACACTCTGCCGAGAAAATCCAGAGCATAGTCGAAAAGACTGCCCGCAAGATGTCGGCTGAGGGTCGCGCGCGGGTATTGGGCGAATTCGACCTGCCCGCTGACCTTGCCGACGCCTTTCGGGGTTAAGCCGTGCGGGTCATGTGCCTGCTGTAGACCTCGATCATCCAGCCCAGCATGGTGGCGTTCAGGATATGCCACATGAAATGCGTGCCCAACGGCAGGTGGCCGCAAATCGGTTCATCCAGCGCGCGGAACGTGATCGAGGCGATCAGGATCACCGCCCCAATCGCTAACCCTTGGGCCGCACCCGGTGCGCGATCGCGCAGCAGATAAGCATAGATCAGAATCAGTAAAGGTACCGGTGCGTAGGCCGATGACGCGCCCAGTCCCGGCACCAGTTGAAACAGTGGCACCGTCGCGGCAGCGTAGGGAATAAAGAGCGCGGTTACGGCTCCGGCATAAGCAGGTCGCATCTGCCAGACATCACGGTTGATGGCAAAGATATAGACCAGGATATACAGCACGATCGGCAGCACGTCCGCCATGGCGGCCCAGACCTGCGCATGAGTGTGAAACAGATAGCTACCCACGCCGATCGCCGCCAAAATCGCCACCAGCACCATTGCCAGCGCCATCCCCTGCCCACGCACCCGACGCCACATGATGAAAGCGGCAATCAGAAAGGCTGCGTTGGTCACGGCGTTTATGGGCTCGGCCCAATAGGCGGGCGACAAGCGCTCGCAATAGCTGTCAATTTCCTGAAACCAGTCCATAGAATTTTACATAGCCGATGCTAGGGTAAAGCCAACAGTCTGATTGGGAGGAATTATTCATGAATATCATTTGGCTGGGCCACGGCAGTTTCCGCATCGAAACCGGAGGACAAGTGCTGTTGATCGACCCGTGGCTGACCGGTAATCCGGTTCTGCCCGAAGACCAGCACGACGCGGCGCTGGATGGTGCGACACATATCCTTCTGACGCATACGCATTTCGACCATGTGGTTGATGTTGTCTCGCTGGCAAAGCGCCTCAAGATTCCGGTAGTCGGCCAATACGATCTGATGGGGTATTGGAGCGAAGCTGAAGAGATCGAGACCGTTGGCTTCAACAAAGGTGGCACGGTCAACCTGAACGGCGTGATGGTGTCTATGGTTCCGGCCTCACACAGCTCGACCTTTTCCACTCCCGACGGCCTGCGTACCGGTGGCAGCGAAGTTGGGTTCATGATCGCGGGCGATGGTCACATGCTCTATGTGTCGGGGGACACGGACATCATGGCCGATATGGACTGGATGGGCGATTATTATAAACCCGATATTGGGATCCTGTCAGCGGGTGGGCATTTCACTATGGATATGAAAGGCGCTGCTTATGCCGCGCAGCGGTATTTCAACTTCAAAACCGTGATTCCCTGCCACTACAAGACCTTCCCGATCCTGGAACAATCTGCCCAGACGCTGATCGAAGGACTGCCCGGTGTCGATGTAATTGAACCCGAGGTGATGAAACCTATCACGCTTTAGGATCACGTCGCGTGGCAAAGAAGGTCTTCAGCAAGTCGGCGGCCTCTTGCCCCGCGATACCATCGTAAACCTCGGGCGCGTGATGCGCCTGAGGATGCGTGAACACACGCGCCCCATGCGCCACCCCGCCCGATTTCGGATCGGCCGCACCATAGTAAATGCGCCGGATACGCGCCGCAGACAAAGCGGCAGCGCACATCGCGCAAGGCTCCAGCGTCACATAGAGGTCATGATCGGGTAGCCTCTCGGACCCCACCTCAGCACAAGCCGCACGCAGAGCCAGAATCTCGGCATGCGCCGTTGGGTCGTTTAGTTCGCGCGTGCGGTTGCCCGCCGCAGCCACCACTTGGTCGCCCTGCACGATGACAGCGCCCACCGGAACCTCTCCACGATCGGCAGCTGCGCGGGCCTGTTCCAGCGCGATGTTCATAAAGGACTTGAAAGTCATGCCTCTGACTGCATCAGAAACCTGTCTTTCGCAAGCCGGCGGGATGCGCTATGGGCTGCGGATGACCAAAACCCCTCCTCCCGGCGACCGGATCGCCAAAGTGCTTGCCCGCGCGGGCGTCGCCTCGCGCCGTGAAGCTGAACGCATGATCGAAGCCGGTCGTGTGACCGTGAATGGCAAGGCCATCACCAGCCCCGCCTTGAATGTCACCAGCAAGGACCGGATCACTGTGGATGGCAAGCCGGTGTCCGAACCGGAACCCTCGCGCCTGTGGCTGTATCACAAGCCCTCCGGATTGGTGACGACAACGCGCGATGAAAAGGGTCGCGCGACGATCTTCGACAACCTGCCCGAGGACATGCCCCGCGTCATGAGTGTCGGGCGGCTGGACTTGAATTCCGAAGGCTTGCTGCTGTTGACCAATGATGGCGGCATCAAGCGCAAGCTGGAACTGCCCTCAACTGGCTGGCTGCGCAAATACCGCGTGCGGGTGAACGGTCGCCCCAAGGACGAAGATTTTGCCCCTTTGCGCAAGGGCTTGGTGATCGACGGTGAGCGCTTCCTGCCCATGGATGTCTCGCTGGACCGCCAGCAGGGCGCCAATGCCTGGCTCACCATCGGGCTGCGCGAAGGCAAGAACCGCGAAATCCGCCGCGCGATGGAAGATATCGGCTATGCCGTGAACCGCTTGCTGCGTGTGTCTTACGGCCCGTTTCAGCTGGGTAATCTAAAGCCGGGCGAGGTCGAGGAAATTCGCCGCCGCGTCATGCGTGACCAGCTTGGACTGGACCCCGCACCCGAAGCCCCGGTCAAACGCCCGACCAGACCTCAGCGAAACAGGCCACCGGTCGGCAAGAAATCACGCAAGTGACGCGGGTTAGGCAACCTTCCCCCTAGCGCCAAGGCCCCTCATGCCCTAAATTTTCCGTGAGCATTGTCATTGGGGGCTCTCATGTCCGGCACCGGAGTACAGAAACTGGCCTATGCCGCCCTTTTGGCACTGTTATTTGGTGTTTGCACCGGCCTTCTAGGGGGGCTGTAGACCATGGCCAAAAGATTTGGCGGAAAATACAGCCCGTCAGGTGACGCATCCACGTCCGAGAGCGGGTCGCGCGGGCAGTTCGACGGCGCACGGGTCGAACCTGCCGGTGCGCGCGCCAATCTGTTGTTTCTACCCGCCATCCCATTGGTGTTTTTGTCCCTGAACGATGGTGCCATCGGCATGACCGTCGGGTTGATCGCCGCCGCAACCCTGACCGGAGCTGCCTTCTTACTGCGCGAAGGGCTGCGGGCCGAGGCCGCCTATAACGCGCGCCGCACAGCGCGGCGTCCGGCGATTCCGCGAAAGATCTTTGCCAGCGTCCTGACTGGGCTTGGCACAGCGCTGGCCGCCTACCGCTCGGAACTGGTGGATGCAGCGGCTCAGGCGAGCTTGCTCGCCCCCGTTCTTTTCGGAGCAGCCGCGACAGCACTGCACGCGGTGTCCTTTGGACTTGACCCGCTGAAAGACAAGGGGATGGAGGGGGTCGATACCTTCCAGCAAGATCGCGTGGCGCGGGTTGTGGAAGATGCTGAAAAGCACCTGACCGAGATGACCGACGCCATCAAGCGCGCAGGCGACCGCCGGATCGAGGCGCGGGTCGAGCAATTTCAGGACACCGCCCGCGATCTGTTTCGTACGGTCGAGGATGACCCGCGTGACCTGTCGGGCGCGCGCAAATATCTGACCGTCTATTTGCAAGGCGCACGGGATGCGACCGTCAAATTTGCCGATGTCTATGCCCGCACGCGGGATGCGCAGGCGCTGGCCGATTTCACGGCCCTGCTGGACGATCTGGAGCAGAATTTCGCGGCCCGAACCCGCAAGATGCTTTTGGATGACCGCAGCGATCTGACGGTTGAAATTGACGTGCTGCGCGAACGGTTGCAGCGCGAAGGCGTCCGGTTGAAATGATCAGCCGGATTTTTTGAGAAAGGATTTCCCATGTCCGACGACATTAAGAACAAGGCGGTTGAAGCCGAAACACTGGTACAAGAGGTCACCGCTGTGACCCTACCCGAACCCCAGTCCGAAGTTGTCCCGCTGGAAGAAGCGGACGATCCGATCAAGGCCGAAATCCGCACCCGAATGGATGAGATCGACATGGACAACACGAACTCGATCGTGTCCTTCGGATCGTCGGCGCAGGCGGAATTGCAAGAGATCAGCCAGGCGATGCTGGCCGACGTGCGCAACAAGGATGTGGGCCCCGCTGGTGACAGTTTGCGCAACATCGTTACCACGATCCGAGGTTTTTCCGTCAGCGAGTTGGACGTGCGCCGCGAACGCAGCTGGTGGGAAAAGCTGATGGGCAAAGCTGCTCCGTTCGCCAAGTTCACCGCCCAGTATGAAGAGGTTCAGGGTCAGATCGACCGCATCACCGATGACCTTTTGGCGCACGAACATACGCTGCTGAAAGACATCAAATCCCTCGATCTGCTCTATGAAAAGACACTGGGCTTTTACGACGAGCTGGCGCTTTACATTGCGGCAGGCGAGGAAAAGCTGACCGAGCTGGACAGCCATGACATCCCCGAAAAAGAGGCCGCCGTCCAGGACGCGCCGGAAGACGAACAAGTCATGCGCGCGCAAGAACTGCGCGACCTGCGCGCCGCACGGGATGATCTGGAACGCCGCGTGCATGACCTGAAACTGACCCGGCAGGTAACGATGCAGTCCCTGCCTTCGATCCGGTTGGTGCAAGAAAACGACAAGTCCTTGGTGACTAAGATCAATTCGACCTTGGTGAACACCGTACCGCTGTGGGAAACGCAGTTGGCGCAAGCTGTCACGATCCAACGCAGCGCCGAGGCGGCCTCGGCCGTGCGTGAGGCCAACGACCTGACCAATGAATTGCTTACTTCGAACGCCGCCAATCTGCGCCAGTCGAACAAGATGATCCGCGAAGAGATGGAACGCGGCGTGTTCGACATCGAAGCTGTGAAACAGGCCAATGCCGATCTCATCGGCACCATCAACGAAAGCCTCGCCATCGCGGATGAGGGCAAGGCGAAACGCGCTACCGCCGAGCAGGAATTGCAGAAGATGGAGACCGAGTTGCGCGACACGCTGGCCGCCGCTAAGGCCCGCAAGGATGGGATCGGCGACAATGCCGGTACCGCCGTACCGGGCTGATTCGCGTGACCCTACGCGCCCTGGTCAAACCTGCTCTTGGGCTGGCTGCGTTGCTGGCCCTGGCCAATTGTGACGAGGCCCTAACCACGTCTGTGGCACCGCAAGCCCCTGCGGCACCGGCGCTCCCCGCGGCCAATGCCTATGTGCCGCCCTCAGCGGCCAGTCAGGATCTGGCCCGGTTCTATCAGCGGGTTGAGGGCGATCTGCTGACCCGAGGGATGCTGCGCATTGACGGCGGCGGGCCCGATACGCCCTATGACGCGGACGATCTGGCGCGCAATTTCGAGGCTATTGCCTTTTACAGCGAATATCCCGACCACACGGTGACGATCCGCAGCCCGCAAACGGACGGGCGTCTCAGCCGTTGGGCAGGCCCGGTGCGCATACAGTCTGAATTTGCCCCTTCGGTGGCCCCAGACACACGCGTGGCTGATGCGGCACTGGTCGATGCTTTTGCCACACGGCTGGCGCGGGTGACGGGGCATCCAATTTCGGTCGTGACGCGCAAACCCAACTTCCATGTCTTCTTTGCGGGTAAGGATGACAGTGCCTATGTGGTCAAACGCCTGAAAGAGCTGGTGCCGGGGATCAGCGCGCCGCTGCTGGATCTGGTGGCCAATCCGCGTTCGAATATCGACTGTCTGGTTTTTGCCTCGCAAACCCCGAGTGCGCCTTTCAAATTCGTGCGCGCGGTCACGCTGATCCGGGCCGAGCTGCCGGATCTGACCCGGCTTAGCTGCATTCATGAAGAGATCGCGCAAGGTTTGGGTCTGTCTAATGACAGCCCAGCGGCGCGACCGTCGATTTTCAACGACGACGACGAATTCGCGCTGTTGACCAGCCATGACGAGAAACTTTTGACCATGCTTTATGATCCGCGCCTGAAACCCGGCGTGTCCGCCGAAGACGCGCGCCCCGTGGTGCGGATCATTGCGCGTGAATTGATGGGCCAGCCGCTTTAGGCCCAAGAAAAGGAGACCCCAATGGGCATTTTCGATTTTCTGACCGGAGAATTCATTGACGTCATTCACTGGGTCGACGACACCCGCGACACCATGGTCTGGCGGTTCGAGCGTGAAGGCCACGAGATCAAATACGGCGCCAAGCTGACAGTGCGCGAAGGTCAGGCCGCCGTTTTCGTGCATGAGGGGCAGCTGGCAGATGTGTTCACCCCGGGTCTTTATATGCTTGAGACCAACAACATGCCGATCCTGACGACCTTGCAGCATTGGGATCACGGCTTTCAATCTCCGTTCAAGTCCGAGGTCTATTTCGTCAACACGACCCGGTTCAACGACCTGAAATGGGGCACCAAGAACCCGATCATGCTGCGTGACCCCGAGTTCGGACCCACGCGCATTCGGGCTTTCGGTACCTATACGGTTCGGATCAAGGACCCCGCAAAGTTCATGGTCGAGATTGTGGGCACAGATGGCGAATTCACCATGGATGAGATCAGCTTTCAGATCCGCAACATCATCGTGCAGGAATTCAGCCGCGTGATTGCGGGCTCGGGCATTCCGGTTCTGGACATGGCCGCCAACACCGCCGATCTGGGTAAACTGATCGCCGCCGAAGTCTCGCCCGTGCTGGATGGCTATGGGCTGGAGATGCCAGAGTTTTACATCGAGAACATCTCATTGCCGCCGGCGGTCGAGGCGGCGCTGGATAAGCGAACCTCAATGGGGTTGGCGGGCGATCTGGGCAAGTTCACCCAGTATTCCGCAGCCGAGGCTATGACGGCAGCTGCCAACAACCCTAGTCAGAGCGGCGGCATGGGCGCGGGTCTTGGCATGGGAATGGGAATGGCCATGGCGCAGCAGATGTCAAACATGGCAGCGGGTCAGCCGGGCGGCCCGTGGGGCAGTTCCGCCCCCGCTGCCCCGCAACCCTCGGCGCATGTGACACCCCCGCCTCCGCCGCCGGTCGAGCATGTCTGGCATATCGCCGTGGATGGTCAAACCAGCGGACCGTTTTCCAAAGCCAAGATGGGTCGCATGGCCGCTGACGGAGAGCTAACGCGCGACACCTACGTCTGGACCGCCGGTCAGGATGGCTGGAAAAAGGCCGGTGACGTGCAGGAGCTGGCGCAGCTGTTCACGATCCTGCCGCCCCCACCGCCGGGGGCGTGAATTTTTCGTAGGGCTGTTAAATGACAGAAGAACACCGTTTCCCCTGTGACCAATGCGGCGCGGATTACCGTTTCAACCCGACCGACGGATCCCTGACCTGCGACCATTGCGGCCATTCCGAGGCCATCGGCGCAGGACCGTGGGGCGGGGCCAGTCTGAAAGAACTGGATTTCGACGCCGCCATCGCCGACCGCTTGCCTGACAGCGAGATCGAGGAAACCCGCGTTCTGTCCTGCCCGAACTGCGCCGCTCAGGTCGAGTTTGATCCAGACACCCACGCGGCGGAATGCCCGTTCTGTGCGACGCCGGTGGTGACGGATACCGGCGTGAACCGACATATCAAGCCGCGCGGCGTTCTGCCCTTTGCACTGGAGGAACGCGCCGCCCATGCTGCCATGACCGAATGGTTGGGCCGGCTGTGGTTTGCGCCCAACGGGTTGAAAGACTATGCCCGCAAGGGGCGTAAGATGCAGGGAATTTATGTACCCTACTGGACCTTTGACGCGGACACCAAATCCTCTTATCGGGGTGAGCGGGGCACGGTTTATTATGAAACCCGAACGGTCATGCGCGACGGCAAGCGCGTGCAGCAGCGGGTGGCCAAGGTGCGGTGGTCGCCGAAATCCGGCCGTGTCGCGCGGTTCTTTGACGATGTGCTGGTTTTGGCGTCTCAATCCTTGCCCAAATCATATACCGACGCCCTGGAACCATGGGATCTGCCCGCGCTTGAACCTTACCAGCCTGAGTATCTGGCTGGATTTCGGGCAGAGGCCTACACGGTCGAGCTGCGTGAAGGCTATGGGCAGGCCCGCGCGCATATGGCCCGCGTGATCGAACGCGACGTGCGGTTTGATATCGGCGGCGACCGTCAGCGCATCCATGCGGTCGACACCGATGTGCGCGATGTCACCTTCAAACATATCCTGCTGCCGGTCTGGATGGCCGCGTATAAGTTCCGGGGCAAGACCTATCGGTTTGTCGTGAACGGCCGCACTGGGCGCGTTCAAGGCGAACGCCCCTGGTCTGCGATTAAGGTCACGATTGCTGTTACACTGGGCCTGCTGGTTGCGGCCGGGGTCGGTTACTTGGTGGCAACGGGCCAGCAATAGCAAACAACCGGGTCGGTGTTTTAATCGCTTGAACATCCCAAGCGCAGGCGTCATCTTGCGCGTCGTCAACACCGAAGGGGAGGTCAGTGTGACGCTATCCGATCTGAACAGATTGCTGGACCAGCGCCATTCCTGCCGTGCGTTTCGCTCCGATCCCGTTCCGAAAGAGCAGATCGAACAGATCCTGACCAGCGCAGCCCGCGTGCCCAGCTGGTGCAATGCGCAACCCTGGCAGGTCACTGTCACCAGCGGGGCTGAAACCGACGCCTTCCGCAAGGCGTTGCAAGACGAGGTTCAAACTGCCTCACACGAACCCGACCTGCCGTTCCCGACCTCTTATTCCGGCGTCTATCGGGACCGCCGACGCGAATGTGGCTGGGCGCTGTACGAGGCAGTCGGGGTACAGCGCGGCGACCGCGCCGCATCTGCCGAACAGATGATGCAGAATTTCGCGCTGTTTGGTGCGCCGCATTGCGCGATCATTTCAAGCCCGCTCGAGCTTGGATCTTACGGCGCGCTGGATTGTGGCGGGTTCGTTACCGCATTCACCCTTGCGGCGCAGGCCTTGGGGGTGGCGACCATTCCACAGGCGGCACTGGCCAGCTATAGCCCGTTCCTGCACCGTTATTTCGATATTGCCGACGACCGCTTGATCCTGTGTGCGATCTCGTTTGGCTATGCCGACACCGATCACCCCGCAAATTGCTTCCGAACCGCCCGCGCCGCCCCCGAGGCATTTGTGAACTGGGTCGGGTAATCGCGATACTAATACCTACGGAGAAAAATTTTGCGCGCAGTTCTACAACGGGTCAGCCATGCCAGCGTTTCAGTCGATGGCACTGTCATCGGGCAGTGCGGTCAAGGGATGATGATACTGGTTTGCGCCATGCAGGGCGATGACGAGGCGCAGGCCGGCCAGCTTGCCGCCAAAATCTCGAAACTGCGGATATTCAAGGATGACGCGGGTAAAATGAACCGGTCGTTGTTGGATATCGGTGGCTCGGCACTTGTGATCAGCCAGTTCACGCTGGCCGCTGATGCGTCCCGCGGGAACCGGCCCGGCTTTTCCGAGGCTGCCCCGCCCGAGGTTGGAAAGCACCTGTATGAAACCTTCGCGCAACAACTGAGCGATCACGGCATCCCCGTTGAATCCGGTCAGTTCGGCGCGGATATGGCCGTTGAGCTGGTCAATGACGGGCCGGTCACGATTTGGATGGAAAACTGATGGAGCGAACAGAAAAAGCCCTGCGGATCTGGAACGCCGGAGTGGAGGCCGTGGGTGGCTATGCCGCGACGAAGGCGGTTCTGGGCGATATCGAAAAGCCTGATCAGATACTAGCCGTGGGCAAACCTGCGGCGTCGATGGCGCTTGCTGCGCTGGAGCATTTTGGCACAGTCCCGACGCTGGTCGTAACCAAGGATGACCATGCAGGCGACCTGCCCGACCACGTGCAGGTCATCGAAGCCTCGCACCCAGTGCCCGACGCGCGCAGTCTGGAAGGCGGGCGGGCGCTACGCGAATCGGTCGAGGGTCTGTCGACTGATGCGCATCTGCTGCTGCTGGTCTCGGGCGGTGCGTCCTCATTGGCTGAGGATCTGGTGCCGGGCAAAACGCTGGACGATCTGGCTCAGCTCAACAAACAACTGCTGTCGCAGGGGCTAGACATCACCGCGATGAACGCCCAGCGCCGCAAGCTTTCGCGGATCAAGGGGGGCGGGTTGTTGTCCCATTTCACGGGTCGCAAGGCGACTGTATTGGCGATCTCGGACGTGCCCGGCGACGATCTGAATGTGATCGGCTCGGGGATCGGCGTCTTGCCCGTGACCCGCGATTTTGAAGCAACGGCGCAGATCGTGGCCTCCAACGCCCATGCCCGCGCGGCGGCGGCCAGGCAGGCCAAGGCCGAGGGCGCGCGTGTCATCGCCAATGAAGAAGCGCTGCATGACGACTATCAGGCGGTTGCGACAGCTCTTGGCCCTCGCCTGCGCGATATGCCGACAGGCGTGATGGTGTTAGGGGGCGAACCGACCGTCGTCCTGCCCGAAACCCCCGGGCGCGGTGGGCGCAATCAGGCGCTTGCGCTGGCTTTGGCCAAGGAGATCGCGGGGGCCAAGGGGCTGACGGTAATCGTTGGCGGTACCGATGGCACCGATGGCCCGACACAGGCCGCTGGGGGCATCGTCGACGGAACCACATGGGGCGATGACGCGGAACACGCGCTGCGCGATGCCGACAGCGGCAGCTTTCTGGAAAAGGCCAGGGCGCTGTTGGTGACAGGTCCGACCGGGACGAATGTTATGGACCTGCTTGTCGCAATCCGCGATTGAATTGACGATTTTCATGACACACCCAAAACCCAAGGCCCTGACACTCAGACCATGACCAGCCCTTCAAACACGTTGCGCGAGATCGAAGACCTTCCCGATGTTGGCATTCAAATGCCTGATGGCTGCCGCCTCTCGGCGCGGGTCTGGTGTCCGGTGGATGCCCATGATGCACCGGTCCCGGCCATTCTGGAATTCCTTCCCTACCGCAAACGCGACAGCACCGCGACGCGCGATGCGCTGACCCATCCGTGGTTTGCCAAGCGCGGCTATGCCTGCATCCGCGTGGACATGCGCGGCAATGGCGACAGCGAAGGGTTGATGGAGGACGAATACACCCAGCAAGAGCTGGACGACGCGGTTTCGACCATCCAATGGCTGACCGAACAACCTTGGTGCACCGGCCATGTGGGAATGATGGGGATCAGCTGGGGCGGTTTCAATTCGTTGCAAGTGGCCGCCATGCAGCCCGAGGCGCTGAAGGCGATCATAACCCTCTGCTCGACTGCCGACCGATATGCGGATGACATTCACTATAAGGGCGGTTGCCTGCTGAATGAAAACTTGGGCTGGGGGGCCACCATGTGGTCCTATTCCTCGCGCGCGCCCGACCCGGCGCTGCGCTCGAACTGGCGCGAGCTATGGCTTGAACGGCTTGAGAATGAACCCTTCTTGCCCTCGGTTTGGCTGCGCCATCAGACGCGGGATAGCTATTGGCAGCACGGATCGGTTTGCGAAGATTTCAGCGACATCCGTGCGGCAACCTTAGCCGTCGGTGGCTGGGGGGATGCCTACAAAAATACGGTACCTCTGCTGGTCGAACAGCTTGCCGCCCCGGTCAAAGGCATCGTCGGCCCCTGGGTGCATAAATACCCTCATTTCGCGGTGCCCGAACCCCGGATCGGGTTCCTGCAAGAGGCACTGCGGTGGTGGGACCACTGGCTGAAAGGTGCGGATACCGGCGTGGATCAGGACCCCGACTATCGCGCCTATCTGATGGATGGGGTGCGACCGCAACGTTGGTACACCGAGCGCCCCGGCCGCTGGATTACCGAAGACAAAGGCGCAACCACGCATCTGCCAATTCAGACGCTGGACTTGGCGGATAACGGGCTTGGCACCGCAGGCACATTGGACGCACGCATCCGGTCTCCACAAACTTGCGGGATGGAAAGCGGCGAATACTGCGCGATCTGGCTGGGCCCCGACATGCCCGGCGATCAACGCGCGGACGACGCGCTGTCCGCGTGTTTCGACAGTGCCCCGCTGGCCGACGATATGGATGTCGTGGGTGCCCCCCACCTGCGGCTACAGATAAGCGCAGACCGGCCACACGCCCAGTTGGCTGTGCGACTGAACCATATCCACCCCGACGGTGCCTCGACGCGCATCACCTATGGGGTGCTGAACCTGTCCCATCGAGATAGCCACGCAACGCCGTCGCCGTTGACCTCCGGTGAAACCTATGAGGTCAAGCTGGATTTGGATCACATTGCGTACCGCGTGCCCAAGGGGCACCGGTTGCGGGTTGCGATCTCCAGCGCCTATTGGCCCTTGATTTGGCCCACGCCCGAAGCCGCCGAGTTGCATTTGACTCAAGGTACGATTGACATCCCCGTCCGCCCCTCAACCGTTGACGAATGGGTGTTTCAACCGCCCGAATCCGAAACTCCGCGCGATGTCACCACTTTACGTCCCGACAAAAATGCGCGACGGGTCGAGGTGGACATGAACACCGGCGAAACCCATCTGATCATCGAAGATGATTTCGGCCTGATCACCGACAACCATCACGACCTGACCCATGGTAGCACGGCCACAGAACGGTGGTCGATCCATCCCGACGACCCGCTGTCAGCACGCGGCCATTGCCTTTGGACGCAAGAAATGCAGCGTGATGACATCCTCCTGCGGACAGAGACATCCTGTACGATGTGGTCGGACGCGGAAAACTTCTACCTCCGTGCCGAGCTAAAGGCCTACGAAGGGCAAGACCTGATCTTTTCGAAAGAGCTGGAGGATGAAATTCCGCGCAATCACATGTGACGCGGCACCTGCCGGGGCCAAGATTAACCCTTGCCCGTCAGGACGAATTCCGCCTATTTTGACTCATGCGTCAATAAAAAGCCCTCAAGGGCAGAATCCAATCAACCGGGAGACCATAATGAACGAACAACTCACTCACATGACCAAACAGGTCACCGCGGGCAAGCTGACCCGCCGCGAATTCATGGGGAAAGCAGCGGCTCTGGGTGTTTCGGCAGCCATGGCCAGCACCATTTTTGCCGACGCGGCGCGCGCGGCGGGCCCGAAAAAGGGCGGTGATCTGAAGCTGGGCCTTCAGGGCGGCGAATCCACCAACTCGCTAGACCCGGCCACATATGCCAGCTCGGTTCCGTTTGCGAACGGCAAACAGTTCGGCGACACACTGATCGAAGTTGCCCCCGATGGCTCGATTGAGCCGCGCGTAGCCGAAAGCGTCGAAGGCAGCGCGGACGCCAAGGTCTGGACGTTCAAACTGCGTCAGGGGGTTGAGTTCCACAACGGCAAGACCATGACCAGCGAAGACGTGCTGAAAACCATGGAGCGCCACTCGAACGAAGATTCCAAGTCTGGTGCTTTGGGCATCATGAAGGGCATCGAGTCGATGAAGGCCGATGGCGAGTATTTCCAGGTCACGTTGTCCGAAGCGAATGCCGACCTGCCTTATCTTCTGGCCGATTATCACCTGATCATCCAGCCCGATGGCGGCATGGACAACCCGGCCGCCGGTATCGGCACAGGCCCCTACCAGCTTGAGGTAGATGAGCCGGGCGTGCGCCACGTCTTCAAGAAATTCGCCAACCACTGGAACAGCGATTTCGGTAATTTCGACAGTGTCGAAGTGGTCGTGATCAACGACGCAACTGCCCGTACTGCCGCTCTGCAATCGGGCCAGGTTCACGCGATCAACCGGGTCGAACCCAAAGTCGCTGGCTTGTTGGGCCGCGCGCCCAATCTGACCGTGCATTCGACCGCCGGTCGCGGGCATTACGTGTTCATCATGCATTGCGACACCGCACCGTTCGACAACAACGAGCTGCGTCTGGCGCTGAAATATGCGATCAACCGGCAGGAACTGGTCGACAAGGTTCTGCGTGGCTATGGCTCGATCGGGAATGACATGCCGATCAACGCAGCTTACCCTCTGTTCGACGGATCGATCCCGCAGCGTGAGTTCAGTGTCGAAAAAGCGGCCGAGCACTATAAGAAATCCGGTCATGACGGCTCGCCCATCATTCTGCGCGTGGCCGATGGCGCCTTCCCAGGTGCCGTGGACGCCGCCGCGTTGTTCCAGCAAACCGCCACTCAGGCCGGTATCCCGCTGGAGATCAAGCGTGAACCCAACGATGGCTACTGGTCCGAGGTTTGGAACGTTCAGCCCTTCTGCGCGTCCTATTGGGGTGGCCGTCCGGTGCAGGATCAGATGTACTCGACCGCGTATCTGTCCAGCGCCGACTGGAACGACACGCGCTTCAAGGTTCCGGCCTTTGATGAGATGTTGTTCCAGGCCCGTGCCGAACTGGATACTGACAAGCGCAAAGACATCTACAGTCAGATGGGCCAGATGGTCCGCGACGAAGGCGGTCTGATCTGTCCGATGTTCAACGACTTTGTCGAAGGCGTCAGCAACCAGCTGGAAGGGTGGGAGACCGACCCGACCCAAGAGCTGATGAACGGCCAGATGTCGCGTAAGATGTGGTTCGCCTGATAGGGACCACGGATCATGCATCCTATTGTCAAATTGGTTTCCCAGCGCGTTGCGCTGGGACTCCTCTTGCTGCTCGGCGCTTCGGCCCTGATTTTTGGCCTGACCGAAGCCCTTCCCGGAGACGCCGCGCAAGCCGTCCTGGGGCAGTCCGCAACCCCTGAATCTCTGGCAAACCTGCGCGAGGAAATGGGCCTCAACCGCCCTGCCCTGACCCGCTATTTCGAGTGGCTGGGGGGTATTTTACAGGGCGATCTGGGACAATCACTGACCAACAAGCTGGATATCGCTGAAAGCATCGGCAAACGTTTGGGCAATACCCTGTTTTTGGCCTGTGCCGCCGCAGTCGTGTCGGTTCCGCTTGCGATCTTTTTGGGTCTTCTGGCCGTCCGGTTCCGCAATCGCTGGCCGGATAAACTGATTTCTGCGATCACCCTGACCACGGTTTCGATACCGGAATTCCTGATCGGCTACGTGGTGATCTACTTCGTCTCGGTGAAACTGGGATGGTTCTCATCGCTGGCGATGATTAACGAGTCGATGTCATTCGGTCAAAAACTGAACGCCATCGCCCTGCCCGCCTTCGTGCTGACTCTGGTGGTTCTGGCGCAGATGATGCGCATGACCCGCGCCGCGATCCTGAACCTGATGCAATCGGCCTATATCGAAACGGCCGAGTTGAAGGGCCTGTCGAACTTTCAGGTCATTGCCCGGCATGCGTTTCCCAATGCAATTTCACCAATCGTCAACGTCGTGATGCTGAACCTGGCCTATCTGGTCGTGGGCGTCGTCGTGGTTGAGGTGGTGTTCGTTTATCCCGGCATGGGCCAGTATCTGGTCGACTCGGTGACAAAACGTGACGTGCCTGTTGTTCTGGCCTGCGGCGTTGTCTTTGCCGCCGTCTATATCGGGCTGAATATGGTGGCTGACATCGTCTCGATCCTTGCCAACCCAAGACTGAGGCACCCGAAATGATGAAGAATATCCCTATTTCGGCGATGATCGGTCTGTTTTTTACGGGCCTGTATTTCTTCGTCGCCTTCGCCGCCCCGCTGATCGCCCCCTATGGCATGGCCGAGGTCGTCGGCGATGTGTGGGAGCCTTCAAGCTCCGCGCATCTGCTGGGTACCGACAACATCGGTCGCGACCTGCTGACCCGCATGATCTATGGTGGGCGCACGACGATCTTTATCGCCGCGGCCGCTACGATCCTCAGCTTTCTCACCGGCACCTCCCTGGGCCTGCTGGCTGCGGTTCTTGGTGGCTGGGCGGATCAGGTTCTCAGCCGGACGGTTGACCTGATTATGTCGATCCCGACGCTGATCCTGGCCTTGGTCATTCTGGCCATCGTGCCCGTAACCGTTCCGATCCTGATCCTGGTGATGGGCCTGCTGGATGCAACGCGCCCCTACCGCCTGTCGCGCTCGGTCGCGGTGGACATCAACGTCATGGACTATGTCGAGGCCGCCAAGCTGCGCGGAGAAGGACGCTCTTGGGTCATCTTCCGCGAGATCCTGCCCAACGCCCTGTCGCCATTGGTGGCCGAGTTCGGGCTACGGTTCATCTTCATGGTTCTGTTCATCTCGACCCTGTCGTTCCTGGGCCTGGGTGTTCAGCCGCCGCTGGCCGATTGGGGCGGGATCGTGAAGGAAAACAAGGACGGCATCGTCTACGGCATCGGCGCGGCACTGTATCCGGCTGTGGCCATCGCTACGTTGGCGATCTCGGTCAACCTTGTGGCTGACTGGATCTTGAACCGCACCACATCACTGAAAGGAGGCCGGGGATGAGTGAACCGCTTCTCAAAGTCCGTGGCCTCAAGATTGGCGCGACAGTCTATCCGCCAGGCGAAAAGCCCCATGACATCGAAATCGTGCACGGAGTCGATTTTGACCTCGAACGCGGCAAGGTGCTGGGGTTGATCGGTGAATCCGGGGCCGGCAAGTCTACCATCGGTCTTGCCTCGATGGCCTATGGCCGGGGCGGTGTAAAGATCACCGGGGGCGAGGTCTGGGTTAACGGGCGTGATATCCTCAAGTCGTCGCACGGCGATATCCGCAAGTTGCGCGGGGGTGAGGTCACATATGTGTCCCAATCTGCCGCGGCGTCCTTCAACCCAGCCAAGAAGATCATGGATCAGGTGGTTGAGGCCGCAGTTGAGCAGAAAAAGTTCAGCCGGAAAGAAGCCGAAGCCCGCGCGCGTGAGCTGTTCGCTAAGCTGGGTCTGCCGGACCCGGACAATATTGGTAACCGCTACCCGCACCAGGTCTCAGGCGGGCAGTTGCAGCGTTGCATGACGGCACTGGCCCTGTGCCCCGAGCCTGATCTGGTGGTGTTCGACGAACCCACCACGGCGTTGGATGTGACCACGCAGATCGACGTTCTGATGGCTATCAAGGAAGCCATCGCGGATACTGGCGTTGCCGCGCTCTATATCACCCATGACCTTGCCGTCGTTGCGCAGGTGAGCGATGACATCATGGTTTTGCGCATGGGCAACACGGTCGAATACGGCAATACCGACCAGATCATCAACAACCCGCAGGAAGACTATACCAAGGCGCTTGTCTCGGTCCGGTCCATCGAGCATGAGGAGAAACAGCCCACAGCGGAACCGGTGCTGAGCATTGCCGGCATCACTGCGCGCTACAAGGGGCTGAATTTCGACGTGCTGCACAACGTCAATGTTGACCTCCATCCTGGGCAGACACTGGCAGTTGTGGGCGAATCCGGCTCGGGCAAGTCCACGTTGGCGCGGGTGATTACTGGCTTGCTGCCTCCTCGTGAAGGTGAGATCACGTTCAACGGGCGTAAGTTGTCGCCTGACCTCAAGGGACGCACCCGCGAGGACCTGCGCGAGTTGCAGATGATCTACCAGATGGCCGACGTTGCGATGAACCCGCGTCAAACCGTGGGCACCATCATCGGCCGGCCGCTGGAGTTCTACTTCAATATGCGCGGTGCTGAAAAACGCAAGCGGATCGTGGAACTGCTGGATGAAATTGAGCTGGGCGAGAAGTTCATCGACCGCTATCCAGCAGAACTGTCTGGTGGGCAGAAACAGCGTGTCTGCATCGCGCGGTCACTGGCGGCCAAGCCCAAGATGATCATCTGCGACGAGGTCACCTCGGCACTGGATCCGCTGGTGGCGGACGGCATCCTGAAACTGCTTCTGGACCTGCAAAAGATCGAGGACGTGGCCTATCTGTTCATTACCCACGATCTGGCGACAGTCCGTGCGATCAGCGACAGTATCGCGGTGATGTATCAGGGTCGCGTGGTCCGCTATGGCCCGAAATCACAAGTGCTGAGCCCACCGTTCGACGACTACACCGACCTTCTGCTCAGCTCGGTGCCCGAAATGCATCTGGGCTGGCTGGAAGAGGTGGTCGCCCACCGCAAGATGGAAAGCGCCGGGAACTGATCCCGCGCAAAACAATCAAAAAATCCCGGCGCTTGTCATAAACAGGTGTCGGGATTTTGCTATTTGGGGCGTGAACAAGCTGCCCCTGCCCTGCGAATCTCGTAGGGTCGCCGAAAGATCCCATGAAAAGGCCGAACCATGGACCGCAAACTTCTTCTCATCATCCTCGACGGTGTTCCCTGGCGCAATTTCCGCCGTCTGTTCGGCAACCTTGAAGGCTGGGTTGACAGCGGCGAGGCGCGCGTGTGGAAGTTGCGCTCGGTGCTGCCATCAACCTCGGCCAGTTGCTATGCCTCGATCCACACCGGGGTGACGCCACAGGAACATGGCTGCACCGGTAACGGCAATGTCTTCCGCCTGAGCCACAAGGACGTGTTCAGCCAGGTTCGCGAGGCCGGAGGCGTCACCGGAGCTGTCACCCACAGCTATTGGTCGCAGTTCTTCAACCGCCATCCCTTCGACTATGTGCGGGACGTGGAATATGACGAGCCGGACAGCACCACAATCAATCACGGTCGGTTCCACACAATGACCGGCTACGGCAAGGCGAACCAGATGACGCCGTCCGATGTCGATCTCTATGCCACCCTGACCAACCTGTGCCTGCGCTTCGGACTGGATTACGGCATTCTACACGCCTGTACCCTGGACAGCATGGGGCACCGGTTCTTCCATGATTGCGAGGAAATGGACCACGCCTGTTTCGTCGCAGACGAGATGCTGGCCCCATTCATCCACCGCTGGCGGCAGTTGGGCTATGAAGTGATCGTCACCGCCGACCACGGGCAGGATGAACGAGGTCATCACGGCGGGCGCGGACCACTGCAACAGGAAACAGCACTGTATTATTTCGGCGATGCCAAAGGCCCCGAGGCTGATACGGTGATCGACCAGTTGCAACTGGCACCCACGATCCTGAACCGGATGGGCGCACCAATCGCCGAGACGATGAAAGCCAAGCCGTTCTTGAAGTAATCAGTCGTAGGGCCAGATCTGTTGGCCCAATGCCTCAATAGCGACGGATATCCGCTCAAAACTGTCTGCGGCGCGTTTAACCGAGGTGCGCGCCCGCAGATAGCCATGCACAAGGCCTGGTTCGTTGATGCAATGGGCAAGCCCTCCGGCCAGCGTGATCTGGGCGCAATAGTCGGGCCCGTCATCGCGCAGCGGGTCGCAATCAGCAGTCACAACCACGGTCGGAGGCAGGTTCGAGAAATCGCTGTCCTGCAACGGCGCGTAGGTCGGATCGCCCTGCGGAGGTTCTCCGCTGCACCGCACCTTTTCGTAGAAAACGATATCATCCAGCGTCAAAAGCGGCGCGTGGGCATGTTCCAGATACGATCCCTTGGTCCGATCACCACCCAAACCGGGATAGATCAGAACCTGCCCCAAAATCGTATCCAGCCGACGCCGTGCATGATGGGTGACGGCAGCAGCCAGATTGCCTCCTGCACTGTCCCCCGCCAATACCAGCGCGTCGCCATATTCCTTCGCGGCCCAGTTCACTGCCGTCCATGCGTCCTGAAACTGCGCGGGGTGCACATGTTCAGGGCAAAGACGATAGTCTACCGCCACCACCCGATATCCCGTCTGCGCACAAATCTCGGCGCAAACGTCGTCATGGCTGTCCAGCCCACCGACAACAAAACCACCGCCATGCAGATAAACCACCGTCCGCGTCGGATCACCGGCAGTATAGACGCGAACAAGCACGCCGTCGGCGTGCTTGTCCTCAGCCTCGACCCCCATCGGGCGCGGCTGCCGAAAGTCACGACACATCGCGTCATAGACCCCGCGCTGATCTTGGATCGAAAGATCGACCGCATCATCGGGATAGCTTTCGGCTGTCCTGCTTATGAACGCCCAAGTTTCTTCATCAATCAGGCGTTCATAATCCATGTCCCCTCCGCGATCAGGCAGCCCATTCCCATGGCCGGGTGAATGCGCCCAGCACTTTGCTGACATCGTCCTCTGAGGAGCCGTTCGCGTCAAGCTGTGCAACAAGACCACGCTTTTTATCATCGAGCACCGAGACGACCCGCGCATCCACGCCCGCCTTTTCCAGCGCGCCATTGTAGATACGGGTGATCGCCTGTTTCCGCAGTTCTGGCTTGAACACTTTGCCCACCGCGGTTTTCGGCAATTCATCGAGAATGGTCATATGCTTGGGCTGCGCGGCACGTTCGTGGACGTGAACGTCGCAGTATTCCATCAACTCCTGCTCGGTGACCGAGGCACCGTCAACCAGCTCGACAAAGGCGCAAGGCACCTCACCTGCGTAGGCATCGGGCTGACCGATGGCCCCAGCGAAGGCGACCGCGTCGTGGCCCAGAAGGGCCTCTTCAATTTCAGCGGGATCGATGTTGTGTCCACCCCGGATGATCAGATCCTTGGCACGTCCGGTGATCCACAGATAGCCATCCTCATCGAACCGCCCCAGATCGCCCGTGCGCAGATATGAGTCAAAGTGGTAGAGGTCGACGTTCTTTTCCGATTCGGTATAGGTATTGCCCGCATAAACGCCGGGATTGGAAACGCAAATTTCACCGATTTCGTTGGCCGCAGATTCCACTGGTCCATCCGGTCCGTCGGTCAATATTTTGACGTCCGTATAGGGGAACGGAATCCCGATCGAGCCGATCTTTTTCTCACCATCCACCGGGTTGCAAGACACAAGGCATGTCGCTTCGGTCAGGCCGTACCCTTCGACAATGGTGACACCTGTGGCCTCTTCAAATCTACGGAACAGCTCCACGGGCAAGGGGGCTGAGCCCGAGAACGCGGTTTTGACGGTTGAGATATCGGCATCCACGGGGCGCTGCATCTTGGCGGCAATCGCGGTAGGCACGGTGATGATGAACGTCACTTTCCAGCGTTCGATCAGCTTCCAGAAATTGTCAAAGACACCATCACCACGATAGCCCTGCGGCGTTGGGAAGATCACATGCGCGCCCGAAGATACGGCTGCCATCATGATCACATGCACTGCAAATACATGGAACATCGGCAGCGGGCACATGACCACGTCCTCTTCCGAGAACAGCAGCGTATCGCCCAGCCAACCGTTATAGATCAGGCCCGAGTACTTGTGCTGCGCCACTTTGGGCATGCCCGTTGTGCCGCCGGTATGGAAATAGCAGGCAACGCGGTCTTCCTTGCTGTCTTCGAATGTCAGCGTGGTTGGTTGCTTGGCCAATTCGGCGTTGAAGCTTTTGTAATCCGCGTGAGCCAGATGTTCCTTGTCGCCCATTTTGGGACGCAGGAAAGGAACGATCCATGACTTGGGCGGCGTCAGATAGCGATTCAGGTCAATCTCAAGGATGGTGTTGACCTTGGGTGCATGGCGCACGGCCTCTTCCACTTTTTGCGCCACATCGGTCTTGGGGAAGGACTTGAGCGTCACAACCACCTTGGCACCCGTTTCCCGTAAAATGGCCGCAATCTGTTCAGGCTCCAGCAGCGGATTGATCGGGTTGACGATCCCCGCAACTGCGCCACCCATCATGGTGATCAGCGTTTCGTTGCAGTTGGGCAGGATATAAGCGACCACATCCTTTTCCCCGACGCCCAGCGACCGAAACAGGTTGGCGGCCTGATTGACCTTGCCCAGCAAGTCCGACCATGTCAGCGTCTCGGCCTTGTCCGTAGGGCCGGAAAACAGTTGGAAACTGACCGCGCTGCTATTCGGATACCGGGCCGCTGTACGAGACAGCATCTGGTGGAACGTGACCGGGATATCCCGATCCTCCCACGGCATTTCTTGTTCAAGTTTTACCTTGTCGTCGATCCCCTCAAAGGCCATGCGTCTCCTCCCTATTGTGCCGCACGCTTCGCGCGGATTATTCCACATTAGGATGGGTGCAAAACCGCGCTGGTTCAAGCAAGGGCTTAGTGGCACAGAGTCAGAAAAACAAAATGACGCTGCGGCGGTTAGGCCTTTCCCTCGCGTCAGCCTATTCAGCCGCGACCCCGTCTGTGAACTGAAGTCGTGCCAGACGTGCATATAGCCCATCTTGTGCTACCAGGTCGTCATGGGTGCCCTGTGCCACAATTTGGCCTGCCTCCATCACCACGATACGGTCGGCCTTTTTGACGGTGGCCAGACGGTGCGCCACGATCAGAGTGGTTCGTCCGGCGCGCATCTGATCCACGGCCCCCTGCACCGCGCGCTCACTTTCTGCATCCAGCGCCGAGGTCGCCTCGTCCAGCAGCAGAACCGGTGCATCGCGCAGGATGGCGCGCGCGATGGCGATGCGCTGTTTCTGACCGCCCGACAGCATCACCCCGCGCTCGCCGACAAAACTGTCATAGCCTTCTGGCAACACCGAGATGAAATCATGCGCGGCAGCGGCGCGGGCGGCGGCCTCGACCTCGGCATCTGTTGCGTCCAGACGACCAAAGCGAATGTTCTCGCGGGCCGATGCGGCAAAGATCGTCGGGTCCTGCGGCACCAGCGCCATGTGGCGGCGGAATTCAGCCCGGTTCAGGTTGCGCAGGTCGACACCGTCCAGACTAACGCCACCAGCGTCTGGGTCATAAAACCGCTGGATCATCTGAATGACAGTCGTTTTGCCTGCACCAGAAGGACCAACAAAGGCAACTGTTTCGCCAGGACTTACGGTCAACGACATCTGGTCCAGCGCAACAACATCGGGGCGCGCGGGATAACGGAAGGTTACGTTTTCAAACCTGATTTCGCCACGCACGGGTGCAGGCAGCGCTTTGGCCGCCGTTGGATCGTTCACCGTGTCTTGTGAATTCAGCAATTCAACCAGGCGTTCGGTCGCCCCCGCGGCGCGCTGAAGTTCGCTCCAGATCTCGGACAGGGCAGCGACCGAGCCTGCCATGATGATCGAATAGATCACGAACTGGATCAAAACGCCCTCGGTCATCACGCCGTTACGGACGTCATTCGCCCCCATCCACAAAACGCCCACGATGCCGGAGAAGACCAGAAAAATCACGATCACCGTCAGCACCGCACGAGTCTGGATTCGGCGCAGAGAAACTTCGTACGAAGTTTCTGTCATCTCACCGAACTGAGCGCGGCTTGCCTGTTCGTGGGTAAACGCCTGAACGGTCTGAACCGCACTCAGTGCCTCGCCTGCATTGCCGGATGAGGCGGCGATCCAGTCCTGATTTTCGCGGCTGATGACCCGCAGACGGCGACCCAGAACCAGAATCGGTACTACGACCAGCGGGATCAGCAGAAGGACCATCGCTGTTAGCTTGGCCGAGGTCAGCAACATCAGCACCAATCCGCCGACAAACATCAACATGTTGCGCAGTGCAATCGACACGGATGAACCCAGCACCGACTGGATCAACGTGGTGTCTGTGGTGATCCGGCTTAGAACTTCTCCGGTCATAATCCGTTCGTAGAATTCGGGGCTCATCCCGATGACGCGATCGAAGACGGCCTTGCGAATATCGGCCACCACGCGTTCACCCAGCCGCGTCACCAGCGAATAGCGGATGCCTGTACCGATGGCCAAAATTCCAGCAATGCCCAGCGCGGCCAGAAAATACCAATCCAGCAGCTCGCCATCTTCGATGCGGAAATTGTCGACCACTCGGCGCACGGCCAGTGGCAGGGTCAGCGTCATACTGGCCGTGAGGATCAATGCCAGCGTCGCCCCGATCATCAACAGGCGGTACGGCTTCATGAAGGGCCAAAGTGAGGCCAGAACGCCTATTTTCCGGGATCGCGCGCGCTCTTCGCTAGCGCCGGGCGCAGCTTTTGCGGATGGACTGGCTGAGGCGTTTCTTGCCATGACTGGGCCCTACGTCGTGTTCAAACTTACTAATGCGCTTCTTGGCGGTCAGTGCAGGTGGGGTCAAGCTGCACGGCAGAAATGCAGCCTCAAACGGGCCTTTTGACGCAGAATGTAAGGGCTGATCTGGAGCGGGCGGCGGGAATCGAACCCGCTTCATCAGCTTGGAAGGCTGAGGTAATAGCCAGTATACGACGCCCGCTCAGCGGAGGTCGGTTTAAGCGATGCGTCAGATGGCGTCAAGCGCCGTTCGGTGCCGGATTTCAAAATCATTCCTGGAAAATAATCTCCCGCCCGGTGCGGCAGAAAAAGGGCGCGACTGCCTACAGCCACGCGCACTTGTCGAGCGTTCCGCTGATGCGGATCATGCTGTCTCGGGTGATGGCAGCGCCCGGCATTCGCCCGATCAACTGTGCAGGATAGGTGGTGGCAGCGACCAGCGCCGCAGGCAAAGGCACGCCCACTTGCGTGACCAGCACCCGGATGGCAGTCGTCAAATCCAGATCCGCGCCAGCCAGCGTCCCGTCTTCCAGCGTCAGCCGCCCGTCAGTGCGGGTGATCCTGCGCCCTTCCAGACGAAACTCGGATTGATCCGTTCCTGCAACCGCCATCGCGTCGCTGACCAGATAGATTTGCCCCGGTCCGGTTTTAGCCGCCCACGCCGCCCGCATGACCTGCGGGTGGACATGGATGCCATCAGCAATCAGCCCGGCCGAAAACCCACCATTCGACAGCGCCGCGCCGACCAATCCGGGTTCGCGGTTGCCCAACTGGCTCATGGCGTTGAACAGATGGGTCACACATCGCGCACCAGCGGCGGCATAGCGCTGGCAGGTGGCGAAATCCGCATCAGTGTGCCCCAACGATACCAGTACACCCGCATCGCTTAGCGCGCGAACCTGCTGCTCTGAGACCGATTCGGGCGCCACAGTCACTTTGAGACAGGGCAGATGACCCGCCGCCTCTATCAAGGCAGCGAGGTCTGCATCAGACATCGGACAGATCAGATCGCCATCATGCGCCCCTTTGCGCGCAACCGACAGGTGGGGCCCCTCCAGATGTAACCCGGCGACGCCCGGCACGCCCTCATTGACGGCGTGAATGGCAGCATCAATCGCGGCACGGGTCTTATCGGCCGTATCCGTGATCAAAGTCGGCAGCAGCGCGGCGACCCCCAACCGGCGATGAGCCTGCGCGATGCGCCGGATCGTTTCGACCGAGGGGACGTCATTCAGCATGACCCCATCGCCACCATTCACCTGCAAGTCCACATAACCGGGGCTGACGATGTCTCCGTTCAGATCGACATAGTCACCGGTCGCTATATCCGCATCGGACACAATCCTCCCGGTCGCATCGCCGTCAAAGACCAACGCATGATCATACAGCAACCGCTTACCATCAAAGATTTCCCCGTTTCGAAAGATCACCCTGTTCGTTGTCATACCGTCTCGGTCACTTTCTTGAGGTGGCGTGGCGCATCAGGGTCGATTCCTCGCATACTGGCAACCGATTCGACCATGCTGTAGAAGGCGGTGATCGCCGTGATCGGATCGGTGATCCAGTGATCCGTGCGCTCGACCGGCAAAGACTGCGCTCGCGTGACCCGATCCGTCGTCGCAAAAACCACCGCGCCTTTTTCAGCCAAAGCATCAGCAGCCTGCGCGGTTGTCTCCTCCGCCGCATCCTGAGCAGCGAAAATGATTGCAGGGAACCCCTCTTCAACGATCGAGACGGGGCCGTGCAGCACTTCGGCAGCAGAATAGCTTTCAGCGTGAATCTGGCAGGTCTCCTTGATCTTTAACGCCGCCTCGCCCGACACCGCAAAGGACGGCCCCCGGCCCAGCGTGAACAGCGACCGCCCCGTGATCGCAGACGCCGCTGCGGACCAGTCGCATCGGGCTGCGCGGTCCAATTGGGCGGGCAGAGCCCGGATAGCCGCCAGCAAGTCGGCATCCCCTTTGACCTCGGCCAGCATCCACAGACCCGCGACAAGCGAGGTTACGAAGGTCTTGGTCGCCGCAACGCTCAGTTCAGGACCGGCGTGCAGCGGCAGCACCGCATCAGCGGTTTCTGCCAGACGCGAGGTTGAATTGTTTGTGATCGCCAGTGCCACCGCGCCCGAAGACCGCAACGACCGCGTCAACCCCACGATGTCGGGGCTTTGGCCGGACTGCGACACAGACACACAGACCGCCCTCCGCGCCATCAGATCGGCCCCGTAGATTGAACTGACTGACGGCCCGACCGAGGCCACAGGCAGACCAAGGAGCAACTCACTGGCATATTTCAGATAGCTGCACGCATGGTCCGACGACCCGCGCGCCACAGTGATCATAAACCGCGGATCGGCGTCGCGGACCAGCCCTGCGGCGTTTTGAATATTGGCCGCGCCACTGCCCAGCAGCCGGTCGACCGCATCGGGAATTTCCAGAATTTCCTGACGCATCTTGGATGTATGTTCGGACATCGGCCTTTGATCCTTCCGGTTATAGCCGTAGCTCGGCGACGAAATCATAGGCGTCACCGCGATAGAGCGAACGGGTCAGCTCTGCGACCCGACCGTTTTTGAGAAATGAGAGACGTTCGATATTCAGCCCCGCCGCCCCTTCAGGCACGTCCAGCAACTCGGCCTCGCGCGCTGCCAGATTAAGCGCCGAGATCTTCTGAACCGCCCGCACCGGACGATGACCCAACCCATCCAGCACCTCGTAGAGCGAGGTCGTCACCTCGATCGGGTTCGGCAGGATGTCCAAGGGCAAGGCCGCTTTTTCCAGCGCCAGCGGGCGGCCATCCGCCTCGCGCAGACGATAGATACGGGCGATTTGCGCGCCGTCCGACAGGTTCAGCGCGGCCACCTCGTGTGGTGTTGCGGCGAACACGCCACGTTCCAGCCATTTAGAGGTGGTCTGCATCCCCCGGCTCGACATATCTTCGGTGAATGATGTCAGATGGGTCAGCGATTGCTCGACCCGAGGCACGCGCTCGCGGATGAATGAGCCCGACCCCTGACGCTGTTCGATCACGCCTTCTTGCACCAGCTCCTGGATCGCTTTGCGTACGGTGACGCGGGACAGGTCAGTGATTTCCACCAATTCCCGTTCTGACGGCAGCGACGCATTGGGGGCCAGCACACCGGTGTCGATCCCCTCTTGCAACCGGCGGCGCAGCTGTACGTATCGAGGGCCGTTTTCGGGGCTTAGCCATGCATCGGCGCGCAGGAATTCAGCGATGCTCATCTGCCACCTCCTTTGCCAAAGCCAACGCACCTGCCAGCGGTTCCCCCTGCGGCGGACGGATTGCCTCTTGCATTTCGCCGGGCAGGTAGTCGGCGTAGTGCGGCGCAATTCCCCCGGTCAGACATAGCGTCAGACCGGGTTTCCAACCCAAACGGACGACCATATCCGTAAGGTAATCCGCTCCTGTTTGCAGGACTTTCCGGGCAACGATATCTCCATCGACCGCGGCCGACGTAACCTGCGGCGCCAACGTGCCAAACTCTCCCGGCGACGCTTGGCCTGCAAATGCAACAATGCCTGCGGTACCACCCAACCGATCAGACAGGGCCCGGGTCAGGCCCGAGCTTTCCTGAACCCCATCTGCAACATTCAACGCTTCGGCCAAGGCGCGACGTCCGACCCATTGGGCCGAGGCCTCATCTCCAAGGACTGACCCCCATCCCCCAGCAAACCGCATGCGACCACGAGTCTGGAGCGCAAGGAATGAGCCCGTGCCGCAATGCGCGACAAGGCCGTCTGTCGCGCCCAAGGCCCCTCGGACGGCGGCCGGCCGATCATCTTCCACCCGGGCATTCGTCAAATTCAGAACAGCCTGCAAGCGCCCAGCTACCGCATCCCCAGTCACTCCGGCCAAGCCTACGAAAGCGGGCCAATCGAACAGGTCGGCGGCGGGCCGTCCGAGACGTTCGGCCAAACGCGCGACGCCCGTCCTGATCTGGTCGGCACCACCCTCAAAATCGGTTGAGACATTGGCCGCACCTGTTTCGACCGCATGGACTTCACCATCCACATCGCAGGCAACCCGGCATCGGGTTCCACCGCCATCAACGGCCAAAACTGCGTGGTTTTCAGACTCACTCATGACAATACCATTATAATACCTTTTGCCATCAGAAAAGATCAAACCTGCGATGATCAGGGATTTTAGAGAGATTTATGCGAAAAAATCCTTCATCTCGGTCGCAATAAGAAAGTTATGGACAGGTGGTATTAGATAGGTATTGTAAAGGAACTGTAAGGGGGATTCTCTTGACGCTGCCGTCGACTGAACAACTGCACACTGATGCCGCACGACTTGACCCGAGCGATCTGGCAGGCTCCGCCCGCGCCTTGGCCGCCGGTCAAATCGCTGCGGCGCAGGCGGTTGAGGGGGTCGTCGACAGCATCGCGCAGGCTGCACTGGCAATGGCAGAGACTTTGCGTACGGACGGGGTGCTGCACTATGTGGCGGCGGGCTCGTCAGGATTGATGGCCGCCGCAGATGCCCAAGAGCTGGGCGGCACGTTTTCGATCTCACCCGCGCGGCTGCGCATTCATATGGCAGGAGGCCTGCCCACCGGGGTTGAAATGCCCGGAGCAGCAGAAGACGCGGATGCGGGCCTTGCCGACGCGTTGCAAGACTTGCGCCCGCATGACACTGTCATCGCTGTGTCGGCCAGTGGATCGACACCCTACACCCTAATCGCCAGCACCATCGCACAGTCCAAAGGTGCCAAGGTGATCGGCATTGCCAACAATGCAGGCAGCCCCCTGCTGCTGAATGCGGACATCCCGATCCTGCTGGCCACGCCGCCGGAGTTGATCTCGGGCTCGACCCGCATGGGGGCTGGTACGGCGCAGAAGATAGCCCTGAACATGCTGTCATCCCTTATGGCGCTAGAGTTGGGGCATGTGCATGGCGGCATGATGGTCAACCTGCGCGCCGACAATGACAAGTTGCGCGCCCGCGCCGCAGGAATCGTAGCGCGTATTGCAAATGTGGACACCGCTGTCGCGCAATCCGCGCTGGACACAGCCAAGGGTGAGGTCAAACCAGCGATCCTAATTGCGGCGCTCGGCCTGTCATTGCCCGAGGCCATGACCCAACTGGGCAACTCGGGCGGAAACCTCAGCACCGTTCTTACAACAGATAACAACCGCTAACCAACTTGGAGACTGAAATGAAACACAAAAGCCTGAAACTGGCCCTGCTGGGCACAACCTTGGTGGCAACATCGGCCTTGGCCGAAGACGTGACGATCACCATCGAAAGCTGGCGCAACGATGACCTGACCCTGTGGCAAGACCAGATCATCCCCGCATTCGAGGCCGCCAACCCCGGCATCAAGGTCCAGTTCACCCCATCGGCGCCCGCCGAATACAACGCTGTTCTGAACTCGAAACTGGATGCGGGCTCGGCCGGTGATCTGATCACTTGTCGCCCCTTCGATGCTTCGCTGGCGTTGTATGAGGCAGGACACCTGACGGACCTTTCGGGCGTTGAAGCCATGAGCAATTTCTCGGACGTCGCCAAATCCGCGTGGCAGACCGATGACGGCGCGGTCAGCTTCTGCGTTCCGATGGCCTCGGTGATCCACGGCTTCATCTACAACAAGGACGCCTTCAACGAGCTAGGCATAGACGTGCCCACCACCGAGGATGAGTTCTTTGCCGCGCTGGATAAGATCAAGGAAGACGGCACCTATATCCCGATCGCGATGGGCACCAATGACCAGTGGGAAGCCGCCACAATGGGTTACAACAACATCGGCCCGAACTACTGGAAAGGTGAAGAAGGCCGTCAAGCGCTTATCAAAGGTGAGCAGAAGCTGACGGATGAGGCCTGGACCGCACCTTACGCAACACTGGCCCGTTGGGGCGAGTATATGGGCGACGGGTATGAGGCACAGACCTATCCCGACAGCCAGAACATTTTCACGCTAGGCCGCGCGGCGATTTATCCCGCCGGTTCGTGGGAGATTTCGGGTTTTAACACGCAGGCCGATTTCGAGATGGGCGCATTCAAGCCGCCGGTCCGCAACGCGGGCGATACTTGCTATATCTCGGATCACACCGATATCGGCATCGGCATGAACGCCGCCACCGAGAACCCCGAAGCGGCTGAGACGTTCCTGGCCTGGGTCGCAAGCCCCGAGTTCGCGGAAATCTTCGGCAACGCCCTGCCCGGCTTTTTCCCGCTGTCCAGCACCCCGGTCGAGCTGCAAGACCCGCTAGCCAAGGAAATCGTCGGCTGGCGTGATGAGTGTGAATCGACCATCCGCTCGACCTACCAAATCCTGTCGCGCGGCACGCCGAACCTCGAGAATGAGACCTGGGGCGCATCGGTCGCCGCCATCAAGGGCGCCAAATCGCCCGAAGAACTGGGCGCCGAGTTGCAGGAAGGCCTCGCCTCCTGGTACGCGCCGCACCAGTAAACTGACCCCTACTCGGGCGGCTCATCCCGCCCGAGTACCCCCTGACACCCCTTTGAAAGCTGACCCATGAACCGCCCCCGCTTCCGCTGGCATATCGTCGTGTTTCTGGCCCCTGCTGTGCTGGTCTATACGGCGGTGATGATCTTCCCGCTGTTCAACACGCTGCGGCTGGCGCTCTATTCCGAAGTGGATCAGAGCCGCGTGTTCGTGGGCTTGCAGAACTTTCAAACGCTGTTTTTCGATCCCATCTGGTCCGAGCAGTTCTGGAACGCTTTGGGCAACAACTTCTGGTTCTTCCTGATCCATATGCTTGTTCAAAACCCCATCGGGATCGCACTGGCAGCCCTGCTCAGCCACCCGCGCCTGCGGTTCTCGGCGCTCTATCGGTCGGCGATATTCATCCCAACGATCCTGAGCTTTGTGATCGTTGGCTTTGCATGGAAACTGATCCTGTCGCCCATCTGGGGCATCGCGCCGTCGATGCTGGATGCCGTGGGCCTGAAATCCCTGTTTGCGCCGTGGCTGGGGAAAGAGGAATATGCGCTCACCACGCTGGCGCTGATCTCGGTCTGGCAATTTGTGGGCATCCCGATGATGCTGATCTATGCCGCCCTGCTGACCATCCCCGAGGAAATCCTTGAAGCCGGAGAGATCGACGGCATCACCGGGGCCTCGGCCTTCTGGAAGATCAAACTACCGCTGATCCTGCCCTCGATCGGGATCATCTCGATCCTGACTTTCGTGGGCAATTTCAACGCGTTCGACCTGATCTATGCCGCCCAAGGCGCGCTGGCGGGGCCGGATTTCTCGACCGATATCTTAGGCACCTTCATGTACCGCACCTTCTTTGGGTTCCAACTGCAATTGGGCGACCCGCATATGGGTTCCGCCATCGCCGGGGCCATGTTCGCGATCATCCTTGTGGGCGTCTGCATTTACCTGTTCGGCATCCAGACCCGGATGCGCCGGTATCAACTGTGAGGGGCCAGCGATGAACAAAGCACGTCATAACCCGCTGAATACCGCCGCGATGCACGGGGCGCTGATCCTTTACACGCTGATCGCCCTGTTCCCGGTTTTTGTGATCATCATCAACAGCTTCAAATCCCGCCGCGCGATCTTCCGCGAGCCACTGGCGCTGCCGAATGCCGACAGTTTTTCCATGATCGGATATGAGACGGTAATGAAGCAGGGGGATTTCTTCCTCTACTTCCAGAACTCTATGATCGTCACCGTCGCATCGCTGTTTTTCATCTTGCTGTTCGGGGCCATGGCGGCCTATGCGCTGTCGGAATATCAGTTCAAGGGCAACCTGCTGATGGGGCTGTATCTGGCGCTGGGGATCATGATCCCGATACGCATCGGCACTGTGGCGATCCTTGAGATGATGGTGGCCACCGGGCTGGTGAACACGCTTTGGGCGCTGATCCTGGTTTACACCGCGCAAGGGCTGCCGTTGGCCGTGTTCATCCTGTCGGAGTTCATGCGACAGGTCAGTGATGATCTGAAAAACGCGGGCCGTATCGACGGGCTGTCGGAATATACGATCTTTTTCCGGCTGGTTCTGCCTCTGGTCAGGCCCGCGATGGCGACCGTGGCCGTGTTCAACATGATCCCGATCTGGAATGACCTGTGGTTCCCGCTGATCCTCGCCCCGGCTGAAGAAACCAAGACGCTCACGCTGGGCAGTCAGGTCTTTATCGGACAGTTCGTCACCGACTGGAACGCGGTTCTGTCGGCCCTGTCGATGGCGATCCTGCCAGTGCTGGTTCTGTATGTCATCTTCTCGCGCCAACTGATCCGCGGCATCACTTCGGGAGCTGTCAAATGACCAAAGTTCTGATCGCTGGCCTTGGCAATATGGGTCTCAGCCACGCGCTGGCTCATCACAACCACGCGGACGCGCAGATCGTGGGGCTGGTGAACCGCTCGGGCCACGTGGATCACCCCGAGCTGGGCCAATACCCCGCCTATTCGGATTTCCACACCGCGCTGGCCGAGACCAATCCCGATCTGGTGATCATCGCCACCTATTCCGACAGCCACGCCGATTTCGCCTGCGCCGCAATGGAGGCTGGCGCGCATGTGTTTGTCGAAAAGCCGCTGGCCACCAACGTGGCCGATGCACGGCGCGTGGTCGAAACCGCCACTCGCCTGAACCGCAAACTGGTCGTCGGATATATCCTGCGCCATCACCCCTCGTGGATGCGCCTGATTGCCGAGGCGCGCGATCTGGGCGGACCGTATGTGTTCCGCCTGAACCTGAACCAGCAATCCTCAGGCGCTGAATGGGAGACGCATAAGGCGCTGATGCAGACCACATCCCCCATCGTGGATTGTGGTGTGCATTATGTGGATGTGATGTGCCAGATCACCGATGCGCAGCCCGTCCGCGTGCATGGCATGGGCCTGCGCCTGTCCGACGAAATCGCCGAGGACATGTACAATTACGGCCAATTTCAGGTGATTTTTGAGGACGGCTCGGTCGGCTGGTATGAGGCCGGGTGGGGCCCGATGATGTCCGAAACCGCGTTCTTCGTGAAAGACATCGTCTCGCCCAATGGCTCGGTCTCGATCACCGATGGCAACAAGGGCGCGTCGGCGGATATCGACGGCCACACCAAGGTTGGTGGTCTACTGATCCACACGCCGGGCGGTGACCGTACGGTTGAGATGCCCGATGAGCCCGGCCATCAGGAGCTTTGTGACGCCGAGCAGGCGTATATGCTGCGCGCCATCGCAAACGATATCGACCTGACGCGCCACATGAATGACGCCGTCCAATCCCTCGCCATTTGTCTGGCCGCAGATGAAAGCATCCGCACCGGCCAGCCCGTTTCGCTTAAGGAGTCCGCAACATGACTGCTCTGACCTTGACCAATGTGAACAAATCCTTTGGCGAGGTGCATGTCCTGAAAGACATCTCGCTTGAGGTGGAAGAAGGCGAGTTCGTTGTTTTCGTCGGCCCATCGGGCTGTGGCAAATCCACCCTGCTGCGCGTGATCGCGGGGTTAGAGGATGCGTCCTCGGGTGAGATCAATATCGACGGCCAGACCGTCAATCTGGTGCCGCCGTCGAAACGCGGCATCGCGATGGTGTTCCAAAGCTATGCGCTTTATCCGCACCTGAACGTACGCGGAAACATGACGTTGGCTTTGAAGCAAGAAAAGCAATCCAAGGCGGTGATCGAAGAGCGCGTCGCCACCGCCAGCCGGATGCTGAACCTTGAGGAATATCTGGACCGCTATCCATCTGAGCTGTCCGGCGGTCAGCGCCAACGTGTCGCCATCGGGCGGGCCATCGTACGCGAGCCGAAACTGTTCCTGTTTGACGAGCCGCTGTCGAACCTCGACGCGGCGCTGCGGATGAACACGCGGATAGAGATTGCAAACCTGCACCGGGCGCTGGATGCCTCGATGATCTATGTCACACACGACCAGACCGAGGCGATGACACTGGCCGACAAGATCGTCGTTCTGCGTGACGGACGCGTGGAACAGATTGGCTCACCGATGGAGCTGTATAACAACCCTGCCAACCAGTTTGTTGCGGGATTCCTTGGATCTCCTTCGATGAACTTCCTGCCCGAAAGCCTGCTGGATCAGGGGTCAGACACCCTTGGTATTCGGCCAGAGGATCTGTTCCTGTCTGACGACGGCCCCCTGTCAGCGCAGGTCAGCCATGTCGAAAAGCTGGGCGGTGATACCAACGTCATTGCGACCGTTCAGAACCATTCGGTGACGGCGCGCTTGTTCGGGCAACACGCAATTTCCGAAGGCCAAGACCTGCGTCTTGGGTTCGCGCCCGAAAAAGCGTATCGGTTCAATGCTGATGGGCAGCGGCTGCGCTAACCCAATCACGACGATGTGATCAATCTGTTCGGATGATTGTAACACCCTGTCTGCATCGCGCAGGCAGGGCTTTAGCGCGTTTCAGCGCATCAAAAATGAATCTATTTTCAGGTCGAAATACAGCGGCTTTAATGGCGCTGTTAAGAACCTGTCACAAAGACCTCCTAAATGCCGTTCATCAACTTTCATTTTAGCCAGGAGCCATCCATGAAAGACGTCGACAACACCACACTTTCCGCAGACGACTGGGACGAGCTGCACTTCCCCCGCCCCGAGGAAAACGACTTTGACCGCGTGGTCGAAAGCGCCATTTCCCGCCGTGGTTTTCTGGCCGGTGTGGTGGCCTTTGGATCGGGCGCTGCCGCAATGGGCACAGGTCTGCTCAGCTCGACCTCGGCACAGGCCGCTGACGCGTCGCGCTTTGCCTTTACCCCGATCGCAGCCCAGACCGACGGCACCGTTCACGTCCCCGAAGGGTACGAATGGAAAGTCATGATGCGCTGGGGCGATCCGCTGTTCTCGGATGCCGACGGCTATGACATCGCCGATGGTGGTTCGGTCGAAAAATCCGACCGTATCTTTGGTGAGAACACTGACGGGATGGAAACCTTTTCGTTCCAGGGTCACGAACTGATCGCGATCAACCACGAATACCCCAACCGCAAGATCAACCTGCCGGCCGCTGCGGAAGGTGTTCCGGCAAACGCAGGTGATGTTCTAAAGCTGCAGAACATCCAAGGCGTGACAGTCATGGAAATCACCGAAGGCCCTGAGGGCTGGTCTGTTGTCAAAGACAGCCCCTTCAACCGCCGTATTCATCATAACACTCCGATGAAAATCGTTGGCCCCGCAGCCGGTCATGACCTGCTGAAAACCGAGGCTGATCCGACCGGCACCACCTCGTTGGGCACCATGAACAACTGTGGTGCGGGCAAGACGCCCTGGGGCACCTATCTGACCTGCGAAGAGAACTTCAATGGCTACTTCGGCTCGTCGGATGAAAATGCCGCCTATGACCAGAAGGTCTCGGACGGTATGGCGCGCTACGGTATCAAGGCCGAAAGCTGGAACGGTTACGAGTTCTTTGACCCGCGCTTTGACACCTCGAAGAACCCCAACGAGCCGCATCGCGCAGGCTGGATCGTCGAGATTGACCCAACCAAGCCTGACAGCATCCCTGTCAAACACACTGGTCTGGGTCGTTTCAAGCACGAAAACGCCGAAGTCACCCTGGCTGCCGACGGTCGCGTGGTTGTCTACATGGGCGACGATGAACGTGGTGAATACCTGTACAAGTTCGTCTCGAACGGCACCTATCAGCCCGGTGGTGAAACCGAGAGCCTGCTGAACGACGGCACGCTTTATGTCGCCAAGTTCAACGACGACATGAAGGGTGAATGGCTGGCTCTGACCCCGGAAACCACCGGAATGGACGATGCCGAGATTCGCATCTTTACCCGCATGGCCGCCTCCAAAGCGGGCGGCACCACCATGGACCGCCCCGAATGGGTCGCCTCCAGCCCGGTCGCGGTCGAGGCCTATTGCTGCCTGACCAACAACAAGAACCGCGGCGTCAAGCCAAACGCCGGTGGTGATGATACCTCGGTCAACGCGGCCAACCCGCGTGAAGCCAACAAGTATGGTCAGATCGTTCGCTGGCGTCCGGCCAATGACGACCACGCCGCCCAAGCGTTCGATTGGGACCTGTACGTCATGGCAGGCAACCCCACCGTGCATTCCGATGACCGCGCCGGTTCGCCCAACGTGAACGAGGGCAACCTGTTCAACTCGCCCGACGGTATGGTGATCGATTCGACCGGTCTGATCTGGATCCAGACAGACGGGAATGACGACAACGAGGAAGATTTCGCAGGCAACGGCAACAACCAGATGCTGGTTGGTGATCCCGTGACCGGTGAGATTGCACGCTTCATGACTGGCCCGAACGGCTGTGAGGTGACCGGTCTGGCGTGGTCCACAGACCTGCGGACCATGTTTGTCGGCATCCAGCACCCCGGCAGCAACTGGCCCGACAGCGGCACGCCGCGCTCGTCGGTCATTGCGATCAAACGCGCCGATAACGGTCTTGTCGGCTAAGTCCCAAGATCGAAAACCCCCGGCCTGTTTGGTCGGGGGTTTTGTATTTCAGATGTCTTGGCCTTGTGGTGCCAACGGCCCTCCGGGGTCCATCAAGTGGCGTTCAGAGAGCCACGGGTTCAGCTCCAGCGCCTGTTCCAAAGCCTCGCGAGCTTCGTCGATCCGCCCAAGCCCTAACAAAGTCAGTGCACGCCCACTGATTGCTGCCACATGATTGGGCGACAGTTCGATTGCCCGATCCAGATCCGGCAGAGCGGCCTGATAATCCCGGCCCAGAAAATAGGCGAAGGCGCGCTGGTTATACCCTTCGGCATAAGATGGGCAGTAATCTATCAGCGAGTTGAAGTCTTCGATTGCGCCCAGCAGATCGCTTTGACTACGACGTGTCATCCCCCTGTCCAGCGCGACTTGTGCCTTGCTATCCGGTGCATCTGTCCAAAACTCCCAAAGCTTGCCCGACAAAACCTGCGCGGCGCGCTCGGTCTCGGCCTGTTGAATTTGAGAGATAATCCCGGCCACCCCGTCCGAGTGATCCGGAGCGGCGGGACAGTCCTGTGAATGGGCAGCGATGGTGCCTGCGACCAGCACGACAAAGGCTGAGGCGATGTGTTTCATGTGTCTATGGTGACGCGCAGACAGGCTGCGTCAACCCTTGGGCTCGTTCAAGTCTTCGTCATACACCTCGCCACCATGCCGTATGCTGCGTAAACGTACCTTGACCTTGCCCGCCCGAAAGCCCAGCGTCGCGCCATGTTTCCGATCCGTGACCATAACCCCTCGGGGCGCACCCCATACGTCGTCTATCTGCTGATGGCCGCGAACATTCTGATTTTCCTCAGTTATGTGGGCATCGTGAATGACGCGCGGTTGCTCAACCGGCTTTATTTCGACTACGCGGTCATCCCGGCCCGGATCGAAGACGGGGTCGCGTATGAGACGCTGTTCACCTCAATGTTCCTTCACGGCGGCTGGATGCATCTGGCAGGGAACATGCTGTTCCTTTGGATATTCGGCGACAATCTGGAAGACGAGATGGGCCACCTGCCCTTTTTGCTTTTCTATACGATGGCCGGTATCGGAGCAGGCCTGATCCACGTCCTGACGGCCCCGGGATCAGTGGTGCCGACCATCGGGGCCTCTGGTGCAATCGCCGGGGTCATGGGGGGATACCTGTTGATGTTCCCTAAGGCCCTCGTGGATATTCTGCTGATCCTGATCGTCTATGTGCGGGTTTTCACCATCCCGGCCTTCGTCATGCTGGGGGTCTGGCTGGGGATGCAATTCCTGGGCAGCCTTGCCAGCAACCCGGACGAAGGCGGCGTTGCCTATTGGGCTCATACCGGCGGGTTCTTTGTCGGTCTGCTTTTGTGCATCCCGCTTTGGGCGCGGCGGGGCGGTACGCGGTATTGGAACCGAACACATGGCCACCCGCCGCACCCCGAGCATACATACAAACTGTCACAATCCCGCATCCCCCGAATCCCGCGCCGGTAGATGCATATCCTTGCACGACATTGGCGGCCTTGATCGCCTGTGCTGCCGACAACAAAAAAGCGCGCCTCGGACAGGGCGCGCTTGTTCGTCTCAGGGTTCTGCAAGTCAGCCCCGGATCACCTTCGAGAACTGGTCGAAGATCGGTTCATTCGAACAGATAACCTCGCCATCTTCCAAGACGCTACCTTCGGGGTTCAGAGCCTGCACAAAGCCACCGGCTTCTTTCACGATGATGATACCAGCAGCCACGTCCCACGCGTTCAGGCGGCGTTCCCAGAAGCCCTCGTAACGGCCTGCAGCCACATAGGCCATATCCAGCGCCGCAGCGCCCCAGCGGCGCACGCCTGCGCAAGTGGGCATGATCCGCGCCAGATCCTGAAGGGTCGCAGGCAAATCAGAACGTCCGCCAAAGGGCAAACCGGTCGAGAAAATGGACTCGATCATGCGGTGGCGGCCCGAAACGCGGATGCGGGTGTCGTTCATCCACGCGCCCTCACCTTTTTCGGCAAAGAACATCTCATCCTTGGCGGGGTCATAGATCACGCCGGCAACGATCTTGCCCTTGTGTTCCAAAGCGATAGAAATCGCCCAATGCGGCAGCCCGTGCAGGAAATTGGTGGTGCCGTCCAGCGGGTCAACGATCCAGCGGCGTGTCGGGTCTTCACCGGCCTGCCCGCCGCCTTCTTCACCCAGCCAGCCATAGGTCGGGCGGGCACCCAGCAGTTCCTCTTTCAGGATGTTTTCAGCAGCAATATCGGCCTTGGAGACAAAATCGCCCGCGCCTTTCATCGAGACTTGCAGGTTCTCGACTTCACGAAAGTCCTTGACCAGAGACCGCCCCGCCTTGCGCGCGGCTTTGATCATGATGTTGAGGTTTGCACTGCCTACCATTGTCCCACGGCTCCTGTTCGGTCAAACCGCGCGTATACTGATGCAATGCGCCCTTGCCAAGAGGCTTGATGCGCATAGCAGACCCGCGTTTCCCGCCTATTGCGATTGCAGCTTGCGCGCCTCGGTTCCGGCAAGGTCGATCAATTCCTGCACATAGGGTTTTTCAAGGTCCTCAGCCCGCACTGCCGCATACAAGCTACGGGTGATCCCATCCTTGGTCAGCGGGCGGGTCACATAGTCTGAATTGTACTTCACTTCCCTCACCACCCAGTCTGGCAACACCGAAATTCCGCGATTTGATGCGACCAGCAATAAGATCACCGCCGTCAGTTCCACCTGCCGAATAGCGGCTGGTTCTACCCGCGCCGGGATCAGCAATTGGCTGAATACATCCAACCGGGTGCGCTCGACCGGGTACGTGATTAGGGTCTGGCCGCGAAAATCCTCGGCCTCGATGAAATTCTTCTGCGCCAATGGGTGTGCCGAGGCCGCAACAAACACCGCGTCATAGTCGAACAGTTTGATGAACTCGACCCCCGGCAGGTCCTCAGGGTCGGACGAGACGACCAGATCGACCTCTTCCTTTTGCAGCGCGGGCAAAGCGTCAAAGGCCAGACCGGGGCGGATATCTACATCCACATCGCCCCAGGATTTGCGAAAGGATTCCAGCACCGGAAAAAGCCATTCGAAGCAGGCATGGCACTCGATGGCGATATGCATTCGACCAGTGCGCCCATCGCGCAGCGAGGAGAACTCCTGCTGCGTCGCTTCGACCTGCGGCAGAATCTGTTCGGCCAGCCGCAACAGGCGCAGCCCCGCCGCAGACAGTTTCATCGGTTTGGAGCGGCGCAGGAACAATTCCACGCCGGCCTGATCCTCAAGACCTTTGATCTGATGGCTCAGCGCCGACTGAGTGATATTCAACTGATCCGCCGCGCGGGCCAACCCGCCGCACTCATGAATCGCCTTGATTGTGCGCAGGTGCCGAAATTCGATATGCATTCAATGGAACTCATGTTGTTCTTGAGGAATATGAGTTTGTCTCACAATGCGTCACATGGCACAAGACCCACAACTGGAATATGCGAGGCCATGATGACCCAACCTGAGATTTCATTCGAGTTCTTCCCGCCCCAAACGCTCGAAGCTTCGTTCCGCCTTTGGGATACGGTTCAAACGCTCGCCCCGCTTGAGCCCCGATTCGTCTCGGTCACCTACGGCGCAGGCGGCACAACACGTGAGCTGACTCGCGACGCGGTCGCCACCTTGCACAAATCATCCGGCCTGCCGGTTGCCGCGCACCTGACCTGTGTGGATGCCACGCGCGAAGAAACCCTGAAAATCGCCGATTCCTTTGCAAAAGCAGGCGTGCGGGACATCGTGGCCTTGCGCGGCGATCCCCCCAAAGGACAGGAAAAGTTCGTGCCTCACCCGGAAGGTTTTGCCAATTCGGTTGAGCTGATCAAGGCACTGGCTGACACTGGAAACTTCAACATCCGCGTGGGTGCCTATCCCGACATCCACCCCGAGGCCCAATGCGCCCGTACGGACATTGACTGGCTGAAAGCCAAGCTGGACGCGGGAGCTGACGAGGCGCTGACACAGTTCTTTTTCGAAGCCGAGACGTTCTTTCGCTTCCGCGATGCGTGCGCCAAGGCGGGCATCGACAAGCCAATCGTGCCGGGCATCCTGCCCATCGAAAACTGGAAGGGCGCGCGCAGTTTTGCCAAACGCTGCGGCACACGTATCCCCGCGTGGGTTGAACAGGCTTTTGATAAGGCGATCCGCGACGACCGCGAAGACTTGCTGGCAACCGCACTGTGCACCGAGCTCTGCTCGGATTTGATCGAGGGCGGTGTGGACAAGCTGCATTTCTACACGCTGAATCGCCCCGAATTGACCCGCGACGTTTGTTTCGCCTTGGGCATTACGCCTAAAGCCGATCTGCAAAACGTGGCCTGAGCGAAAAGTCGGCTCTCACAAGCACATTCACCAGAACAATCCTGCAGTGCATGGCGGGATTGTTCTACGTTTAGCCTCAAAAAAACCATCAAATTTGACAAAAATGCGGCCATCCCAACACTAAGAGCACGTTGTTGTTTTAACGAGTGTTTTGGGTATGGAAGCTGTTGAAAAGATGAAGGCCCGCGCTGCTGCGATGGCCGCCCTTGGCCTAGATCAGACCGCCGGTTCTGAGGATATCAGACAAGCGTGGCGCAACATTGCGTTCAATGTGCATTCTGATCGAACCAGGGGCGACAGCTCGGAATTTACCCGTGCGAAAGAAGCCTATGACCTGTTGCGGCTGGAAGGCTTGGTCAGCAAGGGCGCGCAGCCCGGCAAACCACGACGTCCGAAATTGCGCAAGCGGGTCATCTCGCTGGATATTACCGATATCGATGCCTGCCGGATACTTTTGAACAAAGCGCTTCCGCAAGGTGCCGGCGGCGCAGACAAGACTTGCACCGCTGACCCGATTGCCGATTCCGATCACATCCCCGAGGCGGTCGGCTTTCATGGCCGTAACCTGACCTATTTCGTGTCCTCGCCCGTTCGGCAGGGGCAAAACCGGGTGGCTTTGCCCACTTCGGTTCTGGCTGGTGCACGCCGTACCGAAACCGAAGTGCTGAGCTTTCAGGCCAAGGAAACCGGCGGTGGAGAGGTTGTCGTTCCGGATACGATCCGCGATCGTAAATTCCCCGGCGCCAAAAGCGTGCGTATCCGTTTCGATGCTGACCAGCAGATGCGAGACGAATTCTGCCTGGCAAGCTGATCAAAACGAAAAAAGCCCGGCGAGTAACAGCCGGGCTTTTCTGTGAGTGGACCCTTAGTTCGAGATCGGGCCTTTCGAAGTGAATTTCGGAATGACTGCGGTCGATGCTTTCGCAGGCTCGATCCCCGGCCAGTTGCCTTCGGCCAGGTTGATGTTGCCCGGAATGTCTTCTTCAAAGAACCCAACAACTACATCGGTGATGTTCAGGTAAAGCTTGTCATCAACGATGCGCCACAGGTTCGGGTTTGCCGGAACCTTACCGCCGCGCGAAACACCATAGGCACAGTGCCCGTCATATTCCGGTGCGTAATAGGCGGGGTTTTCCAGAAACTTGTCGCGGTTCTCTTCAGTCGAGAACGCCCATGTCGCACCGTTATATTCTGCGGTGATGTCGGAACGGCCACGCACACCTTCTGGCTGGGACTGACCAACCGGGGCCTGATCCAGGCTGCGGTAGGCTACAACATCGTAACCCGATACAGCGAATCCGGTACCGTCTACATACTGATCACCGGCAAAAGCGGGAACAGCGAAAGCCAGGGTCGCTGCAACGGTTAGGGCAAAACGTTTCATATAGGTCGTCCTTTTGTCCTCAGGTTTAAGGGGCACCCGTGTTCCGGGCCTGCTCAGACAATAGGTGATTCCAGCCGACAGAGCAGTCCTGCTCGCGGGCCTGTGACGTCGAATGAAGAAACGTGAGACTATTCCTGCCGAATGTTACAGAAAGAAGCAAACAACCGGGGTTGGACTCGGCGCTTTGCAATATTAGCTGTTGTGACGGACGGACAATTCACCCCAGATTTGCTGAGAAAGGCAAGAGATGAGCGAGCAATCGACCTATACCCCCCCGAAGGTCTGGACATGGGACAGTCAGAATGGCGGGCAGTTTGCCAATATCAACCGCCCCATCGCCGGTGCAACCCACGATAAGGATTTGCCTGTCGGACGCCACCCCCTGCAGCTGTATTCACTGGCCACGCCAAACGGCGTGAAGGTCTCGGTACTGCTGGAAGAATTGCTGGCCCTGGGTCATGAAGAAGCCGAGTATAATGCGTGGCTGATCAATATCGGCGAAGGCGATCAGTTCGGGTCGGGCTTTGTCGAAGCCAACCCAAACTCGAAAATCCCTGCGTTGTGGGACCGATCGGGCGACAAGCCGGTACGCGTGTTCGAAAGCGCCTCGATCCTGTTCCATCTGGCCGAAAAGTTTGACGCCTTCCTGCCCAAGTCAGGACCCGAGCGGACCGAGGTAATGAACTGGGTGTTCTGGCAGATGGGCAGCGCGCCCTATCTGGGCGGCGGATTTGGCCATTTCTACGCCTATGCGCCCGAGAAATTCGAATACCCGATCGACCGCTTTACAATGGAAACCAAGCGTCAGCTTGATGTTCTGGATAAGCAACTGGCGGAGAACACCTATATTGCTGGTGAAGACTATACCATTGCCGACATGGCCATCTGGCCCTGGTATGGGCAACTGGTTCTGGGTCGCCTTTACGATGCGGCCGAATTCCTGGACGTCGAATCCTACAAGAATGTCATGCGTTGGGCCAAAGCGATCGACGCACGCCCAGCCGTTCTGCGCGGACGCATGGTGAACCGCCCCTTTGGCGAAAAGCACTTGCAGCTTCATGAGCGCCACGAAGCCAGCGACTTTGAAACCCGTACGCAGGACAAGCTGGAAGCTGCTGCGGAATAAACCTGTCGGGCCTCGCCGGGATCTGGTGAGGCCCTATTTATCTGAGGATCGGTGGCTTTTCCGGGTCACTGCCCGGCGCGATCCGCTGGAACTTAGAGGTTTTCGGCTGCGGTAAATCGAACCGTAGCCCCACCCGCGCCAGAGCGGACGCGGCAGCGTCGTGGGCTGCAAAAAAACCCACATCCATTGCGCCCGCCTCGATCCCTGAAAAAGTCAGCGCTTCGGACGCGGCCTTGGCCAAGTCCGCTTCCGCCCCTTCAACCGCGCCGACAAAACCCAGAAGGTGGCCGGTCCCCCCCTCAGATGTCTTGGTGCCAACCAGATAGGCGGATTGCGCCAGACCAACGGCCGTTGCCAGTTTGGCATCCAAAGCCGTCAGTAGATCGTCGGGCAAACCGACTGGGGGCAGGAATTCCGACAAGTGCTGCTGCACCTCTTCCGGCGCGTGCTGCAAGGTGGTCGCCAACCAGCCCAGCGCCTCGGACGGGATCAGCATCGAGGACGGTGCGACCTCAAGATTCAGGCCCAATCCGATGCCCTGCCCGGCCAACATATTCGACAACACCCGCCCTGACAGGGCGACGTAGGGAACAGGACGTTCAGCAAAGCGCGCCAAACGATCCTCGCGGTCGAACGCCAGAACAAAGCGGCCATCGGCCACGTCAAACAACTCGGGCGAGATGTTTTCGCCCTTTGCCTCTTCGGTCAGAAGCAGGAACAGTTCGCTATCGGCCAGCCGCTCAAAGAACCGCAACCGGGCGGCATCGTCCTGCGGCGCGGCCTCCATCCCGGAATGGGCCGAGTCCAGAGCGGTCATGTCAGTCATTCAGAACCTCGTGCACCCGCGCGCGCAGGACCGGCAGAAGGTCGGCCTCGAACCACGGGTTTTTCTTCATCCATGCCGTATTCCGCCACGACGGATGAGGCAAGGAAAAGACGCGCGGCGCATGGTCCTGCCAGTTGCGTACCGTCTCGGTCACGGACCCGCGCGCCTTGAGGTGGTATTTATGCGCATGCCCCCCGACCAACACAGTCAGCGGCACATCACCCAGCGTCTGCATCACCTTGTCATGCCACGTCTGCCCGCAGATCGGTGGCGGCGGCAGATCGGCCTTGCGCGCGTCATAGCCCGGAAAGCAAAAGGCCATCGGCACGATCGAGACACGGGCGCGGTCATAAAACACGTCTTCCCCGATCCCCAACCAGTCGCGCAGACGATCCCCCGAGGGGTCCGTAAACGGACGGCCCGAGGCATGAACCCGCGCGCCCGGCGCCTGCCCTGCGATCAGGATCGGGGTACCTTGTCTAAACCAGACGACCGGGCGTGGTTCATGCGCCGTTTCGGTTGCGGCAAACCTGTCGGCGCAGATTCGGCAGGCGGCGATGTCTTTTTCGAGGGAATTCATCAGATCGCAAGGTTTCCTGAAGCACAGTGGTTGACACCTGGCAACAAAGATAGTCACCGCAGTGGCGAGAACCAACAGATGGAAAAGTCACAATAACAACAGCCTGCGGCAGCGCGGATTGATCATCATGTGCAAAACTGGACATAATGCCGCCAACATGGCCGGACATGAGTCATGAGATCACGCCGTCCGGCTGCGGCAAGAATAAGCAGACAGGCCCAAAATGCTTGAGTTCGAGAATGTCAGTAAGTCCTTTTGGACCGGGACACGCCGTAAGGTAATCCTGGACCGGGTCTCGTTCCGGGTCGAACTTGGCACCTCAATCGGCATTCTCGCCCCGAACGGGACGGGCAAAACCACGTTGATCAACATGATGGCGGGGTTGGAAAAGCCGGACGAAGGCGTCATCCGCAAATCCTGCCGGGTGTCCTTTCCAATGGGGTTTACGGGTGGCGTGGCCAACAAACTGTCGGCACTGGAAAACGCGCGTTATATCGCCAAGATCTATGGTATGGACCCCGACTATGTCGAAGCCTATTGCAAGTGGCTATGTGGTCTGGGCGAGTATTTCGATCAACCGATGGCGACCTATTCCTCGGGGATGCGGGGGCGGTTTACTTTTGCGCTGATGCTGGCGCTGGACTTCGACATGTACCTGATTGACGAGGGCATGCCCGCCACGACGGATATCGAATTTAACAGGAAAGCAGGGGATATCCTGCAAGAAAGGCTTCGGACGACGACATTGGTGATCGTGTCGCACAACCCGACCGTGTTAGAAAAATTTGCACAGCAGGCCGCTGTCCTTGTCGATGGGCAACTGCATGTGTTCGACTCCTTGGAAGAGGCAAAACAACTGTATGACTACCAAACCCAAGGCTAGAATATACAACTGGCGACGCAAACGTCAGGGTCCGGCAGATGCCGAGGCCCGCGCCGACGCGATCTCACGCATTCGCAAAGCGACGCAACCACCCGAGGCGGCCAATGATGCACAGACCTCTGAGCTGGAAAAGATCAAGGCTGAGGGGCTAACCGGTCGGCAGCTTCGCATTGCGCGAAAGCTGGCGCAGAAAAACGGGGTCGAGGCGGACTCGGATTATGATGCTGTGCGCTTGTTGCACAAAAAGGGTATCGACCCATTCGAACGCAGCAGTCTGCTGGACCTTGCCGCCGAGAAAAAGCGTGTCGAAGATGAAACCAAAGACAAGGTGACGATCCAACTGCCTCAGCCCATTCTGCAATCGCCCGAAACTCTGCCCGGCCCCGAGATGAGCCCCGCGGAACGGCGCAACTATGAGATCGGGCAAATTCAGAAGGACATCGCGCGCCGCCGCAGACGCAAACTGTTTGCTCTGTTTGCGCGTTTGGCAGTGTTTGTATTGCTGCCGACGCTTGTGGTCGGGACTTATTTCTATCGCTTTGCAACGCCGATGTATGCCAGCGATTCGGCCTTCTCCATACTTCAAGCGGATGGCGGCGGAGCCTCATTCGGAGGTTTCTTGGCGGGCACCCAATACGCAACCGCGCAGGATTCGGTTGCCACGCAGGAATTTCTGGAATCCAAGGACGCTCTGCTACGGCTTGAGCGCGATATGGGGTTTTCCGAGATATTCAAACAGGACTGGATTGATCCGATCCAGCGTCTGTCGCCCGACGCAAGTCTGGAAGAGACCCACAAGCTGTACATGCGGATGATCACCATCGGCTATGACCCCAGCGACGGCATCATCCGCATGGAGGTCGCCGCGCCCACACCTGATATCGCAGTCGCGATCTCGGACAGGTTGCTGTCCTATGCCGAAGACACCATCAACGGACTGTCCGAACTGAAACGCGAAGACCAGATGCGCGACGCCGTGGCCAGTTTCGAACTGGCGCAGGAGGCACGCAACAAAGCGCAGGAAGCCCTGATCGAAGCGCAGCTGCAAGGCGCTCTGCTAGACCCAGAAAACGTGCTTGCCGGCCTACGCGGCCGAATAAACACGCTTGAGGCGCAATTGCAGGATAAAGAACTGCAACTGGCTTCGCTTTTAGACAATCTGCGGCCCAATCAGGCCAAAGTGGACGGTGTACGCGCCGAAATTGCGCGCTTCGAAGAAGTGCTGGAGGAGCTGAACGCCGAGATGTTGGATGTCTCGGCTGGCGAAAACTCGCTGGTGCGTCTGACCTTGCGAATCCAGACTGCGCAGGCTGATCTGGCCGCACGGGACATGATGCTGCAAGCAGCCATGCAGCAAATGGAAACCACCCGGACCGAGGCCAACCGCAAGGTGCGGTATCTGACCGTCTCAGTGAACCCGGTTCCCAGCCAGGATCCGACCTATCCGAGGAAATTCGAAAATACGATTTTGGCATTCCTGTTGTTTGCTGGTATCTACCTGTTGATCTCGCTTACCGCGTCGGTCCTTCGTGAACAGGTATCCTCGTAAGACACATGAAACATGTAAAAATCTCCGATCTCACGGTCGGCAATGATCTGCCTCTGACAATCATTGCCGGTCCATGTCAGCTTGAAAGCGCCGATCATGCCCAGATGATCGCCGGCAAAATGAAAGAGGCCTGCGATGCGGCCGGAGCACAGTACGTTTTCAAGGCGTCATATGACAAAGCTAACCGTACTTCCTTGTCCGGTGTCCGTGGCCTGGGTATTGACGCTGGATTGAAAGTTCTGAGCGATATTCGCAACTCGATGGGTATTCCTGTTCTGACTGATGTTCATACTGAATCCCAATGTGCCCTAGCGGCCGAGGCCGTAGACGTCTTGCAGATTCCCGCCTTCCTCTGCCGCCAGACGGATATGTTGCTGGCTGCTGGTGAAACCGGGAAAGCCGTTAACGTCAAGAAAGGTCAGTTTCTTGCGCCTTGGGAAATGGGCAACATCGTTGACAAGATCGAAAGCACGGGAAACACGAATATCCTCCTGACGGAACGCGGCACATCTTTTGGATACAACACACTGGTTGCTGATATGCGCGGCCTGCCGCAAATGGCGAAAACGGGCTACCCGGTCGTGATGGACGCAACGCATTCGGTACAGCAACCAGGTGGCAAAGGTGGGTCCTCTGGCGGTCAGCGGGAGTTTGCGCCGGTCATGGCGCGTGCGGCAGTGTCATTGGGTGTCGGAGCTGTGTTCATTGAAACCCATCAGGACCCTGACAATGCGCCATCTGACGGCCCCAATATGATCTATCTTGACCAGATGCCGCAACTTATTGACACTTTGATGCGCTTTGATGCGCTGGCCAAGGCAAACCCCATTCAGATTTAACGATTGAGATTTTCTATGACCAAACCAATCCCCGAGGTGACCCCGAACACCTGGAGCTTTCTGCGCGATGCCATGATCAAACCCACGGGTTTCCGTGAATATGACGCCAGGTGGAAATACCCCGAGGAAATCAACCTGCCCGGCATGACCGCGCTGGGTCTGGGGCTTGGGACGCAGATGCGCAGGCGCGGGATTGCACCGGTGATCGCGGTGGGAAACGACTACCGCGACTATTCGCTGGCCATCAAGAACGCACTGATCCTGGGGCTGATGCAGGCCGGCATTCAGGTCAAGGATATCGGCCCAGCGCTCAGCCCCATGGCCTATTTCGCGCAATTTCATCTGGACGTGCCGGCGGTTGCTATGGTCACTGCCAGCCACAATCCCAACGGCTGGACCGGGGTCAAGATGGGGTTTGAGCGTCCTCTGACCCATGGCCCTGATGAGATGTCCGAGTTGCGCGATATCGTCCTGAATGGCGAAGGACAACCCCATGAGGGTGGCTCGTATGAGTTCGTGGACGGCGTGAAAGAGGCTTATATCGACGATCTGGTCGGCGATTTCAAAATGTCTCGCCCGCTGAAAGTGGTCTGCGCCACCGGGAACGGCACCGCCTCGGCCTTTGCACCCAAGATATTCGAACGAATGGGGGTCGAGGTTGTGCCCAGCCACAACCGGCTGGACTACACGTTCCCCAACTACAACCCGAACCCCGAAGCGATGGAGATGCTGCACGACATGTCCGACAGCGTGAAATCCAGCGGTGCCGATCTGGCGCTGGGGTTTGACGGCGACGGCGACCGGTGTGGTGTTGTCGATGACGAGGGCGAAGAGATTTTCGCCGACAAGGTCGGTGTGATCATGGCCCGCGATCTGGCCAAACTGTACCCGAACGCGACCTTTGTGGCTGATGTGAAATCAACCGGTCTGTTCGCCAGTGATCCGCAGTTGCAGGCCCATGGGGTCAAGGCCGACTACTGGAAAACTGGCCACAGCCACATGAAGCGTCGCGTCAAGGAAATCAACGCGCTGGCCGGGTTCGAGAAGTCGGGCCACTACTTTCTGGCTGAACCGATCGGACGCGGCTATGACTGCGGCATGCGCGTGGCGGTTGAGATCTGCAAACTGATGGACCGCAACCCCGATCAGAGCATGTCTGATCTGCGCAAGGCCCTGCCCAAGACATGGTCGACTCCCACCATGTCGCCCTATGCGGCAGATACCGAGAAATATGACATCCTTGCCCGTCTGGTCGACAAGCTGGTGGCCAAATCCGAGGCGGGTGAACCCTTTGGCGGGCGCGCGATCAAAGAGGTCGTCACCGTCAATGGCGCTCGGGTCATTCTGGACAATGGTAGCTGGGGTCTGGTGCGGGCGTCCTCGAACACGCCAAATCTGGTCGTGGTCTGCGAAAGCAGCGAAAGCGAGAATGAGATGCGCGCGATATTTGCCGATATCGACGCTGTCATCCGAACAGAACCCGGCGTTGGCGACTACGACCAGACAATCTAGAGCCTTTGGGGCGCGTCTTGCGCCCCGCCGCTCAATCCGCGCCCAGCAATTTCAATAGCCCTTTCGTGGCCTCTTCCTGCAATTTGTTCTTCACCGCATCCTCGATGCTTTCGGTGTCTGTCACGGCAGTCCCAAGCTCGTCGCTGACCTTGTCCAGCACCTGTTGTTTGGCGTCGTCCTCAAGTTCTTTGATTTTGCCTTCGGCGGCCGCTTCGATCACTTTACTGAGGTCGGGTTTGATCGACGGATTACTCCACGGTCCAACAATGCGCACCGGCACCGACAGGCCCTGACCAGAATTTGCCCGCAACGCTGTAGGGGTGAACAGATAGTCGATATTGCGCTCGCCCAAGCCGACGCGACCGGCGCCATCGGCACGGAAATTATCCAGTGACATCAGCAGGTCATCATTCCTGAGAACACCCTGATCAATGGTGAAACTAGCGGCAAGACTGTTGAACACAGTAGTGCCGCCTGACCCTTCGCCCCGCCCCATCAGGCGGTCCAGGTCGAACCCGTTGATCACCCCCTGCCCCACATCCACGCGACCCTTGCCGCTGAGTGAACGCATGATCTGATCCTCGCTTTGCCCAACGCCCAGAAACTCGAACGAACCGGTGCCCGTGCCGGACAATCGGTCAATATCGGCCAGCGTCATCAGGGCCTGTTGGATGTCGATCCCGTCTGCCTTCATGTTGCCACCGACAGACAGCCCGTTGCGGTTATTCGCGACGACCTGACCGGTCAACTGACCCGAGAACAAGGTGGCCGGGTTCATCTGCAACACCGCGCGTGACCGGTCCAGATTCAAGGTCAGATCGCTGGGACCAAGGGTCAGGTCGGGCACTGCTATCGAATTCGCCTTCAGCCGGATTTGCCCATTCGCCAAAGCCAGCGCCGAGGCGTCAATCGGTGTGGTCGACCAGCCATCGGATTGGCTTGGCGCAGCGCCGCCATCACCGCCCGAGCCTCCATTAGACTCGTTGAATCGGGACAGATCCAAATCGCCCGCGTCAAACCGCGCGGTGATCTGTGGTGGGTCCGAGATCACGATATCCGCCTCGCCGGTCAGGCGGTTGTCGTCCAGTTGCGCCACCAATTCACGCACCGACAGACGCCCGTCCTGCGTATAGGTCATACGACCGACCAGTTCCGCGCGGCGACCCAGACCCAAAGGCACGGCTGTACCGGGCTGTCCGAAAGCGGCCAGCAATGTCTCGGTATTTTGGGTTTTAAGGTGCAGGTCGCCGTCCATCTCTCCGGCAAGATTCACGCGACCGTCAAAGTCGACTTCACCCCCGGGCGCGCGCAGCAACAGATCCAACTGGGTGGCCGCGCCGGTTGCATAAGCGGGCAGATCTGGGATTTTCATATCCACCTCAACCGCGCCCCCTGGCACCGCCATTTTCGCCTCCAGCAACAACGGTGCTGTGACCTCGGGCCAGCTTGCCGACAGGTCGACTTGCGAGAAATCGAACGTCACCGCCCCGTTTTCCAGATAGAGCAGACGCGCATTTGTTAATTCCAGCCTATCCAGCGTTACGACACCCGGTTGCCCCTGCGGGGCGGCAGAGGTGCCAGATCCCGAGGACGCCGCCGCAGGCGCTGACGCGCCAAACTCCCAATTGCCGCGCCCGTCAGACAGTTCCAACCGCAGCGTCGGGTTTTCCGCAATCACCCGCCGGATACGCAAATCCCCTGACATCAACGCCGCCGCATCCACACCAACGGCCAGATGATCCGCGCTGAGCATCGGCTCGGACCCGGCCCAAGGGGCATTGCTGAACGTCACAGGCCCGGTCTCCATCCCTAGCACTGGCCAGAATGACAGTTTCACATCTCCTGTCAGGGTCAGATCCCGGCCCGTTTCGGCCTTGACCTGCTCGGCCAGGATACGCGCCAGCTTGTCGCCGGGCATCATCAGCAAAGCCCCGATAACCAGCCCGATCACGGCCACGATGAGAAAGAGAATGCGCACCAGCCACTTCATTTTACCGCTCTTTGCTTTTTGTTATGCGTTGAAATTATCATTCTAAGCCCAGCGGCCATTTGCAAGGGGAAGCGTTCCCCACTATATGCCGCGCCATGACCACGAACCCGCCGAACCTCCGCCCCGACCTGGCGCCTGCCGCCCGGATCACCGACACGCCCCGTCCGAACCAGCCCACCATTGGTATGGTGTCTTTGGGCTGCCCCAAGGCTTTGGTGGATAGTGAGCGTATTCTGACGCGCCTGCGGGCCGAAGGATACGGGATTTCGCCCGATTATTCAGGCGCAGATGCCGTGATCGTGAACACCTGCGGGTTTCTGGATAGCGCCAAGGCCGAGTCGCTGGACGCGATTGGTGAGGCACTAGTGGAAAACGGCAAGGTCATTGTCACCGGCTGTCTGGGTGCCGAACCGGATTGCATCCGCGAGCATCACCCCCGCATCATGGCCGTCACCGGGCCGCATCAATATGAACAAGTGCTGGACGCCGTACATCAAGCCGTTCCACCCGATCCCGACCCGTTTGTAGACCTGCTGCCCGCCGCTAGCGTGCAACTGACCCCGCGCCACTACAGCTATCTGAAAATATCCGAGGGCTGTAACCACAAGTGCAAGTTCTGCATCATCCCTGACATGCGCGGCAAACTGGCCAGCCGCCCCGCCCACGCCGTGCTGCGTGAGGCCGAAAAGCTGGTCGACAATGGCGTGCGTGAGCTGCTGGTGATTTCTCAGGACACCTCTGCCTATGGGCTGGATCGCAAATATGACGTGAACCCGTGGAAAGATCGCGAGGTCCGCAGCCACATCACCGATCTGGCGCGCGAGTTGGGTCAGTTCGATGCGTGGGTGCGCCTGCACTATGTCTATCCCTACCCGCATGTGCGCGAGTTGATTCCGCTGATGGCCGATGCGGGCTGCAACGTGCTGCCCTATCTGGATATTCCGTTCCAGCACGCCCACCCAGACGTTCTGAAACGCATGGCCCGCCCGGCGGCGGCCGCCAAAACGCTGGACGAGATCGCCGCATGGCGCGCGACCTGCCCCGATATCACCCTACGCTCGACCTTTATCGTCGGCTATCCCGGCGAGACCGAGTCCGAGTTCCAGACCCTGCTGGATTGGATGGACGAGGCTCAATTGGATCGTGTCGGCTGTTTTCAATACGAAAACGTGGCCGGGGCGCGCTCGAACGACCTGCCCGATCATGTCCCGTCCGAAGTCAAACAGGACCGCTGGGAACGGTTCATGGAAAAAGCGCAGGCGATATCCGAGGCGAAGCTGGCCGCAAAGGTCGGACAAAGGCTAGACGTGATCGTGGATGAGGTCGATGACGAGGCTGCCATCTGCCGCACCAAGGCCGACGCCCCCGAAATTGACGGCAACCTGTTCGTCGACGAAGGGTTCGAAGACCTCAAACCCGGCGACATCGTCTCGGTCGAGGTGGACGAGGCTGGGGAATATGACCTGTGGGGCACGCTGCGCTGAGGCAATGTAACCACCGATAGGGCAAGCGTGAGCCAAGTTTATTGGCGATCCCCCGCATCAGGCCCCAGATTTGGACAGAACCCAAACACGTCTAAAAAGGAGGGTTACCATGTCTAAATTGCGTCCTTTCGCAACGAAATGCGCCGTCGCGCTCCTGGCGGTACAACTATTTGCAGCGCCTGCTTTTGCAGAAGTGCGCTCGGGCAGCACGGCTCAGTTTACGCTGGTCGGAGGGAAATCCCTTGGCATCCACTATCGCGGCAAACATCGTGTTCACAAACACTTCGTTGCGCCCAAAGTGTATGAGAAAAAGGTCCACAAGCCGGTCGCAAAAGCCAAGGTGCATCATGCCAAGCCGGTCAAAAAGCACCACCGGTCGAAGTTCAAACACAGCAAGAAACGTTACCATCGGTACTATGTGCCGAAGAAACACGCGTTCCGGCACCAAAGATCTTATCGAGGAGTCCGGTATCACAGATCTCATCGCGGGTACGGGCGGTATCGAATCAAGTAATGACGACCGTCAGAGCATAGCCACAAGACCCGCCATCCATGCCACCGCAGCGGCAATGGCCGTCAGCGCAACCGCTGCGCTGGCGGCGTCTTTGGCTTGGCCGGCCAAAGTGTTGTGGTCTGTAGATGTGTGATCCACGGCCCGTTCTATCGCCGTGTTGAAAAGTTCGGCGACCAGAACCAAAATTCCCATGATGACAATCAACGCGCGCATACCGCCGCTGAGGGGTAGTCCAATTGCCAGCCCCACCGAGATCAGGTTGGCCCATCCCCATACGCGAAACGAGTACTCATCGCGCCACGTCGCGGCCAGCCCTTGCCAGCTCCAGACTGTGCGATGTTTTAGACGGATTAGAAAGTTTTTCATGTGTTCCCTGCACAGCGCTCTCGCAGACAAAAGCCCAAACCGGCAATTACAGGCAAGAAAAAACCGCCCAGTGGGCGGCATCTATCTGAAAGCAGGCGGCCCGCGCGCGAGCCGCCTGAAGGTTTGTTATTGCGCGACCGGGTTACAGACAGTCTGGCCTGCCTCAGTCGTGGCCAATGCGGTTCCGGCCGGACAGCTTGGCGTACCAAACTTGTCATATTCGGGTGTAATATAAACCGGAGCTGGTTCTTCCTGCTGAGAACAGGCTGCAACGACCAAAGCAAACGCACCAACGGCGGCAAATCTAAGTTTCATGTCCGTCATTCCTTCTAATAATTTTCTGATTTTGCCCAGAAATTCGGGGCCAGTCTCAAAATACGACTTCGCTGGCATTTTTGCAACAAATCTGATCACGTGAATGTGAAAACGGCAAATCCATGCTGCCATGGCAGAACGGAAATCGGACGCTAAACTGTCTGACCAGCAGACATCAGCAAACTCCGGAGAAGCCTCGTGTCAGACGCACCGATCATTTCTCAGAAAGCCCCCTATCCCGTCGAAGTGACCGAGGGGAAAAACTATTTCTGGTGCGCCTGTGGTAAATCCTCGCGTCAGCCTTTTTGTGACGGTTCACATAAGGGAACGGGGATTGAGCCGGTCAAATACACCGCAGAGGCAGACAAGAAAGTGTTCTTTTGCGGATGCAAACACAGCGCCAACCCGCCGCTATGTGACGGCTCGCATTCCAAAATTTAGGGTTTCAGCGCATTCAAAGCCTGCGCGTTCACGCAAAACTCAGGCGCTTTGTCCGCCTTGGCCTGCTGTTCGGCCAACCATATCGCACATGTCTCGCTGCAATCGGCAGCGCGACATTTCGTGACCATTTCCGCGTAGCGTTCGGCGCTAAGACGCCCTTCGGTCATCGCATCGGTCAGGGACAGATTCATGCAGCGCGCGACGGACCGCGTCAGCCAGAAGTGTTTTTCGACGTCCCCAAGAATATCTTTCATTCTCAACCCTCTCGAGTTTTCCCGGACCTAAGCGTGGCAAATCTGGCCCGGTTCGGGCAGGTTCGAGGTGCCTGGGTCGCGCCCTTGTTTTGATCCAACCAATCGGGGCAGCATCTGGCCCAAGCGCATCCCTGACAGGCCCGTACCATGCTGGCCCAGTCCTCCTGGCTCAAGCGGCCCTGCCGATGCGCTGAAACCACGTCCGCGCCTGTTGCCTGCCCCATGCGCAGGACAAGCCGTAGGTGCGTCATGACAGCCCCAAGCGTTTGCATCACCGCCCCTTACGTGGCTTGATCTGGGCGAACAGGCCTTTGTTGCGGCAATATTCCGGCGTGTCCTGCGATACCGCCACTTGCGCCAGCAGCGCTTCGCAATGTTCGGGATTGGCGCATCCTGTGCAGCGCAGAACCGCTTCGGATATCTCATCGATCGAGACATCACCCCGAAGCGCTGCGTCTTCCAGGTCGATGCCTACTCGCGTTGCCATCTGATCGACGAGGCCCGCGTGATGCTTCAGGGTCTCTCTGTTGGACATATGGCACCCTTTCCCTGATGCGTTTCGATCAGGTTAGCGGATGCGGCGGCGCAGGCCCTTGATACAGGTCAAGCCCCGGTGTCGATCTGATCCAGATAGGTTCGCGTTGCGTCCTGCACCCGCCGAAAGCGGTCCCCGCCCAGCTTTTTGCCCCCATACCAGCGGGTGACTATTACGACGTGGTTCTGCACGTCGGCCCGTTCCATCATCCGAAGGATCACCATCCCCGCGCCACTTTCCCCATCATCCGCCTTGAGCGCCCCAGTGGGCAGTACCGCCGCCCATGTATTATGTGTGGCCTTGGCATATGATTTATCCGCCTTAAGCGCATGCAGCACAGCGTCGACCTCGGTCCGCGATGACACGGGCGCACCGGATACTGCGTATTTCGAGCCCCGATCCGTCAGGATCACCCCCAGCTTTTTCACTGCGGTCATTGCGTCAACCCAAGCCCGCGGGCGGTCTGCTTCACCACCTCGACCCGTTTGGCGTTGGGGGGATGGGTGCTGAGGAAACTGTCTTCGGGATCCGGCAGGCGGTCGAAATATTTCGCACCGATCAAAGGGTTATACCCGGCGCGAAAGGTTATGATCGTTCCAAGCTCATCAGCTTCAAGTTCAAAGTCACGCACATAGACCTGCGTCCCCACCCGCGCGCCCAGTTTCTGCGCCTCTTCCACGGCGGCCCCTTCGGCACCGGCCAATCGCGCCAGATCGCCGAAAATCTCGGCACTTTCGCGTGCATTCACCGATTGGCGCGGAATATGACGCAGGATGTGATGGGAGGCTTCGTGCCCCATCACAAAGGCCAACTCATCCGCGTTCTGAGCGGATTCGATCATCGCGCGGGTAAAAATGATCACCGGCTGGTCGTTTTTATCCAGTGTTTGAAATGCGTTGGCAGGGGCTTTCGGGTCCAGATCGACCAATGTGGTAAAGTCGCAATTCTTGACATTGGCACGTCGCAAACATTCGACCCTGGCCTGTTCGCCGACCCTTTGGCTGATCTGCTGGAAAGTGGCGGCTTCGACCCTGAAATCCCCCTCGCCCTGTATCCAGTCCTCGGCAGGTTGAACCCGCAGCGCATTGGCGTCGCAGGCGGCCAGAAACACGGGAAATAACAGGTACATCAAACGGTGCATGGATCATCCTTTGAAACGGTCACGCCGTTTGGCTGACCATAGCGCAGACCCCTTGGGACTGCCACCGGTTGAATGCGATAGTACGGGTTGCCAAGCGGAACATCGCCCTGCACTCTGCCATCATGTTTTCGATTGAGCATGAATTCGACTCGACGGTCATTACGCTGGTGGACGAAGGCGAAAAGCCTTTGCAAGAGGATGTGGTGATCAACAATTTCGCAGAATGCGTGACGCTAGAGCAGTTTGATCCTCGAACCGATCAGGTCCAGAAAATCACGCTGTCGCCGGAACAGGTCCGCGATCTGGCCGCTGCGCTGGATTTGCCCGAGGGGGTGTACCAAATCCACGAAACACCGGATTAAGGATCGTAGACAAAGACCTTGTCCCGCGCCGTATGTCCGCGCTTCAGGGTCAGCGAAGACGTGGCCACCCCCATGGCCGCAGCAAGGATGTGGCGCACAGCCTCGTTCGCCTTGCCGTCTTCGGGCGCAGTGGTCACATGGATGCGCACTACGCTCCCATCCCGCGCGATCCGGTCCGAAGCTGCCTTAGGCGTCACCTTAACCGCAATCTCGGCCCCCGCGTCGGTCAGATCGCTCAGATCCGGCAGATTGCGCAGTTTAGGTTTAGCCATCTCATCCTCCGATCCCAAAACACTGTTGCACGGCTGGCCCCGGGATGGAATTGATCCACCAAGCCCAGCCCTTTGCACTTGAAACCCGCCAGAGGCTCAACCAGATACAGAAAGCCCATGTAAAGGAAGTTAACATATGTCCTTGAAGAATCCGGCCGCATTTGAGTTTCTGCTGTCCCGCCGGTCCCGCCCTGCGAAAACACTGATCGCTCCTGCCCCGACGCGGGATGAACTGACCCCATTGCTGACCGCCGCCGCCCGCAGTCCCGATCACGGCAAGCTGGAGCCGTGGCGATTCATAGTGCTGGAAAGCGGCGCGATGCCCCGTTTGTCAGCGCTGACGCAGGAATGCGGCGAACGGCTGGGTAAGTCGCCTGAAGAGATCGCCAAAGCATGCAGCCAGTTCGACATGGGTCATCTGGCCGTAGCAGTGGTCGAGGTTCAAAAACCATCCGAAAAAGTCCCCGCGATTGAACAGACCTATTCCGCCGGTGCGGTGTGTCTGGCGTTGCTGAACGCAGCCTTAGTGGCGGGCTGGGGCGCGAACTGGCTGTCGGGTTGGCAGTCACATGACGCCGAGTTTTGCCGCACCGCCTTTGGACTGAAAGACAATGAACGGATCGCTGGTCTGATCCACATTGCTACCGAATCCGCAGCCCCGCCAGAACGTCCCCGCCCGGACGTGGCCGCACTGACCGAATGGGTTCCTGAATGATCATCCTCAACGCATTTTTTGCGGCAATCGGACAGATCGGAGATCCCAGATTCCGTTCGGTTCTGTTCCGGGGCGTGGGCCTGACGATCGTGTTGCTGATCGCGGCCTGCGCAGGCGCGATCTGGTTGATCAACTGGCTGTCCAGCGATGAAATCACCTTGCCCTTCGTCGGAGCCGTTCCGTGGCTGAACGACGTGTTGAATTATTCCGGTATTTTTGCGGTGGTGATTCTGCCGGTCTTCCTGATGATGCCGGTCGCCTCGGCCATCATCTCTCTGTTTCTGGAAGAGGTCGCGCAGGCGGTCGAGGACAAACACTATCCCACCCTGCCAAAGGTGCACGGAATTGCCATCAGTGACGGGTTGCGCGATGCGCTCAGCTTTATGGGGGTGTTGATCGTCGCCAACTTGCTGGCACTGATCCTCTATGTAATCTTCACGCCGCTGGCCCCGTTCATCTTTTGGGGCATGAACGGTTTTCTACTGGGTCGGGAATATTTCACTTTGGTCGCGATGCGGCGGATCGGGCGCGAAGGCGCGCGCAAGCTACGGGGCAAACATATGGTCACGATCTGGCTGGCGGGCGCTTTGATGGCCATTCCTCTGACCGTGCCGCTGGTGAACCTTGTCATCCCGATTGTCGGAGTGGCCACGTTCACCCATATCTACCACAGGCTGTCCGTCTGAGGCTCAACCGCGCGGCTCAAGCTGGTTCAACCAGTCGAAATCCCGCACTGAGATGACGCCCGAAATGATGATCCCCGCGATGATCGCCCAAAGCACCACCGTCAACCCGGTGGTGATCCACAGCTTTTTCTTCATATGATGCACTTCCGGCGCACCCGCATGGGTGCCCGGAACGATCTCGCCCAGATCGCCCTGCGTCTTAATGCGGATCGGCAATACGACCAGCAATGTCAGAAACCAGATAACGGCAAACAGAACCAATGCAGCGGTGATCGTCATGGCAGCCTCGCTTGGGTTAGACCTGTTCTAGCTCGACCAGACAGCCGTTAAAGTCTTTGGGGTGCAAAAACAGCACTGGCTTGCCATGAGCCCCAATCTTGGGTTCACCCGAGCCCAGCACGCGCGCACCGGTTTCCTTCAGATGGTCACGGGCCGCGATGATATCTTCGACCTCATAGCAGACATGGTGAATGCCACCAGCCGGGTTCTTTTCCAGAAACCCGTTGATCGGGCTATCATCGCCCAATGGGTACAACAGTTCGATCTTGGTGTTTGGCAGTTCGATGAACACCACGGTTACGCCGTGATCGGGTTCGTCCTGAGGCGCGCCGACCTTGGCTCCCAATGCATTGCGATATTGCGCGGACGCGGCCTCAAGGTCAGGCACGGCGATGGCAACATGGTTCAGGCGACCGATCATAGAACTCTCCTCTATTCTGCGTTGCAGCGGTTATGGGGGCAGTTCAATCAAAGAACAAGTGCGCCAAATTGCCGTTAACGTCGTGTTAGCCAGAAGTTCCTAGCGTGAGGCATCTGCTGACTAGGAGTTCTGCCATGGACGATTCGAGCCCCTTCACCTCAGCCGCACAGCCAACGGCGATGCGGCCTTTGCTGGGACAAACCATTCTGGTTGTCGAAGACAGCCGCTATGCTTGCGACGCGATCCGACTGATGTGCCTGCATTCCGGTGCCCGGATCCGACGCGCGGATTGCCTGAAATCGGCAAGGCGGCATTTGCAGATCTACCGTCCCTCGGTCATCTTGGTCGATATGGGGCTGCCGGATGGCTCAGGGGCCGAGCTGATTGCCGAATTGACCGAAGCATCGCCGCGTATCGGGGCCATTCTGGCGATGTCCGGCGACACCTATACCGAAAACGCAGCCACGCAGGCCGGGGCTGACGGTTTTCTGGCCAAGCCGCTGAAATCGCTTTCTTACTTTCAATCCATGGTGCTGCAGCACCTACCCGAGGATCGCCGCCCCAGCAGCTTGAACGCTGTCCGGGATCAGGTCATTAACCCCGATCCGCTGGCCTATCAGGATGACATGGCCCATATCGCCGATGTGCTGGCTGGCCCGAATGATCACCGCACGCTGGACTATGCCGCCCAGTTCCTGCGGGGGGTTGCCCGCGATGCCGATGACAAAGTGCTGGCAGACGCGGCCAAACGCTTGGCCGCGTCCCGCGCCGAAGGGACGCCCGTCACCGCATTGGCCGCTCAGGTCGCCGGGATCGTTCAAGCTCGCCTGGAACAGCGTGAGGCGATCTGAGATGGCAACAGCCTATTTCGCGACGGCTACGCTGCTGAGCCTTTGGATCTATTGCCAGACCCGCGCGGCGGCCCGCAACATTCGCGCCGCCCGAGCCTTGGTCAACGATCCACTGGAGCAAACCGGACAGCTTTGACCTCTTCGCGAAACATCCGACCAAAGAAAAAACCCGCCGCAAGCGTTGCGACGGGTTTTCTTGTCATTCCTGCGGGATGATCCGCAATCCCAGCTCCATCAACTGATCCGAGCTAGGGTCGGACGGTGCGTCCATCATCAGATCTTCGGCGCGCTGGTTCATCGGGAACATCATGACCTCGCGGATGTTGGCCTCATCAGCCAACAGCATCACGATCCGGTCGATACCCGCGGCACAGCCACCGTGCGGCGGCGCGCCATAGTGGAACGCATTGAACAAAGCACCAAAGCGAGATTTCACCTCATCCGCGCCATAGCCTGCCAGCTCAAAAGCTTTCAGCATGATCTCGGGCTTATGATTCCGGATCGCGCCCGAGACCAACTCATACCCGTTACAGGCCAGATCGTACTGATAGCCGCGCACGTCCAGAGGGTTGCCGTTTAGCGCCTCCATACCGCCCTGCGGCATCGAGAACGGGTTATGTTCAAAGTCGATCGCGCCGGTTTCTTCGTCCTGCTCATAGATCGGGAAATCGACGATCCAGGCAAAGGCAAAGCGGTCTTTTTCGGTAAGACCCAGCTCATCACCGATCACGTCACGAGCTTTACCAGCCACCTTTTCAAAGGCCTTCGGCTTGCCACCCAGGAAGAACGCCGCGTCCCCGACACCCAGGCCCAGTTGCTGACGGATCGCCTCGGTGCGCTCGGGGCCTATGTTTTTGGCCAGTGGACCTGCGGCTTCCATCCCATCGCCCTGATCGCGCCAGAAGATGTAGCCCATTCCCGGCAGACCCTCTTTCTGCGCAAACGCATTCATACGGTCACAGAACTTGCGGCTGCCGCCGGTCGGCGCCGGGATAGCGCGAATTTCGGTACCCTCCTGCTCCAACAGCTTTGCGAAAATCGCAAAGCCAGACCCGCGGAAGTGGTCGGAGACCACTTGCATTTTAATAGGGTTCCGCAGGTCGGGCTTGTCGCTGCCGTACCACAGGGCCGCGTCCTTGTAGGATATCTGCGGCCATTCCTGATCCACTTTGCGGCCACCGCCGAATTCTTCGAACACACCAGTCAGAACCGGTTGGATCGTGTCAAACACGTCCTGCTGCTCGACAAAGGACATCTCAAGGTCAAGCTGGTAGAAATCGGTGGGCGAGCGGTCGGCGCGCGGGTCTTCGTCGCGGAAGCACGGCGCGATCTGGAAATACTTGTCAAAGCCCGACACCATGATCAGCTGTTTGAACTGCTGCGGGGCCTGCGGCAGAGCATAGAACTTGCCCGGATGCAGGCGCGAGGGCACCAAAAAGTCGCGCGCGCCTTCGGGAGAGGACGCCGTGATGATCGGCGTCTGGTATTCGCGGAAGCCCTGATCCCACATGCGGCGGCGCATCGAGGCGACAACGTCCGAGCGCAGGGTCATGTTCTGCTGCATCGCCTCGCGGCGCAGGTCCAGATAGCGATAGCGCAGGCGGGTTTCCTCAGGATATTCCTGATCACCGAACACCATCAACGGAAGTTCGTCGGCTGCGCCCAGCACTTCTAGCTCGCGCACGTAAACCTCGACCTCACCGGTGGGCAGTTTCGGATTCACCAGTTCCGGGTCGCGCGCTTTGACGGTACCGTCGATGCGGATACACCATTCGGAGCGTACTTTTTCCAGCTCGGCAAAGGCGGCGCTGTCGCCGTCGCACAGAACTTGCGTCACACCAAAGTGATCGCGCAGGTCGATGAACAGCACGCCACCGTGGTCGCGGACCCGATGCACCCAGCCAGACAGGCGGACGGTTTCACCGACATTGGCGGCGGTCAGAGCGGCGCAGGTGTGGCTGCGATAGGCGTGCATGGATCATATCCCTTCGGGCGCAGAATTCGTCGCGCCGATACACCCCGTCGGGCCGCGAAAGTCAAGGCAGGTATCCCGCTCAAAACGGCCTTTGCACGTTGCCCGAGTAGAAATAGATGCCCAGACCGACCGCAAAGATGATATTGCCCGCAATCGCATGCAACAGCACCGCATAGAAAAATGAGCCGCGTTTGCGATAGGCCCAAGTGAACAGTAGCCCACCCGCAAATGTCATGACAGCGACGATCCAGCTCCAGTACATCAGATGCGCCAACGAAAACAGCGCGGCGTTCAGCAGATAGGCCGCGCGCTCGCCCGGCAGGATTGCATGATAGCGGCGGAAGAACAGCGACCGAAACAGAAGCTCTTGCGGTAGGGCCGAGATGCAGGGGTAGAAGACCCAGATCATCAGCAGGATCTCGGGCCGTTCGCGCAGCAGAAAAAAGGCGGCCTCGGGGCGGGCGATCATCACGACCGCCACGCAAAACAGAGTCATCGCAACGGCAAACAGGGCAACCTCGGTCCAGGACCAGTTGCCATGGTTGTATCGCAGTTCGGCCCATTCAAAGCCCGGTGTATAGTGCAGCAGTAAGATGCCAAGTGCGGTGAAACTGAACAGCGACGGGAACATCCAACTGGGCGGAAAGAATACCGCGATCAGCACCGGGACAGCGATGAAGAACAGTCCGAACTCGACACGCAGCCGCAGCGTTTGAGGCGCGCTCTCGGCCCACTCGAATTGTTTGCTCACAGTTCTACCAACTCCGCCCGGATCAGGCCGCGTAAGGAATTTCCGACATATATTTCTGTCGCATCCTTCAGGTCGGTCAAGGATAACACGGCGTCAGTAACCTGTTTATTTTTCAGCGCCTCTTCGCGCAGTATGCCGGGCAGCACGCCGCAGGACAGTGCGGGCGTCAGGCCGCGTCCATCAGGCATGTGCAGAAACAGATTGCTGATCGTGCCCTCGCACAGTTCGTCGCGTTCATTCAGGAACAGCAGTTCGTCAATTCCCGGTGGCAGCGATGCGCGGGCGTCATCATAAAGCGCGCGTTGTGTGGTCTTGTGCTGCAACCACACATCCGAGGCCCGCAAACGCTGATCCGCGATTGCCACACGCCAGAACGGCGGGTTCTCGAGCAGCGCACCGGTCGTCACCTCCACAGCGCCTGCCATATCTAGCGTCAGCCGGCAACGCAGAGCGGATGGACCCGCGACATCTTCCAAAGCGGCCACGGCGCGGGCCCGATCAAACGGCACTCCCAACGCCTCAGCCGATCGCGCCATGCGCGCCAGATGGCGATCACGGCGCACAAACCCCTGCCCCGGCCGGAAGGCCAGCGTTTCGATCAAGCGAAAGTCAGGGTCATCTGGCGGGCGAAGCGGGCTTTCCATAGCGCCTCCTCATATTCGGATGGGGCAGTGCTGTCCCAGACCACGCCGCCGCCCACATTCAGGGTGGCTTTGCCGCCCTCGACCATCAGCGTGCGGATGGCCACGTTGAATTCCGACCGCCCATCCGGTGCGGCCCAGCCAATCGCGCCACAATAGATATCGCGCGGCCAGGGTTCCAGATCGGATAGAATCTCCATCGCGCGGATTTTGGGCGCACCCGTGATCGAGCCGCAGGGGAAAAGCGCCATCAGAATGTCCGAAAGCTCGGCCCCCAGATGCAGCTGCGCCTGCACCAGCGAGATCATCTGATGCACGGTCGCATAAGTTTCGACCTTGAACAGTTCGGGCACGTTGACCGAACCGGGCAGCGCCACACGGCTGATATCGTTGCGCAGCAGGTCGACGATCATCAGGTTCTCGGCCCGGTTCTTTGCGTCACTCGACAGGAAATCGCGGCGGCGGGCGTCTTCGGCCAAATCCTCGCTGCGCGGTTGGGTGCCTTTCATCGGGCGCGTTTCGATCAAACGGTCGGCATCGGTACGGAAAAACAGCTCGGGCGAGCGGCTGAGCAAGTCAGGCAAACCGTCCTGCTGCATAAGCGCGCCGTGGCCCACGGGCTGACCTGCCGCCAACGCGGCATACAAAGCGGCGCTGGTACCTTCGACCGTCAGATCAATCGGAAAGGTCAGGTTGGCCTGATAGATATCGCCCGCGCCGATCGCCTCATGCACGCGGGCGAAGGCTTGGGTATAGCGCGCCTCGTCCCAACGAGGCGCGTAACCGGTCACTCCACCCGCAGGCGCAGGCAGGTCGCTTTGGGCCGGCGTGTCAAAGACGCCAAAGCACAGCAATGGCAGGCGGCGGCCCTCGGGCATCCGCGCGGACAACCTCGGCTCCAGCGCATAACCAAGCTCATAGCTGGCATAACCGGCCAACCACGCACCATCCGCGCGCGCGGAATCCAGCGCCTCCAACGCGTGGGGCACATCTTCCGCGCGGTCGGCGCGGATCACCTGCGTGGGCCGGTCAAAAGTGGTCCCCTGCCCGGCCGGGCCCTGATCGAAACGAATACGCACCTGCATCCTCATTTGCCGTGCTGCGCGGTATAGAGAATACGGGGCTGAGGGAAAGAGGGGAAAGCGGCAATTTCACCCCTGTTTCCGATACCCCTTGAACCTTTTCGCGCTGTCCCTATAACGCAGGACAATTTGGGCGCTTGGGGGTGCCCTGACTCGCGAACAATTGAAGGAACGTGGCCATGCCGAGAAGAACCGACATCAAGTCGATCATGATCATCGGGGCGGGGCCCATTGTCATCGGTCAGGCATGCGAGTTCGACTATTCCGGCGCTCAGGCATGTAAAGCGCTGCGCGAAGAAGGCTACCGGGTCATTCTGGTGAACTCGAACCCCGCCACGATCATGACCGACCCAGGTCTGGCCGACGCCACCTATATCGAGCCGATCACCCCCGAAGTTGTCGCCAAGATCATCGAGAAAGAGCGCCCCGACGCGCTGCTGCCCACCATGGGCGGACAGACCGGGCTGAACACTTCGCTGGCGCTGGAAGAGATGGGCGTGCTGGACAAGTTCGGCGTCGAGATGATCGGTGCCAAGCGTGACGCCATCGAAATGGCCGAAGACCGCGCACTGTTCCGCGAGGCGATGGACAGGCTGGGCATCGAAAACCCCAAAGCCGAGATTGTAACCGCCCCCAAGGACGCGGACGGCAAAAAAGATCTGGACGCGGGCGTAGCGCTGGCGCTTGAGACACTGGAGACCGTCGGTCTGCCCGCCATCATCCGCCCCGCCTTTACATTGGGCGGCACCGGCGGCGGCGTGGCCTATAACCGCGAGGATTACATTCATATCTGCCGCACAGGCATGGATGCGTCCCCCGTGGGTCAGATCCTGATCGACGAAAGCCTGCTGGGCTGGAAAGAATATGAGATGGAGGTGGTGCGCGACACCGCCGACAATGCCATCATCGTCTGTTCCATCGAAAACGTCGATCCCATGGGCGTGCACACGGGCGACTCGATCACCGTGGCCCCGGCCCTGACGCTGACCGACAAAGAATACCAGATCATGCGCAACCACTCGATTGCCGTGCTGCGCGAGATCGGGGTCGAGACCGGCGGATCGAACGTGCAATGGGCGATCAACCCCGTCGATGGCCGCATGGTCGTGATCGAGATGAACCCGCGCGTGTCGCGCTCGTCTGCGCTGGCTTCCAAGGCGACCGGTTTCCCGATTGCGAAAATCGCCGCGAAACTGGCCGTGGGTTATACGCTGGACGAGCTGGACAACGACATCACCAAGGTCACGCCTGCGTCTTTCGAGCCGACCATCGACTATGTGGTCACTAAAATCCCGAAATTCGCCTTCGAGAAATTCCCCGGCTCGGAACCCTACCTGACCACCGCGATGAAGTCGGTGGGTGAGGCCATGTCCATCGGCCGCACGATCCACGAATCGATGCAAAAGGCGCTGGCCTCGATGGAATCGGGCCTGACCGGCTTTGATGAGATAGAAATCCCCGGTCTGAACGTTGCTCTATGGGATGAAGCCGACGACAAGGCCGCTGTGATCAAGGCCATCAGCCAGCAGACACCGGATCGCCTGCGCACCATCGCGCAGGCCATGCGCCATGGTCTGACCGACGACGAGATTTTCGGCGTCACCAAGTTCGACCCGTGGTTCCTGGCCCGCATCCGCGAGATCATCGAAGCCGAGCGTCAGGTGCGCAAAGATGGCCTGCCCGTCACCGAGGACGGTATTCGCAAGCTGAAAATGCTGGGCTTCACCGATGCCCGTCTGGGCAGCCTGACCGGCCGAGATGAGAGCAATGTCCGCCGTGCCCGTCTCAACTTAGGCGTCACCGCCGTGTTTAAGCGTATCGACACCTGCGCCGCCGAGTTCGAAGCGCAGACACCCTACATGTACTCGACCTACGAAGCCCCGATGATGGGTGAGGTCGAGTGTGAGGCGCGCCCGAGCGACCGTAAAAAGGTAGTCATCCTCGGCGGTGGCCCCAACCGGATCGGTCAGGGGATCGAGTTCGACTATTGCTGCTGCCACGCTTGTTTCGCGCTGACCGAACAGGGCTATGAGACCATTATGGTCAACTGCAACCCCGAGACCGTCAGCACCGACTATGACACCTCGGACCGCCTGTACTTTGAGCCGCTGACCTTCGAACACGTCATGGAGATCCTGACGAAAGAGCAGGAAAACGGCACGCTGCACGGTGTGATCGTTCAGTTCGGCGGTCAGACCCCGCTGAAACTAGCCAACGCGCTTGAGGCCGAAGGCATTCCGATCCTCGGCACCACGCCCGACGCCATCGACCTTGCCGAAGACCGCGAACGCTTCCAGGCGCTGGTCAACGAACTAGGCCTGAAACAGCCCAAGAACGGCATCGCCTCGACCGACGAACAGGCGCTTGAGATTGCAGACGAGATCGGCTTCCCGCTGGTCATCCGCCCCTCATACGTTCTGGGCGGGCGCGCCATGGAAATCGTGCGCGATATGGATCAGCTGCGGCGCTATATCAACGAGGCCGTCGTCGTCTCGGGCGACAGCCCCGTACTTCTGGACAGCTATCTGGCGGGCGCGGTTGAGTTGGACGTGGACGCGCTGTGCGATGGCACCGATGTGCATGTGGCAGGTATCATGCAGCATATCGAAGAGGCCGGCGTGCATTCGGGCGACTCGGCCTGTTCTCTGCCGCCCTACTCGCTGTCCAAGGAGATCCTCGATCAGATCAAGGATCAGGCGTTCAAATTGGCTAAGGCTCTGAACGTGGTCGGTCTGATGAATGTTCAGTTCGCGATCAAAGACGATGAGATCTACCTGATCGAAGTGAACCCGCGCGCCTCACGCACCGTGCCCTTCGTCGCCAAGGCGACCGACAGCGCGATTGCGTCCATCGCAGCGCGTATCATGGCTGGTGAGAAGCTCTCAACCTTCCCGATGCGCCCCGCGTACAAGGAAGGTCAGGACACCAAGATTGCCGACCAGATGACGTTGGCCGACCCGGACATGCCGTGGTTCTCGGTGAAAGAGGCCGTGCTGCCCTTCGCCCGCTTCCCCGGCGTTGATACCATTCTGGGCCCCGAAATGCGCTCGACCGGCGAGGTCATGGGCTGGGACCGCGACTTCCCGCGCGCCTTCCTCAAGGCGCAGATGGGCGCTGGTATGGTGCTGCCGTCCGAGGGCCGCGCATTTATCTCGATCAAGGATGCCGACAAGACACCCGCAATGCTTGAGGCGGCGCAGGTGCTGACCGAACAGGGTTTCTCACTGGTTGCAACGCGCGGCACGCAAGCCTGGCTGGCAGAGCAAGGCGTCGACTGCGACGTGGTAAACAAGGTCTATGAAGGCCGACCCGACGTGGCCGATATGCTCAAGGACGGTCAGGTGCAGCTGCTAATGAACACCACCGAAGGCGCGCAGGCGGTCGAAGACAGCAAGTCCATCCGCTCCATCGCGCTGTATGACAAGATCCCCTATTTCACCACTGCGGCCGCTAGCCATGCCGCAGCTTTGGCGATCAAGGCGCAGGCCGAGGGCGATGTCGAGGTCAAATCCCTGCAGGGTTAACCCCACCGCCCGGTTACAGAAAAAAGCAAAACCCCCGGTCTCTGACCGGGGGTTTTTCATTTAAACAACAGGTTGCGGCGCTGATTTGCGCCGGTATTCCGGCAGGAAGAACACCATGTAGAACACGGGCGCGGCCACCATGGTCAGGATCGTGGCAAAGGCCAACCCCCCCATGATCGTCACCGCCATCGATTTGAAGAACGCATCCGTCAACAGCGGTGCCATCCCCAGAATGGTCGTAATCGCCGCCAGCATCACCGGGCGCAAACGCGAGACCGAGGCTTCGACGATCGACTCGTGCAGTCCCTTACCGGTTGCGCGAACCAGGTCGATCTCTTCCACCAGAACGATGCCGTTTTTGATCAGCATCCCCGACAAGCTCAGCAGCCCAAGCAGCGCCGTAAAGGTAAATGGTAACCCGGTGCCCAGCAACCCGATGACTACCCCATTTACCGACATCGGCACCAGCAGCCAGATGATGATTGGCTGCCGGATCGCGTTGAAGATCAGCACCGAGATCAAGACCATGATCAGCAGGCTTAAGGGCAGTTGCCGTCCAAGGCTTTCATTGGCCTCACCGGCATTTTCAAATTCACCACCCCATTCCATCCGGTATCCGGCGGGCAAATCCATGTCTTCGATGGCCGCCCGGACTTCGGAATGAACCTGAGCCGCCGTGAACCCTGCCGGGATATCTGCACCAACAGTGATGGTCAGGACCCGATCCCGCCGATGTACCAGCGTGTTCAGGGCCTTGTATTCGAACCCGTCCACCATCTGCTCGATCGGAACAAAGCGTTCGGACTGATCGGAATACACCACCTGATCCACGATCGAGTAATCGCCATTCGCAGCGCGGCGCAGGATGATTGGGATCAGGCGATCGCGTTCACGAAACACCCCGCCGGTGATGCCATCGGTTGAAAACTGCAACGTGGCTGCGATGTCTTCGCGGCTGACACCTGCAGTTTGGGCGCGCTCAGTCGCGTAGATCGGTTGAACCGCCAGCTCTTTTTCACGCCAGTTGTGATGCACGTGCAGGGCATTATCGGACGCGGCGCGCATCCGCAGGACCGCCTCCTCTGCCAGTTGCCGTAAAACTACCGGATCGCTGCCCGAGAACCGCGCCTGGATCGGATCGCCGCCACCCGGACCAAAGATCAAACGGCGGGTGCGAAACTCACCCTCAGGGAACTGGGCCGAGCCGAATTCTTCCAGATCCGCGCGCAGTTGCGGGATGTCTTCAAGGGTTTCGGTTCGGATGATCAGGTGACCATAGCTGGGGTTCGGCTTTTCGGCCGAATAGGTCAGCAAAAACCGGGTCGCGCCCTGTCCGACAAAAGTTGCGACCGACACGACTTCATCCCTGTTGGTCAGCCATTCCTCAAACACGGCCATATCATCAGCGGTGCGGGAAATTGGAGTACCTTGCGGCAATTTATAGTGCACAAGGAACAGTGGCGTGTTCGAATCCGGAAAGAATTGCTGCTTGACCAGACCGAACCCGGCGAAACAGGCCACCGTCACCCCCACCAAGGCGGCGATCACCAGCCAGCGGAACCGCAAAGCCCAGCGCAGGACGGTCCCGTAGATACGGAACATCAGTCCGCCATAAGCATCCACCGCGCCTTCTTTACCCTGTTTGAAGAAATAGTGCCCCAGCATGGGCGTCACCGTCAGTGCCAGAATCCAACTCAGCAGCAATGAGATCGCGATGACCGCAAACAGCGAGAACAGGAACTCACCCGATGCGTCCGGGCTGAGACCGATACCAGCAAACGCCATGATACCGATGATCGTCGCGCCCAACAGCGGGATTTGTGTTTTGGACGCAGCCTCATCCGCCGCATCGCGCGAGTTTTTGCCGCGCAGCATGGCGATCTGCATCCCCTCGGCCACGACGATGGCATTGTCGACCAGCATCCCCATGGCGATGATCAACGCGCCTAGCGAAATCCGCTCCATCTCGATCGAGAAGATGGCCATGAACAGCAGCGTTCCCACCACGGTCAGCAGCAGGGTCGAGCCCACCACAATCGCGGCGCGCCAGCCCATGAAGATGGCCAGAACCGTCACTACAATCGCCACCGACAAAGCCAGGTTCACCAGAAAATCGTTCGAGGCCTGCTCGACCACAACATGTTGCTGATAGATCGGCAGGATTTCGACACCATAGGGAATCTGCCCGTCCAGTTCGGCAAATTTCGCATCGGCGCGCTTGCCGACCTCGACAATGTTCTCGGTCGACAGGCCCGCGATGCCCAGCGTGAACGCCTCGGCGCCGTTAAAGCGGATGATGACCTCGGGGTCGGTTTGGCGCCCGCGATAGACATTGGACATATCAAACAGGTTGATCACCTGCCCTTGCGAGCCAACCGACAGCCCCGCGATGGCCGAAACCGTATCGGACCCTTCGGCAGTCAGGACCGTGGTACGGTCATTGTCTGACCGCAGCGAACCCGATGCATTCACCGAATCCGCATTGACGATGGCATCGTTGATCGCCTGCAACGGCACATTCTGATTGACCGAGATGGCTAGGTCGGGCTCCACGAAAATAGCTTCTTCCGGCAGGCCCATCACCTCGACATCCGCTACGCCCTCGACGGTCAGCAATTCGCGCCTCAGAAAGGTCGACAACTCGTGCTTTTCAGCATCCGAGAATCCATCCGCGGTGACCGCATAGAACAGCCCGAAAACATCGCCAAATCCATCATTTACAAGCGGCTGGCTGACACCTGACGGCAACGCGCGAGCCGCATCGCGGACCTTGGCGCGCAACTTGGTCCAGATTTCGGGCAATTCGGTTCCGTCATAGGTAGACTTCACCTCAACTTCGATCAGCGAGAACCCCGGTTGGTTGACCGAAGTAATGGTTTTGACCTCTCCCATCTGCTGGATCGCCGATTCCAGAGGTTCCGAGACCTCAAGCGCCACTTGTTCGGCAGTGGCACCGGGATATTGCGTGGCGATGACCGCGTTCTTGATCGTAAAGGCCGGGTCTTCCAGCCGACCCAGCGACAGGAACCCCCAGATGCCGCCAAACAGAGCGATCAGAATGATCAGCCACGTATAGATCGGCCGATCAATGGATGCGCGCGCGATGTTCATGACCCTGCCCTCTTTAATTCGCAAAACCGGCAAAACGGCGCACCGTCTGCCCGTCGGTCAATGCTCCACCGCCTGCGACCACGACCTCATCGCCATTGTTAAGCCCGCTCAGAACGCGCACATCCCCACTTTCCGTGGGTTCGATCGTCACCGGTACTCGCGTGATCGTGCCTTCATCGGCCCCTGTCGGCGTGAAGACGAAAATGCCAAGCGTTCCTTCGGCATCCGCCACAATCGCGGTCGCCGGGACCACGATGCCTGTGCGTTGATCCTGTACCTGCACGTTCACCGTCACTGAAGACCCCGGCAGAATCTGCAGCCCTTCCGGCGGGGTCAGGCCGAACTGAATGCGGAAGGTTTGACCAACGCTCGAAGATTCAGCATCAAACTCGCGGATTTGCAGCGGGAACACCTCATCGCTGACAGGGAATTTGGCGGTGATGGTGATGTCATCCTGCTGGCCCGAGCGTTGAAACAGAATTTCGGGCACATCCACTTCGATCCGCAGCTCGGACATGTCGTGGATACGAACGATGGGGGTTCCGGCCGATACGGTTGTAAAGGATTCCACCGCGCGGCTTGAGACCAGCGCGTCAAAGGGCGCGGTCAGCGTCGCCTGTTCCAGATCATAAAGGGCATCGCGCACAGCGATATCGGCTAGTTGTGCCGCTGTTTCGGCGTCATCCACAGCAACCTGACTGGCCGCCGTACCGCGCAAACGGGACAAGCGTGCCAGCGTTCGATCGGCTTGTTCTTTTTGCAACACAGCCCGGTCATAGCGGCGCTGGAACGGCTCACGGTCTAGCTCGGCAATCAACTCGTCCTTGGGGATCACGAACCCCTCGGTCACGGGCATGTCCATGATCTGCCCAGCCACCTGAAACGCCAGATCGACCGTTTGGCGCGCAGCCACACGACCAAAGAACTGACGCGAAAACCCCGGTGTAGTTTCCTGCACAACCATCAGCTTGACTGGTTTGGCCGTCTCTTGCGCCGTGGCAGAGGTGGCCAGCAGGGCAAGGGCAATGCCCAAAACAGAGATCAATTTCATTTCTTCAACCCCTCGGGTATTCCCGTTTTCAATATGTTTTCCCGGATTTTCCGGGCCAGACGCGCAAATTCTGCCGTCTCATCAGCATCCAACCCCGACGCGCGGTGAAACAAAGCACCCGCTTCAGCCACCAGGGCCCGACGCATTTCAAGCCCCTTGTCGGTCAGCACCAACAACCAGGCGCGGCGATCTTCAGGGTCGCGTTGTCGGGATAGATACCCCGATGCTTCCAACGCGTCCGCCGTAGAGGTGATCGTGGAGGGCACTGTCAACATATCCGACGCCAGAACCCCCATGCGCTTGGGCTGGTCTAACTTGATCAACATGTGGCATTCCTGATGGGTCAGCTCGATTTCCAACGAGTCAAAGCTTTCTTCAAGCTTCCAGTACAAGGCATACACGCCCATCATGGCCTGCATTTCAGGACTGAGCCGTTTTACCAGCGCACTGTCATCGAATGTCATGGACCGAATCCCTTAGAGACCTCGCGACCGCGTATACTTCAAAAAATGAACTATTCAAGAATTGAAGCGCATTTGGGCCCCAACTTTGGCATTCCCTTGGGTCAATCTCTCTTGAACTGACCGGGTATTGGCGGCATTTTGAGCAAATCCGAAAAACGCAGGTTCACATATGCACACGCCAGCAATCACCGGCACCGGTGTATTCACGCCAGAGAACAACATCACCAACGCAGAACTCGTCACCGCCTTCAACGCCTATGCCGACAAGGTCAATGCCGAGCATGCCGACGCGATTGCCGCAGGTGACATGGAACCGCTGCAACATTCCTCGGAAGAATTCATCGTCAAGGCCTCGGGCATCCACAACCGCTATGTGATGGACAAGACCGGCGTACTTGACCCCGACGTGATGCACCCGTTGCTGCGTCAGCGCAGTGACGATGAACCCGGCATCATGACCGAGATGGCCGTGGATGCTTGCAAAAAGGCAATGGCGCAAGCCGGGCGCGCACCCGAGGACGTGGATCTGGTAATCTGCGCCGCCTCGAACCACGAACGTGCCTATCCGGCGATTGCGATCGAAATTCAGCAGGCGCTGGGGATCAAGGGCTTTGGCTTTGATATGAATGTTGCCTGTTCCTCGGCCACGTTTGGCATTCAGGCGGCGGCGGATATGATCCGATCGGGATCGGTGAAATCCGCGCTGGTGGTGAACCCCGAGATCTGCTCTGGCCATCTGGAGTGGCGCGACCGCGATTGCCATTTCATTTTCGGAGACGTCGCCACCGCCACCCTGATCGAACGCGTCGAGGACGCAACCGGCCCCTATTTCGAAATCCTCTCCACCCGCTGCGCCACCGAATTTTCCAACAATATCCGCAACAATAATGGTTACTTGCGCCGCTCGCGCCCTGATGGCGTGGTCGATCGGCGTGACATGCAGTTCATGCAGAACGGCCGAAAAGTCTTCAAGGAAGTGCTACCGATGGTCAGCAAGCACATCGCCGACCATATGGACTCCGAAGGGCTGAGCAGTTCGGACCTGAAACGCCTGTGGTTGCACCAGGCCAACAAGACGATGAACGATTTCATCGGCAAAAAGGTTTTGGGCCGCGAGCCAGAACCGGGCGAACAACCCAACATCCTGCAAGACTATGCCAACACGTCTTCGGCCGGGTCGATCATCGCGTTCTCCAAATACTCGGACGATTTCGCAGATGGAGAAATCGGTCTGATCTGCTCATTCGGGGCGGGGTATTCCGTGGGTTCGGTGATCGTGAAGCGATGCGGTTAAACATCATCTGTAACAGGCGACTTTCACAGCAGGGTATTCTTGCCTCCAACCCGCAGCTTGACCACTTTAGCGTTGAAAACAAACAAGAAGATGAACTGTAAAGCAGATCAAGGTTGCATTTGTGACAAGCCCTAGTTTTCGCCTTCACGACCCGCGCCCAACGCAAAAAGAAAACCCATACACGTTCCATTTACCAAGCGAAGAAGAGCTTGCTGAAGTCGGTATTGGAACAATCGTAAAGCTGATTTTCAGCGCTGTTCCTGAATCCGAACAATACGATGCGGAGAGAATGTGGATTATCGTAGAACGCCGCGACGGCTCAAATTTGCTAGGTAGGCTCGACAACACCCCAGAAGACATACCCGCATTGACACTCGGCGATCCGGTCGAGTTCAAAATCCACCACATAGTTGGAATAGATTGGGATGACCCGGAATTGCAAATGCGTTTTTCAAACGACTTCAACAAGTGGTTTGGCCGCTGTTTTGTTGATGATGCAGTTTTGGAACGGCGCGCCCGCGTGGGATATGTTTATCGTGAAGATTCCGAACATGACGAAGAAGACAAGTATCCCGATACCGGCTGGCGCATCCGCGCGGATGTAGAACAACTGTCGCAAGAAGAATACGATGACACGCCATGCAGCTATGTCGCTATTGGTGCGGTGTTAAACCGTGATGACAGTTTTGTTCATCTCCTGTCAGAACCCGTTGGAAGCCGTTTTTTGAGAACGCAGGGCGATAGCTACGAACGCTGTCAGGAAGAGGAATAGCTCAAATGCAGGCATAGCCGTTCGTAGAACGCGCCGCTCAAGTTTTTTTGCTCGAAGATATGAGAAGCGCTCAGCTCACGCTTTCCTCTTCCAGATGCAGCTTCATCTCGATCAAAACCTGCTGCAACTGGCTGGTCTCTTTCAACAAACGCTTGGCTTCGTTCACTGTGATGATGCCGTCTTCGATGGCGGCCTGGTATTCGGTCATCAGCATGGCAAAGCGCTGGCTTAGCGCGATAACGTCTGCATTCACCCCTCCGGTTCGGGGCGCGTCCGAGTTGCGACCATCATAGGACAGCGTGATGTTCTTTAGGTCCGCCAAAGCCGAGGTCACATGCGGAAAGTTGGACACGGCCTCAAGCCGGGCAACCGCGTCCACCGGCATGAACCGGTCGGCGTGCTCGGCATTGTCGGAATAATACCGGCCCAGGGTCGCCTTGGATTTCCCGGTAATCTCGCAGGCGGATTCGATGCCCACGTCTTTGACCAATGCCTCGGTATGCTTTTTCAGGTAGGCCCCGATATCTGCCATGTTTCAACCTTTGCTGCCTGGCTTCACCACCACATCTGCCAGTGTGGGGGAAACGGTGCGGAAATTTCCCATACTCGAGTCATAATTGAAATGGCATAAATTGACTATCCCTCAGAATTGAAGGGATTTTGTGAGTGAGTGGCGGCGTTTCCAGCCGGTTATGAGTATCCGCGGGGCGTTTTTCTGGTCCTGCAATGGTTAGGCCGTATGACGGCCGACGGCGTCGCTGTTGTTGAAGCGGGGGTATCCATCCCCAATGAGCTTGCGCTCGACCCTTGCAACGACAACGGCGACGACGCTTTCTTGGTTTATATTGGTCCCTTGCCCGCGCCGTTCAGGCGTTTTAGACCCGGGCGTATGGCAAAGCTATACTTCAATTATTCGACCATGAACGCGGGCAAATCGACCGTGTTACTGCAAGCCTCGCACAACTACCGTGAGCGCGGCATGGATACCTATCTGATGACGGCCCGGCTGGATGGACGTGCAGGGGTGGGCAAGATCGCCTCGCGCATCGGGATTGCGGCGGATGCCGAAACATTCGGGGCGCAGGACGATGTTTTTGCCATGATCAACGCGCGCCTGAAACAGGGCAAGGTGGCCTGCGTGTTCATTGATGAGGCGCAGTTTCTTACCGAGGATCAGGTCTGGCAACTGGCGCGTGCCGTGGATGATCTGAAAATACCGGTTCTGGCCTACGGGTTGCGCGTGGACTTTCAGGGGCGTCTGTTTCCGGGCTCTGCGGCGCTGCTGGCGCTGGCCGATGAAATGCGCGAGGTGCGCACGATCTGCGAATGCGGCCGCAAGGCTACGATGGTCATTCGGCAGGACGAGAACGGCAACACCATTACCGAAGGCGCACAGGTTCAGATCGGCGGGAACGAGACCTATGTCTCGCTCTGCCGCAAGCATTGGCGCGAGGCGATGGGCGACTAAACCGGGTTCGGCAGCGCGCGCCCCGTGACAAAGGCGGCGACATTATCCAGCGCCATATTGCCCATATCCGTGCGCACTTCCTCGGTCGCGGTACCCAGATGCGGGAACAGGGTCACGTTGTCCATGTCGATCAGGGCTTGTGGGACCTTGGGCTCGAATTCATAGACATCCAGCCCAGCCCCGGCGATCTGCCCCGCCTGAAGGGCTGCGATCAGGGCAGCTTCATCCACGACCTCTCCGCGCGCGATGTTGACCAGCAGGGCGTTGGGGTTCATCGCCTCCAGCACCTGCGCATTGATCAGATGCCGGGTTTCGGCGCCACCAGGAACCGCCAGCACAAGGAAATCGACCGAAGCCGCCAAAGCAGACAGATCGGGAATGAACTCTGCCGCAAAATCCAGATCCTTCGCGCTTCGCGATTGATAGGCCACCTGCATCGAGAACCCATAGTGGCAACGCCGCGCGATGGCCTGACCGATGCGACCCATGCCCACGATACCAACCCGTTTGCCGGTGACGTGGTGGCCCAACATCTGGGTCGGATGCCAGCCTTCCCAAGCACCGGCGCGAACCAGGCGCTCACCCTCGCCCGCGCGACGGGCCGTGGACAACAACAGCGCCATGGCGATATCGGCGGTCGCATCAGTGACTGCGCCGGGGGTGTTGGTGACGGTGATTCCGGCAGCTTGCGCGGCGCTTACGTCGATATGGTTATACCCAACGCCGAAATTGGCCAGCAGCTTGCAACGCGGGTCAGGCACTTGCGCAAAGATATCCGCCGAGAACTGATCCCCCAGCGTCGGAACGACAATGTCGAACGTGTTTAGCGCGTTGATCATTTCTTCCTCAGACATCGGCGCAGTCTCGGGCCGGAATTCAACGTCGAATTCAGCCCTTGCGCGCGCTTCGACCGCTGGCGTCATCGGCCGGGCAATAAATACCTTCATCAGTGCATCCTTCCGCCGATGGGAACGTTGCCATCCGGTCCGATCAGAACGATCTCACCGTTTTCGTCGGGCAGGCCCAGCACCAGGACTTCGGACATGAACTTGCCGATCTGGCGCGGCGGGAAATTCACCACAGCCATCACCTGCTTGCCGACCAGAGTGGCCGGGTCGTAATGCGCGGTGATCTGGGCCGAGGTCTTGCGCTCGCCGATCTCATCGCCGAAGTCGATCCACATCTTGATCGCGGGTTTGCGGGCCTCGGGATACGGCTCGGCGCGGATCACTTCACCTACGCGGATATCGACCTTGAGAAAATCGTCGAAGGTAATCTCACTCACGGGACAGCTCCTTGGATCGGTCGGTGGCGGCTTTGACGGCACGGTGCAGCAGATCGGGGAAACCCTGTTCTTCGTGCATAAGCACCTCTAGCGCGGCCTGCGTGGTGCCATTAGGCGAGGTCACGTTGACCCGCAGCTGCGCGGGGTCTTCGTCGGCGGCCATCGCTAGCGCGCCTGCCCCTGCAACAGTAGATTTGGCCAGCTTCATTGCCAGTTCATGCGGCAAGCCCTGCGCCTGCCCCGCGGCGGCCAGCGTTTCGATCAGGTGGAACACATAGGCCGGGCCCGATCCGCTGAGACCAGTCACTGCGTCCATCTGCGTCTCTTCCGCCAACCGGACAGTTTCACCAATCGCGGACAGCAGGTTTTCGGCCAGGGTCACATCGGCCTCGGAGGCCTGTGCGTTGCCGATCAAAGCCGTGATGCCCTGCCGAATGGCCGCAGGCGTATTTGGCATCGCCCGAACGATCGGCGTGCCCGCGCCCAACACGGATTCGAATGTGGAAATCGACGTCCCCGCAGCGACCGAGACGAACAGGCTTCCGCCCCCGCCCAGCGCTTTGATCGCGGGCAATGCTTCGCCCATCATCTGCGGTTTGACGGCCACAAGCACCACGGCGGGCGCTTCGGGCAATGCTGTGTTTATATTGACGCCTTGTGCTTTCAGCCAGTCCGAGGGGTACGGATCAACGACCCAGACCGAAGAGGCAGGAAGGCCGTGTTCCAGCCAGCCCGCCAGCATGGCCGATCCCATCTTACCGCATCCCAGAAGCACCAGCCCCTGATCCGCGACACGCGACATATCCATGATTGCCCCTCCCCATTATCTGGCTTGGGGCAAAGCTTTACGCGCGGCCGTAAGCCTCTGCAATGGCGACTTGCATCGCATCTTCGGGATCACGATTGCCCCATGTGACCAGTTGGATCGCCGGGTAATACCGCTCGGCACTCAGAACCGCTGCGGTGATCATCGTGTCAATCTGTTCAGGGCTGGCCGTCTGACCACCCGCCAGAACCAGACCATAGCGATAGACCATCAGCTTCTGGTTGGCCCAATAGGTAAACGCCCCGGCCCAGCACTGATCATTCATCTTGTTCAGAAGCTCATAAAGCTCGCTTTCCCGCTCGGATGGCGGGTCCATTTCGAACGAGCACACCATGCGCAGGGTTTCGTCATAGTTCGACCAGGCCAGAGTGATGGAATAGGTGCGCCACTGTCCTTCGACAGCCATGGCGATCTGATCGTCGCCGATACGATCAAAATCCCAGTCGTGATGTTCGGCCAGGTGTTCAACAATATCAATCGGATGAAGGTCTTCTTCGAGAAACTGCTCGGATAGGGCCATAATGCCACCTCACTTATCTCTAGCAATTTGGGGCTGGCAGCGCCCCAGCGCTAGTTGCCTGCTCTACAAGCCGGGCTTCCCCCATGTGCCTGTACTAAATATGGTGCGCCGCGCGCACCCGTCTGGCAACCCTATTTCTTGGGGATAACAGCAATAAGTTGTGGACGAATGGCCACGGCGATCAAAATATTGGCGCCGGGTACAGCTTTGTCTTGATTAAATTCCGCAAGGCGGCATGATGCACAACACCGCACAACCCGACTAAGGATTGCGCGGTGCTTTTCCTGTTTTCGATGAATTTGCAGCGGACGTTACTTGTCCAGCTTTGCCTCAAGCGCGGCGATACGCTGTTCCAGGGCTGCGTTTTCCTCGCGCGCCTTTTGCGCCATGGCGCGGACGGCATCGAATTCTTCGCGGGTGACAAAATCGCGGTCGGCCAGCCAGCGATCGATCATCGACTTCATCGCGTTCTCGGCCTCTTCCCGTGCACCTTGCGCCACGCCCATGGCGTTGGTCATCAGTTGGGATACATCGTCGAGGATCTTGTTGCGGGTCTGCATAGTTTTTCTCCGAAATCGCGGTTGTTCTCTATATGGGTAAACTTTGCGTCAGGCTCAAGGTTGACTTGCCCTGCAAAGCACGGGCAATGAGACGCACATGCAGGCTGTTCTGAATTTCCCCGATCTGTCGCCCGAACTGTTCTCGATCTCACTCTTCGGGATGGAGTTCGCGCTGCGTTGGTACGCGCTGGCCTATATCGCGGGCATCCTGATCGCGTGGAGGCTGGGGGCAGCGGCGCTGAAACGCCCCGCACTTTGGGCAGATAACACGCCGCCAATGAAACCCCAGCAGCTTGAGGATCTGATCACCTGGATCATCCTTGGGGTGATTCTGGGTGGTCGACTTGGGTTCGTGCTATTTTACCAGCCCGCCTATTACCTTGCGAACCCGGAGGACATTTTGAAAGTCTGGCAAGGCGGCATGGCCTTTCACGGCGGTCTGCTGGGCGTGATTGTCGCCTCTTACATCTATGCCCGCCGTCACCAGATAACGGTTCTGCCGCTGGCTGATCTCATTGCCCACACTGTTCCGCCCGGGCTGCTGCTGGGACGATTGGCCAACTTCATCAACGCCGAGCTTTGGGGCCGCCCCAGCGAGGTGCCATGGGCGATAATCTTCCCCGGCCCTGCCGCGCAAGACTGCCCTGGCGTGCTGGTGGGAATGTGCGCACGCCACCCCTCGCAGCTTTACGAGGCCGCGCTGGAGGGGTTGCTGCTGGGGGCCATGCTGCTGTGGCTGGTCTACCGCAAGGGCGCGCTGCGCAAACCCGGACTGGTTATGGGCGTGTTTCTGGCCGGGTATGGCGCGTCTCGCTTTATCGTTGAGTTCTTTCGGCAGCCGGACGCACAGTTTGTCTCGGTCGGGAACCCTCTGGGTCTTGCGTGGCATATTGGCGGGTATGGCCTGACCATGGGGCAGCTCTTGTCGCTGCCCATGATTGCGCTTGGCCTGTGGTTCGCCCTGCGGGCGCGACACGCGCGATGAGCCTAACCGACCATCTGCTGGAGCGCATCGCGCAGGACGGTCCGATGACCGTGGCCGACTACATGACCGAATGCCTGCTGCACCCGACCTATGGCTATTATACCACCCGCGATCCTTTCGGCGCGCAGGGCGATTTCGTGACCGCGCCCGAGATCAGTCAGATGTTCGGTGAGTTAATCGGCCTAAGTCTGGCGCAAAGCTGGATGGATCAGGGCCACCCCGATCACTTCGTTCTGGCCGAGCTTGGGCCGGGGCGCGGAACACTGATGGTGGACATCCTCCGGGCCACACGCGGGGTCCGTGGCTTCCATGACGCGGCTGAGATCGTGCTGTTCGAAGCCTCACCGACCCTGCGCGACATTCAGGCAGAAACGTTAAACGAATTTGCACCGCGCTGGGTCACAACGGTTGCCGACCTGCCCGACGCGCCCTTGTTTCTGGTCGCCAACGAGTTCTTTGACGCCCTGCCCATCCGCCAGTTCCTGCGCGATGGCCCTGCGTGGCGCGAGCGCCTGATCGGGGCCGAGGGCGAATCGCTGACCTTCGGGTTGGGGACCCAGGCGGATCAGGTTGCGCTGACGGACCGATTGCAAGACACGAAAGATGGCGATCTGGTTGAGCTTTGCGCGGCGGCAATCCCCATCCTGACCGTCATCGCGGGTCGAATCGCAAGCCACGGCGGTGCCGGTCTGATCGTGGATTATGGCGACTGGCATTCACTGGGCGACACGTTTCAGGCCCTGCGCGGGCATGAGCGTGTGGATCCGCTAGATACACCCGGTCAGGCCGATCTGACCGCCCATGTAGATTTCGAACCGCTCGCATTGGCAGCGCGTGCCGCGGGTTGCGCCCATTCCCGTCTGACCCCTCAGGGCGTGTTTCTGGAACGGCTGGGCATTACCGCCCGTGCGCAAGCTTTGGCCAAACCGCTCGGCGGGGCGAAGCTTGAAATGCTGGTGGCTGCACATCGCAGGTTGACGCATCCCGATGAAATGGGAAACCTGTTCAAATTACTGGGTCTCTACCCCTCCTACGCGGCACCTCCACCGGGATTGGAACCATGACACTGGAAATACTGACCTCGGACATGTTGTCAGGCGTGCGCCACGGTTTCTTCAGCCGCCGGGGTGGTGCCTCCTCGGGGATTTTTACCGGACTTAATTGCGGCTACGGGTCCTCGGATCAAACCGAGGTCGTGTCGATCAACCGGGGCCGCGTGGCCGACGCGATGGAGGTCGACCCCGACGCGCTGGTCGGCGTGCATCAGGTGCATTCGCCGACCGTGGTGACCGTTGATGGCCCGCAAACCGGCGACCGGCCAAAAGCGGATGCGATTGTGACGGCGACACCGGGTCTGGCGCTTTCGATTCTGACCGCAGACTGTCAGCCGGTTCTGTTTGCGGATGCTCAAGCCAATGTGATCGGTGCCGCCCATGCCGGGTGGCGCGGGGCCTTGGACGGTGTGCTTGAGGCAACACTGGACGCGATGGAGGCGCTTGGCGCGGACCGCGCGAATACAGTCGCTGTCATCGGGCCGACGATCTCGCAGCGGGCCTATGAGGTCGGTCCGGATTTTCTGGACAGTTTTGTCGCCGAATCACCCGATAACCTGCGTTTCTTTGCCAATGGAGAAGGCGACCGACTGCAATTCGACCTGCCCGCTTTTGGCCTGCACCGTCTGCGACAGGCGGGAATCGGCCAAGCGGAATGGACGCGCCATTGCACCTATTCGGACCCGGACCGGTTTTATTCCTACCGCCGGGCCACCCACGCCAAAGAAGCAGATTATGGCCGCCTGATTTCTGCAATCAAATTATTAACCTAGACCGAATTGTGGCGATATCGCCACCTTTTCGCCACATTCTTTGTGTCTACCTGAGTCGGAAGAAACCAAGTTTTATTGTCCGGTCTCAGGTGCTTATCTGCCGATGCTCCAGCAGTGCAGGACAGCATAAAGAAAGAGGAGCTGCCATCCTTCATTTTGTCCTGAATTGATCCCGGATCAGCCTTATCGCTGCCGCAATATGGCGTCAGATTAGGTCCAAAGGGAATTGAGGCCACGACCTCGACAAGAGCAGGACTACAGGAATGAAGGGAAAATCTCGCTTTCTAAGCGCCGTCATCGCGGCGAGCAGAGAGAAAGGTCTGGACATGCCGTGGAAGGGCGTTTCCAGCCACTCGATCAGGGTTGCCCGCCGCTTGGCGGCACGGCGTTGATCGCGATGTTCAGGGTACCAAGCTGCCGGTTCCCTGGGCCAAGACCGGCGTCAGAGGGGTGCTCCGGCCTGACGCGTACCCTGCCGCAGGTATTTTACGCGGCGCGGGTGAGGGGCATGTGTGCGCAGGCAATTTCCGCCCGCGTTGTTGTGAGTTTGTCTGGGGGGTCAAGATGTTGACCAAAGGGATACGCGATACTGCTGCGATGCGACGTCAGTGCGACGATCGCCCCAAGGTCGCCCTTTCATTCAAAACAAAGAAGAAAACTGGTCAGACGGGCATGGACGGAGGGGTCAACCTGTCTGAGCGGACTTTAGAAGGGACGGAATAACAATGCCTATTCCACATTCGCTCTCGCGGGCGGCCAGAAATGCGGTTGATACGTCAGCGATGCTGCGCGACGCGTCACGTGCACCGAACAAACCCAAGGCGCAGCTGCGGCGCTATGAGGTCAGTGCGCTTCTGCCCAATGGTGACATTGCGCAAACCCGCCATATCGCACCAGCCCTGCCGATGTTCGAGGATGCCTTTTGCGCCTTTACCCGCGGATCACTGGTCGACACTGAAACCGGGCCGGTCGCCATCGAAGACCTACTGCCCGGAGACACTGTTTTGACACAGGATGGCACCTCACAAATCGTGTTGTGGAAAGGCTCGGTCACGCTGGTACCGGGGCGCGAAGATTCGCGTGGCCGCACCCGTCCGCTGACCCGCATCATGGCCGACACATTCGGCATGCAAAAACCTCTTTCAGGCGTGATCGCGGGGCCATCAGCCCGGATCGTGGGCACTCCGGCGCATCTTCGGCATCTACACGGGAATGAGACGATCCTTACCCCGGTTCACGAATTCCAGGACGGAATGAACGTGATCGAGACATTGCCGCCGACGCCAGTTGAACTGTTTCACATCTGCCTGAAACGTCACGCGGTTATCAAAGTCGATGGGTTGCAGTTTGAAACCTATCATCCCGGCGTGAACGCGGTGCGCATGATCAGCCACTCCTTGCGGTCGATCTTTCTGAACCTGTTCGCGCATGCCGACTCGCTGAACGATTTCGGACCGCTGCTGATGCCGCGCGCTGGCGATGGTGAGGTCGACGCGATCACAGCTTGAAAATTACCAGATACTGCAAAGTGGGGGCTTTATGCAGATTCTATTAGGTTGGGTATTGTTTTTGTACGTGACGGCCATCTTACCAAGGTGTTGTGCCGCACATAAACGGACGCGCTTTACGCCGTCCGGTTCATTCGTTCTTCCAGCACGTCAAAAGGCACGCCGGGCTCGTCCTTAGCGCCACGAATGACCAGTGATGTTTTAACACTGGCCACGTTCGGCGTCGTCAGCAGCTCTCCGGTCAGGAACTGTTGAAAACTGCTGAGGTCGGGGGCGACGCATTTCAGGATGAAATCCACCTCACCGTTCAGCATGTGACACTCCCGGACCAAGGGCCATTCGCGGCAGCGTTCCTCAAAGGCGGTCAGTTCCGTTTCGGCCTGACTTTCCAGACCGACGCTGGCAAAGACCTGAACCTCGAACCCCAATTCGCGCGCGTTTACCTCGGCATGGTACCCGCGAATAAAACCCGATTCCTCAAGCGTGCGAACCCGACGCAGGCAAGGAGGGGCTGATATCCCGACACGTTTCGCCAATTCGACATTGGTCATGCGACCGTCTGCCTGCAATTCCGCCAAAATCTTGCGGTCAATCTCATCCAGCCGGGTCGTGACCATAAAATGCTCCTGAATTTTTTTCAGTTGTTATATCAGCACCCACTTGATGCGCAATAATATTTCGCCTCTGCGCAACATTCTTTGTTTCATTGCCATTCCATAGCCGCAAGGCCGATACCCATCAGGAAGGGGCTTTAAGCGCCGCCACTGGGTCGCTATATCCAATCGCCAAGGGGCCAAGCGCCCAAGTCAGGCATATCGAGTTGGGGGTACCATGGCCGAAACGAAACACACCAAGGTTCTGATCATCGGGTCGGGACCTGCCGGATACACGGCGGGCGTCTATGCCAGCCGCGCGATGCTGAACCCGATTCTGGTTCAGGGCATCGAGCCCGGCGGTCAGCTGACCACCACGACCGAAGTCGAAAACTACCCCGGCTTTACCGAGGTGCAGGGCCCCGATCTGATGATCAAGATGCAGGAACATGCTGCAGCTATGGGGTGTGAGATCATCGGCGACATCATCAGCGATCTGGATGTCAGCAAACGCCCCTTCACCGCCACGGGCGACAGCGGCACGACCTATACGGCCGACGCCGTTATTCTGGCGACCGGCGCGCGCGCCAAATGGCTGGGCCTGCCGTCCGAGGACAAGTTCAAGGGCTTTGGCGTCTCGGCCTGCGCCACCTGCGACGGGTTCTTCTATCGCGGGCAAGAGATCGTGGTCATCGGCGGTGGCAACACCGCCGTGGAAGAGGCGCTGTTTCTGACCAACTTCGCCAGCAAGGTCACTCTGATCCACCGCCGCGACGAGTTGCGAGCCGAGAAAATCCTGCAGGACCGTCTGTTCAAAAACGAAAAGATCGAACCGCTTTGGTTTCATGAACTGGACGAGGTCGTCGGCACTGATGCCCCGCTGGGCGTCGAAGGTGTACGTGTCAAGAACGTCAAAACCGGCGAGATCACCGAGATCCCGTGTAAAGGTGTCTTTGTCGCCATCGGTCATGCCCCAGCCAATGAGCTGGTCAAGGACACGCTGGAAACCCATATGGGCGGCTATGTCGTAACCAAGCCGGGCTCGACCGAAACCTCGATCCCCGGTGTTTTCGCCGCCGGGGACCTGACCGACCACATCTATCGTCAGGCTGTCACCAGCGCCGGTATGGGCTGTATGGCCGCGCTGGACGCCGAACGCTTCCTGGCAGAGCAGGAGTAACACGGTGTTGGAATTCTCCGGCCCGGTCTGGAGAATTCTGTTTTTGTCCCAATGCGACGCCCCTCTGGCCCCTGCAAAGGCGCCCGAGGGGCGTTTTCATTTTGCAGGGCAGGCAGCGCTTTACGCGTCACTCAGCGCCGATGGGGCTGCGGTCGCGATCCGGCGCTATGTCGGCAAGGATGATCCCCCGCGCGTTTTGCAACAGGCCCGGATCACCAAAGCACGGCTTGTCGACCTGCGCGGACAACGCACAGCCTCGGTCTTGTGGCAGGAGATGGACCGTCCCTCGCCCACCTGGCAGTTCTCGGAAGCGGCCCGTGCGCAAGGGGCGGACGGGCTGATCTACAGCTCTCGGTCCCGGCCAGACCTCAGCCATCTCGTGCTGTTCAAAATTTCGGCTGACGTGATCCATGTCGATGCGCCTGCGACCGCTTGGGTTCCGCCTTATTCTTGACCCGTCGCCTCCCCCGTACCAGACTCGGCTTCAGACAAAGCGCGTGCAGGTGATTTGATTGAGTAGCGTTCTATGGCAAGGCGGGTGGGCAACCCGGCTGAGGATCGGCAGCGGCCTGGTCCTGTTTGCCTTCGCCTTTTTTCACTTCATCAACATCGGGTTGGGGTTGTTTCATACCGATTACCTGCACGGGATGCAGGATGGCCGCCACGCGGTGACGCGCCATGACATCGGCAGTGCGTTTCTGTATTTGGCGTTGTTTGTGCACACAGGCTTGGCGCTGTATTCGATCAGCCAGCGCAGGACGCTCAGAATGCCGGTCAGCACGGCGCTGCAGGTGGTTCTGGGCCTGCTGATCCCGCTGCAGCTGATCACTCATATCGTCTATACGCGCTACGCGCACGAGGTCTATGACGTCAATGACGAGATGGGCTATATCATCATCCTGATGTGGAACAGCAGCGCGATCTGGCTGCAAAGCGCATTGCTGCTGATTGTCTGGATTCACAGCTGCATTGGCCTTCACATGTGGCTGCGCCTGACCGATTGGTGGTCAAAAACTGCGCCCTACCTGATCGGGTTGGCGGTGTTTGTCCCGTCGTTCGCGCTGGCCGGATTGCTGACCGAGGGACGGCGCCTCTGGTTGGATTTCGCCGATCCGTTTCTGCGTGACCAGTATATCGACCACTATAACTGGCCGTCTCAACAGGATTTTCAGGCACTGTTCAGCATCAAGAGCAATGCTGTCACGGCTTTCTGGATCGCGCTGGGGGCCTCATTAACTGTTTTCGCAGTGCGCAAATTGCTGCGGCGCAGGCACTCGGTCCGGGTGAAATACGTGGAAGGCCCCGAAGTCGTCGCCGAAAAAGGCATGACATTGCTGGAGATTTCGCAAGCCAATGGCATCCCGCACACTGCATTGTGCGGGGGTAAAGGACGCTGCACAACCTGTCGGGTGATTGTCGAGGATGGGGCAGACGCCCTCCCCTCGCCTAGCGAGGTCGAGGCGCGCAGCCTTGCAGCCGTGGGTGCTCCAAGAAAAGCGCGCCTGGCCTGTCAGATTCGACCAACAGAACCGTTGACCGCGTTTCGCATGTTCCGCCCCGACGGCGGTCGGCAACGCGCACATTCCAGCCAGGGACAAGAGCGAAAACTGGCCGTTCTTTTTCTGGACATGCGTGGTTTTACCTCTCGGACGACGGGTCAGTTGCCCTATGACATCGTATTCCTGCTGAACCGGTTCTTTGACGCCATCGTGCCCGCCATCACCGCCGAGCGCGGGGTGGTCGATAAATACATGGGGGATGGTCTGCTGGCGGTGTTTGAAACACCCGATACAGAAAGTTCGGCCCGCGCAGGGTTGCAGGCAGCCATAAATGTCAGTCGCGCCCTCGTTCAATTCAATCAGCGGCTAGAAGCGGAAGGCAGCCCACTTATCCGCATCGGAATGGGTCTGCATCTGGGAGATCTGGTTTTGGGTGAAATTGGCGCAGCAGGCACCGCAACGCGCACGATCATCGGCGATGCTGTTAACGTTGCCAGCAGGCTAGAAGGGCAAACCAAGGACCTTGGGGTCGAGCTGCTGGTGTCGTCCGAATTGCTTCAGGCCGCCGGATTCGGCGGAGATCAAAGCGGCTTGAAGTCGTTTGATTTGCGCGGGGTCACGCGACCGATTCCCGCCTTGCCTGTGACCAGCGCTACCGATCTTGCAGCCACCGCCGCAGAATAGAACATACGTACTGAATTCACCTGCGAACCGTAAATCGTCGGGAATTTCGTCCTCAAAACTTCTACCGGTCAAAAAATCCTTCCAAACGCAGTAAAAACTGCGCATATCGTCCTTAATTACCTGAATGTATATGGACTTCGCACCACAGTCGGGGCAAACGCCCCGCAAAGACACTGAACCACCGGTAAAAAAAACCGAACTTCGACAAGAGTATTCCCATGACGATGTTGAGCAATCTGGCTCCGATCCCTGAACTTTATGTTTCCTACGAGTCGGCGCAGAAACTGAAAGTAGAAGCTGCCGACCTGACCAGCTGGGACCTGAGCCCGCGCCAGATCTGCGACCTGGAACTGCTGATGAACGGCGGGTTCAACCCGCTCAAAGGTTTCCTGTCCGAGGCCGATTACGACAATGTGGTCGAGAATATGCGTCTGGCTGATGGCACGCTGTGGCCGATGCCGATCACTCTGGATGTCAGCGAAGACTTTGCCGAAAGCATCGAACTGGGTCAGGACATCGCCCTGCGCGACCAGGAAGGTGTCATTCTGGGCACCATGACTGTGACCGACCGCTGGACCCCGGACAAAGCGCGCGAGGCCGGAAAGGTGTTCGGCGCGGATGACGATGCGCACCCTGCGGTGAACTATCTGCACAATGTGGCGGGCAAGGTCTATCTGGGCGGCCCTGTCACCGGCATCCAGCAGCCTGTCCACTATGATTTCCGCGCCCGGCGTGACACTCCGAACGAGTTGCGCGCGTTCTTCCGCAAGCTGGGCTGGCGTCGCATCGTTGCATTCCAAACCCGCAACCCGCTGCACCGCGCCCACCAGGAACTGACCTTCCGCGCCGCCAAAGAGGCGCAGGCCAACCTGCTGATCCACCCGGTTGTCGGCATGACCAAGCCCGGCGACGTCGACCACTTTACCCGCGTGCGCTGCTATGAGGCGGTTCTGGACAAGTATCCAGCCTCGACCACCTCAATGAGCCTGTTGAACCTGGCGATGCGTATGGCTGGCCCGCGCGAAGCGGTCTGGCATGGCCTGATCCGTGCCAACCACGGCTGTACCCACTTCATCGTGGGTCGCGACCATGCGGGCCCCGGCAAGAACTCGGCCGGAGAAGATTTCTATGGCCCCTATGACGCGCAAGACCTGTTCCGCCAGCATCAGGATGAAATCGGCGTTGAGATGGTTGATTTCAAACACATGGTCTATGTGCAGGAACGCGCCCAATACGAACCGAATGACGAGATTCTGGACAAGGATGACGTCACCATCCTGAACATCTCGGGTACCGAGCTGCGCCGCCGTCTGGCGGAAGGTTTGGAAATCCCCGAATGGTTCAGCTTCCCCGAGGTTGTGGCCGAGCTGCGCAAAACCAAACCGCCGCGCAGCCAGCAAGGTTTTACCGTGTTCTTCACCGGCTTCTCGGGCTCGGGCAAATCCACCATCGCCAACGCGCTTATGGTCAAGCTGATGGAGATGGGCGGCCGTCCTGTGACCCTTCTGGACGGTGACATCGTGCGCAAAAACCTGTCGTCGGAACTGGGCTTCTCGAAGGAACACCGCGACCTGAACATCCGTCGTATCGGGTACGTTGCTTCCGAGATCACCAAGAACGGTGGCATCGCCATCTGTGCGCCCATTGCGCCCTATGCCACCACCCGCCGCGCCGTGCGCGAAGAGGTCGAGCAATTCGGTGCCTTCTGCGAGGTCCACGTCGCCACCAGTATCGAGGAATGCGAGCGCCGCGACCGCAAGGGCCTGTATAAGCTCGCGCGCGAAGGCAAGATCAAGGAATTCACCGGTATCTCGGACCCTTATGATGTGCCGCAGAACCCTGAACTGAGCGTCGAGACCGAGAACGTCGATGTCGACAACTGCGCCCATCAGGTGCTGCTAAAACTGGAGAGCATGGGCCTGATCGCCGCGTCCTAAGCTGCATCCAAACAGTCAAAGGCCCTCGCACCGCGGGGGCCTTTTTTCATGTTCGAAGCGCGGCGCGGATGGCCGCAACGGCGCGGGATTCGAAATCTCCGAACTCGGTCGCTTTAGGCTGGATCGCCTGAAGATGTGGCAGGCGCGCAGCGTAGTCCTCGGGCGAGGCGTCTTGAATGGCACGGTGAATATCGGCCTCGGATTCGCACAGGATCATGCCCGATGTGTCGAAGAAATCCTCGATATTCGGGCAGCCCCAATAGATCGGAACGGTGGCGCAGAGGATTGCATCGGTCAGTTTTTCCGAGAAATAATTCCGCTCCCGCACATTCTCGATCACCACGGAATAGCGATAAGGCGCCAACCCGTCGGATTTCTGGTCAAACGGCATATAACCACGGCCCATGATATCGACATCCGCGCCCGTTTCGCGCACCCAGTCGATCACCGCATGGCGCAGCTGGTGACCTTCCAGATCGCGCTTGGCCGAGGCGATCAGCGAACAGGATTTGGTCTTTTCGACGGACAACGCCTGCCACTCCGGCACCATGGTGACGCCATAGGGCAGAAAAACCGCGTTCGGGATGCCTTGCAGCAGGACGTCATGGAAGGTCAGCACGCGAAAGAACCGCCGCCATGTCCAGCGCAGCATCCGGTCGTGTTTTGCGTGGATGGCCGAGGGTTCCCCCATCATCAGCGAAATCTGCGCGCGGGTACCCCGGCGCAACCGCAGATGCACGGTAGAATTGGGATACATGATCAGGTGATCGGTAGATTCAAGATCTCTGACGGTTTTACCGATCAGGCGATCCGGGCAACCCTCGGGCCAGATCAGATCGCTGAGGGGAACCGCGGCCAGTTTCGGCCCCAACCGGTGCCCATAGGGCAGAATGGCAATCGCGGGCTCGGACATCAGACCCCCTCGGGCAGGTCGACCTGCCCACGCATCAGCACATGGCCGCGTCCGGCGACCTTGATACCGGTCATTGCCTCTGGTGGGCCAACGCGCGTGACGGTGGCCTGACCCGGACGGCCCATATCATGGCCCTGTTCGGCGATGAAGCTGTCCTTGTCCATCAGCCGGTATTTCCACAGATAAGCCGCCATCGCACCGGTGGCAGAACCTGTGAACGGATCCTCGGGTGGGCTGGGTGGGGCCAGCAGCAAGCGCGAGAACGTGTCACCCGCCCCGGTCGCGCCTTGCAGCGTCACAAGAAATGGCTCGGCCATGTCCGATCCGGAAAAGCCTGCTTTGGCCGCAACCTCTCGCAATGGACCTTCCACCAGTTTTGCGGCGCGCAACGCCGCGTGATCGCGCAGAACCGTGATGCAGAACGGCAGACCGGTAGACACGAATTGCGGCGGGGAAATGATGGCATCGGTCGGCAGGCCGATCGTTTCGGCCACCAGTTCAACTGGGACCTGCGCGCCGAATTGGGGCGCGATCTGCGTCATCTCGATCTCATCACCATTCAGGCGGATATCGACGATCCCGGCACCGGTCTCAAGCGTCAGGGCATCGCCCTGAAACAGACCACGCGACCGCATGGCCGCGACGGTGGCAATGGTGGGATGTCCGGCAAAGGGAATTTCACGGCTGGCCAGGAAATACCGAACCCGGATGTCGGCCACGTCAGAGGGGCCGGTAAAGGTGCATTCGACCAAAGACGTCTCTTGCACATAGGCCATGCAGGTTGCGTCCGACAGATGGGCTGCGTTATGCACCACAGCACATCCATTGCCGCCAAACGCCCGGTCGGTAAAAGCATCCACCCAGTCAAAATCGAACCAGCTCATTCCCGCGCATCCCATGCCATTGCACGGCATATCTGGCCCGGCGAGCGGCGGATGTCACGAGGAAAACGCCTCAGGGGCCGTGTCAGTGCACGGCCACCGGCGAAAAGTCATGCTCGCGCGCGAGGTTGAACGCCAGCTTGCGGTCGGCGACCAGAGCCAGGCGTTGGCCATCGGAATCATGTACCGCATAGAGCGTATCCAGATCACCCGCCTGTTCACGCACCTCGCGCGGCAGGTCGGTAATCTCGACCTTCTTCACATAGACGATACGGTCGCCATTAGCGTCTATTTGTACCGGTGTATTCATTGCTCTTACCCCTTTCTTATGTTGATCGTTTGCACCACGGTTTCCGGCACGGCGCGGGTCAGATCCACATGCAGCAGACCGTTTTCCATGATCGCCTCGCCCACCTCGACTCCGTCGGCCAGCACGAACATTCGCTGGAACTGACGTGCCGCGATGCCGCGATGCAGGAAGATGCGCCCCTCGCTGTCGTCGCGTTGACGGCCCCGGATCACCAGTTGGCGATCCTCGATGGTGATCGACAGATCTTGCTCGGCAAATCCGGCTACGGCCAGCGTGATGCGGTAGGAATAATCCGAGGTTTGTTCGATATTGTAGGGCGGATACCCCTCATTTCCGGCCTTTGCAGACCGTTCCAGAAGGCGTTCCAGTTGCTCGAACCCCAAAAGATGCGGGTATGAGCCCAAGGTAAGTTTAGACACGTATTTCGTCCTTTATTGCCAAAGCGACGTGTTGTGCGGCCCCGTTCCGGCAACAGCGTACAATAGAATATGGGAATGTACCTGGATGTCCACAAGGTCTGGCAGGATAAACCCTGACACACTATCTTGTGCGACAAGCACCACAATAGTCACTGAGTCGCTCATGAACGCGCCCACCGATCTTTCGATGAAAACCGATGACGTTTTGCGGGTCGAGCTGGAGGTTTTTCGCCGCCAGCACCGCGATCTGGACGAAGCGATCGAGGCGCTGCAATCCACCGGAACGGCCGATCAACTGACCGTCAAGCGCTTGAAAAAGCAGAAACTGCGGCTCAAGGACATTATTCGTCTGATCGAAGACCGTCTGACCCCTGACATCATCGCCTGACGCATTGCCACGAATGCGGATTTGGCTATAGTGCGCGCTCTTTCATCAGGCAGGGGCGTAAAGCGGATGAGCGATGTGAAAGTGGGGATCATCATGGGCAGCCAATCGGACTGGCCCACGATGAAAGAGGCCGCCGATATTCTGGACGAGTTGGGCATTGCCTATGAAAAGCGTATCGTGTCCGCCCACCGTACCCCTGACCGTCTATGGGACTATGGCAAGACCGCAGTGTCGCGTGGCCTGCATGTGATCATCGCAGGAGCCGGAGGGGCGGCGCACCTACCGGGTATGATGGCCTCAAAAACCCGCGTGCCAGTGATTGGCGTGCCGGTACAGACGCGCGCCTTGTCGGGTGTCGATTCCCTCTATTCCATCGTTCAGATGCCCAAGGGGTTTCCTGTGGCGACCATGGCGATTGGCGCCGCCGGTGGGGCCAATGCAGGCCTGATGGCAGCTGGCATTCTGGCTTTGCAGGATGACGCTCTGGCGCAGCGGCTGGATGCGTGGCGCGCAGCTCTGTCGGCCTCGATCCCGGAAGAGCCACAAGGATGAGCCGTGTCGGGTTCATCGGCACCGGCCACATCGCAGCGCCAATTGCCCGGCTGCTGGCCCGTAAAGGGCATGAGATTTATGTGACCGAGCGTAACGCCACCGTGTCGGCAGCACTGAAGGTCGACATCAACGCAACGGTCGGCGATCCGCAATCGGTGATCGACCAGTCCGAGATCGTGTTCCTGTGTCTGCGTCCGCATGTTGCAACGGATGTGCTGGCCCCCCTGTCCTTTCGGGCCGACCATCGGATCGTTTCGGTGATGGCGGCAGTGTCCGAGGCGGATCTCAGGTCGCTCTGCGCCCCTGCGGGGGATTTCGTGCAGACGATCCCTCTGGGCTTTTTGGAACAGGGCGGTTGCCCCTTGGCGGCTTATGGGAACGATGATCTGTTGGCGGGTCTGATGGGCCCTGAAAACCCGGTTGTGAAAGTAGCCAATGAGGCCTCGCTTAATGCTCATTTTGCTATCTGCGCGATGGTTCCGGGTGTTCTGGATCTGCTGACCACCGGCTTGGATTGGCTAACCGAACAGACCGGCGATGCGGATGGTGCGGAATTCTACACGACCCAATTGATGGCTGGTTTCCTGGCCAGCATGGAAAAGGGTCAGGCTGGTCGGCTTGCCGCCGAACGCGATGCGCTGGCAACCGACGGAACACTGAGCTTGCAAATGACGCGAACCCTGCAAGCGGGCAAGGCCCATGCGGCCCTGCGCGACGCCCTGACTGCAATCGGCAAACGGCTGGAGACCTGAAGAATGACGGACATGCTTGCACCCGGAGCCACGATTGGCATGCTTGGCGGTGGACAACTGGGCCGGATGCTGTCCGTTGCCGCAGCGCGACTGGGCTTTGTGACGCATATATTCGAGCCTGGCGCGAACCCGCCCGCTGGTCAGGTCGCAGACCGCGTGACCACAGCCGCCTATGACGATGCCGACGCCCTGCGCGCCTTTGCCGAGTCGGTCGATATTATCACCTATGAGTTCGAGAACATCCCGACCGAGGCTCTGGACCTGCTGGAGGCACACCGGCCCATTCGCCCGGGCCGCGAGGCGTTGCGAGTCAGTCAGGATCGGCTGACCGAGAAGAACTTTCTGCAAGGGCTGGGCCTACAAACTGCGCCTTTTGCCGATATCACCGGTCTGGGCAGCCTGAAATCCGCGATTGAGGAAATCGGCACGCCCGCGATCCTGAAAACCCGCCGCTTTGGTTATGATGGCAAGGGGCAAGCCCGGTTGCGCGCGCCCGAAGATGCCGAGGCTGCTCTGGCCGATATGGCGGGTGCACCAGCGATCCTTGAAGGGTTTGTAGAGTTTAGCCACGAAGTCTCGATCATCGCCGCACGCGGGCTGGATGGTCAGGTCGCCTGTTTCGATCCCGGCGAGAATGTCCACCGCGATGGTATCTTGCATACTACGACTGTCCCGGCCCGACTGCCTCCGGCGCAGCGCACCGATGCGGTGCTGTTGGCAGCCAATATCCTGAACGCGCTGGATTATGTGGGCGTCATGGGGGTCGAGCTGTTCGTGACCGCGCGCGGATTGATCGTGAATGAGATTGCGCCGCGGGTGCATAACTCGGGCCACTGGACGCAGAACGGTTGTGCTGTGGATCAGTTCGAACAGCATATCCGCGCGGTCGCCGGGTGGCCCTTGGGCGACGGTCAGCGCCATAGTGATGTGGTGATGGAGAACCTGATCGGCGATGACATGGATCGGGTGCTTGATTTGGCGAGAGAGCGCGATGTAGCCTTGCATCTTTACGGTAAGGCCGAGGTCAAGGCAGGCCGCAAGATGGGGCATTTCAACCGCATTTCGCGCTAGGAAATCGCGCTGGTGCGCGATGCCTCCGGCGGGGATATTTTTAGCCAGATGAAGTTTGCGGATCAGACAAGGAACCGGGCCGCGATATCCCCGGCCATATAGCTGAAGCGCCCCTCTGCCATGGTCGCGGCAACGCGGCGGGTTTGTTTGTCCAAAATGGTCAGATCCGCGCGTTTTCCGGGGGCCAGCGTACCCCGGTCATTCAGACCCAGAACGCGCGCAGGGCCCGAGGACACAAGCGCCCAAGCCTCGGCAAAACCCAACAAACCAGACTTAGCCAGCATCAGTGCGGCGCGGCGGGGGCTTGGGTAATGATAGTCAGAGGCCAACGCATCACAGAGCCCCATCGTGATCAGGTCCAACGCGCTGACATTGCCTTTATGCGAGCCCCCGCGCACCACATTGGGCGAGCCGAGAATGATATGGTCCCCTGCGGCGCGAGCGGTTTCGGCAGCTTCGAGCGTTTCGGGGAATTCCGATATCTTCGCCCCACGCGCGCGCCAATCTGCGCGGGTTTGGGCAGTGGCATCGTCATGGCTGCCCATGCGCACGTTTTGCTTTTCCAACACCGTGCACAAGCTATCCAATGCCATTGGAACCTCTGATCCCCGCGCGTGCATGGACAGCAGCATTTCGAAATGCATTTCAGGGTTACGCCCAGCCTTCAACGCCTGCCCGGTCAGACGCGGTGGTTTGCGCCCTTCGGCAAGGCGATCATGCGGCAGATGGTCGTTGAACACGACATAGGGCACCTGCCACGCCGCAATTCGCTCCGGCAAATCAACATAGTCGTCCAGCATATGCGTCTCGAACCGTAGCTGGGGCAACAGATCGGTCACAACGCTGTCTCTGACGGACGCAATTGCATCAAAGACCTGCCCTGCAAATTCGGGACCGCGCACGCCGCCCTCCCAACTGTAAAACTGCGCCAGCACGGCGGTGGTAATGCCATTGGCCGCCAGTTCGGCCTCGACCGCCAGAATACCCTCATCCATCTGTTTCATCGCCCCACGGCGCGGCGCGATGTGACGTTCGAACCCATCCCCGTGCAGGTCGATAATGCCAGGTAAAACGAGAAATCCGTTTAGGTCAACGGCGCGGCCAGCGCGATCGGGTTGAATGACTCCTTTTGCAAGCGACAAATTAGCTAAGGCCAGACCGTCCCCTGGCAACAGAACCTCGGCGCCGGTGAACGTCAGGGCCAGATCGCTCATTCCGAGGGTTCCGATTCTGGTTCTGAGCAATCCCAACCGAGGCAGATCTCATCTATGATGGCTTGCACGCCATCCAGCCATGTAATCTGAGGGTCAAACTGGCCGAATTCGATGAAATGCAGTGCTTGCGCCATCACGCGAGGATTGTTCATCATAAAAGTATGGGTCACGGGCAGAACGATATGGTCCTTCATGCCCTCGACCTTGGTCGTCTCGACCGAGACCTTACCGTCATCTTTGCCCTCGATCAGCGATGAAAACAGCGGGTTCAGCGAATTTTCACCGGCGATCACCCCAAGTTCGAAGTCCACCGGCGGCAACTTGCGCGGGATACCTTCGGGACCTGTGCCCAACGCCAGCCCGGCAGGGCCGTTCAGGATACCAAAGACCTCGTAGGCGCTTAACTCATCCACCAGTTGGCTACCCTGATTGGGCGGGCCAAGCATGACCACGCGGCCCAGGTTTTCGGGCATGTTGTCCTGCAACCAGAAACGCAACAGGATACCCCCCATGGAATGCGCCACCACGTTGACGGTATCGTCACCACAAGCCGCAAAGGCATCTGGCAGGGTCTGAGCCGCCAATTCGGCAATCGGCAGATCGGTCGAGGGATATCCGGGCCGCACAACAGTGTAGCCATGCGCCTGAAAGAGTTGCTCCATCACCGTAAAGGACGCCTCGGTCCGGGCAAGCCCGTGCAGCAGCACCACACATTTCGCATGGGCCGCGGCGGGCAACAAAAACAGAATAATGGCCAACACATATCTCATAGCGGCCAGATAAGGGCAAAGCGGGCGCGATGAAACCCCTAGCGCCGCGACAGGCGCAGAACGGCCAACGCAATGCCACCCAGAACCAGCGCGGCACCAAGGATCAGACGTAGGCTGGCGGTTTCACCCAACAAGGCAACGCCCCCTACAATGGCAATGATCGGCACGCTCAACTGCACAACGGCGGCAGTCGTCGGGGCCAGCTGCGGCAGAACCCTATACCACAGGGCATAGCCCATCCCAGATGTCACACCGCCAGACAAAGCGGCGAGTACATACCCGGTGGCTGTCATGTTCCACTCTCCTCCAACCAGCAACAACGCTAGCCCTGTGATAGGCAGAGCAACGACGAAATTGGCAGCTGTTCCGGCCAGCGCATCTGGTTCGGACCGGCCAACCAGCGAATAGATTGCCCATCCGACCCCTGCCGCAATCATCAATGCCGCTCCCACCGGGTTCACCTGAATCTCTCCGCTCGGCCACAGAACCCATGCCAGACCAGCCAAAGCGATACCAGCTCCTGCGATCTGCCGTGCGCTAGGCGCCGACCCCGTGACGGATGTCACCGCGAACATGGTGATCTGAACGACACCGAACAGGATCAAAGCGCCCAGCCCGGCATCTAAAGTCAGATAGGCCAGCGAAAACCCAATCATATACAGCGACAAAGACCCCGCCCCTGCAATGCGTCGGACATTGCGCAAAGGCAGCGCCCCGCCCCGCAAAAAAACAAGCCCAGCCAACACCACTGCCCCGGCCAACACACGCACGATGGCAAACCCGGCAGGGTCGCTCGCGCCGCTCTCAATGGCCAAACGGTTGAGGATCGAATTCGCCGCAAAGGCACACATAGTCAGGGCAGTCAGCAAAAACAGTCGCATTTCCACCGCATAGCGTGTTCGGACGCATTTGCACACTCACATTCCCGGCGACAAACCGTGTCCGCCCTTCTTCTGTTCAAAAATACCTCCGCCGGAGGCATGTCCGCGCAGCGGGCATTCCAAACGAAACGGGGCCGCCCGAAGGCGACCCCGTTCCTAAGTGCTTAGCTTAAGCAGCTTACATCATGCCGCCCATGCCGCCCATGTCGGGCATGCCGCCAGCAGCGGGTGCGTCTTTCTGGGGCTTGTCGGCAACCATTGCTTCGGTAGTGACCAGCAGGCCAGCAACCGATGCTGCATCTTCCAGTGCAGTACGGACAACTTTGGCCGGGTCAATCACGCCGAACGAGAACATGTCGCCATATTCTTCGGTCTGCGCGTTGAAGCCGAACGCTGCGTCGCCGCTTTCGCGGACTTTGCCAGCAACAACTGCACCGTCAACGCCTGCGTTTTCAGCGATCTGGCGTAGCGGCGCTTCGATTGCCTTACGAACGATGTTGATTCCTGCGTTCTGGTCAGCGTTTGCACCTTCCAGAGCTTCCAGTGCTTTACCGGCCTGAACCAGAGCAACACCGCCGCCCACGACAACGCCTTCCTGCACAGCAGCGCGGGTCGCGTTCAGAGCATCGTCCACACGGTCCTTACGCTCTTTCACTTCAACTTCGGTCATGCCGCCGACGCGGATAACAGCAACACCGCCTGCCAGTTTGGCAACGCGCTCTTGCAGCTTCTCACGGTCGTAGTCCGACGAGGTTTCTTCGATCTGAGTGCGGATCTGAGCAACACGTGCTTCGATCTCGGCTTTCTCGCCTGCACCGTCGACGATGGTGGTTTCGTCTTTGGTGATTTCGATCTTCTTGGCGGTGCCCAGCATGTCCATGGTGACGGACTCGAGCTTCATGCCCAGATCTTCGCTGATGACCTGACCGCCGGTCAGGATCGCGATGTCCTGCAGCATGGCTTTGCGGCGATCGCCGAAACCCGGTGCTTTGACAGCAGCAATTTTCAGGCCGCCGCGCAGTTTGTTGACAACCAGAGTTGCCAGCGCTTCGCCTTCAACGTCTTCGGCAATGATCAGCAGCGGCTTCTGCGATTGGATAACCTGCTCCAGCAGCGGAACCATCGGCTGCAGCGAGGACAGTTTCTTTTCGTGCAGTAGGATCATGCAGTCGTCGAGCTCTGCGATCATCTTGTCTGCGTTGGTGACGAAGTAAGGCGACAGGTAGCCGCGGTCGAACTGCATACCTTCGACAACATCGGTCTCGGTTTCCAGACCTTTGTTTTCTTCGACGGTGATAACGCCTTCGTTGCCAACTTTCTGCATCGCGTCTGCGATCTGCTGGCCGATTTCGGCTTCGCCGTTGGCCGAGATGGTGCCAACCTGAGCAACTTCTGCCGAGTCTTTGACTTCACGCGAGGCCGACTTGATGCCTTCGACAACCTTGGCAGTTGCCAGGTCGATGCCGCGCTTCAAGTCCATCGGGTTCAGGCCAGCAGCAACCTGCTTCAGACCTTCGCGAACGATTGCTTGAGCCAGAACAGTTGCAGTGGTGGTGCCGTCACCGGCTTCGTCATTGGTGCGGCTGGCGACTTCTTTCACCATCTGCGCGCCCATATTTTCGAACTTGTCTTCCAGTTCGATTTCCTTGGCAACCGAAACACCGTCTTTGGTGATGCGCGGTGCGCCGAAGGATTTGTCCAGAACCACGTTACGGCCTTTGGGGCCCAGGGTCACTTTAACAGCATCGGCCAGGATGTTTACGCCTGCCAGCATGCGGTTACGGGCATCGGTGTCGAACTTGACGTCCTTTGCAGCCATGTCGTTTCTCCTTGAGAAATAAGTTGTAAATGAAGATCAGAGTGAAGCGCGCGGCTTACTCGATGATCCCCATGATGTCGCTTTCTTTCATCATCAGCAGCTCTTCGCCGTCGACCTGAACCTCGGTGCCCGACCATTTGCCGAACAGGATCTTGTCGCCAGCTTTCACAGCCATTGCGATCAGCTCGCCGCTGTCCTTGCGTGCGCCTTCGCCGGTTGCGACGACTTCGCCTTCGCTGGGCTTTTCTTTTGCGCTGTCAGGAATGATCAGGCCGCCTGCGGTTTTTTCTTCGCTTTCGGTACGGCGAACCAGCACGCGGTCATGAAGCGGTTTCAATGCCATCTTTGCAGCTCCTTGGGCTCAAAGTTGTTAATCCTCCCCTCGCCGGATGGCGGGGCGTTAGCACTCATGCTTGTCGAGTGATAACGACGCATAGCTAGGGGGTGCAATTCCCCGAGTCAACAAGCTGTGAAGGATTTTTTGGACCTCTGCCCCTATTCGGGGTGATCCCAACTGTAGGCCCAGTGTTTCAGACCGTCCTGCCCTGCGTCTGACAAGGCATAAACGCCCTTTTCAACTTTGTCGAACCACCCGTAGTGATTGGTACGCATCAGCCTTGTCGCCTCGGTCACGCCCGTCGCCTTGGCTACGTCAGATCCCTTTGTCGCCCCACACTCGGCCAAATGCGCCGCACATTTCAGCGCATCCTGTCGATAGGCAGTAACAATCCCATGACGCGTGGCCCCGCCCGCATTGGGGTCGCCCTCCAGGCGGTCAAACTCGCGCAGCAGCCGCCCCTTTCGCGTCTTGCTCATACGGGGAGCATAGGGTCCCGGATCGCATTGCACTTCAACCGCGCCATCAGCGCGTACGGTAATCAGACCCAGCCCCAGACGTCGGCACAAGGCCAGATTGTCCTTCAGAGCCCGCCGAGCGCTGCGACCTTTGGGTTTGAGCACCCCGATATAAACCTGATCCGTCACCTTCAGCCGCGCGATCGCCTGATGAAACAAGGTCAGCGAGAACCGCAACTTCAACTCGACAATCACCGGATCTTCCCCAGCGCGCACGGCGACTATATCGGCAGCACCCACCTCACCCTTGACGGTGTAACCTTGACGCTCCAACAACGCTTTGATGGGGGGGTAAAGATCCTGCTCACGCTCCATACGGCCATGCTAGGGGATTTGCTGTGGAATGCCAGACACAGATCGGACCGGCGGCGCTTTGCACCGCTTGATCCCATGCCTTGCGCAATGCAAGGTCGCGGCACATATAAAAAAGTCCGAGGTTTGAAGGGTGGCTCCAATGCGTTTTCTGTTCGTCTTCATTTGTCTATTTCTACCGCTGAGCGCTTATGCTGCCTGCGAGGGGCGCGACCTGCGCCCGGAATTATCGGCTGAAATGCAGGATCAGATTCAACAGGCGCTCGTTGATTTCCCCTACCCCGAAGGCAATCACTGGATCGCCACCAAGGACGGTGCAACCCTGCATCTGATTGGCACCGTTCACACCAATGACGCCCGCATGGACGCGGTGGTCGAGCGGCTAGAGCCAACGCTCAGCCAGGCGGATTCGTTTTTTTTCGAAGTGACCAAGGCCGAGATGGACGCCTTTCAGCAAGGTTTAGCTAAAGATCTGAGCCCGGTTCTGATCACCTCGGGCCCGACGCTGATTGACATGATCCCCGCCGAGCAGTGGGAGACCCTGTCACAAGGTCTAGCCGATCGCGGCATCCCAAGCTGGATGGGGGCCAAAATGCGCCCCTGGTTTCTCAGCATGACTTTGGGCGTGCCGCCCTGCATGGTGCACGAACCGAACGCCAGTTACGGAATGGATGCCCGTCTAACCGATTTGGCGGCCGAATACGACATCCCTCAGTTCTCGCTTGAGACAACGGCGGAATTGATGGCGATGTTCAACGAATTCCCGATGGAGCAGCAGGTGCAATCCCTCGTCCGAATGGCAGACGCCTTCGAAAGCAGCGAAGACCAGCTGGCCACGATGCTGAACGCCTATCTCGAAGAGAAACACGGCGAAATCCTACAATTCGCGCGGTTGCAGGGGCTTGAGACCTCGGGCCTGACGGAAGAGATTTTCGACGAGGAATGGGACGGGTTCGAAGAACAGCTTCTGATCGGGCGCAACAATAACTGGATGGCGCATATTCTGGACATTCAGGACCAGACTGCCGTGATCGCGGTCGGCGCTGGACACCTTGGTGGAGAACATGGCCTTCTGAACCTGTTGGAACAGGCTGGCTACACTCTGGAGCGCGGGCCGTTCTAAGCCGGTTTTACCTATCGTCGCAGTGCAACCGAGACCGGGTGACAAGCGCGCCTGACCACCCTATAAGGCGCGCAAATTTACCATCCTCAGGACGCTGACATGACAACCCTCGTATTTGGACATAAATCCCCCGACACCGATTCCACCGGCTCCCCGATCCTGTGGTCGTGGTATCTGAACGAAGTCAAAGGTGAACAGGCTGAACCCGTACTGCTGGGTGAACCCAACACCGAGGCCGCCTTTATGCTGCAGCGCTGGGACCTGCCCAAGCCGCGTATTATCGCCGACGTGGACGCGGACGTGCCAGTTGTAATCGTTGACACCAACAACCCCGCCGAACTGCCCGCCAACGTCAACAGCGCAGACATCCGCGCCATCATCGACCACCACAAGCTGGTCGGCGGACTGGAAACCAAAGGCCCAATCGACATCACCGTGCGCCCACTGGCCTGCACCGCGACGATCATGGTTGACCTGATGGGCGACGACGCTGCCAAAATGCCTGACGCCGTCAAAGGCGCGGCGTTGACCTGCATCCTGTCGGACACGCTGGAATTCCGCTCGCCCACCACCACCGCCCATGACCGCGCAGTGGCTGAAAAACTGGCGGCTGAACTGGGTCTGGACGTTTCGGCCTATGCGGCTGACATGTTTGCCGCGAAGTCGGACGTATCCTCGTTCTCGGACGCAGAACTGATCCGCATGGATAGCAAGGAATACGAAGTCGACGGCACCAAGTTCCGCGTTTCAGTTCTGGAAACCACCGCTCCGGGCGTCGTTCTGGACCGCAAAGACAGCCTGGCCGCGTCGATGGTGGATGTTGCCAAGGAAGACGGCGTTGATCAGGTATTGCTGTTTGTCGTCGACATCCTCAACGAAGAAGCCACCCTGCTTGTGCCCAATGACCTTGTGAAAGGCGTGGCCGAGAAGAGCTTTGGTGCGTCAGTAAACGGCGACGCTGTGGTTCTGCCCGGAATCATGAGCCGGAAAAAGCAGATCATCCCCAACCTCAAAGTGTGATCTTCGTTGCACCACAAACAAAAGGCGCCAGTATCGGGGCGCCTTTTTTCGTTAAGACACAAGATTTTGCATAGAGCGTATCCGTTGATAGTCTGGTGCGGATAGTCTTGCTTGGGTCTTGGTCGCAGGAATGAGTAAACGAAAATTCAGCACCACCAGGGACATCCTTCGGTTCGAAGGGCATGACCGAGCGGCGTATTGGCGCAGATTTGCGATGCTTTTGACACTGTCGGTTGTGATCGCGACCATGGGGATGCTTCGCGATTCAGGCGCAGTGGTGATTGCCGCCATGTTGGTCGCACCGTTGATGACACCGATACTGGGCATAGCTGCCTCGATGGTCATGGGGTGGCTGGGACGTGCGTTCAAGCTTGCCTTGATTGTGAGCGGGGCGGCAGTTATCTGCGTCTTTCTGGCCTGGTTTCTTGTCTATATCGCCGATGTTCCCCGCGGAATTCTAATCCCTGATCAGGTTCTGGCGCGTACAGATCCCGGGACTGAAGATCTGATCGTTGCCTTGGCGGCCGGCGTCGCCGGAGCGTATGTGCAGATAAATCGATCAGAAGTTAGCCTGCTGCCAGGTGCTGCGATCGGTGTGTCTTTGGTGCCCCCGTTATCCGCCTCGGGGGTATTGATGTATTTTGAAGAAGCGGCTGAAGCTTATGAGGCCGGCTTGCTGTTCGCAACAAACCTTGGGGCGATCATCCTATCGGCTTGCGCGGTTTACATCGTGTACGCTGCTCGTTCGGTGGTTTTCAGCAAGGGGCGTCGCAAGCTGAACTTTACTGCCAGCGTCGTTGTGACCTTGGCGTTCTTGACCTTCGTTGTCATTCAATTGGGCAAGTCGACATATAACCGCTATCTGGAAACCCGGACCGAAGCGCAATTGGCACAGACAATTCGCGATTGGGCTGATCCAGTCTCGGTCGAGATTGTTCGCGTCGACGTCAACGCTCAACGCAAGCAAGCCGATATCTGGCTGATCGTTGACCTGCCAATTGAAGCCGCGTTCAAGGTGTCTTCAATCGCAGGCCTCCTGCCGGAAAGCCTGCGCGAGAAACCCCTGGTCGACGTACTGCGCAACGAGTTGGGGCCGGGTTATCTGGTTGTCGTTCGCTTTCAGAACAGGATCGGCGCCCAGATCATTCTAGGTACTGAAAACGTTCAACTGGCACCGGATGTCGAGGAAATCAGTGAAGACAACTGAACGTATACGGCTATTCATTCAGAAAAGTTGCAGCTGGGATGGTCAAAAGACCGAAGCTTTGACATAGCTGGCACAACTTCGACTCCAGAGCCCCGGGGGGCAGCTCAATGACTCAGATTATTCACAAACTTGATGAAATCTCCGATCGCTACAAAGCGCTGTTTGTCGACCTCTGGGGCTGTGTGCATAACGGCATAACCGCCTATCCCGAAGCCGTGGCAGCGCTTCAAGGTTATCGCGCCAAAGGGGGCATTGTTGTGCTGGTCACCAATTCGCCCAAGCCCCGCGCGGGGGTGGCCGAGCAACTGGAACAATTCAACGTTCCCAACGACGCCTATGATACGATCGCCACAAGCGGAGACTCGGCGCGCTCAGCTATGTTTCGAGGCGCTGTAGGCGAAAAAGTTTACTTCATGGGAGAATGGGCGCGCGATGCTGGCTTTTTCGAGCCGCTGAAGATTTTGCACCACCCAATTCAGATCGAGCGTGTGCCACTGGATCAGGCCGAAGGGATTGTCTGCTGTGGACCATTCGATCCGATGGCCGACCCTGACGTCAACCGCGCGGATTTACTTTACGCTAAGCAGAAGGGCATGAAACTTCTCTGCGCCAATCCAGATATCGTGGTCGACCGGGGCGAGGTTCGGGAATGGTGCGCGGGCGCTCTGGCCAAGCTTTACACCGAGATGGGGGGCGAGAGCCTTTACTTCGGCAAGCCGCATCCGCCGATCTATGATCTGGCGCGGCGGCGGCTGCAGGAGTTGGGTCACGATATCCCCGATGGCGACATTCTGGTAATCGGCGACGGACCGCATACCGACATTCTGGGCGGTATGGGTGAGGGGATTGATTCTCTGTTCATCTCGGGCGGCTTGGCGGCGGCGGAAACTAAAACGTCGCACCATCCGCATCACGAATCCCTAACTGATTATATCGCAAGGGAAAACATCAACCCCACCTTCACAATCGGCCGCTTGCGCTAGTCAGAAAAGACTTGATTTTCTGCAGCTGCGAAGTAATAAAGTTACCCAACTTGGGTGACTTTGGTTTTTTTGTTGCCCATTGAAATCGAGTGAGGGTGACATGTTGGACAATCTTCCGCGCGGCACGATCTGTATTGAAGACATCGAAATGGGCATGACCCGCCACCTGCGCAAAGTGGTGACGGACGAAGATATCGAAATGTTCGCGCAGGTCTCAACCGACCGCAACCCGGTGCATCTTGATGACGATTATGCCCGCGACACGATCTTTGAGGGGCGCATTGCCCACGGGATGCTGACGGCGGGGCTGATCTCGGCTGTGATAGGGGAACAACTGCCGGGCCACGGCACAGTTTATATGGGGCAGTCGCTGAAATTCCTGGCCCCGGTCCGCCCCGGTGACATGGTCTATGCCGAGGTAAAGGTGATCGACATCGACTTTGCCAAGCGCCGGGTCAAGCTGGATTGCCACTGTGCGGTAGACGGCAAAAAGGTGTTGATGGGCGAGGCTATGGTGCTGGCGCCATCGCGCAAGTTCGACTGACGTCTCAGACCCTTGAACCTGCCTCGCAGTCCCGCTAGGCAGGCGCTATGCGCATTATCCGGGATTTCCAGTTTGTTGAGCCGCAGGACCGTGGTGCCAGTGTCGCCATCGGTAATTTTGACGGCGTGCATATCGGCCACCGCTCTGTGATCGAACTGGCCCGCAACGCCGCGCCAGACGCGCCACTGGGTGTGATGACGTTCGAGCCACATCCGCGGGAGTATTTTGCACCCGACAGCCCCCCTTTTCGCCTGATGCGCGGCAATGCCCGTGCGCACCGTTTGCAGAAGCTGGGAGTTCAGAAGCTCTATGAATTACCCTTTAACGCGGCGCTGGCCGGGCTGACGCCCGAAGAATTCGCACGCAATGTGATCTGTGACGGGCTGGGGCTGTCGCATGTGGTGGTCGGGGCCGACTTCTGTTTTGGCAAAGGCCGCAGCGGCACCGCCGATGATCTGGTGCGGTTTGGGGCCCAGATGGGTTTCGGTGCCACCATCGCCCCCTTGATGGAGCGGTCGGAAAACGTCGTGTCTTCGACCGCGATCCGTACTGCGCTGTCGGAAGGTCGCCCCCGGGATGCCGCCGCGATGCTGGGCCACTGGCACCGGATCGAGGGCGAGGTGATTGGCGGCGAACAGCGCGGGCGCGAGTTGGGCTATCCCACCGCGAATATGTCGATCGAGGGACTGCACCCGCCGAAATTCGGCGTATATGCGGTGCTGGTTGATGTGCTGGATGGCCCGCATCAAGGCAGCTATCACGGCGCGGCCTCGGTGGGCACGCGCCCCATGTTCGACGGCGAAGTGCCCAATATCGAGACGTTCCTGTTCGATTTCTCGGGCGATCTTTATGGCGCGACGCTCTCGGTCGGACTGGTCGAATACCTGCGCCCCGAGATGACCTTTGACGGGTTGGACGGACTGATCACCCAGATGGATGCCGATTGCGAAAAGGCCCGTGCGCTACTGGCGGCGCTATGACCACCGACCCGATTGACCGCAACGGCCTGTCCGCCCGGTTCTGGGAACGCAAACCGTTGACCAAGATGAACCAGCGCGAGTGGGAGGCGCTGTGCGACGGCTGCGGCAAGTGCTGCCTCAACAAGCTGGAAGACGAAGATACGGGCGAGGTCGCCCTGACCTGCGTTGCCTGCCGTCTGCTGGATGATGAGACCTGCCGTTGCACCCAATACGACATCCGCCACCAATTCGTGCCGGAATGCATCGTGATGACGCCCGATAATATCGATGAACACGCCTATTGGCTGCCCCAGACCTGCGCCTATCGGCTGCTGTGGGAGGGCAAACCCCTTTACGACTGGCACCCTTTGATATCTGGTACGCCCGACAGCGTACACGCCGCCGGGGTCTCGGTTCAGGGGCGCACGGTGTCCGAGTTCGAAACCCCCATGGAAGAGTGGGAAGACTATATCATCGAGGAGCCCAACTGATGTATTTCGCCTCTGACAATTCCGGGCCGGTTCACCCGCAAGTGATGGCCGCGTTGAGCGCCGCGAATGAGGGCTATCAGATGGCCTACGGGGCCGACACGCTGATGAACGAGGTGCGCGACCGAATCCGTGGTATCTTTGAAGCGCCAGGGGCAGCTGTCTATCTGGTGGCGACCGGGACGGCGGCGAATTCTTTGGCTCTGTCGACGCTGGCGAACCCGTGGGACACCGTGTTTTGTTCCCCCGTTGCGCATATTCACGAGGACGAGTGCAACGCCCCGGAATTCTACAGCGGCGCCAAGCTGACGCTGGTGCCCGGTGGTGACAAGATGACGGCAGACGCATTGCGCAGCACCATTCTGGCCGAAGAAACTCGCGGTGTGCATGGGCCGCAACGCGGGCCAGTCTCGATCACGCAGGTGACCGAGCGAGGTTCGGTTTATTCGCTGGAAGAGTTGCAGGCGCTGTGCGGTGTTGCCAAGGAATACGGCCTGCCAGTGCATCTGGACGGTGCGCGGTTCACCAATGCGCTGGTCGCGCTGAACTGTTCCCCCGCCGAGATGACGTGGAAGTCGGGGGTTGATGCGGTCAGCTTTGGCGGCACAAAGAACGGGCTGATGGGGGTCGAGGCGGTGGTCTTTTTCGACGAGGCCAAAGCCTGGGAATTCGAGCTGCGCCGCAAGCGCGGCGCGCATCTGTTTTCGAAACACCGTTATTTGTCGGCTCAGATGGCCGCGTATCTGCAGGATGATCTGTGGTTGAGGATGGCGCGGCAGGCCAATGACAACTGCGCACGTCTGGCGGATGGGCTGCGGGCCAAGGGGGCCTCATTCTTGCATGAACCGCAGGCGAACATGATCTTCGCAGAATTCTCGCGCGCCCAGCACAAACAGCTGCACGAGGCCGGAGCGGTCTATCATCTGTGGGGGGCCGAATTGGAAGGTGCGGATGATGCAGAGCCGCTGGCCTGTCGGCTGGTGTGTGACTGGTCACTGCCGTCCGAAGAGATCGACCGGTTTTTGGGTTTGATCTGAAGCTGGTTGGGGGCTCTGCCCCCAAACCCCCGAGGTATTTTCAAACAGAAGAAGACTGTAGGCTTTGCCAAAATGATGTGATCTGCGCAGCGGTTTCTCTGGGGTGCGAGATCGGCAGCATGTGGCCTGCGCTTTCTACAGTAACCTTGGACGCATTGGGCAGGCGTCTTTGCAATCCCCGGGCAATCGCAGGCATGACCGGATGAGAGTTGCCGCCCGCCATGAGCAATACAGGTGCTTTGGCCCCGAGCAGCGCTTCTGGTCTCAGGAGGCCTTTTGTGTCCTGGAACAGAGACTGCTCCACATCTGGAACAACCCGGATCCCCCGGATCATCGCCGCGCGCGTTTTCTCGGGCATGTCCGGCCAACGCAGGCTGTCATCTGTGCTCCACATACGGTTGAACAGACGGGCTGCCAACGGCATGTCTCCGGCTTTCAACGCCTCCACATATGGCTGGGCTGCCATGTCATGCTGAGCCAACAAATCAGGTGCGTCCTGGGCGGCAACGGCGAAAAACACGGGCTCGATCAAGACAACACTGCGCACCAGATTTGGGTGTTCTACAGCAAGCCGTAGGGCAATCATTGCGCCAAAGGAATGCCCGATCAGATCCATCGGCTGGGTTAGTTGAGCAGCAGACAGCGCCGTAGTCAGGTCGAAGAAATCTGACTGCCCGTCCCAATCAGGGCTCATGCCATGTGACAGCATATCGGGTGCAACGAATGTAGCCTGTGTGCCGATACAAGACGCAAGACCAGCCCACGCCCCTGAATGCGCAATCGTGCAATGCAAGGCGAGCACACTGCGCTCGCCTTTCCCTAGATTGCGGACATAGATGGAGGAAGAGGCCACCCCGTCCTTCACCCTTTCATCTCGGACAGGTGGCGGTCCAGATCTTCGAGCCGATCCTGACCCCAGAACCGTTGTCCATCCTCGGTAATATAGAACGGCGCGCCAAAGGCACCGCTGTCCACGGCCTGTTCCAGATTGGCGGCATAGGTTTCGGCACCGTCCAGCAACCCGCTATCCGCGAGGTTCGGGTCGAACCCGGCTGCCGACAGGCAATCGCGGATCACGTCATCCTGCGCGATGTCCTTTTCCTCGGCCCAGCAGGCGCGCAGGAAGGAATGGACCAGCTTGCCCACATCGCCTGAGCCATCCTTGGCCGCCGCGATCACGGCATAGGACGATGGCGCCATGTTCGTCGGCCAATGTGCGGGTTGAATGTTGAATTCCATCCCCAGATTTTTGGCCTGACGCTGCAATTCCTGTGCTCGGTATTCGGTGCGCGAAATATGCCGGTCCTTGGGTGGGGTGCCTCCGGTCCGGCCAAACAGGGCCATGATATCCAGTGGTTTGTAGTTAATTGTCGCGCCATGTTTCGCGGCCACCTCTTCCAACCGGGTTCCGGCCAGATAGGTGAAGGGCGAAATTGTCGCAAAATAGTAGTCTATGGTGGCCATGTTCACTTTCTCCGCTGCGTTATCTTTGCGAGACGGTAAGGCCATGCTAAGCGGTGTCAACATCACGAATCTGTCACATTAGCCTTTGCTGCCCGGGGACCTCAGCCGATGCCGACACTCAACGAACCCAAGCTGATCGCTGGGAACGCCAATCTTCCGCTTGCCCAGACCATTGCACGCCGCATGAGCCTGTATCGCGGCGTTGACCAGGGGTTGGTTGACGCACGGGTCGAACGTTTTAACGACGGCGAGATTTTCGTCGAAGTGTTCGAGAATGTACGCGGCGAGGATATGTTCATCGTCCAGCCGACTTCGAACCCGGCAAACGATAACCTGATGGAACTGCTGATCATCGCCGACGCGCTGCGCCGCTCATCCGCGCAGCGGATCACTGCCGTGATCCCTTATTTCGGCTATGCCCGTCAGGACCGTCGCACCAAGGCGCGCACGCCGATTTCCGCCAAGCTGGTTGCCAACATGCTGACCGGCGCCGGGATCGAGCGGGTTCTGACGATGGACCTGCACGCAGCCCAGATTCAGGGGTTCTTTGATATCCCGGTGGACAACCTTTATGCCTCACCGATCTTCGCGCTGGATGTGAAAAACCAGTTCAAGGACCAGATGGATGAGATCATGGTGGTCTCACCCGATGTGGGCGGTGTGGCCCGCGCGCGTGAATTGGCCAAGCGGATCGAAGCGCCGCTGTCGATCGTGGATAAGCGGCGCGAAAAGGCCGGCGAAGTGGCCGAGATGACTGTCATCGGCGACGTCAAAGACAAGATCTGCCTGATCGTGGACGACATGTGCGACACAGCGGGTACTCTCTGCAAGGCCGCGCAAGTGCTGCTGGATAACGGCGCGAAAGAGGTGCATTCCTATATCACCCACGGTGTCATGAGCGGCCCGGCGGTTGAGCGTGTGACAAACTCGGTGATGAAATCACTGGTTCTGACCGACACAATCCAACCCACCAAAGAAGTCGCCAAAGCCAAAAATATCCGCATTGTTCCGACAGCGCCCATCTTTACGCAGGCGATCCTGAACATTTGGAACGGCACCTCGGTCTCGTCGCTGTTCGAGGACAAGACCCTGACCCCGATCTACGAATCCATGTACCACATGGACTGATCTGAACGGGCGGCCTTGCAGCCGCCCTTTTTCGTGACCCCTCTAAGGCAGGAGCTTTCCGTGACAGCCCCCAAACGCATCGTTCTTTCCAGCGACCACGCCGCCATCGAGCTGCGCCAAGCGGTTGCCAAACATATCGCGGACCAAGGATGGGAGGTCATGGATATCGGCCCTCAAACACCTGAGAGCACGCATTATCCGATCCACGGCAAAGCCGCCGCTGACGCCGTTGCCTCGGGTGATTGCGCACTGGGTATCATCCTTTGCGGCACGGGACAGGGCATCATGATGGCGGCGAACAAGGTCCCCGGCATTCGCTGCGGTGTGTGTTCCGACGCGTTCTCAGCCCGGATGATCCGCCAGCATAACGACGCCAACATGCTGTCCATCGGTGCACGCGTCGTAGGTGAAGGTCAGGCGCTGGATATCGTGGATGCTTTCCTTGGAGCCGATTTCGAAGGCGGCCGTCACGCAACACGGGTGGACATGATCGAATCCTGAAACGTCGGATGGCTAGGAGATGTCCCAGTCATCCTCATGCGCCACCTCTCCGATCGCTGTCCAGGACATCCTGATCCGCGCGATGCGGGTGTCTGACCAAGTGCGGAAAACGGCGCTGAAGCCTTCGGCTGAGATATCCTCGGCCTTGACCTCGGCGCGCAGGGCGGTGGTTGTGTCCACATCCCATAGGGATATGCCAACCTGAACCACTGGCGTGGTCCTGAACGGCTGGCTGAACGTAACAGCCGCGCGCCGTTCTCGGGTTCCGTTGCCTGTCCACATGTCCCCGCCATTGGAAAATTCGGAAAACAGTACAGTCTCGCCTTGGTCGATACCAATCGGGTGGGTGCGAAATGTCTTCATCTTTATCGTCTATAACCATTTACACTGAAAACTTAATCTGAGACTTCAAGCAAATCACGACAAAAAAACGGCCCCGCATTGCGAGGCCGTTTCGAATGATCCATTTGCAACAAGCCGTTACAGGCTCATATGCGTCCCAAGCGCTTCCATGTCGGCCAGCAGTTTGGCTGCATCGTCAACGATGGACTGATCGTCCCCGGCCTTTGCGGCCTCGTGCGAGGCGCGGGCTTCAGCGATCAGGTCATCCAGATGCGACCGGGTCACTTCGGCAACCGGTATGGCTTTTTCAGCCAGAACCGACAGGCCGTCGCCGTTGATCTGGGCAAACCCGCCAGTGACCAGGTATTCGCTGGCTCCGGCAGGTGCCTCAACCTTCAGCAGACCGGGGCGTAGCGTGGTGATGGTGGGGGCATGATCGGGCATTGCCGTCATGTCCCCGTCCGCGCCGGGTAGCTGGACCGCGGTGGCCTCAAGCGAAGCAAGGCTCCGCTCTGGGCTGACGAGGTCGAATTGCATCGTGTTTGCCATCAGGGATACTCCTTAGGCGGCTTCTGCGGCCATCTTTTCCGCTTTGGCGATCACTTCGTCGATGCCACCAACCATCAGGAAGGCCGCTTCGGGCAGGTGATCATATTCGCCAGCCACAACGGCTTTGAACGACGAGATGGTGACATCCAGAGGAACCTGAACGCCCGGCGAACCAGTGAAAACCTCGGCCACGTCGAACGGCTGCGACAGGAAGCGCTCGATCTTACGGGCACGGGCAACGGTCAGTTTGTCTTCTTCCGACAGTTCGTCCATACCGAGGATGGCGATGATGTCCTGAAGCGACTTATAGCGCTGGAGGATCTGCTGAACGTCGGTTGCAACCGCGTAGTGCTCTTCACCAACGATGGCCGGGTCCAGCAGACGCGACGACGAGTCGAGCGGGTCAACAGCCGGATAGATACCCTTTTCCGAGATCGCACGGTTAAGAACGGTAGTCGCATCCAAGTGAGCAAACGAGGTTGCCGGCGCAGGGTCGGTAAGGTCGTCCGCAGGCACGTAGATCGCCTGCACCGAGGTGATCGAGCCCGACTTGGTCGAGGTGATGCGTTCCTGCAGGGCGCCCATGTCGGTGGCCAGCGTCGGCTGGTAGCCCACCGCCGAAGGAATACGACCCAGCAGAGCCGAAACCTCGGAGCCCGCTTGCGTGAAGCGGAAGATGTTGTCGACGAAGAAAAGAACGTCGGTACCGGACTGGTCGCGGAACTGCTCGGCCAGGGTCAGACCGGTCAAAGCAACACGTGCACGCGCTCCCGGAGGTTCGTTCATCTGACCGTAAACCAGCGCAACCTGCGATTCCGACAGGTTGTCGGGCTTAATAACGTTCGATTCGATCATCTCGTGGTACAGGTCGTTCCCTTCACGGGTCCGTTCACCAACACCCGCGAACACCGAGAAGCCCGAGTGCACTTTGGCGATGTTGTTGATCAGTTCCATGATCAGAACGGTTTTTCCAACGCCCGCGCCACCGAAGAGGCCAATTTTACCGCCTTTGGCGTAAGGAGCCAGCAGGTCAACAACCTTGATGCCGGTCACAAGGATTTCCGACTCGGTCGACTGTTCCGCGAACTCAGGTGCGGGCTGGTGGATTGCGCGGGTTTCCGACGCAACAACGTCGCCTTTTTCGTCGATCGGCTCGCCGACCACGTTCAGGATGCGGCCAAGGGTGGCGTTGCCAACCGGAACCGAGATCGGTGCGCCGGTGTCGGTCACAACTTCGCCACGGACCAGACCTTCGGTCGCATCCATCGCGATGGTACGGACGGTGTTTTCACCCAGGTGCTGAGCAACTTCCAACACCAGGCGTTTGCCGTTGTTGGTGGTTTCCAGCGCGTTCAGAATTTCAGGCAGTGCGTCATCGAACTGCACGTCGACGACGGCCCCGATGATCTGTGTGACTTTGCCTTTTGCATTCGCCATGTTTCGTCTCCGGTATGTCTCTACAGCGCTTCGGCGCCGGAAATAATTTCAATCAGCTCGTTGGTGATCACGGCCTGACGCGAGCGGTTGAACTGGATCGTCAGCTTGTCGATCATCTCGCCCGCGTTGCGTGTCGCGTTGTCCATCGCGGACATCCGTGCACCCTGTTCAGACGCTCCGTTTTCGAGCAGAGCCGAGAAGATCGCGGTTGCAACCCCCTTGGGCAGCAGGTCGGCCAGGATAGCCTCTTCGCTGGGCTCGTAGTCGAAGATGGCACCGCTGTCGTCACCTGCCGCGTCGTCCTCGAACGAGGCGGGGATGATTTGCTGTGCCGTCGGGATCTGGGTCACAACGTTGACGAACTTCGAGTAGAAGATCGTGGCAACATCGAACTCAGCCCCATCAAAGCGTGACAGTACGTCCTTGGCGATGTCTTGCGCGTTGGTGTAGCCAATGCGCTTGACCTCGCTCAGGTCGACATGTCCAACGAACAGATCGCCCAAATCGCGCTTGAGCGCGTCGCGGCCTTTTTTGCCGACAGTCAGGATCTTGACCGTCTTGCCTTTGCCGCGCAGCTCTTCCGCCTTTTGGCGGGCCAGCTTGGCGATGTTCGAGTTGAAGCCGCCACACAGGCCGCGTTCAGCTGTCATCACGACCAGCAGATGCACATCATCACTGCCCGTACCACGGAGCAGCTTGGGGGCGCTGTCGCTGCCCCCGACCGAAGCCGCCAGCCCCGCCATAACGGCATTGAACCGCTCGGCATAAGGGCGTGAGGCTTCAGCAGATTCCTGGGCGCGGCGCAGTTTTGCAGCCGCGACCATCTGCATGGCCTTGGTGATCTTGCGGGTCGACTTGACCGACTCGATCCTGTTTTTAAGGTCCTTCAGACTAGGCATCGGAACCCCCTATCAAGCGAAGGTCGCGGCGTATTCGTCGATCGCTGCCTTGAGTTTGTCTGCTGCGTCACCTTTGATCTTCGGATCTTCGTCGGTGATCCACTTCAGCAGGTCAGCATGCTTGCCGCGCAGGTGCGACAGCAGACCGGCCTCGTAGCGGCCAACATCAGATACGTCGATCTTGTCGAGGTAGCCGTTGGTGCCTGCAAAGATAACGCAGACGATTTCCGCGTTTGTCAGCGGCGAGTACTGCGGTTGTTTCATCAGCTCGGTCAGGCGCGCACCACGGTTCAGCAGCTGCTGAGTTGCGGCATCAAGGTCGGAACCGAACTGCGCAAACGCAGCCATTTCGCGGTACTGAGCCAGCTCCAGTTTCACCGGACCGGCAACCGATTTCATCGCGTCAGTCTGAGCCGAGGAGCCCACGCGCGAAACCGACAGACCGGTGTTCACAGCAGGGCGGATACCCTGATAGAACAGTTCGGTTTCCAGAAAGATCTGACCGTCGGTGATCGAGATCACGTTGGTCGGAATAAACGCCGAAACGTCACCACCTTGCGTTTCGATAACCGGCAGAGCGGTCAGCGAGCCTGCACCAAAGTCTTCGTTCAGCTTCGCCGAACGCTCCAGCAGACGCGAGTGGAGGTAGAAAACGTCGCCAGGATAGGCTTCACGTCCGGGCGGACGACGCAGCAGCAGGGACATCTGACGATAGGACACAGCCTGTTTCGACAGGTCATCATAGATAATCAGCGCGTGGCGGCCGTTGTCGCGGAAGTATTCGGCCATCGCAGTCGCCGAGTAAGGCGCCAGGAACTGCATCGGCGCCGGGTCGGACGCGGTTGCGGCCACAACGATCGAGTATTCAATCGCGCCGGATTCTTCCAGTTTCTTCACCAGCTGTGCAACGGTCGAACGCTTCTGACCAACAGCCACGTAGATGCAGTACAGTTTCTTCGACTCGTCGTCGCCTGCTGCGTCGTTGTAGACTTTCTGGTTCAGGATGGTGTCCAGAGCAACGGCGGTTTTACCGGTCTGACGGTCGCCAATGATCAGCTCACGCTGGCCACGGCCGATCGGAATCATCGCGTCAACCGATTTCAGGCCGGTTGCCATCGGCTCGTGCACCGATTTACGCGGGATGATGCCGGGGGCTTTGACGTCAGCAACGCCACGCTTGGAGGCATTGATCGGGCCTTTGCCGTCCAGCGGGTTGCCCAGACCGTCAACAACACGGCCCAGCAGCTCGTCACCGATCGGAACGTCCACGATCGAGTTGGTGCGCTTGACTGTGTCACCTTCTTTGATGTCACGGTCAGAACCGAAGATAACGACACCAACGTTGTCGCTTTCCAGGTTCAGGGCCATGCCCATGATGCCACCGGGGAATTCGACCATTTCACCCGCTTGCACGTTGTCCAGGCCGTATACACGGGCAATCCCGTCACCGACGCTCAGCACGCGGCCGATCTCGGCCACTTCGGCTTCCTGACCAAAATTCTTGATCTGGTCCTTCAGGATTGCAGAAATCTCTGCAGCTTGGATTCCCATTTATCCGACCTCTTTCATTGCATTCTGTAGGGAGTTCAGCTTCGAACGGATCGAACTGTCGATCATCTTCGAGCCCACTTTAACGACAAGACCGCCGATGAGGCTTTCATCAACGGTCGCATTGATTGTCACGGTCTTGCCCACACGCTCGGACAGCGTCTTGGACAGTTTTTCCATCTGTGTCTTGGTCAGCGCTTTGGCCGAGGCAACATCGGCAGTCACTTCGCCACGCTCTTCGGCCAGCATGTCGCGCAGAACCTGCACCAGCTGCGGTACGACAAACAGGCGGCGTTTTTGTGCCATCAGGCCCAGCGTGTTGCGCAGGATGGCGTTCAGGCCCATTTTGTCGGCGATTGCGGTAATGGCGCCTTCCTGTTCGGCGCGCGAAACCAGAGGCGAAGCGATCAGGTTACGCAGTTCGGCGCTGTCGCCCAATGCTGCTGCCAGATCGTTAATTCCGGTCTCCAGACCTGCGAGGTCTTTATTCTCTTTCGCGATCTCGAAGATCGCGGTGGCATAGCGCTCGGCGATGCCTGTGGAAATCGAAGCTGGTTCGGACACGTCCACCCTTCCGATATTTGAGGCCCCGATTTCGGGTAGCGGCCGCTACCTTGGGGCGTGAGGAAACCCCGTCCTTTTGGGGCGGGGATCAAAATCACCGGGGATGTAGCAGAGCCGAACCCAGCTAGCAACATATTATCACGGGGGTGACTTTATCCACAAAGTGTTTGATTTCAAATAATTACAGAGGGTGCGACCCTTTTGTCCGGCTGCAAGGGGCGAAAAATGTTACGAAAGTGTAGGTTTTTGCGATTCCTGAGGCGTTTTTGCCGCGTTTTCCCGCTTTGACGTGGCGTAAAAGCAAGCAAGAGCTAGGCGGGCTTCAACAGACCGTCTAGTGCCTTGATCGGACGACGGACAGGATCCTTGGTGACGCTGCCGCTTGGGGGTCGAATATGCTTTGTTGCTTCGACCATCAGAACACCTCCAGCCATGACGGTGGGTATCCGCTGGCCCGTCTTTTCAATCAGATTGCCCGACTTGAGCCAGAACCGCCGGAACGAGGGAGGCAAATACAATGCTGAGCAATGGCTTTCCGGTTCAAAATGATGCGCCCGGAGCTGGTTTTCTAGCTGCGATGCTGAATACGGACGTCCAAAGCCAAACGGCGTCCGATCCGTCCGTGACCACAATCCCGCGCGGTTGGGCACAATAAAGAACGCGCGCCCACCAGGACCCAGAACCCGCCAGCATTCATTTAACAGTTCGCTTGGCCGCTGCGAGGTCTCAAGCCCGTGCATCACCACCAGCTTGTCCACGTGCCCGGTCTCTATCGGCCACATCGTCTCTTCCGTCAGGACCGAGACATTGGGCATCCCCGCGGGCCACGGCATAACGCCTTGCGGCCCAGGCATCAGCCCAATCACCCGCCGGGCATCTGCCAGGTAAGGGCGCAGCAAGGGTACGGCAAAGCCAAACCCGGCGACTGTCTGGCCCTTGGCTTCGGGCCATTGTTCGATCAACCGGCCCCGGATCGCCGCCTGCGCCGCACGCCCCAATGTGCTGCGGTAGTAGAAATTCCTCAGATCCTGCACATCAAGATGCATTGCGGACACCCGGTCAATCGGCTTAGCTTCGGCGCAGTCTAGCAACGAAAGGGCAAAAGGCCATGCCTCTTGAAATCGTCACCATTCCATGTCTCAGCGATAACTACGCTTTTCTGGCGCATGACGCCGCAAGCGGCAACACCGCTTTGATCGACGCGCCCGAAGCAGGACCCATTCTGGCCGAGCTGGACCGGCGCGGCTGGACGCTCAGCCACGTGTTGTTGACTCATCACCACTATGACCATGTGGACGGCTTGCCGGCCATTCTGGAAAAGCACACCGCCAAAGTGATCGGGGCCGCTGCCGACGCGCACCGCTTGCCACCATTGGATCAACAAGTCAGCGATGGCGATACGTTTGAACTGGGCGGAGAGCAAGTTCAGGTGTTGGATGTCTCAGGCCATACGGTCGGACATATCGCGTTTTACATGCCCCAAAGTGCTGCCGTTTTTACCGCAGACAGCCTGATGGCCCTCGGCTGCGGGCGTCTGTTCGAAGGGACAGCGCCTCAAATGTGGGCCTCCCTGTCGAAATTGGCCGCCCTGCCCGATGATACTATAGTGTGTTCAGGTCACGAATATACACAATCGAACGCCAAGTTTGCCCTGACGGTCGATCCGGACAATGCTGCGCTGCAAGACCGCGCTGCCGATATCGACCGCGCGCGGGCAGCGAATGAACCAACGGTGCCCTCGACATTGGCTTTGGAAAACGCAACAAATCCTTTCCTGCGCGCCGCAGATCCGGCGATTCAAGCGCATCTGGGCATGGCGGGCGCGGATCCGGCGGCTGTATTTGCGGAAATCCGGGCTAGAAAAGACCGCTTTTGATGCCTATTTCCCCAACTTCACAGCCACGGTCACAATAAATGTGACTGTCAAGTGAAAGAAAACCCTTGAAGCCGGGCCATGATCAACCAAACTCTAATAGTATGAGGACATGGTTGGGATGGGGATCCGGCCGAAAGCCCGCGCCCCTTCCGACCCAAGACAGAGGAGCACCCGCGTGCCTTCATTCTCGAGCACTTTAGAACAAGCCATTCACGCGGCCCTTGCGGCAGCGAACGAACGGCGACACGAATTCGCCACGCTGGAGCATCTGCTTCTGGCGCTGCTGGAAGAACCGGATGCGATCCGTGTCATGAAAGCCTGCAGCGTTGATCTTGAGGACTTGCGTAGTACTCTGGTCGAATTCATTGACGAAGATTTATCCAACCTCGTCACCGACATTGACGGGTCAGAAGCCGTGCCAACAGCCGCCTTCCAGCGCGTGATCCAACGCGCCGCGATCCACGTGCAAAGCTCTGGCCGGACTGAGGTGACGGGCGCCAATGTTCTGGTCGCCATCTTCGCCGAACGCGAAAGCAATGCGGCCTATTTCCTGCAAGAACAGGATATGACACGCTATGACGCGGTGAATTTCATCGCTCACGGCGTCGCTAAAGACCCTGCCTACGGCGAAAACCGCTCAGTTTCGGGCGCGGATCAGGTTGAAGAGGAACCGCAGTCTGGCACGGGCGAAGGCGAACAAAAAGAAAGCGCTCTTGGAAAGTACTGTGTCGATCTGAACACCAAATCCCGCGCGGGTGACGTTGATCCGCTGATTGGGCGCTCGGACGAGGTTGAACGCTGTATCCAGGTGCTTTGCCGCCGCCGCAAAAACAATCCGTTGCTGGTTGGCGATCCGGGCGTGGGCAAAACGGCTATTGCCGAAGGACTTGCGCACAAAATCGTCGCGGGCGAAGCCCCCGATGTGCTGTCCGAGACAACGATTTATTCGCTGGATATGGGCGCGCTGCTGGCCGGTACGCGCTATCGCGGTGATTTCGAGGAACGGCTGAAGGCGGTTGTGACCGAGTTGGAAGAGCATCCCGATGCGGTGCTTTTCATTGACGAAATTCACACGGTCATCGGCGCAGGCGCCACATCGGGAGGCGCGATGGATGCGTCGAACTTGCTGAAACCTGCACTGCAGGGTGGCAAGCTACGCACCATGGGTTCGACCACATACAAGGAGTTCCGTCAGCACTTCGAAAAAGACCGCGCGCTCAGCCGCAGGTTCCAGAAAATTGATGTGAATGAGCCTTCGGTGGAAGACAGCGTGAAAATCCTGCGCGGCCTCAAACCTTATTTCGAAGAACATCACGCGATCAAATATACCGCGGACGCGATCAAAACGGCGGTGGAACTGTCGGCACGCTATATCAATGACCGCAAGCTGCCTGACAAGGCCATCGACGTGATTGACGAAGCTGGAGCAGCTCAGCATCTGGTTGCGGAAAGCAAGCGCCGAAAAACCATTGGCGTGAAAGAGATCGAGGCCGTGGTTGCCAAGATCGCCCGCATCCCGCCCAAGAACGTCACCAAGGACGATGCCGAGGTTCTCAAAGACCTTGAGACCTCGCTAAAACGGGTGGTTTTCGGTCAGGACGACGCCATTGTCGCGCTTTCCAGCGCGATCAAACTGGCGCGGGCTGGCCTGCGTGAGCCTGAAAAGCCCATCGGCAATTACCTGTTCGCAGGTCCGACCGGTGTGGGCAAAACCGAAGTGGCGAAACAGCTGGCCGATACGCTGGGTGTTGAACTGCTGCGCTTTGACATGTCGGAATACATGGAGAAGCACGCGGTCTCTCGCCTGATCGGTGCGCCTCCGGGTTATGTTGGGTTCGATCAGGGTGGTCTGTTGACCGACGGCGTTGACCAGCATCCGCATTGCGTGCTGCTGCTGGACGAGATCGAGAAGGCGCACCCGGATGTGTTTAACATCCTGTTGCAGGTGATGGACCATGGTGAGCTGACCGATCACAACGGTCGCACGGTGAATTTCCGCAACGTGGTGCTGATCATGACTTCGAACGCGGGTGCACAGGAACAGGCCAAGGCCGCGATCGGCTTTGGCCGTGATCGCCGCGAAGGTGAAGATACGGCTGCGATTGAGCGGACCTTTACACCTGAATTCCGCAACCGTCTGGACGCGGTGATTTCCTTCGCACCGCTGCCGAAAGAGGTCATCCTGCAAGTGGTAGAGAAATTCGTCCTGCAACTGGAAGCACAGTTGATGGACCGCAATGTGACCTTTGACCTGACACCCAAGGCCGCCGAATGGCTGGCGGACAAAGGGTATGACGACAAGATGGGCGCACGCCCTCTGGGCCGGGTGATCCAGGAACACATCAAGAAGCCTCTGGCTGAAGAGCTATTGTTCGGTAAGTTGGCCAAGGGTGGTGTGGTTCGCGTTTCGGTTAAGAAGGGCGATCTGAACCTGGAAATTCTGGGCCCCGATCAGCCCCGCATTCCGGGCGACAAGCCGCCGCTGCTAACAGCAGACTGATTGCACAAGCGTTTAGAAACATTGATCGCCCGGTTGCACCTGCATCCGGGCGATTTTGCATCAACGCCAGACGATTGCGCGCCCGTGGGCGCGTTTTTCGACGGAACGACTTCTCGCGCACGTTTCACAATCACCGTTGAAGCGAATTGGAGAGTCGACTGCTTAAACCCGCCGTCCTTTGGGGCTCTTCCTTAACCTTTGCCGTGATCGCCACAATAACGACCGCACGACACAGGTTTCGCTATCAAGATGAAACGACAACGCGGCCACTAATTCTGCAACCGGCCACGATTGATCCGGGGGTCAGTTACGTTGATCTCACCGAAGCCAAAAATCGCGTAAGCGTTTCCGCAAATGGAATACCGGACCATCTGGTCGGTCGCTTTCCAAACCGAGGCAACCCGCACGGCCTTTCCGAGCAACGAGTCAATCTCAGCGTACCCGCGCGCCCAAAACCAAGTCGCATGCCTAAGCCTCTGGAGCTGGGTTGGAATTTCGGCGTGTCGATAGACGGTGTGGTGTTTGATCCGCTGGCGGCAGAATACTGGAATGGAGATCCAAGATCGGGTTGGTCTTACAACGCACTTGGCGGTGCAATTTCGCTGGGTCTTGATGAAAACCACGCCCATGTTCTCCCCGGAGGAAAGTACCACTATCACGGTATCCCGACCGGCTTGATCGAACTATTGGAATACACGCCGACCCGACATTCGCCTCTGGTCGGATATGCCGCAGATGGTTTCCCGATCTATGCGATGACTGGTATTGTGGATGGGAACGTGACGCAAATGTCCTCATCCTACCAACTGAAGAACGGCAATCGACCCGGAGGCAGCGCACCAGACGGAAACTTTGATGGCACCTTCAATGAGGACTATGTTTACCGCGCAGGAACCGGAAATCTGGACGAATGCAACGGAGGCATCACGGTCTCACCCGAATATCCGTCTGGAACATACGCCTATTTCCTAACTGAAAACTACCCGGTCATCCCACGGTGTTTCACTGGTACGCCAGACGACAGCTTTCGCTTTGGGCGTCGCTGAGCACAAGGCAAAGCGCTAGTTATCGTTCCGTCAGCTTCAGCTCGATGCGCCGGTTCTGGGCCCGTGCTTCGGGTGTGTCGGCCGGATTGACGGGCTGGAACTCTCCAAAGCCGTTTGCCGCAAGCCGGCTGGGCGGAATACCCAGCGCCTCAACCATATACAGAACCACCGACAGGGCGCGACCCTGGCTCAGTTCCCAGTTGTCGCGATAGCGCCCCGACCCCGCGAGGGGGACATTGTCCGTGTGGCCGTCGACACGAATGACCCAGTTCAGCCCTTCGGGGATTTCAGCGGCCACGGTGCGTAGGATGTTGGCCACTTTGGCGACCTCGAGTTGGCCTTCGGGCGACAGCACGGCCGAGCCGGTGTCAAACAGAACCTCGGACGAAAAGACGAACCGATCCCCTTCGATCCGCACCCCGTCTTGATCCCCCAGAACATCGCGTAATCTGCCGAAGAATTCCGAGCGGTAACGCTGCAAGTCCTCGGCCTGCGCAGCCAGTTCCTCATTCTGGCCTGACAGAGCTTCGGCTTCAGCTTCCAGACGGGCGCGTTCGGCCTCTTCCAGCAGGCGGCGGCGACGTTCTTCCGAGGCCGCGCGGGCCAAAGCCGCGTTAAGATCCTGCCCCAGCGTTTGGATGCGGATATCGGCGGCGGCGTTGCGTTCTTCATAATCGTCCAGCAGCGCCTGCAACCCGCCCAATTGTTGACGCAGCGCAGCGAGTTGCTGGTTCAACAAAGCGGTTTGACGCTGCGCCTGCTCAGATACTTCTTTTTCAGTCGAAATCGCTTCGCGGGCCACGGCCAGCAGGGCAGCGCGCTCCTCGGCCAATGTGCGTTGTTCCTGTGCATCCGTCTGCGCCTGAGTTTGTGCGGCAAGGGCAGCCTGCAACTGCGCCTCAAGCTCTTCGGTATTCAGCTCTCCAAATTGACGCTCAAGCTCGGCACGAGCGGCTTGGGCGGCAGCCAAAAGGGTCAGCGTTTCCTCGGCCTCTTTGCGCTGCGCTTCCAACGCCAGTGTCATCGCAGTCAGTTCGGCATCGGCGTTCTGCAATCGGTCGCGCAGGTTTTCAGCCGCCGCCGCCTCAGCCAGTCGCGCGGCCTCTTCAGCGTTAAGTTGATCTTCAAGTTCCGTGATCAGCGCCGCCTGGGCAGTTTCGCTTTGCTCCAAATCGGCAACCAGAGCTTCCAGTGCTTCGCGGCGGGCCGCAGCCAACCGTGCAGCCTCGGCTTGCGCGTCAATCTCCGCGCGACTTTGAGCAAGCGCAAGATTCAACGCATCCTGATCCGATAGCAACTGTTCCTGTTGGTCCTGTAACCCCTGCCGTTCCGCTTCAAGCGAGGCTATGACATCTTGCGCGCGATCCTGATCGGCCAGCAATGCCGCAACCTGCGCCTCAAAACCCGTGATCCGCGATTGCGCCTCCGAAAGGCTATCTTCGGCCTGAGCCAACTCATCTTCGGTTTCAGACAATGTCGCGTTCAGCGCCCCAAGCCGAGCTTCAAGTCGGCTGTTTTCGCGTTCTTCCAACCCCAGCGCGCCGGCCAACGCGGCAACTTCGTCAGACAGCGCTGTCAGCTCGTCTTCCTGCCCCGAAATCGTTTCCCGCAGGACGAACTGAACCACCATGAAGATCGTCAGAACGAAGGTCAAAACCATCAAAAGCCCGGTGATCGCATCCACGAAGCCGGGCCAGACCGAGCCCTGAAACCGTTGACCTGTGCGACGGGACAGGGCCATCTTTTATTCTCCGCCCGGCGTCGTGCGTACAGCACCGCGCGGCAATGTCAGGGCCTTGACCAGCAGCTCGATATCCTTGCGCATCTCGCTCATGCTTTCCTGGCGACCGGCCGAGATTTCTTCGAGGATGCGCAACAGTTGCACATCCATCGACCGCAGGCGCATCCGGCTTTCGGCGTCGATCCCGTCGCCGGTGCCCTGTTCGCGCATATGATCCAGCAGGGCATCCTGTCCCAGCGCCACGCGTTCCAGCGCGGCGGTGACGCCTTCGTTGTCGGATTGGCGCAGGTTCATATCGGTGATCACGTCCACCAACTGACCCAGCTTGGCGGACAGCTCGGCCCGATCCCCCTCCTGTGCCGAGAACAGGTCCTGCAAGGCGTCCATCTGTTCTGACATCGTATCCAACACCGGGGACAGTACGGCCAGTTCTGCGCTGCTGCCTTCATCACCCAGCGCAAAGCCGACCCGTGTGATCGAGGACAGCCATTCCTCCATCTCGCGGTAGAACCGGTTCTGACCATGGCCCGCAAACAGCTCCAGCAAGCCGACTATCAACGACCCGGCCAGACCCAGCAACGAGGACCCAAAGGCCACGCCCATGCCCTGCAACTGCGCCTCAAGCCCAACCATCAAGCGATTGAACACGGCCAGCCCCTCTTCGCCCTCTTGCGGGTTAAGGCTGCGGATCGTGTCGACAATGGCCGGGACCGTGGTGGCGAGGCCGAAGAATGTACCCAGAAGGCCTAAGTAAATCAGGACGTTGGTGATATATCGCGTGATCTCACGTTCTTCCTCGATCCGCTCGGCCACCGAGTCCAGAATGGACCTGGTTGAACTGGAACTGATCTGAGACCGCGCGCCACGTTCACGCAGCAACGAGGCCAGCGGCGCCAGCAATTGCGGGGTGCGCGCATCTTCGCGGACGACGCCACCGACAAAAGCTTCGATCCAGCGGACCGAGCCGATTAACTGTGTTACCTGAAGAAAACAGGCCAGAACACCGATCGCAAAGACCAGCAGGATAAACCCATTGAGATACGGGTTGGCATAGAAGACCGGCAAGACATAGGGCAGCGCCATAAACACGCCCGCCCCCGCCAGACCTATAGCGATCAGCATCGTTACGATCTGACGAATGGGTTGCGAGAAATGCGGTCTCGCGCCCTGATGTGCCTGCGCCATGCGCGTGGTTCCCGGTTCTTACCTGCTCTGACAGTGAATCTAGCGAAAATCCGCCGGTGACGCCAAGGGTTTATGCGGTAATGCTACGCACCCGTTGCGCCAACCACTCAAGATCAGGGTCGCGCAGGCCAATCTCGGCCAGATGTTCGGCGGTGTTATAGAGGTATTCGGTGTTCGGCCCGCGCCCGCCCACGGCGTGGGCGATGATCTGAGCCTGTTCCTCAAGCGGCATTCCACCGCAATATTGCACGTGGTCTTTTTCGATCACATAGGTGACAGCCTCGACCGTTTCGCCGCTTTCCAGATGCACGTCCAGCATCTTCTCAACGTAGGCTGACGAAATGAGCTCACGCTCGCGCAACTCGTGCAGGGTGCGGTCTTCGTGACCGGGCTCGACCGACAGGGCCAGACCCTTGCATTGGGCGCTGTCCTGTTCGTCCAAAGCCAGCACAAGGCCGGGATGATCCTCGGTCCCGCGATGGTGGATCGAGCTCATGCAGAAGGATCGGGCATATCCGTGCAACGTCGCACGCGCGCTGCGGGCCACGGGAAACCCCGGATTCCACAACAGCGATCCATATCCGAATACCCACATCGTCATAGCACTGGTCCTTGCCCGTTTGCGCCTATAAACATCAATTCAGGTGCGGGAAAAAGGGCGAACTGCCATGCGCGGGCTGATACGGCTAGTCATTGTCATAACTGTGATCTGGAGCGCATATTGGTTTGTCGCCGGTTTTGGCTTGCGCAATGCCATCACTGCGTGGTTCGACGGACAACAGGACCGGGGTTGGCAGGCTGAGTATTCGCAGGTCGCCACCGCAGGGTATCCGTTCAACCATGTCACCCGTCTGGACAATCCCGCGCTGGCCGATCCGGTTAACGGCACCGCCTGGAGCGCGGATTGGATCGAATTCCAAAGCCCCGCCATCTGGCCCGGCCAGCAAATGCTGCGATTTGCCGACACGCCGCAGCGGTTATCGTATTTCGACCAAACCTCGACCATCACGGCGGCGGATTTGGTGGCAGAGTTGCAACTGCAACCCGGTATTGCGCTGGTGCTTGAGAAGATGGCGCTGACTTCCGGGTCGTGGTCAATCGCTGACGACGGAGAAGCGCAAGCGGCGGGCGAGACGCTGCAGCTGATCATGGCGCAGACAGCAAGCCCTGAGACCTATGCCATCAGCGCCCGGATTGACGGTTTCACCCCCGGTGACGACTTGCGCGAGCTCATGCGCTCGGCCACCACTCTGCCGCAATCCTTTGAGACGCTCGAACTGGACATGACGACCGTGTTCGACAAGCCATGGGACCGGTCCGCGCTGGAACAGGGTCGCCCGCAACCCACCAGAATTGATCTGCGGCTGGCCGAGATGAAATGGGGGGCCCTTCGTCTTTTTGCGGCCGGAGAACTAGACGTGGACGCGCAAGGCATCCCCAACGGAGAGATCGCGATCAAAGCCGAGAACTGGCGCGATATGATCGCCATGGCCAACGCGGCTGGCGCATTGCCTGATCAAGCCGTCGACCCGGTGACGCGCGCGCTGAACTTCATGGCCGGACTAGGCGGAAACCCCAATGCGTTGGATTTGCAGTTGAATTTCCGAGACGGCTTCGTTGCGGTCGGCCCCCTGCCCCTTGGCCCAGCCCCGCGGCTAATTCTACGTTAACGGCAATACGGACCCCGTCTGTGGCGTGCCGTATCCAGATGGAAATGATCACGGTGATAGCGGTCCGAGTTTGGCCCCAACACCGTACCAAACGGCCCGCACGCGCCGCGCCAGATTTTGGTCAGTTGTTTCTTCGACGGGTTCTTGCGCCAGCCGTTTAGAACCGTCACCAGCTCTCCGTCCGCCATTCGAAAACCCGAGATATCTATCGCGCGCCCCTTGCCATGCTCGGATATCCGCGCGCCTTTCTGATTGTTTCGTGTTCTGCAGGCATAGTGGGCGGCGACTTGTAGTTCGACCACCGGACCGCGGCGTTTGAAGGTTGGCTTGACCGATTTATCGACCCATTTGTTTAGCGCAATGGCAGTTCCGCAATCCATCGTAGACGGGCGGCTGAGTTTGACACCGGCGACCGAAGTAATCTGCACCGCGTCCTGGATCCCGCAGGCCTTGATCTTGCCCGGAACCTGCCCCACCGGTTTGCCTTGAATGTCGATATCCCCGCAGACCGAACCCTTGCGCAGCTTGCGTTTCTTGAACAGCGCCTCCTGTTCCAGAGCTTTCGGGCGCAGATAAGGCATCAAGGATGTGTCCGGCCCCAGGAACGGCAGCGCTGTCGGGCGCGCAGCGACGGCCAGAACCTGTGCTGAAACAGGACGCAACACGGGGCGAAGCTTTGTGGGGCCAACAACCTGCTCGACCGATGGCCGCGCCACGGGAATCAATGACTGTTCCGGCGCTGCCTGCGCTGTTGAAGCCAAGGCCCCAACAAGCGCAAAAGCAATGGTCCGCCGGATCGCCCTCATGGCTAGGATTTCCCCCGGCCGAAATCCGGCGCATCCGTATCCTGGCCTGCGTCGATGATCCCACGCCGGATCGCACGGGTGCGTGTGAAATAGTCGAACAGCTGCTCACCATCTCCGGTTCGGATGGCACGCTGTAAGGCGAACAGTTCCTCTGTGAACCGGCCAAGAATTTCCAAAGTCGCGTCCTTGTTAGTCAGAAACACGTCGCGCCACATGGTCGGGTCCGAGGCCGCGATCCGCGTGAAATCCCGGAACCCGGCAGCCGAATATTTGATAACCTCGCTATCCGTCACCCGGCGCAGGTCATCGGCCACACCGACCATCGTGTAAGCGATCAGATGCGGTGCGTGGGAAGTAACGGCTAGCACCAGATCGTGGTGGTCGGCGTCCATCTCATCAACGTTCGATCCCATCCCCTCCCAAAGCGCACGCAAGCGCGCGACGGCGGCGGGGTCGGTGCCTTCAACCGGCACCAAAAGACTCCAACGATTGTCGAACAATTCGGCAAAACCGGATTCTGGGCCCGAGTGTTCCGTCCCGGCCAGCGGGTGCGCGGGGATGAAATGCACGCCCTCGGGGATATGTGGCGACACCGCCTCGATCACATGACGTTTGACCGAACCCACGTCAGACACCGTCGCGCCCGGTTTCAGCATTGGTGCGATATCTGCGGCCACCGCACCCATCGCGCCGACCGGAACACAGAGAACGACAAGATCGGCGCCCTCCGCCGCATCTTGGGCGGTATCGCACACCCGGTCGCAAAGACCGATCTTGCGCGCGGTGTCGCGCGTCGCCTTGGACCGCGCGTATCCCGTCACTTCACCCGCTAGCCCGGCGCGTTTGATGGCCCAGAACATGGACGAGGCGATCAGCCCCAGCCCGATCAGTGCAACACGGTCGTAGATCTGGCTCATGCTGCGCCCTCTTTGAATGCGGAGATTGCCGCAACGACCCGGCGGCAGGCGTCTTCATCGCCCACGGTGATGCGCAGCGCATTTGGCAAGTTGTATCCCGCCACACGCCGCACGATCAAACCTTGGGTTTTCAAATAGTCGTCGCAAGCCTCAGCCTCGGCCTGATCGGTGAACCGGGCGAGAATGAAATTGGTACAGGACGCATCCGAAGGCACCCCGATCTTGGCCAGTTCGTCGGACAACCACACCCGCAGCCGCGTGTTTTCGGCCTGACAATGAGACAAGAACTCTTCGTCCTTAACCGCAGCTTCGGCCGCCGCCAAAGCTGTCAGTGATAAGTTAAACGGCTGACGCACTCGGTTGAGCACATCAATGATCGACTGCACGGCATAGCCCCAGCCCACGCGCATCCCACCCAGGCCGTACACTTTCGAGAACGTCCGGGTCATGATCACGTTGTCGAACCGACCCACGATGGATGCCCCACCATCAAAATCATCGACGAACTCGGCATAGGCCCCGTCGATCACCATCAGGCAACTGTCGGGCAGAGCCTCGGCTAGGCGCACAAGCTCACTTTCAGGGATCATGGTCGAGGTCGGGTTACCCGGATTGGTCACAAACACGATCCGCGTCTGATCAGTCACAGCGGCAAGGATGTTGTCAACATCCACGCGGCGGTCCTTTTCAGGCACCATCACCGGCGTTGCCCCCGCCATCCGCGCGATGATCGGGTACATGGAAAAGCCGTGCTCGGTATAGATGACCTCGTCCCCCGGCCCGGCATAGGCTTGCGCCACGAATTGCAGCACCTCATCGCTGCCGACACCACAGATGATCCGCGCTGGGTCCAGCCCGTGCCGTACACCGATTGCGTCGCGCAGGGGCGCGTGGTCGGTACTGGGATAGCGATGCAGGTTGGCGGCACTGTCGCGCACAGCCTCGATCGCCTTGGGGCTGGGACCAAACGGGTTTTCGTTGGAACTCAGCTTGATCACATGCGAAACCCCGGCCACATGCGACTGGCCGCCCTGATACAGCGCGATGTCCATAATGCCGGGTTGCGGGGTGATCTTGGTCATAAGAGGCTCCGTTGATTGGAGCCTCTCATACCTGTCTCAAGGCGTTGAGAAAAGCGGCAATTCCGTCACGCCGCTTTGAAGCGGGCGGTCGCCGGGTCGGCCGTGTAGAATGGTGCGAATTCAGCGGTGCGGCGCGACAAGTCATTGACGCTGTCGATCACGAACTGCACCGTCTGTTCGCTCATCAAATATGAGAAGTTCAACCGCACCCAACCGGGCTTCTTCATCTCTTCTCCGGCAGACAGCGCGGCGTGCAACGCCTCGGACGTGTCCCTGTCGATGCCCAACAGGCGATGCGCATAGGGCCCAGCACAGGCACAGCCGCCCCGCGCCTGAATGCCGTAGATATCGCTGAGCATACGGGTGAACAGTTGCTGATGCACCGGGTGCCCCGCGTTGTCGCGCACGAGGAAGGAGAAAATCGGCAGGCGATGTGGATTATCCACGCCCAGCAGCGTGAGGTTCGGGTTGTCCCCCCATCCTTTCAACGCCATTTGGTTATACTGTACCTCGCGTTTGGCGATCGCCTTTACGCCAACTACATCCTTGACGATAAAAGCCAGCGCCGCGCGGATATCGCCGATAACGTTGGGTGTTCCGGCTTCTTCGCGCGCGGACAGGTTAGCGCTGTAGTCATGCCGCCATGGCGACACAAAGCTGACTGTCCCGCCACCGGGCCAACTGGGACAGGTCCGACGCACGGCCTCCGTGTTGACAACCAACACGCCCGAAGCCCCCGGACCGCCTGGAAATTTATGCGGAGAGACAACTATTGCGTCCTTACGTGTATCGCCTTCCCCTATATCCATCGGCAGGTAAGGCCCACCCCCGGCATAATCCCAAACTGCCAGCGCACCATGCGCTTTCAGCAAGCGTGTCACCGGATCGGGGTCGGTGATGATGCCGGTCACGTTCGAGGCCGCTGAAAACGACCCGATGATAAGATCGGACGCAGAATGATCGACCAATATACGTTCGAGCACTTGCAGATCGACACCCCCGTCCGATGCTTCGGGGATTTCGATCACCCGCGCCTTGCTTTCGCGCCACGGCAAAATGTTCGAGTGATGCTCATACGGCCCCAACAAAACAACCGGCCGGTCCGCCTCGTTAACACCCATCAGGCTGACCAGCCGGTTGAGACCCGCAGTGGCGCCAGAGCCGGTGAAGATCACCGAATCCTCTTCCTGGGCGCCAACGATGCGGGCAATCTCTGCGCGAGCCTCTCCGCGCAGGCGCGTCATATACGCGCCGCAATACGAAGCCTCGGTGTGGCTGTTGGCATAAAACGGCAACACATGCGCAGCCACAAAATCCTCGACCTGCCGCAACGCGCGGCCCGAGGCAACGTAATCCGCATACACAAGCGGCACGTCCCAGCGCAGACCCGGAATCATTACGCCTTCTCCGATCAGCCCATCACGAAAGGGGGTTATGCAATCGGCGGATTGGATGGACGCGCGGAATTGGTTCAGGGTCATGGCTCAGGCTCCGTATTACCCTGACAATATGATTGTTATTTTTTGGATAAACTTCACATTTGTTTGAGTAGTTTTTTCATTTTTTGTGTCATATGATCTGATATGACCGAAAGAATAGATCAAATTGATCAAGGCATACTGCGTGAACTGCAAAAAGACGCGACCCTGTCACAGCGAGAACTGGCGGATCGGGTCGGCCTGTCTCAGAACGCGTGCTGGCGTAGGCTGAAGGCGCTGAACGAAAGCGGCGTCGTCACCGGGTCGACCGCCAAGATCGCGCGCGAGAAACTGGGCCTCAGCCTTGTGGTATTTGTGATGCTACGAACCCGGCATCACTCGGCCGAGTGGCTGCAGGCGTTTCGCCGCCATGTACTGACCATCCCCGAGGTTGTGGATTTTCACCGGATCGGGGGCGATTATGACTATCAGCTCAAGGTCGTGACGCAGGACATGGCATCCTATGACAAGGTGTACCAACGCCTGATCGAAAAGGTCGAACTGGACAGCGTCACGTCCTATTTCGCTATGGAAGCGATCGCCGAGGGGCGACCGCTGCCGATCTGACTGGATCACTCACCAACAATCAGCTGCAAATCCCCGTCTCCGGTCACAAAACCGGTCACGAAGAAATTGCGATTTCCGGACGAAACCCAAGCCCGCGTAGATTCACCCGGGATCGCAGGGGTATAGGCCAACCGCGTGTTCGACGCGAAGGCACGCGCCAACCGGTTGATATCGCCAACCGTCGGCACCGGCCGGGTCGTGCCATATCCACGCACGATAACCTCACAGGACCGATCTCTGGTACTGCCCCCAAGGAATTCCATCCCCCGCTCAAGTCTCGGCTCATTGGCATTGAACCCGGCACGAACCCGCGATTCTTCGAATGTCGGGGCGGTCTCGATACATCCATGTTGAAAACTTTGCAGGATGCCAGTCAAAAGCGGGTCCTCGGACCGCAGCCCACTTGATGTCAGCGGTCTGGTGGCGTCGGAGCAACCGACAAGTAGAACAGCCAGCCCTGCTGCGGTCAGGATTTTCTGAAAACGTGCTGTCATAGCGGTCTCAAATTCACTGTGTTGTCTCATATGCGCTTGGTCACGGACCAAAATGTTGGAATTTCAGCGCGATGGCAACAGAACTGTGTAAACGAAAAAACCGCGCCGGATGGCGCGGTCTTCGAAACTTTCCAGATCGGCGAAGATTAGTTCTTCGCGTAGAATTCGACGACCAAGTTCGGCTCCATCATGACCGGGTAAGGCACATCGCTCAGGCCCGGTGCGCGCACGAAGGTTGCGGTCATTTTCGAGTGGTCGGCGTCGATATAGTCAGGCACATCACGCTCGGCCAGCGCAACAGCTTCCAGAACAACGGCCAGTTGCTTGGACTTGTCGCGTACTTCGATCACGTCGCCTTCTTTGACGCGGTAGCTGGGGATGTTCACTCGCTTTCCGTTCACTTTGACGTGGCCGTGGTTCACGAACTGACGTGCAGCAAACACGGTTGGCACGAACTTGGCGCGGTAAACAACAGCGTCCAGACGACGCTCCAGCAGACCGATCAGGTTTTCACCGGTGTCGCCTTTGACACGCTCGGCTTCGGCGTAGATGCGGCGGAACTGCTTCTCGGTCAGGTCGCCATAGTAGCCTTTCAGCTTCTGCTTGGCGCGCAGTTGCAGACCGAAATCCGACAGTTTGCCCTTGCGGCGTTGACCGTGCTGGCCTGGGCCGTATTCACGACGGTTGATCGGGGATTTCGGACGACCCCAGATGTTTTCGCCCATCCGGCGGTCGATTTTGTACTTGGCAGACGTGCGTTTCGTCACGGCTGATCTCCTTCTTTATGTTCGAAGGCGCTGCTCTGCTACAAGAGTAGGCGCCTACTATGAAGGGCGTTGTCCTCTTGGGGTTTCCCCCATGACAGGCATCCCCTTGCGGGGGCCACCAACACCAATGAAGCCGCGCTTATATCTGCAGTTCCGTCAGAGTCAACAGGTCCTGAAAAAATCCGGTCCGTTGAAACGGATCAATCCACCAACGGTCCCGCATTCGCCGCAGGCAGGCGCGGCACTGCGTGAAGATTAGGGTCCATGCGTGGACGAGTCGGGAACGAGACCACCGTATTCGCGTGGCTGGCCGATTCGCCGCCAGCCTGACGGATTTCGACAAACTCATCGACCCAAAAGTCCTGTTCGCGTGCAGGACATCCTTCTTCGAATACCAAAAGAGGTTCAGCCTGCGTCGCCGAAACATATAACAGGGCCGAGAATTGCTGTGCCCCGTTGGTCAGGATAACAACACCCTGCGCACCGTTGCCCAATTCGTCTTCCGAGATGAAATGATGCAGAACATTCAGCGGGACCTCTCGGCCGTGCGTCAAAGAACCGTCCACAAAGGCGGCATGCCCGCGCCAGGACCACGCAGCCCCAACATTCAAAAAGGACAGAGGCGCCGCCTCAAGCCCATCCAGTTCCGTCTGTTTCCATAAAATGGCTATACGACCGTTTTGCCCGGCTCTCATTATACCCGCCCGCACCTTTCAACGTATCACTGCTTACGCAGGCGTTCTTATCAGGGCAAATTCTGGCAGAAAAGAGACGTTAACATATCGTTCATAAAAATGTTGCTAAAGAGATTCAGCTTCTGGCTTCTGGCGGGAAACGATCCCGCCAGCGCCACAGCAATTGTCTGCGATCTGCGTCAGCCGCACTTAGAATGACCGCAGCTTCGGCAGGTCATGCAGCCCTCGATCATCGCCATATCGAACTGACCACAGGATGGGCAGGCTTTGCCGCGGGGTGCGTCCATATTGACCACCTGCGCCTGCGGGTCGGATTTCAGACCCATTCCTTCGCCTTCAAGAAAGCCGATATTGACCATATGCTGCTCGATCACGCCGCCAATCGCGGCCAGGATCGATGGGATGTATTTCCCCTGCACCCAGGCCCCGCCACGCGGATCGAACACGGCCTTTAGTTCTTCAACGACAAAGGACACATCCCCGCCCCGTCGAAATACGGCAGAAATCATGCGGGTCAGCGCCAGCGTCCAGGCGTAGTGCTCCATGTTCTTTGAATTGATGAACACCTCGAACGGACGACGGCGGCCACCAATGACGATATCGTTGATGGTCAGATAAATCGCGTGTTCACTGTCGGGCCATTTCAACTTGTAGGTCGACCCCTCCAGCGATTGCGGACGGTCCAGCGGTTCGGACATATAGACAACCTCACCGCCATCCACCTGATGCGGGGCATCCGCGCTTTCGCCGGGGGCTTTGTCGGCGCTTTCGGACACTGTCAGGACCGAGCCGGTCACGTCATTCGGGCGATAGGTCGTGCAGCCTTTGCAGCCCTGATCCCAAGCCTGCATGTAAACGTCCTTGAAGGCGTCAAAGCTGATATCTTCGGGACAGTTGATCGTCTTGGAAATCGAACTGTCGATCCATTTCTGCGCGGCGGCCTGCATCTTGACGTGATCAGACGGGGAAAGCGTCTGCGCGTTCACGAAATAGTCTGGCAAGGCAACATCGCCGAACTTGTCGCGCCACATCTGCACGGCATAGTCCACGACTTCTTCCTCGGTGCGCGAGCCATCCTTCTGCAGCACTTTGCGCGTGTAGGCGTAGGCAAAGACCGGCTCGATCCCCGACGACACGTTCCCTGCATAGAGCGAAATCGTCCCAGTCGGCGCGATCGAGGTCAGCAGGGCGTTGCGGATACCATGTTCGCGGATCGCGTCACGCACGTCATCATCCATTTGCTGCATGTTGCCGCTGGCCAAGTATTTCTCGGCGTCAAACAATGGGAAAGCGCCCTTCTCCTTCGCCAAATCGACCGAGGCCAGATAGGCGGCGCGGGCGATCGCGTGCAACCAGCGTTCGGTTTGACGCGCCGCTTCGTCGGACCCATAGCGCAAACCCAACATCAAAAGCGCATCGGCCAACCCGGTCACGCCCAGCCCAATCCGGCGCTTGTCTTGTGCTTCGGCTTCCTGCTCCGCCAGCGGGAATTTCGACGCGTCTACTACGTTGTCCATCATGCGCACAGCGGTCGCGACCAATTCTTGCAAAGCGGCCTCATCCAGGCGCGCCGCGTCCTCGAACGGATCTGTCACCAACCGCGCCAAGTTGATCGAGCCCAAAAGGCACGCACCATAGGGTGGCAAGGGTTGCTCGCCGCAGGGGTTGGTCGCGGCGATGGTTTCCACATATCTGAGGTTGTTGGCCTCATTGATGCGGTCAATGAAGATTACTCCAGGCTCGGCGTAATCATAGGTGGCCTGCATGATCTTGTTCCACAGATCACGCGCCTGAACGGTATGATAGACCTTGCCGTCGAACTGCAACTCCCACGGACCATCGGCCTTGACGGCCTCCATGAACGGATCCGTCACCAGGACCGACATGTTGAACATGCGCAGGCGGGCCGGGTCAGATTTCGCGGTGATGAACTGTTCGATATCAGGGTGATCGCAGCGCATGGTCGCCATCATCGCCCCACGGCGCGAGCCCGCAGACATGATCGTGCGGCACATCGCGTCCCACACATCCATGAAGGAAAGCGGGCCAGAAGCATCCGCAGCCACGCCTTTCACATCGGCCCCACGTGGACGGATGGTCGAGAAATCATACCCGATCCCGCCACCCTGCTGCATGGTCAGCGCGGCTTCTTTCAGCATGTCGAAGATACCGCCCATGCTGTCGGGCACGGTGCCCATGACGAAACAGTTGAACAGGGTCACCTGACGCGCCGTACCTGCACCCGCAGTGATGCGACCAGCGGGCAGATATTTGAAATCTTCCAACGCCTCATAGAACTTATCTTCCCAATGGGCCGCGTCATCCTCGACCCGCGCCAGATCACGGGCGATGCGCCGCCAGCTGTCCTCGACCGTCTGGTCGATGGGCGTGCCATCCGCTTCTTTAAAGCGGTATTTCATGTCCCAGATCTGCTCGGCGATGGGGGCGGCAAAGCGGCTCATTGGTGATTCCCTGTTTTGAAAGAGGTATCCAGATTACCGCAATTCACATCCAAACCACAACACCTTGATGACGTCGCATTGCGAGCTACAATATAAAGGTGGGCCTTGGGACGACTCTGTGGGAAAGCTGTGGATAAGTACGTAAACCTCATCAAACTGTCCGTCGGATCGGAAAGCGTTGATACGCTGATGGCGTGGCAGGACAGTCGCAGACCGCTTTACGCGGACGGCTGCCCGCGCCATGTCACCCGCATGTGGCCCAAGCGCGAGGCTGAGATTTTGAATGGCGGATCAATCTATTGGGTGATCAAGGGCGTAATCCAATGCCGTCAGCGCATCCTGCGTCTGGATGAGGTGCGGGGCGAAGACGGCATTCGCCGCTGCGCCATCGTTCTGGACCCGCAGGTCCATCGCACCCAGACCGCGCTCAAACGCCCATTCCAAGGCTGGCGCTATCTCAAAACCGAGGACACCCCTGCCGACCTGCCGGAAGGGCGAGAACAGGACGATGCCTTGCCCGACGATCTGAATCGCGCGCTTGCCGAGATCGGCGTGCTTTAACGCAGGCGATCCAGCAATGCGTTCAGTGTGGCCTTTGTCTCGGGGTCACATTTCGCCACCCGACTACGCCACAGGGTCGCCTGCGATTGCAGGATCAGCCCGTCGGTCAGGATTTTGAGGTGGTTCGCCCGCAGCGTCTCGCCGGTAGACGTGATATCGGCAATCGCCTCGGCGGTCTCATTCATCACCGTGCCCTCGGTCGCGCCCTGGCTATCGACCAGAGTGTAATCGGCAACTCCCGCATCGGTCAGGAACTCGCGCACCAACCGGTGGTATTTGGTGGCAATCCGTAGCCGATGCCCGTGGGTCTTGCGAAACGCTGCTGCAGCCGCGTCCAGATCATCCAGCGTGTCTACATCAACCCAGCAAGCAGGTGTCGCGATGATCAGGTCGGCCTTGCCAAACCCAAGCTGCGAGATCTCCTCGACCTGTTGTTCCCAGCGGGGCAGTTTCTCATGCACCAGATCAATGCCGGTGACGCCCAGATGAATGCGCCCGGCGACCAGTTCGCGCGGGATTTCCCCGGCAGACAGCAGGATCAGAGAGACCCCGTCGATGCCCTCGACCTTGCCAGCATATTCCCGATCCGATCCGCTACGCGACAGGGTGATGCCGCGCTTTTCGAACCAACCAAAGGTCTTGTCCATCAAACGGCCCTTCGAGGGCACGCCCAGTTTCAGGCTCATTGCGCGTCCTCCTCGATCTCCAGCATCAGGTCGGGGCGGATGACACCGCCCACCGCCGGAATTTCGGCCCCGTTCCCCAACTGCCGCGTCAGCGCGTCATAGCGCCCGCCAGTGGCGATGGGGGGTAGATCGGGGCGACCCTCAGCGTAGAAGCCAAAGACAAACCCGTCATAATATTCCATCGAGGTGCGGCCATAGGCGGCCTCGAAGTCCAGACGTTCCACATCCACGCCACGCGCCTGTAGCGAGGCAATCCGCGCCTCAAGCCGGTCCAGCGCCGGAGTGATCTGCGGCAGATCCACCGCCACGTCGCGCAGCTGTTCCAACGCAAAGGGCATGGTCTCACGCACGTTCAGCAGGGTTTCCAGCCCAACCAGTTCGTTGTCGGAGATAGGCGGTGTGTCGCGATCTTCGCGCAAGGCAGCGATCCGCGCTTCGATCTCGGAGGCACGGCGCTTGCTGATCATCGGGATGTCCGTATCCAGCGGATTTTCTGCATCCAACAGGCTGTCGCGCCCTTCAGGTCCCGGTTTGCGACCGGCAAAGCGGTCCAGCAGCACCCGGAATCGACGAGGCCGCCACAAGTGCCGCATCAGCGCCGCCTTGCGCCGGTCTGTGGTCTTAAGGCCCTCGACAGCGGCAGTCAGGATGCCGATATCCCCGGTCGCCGCGCGCAAAGGCAGCCCTCGCAATTGCAACGCGAGCAGCGAGAAGACTTCTGCATCCGCGCCTGCGGGATCATTGCGGTCGAATACTTCGTATCCGACCTGAATGTATTCATTCGAGCGATCCGGGTCATGTTCTTGCCGACGGAAGACCTCGCCGGAATAGGTATAGCGCGCGGGCTCGGCCCCGTCGGACATATGCATCTGCACCACGGGCAGGGTGAAATCCGGGCGCAGCATCTGCTCGCCCCGCAGCGCGTCCGAGGTCACGTAGGCGCGCGCGCGAATATCCTCGCCATAAAGGTCCAGCAGCGTGTCGGCCGGTTGCAGCAGCGGAGGGTCCACGACCTGTGCGCCTGCGGCCTCGAACCTCACGCGCATCATGGCAGCGCGGGCTTTTATCTGGGAACGGTTCGGCATGGGTCAGTCCTGACTGTCCAGAATTTCACGCACCTTGGCGACCAGATCGCCACGCGGCACTTCGAACTGGCTGGGGCGTTCTTTCCATTCCTCAAGCGTGGCGCTTTCGGCGATCTTGGCCCCAAGGATCAGGTCTTTGATCTGCACGATCCCATTTACTTTTTCATCGCCCCCCTCGATCACTGCGATGGGAGAGTTCCGCTTGTCTGCGTATTTCAGCTGATTGCCAAAGTTCTTGGGGTTACCCAGATAGACCTCGGCCCGGATACCTGCATTACGCAGCTCGGCCACCATCGCCTGATAGTCGGCCATACGGTCGCGGTCCATCACGGTCACAACCACGGGGCCTGTGGCTTGCGCCGCGATCCGGCCCTTTTCGCGCAGGGCGGCCAGCAGCCGGTCGACACCGATAGACACGCCGGTCGCAGGCACTTCCTGCCCTGTGAACCGCTTGACCAGGTCGTCATAACGCCCACCGCCCGAGACCGAACCGAACTGCCGCTTACGGCCTTTCTCGTCGAAAATCTCAAAGGTCAACTCGGCCTCATAAACCGGTCCGGTATAGTACCCGAGGCCTCGTACGACCGACGGGTCAATCTCGATCCGGTCCGAGCCATAGCCGCCCGCATCGAGCAGAGCGCCGATATGTTCCAATTCGGCAATCCCATCCGCGCCGATCTTGCTGTCGCCCACGGCAGCACGCAGGTTGGCCAGTGTTCCTGCGGTATCCGCAGCCTTCGAGGTCAGGAAGGCAATTACCGGCTCGGCCTGATCGTCGCTCAGCCCCACACCGTCGATAAACGCGCCCGAGGCATCCAGACGGCCCTTGGTCAGCAGCTCGCGCACGCCGGCCTCGCCCACCTTGTCGAACTTGTCGATGGTGCGCAGGACATTGTCGCGGGCGGCGGCGTCTTCGCCCAGACCCATCGCCTCCAGCACACCGTTCAAAACCTTGCGGTTATTCACCCGCACCAGATAGTCGCCGCGCGGAATGCCGACGGTCTCCAGCGTATCCGACAGCATCGCACAAATCTCGGCATCTGCCGCCATCGAGGCCGTGCCCACCGTATCCGCATCGCATTGATAAAACTGACGATACCGCCCCGGCCCCGGCTTTTCATTGCGCCAGACCGGACCCATCGCATAGCGGCGATAAGGCGTCGGCAGATCATTGCGGTGCTGCGCGTAGACGCGGGCCAGAGGCGCGGTCAGGTCATAGCGCAGAGCCATCCAGTCGCCATTACCGCCTTCGTCGAATTCCTGCCACGCAAACACGCCCTCATTCGGGCGGTCCACGTCGGGCAGGAACTTGCCCAGCGCCTCGACCGTCTCAACCGCGCTGCTTTCCAGAGCGTCAAACCCGTACCGATGATAGACATCCGCAATCGTCCGCAGCATCTCGGTGCGCTGCGAGACTTCCTGGCCGAAATAGTCGCGGAACCCTTTCGGCGTGACGGCCTTGGGGCGGGGCTGTTTCTTGGGCTTAGCCATGTGGGGCGTCCTTGCGGTTCATGTTCCGCGCGCGGTCTATCCCATGGCCCGCATCGGGGCAAGGCGCGCTTTCGCTGGTGTTGTGGTCAAAGCGCCGCTATGACCACGCCCAAAGGAGAGCCCCATGCAGCATCTGGAAGAGCAGATCGCCCACCTGACCCGCACGGTCGAAGAGTTGAACACAGTCGTTACAACCCAACAGAGCGAGATCGACCGCCTGACCCGGCGCGTCGAGATGCTGTTGCAGCGCGAGGCTGAACGGGCGCAGGAAGGTTCCGGCGGGGTTGTGTTCGGCGACGAACGCCCACCGCATTATTAAGGGCTGAAACCTTAGCGCTCGTTTCACCGCAAGATCTGCTACGCCGGCGGAGTAACTTTGTCAGCGGTTAGGCAGCAACTGGTGCCAGCATTGTCACCCCCGAGATCGCGGCCCATCCGTGTCCAAGAGAGGATATGGTCGCAAAAAGGCTTTCCAACCGCATGAAGCTAAGCGCATTCAACACAGCTGTGTGGCACCATCGGGTTGGGCTCAAAACTCCTCGACCGACATCACGCCTTCCAGCGATTTGATCGCGCCCTTGATCTGGGGGTTGATCGGGAAATTCTGACCCAAGTCCATCTCGACCTCACCCGGCAATCCGGGGGCCATCAGCAACAATTGGATAGGCCCGCGCGCGGCGTTCTTGGCTGCGCTGGCGGCATCCTCCAGCACTTTAGCCACAGTAGGCAGCGCCTGTTCCTCATCCACAAAGATGCGCAGGCCGGTTGCACCCGCCTCGGCCACGACCGTATCCACCGGGCCGACAGACCGGCCAAGCAGCTTCAGCTGATCAGCTTCCATCGTCGCCTCGGCGGTTAGTACAACTTGCGCACCGGTTTCAAGATATTCGCGCGATTTCTCCAGCGTTTCCGAAAACAGCGTGACCTCATACGCGCCGCTGGGGTCCGAAAGCTGCGCAAAGGCAAACCGGTTGCCGCGCGCCGATTTCCGTTCCTGCCGACCAGCAACAACACCGGCCATCTTCGCGATGAAGGGCCCCGAGCGCGCCTTTTCCGTCACCTCATCCAGCGTCATTACCTGTTTACGTTTCAGCGCGGGCATATAGTCGTCCAGCGGATGGCCTGACAGGTAAAACCCGATGGCCTTGAATTCCTCGCTCAACCGCTCGGCAGGCAGCCAATCGGACGTGGGCGACAGGCGCGGTTCCGGCAGGTCGTCACCCGCCTCACCAAAGAGCGACACCTGGTTCGAGTTCTTTTGTTCGTGGATAGCCGCCGAATACTGCACAAGCGGATCAAGGCTTTCGAACACGCGGCGGCGGTTCTTATCCAACTGATCAAACGCACCCGCCCGCGCCATCATCTCCAGCGGGCGTTTACCGACCTTCTTCAGATCAACCCGGCGGGCCAAATCGAACAGGTTCACAAAGGGCTTTTCCGCGCGACCATCGACCACCAGGTTCATCGCCTCAACGCCCACGTTTTTCAAGGCGCCCAGCGCATAGACAAGCTCTCCGTTCACCACATCGAAGGTAGCTTGAGATCGGTTCACGCAAGGGGGCACATAGGGCAACTCAAGCCCTTTGCGGACCTCTTCGAAGTAAACGGCTAGTTTGTCGGTCAGGTGGATATCGCAATTCATGACACCCGCCATGAACTCTACCGGGTGGTTCGCCTTCAGCCAGCCGGTCTGGTAGCTGACCACCGCATAAGCCGCAGCGTGGGATTTGTTGAAGCCGTAGTTGGCAAACTTGTCCAACAGGTTCCAGACCTCGGTCGCTTTGGTCTCATCGACATCATTTTCGGCAGCCCCTTTGAGGAACTTGGGCCGCTCAGCGTCCATCGCCTCCTGAATCTTCTTACCCATCGCGCGGCGCAACAGGTCCGCGCCGCCAAGGCTGTAACCGGCCATTTCCTGCGCGATCTGCATCACCTGTTCCTGATAGACGATGATGCCCTGCGTCTCGTCCAGGATGTGGTCGATGGACGGGTGCAGCTTGTCCCGCTTACTGAGCCCGTTCTTAACCTCGCAGAACTTGGGAATGTTCTCCATCGGACCCGGACGGTAGAGCGCCACAAGGGCAATAATATCCTCGATACAGTCCGGCTTCATGCGCTTGAGCGCATCCATCATGCCCGAGGATTCCACCTGAAACACCGCAACCGTTTTGGCCGCCGAATAAAGCTTGTACGTCGCCTCATCATCCAGCGGGATGGCGTTGATCTCATTCACCGCGCCTTCGGCGGGTTCATACAACTCGGTGCCATCGGGTGCGATATGAAGTTCGCGCCCGGATTTGAAGATCAAATCCATCGCGTTCTGGATCACAGTCAAAGTCTTCAGACCTAGAAAGTCGAACTTGACCAGCCCGGCCTGTTCCACCCATTTCATGTTGAACTGGGTCGCGGGCATATCGGACCGAGGGTCCTGATAGATCGGCACCAGCGCATCCAGAGGTCGATCACCGATCACCACCCCCGCCGCGTGGGTCGAGGCATTCCGCAACAGCCCCTCAACCTGCTGGCCATAGGTCAGAAGCCGGTCCACAACCTCTTCGCTGCGTGCCTCTTCGCGAAGGCGGGGTTCGTCTTTCAGGGCCTTTTCGATGGAGACAGGCTTGACCCCCTCCACCGGGATCATCTTGGACAGGCGGTCCACCTGCCCATAGGGCATCTGCAACACCCGCCCAATATCGCGCACGGCGGCCTTCGACAACAGAGCACCAAAGGTGATGATCTGCCCCACCTTGTCGCGCCCGTATTTCTGCTGAACGTAACGGATCACCTCTTCCCGACGATCCATGCAGAAGTCGATATCAAAGTCCGGCATCGAGACCCGCTCGGGGTTCAGGAACCGCTCAAACAGCAGCGAATAGCGCAGCGGGTCAAGGTCGGTGATCGTCAGCGCATAGGCCACGAGCGAGCCCGCACCAGACCCCCGCCCCGGCCCCACCGGAATGTCGTGATCCTTGGCCCATTGGATAAAGTCGGCAACGATCAGGAAATAGCCGGGAAAGCCCATGCCCTCGATGATGCCGAGTTCGAAATCCAGCCGTTCCTGGTATTCCTCGGGCGTCACCGCATGCGGGATCACCGTCAGACGTTTCTGCAAGCCCTCATTGGCGATACGCCGCAGCTCGGCGACCTCATCATCGGCAAATTTCGGCAGGATCGGATCTCGGCGATACGCCATGAAAGCGCACCGGCGCGCGATCTCGACGGTATTCTCAATCGCTTCAGGCAAGTCGGCAAACAGCGTCACCATTTCCTGCTGCGACTTGAAATAATGCTGCGCGGTCAGGCGGCGGCGGCCGTCCTGTTGGTCGACATACGCGCCCTCGGCGATACAGATCAGCGCATCATGCGCCTCATACATGTCGGTGGTCGGGAAATAGACATCATTGGTGGCGACCAGAGGCAGATTCTTGGCATAGGCCATCTCGACATGCCCACGTTCGGTTAGACGCTCTGCCTCGGGCTGGCCCCCTTCGCCCGGATGGCGCTGCAATTCGATATACAGGCGGTCCGGGAACATCCCAGCCAGGCGATCCACCAGAGCCTCCGCCGACGGACGCTGGCCTTGCTGCAACAGCATCCCCACGGGCCCATCCGGCCCGCCGGTCAGACAGATCAACCCGTCCGAGCGCTCGGCCAATTCGTCCAACGTGACCTGCGGCAACTGTCCGCCCTTGTCCACATAGAGGCAGGAACTCAGCTTCATCAGGTTCTCATACCCCGCCTCGGACTGCGCCAGCAGCACCAGCGGCGCAGGAGCTTTGGGCTTCTCGCCTGGCTGCGGCTGCACATAGGTCAGATCAACCTGACACCCCATGATCGGCTGCACCCCAGCGCCGCTGGCAGTCACGGAAAACTCCAAAGCCGAGAACATAGAATTGGTGTCCGTCACCGCAACAGCGGGCATGTCCATATTCTCGCACAAAGCGGGCAGCTTCTTCAGCCGCACAGCGCCTTCCAGCAGAGAATATTCGGTGTGAACACGTAGGTGAATGAATCGAGGAATACTGCTCATACCCGCTACGCTATCCCAGCCAGCGACGCGGCAAAAGCAGGAACCGCCGCTTTGAGATGCCTAAAAAATCAACACCTATTATTCGGATTTTTCAGAAGGTGCTTCGGCCGCAATTGGACCCGATCTGCAAAAAGCGCTTTATTTACAGACAACTGATGTCTAGACAACGGCGAAAATCGCAGATCGTTCAGGTCCAATGGTGCATCACATAATCAGTTTTTCTTGCCAGATAAGGCGCGCTGTTTCTAACATCTGACGGCAAGCACTCTGCCCGCCCCTTTTTCTACGTCGCATCGAAGAAGGGCACCGAAGGGCGCAACCGGGTAAGGCGACGGGTTTCTCGAATGAACATCACGTTTCTTCTGAACGGAGAGACAGTGGAGCTGGCGGACGTCAATCCGACGGCAACTCTGCTGGACTGGCTGCGCGAGGATCGCGGCCTGACCGGCACTAAGGAAGGCTGCAACGAAGGTGACTGCGGGGCCTGCACCGTCATGGTCACGGATGAAGGTTCCAGCAAAGCACTGAATGCCTGCATCCTATTCCTGCCACAACTACACGGCAAAGCCATCCGCACCATCGAGGGCGCAAACGGCCCCGACCAGCAGGCTCACCCCGTGCAACAGGCCATGATCGACCTACACGGTTCACAATGTGGCTTTTGCACCCCCGGCTTTGTCATGTCGATGGTCGCGGGCCACACCAATGGCATCACCGACCACGACACCCAGCTTGCGGGTAATCTCTGCCGTTGCACTGGCTACGCCCCCATCATCCGCGCGGCCCAAGCCGCCGAATCCCAGCCAGTCCCAGCATGGGTTAATGACGACCAATCCTTCTCTTGTTCAAAAATACCTCGGGGGGAGGCCGCAGGCCGGGGGGCGGAGCCCCCCTTGCTCCCCACCTCATCCGACGAACTGGCCGCGATCTATGCACAAAATCCCAACGCCACGCTCATCGCGGGCGCAACCGATGTGGGCCTCTGGGTCACAAAACAACTGCGCGACCTGGATCCGGTCATCTTCCTGAGCCGCTGCGACGACCTGAAAAACATCGCCATCACCAATGACGAAGTCCACATCGGCGCCATGGTCGACATGAACCGCATGTGCGACACGTTGACAGACCTCCATCCCTCTTACACCGAGATGATCCGGCGTTATGCCAGCGTTCAGGTCCGCCACGCCGCAACCGTGGGCGGCAATATCGCCAATGGCTCACCGATCGGAGACAACCCGCCCGCCCTGATCGCATTGGGTGCAACCCTGCATCTGCGCAAAGGCGACACTCGCCGTCAGATCCCGTTGGAAGATTTCTTCATCGACTACGGCAAACAAGACCGCGCGCCCGGAGAATTCGTCGAAGCCGTCAGCTTCCCCCGCCAACCGGACCGGCTGAAAACCTACAAACTCAGCAAACGGTTCGATCAGGACATTTCAGCCGTCTGCGGCTGTTTCAACATCACCGTCACAGACGACACCGTCACCCAGGCGCGGATCGCGTTTGGCGGCATGGCGGGCACTCCGAAGCGGGCCACCCATGTCGAGGCCGCATTGATCGGCAAACCCTGGACCGCTGCGACCATTCAGGCCGCGCTGCCCGCCTTTGCTGACGATTACCAACCACTCACGGATATGCGCGCCTCGGCCACCTATCGTCTGGAAACCGCCAAAGCGATGCTGGAGCGGTATTTCCTTGAAGATCAGGGCGAAGTGACCGACGTACTCAAGGTGACGGCATGAGCGTGACTAAACCCCTCCCCCATGACGCAGCCCCACTGCATGTCGCAGGTGCCGCGCGCTATGTGGATGACATCCCAACGCCCAGGGGCACGCTGCATCTGGCCTTTGGCCTCAGCCCGATTGCCAAAGGCACGATCACCACGATGGACCTGTCGGCAGTAAAAGCCGCCAAGGGTGTGGTGCAAGTGATGACGGCGGATGATCTGCCTTTTGCCAATGATGTCTCGCCCTCGATCCATGATGAGCCGCTGCTGTCGGACGGCACGGTTCATTATATCGGCCAGCCCGTGTTTCTGGTGGTGGCGACCAGCCATCTGGCCGCTCGCAAGGCTGCACGGCTGGGCAAGATTGACTATGCCGAAGACACCCCGATCCTGACCATCGAACAGGCTCTGGCCGCTGACAGCCGGTTCGAGGACGGCCCCCGCATCTATGCCAAGGGCGATGCGGACGTGGCGATCGCGTCGGCCCCCCACGTGATCGAAGGTTCCTTTGAACTCGGCGGGCAGGAACATTTCTATTTGGAAGGCCAGGCCGCTCTGGCCTTGCCGAATGAAGGCGCGGACATGCTGGTCCACAGCTCGACCCAACACCCGACCGAGATTCAGCATAAAGTAGCCGATGCCTTGGGTGTGCCCATGCACGCCGTACGGGTTGAAACTCGCCGCATGGGCGGAGGGTTCGGCGGCAAGGAAAGTCAGGGCAACGCTCTGGCCGTCGCCTGCGCCATCGCCGCCCGCGCCACCGGCAAAGCCTGCAAGATGCGTTATGACCGCGATGATGACATGATCATCACCGGCAAGCGCCACGCCTTCCGCATTGCCTACAAGGCTGGGTTTGATGAGAACGGCCATGTTCAGGGTGTCTCCTTCCACCATTACGTCATCTGTGGCTGGGCGCAGGACCTGTCGCTGCCCGTCGCTGACCGCGCGATGCTGCATTCCGACAATGCCTATCTGCTGCCGAATGCCCGGATTGAAAGCCATCGACTGAAAACCAACACCCAATCCGCCACAGCCTATCGCGGGTTCGGCGGCCCTCAGGGCATGGTCGGGATCGAACGCGTGATGGATCACGCCGCGCACGTGCTTGGGCTGGACCCGGTCGAACTGCGTCGCCGTAACTATTATGAGCCTGCGCATAAGGTGGCCGATCAACCGCTGCACGCGAAACTGCTGGGCCACCCCGACCCACACGAAGACCTGACCAGCCGAGGTGCTGTGGAAACCGGGAATGCCCCCGTTCGCCCCCTACCCGCCGACGGCAACACCACACCTTACGGTATGGAGGTCAGCGATTTCGAACTGCACGGCATGACCGAAGCACTTCTGACATCCAGCGACTATGCCGCCCGTAAGGCCGCCATCGCCGAGTGGAACGCGAAGAACGGCGTGATAAAGAAGGGTATCGCCTTCTCGCCGGTCAAATTCGGGATTTCCTTCACGCTGACCCACCTCAATCAGGCGGGCGCGCTGGTGCATGTGTATCAGGACGGCTCGGTTCACCTGAACCATGGCGGCACCGAGATGGGACAGGGCCTGTTCCAGAAAGTCGCGCAGGTGGCCGCGTCGCGGTTCGGTATTCCCCTTGAGATGGTCAAGATCACCGCCACTGACACGGCCAAAGTGCCGAACACGTCAGCCACAGCTGCGTCCTCGGGCAGCGATCTAAACGGGATGGCTGTAAAGGCCGCCTGCGACACGATCCGTGACCGCATGGCCGATTATCTGGCCGAACGGCACCAGGCTGATCCCACAACCGTATCCTTCGCGGACGGCCACGTGAGTGTGAGCAAGGAACGCTATACCTTCGCCGAAGCCGCTGCTCTGGCCTATCAGGGCCGCATAAGCCTGTCGGCGACTGGCTTCTATAAAACGCCCAAGATCGAGTGGGACCGGATCGCAGGCCGGGGGCGGCCGTTCTTCTACTTCGCCTATGGCGCGTCCGTCACTGAAGTCGCGGTGGACACGCTGACCGGCGAAAACCGTATTCTGCGTACCGATATACTGCATGATGCGGGGGCCTCTCTGAACCCGGCGCTGGATATCGGGCAGGTAGAAGGTGGCTATGTCCAGGGCGCGGGCTGGCTGACGACCGAGGAACTGGTCTGGGACGGAAATGGTAACCTGCGCACGCATGCGCCCTCGACCTACAAAATCCCAGCCTGCTCAGACCGGCCCGATATCTTCAATGTCGCGCTCTGGGATGGCGAGAACCGCGAGGACACGATCTATCGCTCGAAAGCGGTGGGAGAGCCGCCCTTCATGCTGGGTATCTCGGCTTGGCTGGCCCTGTCGAATGCGGTGGCAGCCTGCGGTGACGCTTACCCCGCTTTGGATGCGCCCGCCACTGCCGAAGAGGTCTGGCACGGCGTCCAGCGGATGAAAGGGGGCATCTAATGGGATTTGATCTTGAGGCTTTGAGGGAGGCGGTCAATACCCACGGACGCGTGGTCCGGGTGGTCATCACCGTGATCAAGGGCTCGTCCCCGCGTGAGGTCGGTGCCGCCATGCTGGTCTGGGAAGGCGGACAAAGCGGCACAATCGGTGGCGGCACGTTGGAATATCAGGCTGCGGAGGCGGCAAGGTCGCAGGCCACGCCGGCGCGGCTGACCCATCACGCGCTGGGTCCTGACATGGGTCAATGCTGTGGCGGCGCGGTTTCGCTGCTCAGTGAAGTCTATGATCACAAAGCGGTAAATGCACTGGACGATACCGTCATCGCGCGATCTCCGACCGGCAGCGACATGCCGTTGTCGGTCAAACGGCTGCTGGCCGAGGCGCGCGGTCAGGGCATTGCGCCCGAGCCACAACTGCTGGACGGCTGGATGGTCGAGCCGGTTCATCAACCAACCCGCAACTTCTGGATTTGGGGTGCGGGTCATGTCGGGCGGGCGCTGGTCGACGTTTTGGCCCCCCTGCCCGATCTGGCGATCACATGGGTCGATACGGGGCCTGAGCGATTTCCCGACAATATTCCTGCGAGCGTCACACCAGTTCCAGCAGCCAAACCTGCCGAGCTTGTCCGCCACGCCCCGCAGGACGCTGAACATCTTGTGCTGACATATTCGCACAATCTGGACCTTGAGCTGTGCAATCGACTGTTGACGCGTGGTTTTGGGTTTGCTGGCTTGATTGGCTCCGCTACGAAATGGGCGCGATTCCGGTCGCGGCTGGCGGCCCTCGGACATTCCCCCGAACGGATCAGTCGGATCACTTGCCCAATCGGCGACCCCGCCTTGGGCAAACACCCGCAGATGATCGCCGTCGGCGTCGCCGCGCAGCTTCTGCGCCCTGCCCGACAAACCGAGTTGAAGAAGGACCTGAGCGCGTGACCACTCCACTATTAAGTCTGCAAGGGCTAACCAAGGCTTATCCTGGCGTCGTGGCCAATGATCAGGTGTCCTTCGATATCGGCGAAGGCGAAGTACACGCCCTGCTGGGCGAAAACGGCGCAGGCAAGTCCACACTGGTAAAAATGATCTATGGGCTGGTGAAACCCGATAGCGGCACGATGCTGCTGCGCGGCCAGCCGTTCGCCCCGCCCGAACCGCGCGCGGCCCGCGCCGATGGGATCGCGATGGTGTTCCAGCATTTCTCGTTGTTTGACGCGTTGAACGTGGCCGAGAATATCGCATTGGGAATGGAGAACCCGCCGCCCATGGGCGATCTGGCCGCACGTATCCGCGAAGTGTCCGAAACCTATGGCCTGCCGCTGGACCCGTATCGCACGGTGGGCGACCTGTCCGCAGGCGAACGCCAGCGGGTCGAGATCATCCGTTGCCTGCTGCAGGACCCCAAACTGCTGATCATGGACGAGCCAACATCGGTTTTGACCCCACAAGAGGTCGATATCTTGTTTGAAACACTGAACAAATTACGCGCCGAAGGTACCTCGATCCTGTATATCTCGCATAAGCTGGAAGAGATCCGCACGCTGTGCGACCACGCGACAATCCTGCGTCTGGGCAAGAACGTGGGCGAGTGTGTTCCCTCTGAGACCTCGGCGCGGGACATGGCCGAGATGATGGTGGGTTCGACCCTGCAAACACCGGAACGGTCAGGGCGGGATTTTGGCGAAGTTGCTCTGGATGTCAGCGGGCTGTCGGTACCGTCTCCGTCGGAATTCGGTACCGCGCTGCGCAATGTTCACATGACCGTCCGCAAGGGCGAGGTTCTGGGCATCGGCGGCGTCGCAGGCAACGGGCAGGATGAATTGCTGGGGGTGCTGTCGGGCGAAATCCCGACTGCCGCCGATGCGATCAAGTTCAACGGCCAGCCGATTGGCAAGCTGGGCCCCACCGCGCGGCGCAAGCTCGGTGTGCTGACCGCGCCCGAGGAGCGGCTGGGCCACGCCGCAGCGCCTGATATGAGCCTGACGGAAAACGCCTTGCTGACAGGATCCGTCCGCGAAGGGTTGGAAAATAATGGCTTCCTGAAATGGGCCGAGACCAAAAGCTTTGCCGAGAAAATCATCAGCGCCTTTGACGTCCGCACGCCTGGCCCCGAGAACGCGGCGCGGTCTTTGTCGGGTGGGAACCTGCAGAAATTCGTAATTGGGCGTGAGGTGTTGCAAAACCCCGATGTGCTGGTGGTGAACCAGCCCACATGGGGCGTGGATGCCGCCGCCGCAGCCTCCATCCGGCAGGCCATTCTGGATTTGGCGGCAAAGGGGACAGCGGTGATCTGCATTTCGCAGGATCTGGACGAGTTGATGGAGATCTCCGACAGCTTTGCGGCGCTGAACGAAGGCCGCCTGAGTGCGCCGCGAAAAACCACCGGTCTGACGGTCGATGAGATCGGCCTGATGATGGGCGGTGCTCATGGCATGGAGGTGGCGCATGTGTAAGCCGTGGAACCGTCTCCGGCGGCCGTATTTGGAACGAGAAGAAGACCTGGGGGTTTGAGCAGATGATTGTGTTGGAGAAACGGCCTCAGCCGTCGAAAGCGTGGTCATATGCGACCCCTCTGGTCGCGGTGGTGGCAACGATGGTGTTTGGCGGTTTGCTGTTCGCCCTGCTGGGCAAGAACCCGGTCGAAGCCATCGGCACCATATTCTGGGAGCCTCTGTTCGGAGAGTTCGCATTCTACTACCGCCCGCAATTGCTGGTGAAGGGCGCGCCTTTGGTGTTGATCGCCATCGGTTTGTCGCTGGGGTTTCGGGCAGGGATCTGGAACATTGGGGCCGAGGGTCAGTACATCATGGGCGCCATCTTTGGCGCCGGTGCGGGTTTGGCCTTTTACCCGCTGGAGGCGTTCTACATCTTTCCTATCATGGTGATTGCGGGCGCGTTCGGGGGCTGGCTGTGGGCGATGATCCCGGCCTTTCTGAAGGTACGTTTTGGCACCAATGAAATCCTCGTGTCGCTGATGCTGGTCTATGTGGCCGAACAGATGCTGGCCTCGGTCTCGCTTGGATTGCTAAAGAACCCCGAAGGATTCGGCTTTCCCGGCTCGCGCAACCTGCAGTCCTATGACAGCGCCCACAATGCCGAGCTGATTGCCGGATCGGGGATGCATTGGGGCGTGGTGACGGCGCTGATTGCAGTGATCTTTGCCTATGTTCTGTTGAACCGACACATGCTGGGCTTTCATATCCGCCTGACGGGCGAGGCCCCGCGTGCAGCTAAATTCGCAGGCGTCAATCCGGCACGGCTGATCCTGTTCTGCCTGGGTCTGTCGGGCATGTTGGCCGGGTTGGCGGGTATGTTCGAGGTGTCCGGCCCTGCCGGTCAGGTCAGCATCGACTTTAACGTGGGCTATGGCTTTACCGCCATCATCGTGGCCTTCCTTGGCCGCCTGCATCCCGTGGGCATTCTGCTGGCCGGCTTCCTGATGGCGCTGACCTATATCGGTGGTGAAATCGCGCAATCCCAACTGGGCTTGCCTGCCGCTGCCATCCAGGTGTTTCAGGGGATGCTTTTGTTCTTCCTGCTGGCCTTTGATCTTCTAACAAACTTCCGCATCCGTGCGGCCCGTAGCGAGGTAGCGTGATATGGACCTTGGTGAAATCAATCCCGTCCTTTTGGTCGCCTCGCTAATGGTGGCCGCAACCCCCCTGCTGCTGGCCGCGATCGGAGAACTGGTCGTTGAAAAAGCAGGAGTTCTGAACCTTGGCGTCGAGGGCATGATGATCGTCGGCGCGATCAGCGGCTTTGCGATTTCGGTCGAGACCGGCTCACCTTGGCTGGGGTTCATCGCATCCGCTATCGGCGGCGCGGTGCTGTCGCTGCTATTCGTTCTGCTGACGCAGGTAGCACTGGCCAATCAGGTGGCCAGCGGCTTGGCTCTGACGCTGTTTGGTCTGGGCTTCAGCGCCCTGTTGGGACAAAGCTATGTGGGGATCAAGCCCCCCAGCATGGGCGACATTCATATCCCGGTGATCAGCGATATTCCGGTGATCGGCCCGATCCTGTTCCAGCATGACCCGATCCTTTATGTAGGCATCGCACTCACGGCCGCCGTCTGGGCCACGCTGAAATACACGCGCGTCGGCCTAATTCTGCGCGCCGTGGGCGAGAACCACGATGCGGCGCATGCGCTTGGCTACAAAGTCATCAAGATCCGCATTATGGCGATCCTGTTCGGCGGGGCCTGTGCCGGGCTGGGCGGAGCCTACATCAGCCTGATCCGCGTGCCGCAATGGACCGAGGGCATGACTGCCGGTGTCGGCTGGATTGCGCTTGCGCTGGTGGTCTTCGCCAGTTGGAAGCCATGGCGCGCCTTGATGGGCGCCTATTTGTTTGGCGGTATCACCGTGTTGCAGCTGAATTTGCAGGCAGCGGGCGTTGCCATTCCGGTCGAGTATCTGGCAATGTCGCCCTACATCATCACGATCCTTGTGCTTGTGATCCTTTCGGCCGACAAGAGCAGCGCACCTGCCGCATTGGGCCGAACCTTCCATGCCTCGCACTAGGGGCCAACTAAAACCAACTTGGAGAGTAACACATGAAATTCACCACTCTACTGACAAGCGCCGCCGTGGCGCTGGGTCTGGCCACGGGGGCCATGGCCGAAGACAAAACCAAGGTCGGCTTTGTCTATGTCGGCCCCGTCGGCGATGGCGGCTGGACATATGAGCATGACAAAGGCCGTCAGGCGGTCGAAAAGCACTTTGGCGACAAGGTCGAGACCGTGTTCGTTGAATCCGTCCCCGAAGGCCCGGATGCTGAACGTGTGATGACCCAGATGGCGCTGGAAGGCGCAGATCTGATCTTTACCACCTCGTTCGGCTACATGGACCCCACCATCAACGTGGCCAAGAAATTCCCGAACGTGAAGTTCGAACACGCGACCGGTTATAAGACCGCCCCGAACGTCTCGGCATATTCGGCACGTTTCTATGAGGGCCGCGCGGTGCAGGGTCACATCGCGGGCAAAATGACCAAGTCGAACATCATCGGCTATATCGGGTCCTACCCAATCCCCGAAGTGATCCGTGGCATCAACTCGGCCTATATCCACGCCAAGAAGGTGAACCCGGATGTCGAATTCAAGATCGTCTGGGCCTACACTTGGTTCGACCCGGCGAAAGAGGCTGATGCCGCCACCGTTCTGATCGAACAGGGTGCCGACGTGATCCTGCAACACACCGACTCGACCGCGCCGCAGGCGGCCGCGCAAGAGGCAGGTAATGTTGTCACTTTTGGCCAAGCCTCGGACATGAGCGAATACGCCCCCTTCCCGCGTGTTTCGTCGATCATCGACAACTGGGCACCTTACTATATCGCCCGCACGCAGGCCGTCATGGATGGCTCGTGGGAGACCGTAAGCACTTGGGACGGCATCAAAGAAGGCATGGTTGAGATCGGTGAGATTTCCGACGCCGTACCTGCCGACGTAAAGGAAGAGGCGCTGGCCTTGAAAGCCGCGATGGCCGCAGGCGAATACCACCCCTTCACCGGCCCGCTAAAGAAGCAGGACGGCAGCGACTGGCTGGCGGATGGCGAAACCGCTGATGACGGTACGCTGGCGGGCATGAACTTCTACGTCGAAGGGCTGGACGGCGAGATCCCGCAGTAAGCCACGCGTGAATAGCATTAGACAAAGCCCGCCTCGTTTGGCGGGCTTTTTTCTTGTCATGCATTCATGGCGCAAACCGCGTAAGATTGCCCAAGGCACGGCTTGCGAGGGACCGCGATGGAGGATTTTCTGGACGGCAAACGACGTGCCGCCATTCTGGCCATGGATGTGCTGGGCTACGCCCATCTGACCGAAACCGATGAGGTCGGAACCCTGCGCGCTGTACGCCATCTGCGGAACACGATCATCTCGCCCGCGCTGGAACAAAATCAGGGACGATTGGTCAAAACGATGGGCGACGGATTTCTGGCCGAATTCCCGGAGCCTGACACCGCGCTGACCGCTGCGATGCGGATTCAGACCGAGGCCGCAGCGCAGGCTCGGCAGCAGCCGCCAGACGCGCGCATCCTGCTGCGCATTGGGGCGCATCTTGGGGATGTGTTCGTTGACGATCAGGACATTCTGGGCGACGGCGTCAATATTGCCGCCCGATTGGAAGGCCTTTGCCACGCCGGGGGGCTGGCCGCCTCGCAGGCATTTGTCGATGCGCTGCCGCAGGGCAAAACAAAAGACCTGACACATGATGGCCAACATCAGCTCAAGAACATTTCGCGCCCTCTGACCGTGTTTCGCTGGCAGGCCGAGGGGACGTCGCCCGCGCTGTCCCAACCCGTAATCCGAACAGGTCCACCGACCCTTGCGGTCTTGCCTTTCCAGAACCACTCCCCCGATCCTGAACATGCCTTTTTCGCCGAAGGGCTGGCCGAAGACATCATCTCAGGCCTGCAACAGATGGGCCGGGTGCCGGTTGTCTCGGGCGCGTCCAGCCTGTCCCTGAACCCAGAACTGAGCGTCGAAGACGCCGCACGGGTTTTGGGGGCGCAGTATCTTGTGACTGGAACATTGCGCCGGTCGGGCCCTCGGGTGCGGGTGACGGTGGAATATATCGAGGGAACAACCGGGCTTGCCCTCTGGTCCGAGAAATACGACCGGCCGTTCGAAGATGTGTTCGAGATTCAGGACGACATCACCTTGCGTGTCGTCACCGCATTGGACACCGAGCTAGTCGAGGGAGAGATCGACCGCATTCGCCGTAAACGCCCCGACCATCTGGGGGCGTGGGAAAGGTACCTGCGGGGGATGTCGGGACTTAGAAAGCCGGGGCTGGAAGATTTGCAAGCGGCACAGGTTGAGTTTCAGGCCGCCGTGGCACTGGATGAAGACTATGGTGATGCCTGGGCGGGGATGGGATGGGCCTATCTAAAGGAATATGGGTTTGGAGCGTCCGAGCGTTCAAAGGACGTGTTGGCCAAGGGTGTGGCCGCTGCGCAAAAGGGGTTGGAGCTAGCCAATAAATCTCCATTTGCGCACTATGTGATGTCGACAGCCTATGTCTGGCAGGGAGAGAAGGCGTTAAGCCTGAAGGAATTGGAATACGCGATCCGCCTGAACCCCTTTTTTACACGCGCTAAACTGGCCTATTTCAACCGGTCCGAACTTGCCGATCCCAGTATCGGCCCCCAGGCAGCCGAGGAAATCCGCAAGGCTTTGGCCTTGTCTCCGCGGGAACCGGACCGGGGGTTCTATTTCTGGGCAATTGCCCGGATGTATTTGGTTGCGGGTGAAAATATCGAAGCGTTGGACTGGGCAGATCGCGCCGTCAATGTGCGCCCCAACGATCCCAACATGCTGTATCGCCGCGCCATCTGCCTTGCCGCCTTGGACCGCGTGGATGAAGCACAGGAGGCTCTGGCCGCTTGCGAAGGCCTGTCCGAGGGCTATGTCGACCGGATGCGGGACTGGCGGCCCTACGACGACGCCCGTAACGACAAGGTTTTTGCGGGGCTGCACCGCAACGGTCTGGCCGGATAACGTGCACCCGGCCAGACCAAGTTGAAATCAGTGCCCGCTCAGCACCAACGTATTCACCGGCATCAGGATCAACCGCAGGCGCAAGCCCGCCGCATGAACCACTCCAATTGTATCAACCACGTGCAAGAACGCCGCGTGCCAGAAGCCGAGATCCTCATGTTCCAGCAGTTCATGATTGCTGGTATAGACATTCGCCAAACAGTTGCTGCCCGGAGGAATGTCGTCAGCCATCCCTTTATACAACGGCTCCATATAGACCAGAATGGACCCCGGATTTGTATTGGTCTGCACATCGCGCAGTTCATCCGAAGGGCGGAGTTGCCCTGATGGGATCACGTCCTGCACATCGACCACAACCATAGGAATGACCGTAAAAGGCTTGGTCATGCAGCCCAGTTCGCCTACCATGCCCGGCTTGATTACCTGGGCCGCCATCTGGTTGAACGCCGCCTGAAACCGGTCATGCCCCGAATGCGACGGCACCAGAATTCCCGCAGGCCGCAGCAAAGGGCTGACAAAATCGCCAACTTGCAGGCCGAATTGTTCGATCCGGCCCGTCACGCCCGCGGCAACCACTGTCTTGTCCAGCTCGGTCAGGGCGGCGTCCAGTTGCGCATTTGCACTGGCCAGCTGCGCCGGGATCAGCTCTTCGATCTGTTGCACAACCGCAGCCCGTTGCGCCTCGGCCGCCACCAGCTTGGCTTCGCGTTCGGCGACGATGTTTTCCAGCCGGTCGATCTCGGCCAGACGCACGGCGCTGGATCCCTCGTCGCGAAGCGTGGTGTTGCGCTCAAGGTCTTCAATCGCCTGATCCAATGAGGCTTTGGCACCCGCAATCCCGGCGGTTGCTTCGGCCAGGTCTGTCTCGGCCACCTTCAACGAGGCCTGAACCTGTGCGATCTGCGCATGAGCAGCCTCGACCATCGCCGTTTGGGTAAAATCCTCCATTCGGAAGATCGGCTGACCTGCGACCACCTGCTGGTTGTTGGACACATAGACCTCGGACACGCGCCCTCCCAGCTGCGGCAGGATCGTCACGGTGCGGAAATAGGACGCTGCCGTCCGGCTGGCCGGGTGAAAGTAAAACAGCGTCGTGATCACCGTCAGTGCCAGAATGGCACAGGTCGTCAGCCCCCAGCGCAGCTCGTACCACATGGTGAACAGCGTAATTTCATGGCCTATCCGTTTGCCCTGCACGTAACGACGGAACAGAAAATCAGGCAGCACCGTGATCAGTGCACACATCAGTGTTTCAAGCATGCCTTATTGCTCCTGATGTTCCGCCCGAGGAGGCGTGGCTGGGTCTTGCGCTTGCGGACCCAACGATCGGATCGCATCTGCGATGGCCCGCAAAGGGGCACCAATGTCAGGGAACTGGAATCCGGCAACCAGAATGGCAGCAATCCAAAACAGACCATTATGAGTAAACAGCGCAAGAAGCGCTAGAATACCAACCAGTTGGAACTGGGGGTGGTTGGATTCATGTGCGATTTTTTCTGGGATCGAATGCAGGGTGAAATATCCCACGCCAATCAAAATGATCACTCCAACCGTGAAAATGAACATAAACGTTAAAAGAAAGTCGCTGCCATCGGCCTGGGTCACGTAGGACGGTATATGTCCCGTGGCCATCGGGTGTAAGTTATCGCCAGTCACCCTATCCTCCTATATCAATGGGGCATTCTTTGTATGGGTTGAGGTGCAATTTCAACCCTGCTTGTAGATCGGCAGCAAACCTTGTGTACTTCGCCCCGCACTCTGCGAAGAGAGGGATATGATAGATTTCCTAGTCATCGGTGGCGGTATCGCCGGGCTCAGCGCTGGCGCGCGCCTGTCAGCCCATGGACGGGTTGTGGTTTTGGAGGCCGAAGACGCCCTGGGCTATCACGCGTCGGGGCGTTCAGCTGCACTATTTGAAGAAAATTACGGCCCAGAGACTGTCGTTGCCTTGAACCGGGCCAGCGCCAACTTTCTGAAGACCGACAAGGGTGGTTATCTGACACCGCGTGGCCTAATGCTGGTCGGTCGAGCAGATCAAGCCCTGCAAATGTCCAATGATACCGCATCCTTGAACATGCATCCCATATCAATTGCCGAAGCTGTGAATCGAATCCCAATCCTCAACGCTGACGCCGTTCGCTTTGCAGCGATCAGCGACGCCGCGTTCGACATCGATACCGACGGTCTTATGCAGAGCTTTGCACAAGCGATCCGACGCAATGGCGGAGACATTCTGACGAAATCCCGCGTCACCGCGCTGCGCCGGGATCGAAACTGGATTGTCGAGGCCAACGGCAGCTTTGAAGCTCGCGTAATTGTCAACGCAGCCGGGCCGTGGGTGGACCAGGTCGCGGCATTGGCAGGGATCGAACCGATCGGGATATCTCCACTACGTCGATCGATGGCGCGTCTTCCCGCGCCGGGCGGTCATGATTTGCGAGATTGGCCAATGCTGCTGGGTGCTGGGGAAAGCTGGTACGCAAAGCCCGATGCTGGGAAATTGATCGTCTCGCCATCCGAGGCTGACCCGGTACCACCGCAAGACGCTTATGCCGACGACTTGGTCTTGGCGGAAGGGCTTGCGCGCTATGAAGAAATGGTGACCGAAGCCGTCACGCGGGTCGAGACAAACTGGGCGGGGCTACGCAGTTTTGCGCCTGATGGGACGCTGGTTCTGGGACCGGACCCGATCGAACCCAATTTTATCTGGTCGGCTGGCCAGGGTGGCTACGGGTTTCAAACGGCGGCGGCCGCGTCTAAATTAGTTGCCGACTTGGCAATCGGCGCACCGCCGGAACTGGACGCGGAAATTGTGAACGCCCTTAAACCCGACAGGCTGCGACAATGAGCAAACGAACCCTTCCTCCTAACGCCAGCGTTGCAACTCAGGTCGAGGGCGCCCGAATGGTCGCGCCTGCTGCGACCCGCAATGCAGATGTGCTCTGCGATCTGCTGGCGCAATGGGCCCCTGACAGCGGGAACGCATTGGAAATTGCCAGCGGGACAGGCCAGCATGTGAGCGCCTTTGCCCAGCGCCTGCCCGGCCTGACCTGGCACCCGACTGAGATCGACCCCGACCGCCGCGCCAGCATCAATACATACACGGTCGAGCAAGAGAACATCAAAGTCGCCGCCACTCTGGACGCCACGGCGGAGGGATGGCATCGAGAATTTGGCGGCAAGGATCTTATCGTCCTGATTAATCTGACCCATCTTATCAGCTGGGTTGAAACCTGCACGATTCTAACTGAGGTTTCAAAGGCGCTGGAGCCTAAAGGGCGATTTATCCTATACGGTCCTTTCATGCGCGCGGGCAAATTGACCAGCGATGGTGATCAACGGTTTCACCAGGCCCTGGTCCAACAAGACCCCGAGATCGGCTATAAGAATGACTCCGAAATTGCCGCGTATTTGCAGGCCCGAGGTCTAACGATTCTCAAAATATCAGAGATGCCCGCAAACAATATCGCTTTCATTGCGGAAAACTCGGGCACTTGATGAGAATAAGTTCTCTGCCAAGGATGGGCCCTATCCAATCCATCTTCGGAAACCACGTAATATTTCTCCCCGGAGATGCGCCACGAAAACCTGCTTAAGCAGGTTTGCCTCCGGCGGAGGTATTTTTGAACAGAAGAAGTAACGGGTCGTTAACTCTGATGAGCAATAGTGATTTTGCGGTACAGGCGGAGGCGCCGTTGGCCGTAACAGGAGAAGGCCCCCCTAGCCAAAAGCAGGGGGGCTGGATCATGTCACCAGCCCCCGCTTCTTCTGTTTGAAAATACCTCCGCCGGAGGCATGGGCCGCCTTAGGCGGCCCATTTTGGAGCCCCGCCTAAAGCTAAGCTCAGAATCAACCGTCTTTACGGATCGTTTCGTTCTTAGGATCATAGGGGCTGTCACAAGTCACAACCGCATCCCAAAGCTTGTCCTGAATTTTGACTTGTAGCTTGGTGCCTTCAACTGCCAGCTCGGGGGGCACATAGCCCATGCCGATCGATTTCTCGAAGGCCACCGAATACCCGCCCGAGGTCAAACGACCCACGCGCGCGCCTTCCGGTGTATAGAGCGCTTCGCGACCCCACGGGTCAGCATCGTCTGGTCCATCGATCAGCAGTGTGCAGCACTTTACGCGCACACCGGTCTCTTCCAGCTTGGTTTTGCCGTAGAAGTCTTTCGACAGGTCAACAAAGCGCGGCAGATCGGCCTCGAGGGGGGTCGCGTCGCGGCCCAGTTCGGTGCCGAAGGCGCGATAGGATTTCTCCTGACGCAGCCAGTTCTGCGCGCGGGCACCAACCAGCTTCATACCGTGTTTCTCACCAGCCTTTTCCAACAGATCGAACAAATAGTTCTGCATTTCGATCGGGTGGTGCAGTTCCCAACCCAGCTCACCGGTATAGGCCACACGGATGGCGTTCACGGGGCACATGCCCAGTTCGATCTGACGGGCCGACAGCCATGGGAAGCGCTTGTTGGACAGTGCGGTTTCCGGATCGGCGTCTTTGATGACCGCTTTCAGGACATCACGCGACTTGGGTCCGGCGATGGCGAAGACACCCCACTGAGTGGTCACATCCTGTATCTCGATATACCCAAACTCCTCCATCTTGTCCTCGGCCGCTTTTCGCAGATAGTCCGCGTCATACTCGGTCCAGGCACCTGCGGAGACGATGTAGTAGTGATTCTCGCCATTGCGGACGATGGTGTATTCAGTGCGGGTGGTCCCATGCGAGGTCAGCGCGTAGGTCAGGTTGATGCGACCGACCTTGGGCAGCTTGTTACAGGTGAACCAATCCAGAAACTGGGTCGCGCCGGGGCCTTTGACGACATGCTTGGTGAAGGCCGACGCGTCGATCAGGCCAACGCCTTCGCGGATCGCTTTGGCCTCTTCCACAGCGTGTTTCCACCAACCACCGCGACGGAAGCTGCGGCTTTCCTTGTCGAAATTATCCGGCGCATCGACGGGCCCAAAATAGTTCGGACGTTCCCAGCCGTTCACCCAGCCGAATTGTGCGCCACGCGCTTTCTGGCGGTCATAGGCCGGAACAGTACGCAGCGGACGGCAGGCTTCGCGCTCTTCGTCGGGGTGGTGCAGGATGTAGACGTGCTCGTAGCATTCTTCGTTCTTGCGCGCCGCGAATTCGGTGGTCATCCAGTTCGACGAATACCGTTTGGGGTCCAGCGAGGCCATGTCGATCTCGGCTTCACCGTCAACCATCATCTGCGCCAGATAATAGCCGGTGCCGCCTGCGGCAGTGATCCCGAACGAGAAGCCCTCGGCCAGCCACATGTTGCGCAGGCCCGGAGCGGGGCCAACCAGCGGGTTGCCATCAGGCGTATAGCAGATCGGGCCGTTGAAATCGTCTTTCAGGCCGGATTCGGCGCAAGAGGGTACACGCTCGGCCATCGCCATGTACTGGTCGGCAATCCGGTCGATATCCAGCGGGAACAGGTCCGCGCGGAAGCTGTCCGGCACACCATATTCGAACTGTGCGGGCGCGCCGTGTTCGTAGATGCCCAGAATCCAGCCGCCACGTTCCTCGCGCGCATAAGACTCGTTGTCGGCGTCACGGACGACGGGATGCTCGGGGTTGCCTGCTTCGCGCCATTTGACCAGTTCGGGATCTTTGTCCATGACGATGAAGGTGTGCTCGACCGGGATGGCGGGCATCTTGATACCCAGCATTTTGGCGGTGCGCTGTGCGTGGTTGCCCGAGGCGGTCACGACATGCTCGGCTGTGATGACAACCTGCTCGTCCGACGGCACCAGGTTGCCGCCCTTTTCGACCATCTTGGTGCAGGTGACTTCCCAATGAGTGCCGTTCCAGTGGAACGCGTCAGCCTGCATCTTGCGCACAATATCAACACCGCGCTGACGGGCACCTTTGGCCATCGCTTGTGTCACGTCGGCCGGGTTAATGTAGCCATCTTCGGTGTGATAAATCGCACCTTTCAGATCGCCGGTTTCGATCAGCGGCCAGCGTTCCTTGATCTGCTCGGGTGTGAGCCACTCATAGGCCACATCGCAGGTCTCGGCGGTCGAGGCATAAAGCATGTATTCGTCCATACGCTCTTGCGTCTGCGCCATGCGCAGGTTGCCAACTACGGCAAAGCCAGCATTCAAGCCAGTCTCTTCCTCAAGTGTCTTGTAGAAATCGACCGAGTATTTGTGGATGTGGGTTGTCGCGTAGGACATGTTGAACAGTGGCAGCAGGCCAGCCGCGTGCCAAGTGGAGCCCGAGGTCAGCTCGTCACGTTCGATCAGCATCACATCGTCCCAGCCTGCCTTGGCAAGGTGGTATGCAATCGAGGTCCCGACGGCACCACCGCCAACGACCAGTGCTTTGACTTGGGTTTTCATTCGCCCGTTCTCCGGATTGAGTCTAATTTGCAAGGTTTATGCCCAAGCCCGAGGCCTAAGCGCCAAGTCCAGCCGACGCAAAAAAGTGCAAAACCGACTTTTGGCGTCAGCAATCGCTCAAATGGCAGTGAAAGCCGCTACAGGATCTTGCCGGGGTTCATGATATTGTCCGGGTCGAGCGCCACCTTGATCGCCGCCATATAGCGGGTTGCGTCCCCCAGCTCCTTGATCAGATAGGGGCGTTTGCCCTGCCCTATTCCATGCTCGCCGGTGCAGGTGCCGTCCATCGAAATGGCCAATTCATTCAACCAGCCGACAAACTGATCGGCATTGGCCACCTCGTCGGCGTTTTCCATATCGATCAGCAACAAGGTATGGAAATTCCCGTCCCCGACATGGCCGACCATAGGCGCGATCAACCCAAGTTCCTCTGCCTTGTTTTGTGTGGCGGTGACACATTCGGCCAAACGCGAAATGGGCACGCAAACATCGGTTGAAATTCCGCGTGCACCCGGACGCAGCTGCAGACAAGCCCAATAGATGTCGTGCCGCGCCTGCCACAGCTTACTGCGTTCCTCAGTGGTCGAGGTTGCCGCAAAATCGGTACCGCCGAATTCTTCGGCAATCTGACCGAAGGTTTCTGCCTGCTCGATCGCGCCGTTTTCCGAGCCGTGGAATTCGAGCAAAAGAAGTGGCGTTTCGGGCAATGTCAGATTGGAATAGGCATTGGCCGCCTTTACCGACATTTCGTCCAGCAACTCGATCCGGGCCACGGGAACGCCGTATTGGATGGTCATCATCACCGCCTGGCAAGCCGCATCCACGGTTGGAAAGGAACAGCGCGCCGAAGAAATCGCCTCGGGGATGCCTTGCAGCCGCAAAGTGATTTCCGTGATGACCCCTAGCGTCCCCTCGGCCCCAATCAACAACCGCGTTAGGTCGTACCCGGCCGAGGATTTCTTGGCCCGTTGCCCGGTGCGAATGATCCGCCCGTCCGGCATCACCGCCTCGAGGCTGAGGACATTGTCCTTCATCGTGCCATAGCGCACTGCATTCGTCCCTGAAGCCCGCGTTGACGCCATCCCCCCCAATGAGGCATTGGCGCCGGGGTCGATGGGGAAGAACAACCCCTGATCGCGAAGATGCGTGTTCAGATCCTCACGCGTGACGCCGGGCTGCACGACACAGTCCAGATCACTGGCATTCACGGTCAGAACCTTGTTCATCTGGGTCAGGTCGACCGAGATACCTCCGGCTGGCGCATTGACATGCCCCTCGAGCGAGGTGCCGGTGCCAAAAGCGATCACCGGCACTTTATGCGTGGCGCAGGTTTTGACAATCTCGGATACTTCTGCAGTGGTCTGAGGAAACACCACAGCATCCGGGGACTGGTTTTCAATCCAGGTCGTCGTGTGCCCATGCTGTTCCCGAATGGCCTGGCCGGTTTGCAGGCGGTCGCCGAATTTCTGCTTTAGAACGCCTATGACCGTTTCGATCCCAGCCTCGTTCCGAGGCAAAGCGACTGCCTGCACCATACTGTTCCTCCCCCCCTGATCGCCGGGCTATTCGCCCAGCGCAATTCCTTCGCGACGTGGATCTGCGCCGCCGATCAGGACATCCCCGATCTCAATCGCGTGCAGGCCCGAGGTCAGATCCCGTGGATTGACCTCATACCCAAGCGCAGTCAACTGATCTGCATACCCTTCGGCCGCTGTTCCCAGCTCAACATCATAAGTCCCGAACCGGTTGACCAGATGCGGCAGGGACAGGGCCTGCTGCACGTCCATATCCCAATCCGCCCACGCGATGATCGACTTGGCCACATAGCCAATGATCCGGCTGCCGCCCGGAGAGCCAATAGCCAGAACAGGCGCGCCGTCCTGCATCACGATTGTCGGGCTCATCGACGAACGCGGGCGCTTGCCGGGTTCCAACCGGTTGGCAATTGGCACGCCATCGCGATGCGTCTTGAACGAGAAATCGGTCAATTCGTTGTTCAGCAGAAACCCGTTGGTCATCAATCGAGAGCCAAAGCCGTTCTCGATCGTGGTCGTCATGGAAAGGACGTTGCCAAATTGATCGACAATCGAGATATGCGAGGTCGACGGCAATTCCAAAGATTCATCATCCGCCCAGTTTGATGCATGATCGAAGGCCGGGTTGCCCGGCGCCACGTCGATCAAGGCTTCGCTCTCATTCAACAGACCGCCACGCTCGGACAGATAAGACGGGTCAACAAGCCCGTTGGTCGGCATCGGGACAAAGTCGTGATCAGCCATGTACCGCCCCCGGTCGGCAAAAGCCAAGCGCGAGGCATCGCCGATCAGCCGCCAGCTTTGAACATCTTCCGGTCCCATGGCCGCCAGATCATAACCATCCAGCATGCCCAAAATCTGCCCAACTGTCAGCGCGCCCGAAGAGGGCGGCCCCATGCCGCAGATCTCGTAGGCACGATAGGCGGCACAGACCGGCTCGCGCTCGATCACCTGATACAGGGCCAGGTCAATGCCCGATAGCACACCGGGGTTTCCTTCCGCCCCACGCACCGTGCTGACGATCCCCGCTGCGATCTCGCCACCGTAGAACCCTGCCGCGCCTTCGCTGGCCAAAGTGCGCAGTGTTTCCGCATAGTCGGGGTTCATCAGGCGCTGACCCTGCTCTATCGGCTTGCCATCCGGCAGGAAATATTCCGCCGTCACAGGGAAGCGTGACAACCGTTCGGCGTCCTTTTCGACCAGCCCCGCCAGTCGTGGAGAAACCAGAAATCCGTCCTCGGCCAGCGCAATCCCATCCGCAAACAGGCTGGGCCACGGGCTTCGACCCCAGCGGCGATGCGCCTCTTCTAACAGGGCTGGCGTTCCCGGTGTTCCAACGGACAGTCCCCCGACTACAGCATCGAAGAATTTCAGGGGTTCGCCATTTTCGTCGTGGAACAGCCGGTGAGTGGCCTCAAGCGGGGCTGTCTCGCGCCCGTCCAGCGTGGTCATCTTGCCAGTCGCGGCATCATACCAGACCAAAAACGCGCCACCGCCCAGACCAGAGGATTGCGGCTCGACCAGGCCTAGCACCACCTGAACCGCGACCATCGCATCCGCAGCCGACCCCCCTGCCCGCAGCACCTTGGCCCCGGCCTCAACCGCCAACGGGTTGGCCGCTGCAACCATCCAGTTCTGCGCAGTGACCGGCTTGCCCTCCATCTTCGCCTCAAGCGCGGCAATGACCTCGGCGGTCAGACCTTGAACCTGGCCTTCGGCCCCGCCTTCGGGCGAAACCGCGTCGGCAGCCTCCTGCGCGAAAGCCGGTGACGCAAAGGCCAAAGCCGACAGGAACAAGCCGGAAATCAGACGTCGTTTCATAGTATCCTCCTGAAAAATTGATACCCGGCCAGTCGGCCGTGCCGATTAAAGCATGGCAGGAACCACCTGATCCGGTGGGCGGTGCCCATCTTCGAATGTTTTGATATTAATGATAACTTTTTCGCCCATCTCGATCCGACCCTCCAGCGTGGCGGACCCCATATGGGGCAACAGAACCACGTTGGGCAACTGTCGCAATCGCGGGTTCACGTCGGTGCCGTGTTCGTAGACGTCCAGACCTGCCCCTGCGATCTCACCAGCGCGGATCTGCCGGGTCAGCGCGTTTTCGTCTATCACCTCGCCCCGCGAGGTATTCACGATCACGGCCGAGGGTTTCATCAACTTCAGCCGCCGCGCGTTCATCAGGTGAAAAGTCGAGGGCGTGGACGGACAGTTGATCGAAATCACGTCCATACGCGCAACCATCTGGTCCAGGCTTTCCCAATAGGTCGCCTCAAGCGCCTGTTCCGTCTCAGCGCGCAGCCTGCGGCGATTGTGATAATGCACCTGCATTCCAAAAGCGCTGGCGCGACGCGCCACGGCCTGACCGATCCGGCCCATGCCAAGAATACCCAGCCGACGTCCGCCGATCCGGCCACCCAGTAAGGCGGTCGGAGCCCAGCCTTCCCACTCGCCCTTTTGCATGGTTGTCAGGCCTTCGGGGATACGACGGGTCACGGCGAGGATCAGCGCCATCGTCATATCCGCCGTGTCATCGGTCAGCACACCGGGCGTGTTGGAGACAAGAATGCCCCGCTGACGCGCGGTGGCCACATCAATATTATCGACGCCAGCGCCATAGTTCGCGATCAGCCGCAGGTTTTCACCCGCCTGCCCCAGCACCCCGCCATCAATCGTATCGGTAACGGTGGGAACCAGCACATCCGCCGTTTTGACCGCTGCGACCAGCTCATCTCGCGTCATTGGGGCGTCATCGTCGCGCAGCTTTACATCGAACAATTCGCTCAACCGCGTTTCCACCGCCTCGGGCAACCGTCGCGTTACGACAACACTCAGACGTTCTCTTGGCACCTGTGCACTCCCACTGCTTTGCAAACCTGCGCGCGCCATGTCATCGTGGCGCAGGAAAAGGCGGGGCACAAGAACCCCATGGCATTGAACCAAGCTTTTTTCGCAACAAGATCAACAGGCACAAGAGCAGGCAGTCCGTGAGAGGTTTTCTACCCCAAAAGCGCCGTTTAGCGTCGGTGTTGAGCGTTTTTCTGATCTGGACCGGAGGTCTGGCCGCCAGCGCGCAGGACAAGCGCGGTCCGGTCACGAATCTGCCGCTGCCACGCTATGTCTCGATGAAGGCGGCCGAGGGCAATGTGCGGCGCGGGCCCTCCCTGACTCATCGAATCGACTGGGTGTTCAAGCGGCGCGGCATGCCGCTGCAAATCACCGCCGAATATGGCAACTGGCGCAGGGTCCAGGACCGTGACGGCGCTGGAGGCTGGGTGCACTACGCCCTGTTGTCCGGTGCGCGCACCGTTCTGATCGAAACGGATATGTTGCCGGTCTATGCCAACCCCAGTTCCAGCGCTCAGATCAGCGCGCAATTCGAATCCGGCGTAGTTGCGCGCCTGGGCAGCTGCACATTGGACTGGTGCCATGTCTCGGCCGGAGGACACCGTGGCTGGACGCAGAAATCCAACCTCTGGGGCGTCGACCCCGAAGAAGTTCGGGAATAGCGTCAGGACGTTCGGGCGATGAAATCGCAGGTCAGATCGACCAGTTCCGCCCCGACATCTTCCTGCAGAAAATGACCGGCGTCCGGCAGGATTGTGTGGGGCTGCCCCTTGGCCCCCGGACAGAGCCGCTGAAACACCGTATCTATCCCAGCCATGACCTTGTCATCCGCCCCAAAAGCCGTCAACACCGGGGTCTGCAAAGTGCGGATAAGAGCCCAGGCTTTTCTGTTTGGCTCAGCCTCAGGATCGTCCTGCGATGCTGGCACCAACATCGGGAACTGCCGCGCCCCGGCCTTATAGCTTTCGTCCGGGAATGGCGCGTCATAGGCGGCAATCGTGTCGTCTGACATCGGCTTTTGCGTACCGCCTTTCAAGATCCCCCCCGCCGGGAACACGGGAACCTCCTGGCTGAATATACGCCAGTTTTCGAATGCCTCTCCCATCGGCTGATCGCCGGTAGGCAGGGCCGTGTTGGCAACCACGATACGGGCAAAGCGGTCCGGCATCTCGGCCCAAAGGCGCAATCCGATCAACCCGCCCCAATCCTGACAGACCAGAGTGATATTCGTCAGATCCACCCCGCGCAGCCAGTCCCCCATCCACGACACGTGGCGCGCATAGGTGTAATCCGAGCGCTCGGTCGGTTTGTCAGACCGACCAAACCCGACCAAATCCGGCGCAATCGCCCGATGTCCGCGCGCGACAAAGCCCTTGATCATGTGACGATAGAGGAAAGACCAGCTTGGTTCGCCATGCATCATCAGAACAGGGTTGGCGTCCGCTGGACCTTCGTCCACATGGTGGACCCGAAGTTCTCCGCCTTCGGTATCATCGACCATCGAATAATGCGGTTCGAAATCGTAACCTTCCAGAGATTGGAACCGCTCGTCCGGCGTGCGTAGAAACTTCATTTCCGGTCTATCCTTTTGCAATTTCACTGGCCTGGCCGAGTGCCAGTCTTCGCGATCCCGGCGCGCCAATACCCCCTGGGAAACTTACCGCAGAATCGAACCGACGACATCTACTTGAAACAAGCAACCTGCGCCGCCGACGTTTTCTTGGTAAACCGCGAAATGACCGGCACGGAAAAGCAACTCAAAGCTATGTTTCCAGCGGTTACATATCTTGGCAAATTTTTTTTTGACTGCGTTCATATTTTTGCGGGAAAGGGCTTGAACCCCCCAAACAACAATCGTAGATAGCGCCTCACCGTTGGGGTGTAGCCAAGTGGTAAGGCAGCGGTTTTTGGTACCGTGTATCGTAGGTTCGAATCCTACCACCCCAGCCAGATCATCAGAACATGGAACGACAGCAGGCGCTTGGGGCTAAACCCTCCGAGAAATGCCCCCGTTTATGCCCCAGTGGTTTCAGGTGTTACGGGTGTTGAGGGTGGGCCCTCATAGGTCGTTGAAGGCCCATGCCACAGGTCATAGCAGGTCGCGATCGACCCCGTTCGCCCAGAAGTCCCAGTCGTCGCGCTTGTTATCCGCCGCTGACCCCTCAATCAGACTATCCGGGCGCATACGGTGTACTCCATCCCGCGAGCGCTGGAGAATTTACTCCGAATGAGTTCAATTATGCACTTCCTCTTGATGCAAATCAAAAGTTACATTCTGATTTTGAGATATATTTAAGCACTTTCGGAGTTCTGCAAAAAGGAAGGGGCTGAAGTTTCAATGCTCCGCATTGGTGAAATTGGACCGTTGTCTGCTGCCCATGAGGCCCACGGAAACTTGCAGATCGATACACCAGTTGAGATGAAGAGAAGCGACAGAAAAAGACTTAAAGCGCTGTGCGTAGCTACTTGCTCGCTTCTCTCTGCGTGCGCGCCCTCCCTTCCTGACATAAACACTGCCAATTTAGCATCGCGTTCAACGATAAACTTGTCCGTGCGGATCGTAGACGGAGATGTCCGTAGCACCGCTTATACGCGAGGCGAAGGTGCTGTTTCTGGTATTGGCGCAGGCGCCGGAGGTGCTTTGGAGGCGGGGCTTTCCTCAGCAGACCCATTCGGACTGGCTCTCGGTGTCGCATTAGTTCCTGTGTTTGCCACTGCAGGAGGAATCTATGGTGCCGCGAGTGGAACGTCGCGATCGCGTGAGGAAATTGTACGTGCATTAGATACACTGAACCGGGCATACCAACCATCAAAGTTTGAACGAGCATTCGAAGCGACACTTTCCAATTCTTTGAGTACTGGACTTTTCGATGGCGTGCCGCCGTGTTTCACAACCAGTTCAAGCAGATCAAGCTGCCCACAAGGTGCACAAACTTCCAATCTTGTTATTCGCACCTCGTTTAACCTAGTTCCGGCCGACTCTGGTGCAGGTTCTGGAAATTTGGACTTTATTGTTCAGACGCTTTTGACTGCCGAACCTAAGGGTGTCCTGCAGCCGGAGTGTATTTCGCTCAGATATACGAATTTCGCTGGTAACTTGTTTGAGTTAGCAGAAAACAACGGTCAGCCCATGACAACGTCTCTTCAGTCAACGCTGTATGATTTTGCCGTGGAATTGCCTCTATTTCTTAGATCTGCGGAAGCTGATTGGGGTGAATCAAGTTGGACAAGACTGAGGTGCGCCGAATGATATGTTTGGATTGACATCGTCTCGAGCGTTCAGAGCGCAATTGGAAACTTACGTGCATCCGAGGATTTGCGGATTCGTCTGATTGAGGGGTCGGCGGCGGATAACAAGCGCGACGACTGGGACTTCTGGGCGAACGGGGTCGATCGCGACCTGCCATGACCTGTGGCATGGGCCTTCAACGGCCTATGAGGGCCCACCCTCAACCCCCGTAACCACTGGGGCATAAACGGGGGCATTTCTCGGAGGGTTTAGCCCCAAGTATCTGCTGTCGTTCAATGTCTTGATGAACTGGCTGGGGTGGTAGGAATCCTTGCCGTCCGATGAAACCAATAGGCTTTTCCAAGCGATGACCAGAATTGGGGCGGTTTCGGGGGCATTTCGAGGGTGAGTACAGGGCGTTTCTGACTGCGGTATAAGCACAACCCCATGATAGGTGAACCGACACAACACAAAGTTATTTGTACTTAACAACAGTACCTTCGCCGATGCGACCTCCCCAACTCATTGCACGTACTTTGACTTGAGATATGACTACATTGACAACTGCATCCCCGCCCAACTCAGCCGCGCTCTGTCGCAGCCGAGCCTCAACTTGCGTGACGGTCGGATCTTCATTGAACACTGTAGTTTTATTTACTGCCACTTTTATTTCTTGGATCACGGTATATTCCTGAGAGGCCGTTTTGCCGCTAAACAACTCTATCTGGTCCGCTGTTCTAGTCGCACCCGCTGCCGCCGTGATTCCAGAGTTGTTGATCCCATCTTCTTCCCACGTGCTTGAGCAAGCGCCAAGCAACGCAGCTAAACTCAACGCTGCAATCAACTTCAAAGTAGTTGTCTTCATTTGCTTTCCCCCCACCAAGTTCTTTTCTCATCGCACCGTGAGATGCAGCTACCCCCCTTGATCTATGTCAACGATACATTCGAATAAAAATATATATTGAGGTACTTTCGGAATTTCTTTTGGGAGGAAGAGATGGCTGATCTATTCATATTTCGCACTATTTCTGGAGCATTGGCTTGCACGGCCTTGACGGCTTGTTTGGGCAGCGAAAGCATTGACTCAGGGGCAACCGTTAAGCCGTTTAACGGTTTTTCAAACATTCCCGATAATGGAACGACTGACATAGACGGTCAGGCTGTTACGGCGAACTACGTTGCCGACCCCACTACTGGGGAAGTGGTAATAACTAACCCATCTGGACCGTCACAAAGCACCACCCGCGTAGTCACCAGAAACGGAACGCCAGTTGCATTGACAGCTAGCGCACCTGGATCGTCCGTATCATTTGATACGAGAAACGGCGACACCAGGATCGATGCTCCATTTGTTACAGGCTATGTAACAGCTGATGGTCAAGATTCCGCGACGTTTATCAATCCCGGACAAGCTGGTTATGAATACCAGACCTATGGTGCATGGGTGACAGGGGCCGGCACAGGCGCAGGAACCGTTGGTGCAGGAAGTTATGGGCTTAAAACAGAAGCTACTGACGTTCCTGTTGGAGTCAGCGCAACATATCAGGGCGTCGGATTGGGAGTGGCTCGTCGTGCAGATGGCCAGCCATACCAAACAGTATCCACGGTCACAGTATCCACGGATTTCAACACTGCAAGCATCGATAGTGCGAATACGGCAGCTGTAAATCTCAACACAGCCGCAACGAGCAGTGCACCGGAACTGGATTTTAGCGGTTCAGGCACGGTTAGCGGCTCAGGGTTCACGGCAATTGTGACGGGAACGGGTACATCTGGCTCTGCACAAGGGCAGTTTTATGGTCCGTCTGCCAACGAAGTTGGAGGCACGTATTCAACTTCCGGTCCGGGTGGAGTCTGGCATATGGGAGCGTTCGGCGGAAATTGAGCAAAGAGCTGAATTGCGGCCAACGCAATACTACTCCGTTGCGAATAGTCATTAGGCATATGTGACACTTCACGCACCGTTCCCAAAAGGCGTGCACAGAGTCATTCAGATCGCAGAAGAAAACAATAATCCAGTGGGGTCGCGATGACTTTTTTGCGGTTGATCGTAGTCTTTTTTCTAACCTTTTGCGTGGTTCCCAGTGGAGCGAATGCATCAACCACCGATCCGGCCGCCACCGATGCCAGGTTCAAATCGGGGCTCGCCGCCACTAGCCGCGGTGACTACAGTACAGCAATTGCAATATACCTTAGCATTCTTGCGGAAGATCCTAACCTTACACGTGTGCGCTTGGAGTTGGCGCTGGCTTATTTCCTAAGCGAACAATGGAACCGTTCGCGGTCCGAGTTTTTTAAGGTGCTGTCGGGTGATATTCCGGAGCCTGTTCGACAAAAAGTTCTAAATTTTATTGCAGAAATTGATGCGCGGCGAGGGTTTGAGTTGGATTTTGAGTTTGGGTTAAAAAAATTGGGTTCTACGCGAAACTACGACACAGACCAGATTGAATTAGACTTCTTCGGGATACCTATACCAGCAACTTTAGATCGCTCCAGCAAGACTACATATGGTGTCGGATATTCTGTATCAGCGTTGTGGCGCAAAAGTCTGAACAGGCTTTCAACAAAAGATCGTCGGGTAATTGGCTTCGCAGAGGTGTTCTCATTTGGAGATATTTCAAATGAGAAATCGTTTCGCGACGTGACTTTGGGTGCGCGAGGCGGAGCCCGCTTGGTTTTTCCACGTACAACAGTTGTTTTTAGCCCAGTAGTCTCGACACGCTTCATTGCCGATGAACACTTTGAGGACAGGTTGGGTTTAGAGACTGCGTTCGAGACCAGAAACTCGCAAGCCGTTTCGGTGTTTGGTTCGATTTCAGGGTTTAAATTGAACAATAAATTCGATGATACCTTCAGTGGGCACACAGTGAATGCGAGATTTGGGGTACGGCGTTCATTTTTGGGGCGAAACACTGTTGGAATTGCAATCTTTGCTGAAACCAAATCAACCGATCGCGACATTGATACTTTTGACATCGCAGGTCTGGAGGCTTTTGGCTCGTTTGACGCCGGTGCTGGATTTGTCATTGAACCTCAGGTCTATTTTGCGGTCAAATCGTTCTCTGAGACCAACCCACTTTTCTTCGGCAATCCTGACGAAGATCAGTATGGCCTGCGTCTCAGAATTGAAAAGCGTGACACAATATTAGGGAACGGGCTGATCCCGTACGTTGAGGGCAGTTACAATCGGGTGAAAAGTGGAATTGACGCATTCAGTTATGATGAAACTACGATTGAAGTAGGGTTGACCAACGAATTCTAGTTAGGGAGATTTACTGAACTAAATCAATAATATTGTGTTTCATAAGAAGCTCTGTAAGCAGAGACCATGCCGATCACCTAATTTAGCCCTTTAAGTGCCTACTGAACTGATATTTTTTTCGGCATTCTATTCCGTCACCTAACGTGGTTGTTCCGACAGCTCCGAAAAATGCCCATTTAAGCAAAGAGAAAGCAAAGCGCAGATCCCCCGGCAACCCGCTAAGGGTCGCCGAGGGATAGTTGTCAGGGTGGTCTTCGGTTGACGACGTAGTCAGCCAGCCATTGCCAGTAGGATTCCGCATCACGAAACCCTTGAGCTCGAGCAGCCAGATCTTCCGCCGCTTTACGGGTGCAACCGCCATCGTATTCAGCGATAGCAGCTCGTTCCTCGTACGCGTCTATGTCCGGGAAGCTCATGCCGGAAGTCTTATCTGGTCAACGATGGACCGACGCTGCTCATCACTAATGCCCGCCGAGTAAATCCCGTAGGTGATCCCGTTCTCCGACCGTGCTGATTGGTGACCAACCAGAGAAGCAGTGAAGTGTTCAGGAACACCTGTTCGCTCGCACTGGGTCACAAACCACTTGCGGGTCGAGTGAAACACCAGCCTCGGTCGCTCCAGTCCCAACCGCCGCCTCAGTCTCGCAAACCCCTTGGTGACATGCGCCACGGTCAGATCAGGAAACAGAGGGCCATGGCTAGGCAGTTGTTGGAACGTCCCGTCCAGCACCGGGTGGACCGGAACTAGTCTCTCCGCCGCGTCCGTCTTCAACAGTCTTAACTTATTGGGTTGGACATGAACGAAGCAACCAAGGTTGCCCTTGGCCACGAGGTCTTCCCGGAGCAGCCCAACAGCTTCTCCTGCTCGCATTCCTGACAGCAGGCAGGTCAGCAGAACCGGATGTAACTCCCGGTCCTTGGCTTGGAGCAAGCGCACGACTTCATTGTCAGTCGGGACGGCATAAGGCGCTGGGCGCACCTTGCGATCGAAGAGAACAGTCCGAAACGGGTTCTGTTCCAGATGCCCCTCATAGACCACCCAGTCGAGGAAGTGATTGACCTGTGACCAGATACGTCGCTGGGTTCTGGCTGTTATGGTCACCGACCCCCGAGACGAGAACGCGACCAGTTGGTCCAGGGTTAACCCACGGGTCCGCTCTGACTTGCCGATCATTGGAGACAGTTGGGCTATTGCTGACAGGAACTCCCGCCCGTCTGCTCTGGTCAAACTGCAAACTGAACGATCAGCAAAGCGACTAGTGAATAACCCGACAGAGTATCGGACCGATTTGAACCCGCTGGGGCGAAGCTCGTTACTGCGCTTGTTCAGATAGGCCCGGCTCAAGTCACGAACCGGCACTTTCACCAGCACGGATGGTCCGGCAAAGCTGGACCGCTCCAGACTGCATCCAGAGTCCTCGAGAGTGGCCCGGAGACGGACGAGAGACGACTCTGGCTGGGCAACCCAATCAGGAACGTCAGCGGTGCTCACCGGGGCAGACAGGGCTACTTCTGCCTGCGACCGAACTCGTTCCATCAGCGTCTCGAACCGCGCATTAACCTCAGCGACTCGGACGCGGGCAATGTTGCGGTCACTGGTCTTGAGGCTCTACTTCAGCGCCTGAGCGCCTAGCGCGAGGGCCACATCAACGGGATAGTTGCGTCTGAACAGCCACGTATGGCCCTTCAGATATACGGCACGATTTCCCCTCGTGAATTCTAATAGTCGCAGCAAGGCTATTTTCACTCAAGAAGACTTACAATGAGCAACGCATAGAACACCTGATGTTCCTATCAAGGACACCCACACCAGCCCCCCAAACCGCCAACACCAGCGACCAGCCTTCAGCCCCCGAAACCAGTCGTCAGCGGTCCAGAACGGTTCTTTAGCGGTCTCGTCAGCACTCGTCGGCACTCGTGAACTGCCTTTCTAGCAGACAAAATGCCCCCGCAATCGCCCCAGTTTCAGCCACCGGTTGGAAAAGCTCTTAGGTTTCATCGGACGGCAAGGATTCCTAACACCCCAGCCAGTTCATCAGGACATGGAACGAGACTAGGCACTTAGGACTAATCCCTCCAAGAAATGCCCCAGTGGTTTCGGGTATTCGGACGCACTCCGATCTCTCCTCTAGCGGAGGTTCTATGGAGGTAGGAAATTGACTTACGACGTGTCTTATCGTGATCGGGAAGAAGTCACGAACCAATTTGCAACTGGATTTTTCCGTTCGCCGCACCGGCGCTGACGCCGCAATGGTCAATGGCCTAAGGCTTGTAACAGAGCCAAAGTGGCGCCTCCACCTAGCGAGCGTAACTCTGTGTCCATGCCAACCTACAGCAGATCAAACAACCGGCCCGGCTCGTTGCCTCGACGCGGCAGTTTCAACGCACGCATCACCGAAAATATCATCGCCTGATTTGAGGTGACTACTGGTTTATCCAGCGCAACCTCGATGCGTTCAACAGCTTCGACTGATCGCATGTCGGTGCAGCTGAGAACGATTGCACGCGCATCGGGGTGATCGGCCTGACAGGCCAGATCGAACACTTCGTCCGGGGTCAGCTCGCCTTGCCCATAGTTGCCCAGCTCGCGACCTACATCGGCACATTTGACGGTTGCGATCTGGTTTTGCGCTAGAAACTCCACTGCCTGCAAGTTGATCTCGCCCAGATAGGGCGAAGAGAAACCGATCTTGGTAACACCAAGCGCCTGAATCGCGGCCACAAGTGCCCCTGCCGCCGTGAAGGACAAGGCACCCGATACCTCTTTGATTTCGCGTGCCAAGTCGGCGTCAAAGGATGGTCCATGGGTCAAAGTGGCCGAGGTGCAGCCATAAAGCACAACATCGGGGCGCACGCCTGAGATCATTCGCAGATCATGGCTGATATCCGAAGCACCCAGCCCAGCCATTTGTTCCGTGCCGGGGATCTGATCCACGTCATAGCCGCCTATGCGTTGAAAATGGATGGTAGTATCCGGCGACCGCATCAACTCCATATCCGGTTCCAGATTGGTGTTGGTGAAAGGCACCAGGACGCCGATTTTGGCCCGCCGGCGGGTTTCGTAGCTCATGATAACACCCCTTTCAGCACCTTCAGGCAGCGATCCATGACCGATACCTCACAGATCGTGGCGCGTAGGCAGTCGTTGAGGCCATAGCCACCCATGCCGCGCATCATCAGATTTTCGGCCCGCAGGGCCGCATCCGCACGTTGCGCCTCTTCATCCGAGGCAAAGCGCAGCAGAACAAAGTTGGTGTTACTTTCCGGGACGTTCAGGCCCATTGCGCGGCAGTCTTCAGTAAACTTGTCGCGGATTTCGGCGGTCCGTTTGACCACATTTTGCATATGCGCCTGATCCCGCATGGCGGCGGCGGCGGCGGTCTGTGAGGCAATCGAGATGTTGTTGGGATTTAGAAGCTTGCGCATCACACCCGAGATTTCGGTTGGGAAGTAGCCCCATCCAACGCGCGCGCCTGCCATACCGTAGGCCTTGGAGAATGTACGCATGACCACGGTATCGCCGCGGTTTGTCAGGGCGAATATTTCGGTGGGGTCATGGGCATCATCGGAAAACTCGGCATAGGCCTGATCCACGACCAGCAGAATATCTTTAGGCAATCCGTCCCGCAGTCGCAGAACCTCGGAATTGGGGATCAAAGTGCCGGTCGGGTTGCCGGGATTGCAAATAAAGACGATCCGGGTCTCGGGCATCACCGTGGCCAGGATGCCGTCGACGGAGACGGTCAAGTCGAGCTCGCGGGCCTTGACGTAATCAGCCTGCACCTGCGCCGCTGCCGTGGACACAAACGCGTATCCGAAATCTGTGCCCAGTACCTGGTCACCGAGGCCTACATAGGCCCGGATCAGGCAACCGATTAACTCCATCGAGCCTGCGCCGCACAGTATCCGTGCCGGGTCCAGCCCGTGCACATCTGCAATTGCAGCACGCAGATCGGGCCATTCCGGGTCGGGATATAGCGGCAGATCGGTCATTGCCGCTTGCCCAGCTGCGATTGCGTTAGGGCTTGCGGCAAAGGCGCTTTCGTTCTGGGCCAGTGAGATGACGCCCGCGCCACCCAGATCAGCCAGCGCATAGGCCGTCATCGCATCCACATGGGGAACCGGGCGGATCATGCGTCACCTCCATAGGCTTTGGCACCCTCAGCGGTGACCAGACCGCGTTTGAGGTCCAGCGCCAGCGCATCGGGGTCACGGTCAGTAGGGGCGCCGAACCCGCCACCGCCGGGGGTGTCGAAGATCAGGTAATCGCCGCCTTCGACGCGTAGCTCTCCCTTGCCCGGGAGGTCGTTGTCGCCGTCGCGGAAACGGATGCGTCCTGGCGCGCCGGGCTGCCCGCCCATGCGGCCAAGGGCGGGAAACTTCAGCCGTTCAACCGATAGGAATACGATGAACGGCGCGTCATTGGACGAGGTCATCTCGATCCGCTGCCCGAGACCGCCGCGATACTTGCCCGCGCCGCCAGAATCGGGGCGCAGTTCACGTCGCCAGATGGTCACCGGTGCCACACTCTCGGTAATCTCGACTTGACTGCCAAACACCCCCGAGGGGTAGGCGGTGGCTGACAGCCCATCCGCATGAGGCCGCGCGCCGGTGCCGCCATTATGAACCGGCTCAATCGCAAACTCGCGTCCACCGTCGCGGGCAACTTCGGGAGCGTGACGCATGGGCAGGTCAAACATGCAGCTTGCACCCTCAGCCGGGACCGCGTCGGGTAAGGCCTGATGCAGACAACCCAGCACAAGATCGGGGGTGACCTGACCCAGCGTGTGCCGCATCGCCACTGGAACCGGACGTTGGGCGTTTAGAATGCAACCCTTAGGGCCGTCCACGGTAAACGGTTCCAGCGACCCGGCATTATTGGGGATATCCGGACCAACGATGCAGCGCAGCGCGAATACGGTATAGGCGGTGGCATAGTTGAGCGGCACGTTTATGCCTTTGCGCGAACAGCCTGAAGTGCCGGTGAAATCCACATGCATGCCCGACTTGCTGACGGTGAGTGTCGCTTGCATCACCAGCTCATTTTCGTAGCCGTCCATCTTCAGGACGTTCTTGTATACGCCTTCCGGCACCTCGGCGATTGCCTCAAGCGTGCCATGGCGCGACGTGTCGATGATATAGCTGCCCAAGCGGTCCAGATCGTCGATGCCAAACTCGTCCATCATCTCGACCAGCCGGGTCACGCCGGTCTCGCAACAAGCGATCAGCGCATAGATGTCGCCTTCGTTTGCAATCGGCTCGCGGCTGTTGGCGCGAATGATATTTAACAGCAGGGCGTTTGGAGTGCCTTCTTCGACCAGTTTGCAAGGGGGGATCAGAAGCCCCTCGTCATAGATATCCGACCCTTCGGGCCCCATTCCAAGACCACCCAGATCGACCAGATGCGAGGTGCACGAGGTATAGCCCACGACCTTGCCGTTCTTGAACGCCGGCATCATCAGCAGAAAGTCGTTCAGATGCCCCGAGGCAAGCCAGGGATCATTGGTCATGTAGATGTCGCCGGGTCTCATGGTCTGCTCCGGGAAATGCTCACGCAGATGCATAACCGCCGCAGCCATGGTGTTGATATGTCCCGGTGTGCCGGTGACGGCCTGCGCCAGCATCCGGCCCTGCTCGTCGAAAATCCCGGCAGAAATGTCGCCGCACTCGCGTACGATTGGCGAAAACGCCGCTCGGATCAGGGTCTGCCCCTGTTCTTCGACCACCGCCAGCAGTCGGTTCCACATCACTTGCAGGTGGGCCGGAGAAAGATCAGCAGTCATAAAGCGCCTCCTGTCTGGTCATGGATCAGGACAAGATTCCCAATTGCGTCTACATGCGCCGAGAAATCAGCCGAGACCAGCGTGGTGGTTTGCGGTTCATAGATCAGTGCGGGGCCGGGAACGAAATCACCAGGTTTCAGATCCGCGCGCGCAACAAAGGCTGCGTCTTTCAAAACACCGTCAACATCGCAGGTAATGAGTCGCCATTCGGCCACGTTAAAGGCACGGCGATCAGGTGTTTCCGGCATCGGAGGCACATCGCTGTTTGGGGTTGCGACCCGAACGGCCCAGTTGAGAATCTCGATCGCCATTCCCGGCACAGGGCGCGAGAATTGTTTGCGATATTCATCCTCGAACGCGGCGGTTAGGCGGATGATGTCATCCGCCCCCAATGCACGGTCTGGGAGCGTGATTTCTATCTCGTGCCCCTGACCACTATAGCGCATGAAGGCGGTCCGCCGGGTTTCGGCCGCCCTACCGCTGGCACCCTGGGCCACGACCTCCTTTGCCTCGGCAATCATTGTTTCGAAAAGGTCGTTCACGCCATCTATATCCATGCTGTTGAGCTGGGAGTAGCGTGAGCGGACGATCTCAAACGACACAGGTGCGAACAGGAAACCAACTGCGGACCCAACGCCCGGGTTAGGCGGGATCACGATGCGCGACACACCGGCAGAGCGTGCAACGCGACTGGCATGCAGCGGACCGTTGCCACCGAATGCGATCATAGTACGCGGGCCCAGATCCTTGCCCGATTCCACCGCATGCATGCGCCCGGCGCTAGCCATGCTTTCGTCTACGATGCGACTGACCCCATCTGCCGAGCCTACGGCATCCAACTCCAACCTTTCACCGATCACTCGGGTCAGGGCAGCCTTGGAGGCATCCGGATCAAGCTGGATTTGCCCTTCGGCGAATGTATTTGGCGCGATATAGCCTAACGTAATGTCGCTGTCAGTCACGGTCGGCTCAGTGCCGCCCCGGCCAAAGGCGACCGGGCCGGGTTCCGATCCGGCGGATTTCGGGCCGACAGTCAGACGGCCCAGACGGTCGACACCGGCGATGGATCCGCCGCCTGCGCCGATCTCGATCATCTCGACCACCGGGATGCGCACCGGCATGCCTGATCCCTTGATGAAACGTTCCGCCCGCGCGATCTCGAACTGGCGCGAGGTCTGGGGCCGGGCATTGTCGATCAGGCACAGCTTGGCGGTCGTGCCGCCCATGTCAAAGGACAGCACATCGCCAATCCCGGCCCGCGCCGCTATGCGCGCGGCAAGGATAGCACCCCCTGCAGGACCGCTTTCCACCAGCCGGATCGGGAATCGGGTGGCAGTCCGCTCGGTGCACATGCCGCCTCCGGCGGTCATCATCAGGATCGGGCATGTCACGCCCTCGGCTTCGAACCGGGTGACGAACCGGTTAATATAGCTTTCCATCAGCGGCTGAATATAGGCATTGGCAACAGTGGTGCAGAGTCGGTCGAACTCGCGCGCCTCGGGACTTACTTCGGACGAGATTGAGACCGTCAGGTCCGGGCGTCTTTCGGCCAGAATGTCACGCAGGCGGCGCTCGTGCTCGGGATTGGCATAGGCATGCATCAGGCAGATCGCGACCGCCTCGGCACCGCTGACGTATAGATCAGCCATCAGCGCATCAATCGCGTCGTCTTCGAGAGGGATCAGGACGCTGCCGTCTGCCGCCATACGTTCCCGAACGGTCAGTGCCCGTTCGCGTGGTACTAGCAGATCGGGCTTTTCCAAGTTGATGTCATACTGCGAATAGCGCCGCTCGTACGCGATCTCCAGGATGTCCCGGAAACCTTCAGTCGTCACTGTCACCACAACCGCGCCGCGTCGTTCAATCAACGCATTGGTTGCCAGCGTTGTGCCGTGGATGAAGCCTGTCACATCGCTCAACGCGCGCCCGGACTGGGTAATGACGCGCTGCGCGCCTTCCATCGCCCCATCTGCGGGGTTTTGGTGGGTGGTCAAAGTCTTGGTCGAGGCAACAATGGTCTCGTCGCCGGATACAAGCACCGTATCCGTAAATGTGCCACCAGTATCAATGGCTAAGCGCAAGCGTTGAGCGGTCACGTGGTATTCCAAATTCGCCTGAGTTCGTGCAGATAGAGCGCCCTTTCGGGTGATCACATCCGTTGCGGCACAAGGTTACAGCCGGTGGCACGGCGGTCCAGACGTTTTGTAGTACGATTCCGGTTCATTTTTCGAGCTTGCCCAGCTTTCGACAAGAGACAAGCGCGTTCGCGACAAAAAGGCCTGCAAGCGACAAGAATCATCGCTGCAGGCCAAGAAATCTACCGGTGTCAGACCGTCGGACGGGAAATACGCTATTAGGCAAACCAACAACGCTCGTGAGCTTTGGCAACATCCATTTCCCTATTTGCGGCGATACTGCCCTGCGTCAGAGTGCTGCTGACACTCATGATGTGGTTGGCAATCATCGGGACAAGCACACCGCCGTCATCATTGACCAGCTTTTTTCGCTTCGGAATTCAGCTTCGATTCTGTCGCAAACTTTTGATTGTCGACGGTCTCGTGGCTGAACGGTGAATGACTTCAGGTCTTGATCAATTGAAAACCCAATCATGAATTCACCGCTACGTGATTTAACCAGCAGTGAACGTCGGTTGGCTGCGAGTGCTATGGGTCCTCAATCTCCCCTACAACCTCCTCCTCCCTCTATACAATGTGGATCAGAAACGAGGATACTCGGGCTTCTCTATTCTTCGGTTTCTGTTCACTACAAATACCTATTCCCCGCCCCCATAGGACCCCTGCTAAAAAATTCATTAAAGACGAGAGGTCAGAGGGTGCCAGAACAGCCGAGGCATAAACGGGCATTTCTCGGAGAGTTGAGCCCCTGTGGCATGCCGCCGTTCCATGTATGATTGAACTGGCTGGGGTTGTAGGACACCTTTCGAGACCACTAGAGACCCGTTCACAGGCTCTGGCTCGGTCACCGACTAGTCGTTCCGGGCTCTGACGGGTGGTCGCTGGTACTGGCGGGGGTGCTGTTTAAAGGCTAAGGCGGAGCGATCTTTCATTCCTAGTGCAGCGAATGGCTGTTGAGAGCCCAAAGATACCGGTTTCTGCAGTCCGCACTGGCGACGGCATTGCGCAAGAAAGCAAATTTTACGCAATCTGAGAAGACGTCGCTTACCTTGCTTCCCACTATCGATCTCAACTTCGCGCTGGTTTTAGGAATTTTGACCGGAGGACCTGCGCCAGCGGAGATTTTTTCGACCTTCGTATTCCGCCCCGCTGTTGTGCGCGATTCTATCGCATTGGGCTAACCCAGCCTTGTTTTCGTAACTCGCGTAGCACGGCCTCTGCGTTCTCGACATCTTTGTGGATACTTTTGAGCATCGCATCTATCGGTGCTTCCGGCCATGCGCGCTCAAGTTCAGCCAGTTTGGCTTTAGCCGCATAGTCTTGCCCCATAGCTGACAACGCTGCCGTTACATAAGCTAGTGAAGGAGCGCTGAGTGGATCGCCAAGTTGCTTTGCCTCTTCAAAGCGCTCTACCGTTGTTTGATATTCACCCAGATGAAAATACGTCGCGCCGGAAATGTTTCGATTTGCAAATCTTTGGTTGCTGGAATCCAGCAGAGATAGCCTGTCTGCTGTTTCAATAGCTTCTTCGAATTCGCCTGAAAACATGGCCACCGCGCCAAGAAAGTCGAGGACTGCTCCATCATTCGGATCAAGTTTTGATGCGCGTCTACTGAGTTGCAGCGCAGCCTCATAATCGCGATTGGCAAAACTGGCCCAGCTTTTAGCAGACTGGCTCCAGGCTTGATCTGGGGCAAGGCTTACCGCCTGGTTCGCCAGCTTCATAGCGGCTTCAGCGTATTCGGTCTTGGCATCGGATGGCGGAGTTATCACCGCAAGTGACGCGAGTGCCTGCGCTGCACCGGCATATCCAGCGAAATATTCTGGGTCGATCTCGATCACGCCCTCAAACACAGACAGAACAAGTAGCTGCCGCTGTCGGTCGAAGATCGGAAATATCATTGTCCGCGCTTGTTGCGCCAAATTGAATGCTTGTAACGCGGCTGGGGATTTCTCGTAAATTGCCGCGCGCTGCAAGTATGCGTCCGTGTCAGTTTCTGATGAACCACTCACTTCAGCAAAAGCAGTTTCCTGTCCATCTTGGGCAAGACCAACTGCGACCAACGCGCCAACGACGGCCCCTATGGCGAACGCCCCTAAGGGTAGTCCAATGCGTTTGGTTTTTGTTGAGATTGATACTGAACTGGTTTCTGAGACAGTTTCGAACCGCGGCCTATATCCGCCGCTGTCTACACACAGTCTTACCGGATCATCCCTACCGATACCCTCGTAATGCAGTTCCAAGAACTGACGAAGTCGACGTGCATCGACGCGAACGATATTTTCCGGGTCGGTCCCCTCTGAGGTATCGCGGTCATAAACATCTTGGGCGATAGTCTTGCTGCGAATTTGATCTCCCCGACCAGCGAGATCTTCTTCGACGATGTACGTCAGGAACGCCTGAAGCCTATCGGATCCATCCAGATGAGCGTCAGCAATCAACCTGCCGAGGGCAGCGCGCTTCTCGCCGTCCGAGATGTTGTCAGATTGCCGTACCACATTCGTATTTTTGCATTTATTGGCATGTGAGTCACCCCGTTATTCACCGTGAGTCACTTACGTGAAAGTCCCCTAAACCCTAAACTTTTAACCAAAACAGCGAGCCGGAGCGCGAAACTCCGCATTCCCAGCTTGCCAATCTACTAAGCGACTGGAGGATGACACATGGCCAAACGTATGAACTACAGAAGTCTCGGCAAGCACTTCGTATGTGGAGCGATAATTGGCGCTTGGGCTGTTTCTCCACAAGCTGTCACTGAAGCAGTCATGGAGTTAATTGCGCCTTCGGCTGTATACGCGCAGGAAACAGAAGAAGTTTCTCCTACGATGGTGCGTGATCGCCCTCGCGATGTGTACTACCCCAATACCGAAGATCTCGCTGAAGACGAGATGCGGGTCATCGCGTGTGGAACCGGAATGCCTACTACGCGGGCTGCTCAGGCTGCTGCGTGTTTCCTTGTGGAATTGGGCAACGGAGACAAGTTCTTGTTCGATATTGGCTCGGGATCGGCCGAGCGAATTTCTTCCCTGCAAATCCCGTATAATTATTTGGACAAGGTCTTCATCGGCCATCTTCATACCGACCATTTCGGCGCGTTGCATGACCTGTTCATCGGTGGCGCATTGATGGGGCGGAATATTCCGCTACGGGTTTGGGGCCCAAGTGGACCATCAGAAGAACTTGGCACTGCTTATGCACTAGATCATATGCAAAAGATGCTCACATGGGACCTAGCAGGCCGTGCAGGAGTCACTGATTTCCGCGGTTATTCAATGGAGGTTAATGAGTTCGATTACAGGTTAGAGAACGAGGTAATTTACGAAGAAAATGGCGTCCAAATTCGTACTTTTCCAGCCATCCATTCAATTGATGGTGCAATCAGCTACGCACTGGAATGGAATGGTTTAAAATTTGTTTTTAGCTCAGACACTTATCCGAACAAGTGGTTCAAGGAGTACGCTAAGAACGCAGACCTCGCCATCCATGAATGCTTCGTAGCGGTTCCCGACCTTGTAGCAAAGATGGGTTTCACACCCGAGTCCGCTTTATTGGTTGGAACTCAAGTACATACGGCGCCCGAAGCCTTCGGAAAAGTCATGAGCGATATCGAACCACGAATGGCGGTCGCCTATCATTTCTTCAATGACTTCGACACTTCTAACAATGTATTCGAGCGCATACGCAGCACTTATGATGGTCCGCTAAGTCTGGCAGATGACTTCATGGTTTGGAATGTCACGAAAGACGCGATTACGGTTCGGATGGCAGCAACGGAAGAGCACACTTGGGCACCGCCTCTCGCTGCACCAGCTGAGCCGCCAAACCCTGCTGACAAGACCGCTTATGCGGAAAAGGTTGGACTTTCTCCAGAAGTAATGGAGTTCTCAGAGTTCACAAAGGGTGGTTTTGACGACGTAGACGACGTTTTGCGACCCATCTACGAAGAAGCTTCGGAAGCGTTAGGCCAAGAGTTCTTGTATCCGGGCGATGAATAAAGTCAAATTTGACCGGCGCGTCTTAATAACGCGCCGGTTCTTTTAATTCTGATCGGAAATCTCTATGCAACATACCTCATTGATTACTCGCTATTTGGTCTGCGTTGGATGGTCGCTTGTCGCTATATCCAACGCAGCAAACGCCCAGTCACTTGCACGTTCTGAAGATGATGACGGCGGTTGGCGACACTCAATCACGCCCTATTTGTTTCTTCCGCTCAGCACGACGGGCACATCAACTATAGATGGAACCAGCGTCGATTTCGACTTGAACCTGAGCGAGGTGCTGGATGTGTTGCAAGGCGCAGCTTCAGTACGTTACGAGGGCTGGAACGGCGACTTCGGGATCATTTCTGAAGTTTACTACGTAAAGCTTGGCGGAGATGGAACTCTACCCGGTGGCAGGGTGGACGTTGATGTTGATGTCCGGCAGACCTTTGCCAACGTGCAGGGCGCTTACCGGTTTGCGAACGGGGTTAATGCCTCGGGCCAACGCTATGCCGCGGATGCCGCAATTGGTGTTCAGTGGAACCGGATCAAACAGGAAATCGACTTAGCAGGCCCCGGCCCAGGTATGACGTTGGGTGGGACAGAAGAATGGCTCGAGCCAATGATCGCAATTCGATATATCTCGGAAATCAACGACAAATGGAATTTCGCCAGCCGGGCTGAACTGAGTGGTTTCGGTGTGAATGGCGATGACCTGCAATACCTGGTTGTGGCTGGGTTTGACTGGAAAGGCTGGGAAAACACGTCCCTGCGGTTTGGCTATCAGTTCTATGGAATCGACTTTTCCACCGACCGTTCGGATGGGGAGTTTGCCTATGATGTGGACCAGAATGGTATCTATGCTGCCGTCGCGTTTCATTTCTAAGATTGGCGAACGCAGCAAAACATGGGTTTGGGTGGGCTCGTCGCTTGCGAGTATTGCGTTTGGCGCAAGCCAATCGATTGCGGATCTCGTGTCCCCCTATGGCGGGGAAACGGCGCCGAACTTTGTTGAGCTTTCGGTGCAGCCTGATCATGTGCGGGTTCTCCTTGAGGTCGATTTGAACGACTATCCCATATTCGTCATTCCAGATGATGGTTCGGGAACGTCACTGGCTGGGCGTACGGGGCAAAACCTTCAGATCTGGGCAGACGAAGAGAAACTGATCAGCACAACGAATACGATTGATGTGCGCCCCAGAATTTCTCGGCAAACGGCAGCGAGCGCTCTGTATCGACCGCGACCGCGTAGCGAAAATGTCGTCTACGTGGACATGGAGTTTCCGTTCAACGGCAAGCCGGAACAGATCACGTTCATTCCCCCCCTAAGTCCAGACGGGATTCCCTTGGCTTCACTTGGCGTCGTGGCCGAGCATATGGGCGTTCCAGTGACAGACTATCGTTACCTTTCTCAGGCTGAGACGATGCTGCCAGATTGGGAAGACCCTTGGTTCAGCAAGTTTGAGAATCCAAACCTCACTCGCCACCACAAATCCCCGATGATGTCTTTTCTTGCCATGGAACCGCGTGTCGTCCGGCACGAGGTCATATTGCGTTTGAAAGACCTTGAGACTTGGGTGGACTTGGGCTTTGGCGATGCTGACCGACTGACCACAGATGATGTCGTCAGGATCAAGTCTAGCGTGTCGGACTTTTTTGAGACTAGAAACCCTCTCGCCGTCGACGGCAAGCCGATGAAACCGGAAACAGTGCAGGTCTCGCGAATCAAAGTTGGTGCCGAAGGTTTGCGTGTTCTTCCGGATCAAGCCGAGGCAAACCGAAAGACGATGTTACTGGGCGTCGTCCTTTCCTATCCGGTTTCGACTTTGCCGAACCGAGTTGATCTGGCATGGGAGCTTTTCCCAGTTGGTTTGGATGTTATTCCGATCACCCTTTCAGATCCGGCAGGGGCGGTCCCCTCGCAGATTTATGCATCCGATCCCGTTGTAAGTTGGAACAATTACCTGACAACTTGGACCAACCCAAAGACAAGCCCAGTCGTCGTCAAAGTCGCGGCTGCAACACAGGTGCCCTCGCTTGCGTTCGGCTTGAGTTTTCTGTGTTTGATATGCGCCTATTTCTCGTTGCAGCGCACAAACGGCCAGCGTCTGATCTTGCTTGGCCTGAGCGGGGCATTCGGTGCCGCCGCGATTGTCACATACTCGCTGAACAACCCGTCGTCAGCGCCTGAGTCGGATGAAATCGCATCGCGTCAAATCGTGGAAGGGCTGGTGGCCAATATCGGAACCACGATGCTTGAGACGCGGGATGATAGTGCCTTAGCGGCGATGGAGACATATGTCGAAGCAACTAATCGCGTCAAGGTTCAAGCAGAAATGCGTCGTGGTTTGTCAGTTACGTTACCCTCTGGCGCCATGGCTCGCGTCGAAGCGATTTCAGACCTGAATGTCGAGAGTTTCACGCCCGGCGAAGAAAGAAATCGGCATCAGGCCCTGGCCAGTTGGACAGCTCGCGTAAGCGGAGGTCATTGGGGGCACCTGCATAGGCAAGCGGTTTCTTATCGTGGCTTGCTCGACGTTTCGCGGCATGGCGACCAATGGATGCTTGACGACCTGACGATTATCAGCGCCAAAACAGGAGGGTAATTCAGTGGTTGTCGCCAGGTTGTTTTTTGCCTCGTTCTTGTTTGCCACGATCCTTTTGTGCGCGGGCAGAGCAGAAGCGCATTTCAATCTAAACCAGAATGTTCGCATTCACCATGTGTCCCACTCGGAAGATGGCCTTGATGTCTATTTACGCCTTCCGATGCCCTATTTGGTTGCGCAGCTCGTCGGTCCCAATGGCCCGGACGGTATGCCTGTACCGGCTCCGTACACATACAATCAGATCGAAGATGGCGTGCTCATGCACTACTTGGATCAGGCCGCGTTGCACAAAGATCCAACCGGCTTGGCTCGTATTGCTGAAAACGGCTTTGTGCTATCTGTCGACGGTCACCGACAAAAAGCAGAAATCGTTTCGATAAGACTGCATCCATTGGGGCAAGAGCCCGGATTTGCCACGCTCAATGAGGCACGCGCTGCACTTGCACCAAGAGATGTTTTTCCAACAACCGAGGAGATTTATGTTGGCGAGGTGATGGTGGACGTGCATCTGCGCTTTTTGACGGGAGAGGTTGAAGCATACAGTATATCCTACACGTCAGACCCGGGGCTTCCTGGACAAGAAGAAACGGCGAACCTGATCCTCGATTATAACGGGCAAGATGTTCGGACATACCGTGCGCGGGGCCTAATGCATACCCCGGTCGATGTTTCCGGATCAGCAACCGCAGCCGCTTCGACCTTCTTTGTTGAGGGAATTCGGCATATTTTGGAAGGCCCCGATCATGTTCTCTTTGTGCTTTGCATGATCATCGGTGCCTTGAATTTGCACAGCCTTCTCGCCCGAGTCACAGGCTTTACCTTGGGTCACACGGTAACACTGATTTTGGGTTTTTTTGGCTTCGCGCCGAGCGGAGCGTGGTTCATCCCAACTGTCGAATTGGCAATAGCTCTTTCAATAATCTACGCAGCTGCAATGGCGGTTTGGCCACCTGAGAAAGGACATGGCGACCTGAAGGCTTTTGCCATCACTTCAGGTATTGGTTTGCTGCACGGGTTTGGGTTCTCCTTCATGTTGCACCAGATTCTACGTGTTGATGCTCCGAACGTTTGGCACAGCTTGCTGGCCTTCAATGTTGGCGTTGAGGCTGGACAAGTCATGATCGTTCTATTGGTCTGGCCATTGGTGTTGTTGCTGCGCAAACAACCAGGTCGAATTTGGGCTGGCTCTCGCGCCACCGTTGCCGCCTGCGCAAGTCTGGTCGCAATGGTTTGGGTAGTAGAACGGGCAGAGTTTTTTCTCTGACCACTAGTATGAGTATGTTGTGCGGCTTTGAACAGTATGCGGACCTTCACTTAGATTTGTTGAACGTCAACTTCGTTCGCGCAGCAGACATTCACTGAATTCTGCCGAACGTCTGCACCGAGCCCATTGCTGCAAAGCTTCGGCATCAGCCAGGGTTTACAGTAAGCGCTTAGCATACGAGGCAAGAGTCATTTCGACGTCTTGAACCGTTATGCTCCCAACATCAGGGAGAACCTTCCTCAGTAAATCGGCAATTGTTGTGTTGAGTTGTGCTCGGGTCAATTCGTCGCGACCGTCCATAAGTAAGAGAGTTGCATGAACGAACGTCTGAGGTTCGGTCCCAATACGGAAGAACTCCACTGAAGTTGCTCGAATTTTTATTGTTGGTGGATCAAATACATCCTGATCAGCGAGGACGTCATACAATTGGTCGCACACCGACTGAATATCATAATTTTTTTCAAGACCTTTAGAAAATTCCATCGAAACGTGAGGCATGAAGAGTCCTTTTGCTATGAACGACCATCTGTAGAGTCAGCTTGACCGCAGAAATACGTTTACCCTGACAGATTGCACTATGACATCAGAAACGTCCGCAAAGTCCGCAAAGTGGCTGCTCACGAAGTTTCGACGAACGACCGCCCTGAGCCCCCAGCCGACTTGCCAATTTCTCGCTGAGCGCGTTCGCAGCACGAAAATCGCTGCAAGTGCGCTGTCTTCGGTACTGCAACGCGACGAAGATATCCGCCGTTCGTAGGCGGTGCTGAGAAATTTGGAGGCCAAAGATCAAGTTGCGGGACACATTAGACTTTCGCGACTGCACAAGGCGTGACCGCTTAGCGCCTGTCTTCGACCTTGGCGTTGGGATATCTAAATTCCCCAAGCCCTAATTTAGCTTATGCTTCCCAAGGAGGCTTCCTGAGTGCCGGATCATAGCTTCCCTCGATCAAGTCGAACTGCACATCCGCTGTGTCGTAAACACTCTTGCACCGTACCTGCTGACCGATTTTCTGCAGCCGATTATTCCGGCAAACAGGCGTGTCGTGAACCTCTCATCTGCCGCACAAGCACCGGTGAACATCAGGGTCATGCAGGGCAATGTGCCGCTGGCGGACATGGAAGTCTATTCTCAGAGCAAGCTGGCGACCCGGGAATGAGCCAAATCCCAAGCTGATGCGCCTGTGATGGTCGCGGTAAATCCCGGATCACTTTTGGCCTCGAAAATGGTGCAAGAAGGCTTTGGCGTTGCCGGGAATGGCATGAACATCGGTGCGGATATCCTGATCGAGGCCGCCCTGGGCGCGCGGCTTGCTGACCCATCAGGGGCCTATTTCGACAATGACAGTGGCGCTTTCGTAAACCCGCATGCCGCAGCACTGGACATAGATCACGTTGCCGACGTCATGAGCACCATCAGAGAATTGATCGCCCAAACGGGTTGAGCCAACCTGCGATCGCATCGAAATGCGCTTCAATTGCGACTTCTTTTTCTCCTTTAGCGCTAGAAATTTACTAGCAAACACCTGACAACTCTCTCTTCCGCTGCGCGTCTCTGACCAAAGCCGCGAGCCGATAGAAGCCATGAGCCATCTTAGTGTAGGGCGTCAGCAGGAAGAATGTCAGAACCGATCCAAGGTGGATCGCAAGCAGCGCGGGCATCAGAATAGTCGAACCAAGGGCGTAGAGGACCAGCCCGCTGAGGCCGACAAAACCGAGTAACAGGATAAAACCGATGTCCCCACCCCATGCATACGGGTCGCCAAGCTCGCGATCCGACTTTTGCTTAAGCAGAGCCATCGCTCCACAACCCACTGTCAGCAACACACCGCCCGAAATCCCGAACAGTTTTGGCAACGACCAAAACCCGTAGGGCGCGTGCAACCCAAACCCGTAGTGCATAATCGTCGCCACCGAGGTCGACGCAAAGCACAGCAGGAAGCCGTACATGATGGCTTGGTGAATGTGGCGTCGGGCCTGACTGAACCGGTCTTCGTCCTCGAAATTGCAACCCTCGCCGTGGCCTGCAGCCAAGTCCTGCATCTTGCCAGCGCGTTTGAACGCAGCTATCAGATCAGACATTTGGATAGGTTTGCCACCAACCTCCGTCCAATAGCGCCTCAGGCTGATAGCCAAGCTAAAGAGTGGCAAAAGGAATGCGGGCGCAAAGATTGCGACCATCGCATTGTGGGACAGGACGGTATAGAACCCCTCTCCTCCGCTTGATCCGATGGCACGAATTGCCCAGAACAACAGGGCAAATCCGATTACAAGCGCCAAGGCTATGGCCCCGCTGTGTGTGTGAAACCGGCGCGCCAGAGGCTGCGGCCAAGCGAAGCTTTCCCAGCTGTCCCGCCGCACTTCGGCCAGAGCTTTCGGCAGGTTCAGGTCAAACTCGTGCGGAGCTATGTACTGACAGGCGTAGTAGCACCCCCTGCAGTTGTGGCACAGGTTGGCCAGTTGCGTGATGTCCCCATCCGAGAACGCGCGTTCCGCGTGCAGCGACGGGAAGACCGAACAATAACCCTCGCAGTAGCGACAGGCGTTGCAGATCTCTGCCTGACGGCGGGCTTCTTGAATAAGATCAGTTTGCATAGGCTGCAGCCTCACGTCCTGCGATACGTCCAAAAACGGTTCCGATGGTCATGCCGAAGCCGGCCAGATACCCCTGCCCCAGGATCGAACCCGCCATCGTCTCGCCCGCGGCCCATAGGTTTTTGATCTTGCCGCTGGGAGTCGAACACTGAGCCGTATCGTCGACCTTCAGGCCCAGATAGGTGAAGGTCACACCGGTGCGTAGCGAGTAGCCATAAAATGGAGGCTCGATGATCGGACGAGCCCAGTTGGTCTTGGGTGGCGTCAGACCCGAGGTTGTGACCCCGTCCAACTCAGTTGGGTGAAATCCACTGGTGTCGCCGCATGCATCGTTGAATTCAGCAACGGTCGCCTTCAGCTTGTCGGCGGGCAGGTCCATCATTCCAGCCAGCTCTTCCAAGGTGTCCGCCTTTAGCGGAGGGAACACCGAGGGCATGAACAGGTTCAACGACTTCGCATCGATGATCACATAGCCTACCTGATCCGGTTGCGCGGCAACCAGACGCCCCCAAATCGCATAGCGTTTGGGCCAGACGTCTTCGCCCTCGTCATAGAACCGCTCGGCATTCTTGTTCACGACGATTGAAAACGGCACGCAGTCTAAACGGGTGACGATGCCGCCGTCGAACTTCGGCGCCCGCCCGTCAATGGCGACGGCGTGGCATTGGGTTGGATCGCCAACGCTCTCGACGCCTTGATCCAACAGATCAGCCAGCACAACCCCCCGGTTATAGGGCGTCCCCCGGATCAGGAAGTTCTTTGCTGGCTCGCCCCATGCACGGGTGAGCCAATCCGTGTCGCCCTGAAACCCGCCCGAGGCAACGATGACGGCCTTGGGCGTGATGTGATGAGATTGGCCTTCATAGGTGTAGTCGACCCATTCAATCTGGTCGCCGTTCAGCTCAAGATGCGTCACGGCAGCTTCGTAAAGAACATCCACGCCCAAAGCTGCCGCTGTGCGGTAGTAGGCGTTCACCAGAGACTTCCCGCCCCCCATAAAAAACGCGTTGGTCCGCGCCAGCGACAATGTCCCGGACAGAGAGGGTTGGAACCGCACGCCGTGTTCTTCCATCCACGGCAGGCATTCCTCGGAGGTTCGGATCGCGAGGCGAGCAAGATGTTCGTCGGTTTTGCCGCCAGTGACCTTGAGCAGATCTTCAAGATACTCATCTTCACTATATTCTTCGATTAGAGGGCCCAGAGGAGCACCATGCATACAACGAAAATTGCGCGTATGGCGTGAGTTCCCCCCACGATAGGGTTTTGGTGCCGTTTCGAGGATCAGAACACGGGCGCCTGCCTCGGCAGCAGTCATCGCCGCGCAAAGGGCAGCATTCCCACCGCCGATCACAGCGATATCATAAGCTTCCTTTTGGGTGGCCATATCCTGTCTACCTATTGATTTTCGTCGGTTGTCCGGTCGCGTTCTTGCAACGCCCGAATACGCATCCGTTGTGCGGCCTGAATATGCGCGCGCATTTCTGTTTCAGCCGCTGCACCATCGCGAGCCTTTAAGGCAGCCATGACGCGCTTATGCTCTGCCACTGCTGTCTCGGCCCGATCACCGTCCAGCAATTGCGATGGCCCAAGGATCAACAGCGCTTTTTGCAAAGACAGCATAGACTTGGCAAGAAACCGATTCTTTGCCGCATCCAAAAGTGTGGCGTGAAAAATCCGGTTGATCCGAGCCGCCTCCGAGCCGGTGCCTGCCTCGGCCAAGCGATCGTTCAAAACGCCCAACTCGTCCAATTCGACATCCGACGCAGCACGCGCTGCTAAACGGGCCGCAGTTCCCTCGAGCACCGCGCGCATCTCATAGAGTTCCATTACTTCGGCGTAATCGAGGCTGCGTACGGTTGCGCCCTGCCGGGGCACATGAGTGACTAGCCCGTCGGCCTCCAACTGACGGATAGCCTCCCGCACCGGTGTGCGGCTGACCCCTAATCGTTCTGACAGCTCAATCTCACGCAAGCGTTCGCCAGGTAGCAGTGTGCCCTCGCGAATCTCATCCAGCAGGCGTTGATACGCTGAATTGCCTTGCGGACCAGGCTGTAAAGGGTCGTCTTGAATGGTCATCGAACGCTCACTTGTCTTCTTGCGTCCAGTTGTATACATTTGGATACACACCGAGTCAATATTGTCGGAAACCGCGCTTTGCCCACCCAAAACAAAACACCTTCTCTCCTGACAAAGCGGGCCGTGACACTGGCCCTTGCACTACTGGGCACCGGAGTATTTTGGGCGTTGAATCTGCCGCTGCCCTTTCTGTTCGGCCCAATGAGCGCGTGTCTCATAGCCGCCCTGGCGCATGCCCCAATGGAAGGTTTTGGTCAGGTCTCGGTTGCAGCGCGCACCATACTCGGCGTTGCAGTTGGGGCTTCGATAACCCCTGCGCTGTTTGTTGAATTGCCAAAGATGGCAGCGTCTATCGCACTGGTCCCGTTCTTCATCCTGCTGATCGCGTTGGTCGGAGTGCCTTTCTTTCGCAAGTTCTGGGGGTTTGACTCCACGACCGCGTTTTACGCTGCCATGCCAGGCGGATTGCAGGACATGATCATCTTTGGCGCCGAAGCAGGCGCCAACCCGCGAACACTTTCCCTGATCCACGGAACGCGCGTGCTGATCATTGTAACGCTGGCCCCCCTGTTGCTGACAGTGTTCTACGATGCCCAGCTCACCAACCCAATCGGAGAGCCCGCGCGCGACCTGCCAATACATGAGCTGGCACTGATGGTACTGGCCGCTCTTATAGGCTGGAAAGGCGGTGAGCGGATCGGCCTGTTCGGTGCATCTATTCTCGGCCCAATGATCCTGACAGCAGCCCTATCACTGGGGGATTTCATTCATACCCGACCACCGCGCGAGGCCATCCTTGCAGCGCAATTCTTTATTGGCTGTGGGATAGGCGTGAAGTTCGTGGGCGTCACTTGGGTCGAACTCCGCCGGGTGGTTGCAGCGGGCGTCGCCTATGTCATCGTCCTTGCGATCCTCGCAGCCGCTTTCACTGCTGTTGTCACCACGCTGGGCTTCGGTCAACCGGTCGAGGCTTTCTTGGCCTTTGCCCCCGGCGGACAGGCCGAGATGACAGTGCTGGCCATCGTTTCGGGTGCGGATCTGGGCTTTGTGATCACCCACCATCTGACAAGGATCGTGCTGGTTATCATCGGCGCGCCTATAGCGGCCAATCTTATCCTGCGCTGCTCCAAACCTCGGGGTTGATCATGTGAATAGGGGCACCTTCAGCATAGGCGTTCACCTGATCGAAAATATCTGCGAATTGCAGGTCGAATTCGTCCTCAGTCACAAAACCTATATGCGGTGTCGCAATCAGGTTCGGGTGCGATAGCAAAGGGTCATTCGGGTCGGTGAGCGGCTCGGTATCGAAGACATCAATTGCGGCCTTCCCCGGGCGACCGGCGTTCAGCGCATCCAACAAAGCACCCGGAGCGATCAGCCCGGCCCGGGAGGTGTTCACAAACATCGCGCCCGGTTGCATCTGCGAAAAATCTGACGCTGTGATGATACCGTTCGTGTTGGGCTTCAGGCGGACGTGGACTGAGACAACATCGCAGTTGGCAAAGAACGCTTCGCGGCTTGTGGCAATCTGCACGCCGTCGGCCTGCGCGCGTGCCCGGCCTTCATCCGAAGACCACCAGACAACATTCATCCCGAATGCCTCGGCATAGCCAGCAACAGCGCGGGCGATACGGCCATATCCATACAGCCCCAACTGCCGCCCTCTCAGGGTCTTGCCAACCCCGGCCTGCCAATGCCCCGCTTTGACTGATGCCATCTGCGCAGGCAAGTCTCGCAACCCGGCCATGATTAGTGCCCATGTCAGTTCGGCTGCGGCATATGAGGGCGTCCCGCCATGCATGTTCGAACACAGCAGCACTCCGTTATCCGAGCATGCCTGCACATCGACGTGCGGATACACGCTGCGCTGGCTGATCACTTTCAGGTTTGGAAGATTTTCAATCAGATCGCGGGTTATCTTGGTGCGCTCGCGAAACAAAACCAGCGCCTCAGCCTCCTGCAAGCGTGTGGCCAACTCGCTGGTATCTTCGACATGATCTTTCCAGACCTTCACATTATGGTCGGACAGTTTTCCGAAGCAAGGAAGGCCCTGCAGTGTGTCAAACCAATCATCCAGAATATGAACTTTCATCGACTTCCTATAGCCTACTCGGCGCTCAGTTTTCTTGGCGTCGGCACAAAATTAAGTTTGTCGAGTGCTTCAAGCGCATTGCGAACGCGTTCGCGTTGATCCAGCAGATGGTTGAATTGCTCATCGCACCCGGCAATTGGCGTTGGGTATTCCGCGATATCCTTTCGCAAAGCCGACTGCGCCAGCCTGAGTTCCTGACGCGCGATATCAAGGCATTCCGAATAGTCGTCCATCGTGATATCCTCATTATGTATACTATTGTATACCAATTAGAGGCTCCCACTTCAACTACCGTTCCACGCGGATTCCGGAACATAAACATGCCCATCCGCCAATTTACGCGCAGTCCTCACCAAACCGGCAGAAATTACGTTGAACTCCCCATCATTCGAGAAGTCCACCAGAACGTCGATCTTGCCTGAGGCATGCTCCAACACAACGTCTGCCGGGCTTGAATCCGGGCGATCAAGCAACCCGTCGGCGACGGTTCCGGGCGTCAAAGCGCAAGATGCCATGCATTGCGCGCCCGTAACGGCCATTGTCGGGTGAGTTTTCCATGGCATGAAATACCGAACCGCAAGGGTTCCACCTTCTCTGGCGGGTGCCATCAGGCCGAATTTCGGAGTAACCGATTTCGATAAGTCCCCCATACCCATCCGTTCCCCGGCTTCGATCCGCACGGCCTCCATCCGATCAAAGAAAGCAAGGTTGGCATCCAGCTCTTCGGCGCTTTCATATCCTGTCAGTCCAAAATCGGCCGCCCGGGCTATCACCATCGGCATAGCGACATCCATGCACGTCAGCTCGATCCCCTGCACTGTGTCGCGCAAATTTCCAGTGGGCAGAAATGCACCTGTTGCCGAACCCACAACGCCCATGAAACTCAGTTGTACCGGTGCAGAATGACCGGGAACTCCGGCGATTTCCGCATCGCCCTCGTAGACCAACTCACCGCCCGGGGTTTGCACTTTGGCAACGACACGGGCGCCTGTATTAACTGCGCGAATGCGGATCTCGGTCACGTCGCCGGTGGGCTGAAACAAACCCATTTCGATCGCAGCTGGACCGACTCCTGAGAGGATGTTTCCGCAAGTAGGTTTGAAATCAACCAGCTTCTCATCAACAGAAACCTGCGCGAAGAAATAGTCGATATCCGCCCAGTCGTCTTCGCTGACGGATAACATCGCCACTTTGGTCGTCACTGCGTTTCCACCACCGATCCCATCGATATTGAGTGCTTGTCCAGCCCCGAGGGCAGCGACAAGAACATCGGCCAAAGTGTCCAAATTTTCGGGCAGATCAGAGCGCCGAAAATATGGCCCTCGGGACGTGCCACCGCGCATGAAAACATATGGGATTGCTGTCTGGGTCATTGCGAACCCTCCTTTACAAACCGTTGAAGTTTCTGATTTCAGCCCCGCCTGGCCCGCCAAATTGGCAGGCCGGGCAGCCGTGGAGTGCCTACTTGAGCGGCCATGGCAGGTTCACCATGTCTTGCAGTAGACCCGGCGGGAAATCGCGGTTCAAAGCACCGGCCATGAAGCACATGAAACCAATGCCGCAGGCCGTCAGGAGCAGCGTCATCTGCCAGCTGGACCCGGCGCGAATGCGGAAGAATGCGATCAGAAACCCGATCAGAGCGAGGATGAATCCTACAACCCATGTGGCCGCGATCAGACCTGCAAACCATGCGAGGGTCGACCAAAGTCCATGCGGCGCGCTCGCATCCTCACCGGCGAGTTCTTTGTCAGCAAAGATCGAATCGCCCTCGGGACGCCGCATCATTTGGATCAACAGGATGACGCAGCAAAACAGCGACACGCTGCCGATCACCAGCGGGATGATCTTATCGGTCATGTTATAGTCAGGGATCATGTTGGCATTGATCAACGCCACGATCAGGTAAGCCATGATCACCAGCAGGAAGATCAGCGGCGCGCGCTTACTACCGGATTTGACCTCGCCTTCGGCCATGATCATCTTGGCTTGGCGAATGCCCAGAATGACCGAAACCACGGTGACCACGATCAGGACAATAACGATCGGGCTGAAGACATACTCCATCCCCTCACCAAAGCTTTTGCGGAAGCGGAAAGAGGCGATCTGGAACGCCTGGTTGGTGAACTTCTCAACCGGGTTGGACAACACGAACCCAATCAGAAAGGCCGGGCGCGACCAGTCGAAACGGCGCAGGAAAATGCCGATCAGACCGATGACGAACAGAGCCAGCAGGTCTTCGAAATTCTGACCGGACTGGAATGCCGCGAAGCTGATCAGCATGAACAGAAACGGCGCAAGATAAGTGAAGCGAATTGTTGTCAGTTTGGCGATCCCGCCCGAAGCCGCGATACACAGGATGGTGCCCACCACGTTGGCAAGAGCCAGCAACCAGACAATCGAATAAGTGATGTCGAGATTATCCTTGAGCATGCTAGGCCCGACCTCGATATCGCCAGATCCCAACAGTGCGACAGCGCCGATAAAAATCGCCATTGAACCCGAACCAGGGATACCAAACAGCAGCGTTGGAACCAGCCCCCCGCCCTCCTTGGCGTTGTTCGAGCTTTCCGGCCCGATGACGCCTCGCACTTCGCCCTTTCCGAAGTTGCTTTTGTCTTTTGTCGATTGAACCGAATGGCCATAAGCGATCCAGTCAACAACCGAGCCTCCGAGGCCGGGAATAACACCAACGACCACGCCAATGATCGAACAGCGGACCGACAGCCAAATGTTCGCGGCCCAGTCTTTGACGCCATCCAGCCAACCGGCCCCTAGCGAAGCGCCCTTGGCAATGGATCGGTCTTGTCGTAGCAGCGAGACGATTTCGGGCACCGCAAAGATACCCAAGCCAACGATGACCAACTTCAGACCATCGGTCAGGTAAGGAATGTCATACGTCGCCATACGCAGCGAACCGCCTGCGTCCGCCTCGCCAATCGTACCGACCATCAGGCCCAACCCTGCGGCGGCGACACCCTTCAGCGGAACACGCCCGGCGAGGATAGCGACCATCGACAAGCCAAGAATGGTGATCATCAGCATCTCGGGCAGACCGAATGCCAGAACGATGGGCCGCGCGATCAGGATAAACATGGTCAGAAATGTTGCGCCGACCAAACCGCCAAACAGCGATGACGCAAAGGCCGCTGACAATGCCCGCGCGGCCTCGCCCTTTTTCGCCATCGGGAAACCGTCCAACACTGTCGCCTGTGAGGCGGAACTGCCGGGGATGCCCATAAGAACCGAGGCAAAGGTGTCAGAGGTCGGAACAACGGCGACCATCCCGATCATCAGCGCCAACCCAAGAATAGGGTCCATGCCGAACATGAAAGGAAGCAATAGGGACAGACCAGCAATACCGCCAAGCCCCGGGAAAACACCTACTGCCAGTCCCATAACGACACCGAGAACAAGGTACCCCAGAACAATTGGTTGCAGGATCAGACCCCACGCATCACTGAGCGCAGGAAGAGCGGTGGCGAAAACCTCCATAGCGGCCGCCTTTCATAAATTGTCTTGTGTTTGGAAAAGCGCGCGCCCGACATTGGGGCACGCGCAGTGGTGTTTGGGCTTAGTTCAGCTCGACACCATAGGCTTCTTTGAGCCAGTTCAGGACATAGGCCTTGGCGTTGTCGTCGACGTTTGTCGCAGTTTGCAGCGCCGACTTGGAGCCGTCACCAACAAACACAGGATATTTGCCCACGCGCTTCGAGGAGATGTCGGCAAAGTCGCCTCGCTCGGTCACAGCTTGGAACGCTGCGGTGTAGGCGTCGACCACTTCCTGAGGCGTGTCACCCGGCAGGAAGGCCAGCTTCTGAACCGGGAAACCGGCCACAAAGAACGCTTTCCACGCATCCCATGCCTCACCGCTGGTTTCACAGCCATCGGTCGCTTCGCATACTTCTTTGAATGTCGGGATGTCCGGGAAGGTCGGGTCGCGCACGATGTTGCCGTCCGCATCCAGAGCACCCCAAGTCATCATCGGCACAGCCTGACCGGATTCAACCAGAGGTGCCGATCCACCCAGATAGCCGGACGAGGTCTGATAATCGATGTTGGCTTCACCCCGCTCGAACATCAGGCGACCATCGCCACGGCCTTTGATGCCAAAAACAGGCTCAACATTCATGCCCAGCATTTGCCACGCCAGCAGCGGTACAAGGTCAAGGCGTGTCGCGCCCTGCGAACCGTAAATAAAGTTTGTGTCTTTCAGCGCGTTCGCAGAGCCATCAAACTTTGCTCCGTCTTCGGCGTTCAGATAGGCAACACCACCGGTTCCTGACGCCATAACCGGGATCCAATCGTTGTACTCGTAGCGCACGCGAGGATCGCTCAGCAGATATGGGAATTGAGTTGAACCGGAGGTGCCAAACAGCAGCGTCCCGTCGTCATGGCTCTGCTCCTGAAACCAGTTTGCGCCTTTGGTCGAACCAGCGCCCGGCATAAATTTCACGACAACTGTCGGTTGACCCGGTAGAGCTTCGGACAGGAGCGGCGCAAAGAAGTTGGCCCATTTGGCAGACCCGCCCGTTTCCGAGAACGGGATAACCCATTCAACGGTCTTGCCGGAGAAATCGACCTCGGCAGCGGCAGGTGCGGTGATACCGGCGGCGGCGATCAGCCCAACGACGGCGCGACGGGTGAAGTTGGAAATGGTCATTGGTTCCTCCCTGTTGACCAGACAACCACGCCAGCGCCCTCTGCACCACCGTGATCGCAAATAGAACTGTGGGGTTGATTCCCCCTCCCATCTGGCAATCATGGAGCGCCAACCTTGCGCGAAACTTGCAGGAGCCCTGATGCGGATCGTCATCGTCGAAGACAACGAGACCCTCGCCAACGCTATTGCCTATCGTCTGCGTGACCGCGGTCATGCGGCAGAAGTGCTTGCGGACGGCAACGAGGCTGACTTGTATCTTGCGCAAGAAGGCGCAGACTTGGTTGTTCTGGATATCAATTTGCCCGGACAATCTGGGCTGGAGATCCTGAAATCTCTTCGCAATCGTGGTGACGGCGTACCGGTGATCTTGCTTACGGCCCGTGCCGAAACAAGCGACCGGGTTTCAGGTTTGGATATGGGTGCAGATGATTATCTGGTTAAGCCGTTCGAAATGGACGAGTTGGAAGCACGCATCCGGGCGCTTTCTCGACGCAAAGATCTCGACTACGGAGCTAAAGAGAGCATCGGAGGCCTAGAGTTCGACCGTGCCGCACGTCAGGTCAGTGTCCGAGGCGAAGTTATGGATATACCGCGGCGGGAAATCGCGGTGCTTGAATGCCTGTTGGAGCGCAGGGGCAGAATTGTTCCCAAAAGCCAACTAACAGACTACGTCTATGGCGTAGGTGCCGATGTCGAGGCCTCTGCCGTTGAGCCTCATGTATCTCGGCTGAGAAAACGTCTTCAGGATCTCGGTATTAGAATAAAGACAGCCCGTGGTCTGGGATATCTGCTTGAGGTGCAGAAGTGATCAATCACGGCTCGCTCAGGTTAAGACTTTTCATTCTTATCCTAACCCCTTTGGTACTAATTGCAGCCTTGCTTGGTCTTTGGCGCTTTATGATTGCACAGAATACGGCGCAGGAATTGTTCGACGACAGCCTGTTATCTGCTGGCCTAGCCATATCGCGAGATGTTGCGATTTCGGGGGGTGATGCGCTGTCACCAACGACACGCAGCATGATCCGCGACGCGTCCGGCGGAGAGATTTTTTACCACGTAACAGGCCCCGGCGGCATCTATGTGACTGGCTACGCGTACCCTCCGGCCGCCACAAACCCATCTGCTCAAGAGGTGTACAAACCGCAGTTTTTCGAAGCGCTCTACCGCCAAGAACCAGTGCGCGTTCTTAAGATGACGGAACGCGTGACCATAGACAATCTAATCGGAGATGCGACAGTTACAGTTTGGCAACGCATGGCGGATCGCAATGCGTTTGCGAATGAATTGTCTATCCGCGCAGGAATTCTGATGGGCGTTCTGTTGGCCACCCTCGCTATTGTGGTGTGGTTCGGCGTCGCTCGTGGCCTTAGGCCGTTGTTGGATTTGCAGGACGCAATTGACCTGCGTTCACCAGATGACCTCAGTGAGATCAAGCGCGCTGTCCCAGTCGAAGTTCAAGGAGTTGTCAGAACCCTGAACCGGCTTTTTGAACAGATGGAAAATAGTATCAGCGCCCATCAAGTGTTTATTTCCGAAGCAGCACATCAGCTGCGAAATCCGGCGGCAGCCGTGCAGTCAATGGCCGAAGCGCTACAGGACGCGAAAACGGATGACGACCGAGAAAAACGCATCTCAGAGCTTGTTGCGGCTGCAAAAAACTCAGCGACGGTGGCGGAACAGCTGTTATCGCTTGAAAGGCTCAGGCAGCCGACGCACGAAAATCAAATGGTTGAAATTGACTTTCGCTCGGTCGTGGAAGAAGCCTGCGCTGAGATGGGAGTTAATATCCTTGCAAAGGGCATCGAGTTCGATGTCACGATGCCTGAGACGGCGGTCACGGTGTTCGGCGACCGTGTCTTTCTGATTGAGGCTCTAAAGAACCTGCTGGATAACGCGGTCAAACATGGTGGCCCAAAGTTGAGCCAAATCTCAGTTGTGCTGCGGTGTGACGGCAAATGCGTCAACCTAACTGTGACCGACGATGGTGCTGGCCTTTCACCAGACCAAAGCGAAGCGGCATTCAATCGGTTTTCTCAGTTGGAGTACTCCGAGGGCAGCGGATTGGGGTTGTCAATCGTCTCTGCAGTGGCGCGGCGCCACGGAGGAATGGTCGAAATCAACCTAGTCGAAAGAGGAGCGAGCATTACGCTTGAGCTCCCCATAGTCCTGGACCGTTCTTTCGATTGACCGCGTCGGGCTCTAACCAGTCCTTCGCTGCACTTGGCCCAAACGCGCCCCCAACCCGCCAGCATCAGCGACCCACATCAGCCCTCCGGAACGACGCGTCAGCGGACGTTTCAGCACCAGTGGGCTGTCGATCTGGCTGTCTAGGCCGCGCCCATTAACCACCTCTCTAGCGGTTAAAATACCCCCGAATTCGCCCCAATTTCTCGGGCTTCGCTGAAAAGCTGAGTCTAATCATTGGTCGGCAAGGAATCCTACCACCCCGACCAGTTCATCGGAACATGGAACGACACTCAGCTCTTGGGGTTGAACCTTCCGAGAAATGCCCCGGTTTATACCACAGTGGTTTCGGGTGTTTAGGGTGCGTCCTCAGAGATCGTTGATACGGAATCGACCGATATGTTTTTGTATTCAGCCGCCATCTTATTGAACAGATCCAAGTTCACATGGGCTTTCCAGCGACCCTAAGGCCGCAGAGTAGACAGGTAACCCGAGATGCTAACCGGGCCTAAAGACTGACCCAGGAACGCAGCACCGGCAAATGGCGTGTCAACCGTACCCAGCGACAGCGCCTCATTCAGCGCAGCCTCTTCGCTCAATTGCGAGGGCGGGCAGACCTTCAACATGAAACGATCGATGGTCTTTTCTTGCAAAAGCTCGGCGACACGCACAGCCGCTGTAAGATATGGTGTTGAAGCCCCGTGGACACGGCCAAAACGCAGAGTCTACTTTACCAGACCAGCCTTTTCTCCGAGTGCAAGAACACGGGCGATCCCAAAGGCGGTTTTTTTTAAATTTCATCCTTAGGAGCAATTCCTTCGGGTTGCTTGAAGACCTTCGCCGGTCTACCGAAATTGTTCAGACCTTTGCATTTATTCCGCCGCCAGTTCCGCTGAAAAACGGAAATCTTCGATGGTTTCGGGTTTTATTTCGATCGAGAACCCTGGCTTTTCCGGCGCCATATAGGCCCCGTTTCTCACCACACAGGGATCGACGAAGTGCTCGTGCAGGTGATCGACATATTCGATCCGCTTGCTGTCTTTCTCGCCCGAGATCGCGATGTAATCGATCATCGACATATGTTGGACATATTCGCACAGACCCACGCCCCCGGCATGGGGCCAGACGGGCAAGTTGTATTTCGCGGCCATCAGCATGACGGCCAGAACCTCGTTCAATCCTCCCATCCGACAGCTGTCGATCTGAACGATGTCGATCGCGCCTTCTTTGATGAATTGTTTGAACATGATCCGGTTCTGGCACATCTCACCCGTCGCCACTTTGACCGGCGCAACCCCTTCGCGGATTTCCTTGTGGCCAAACACGTCATCGGGGCTGGTGGGTTCTTCGATGAAGTACGGGCTTGCAAAGGACAGGGCCTTGACCCAGTCGATGGCCTGATCCACTTCCCATACCTGATTGGCGTCGATCATGATGTTTATGTCTTCGCCTAGAACCTCGCGGGCGATGGTCAGACGACGGATGTCATCGTCAAGGTCGCGGCCCACCTTGAATTTGGTGTGGGTAAAGCCTGCGTCCTTGGCCTCCTGACACAGGCGGCGCAGCTTGTCGTCGGGATAGCCCAGCCACCCGGCCGAGGTTGTGTAACACGGGTAGCCTTCGGCTTTCAGCTTGGTGATGCGGTTGTCTTTGCCCGGCGCGGCGGCGCGCAGCATGGCCAGCGCTTCGTCCGGGGTGATCGCATCGGTCAGATAGCGAAAGTCGATCAGGCGCACGATATCTTCGGGGGACATGTCACCCACCAATTGCCAGACGGGTTTCCCCGCCTCTTTCGCCCACAAGTCCCACGCCGCATTCACCACCGCGCCCGTAGCCAGATGGATCGCACCCTTGTCCGGCCCGATCCAGCGCAACTGGCTGTCTCCGGTGATATAACGCCAGAAGCGGCCCATATCTTCGGTGATCCATTCTAATTCCAAACCCTTGACCAAAGCGCCAAGCGCTTTGATCGCGGCCACGCAGATCTCATTGCCGCGCCCAATGGTGAACGTGAGGCCGTGGCCCTCATGCGCACCATCGGTTTCCAGCACCACATACGCGGCGGAATAGTCGGGATCGGGGTTCATCGCATCCGATCCGTCCAGACTGTCCGAGGTCGGAAAGCGCAAGTCTTCGGTTCGAATGCCGGTGATGCTGGTCATGCGCTGGCCTTTACATCCTGCCGTTGCACGCCCAGTCCTTCGATCCCCAACTCCATCTTGTCGCCGGGCTTCAGATAGGTTTGCGGGTTCTGTCCCATCCCAACACCCGGAGGCGTCCCGGTCGAGATCACATCCCCCGGCTGCAGCGACATGAATTGCGACAGGTGCGAGATCACCGTGGCAACGCCGAAATGCATCGTCTTGGTCGAGCCGTCCTGATAGCGATGCCCGTTGACCTCAAGATACATCGGCAGGTTTTGTGGATCCGGCACCTCATCGCGCGTAACCAGCCAGGGGCCGATTGGGCCAAACGTGTCGGCAGACTTGCCCTTGACCCACTGGCCCGAGCGGTGCAGCTGAAAGTCTCGCTCGGACAGATCATTGACTACGCAATAGCCCGCGACATGATCCAGCGCGTCCTCTTCCGAGACGTATTTCGCCTCTTTCCCGATCACCACGCCCAGCTCGACCTCCCAGTCGCTTTTGACCGAGTTGCGGGGGATTTCGACCGTGTCATTGGGACCGATGATTGCGGATGTGGCTTTGAAGAAGATGACTGGTTCGGCGGGCAGCTCCATGCCGCTTTCGGCGGCGTGGTCGGCATAGTTCAGGCCGATGCAGATGAACTTGCCCACCTGGCCCACACAGGCCCCAATGCGCGGGTTGCCCTCGACTAACGGCAAGGTTGCCGTGTCGATAGCTCGCAAAGCATCAAGACCGGCATCGGACAACACCTCGCCCGAGATGTCTCCAATCGTGCCCGACAAATCACGGATCGCGCCGTTTCCATCCAGCAGCCCCGGCTTTTCCTGACCAGCCAGGCCATAACGCAGCAGTTTCATCTAAGTCTCTCCTTGCTTACACGGTCCAGCCGCCGTCGATGGCGAAAGTCTGTCCAGTGGTAAATCCACTTTCATCGCTGGCCAGATAGGTCGCCAGCGCTGCAATCTCGTCTGTGTGGCCAATCCGCCCCATCGGTTGCCGCGCGATAAAGTCTTTCAGTGCCTGATCGTAGTCACCAGTTGCCCGCAAACGGTCATGCAAACTGGGGCTGTCTACGGTTCCGGGGCAAATTGCGTTGCAGCGAATGCCCTGTGTTACGAAATCCGCTGCAATTGACTTTGTCAGCCCGATCACCGCAGCCTTGGACGTGCAATAAGAGAACCGGTTCGGCACACCCTTAATCGATGACGCAACCGAGGACATGTTGATGATCGACCCCCCGCCGGCCTCCAACATGCCCGGCAGCACCAGCTTGGCCAGCCGGTACATTGCCTTGACGTTCAGATCAAAACTGAAATCCCACTGGCCCTCGTCACAATCCAAGATCGAGCCCGCGCCCACAAAGCCTGCGCAGTTGAACAGAACATCCAGAGGACCGGTTTGCTCCACCGCTTCTGTCACTGCATCCGCGTCTGTGACATCCAGCTTCAACGCGGTGACACCTTCGAGTTCGGCCAGTTCAGCCAAGGTGTCGTCGTTGATGTCGCAAGCTATCACCTGAGCGCCCTCGGCCACGTACCTCTCGACGCTGGCGCGTCCGATGCCTTGCCCCGCAGCGGTAACCAAAGCTTTTTTTCCGGCCATTCGGCCCTGAGTTGGGTTCATATCGATCTCGATCATTGGTTCAGATGTTATGTGTTGGCCGATGTGAGCGATCAAAGCCAGCCGTCTTTAGCCTGAGTTTTACATTGGACTTCAGCCTCGCTCAGACCAGCAATGCGTCAGCGCTCTGGAATTTGGCTTGGGCGGTCTTTTCTACCATGATTCCTCCCCACTATATTTAAATGCAAATCATACTTTCATTTATAAATCAACATTGACTTCTGACTACGACCCAAGCGATGATCGAACGCTCAGACTCATCGGCCTGACCAGGAGGGCAAAGTGGCAAATTCGTCCGAGAAATACCGCGCTCCAGCGTTAGAAAAAGGACTTGATATTATTGAGCTTCTTGCCCTTCACGGCGACGGAATATCACAAGGTGAAATTGCGCGAGCCTTGCAACGTTCGCAAAGCGAAATTTACCGAATGCTATCCACATTGGTGCGGCGGGGGTATGTCGTTCGATCGAAGGACGGTGATCTTTACTCCCTAAGCCTGAAAATGTTCGCAGTGTCCCAGGGGCATCCACCAATTGAACGCCTGATGGAGGTTGCCTCCCCCAAAATGCGCGCAGTCACCAGACTTGCCTGGCAGTCTTGTCACCTTGGTATGGAAAGCAATGGAGACATCGTCGTCGTTGCTTCGGTTTCGGCCCCAGGAAATTGGGTGTTTTCGTTGCGCGTAGGCACTGTCATTGGCCTAAGCAACACAGGTACTGGCCGCGTTTTGGCTGCGTTTCGAAGCGACCAGCAGATCGAGGAACTTCTGGATATGCATCGGTTGGCACAGGGAGAACCGGAAATCGACCGCAGTGAGTTCCTAGAGCATGTGAGCCGTATTAGGGAAGTTGGTTACGAGCGTATGCCATCTGCAACAGCAGTGGGCGTCACGAACCTTGCCTTTCCCGTCTTCGACCGTGAACGTGTGCCAATTTGTGTCGTGAACTGCCCCTATGTCGAGCGTATCGACAAGTTAGACGTGCCATCGTTGGATGAAGTACATCTGTTGTATCAGTCTTTGGCCGACGAGCTTACCAATTTCTACTCTGGCGAAAGCAGTTTACTGACCGAGCATTGACGGGAAAGGTTATGTGACCCCATTGAAGCTCCGCTGACCCAACAACGGACGCAGGGTACCCGGTGCAGTAATTGCGGCAGCCCTCGGCCGACTGCCGTTGACTTGTTACCGGCTTAAACCGACGCAAAGTTTCCTTCAGAAATCGCTTAGAAACGCGAATGCTCGGGCCTTTTTGTTTCTGGGGATATGGACACCGACGTCGGAGACGCGGCTACCCCACTGGCTGCTTCAGCGTGGGGGACGCTCTCGCGCATTTTGAGGCGGACAACGGTGAACATACCAGCGACCAGCATCAGCACCCAACACATCCATTGGACCGCTCTGTCACTGCCAAGAAGAGATCCGATACCCCCAAAAATTGGCCCGACCACGCTGCCGACGGTGTAAACAAACAACAAGGTGACAGCTGTGGCGCCTACATAAACAGGAACTGTACGGTCCATGGCATGCGCAACAAGGACCGAATAGAGCGGCATGATCAGGCCTCCCAGAAACACAGAGCCGATTATCATGACAACTTGCAGCACGAGCCCGCTTTCCCCGGCGATTGTAAACCCCTCGTTGCGTGAGGCAATTGACAGGATCATGACGGTCAAGGCGGCGCTCAGTGACATCGCTGCGATCATATAGCGGCGGTCCATTCGATCTGATGCGTGGCCGATTGGGAACTGAAACAGAATACGTCCCAAGTAGAAGGCTGCCACGACAAACGCGATCATATTTGCGCTCATCCCTGCGACCGAAGCCTGATAAGGCAAAACAGTCAGCAGCAGCGCCAATACGAAGCCGTTCACAAACACTCCGATGAACGCGGTTGGGGATTCCCGGAAGGACGCGATAAGGCGCAACTGCGCGTGCGCAGGTACACTGGGGGGAGAGGTTCGAGTCGGCACCAGAACGATGATCGCAATCGAATAAAGTGCGGACATCATCACAAACGCTTCGGACAAATCGCCCGAGAACAGTATGATAAAGGCCTGGCTTGCGACAGACGTCACACCCAAAACGATGTAGTAGATGGACAGGATGCGCCCTCTGCTATTTGCGGGTGCAGAGTCGTTGATCCACGCATCCCCAATGGAATACAGACTGGCCGTAGCCAATCCGGTCGCAAATCGCGCAGCAATCAGGACAAAGGTGTTTTCTGAGATCGACAACAACAGGGCACACAGGCAGCACAATGCCGCCGAGGCTGCAAATGCCCGTATGTGACCAATCCGGGCCAAAGGCCGAAAGACAAAAAAACACCCAAGCAAGAAACCCAGAGAATAGCTTGCAGCGACGAAAGACGCTGCCTCTTGGCTGCCACCGGCATCCGCAATGCGCAACGACACCAAGGTGCCCAAAGCCGCCGTCGACAGGTGGATCATTCCAATGGACACAAACAACGAACGCAGAGACACAATGGATATCGTCATTTCAGCCTCATATTGGTTTGCAAGCTACGGACCCGACGACAGTTATCGTTGTCTACAGCTTGAATTTCACGCCGATGAGCAAACCGTGCTGTTCAACGTCATAGACGAACCCGTCTCCATCCTCGCGATCGACAGAGAAGTACCGGTAGCCACCGACCACATCCACGGTGTCACTCACCCGATAGCCGAAACCGCCGAACACATCCGAGGTAAAATCCGACCCCCCGCCACCAACGAATGCCCAACCCGTCACATACCAGTCTTCTGAAACACTCGATCGACCGCGAAGGCCAAAGATACCGTCAAGCCATTCGTCCCCTCCGCTGACCTCACGGCCCGGAACGGTTCCAGCCCTTAGCGAGCCGTCAATGGATACGTCATAATACCGAAAGCCAACAACCAGTTTCAATTCGGATGTTTGAGTTGCTAGTGCCACGTATTCTGTGCCAAGCGTTGCGATCAGAATATCCGTGTCGATAACGGCTGAGCTAAATGCCGGGCCAGGTGTTGAAGCGTCCGAGTCGAAATCGAAATATTGAAGATCACCGAAAATACCGAACCTGTCCTTTGTTGCTGATCCAGCAATCATGAAACCGATTTCCAGCTCGTCCAGCAAGTCACTGAATGACGCATCGACACCCAATGTCGGCGCTCTCGGCCCCGGAGATACGTCGCCATTCAGACTGGGCATCCAAAGATATGGGGTCAGTCCGAAATCCCACTCGGATGCCGCCTCCTGAGCCTGTCCGGAAAGAGGTGCAAAAGTCAGCGCCAAGGCGACTGCAGGTTTCCATGCTGCGATCTGGGTACGTTTTCCCTGATGGCTACTCCGGTGTGTTTCGGACAAATTTTTCCGATGCATGTTTCAATTTCTCCTCAACCAGCGTCATTTTGCATGTGACGGACTATCTGCGCCGCGGGTCGTCTGCACCACGCGTTGGCCGGGGTTGTGGCCCCGATCGTTTCGGTCCACTCGGTATGTGCGGCCATTTTCTTCAGTGTTTCCGGAAATGCGGTGGCCAACACTGTCACGTTGCCATCCCAACCCTGTTCTTCGATCAGCGTCTTGCGGGCGTCCGGCTGTTGGCCCGCGTTATCCTGAACAAACTGATCTGCCTTGGACACTTCAAGCGGGTAGGTCGCCGCGACAAGCATCTGAATCAGCAGCGTACCCGGATAAAGCGCAACCGGAGTGGTAAGTTTCTGAAGCTCTTCCGCCGTAAACTGGGCCTCGTCCGCTGTTTCCGCCGCTTGCTCGGTCGTTGTGTTCTGCGCCGTTGCTCCGACGGGTGCAACCAACACGGCAGCGATCCATAGAAATGCCAAAAAAACGGTCGATCTTGTGCGCATCTCAGGGATTCCTTTTCCGAAATTCGCTGAAGCCGAGGACAAGGCAGTTACTGGCGCGACTGGATGGTCTATTCATCCGCCCACCCTCACAACTTGCAGCAGCCCGTCGATGCCGGTGCCAATTTTGCGACCCACAGGGAAACTGACATCCGATTCAAAACTTGAGTTTTCACTCAGGGCAGTGCCGATCAACTGCGCGATTTCGGGCGAGTCCTTGAATTTCGAATGTGCCAATGAGCCCGTATTTTTGACTGCGCTCAGGTCGATTGCATTGACGCCCAGTTCGGCCAAATCCTCGGCTGGGATCTGCCCCAGACGCGAGACACCGCCGGCGACCCGTTGGCTGGCCCTGAGCGCCTTGTCATCCTGAGACACAAGCACGACGAACCGTCGATACTGTTCCGGAAACCTGCGAATTTGCGTCAGAAACAGATCGATATCTATATCGGGTGCGGCCAGAACGACGTTTTGGGCCTTCCCCGTCGGGTTCAGCCCGGTCGTCATTGAAATCTGCCGCCCGGCCTCCATGACCAGGAATGTGCCCATCGAATGAGCCACTAGATCGTATCCTTCAATGTTGCTGCTTTCCATGACGGAAAACATGCTGACCAGGTGATCTCGAGCGATCAGGGCGCTGTTTATGTCGTAGACATATTTGACGGTCTGCCCGCTTGAAGCCCAGGTGAACAAGATCGGGACCCCCTTGTATCCGGAATCTTCGACGAATTGGGCCATTTGCAAAACCGCGCTGGTCAGGTTCGTGTTATAGCCATGCACGAACAACAGCACTTCGTGATCATTGCGGGGCAAAGCTCGCACCGAACGGCTGACTTCTTGCCTGAATTGGGTTCCGTCACTGAACAACTGCGGTGCTGTGATCACGAAATGCTTGCGTGGGTCGGCAGGCAGGGATGACGGTCGTTCAATATTCCCTTTCTGATGATCCGGGGGGATGGTGACGTCGACAGCAGCAAAGCTCATGTCAGAGGCGCGGTCGCCTGAAAAGAACTCGGATGGGTCGTCAGACAGAGCGCGCGGCGTCGCAATGTAGATCCTATGGCGGGTGAGTTCCGGAACGCTGGAAACCGGTATTGCGGTTTCGACGCCCACAAGGTTTTGGGGCCCGCCGCACCCCGCGCAAACACTTAGCAGCATGACGATCAAAAAGCGCATTGAAACCAGTCCTGTTACAGGTCTGTCGAGTGGGGCCGCTATATTGGGCGCCCCCCGGAGGCGTCATTGGAACTGAATCTTTATGGATTGTTCGACCGGGGCCGACAGCTTTACACCCGTGGATTTATGGCGCGCAACGATCACTACGCACGCAGCGTTGACCAGCGTAATATCACCAGCCGATTGAACCGGGACAACACCACCGGCCACTCCGAAATATTGCCCAACAAAATCCAGCGGGTCGGTCAGACCATATACCTCACCCTCAATCTCGCCCACGCGAGCACCCGACTCCAAGGCCTTCACGCCGTTGGCCGAGAAGGGGATCTCTTGCCCGTCATTCAAGGTCAGAACACCTTTGCCCCATCGAACCCCAACAAGGATCGAGAAGCTTTGGCCGTCAAAGGTGATCTTTCCGGAAAGCGGCAGGTTTTCTCCGCAGGGGGCATTGGCCGTCTGCGCTGTGGCCGCAGGTATCTGAGTAAAGGAAAGCGCCAGGATGGCAACGGTATTGAGTGCTGTTTTCTTAGAAATAAACGGGATCATTGCGGTCTCCTACTCGGATTAGGGTTTCAAAGGATGTGTCTCGGGGGACTTATTGTTCGGGTGTTTGCCGCATGAAGAAGAACTCCTCGACAACAGCCTTGGTTTCGGGACGTAGGTTGACGATCCCGTCATAAGGGACACCGGTGCCCGGAGGCGTATCGGGGTATTTCTGTTTGCGTAGGAAATGCCGCTGGATCATGTTGACGAATTTCGCGCTGCCCCAGGCACCGATCTCGGTCGAGACGGGATATTTTTCCTGTGGGTCGCGAAACAGGTCGTAGAAATCCGCGAGGATCGCGTTTTCGATGTTTCCGCCGGGGATCGCCAGCTTGTATTGCTCTTTAACCACAGCCTCCAACTTGTCGATGTTGTAGAGGAACACATAGTCCCGGCGGCCATGCGCCTCGCCCTTCAGCAGCAGAGATGTCTGGTCAATACCGTCGATGACCCGATCGCGCGGGATGGCATCAGTGGCCCCAGCCACACGCGCTAGCGTTGTGAACAGATCGGTGACATGGACCATATCGCCAACAACCGATCCGGCCTGGATCATCTCGGGCCAGCGAACAAAGGCGTCCACGCGAACGCCACCCTCGGTCGTGGCACCCTTGCCGCCCCGGAAGATCATGGGCGTGTAGCCTGACTGAGGCGCGTATTTTGTGAAATGGCCGTTATCGCCCATGATGATGACGATGGTGTTGTCGGCGACGCCCAACGTCTCCATCTCGGCCAAAAGGTCGCCGATCCAGCTGTCCACCAGCTTCATTTTCTCGACATAGTGACCGCCATTGGGCGTCGTGTATTCGCTGGTTGTCGTGCGCGGTCCGGTTAACGGATAAAGCGGCCAGTATTGCAAGAAGAACGGCTCGTCCTTGGCGGCAAGGCTACGTAGCTGTTCCATTGCCTGCTCTTGATATCGCACGTTCATTTCATGGTACTTGGCTTCGTTCCAACGTTCGCCCGGTTCCATATGGACCTCGCGCACGTCCTCGTTGCGCACGCCTTCCACTCCAGTGGCCAAACGCGAAGCGTCAGTGCGCAACCAACGATCCATCGTATAGAGATCGTCATAGTTGTTGTCGCCGATCCCAATCGAGACCTCCTCGTCGGCTGCATCGTCGTGATAGATCGTCAACTGACCCTGCTGATGGATCGGAAAAGCCGCAAAATCGAAACCTTGGTAATTTGGCCAGGACTCGCGGATATCGCCCATGTGCCACTTTCCGATATGGGCGGTGTTGTATCCGGCATCTGACAGCAGTTCGGCCAGTGTCACCTCATCTTCAGCTAGGCCGAAGCCCGCTAACTCGACCTGCGTGTTGCCCATCCCATTCCGATGCGGCTGTCGGCCGGTCATAAAAGCCACGCGGGTTGGTGTGCAGGAAGGTTCCGTATACATCCGCGCCAGCCGCATACCTTCGGCGGCGAATTGATTGATCGCGGGGGTCTTGTAGCCACGGATCATGTTCAGGGTTTCACTGCCCAGATCGCCAAAGCCGATATCGTCAATCAAGATATACAGAACATTCGGTGGCTTGCCGTCATTAGCGTCCTGAAATTGGGCCAGTGCTGCGTCGATTTCCTGATCTTCGCGCGCCCATTCTTCGCCGTTCTGCGCTTCGAGAATGTAGTATTCGGCGTCCCTGACGATCGGCCCGCTCTGCGCGCCGACTTGCGTGCCGGTCAACACCGAAATACCTGCGATCAGCGCGGTTGCGAGGGTGTGGCTATTGCGCGGCTCTGTCATGCTATCATCCCGTTTTCTGATCCAAGAACCCTGATCGCCCTGCGGGTCGGAAACTTCCGAAACAGCCTGAACCATCAGATGGTTGTGCAGACAATTGGATGATGCAAAACGCCACCGAACAATGTAACTTGGGGCGTGTAACCGTTACAGATTGTCTGTGAGGCGACCCGCCTATGGCTGAGACCGAAATTGACAGAGAGGAAAAGCAAGCCGCTCTGCGTCGCGTTGTTGAAAGCGACGAATTCGGCGGGGCCGAACGCCTGAGGGCTTTCCTGACCTACGTAGTCGAACAGGAACTGGCCGGGCGACCAGACATGATTTTGGGAAAAAGGATCCTGGAAGAGGTGTACCACAAAGGCCCATGTGCCGATGGTGCGCCAGAAAACGTGGTCAGGGTCGATGCCACCAGATTGCGCCAAAGGTTGGATCTTTACTATGGCACCGAAGGTCGAGAGGACCCGGTGCGTATTTATATCGACAAGGGGGGCTACACCCCTCGTTTTGAACTGAGGTCTAAGACGACCGAGCCGGCCCCTCGGGCTCGTCCCGCATTTCGGGTAAAATGGGTTCTGGGAGGCACTCTTGTTGCAGGGCTTGCGGCAGCGGTCTATTTCAGCTTCTTGCGCACGGACACAACCCCTGAGGCGCTATCGCCTGAAGCACGATCCGCGTTGTTCGAAAATAATCCCACCAACCTTTTGGCCAGAAACATGACCCAAGAGGCGCGGGGCTTGCTGTTTCCTGCGCCCGAACTGGTACGCGTTTCAGCAGCGCTGGACATGTTCGAAGAGGCAATGCGACTGGACCCGAACTACTATGGCAGCTACGCGGGGGCTTCGCAGGCGTCGACCATACTTGCCGGGCTGTCCCCCAACGCGGAGATGCGTCAGGCCTATATGCAATCAGCTAATGAATTGGCGGAACGCGCGCTCGAACTGGATTCGACCAAATCATGGAGCCATTCCGCCAGGGCCTTTTCGCAAATGGTACGTCGCGATTTTGCTTCAGCGCAAACCTCCAGTCGCCGTGCCTTAGAGCTTGAGCCCGATGACCTATACGCGCTTGAAATCGATGCCATAATTTCGGTGTTTTCGGGCGATTTCGAACGGGCGATAGCCAACGCAAACCCAAAACTTCATCAACATCGCCCCGGGCGGGGGCTGCCTTGGCGCAACACATTGGGGAATGCGTATTTCCACGCGGGTGAATACCAAAAGTCGATCACTCACCTGACGCAAGCGGTCCGTTCTGGAGGTCCAATAAGCGAGATCAACACCGCCCATCTTATCGCTGCCTATCAGGCATCTGGACAGCATGAAAAAGCTAGGGAAATGGTTGTTGCGTTTCAAACGTCGTGGCCGGAAAGCCGTGTTTCGCAGGTCCTAAAAGCCTTGTTCGAGGACATAGCCGATGCCGAACGTGTTTTGCGACAATTGGCGGCTGCTGGATGGATCGATCCGGTCTCGCGATAAGTCCATTCGATTGTAGTATTGTTTTCTTTTTTGATTGCGTGGGTTGAGCTAGCGAGCGGAGATGGGTCGCGCTCAGTTCCGATCACTCGGACTGCGCCTACATGCTTCGGAGCTGTGTCGATCGCGCAAACATGGTTTGGGCTTCACATAGGCAACAGCGGGCACACTTTTTTGCCGAAGAACAAAAGGGATGACCGAGATCGGTAGAACAACCAGCATCCGCTGCAAACCCAAAGGTTTAACTCCGCCTTTACTTATCGATCTTGCTGATCTTTGTCCCCTTAAGACTAGTTCCCGCCATCAAACCTTCCTGACCGAACACTATTGGAACGATATCTCCTTGAAGGTCATTGGTGCCCATGGAAGCAGACCAGCCTTGATCACCACCAACCAGTGTCGGTCCGGTGCCTGCCTCCCAGCCATTGTTGTTGCGAAAATATTCAAGGGCAGCGTCGTTCATGAAGAACATTGCATATGAGAATTGCTGAACACCCGCCTGAAACCCGTATGAGGCACCCGCAATATTGTAGTAGCCCGTTGTGACCCCATTCTCTCGCATGGCGCCTTCACCGAATTGACCTCCGACGACCAAGCCACCTGCAGTGACTTTCGGAAAAATCAAAATGGCTATCGCTTCTTCGGACAAGTCTCTGGCTTCGGATGAGTTGCTGTACAATTGATCAAGTGCGGCACTTGCCCCATTGTCGATTTCGGACGCGGTCAAACCACTGGTCGTGTCCAAAACAGCCTCGCTTGCAGTTTCAGCGACATCACCTGCCTTTTTGGCCGCGTCGGAAACGCCTTTCGTCACCTTGTCCAGAAGGTTTTCCGCATATGCGGATTGCTCGGTGGGAAACCCTAAAATGCCAACAAACAAAAATGCGGCGAAAAATATGAAACGCAACATCTTATCCTCCATGTTCATCCGAAGTGACTTGGCAAAAAAGCACATGCTGTCACAGATAGCACAGCTGACTTCGGATTAGTTCAAGTATCTATTGCGCAGCTTTTCCAGATCCTGATCTGTCAGCCCAAGGCCCTCATGCAGGTAATTGTCGACCGAACCGTAAGTCTCGTTCACACTGCTATAGAAGTTATTCAAATACTCCATTCGAACACCCAACGAGGGCCAGACCGCTTCAGGGGTCATGCTCGTGCCGCGTTCAGCGTTCACTTGATAAGCAATTTTCACGGATGCGTTGCGGGCATCCTTGAGAACGTTGCTCATCATGAAATCTGCCTCGATGTCTTCTTGTGTGACGCCCAACGCGCTCAACACCAAGGCGGTGGCAACACCGGTTCTGTCTTTTCCACCCGAGCAGTGATACAGCACAGCCTCCCCCTCCGGTTGCTCGATCAGGACGTCAAACAAAGCACGAAATTCTTTTGTGTAGTCAGTGGCGATATATCCGAAGGCCTCGAAAAAGAGAGTGTCCGTTTGCGTCTCGGTCGCCGTCCCTGACTTGATGCTTGCACGCATGTCTTCGATCATCTGAGCCTCTTGTTCCATGACCGGGAAATTGTAGCGTTCAGGCCCTTGTCCATCCGGCCACAAAACAGGGTCAGCGGTCGATTCCAACGTGGTTCTTAGATCCACTATGGAAGTAACCCCCAGATCCTCGACAAGAGCCATTCCGTCGGCACCCATACGATCAATTTCACCGGAACGAATAAGTTGCCCGGTTCGAATGCTGCGCCCGTCTTTGGTCTGCAATCCGCCTAAGTCCCTGGTATTGGCCACGCCTTCAATCGGGATGGCGCGATCCTCGGAGGCTTGCGTTTGCTCAGCATCCCCCAACCCGCATAAGGCGAGAGCTACGATTGCCGCGCGTACAATGGTCATTTGTTTCTCCTTCCGGGTGGTCTTAGGGTGATGATGGGAATGACCGTCAAGGGTTTGGTGAACCTCAGGTTTGGGTCACGTTTCGACCTTAGAAATCAAACCGAGCGCCGACGAAGGGACCGTCAAAGGTCAAATCCGAAATCGCCTGCGAATTACCGATGTTCCAATCGAGATACCGATAGCCCAGCACCAGGTCCCAATTGTTGATCTTGTAATTTGCAGCCAAGCTAAGCTGAGTTGTCAGGTCACTTTCTCCGGCACCGATATCCGCATAGTAGGACATCCCCCAACGATCACTGAACTGGCGTGTTCCACGCAGACCGACCACAACGTCCCAGTTGTTGATCTTACCCGACACACGTTGCGAGCCGCCGGAGACTTCGATGTCAACGGTATTGTCTAGGTTCAGGCTTCTTACCCCGCCTAAAACTGTGAAAAGGGTGCCTGGCGCATCAACCAAATCGTATCCAACCGAGCCCGTAAATACGGTCCCTTCGACATCGACATCCGAAGAGGCAGGGATACCCGGACCGACGGCACTATTTTGATCGTTGCTCAGGTTGAGATACAGGGCATCGACAAAGACCGAAAGCTTTGCGCGTCGCGCTTCGACAGCGCCCATCAACCCGAAGTCGAGATTGTCCAGAATGTCGCTGAAACTTACATCGATGCTGTTCCCAGTGGTTGTTTCACCGCTTAATGCGGGCGCCCAGAGATACAGGTAGGCGGTAAAATCCCAGGTCGGGTTATCTGCCTTCGCGGGCAGAGCAAATCCGGCCCAAAACGCGCAGGCAATCGCAGACAAGCGCCATCTCTTTCCGGCGAAAAAGGTACTGTTCATTTTCAGGGCCTTTGTGAAATTTCTAAGTGCGGAGGGGCGCAGAGGTGCAAGCTCTGCGCCCGGCTGAGTGGTTTATTGCCAGCTCATGAACACGTCGCGTGTTTCCTCACTTTCAGGACGCAAGTTCTCAATACCGCCGTAGGGAATGTCTTTACCAATTTCCGAGTTGGGATATTTGGCCATCATCTTTTGATGTCGCTTGACCATGTCCTGGAACGAGGCGCCGGCCCAAAGAGAATACCCAACTAGCGGATGTTCTTCGCGCGGGTCCCTATAGACATTGTAGGTCGGCGCAGCAGCCCCCGGAGCACCCGGCGCAGGCAGATGCATCTTGAATTCCTGTTTGACGATCGACCGCAGCACGGGGCCTTCGTAGACGTAAACATAATCACGCCGCCCATTACCTTCACCCTCCAGCAGCAACGCTGTTTGGTCGACCCCGTCAATTACTCGGTCGCGCGGAATGAATTCTGTCGCCCCGGCAATGCGCGCGATCGTGGTGTAAATATCCGAGACGTGGAAAATGTCCCCTGCAGCGCTGTCAGCTTCGATCACACCGGGCCAGCGAATAAACGCATCCGTGCGCACCCCGCCTTCCAGATGCTGAGTTTTGCCGCCGCGATAGATCAATTGGTTCAGGCCAGAGGTTCCTTCGTAGTGATACATCAGGCCATTGTCGGCCATGATCATGACGATGGTATTGTCGGCCTCACCTGTCTCCTCTAGCTTGGCCAGAACGTCTCCGATCCATTCGTCCAAAAGCTGCAACTTGTCCGCATGAAACCCGCCGTTGCGCGAGAGGACTTGATCTGGGTAGACAAAGTTCAACGGGTAAAGAGGCCAGTATTGCAGAAAGAATGGCTCATCCAGCGCCGCAACGCGCTCAAGCTGCTCCATCGCTTGCACCTGATAGCGCTCATTCATCTCTTCATATTTGGCCTGTGTCCACTCTTCGCCCGGGGCCATTTCAACCTCGCGCGCGGGCCCGCCTGCTTCGGCCTCAACCCCTGTCACCAAGCCGTAGGGTTTAAAGCGCTCGTCCAGCAAAAATTGGTTGTTCTGACCCGAGGCATGGTATCCCAACATATTGTTGGCCTGCATTGCCTCGCGGGTCATCAGACTTAGCTGCACCTGTTGGTGCAGCGGAAAGGCTGCGTAGTCGAAACCCTGATTGTGGGGATAGGCCTCTTCGATATCGCCCTGATGCCACTTGCCAACGTGAGATGTGTTATACCCCACCTCTTTCAGAATCTCGGGAAGCGTCACTTCGCTGGCAGGCAAACCCTCACCAACCAGAGCGACCTTGACCTCTTCAACCCCGGCCCGGATCGGATGCCGACCGGTCAACATAGCTGTACGTGTCGGTGTGCAGGACGGTTCAGTGTACATCCGCATCAGCGACATGCCTTCGCGGGCAAAACCGTTGATATTGGGTGTCTCGATCCCCATCACATAGTTCATCTTTCGCTCGCCCATCTGGCCGAAGCTGATGTCGTCAATCAGAATATACAAAAAATTCGGAGGCTTACCCCCGTTGGCCTCACGAATTTCAGCAAGTTTGGCGTCGATCTCGAGATCCTGCGCGTCCCACTCCTCTCCAAACTGAGCACGCAAAAAGCTGAATTCGCCGTCGTGTACAATGGGGTCGCTTTGCGCAACAACCTGCCCCCCGGTTAGGAATGTAAACATGGTTGTGGCCAACGCCATATATCTCAAACTAATCGTCACTGCAGGCTCTCCAGTTGGTGGTTACGTCTTGCAACGCCGCCACAAGAAGGTCGTGGCATTGGGCCGATAATGATTGATCGGACTGATGTGCCAGCTCTGTTAGGCGTCGGTACTCGGGCGGGGTGACAAAGGTCACAACCCTTTTGGAACGGGCGTCGGCATTTGGCAAGCGTGGTCTGCCCATGCGCGACTTGGAAGCTTGACGCGACACTTGACTTGGCCCCCCTCCAGTTTGTTTTCTTTACCGGTAAACTGTCAGGATGCTGAAATGGACCACATCAAAAATCGGCCAGATCCGCAGGAATTCGATGCCAGCGCCGCTGAAGCGGCCCCTTCTGCGATCATGCTTGACCTGATGCATCCCAATGATCTTGCCGCGATGACGCCCTGGGAAATGGACTTTCGCCAGCTTGACCCCGGCCCTTTGTGCACACAAATCGCGGTGCGCTCTAGCCCGGCATGTTCTGTTTTGAACATCTCGCTCAGCGGTGCGGTTCACCAACGCGGCGTCTCACCCGACGGGTGGAGCACATTCGGCATTTCCCGCAGAGGTACAATAGACTCCTGGCAAGGATGTGCGCTTGACGACGACGCCTTTCTGACTTTTGGAAACAAAGATGGCTTCGACGGCGTGTCTACGGGACGTTTCTTTGGCAATGTCGTTTCTTTCAACACCCGGCGGTTCCAGAATCTCGCTCAGTGTTGCGGATATTCTATCGCAAGCGAAGGCCCGGCGCTGCGAATACAGATTTCCGATGTTAATGCGCGCAGAATGGATTGGCTGGAACGAGAAATCGCAAATCTGTTGAAACACTCGGATAAGCCGTGGAGCGAAGATGTTGAAGAAGCTCTGATGATCAAAGTGTTAGCCATCCTGACCAGCAGCGCAATTCATCAAGACAAGAGTTCAGCCCAAACCAGACGCCGCGCCCTTAACCGGGCTTTGGAGATGATGAACGACAATGCGCTGGAGCCCGTTTCCATCGAAGACCTGTGCGCAGCAACCGGCGCGTCATTGCGCACCCTGAACCGCGCTTTCAACGAACGCTTCGGGTATGGTCCAAAAGCATATTATATGCGACTGCGATTGGACGGTGTTCGCGAAGATCTACTGAACGGGGCTGGAGCGAAATCAATTGCCGATATAGCCAACAAACATGGGTTTTGGCACATGGGGCAATTCGCCCGAGACTATCGGCTGTTTTTTGGCGAATTGCCATCGGAGACGCAGATGAGACGCAGTGCGTGACGGTCTTCAAGCGCCTCGGCATAAATTTTGCGGTTAGAGCTTGAACACACGGGCCCGGCGATACCCACCACCCGACATCCAGCCCGCGACGCCCTAAAAGGGACACCATGAACATGTTTCCGGTGGCAAGCACCAACAGGGGAATTCTGTGCGCTTTGAACCTGTCAACTTATTCGTCCGGCTCGGCGGGTGGGGGCAACAGGTTCATCTCGGTTCCGGTCAGTTGGGCGATCAGGCTTTCAAGAGCAAAGTCGCCTGGATTGGCGCGACTGGCAGCCGCGATGAGTTCTTCGACCTTTTCCTGCTGCCCGGAAACCGCTGCGATGCGGATACGCATGATCCAGGCGTCGACCAGCATGGGGTCCATTTCAACGGCGCGGGCAAAGGCCTGATCGGCGGCGGGAAGGTTGCGGGTGGTCAACGCAAAGCCACCCAGTTGCAAATGGGTTTCGGGAAAGTCCAGCCGCGCAGCCATCGCGCTTTGCCACTCGCCTATCGCCGAACGGAACGCGGCCGCAATCTTGTCAGGCAAATGCGCGATGGGTGCATTATAGAGCCCACGCGCCGCCGCGATCCGGACATTGCGGCTGGGATCATCCAGCATGGGCAACACTCGCTGTACCCGCTCATGACCGGGCAGGCTGTGCATGGCTTCGACAGCGGCAGATCGGATCACGGGGTCTGCCGCGTTGACCATATCCGAAATGCGCCCGATCTGTTTGGGGTCGCCGGTCTGGCCGATCAGCCAGATGGCAGTCGCCCGGATCAGTGCCGGGCTGCGGGCACTAAGGGCCAGGTCCACCAGATCGTCCGAGGCCAATGTGGGATTGATCTGTGCCCGCGCCAATACCTGCCCGAAATGCGGCCCGCGGTTGGAACTGTCTGGGAACCAGTCGCGCAGCCGTGCTGCGGCCCAGTCCGGGGTCTGATCGGTGTGGCAGCTGGTGCAGGCATCCGGCGCGCCAGTCTCGGCGCTCAGATCCGGGCGGGGGATGCGGAAGGAATGATCGGCCCGCCAGTCATTGCCCATATAGACCTGCTCTGTCATGTGACAGGACCTACATTGCGCCCCGGCGCTGCCTTCCGGGTGGTGATGATGGGCGGGGCTGTCGAATTCGGCCAGCGGCAGGCTGGGAAAGCGCGGGTTGCCATCGGGGTTATGACACTGTGCGCAGACGGCGTTGCCATCAGCTATGACTTCGGCGCTATGGGCATCGTGGCAATTGGAACAGGTGACGCCCTTTTCATGCATTTTCGATTGCAGGAACGACCCGTATACATAGACCTCATCCCGGATCTGACCATCGGGGTAATAGAGGCCGGGCCGCAGCAGCGATAGGTTGTAGGCGTCGTGATAGGCGGTGCCCGGTTCAGGGTTGCCGTCAAAGAACGCCTCGCGTCGGGAATGACATCCCGCGCATTGTTGGATCAGCCCTTGCGGTGTCGACAGGTCAGCCGAGAATCCAAAGTTCAAGGGGGGCTCGCCAGCGCCCTGGGCCCATCCCACATGATCACGACCGGGGCCATGGCAGGCCTCACAGCCGACGCCAATCTCGGCCTGAGTGGTCTGATATGTATCCGAGGCCGGGTCGTATCCGGTGTCGTACCCGGTGGCATGGCAGACACCACAGCGCGCGTTCCAGCTTTTGTACGGCCCCGTCCAGTGCAGTGCGTCCGAGGGTGGCACGTTCTGATCCGGGTAAAGGTGGAACCATTCGGACTTTTCCGTATCCCAGACCACGTCGAAGCTCTGCAACCGGCCGGGCTCGGTTTCCAGCAAGTATTGCTGCAGAGGTTCGACACCGACAACTGAATGCACCGGGTAGTCGGTTGGCACACCGTCGCGCTCAGTCACCGTAACGTGGTGGGTGCCGTCTGCTTCAATACGAAACCGCGCGGTCATGTCGCCCAACGTGAAAGTTGTCCCGTCGAAATCCGCGCGGATGTTGTCGTGTACGGCCTCAGTCCAGGCCCCCGCGTGGTGCGAGCCTTTCCAGGCATCAGCCTCGGCGCGGTGGCATTCGGTGCAGGCGTCCGAGCCGACATAATCTGCGCTTTGGGCGATAGCCGGCACAGCAGGGCCAGTAAGGATGAACAGGGCAGAAATGAGCAGGCGCATCAGAGTCCTTCGGTCGGTCAGGCAGAGCCCGTGGGATTCAGCGCGGGCAAAGGCTGTGCCGCGCGGGTCAGAGTGCCCGAGTGCCGGGCGGCGGACAAGGCCCTTGCAAGCGCAGCCCAGGCTGCCCCCGGCTCGCTGTCTTGCGGGCCATAGGCGGCGGCACCGATATTGGTCAGGGCAAGCTGGACGTCTGTGTGTCGACGCGGGTCGGCACCCTGTGTCATCGCCGCCCATCGGTCCAATGCGCCATAGAGGGTGTGAAGATCCCGTGCCTTGACGGTGTGCATCAGGTCGCGGAACAGGCTGGCCTCGGTCGGGGGTGGTGGGGACGTGTCGCGCTTGCGGGCTCTGTGGCGGATCAACCCGATGGCAGCCAGCGTTCCCAGAAGCACGGCGAAACCCATATAGATCAGAGTCGCCCGGTCGGCATCGGCCACGCGCGGCAGGATCGGGCCATCGACGTTATAGGGGATGGCCTCGACCGACGTGGTCTCGATCTGTCCCGTGTTTGTGTTGAACCAACGCAGCTTGATGACAGGCAGGCTGCTTTGAGCGCCGCTTTCCGCCAAATAAACCGTGCGTTCTGAGCGAGTACCGACGGTCTTTCCCCGATTCTCCCGGTCCTGCACCGTCGGGCTGTCAGGATAGGCCGCCAAACCGGGCAAAGCGCCCGTGGGCGCAAGCGCGGGCAGCAGAATAGCGCTGCTTCCCGTAATTTCAGCAGTGATATTGCGGGTCAGAGTATCGCCGGGTTCCAGAGCCTCGGCTGATCCCTCGACGGTTTGCGTCAGGCTCAGCGTTTCAGCGGCGATGAAAGGGTCAAGCGACTCGGACCCGTCCGGCACCGTGGCGGTGAAGCTCTGTGCAGCCAGGGAGAGCGTCGTTTCAACAGGCGCGTTGGTCTCGGGGTCGGCCCATGTAACCGTGATCTCCAGCGACGGAATCCCAAAATTTCCCGCCACCATCGGCGTCACCTTGTAGCGTCTGCTAACACCCGACCAGTTGCTGGCGCCCACACGCTCAGTCACGGGGCCCGACCCGCCTTCAGGCAACGAGATCATCAGGTTCGGCTGATCAAAGGTCGGAAACACCGGAGGGCTGGGCATGTAGGTCGGCACCAAAACGGTCACCCGCATATCCAGCGCCTGACCGGGCACGACGTCCATGGCCGACATTTCGACCCGCGCGACGGGCTCGGTTGGCGTGGCGGCTTCACTGCCGTCGCGGGCGTCTTCTTCGGCCTTGATCTCGGCGTTGGATTTGAAACCTGGAAACGGGTCTTGCGCCGCCGCGACATCGGGTACAATTGATGTGCAAAGAGCTGCTAAGACAGGCCAGAGTTTCATTGCTCGCCCTCCGTAGCCGCCTGCGTCGCTTCCAGCAAGAAGCGACTTTTCAGGAAATCCCCAGTCTCGGTATCAACAGAGTTCATCCATTGTTCGGCGCTCTGCAGCCCGACAGCGGCGTCCTCTTGCGGCAGGTCGACCTGAAGCTCCTGACCTTTGTTTTCCTCGTTGTCATAGGTCACGTCATCGGCGCGCAGCTCGGTCTGGTCCTGCGTATCCTGCGCCTCTTGCGCGGCTTCGACATACGCGACGATCTGTTTTGCGATCTCCAGATTTTCAGCAGCACCCGGATAGTCCGGGTCGCGCGTCAGAGCGGTTTCGAACGACCGAACCCCGTCACGGTAAGCCCGATTTCGGATGTTTGACAGACCCTGGATCATGGCAGCCTGTGCGGTATCCACACGGTCCAGCACCTGCACGGCTTCGGCATAGCGGCCCGCCCGGTACATGGCCCATCCGCGCCACAGCGGGTCACCGAACAGTTCAGAGGCGCGCGTATAATCCTTGCGATCATAGGCACGCTGCCCCTGCTGGTCAGGCGTCCAGAACCAGTCAGCCAGGCCGTCGGCGCGCGCCTGCCCGGGCGCCATCAGCATAAGTGCAAAGACCGCGGCACCCCAATGCATAGTCCAGCCCCGCCGAAACCACAAAAGCAGCAACAGTGCCGCAGGCCACGCCAGCAGCGGCCCACGATCCAGCCATGGGTCATCAGAGTTTTCCAGCAGACTTTGCCGGTATGAGGCATTCAGCGTCCGGTCCAGACGCCGGATATCGCTGCCATCGGGCTGCACAGCGATCACCCGATTGCCGAGCGCATCAAGCCCTCGGTCGCGCGTGCCTTCGGGCAGCATGGACAGAACCGCAACCGGCATCGGGGCGGTTTCGACCGCACTCACATCCGCCGGATCAAGACCATCGGCAACCAGCAACAACGCACCACCGCCTTCGTCCTCGATCAGGGCTTGAGCGCGGCTCAGGGCTTGTGCAAAATCCGCGCCCTCCTTGGGCATCACGTCTGGCGAAAGCCCTTCGAGATAAGGCAGGATGATCGAGGCATCCTCGGTCATTGGAACCACCACATGCGCGCTGCCTGCATAGGCCACCAATCCCGATCGCCCCCCTGCCCTCAGGTCTAGAAAATCGCGGATCTTTTGCTTGCCGCGTTCCAGACGGCTGGGTGCAATATCGATGGCGTCCATCGATTTGGTGACTTTCAGAACCACTGCCACCGGCGCGGATTGCGCCACCAGAGGGTTGGGTTGCCGTGACCAAGTCGGTCCTGCAGCCGCCGCGGCGAGCAACAACAAAGTCAGCGCAACCCCATCTATGGGCCGAATGCGGTGCGCCTGATTGCGTCCGACTTCCATCGCAGCTTGCAGATGCGGTGCGATGCCCTGAGACAGGGTGTTACGCCCGGACCGACGTCGTCGGGTGAGCCACCATAATCCGACGATCACTGGCACCAGCAGCAGCCAGAGCGGCCGTAGGAAATGGAACACCGACATGGCCAGTAGCAGATCGCTCATGCCTGCGCCCTCCCACTACGGTGGCCCAACGACAACCATCCCATCGCGGCGCAACCCAGCAGCGCAGCCAACCCCAGTGGTATCCACGCCAAAGACCGGCGCGGGCGATAGGACAGGGTTTCGACCTGACGCGGGCTTTGTTCGTCGATTCGGGCATAGATGGCGGTCAGGGCGGACTGGTCGGCGGCAAAGAAGTACTGACCACCGGTGCGGCGAGCGATGTCTTCAAGCGTTTTGACATCCACCTTGTCCTCGCCCGAAGCTTCGGGATCGCCAACGCCGATGGTCATGAGGGTCACGCGGTTGTCTTTGGCAATCTCGGCTGCGTTCACCGGGTCCATCCGGCTGGAGGTGTCGCTGCCGTCGGACAGCAGGATCAAGACGCGTTCGTCAATCTCACTGGCTTCGAAGGTATGGATCGCCAGCCCGATAGCATCGCCAAGCGCCGTTTGGGGTCCGGCCATGCCAACCTGCGTGCGGTCCAAAAGATCGGTGATCGTCTGCAAATCCTCGGTCAGCGGCGCCTGCAAATACGCCTTGGACCCAAATACGATCAGCGCCACCCGGTCGCCCTCTCGCCCCTGCACAAAAGCGCGTACAACATCCTGAACAGCCGAGAAACGCTGCCGTTTCTCGCCTTGTGCATCCGTGAAATCCACAGTGTCCATCGAGCCAGACACGTCGATGGCAAGGATCATGTCGCGGGCTGATTTTTCGATCTCGATGGGGCGACCGACCCGTTCTGGCCCGGCCAGTGCGATCACGATCAACCCCCAGCAGAACGCTGCCGTGATCATCTGTATCCGCGTTCGGGCCAACACCACAGATCCGGTGCGTGGTTCCTGCCCCAGCGCATGCGAGACCTGACGGAAGAAGGGCACCCGCAGCGCCGTCACGCGTTCTCTGTGCGGTGGCGCGAAACGCCAGATCAACCAGGGCAGTGGCAGAAGCAGAATAGCCCATGGAAACGCCAGTTGGATCATGAGGCCACCTCGCGCTTATGTGCCTTGATCCAGCGGGCGACGCGCGCGGTCAGATCCGGCGAGGCTCCGGTGTTGCCGTGATAGGGTGCATCAAGCAAAAGCGGGCGCAGAGCGTCATTCCACGATGCACCCTCGGTGCGTTCCAGAAAGGCGATCCAGTCCATTCCCTGTAATCCGGCTACCAAGCGCCGGTCATATGCCACCAGCGCCGTGCGACGCAGGATTTCGGCGACCTGCGCGGGGTCATCCGCGGCCTGCGCCAGCTCTGCCAGCGCTGCGCGGCGATAGGCGTTGACGCGGTACCGGGTAATCATGCGCCACAGCACAAGTACCGCCATCGCTGCTAGAAGCGCGCCCACAACGGCCCAGCCGACCGTTTGCGGCATCATCGACACGGGCGGCGGCGGATCTGGCACAACCAGTTGATCCAGCAGGTCGACCAGCGAAGTGCCGGTGGGGATTTCCGTTTCGTTCATTTCGGTCCCAGCCCCATCAGATGCCGGATCTGCGGCAGGGTTTCCTCGGCCGCTGTCAGCGGCAGAACGGGCACGCCGAACCTGCGCTGCCAATCCAGAACCTGCGCCACGCGGGCGCTGGCGAATTCTCTCAGCGCCGCATGTTGTATTGAGTCGGATGTTTTGATTTCAGCCTGCAACGCTCCGTCCGAGATGATCAGTGACAGATCGCGAGGCAGGTCCTTGGCGAAGGGATCCGTAATCAGTCCCAAGATCAGGTCGTTGCGCCGTGACAGGCCTGAGACCAACCGTTCGGTTTCTGCATCAATCACATCGAAATCACTAAGCACCACAATCAGATGATCGCGGGGGGCGATCCGGGCAACAGCGCGCAACACATCGGTCAGGCGGATTGGATTGGTTTTAGGGGCCTCGGCGTGCAGTTGTGCATTTGCCTCAGCCAGAATGGCGACAAAGCGCGACAGCGTGGCCCGACTGCGCGCCGGCTTAATCTCGGCGATTTTGTCGTCGGTGAAGACGATACCGCCCACACGGTCGCCCTGATCGAAAATCCGGTAGGCGGACAGGGCCGCCGCCTCGGCCGCAGTGATCGATTTCATGTTCAGGACCGAGCCAAAGAACATCGACATGCGCTGATCCACCACGATCAGTGTCGGGCGGTCGCGTTCCTCGGTCATGACCCGGATATAGGGCTCACCGGCGCGGGCGGTTACTTTCCAGTCAATCACGCGGATATCGTCTCCAGGCAGGTATCCGCGCAGCTCTTCGAAATTCAGCCCACGCCCGCGCAGACGCGAGGCATGGCGGCCATTCAGCACCGAGTGCACAGGCTGGCGCGGTAAAAACCGCAGCGCCTTGGCACGTGTCTCAAGCGCCCGCAAATGCGCGATATCAACCCGCACGCGCGGGTCATCGGTTGCGGCGGGCGGGGGCTTGACGCGCCCCAGCCGAAGGGAGGCGTTTCGGTTCATCATCTACGCCTCACGGCAGGGCGACCTGCATCAGGATTTCGGCGATCACTTGATCTGCGCTGATGCCTTCGCCATGGGCCTCATAGCTCAACCCCAACCGGTGCCGCAGCACATCGGGGGAAATGGCGCGGACATCCTCAGGGTCGACATAGTCGCGCCCGTTTAGCCAGGCATGGGTGCGGCTGCATTTATCCAGCGCGATCGAAGCGCGCGGGCTAGCGCCCACCTCGATCCAGCGGCGCAGATCGTCGCTATAGGCCTCGGGCGTGCGGGTAGCCTGCACCAGATCGGCGAAATAGCGGTCGATAGCGTCCGAGACATGGATTCCGCCGATCTGGGACCGGGCGTCAAAGATCGCCTGTTGCGGGATTGGGGCGGGTTTTTCGCCTTTTGCTTTGCTCTGGGCGGCGATCTCTTCTGCGCGGACCAGCCGCACGACCTCAACCTCATCCTCGACCGGAGGGTAAGTGATGAGCACATGCATCAAAAACCGGTCCAATTGCGCCTCAGGCAGGGCATAGGTGCCTTCCTGCTCCACCGGGTTCTGGGTCGCCATGACCATGAACAATGGGGCCATCTTGTGCGTGGTCCCGCCCACCGTGACTTGCCGTTCCTCCATTGCCTCAAGCAAGGCGGCCTGCACCTTGGCAGGGGCACGGTTGATCTCGTCGGCCAGCACGATATTGGCAAAGATAGGCCCGGCCTCGAACCGGAATTCGCCGCCCTTTTCGGTCTGGTAGTAGACATCCGTGCCAGTCACGTCCGAGGGCAACAGATCGGGTGTGAACTGGATGCGACTGAAATCGCTTTCCAGGTTCTTCGCCATCGCCTTGATCGCGCGGGTCTTGGCAAGCCCCGGCAAACCTTCGACCAGCAGATTGCCATTGGCCAGCAAACCAATCAACAGGCGCTCGATGACGTCGCGCTGACCAATTATGGCCTGACCCATGCGTTCGCGCAGGGCGTCGATATGCGCGCGGGGGTTGGGAGTGTCGCTCATTCCGGCCATACCTTCGCCCAATCCTCTTTCATGTCGATGATCACCCATCCACGTGCGTCGGCCTCATCCAATCCGCGGACCAGCCTACCGATGTGGCTGTCGCGGTCGTAGGCGTATTCGCGGTCGGCATCGGTGTGATGAACGATCACGCCTAGGGCAGGTCTGTCGCCAGCGGTGGCATATTCCAGCATTTGGAAATCACCGTCCGAGTTGCCACCCACAAAGATCGGACGCTGCCCGATATGCGAGTCGATCCCAACAGGCTTGCCTTCCTTGTCATCCACAAAAGCAATTCCGGGGCCCTTGATAATTTTGGGCACACCTTCTACTACCTCATAGCTGGTCGGCGTGACCGAGCCTACGATCCGGTTGATCGGGATTCCGTAGGTTTCGCTGGCAAAGGCGCGCATGAAGTGGATGCCGCCACCCGACACGATCCACGTCTGAAACCCTTCGGCCTCGAGGTAATCCAGCAGTTCCAGCATGGGCGCATAGATCATCTCGTTGTATGGCCGGTTCGTGTCCGGGTGTCGGGCAGTGGCGATCCAGTCTGCGACATCGGCCTGAAACGCATCGACGGATACATCCGAATGCGAGACGTTCAGGATTTCCATTAAACCAGCCTCTCCCCCGTCGGCGACGGCGGCCATATCGCCTGCAGCGGCAGCCTTTAGGACATCCGAGGTCAGGATCGACGGGTCCGCCTCAGCCTTTTCCTTCAGGCGGTCGAGTGCGTAGATAAGCTGAAAATAAACCGGCTGTTCACCCCACAGCGTGCCGTCATTGTCAAAGGTCGCAATGCGGGCCTCTTCGGGGACGAAATCGGAAGAGTTCGGATCGCTCACCCGTTCGACAAAGTCGATAATGGCGGCTTTTGTGGCGGTGTCGTTCCAGGACGCCAGCGGATCGGCCAGCGCGGGAAAAGAACCAAACGGCAAGGCAGCCACGGCAAAAACATAGCGTTTCATGAGAAATCTCTTTTGGTGCGAAAATGGCGCGGCATCGCTCCGCGCCATGAAGTTTTGTCCGGTCTAGGCCGTTACTGACTGCCGGCTGTTTGCAGGCTTCTCAGGACCTGATCAATTGAGAAGCTGGCCGGTTCCTGACGTGGCGGGTAGTCCTGGAACGTGCCAAGGAACTGCGCCACAATGGCCTGCGCGGGTACGAGCAGATAGGTGCGGTCCAGACGCCAGCGGGAATAGCCGATGGATTCGTCCTGCGCCCGTTCGAACGGGTCGGAATACAGGTCGATGATCTTGGGCAGACGCAAGAAGGTCAGCGGTTCCTGCCAGACGTCGAACCCATGGGCGCGCTGTTCGGCAAAGACCACTTTCCAGCGGTTATAGCGCAGGTTCACCAGATCGCCGCCATCCGAGAAATAGATGAACTCGCGCCGCGGGCCGACCTCAGTTTCCCCTCGGAAATAGGGCATGAAGTCATAACCATCCAGATGGACGGGCTCGTTTTCCTCGCCAAAGGGAGCTTCGGTCAGCATCCGTTCCTTCATGTCGGGATCGCCAAGGGCGGACATGAAGGTGGGGAACCAGTCCAGATGGCTGATGACCTGATTGGATTTGCGGCCGGGTTCGATCACGCCGGGCCATTTGATCATCATCGGAACGCGATAGCCGCCTTCCCAGTTGTCGTTCTTTTCACCCCGGAACGGCGTGGTGCCGCCATCGGGCCACGAGAACACCTCGGCCCCGTTATCGGTGGAATACATCACGACGGTGTTGTCGGCGATGCCCAGCTCGTCCAGCTTGTCCAGCATCTGGCCGACCATGCCGTCATGTTCGACCATGCCATCAGGATAGACGCCCAGCCCGGTCACGCCCTGACTTTCTTCCTTGAGATGCGTGTGGATATGCATCCGCGTGGTGTTGTACCACAGGAAGAACGGCTTACCCTGATCATGGGCGCGCTGCATGAAGTCCAGTGCCCCGGCTGTGACTTCCTCATCTATGGTCTCCATCCGTTTGCGGGTCAGCGGGCCGGTATCCTCGACCGAACCGTCCGCTGATGACCGGATCACACCGCGCGGGCCGAACTGTTCGCGGAAGGCCGGATCTTTGGGATAATCCTCGTTTTCAGGCTCTTCTTCGGCGTTCAGGTGATAGAGGTTGCCGAAGAACTCATCAAATCCGTGGTTGGTGGGCAGGTGTTCGTCCAGATCACCCAGATGGTTCTTGCCATATTGCCCGGTCATATACCCCTTGGAGCGCATGTATTCGGCAATGCTGGGATCTTTCGGCGACATGCCTTCCTTGGCCCCCGGCAGACCCACTTTCAGCAGACCTGTGCGAAACCCTGACTGACCCGTGACGAAGGCCGCACGCCCTGCGGTACAGGACTGTTCCCCGTAGCTGTGCGTGAACAACATCCCTTCATTGGCAATCCGGTCGATATTGGGGGTTTCATACCCCATCATGCCCTGATTATAGGCGCTGATGTTCCAATACCCGATATCGTCGCCCCAGATGACCAGGAAATTCGGCGTGTCGTTCGCGCCCTGGGCCAACACCGGCGCGCCCAGAGCGGCCAGCGCCAGAACCCCACCGCTGAGCGGACGGGCGGCCCGTTTGACTAATTGTCGGAATAAAAGCAATGTTTGTCTCCCTGAACTCGAAATAACCGGGGGTAGTGCCTTCGGCTTGTGGACATGGATACGATGTCACGCCCCCCGGCTGCCCAAGACGCCTCGGGCTGTGTGATGACAACTTACATCCTGTCCACGCGTATCAAGTGATAGCACATTTCACGCCAGAGCCGTGCAAAAATTTATATACCTCAATAATTTGCTCCGCCTCCAAAGTAATACATAGATAAAATCAGCATTAACGATGTCAAAACTAAAAACCGCCCCCACGACCGCAGCCGGGATGGGACATTTGCCGGACCGGCTGCAAAGCTGCGCCGGACCGGCAGCGGTTGAGCGAGTCTTTGAACGGGCCAACATTCCGATTGATGTGCTGAACGATCGGTTTGTGCGAATCCCGCTATCGGCAATGGTCGGTGTTTTTGCCGAGGCTGAACGCGTGTCGGGCCACCCGTTTTTCGGATTGCATGTCGGGCTTGGCATGTCCGGGGCGGAAATTGGTCCGTGGTTCGAATTTGCCGGTCAGGCCCCTACGTTGCGTCAAGGGATTCATCGTCTTGCGCGGGCCATGCCCCTGTTCCAGAACGGCCCCCGCGTTTGGTTGGTTGAAATGCGCAGCGGCGGAATCATGCGCTATTTCGTCCCGCGCGGTGATGACGTCCCCATCTGCGCCCACAGCGACCACAACATCCCATTGATGCTGGGATTTGTCCGACGCTTCCTTGGTCCCAGCTGGCGACCGCGGTGGATCGAAATTGACTACCCCGACCGAGGCCAAGGGGATGAATTGCGCGATTTGTTGCAGTGTCAGCCGCTTTACGGCCGCTCGGCGCTGTCCCTGCCGCTGACCGCTATTGAGTTGGATACGCCGCCATTGCCACACAGCATGGCTGGGGCGTCGATATGATGGGCGGATGTTCAGGCAAAAATGACAGCGCCCGGCAGCGACTTCATTATCGCGTTGGAGGCCTGCATCCTGCTGGATATGTTTGAAAGCACCCCTGAACTGGACTCCGTTGCACGTCGCATGAGCATGAGTAAGCGCACTCTTCAACGGCGCCTGACGCTTGAAGGGCAGTCCTTTCGAAAATTGCTGAGCAAGGTCCGTCATCGCCGCGCCTTAAGCTTGTTGCGCGATACGGATTTGGGCTTGACCGAGATCGCCCACAGGCTGGGGTATAGCGACATGGCCAACTTTACCCGAGCGTTCAAAACTTGGGTGGGATACGCGCCATCCATTGCCCCGCGCGCCAAGGCAACTACGGGCACCAATTCATAAACGACAAGGGGCAGTCGGGGCAGTCGGCACGGCTGATACAATTGATACAACATGCGACACAACCCGGACACTTGGACCACATAGCTTACCGCTATTGAACGGCAGATCGGCTCAGTGGCGGCTTGGTTGTGCATGCACCCGCAGGAGGATGGTGGGAAGTTGCCCTCTGATCCCATTTTGCCAGCTGGATTGGAGAGGAACGCTTCGTGATTTGGATTTCGCATAAGGCAAAGGACGGCGACACGCTGGCCTCGATCGTAAAGCAATACAAAATCAAGGATCAAAACGCGATCCTGAAATATTCCAAGAACAAGAAAGTCTCGGTGCGTCTGAAGAAAGGTGAAGCGCTCAAAAAGGGAGAAGTCGTCTGGGTTCTTAACCCGAAAACAAAGGCTTATGTGGTCTCGGACGGTAAGCGCAATGTTCTGCTGGATGAACGCGGTTACAAAGCTACGGTCAAAGAGGTCCATCGCGTAATGGACCGCGCGCTGGAACATCAGCGGATCAATTTTTATGCTGCCTGTGATCGTCACAATGCCCAGATCGAGATCAACAACCAACAGCGCTATGTCTACACGTTCATCAACGCGGTAAGCCGCGCCGAAGATCCGCGCCCCTACTACACCAAAGCAGCGGCGGCCTACAAAACATTGGCCAAAACCGTCAGCGGGCGCGACTACAAGGGGTTCAAGAAAGCCCTGGTCGCCTGCGACGCGGCTGTCGTGAATTACAACAATGCCGTCATCGCATGGGTTCATGGGCTGATTGATGCCACGGCGAAAAAGATCAAACAGGCGGGATATGTGCGAGCGGCGGGTGAGTTCGCGACCTGCGCACTTATTCTGACCGCCTGCCCTCCGGCCGGGTTGGGCGCAGGGATCGTTCTGAACGCCACAGCCGCCACCGTTACAGGGTTGGCCTTTGACGGCTACGACGCCATTGGCCGTGAAATCGCAGGCGAAAAGCAGATGTCGACAAAAGAAATCAGCGAAAGAATGGTGAAGAATGCGATCACCGGGGCTGCTGCAGGGTTGATCGTGGGTGGGGTAGTCAAGCTTGCGCGCCCCTATATCACAACCAGTGCCCTTAGCCCGGCCTTTTTGAAAACGTGGTCGGAACGCGCGGCACCCAGACTCGTGCCCAAGGGCATAATCAACGCCGAATTGAAGATAGCGGCCAAGGTTCTGGAAAAACGCGGCGGGCAGCTTGGCCTTGAAGTCTATATCCGTTCGGTCGCGCCCGAGCGTCTGCTGCCTCTGGCATTGCGCCGTTTTGCAACCCAGCTTGGAACGTCAGCAATGCTGAAGGTTCTTAGCAAAATGGAACTTGAGAAACTGCTTCTGCCATGGCTCAAAAGCGGCCCCAAAGAGCTTATGGGCGAGGACAACGTCAAATTGGGCAAGGCTGCGGCGAAATTCTTAATGGACGCTGGCCTGGGTAGTTCGTTGATGGAAACCTTGCTCAAACGGAACATGGATAAGTTCCGCGAAATCCTGCGCGTGCTTATCATTAAGGAAATGGAAAAAGCCGAGAAAGCCGCGGCGTGATCTTTGTCCGTCGGTGACAAATCACTTAGGCTTGGCTACCAGCCCAAAGCGGACTGGATGCATCACATCAGAACGGAAACGTAGTTTTCAACACTGGCTTTGTGCAGGCAATAGGCCAGCAACAGAAAGAAAACACATGGAGGAACAGCCAGTTCCAGCCCTTGCCGGATGGACTTAGAAGAGCCGTCTCCGGTCGTTTTCAATCCCGGAATAGAAGACTTCCATTCGACCGGAAACAGCTCTGTCAGATATTTGTTCAGCTTAACCATGCTCAACTCATTAACAACTACACCTGCAATTTACCGGGGGCCAAATTAACCCAATGTTAATCCGTGAACTTTCTCCGTTTTCGGCTGTTTTTTGATCCAAATTTGCGGATAATTTTTTAAAAACGGTTTGCATTGTTCCGCTTGGTGCGACGATCAGCACCACAAACACCGCAAATCACCCCCAAATTCCCGAATGCACGATTCAAAAAAACTGTCGGCGGGGCCTTTTTTAGATCGTCGAGTAGAGGCAGCCGGTGCAAACTGACCGCCTCATTGGATTTTGCCTTAAACAATTGAGAAGACGGAATCTTCGTCGTTGCCATCCCCGGGTATCGTCAAGCTTGCCGGGCTTCCGTCTGCCACTTCACAGCCACCGGTTGGGTCGGCGCCATCCAAGGCGTCTTCCCCTGCCGCCAAGGTAAAGTCCAAATAAAAGTCATCGACTTCGATTGTTGTCAGCGTCTGGAAGTTGTTGATCCGCAGCTTGTCGTTATTGTCGACTCCATCAAACGCGATATAGAGCGTGTCATTGGTGCCGCTGGGCAGGATCAGAACATCGTCTTCGATTGCAATCGGAATAGCTGCTATTTTACCCCCAAACAAAAAGTCTTGGTTGCACGAGCTGGAAAGCCGTCCAGCGCAATGCGCCGCTGATGTCGCGCGCAAAAATTAGTAGCTGTGACATTCAACATCTGGCGTGATTTCAACGAACTCCTGTAAACGTCACCCTGTTGGCTTCCTAGGTCTAGTTGCCCGGCCTCGTCTCGAAGAAATCAAGAAATCCACACCAATATTAGTGATTGCAAGCGCGACTCGCGTCATTGGGCCTTGCAGATTGCGTTTACTGAATACCTTAGAAGCCTTTTATGGGTCAAATAGGGCCAATCCGAATGCGAAGCCCAATTAGGCACCTACTTCAAATTTCCTTTTCCGACCATCGACAGTTCGCGGTGTTCTTCAATATATCCCCGGTTCAGTACGACCAAAGCTATTACCCAAATTTTGCCAAAACTTTGCGTATGGGCTCCTGCTCTTCGCCCGTGGCGAGTTCTACAATCAACATTCCTGCCTGTTTGGCCTACTTTCCGCAAATTCGATACGGAATTCAGACCCCATGTCTGAAGGCTCAACCTTCAGCGTGGCCCCATAGCCTTCGAGGATCGCGGCAACGATCGCAAGACCCATCCCAGTGCCGCCTTCTTCGCGACGCGTTGTGAAGAAAGGCTCGGTTAGCCTTTCCGCGTCGTGTTGTGAAATCCCTTCACCGTTATCCAGAACCCGCAGGACACTATCAGAATAAGACAAGACCACCTCGGTAGCGCCGTGAGACTTCGCATTCTGAGCCATGTGCAGCAAAACAACCCGCCCGTGCTCTTGCGATAATGGCAGCAGCGCATCCTGCCCCTCGGCAATGCGAACTTCCAGCCCGTCTACAGTGGGCAGCATGTCAGGCAACAGGCCCGGACCCGATTTCGGGGCTTGCCGCAATTTACTCAGCTCACGCAACTGGCCCAGCAGAGTGTTCATGCGCACAGCTTCGGTCTGGATATTGTCCAGCAGCCCTGCGCGATCTTCCGGCGACAGGGCAGGTTCGGACAAAAGCTCGGCGGCTCCAGCGATCGAGGTGACTGGGGATTTCAGTTCATGCGTCACGTGATCGGTATAAATCGCAATCTCGCGTGATCGGGCCTGCAACGTATCGGCCATCGACAACATGCTTTCACCAAGATCGGCCAGTTCCCGCATCCCGTATTGTGCAAGCGGGTCCGAGACAGGGGTATCCCCCGAGGCCACTCGGCGCGCCTCATCCCGCAGGCCCCGAACCGGACGGGACATCAGTCGGTGCAAAAGCCATCCGATCAATGCAGCACCGCTAAGCGTGAACAGCGCCATTGTGATCAGCGCGTCTCGTTCGCGGTACAGAAATTTGCTGAGGTTCAGCGGCGTGCGGGACAGCAGCACAACCCCGATCACACGATTCTGTGCCAGAACGGGATAGGCCACGAACACCCGAAACCCCGTATCCCTACTGATCGAGGTCAGCGGATGGCGGTCAAATTCATCTGCACGCGCCCGCAACGCCGTACCGACACGACCAGTCAATGCTTGCTGCACTTCGGCCAAATCGGCGAAAGCACGCAACCCCGCCTCGCCGGTGCCCTGCCCCTGATGGTCCAGAAAAATCACCCCGGCCAGTGTGCTCTTGCCCGCAGACCGGGCCAGCTCGGCCATGCCCGGCAAAACTGTTTCATGACGCGGATCGGATATCGCCCCGACCTTTGGTCCCTCCGGCAGTGGCGGAAGAACCCGGTCGCGGCGCACGTTGATCTGGGCCCGTATGGGGCGGACCTCGGCGGCCCAAAACTCTTGCATTTCGGGCGCAAGTTCGGGGCCGATCTCGGGTCCGTCCATGGCCTGAAAGCGGGTGCGATAAATCTCGGCGTAGACTGCAGCCTGTTTCAGCAGCACCTGTTCGGTTTCCCGCACAAACTGGTTCGAGGTTAGCTGCACCGTCATCATGGCCGCCAGCGGTATTGAGACCAAAGCTACACAGACCAGCGCAACGACAAACGCCATCGACGGGCGCCATTTTCGGCGGATCGCGCCTATCCGTCGCACGTACATGCGCCCAGCTTGATACCGACGCCGTGGACCGTCTGGATGATATCGGCGCACCCGACCTGAGACGCTTTGGCCCGAATGTTACGCACGTGGCTATCAATCGTGCGCCCGGATAATTGCGTGCCCGTCCCATACAGTTTTTGGGCGAGCGCATTTCGGTCATGCACCTGATCGGGACGCTCTGCCAGAGAATACAGCAACTGAAATTCGGTCGCCGTCAGATCGACCGGCGTGGTCTCGATGCGGCAGGTGTGACCGGCCATGTCCAGCTCCAGCCCGCCGGTGCGCAAAGGGCGCGAGGCCGAGCGGCGACCACGGGACAGGATTGCCTTGATCCGCAGCACCAGTTCGCGCGGGCTAAAGGGTTTGGCGACAAAATCATCGGCGCCCAGTTGAAATCCCAGAACCCGGTCGATTTCGTCATCTTGTGCGGTCAGGAACAGGATCGGCAGATCCGATCGCGCCCGAATGGCCTTGCAGCATTCAAACCCATCCATCTGAGGCATTCCGATATCCAGCAGCACCAGATCGATCGATTCACGTCCGACATGGGTCAGCGCAGCCTGCCCGTTCGCGGCTTCGGTTGTGCGCATACCCGCCCCTTTCAGGGCGATGCGGATCACATCGCGGATCTTGGGATCATCATCAACAATCAGGATATGCGCTTCCATAAGAAGGTTCTGACAAGCGATCCGGGCGATGTCCATATCAACCTGCATGATTAGCGACCTCATACCCGTCGCGCCTGCCGAGGACGCAGACCCAATACGGTCATGGCCGCGACCATGATCAGACCCAAAATCGCCTGCGGCTCGGGCGAGGATGACCCGGCGAAGCCCTGCGAGGGATAGGCCGCGGCTGTCACACCGGACACCATCGGCAATGGGACATCGGCCTGCACAGCCATCTGCCCGCTGTCATTGACGATTTGCTGCGACACGGCCACGAATGAGGTGTTCCGGGTTTGCAGCGAATAGGCCAGCCCCAGACGTGTGATCTCGGCATCCGCCTGTCCGGCGCGGTCCCCGACCGCGATCTGCCGTTCCAGCACGCCGATCCGGTCACGTGCCCAGATCAGCGGCAATGCGGCATCGCCTTCGGTTTCGGTCAGTGACAGCTTGACCGGCATCTGCGCGGGGCGCCCCTGCACCAAACCTTTCAACGTGATATCGCCCTCAAAAGCGCCATCGTAGCGTGCCATCACACGAAGGCCATTGCCCGCAAACAGATCAGGCAAACGGGCGGGTGTGACGTCCTGTACCTCCAATCCGCCCCAGTCGATCTGTAAGTCGGTCAGCAAAGGGGATTTGAGGTTCGCGGCCAGAGTTTCGGCCACCTCAAGCGCGTCTTCGTCCAGCGCGACATAGCGGGAATAGCCGCGCCCCTCTTCCGCCATGGCGTCCAGAAGATAGCGGTTCACGGCGTTGCCCACCCCGAACGCATAGATTCGGGCTGGACCGATCTGATCGCGAATGGTTTTCAGGACTCGCGCTTCATTGCCGATATAGCCGTCGGACAGAAAGACCACGATGCGGATCGCGCCCTCGGGCGTGTCGGTCGCAAAGGCAGCGCGAACCGCATTGTCGATCTCGGTCCCGCCCCCCGTAGACAGGCCGTGCACAAAATCGCGTCCCTTGCGGATATTCGACGGGGTTGCCGGGGTCGATGTGTTCGAAAAATGCCGCGCCGTGTTGGAAAACGGGATGATGCGGAAATGATCCCCCTCCCGCAGCCCTTGCAAGGCAGCATCCATGAAACGTTTACTGGCCTTCATCGGCTCCCCGCCCATCGAGCCGGAGGTGTCCAGCACAAAGACCAATTCGCGCGGGGTTGCTGTGGCCTCGTCCGGGACCGCCGGGGGTTCGATCAAAACCGAAAGGAAGCCACCGCGCTCGTCATGATGGGACAGGGTTGCCGCCTGCAACTCCGCCCCACCCAGCGTATAGCGCAGCACCAGATCGCGGTTGTCCATGACTTTGCCTTCGGCAAACCGGGCAGTCAGGCTGTCTTGCTCCTGATCGATCAGCAGCGGATGGGTCGGGCTGTGAAACCCCGAAAGCTCAACCCCGGCGATCAGAGAGACATTCAGCGCGACCCGCTCGGACGTCACAGTATCGGGCAGGTCTAGCCCCGCGACCGGAGGATAGGCAGGAACCAGACTGACGGACCACGTGGCATTTTTCAGCGGAATGTCCTCGGCACTGGCCAGTTCAGGCCGAGGAGTGTCTAGCGGGCTTTGATAGCGCGGGCCGACGATCAGAGGGATCACCATCTCATGCTGGCCGTCGATCTTGGGCACCATCTGGACGTAGCGCAACGTTACCTCGACCGGACGCCCCGGCATCAGGTTGGCAATCCTCTGCGTGAACATGTTGGGGCGGTGCTGGGTCAACAGCGCAGCCGCCTTGCCCTCGGACGCGGCCTGATCGAACTCTGCCTCGGCCTGTGCTTTTTCACGGATCACGGCGCGTACCAACTCATCGCCTACGCGCATCTCCATCCCGTAAACGGCGGCTTTTTGATTAAGGGGGAACAGGTATTCGGCCTCGACCGGAACCATCGCTGGGTTCTGGAACGTCTGCCGCAGTTCAACTGTCGCCATATCGCCCTGAACGGTGACATGCAGGGCGCTGTCCAGCAGGGGCAGATCAAACACCCGGTCGCCTGCGTGAACGACAACGCGCCCGGCCACGTCGGCGGGGTCGGGTTTGGCCGTCGCGATCATCGGCCAGAAAAGTAGGATCATCACTGGGAAAAGGGCACGCATTTGGATCTCCTGAGCAAGGGTTACAAATCAAGGGCGGCCAGAACCGCAGCCTCATAGGCGGCGCGGTCCGGATCTGACATGGATTTCGGGGTAATGCGCTGGATCGAGCGCCATTCGCGGGATGAGCCGTTCAGCCAACTCCAGACGGCTTCGCCCACACCTGCCGTGCGCTGACCATCGCCCGAGACAAAGCTGACTGCGACGGTCCAGACCTGCCCGTCTGGGCCCGTTGCTTCGTAAACCGAGCTGGGCAGAGGATCGAACCGGGTGCCTAGAAACCGCACTTGGTAGCCCATACCAAGCAGGCAGGTGGCCGGCGAATGTAGGTGGCGAAGTGGGGATGTGGTCCGCACTACATTCACCCCCATCGGGCCGAACTGCACCTTGCGCGCCGTGCCGCCATAGGTGGCGAAATAGGCGCGTTCAACGTCAGAGAGTGCGACCTCTTGCGCGGGATGCCCAAGCAATTGACCGGGCAGCTCGGTCGGGGGCACGGGTGCCGATTGATCGACGGGCGCACGCGGCGCGCTGATGATTGCCAGAGACAGACCCAACGCCGATACAACCGCTGGGAAATGCAGGACGCGCGGCAGGGAAAACGTCGTGATCCGCGCGGGGCTGAGCCGGGCCGGTTTCGGACGGTACAGCAGCACAATGGTCAAGGCGACCAGCGCCAGTGTCCCCAGCCCGATAAGGCTGTGCAACGTAGGAGCCATCGTGTCGGTCCCTTGCGCCAGTCCCGCCGCCAGCAGGGTGATGCGCAGGCCATTGCCCAGCACCGTTGCCGCTGCGATCAACAGACCTCCGCCCAGCGCAGGCAAAAGTGCCGGACGGTAGAGCGCATTCAGGCAGGCCCAAAGGCTGACAAGCTGCAACAGCCCCACCGCGCCCGAGCAGGGCAGATCGACCAGAACATCCACGCCACCCACACGCAGCCGAACTCCTTCGCATAGCAGGTCCGGGAAAACGGGCGACAGCATTGCGCACGCCACGTGGGCGGACATCACCTGCAACGGAAACCCTGCCACCCGCTCAAGGATCGGTCCAAGCGGCAGGCAGAACAGAAACAGCGCCGCCAACCACATGGGCGACAGCGCAATGCGTCGCTGATCCAGTCGCAGGAAAACGGCCAACGCAAAGACATCCAACGCCAGAGCCAATGCGCTGAGGATATTGACGGCCAGCACCTGCCCCCCCAAGCGAACGCAGGCCGCACCCAGGAAGACGGCAAAGACCCGCCCGCGCCGGTCCGGCCCCTGCGGGCGAGAACTTGTCAGAGACAGAAGCACCAGACCGGCCAGCAGCAGGCCGTACAGCGCGCCATAGGATTGGTAAGACGGATCGCGCCAGCTTTGGATCAGCCACAGGACGGGCTCGATCGCCAATACGGCGGATGCAAGGGCCAACCCGGCCCACAGTAGGTAAGATCGGTTATGTTCCATACCGCCTTGTCACACCTTGATGTGCAAACCAGCGGCGGATGTTGTGCAGGATTTGTGCAGATCAGGCGGGGGTGCCGCCTTGGGTCATGACTATGCCCGACGCTGGGCGCCAACCCAAACAGGAACTGGTTGATCGACCGCTGTAGCTGCCCGCATGGATTGAACCGCCAAGGTGGCCCAGCTACGCAGTTGCAACAAAACCAATGCACCTCCGATCACAATGGTCGCGCCGATCAGGGGTGAGGCCGCAACCTCGTAACTTTGTGTGCCGGCGACCCAAACGGCGAAACCCAGACGCGTTACTGCGACAGCATCTGTCACGCGGGCTAGTTTGGGCAGAAAATACGTGGACACAGCCGTCGCGAACACGATCATCGACATATATAGCAGCCCGGTGAACACCGGCAGGGGCATCCCGAAACGTGTCACCTCGATATGGGAGTACAGGACATATCCGGCAGCAAACGCCAGAAACGCAATCGCGTAGAGTCGCCTTTTCTGACTGTCGATATGTCCAATGATGCGCTTCACAGCAAAGACCCCCTGAACCTTCATGAAGATCTTTGTGCGCCCTGATTTTGCGGATCATCTGACCTAATAAGGGCGGAAATTTGGCTTTATGCCGCGAACCCTGCGAAACCGCTAATAGGATGCCGAGATCATGTCCGCGTAGTTGTCTGCCAGCATTCGCGCATCGGTGCGGTCGAATTTCACCGTCGGCAGGGCTTGCATATCAATCAGCGCCGCGTTGTCGAACAGTTTGGCCAGATCGACATCAAGATTTATCTGCGTCTCCCCTGCCCGCGTCTTGTCTGCCGGAACCAGCACCGAGACCTCGCGGGCGTTCTCGGAAAACCCAACATGATAAACCAGCGGAGAAATGGCTCCATCCACATCCAATGCACCCTCGAAGAGAACGAATTTATACCCAACCTCCCAGTTCCACGCCATCTGGCTGTTGGGGTCCAGATCGCCCCGCGCAAGGATCGACCCGTTGGCGTCCGGGTCCACGCCGATCAAAAAGCGCAGTCCCTCGATCCGGCGCAGTGGCACATCGGACAGAGTGATCACATAAGATCTGTCCGCATTGTCGAACCGGGCAAGGTAATAGCTGTCGGGCTCCACGAACTCTTCATCGCCCGAGGTCAAAACCAGATTACTGAGGTAAAACCGAAAATCTCGTACCCGAAACGCGCCGGGTCCAGCGGGGTTGTCATACATGAACTGGTCGAAGGTCAGCGGGGCCCCGTCCATGGTCGCCCGCAGCGTGACGGTGACATCGGTCGTGCGTTTGGGGCCAGGGACGAACACAATCCATCCGATGGCAAGAAACACCAACAGACCAAAACCGGACATGGCTTGCAGGCGGGACATCATGAGCCTCCTTCAATCGGATTGGAAAAGGCAGGGTCGGTCAGAAAAACTTCGTCGGTCAGCGTATGTAGAAAAGCGATGATTGCGTCGATTTCCTCGGGTGTCATGCGCAGGCCCACCGTATCCGACGGGGTGTCAGGGGCGTTATCGGCTTCAAGGATCAACGGGCTGAGCGTGTCGCTGACAACAATGCCGTCATTATAGTGATTCATGACATCTCGCAGCGTCTCGAACCGGCCGTCATGCATATAAGGAGCGGTCACGGCAATATTGCGCAGGGTTGGAACCTTGAAGAACCCTTTGTGAGCAGGGTTTCCCGTGACCGCCATCAAACCAGGTGCCAGCGCGTCCTCTGGGTCGAGCCCATTGTTCGAGAACCCGTCCAGCGCGTCCCGAAACCCCGAGGTCAGGAACTGACTGTGGCAATCAATGCAATTCCCGCCGCGCAGGGACACTTTGGTGTCGGGATGGGCCATGAACAATTTGCGCCCATGTTCTTCTTGCGCGCTCAGCCGCACCTCACCGCGCAGGTATTTGTCGTATTTGGAATTGTCCGAGATCAGCATCCGCATGAAACTGGCCAACGCCCGGGCGATGTTGTCGGCGCTGACTTCACCATAGGCGCGGCGAAACATGCGACGATAGCTAGACGAGCTGGACAGCTCTGCAACCAGCACGTCGATATCCTGCCCCATCTCTTCGGGGTGCTGGATCGGCATCAGCGCCTGCTCTTCAAGCGAGGTCGCACGGCCATCCCAAAAGAACCTCTCCTGCCCCCAAAGCAGATTGACCAGGCTCATGGCGCTGAACTCCAGCTCACCGCCCGATAAGGCCTGAGATCGGGCACGCCCGTCGGTGAAAGCCATCGCCTGAATGTGGCAAGTGGCGCAGGACACTTCGTTGTTCGCGGATAGAATAGGGTCGTAGAACAGGTGCCGCCCCAAGGCGAAACCTTCCTGAGTCAGCGGGTTATCAGGCGGCACGGCAAACCGCCCGAACACAAACGGCGCCGAGAAGTCGGCGATGGGTGTCGCCACCGGATCGCGGATGAAGTCCCGGATCAGCCACCCCGCCGCGACCAGAATCGCAGCGGCGGCCAGCAGAACGATCACCCGAGGCATGGGCCACCCGATCCGTTAGTGGTGATGCACAAAGCCCGAACCAAACAGACCCTCAACGTTGTCCACGCCCTTGTTGTAGCGTTCCTTGAAATTGACCGTCCCGATACGTTCACCGGTTTCCAGATCATGCACCGAAATCGTGTGCGCGTTCAGAGAAGCGATGAAATCCACATCGGTCGGGTCATTGTCCGCACCGTTGCCCAGATTGAGCAGATTGTTCTGAATCGCGATCAACTCGCGCCCTGAGGCGGAGGTGAAAAAGATCATGTGATGTGCACCGGGATCGGTCACGATGTCGGGGCCGCTGGACACCAGTTCAGGCAGAGCGCCCAGTTCGTACCGTTTCACCACACCGGGCAAAGCGTGCGAAATGAACAGCTCATCCTCGGTGCCATAGAATTCCAAGGGCACGGCAGTGTCATTGGCGACACCGCTATAGATGACCTCGGGCGCGCCAAAGGTCTTGGCCTTGGCGTCATAGGGGATTTTCCACGTCTCGAACCCGAACATTGTATTGGCCAGAATGGCCGGTTCGATATCGGGGTGAATGCCGGGCCGCGCGAACAGAACCTCGACCGGAGAAGACGGGAAGTTCAGCGGCTTTTCATTCTCGACGGTGATGTTCTGGATAGGCTCCAACGTGTTCAGATCAATGATCGTTAACGCGTTCCCAACACCAGTAGCCAAGTCAGGATGCACGGTCGATGTCACCACCATACGATCCTCGAAAGCCGAAATGCCATGCGGATACATGATATACGGGGCACCTTCGCCGACCTGACTTTTACGGGCTTCGATGATTTTGACCACCGCGTTGGTTTGCGGATCAAACACCCCGACCGAGCCGCCATCATCACCTCCGGTGCCCCCCATGAAGGTAACAAACATGTATTCCTGCCCGTTCGAATTGGCCCACATGATATCTTCGCCCACGATCTGGCCCTGTGTGTCCAGACAGGTGATGCCTTCGATCACCGGCGCACCGCCAGCGTCCCTCGACAAGCCAATCTCGGCCAGACTGCACGTCGGATCGAGCCCGGTGGAATACAGCCTGCCATTCGGGCTGTAGTAAAGGTGATGCAGAGGGTGCTCGATATCGGGTTGCTCAAACTCGCTGAGAATTTCTCCAAAGCGATCAGATTCCGGGTCCAATTCAACAATGGCAACGCTGTGATGGGTATCCAGCGTCGGCAACCCGCGCAGCAACACCATGCCATGGCTTTCTTCACGGGTCTGCGCGTAACTGGCTGAAGTGCTGACGACCAACCCGGCCGCAAACAGAATGGTTGCTCCAAATCCCATGTATTTCATAGCCTTCCCCCTTGTTGCACAGCCCTAAAAAGTTCAGGGTTACATGTATCTTACGTAACGTCATATCACAGTGAGACGCCTGCACCAAACACCTCGGCGCTTTACCGGAAATCAGTATGCGGCAGTAAGGAAGTCATTGTGTTTCAAAACAGTTTGACCACTGCGTGAGCATTCCCCAAGCGTGGCCCGAAACCGCGCCTAGGGATCACCGAAAACCCCGCGCAGAATTCGGCGAATGTCCTGCGCGAACGCCTCGCGCGAAGACGCAACAACCAAAGCGCCCCGTGTGGCGGTTATCAAAATATGCGCCAGATCCTGCGCCCGTTCCGGCGTTGCAGCCAGGTCGTGGCGCAAGATAAATGCCCCCAGCTTCTGGGCATACAGGCTGGGCCAATTTTCGGGCTGGGCGCTTGCGACGGCCAGAGCATCCTCGAGCAGCTCGGACCCGTGCCTGGATTCAGCCAATTCGACCGAATCTCCGACGACAGAAATCAGCGCCGTTTCCACTACAGCCATCGGCGCGTTTTCAGCCTGATCGAGCAGCGCGAAAACATGCTGGTACAACGCTTCTGTATAGGCCCTCAACGCCCAAGCGTAACACGCGTCCTTCGATCCGAATTTCTTGTAGATCGACTGGCGAGACAGACCCACCGCGCGCGCAATGTCTTCCATTGACGTTTTGCGAAATCCGTACTGGGCAAAGGCGGTCATGATATCTTGTGGGTTCACGCCGGAAATTGTGTTCGCAGTCGCCAAAAATACCCCACTTCCCGGTCAGGCAGGGCACAAACACAAAGTACCGCCTTTGACCAATCAATCACATTTTTACATTTCTGACACTGTTCGTGAAAAATGACAACTGGCCAGCCGCAGCCAATAGGGAACGCCCTATCCTTGGGAACCACAGCGTTGACGTGACGCTAAGCGTTTTCCGCCAAAATGATCTTCTCGGTCGCGCGAACCAGGTCAGGAAACCGTGATCGTTCGTGGATATATAGGAATACCTGCCTGTGATCTGGCAAGTCGCGGATCAGTCGAAATGCGGTGGCTTCCGGAATGAACCCTGTCACCGTTTGTGGCAAAACCGTCACCCAATCACCGGTCCGAACCATCGCAATCAACGAATGCGTGTTGTGGATGGTCACTCCCGCCCGGTCGATCGCGGCGTGAAACTGCGGCGACTCGATCAGGTCGCACAATGCGTTGCGAATGAATGGAACCGAGGCGATTTGGGCAAGGGTCGGCGGCGCCTCTTGCGCGATCAACGGATGCTCGGCCGAGCAGACCAGCCCGAACCGGTCCCGCAACAGCGGCACCGCGCGAATACCATTCAACGCGTGATACCCCGAGGCGATCCCGATATCGGCTCTGCCTTCGACAAGCGCGTCAAGAACCTGCTGCGTATCGGTGTCGCGCAAATCGACTTTCACGCCGGGATACTGCCGCGCAAGATGCGATAACACGCGTGGAAAAATCAAAGCCGCAACCGACGGCACCGAGGCAATGCGCAAGAGCCCCTGCTCGGCGATCGCGGCCTCTTCGATGTCCTGCACGGCCTGATCGAACTGACGCACTTGTTTCAGCGCCAGTTCAAACACTTGCGCTCCCAATGGGGACAAACGGCTCTTGCGCTCACCTTCAAACAGCTTTCGACCCAGATGGTCCTCAAACTGTTTCAATGTCATCGATACCGCCGACTGCGTGCGCCCCAAGCGATCCGCGGCCTCGGTCAAATTGCCGGTTTGGGCAACGGTGCAGAAACAACGAAGGGTTTCAATCTTGAGTGCCATATTTCAGTTTTCCTGAACTTTTGTTCATTCGTTTGAATTTGACTGATATGCGGCGGAAAAGCCATCCTAAGCGCGACTCTTATTTTGCTCTGGGGCGCATTGTGACCAAACTGAACCTGATCGCTGGCGAATGGCTGGCGGGTGATTCTGAAATCGAAAACCGCAACCCTTCGGATCTGAGCGATCTGGTCGGCATCTTTGCGCAGGCCAGCACGGATCAGCTTGAGGCGACACTGGATCAGGCGCGTCTGGCGCAGGCCGAATGGGCCGCTTACCTGCCCGAACGCAAACAGGCCGTTCTGAACGCCATCGGCAATGAATTGATGGCCCGCGCGGAAGAGCTGGGCACGCTTTTGTCCCGCGAAGAGGGCAAACCGCTGGCCGAGGGCAAAGGTGAAGTCTATCGCGCCGGTCAGTTCTTTACCTACTACGCCGCTGAGTGCCTGCGCCAGATCGGTGAGAATGCCGACAGCGTTCGACCCGGCGTTGAGATTGACGTGCGACGCGAGGCCGTGGGCACTGTCGCCATCATCAGCCCATGGAACTTTCCCACCGCGACCGCCTCGTGGAAGATTGCACCAGCGCTGTGCTACGGCAACGCCGTCGTATGGAAGCCTGCGAACATCACCCCGGCCTCGGCCGTAGCCCTGACCGAGATCATTGAACGTCAGGACATCCCCAAGGGCCTGTTCAGCCTGATGATGGGCTCGGGGCGCAGCATCGGGCAGCGTCTGGTGGAAAGCCCCAAGGTGAACGCGATTTCATTCACCGGGTCGGTGCCGGTGGGTAAAGGGATTGCGGCAGCGGCCATTCAGAACCTGACCAAGGTACAGATGGAGATGGGATCCAAGAACGCGCTAGCCGTCATGGACGACGCCGATCTTGATCTGGCTGTGACGCTGGCGCTGGGTGGCGCGTTTGGCGGCACGGGGCAGAAATGCACCGCCTCGTCGCGGCTCGTGGTTCATGCGGGCATCCATGATGCGTTCGTCGAGAAACTGGTCGCCGGTGCGCAAGCGATGAAAGTCGGTCACGCGCTGGAGGACGGCACCCAGATGGGGCCGGTTGTCGGCGAGCAGCAGTTGCAGGAAAACCTCGCCTATGTCGATCTGGGCAAGTCCGAGGGCGCCGAGCTGGCCTGTGGCGGCGCGCGGTTGGAGATGCCGCATGACGGGTTCTACATGTCGCCCGGAGTGTTCCTGAACACCTCCAACGACATGCGCATCAACCGCGAAGAAATGTTCGCGCCGCTAACCAGCGTCATCAAGGTCGGCAGCTATGATGAGGCGCTGAGCGTCGTCAACGACACCAAATTCGGCCTGACTTCGGGCATCGTGACCCAAAGCCTAGCCCGCGCCACCCATTTCCGCCGCAACGCGCGCACTGGCGTAGTTACGGTGAACTTGCCGACAGCGGGCACCGACTATCACGTACCCTTCGGCGGACGCGGCGACAGCTCATATGGCCCGCGTGAGCAGGGAAAAGCGGCAGCTGAGTTCTACACCACCGTCAAAACCGCCTATATCAGCGCCGGGACGCCGGTCTGATGCGTATCGACGGGCTGCAATATGCCAACTGGTCGGAAAAGATTTTCCGGCAACTGCGCGAAGGTGGCGTGGATGCAATCCACGTCACCATCTCTTATCATGAGAACTTCCGCGAAACCGTCCTGAACTTTGAAAAGTGGAACCGTTGGTTCGAGCAATTCCCCGACCTGATCATGAAGGGTCGGTGGGCCAGCGACATCGACACGGCGCGCGAAACCGGGCGGACGGCGGTGTTCTTCGGCTTTCAGAACCCCTCGCCCATCGAAGACGATATCGGTTTGGTCGAAATCCTGCACGATCTGGGTGCCCGGTTCATGCAGCTGACCTATAACAACCAATCCCTGCTGGCCACCGGCTGCTATGAGGCCGAAGATACCGGCATCACCCGCATGGGCAAGCAGGTGATCAAAGAGATGAACCGCGTCGGCCTTGTCGTGGATATGAGTCACTCGGCTGACCGATCCACAATCGAGGCTGCTGAACTGTCCGAGCGTCCCATCGCCATCACTCACGCCAATCCGCATGACTGGTCGCCTGCACTGCGCAACAAGCGCGACGCAGTGATCCGCGCGGTGACGGAAAATGGCGGGATGCTCGGCTTTTCGGTCTACCCGCATCATCTGAAAGACAAATCCGCCTGCACGCGGGATAGTTTCTGTCAGATGATCGCCCGCACCGCCGACAAATACGGAGTCCAACATCTGGGGATCGGCACTGACCTGTGTCAGGACCAACCCGACAGCGTGGTCGAGTGGATGCGCGTCGGGCGCTGGACGAAAGAAATCGACTATGGCGAAGGCTCGGCTTCGGCGCCCGGTTTTCCGCCCATGCCAAACTGGTTTCAGGACAACCGCGATTTTGGGAATATCGAATCCGGGCTACGTTCCGTGGGTATGAACGAAGATGAGGTCTCAGGTATCATGGGCGGCAACTGGTATCGTTTCTTTGCTGAAAACTTCGGACCACGCGCATGATCGATCTGCACCGCGATATTGCACGCCGAGACCCCGCGCAGGTCATGCGACTGTCGCGATTGGGGTCGCTGCACCAATGTCGCCTTAGTTTCATGCGGCAATTGACCCGGCGGATGGCCCGCGAGAACTGGCGTTTTACCCGGCCCGTTTTTGACATCGACACGAACGGGGTGGGTCATGCGGTCTATACCGCGCACGGCCCTGAACGCGCTTATTCACTGGTTGCTTTCGCTCATGACCTGCCGCCCGAGCAACGCTCCGACCGCGTGATAGCCGAGGCTTGGGACGCCACATTTACCCTGTTCGATGGCATCCCCACGACCGAAGACATTGACCGCCTGTCTCAAAACGTCCCCTTGCAAGAGGCCGGGCGGATCAGCGAAAGCGAGTTGTCTCTGTCTCGCGCCAACCGTTCGGTCCGGCTTTGGGCGCATGTGGTCGACGCGCTGGCAGCAGGCACACAGCCGGACCCCGAGCAGATCTATCAGGTGGGCTACCTGATGCGCACCACGGCTGTTTATGGATCGGGCAAGTTCGGGGCGGCTGATCGTGAAAAAACTGCCGACCGCCCGGAACTGAGCGCCCCTTTCCAAACCGAGATGCTGTCGGTTTATCTGACCCGCACCTTCGTGCGCGATCTGGTGCAGCACATGGCGCAGGCCAAAGGGGGGAACCAAACCGCCAGTCTGGACCCGACGATTGCGCAATGGCTGGGCATTGGCAATTCGACCGGTCTGGGCATGGCGCCCTTTATCGTCAACCATCCCGTGCTGTTCAACAACTGGATCATGGTGCGCGAAGAGGCCATCGCGCGGGTGCGGTCCGTGCCGCAAGCCACACCTGACCGCATCGCGCAGTTCCGCGCGATTTTCGAACGCAGCAAGCTGTCGGTGTCGTGGTGGCGCTCGGATCATCCCGTTCAAATCGACAAGCTGGCCGTGCTCTGGGCTGATCTGGACACGCTCACCGCCGAACTGGCCCAGCGCGACCTGACCGAAAACCTTCCCTGGGACGCCCTGATCCGCTGGTCCGAAGATCATCTGAGTGAAGAGGGGCAGGAATTGCTCGCCTCGCTGATCCTCGAACCTTACGGCGATCTGGTCGACGGTTTGGTCGATTGCATGGCCGACAGCAACGCCGGGGCGCAGGTGATCGACGGCAATATGAGCGTCGCACAGGTTCGCGCGCTGATCCGACAGAGTTTTGACTGGGCGCTTGATCTTGACTGGAAAGCACAGGCCAACTGCGCCCGCGCCTGGTACGTGTCCGAAGAAAAGCTGGAACCCCGTCTGGGCGAACGGTTCGAAGAGCCCATCGCGGAGTACGAACAACCCTTGGCCCCGGCCCGCGATGCGGCGACGGCTTACTACGCCCTGTCCCACTGGCCAGACACCACCTCCATTGCCGCGTTTCTGTCGCAGCACCCCGAACATCGCCACACGATCCGGCGCGCGCAGATGGGACAGGTCGCACCCTATGGTGAAATACGCGACAATACGATCGGCGCGGATGTCATGCCCATCGACATGCTGCGAGCGAAACTCTCGTTCTTCGGTGCCACGCATTTCGATCCCCGCTCGGACCGTTGGGTGCGGATTTGCATGTATGCCGGTGCCCCCTACCCTGAGGATCTGTCCGCAGATACCGCTGATCACTGGGTCTACCCAAGGGCAATGACATGAGCTTTTCATTAAACGAGGTCGAGGCCACCGCCAAACGCGCCACGCGCGGCGCGGGCTATGGCTGGGGCCTGTCCGAAGAGGCCGGAAAGGCCACCCGCTGGCTATGTGCCGCGGGACTGGACGGCGCGCAGATTCTGGCCGATCTGTTGGACCGGGGCTTGGCACATGCGCCGGGCCGGCACCGCCCGGCATGTCCGGGCAACGAATGGCGCGGGGATGAAATCCTTTGCCCTCTGGCCACCGGGGCAGCCTTGTCCGACCATATGGGCTCGCTGCGGACGGGCGAAATCACACTGACCAATGTCGCCGCCCCTGCCCTGTTGCTGCCATTCGCCGCGAACATTGCGCGCAATTTGAAAACGCCCGTCACAATCACCGTGGATGGCGTTGAGGTCGTCACAGATGGGCCTTCTCTGGCCGTGAACCCAGCGCTGCCCAGCGACGCCACTTTGGTGAAGGTCGCGCTTGGCGGAATCTTGACCGCACCCGCTGCCTGCGCCTCACGCGCGATGCCCGATCCGGCCGCATGGGCCGTATTGAACCGTTTTGCCCACCGCACCTATGCCCCCGCGACCGAGGCCTCTCGTCTGCTTGGGGCCGGGTCTGGCCTGTCCGACAACGATTGATGAAAGCGACACGATGGAAACCCGCACTCTGACCCTGACCGAAATCGAAGACCTGGCCTTTCGCGCCCTTGTTACCGCTGGCACGACCGAAGCCAACGCTCGCCCGCTGGCCGTTGCCACGGCGGCAACCGAAGCGGATGGGGTGGCCAGCCACGGTCTGGCCTATATCCCGATCTATTGCGAACATGTGCAATGCGGAAAGGTCGACGGTGCCGCAAAGCCCGTCTTGGACCGGCCTCGCTCTGGCCTGATCACGGTTGACGCGGCAACAGGGTTTGCACATAGCGCAATTGACATGGGGTTTGACGCCCTCATCCCAGCCGCCAAGGAACAGGGCATCGCGGCCTTGGCCATCCGCAACAGCTATAATTGCGGGGTCCTGGGCTATCACACGCACCGGTTGGCGCAGGCGGGTCTGGTTGGGTTGGGCTTTACCAATGCACCTGCCTCAATCGCGCCATCGGGCGGGTCGAAGCCGGTTATCGGCACCAACCCGTTCTCGGTCGCGGTACCCGGCACAGATGGACAGCCCGCCGTTCTGATCGACCAAAGCGCTAGCACCATCGCCAAGAGCGAGGTCATGAAACATGCCCGCGAAGGCAAACCAATCCCTGTGGGCTGGGCGCTGGACGCGGATGGGAACCCAACCACGGACCCTAATGTCGGGCTCAAGGGCTCGATGGCCCCATCGGGGGGCTACAAAGGAGTGGGCATCGCTTTGCTGACCGAGATCATGGCCGCGGCCCTGACCGGCGCGACGCTCGGCATTCACGCCTCGCCGTTCTCGGGCACAGCTGGGGGGCCTCCCAAGACCGGTCAGTTCTTTATCGCCATCGACCCGGCCGCTGCGGCGCAAGACATGTTTGCCGAAAATATCAGTGCATTGGTCGGCGCGATCCATTCTCAGGACGGCGCGCATCTGCCGGGCGACGGACGGCGCGCAAAACGCATTGCCGCCGAAACCGAAGGCGTCGCGGTCAACAAGGCGACCTTGGACAAGATCGAGGCTATCCTGACCTAACGCCGCGCACCGCCTGCGGAACGAAAAAAGGGCGCCGTATTGGCGCCCTTTCTCGTTCTCGACCACATTGGGTTATTGGATCAGACGCAGCTTCTGGATCGAGCCTGCAATCGACACGAAGGAGTCGATGATCTCTTCACCGGTCACTTCATAGTAGTGCGACCAGGACGAAGCACAGGTTCTGATCTCGGATGCGGCCTGCTCCGTGGTTTCGAACGCGACGGTATAAACAACGGCACCTTTCGTTTTGGCCAATTCACACTGTTCTTGGAACAGTTGCAGGTTGGTCAGCTGCGACGAGGCGATGGTCGAGTCTTCACTTGGACGCGCAGTCAGCTCCGTCAGGCCGTTTTCCTCTTCCATCTCATCGGCGGGGCGAACCTGCGGGGTGGTTTGTCCATCGGTCATGATCACAATGATCTTTGAGCTGTTTTCGTGATCCCAGCTCAGCGGGCGGTCTGCGAACTCGGAGGGAACTTCCCCGGCTTTGCTGAGATAGGCAAACTCATCCTGACTTGACGGGTCCAGCAGGGCCAGCGCGTATTTCAGGCTGTAGTTGGTGCCGGTTCCATCGAACAGGCGCAGACCGTCGATGAAATTGTGCAGTTTGGTTTCATCGTTCTGGGCGTATTGGATGCTCATTTCGTCTTCCGGGCACCAACCCCAATTCTGGGTCGTCTCATCATATTCCCAGTTCACGAAATAGGGCGTCTGATCGATCGAACCTGAAGGCAGGCTTGTATTCAGGAAATCCGAATAGGTCATTTCCAGGCAAGACGAGGTATTGTTCGGAATGTTGCCCACATAGCTGTGGAAATCCGAATACTGAAGCTCGATGTCGACGTTATTGAACTTGGTTGGGCCCGAAGCCTCATCATAGACCGTCGTTGTCCGGTCAATGCTGTAATACATCGTCTCCTGCTTCCCGCCCTTGATGGATGCACCCACCAGTTCGGCACTCTCAGGCAGCTGGGACGAGTTGTTGATGATAAAGTCCCGGACATAGTGATAGTACGTGTCGACGTCATCCTTGTTGAACAGATCGGTTTCGTTGTCCGGGAAGCTGTCGATCTTGACGGAAAAATCGGGGTCAGCATTGCCGTCTGTATCAAACCAGAACACGACGTTCGAGATATCCTGCTTCCATTCCGGGAAGAAATCGTCGTCGGTGGTCGTGCCAAACCGCTCGCCACCCAAATATTCGAACATAACCGAGCCAGGGTTCGTTTGACCCGCAAACGGGATAACGCTGACCGAGGTCGCACACTCGGTGCCTGGGTCGTCGTTATGCTCCAGAGTTTTTGTGACAAATGCTTTGGCAGCGGTTTGCATTTGGGTCAGGCGTTCGTTGTTGCCCATACTACCCGAGATGTCCAAAACCATGGAAATCTCGGTGCACGGTGCCGCCTCATGCGCGGCGGAATTCACGCCCAATGAAATCGTCTCAACACCGCTCAACCGCATGAAATTGGTGTCAAAACCAGATGTCAGGCTGGCACGGACGGTGCGGTCCAGATATTTGTCTTCGACAGAAATCGAACTCGCGTACTCGCCCAAACCGGATGCCGCCAGATGTGCTTCGACAACTTGCGCAGGATCGAGCGTTTGCTCAAGGCTCGCGGCAGAGAGGACAGCGTTGTCCAGAGCCCACTGCAATTTCGCACGGTCGCGCTCGTAATTCATTACATCGACGGCAATACCCGCCGCAGCCAATAATAGAAAAAAGGCAAACAACGCGAAAATCGTCAAACCACCTTCTTCGCGTTTCGCAAACCAACCAACATCCGCAACCGAATTTCGGAGAGTTTTTGAAACGGCTTTCTTCCGTGAATTCAGATTAAACATTTCTTTCTCCAGACATCCTTATTCGCGAATAAGATGCCCAAAGAAGTTGTCTCTATTTTGCCGTAATGTTGCTATTTGGGTTACCGGAGGTGAACCCATTTTTAACTCAAAATGAACGCGCGGGTGACGTGGAAAACACGGAACTGCCACGAATTCGAATAAAAATATTTAAAATCAATATGATATCACACATCCGTGAAAACGGCGCTTTACACGAGGACCACTGACCGAAAATTAACAGACCGAGTGACCATGGGTAACCTTGCCACATTCCCTTATTTTTAGGCCTCCGAGTCGCGAGCCTGGAAATTTCATCGCGGACACCTCACGTCAGGCCTTGCCGCCCAACGGTTCCACTCGGCCCACACACACGCCTAAAAATACCGTGAAAATTGGCCTCTCAGTACTCGTCTTCATACGGAAAACCGGACCAGCGCATGGCTTCTTCCTCGGCCCGAGAAAGGTCCAGTTTCTCCATCCCCATGTGCAAATGATCCAGAAGCTTTCCGCACAAAATTGACATATTCAACGCAAAATCCGCGCGGTTGACCGCCGCCGTCACAACATCCTCAGGCGCATTTTCTAGGACATCCACGGTGGCCCGCACATCATGAGAAATAACCCATTCTGCACAGGCCTGCCCCCCGATGACCAAGCTGGAGACACGCTCCAACTCTCGACCGGACCGTTCATCATACCATTGATAAAGCGGCAGGACCGCAGCAATTGCCGCGCCTATGACCGTGCCTTTTTCAATGATGTCCAAAGTTATCCGCATATGCCCCACTCCAAGCTATCAGAATGAGCCAAGATTACTTAAGAAAAGCCGTTTGCCCTAATTGCACCCAACCGACGCAATCTAAGGTCTTTTCCAGCCCGTCGGAATAACGATACGACACTCCAGCCCGCCCAGGCTCGTTGAACGGCCAAGGTCGAGTTTTGCCCCATACGCGTTCAGCAGATCGACCGCAATCGCAAGACCAAGCCCGCTGCCGGCAACCGATGTGTCCAACCGCCCGCCCGAGCGCAGGGCCTCGCGCCGGTTGTCCTCGGGGATGCCGGGCCCATCATCCTCGATTAGAACCTCGACGTTGCCTTTTCTAACCTGCGCCACAACCCGAACAGTCTTCTGACACCATTTAACGGCGTTATCCATCAGGTTGCCCAGAACCTCTTCGATATCCTGAGGGTCCATGCGCACCCATAATCCGGTTTCGCGAGTGACTTGAAATTGTTTGCCTTCCCGTTCGGTCATTCTCGAGAACAAGCGCGCAAGACGGTCGACCGAATTTGAAAGATCCGTACGGGAATGGGTCAGTTCGGCCGTATTCATCGCACGCATCCGCGCCAGTGAGCGGCTGAGCTGCGCATCGATCCGGTCCAGTGCCTCTTGCGCCGTGTCTGTCGTGGCACCTTGTTCGGAAAGACTGGTTAGTTCATTGCGCAATATGGCCGTCGGGGTCTTGAGGGCATGAGCCAGATCAGCGGTCTGCCGTCGGGACCCGAAGACGATGTCCCGGTTGCGTCGCGACAATTGATTAAGGTCTTCAACCAGCGGCGAGACTTCTTCGGGGTAATCATCCGGCTTCAACCCCTCATCCGAGTCCCAGCGATGGGACACATCTGTGCGTAGTTTGCGCAGCGGCCCCAGAATAGCCGACATCAGGAAAAGCGACCCAGCCACCCCGATGAGACCGACAAGCGTAAAGACCGGCAGAAGGTTCCGCTGGGCCGCGCGGCGTTCGCCCATCAATTCCTCGCGGCTTTCAGCCACGCTGACACCCCAGACCGTTCCGTCTTCGTAAGATATTTCCTGGTAGATACTGCGCACGGCCTCATCTTCAGGGCCTTGCGTGTTCCAAAAGGTAGGCGCGTTGGGAAGGCCCCGGGGCTCGGCCAGCGTTTCATCGAACAACGAGGCCGAGGTAAATACCGACCCATCACTACCGGTGACCTGCCAATAGCGCCCGGAAAACGGTGTGCCATATGCCGGGTCGAACATTAGGTTGCCAAGCGCATCGGGATTGTCTGTCGTGACGCTCAACCCTACCACAAGCTGGGTATGGCGATCCCGCAACGCGGTGTCAAACTGGTCCGAGACCCTTGAGTTGATGTAGGAAAACACTGCCAGGGTCCCCACGCCAACCGACACCGCCCCAGAAGCGATCCCCCCCAGCAATGCGCGCTGACGCAGGGAAAGCATCAGTCCGTGTCAATCATATAGCCGCGTCCTCGTACCGTCTTGATTAGGTCCGATCCCAGCTTTTTGCGCAGGCGTGTAATGAAAACCGCAATGGTGTTTGAATCCCGATCGCCGTCATATTCATAGATATGCTCAGAGAGTTCGGTGCGTGAGATCAGCCGTCCGCGATTGTGCGACAGATATGTCAGAACCGCGATTTCCTGCGCGGTCAGGTCCACCGGCACATCCTTGACCGTCACCCGCCCGGTCTTTGTGTCCAACGCCACATCGCCCATTTCGATGACAGCGCTCAGCTGTCCGCTTTGCCGGCGCAATATCGCGCGCACCCGCGCGGCCAGTTCAGGCATATGGAAGGGCTTGATCATATAGTCATCCGCGCCTGCATCCAGCCCGTCGACCCGATCGCTCCACCCATCGCGCGCGGTCAGGATCAGGACCGGCGTCGAAACCCCGGCCTCACGCCATTCCCGCAAAACTGTGATACCATCGCGTTCAGGCAGGCCGATATCGAGAATGATCATATCGTAAGGCTCGGTCGACCCCAGATGCAGGGCCTCCAAGCCGTTTTGAGCGGTGTCCACGACCCGCCCTTCAGCATTCAGCAATCTCTTGATTTGAGCGCTCAGATGCGGCTCATCTTCTGCCAGAAGTACTCTCATAACGCGAATTTACAGCTATTCAGTTGCGTATTCATCTAGTTTTTCTTGCCGCCACCGTTTCCGTTGCCGCCGCCATTTCCGCCACCGTTGCCGCCGCCATTTCCGCCACCGTTGCCGCCGCCATTTCCGCCACCGTTGCCGCCACCATTCCCGTTGCCGCCACCATTGTTGCCGGAATTTCCGCGGTTGCCGTTATTGCTATTGTTACCGTTATTGGACTTGGCATTGGATGCACCGTTGGACTTGGCCGTTGCAGAATTGCCCGGTGAAGTCTTCGCTGCCTCTTTGATCTGCCGCCCGATACTGGACCCGTTTGAAATAACCGCGCCTGTCTGAGCATCGACGATCACGCTAATGATCCGGCCGTTCGGTTTTTTCATCAGAATGCGGTAGTAAACCTTGTCATCCTTAAATGCGCGGGCATCCACAGGGGTGCCGCCAAAAACTTTCTCAACGCCCTTTATGACTTTCTTCAGGCGAATCGCCCCGCCCACAAGCGTCGCTTGCCGCAATTCGGACTGCTTGAGTTCGCGCACAGCAGAATGCCCTTCTCCGGTCAGGAGAAGGGACGCCACAAATGCCGTCGCCAAAAGCTGTCTCATCACTGTCAACTCGTTCTCGCGCGAAACGGTCTAAAGCCTAATTTATTCTATGTGAACCAGTGATGAACAAACGGTTTTTCGTGTGTTCAGGGTGCATCAGTTCAAATGAGGTCGTGGGGTGATTCTGTCGCGCGTTTGCCGTGCCGGAAAACATGGATGCAAACACATGACCCGTGAGGACTGATATGAAGACCAAAACCAACATCTTGCTGAAAGCTACGGCAGTCGCAGTCGCTTTGGTCGGCTCCACCGCAATCGTGACGACACTTGCTGTCCCTGACGCGGCCTATGCCAAAAATGGCAATGGTGGCGGCAACGGGAATGGTGGCGGCAACGGGAATGGCGGCGGCAACGGGAATGGTGGCGGCAACGGGAATGGTGGCGATAAAGGCGGCAATGGCAACGCCAACAAAGGTGATGGCGCAAAAGCCAAAGGCAATGCCGGTCGCGGCAAAACTAAGTCCGACAGCTCCGGGAAAAAATCCGGTGGCGGTTTTTCCCTGAAAGAGTTGTTCAACGGGAACAAGTCGAAAAAGAAATCCGCCCGCGTGGCCAGCACGACGACCTCAACCACCGAGGTAGAGGAATCCGTCCGACCAAAGGGCCGCAAGAAGGGCAACAAGGCTTCGGCTGAATTTGGTGCGCACCCGTCGGAGTTGGGCGCGTTGAACGCCGCCAACGCCAGTGAGACGGCCCTGCAAAACGCATCGCCGAATTCACGTGTGGGTCGCATCGCCACCTACCGTGACACGGTTCTGGCCGGTCAGGCACTGAGCGAGGAACTGGAAGAAGCCCAGGAATTCCTGGATGGCTTGGAACCTCCTGCTCGTCCCACCGAAGACATTGAGAACGACCTGACCGATGCTCAGCAACAAGTTGTGGAAGATCAAGCGCTTGTGGATGATCTGACTGAGCAACTTGAAAATGCTCCGGACGAGGAAAAGGAGGCTCTTGAACAAGAGCTTATGGAAGCAGAAGAAGCGCTTGAAGCCTCGCAGATGGCCGCGTCCGAATTTGAAACAGAACTCGCAGACGCCGAGGAATATGAAGAAGCCGTCGAAACGGTCGACACCCTGACGGAACAGGTCGAGGCTCAGCCCGAACTGGAACGTGAAGCGTTGGAGGCCGCGGCGAACAAACCCGTCACGGATGAGGTCGAAGCGACCGTAAGGGCGATGTTGGGTCTCGACCCGGTTGAGGAACCTTTTGAAGAAGAAGAGGTATCCGAAGTCGAATAAGAACCAATCACCGATCTCGGTGCCCTTACACTCACGGAGGCATGGGGGGCCGGGCCAGCCATTTCATCCACCTACATGAGCCTTTGGCTGGCCCGGAACAAATTCACAGAACCCCACGACGTTCTGCCCAGTACCAGGTATCGCGCACCTTTTCTCACTCTAGCCGCGATAAAAGCCCGCTCTATTTTGAGCGGGCTTTCCCTTTTTCACCGTACCTATTCCGTATGTCTTGTCCTGATGCGTTCTACTTTGCCGGAACGCTTCTTTTTGCCTCGATAAGCCGCATCTCATCGATGATAGAAGACAGTGTAATGTTAATCGGAGGAAAGCGGTTTCCGCGCGTCTTATCGCACGGTGTTTTTCCGTCACGCTGAACCAAATTCCGGGACCGATTAGCAGCGGTGGTCCGAGGTCCGGCAATCAGGATGGCAGACTTTGTCATGCGTTTCCCCTTTGCATGAATTCGGGTAAATGCTCACTTTCGTTAAGAATCGATGCCGCGATTATGCAGATTTCTGTTGAACACACAGCAAATACATTGTTCAGTTTGCGTTAATGTTGTCGCGAAAATCGCAACAAAACCAAATAGGGCGCGCGAATCGCCTCGGGTCAGATCCTTGTGTTTTCGAGCCATTCATCCGTTCTGCACCCCTGCGAACCCAAGCCCGAGTTGACAGTCGGCAGCGTCTCGGATAACACCCGCCGCAACATCCGGAAGCGTCTGATCTTCCGGTCCCTTGAGTCGTTCAGGGATCGCCCCCCACCAGCGAGTTTCGCCCGTGGGGGCGTTTGTGCATTTAACCGACGCATCCTATCTAGGAGGCGCCACCAGATAACCGGCTAAGGAGGCCGAAGGCATGTTTGAAAATCTATCCGAACGCCTTTCCGGCGTCTTTGACCGGCTGACCAAACAGGGCGCGCTGTCCGAAGAAGACGTGAAAACCGCCCTGCGTGAGGTTCGCGTGGCCCTGCTTGAGGCCGACGTCTCGCTGCCCGTCGCCCGTGCTTTCGTCAAGAAGGTGCAGGAACAGGCGACCGGTCAGGCCGTCACCAAGTCGATCACCCCCGGCCAGCAGGTCGTCAAGATTGTGCATGACGCGCTGGTTGACACGCTGCGCGGTGAAGAAGACCCCGGCAAGCTGAAGATCGACAACCCGCCTGCGCCGATCCTGATGGTCGGTCTGCAAGGCTCGGGTAAGACGACCACGACCGGTAAGCTGGCGAAACGCCTGAAAGAGAAAGAGGGCAAGAAGGTCCTCATGGCCTCGCTGGACGTCTATCGCCCGGCGGCGATGGATCAGCTGGCCGTTCTGGGGACGCAGGTAGGCGTCGACACGCTGCCGATCGTGCCCGGTCAGAAGCCGGTTGATATCGCCAAGCGCGCCAAACAGCAGGCGACTTTGGGCGGCTATGACGTCTACATGCTCGACACCGCGGGCCGTCTGCACATCGACGAAGTCCTGATGGATGAGGTCGAGCAGGTTCGCAACGTGGTCGATCCGCGCGAAACCCTGCTGGTGGTCGACGGCCTGACTGGTCAGGTCGCTGTTGAAGTAGCCGAAGAATTCGACGCCAAGGTCGGCATTTCCGGCGTAGTTCTGACCCGGATGGACGGCGACGGACGTGGCGGTGCGGCGCTGTCGATGCGCGCGGTCACTGGCAAGCCCATTCGCTTTGTCGGTCTGGGCGAGAAGATGGACGCGCTTGAGACCTTCGAGCCGGACCGGATCGCCGGTCGTATTCTGGGCATGGGCGACATTGTTGCCCTGGTCGAAAAAGCCCAGGAAACGATGGAGATCGAACAGACCGAGCGCATGATGAAGCGCATGGTAAAAGGTCAGTTCAATATGAACGACCTGAAGATGCAGCTGGAACAGATGATCCAGATGGGCGGTATGCAGGGCATGATGGGTATGATGCCCGGCATGGGTAAAATGGCCAAGCAGATGGATCAGGCCGGTCTGGACGACAAGATCCTGCGCCAACAGATCGCCATGATCCAGTCGATGACCAAACGCGAACGCGCCAACCCTCAGTTGTTGCAAGCCAGCCGCAAGAAACGGATCGCTGCGGGTTCTGGGATGGAGGTCAGCGACCTCAATAAGCTGCTCAAGATGCACCGGCAGATGTCGGACATGATGAAGAAGATGGGCAAGATGGGCAAAGGCAAGATGCTGAAACAAGCCATGAAGGGCATGTTCGGCAAAGGCGGCCCCTCGCCCGAAGACATGGCCGCAGGCATGGACCCCAAGGCGCTGGAACAGGCGGCCAAGGCCATGGGCGGACGCGGCGGCCTGCCCGGCATGGGCGGCGGCATGGCCCTGCCTCCGGGGCTTAGCGGGTTCGGGAAGAAAAAGTGAATCTGATCGCCAATCATATCCCCCGGCTTGAAACCGAGCGCCTTATCCTCCGCGCGCCGTCCGAGGCTGATTTCGAGGCCGAGGCTGAGTTTTTCGCATCAGACGCAGCCAAGATTCTCGGTGGCCGCAAAAGACCTGATGAGACATGGCGCTTCATTGCGCAGCTTTTGGGCCATTGGGCGATGCGCGGCTATGGCTTTTGGGGTGTTGAGGAAAAGAACACCGGGATCTATGTGGGACATGTCGGCCTGTGGTATCCTCACAGCTGGCCCGAACGCGAAGTCGGTTGGACGCTAATGAACCACGCCACCGGCAAAGGCTATGCGACCGAGGCCGCAATGGCCGCACGTACTCACGCTTATGACGTGCTGGGCTGGGACACGGCGATTTCGCTGATCGACCCGGAAAACCACGCTAGCAAGGCAGTCGCCAAACGTCTGGGCGCAGCATTTGACTACCACTTTGAGCACCCGAAATTCGGCCCTTCCGAGGTCTGGCGGCACCCCGCCCCAGCCGATCTGGTGAATGGCGGCATGGAGGCATACGCATGACCGATCCCGTAGCACAGGCTGCCACGCTGCTGAAAGAGCATCGCGAAAGCATCGACCGGCTGGACGCGATCCTTGTCTACACGCTGGGCGAGCGGTTCAAGCACACGCAGGCCGTTGGCAAGCTCAAGGCGCAACACGACCTTCCCCCGTCCGATCCCTCGCGCGAGGCTGCGCAGATCGCTCGGCTTGAAGACCTGGCGAAAGAGGCCGATCTGGACCCCGACTTCGCCAAGGCTTTCCTGAATTTCATCATTCAGGAAGTCATCCGACACCACCGGAAACATCAGGAATGACCCGTCGTTTCCACCCATAGAATACCCGGTCCTTGACCGGTCACGCCATCTTAAGGAGATACCACCATGGCAATGAAAATTCGTCTCGCCCGCGGCGGCTCGAAAAAACGTCCGTTCTATCGCATCGTTGCGGCTGACAGCCGTATGCCCCGCGATGGCCGTTTCATCGAGAAACTGGGCACCTACAACCCGCTGCTGCCCAAAGACAGCGAAGAGCGCGTGAAAATGAACATGGAGCGCATCCAGTACTGGCTGGATCAGGGCGCTCAGCCCACCGATCGGATCGCTCGTATGCTGGAAGCTGCTGGCGCCCGCGACAAGGCCGAGCGCAACAACCCCAACAAGGGCACCCCGGGCAAGAAAGCCCAGGAACGCGCCGAAGAAAAAGCAGCCAAGGCTGCTGAGGCGGCAGAAGCTGCTGCTGCTCCGGCTGAAGAAGCGGCTGCAGAAGAATAAGCAGGAAAGCGCGTGCGGGATCAGACTTTCACCGACGATTTTCGCGCGCAGTTTGACCTGTTGCTGCGACTCCGGCGCGATGTGCGTCGGTTTCGCACCGACGCGATTGACGAGGCAGTGCTGACGCGCTGCCTCGACGCGTTTCGGCTGGCCCCTTCGGTGGGGCTCAGCGAACCCTGGCGCGTGATCCGCGTCAAAAGCCAGCCCGCGCGCGACGCGGCGCTGCGAAATTTTCAAACCGCCAATGCGCAGGCATTAGACGGGTATTCCGACGAAAAGGCGCAGCTCTACAGCCGCCTGAAACTGTCGGGGATGCAAGAGGCCCCGGTGCAACTGGCCGTGTTCTGCGACGACACCACCGACAAGGGGCAAGGTCTGGGCGCAGGCACGATGCCCGAGATGCGGCGCTATTCCGTGGTCTCGGCCATCACCCTGTTCTGGCTGGCCTTGCGGGCCGAGGGTCTGGGGCTGGGCTGGGTGTCCATTCTGGACCCCGACCAGATGGCGCGCGATCTGGACGTGCCCGAGGATTGGCGCCTGATCGGTTATTTCTGCGTTGGCCTGCCAGAAACGCAATCGGACACGCCTGAACTGGAACAGGTCGGCTGGGAATGCCGCGACGACAGCCTGCTCATTGAGGTGCGATAGGCGCATGTTCGGGTTATTACGCCTTCCCATCCTGCTGATGATCGCCTTTATTGTCGGCGTGTTCTTCGAACGCTCAAACCAGCGCGAAGCCTGCGAAGGCATCGGGCAATGGGATGACGGAATTTGTATGACGGATGGGGCAAATGAGTGATCTGATCTGCGTCGGCAGCATTGCGGGATCATATGGCGTGCGCGGTGAGGTGCGGCTGAAAAGCTATTGCGCCATCCCCGAGGATATCGAAGCCTATTCCCCCCTGACTGATGAGGCCGGTGGAGAACGCTATCCACTGGTCCTGACCCGGTCGATCAAGAATGGCTTTGCGGCGCGTCTGGGCGGAGTTGAAACCAAGGAACAAGCCGATGCGCTTAAAGGTCTGCGTCTGTTTGCGCGGCGTGATCAACTGCCCTCGTTGCCCGATGATGAATTCTATCACACCGACCTGATCGGGCTTGAGGTCTATGACACCGGCGGCACCCTGCTGGGCCGGGTAAAATCGGTGCAAAACCACGGCGCTGCCGACCTGCTGGAACTGCACGGGCCGGGGCTGAAGGCCACCGTTCTGCTGCCCTTCACGCTTGAGGCCGTCCCCACGGTCGATCTGGACCAAGGCCGCATCATCGCCGACCCGCCCGAAGGGCTGATCTGATGCGCCGCGTCCTGCTGCATTTGGGCCTGCACAAGACCGGCACCACTGCGGCGCAATCCTTCCTCTACGACAACCGCGAATTGATCTGGCCGCATTTCGCGCTGGTTCTGCCTTATCGCACGCGCAATTCGGGATTGTCGCGGGCAGCAACTAACCATTCCGTTTATGGCACCGTTGGCACTTTGTCCGAATTCGGTCGCCAGATGCGCGACTTCCTCGATACGCTGGATTTTGGAGAAAAGCGCGGCTTGATCCTTAGCGAGGAAAACTTCGCGGGTCTCCGCCCCAGTCGCAATCTGGAACAGGGCTACGCGGCGGCTCCCGATCTGGCCGCCTGTCTGGTAGATTCGATCCACCAGAGGTTTTCAGGGCAGGAGGTAGAGATCACGCTTTACCTGTCTTTGCGCCAACGGGGCGGTTGGCTGCGCAGCCTGTGGGCGCATGATTTGCAGCGGATGCGGCAGGTGCAAGATTTCGACACGTTCCGCGACAGCATCGACCATTTGCCCTCGTTGCAAGAGACCGTTGACCAGATCCGTGAGAAACTGCCCTCGGTCACCGTGACCACGGAATGGCTGGAGGAACTGCAATTGCGTCAATTCGGGCCGGGTGCGCCCTTTGCCGAGTATCTGGACTTACCCTATGACAAGGCGCAACGGTTGGTTCCGCCCTCCAAATCTAACACTCGGTTGCCCGAGAACGTTTTGGCGGAATTGCTGAACCTGAACAGATCACGTTTGGACGAAGCCGCCTTGGTCGCGCAAAAGGCCGCCGTAGTTGAACGGGCGCAGCAGGCGCTGATGGGTGCGACATGACCGAAAAACCGTCGAAATCTCATGGGCGCAAGGCGATCCGCCCGACCCTGAAACCGCGTGAGTTGCTGACCCCAACGCCCGACCTGCACGGAGTGTGGAAGGCTAAGATCATCACTCTGTTCCCTTCAGCTTTTCCCGGTGTGTTGGGCGAGAGCCTGACGGGTAAGGCACTGCAAGAGGGCCTCTGGCAGTTGGAAACCGTCGATCTGCGCCAATTCGGCGTCGGAAAGCACCGCAATGTGGACGACACGCCTGCCGGTGGCGGCGCTGGCATGGTGCTGCGCGCCGATGTACTGGGCGAGGCGATTGAACACACGATGGCGGGGGTGCGGGGTAATTGGCCGCTGATCTACCTCAGCCCGCGTGGCCGCCGGATGGATCAGCGCATGATGCAGAATCTGGCGCGCTGTGACGGTATGACCCTGCTGTGTGGCCGGTTCGAAGGCGTCGATGAGCGGGTGTTGGAGCATTACGGCGTGCAAGAGGTCTCCTTGGGCGATTTCGTCATGACCGGCGGTGAGATTGCCGCGCAGGCTCTGATCGACGCGACTGTGCGGCTGATCCCCGGCGTTTTGGGCAATCAGGCCTCGGCTGAGGAAGAGAGCTTCTCCTCGGGCCTGCTGGAACACCCGCAATACACTCGCCCTGCCGAATGGAAGGGCCGTCCGATCCCGGACATTCTGATGTCGGGCCATCACGGCCGTATTGCCAACTGGCGGCATGAGATGTCCGAGCGGATCACACAGGAACGCCGCCCCGACCTGTGGGACGCCTACTCCAAAGCAAAGTCCGAAGACTAGCCGTTCTTCCACCGCGCCCAAATCTCGGGTGGGCCGTTGAAGGTGTTGATGTCCACGGGTCCCTGCACGCCGGGCACCAAACCAGTGCCGGTATATTGCCAGAACCGCCAAACCGCCTTGGGATAGACCTTGCGGGGGTGGCCTGCCACTGACCTCAGCCAGAACTCTGTCTTGGGCAGGCGCCCTATGTCGGTGTCGCCGTAGAAATCCACGGTGGTGTAGACAATCGGACGCCGCCCGTAGTGACGTTCGAGAATATCCAGAAACCTCTTCGCCTCAGCCCGGACGGTCGCGCCATCGGGGCGTAGGGTGCAGGTCTTGGAATGCGGCGTCCACTCCATATCCAGAACATGCGGCAGGTCCGACCCTTTGGGAACGTTCTGGATGAACCACCGCGCCTGCTCGCGAGCTGGGCGGCAGAAATAAAAATAGTGATAGGCACCCCAAGGCACCCCGGCGGCCTTTGCTCCGCTGCTGTGACTTGCAAACATCGGATCAGCTACATCACCACCCTCAGTCGCCTTGATGAAGACAAAGCTAACCCCCGAAGCCTTGGCCTTGTGCCAGTCAATCGGCCCTTGCCAACGCGACACGTCCAGACCGTGCACCGGATAGTGGCCAGGATGGCGCCCCTCCCACGGGTGCGGATCAGCATCGCCAAAAGCCGGGAAGATCACCGAAGGTGAGGTCGTGCCCAGAAACGCGTTGGCCTCAACCTCTTGCGGCGGCGGGCTGCTGCGACCGCAGGACAGGATGGCAAAAGCCACGACAGCAAGCATCAATGCAATGCGCATGTTCTGTTCCTGTTTGAAATGACTGCTCTTGTAATTACCCTCAGAATGCCTGATCGACGGATCAAAGCAACGATGCTGTTTTGAGGCGGCGGAATCCCACCGCTTCACAGCATTTTGGGCTTGATCCCTGCACATAATGCCCTTAAACGACCGCAATCCGGTGCCGCGTCATGCGACTCCGGTGTTTTGGTTTGGTCCATGTCGTGACGCCTGGCTTTCTTCGGTCTGGGCGCGGCCGAACAAACCGGACTAAGGAACATTCGATCTGACCTCTGGCGGGCTGCATGCAGAACCCGGTGAAGACCAAGAGCTCTCAGCCCGTGCCCAAACTTCGTGGACCAACCACGAGCAGATAGGAGTGAATGCGATGGACCTGATCGCACAGCTTGAGGCGGAACAGATTGCCGCCCTGGGGAAAGACATCCCCGATTTCAAAGCCGGTGACACCATCCGTGTCGGCTTTAAAGTGACCGAAGGGTCGCGTACCCGTGTGCAGAACTACGAAGGTGTCTGCATCGCGCGCAAAGGTGGCAGCGGCATCGCCGGTTCGTTCACCGTCCGCAAAATCTCGTTCGGCGAAGGCGTGGAGCGTGTGTTCCCGCTGCATTCGACCAACATCGACAGCATCACCGTTGTCCGCCGTGGCCGCGTCCGTCGCGCCAAACTGTACTATCTGCGCTCGCGCCGTGGTAAATCCGCGCGTATCGCCGAAGTCACCAACTACAAGCCCAAGGCAGGCGCCGAGGCGTAAGGAGCGGAAAGATGAAAAAAGACATCCATCCCGACTACCACTTCATCGACGTCAAACTGACCGATGGCACCGTGATTCAGATGAAATCCACCTGGGGCAGCGAAGGCGACCAGTTGGCCCTGGAGATCGACCCCTCCGTGCACCCCGCATGGACCGGTGGCGGCGCGCGCCTGATGGACGCCGGCGGCCGCGTGTCGAAGTTCAAGAAGAAATACGAAGGTCTGGGCTTCTAAGCCTGACCCGGATCAGATCCGAAAGGCCGTCCCTTGGGGCGGCCTTTTTCTTTGGGCTGGCGCAATCAGATCCAATAGGATAGCGCCACAGGCAGAACCAGAATGGTTGCCAGGGTCGAGACAAGAATGAAACCAGCCACGTCAGGGCCGTATTCCGGCAGATGCTGGTCGACAAACAAATAGGTCGCCACCGAGGACGGCATCAGGCAGCACAGGATCACCGCGCCACGCTCGGCCCCCGTAAACCCAAAGACCCAGACGAGGCTCGTTGAGATGGCAAATGCCATACCCAGATGCAATGCGGTCAGGCTCACCGCACGCCCCAGACTTTGCACCCTTAGGCTGGCTAGCGTGTGGCCCAGCGTCAGCAGCATCAGCGGGATCGACAGCCCACCGAGGATGTCAAAGGACTTGGCCACGGGTTGCGGCAGGCTGTACCCGGTCGTCATCAGGATCAGAGAGATGACGACAGCATAAATAACCGGAGAGGTGAGAAGCTTTCTGGCCGAGAACTCTCCGGCCGGGATCCACATTCCAAGGGTAAAAACGCTGATCAAAACGACGACCACAAAACCCATCGTATAGGCCATCCCGGCATCGCCCAACGCCAGCAGAGTAATCGGCAGGCCGATATTGCCTACATTCCCATGCATCAATGGCGTCAAGAACGCCCGAACCGGCAGGCGCATCGCCTTCAGCGCGACAAAGCCCAACATGCCAAACGCCGCAATCGCCAACGCTGCGGCGGCCATGACGTCCAGAAAGGTGCCAACCGCGATCTGGGTCGTCGAAAGATGCGAGATGATCAGGGTCGGATACCCAACGCGCGAAACCACCCCTCCGATGACCTTATTGTCAAAGGGTGCTTTTGTCAGCGCCAACACGTACCCGATCCCGGCGCAGATCAGAACCGGCAGGACCACGTTCAGGACATTCAGGAAAAGTTGCTCCAATTCACGCCCTTCCAGCGTAGCTCTTCAAGCAAGAGTGAAATAGAGGACCGCTTTTGGCAACCGCCCCCTCGGCCCAGGGTCTGAGTTTTCGCAACAGCGCCCTAGAATGGCGTTTCGGGTCCTTCCCTTCCTTCGCTCCACAACATATAGTGGCACGCAACAAACTGTGGTCAAACACGGCGGGACTTGGGAATACAGGCATGGCACATATTATCGTAGTGGGGAACGAGAAGGGCGGCGCAGGCAAATCGACCGTCTCGATGCATGTGGCCACTGCATTGGCCCGACTGGGACACAAAGTCAGCACGCTGGATCTGGACCTGCGACAGCGCAGTCTGGGACGGTATTTCGAAAACCGGGCCAACTTCTTGAAGAATTCGGACCTGACCCTGCCGACCCCGCGCCACCACGACCTGCCCGAGATTGACGCAAGCAAGCTGAAGCCCGGCGAGAATATCTATGACCATCGCCTCTCGGCCGCGGTGGCCGAATTGGAAAGCGATAGTGACTTCATCCTGATCGACTGCCCCGGCTCGCATACCCGCCTCAGCCAGGTGGCACATTCGCTGGCCGATACGCTTGTCACGCCACTGAACGACAGTTTCATCGACTTTGACCTGCTGGCGCGGATCGATTCCAAGGGTGAGAAAATCCTTGGTCCTTCGGTCTATTCCGAGATGGTCTGGAATGCCCGCCAGTTGCGCGCGCAGGCCGGGTTGAAACCGATCGACTGGGTCGTCGTGCGCAACCGTGTCGGTACGCAGCGCATGGTCAACAAGGAAAAGATGCAGCGCGCGATCGAGATGCTGTCGCAGCGCATCGGGTTCCGCGTCGCTTCGGGATTTTCCGAGCGTGTGATCTTCCGCGAGCTGTTCCCCCGTGGCCTGACCCTGCTGGACCTAAAGGATATCGGGGTCAAACAACTCAACATCTCGAACATCGCTGCGCGACAGGAATTGCGCGACATGATGAAAGAGTTGAACCTGCCGGGTGTTGAGATCGACTTTTAGGTCGCCGTCGCAAGTCCGCTATGCGGGACGAAGCTGATTTTTCCGTCAAGGCAACTGAGAGAAACTGGCCCGTCCGAAGACAGGCCAGCAGCCTGATAAGTCAGTTTAAGGACTTCCAGAAGACGATTTTGTCATCTCCTGTCGCCCAAAAATCCCTGATACGGGCTTCCTCGGTGTAGCCATTCTTTCGGTAGAATTCGCGAGTCTGCTTGAACTCTTCCGTGCCTGACGTGTCAACTATTAGGATGCGCTGCCCACGCTCTATAAGCTCGGTCTCCAGATGCATTGAGATTGCACTACCTAAACCGCCTCCTTGCTGCGTGGGCAAAACTGCAATGGCGAGCATATTCCATGCCCCTTCTGCAAGCTCTTCTGGGACTGCGTAGCAAAAACCCACTGGGTTTCCGTCCACTTCGCATGTTAGCCAAATTTCAGAGCTTTCTTCATCGGATAGAAAACTGTTCACCATGTCAGGCAGCATCTCACTTGGGAAAAGTTCGGTGCCGTTAAGTACTTCCTGTAAAGCGGCGACATCGTCGCGCATTGTTGGTCGTATTTTCATTGGTCCTTCGTCTTTCGTTGTATCGCCAAACGAGCAAAAGCTATCGATATGGCGGACGCAGAACCCGTGCCATTGTCATTCACAGTTATGGTCGTTTCGACTGTTCACGAGCCATACGTCATTGGAAGCCTGAGAAATTATAAACAGGCTTTATTTGGCTTAGTCGTCCTTCCGTTCAGGACTCAGCGGTTTCCCGCAATCGCAAACATAAAATCTCCATCGCCCTGCGAGCATGCCGAGCGTGCAACTGGGTTATCACTGCGACGACTTACGAGCAAGGACAGGTGTATTGCCGCACCCCAATACCTAACCCCCCGCCCGATAGACCGTAAACAACTCTTTCGGTTCGGGCACACCGCGCAGCATGTAGCGCCCGACCGAGATCAGGTCTTGCCCACAAGGCTGCGCTGCCTGCGCAACATCGTCCGAGATCAGGATACGCTGGCCCAATGACCGGTGCATCCCTGCGATCCGCGCGGTCTGGTTTACCGCTGGGCCGATGACGGTGAAATCCAAACGGCTTTCGGACCCGATATTGCCATAGAGGATTTCCCCCGAATGCAGCGCCAGCGTGAAATTCGCCACGGGTAGACCGTCGGCTTTTCGCGCAGCGTTCAGCTCTTCAATACGCGATTGCAGCATCGGAACGGCCTTCAGCGCGGCCCTTGCATCCTCATCAATATCCCCGACATCGAACATGGCCATCAGCCCGTCGCCCATGAATTTCAGGATATTCCCGTCATTGTCATGGACCACGCCAACCGCCACTGCCAGATAGTCGTTCAGCATGTCGATGATCTCGTTGCCGGGCAGCTCTTCGGACAGGCTGGTAAATCCCTCAAGATCGAAGTTCCAGATCACCGCGTCGATCTGCTGCAACGACCCGCGTCGGATCTCGCCCGACAACACACGACGGCCCGCATCGCGGCCCAGATAGACGCGCATCAGGTCCTTGGATATCCGCGCGTTCGAGGCTGATTTCAACGCCAACCCCAGATGCGGCAAGGCCGTATTGATCAGGTCCAGATCGCTGTCCTGAAACCCGTCAGGCGCGTTGCTGGTCCAGGACAGCAAGACCCCATCTACCGCCTTTTTCGCATCGAGTGGGATGTTGTTGGTCGGCATGTCAAAGGGCACACTGGTGGCGTAATAGTCGGTCGCACCGACCTCGCGCAGGTCGTTGATCAGAGGATATCGGCTGGGTTCGTTCTGATCGACGATCCGTTCATGCACGAAATCGAGGTCTTCGTTGAGGATCGCGTATAAAGGGCTGTTCTGCCAATCCTCACTGACATCTTCAGAGTATTTGAATTTCTGATAGTCGCCGCCCTGCCCCTGATACCAGCTATAGCCGGTTCCGCCATAGACCGGGTGCAGGGCCGATTGGGCAGCATGAAACCGCATCAAAGGCACGCCAAGTTCAACCAGTCGGGTACAATACCCGTCCAGCAATTCTTCTTTGTCCGCGCCTTCAAGGCCGCGGGCAACAATCCAGTTGATCAAATCCGTTGATTTCGCCGCGTTCTTTTCCGGGGCTGTCATTCTTTGTTTCCTATGTCCGCTCTGAACGTCATCTGGGGTCAATGGATGACAATTACCAGAGTTCACCTCATCTCGGCCAGTTTCTGCAGCATCTTGCGCAGCAGGGCGGCTTCATCCTCATCAAACATTGCGGCCAGTTTGGCATCATATTGCCGGGCTATGCCGCAGAGCTCTCGGTAGGCAGCCTTGCCCGTTGGGGTCAGTTTCAGATGCTCGACCCGGCGGTCGCTTTCGTTGGGCGTGCGTGTCAGGAATCGGCGGAGTTCAAGCTTGCTGACCGCCCGACTGATCTTGGTCTTGTGGATACGCGCTCTTTCCCCGATCTCTTTCGCGGTTATCTCACCATAATTTCCCAGATGAAACAGCACACGCCATTCCGTGCGCAACATCCCGTAGCGGTCCTTGTAGGCACGCTGAAATTCCAACGAGCTTTCCTCGGCTGCGCGGTTCAGCAGATAGGGCAGGAAATCCTGCAAATCAAACGCATCATTTTTTGCGGTGTCTGTCTTTGTCATGCTTGTTAGTTACAAAATCAACTATTATCCCACAAGCAGCAAAACAGGAGGAGTACGGGATGAACCGTCCGGCTGATCCGCATCAGATGACCCAGGCCAGCAGCTCTGTTGGCACACACGAAGGCTATATGCCTGGCTGGGCGAACGACTTTGAAACCGAAGCCTTGCCAGGCGCGCTGCCGCAAGGGATGAACAGCCCGCAACGCTGCAATTATGGCCTCTATGGCGAACAGCTGAGCGGTACGGCATTCACCGCCAATCCGCCGGAACGGACGTGGTGCTATCGCATTCGCCCCTCGGTCAAGCATTCGCATCGATATGAGAAAATCGACCTGCCCTATTGGAAATCGGCCCCCTGCGTTGACCCGGATGTCATCAGCTTGGGTCAATACCGCTGGGACGCGGTTGCCCATTCCGGTGACGGCCTGACCTGGCTGACTGGCATGCGCACCATGACCACGGCGGGGGATGTCAATACGCAGGTGGGCATGGCCAGCCATATCTATCTGGTGACGGACTCCATGGTGGATGACTATTTCTTCTCGGCCGATTCCGAGCTGTTGGTGGTCCCTCAGGAAGGCCGTCTACGCTTTGCCACCGAGCTTGGGATCATTGACGTTGAACCCAAAGAGATCGCCATCATCCCACGCGGTCTGGTCTACCGGGTCGAGGTTCTGGAAGGCCCTGCGCGCGGCTTCGTCTGTGAAAACTACGGGCAGAAATTCGAACTGCCGGGCCGAGGTCCGATCGGCGCGAACTGCATGGCCAACCCGCGCGACTTCAAGGCGCCCGTGGCGGCGTTCGAAGACCGCGAGGTCCCCTCGACTGTCACCGTAAAGTGGTGCGGCCAGTTTCATACCACCAAGATCGGGCAAAGCCCGCTGGATGTGGTCGCCTGGCATGGCAACTACGCGCCTTACAAATATGACCTGCGCACCTATTGCCCGGTCGGCGCGATCCTGTTCGACCACCCCGATCCGTCGATCTTTACTGTCTTAACAGCGCCTTCGGGCCAGCCCGGCACGGCCAATATCGACTTCGTCCTGTTCCGCGAACGCTGGATGGTGGCAGAAGACACGTTCCGCCCGCCCTGGTACCACAAAAACGTCATGTCCGAGCTGATGGGCAATATCTACGGCCAGTATGACGCCAAGCCACAGGGATTTGTTCCCGGAGGGATGAGCCTGCACAATATGATGCTGCCCCACGGGCCGGACCGCGAAGCGTTTGACAAAGCGTCAAATTCCAACCTCGGCCCGGACAAGTTGGACAACACCATGTCCTTCATGTTTGAAACCCGTTTTCCGCAGCACCTAACGGCATTCGCCGCCAATGAGGCCCCCTTGCAGGATGATTACATTGACTGCTGGACCTCGCTTGAGAAAAAGTTCGACGGAACACCCGGCAAAAAATAAACACCTCGCGGGTCCAAGATTTTTCGACGAAAAATCTCGACCTGCACAAAAGGTCTGGAGAAAGAATGTCCTTGATGAATTCCTGGGTGGCTTCGGCCAACGCCGCCAACCATCCGTTCCCATTGAACAACTTGCCTTACGGTGTGTTTTCCACCGAAGACGGTGAACCGCGCTGCGGAGTGGCGATTGGAGACATGATCCTCGACATCACCACGGCCGAGGCCAAAGGCCTGATCGTCCTGACGGATGAGCCCTTGTTTGACCTGCCCTTTTGGAACCCACTGATGGAGCAAGGCCCGGCCGTCTGGGCTGCCCTGCGCGCGCGCCTGAACAGTCTTTTGGCCGACGGATCGGAAGAACAAGGGCAAGTCGAACCCCTGCTCGTGGCTCAAAGTGATGCCGAGATGCACCTGCCTTTCGCAGTCAGCGAATACACCGACTTCTACGCAGGCCGCCACCACGCACAGAATGTTGGCACCATGTTCCGCGGGCCCGAAAATGCGCTACCACCCAATTGGCTGCACATTCCCATCGGCTACAACGGCCGCGCCTCGTCCGTTGTTGTGTCGGGCACGGATATCCGTCGTCCGTGGGGCCAATTGAAGTCTCCCGATCATGACCGCCCGGCCTTCCTGCCCAGCCGCCGCTTTGACATTGAGCTTGAGATGGGCGCCATTGTGGGCACACCGTCGGAAGGCCCGATCTCGGTGCAGGAGGCGGACGACAACATCTTTGGTTATGTTCTGCTAAACGATTGGTCCGCCCGCGATATCCAGGCCTGGGAATATCAGCCATTGGGTCCCTTCCAGGCCAAGGCCACGGCCACCTCGATCAGCCCCTGGATCGTGACCAAAGCCGCGCTGGAGCCATTCCGCTGTGACACCCCAGCCCGCCAACATGAGCTGCTGGATCACCTCAAAGATTGTGGACCCATGCTCTATGACATCGACCTGTCCGTTACGATGGCCCCCGCTGGCAAGCCCGCCACTACGATCGCGCGTACGAATTACAACCAGATGTACTATTCTGCAGCCCAACAACTGGCCCATCACACGACCTCGGGCTGCCCGATGAACACCGGCGACCTACTGGGATCGGGCACGATATCTGGCCCCACAAAACCCGAGCGCGGCTCACTTCTGGAACTCAGCTGGGGCGGTAAGGAACCCCTGACCCTCGACACTGGCGAGACCCGTAGCTTTATCGAGGACGGCGACACTCTGACCCTAACCGGATCCGCCAAAGGCGACGGTTACACAATCGGCTTCGGAGATTGCACCGGCACCCTGCTGCCCGCATTGGACGACCCCTATAAAAGGTGAACCCAGCCCTTCTTCTCGTCAAAAATACGGCCGCCGGAGGCGGTGCAACACCACAATCCGCACACGGCTCGGAAAAAGGAACCCAACATGGCCAAGGCTTTCGCGTCCCAAGGGGACATGTCCGAAAAAAAGATCAGCTTCACGGAAATCGGCGAAGGGCTCTATGCCTTCACCGCCGAGGGCGATCCCAATTCCGGCGTCATCATCGGCGATGACAGCGTCATGATCATCGAGGCCCAGGCCACCCCCCGTCTGGCGCAGAAGGTCATCGACTGCGTCCGCTCGGTCACCGACAAACCGATCACCCATGTGGCGTTGACCCACTACCACGCCGTGCGCGTGCTTGGGGCCAGCGCCTTCGGAGCGCAGCAAATCCTGATGTCGGATATGGCCCGCGCTATGGTCGTGGAACGCGGACAAGAGGATTGGGACAGCGAATTCCAACGCTTTCCCCGCCTTTTTGAGGGGCATGAAAGCATCCCCGGCCTGACGTGGCCCACCACCACCTTCAGCGATACGATGACGGTCTATCTGGGCAACCGCCGGGTCGACCTGATGCATCTGGGCCGCGCCCATACGGCGGGTGATATCGTCATCCATGTGGCTGATCAGAATGTCATGTTCACAGGCGACATCGTCGAATACCACTCGGCCTGCTATTGCGGCGACGGGCACTTCGGCGACTGGGGCGATACGCTGGATGCGATCAAATGGTTCGACGTGGACGCCATCGCGCCGGGACGCGGTGACGCTCTGATCGGCAAGAACATGGTCAATGCCGCCATCGAAAACACCCGCGATTTCGTCGGAAGCACCTACCTTCCTGCTGCAAAGGTCGCGGCGCGTGGAGGATCGCTTAAAGAAGCGTGGGACGCCGTACGTGCCGAGTGTGATCCGAAATTTGCCGATTACGCGATTTATGAACACTGCCTGCCCTTCAACGTCGCCCGCGCCTATGACGAAGCCCGAGGTATTGACACGCCGCGCATATGGACCGCCCAACGGGATCTGGAGATGTGGGAGGCCCTGCAAGCCTAGGGACATAGCGTCGCATTTGATCCAGATCGTTTTGCGGCCGGAGTTTCGATGGAACCATTCGGGAAGACCCTCTGGCCCAGTCCCGCCAGAGACACGGAGTTTCGCGCCAAGGCACCGGGGAGAGAGCCTATGAACAAGATCTTCGAAACACCCCTTTATGCGTATGATCGCAGCCCGGATCAGGACACTGCAACGCCTGTGCGCCACAAGGTGATCGTTGTGGGCGCCGGTCCCGTTGGCCTGAGCGCCGCCATCGATCTGGCGCAGCAAGGGGTCGAGGTCGTGGTGCTGGATGACAATGACAAGGTCAGTTTCGGCAGCCGCGCGATCTGCTTTTCACAACGTACATTGGATATTGCCGACCGGCTGGGCTGTGGCAAACCGATGGCAGAAACCGGGGTTCAATGGGAAGCAGGCAAGGTCTTTTTCGACGACCGCAAAGTTTATGAGTTCGACTTGCTGCCCGAAAAAGGCTTTGCCAACCCTGCCTTCGTGAACCTGCAACAATATCATCTTGAGAATATTCTGGTCGACCGCGTTCGCGCCTTGCAGGCCGAAGGTGCCCCGATCGAAATCCGGGGCCGCAACAAGGTCGAAGCCATCGGCACCCATGACGACCATGTTAAACTTGAGGTCGAAACGCCAGAAGGCCCCTATAACGTCGAAGCCGACTGGCTGATTGCGTGCGATGGCGCGCATTCTCCCACCCGCCGGATGCTGGGGCTGGATTTTGACGGGCGGGTATTCGAAGACAATTTCCTGATCGCGGATGTGGTGATGGAGGCCAACTTCCCCACCGAGCGCTGGTTCTGGTTCGACCCCCCCTTCAACCGGGGTCAGTCTGCACTGCTGCACAAACAGCCCGACAATGTCTGGCGCATCGATCTGCAACTGGGGTGGGACATCGACAAAGAGCGCGAGAAACGCCCCGAAAACGTCATCCCGCGCCTCAAGGCAATGCTGGGTGAAGATGTGGTGTTTGAGCTTGAATGGGTCTCGATCTACACGTTCCAATGCCGTCGGCTGGAACGGTTCCGCTATGGCCGTGTGCTCTTTGCAGGGGACAGCGCCCATCAGGTCAGCCCGTTTGGCGCGCGCGGGGCGAATTCGGGAATTCAGGACACCGACAATCTGTGCTGGAAGTTGAAGCTAGTCATCGACGGACAGGCACCCGAACTGCTGCTGGACAGCTATAGCCGCGAGCGCGTGCAGGCAGCGGATGAGAATATCCAGAACTCTACCCGCTCGACCGATTTCATCACGCCGAAATCCGAGATGTCGCGCCTGATGCGCGATGCAGTTCTAGACCTGAGCGAGCACTACGAATTCGCACGCCCGCTGGTCAATTCCGGGCGGCTGAGTACGCCGTGTACCTACGAGGGATCGTCGCTCAGTTCGGCTGATGCGCTTAGCGGGCCGGACCCGACCTGCCCCGGCGCGGCCTGCCCTGATGCGCCATTGGGCGACGAATTCTTGTTGTCAAAACTGGCGGGCAAATTCACTTTGCTGACCATCGACGCTGACGCTCCCGACCGGATCGAAGAAGACGGAGTCGAGGCCACACGACTCGCACTTTCGGTCAAGGATGACCTGACGCTTGAGCTGAAGCGCCGCTATCTGGGCGATGCGACCAGTGCCGTCTATCTGATCCGCCCAGACCAACATGTGGCGGCGCGGCGGGACAATTTCGAAGAAAACGCGTTCCGGCAGGCGATCCGCCGGGCCACAGGAAAGGAGTAAGCAGGATGGCTGATCTGATCCTCACCCCCAATTTCGACAGCGCAGACGACTTCTATGCGCAGTTGCTAGCCTCGCATGAAGGGCTGGGAAAGGACGAAAGCGACGCGTTGAATGCGCGGCTGATCTTGGTTCTGGCCAACCACATCGGTGATGCCGAGGTGTTGTCACAAGCTTTGAAAACGGCCACGCTGCCTGGGGATTGATCTAGTAGGGAGATCCGGATGAGTGTGATCCTATATGATTATTGGCGGTCCTCGGCCAGTTATCGGGTGCGTATCGCGCTGAACCTCGCCGGGATTTCGTATCAGGCAGTTTCGGTCGACCTGGTGGCGGGCGATCACAGGTCCGACGTGCATCTGGCCCGCAATCCGCAAGGCCTGGTGCCTGTTCTTGAGATAGACGGGCTGCGTCTGACCCAGTCGTTGGCGATCATCGACTATCTGGACCAGACCCGCGGTATGGGCTTGCTGCCTGCCGAGCCAGCGGCTCGCGCGCAGGCTTTGGCATTGGCGCAATCCATCGCCGTAGATCTGCATCCGGTCTGCAACCTGTCGGTCGCACGCCACGCAACGACATTAAGTGGCAGCGCCGAAGGCATGCCGGGCGATTGGATGCGCCATTTCATCCGTCCCGGCCTACTGGCGTTCGAAGCATTGCTGAACGGTTTCGAACAAGCCCCCTATTGTACCGGCACTCAGCCCGGTTTGGCCGATCTGTGTCTAATCCCGCAGATGTATAATGCACGTCGCTGGCAGGTCGATCTGACCGGGCTACCCCGTATCCTGAGTGTCGACGCTACCTGCGCAGACCTGCCCGCTTTTGCGCAGGCTCACCCGGACCGGCACGCGCCTGACTGACTGCACAGGGTCTGTGTACCCATGCGGATAGGGAAAGACGCGACGCTGGTTTATTAAGATCGTCTCAGCAATGATGGAGACCCCTATGCCCGAAATCACCGGCTATCACGCCCATGTCTATTTCGATGCTCATTCTCAAACAGTCGCGCAACAGCTTTGCGAAAAGGCGGGCCGCTTGTTCCCTGTTGAGGTCGGCCGAATGCACGCCAAGAACGTTGGCCCACATCCGCGCTGGAGCTGTCAGCTGGCATTTGCGCCCGACGCGTTTGATCAGGTTATTCCATGGCTGATGCTGAACCGACAAGGGCTCACCATCTTTACGCATCCCGAAACTGGCCAGCATCTTGAGGATCACCGGGATCGTGCCATCTGGATGGGCGAAATGCTGACGTTGGACCTGACGATCTTTGATCGAACGGGCACTTAGCCCAGAGCCTTGGCCTGATCGCGCAGCTTGAACTTTTGCACCTTTCCCGTCGAAGTCTTGGGCAGCGGCCCGAACACCACCGTTTTGGGTGCCTTGAAATGGGCCATGTGATCGCGGCAAAAGGCGATGATGTCTGCGTCAGTCGTCTGTGCATCGGGTTTGAGTTCGACAAATGCGCACGGTGTCTCACCCCATTTCTCGTCGGGGCGGGCAACCACGGCAGCCTCCATCACAGCGGGGTGTTTGTAGAGGATATCCTCGACCTCGACCGATGAGATATTCTCGCCTCCCGAAATAATGATGTCCTTGGACCGGTCCTTGAGCGCGATATAGCCGTCGGGGTGCATCACCCCCAGGTCACCCGAGGCAAACCAGCCGCCGTTAAACGCCTTGTCGGTGGCATCGGGGTTCTTGAGATAGCCCTTCATCACCACATTGCCCTGCATGAAGATCTCGCCCATGGTCTCCCCGTCGGAAGGGACCGGCTCCAGCGTTTCAGGGTCGGCCACCATCAGACCGGACAGTGCCGTGTAGCGCACCCCCTGCCGGACCTTCAGCGCAGCGCGCTCATCGGCCGGTTTTTCGTTCCACTCATCTTTCCAGGCGCAGACGACCGATGGACCGTAGGTTTCGGTCAGGCCGTAGACATGTGTAACCTCGATCCCCATCCCTTCCATATTCGCAATCACGGCGGCAGGGGGCGGGGCCCCTGCGGTCATCACCTTGATCTTCTGGTCGAAATCCTTGAGTGCCTCGGGTGCGTTGGCCAGCATGTTCAGCACGATGGGTGCGCCGCAGAAATGAGTGACTTTTTCGTCGCGGAAAGCGGCATAGATCGGCTCGGCCCGCACCGCGCGCAAACAGACCGAGACGCCTGCATTGGCCGCCATCGCCCAAGGGAAACACCAGCCGTTGCAGTGGAACATCGGCAACGTCCACAGATAGGTCGAATGCTTGGGCATATCCCAATCCAGCAGGTCCGACTGTGCGTTCAGGGCCGCACCCCTGTGGTGATAGACAACCCCCTTGGGGTTGCCCGTGGTACCAGAGGTATAGTTCAGCGTGATCGCGTCCCATTCGTCACCCGGCAGAGACCACGCGTATTCGAGATCCCCCTCGGCCAGCAGAGCGTCATAGGTCAGCGCACCCAGCTTCTCGCCCCCCTCATAGCTGTCATCTTCGATATCAATGATCAGCAGATCGTGATCGACCTGCGTCAGCGCCTCTTTCACGACGCCCGAGAACTCGGGATCGACCAGCAGTACTTTGGATTCCGCGTGGTTCAGGATGAAGGCAATGATCGGGGCATCCAGCCTTGTGTTGATGGCGTTCAGAACGGCGCCGGTCATGGGGACACCGAAATGCGCCTCGTACATCTCCGGGATGTTAGCCGCGATGATTGATACGGTGTCGCCCTTGCCAATCCCCCGCGCAACCAAAGCACCGGCCATTCGGCGACAGCGCGCGTAGGTTTCCGCCCAGCTATAACGTCGCGCGCCGTAAACGACGGACGGGTAGTCTGGGTAGATCTGAGCCGTGCGGTCGATGAAGCTCAGCGGTGACAGGGGCGTGTAGTTCGCCCTGCCCTTGTCCAAATGACGCTCATAGATATTTGCCGCGGTCATCAGCGCATCCTCCCTCAGTATCTGTCGCGCGACTTGATCACAAAGACGCGCGCCTGACAAACCCGTATGAATACGACATAGACTGGCAATACGCGATAGTGCAATCTGGCCCTATCTACCGATGGTCTTTCGCGGTGATCTGAGCCATCGAATAGTCAAGGGCCGGGGCTTCTGCTCCGCCGCTTACGCACCCACACTTTGCGAAAGGACATGTCATGGACGGCACGTTCAACGAAAACGATCTTTCCCGCGTGGTCGAGGCCGACCGCGCCCATATCTGGCACCACCTGATCCAGCATAAACCGTTTGAAACCAACGACCCGCGCATCATTGTCGAGGGCAAGGGGATGCGCGTTTGGGACCAGAACGGCAAGGAACATCTGGATGCCGTATCCGGCGGGGTCTGGACGGTCAACGTGGGCTATGGCCGCGAATCGATCTGCAAGGCGGTCTACGACCAGCTGATGAAGCTGTGCTATTTCGCCAACTCGGCCGGGTCGATTCCGGGCTCGATCTTTGCGGAAAAACTGATCAGCAAGATGCCGGGAATGAGCCGTGTCTACTATATGAACTCGGGTTCTGAGGCGAATGAGAAAGCCTTCAAAATGGTCCGTCAGATCGCCCACAAGAAATACGGCGGCAAGAAGACCAAGATTCTGTATCGCGACCGCGACTATCACGGCTCGACCCTGGCGGCGATGTCGGCGGGCGGTCAGGACGAGCGCAACGCGCAATACGGCCCCTTTGCGCCGGATTTCGTGCGTGTGCCCCATTGCATGGAATACCGCAAGCACGAGCTGGACGGCGCACCCGAAGAGAATTTCGGCGAATGGGCCGCCGACCAGATCGAAGAGGTCATCCTGCGCGAAGGCCCCGACACTGTGGGTGCCCTGTGCCTTGAGCCTGTGACCGCCGGCGGCGGCGTGATTGAGGCCCCCGAAGGGTATTGGCAGCGCGTGCAGGAGATCTGCGACAAGTATGACATCCTGTTGCATATCGACGAAGTTGTCTGTGGTGTTGGCCGCACCGGCACATGGTTCGGCTATCAGCAATATGGCGTGAAGCCGGACTTTGTGACCATGGCCAAGGGTGTCGCCTCGGGCTATGCGGCGATTGCCTGTATGGTCACGACCGAGGAAATCTTTGACATGTTCAAGGACAATGCCGACGACCCGATGAACTATTTCCGCGATATCTCGACCTTTGGCGGCTGCACCGCAGGCCCGGCGGCAGCGATCGAAAACATGCGGATCATCGAGGATGAGAACCTTCTGCAGAACTGCACCGACATGGGCGCGCGTATGATGGGCAACCTGCAGGGGCTGATGGAAAAGCATAAGGTCATCGGCGACGTGCGCGGCAAGGGCCTGTTCCTTGGTGCTGAGCTGGTCTCGGACCGCGCAAGCCGCGAGCCGGTGAACGAAAAGATGGCGCAGGCCGTGGTCGCCGACTGTATGGCGCAGGGCGTGATCATCGGCGTCACCAACCGCTCGGTTCCGGGCCGGAACAACACGCTGTGTTTCTCGCCTGCGCTGATCGCGACGCCGGACGATATCGACCAGATCACCGATGCCGTCGATGGTGCGCTGGGGCGTGTGTTTGGGTAGACTAATAGTTGATTACAGCCCAGAAACCGGTGCCTATGGCACCGGTTTTTTTTGTGGTCACCTCGAGATAAAGCCAACTGAGTACAGTTCCACTGCTAAGTCGCTATAGCTTTCGGCTGCTGACGACGAAATGAGTTAGCGAAAAGAAGAACTTTCCTTGCACGGCCAGCGCTCTCTGTTCATCCGCCCAGGCAGTTGCTTCCGCCTCTGGCACGAGCCGCTTGGACTTAGCGAACTTTTCCATCAGGACAATCATCATATTGGCCAGCCCATCGGGCCGGAGGTGAGTATCACAAATGGTGACTGGCGCCACGCCCTCTACTGCAAAACCAGCATCCGTCAGAATTGGAGGCAATAGGGCAGGTACTTCTCTCTCCACAAAATGCTCATCCCAAGCTCTTACCATCCGCGCCATCCGAGCGGGATCTTCGCTGAACCATATCAAACTGTCGAAATGAATATCGCCGATAACCAGCAGTCCCCCTTGTTTTAAGCACCGATAGGCTTCGGCCACCGCTGCCGGAATATCGTCCAGGTATTCATACACCTGTACTGAAACGGCCTTATCAAGCGAGACATCTTTGACGGGAAGTTGCCCGGCTTCACCTTCAACGATCTCGATCCAGTCATAGGTCTGACACCTGTTTTTGGCCGAAAGCCGCATAGCATAACTGGGATCAATTCCTGTGACGTGACCGGTTCTGCCAACTGCCCGAGCAAGCTCTGCCGTTAATAGGCCGTTGCCGCATCCTATGTCCGCAATGACCTCACCGGGGGCAGGCTTCAGCGCATCAAATGACCCTCGACGTCGACGCGTTACGTCGGCGCCTTCATAAACACTATCTAAAAGGCGGGTTGTCTCTTCATCAAACTCAAGCATGTTACCGACACCGAACTTGTCAATTTAAACAGTGGTTCAACATCTAGCATTTTCCGACAAAGAAGTCTGCCGGAAGGGCAGAGCCAACTTTCGGACAATTGCACAAACAAAAAAGCCGCCCCAAAACGGGACGGCCTTTCATTCACTGTCTCTGTAGCAGAGGATCAGGCAGCCAGAGCGGCCTGAGCTTTGGCGACGATCGCGCCGAACGCTTCCGGTTCGTGCACGGCCAGGTCGGCCAGAACTTTGCGGTCCACTTCGATACCGGCCAGGTTCAGGCCGTTGATGAAGCGGGAATAGGTCAGAGCCTCGTCGTGCGAACGGACAGCAGCGTTGATGCGCTGGATCCACAGCGCGCGGAAGTTGCGCTTGCGGTTCTTACGGTCGCGGGTTGCGTACTGGTTGGCCTTGTCGACGGCCTGACGGGCAACCTTGAAGGTGCTCTTGCGGCGGCCATAGTAACCTTTGGCGGCCTTGATGACCTTCTTGTGACGGGCGTGAGTTACGGTTCCACCTTTAACGCGGGACATGTTGGTATCTCCTCTTAGCGGTCGTAGGGCATGTAGCCCTTGACGATCTTGGCGTCGGGGGCGGACAGGGTGGTGTTGCCACGGGCGTCGCGGATGAATTTCTTGGTCCGCTTGATCATTCCGTGCCGTTTGCCGGCCTGGCCAGCAAGGACCTTACCGGTCGCAGTCACCTTAAAGCGCTTCTTGGCGCTCGACTTGGTCTTCATCTTAGGCATTTCCGTCTCCTATTCTCGGGTTCGGTTTCAGACGCGACTCGGCATGCCATCTCGGCCGGTCACGCGATCAGAAGCGCCGTTTACGCAAGTTCGATCATACTGGCAAGGGGGTTTGGACCAGAATCTGCTTATTTTGCGGCTGGTCAGGCACCGGGGCGACGCGGGCCGCCCCGGTGAAAGGTTTTAGTGACCGAACTTGCGGATTTCGCCGCTTTTCAACCGGGCCGCATAGCTCGCCAGCTCCTGACGTACAATCTTCATCAGGAAATACAGCGCGAAGACGTTCACAACCGCCATGGCAAAGATCGCCGCATCCGAGAAGTCGATGACCGGGCCAAGGTTGGCCGCCGCACCGATCACTACGAACACACAGAAGATGATCTTGAAGACCAGCTCTTTGGTGTGACCTTCACCAAACAGGTAGGTCCAGGCCTTGAGGCCGTAATAGGACCAGCTGATCATGGTCGAGAAGGCAAACAGTACCACGGCAATAGCCAGAATGAACGGGAACCAGCCAAACGCACTGCCGAACGCCGCTGAGGTCAGGCTGACGCCGGTATTGCCATCGACCGTGGCAATCGCATTGCCCGCTTCGTTCAGCATGTAGTTGCCGGTTGCCGGATCGACGATCAGCTGCTGAGTGATAATGATCACAAGCGCAGTCATGGTACAGATCACGACTGTATCGATGAATGGCTCGAGCAGTGACACAAAGCCCTCTGTGATCGGTTCCTTGGTCCGCACAGCCGAGTGCGCAATCGCCGCAGAACCCACGCCTGCTTCGTTCGAGAACGCCGCACGCCGGAAGCCCTGGATCAGCGCGCCGACCATGCCGCCAGCCACGCCGAGACCGGTGAAGGCACCTGCGAAGATCTGACCAAAAGCCCAGCCGATCTGATCCGCGTGCATGATGATGATGACCAACGCGGCCAATACATACATGACACCCATGAAGGGCACGACCTTCTCGGTTACGCTGGCGATGGATTTCAGGCCGCCTACGATCACGGCAAAGACGATACCCGCAAAGACCAGACCTGTGATCCAACCCGGATAGTCTCCGACAATGCCCGCGATCTGCTGGTGCGCCTGATTGGCCTGGAACATATTGCCCCCACCCAGCGCGCCAAGAATACAGAAGATCGAGAACAGAACGGCCAGAATCTTACCGCCCGGCAAGCCCAGTTCACTGAACCCCTTGGACATGTAATACATCGGACCGCCCGAAACGGTACCGTCCTCGTATTCGTTGCGGTACTTCACACCCAGCGTACATTCGGTGAATTTCGAGGCCATTCCCAGCAGACCTGCGACGATCATCCAGAACGTAGCACCCGGCCCGCCGATACCGATGGCCACCGCCACGCCGGCGATGTTTCCAAGGCCGACTGTACCCGACAGCGCCGTTGCAAGCGCCTGAAAGTGGCTGACCTCGCCTGCATCGTTGGGGTCGGAGTAGTCGCCTTTGACAAGGCTGATCGCGTGGCTGAAGAAGCGCAATTGCACGAAGGCAAAATAAACTGTGAACACCGTGGCGGCGATCACCAACCAACCTACGATCCACGGGAAACCGGTTCCCGGAAACGGTGCGAAGATGAAGCTGACGAAGGGGCCGGTGAAATCGGCGAACGCCTGATTGATCTTTTCGTCGAGACCCGGAGCCTCTTGCGCCAGGGCAGGACCAGCGGCAAAGGCTCCAGCGGCGAAAGCGCCAAATTGTTTGAGCATTCTCATTCTTGTCTCTCCCCTCAGTTCACGACCGTGACCGGCACATCGGCATGCATGACCAGATTTTGGGTCGAGCTGCCAAACAGGCGTTTCTTGAACCCATCGGCGGAGGCGCGTCCTACGATGATTTGTGTGCCGCCGTTTTCGACGGTGATCTTGTTGAGCGTTTCTGCAACGTCGCCGTGACGCACGATACCATGTGCCTCGAACCCGGCGGCTTTGAGCGCATCGACCGCAGGCGCGATGATACGCGTCGTGGCCAGTTCAACCTCTTCCTCGCGGCGCTTGTGACGCAGGGCGTTTTCTTCCGGTGTCTGAAATGTAAACGGGGACCATTCGATGACATAAACCACCAGCAATTCACACGTCCCGATCCGCTCAGCCAAATCTTTGGCAAATGCGATCGCGCGTTCTCCGGTTTCTGTCCCGTCCAGTCCGATGACAATCTTGGTTGTCATGGTGTTCCTCCAATTTTGTTGATTATACCGAGGCCCGTGCCCCCGGCCGGGCAGTCGGAGTCTGGAACTTTTTAAATTGACCGCCCACGCGAACCAGTATCCGAGAAAAACACCAAAAAATAGAGGGGAAACTGAAAGTTTCCCCTCCTATTTTTCTATATATATGTTTTTTGTATTCTTTTTTTGCCCAAAATCAAGGCAAACCACCTATCACCCGGGATCCGTGTTATAGATCAAACGCTCATCACACGGTGCAATCCGCAGAATATTAGTCGTGCCCGGAACGTTGAATGGCACCCCTGCGGTGACCACGATCTGGTCGGTTTCAGCTGCGAACCCACCCGACCGAGCGGCGCGGGCCGCGTTCACAACCGCGCCTTTGAACCGCTCCAATTCTGGTGTCATGACGCAGTGGCAGCCCCAGCTAAGGCACAAGCGGCGGGCCGTGCCCTTCGCAGGGGTCATGGCGATGATTGGCACTCCAGGACGCTCGCGCGCTGTCAACAAGGCCGTGGTCCCGCTTTGAGTAAAACAGCAGATCGCTTTGATATCCGTCTTTTCCGCAATCTCGCGGGCCGCCGCCACGATACCGTCTGCAATTGTCGTGCCTTTCGCGGTCCGCGATGACGCTATGATCTGCGTATAGGTCGGGTCGGCCTCAACCTCGATGGCGACCTTGTTCATGGTCTGGACCGCTTCGACCGGGTAAGAGCCCGCAGCCGATTCCGCACTGAGCATGATAGCGTCAGTGCCCTCATATATCGCCGTCGCCACGTCCGAGACCTCGGCCCGCGTGGGCATGGGGCTTTCGATCATGCTTTCAAGCATCTGCGTGGCCACGATCACTGGTTTGGCCGCGCCCCGGCACTTGCGCACTAAACGTTTCTGGATCGGCGGCACGGCCGATACCGGCAGTTCGACCCCCAGATCGCCGCGCGCGACCATGATCCCGTCAGACGCATCGAGGATGTCGTCAAACGCCTCAACCGCCGCTGGCTTTTCGATCTTCGTCAGGATCGAAGCGCGCCCATCCGCCAGCCCGCGGGCTTCGAACACATCCTTAGCACGCTGCACAAAGCTCAGCGCCAACCAGTCGACGCCCAATTGGCAGACAAATTCCAGATCGTCACGGTCCTTCGCCGACAAGGCCGCCAGCGGCAGCACCACATCGGGCACGTTCACCCCTTTACGGTTCGAGATCGTGCCCCCGACCTCAACCGTGCAATTGGCGAAATCCTGACCGCAATCCTGTACGATCAGGCGGATTTTACCGTCATTGACCAGCAGACGCGCGCCCGGTTCCAGCGCCGCGAAAATCTCGGGGTGCGGCAGGCAAACGCGGTTGATATCCCCGGCCTCGGGGTCAAGGTCCAGCCGGAAGGCCGCGCCTTCTTCTAATTCTTCAGAGTCGTTGGCGAAGACGCCGACACGCAGTTTCGGTCCTTGCAAATCGGCCAGAATGGCGATCGGGCTGTCCAGATCCTTTTCAACCTGACGGATGATCCTGTGCCGCTCGCGGATTTCATCATGGCTACCGTGGCTCATGTTTAGGCGGAACACATCCGCCCCGGCCTCGTGCAGAGCTCGGATCATGTCATAGTCATTCGACGCCGGACCCAGCGTCGCCACGATTTTCACATTTCTCAGGCGTCGCATTGGTGGTGCTCTCCTCACGTTTTCTTTAGGTGTCGCGTAAATGTTACCGCAAACATCACTTCAAGCTGCTTATTGCGCAATTCCCTTTTCAAAGCAACTGCCCTACACCTGCGACAAACAAGATGACAGGCTTATGACGTATTCTCCGTTTTTTATCCACGGCGCTGATCGCCCGTCGCGCTGGCTAATCACATGTGACCACGCCACTAACACCGTCCCGCACGACATCAATGGCGGAGACCTCGGCCTGCCGCGCGAGGATATGGAGCGTCACATCGCCTATGACGTGGGGGCGTACGAGGTCTCGAAACATCTTGGAGAAATCCTGAACGCGCCTGTGGTCGCGGCCAATTTCTCGCGTCTTGTGATCGACCCGAACCGGGGTGAGGATGACCCGACCCTGCTGATGAAGCTGTATGATGGGTCGATCATCCCCGGCAATCGTCACGCCGACGCAGCCGAGCGGGAACGGCGGCTGAACATGTGTTATCGCCCCTATCACAATGCTTTGGCCGAGCTGGCGGCCTTACCCCATGCGGTGATTGTGTCCATGCACTCCTTTACCCGACAGCTGCGGGGGCGCGACCCACGCCCGTGGCATGTGGGCGTTTTGCACACCCCGGACGAGCGTTTTGCGCGCCCGCTGATCACCCGGTTGCAGGCAGAAGACGACCTGTGCGTCGGCGTAAACGAACCCTATACCGGTGTCCTGCCCGGAGATGCTATCGACAAGCACTGCACCGCCTTTGGTCGCCCCAATGCCCTGATCGAGCTGCGCAATGATCTGATCGCCGATCACGCTGGACAACGGGCTTGGGCGGAACGTTTGGCCGTTGTGCTACAGGACGCACTGGATACCAGCGACCTTTGATCACACGTCATTGTGAGTATACCACCTGATCGCCATATATTCGTCGAAAGGGGATCGCCATGACCCAGGAATTCGCAACCTCTGTTTTTGGTTGGATGGCCGCGCTGAACATCGCGGTGCTGTTGTTTACAGCATTAATGGTCCTGTTGCTGCAGGAGCAGATTGCGGGCATTCACAGCAAGTTATTCCAGATGGAGCGGTCGGAAGTGAAACGAGCGTATTTCCGGTATCTGGCCAACTACAAGATCCTTACATTGATCTTTTGCATCGTACCTTGGCTGGCCTTTAAACTGGCCTGACATCCTGTTTGTTGAAACATCGCCTCCGGACCGCTAGGTCAAGGACAACGATACTGTCATCCGGAGTCAGCGCATGGACAAGCAAACCGAAATCGAACTTCAGGCCGCAGCCTTCCGCCGGTTGCAAAAGCACCTGATGGAAGACCGCACCGACGTGCAGAACATCGACATGATGAATCTGGCCGGGTTCTGCCGCAACTGCCTGTCGCGCTGGTATCAGGAAGCTGCTAGTGAAAAGGGCATCGAGATGGGCAAAGACGAAGCCCGTCAAATTTTCTACGGCATGACCATGGATGAGTGGAAAGCCAATTATCAGACCGAAGCCAGTGCCGAAAAACAGGCCGCCTTCGAGGTCGCCTTTGACGAAAACGTCACCAAAAAAGGTTGAACGCTGAAATCAAAAAGGCCCGCCGGTTTGGCGGGCCTTTTGCTTAGATCGCCGCCTTGCGGCTTTCATCCAGATAAATCTCACGCAAGCGTTTGGCAATCGGCCCCGGCGTGCCGTCGCCCAGCGAAACCCCATCAATCTCAACTACCGGCATGACAAAGGCGCTGGCCGAGGTGGTGAACGCTTCATCCGCCTCTTTCGCCTCATCGATCGTAAACAGGCGTTCTTCGACTTCCATCTGCGCCTCGGCAGCCATACGCAACACAGCCTTGCGGGTGATCCCGTGCAAGATGTCGTTGGACAGCGGGCGGGTCACGATCTTGCCGTTCTTGACGAAATAGGCGTTGTTGCTGGTGCCTTCGGTGACATAGCCATCCTCGATCATCCACGCATCATCGCACCCGGCAGCCTTGGCCATCATCTTGCCCATCGACGGGTACAGCAACTGCACTGTCTTGATATCGCGGCGGCCCCAGCGGATATCGTCGATCGAGATGATCTTGGCCCCCTTCTGCGCAGCCGGGCTGTCGGCCAGGCCAGGCTTATTCTGCGTAAACAAAACCAGCGTCGGCTTGGTGTCAGCCGCAGGGAATACAAAATCCCGGTCCCCGTCGCTGCCACGCGAGACCTGCAGGTAGATCAGGCCTTCTTCGATCCCGTTCAGCTCGACCAGTTTGCGGTGAATAGCCAGGAGTTGATCCTTACTGCATGGCTCGGCCATCTGCAGCTCGTCCAGCGAGCGTTTCAGACGCACCGCGTGGCCTTCAAAGTCGATCAGCTTGCCGTCCAGCACGCTGGTCACCTCATAAACGGCGTCGGCCATCAGAAAACCACGGTCAAAGATCGAAACCTTGGCCTCGGTCTCGGGCAGGTACTCTCCGTTCACGTAAACGGTGCGGGTCATGTCACTCTCCTCAGCCCCAGAGCGCCGCTTTTGGCGGATGCACTCCGGCGTCATCAAAAATCAGCGGGTTGGTGCGGTCTTCGGCCAGAAGAAGCGGGCCGTCAAGGTCCGTTACCACCGCACCCTGTGCTAACAAGGTCGCAGGGGCCATCGCAAGCGAGCTGCCAACCATGCAACCGACCATGACCTTATAGCCCTCGGCCAGTGCCTGTTCCCGCAATGCCAGCGCCTCGGTCAGACCGCCGGTTTTGTCGAGCTTGATGTTGACGACGTCGTACTTGCCTTTAAGACCGGGTAGGCTGCTGCGATCATGGCAGGACTCGTCGGCACACACAGACACCGGACGTTCCATTCCGATCAGCGCGTCATCTTCACCGGCAGGCAAGGGTTGCTCGACCAGAGCCACACCCAAACGCACCAGATGCGGGGCAAGGTCGGCATAAACAGCGGCCGACCAACCCTCATTCGCGTCGACGATGATCCGTGCGTTCGGCGCGCCCGCGCGCACAGCTTCAAGCCGGGGCATGTCGTCCGGTGTGCCCAGCTTGATCTTGAGAAGCGGACGATGCGCGTTGGCGGTTGCTTGCGCCTGCATCGCCTCGGGCGTGTCCAGCGACAGAGTATATGCGGTGATCTCGGGGCCCGGAACTGGCAAACCGGCCAAGTCCCACGCCCGTTTGCCCGCACGCTTGCATTCCAGATCCCACAGCGCACAGTCTACGGCATTTCGCGCCGCCCCAGCGGGCAGCAGGTCCATAAGCGATTGCCGGGTGATGTCTGCCGGCAGGCCCGCGATCTCGGCTTCAACCGACTCCAGCGTTTCATCATAGCGCGCGTAGGGCACGCATTCTCCCCAGCCCTGATGCACCCCGTCCGAGATCCGAACGGTCAGCACCTTGGCCTCGGTCCGCGACCCGCGCGAGATGGTGAACACCTGCGCCAACCGAAACACATCCCGCGAAATGTCTATCCGCATCACACACCTTTCCCCAGCAGAGCGACCAAGATTTTTCGACGAAAAATCTTTGCCAGACCGTGTTACAGCGCCGCCAGCGCGTCAACCAGCTTACCCGCGCCAAAGCGGTACGGGTCAGTGGCGGGCAAGCCTAACTCGGCCTCAACCTCGGCGATATAGGCACGCGCGTCGTCTTCGCTCAGGTTCTGGGTGTTAATCGACACACCGACAACCTGACAGGCCGGGTTGCCTATCCGAGCCAGCGGCAGCGCCGCGTCACGCAGATCCGGCAGCGACGGCAGGGAATACTCAGGCAAGCCACGCATATGCGTCCGCGTAGGCTCGTGGCACAGGATCAGCGCATCGGGCTGACCGCCGTGGATCAGCGCCATAGTCACACCGGAATAGGACACATGATACAGTGACCCCTGCCCTTCGATGTGATCCCAGTGATCGGCGTCATTCTCTGGCGTCAGGTATTCGACCGCACCGGCCATGAAATCGGCCACGACCGCGTCCAGCGGAACCCCCTGCCCGGTGATCAGAATGCCCGTCTGCCCCGTGGCGCGGAAAGTGGATTTCATGCCCCGCTTGCGCATCTCGGCATCCATCGACATGGCGGTGTACATCTTGCCTGCCGAACAATCGGTCCCCACGGCCAGACACCGCTTGCCGCTGCGCTTTTTACCATTGGCAATCGGATAGCCAACAGTCGGCACACGCACGTCGTGCAACGTGCAGCCGTGGGTTTGCGCCGCAGCCACCAGATCGCCCTCATCGCGCAACAGGTTATGTAGGCCAGAGGCCAGATCAAACCCCATCTCGAGCGCCCCGATCAGCACTTTCTTCCACGCCGCACTGATCACACCGCCCCGGTTGGCAACGCCAATGACTAGCGTTTTCGCGCCGGCGGCTTTGGCCTCGGCCAGAGTCAGGTCGGTCATACCCAGATCGGCCTTGCAACCCTCCATCCGGTACTGGCCCACGGCGTTCTCGGGACGCCAGTCCCGGATGCCGATGGCGACTTTTGCGGCCAACTGGTCGGGCGCATCGCCCAAAAACAACAGATACGGTGTCTCGATCATTGCGGTGCACTCCTTTGATTCCGACGCAGGCTAGTGGAGCCGGCAGGCGAGAGTTTCGCGAATCCTTCTGTCAACGTCAGTTGGGTTGGGAGAATTTTGCGCAGTTTGCCGAAAATGCGCAAAGACTTTTCAAGTTTCCAAAGTGATTAAACTTTAACCGCCCTCGACGCAGCGTATTTTGGGGAATGCTGCGAATGCATTGCCGCGCCTGCACAAAGACGCTTGCGCAGCGTTGCGCAATTTAATACCAGATAAGCCAACAAAATCGCAATTTCCTTTCCCGCACGAGGTCCAGATGAGCTTTCGCCTTCAACCCGCCGCCCCTGCCCGCCCAAACCGTTGTCAGCTGTTTGGTCCCGGTTCGAACACCAAGCTGTTCCCGAAAATGGCCGCCTCGGCCGCCGACGTGATCAACTTGGACCTTGAGGATTCCGTTGCACCCACTGACAAGGATGTGGCCCGAGCCAATGTGATCGAGGCGCTGAACACAATCGACTGGGGCGGCAAATACATGTCCGTCCGCATCAACAGCCTCGACACGCCCTACTGGTATCGCGACGTGGTTGATCTGCTGGAACAGGCCGGCGACCGTCTGGACCAAGTCATGATACCCAAGGTGGGTTGTGCGGAGGACGTCTATGCCGTTGACGCGCTGGTCACGGCGATCGAGCGCGCCAAGGGCCGCACCAAGCCCATCAGCTTTGAGGTCATCATCGAATCCGCGGCTGGTATCGCCCATGTCGAAGCCATCGCGGCCTCATCCCCGCGCCTGCAGGCCATGAGCCTTGGGGCGGCAGACTTCGCGGCCTCGATGGGGATGCAGACCACCGGTATCGGCGGCACGCAGGAAAACTATTACATGCTGCGCGAGGGCGAAAAGCACTGGTCCGATCCGTGGCATTGGGCACAGGCGGCCATCGTCGCCGCCTGCCGCACCCATGGCGTGCTGCCCGTTGACGGCCCGTTCGGCGATTTCTCGGATGATGAGGGCTATATCGCGCAGGCCAAACGTTCGGCCACGCTGGGTATGGTGGGCAAATGGGCGATCCACCCCAAGCAGATCCCTCTGGCCAATCAGGTCTTCACCCCTTCGGACGAGGCGGTTACAGAGGCCCGCGAGATACTGGCGGCAATGGAACAGGCCAAGGCCAATGGCGAAGGCGCAACCGTTTACAAAGGACGTCTGGTCGATATCGCCTCGATCAAGCAGGCCGAGGTGATCGTGGCACAGGCCGAGCTGATCGCTGCAAATGGCTGACGAAAAAGGCGCCCCGCGGGGCGCCTTTCTTACCTGCCGAACACGTTGTTTGGCGTCCAGGTGAACCGCTCGCCCTGCTTGCCCCATTTCATCATCAGGCAAGAGGTTCCGTATTTCTGGAAATACTTGATGTTGAGCGGATACCAACCGGCCTTGGGCACCTCAACCTCTGTGCGTTGATTGGCTTCACAGCCCTGTCGACCATTCACATAGCCGATCTGCTGACCGCCGACCCAAGCGTCAATGCCGTCATTGGACCATGTTTCCAATTCATAGATTCCAGGCGAATCGAACTTGATATAACCGGTGACTTCAGCCGCCACATTGAACGCCTGATTGTAAGTCAGAACCGGGTCCCCTTCATTCGTGTCGCGATAGTCGAGCCCAATTAAAGGCGGGCCAGGCTCGGCCTTTTTCAACAAAAACTCAACTTTTGACAGGTTCTGGATTTTGCGCGGCGGGTTCCCCTCCCACGCATATTTCACATTCAAACCCGCTTTTGGGCTTGGCTGAGGATTGGCAGGTTGCAATTTCAGCGGCGCGGACACAGCCATCCCGGCGATCATCGCCAGGGTCACGGCCAGCGCTCCGGTCTGAGCGAATTTCATGGTCTTCTCCCTGAGTGTGGTCCCATTGGGGTTAACCCCCATTTTGGTCAGAACATTGGATAAACACTAGGATGTGAGAATTAACCTCGCAAGACAGTTAAAATTCACATTTGCGCTGTTAGGCACGCAAATCCTTGGGCGAATCCATCACCACATAGGACGTGATCGAGGTCACATGCGGCAATGTACCCAGCACTTCGGTGTGGAACGTTTTGTACGAGGCAAGGTCCGCGCACTCCACCCGCAGCAGGTATTCAATCGTTCCGGTAATGTTGTGACATTCCACCACTTCAGGGGCACGCTGCAAAGCGCGTTCGAACCCTTCTTGTGCAGCTTTGGTATGCTCGCCCAGCCCAACTCCGATATAGGCGACGAACCCAACACCCAATGCCGCTGGGTTCAGAACCGCCCGATAGCCTTGGATGACACCCACGCGCTCCAACTCCTGCACCCGCCTCAGACAGGCCGAGGGAGACAGGCCCACCCGGTCGGCAAGCTCCAGATTGCTGATACGCCCGTCGCGTGACAGCTCACGCAATAAATGTTGGTTTATTTGGTCAATCTTCGCCATTCATTGCGAAACTTAGAAAAACTTGCGCGATTTCGCAATTTCATTTGCTGTGGATCGGACAATTATCCTGCAATGACCTATGATCTGCTTTTCGCATTGATGATGTTTGCTTTCGTCTCGTCCATCACGCCAGGGCCGAATAACCTGATGCTGATGGCCTCGGGTGCGAATTTCGGGTTTCGCCGCACCGTCCCGCATATGCTGGGCATCGGGATCGGGTTCACCGTTATGGTTCTATTGGTGGGAGCCGGCCTGGCGCAGGTCTTTATGCGGGTACCCCTGTTGCACAGCGCACTGAAAATTCTGTCCGTCGCCTATCTGCTTTGGCTTGCATGGAAAATCGCCCACGCCGCGCCAGCGACCAGGGGCGAAACCGAAGGAACGCCAATGACATTTGGGCAAGCCGCCGCTTTCCAGTGGGTCAACCCCAAAGCGTGGACAATGGCCTTGACGGCGACGACGGTCTACACGCCCAACCACACGATGGGCGCGATCATCACTGTTGCTTTGGTGTTTGGTGCGGTGAACCTCCCCTCGGTCAGCACATGGACAGTACTGGGACAGCAGATGGCCCGGCTGCTGACAAACGCACGAAGGCTGGTGGTGTTCAACTGGACAATGGCCGCGCTTTTGGTCCTGTCGCTCTACCCGATCCTGTGGCCGGGCTAGACAGCCTTTTGGTGCGGAAAACTGCTGTTGAGTTGCATCCCTCGCGACGTCAGGTCATATAGCAATGAATTTCCGCGTTGAGAGGCGTCATGACCCAATATCTGGATTTCGAAAAACCCCTGGCCGAGATCGAAGGCAAGGCCGAGGAATTGCGCGCCTTGGCCCGCGCCAACGAAGAGATGGACGTGGCCGAAGAAGCCGCCGCGCTGGACGCCAAGGCCGTCAAACTGCTGGATGAATTGTACAGCGATCTGACCCCCTGGCGGAAATGCCAGGTGGCGCGTCACCCCGAACGCCCCCATTGTCAGGACTATGTCAAAGAATTGTTTACGGAATTCACCCCTCTGGCGGGCGACCGGAACTTTGCCGACGACCTGGCCGTGATCGGCGGGCTGGCCCGCTTCAACGACCAGCCTGTCATGGTGATCGGTCACGAAAAGGGGTCCGACACCAAATCGCGGATCGAACGGAATTTCGGTATGGCGCGCCCCGAGGGCTATCGCAAAGCCGTGCGCCTGATGGAGATGGCGGGGCGTTTTGGCCTGCCGGTGATCACCCTGATCGACACCGCTGGCGCCTACCCCGGCAAAGGGGCCGAGGAACGGGGCCAGTCCGAGGCTATCGCGCGGTCGACCGAGATGTGCCTGAAGATCGGCGTACCGCTGGTCTCGGTCATCATCGGCGAAGGTGGATCGGGCGGTGCGGTTGCCTTTGCGACGGCCAACAAGGTGGCGATGCTGGAACACTCGGTCTATTCGGTGATCTCGCCCGAGGGCTGCGCCTCGATCCTTTGGAAGGACGCTGAAAAGATGCGCGAAGCGGCTGAAGCACTGCGCCTGACGGCGCAGGATCTGTATAAGCTGGGCGTATGCGACCGGATCATCTCGGAACCTAAGGGCGGTGCCCACCGCGATCGTCCGGCCACCGTGGAATCGGTGCGCGCAGCCATCACGGACATGCTGAAAGAGCTGGACGGCAAGGATGCCGCCGCGCTGATTCAGCACCGCCGCCAGAAATTCCTAGATATCGGCGCGAAAGGGCTAGCCGCGTAGGCCTAGGGTCAGGACCCACTAATCTTGCGCCACTGGTTTGACTGATATTGGTTCTGACAAGGCACATTCTTGCTGGAATGGTGTTTCTATTTCTAAAGGATGTAACGCAGTTCAGAGGCAAAATCAGTCAAATCCTTCGGACGCGTGAACCGCTGCAAAGCAGCGGCTTTGATCGCTTGGAACTGACACCGCCAGTCCCGGCGCGCCCAAAAACCATTGCTTTTTTTGCCGTTCGCGCGCCAGTGGTGCAAGATTAGTGGGTCCTGACCCTAGCCCCCCAACCGACGCAGCAACGCGACCGAGGGCGTGCCCGTCACCGAAAGGCCGTTGGCGCGTTGATAGGCGCTGATGGCGGTTTTGGTGTTATTTCCAACCACTCCATCCGCGCCCTGCGTGTCATAGCCCGCCGCGGTCAGGCGACGCTGCAACTCTTTCCGATCCTCCAATGTCAGACCTGTCTCATCCGGGCCGAATGAGGCCTGAAAGGGTGCGCCGCCGGCAATCCGGTCGGACAGGTGCCCAACACCGATCGCGTAGCTATCCGAGTTGTTATAGCGCTTGATCACCTGAAAATTGCGGAACACAGCAATGCGCGGCCCCGGCACCTGCGGTTGCAGCTCCGCGACTGGCGTGCCGGACACAGTCCCAACCTCTCCCCCCCAAGGCTGGCCACGCACCCAACCCGAACGGGCAAGGTAGGCTGCGGTCGAAGCCAATGAGTCTGCCGGGTCATCAGACCAGATATCACGCCGTCCATCGCCGGTATGATCCACCGCGAAGGCCAGATACGAGGTCGGGATAAACTGCGTGTGCCCCATCGCCCCGGCCCAACTGCCGGTCATGTTGGCAGGTGTCGTGTCGCCCTCTTGTATGATCTGAAGCGCCGCGATCAGTTGCTTTTCAAAAAAGGCACCCCGCCGCCCGTCATAGGCCAGCGTTGACGTCGCCGAGATCACGGGTATATTGCCTCGCCGTGCGCCATAGCGGCTCTCCAGCCCCCAAACCGCGACCACAACCTCTTTGTCAACACCATATTGCGATTCAATCTGCGACAGGGTTCCAGCGTGACGCACCATCATTTGCTTGCCGGTCTCGATCCGTTCGTCCGAAGCGGCGATGGCCAGATAATCCTCGAGCGAGCGTTTGAATTCGACCTGATTGCGATCGCGCTCAATCACGCCTGGCAAATAGCCCGCCCCCTGAAAGGCCCGGTTGAGCGTGCTTTGCGAGATGCCCTGCGCCGCAGCGCGGTTTTTGAAGCTTGCGACCCAAGCGTCCCAACCTGCATTCGGAACCGCACGCATCCGCGATGCGGGGGCGGTTATCTGCGCCCCTTCCGTGCAAGCTGTCAAAAGGGACGCCCCGAGGCCGATGGAAAATACCCGACGATTGATCATGGCTGAAATCTGCTCTTGTTTTGATTGGAACCAGACTACAGCAGCGGCCGGCCCCAAGCCAGCAAAGTGTCGTCCATTCACACGGCGACAGGCCCTTCGGCGGCAAGCCGCCTAGCTGACCAGCATCCGCAGTCCCTGGGTCACGTCCGACCGCACCGCCAAGCGCAATCCCGGCTCGTCCCCCGCTTTCAGCGCGGCTATGATCAGCTTGTGGTAATGCGGCGGCTCGGTCCGGCGCAAACGCCCGTAAAGCGCCCGCATGGTCGGCCCCAGCTGCAACCAGACCGTTTCTGCAATCGCCAGCATCGCGGGGGCCTGTGCGCGCAGGTAGAGCGTGCGGTGAAACTCCAGATTGGTGCGAATATAGCCTACCGCGTCCCTTTTCGTGACCATTTCGGCCACGGTCATGTTGATGCTCTGCAACCGGTCGATCAGGGCAATATGGGCACGCGGCAAGGCGCGGCTAGCCAATTCGACCTCTAGCAGTGCGCGCAGGGCGGCAAGTTCTTCGATCCGGTCATTGGTCAACTCAGGCGTCGAAACGCGCCCGGACGAGGACAGGAACAGCGCCCCTTCGGCTGCCAACCGCCGCACCGCCTCGCGGGCGGGCGTCATGGATACACCAAACTCTTTGCCGATCCCACGCAAGGTCAGCGCGTGGCCCGGTGCAATCTCGCCATGCATGATCCGCGCGCGCAGCGCCCGATAGATCCGGTCATGTGTCGCGGTCTGCGAGTCGGAGGAACGAGGGCTCTGCATGTGCCCATGTGATCACATCCAGCCCCGCCGTCAACTCGGCGGGCTATCAAATCTATAGTGATGAAGCTGCGCCCCGTTGTCGCGCAGCCAGCGCCTTTGATCCCGGTAGTCGCCGAAAATCCTTTCCACCTGCGCCCAGAACGCTGGAGAATGGTTCATCTCGACCAAATGTGCCACCTCGTGCGCGGCGACATAATGCAGGATCTCGGACGGGGCGAGGATCAGACGCCAGGAAAACATCAACCCGCCCGCCGAACTGCATGAACCCCACCGCGACCGCGTGTCCCGGATGGTCAGGCTGGAATAGTCCCGCCCCAGCATTGCCGCATAGTCATCACAGGCCTCTGTCAGCCGGTCGCGTGCCAATTCCTTGAGGAACCGAGCCAGCCTGCGCCCTTCCGACCCTGTGGGCACCGCGATCTCACCGCCCATCAAGGTAACACGGCGTCCCTGTGCAGCAACGATTCGCCGGTCGACCCCTTCTACCGGTATGCTCTGGCCGATCTGAACCTGTTCGGTGTCAGGACGGTCTTGCAGGTGCTGCCTGATCCAATCCTCCTTGGCGCGCGCAAAACTCAGCGCTTCGGCCTCGGGCACCCCTCGCGGGTAGGTCAGCGTAACCCGCCCGTCCAGTTGGGAAATCCGCAGGCTGATCCGCCGCGCACGCGCCGATTTTCGTAACGTCAACGGGACCCGAGGCGTTCCCGGTAAGGCGTGATCCCCCATGGGTCGGTTTCTCCTGCTCAAAGGCTTTGACAGTGCCCGCTGCATGTGGCACGTGACCTGAATCGTTATTACGACTCACCTGATATCAAGGGGATTTCACATGCCCAAGGAAGAATGGGGCGTAAAGCGCGTTTGCCCGACAACCGGCAAGCGGTTTTACGACCTGAACAAGGACCCGATCGTCAGCCCCTATACCGGCGAGATCGTGGAACTGGACACCGGCAAAAGCCGGATGATTGCTGCTGACGCGGAAGATGCGGCATCGGCCAAAGCGCGCGAGAAAGCGTCGGACGAAGATCTGGTTCTGGACGATGACGACAATGTCGATGTCGATCTGGACGATGACCTGCTGGATGATGATGACGACAGCAATGATGATGTTTCGCTGGACGACATCACCGACATGTCGTCGGAAGACGAAAACTGATCCCGTTCAGAGGCGACCCTGCGTCGCCTCGAACCATCCCGGATATTGGGGCGAAAGTTTTTTCCAGAATTCCTTTTTTGGACTTGCGCTCATCGCCGCCGTCTCATAAATGTCCGCCCACTGCTTAAGCAGTACCTTGATGGGGCCTTAGCTCAGTTGGGAGAGCGCTTGCATGGCATGCAAGAGGTCAGGGGTTCGACTCCCCTAGGCTCCACCAAAATCCATTGATTTTATTGAACTATTTCGCGTCATTGCGCGTCTGCCCCTATTCTGACCCTAAATTCACGCCGCTTGCCGAGGCTTCCAGCGTCGTATCCCCGAGGCCCAACCGAGTCGGAATGTCGCACCCCACCCCCCGGCCTCACCCGGACGCGGCGTAGTTTTGTTTATACCCCACGCACACCAAGCGCGGGGTATCTGGACTTTTTGACTGCCAAGTCAGGTGAGATATGGCCACCCCCGCGCGGCTACAAACTCGTTACGCCGAGAGTACATCAGCTGCTTGGCCATTTGGTGCACTTAGCACGAAAGACCGCTTTGAAGTCCACGCAGACACCCGATCCATTCCGATGATTATCCGCAATGCGGACGAAGCCGCCAATCGGTCTCTTAGTGCAAGAGGTCGCAATCGGCCCTTAGCGGACTCTTGGGTCACACACCGGGAACGGCAGTTTTCGGAAACACAGCAAGTCGGCAAGTTGAGCTACATACGCTGAACACGCAGGTTTCTGTTCATCAAGCCGCAGACTGTTGTAACCAGGCAGGTCAATTCACTGCCTGACCAGGCACCGCTTCGACAACCGGCACGGACGCCGGGCATCGGGAATGCGCGCCGAAAGTCATTGCGGGTCAAAGATTGATCCGCAGCCTCAGGCCGAACACGGTCGGGTCCTGATCGTTGAAGCCCGGGTTGATCAGGTGCTGGACATCCGCCGTCAGGGCGACATTGTCCGACAGGTCCAACCGGTAGAAGGCTTCCATCGTCGTCTGGGTGTCGAGTGTTTCATCCACCGGGGCAGCGACCGTTGCGCCGAACCCGAACAGGTCGTCATAGAGGCCCGGCCGCCATAAAAGACCGGCATTGGCCGCACGCCGGGCGATCGGCGCCTCCCCCTCCGACCAGCCGAAACGTCCGTAGATCATGAACTCCTCGTTTATCGTGTGGTTGGCTGACAGGATCGCCCCGTAACTTTCCGGCAGGCCCGCCTCTGCGCGTTCGTCGACGTGAAACACGCCGAGGTGAACGTTGGTTAGAAAACGCTTCGAGCGTTCGGGGGTCCATCCGATCTCGGCGTATTTGTAGAATTCGGGGCCACCGGGGAACCACTCGACATCGGTCAGCGAGCCGTTCGCGTCCGACAAGACACCGAGGGCATAGATCTGGTCGGTCAGGAAACCGCCCCCCGCGATTCCGAAGCCGGGATCGGGGAGCGGCAGGACCGGGCTGAACAGGATCGAGAAATTGGAAAACGTGGTGCGTGGGTTCACGTAGCCGAGGATGTCCGAGTAGTCTCCCGGATCGATCCGGCCGGCCACGAAGCCGGCCCGCCCGCCGGCGAGAGTCTGGGACCAGTAGGCGACGGAGAGGGTCGTGTCGGTGTCACTGAAAGTCGTTGCGGTGACGCCCGCATAGCCGATCTCTCCGGCAAGCCCTCCGGGCGCAATGTCTGTGCCAAGCAGGTGGCGGTTCTCCAATGAGAAGACAAGTTGCCCGGGGTTTTCACCACCGCGGTTGAGCAGCGTCCACTGGCCAAGAATGCGGGCCTGGCCCAAAGCGGCTTCTTCGATATCGGTCAGGCTCTCGGTCGCAGACTGATAATAGGCCTGGTAATCGAAGGAAAGGTTCAGGCCGGTGCGTTCGGCAAAGCTTTGTCGCGATGCCTCCAAGGGGTCCAATGCGGCATCCAGCCCCGGCCAGCGAGAGTCCTGCAACCGTCGGATCCGGTCCTGCTCCAGTTGGGCCTGCGTGGAGGCCGGGCCACCCAGCGAGACTGCGGCGGCGGCCTCCAGGGCGGAGGGTGGCGGGCTTTCCTGCGCGATGGCTCCGGTTGAGACCCAGAAGCCAGCAACGATGACCGTACCGAGAAGCCTTGCCTGTCCCATATCAGTTCTCTCTTGTTGCTTTTGGTTTTCTTCGGCCTGTTTATGCAAGTATCGCCAGAACCACATCCCGACCGGACTAGAGAACCAAGGCCGACAAGGTGGCGGTAATCATGGCGGGCACGCCGTCTTTCCATGTGTCCCAGATCAGGTGGCAGCCGATTGCGCCAAGCGACGTGCCCAGAAGGGCGGCGGCCCCGAGCGGCCCGAGCAGGCTGCCCTGAAACCAGATCGCCACCGCCCCAAACAGCTCGACGACCCCGACAAGCGCCATGATCTGACGATTCAGCCCGTATTTGACGAACATCGCCAGTTGCGTTTCGAAGATGAGTTTCTGCCAGCCAAGGATCTTGATCGAACTGGCGAACAAGAAGAACGCGGACAGCAGGCCAATTGCGATCATCAACATGAGTGTCGCCGGCCCCTGCGGGCATGGTTGAATATCATCTGGTGTTCCATTCCCTGTTCGTCCCCTGCTCGGGCGATCAATTGACCGCCCAACGCAACACTTTCGCAGCCTTGGAGAAGACCTACCCGCCCCAGTTGGCCTCGTAGACGCGCATGAGGTTTTCGCCCATCAACGCGCGGATCTCGGCCTCGCTCCAACCATGCTCGTCTTCCAGAACCTGCGCGACAGCCCAGGCATCGGCGGGCGGCGCCATTTGCGTCGGCAGGCCATAGCCCTGCGCCGGCGGGTATTTCTCCGGGTTGCTGATGATCGGACCGAGGGCGACACCGTAGTTCTCCACGTAGTCAACACCGAAACATGTCGCCTGCTTGCCGACCATCTGGCCGATATAGTCGATATGCTTGGCTATCGCCTTGGGGGTGGCGTCCCCTTGCGGATTCAGGAAGCCGCCAAGGAAATTGACACACACCACGCCGCCGGTTGCCGCAACCGCGCGGATGGCCGCGTCCGTGACGTTTCGGAAATTGCCAAAGAGCGCATCAGAGTTGCTGTGAGAGATCATCATCGGCTTCGCGGTGATCTCGGCGGCGTCAAGGCAGGTCTGCCAGGAGGAATGCGAGCAATCGACGATCATGCCAACACGGTTCATCTCGGCGACGACCTTGTAGCCCAACTCGGTCACGCCGTTATCGGGAATAGCCGGATCGTTGGCGACCATGCCGGCGGAATAGGCGCCGGTCTGGTTGTAGCTGAAGTTCATCTGCCGGATGCCGAGATCCCAGTATCTTTGGACGTTTTCGAGGTTCTCATCCAGCATGTCCATGCTCTGGGAATTGAGCATGATCGCGACCTTTCCGGCAGCCTTGGCATCCCGCAGATCCTGAACGGTCGTGGCAATCACGAAGCGCTCAGCGTTCTCCTCGACCCATTTCTGCATCACGTCGATACGTTCCAGCACCGCGAGCGCGCCTTCCGAGCCGTTCGAAATTGTCGTGCTGAAGGCCGCGAACCCGGACCCCTCGTAATGATCCGCAAGGCTCTCCCAATCCTTCAGCAGGAAAGCAATACTCTCGAACCCCGGCGATCCGACCGCCAACGCGTCGATCATGAAGGCGTCGGCATAGCGCTCCCGATATGCCAGATCGCCCCTACGCGCCTCATCGCCGCGCGGGTCGGCCATCTCGACCAGTTTATCGATGCGGGCGGCGATCTCCTCGTCGCTTGGCGCGGATTGAGCAATTGCCGGGCCACCCAGAACCACCACTGCAAGAGCAAGCCCTGTTGTTCGTTTCATTGTGTCGTCCTCTCCGTCGTCTTTCGGTTACTTGAGATCGTCCTGCGCCTTGATCTCCTGCACCCGCTCGAGGGCTTCGGCCATGTCGGCGCTGCTCATCAACTCGATCATCTGGTATTCGGTCAGCAGCCCGTCGCCGAGGCGGCTGACATAAAAGGCCTGGATGAAGGTCGGGTCGTCCGGAAGGGCCACGGTGATGTAGTTCTTCCCGTTCCCCAGCCCCCAGTAGTAGCTCAGAAGCTCTCCACCGAGCGCCTCGATCCCACCTTTCACCGAGGCCGCGCGGTCTCCGGGATTGGCGATCTGCATCTCCCAGGCGGCGCTGTTGGAAGTGCCGATGAACAGAAAGGTGCGCATGTTTGCAGCGTCTTCGGCGGTGGCCATCGAGCCGCAGAGGGCCATGAGAGTACCAAAGGCGAGATGTTTCACAGTCTGTCCTTTCCCGGATACTTGTGTCGGATGAAAACGCGGGGCGGACGAGGGAGACCGCCCCGTGCTCACCTCAGTCCAGCGTGTTCTTGTAGATCACGCCGTCCTTCATGATGACCTTCAGGTTGGGATCAGGATCGGCCAGAAGCAGGATGTCTTCGAGCGGGTTGCCATCGACCAGCAGGAGATCCGCGTAAGCGCCTTCCTCGACCACGCCGAGCGGGCCATCCTGGTACGGGTTGTTCAGGCCCGTAAGCCGGTTCATGCGGGCGCCGTTCGATGTGGCCATCCGCAGAATGTCAAAGGGTTTGAACTTGGCCTCGTGCAGGTATTTGAACTCGTCGTTCATTTTCTTGTCCTGCTCAAGTGTCTGGTCCCAGTTGTTGATGAGATCGGTGCCTAGCGTGTAGAGGTCGATCATGCCCGGTGTCGTCTGGATCACCTCGATCATGTTGGCGGCGGCGTCACGGACGCTCTTCCATTTGGCGAACGAGGCTGGCGTATAAAACGCCTCTGCCTGCTCGGTTGAAACCGAGTAGACCGGTGCTACCGCAGTTGCGAACATGACTTGTTTGTCGACCATCTCTTCGGCCACTTCGGCAGTCAGAAACGGGATGTGCTCGACGGTTTTTGCCCCGTTGTCGATACAGTTGCGGATCGCCTGTTCGGTGAACACGTGGCAGGTCACGTAGGTGCCCCATTGCTCGGCCGTTTTCACCGCCATCTGGATTTCGTCGTCTTGATATTGCAGTGAATGCAGAGGGTCGAATTCCGAGGTCACACCACCGCTGACCATGATCTTGATCTGGGTTGCGCCGCGGCGCAGGTTCTCGCGCACCGCCATGCGGATCTGCTCCGGGCCATCCGCGATGAAGCTCATGTCCGTGTCGACCCAATGCGATGGGCCTTGCCCCGACAGGGTTGGATGCCGGTCGTTCAGCTTGCGGAAATCGGCATGGCCCGATGTCTGCGTGATGAAGGCCTCCGAGGAATAGATCCTCGGGCCGGGGAACATACCGGTATCGATGATCCGCGCGATGGACTTTGCCGGTCCGCCGAGGTCACGAACCGTCGTGAACCCGTTCATCAGGATGCGCTCGGACCGGATCGTTGCAACGCCACCAAGATGGAAGGGCGTGATGTTCTGGCGCAACCCGTCACTGAGCGGGTTGAACACCAGCAAATGCACGTGCTGGTCATGCATCCCCGGCATGAGCGTGCGCCCGCCGCCGTCAATCATGGTTGCGTTGGGCGCTTCGATCCCGTCCGTCGAAATTTCCTTGATCAGGTTGCCTTCGACCAGAACGCTGGCGTTTTCGATCCGCGCCTCGTTCACGCCGTCAAAAACATGGACATTGGTGAACAGGGTCTGCGGCAGCGCTTCGTCCTGCGCAGAGGACATGCCGGCAGCGAGCGACACCACGCCCGCCAGTAATGTGGACTTGAAAAGATGCTTCATAAGTTTGCCCTTCCGCAATGTTGACGGCGGGGCCAGCGCCCCGCCGAAAGTTCAGTTCAACGTGTTCTTGTAGAACTTGCCGTCCTTCATGATGACGCGAATGCTCGGCACGTCCTGCCCGCGTGGCTCGGCATCGAACCATGTATCGACAGCGCCGATGGCAGTGATGTCTTCGAGCGGGTTTCCGTCAACGATGAGGATATCGGCATAGGCACCTTCCTCGATCACGCCGAGCTTGCCTTCGGGATAGGGGTTTCCGCGTCCCGTCAGTGCGGCCAGTTCGCCGCCATTCGAGGTCATCATCTGCAAGGCCCAGAGGTTGCCGAACTCACGCGCCATGAAAGCCTTGGTGAAGTCCATCGACTGCCGGTACGGCACACCGGTCAGCAGCACGTAGTCGGAATCGAACACCATCTTCGGCTTGTACTTCCGCACCAGATCAAACAACTGCTCGCTGTTTTTCCGCAACCAGAGGAACTTCGCCGTCGGCGGGAAGGTCGGGTCCTGGTGCATCGGATGCTCAAGCGCCTCGGGCGCCAACGCGGTCAGGTTGGGCGAGAAGAACGCTTCCTTCTCTACCAGCTTCTGCATCGTCGGTTCCGTTATGGTCAGGCCGTGATCCACCACTTTGACCCCGAGATCGAGCGCGCGCGACAGGTCGCTATCCATGAAGACATGCATGGCGACATAGGAATCCATGTCCCCGGCCACCTCGACGGCAGCGGCGATTTCTTCGTCTGTAAAGGCGGACTGGTAGATCGGGTCCTTGATGGAGGTCACACCACCACTGACCATGATCTTGAGGTAGTTGGCCCCAAGCGCAAAGTTCCGCCGCGCGCCGTGGAGCACTTCGGCAGGGCCGTCGACAAGCCGCGTGATCTCCAGCCGTTCAAGATTGCTTTCGTTCTTGCGTTGCCCGGCGATCCCCCAGTCGCCATGACCACCGGTCTGGCTGAGGCAGGCGCCGGACGAGTATATCCGCGGGCCGGGAAGCGAACCCTCGTCGATTACCGCACGAAGTCCACCATGTGCACCGCACATGTCGCGCACGGTTGTGAAGCCCATCGCCAGCATTTCCTGCGCAAAGGCCGCAGAACGTGCGCCGATCTCCTCCCATGTCGTGTCCTGAAGGCCCGGGATCGTGCCATCCTTGTACATATTCACATGCACATGGCTGTCGATCAGTCCCGGCATCAAGGTGCGTCCGCCGCCGTCGATCACATTGACCTCGACCTCTTTGGTCTCGATACCGCGTTCGGTCTGGATGGTGAAAGAATAGCCGTCGATACCGCCAACAGGATCGGGCAGGCGCTTGCTTCCGCCCGTTCGAACTTCGACTTCCCACGTGCCGGATTCGGGAATGTCCTCTGCAATCTTGTGAATCTTGTTCTTGACGACGAGCACGTCGACATCTTTCAAGCCGTCATTCACCCCGTCGAAGACCATCACGTTCTTGAACAGCGTGACCTCTGATGGAATGTTGGGGATATCCTGCGCAATGGCAGGCGTCGTGAGCGCAATTGCCATTGACATGGCCGGCAGCAACGCCTTCAGGTTGAGTGTTGTCATTCGGTGTCCTCCCAGGGGTCGGTCTTCCTGCGGACCGATCCTCCCACTATGCACATGTGCCCCGAGATTCTTTGACCCGCTGATCCCGTGGTGCATTTTTCTGACCCGATCCGGTCAATTTCAGCCAATTTCTGCTTGGCCGTCAGGCGCCCGCGCCCGTAGCGTGTCGGAGAGCGAAAGGGTGATGTGGATGCCGCAAGGAGAACAAAAGGACGGTTTGTCCCTCGTACGTGCTACGGTCCTCGGCCCCGTCGTAGCGATGATGCGGCGGCTCGATGCGGATCCGGCCTTTGCGCTCGGGCTGCATGGATTGAGCGAGGAACAGGTCCTGAACCCGGCCGAGTTCATCCCGCATGACACGGTCTATGCGGCGCTGGCCTCCATCGCCGACATCACCCGGCCGGATATCTGCGCCTTGGCGGGACAACAGACAGACCTGTTGAAGTTCCTGCCGCGTGGGGCGCTCCTCGGCCAGTCGGTGACCCTTGGCGATTTCTTCACCCGGTTCACCCAGATCGTCTCGAAGGAAAGCAACGCGGTGTCCTTCCGGCTCGTGATCGAGGAGGAACACGCCTACTTCACCACCAGTCGCAATTTCGAACCCGAGGTGTCGCCGGGCCATTCGGACGCCTTTCTCGTCGGGATCTGGATCTCCCTGCTGCACCGTGTTCTCGATTTCCGATGGGATCCAACCCAGGTTGTTCTGCGCCTCTGCGATCCGACCCTGCTGCCGGAGCAGTTTCATGGCGTGCGGGGCATCAAGTGCAACAACAGGGGATTCTCCATCCGCTTTCCGGCGGCCTGGCTGTCGCTTCCAATCAACCCCGAACTCCTCGTGAACCACGACAATGATATCGAAGAACCGGTTCAGGTCGATGTGCCCCTGGACTACCTCGAAGGCTTCGAAATTCTCGTGCGATCAAGGCTGTCCGATCCGGCGCTGACGGTGAGCGAGGCCGCCCGGATGTGCAGCATCACCACCAAGGTGCTCAACAAGCGCTTGTCCTCCTACGGGACAACGGCTTCCAAGGTGATCAACAGACTCCGGATGGAACGGGCCTCGGAGTTGCTCACCGGGTCTGATCACTCGATCAAAGAGATTGCCCAATTGGTCGGCTTATCCGAAACATCGGCCCTGACCCGTGCTTTCACGCGGAACTTCGGCATGTCCCCGAAAGATTGGCGCAAGAAGGAGGCACAAGAGGCCCAAATTGCCGGTGCGCCTGCAGATTAGCCTGACCCCGCTGCGACTTTTCAGCTACCGAAATCTCTTGGGACCTCGGTCGCCCAAGGTAATGCCGAAGAGATGCATGAACCGGCGAGCCCTTCGCCGGGAGCAATCGATGGGAAAGGAGACCTCCGTGCTATCCGCAGCGAACTTCCGTTTGCCGCCCTTAGCGACAAATGCTGCACTTAATTTCTAAGTCGCCTTCGGGCTCAAGTCAGTCATCTGAGTCGTTAAGTCAGATGACGGCTTAGGAACGGATAGCAGTCATTGTTGGTGGTCATTCCGAGAAATTTCGCCTGAACGTCTGCATTGAACGGCGCTGGACGTTCTTTGAAATCTGCTGAACGGCAGAGTTTCGGTCAAAGCAGACACGGGAAATAACAGACCGCGTTGCCTCGTTTGAATATCGCACTCGATCTGGCCACTCACTCGGATAAACCAAAATTCGTTGCTTTCTAGACAACGCCCGCACCAGTTTCGGCGGGCTAACCAAAACCTTGATGCTTGAGGCGAAGAGACAAAAAATGACGAATAAATGACCCCGCAAACTGCGGGGCCACAAAGGGTTTGACGAAAAGGCGACTCAACTTTTTTGAGGTTGAGCAACGGCCTAAGTTAGCTTGCAAGTGCAAGGTTGCATTTACGCCCTTCTTCCATAGCCTTCTTTGTACCGGTTAGGTCCACAATGAAATTTGCGGACTTCTTTGGAAATGCGATCAAAGTCTGTCCTTCGGCCACGGCAGTCGCCATGTTTGCGTCCTTTACAACGATATAGCCACCAGAGTAGTCATCCGCTAGCTTCTTGCTTTTTATGCCTTTTGCGCGACCTTCATACACGAAGTCGTCAATTGCTATTTCTATTTTTTGACGGTTTTTGATGTCTATGTCAGCTTGCGTGAATACTCCCAAGTAACCGTGTTTTTGGTTTTTGGTTAGACCCATTTGCATGACGTTCCCGCTCTCGAAGACTTTTTCTATCAGGCATGTACCAGAGTCGTTGTCAGCATAAACCGTCCAGCCTTCAACCTCACTGTAAATCTCGAAGTTGTCGCTACTTGCCGGAACTGGGTCTTTGGCAGCGGCAACAGTTGCATAAGCGGAGATTGCCACGGCGGCAAAAATGGCAGCATATTTCATGTATTCCTCCCAATTAGATGATGCGTCGCGTAGCTACCTACGACGCAACAAAAGCAAATATTTCGATGTGAATTCATTTCAACGAGTGAAAGCGTCGTTTGCAAACAACTGCTCGAAAAGCACTGCGGAACGTCGGTGAACACCTATAGCCTGAACAACTCGCAAGCTCCTCTTTCAAAATACAAATCTTTTGTGGGAGTTTTGATCCAAACTCATGATGGCTTCGTACCTATCATACCCCTAACTGATACCCACGGTCGTCTCCCATCCCATGAACGACCGTGGGTTTTTTCGCCAATTCCATTGGTTCGTGTCTGGAAATGACTAGGGGCTGCACCCAAAACAGAACTACAAAAGCTCGTCGCTGCATTTACAGAAGTATTTTCCATCTCGTGGATGCTTTTTGAGTAATTGTTTGGAATAGCTCCAAAAAAGTATCAACCAACATAAGCAACCAAACAATTCTAAGAAGGTGCTCGGTTAACTCGCGACCAAAGCTCTCCATCTCGAGGGGTGTGCGCATTGCATGCTCCGACTTTTAAGAAGTTGGATCTATCAAATATCCAAATTGGATACATAAATAGAGCAAGCATCGAAATATCAGAATGTTTCCCGTAGTGAGTGCGGGCGTCATTTGATTACCTAGCACTTTCCTACAGCCCCGCGTTGATCCTATCCCAGGGTAATCGACGCGGGGCAACAGATAGAATCACCTCTACAAGCAAATAGTCTGCAACTTTGTCATTGTTCCAGTTCACTTTGTTTCTTGATCCTAAAAGAAAACGTATAAAGTGATCGAACTAGGTTAGCTTCCCGCCCTACTCGGGTTGGACGCGGTTACTCGTCGCATCCAACCTGAACTTTAATTTGTGAGCAATGCAGACGCCAGCGGCTTGCTTTTGCAGACGACCATTCAAGTATGACCGGAATTCCTTTGGCGATAGTCAGAGGGTGCCAATCCCGTTACCTTCTTAAATGCGCGGCTGAAATTATTTGCGGTTTCATATCCTAGCATGGAGGAGATACTGGAGACTGTCTCACGCGTATCTATGAGGAGTTCCTCGGCCCTTGCTACCCTGATATCGTTGACGATTTCGCGAAAACGAACCCCTTCGCTTGCTAACTTCCGTTGTAGTGTGCGAACGCCAAGATCGAGCGAACGCGCGGTGGCATCAATCGACATTTCCTCCCGATGAAGTTGTTGCCAAACCACTTCCTCGACTTGTCCTCTAAGTGTTTGAGGTGGGCCGCCCAATCGTTCGCGTGAAATATCTCCGACAGTTGTCGAGCCTCCGCTAAGTTTTTTGGGCGCGGCTTCGGAGCTCAAAGCCGAAGCTTCAAACTCAACCCCAAGGCGGGTGGCGTTCCAGATTACAGGACAAGCGTAAGTGTCTTCTGCCTCGACAAACCCAGGAACTTTCGGGAAGTCCAAGAGCACGGCCGATGGCTTCCAGTCGTTTCCTAAATACGCGCGGAATATGCTCAGAAAAACCCCAACGGCCGAGAAACCGATGTCCGGATACGCGAAATGCGAGCGAAGTCCAAAACGATAACAGTAGCGCACGCTAGTGCCCGAAGTTTCAAGCCACGCGCGATCCGTGGACGAATGAAATGGCATGACGGCAGAAGCTCGTATTAGCGCTGCCCCCAGCGTTGGAGCAGAAAGAACGTAACTTCCCCAGGCGCCGTAGTCAGCGACAGTGAGATACGGTGACCACAACAATCCGATGTTTTGTTGTCCCGAGGATCGTGCGGCTTCGTGCACAAAGGTCGCCAAGGCATGCTCCGAGATGTAACCGCCTCTTTCCTCAATGAAGTGAACAGGAAGATCGGCAGAGTCAAAAGCACGCAACAGGCGTCTTTCCCCAGCGGCCTCAAGCACAAACTGGGGCATCGCGCCCAAGGCCTTGGCCGAAATCATCGGTGGTAGGTTCAATCCGTCAACCCGCTTGTTCGCCCGCGTGTCGTGAAATGATACGCATCGGCTGAACGGATGTGCAAGCTTTCCACAAACAGCAGGGAGCATTGCGCCATGAAAATACTTGGGCCATCACACAGCGGTTTGTCGACGCGTCTTTTTGGCGTGGCGCTTATTGTGGGTATTTCTTCCTCGCCAGTTCTTTCCCAGTCTTTCAATGACACGGGTGACATCCTTGCACGATCAGCCGAAGTCGAGGACATTGATTACAAGATCATGGTGCAGCGCGCCACTCAGACTGCAATCTGGGGAATGCCCGCCGCTGGTATGATCGATTTTCTGAAGGGCATTCGCCGCGACCTCGGTGGCGACTACAACGACATCATTTATCTCAATAAGCCGTTCGATTCCAAACATGGGTTTCTTACGGCTAACGATGTTACGGCCTATGCTTGGGCTTCAATGACCTCGGAACCCGGTCCCCTTGTCATTGAAGTGCCCGCTGCCACCGAAAAGGTGAACTACTTCGGTACAATCGTGAATGCTTGGGATGTTCCTATCGTGGACGTTGGTCCCGATGGTTTCGACGAAGGTGCCGGCGGCAAGTACCTCATGCTACCCCCAGGCTACGAGGGGGATATGTCCCTGGAGGAATTAACTGAGGCGGGATACCTTCCCTTTGAAACAGATACCTACGAATATGGTTTTTCGTTCCGGCCAAAACTGACGAATGGCGGAACGGACGCCGATGCGGCCGAGTACGCTCAGACGATCAAAGTGTACTACCTGTCCGAGGCCGACAATCCGCCACCCAACAACTATCTCGAAGCGTCAGAAGTGCCGTACGACTCGCTTCCATACTACAACGAGACATTCTTTCAGGACCTGAACGATTACGTTCAAAACAACCCGATCCGTCCACAAGACAAGGTTATGGTGAATTTTCTGAAAGATCTCGGGATCGAGAAGGGAAAGCCTTTCGAACCAAGTGAATTTCAAATGCAGGCAATGAACGAGGGATTGTTGCTCGCGTACGCCTCGATGCAGAACTACTTTGTGACGCCCGGGAAAGCCATGATCCCACTTTGGGTCGACGATAGCGGCGAGATGAGGAGCCAGTGGTTGATTTGGGATTTCGCGGATGGTCAACCCGAGGCTGGTTTCCCCTATGAGACTGAGACCGAAGTCCTTGTGGATGCGCGTGCGGGCGGCAGTTATTTCTGGATTACATACCTGCCGAAACAACTGGGCGGAGGTACATTTTATCTGACAGGCCTGCGCGACAGCGACGGGGAAATGTACGATCACAATCAGACCTATAAACTGAACGTCCCAGCGGATACACCTGCCGACGATTTCTGGTCCGTGATTGTTTATTCGATGGAGACCAAGAGCTTCATTCGGAACGTTGATCCTGTCGGTTTGTCCGAGCGCGACACTGATGCGATGCAGGCTAATGAAGACGGTTCTTACGACATCTTTTTGGACCAGAAGCACCGGAAGGCATGGAAAGCAACTGGATACCAACCACAGAGCCGTACTTCCTTTTGTTTCGTCTATATGGGCCGCAAGAAGGATGGCTGGAGAGTGGCTGGATGCTGGGCGATCTAGAAAAAGTAAACTGATCAAAACAAACAGTAATTCCCAATGGAGCGAACAATGAAAACAAAGTCGTTAGCTGTGCTGACTGCCCTGGTACTCGCATCGCATTCTTCAGCCCAAGAATTCAAAGCCGACGTTCCTGAGAATGTTCTTACACCAGACAAGGTCGAGACCCAGACGCTTGGTGATCTGGAATTCTTCGATGGTATGCCATCACCTGAGACGGTGGAGAAAGTCTTCGACAACCTTGATCTGATCAGAGCAACGACGGCTTTCCTGGATGGCATGAAGATCGCTTCGCTTCGAGCTATGTTTCAGGGATACGAAGACTTGGGCGTCAGTCCCAATGACGTCGTGATTGCAGAAGACCTGCTGGACGCGCGGTCCATCTGGCTGACGCCCAATACAACCACAATCTACATTGGTTCGAATGTCGATATCTCGGATGGCCCGATGGTGATTGAGGTTCCGGCAGGCCTGCTTGGGTTGCTTGATGACGCCGCGTTTGACTATGTGACGGATATCGGGGCGCTTGGCGCGGATAAGGGAGAAGGTGGCAAGTATCTACTTTTGCACAACGACGATGAAACGCCGGTGCCCGAGGGCTACTTCGAACTACGCACAAAGACATATGAGCACTGGTTGTTGCTAAGACGCTCGCCAGACGCAGACGGAGATACGGCTGGCCCTGTTGCCGAGATCAAGGCGGGTCTGAATATCTATCCGCTTAGTGAAGCGGACAATCCTCCCGCGGAAACTTTCCTGAATATCTCCGGTGTTCAACACAACACTGTTCACGCGAACAACGAAGACTTCTTTGAAGAGATCCACGTCGCACTCGAAAACAATCCAATTGGTGCGTTCAGTCCGGAAATTGTAGGAACGTTTGCTTCCATAGGGATCAAGAAGGACGAGCCCTTCGAACCCGATGCCCGTATGCAGGCCATTTTCAAGGAGGCAGCAGCAATCGCAAACGCCACGGCGCGAGCGATCACGTATGCCTCGCGCGATCCAGGAGTGTTCTTTTATGACGACCGGCAATGGAACTCACCGTTCCAACGCCAGAGCTATCTTTTTCTTGAGGACGGCGCGCGCATCCTCGATGATCGGTCGTACTTTTTCTATATGGCAACGGGCATAACGCCTGCGATGACCTCGCCACCGGTCGGGACGGGGTCTGTCTATGCGATGACAGCGCGAGACAGCAACGGACAGTACCTTGACGGCTCAAAAACCTATAAGGTAACGCTACCGGCGCCGGTTCCCGCCAAAAACTTTGCGTCGTTTATGTTGTATAGCGGACAGACTCGGTCAATCCTTGAAACTGACCAGCAATCCGGTGGTATCGACTCTAATAGACCGGGGATAAAACCTAATGAGGATGGGAGTACCAGCATCTATTTTGGTCCAGAAGCCCCAGAAGGTTGGGAGAACAACTGGGCGCAAACCATGCCCGGGCAAAGCTTCAACGTGATGATGCGCCTCTACGGCCCGCTCGAGCCTTGGTTCGACAAGACCTGGCGTCCCGGTGATCTGGAACTGGTAGAATAAAGCGACAACCGCGACTATCGGGCGACGCTACTTTTTGGCGTCGTCTGACATTTTTTCGGTGTCCGCTTCGGGCTCGAAGAAGACATTCGCTGTCCAAAGCATGAATGTCTGCTGTGCGGACAAAGCGTACTTTCGCCACAACTCCGCCAACGTCTGCTTTCAGCGCCAGACGCAGCAAGTTTGCGATTGGATATCAACCTAACTGGGTTGTGGCTTCACACAGGAATTAGCGACGCGGGGATGCTATTTTCGTCCTGTTACAACATTCACCGCGTCAGGATAGACAAGTCTATCTCCTACAACATATGCGTCGAGCTTTTCCGCGACCTCCTGGATCAAGGCATTTTGCGCCTCTTCTCCGAGTGCGAGAAACGCGCCTGCAATTGGCATAGACGCCAGATGCATGGGCACAAATTCGGGCGCAAGCGGAACATCGATCATCAGTTCTTGCCGGTGAACGGCCACATCCGAAAACCCTTGATCCGCGACCTGCTGTTTTAATTTTTTCGCTGTTGGCGTCTGCCGTTGAGCCCTTTGCTTTTCTGCAATCTCGGGGGAGATGTGGTGGGCAACAGCAGAGCATAGGGCTTCAGTGTAAGCGCTATGCCCATCCCAGATTGAGAAGGCCAGGCGCCCACCTGGAACCAGAAGCCGCAAGAACTCGCTTAGAGCTTTGGGCTTTTCCGGAAAGTAATGGTAGCCATGCTGCGAAAGAATGACATCGTAAGACCCTGAAGGCAGTCCGCTCCCGCATACATCGCTCTCAATCCATCGAATATCGAGATCAACAGCTAATTCTTGTGCCTTGGTGAGCATTGGCGCGTTGATGTCCAAACCATCGACTTGGCCGCTAGTTCCAACCTTTGACTTCGCCAGTCGGGTCGTCACACCTGTTCCGCAAGCAACATCTAAGACACGTTCCGAAGAACCTAGTGAAGCCTGTTCAACAAGCGCTTCAGCCCACCGGCCAAACCAAAGGGGCACCATGACTTCTTCGTAAATTTTGGGTCCGTTACCTGCCAATTGAAATGTCATGAAAAAACCTTTGTCGCTTTTTTTGTCGACGACAGCGTATGCGCGTCCCGTTTCTCAGGTCAAACCGCCTTTAATTGTGTAGTGTTCAGGCTTGTCGCTTAATCCGGACATTCATGCGCCGTGCAGCATCCGTCAAAATGGGCTCGAAGCAGCTATTCGCTGCACTCGGCTTGAACGACTGCATTGCGGACGAAGCTGACATCGGTTCGAAACTGAGACACCACTTCAATAGCCGCCGTAGTAATGAAGCATCCTGTTTATCGGGGCTTAAAGTTGCATTCACAAATGGTCATTGGGCGAGCTGCGCAACTCTCGAGGTCGCGCATTGAACGCGCCTAGGCTGTCTTTGGCATTCAGCCTGGCAACACTAGCAAAGTCGAAATGAATACTGATGAGGTTTCTGATCTCCTGCGCATTTCCGGCAACAGTTTATGCAAAACTCAGAAGGTGGATGGTTATCCGACAGGAGACCGGCTGAGATCGTTGGCTCTGTTTGGAGCAACCATGAACATCATGACCCTCGATACTTGTTCCTCACTGCGACCAGCACCGCGCACCAAGTGAAGAATTGCGTTTTCAAGATTAGCTGCATCATCTTCGCGTTTGTCGATCATTGCTGATATGAATTCATGGGCCAAATTCTTTGGTTCGATTAAGGCTTCTGGTTGGGTCAAGCTCAACTCGCTGAGCATAAATTCAAGCAAGAACGCGACTTCGTTCTGCCGCTCCGGTGAACTTTCAGCGAACGACAGTTCCAAAAGTCTACCGTGTGTTTCCGTCAGAATAACGTTTAACGACAACGGTTCTTTGGCATCAGGCTTCCGTGGCTTTGCCAGGAACGCTTTCAGTCGGTCAAGGACGATCGGAACTTCCTTCCTACACGTTGTTGAAGCACAAGCTGTGCGACATCGAGGTCTTGCAAAATACCAGCATTTTCTTCAGCAAGTTGTATTACTTTTTCGGCCCTGAAACTTCGCCCGCCAACCGTGCTCGTGAAAAGCAGTAGGAACTTACTCGGCGAGCCGGCATGGAGCAAATGACAGGAACAAGTGTGTCTTTTCAATAACTTTAAGAGCAATCACACTCAAGAAATAGAATTTGTTGTTGGGTGAGCTGTTATGGTCACTAAAGATGATCGCAACTCAGATTAGCTTTCCAAAGGCCCAAGAATGCGAAGAACGATCCTTTCCTCTATCCTTGTTATGCTTGCCGGTATTGCGCATTCACAAACACCCGAGTGCGACAGACTCTGCTCCCGAGACTTTATGTTCAGTCTCGACTCCGGGCTTGATGTCATCCCTCTTGTCGCAGATGGCGAGCATGCCAACGGGCATATGGAAGACGGAAGAACGCCGTTGATCTGGGCCGCGCTGGACCCGGACGATGAGGATGCAATCATCTTCACATCCACACTCCTTTTTGCCGGTGGCGACGTGCACGCCCGTGACAAGAAACGTGGACAAACTCCGTTACATTGGCACATGGGTCGAGCCGGTGGCCCAATGAAGGAAGTAGTTGCTATGTTTCTTGCTGAAGGCGCCAGTGTGCTCAGTGAGGATAATTTCGGATATTCTGTACTCGATATTGTTAATGGCAACACAAATCCCGAAGTGTACGGCTTGGCCAATGCTGACGTGAGCGATGAAGTGGCGGATATGATCCGCGGCTGGGCGGAACTTGAAGAGAGATGGGAAGACGCCTTTGGAATGCATTTGGGTGAGGACCCTACTTCAGTACGCTATTTCGAAGTCTTGGCGGAAGAGGGCTACATTCCGGCAATGTATGCTTATGCCTCTGTACTCGAGAAACCCAGAGTTGAAGGCTTTACTCCTGATATTGAACAGGCCCTTTATTGGTATGAAGAGGCTGCCAGCGCCGGCGAGGTTAATTCAATTTTCCACGTTGGATCCAGTGCTTATAGCGGAACGGACACAATTGAGCAAAACGATGCTATGGCGCATGAGTGGCTCTCTCTTGGCGCGCGACATGGGGATACGAACTCTCAGTCACTTCTTGGTTTGATGTATGCCAACGGGAAGGGAGTTGAGAGAGATATTCAGAAAGGTTTGATGTGGATGATCATCTCTCTTCGGTTTGGCGAGGACAATCCGGATAGAGTGAGACTACTTAATGAGATGGCATCTGCCTTGTCATATCAAGAGGTCAAAGAAGCCGAGCAAATGGCTAAAGACTGCATCATAAATTTCTTTGAGCACTGCTGAGGCAAAAGATGAAAAGTATTGTGAGGTTGTGCGCCCTGATCTGTTCAATTGGCGCTTCTGCCCAGGCTGAAGAGGCTTGGCCTCCAGAGGCATTCATTCGAGACCGAGAGCCTCATGTTCTGAGGATCGACGCTGATACTGTGCTCTGTGAGGTCCAGTGGGATGGTCATAGAGAGAATGGAGAAATTCTGGATATTGCGCCCGAGGCCGACTTCTATATCGAGAGTGTCGTCATACCCCTGTCGGGTGAGTATGTGTTCATCAGTTCCGACCCGGTTCAGGTGTTCGGCGAAACGGAAGTCTTCCAGTATTACGAAGACGATGTGATGATTGAACTCACGCTTTTTGGACATTTGTCGAACACCGGCGAAAAGCGCCTAAATCTCGTTGAGGTTGCGCACTTGTCTTTCGAACAGAAACGCATAAGCGAGTTTTGGGGTCGGATATTCTGTCCATAGTCCCACTGAATGGTTCCGATCAATAGCAGGGCAGCGCAGAGTGCACTAAGGAAACTAAACGATGAAAAATATATCGAAGGCAGTTAAAGTTATTAAGGGTTCTCTTCTGGCGATGTTGGGATGCATCGCAATCTATAACTATGAACAGTACGCCAAGGCTCACGCCTCAGAGGACATCCCTGAGGACGTATTAAATTGCCTCAATGAGAGAGAACTCTTTCGGAACGCAATCCACACAAGTGGTATCCTACCACTCCACAGTTGTGACCGATACAGATTCCACAAGTTCATTGAACTTGTGCCAGTAATAGAAGCTGGTGCAGTCAAAGCTTGCAAAGGCGTGATGGGGGATGAAAATCACGCACGGCAGATACAGGAGCTTGATGCTCGGATCAACGCTTTAGCCGCTCAGATGCAAGAGATGTATCAAGAGTGTGAGTTCAACGGGTGGCGAAAAATTAAAGCCTCTCGATCAGGGGGCTAAGAGCGGGACGGCGCGGAGCGCATCGGAAGAAGCCAAACTACGGAGGAGATTTCTGAGAAACACTATCCAGAGGTTGACGACGATACAGATTAGACCGCTTCAGAATCCTATTCACTTCTCGTATGCTTCCCGCCTTTGCGCCACTTTTGTTCATCACGATCTTGTTTGGGGTCCCATCCGACGACAGTACTTTGGCGAGGAAACCGGTGACTGCTGGACGATTTCATCGCTAAGACAGCATGAAATCAAGGGGTGACCCGCTTTGCCCACCGCTCGAAAGAGAGTCAGCCACAAAGAGCTTTGCCAGCTCGACCTTTTTACAACTTTGTCTTAGATCTCAATTGAAGCATTCACTGAGTAGAACCTCAGTTAACTTAAAGATATTCCAACATTTCTTCAGTATTTTCTTGACCCTGTGAAACAACCTGAGCCTTCTGTCGGAGGGTGTGAGGAAATCAGTTCAGGCTTTTCTGCTTCTGAGTACGTCGAGCGCCCATGAACAACAGCGGGACCACATATGGCAAATCTTTTCTCTCACGTGTCCATTTTTTTGCTTGTGTCAAATCTTGCGGTCTTCGCAATTTCTCCGGACGCGCATGCTGCCGAGATCAGCATCACCAGCAGTCAAATCGAAAGAAACCTAGAGCCCGGGGTTCCTTTCACCCAATGCAACATGCGTTTGGACGGTCCTATCGAAGCAGGTGATGCGGACAGGTTTCGATCCTTACTTGCCGATATTGATCGACACACGGAAGAGCAATGGCCCATCGTAACGTTGTGCCTTAACAGTCCGGGCGGGTCCATGACCGAGGGCCTCGCCATTGCCGAAGAAATTCGCCGCGATCGGCCCCGGACTGAAAGCAGCATCTCTCCTCTTGTCGTGACGCGTCTCGAAGCGGGCGCCCATTGTGCATCGGCATGCGCGTTGATCTTCATGTCCGGAACCCGCGAGTTTTCGGAAACAGATCCAATTCCGGCGCGTTCGATGCACCCCACAGCCCAGCTCGGCTTCCACGCTCCAGCGCTGGTGGTTAAAGATGGAGACTACAACAAGGCCCAGGTGAACCACGCCTTCACTATATCAGTTAACGTGATCGCGGATCTCCTGCGAATTCTGAATGTCGGTGAAAACGAAGAGGGTGAGGCTTACTCAGGAAGAGAGACCTGGATGGATGCCACATTGATTGAAACGATGCTCAACACACCGGCTTCGGAGATGCGCTACATCGAAACCGTTGACGATGCTGGCCGCTGGGGTATCGATGTCTATCCGCTAGCTCGACCAGAAATGAACTACAAGACCGCCTATCAAGGATGCGTAAATCATTGGTATTGGACAGAGGCCCGTTCCGCACGTAATCCATATGAACTTCATTTCGGCGATGATCACAACTACCCCATTGGCGAAGCGTTTTTCGAAGAGCATAGGATACGTTTAGTTTTCGAAATGGATCCTCACACCGGCGAGAGTTGCGAGGCCTCACTTGATACGGAAGGCTATGTCAGTTTCGGTATCTTTCATCCAGATTATTCGGGCGAACCGGGCTTATCCATTGCCTATGACGAAGAGGGCGAGTCTTTTGCGACGGATGCCGGAGCACACGCCCTTGCGCTGCATTCAGCAGAAACCCGGCTGGCGACCCTTTCGAGCCCGACTCCCGAGAAGCGGACTGTCAAAAAGCAACAGGTCGCGTGGGCGCCCGCTTTGGTGGGAACAAAGTTTCGCTTTGGGAATACGAAGGATCGTTGATGGCCTGGGAAAGTCAGGGCAACAACCGCTGGATCTGGTACTTTGCCCCTGGAGATCCCTTGCTGATAGCGTGGTTCAGTCGGGCGATCTCTTGTTTGAAGGAAAATTGAAAAACGGCGTGCTGAACGGTACGGTACATCATCCTACAACAAGCTGCGGCGACCTTAGCTACGCGATCTCGGGAGAGGCCAAAGGAACCAAGGTTACGCTTGAAGGCGGCGGCCAACCCAAAATCTCCCGATGCTTGGTCCTAGATGGCCGGGATGAAACCTTTGAATTTAGCTTCATCGCTGCAGCCCCGGGCTAACCAATGGCTGTTTCGCGTTGAGCTTACGATAACCGTTTCTGCACCTTAGAAACTGGTAGCAACACAAACCATTGCAAATGGCATTTTTGTGCGGCGCGTCTTCTTCTTGGCAAGCGTCGCAATGGGAAAGACTGTTGAACGAGAGCCGTCCGCTTTGGACTCGATGCAGAAGTTCGCCTAAGTTTTGCTAGCGACCGCAATACAGCACAAAGCGGACAACGATGAAGCTTCCGTCTTCAAGAGTTCGTTTGGATCAACTGCACCGCCAAATATTACAAGTATTTTAGTGTCATGGCGTCAGTCTTGTTATAAAATAACACATCCCATGAGCGGCATAGCAGTAATCGTCATCAGCCATGAAATTTGCATCGCAAGAACACGAAAGCCTGTTTCACGAACGAGGCGAGCCCTACCGAATGGGTAGCCCCGGAGCGCGGACTTGCGGCGCGCGACTGAAAACAGGGGCCGCTTGCCCCAACCCCGCAATCAAGGAAAGCAAGCAGGGCCGGTGCCTTAGCCATTGCGGACCTCACGCCGCGAGGGCCTACCGTGTGCGCCAGAAACGCCGGTTTGAAACGGGCAGCGTGTCTGCCGAGGAATGGAACCGCGCCGAAGCCCGCCGCGCTGCCAATCGGCTAGGTGATCAGTGGAAGAAAAACCCGTGGTTGCCAGGTAGCACGATTGACCTGGGCGAACACGAATACGCATTTCGCGACGCGCTGGGCGATCTGGACGCAGCGACGTTGCCGCCAGCGGCGGTTGACTGGCTTCGGTGGCACTACCGGCGGACACAAATTGACCGGCAGAACGGGGCGGCTTGGCACAAAGCGCTAGCGCAGGACATGCCCCGGCGAGTCGCAGATGCGGGGCCACGTCCGTCCGATGCTGGCGGACGTGACTCAAAACCGGATACGAAGCCCCGGACGTGGCATGTCGATGCCTCAGAGCGGGGCAGCGCGTCCAAGCGAACCCTGCCGGACAAACCTAAGGCCCCGAAGGCCCGGCGCGGGAAAGGCTTCGGACGTGCTGGCCGTCCCCGGACGCAACCCGCCAGTGAGGATGAACTTGCCGTGCTGGCTCAGGTCTATCGGGAAAACGCTGGTCTGTTGGAACCCATAATGGCGGGGATCACAGATCAAGCGAAACAATTGGCGGTGCTTCGGACGCTACGGGACTATCTGGCCCGACCTACGGACGCAGAGGTGTGCAAACGCTGGCTGGCGTTGGTTGCTGCGGGGGCGCAGATTTAGCAAGAGTGCCAGCGGCGCTGACTGCGCCGCTGTGCGTCGGCTGGGTGAAACTCAACTAGGCGAAGTCAACGCTGAGTTCTTCGGTCAGTGTGCAGCGTTCGGGGATCACCATCTTTTTCAAGAGAACGCCGACTTGCGGATGGATTTCAGCTTCGCACCAAAGCAAGTCCAAAGCGCAGGCGTTCACCCAGCGGGCGCTTTTCATACCTTTTTTATCTGGCCAGCCGATAGCAGTGGGGTGAAAAGACGCGGGTTCGCCTTTGTCAAACTCCACAACTCCTACACGCCACTTACCCTTTTTCTTGGGGTCAGCGACGCGAAAGACAGCCACATGGCAGTCTGCGATGAAGCCGCGCCATCGCACGGGCAGGCAAAGCAAGTGGGCGGCAAATTTTGTGTTTTTCTCCAACCAATTTCGTTCGGCGTCAAAGTCGATTTTTGAGCAAGTTGGGGGACAACCAAGCATAGTTGGCCGGTGCTGTTGTTTTGGCGGGAATTTCACACGGCAACTCGCCGCAGTAAGTTAGGAGTTCGCAGGAACGGGCCTGCTTATTTCGTGCGCTAGACGCTGCGGGGGTCTGAGACATATCTTGTCCCTTTTCGTATCTCGTTTCCACTTCCACAGACCGGAACGTCGTCTGAGGGTGCGCTACGCGCGCACTTTCTGATTTATCGCTCCTGCGGGGCAGCGTTATCCGCACGCTTATCGCTGCATTCCCCTGCCCGAACGACCTTTTCGTTCAGCTAGGGTGATGGTCAGATCATGTAATTTTTCCCCACTTCCGGCAGGGGGACGAAACCCAAGAAAACAAGGCGTTTTACTTTCCCCACCACCACCGCCCCCCTTAGGAAACCAAGTGGGGTGGGGGTGCCCCTATTAGGGGGCACACCCCCTGCCCAGCTACGGTTTTTCCCAGCTTCCCCACGGAACCCCACCCAAGGTGGGGAGGTGGGGAAGCCTGCCAGATGCACGGCGACAGGTCTGTGCGCGCGTAGGAAATGAGACTGGCAGGGGACGGGCTGTGTCATTTGTCGTCGCCCCCGGCACATTGCGTTTCGTTCAAAACGGCGGGGTGCCTGAGCGGATCACTTCCATGTTCCGCCCCTTTTCCCGGTCGCGTTCAGTTTCACGACGCAAACCGCCGTCAGCCAGCCAACCGTCGATTATGTCCGAAACGACTTGGTAGCCCCGTGCCTGTTCCGGGGTTCGGTCGGCGGCTTTCGTCCCGTAGTCCCCTGCGTCAATCCCCAGGACTTCGGCAACCAGCCACCCAACCCAATTACGCGCTTGGGAATTCGCGCGGGGTGCAGCCGGGCTGCTGTCAATGGCCGCTTGGACGCGGTGAAGGTCGCTGGGTGTCCCGACCGTCGGGCCGGGCGGTGTCCAATCTTCTACTACCGCAACAGTGTCCCCAGCCGGATACTCGGACGTACCGTTGTGCAACTTCACGGAGACCAGACGCCGCCAGCGCGCTTTCGCAGCGGGCGCGAGGTTGGCCTTGCCGTTCTCTACGCGGACGTATTGGTGTCGTTCATCGTCGGCAATACCAAACTGGCGGGCTTCTTTGTCAGTCATGCGGACCAGCTGGCGGACAACGCGTGCGCCGTCTACGATGGCGGATGCGCCGCGCGCCGCACTTGCCCCAGCCGCGCCCATATCTGCGCCAGCTGCTTTGCCAACGTGGTGAACCAGAACGATTGCCGCGCCGGTACGGTCCGCGATCTGGCGTAGCGCCCCCATCAGCGTATTGGCTGAGTTATTGTCGTTCTCAGGCAGATTGTGAATAGCGCCCAAAGGGTCCAGAACCAGCACGTCTACCTTCGCGTCCAGCATCACGCCCACAAGAGCGTCTACCATACCCGGTACCCCTTCTGGCCCATCACGGCCCATCCGTGCCAAACACAGGTGCAAATCACGTCCAGACGTTGGAATGCCTCATCTGACTAGGTCCACCGTTATGTATAGTGAACGGAGGACAGAGAATGGCAAACAAGCGGCACAAGCCCGAGGAGATAGTTCAGAAGTTACGGCAGGTTGATGTGCTTGTCGGCCAGGGTATGCAGCGCGTGGATGCGATCCGCGAAGTGCGCATTACCGAGCAGACCTATTACCGATGGCGCAAGCAGTATGGCGGTATGGGAACCGACCAACTTAAGGAACTCAAACGGCTCCAGAAAGAGAATGAACGGCTTCGGAAAGCCGTGTCGGATCTGACCCTGGACAAGCTAATCCTTAAGGAAGCAGCCCGGGAAACTTCTGAGCCCCGCCCGCCGGCGTGCCTGCATCGACCTGATCCGAAGTAGGATGAAGGTTTCAGAACGCAGGATCGCCGGGTGCTGGGGCAGCATCGATCGACGCAAAGGTACTCTCCCCGAGGCCGGGAAAACGAAGACCGGCTTGTCGCGGACATGATTGAACTGGCCCGGCAATACGGCAGCTACGGTTACCGCCGCGTCGCCGTTCTGCTGAGAGATGCGGGCTGGCAGGTCAGCGTCGGCCGTGTTGAGCGGCTATGGAAGCGGGAGGGGCTGAAGGTGCCACGCAAGCAACCAAAGAAGAGCCGTCTCTGGCTGAACGACGGATCATGCATCCGCCTGAAGCCTGAGCACCGCAACCATGTCTGGAGCTACGACTTCGTGCATTGCCGCACTGACGACGGCAAGGCGTTCCGTACCTTGAACATCCTCGATGAGTTCAGCCGGGAATGCCTGTCAATCACAGTGAAGCGGAAGCTAAACTCGACCGACGTGATCGACGCTCTCACCGATCTCTTCATCCTGAGAGGGCCGCCGGCATTTGTGCGCAGCGACAATGGCCCCGAGTTCGTTGCCAAAGACGTCCGAGCATGGATCGAAGCCGTGGGAGCCAGGACGGCCTTCATCGAACCGGGCAGCCCTTGGGAGAACGGCTATGTGGAGAGCTTCAATGCCAGGTTCCGCGATGAACTTCTGAACCGAGAGATCTTCTACTCGCTGAGGGAGGCTCAGATTATCATCGAAGGCTGGCGGAAACACTACAACACTAAGCGGCCCCACAGCGCTCTCGGCTATCGGCCACCAGCTCCTGAAACCATCGTCCAGATGGACCCGAGGCCAGTCATGCACTAACAATCAAGTCGGACCAGTCAAATCAGGCCATCCAGCACTGCAAACGGCGATACACGCCTTACAGAAAGACCTCCCAATACTGCTCCGACAGCTGTCGAGTTCTCGCGCACAATAAGCGCAAAACTGAAGCCATTGACGCATCGGTCAGATACGAAGAGCGAATGCAAAACTCTCTACGTTGGCATCGCAAACAGGATCACCTTCGACATCTCTCCGATGATGAACTCAGAGTTCTCATAGAAGCTAAGTGGCAAGACCGCAAAGAAAGAGACCAAAAAAGAAGAATAACAGCTAAGAAGCGTTACGCAGACCAGAAAGCGGCAAAGAAAATCGTGATCACTTGTCATGGTATCAACGACCACGGTGAGGACAAAAGACAGAAGCTCGAAGGTTGCCGACCAGCTTCCAAGACTGATGAAGCGAATGTGACGACAACGCATTCTAAGACTAAGCAAGGTCCCAACAAGAGTAGACCTTACCCAAAGATCGAGACCACGCGAAAGCGGACACTGCTACAACGCAATTCTGCAAAACCTACTGGTCAAAAGTAGCAAACGAAGATGACAGATACCCATTCAGCAACAATAGAGAAGGTGGTCGTCGCAACATCGTCGAAAAAAGACACACTAGTCTTCCACATCGAACAATACCTGAGACACACCTCTCAGGGTGTCTCTCGATCATGAAATTTCGCTATGTTGAATTGTCATAGTTGGTGGTGGGTCCACCTCCTACAACCTCATCTTTGGTCTACCACATCTGGTCTGAACATCAGGTAATTGCCTGATCATTGTACCCAGATGAACTCCCTAATCATTAGTGACGTCGTGAAAAGGCCTGCGTCTTAACCCTCAGGTCCTCTCTCTATAGTGGCGTCACGCTAACTTCCAAAGGACATCCAATGATATCCAAAACCTGCCAACAGTGCGGGGCGTCTTTCTGTGCGCAACGCTCATCAGCAAAGTTCTGCGACGCGACTTGTCGCAAAGCCTCATCACGAGGAGGCGTTCCCGAGAACCGTACAACTTCACCAACGAAGCGCCGTCGAGAGGACGAACTGTTCAACCTCCATATGATCCTTTGCAAAACCTACTACGGTATGCCTCCTGCAGACCGCCCAGCCTACCTAGAAGGTCTGATTGACCGAGCGCGAAATGGCGACAACAGTGTCAAAGAAATTCTGACCAACTTGTATCTCCTGAAAGCTAAGGAAGGGAGTAAGGTCTACAACTACCGAGGATCCAGAGCATATCCAACGTTACCTCAAGAGGCCTCTCGGTTTGTGACAGCAAATTGGGGTGTTTCGATTGGTGACGCGGTCGCCGCGTAGTAATGCGACCCTCGCTGCCACGGCGGGGGAAGCCGTGCCAGGCACCATTGCTAGTTGGATACCATGCAGGTCTCTGTCCCTCTGCCGACCTTTTTTGAGACTGCGTTTCAGATGGCTTGCCGCTTGGTAATAATGCCGTCGCGAACCGATTTGAATGCGGTTGATCTTTACACCCTCAGGTGAAACTCTGCCGACAACAAAATGAGCAGGAAGACATGTACGAGAACGCGTTCAACAAGATCGAGCGGGACCTTCGCGCGGAAGAAGGCATCGCAAACGAGCTGGACTACGTAGAGCAGACATCTTGGGTCCTATTCCTCAAGTATAGCATGACCTCGAAAGCGAGCGGCGCGACAGAGCCGAACTTGATGGCGAAGACTACGCCCCCGGCACCACGTTCTCATACGAACCTATTGATTGTCCTCGGTTAACTTGGAGCAACTGCGCGGGTGCAGGACATGGCGTAGGACAAATTGGTCCCCTTTTCGTTCAACAAGAACAGCATCTATTTTTCGAATGGCGTGTCCCACGAAGCCTTCCGAGGCACTACTCAGCCAGAAAGATATCTTTTTCTCTCAGGACGCGTTCATGAACGGTTTCAGCTTCAAGAGCGACGAAAACCGCACAACAACTCGACGAGTGTCCACGTTGATTTCCTGAGAATTCCGTCGAACTCATGGGCGGAAAGGAATTCCTCACAATACTTGTCGTGATTTTCCGGCAACAAGCATGTTGCTGTTTGATATTTGAGCAGCAAATGACAGACACTTGCCTATAACTTGCCATTTTTATCGTTAGAATGGCGCAAAGAGCACAGGCAAGAAGACTGGGAGAGCAGAAATGACTGATGCGACAAGCCCCACTCAGACGTATTGGGATCTTCCATGGATCCGAAATGCCCGTTTTGACACAATGTTCATCTTTGGGCTTCTTGCTTTGTCGTGTGTGACTGGTCTGGTTATCATGATCGAACCCAGCCTTTTTTATCCAATTTTGGTAATCGACTTGTGGTTTTTGGGATATCACCACGTGATATCGACGTTCACCCGGATCTGTTTTGACAAGGAAAGCTTTCAGGAGCACAAGTTCCTGATGATCGGATTGCTTCCGCTTGTGGTCGTAGCGACATTGGCGGTCGCCTGGGTATTCGGGCTTTGGGTGATCGTAACGATTTATTTCTATTGGCAATGGTACCACTACATCCGTCAGAGCTGGGGGATTTCACGGGCATATCGCGGCAAGGATCGTGACGCGCGGTATGAAGACGGTTGGCTTGATCAGGCTATCTTCTACTCGATCCCCGTCTTTGGCATCCTGAGCCGTTCCGCAGAGCAGCAACCGACCTTTATCGGAATGGAACTTTGGTCGTTCCCGGTGCCACCATTGGTTGCCGTCGTCAGTGGATATGTTGCCGTTGGTCTTCTGGCGTACTGGCTGTTGCAGCGCATTATCGCTTGGCGCGAAGGGCGTCTTGCCACCGTTCACACGATGTACGTGTTCAGCCATTTCACGATTTTCTGGCTTGCCTACGTGGCCACCAGCGACATTACGCTAGGCTGGCTGATGATCAACATCTGGCACAACGCCCAGTACATTCTGTTTGTCTGGATGTATAACAACAAACGTTTCAGCAATGGTATCGACCCGAACGCAAAGTTCTTGTCCTACATCTCGCAAAACGGTCGGATGTGGCTTTATATGCTGACCTGTATTGCGATAACCGGCGTTATCTATTGGGGCGTTCTGCGCACCATCGACTGGCTGTTCTTCGCCGGGCTATCGGCGACAATCGTGCTCTATCAAATCGTCAACTTTCACCACTACATGGTGGACAGCAAAATCTGGAAACTGCGTAAGCCGAAGCTTCAAAAAACCTTGGACATCAATTCGGGCGCGTGAAGCTGGGTCTGTTGCCGATACGGCTGGTTGTGGATGCTGGTCGTAAGGTGTTGGGCGAAGGGCAACGGCGGGGGTCAAGATCGCGCTCTTTGGCGGTTTATCCGGCCGCGCAGAGTGTTCTCAACCAATGGACGGAAATGTCGTCGTCGTGCTATCTAAGTCGCGAGTGTCGAATAAAACAAGAATGTATGAGGCATCGTTCTAAAAGGTCGCGGCAGTGGACAATTTGAATCATCGGCTTGAGGTGGCGTCTGGCTGCTCGTTTGCGTTTTGCGCAAGCACGGGCAGAACGGCCACGATGTTTGTGGCCAAGACACTTAACGCGCTGCCCGATGTGACCGGGTTGCATGAAGGCCATCTGCTGGATGCCGCGCATTCGCCAATGTTGCCCCTAATCAACTTTCACAATAGAAAGGCGTGGGGGGACGCCGAGTACGCTTTCAAGACAGCGGGTGAGTTGAGGTCTGCGCCCGTGTTGACCGAGGCGGCAGGGCGTGCATCCCATCTGGTCGACGTAGCCTTTAATAATACCCCGTTTCTTGAGTCCCTTGCGAAACTGCACCCGGATGCAAAAATCATCGCTATTTTCAGACGATGCGAAGGCTTTGTCAGGTCGGCCACAATCGTTTCAGGCGAGGATGATCAGCCCGCCGGTTGGCCAGACCGTAGCAAGCCGTTGACGGACAGGGAAAAGTTTATCTCGGTTGGTCGGCTGAAGCCGTCAAAGGGCAGCGAATACGCCGCGCATTGGGACGACTGGAGCGGCATTCAACGCAACATCTGGCTTTGGACGACGGTCAACACGCACCTCTACGCCTTTGCAGGCGGTGGTGCGGGACGCAGTAAGTTGCTTTTCGAAGATCTTGCCGAAAAGCCTTCGTTTTTCTGGGAGCAGTTTCTGGACGCTCTGGGTTTGCTGTCGGATGCCAATCTCAGCAGGTGCGTTGAAATGTCGGCCAAAAAAACAAATCAGCGGAGTGCCTACCAAGTTGGCCCCGCGTCCGAATGGAGTGCCGACGAGCAGGCGCTTTATACCAAAATGGCGCTTCCACTTGAGGAGAAAATTTATGGCAGATGATGTTCTGACCAAGGTCATAACTGTCGTTGAGGATGTGCTGCGTGGCGAGAGCGGCCGGAGTGATCTTGCCGTCCGCCCGGAAGACACAATGGAAACCATCGCAGAATGGGATTCCATGAGCTTCATGAAAGTTTTCCTGGCTATCAATGAAGCGTTCAACATCGAACCCGATTTCGATGAGGCGATACACTATACGTCGGTTTCCGCGCTGGCTGCATATTTGCAACAAGAGGCGGCTTGATGTCCGGTAGCCGGGAGCTTTTGCTGCAAAAAATGCAGTCGGTGGCGGAGGCCAATTCGGCTGCCGTGGCCGTTCGAGAACCTGGCAAAGAAACCACCTATCATGACCTTGGAAACATGGTCTTTGGGTTTCGCGAACTTTTGGCTGAACGTGATCCACTGGGCGTGTCGCCAATCGGGTTTTTGCTGGAACGATCGTCTGACGCCTATGCAGCAATGTGGGCCGCAATAGGAGAAGGGCGGGCCTTTGTTCCACTGAACCTCGGCTATCCCAACGGGCGTTTGGAAACGATCATCGACTCGGCGGGAATTGAATATGTGATCTGCCATCCTTCGACGGTTGAGCGAGCGACAGGATTGGGCTTCGAATCTCACCAGATATTGGTGTTGAGTGACAAAGGTGAAATCGGTGGCGCGGATGCGCGGCCTTGGTCTGCACGGCCGATCATCGAGGGTGCAGCATATATTCTGTACACGTCGGGCTCCACCGGCAAACCCAAAGGGGTGCCGATTTCTTATGATAATCTAGTTGCTTTTATCGACAACATGATGGCCACCGTTACCTATCCAGACGAAAGCATCTGTTCGCAGGTCTGCGAGTTGTCGTTCGATGTCAGCATCCAAGAGATTTTCCCGGCGCTGCTCAGCGGGGCAACACTGTGTCCTGCCCGGCAGATTGATCTGTTCAACCCGGCTCAGTTCGTCTCCAAGAATGCCATTTCCGTTTGGATATCCGTGCCAACCCTTGCCCGGGTTGCGCTCTCGCTTCCGACGTTTGATCCAAGCGCATTGCAAAGCATTCGCATATCAATTTTCAATGGTGAGCCTTTGAGCACACAGATTGCCCGCGATTGGCAATCAGCGACGCCACAATCTGAACTATGGAACACCTATGGGCCGACCGAATGCACCGTTGCCGTCACCGCCCAGCTTTGGACCGGTGCAAAGGACCTAAGTGAAATTGATGTTGTGTCTATCGGGCGACCCATTCCGGGGTGCTCGGTCGCCATTCTGGACGGGGACGAAATTGTACCCTTGGAGGGCAGCACCCCCGAGTGTTCCGGGGAGCTGTTGCTTTGCACCGATCAGTGTTTCGCTGGATATACCGACCCGAAGATTGCCAAACCATTCGTTTATGACGCGCAATCGACCCGGTACTACAAAACTGGCGACAAGGTGCTTTGGCGGGATAACCGGATTTTCCACCTGGGTCGACTTGACCACCAAGTGAAGATCGGTGGCCATCGGGTCGAGTTGATGGAAGTCGAGTGGCATTTGCGACGGGCACTCGAAACCGACGCGTTGGCGGTTGTGGCGCATCCCAAGCAGCAACCAAACGAACTGGTTCTTTTCATTGAGGGCACACAAACACAACAGGACGTGAAGACCGCAGACCTCAACCTGCCGAATTACATGATCCCGAAACGTGTTTTGCCGATGGAGTCGCTACCGACGACCCCGCATGGAAAACTCGACCGAGTTGCTCTGCAGGCCATGCTGGAAAATCCGCAGTGAAAGCTTTGTTCGTTAAGTCAGCAGTGGCGCTTGCCGCCTTTCTGGCGTTGTTGGGTGGGCTGTTCTTCCTAGACCAAAATCGTGGCGGGCCGGCCACTGTTCTGTCGCGGTGCAACCTGTTGCTTGCGCGTGATGCCGCGCCTGCGGCAGATGTTTTGATTGTCGGCAGCAGTCGCTCTGGTGTGGCGTTGGATCCGCTGGTGATCCAAAGGCTGTTGCGCCGCGAACTCTCCGGCGCGCCAACTGTCGAGCGTCTGGCGATGGGGAATATGACACTTCGTATCTCTGACGCATTGCTGGAAACCTATCTGCAATCGCGCGGTGCGCCAAAGCTGGTTGTTCTTGAGGCGTCCTTCATGACGCAGCGCACCGTGAACCATTTGGCCCGCATTGCGGGCAACCAGGCGACAGAACACTATCTGTTCGGTCGGGACCTCAATCTGATGACATTTGGACAACTGTTGTCCCAGCCTGCCGTTGCCATGCCGTTCACCGAGGTCGAAAGCCCTGTCACGCTGTGGCAGTTTCGTTTGCGCGGTGTGATGCTTAGAGCTGGCGCACTTGCATACCAGTTTGCCAAGGCCCCCTTTGAGGGTTGGACATTTGATGATTGCGATCAGTTGGACATAACGCGTGAGCCAAATTGGCCAGAAGATTTCTCTTTCACATATGGCGATCATGAAACAGACCTTGGATATTCTGACCTCGTGTCAGAGTTGGAAGCGGAGTTGATCCGGTCGTCGCAGGGCCGTGCGTTGAAGGATTGGCAGACTGCTTCGGATAATGTTCAGGTCTATCCCTACGATATCGAGCAAAACTATCGGCAGGGAGAACGCGCCTATTTCAAAAAGATGGTAGAGGCGGTCACTGCGCGGGGCTCAGAGGTCCTTGTCGTTCCGCTGCCTCTGTACGGCTACAGCATAGACCCGAGCGATATCTCGGGCTTGGAAACAGTTTTGCCGGAAGGAACCCGGGTTTTCGACTTGTACGGTCAAATTGGTCCTGACATCAGCACGTTTTGGTATGACGACGCGCATCTTGAGAAGTATCCCGCGAGCTTGCTTGCAACCGCTATCATGACCGGACGCATTGCGCGCGCCCTTGAATCCGAGGTCGCAGATGATTGATCCGGTTTCGTATGTGCTGTTCATACTCGTGGTTCTGGGGCTTTCCCACGCAACGCTAAACGCACGCTTTAGCTCAACAAACAGAATGTTCTGGAGCATCGCACCGGGGTGCCTTCTGATGTTTGTCGTGCATCCTGGTGCGCTATTGCTCGCCTTGGCCGCAATTGCCTTCAGCACCTGTATTTTCTGCCTATGCCGGTTATTGAACAACGCCCGTGCCAGCGCGCGGCTTCCTTACCTTATACTGGTTCTGCTCTTTTTCCCGGACGTGTTGAACCTGCTGCAAGAGGCACCAATTCTTTGGCTCGGAAGCGCGTTTTTCATCGTGCGTCAGATGATGACCACTGCGCAGGCTATAAAAAAAAGCGTCAGCCTGTCCGAGTATCTGCCCGCGCTCGCGCTCGCCACGTTCTTCTTTGCATCCATTCCTTCGGGGCCGATTTTCAGTGGTCTGGATGCAATGGGCACATTGAAAGACCGAAAAGAGCCCCGCTACGCGGAGGGCCTTTATCGCATCTTCGAAGGTTTTGTTTACCTGTTCGCGATAGCCGGCTTCTTTGGCTTGGCCGTTCAGTATTCCGAAGGTCAGATCAGCCAATTGCACGGGAGCGGTAGCGCGCTCGTGCTTGGCTACTTCAAGTTTCTCATTTTGCCGCTTGTTGCCTTCGGCTTCCTGTTTTCGTCATTTTATGGATACTCTCGGATGGCGGAAGGGACGGCTCTTGTTCTCGGGTTCACAGTTCCTGAGAACTTCAACAAACCTCATTTGGCAAGCGACCTGGGCGATTACTGGAAAAGATGGCATCGTTCTATGGCGGGTTTCGTTATGCAGTACATTTACCTGCCGCTGGTTGTTACCACGGGTAACTCGAAACTGGGCTTGGTCTGTGCTTTTGTCTTCATGGGACTATGGCACAATTTCTCGGCCAACTTTCTGGTTTGGGGGCTTGGTCATGGGCTTGCTTTGGCCTATGTGCTGCCGACGGCGAAAAGGTTGAATGTTCCGCCACTCGTCATTCGGGTTGTTTCTCTGGCCTATGTTGTATTCCTTTCGTCGATTGCTCATGCGGTGTGGTCGGGGTCATGACAATGAAACGTGCCATTTACATTGCGGCCTGTCTGGCGATCTTGGTCTTATGGATCGCCTACGGAAATTTTGACGCCGCCGAAGCGCCCTATGTTGGCTTCTAGTTGCGCGTTGGCTGCTTGAGTTTGTACACGCGGGTAAGTCCGAACCGAACCCCATCTGGTTAAGAGCGACCTTTACACATCGGCGGCGCGAACCACCTAAGTGCAGGGTGGCGGGCCAAGCGAGTCACGCTCAACGATATGCGTAGCCAGAGGCATACCAGTGCCATCCGTCTGGCTTTCCAGCATACCAATCAGCGCCAGTGCGGCGCGGCGACCCATTTCCCGATGCGGTACATGCACGGTCGTCAACGCGGGGGTAGCAATCCGCGCCAGTTCGATATCGTCAAACCCGGTTATTGATATATCGTCGGGTACCTTTAAGCCCATTTCCCGCGCACGATGCAGCGCGCCTACCGCCAAAACATCGTTGCCGCACAGGATCGCTGTCGGCGGAGTGGTCTGTGAAATCAGTTGCGCAAAAGCCTCGGCGCCGTTTTCGATCTCGTACGAGGTTTCGATGATTGTGAGGTCCGATGGGGACAGGTCGTTTTTCCTGATCGCGTCCTCGACGCCTTCGATCCTCAGCCGGGCGCGATCATTTCCTGCACTGATGCCGGAAATCATGCCAAGTCGCCTGTGGCCTAGGCCGATCACATGATCCGCGAGTTCAGTCATCGCCGCGCGGTTGTCAAAGCCGATAGAGGGCACCTGTGCGTCAGGCAAAAACGACCACGCGACCAAAGCGGGAATCTTCCGACGCTCCAGATCTTCATATATGCGAGAACTCGACAGCTGTCGGAGCAGTATTGGGAGGCCTTTCTGTAAGGCGTGTATCGCCGTTTGCAGTGCTTGCAGCTCTTACGTGCCTTTGGCTTCGCTGTTTTGGTTCTGGTTTCGTCAGCGGTCATCTCATCAGTCTCATGTCGGGTGAAAAGCCTAGCGTTTTGTTGTATTCATAGGTGGGGTGAAATTGAATTATCTTTTGTTTCAGATGTTTGAGAGAGTTGCGGAATTAACGCTAAGAGAGGCCTAGCAGCTGTCTCTCAGGCCTTCCGCGAGACGCAACGTGGTCTCTACTCAGACTGACCCTGTAGCACCCACTGTATTTCCCGGCAAAAAAATCTCTGCGCCTTTTACGGGTCGTGGTGATTGACTCATCCCCCTCCCGGGGTGACCAACCAGCCAATTCTGAGATGAACACAGAGGGGCGCGGAGAGGCCCGCAGAGACTCACACAGTGGCCTACAGGCAGTCGATGTGGGTACGCCCCCGGGCACCACTTCTTAAGCTAAACCCTTGGCTTTACTCCAGCTTTTAACAGCAAGTTGGAGCCGTAGACCATGTCAGAGACCATTTCACCCAAGTACACCTTCGTGAAAGAGGGTGTTTTTTACTTCAGTCGCCGCATCCCCAAGGAGCTTTGTCACTACTACTCGTCTTCTCGGATCGCATTTTCTTTGCGAACTCACTCGGCAAACGTAGCGGCGACGAGAGCAAGAAGAGCGGCTGATCAACTGGATGAGTATTGGTTTCATCTGAGGTCGCAGGATACAGAACTGCCTGGAAAGCACATGTTGCGTCTTGGCGCAGCCAACTCCGCCGTAACACCGGTTGTTCTGAACGAGACTTCTGCTGCCTCTGTACTGTTGTCTGAGGCAGTCGAGATTTATCTTACACAGAAGGGCCAAGGACGCCCCTTGACGTTTCACCGGGGCGCTCAGAGAGCTTGTGGCTACGTGATTGATGCCTGTGGCGACAAACACCTCGAAGTCTATACCAAAGCGGACGCGAACAAGTTCCGCGACGCACTCATCGCGCGTGGTCTCGCGGGTAGCAGCCTCACAAGGATTTTCGGTACAGTCAGAGCCGTTACCAACTTCGCAGCGAGTGAGCAGGGGCTTTCGCTGCACAACCCTTTCTCTGGAGTTTACTACGACCGCTCCGCTGGAGTCTCTGGCCGCAACCCATTGCCTAGAGAAGCGATAGTGACCGTTCAGGCGAAATGCAGGGAACTTGATGGCGACTTGCGCTGGTTGGTGGCTTTGGTTTCAGACACAGGCATGCGGCTCGCAGAGGCTGCTGGGCTGGGAAAAGAGGGCTTCATGTGTGCGGACGATGGTTCTCTCTCAGTTCGCGTCCGCCACCATCCATGGCGTCGTTTGAAGACGCAGGACAGTGAACGTGATGTACCACTTGAAGGAAACGCTAGATGGGCAGCGCAGCGCATACTCAAAGAAGCTGGCTCGTCTCAGTTCGCATTCCCAAGATACAACAGGTCCGATACCACAAATGCAAATGCGGCTAGTGCCGCCTTGAACAAGTGGATGAAGGAACTTGTCCCAGCGGGATACACCATGCACGGTTTCAGGCACTCAATGCGGGATCGTCTGAGAGCCGTAGAGTGTCCAGCAGACGTGGTCGATCAGATCGGAGGTTGGCGTACAGATGGTGTAGGCCATTCCTACGGGACAGGTTACCCGCTTGAGGTTCTCAGAAAGTGGATGAAACAGGTAACCTGAGCTGACATGGTCTACGGCTCCAACTTGCTGTTAAAAGCTGGAGTAAAACCAAGGGTTTACCTTAAGAAGTGGTGCCCGGGGGCGGTAGTTCTTCTCCCGTTACAGGCACTTCTTCAGCCGGTCTCTCCAGCAAAACAAGGGGTATGCGACGGGCTGTGTCGCTGTCAACAGGCACCATATGGTCTACGGAATGGTCTACGGCTGCTGTGAGAGTCCCTCAGCGACTCCCTGAGGATCAATGCGGTTCCGGGGGCGGAATCGAACCACCGACACGAGGATTTTCAATCAGTCTGGTTTAATCCACATACCGCCACAAGCCGCCTCATCCAGCCACATTAACTTCTTGGCTTGGTTGGAACTAAGGCGTGCAAGCCGCCACATGCTGCCACAACGCGCCACACCCAACCACACCGGTGTGTGTCACCCATACGCTACCCAGCCACGTCATTCGAACGTAAGCGGCCATTCATAGAAGCTGCAGCGAACGACTGTTCGGAGCCCAATCTGTCTTATGCTGCGGAACAGCCGAATGTCCGCTTTTCTCCCAGGTGACCATCGCGGCACGCGCCATCGCAATGACTTTAAGCCAACGCGGAATAAACTTCGGCAACTCGCTGAAAGGTCCAATAGGAAGCGATAGCCGCACATCCACCGGCTAAGCCCACTCTTAGGGACATCCACAAACTGGAGTTCACGCGCCGACACATTATCAAGGCAGGCCAGAGTGCAAGAATAATGGCAACTTGGCCAAGCTCGACGCCAAGATTGAAAGCAAGCAGGCTTTGCCAGATGTTTGGAGATGTGATCTGCAAGATATTGTGCAACACAAAGCTAAACCCAAGCCCGTGCAAGAGGCCAATCAGCGTTGTCAGAAGCACCATCGTGGCTTCAGAGCGCGCATTGTCCTTAAAACTCACAAACGCCGCGACGGCTGCAAAAATGATAGAAAGCGCGATCCCGGTTTCGACGGCAGGAACAAACCACGCGCCCGATGGTACAAACCCGAAAAACCCCAGCGACAGCGTTACGCTATGCCCAAAGGTAAAACCGGTTGCACGCAGCAATAGCGCCCTGAGTGTCTGCGCCCCAATGACCAAACACACAACAAACAAAACATGATCCAACCCTTCGAGGATATGTCGTATGCCTTCCCAGACGAAACTCAGGAATCCTCCATACCCCTTCTTCTGAATCAGCAATGGTTCAGTCATCAGACCCCGAGATCGGAAAATCTGAGGTGTGTCTGACGCGTAGTCGAGAATGAGGTTGGCCGTTTGGTCCTGATCCGGCAAATCGGGGTCCAGCACGTTGGCAATGCTGTACGATTGCACCGGGCCGATAGTGTCATAATACAGGACGAGATCGACAATTGTGTCACCAACAAAAAGCGGTGGCTGGAGGGCCGTTTCGGTTTCCACGGCCTTCTGAGCTTCGGCCAAAGTTGCGAATCCGGGCTCATTTCCAACGCGATGCAAGCGAATGGTCTCAACTGTTCCTCTTAGGCGCCGATTGTCGACCAACAGATGTAATCCACCTTCTGCGAGTTGCCCTAGCCCATTGGGATCGCGCATGGCAGCCTGCAAGTCGACAAAGTGGACCAACTGACCGTCGCTCATGGCATTGGTCGTGAATGGTGCAGCATCCGGCAAGGCATCACCATTCTGATCACCGACCTTATCTGCAACCAGATAAGGCATAGGCGTGCGCATGTAGATACGTAGGCCGTCTTCGAAATGCTCGACATGCGAAATTCGAACGTTGAGGTTAAGCAAAAAATGCGCCGAGGCTGATAGCGTCAGTGACAAGAGCACTCCGACAAACAGAGCACCAAAAGCAAAAACCTGTGATCTTAAATACTTATGCATTTGGATCGCGAGCCTCGATTACAGTTAATCCATCCAGCTTCCAATGGCCTGACTCAGGTATGACCTCCGCCAGCACCCGAAACGTAACGGCGCGCATATGGGCGTGCCCCAATGACCGCCTTGTGCTTTCACTGTCCATTTGGTCAGGGCACTAAATCCTCCCGGCTTGAGGGTCGGGTTAATGCGCTCCAATTTCAGGTCGCTGATATCAGTAACCGTTGCAAGACTGCCTCCTGGCGTTCGGATCGCGAGACCACGTTCAACCTCTGTTGCGATGTCACTCAGAGACGCTTCCGTCACAATATGTGCCAGCTCTGACTTTCTTGCGGCCGGCGAAACTTCCAGAGTCACCGTGCTCAAGTTCTCGACCATTGAGCGCAGTATATCTTCCGCAACCTGCGGCTTAGGGGGCTCGGGCTTATTCCACGGTACCTCCGACAAATATCCCGAAAATGCGACGGTTGCCGATGTTGCGGCAATCATGGTTACGCAACTGACGCGCTTTGCAACTTTGCCCTTGCGCAGAAGGAAAAACCAATTGATGCGGCACTGATCATACCGGAGATCAAAGCCATTGCCGGGTTCTGCCGTGTCTTCTGCTCAACTGGAATCTGAGTAACAGATGCTCTTTCGTATTGGAGCAAGTGGTTCTGCCAGTGAAATTGAGGATCTGCCGGTTTCACAGCTCCAAAGAATGGCCCGGCGATATCGTTTGAAATGGTCGCAACGCGGAAATTTCCTCGTCAAACATATCCCATGTGACCGTCACCTGATCGGGAAGGTCTGCCGATGAGAACGACAGGATAGCTCCGATAAACGCATTGTTCACAGACACTTCCTTTCCAGGCTCGACAACCTGATAACCCTGCGATGTTAGCTCCAGGAGTTTTGCTGTAGCGTTTGACGGTTGCACTAATTTGCCATCAATTGTCACCGGGTTACGAGACGCCAGGAAGGACGCCGCTTCGTTTACGATCAAGGCGCTGCGCTGTGGCGAAAGCATTTGACCCACTTCCGTGGTTTCATCAATCCAAGGCGCTAGTTCACGCAAGCGGATCAGTGTTTCATGACGAACTTCACGAGGTTCGATGTAAAGAAAGGTGGATGTCCCGTCCTGCGCTTTTCGATTCAGGCTTTCAGCAGAAAAGCGGCTATCCCACGGATCAGGCCAGTGAATCTTTAACTCTGCTGGCTTTGACAAGAAGCTGAAATCCGTGACCGGAACCTCACGGTCAAAAACCTGCATCCCGATAGTCGCCAGTGGTTCACCAAGCCGCGATGGCGGCACTATAGTCAGCTCCTTGGGAACTAAGTTTTGAAACGGAAAGAACACTTCCGCGAATAAAACGCGCGGATCTTTTGGCGGGCTGGGAACAACTTGCCCCGAGAATGGATCGCGCTGACCTGCAAGCGGCGCGGCCCGGTCTATGCGCGTTCGGTATTCCACCTTTCTGATATCAGCGTTTAGGACCCGTTCGTCGCCTGCAACAATCGAAAGCGCCCGGCTTTCGGCTTGCGCATAACCTTGATTGGTATCTTGTTCAGCCTCCGGCTCACCCCCGACGAAATCTGATGACCATCCTATTGGCAACATATCCGCAAAAAACGGAATATCTTCGACATAGATCTCAAGGTCGACGTAGACCCCATCCTCTTTGACATGAAGGACAGCAATATTGGGGGCAACTTCTGAACCGTTTGTCAGAACGACATCCGCCGAAACGGCCTGTGCACCTGAGGCCACCAGGCCCAGCATCAGGAATAGTCGGTACAGGTACTGCCAAATCGGAATTTTGTTCACCCTGAAGGTTAATTATCCGGCATTGGCGGTGGCGTGTAACCCTCCCATTTTCCCGCATTGACTTTGTCAGACGGCTCTTTTTCTTTTGAACGCGGGGCATTGATGTACTCGTCGCTCACAGCGGGTGGCAACGCATAGTCATCAACACTCGCTTCCCGAACAACGATCTGGTCCTTGGTCACGTTGATCACCTGTAGATCTCGTGCGAGCGTCAGAGGCCCATCGTAAGTCGAACGGACACCTTCCAGGATTGCCTGATAGTTTTCGGGCGAAAGAACAGAATGATACCCTAGGGCCATGCGTGGCTCGACAGCGGACATAACTTTGCCGAAAGCCGCAGGTTCCGTATGAACGCGCGTAGCTACATAAGTCGCCTGTTTCATATCCCAGCCAAAATAAGGGGCTAGCGCATCCGGAGGTAGAAACGCCTCGTGAGAAGCGAGGTCCGCCCCTTTGGCATATTCTACATACCATTTGTTCGGGTATGTATCGCCACCAAAGACGTATTTCAGCCCATTCCATTCTAGAGAGTAGCTTACCGAACCATCTAGACTGTGGATCGCAGGCCAAGAACGGATCGTGACGTCGTTCTCCTGATAAACGATCTCGTTTTCCTGCATGTAATCGAATTCAGTGACTTCGAGCTTGGCGCCGTCATCCGGCAGCGCGCCCGTTCGCGTGGCCAAGTCCCAGGCGTAAGCTTTGGACATGCCCTCAACATAGGCTTTGGTGCCCAGTTCATCTTCTGATCCGGACGGGCCGAAGATGCGGGCGGGGTATATCTGCCTGAAAGCCAACCTCCGACGTGGAGGCCCATGAAGTCTCCAACGTGATCAACATGCAAATGGCTGAAGAAGACCTTGTCGATCTTTGCGAAGTCCGGTCGCAGCGAGAACAGGTTTCCGGTTGCGCCAGTTCCTACGTCAAACAGAAAGACGTCCCCATTCCCAAGTTCCACATAAAACGAAATCGAAACGGCTGCCTTGGTTTGGTTTGGCATCCCCGTCCCCAATGCCGTGATACGCATCTCATCCTCGCCGAGGATTTCAGTGTTAGGAAAGTAAGACGCGGGATAAACACCGTTTTCGATTGCACTGGCACTCCGACCTGTCGGCAAGGCGTTTTGCGCCGTGGCTGTGCCAGCCAGTGTCATACCTAAGGCCATCAATGTGCCGGCTGCGGTTTTCATTAAGTTATTCATTGATCCCCCCTTCAAAGCGACGCCTCGTAAGAGAACACGTAACCGTGAACCTCTCGTTAACCATAGACATCTCTACGGTAAATCCATAGACTGCTCTATGTCAAATAAAGAATGCTATAATCTGAATGTCAGAATCTATCACTCGAAACTCACCAAAAACGCCGCGACCAAGGAAGACTGGATATTGCTGGCCTACAAAGTCCTCAACGAGGGTGGCGTTTCCGCGATAAAAGTCGTGCCAATGGCAAAGCGACTGAACCTGACAAGCGGTAGCTTTTACTGGCATTTCAAGAACGTCCGAGAGCTTTTGGATGAGGTTCTCAGATATTGGGAGCAGGAACTGACTGACAAAGTGATCGCACAGGCAAAGACATTTGGCGGTCCCCCGGAAGACCGCATTCTTCTTCTTATGAAAAAGGTCATAGAAGAGGACGCCGCCTTGCCAGATCACGCTGTCTCAGTGTGGGCGAATACCGATGAGAATGTAAGAGAGGCGTATCAAAGAACAATCGGCAAACGATTCCAGTTCGCCGCGTGGATGTTTGAACAGGCCGGGTTTTCGAAAGAAGAAGCGAAAGCGCGTGGAAGATTGATGGTTACTTCGCTAATGGGAGACTCTTCGACAGGTCTGAAAGCGCAAGGCGATTGGGAAAAGGTTATAGAGCGGGAACATGCAATTCTTGTCGGAAAGTAGAAGATAGAACAAGAAAGTTGCCCGGCATTGTAAGTTTGCTCGAAACGGACAGACAATTTTTAATTGCCCTGTAGAAACAGATCACGCAACAATGCCAGAAGCCGACGTTCAGTCTGTGACCATCAAGGTCCGCTTCAGTCCGCAGAGCGGTCACTCAGACAGATCGCAGCGAACGACCGCACCGACCCCAAAGCAGTCGTATAGAAGACCATGAAAACCCAGTGCTATTGGAAAACTATTACAAACCCGGCGGCCCCGAATGACAGATCGGTGCCTTCGTCGCTCACTCAACAACCATCGCTACCACGAGAGCCTCGTGATTCTGACACCAGTGGACGTCTATCATGGCCGCGGTGCGAAAATCCTGAAGGTAAGAGAGAGATCAAGACGCAGACAATCCGATAACGGCAGTTGCAGAGCCAAGCCGCTGCCACCTAAACTTCAACAGAAACCGAACTAGAGCCTCCGCTACGATACAGCCTGTGTTCTCCAAAATACTCTGACGACGGGCAAAAGGTGTATTGACATAGCCTAAGTGCGTAATGCACATTTAGACTATGAAGTCTGGTCATCTGATAAAAGTCATATCGAATGCGCTTGGTATCGATCAAGCGACAGTTCACTTTGTTGCAAGGAAGCTCCGTGAAGCAGGCTTTCTGACGACAGGAGCTCGTGGCGTGAACGCACCGGATATGACAACGCGTGATGCAGCGAGGCTTACGCTTGCGCTAATGACAGGCGCTCCGCCAAACCGTATAGTCGATACTTTTGAGATTTACCGACAATTCCGGAATGATGAGTTCGAGCATATAGAATCTGCAAAGGTCATTCAGCGTCTCGATTTCAAGCGAGAAAACACTGCGGAAGACTTCCTTGTCTACTTATTTGATTTCGTGTTGTCGCATCGGTCCAATTCTGAATCTGACATATTACTCAATGGATTAGAATTTAACGTCCATGAGAAACCAGCTTATGTGATTTTCAAAAACGCCGGATTAGAAATATATTTTACAGCGGTACATCTTTCCGAAATGAAAATAAACGAATTCGAAGACGACCCGACCGTGTGGTCAAATTCAGGGCCTGCCGGATTGTTTGAAATGGAAGGCATGCATGTCATGCGCCAGATCTCGCTTGGAGAGATAGAGGCTATTGCATCAGAGTTTGGGACTGAGTGATGCCTCACGCAATCAAAAACCAACCGGAAATAACAGCGTCAATTGATCCTCGGGGTAAATTGACCCCAATCGGACCTCCTGGTCAACGTCATGGACCAACGAGCGTCTTGGGAGGCACTAGCAGTGGCTAACGCTAGTCTCACTATCAACGTTAATGAAAAACGCATGCTGAAACAGTCTGAGGCGGCGGTTTATACTGGGCTACCTCCAAAGCTCTTTAAAACAACGTGCCCCGTCCAGCCAATTGAAATGCGGCCCGGCACAGTTCTTTGGGACAAGCGCGATCTGGACAATTGGATTGATGCAATGAAGGAAGGAGCCGAGATGGCAACGCAGGACGTCATTCTTGGCAAATTGTAATGACACGTGTCAGGGTT